>CANLEH010000011.1 GCA_947489665.1 uncultured Roseicyclus sp. | reverse complement strand
AAGGCCGGGGCGGCAACGGTGGCGGCGACGGCGGCGATAAGAGCGATCTTTTTCATTGTACTGGTCCTACTCAGTTTTGTGTGTGGGCCTGATTTGGGAGGGGGCCCGGGTTGGTTTCGGTGGAGAGCCTCTGTGGCCGTCCGATGAGATGAATATGAGGGGGAGCGGCCTCGCATTCCATACACGGAAGCGCGAGAAAT
>CANLEH010000010.1 GCA_947489665.1 uncultured Roseicyclus sp. | reverse complement strand
GGCACGGTTGAGCTGCCGTCGGGCACCGAGATGGTGATGCCGGGCGACAACCTGAAGTTCAACGTGGAACTGATCGCCCCGATCGCCATGGAGAACGGCCTGCGCTTTGCCATCCGCGAAGGCGGCCGGACGGTTGGTGCAGGCGTCGTTTCCAAAATCATTGAATGATTTAGGAAACGATCGCCAGAAGGTGCCGGGTGGCAGGGTTATTTGGCGAAGCCAAATGATCCCGAGAACCCGGTGCCGCCGACGGTTGAGACTATCGAAAGGCCCCGCCCCACCGGCGGGGCCTTTTGCTTGAGAGGCCTTGCGTGCTCAAGGTTGAGCAGAGGGGTTAAGCC
>CANLEH010000009.1 GCA_947489665.1 uncultured Roseicyclus sp. | reverse complement strand
GCGATCAGTTCCACGTTGAACTTCAGGTTGTCGCCCGGCATCACCATCTCGGTGCCCGACGGCAGCTCAACCGTGCCCGTCACGTCCGTCGTGCGGAAGTAGAACTGGGGGCGGTAGTTGGCGAAGAACGGCGTGTGGCGGCCACCTTCCTCTTTGGTGAGGATGTAGGCTTCGGCCTCGAACTTCGTGTGCGGCGTCACCGAGCCGGGCTTGCAGAGCACCTGGCCCCGCTCAACACCGTCACGGTCCACACCACGCAGCAGCGCGCCGATATTGTCGCCGGCTTCACCGCGGTCCAGCAGCTTGCGGAACATCTCAACGCCCGTGCAGGTCGTCTTCGACGTGTCGCGGATGCCCACGATCTCGATCTCGTCGCCCACGTTGATCACGCCACGCTCGACCCGGCCGGTCACAACCGTGCCGCGGCCAGAGATCGAGAACACGTCTTCGATCGGCATCAGGAACGGCTGGTCCACAGCACGCTCAGGCGTGTCGATATACTCGTCGACAGCCGCCATCAGCTCGGCGATTTTCTCTTCGCCGATATTCGCGTCACGGCCTTCCAGCGCGGCGAGCGCAGAGCCCGCAACGATCGGAATGTCGTCGCCCGGATAGTCGTAGGACGACAGCAGTTCGCGGATCTCCATCTCGACAAGCTCGAGCAGCTCTTCGTCGTCGACCTGGTCCACCTTGTTCATGAACACGACCATCTTCGGGATGCCAACCTGGCGGCCCAGAAGGATGTGCTCACGCGTCTGCGGCATCGGGCCGTCAGCCGCGTTCACCACCAGGATCGCGCCGTCCATCTGGGCGGCACCGGTGATCATGTTCTTCACGTAGTCGGCGTGGCCGGGGCAGTCGACGTGCGCGTAGTGGCGCGCGTCGGTCTCATACTCCACGTGCGCCGTCGAGATCGTGATCCCGCGCGCTTTCTCTTCCGGCGCGCCGTCAATCTCGTCATACGCCTTGAAGTCGCCAAACTGCTTCGTAATCGCAGCCGTCAGCGTCGTCTTGCCGTGGTCAACGTGACCAATCGTGCCGATGTTCACATGCGGCTTCGTACGTTCAAACTTTTCCTTTGCCATG
>CANLEH010000008.1 GCA_947489665.1 uncultured Roseicyclus sp. | reverse complement strand
TCTTGCCGTGGTCAACGTGACCAATCGTGCCGATGTTCACATGCGGCTTCGTACGTTCAAACTTTTCCTTTGCCATGATGGCCTCCTTGAAGTTCTTCGGCACCCAAACGGATGCCTATGGGTGGGGCGGGCGGCGTCACCGCCCCGCCGTTATGCGTATTTCGCCTGGATCTCATCCGAGATGTTGTTCGGAACCGGCTCGTAATGGTCGAACTGCATCGTGAACTGCGCGCGGCCCGAAGACATCGAACGCAGCGTGTTGATATAGCCGAACATGTTGGCCAGCGGCACGAAGGCGTCGATCGCGATGGCATTGCCGCGCGTATCCTGCCCCTGCACCTGACCGCGACGCGAGGTCAGATCGCCAATGATACCGCCGGTATACTCTTCCGGCGTGATCACCTCGACCTTCATGATCGGCTCGAGCAGCTTGGCACCGGCCTTCTTCATGCCTTCGCGCATGCCCATGCGGGCTGCGATTTCAAAGGCCAGAACGCTGGAGTCCACGTCGTGGAACTTACCGTCGACCAGGGCCACCTTGAAGTCGATCACAGGGAAGCCAGCCAGCGGGCCGCTATCCATGACCGAGTTGATGCCCTTTTCCACGCCAGGGATATATTCCTTCGGCACGGCACCGCCGACGATGCGGCTTTCGAACGAGTAACCTTCGCCGGGCTCGGTCGGGCTGATTTCCAGCTTGACCTCGGCGTACTGACCAGACCCACCCGACTGCTTCTTGTGGGTGTAGGTGTGCTCAACCGCGTGAGAGATGGTCTCACGGTAAGCCACCTGGGGTGCACCGATATTGGCTTCGACCTTGAACTCGCGCTTCAGACGGTCGACGAGGATGTCGAGGTGAAGTTCGCCCATGCCTTTCATGATGGTCTGACCGGACTCAAGGTCAGTTTCCACACGGAAGGACGGATCTTCGGCTGCCAGACGGGCTAGACCCTGGGACATCTTCTCCTGGTCGCCCTTCGTCTTGGGCTCAACCGCGATCTCGATCACCGGATCGGGGAAGGTCATCGTTTCCAGAACCACCGGATCTGCCTTGTCGCAAAGCGTGTCCCCGGTCGTGGTGTTCTTCAGACCACCCAGCGCGATGATGTCGCCGGCAAATGCCTCTTCGATCTCTTCGCGGTTGTTGGAGTGCATCATCATCATGCGGCCCACGCGCTCATTGTTCTCCTTGGTGGAGTTGAGCATGGAGTCGCCCTTCTTCAGCTGGCCGGAGTAGATCCGGACAAACGTCAAAGAGCCCACAAACGGGTCGTTCATGATTTTGAACGCAAGGCCCGAGAAGGCCATGTTGTCGTCCGCGCGGCGGGCGATGTCACGGGTTTCCGTCTCGTCGCCGGGCTTGAAGCCCATGTAATCCACCACGTCGAGCGGGCTCGGCAGATAGTCGATCACAGCGTTGAGCAGCGGCTGAACACCTTTGTTCTTGAACGCAGAGCCGCCCAGAACCGGCACGAACGCCATGTCGAGCGTGCCCTTGCGCAGCAGTGCGCGGAGGGTCGGCACGTCAGGCTCGTTGCCTTCGAGGTATTCCATCATCGCGTCGTCGTCCATTTCGACGGCCGCTTCGATCATCTTGCCACGCCATTCGTCGGCCATGTCCTTGAGGTCAGCGCGGATCGGCGCCTTCACCCAGGATGCACCAAGGTCTTCGCCCTGCCACAGCCACTCTTCCATGGTCACGAGGTCGATCAGGCCTTCCAGCTCGGTCTCGGCACCAATTGGAATACCAACAGGCACGGCACGCGCGCCGGTGCGGTCTTCGATCATGTGGACACAGTTGAAGAAGTCAGCGCCGATCTTGTCCATCTTGTTGACGAACACGATGCGCGGAACCTTGTAGCGGTCGGCCTGACGCCAAACGGTTTCGGTCTGAGGCTCAACACCAGCATTGGCGTCGAGCACGCAGACTGCACCGTCGAGAACCGCCAACGAACGCTCAACTTCAATGGTGAAGTCCACGTGGCCGGGGGTGTCGATGATGTTCAGACGGTGCTTTTCGGTGTCGGCAGTCTGGCCGTCCTCGGTGCGTTCCCAGAAGGTGGTCGTCGCAGCGGAGGTGATGGTGATGCCGCGTTCCTGCTCCTGCTCCATCCAGTCCATGGTGGCTGCACCATCGTGCACCTCACCGATGTTGTGGGATTTGCCGGTGTAGTACAGGATGCGTTCGGAACAGGTGGTCTTGCCCGCATCAATGTGGGCCATGATCCCGAAGTTGCGGTAACGCTCCAGCGGATATTCGCGTGCCATGTGAGGTATCCTCAGGCTTGAGTTTGAAAACGGAGGAGGCCCCGGGGATGCGGGGCCGCCAAGGTCTTACCAGCGGTAGTGGCTGAACGCGCGGTTGGCGTCGGCCATCTTGTGGGTGTCTTCGCGCTTCTTGACGGCGGCACCACGGGAGTTGACGGCGTCGATCAGCTCACCGGCCAGACGCTCTTCCATGGTGTTCTCGTTGCGCGCGCGGCTGGCGTTGATCAACCAGCGGATCGCCAACGCTTCGCGGCGCTCAGGGCGCACGTCGACGGGCACCTGATAAGTGGCACCACCTACGCGGCGCGAGCGGACTTCAACGGCGGGCTTCACGTTGTCGAGCGCTTCGTGGAAAACTTCCACGGGCGCGCGCTTCAGCTTGGCCTCGACGCGGTCGAACGCGTTGTAGACGATCTTTTCTGCGACCGACTTCTTACCGTCGATCATCAGGTTGTTCATGAACTTGGTCAGGACGGTGTCACCGAACTTTGCGTCGGGCAGCACCTGGCGCTTTTCAGCGGCGTGACGGCGGGACATCTATAAATCCTCTTACTTCGGACGCTTGGCGCCGTATTTCGAACGACGCTGGCGACGATCCTTGACGCCCTGCGTATCGAGAACACCCCGCAGGATGTGGTAGCGCACACCGGGAAGGTCTTTCACACGACCGCCGCGGATCAGGACCACGGAGTGCTCCTGAAGGTTGTGGCTTTCACCAGGGATGTAGCTGATCACCTCGTAGCCGTTGGTCAGGCGGACCTTCGCAACTTTCCGCATAGCGGAGTTCGGCTTCTTCGGCGTCGTCGTATACACGCGGGTGCATACGCCGCGCTTTTGCGGGCAGCTCTCGAGGTGCTGCGACTTCGAGCGTTTTACTTTGGGCTGCCGCGGTTTGCGGATCAGCTGTTGGATAGTTGGCATTCGGGATCCCCGTCTGTCGTTCTCATCATGTCGGCGGTGTCCCTTGCCATGCGTGGCCTTGGCACGCAAAAAACACCAAAACCGCACGCATCCCTTCCCTACCTGGAGGACGCTGCGGAGGAATTTCCAGAGGATCGGGGCTGCAAAATCGCCCGGATCGTGGCCACTCAGATCTGTATTTCAGCCACAAAGGACGCGCACGGGCATCCGGGCCAAGTGGCGCGGGGTATAGGGGGTCCCCGATGGGCTGTCAACAGCGCCGGTTTACTCGGCGGTCAGCGTGCGCCACTCGGCCTGAAATGCCGGTAAATCAATAGCGAAACGCCTTTGGATCATGGGCGCAATCTCATCGTCAGGCACTGGCACCGGCTGGCCTGCCGCAAAGGGCGTGCGCGCATCGTTGTGATCGTGATCCCCGCGAATGAACATCACGGAATCGGTGAGGTTCACGAACGGCACCCGTGCCCAGATCTTGTGATGTGGGAAGTCCATCACAATGGCCTCGTCGTCAGGTTTTAGGTAGATCGCCAATCCCGCCGACCAGCAATGCGTGTTCAAGACTTGCGGCTTGATCCGGCCACCCTCAATGGCTTGCAGCACCACACCCTTACCGTGGTCGAGCGCCACACGGCCCGCGAAATTCGCCAGCCGTCCGACTTTGTTCCAACTGCGCCTGAGCTGCTGCACATAATCGACCGCCACGGCGTCATCATCGTCCAGCCTGAACTCCGCCACCACAGCGCGCGTTCCATCGCGCCCGCCCCACATCACATCTCGGCAGATTGCGCGGTGATCCCCTGGCTCGCGCCAATGGGCCTGCACCTGCGGGCAATCCCTAATCGCGGCCTCGATGCGGCCCCGCCACGGTTCGGGGAAATCCTCCCCCAACAGCAGGTGCATGGTGAAATCCGCGTCAGTCTGCGCGCGCAGGGGCGGCAAGAACACGTGCTCGAACCACAACGTCCGCTCGTCCAGCCGCTTCGGCGCGTAAAGCGCAGCGCGGCGTTCTTCCAGGCTCTCATGGTATTTCTTGAACCCGCCAGTGCACGGGAAAGAGAACCGGCACAGCCCCTGAACCTGAACCCCCTCAGCCACGGGCCACCTGCCGTTCGCGGATCAGGGTGAACACGCCCGTCGCCACAACGATCGCGGCCCCAGTCAGGGCCAGCCCATTGGGGAATTCTGCAAACACGACCACTCCAAGGATCAGGGCAAACACCAGTGCCGTATAACGGAAGGGCGACGTCACGGCGACATCGCCGACCCGCATCACAAAGATCGACAGGACGTAACCGCCAATGATGAAGAGCGCGCTACCCGCAAGATAGGCGATGTCCCGACTGTCCATCGGCACCCAGTCGATGGTGAAGGACATAACCCCGCCAAAGGCGCCAACAGACGCTGCGGTCAGAACGGCGACCGACATCAGCGGAACGTCGTTCGAAAATGCCCGCGTGGACAAGTCCCGGCCCGCAACAAGGAAAACGGCTACCAAGGCCAACAACGAATACGCATTGAAACCGTCCGTCCCCGGCTGAACAATCAGCAGCACGCCCGATGCGCCCACGGCGATTGCCGTCCAGCGTCGCCAACCCACCGGCTCCTTGAACAGGAGCGCCGCGCCAAGCGTCACGACGAGCGGAAGGGCCGCAAGGATCGCGGTTGCATTTGCAAGCTCCATATTCACCAGTGCGGTCAAGAACGTCACAACCGTCAAAACTTCGAACACTGTCCGCAGGGCCACCTTCGCGCGGTCGCCTTTCGGGATGCGGAAGGTCAGCTTCCCGAATGCCGCCACGGTGACGGCCAACAGCAAGGTTGTCAGAATGCCGCGCAGGAATACGATTTGGAACAGCGGCACCGTTTCAGCCAGCAGCTTTACAAAGACATCGTTCATCGTGAACGCCGCCATCGAGCCCATCATGAAGAGCGCGCCCTGAAGGTTCGGGTTCATTCTTCGCCGTCACCCTTGGCGATGTCGGCCCGCGCCTCATCCGCCAATTGGCGCGCCATTCCGGACCCTTCTTCCTGCAACTTCTCCATCATCGGCAGAAGCCGCTTGGGGTTCAGCCCAAAGCGTTCCCGGAACAGCTTACGTGCTTGCCACAGCGGAAGCTCACGCGACCCGGGCGGGATGGAGCGGTCGCTGTCATTATGTCCATGGAGCGTGCGCACAAACATGTATTCATGCGGGTCAATCCAGCAGCGCGCATGGCAGGCCAGTTTGCGGTGGTTCCAGCGGTAGATGTTATGCTGGCTGTCCGGGTGATGGATCATCGCGCTGGCCAGCCCGAGTGGCTGCGGTTCGGAGTAATCCCAAAACTGATCATCGTCGCGCTTCATGTCCCAGTAGATGCCGCGATGGAAGCAGACGGCAGCCGGCACCTCGGCAGTGGCCCAGTTCAGCTTGATGAGGTTGTCCGAGATCTCGCGCGTCCGCTCGATATAGTCGCAGCCCACCGCATCGTCGTCGTCCAACCGGAACCCGGTGATGAAATCCGCCTCTTCATCCAGACCACGTCGAAACGCCCGCCGTGTGGAATTCAGTGGCCCGGCGGCCTCTAACGTACAGATGCGCAGATATGGATGCTTTTCTGCCAAGCGCTTCAGACGCTTGCGGAAGTGGAACGGCATCGTGTCGCCGATGAGAGCCACCAGGACAAAGTCCTGATCCGTCTGGGCATCCAGCGAAGGCAGGCAAATATTCTCAAAATAGGCAAAGCGGCGCTGCATGCGACCCGGCGCATAAAGCTCCGCCGCCGCCTCTTCCGGGCCCTTGTTCAGGGTGCGAAACCCGGCATCCCCGAGGTAGGAGAAACGGCACACGCCTATGATCTTGTTCACTGCCATGCAAACGCCCTTACCCGGCCCTTGAGGCGGAAGTTAAGCAATTTCCGCTGAGTGGGGAATCCCCCCCCCTCAAATCGGCGTCCAGACCGCCATCTCGGTGCCACCGGGTTCACGGAACTGGAACCTGCGCCCGCCCGGAAATTCGAAGATGTCTTTCGTGATCTCAGCACCCGCAGCCTTCACGCGCTCTAGCATAGCGTCCAGATCATCGGCTTTGAGAACCGGCAACGGCGCGCGCAGTTCCCCGCGCTCGATCCCGCCACCAAGCCCGGCCCCTTGAAGATCGCGGTAGTTGGGACCGTAGTCGATGAAGCTCCATCCGAAGGCCTCGGCAAAGAAAGCCTGCGTTTCCTCAAGCTTGGGGGACGTGAATTCGAGATAGTCGAGCGGTGGGCGCGCATCGGTTGACATTGGAACCTCCAAAACGATTGAGAACATAACGTAAACAAAATCTGAGAAAGCGCAAAAGAAAACGCCCCACCGTTTCCGATGGGGCGTTCCAATTGTCTTTGCAGTACAGCTTACTCTGCCGCATCCCCTTCGGGCGCTTCGCCATCTGCCTCGAACACTTCCGGGGCGGCCAGTGCAGCGGCTTCGGCCGCTGCTGCCTGCTGCTCTTCGATCACGACCATGTCGCGCGACTTGGCGATGCGCTCGACCTTCTGCGTGGCACCACCGGTGCCCGCCGGGATCAGGCGGCCCACGATTACGTTCTCTTTCAGACCAACCAGCTTGTCTTTCTTGCCCTGAACCGAAGCCTCGGTCAGCACGCGCGTGGTTTCCTGGAAGGACGCCGCCGAGATGAACGACCGGGTCTGGAGCGAGGCCTTGGTGATCCCCAGAAGGATCGGCTCACCCTGTGCCGGACGACGACCATCAGCGATGGCCTTCTCATTGGCCGCATCAAACTCGGCCTTGTCGACATGCTCGCCCTTCAGAAGCGTGGTTTCACCAGAATCCTGGATCTCCCACTTCTGCAGCATCTGACGGACGATGACTTCGATGTGCTTGTCGTTAATCTTCACACCCTGAAGGCGATAAACGTCCTGCACCTCGTCGATCATGTAATCGGCCAGCGCTTCCACACCCATGACCGCAAGAATGTCATGCGGGGCCGGGTTGCCGTCCATGATGTATTCACCCTTCTGGATGAAATCACCTTCGGCGACTGGGATGTGCTTGCCCTTGGGCACCATGTATTCCACCGGCTCCAAGCTCTCGTCCGCAGGCACGATGCCGATGCGGCGCTTGTTCTTGAAGTCGCGGCCGAATTTCACGTAACCGTCGATTTCCGCGATGATGGCGTGATCCTTCGGGCGCCGCGCTTCGAACAGTTCGGCCACACGCGGCAGACCACCGGTAATGTCCTTCGTCTTCGCACCTTCACGCGGGATACGCGCAATCACGTCACCGGCTTCAACCGTCTGACCATCTTCGATGGACAGAATGGCGTCGACCGACATCGTGTAGGTCACAGGGTTGCCCTGATCGTTGCGCATCGGCTCACCGTCTTCACCCGCGATGATGATCTCGGGCTTCAGCTCATTGCCCTTGGGGGCCGTGCGCCAATCCGAGACGATCTTCTGGGTCATGCCGGTTGCATCGTCCGTTTCATCCCGCAGCGAGATGCCCACGGTCAGGTCGACGAACTTCGCGTTACCAGCGGCCTCGGCGATGATCGGAAGCGTATACGGGTCCCATTCGAACAGGCGATCACCGCGGGCGATGTCCTGCCCGTCTGTCACCAGAACGTTGGTGCCGTACCCCAGCTTGAACGAGGCACGCTCGGCGCCCTGCTCATCCACAATCGCCAGCTGCATATTGCGCCCCATAACGACCGTCTGGCCATCACGGTTCTTCAGCAGGTTGGGATTGCGGAATTCGATCTTGCCTTCGACATTGGCTTCCTGGAACGACTGCTGACCACCCTGGGCCACACCGCCGATGTGGAATGTCCGCATCGTCAGCTGCGTGCCAGGCTCACCGATCGACTGCGCCGCGATGATACCCACGGCTTCGCCGGTGTTCACCTTCGTACCGCGTGCGAGATCACGACCATAACACGTGGCACAGACACCCTCTTCCGCCTCACAAGTCAGCGGGGAGCGCATCTGCATCGTGGTCACACCAGCGGCCTCGACTGCATCGGCCTTGCGTTCGTCGATCAACTCGCCCTTGGCGACGATCACCTCATCGGTGCCGGGCACAAGCACGTCTTCCCCGGCCGTACGACCCAGGATGCGCTCTGCCAGCGAGGCCACGACTTCACCGTCATTGACAGCAGCCTCGGCCTTGATCGTCTTTTCGGTGCCGCAATCGTCCATACGAACGATACAGTCCTGCGCCACGTCCACCAGACGACGCGTCAGATAGCCCGAGTTCGCCGTCTTCAACGCCGTATCCGACAGACCCTTCCGGGCGCCGTGGGTGGAGTTGAAGTATTCAAGAACGGTCAGACCTTCCTTGAAGTTCGAGATGATCGGCGTCTCGATGATCTCACCATTCGGCTTTGCCATCAGGCCGCGCATGCCGCCCAACTGCTTCATCTGCGTGACCGAGCCACGCGCACCGGAGTGGGCCATCATGTAGACTGAGTTCGGCTCCATCTCGGACCCGTCTTCGGCGCGCTTGGCAGCCGAGATCGTGCCCATCATGGCGTCCGTGACTTTGTCGTTCGCTTTCGACCAAGCATCGATGACCTTGTTGTACTTCTCACCCTGGGTGATCAGGCCATCCATGTATTGCTGTTCGAATTCCTTCACCTGACCGCGGGTATCTTCAACCAGCTCCCACTTGTCGTCCGGGATGACCATGTCGTCCTTACCGAACGAGATGCCCGCTTTGAACGCTTCACGGAAACCCATGCCCATGATCTGGTCACAGAAGATAACCGACTCTTTCTGACCGCAATACCGGTAGACGGTGTCGATGACCTGCTGCACTTCCTTCTTCCGCAGAAGACGGTTCACCAGATCAAACGGCGCCTTGGCGTTGAGCGGCAGAAGCGCCCCCAACAACACACGGCCCGGCGTGGTTTCAAACCGCGTCAGAACCTCGTTGCCCTCTTCATCAATCTGAGGAAGGCGCGCGTGGATCTTGGCGTGCAGATGCACCTCGCCCGCGTCGAGCGCGTGGCGAACCTCATCCACATCCGAGAAGATCATGCCTTCGCCCCGCATCCCCTCACGCTGCAGCGTGACGTAGTAGAGACCCAGGATCATGTCCTGCGACGGAACGATGATCGGTGCGCCGTTTGCAGGCGACAGCACGTTATTCGTCGACATCATCAGAACGCGGGCTTCAAGCTGTGCCTCAAGGCTCAGCGGGACGTGCACAGCCATCTGGTCGCCATCGAAGTCAGCGTTGAAGGCGGAACAGACCAGCGGGTGAAGCTGGATCGCCTTGCCTTCGATCAGCACAGGTTCGAACGCCTGAATGCCAAGACGGTGCAGCGTGGGCGCACGGTTCAGAAGGACCGGATGCTCACGAATAACCTCGTCGAGGATATCCCACACTTCGGGACGTTCCTTTTCGACCAGCTTCTTGGCCTGCTTCACGGTGGACGACAGACCCTTCGCCTCAAGGCGCGAATAGATGAACGGCTTGAACAGCTCCAACGCCATCTTCTTCGGCAAGCCGCACTGATGCAGCTTCAGCTCCGGCCCGGTCACGATGACCGAACGGCCCGAGAAGTCCACGCGCTTGCCCAGAAGGTTCTGGCGGAAACGGCCCTGCTTGCCCTTCAACATGTCCGACAGCGATTTCAGCGGGCGCTTGTTGGCACCCGTGATCACGCGGCCCCGACGGCCGTTGTCGAACAGAGCGTCGACAGATTCCTGCAGCATCCGCTTTTCGTTGCGGATGATGATGTCCGGCGCGCGCAGTTCGATCAGGCGCTTCAGACGGTTGTTCCGGTTGATCACGCGGCGATAGAGGTCGTTGAGGTCAGACGTCGCGAAACGGCCCCCATCCAGCGGCACCAGCGGGCGCAGCTCTGGCGGGATCACCGGAACGACGGTCAGAACCATCCACTCGGGCCGGTTACCGGACTCGAGGAAGGACTCAACGATCTTCAGACGCTTGATGATCTTCTTTGGCTTGAGCTCACCCGTCGCTTCCTTAAGATCTTCGCGCAGGTTCTGCGCCTCGGACTCAAGGTCGATCTGGGACAGCATCTCGCGGATGGCTTCCGCACCGATGTTGGCCTGGAACGCATCGGCGCCATAGGCATCCTGCGCGTCCATGAACTCTTCTTCCGACATCAACTGACCGTATTGCAGGTCGGTCAGGCCGGGTTCGATCACCACGTAGTTCTCGAAATAGAGGATCCGCTCAAGATCGCGCAGCGTCATGTCCAGCATCAGGCCGATGCGGGACGGCAGCGACTTGAGGAACCAGATGTGCGCGACGGGCGCGGCCAGCTCGATGTGGCCCATCCGCTCACGACGGACCTTTTGCAGCGTGACTTCCACACCGCATTTCTCGCAGACAACGCCGCGATACTTCATCCGCTTGTATTTGCCGCAGAGGCATTCGTAGTCTTTGATCGGCCCGAAGATGCGGGCACAGAACAGGCCGTCACGCTCAGGCTTGAACGTACGGTAGTTGATCGTTTCGGGCTTTTTGATTTCCCCATACGACCACGACAGGATGCGCTCGGGCGACGCCAGCGACACCTTGATCTCGTCAAACGCCTTGGGCGGCGTCAGCGGGTTGAACGGGTTGTTTGTCAGTTCCTGGTTCATTTCGAATCCTTGAAATTAAAGGCGCGTGAGGTAGGGGGGCGATCTTGCGACCGCCCCGAAGGCGTGGGCGGATTACTCCGCCGCGATGCCTCCTTCGTCCTCCTCCGCATCCAGGAGTTCCATGTTGAGGCCCAATCCGCGGACCTCTTTGACGAGAACGTTGAACGATTCCGGCACGCCGGCCTCGAAGTTGTCCTCACCCTTCACGATCGACTCGTAGACCTTGGTCCGGCCCGCAACGTCGTCCGACTTCACCGTCAGCATTTCCTGCAAGGTGTAGGCGGCACCGTAGGCTTCCAGGGCCCAGACCTCCATCTCACCGAAGCGCTGACCGCCGAACTGCGCCTTACCACCCAGCGGCTGCTGCGTGACGAGCGAGTACGGCCCCGTCGAACGGGCGTGGATCTTGTCGTCGACGAGGTGGTGCAGTTTCAGCAGGTATTTCACACCCACCGTCACCGGACGCGCGAACTTCTCACCGGTGCGGCCGTCGAACAGGTCCGACTGACCGGATTCTGAGAACCCGGCCCGCATCAGCGCGTCATTCACATCCGCCTCTTTCGCACCGTCGAAGACCGGCGTTGCGATCGGAACACCGCGGGTTACATTGCCCGCCGCTTCCAGAAGACTGTCTTCGTCGCGATCGGCAAAGGCTTCGCTGTAGACCTCATCACCATAGGCAATCTTGAGCGCATCACGCACCGGGGTCATGTCGCCAGAGCGGCGATATTCGTCCAGCGCGTCGTCGATCTTCAGGCCAAGGCCACGTGCCGCCCAACCCATATGGGTCTCAAGGATCTGACCCACGTTCATGCGCGAGGGCACACCCAGTGGGTTCAGCACGAAATCAACCGGCGTACCGTCCGCAAGGAACGGCATGTCCTCCATCGGGACCACCTTCGAGATCACACCCTTGTTGCCGTGACGGCCAGCCATCTTGTCGCCCGGCTGAAGCTTGCGCTTCACGGCGATGAAGACTTTTACCATCTTCATCACACCCGGGGGCAGATCGTCGCCGCGACGGACCTTTTCGACCTTGTCCTCGAAACGATGGTCCAGCGCGCGCTTCTGCGCGTCAAACTGCTCGTTTAGGGCTTCGACCTGGGCCGCGTCTTGCTCATCTTCGAGGGCAAGCTGCCACCACTGGCCGCGTGACAGTTGCTCATCCAGCAACTCCGCGGTGATCGGGCTGTTCGGCTTCACGCCTTTGGGGCCTTTGACCGCAACCTTGCCTTCGATCATGCCGCGCAGACGGGCGTAGATGTTCCGTTCCAGGATCACCAACTCGTCGTCACGGTCACGGGCAAGGCGCTCGACCTCTTCCCGCTCGATCTGCAGGGCACGTTCGTCTTTCTCAACGCCGTGGCGGTTGAAGACGCGTACTTCCACAACCGTCCCGAAATCGCCGGGCGGCAGGCGAAGCGACGTGTCACGCACGTCCGAGGCCTTCTCACCGAAGATGGCGCGCAGAAGCTTTTCTTCCGGCGTCATCGGGCTTTCGCCCTTCGGTGTGATCTTGCCCACAAGAATGTCCGCCGGGCCAACTTCGGCACCGATATAGACAATGCCCGCTTCGTCGAGGTTGCGCAGGGCTTCCTCACCAACGTTCGGGATATCGCGGGTGATCTCTTCCGGCCCAAGCTTCGTGTCACGGGCGGCGACTTCGAATTCCTCGATGTGGATCGAGGTGAAGACGTCATCCTTCACGATGCGCTCGGAGATCAGGATCGAGTCCTCGTAGTTGTAGCCATTCCACGGCATGAAGGCGACGATGACGTTCTTGCCGAGCGCCAACTCGCCGATATCCGTGGAGGGGCCGTCGGCGATGACCTCACCCTTGCCAACCTTGTCACCCACCTTCACCAGCGGACGCTGGTTGATACAGGTGTTCTGGTTGGAACGCTGGAACTTGCGCAGACGGTAGATGTCCACGCCCGCGTCACCCAGCTCAAGATCCTCAGTTGCACGCACAACGATACGCTGCGCATCGACCTGGTCGATGACACCGCCACGCTTGGCCATGATCGCAGCACCGGAATCCTGCGCCACAATGCTCTCAATACCGGTGCCCACGAACGGAGCATCGGCCTGCAAAAGCGGCACAGCCTGACGTTGCATGTTGGAGCCCATCAGCGCGCGGTTCGCGTCGTCGTTCTCAAGGAACGGGATCAGCGATGCGGCAACGGAGACCAACTGCTTGGGCGACACGTCGATCAGGTCAACGCTTTCACGGGCGTTCAGCGTGTATTCGCCGGACATCCGCGTGTTGACCATATCGTTCACGAACTTGCCGTTTTCATCGAGGTTCGCGTTCGCCTGCGCCACGGTGTGACGCATCTCCTCGGTCGCGGACATGTACACCACGTCGTCGGAGACCACTGCGTCATTCACACGGCGATAGGGCGTTTCGATGAAGCCGTACTTGTTCACGCGGGCATAGGTGGCCAGCGAGTTGATCAGACCAATGTTCGGCCCTTCCGGCGTTTCAATCGGGCACATCCGGCCATAGTGTGTCGGGTGCACGTCGCGCACCTCAAAACCAGCCCGTTCGCGGGTCAGGCCGCCCGGCCCAAGCGCGGAAAGACGACGCTTGTGCGTCACTTCCGAAAGCGGGTTCGTCTGGTCCATGAACTGCGACAGCTGCGAGGAGCCGAAGAATTCACGCACAGCCGCCGCAGCAGGCTTGGCGTTGATCAGGTCCTGCGGCATCACCGTGTCGATCTCGACCGACGACATACGCTCCTTGATGGCGCGCTCCATGCGCAGCAGGCCAACACGGTACTGGTTCTCCATCAACTCACCGACCGAGCGTACACGGCGATTTCCGAGGTGGTCGATGTCGTCAATGTCGCCACGTCCGTCGCGCAGTTCCACCAACGCCTTGATGCAGGCGATGATGTCTTCCTTGCGTAGCGTCCGCATGGTGTCTTCCGCGTCCAGATCGAGACGCATGTTCATCTTCACGCGACCAACGGCGGAAAGGTCATAACGCTCAGAGTCGAAGAACAGCTGGTCGAACAGGTTCGACGCGGCTTCAACGGTGGGCGGCTCACCCGGACGCATGACGCGGTAGATGTCCATCAACGCGGTTTCACGGTTCAGGTTCTTGTCCGTCGCCATGGTGTTGCGCATGTACGGGCCGACAGTGACGTTATCGATGTCGAGCACCGGAATCTCGGTGATGCCGGCATCCAGCAGCTCTTTCAGCGTACCACCAGTGACTTCACCTTCCTTGTCGACTTCCCACGTCAGCTCATCACCGGCTTCGACATAAATCGCGCCGTTTGCCTCGTTGATGATGTCCTTGGCGGCAAAGCGGCCCACGATGCCGTCGAACGGCACCAGCAGGTTCTCGATCTCACCCTCATCGATCCACTTCTTGACCGCGCGCGGGGTGACCTTCTTGCCAGCCTCGGCAATGACTTCGCCGGTCTTGGCGTCCACCAGATCGGCCACCGGGCGGGTGCCACGCACACGCTCAGGGAAGAACTTCGTGGCCCAGCCCTTGTTCTTCACCATCTTGAACGTGACGGTGTCGTAATAGGCATCCATGATGCCTTCCTGGTCCAGACCCAGCGCATAAAGCAGGGTGGTCACAGGCAGCTTACGACGGCGGTCGATACGCGCGAACACGATATCCTTGGCGTCGAACTCGAAGTCCAGCCAAGAGCCGCGATATGGGATGATGCGGCAAGCGAACAGCAGTTTGCCCGAGGAGTGCGTCTTGCCCTTGTCGTGGTCAAAGAACACACCGGGCGAACGGTGCATCTGGGACACGATCACACGTTCGGTGCCGTTCACGATGAACGTCCCGTTCGGCGTCATCAGGGGCATGTCGCCCATGAACACGTCCTGTTCCTTGATGTCCTTGACGGACTTCGCACCGGTATCTTCGTCGATATCGAACACGATCAGGCGCAGCGTCACCTTGAGCGGTGCCGCATAGGTCAGGTCGCGCTGCTGGCATTCCTCAACGTCGAACTTGGGCTGCTCCAGCTCGTACTTGACGAATTCGAGGATCGCGGTCTCGTTGAAGTCCTTGATCGGGAAAACCGACTGGAACACACCTTTGATGCCTTCGCCGTCGCTCGGGTCGGGCTGATCGCCTGATTTCAGGAACAGGTCGTAAGACGACTTCTGAACCTCAATCAGGTTCGGCATTGCGAGGACTTCCTCGATCTTGCCGTAAAATTTGCGGATACGTTTCTGGCCTGCGTAGGTCTGAGCCATGGTTGTCGCGCACCTTTCTGTCTCGCGCGGCACCCACGCCGCCGGGGCTCGGCGGGCTGCTCGCAAGAAAATAGACGTAACGGATCAATCTGTTTGCCGTCCCACCGACAAAGCCCGACCCTTTTGTTACCGCCTAAGAAAAAGCCTTTCGCAAAAGGCGCTTTCTAAGACGACGATAGCTGGACCCGGAATTCTCCGGATCCAGCCATAACTCATACGTCCAATTGGACGCTTTGGACCAATCAGGCCAGTTCGACCTCGGCGCCGGCTGCTTCCAGCTTGCCTTTGATCTCTTCTGCTTCGGCCTTGTCGACGCCTTCTTTGATCTTGCCACCGGCTTCGACCAGATCCTTGGCTTCTTTCAGGCCAAGACCGGTGATGCCACGCACTTCTTTGATCACGTTGATCTTCTGTGCGCCGGCGTTCTTCAGAACGACGTCAAATTCAGTCTGCTCTTCAGCGGCGCCACCGGCGTCGCCAGCAGGACCAGCCATCATCACTGCGCCGCCAGCGGCGGGCTCGATGCCGTATTCATCTTTCAGGATGGTCTTGAGTTCCTGGGCTTCCAGGAGGGTCAGACCAACGATCTCTTCTGCGAGTTTCTTAAGATCAGCCATTTTTCAGGTTCCGTATGTAGGTATGGGTTCCAACGCCGCAAGGGGCGGGTTCTCAACGGGTGCTTTACGCCGCCTTCTCTTCGATGGTCGAAAGGACGGAGGCGATATTCGAAGCAGGCGCGCCAATGGCACCGGCGATGTTGGATGCAGGCGCTCCGAGGCAGCCAACGATCGAGCTGATAAGCTCTTCGCGGGACGGCAACTTTGCGACGGCCTTCACACCATCAGTGTCCAAAACGTTTCCGCCCATCGCACCGCCGAGGATGACGTATTTGTCATTCTCTTTGGCAAACTCGTCCGCGGCCTTAGCGGCTGCGACCGGGTCTTCCGAATAGGCAAGAACGGTCATGCCATCCATCAGGTCAGCGATGCCAGCGGCAGGCGTTCCATCAAGGGCAATCTTGGCGAGCTTGTTCTTGGCGACACGCACAGATCCACCCGCGTCGCGAACGCGACCGCGCAGATCTTGCATCTCTGCAACCGTGAGGCCCTGGTAGTGTGCAACCACCACGACGCCAGAGCTTTCAAAGATCTGGCCGAGTTCCTCGACCACTTTCTCTTTCTGGGCTCTATCCACAGGTTTTCTCCAAATTGGCGGGTTGCCCCGCCGGCTCAGTTTCTACCGGATCGCTCCGGCGGTTTTTGGTCCGTATCGCAACGGAACCGAAACACCGCCAAGCGCTCAAACGGATCTGAGCTCTCAAACACATGTCTGATCCCGTCTCAGGCAGGATTTATTGGAGTTTTGAAGCCCCCACCCACCGTCTCGGACGAAACGCAAAAGAGCGCCCGACGAATCGCACGCTCTTACGCAAGGCGGTTGCTAAACGGGTTGGTCCAAAATGCCAACCCCCTTCCCGCCCAATCTGCCCCGGGTTCAGCGGGAATAGATGGTCAAAAAACGGGGCACATAGGTCGTGCCCGTGGTGGGCGCTGTGGTCGTCGGCGCCGTGGTTGTGGCAGCCGTCGGGTTGGGGGTGCTCGACCCACCGGCCTGTACGGCTGCAGCGGCGGCGATGGAAAGGGTCGTGGTCAGGGCGATTGTCTTGAGTGTGCGAGACATACTCGTACTCCTTTACGTGTCAAAATCCAAACGCGACCGTCACTGTTGCTTGCTGCCGGTCGGTATTGTCGAGGATGTCGAACATCCCCGCTGACAGGCTCAAACCCTCAAGCTGCGGGATGGCCAACGTGGCCCCGGCATTCAATTGTGTCGCCGTGCCCGAAACGCTCAGCGACAGGTTTTCTGCGATCCCCGCACCGACCCCGAAGAAGACACCCTCTTCGACGCGACCACTTCGATCATCGGCCAGCGTCGTTCGGTTGCCGTATCCGAGCGTCAGCTGAAGCGGCACTTCTGCCGATCCGAGCCCGATCGAGCGCAGATGCGAGACATAGCCAGCGTAGGATTCTCCATCCGCTTCCGCATCGCCCCATCCCCCAAGGCCAAGAGCCGAGGCGCCGACAAAGGTGGCTGATCGATCGGACGACCCGATCAGCCGCGAAACGCCAAGGTTCAGGCTGCCACTGTCGCCGAAAGGCTCCAGCCCCGTGACGACCACTCCGACCGAGACACTGATGCCATCGACCGGGTTGCCAAACGTGTAGCCCGCCGCGACATCGCCATCCCCACCCGTCCCGGATATTCCGTTGCGCGGGTTGGCGTAGGTCAACGCGACGTAGCCCGTGCCGCCTGCCGGGGCGACCGCAGAGGCTGCCCCGAAAATGGATGGAAAGGCCAATGCAGCCTCACTCCGTTCTGGAGTGCTTAGAACCTGCCCGATATCCGAGGTGTTTCCGCTTTGCCCCGCCGCTGGCAATGCTGTGGCAGTCACCGAAGCCGCATACAGAAAACAACGAGTTGGCCCGAAGACCGTCGAACGAATGGACATGGTTCACCTGCCAGTAACCTAAGATTCTCTTCAGTTTTTGGCAGCTGATTTAGACAGTATCGTCTAAAATCCCGCAAACAAGGGTCTGAATGCGTTCATGATTAACAACGAAAAAGGGGCGGGCATTTTTGCCCACCCCTTAGTCAGGTTCCAAAGCGATTGAAGCTCAGTTGCCTGTCGCGTTTTCCACGTTGATCGACACGCCCGGACCCATGGTGGACGAGATGGCGATCTTTTTCATGTAGGTGCCTTTGGCGCCCGACGGCTTGGCCTTGTTCACCGACTCGACGAACGCACGGACGTTTTCGACCAGCTTGGCCTCATCAAAAGACGCCTTGCCGATGCCTGCATGTACAACACCGGCTTTCTCGGCCTTGTACTGCACCTGGCCACCCTTGGCGGCTTCAACGGCTTCTTTGACGTCCATCGTCACCGTGCCGATCTTCGGGTTCGGCATCAGGTTGCGTGGGCCAAGCACCTTACCCAGACGGCCGACGATCGGCATCATGTCCGGGGTGGCGATGCAGCGATCAAACTCGATGGTGCCGCCCTGGACGGTTTCCATCAGGTCTTCAGCACCCACGATATCCGCACCTGCGGCTGTTGCTTCCTCAGCCTTCGGGCCACGGGCGAACACGGCCACGCGGACCGATTTGCCGGTGCCGTTGGGCAGGTCGACCGTGCCGCGGACCATCTGGTCGGCGTGGCGCGGATCGACGCCAAGCGTCATCGCGATTTCAATGCTCTCGTCGAACTTCGCCTTCGCGTTGGTCTTCACCAGTGCAACGGCTTCTTCAACGCTCAGATCTTCCTTGCCTTCAAACGCTGCGCGGGCGGCGGTCAGGCGTTTTCCCATCTTTCCCATGGTCTTACCCCTTTACCTCGATACCCATCGACTTGGCGGAACCAAGGATGATCTGCATTGCGGCTTCCACGTCGTTTGCGGACAGGTCCACCATCTTGGCTTCTGCAATCTCGCGCAGCTGCTTGGCGGTGATCGTCGCAACGGTTTCACGGCCGGGGTTCTCGGCCCCACGCGGACGGTTGCGCTTGCCCACGTTTTTCAGGCCAGCGGCCTTCTTCAGGTAGTACGACGCGGGCGGCGTCTTGATGTCCATGGCGAAGGACTTGTCCTGGTAATACGTGATCACCGTGGGGCAAGGAGCGCCCTGTTCCATCTCCTGCGTCTTGGCGTTGAACGCCTTGCAGAATTCCATGATGTTGATGCCGCGCTGACCCAGCGCAGGGCCCACTGGGGGGCTTGGGTTGGCTTGACCTGCAGGGATCTGCAGTTTCATCGTGCCAGCAAGTTTCTTGGCCATGAGGCCTCTCCTTTTCTACCAACAGCCCGTCATCGCGTTTCAGGGCCTTTGTGGCCGTGGTCTGGTCCGGCACGCGCGCGTGCCTCGCCTCCCACGGTTCGGGGTGCCGCATACACGACGCCCAAACGAAGCCCGGCGTATAGGACGGGTCGCTGTGCCTTGCAAACGGAAAATGCAGGGATGCAACTCTGCTCAGTTGAACGCATTTGCGCTCAACTGAACGCAGTTTCTCGCGAAAATGCGTCCAGATGATCACATTACCGTGCCGCATAAACGGTCGACAAATGCCGCGCGGCGCCGGCGGCGGCTTCGCGATCCGACGATGCTGCCAACCGCCGCAAGACCGGCTCCATCCCGTCGACAACACTGCGCAGCTCGGTCGCACACATCATCGCGATCCAATCATGCCCTTCATCCATCAATCGGGCGACGAAGTCAGCATTCACCGCGAAGCCTTCGTGGATGTAAAACCAGAATGCCTGCGCCGAGGGGATCAGCACCTCCTCCGGGGTGTCGGCAAGCAGGGCAATCACCCAACCGTCCAGATCGAACCCCGCCAGTCGCGCATCCTCGCGCAAGAGTTGAAACGGTTCATCGCAATCGGCAAACCCGTTCAGGAACCCGCCCGCCACGGCCCGGCGCGTCGCGAGCGGGCGGTTGGCAAGATAGGTCAGCAAATCCGGCAAAGGCCAAGGCGTGCCATGGTTATAGAACTCCTCCGGCTCGGCATGGACCCGGCCCAGGAACCGCGCAGCGGCGGCGGCCAGCATGGGGTTCGGGTCATCCAGCACCGGCAGAAAAATCTCATCCACGCCTTTGCGGCTGACCCGTTGACGCCCGCGATCCGCCAAACCCCAGAACGCCATCGACCGCCGCAGCGCCGAATAGCTGTCGCCAAGGCCCAGACCCCGCGCCTCAACCTCTTTCAGCCACGCGGCGAACACCCGGTCGAAGGGGGCCGCCGGATGCATCAGCACCTCCCAGGCTAAGTTGAAATGGCGCATCGGCTGCGCGTCCATGCTGTCTTCATAGGAAGTGAGCAAAGGCTGGATCAGCCCCCGCGCCTCGGATGCGGTCACTGGCAGGGCCGCCACTGGGACAGGCTCATCAAAGCGATCACCGGGCATCTTCCTGCCAAAGGCCGTATGGTGATCGAAGCTGCGCTGTACATGCACCCGGTGCCAACCGGATGGGTCGACCACCATCCGGCGGATCATCTCCATCACAGCATGGCTCAACCGCCCCGGAGGTGTACCGCTCGGGCCAAGGGCAAGCACGGCGGTGCTGACCGCAAAGCTGCGCCGCACATCGTCTGGCGTCGGATCGTCCGGCCAGCCCTTACGAAGCGCGCGCAAGCACTGCACCAGCGCCTCAATCTCTGGTGTCTCTTTGGCCAATTCGGCCTCTAACGCGCCAAGCGTTTCAGGAAAACTCACGTCCATGGCCTTTTCGGTAAGCGTTCCATCCCGCGCACGCAAATGCCGATCAGCGCGCGTGGGTCCAAACTCCCCCTTCATCAGCGCGCAAAGAAGGGGCGCGCGGACGCGGCGTGCTTGTCGTAGGGTCATGACCACTGCACCATCAGAAAGGCATCGCATGTCTACGGACACGTCCACCGAGGAAAGCCAAACACACGCAAGCGCCCGCCGCGCCAAAGGTGAATTTGTGCGGGGCGTCAGCGGATTTCGCCACGCCATTGGCGATCCCGAATTTCCGCCGGAACCGGGCCGCTACCACCTCTTCGTCGCGTTGAACTGCCCTTGGTGCCACCGCGTCAAGCTGGCCCGTGCGGTGCTGGGGCTGGAGGACGCGATTACCCTGGACGTGGCTTTTCCCAACCGAACCGGTGACGACGACCCCGTCGGCCCCAACCTCTGGCAATTTGCGCCCGACAAGGTCGCCAGCCTGACAGGCGGAACGCTACCCGAATGCACGCCCGAGACAGGAACGGGGGAGGCCCTGCGCCTGGCCAAGCAAATCTACCGGCGCGAAGGCTCAGATGAGCAATCTGTGCCGATCCTTTACGACAAAGTGGCGGGCCGCATCGTCAACAACGAGAGCGCTGAGATCATCCGCATGCTCGACGCCCATGCCGAGGCGCTTGGCTCGACCCGAGCGGATCGGCCCCATCTGGTCCTGGAAGACCCATCGTTGGCCGAGCTCAATGACCTGATCTACACGACAATCAACAACGGCGCTTACAAGGCGGGCTTTTCCTCGGACCAGCAGGTCTACGCCAATGCTTTTGCCGCCTATTTCGACACACTTGAGACGTTGGAAAAGCGCCTCTCCGATGGCCGCCCGTACCTTCTGGGCGACGCGTTCACTGAAGCCGATCTGAGGCTTTTCCCTACGCTCTACCGCCACGACCCGGTGTACTACGTCCGCATGAAACTCAACGGCGCGCGTATCCTCGATTACCCGCACCTGTGGTGCTGGCTCTGTCGCGTTTATGCGTTGGCTGGCGTGGCCGAGGCCGGATCTTTGATCCACTGCCGTCAGGGCTATTTCGGGCGGTCATGGAATGGAGTGGTGCCACTTGGGCCGATGAAACCGATGAGCTACCCAGAGGCCTATCTGCATCCGGAATTGGCGGGTTAAACGCAAAAGGCCGCCCCAGCGGAGCGGCCAATCGAGTCCGTGGCGGACATATCAAAGCTGCTTGGAGACCTGCGTATATTCCAGCTCCACCGGGGTGGCGCGGCCGAAGATCGACACCGTCACCTTCAGGCGCTGGTTGTCGTCGTCGACTTCCTCGACCATGCCGTCGAAATCCTCGAACGGGCCGTCGTTGACTTTGACCTTCTCGCCCACCTCGAAGGTGATCGTAGACCGCGGCGCGGCCTCACCCTCCTCCACGCGGTTGAGGATCGAGTTCACCTCTTCGTCGCGCATTGGCATTGGGCGGCCCTGCGGACCAAGGAAGCCGGTCACGCGCTGGATCGAGTTGATGACGTGATAGCCTTCATCCGTCATCTCCATGCGCACCAGAACGTAGCCGGGCATGAAGCGGCGCGGGACGGTGACTTTCTTGCCCCGGCGGATTTCGATGACATCCTCTTCGGGGACCAGAACCTCTTCGATGACGTCCTGCAGGCCCTTTTCCTCGACAGCGGTGCGAATCTGCTCCGCGATGCGCTTCTCGAAGTTGGACAGCACTGAAACCGAGTACCAACGCTTTGCCATGGCCTTATCCCTTATGTGTAACGCGCGCGCGCCTCTCAGATGGTTCCCGAACATCGGGTAGAGACCCTTCGGGCCAGTTCTACCATCATCATGTCAGGGATGTTGAGGCTGCGTAGCGTCGCGCGCCCCGAAAGGCAAGGCGTTAGCCGAACGACGTCAGGATGGTTTCCAGCAAGAACCGGATCACCCAATCCACGCCGAAGAAGAAAATCGCGGCAAGGACGGCCATCACGAACACCATCCCGGTCGTCACCAGCACTTCGCGCCGCGTCGGCCAAACGACTTTGGCAACTTCAGAGCGGGTCTGCTGGAGGAACTGGAACGGATTTGTCATGGTGGCGCCATCTGGTTGGGTTGAAGGGCATATACGCATGGGGGCACCCGCTTGCAAGACAGCGATCGTGATCCTGGGCGCGGCGGTTTGGCCCGATGGTCCGTCGCCCACCTTGCGCAGGCGGACATTGCACGGGGCCGCGTTGTATCACGCAGGGTATGGGCAGGCGATTATCTGTTGCGGCGGTCTTGGACGGCATCCGCCGACCGAGGCCAGGGCGATGGCCGATATGTTGCATGCTGCGGGTGTGCCTGAGAACGATGTGCACCTTGAAGATGCGTCCACCAACACATCCGAAAACCTCCGCTTCGCGCTGCCGATCCTCGACCAGCTTGGGACGCGGGACGTTGTGATCGTCTCGGACACCTATCACCTGACCCGCGCCCGCATGCTTGCGCGGCGCCTTGGTCTGCGGGTTCTGGTCAGCGCCCCACCGTCCAAAGACGCACGGCTCTGGCCGCAGATCAAAGGCTGGCTGCGCGAGATACCGGGCCTTGTCGCCGTACTGCTGCGGCTACGCTGAACACTATCCGCCGTCGCGCAGATCGCGGATAAACGCAATCTCACCTTGCCAGAGGCTCGGGTCGAACAGCACCTCATGCCCCGCGCCTTCGATGGCCACAAACCGCGTGCCCTGTGGTGCTGCGCCGTGCAACGCCTGGCCCGATGCAAACGGCACGACCGTGTCGGCCGTGCCATGCTGGATCAAGATGGGTGCGCGGACCGAACCGATATGATCCACGCTTCGAAAGCGGTCCCGCATCAACAGGCGCACCGGCAACCATGGATAAACCCCTGCGGCCACATCATCCGTCGCCGAATAGGGCGCACCCAGAACCAGCGCCGCGACCTCTGCCCGCGCGGCCAATTGCACCGCAACCCCGGTCCCAAGCGAAGCCCCGACGACAACGATATCCTCCGCCGCGATCCCCTGATCCCGTAGCCAGCCATAGGCCGCGTCCGCATCCATGTGCAGACCCGCCTCCGTCGGCGTGCCGGAGCTTCCGCCATAGCCACGATAGGATAAGAAGGCGACGCCAAGCCCCGCCGCCTGATACGCCGCAAAGCGCCCGTTGCGATGGGCCATCTCGCCGCCATTGCCGTGGAAAAACAGGATCGTCGGCTGGCCCGGCGCAGGCTCTGCATGCCAAAGCACCAGCCTCTCACCATCCCGGGTTTCAAGACGCTCCACCGAAACGCCGGCAAGGCCGACATCACCCGGCAAGGGATCGTCATTGGACGGAAAGTACATCAGCTGCCGCTGACCCAGATACATGCCGACGAGGACAACGGCATAAAGCAGGGCGGCGATCACGACGAGTATAAGAAGAATGCGCATGGGCCAAAACGTATGATGCCCACCATAATGCGCAAGGTGGGCTTGGCAGGGGCAGCAGGATTCGAACCCGCGACCTACGGATTTGGAATCCGTTGCTCTACCAACTGAGCTATACCCCTACGGCCGGGCCACGCCTTAGGCCGATTTCAAACCTGTGTCCAGATGTGAGCTACGGATTTCCCGACCATGCGTTAAGCTCTGCATGTGATAGCCTAGCGGCAATAACCCCCTTCCGGAGACCAATCTCATGCGTTCCCTTATTTTGACCCTGTCCCTCGCCATGGCCCTGCCCATGATCCCCTCCATCGCGTCGGCCGACAGCCATTCCTGCAATCAGCTGCGCCAGACGATCTTCAACCAGGCCCCCGCGACCACGCGCAACCTGCCCTACGGCGCGCTGACCTGTGCCGGCGTTAGCGAAATCCACCTGCTGATCATCCGCCGTTCGACCTATTCCAGCACCCAGCTGGAATCGCGCATCGAAGCCGTCTTCCGCGGCGAAGGCCTGATCCGCTGAACCGGCTCACTAGCCTGTGATCATTAAATAAACTGTTTATTTTCAGTATTTTAAGGGCGACCTAGCGATAGGTCGCCCATTTTCTTGGAACTCCTGACGGGGGCTATGCGTCGTCCTCCCGACCGCCACGATGATGTGGTGGACGAAATAGAAACGAAGGAGAATTCCTATGAAACGCCTGATGCTTGCCACAACCGCAGCCCTTGCAATCGCTGCACCCGTCGCAGCTCAGACAAGCGCCGAAGCGCGCGTTGAGAGCGAGTTGATGACGATGGGCTATGATGCAGCCACCATCGACATGCTGACCGACGCTCAGGTGACCGAGCTGTTTGTCGCCATTTCTTCGGAAGACGAAAGCGCTGTAATGGAACTGTTGCGCGGCTATGAAGCCACGCAAAGCGATGGTCCCGAAGGCCTGTACGACACGGCACGCGACGATGATACCCGTGCCATCGTGGTCGAAGCCTTGGCCGAAAATGGCTATGCGCCGGGCGTCGCTGACCTGCTGTCGGACGGCGAATACACGGAACTGTATCTTGCCGCGTCCGGCGAAGATCAGACCGCTGTCGACCGCGTGATCGCGAGCTTCGACTTCGGCAAGAACGATGATGGTGCGATCGAGATCGCCGCTTCCAGCGCTGAACGCCGCGTCATGTCGGCTCTTGAAGCCCGTGGCTTCACAAGCGCCGAACTGGCCGAGATTGAAGGCGCCGAAGTGACGGAAATCTTCATCGCAATGGTTTCTGGTGACGAAACCGAGATCGAGAATGCGATCGAAAGCGCCCTGAACTCGTAAAAGGGCGCTGGTCCGAACTGTAGCCCGGGGGAAACCCCGGGCTTTTTTCATTGGGCCGCCTCAGGACCCGCCGCTGTCGATCGGCCCGTTGTCCTGCATTGCCTCGCGCGCTGCTTGCTGTTTAGCCGCGCGCCGCCGCCGCCATCCGCGGAACTTCACAATGGTCGCACCCAAAAGAAGCGCCGTGATCCCCCATGAGATGAGCATGACAGTGCGGTCTCCGGAGACGCGGTTTGATAGGGCGACGGCGCGGTCCCCTTCCAGAAATTCAGCCATCAGGACAGGGCCTTGCGGAAAACTCGGGTCATCTTCGCGCAGAAAGGCCTCAAGATCGGCGCGGTACGTGTTTGTGCCGGTCAGCACGCCGCGCACAACGCGGTTCTCCCAATCCTGTTCCAGCAACAACGCCTCGGCATTGAACATATCCTCCTCGAATGCGGCCGCCGTGAAGGCCACGTAGACCGGCGGGGTTGAGAAGGACTCCAGCACCAGAAAGGACCGCCCGTTGCGCCCGGTCTCGACGATGCCAACCCAATAGCCAGCGAAATCGCGCACCGCGAATTCGGAGAAGGGCGGATGATCGGGCGTATCGGGCAGATCGCGCAGCAGGATGGTTTCGGGTGGGTTCGCAAGGGCGCCTTCCAGGGCCGTGTTGTCTGACAGGTAGTCCTTGGTGAAGGTTGCGGCGATGCTGCCGAACAAAAGCGCGCAGAGCCCAAAGACCCACCAGGGCAGAAATCTGAACATTCCGGGCTTTCCTTTTTATACGTGCGCACCGGAAGTGCGCCGCAACAGGGTATCGTTGCAAGGGGATGTCAGTGGCAAGCGTTAGGGCGCACTTTTGCGCAAGGGTTTGACACGTGGCGGACCTTCGATTGGGCCCGCCTTGCCCCGGATCATGGTTAGCCAGAGGTTAACGGGATTCGTCTTTTCGTTTGGGGACAGGGGCTTAACCCCTCTGCTCAACCTTGAGCACGCAAGGCCTCTCAAGCAAAAGGCCCCGC
>CANLEH010000007.1 GCA_947489665.1 uncultured Roseicyclus sp. | reverse complement strand
TGTCTGGCTGTTCCTTTTCCTGGCCGTGTACATCTGGGGCCAAGGCTAAGTTGTCCGGGTTCGGGCGGGAATGGCAGGGCGGGGGGGGGGGGGGGGGGGGGGGCGGGCCCCCCCCCCCCCCCCCCCCCCCCCCCGCCCCCCGGTGACGGCGAAGCCGGCGCAACCCCTCATGTACTGCAAAGAAAAACGGCCCACGATGTGCGGGCCGTTTGAGATGCGTGATCGGGGGGGATCAGTTCGGGATCTCGCCCGTGATGCCTTCGATATAGAAGTCCATCCCCGCAAGCGTGCCGTCATCAGCGACTTCGCCTTCGGCCAGCCAGGCTGTGCCGTCCTGGCGATTGATCGGGCCGGTGAACGGGTGATATTCGCCCGCGGTGATCGCATCGATCATGCCTTGGGCCGAAGCGCGGACCTCTTCCGGGATTGCTTCGGTCATCTCACCGATCACGACCATGCCCTCGGGCATGCCTTCCCAGGTATCGGACTGCTCCCATGTGCCTTCCATCGCCTCACCGACGCGGCGCACATAGTAAGGTGCCCAATCGTCGATAATCGACGCGATGCGCGGACGTGGGGCGAACTGGAACATGTCGGAGGCCTGGCCAAAGGACAGGATCTCGGCTTCTTCCGCAACGGCCTGCGGCGCGGTGGAGTCGGTATGCTGCATGATCACGTCGGCGCCAGCATCGATAAGCGCCTGTGCCGCGTCGCCTTCAACCGCCGGGTCGAACCAGGTGTAGACCCAAACCACGCGGAATTCGACATCGGGGTTCACTTCACGCGCGTGCAAGTAGGCCGAGTTGATGCCGCGGATCACTTCGGGGATCGGATAGGAGGCGATGTAGCCCACAATGTTACTTTCGGTCATGTGGCCCGCGATGTGCCCGATGACGGCACGGCCTTCATAAAAGCGCGCAGAGTATGTGGACACGTTGGGATGTTCGCGCAGGTAGCCCGTCGCGTGCTCGAACACCACATCGGGGAACTGGCCCGCGACCGCGTTTGTAGCCTCACCATACCCGAAGGAGGTGGTGAAGATCATGTCCGCGCCGTTCAGGATCATCTGCGTCATCACACGCTCAGCGTCCGGGCCTTCTGGGACGTTCTCGATAAAGCTGGTCTCGACGCTGTCGCCGAAGGCTTCTTCGATTGCGAGGCGGCCCTGGTCATGCTCATAGGTCCAGCCATAGTCACCGGGGGTGCCGATATAGACGAAGCCGACGTTGAACGGGTCGTGTCCGTCGGCTGTGGCGGTGCCTGTCAGGGCCGCGGTCGCAAGTGCGGCGCTGGCGAGCAATCGGGTTGTCAGTTTCATGGATTTTCCTCTCCGTTGGATTTGGTCTCTTTTGGTTTGGTGCTGTCGTCAGGCCGCGCCTCGGTCAGGGCGGCTGTGACAAGGCCTGCGGGCACGGCAACAATGCCGATGCCGATCAGCAGGACAAGCCCGGTGAAGATGCGCCCCCCCGTGGTGATGGGGTAGACATCCCCATATCCCACGGTTGTCAGGGTCGCGATGGCCCACCACAGGCTTTCCGGGATCGAGGAGAAGCCATCTGGCTGCGCCTCATGTTCGAAATGGTAGATGCCGACGGCCGCGAGATAGAGCGCAACCACGGCGATGAAGAAGAAGATGGCAAATTCCGCCTTCGCCCGCTCAATCGCCGCTGAGATGCGTTCAAGGGCGGCATTGGCTTTGAATAGCTTCAGCAGGCGCAGGATGCGCAGAAGGCGGATCGCGCGGATCGTGGTGAAATCGGGCAGCAGGAACAAGATCGCAGGCACAATCGCCAGAAAGTCGATGATGCCCCAGAAGCTGAACGCATAGCGCAAGGGCTTTTCGGAACAGGTCAGCCGCAGGCCGTACTCGACGATGAAGACGCCGAGGATGACGATTTCGGCGATGACAAGCGATGTGTTCATGGCCGGGCTGAGGTCCGGCAGGGTTTCCAGCGCAATCACCACGGCAGAGGCGCAGATCAGCCCGTAGATGAACAGGGCCACGCCGCGCCCGACGCGGGGATGCTCGCCGTCCAGAATGGCTATGATATCGCTGCGCGCCATCCGGTCAGCCGCTCGCGTGGAAGGTTTTGCCCAGGGCTGCCGGGGCGTTCAAAGCGGCCCGTGCCCGATCGGACGACATGACGACCAGCACGAGGATGGTCACGAGGTACGGCGAGGCATCAAGCAGGGCCACGGGCACGCCAACCTCTGCCGCTTGCAGGCGGAGTTGCAGGGCCGCGATGCCGCCGAAAAGCCAGGCACCGAAGAGGACGCGGCCGGGCTTCCACGCGGCGAACACCACCAGCGCAAGGGCGATCCAGCCTGCGCCTGCGGTCATGCCCTGTACCCAGTTTTCGACGTAGACAACGGACAGGAACGCGCCGCCCAGGCCCGCCATGGCGCCGCCGAACAGGATGGCGAGGATACGGATGCGCACGACCTTGTAGCCCAATGCATGGGCTGCATCATGGCTTTCGCCGACGGCGCGCAGGATCAGGCCGATGCGCGTGTGTTTGAGCACGAACCAGATGGCAAAGACTGACGCAATGGCGATGTATGTCACGAGATCATGGCTGAACAGGATCGGTCCGATGACGGGCAGTTCAGCCAGTGCGGCGGGCAGAGGCTTGGCCACATCGGGGATCGGTTGCCCCTCATACCCCACACCCAGAAGGGCTGCGAGGCCAAGGCCGAAGAGGGTGAGGGCAAGCCCCGTCGCCACCTGATTGGACATCAGGAACTGCGTCAGGACGGCGAAGATGAACGACAAGGCCGCCGCCCCTGCCATCCCGGCGAGGAAGGCCAGTGTGGGAGAGCCCGTTTGATTGGCGACGATGAAGCCGCAAACGGCGCCCATGATCATCATGCCTTCAACGCCGAGGTTGAGGACACCGGATTTCTCGACGACCAGCTCACCCAGAGCGGCGAGAAGCACGGGGGTGGAGATGGTGATCAGCGCCACGATCAGGGTGATGGGGTCAATGATCATGTGACCACCCGTCCGACAAAGACCCAGATCAGCATGAGAGCTGCGCCGGTCGCGGCCCCGATCGATACGGCATGATGGCGGAGCCAGGCAATGGGTGGTGGCGGAGGGTCATTCCGGCGTCGCCATTTCAGGAAGGCATCAAAGCCGAAGATCACCGCCATTTGGAGAATAAGGAAAGGCAAGCCGATCATGAGGATAACCAGTGTTCCCATCCCCAGGACGGTGATGATCGCGATGGTCATCGCGCCATAAAACATGCCGAACGCGAGGCCAAAAGCGGTCCAGGGCAGGTCGCGGGGTTCAAAGGGGCGAAACTGGGCGTCCGTCATAGGCCTGGCTCCGGCGTTGTCAGAACCAGAAACGCCACGTTGGCGCACAGCCCAAGGACCGGGGCGGTCAGCAGCCAACCCGCGCGCCCGGAGCGGCGGATCGCGAAATGATCGATGGCAAAAGCTGCAGCGAGGATCACGACGAGAATTGGTACGGCAAAGGCAGCCCCGCCAGTGACGATCATGAAGGCAAAGAGGGGTCCGATCAGCAGGAAATGCGCGGCAACGGCCGCTACGATGAATAACAGGATATCGCGGAGGATAGGGGTCATGCCACACCCTCCCGTCCGAACCGGACGCGGTAGTTCGACAAGACGTCCAGCGCCAGAAGGAAGAACAGCAGCATCCCCTGAAACGCCTGAATGGCGGGGGCGGGGACTTGCAGGATCAGTTGCGCCAGCTCACCGCCAATATAGGTCAGCGCCATCAAGAGACCCGCGAAGAGGATGCCGATGGGGTGCAGGCGGCCGAGGAAGGCCACAATGATCGCCGTAAAGCCGTAGCCCACGTTGAAGTCGATGGTGATCTGGCCAGCGGGGCCCGAGACCTCGAACAGGCCCGCCGCGCCCGCCAGCGCGCCAGAGATGCCGAGGCACAGGATCACCAGCCGCCCCGGATTGACGCCCGAGAACCGCGCGGCGCGCGGGGCCTGACCGGCCAGCTTGATCTGGTAGCCGAACATGTGCCGCTGAAACAGGACATAGGCGGCAATCACGGCAATGAACGCGGCAAGGACGCCCCAATGGATGCCGGTGCCTGCAAAAAGCTCAGGATTGTCGGTGCCGGGATGGCGGCTGAGGTTGCGGGAGCCCGGGAAGCCTTGGCCTTCGGGGTTGCGCAACCAGCCCGTCGCGGCGGAGGCCAGCATCGCCTCGGCCACATAGACCAGCAGGAGCGAGACGAGGATTTCGTTGGTGTTGGCGAAGACCTTCAAAAGCGCCGGGATCATCGCCCAAAGCCATCCGCCAAGCAGCCCCGCAAGGACCATTCCGGGAAAGAGCAGCGGGGATTCAGAGGGGTAGAAGGCGAGGCCAAAGGCGGCACCCGCCAAGGTGCCGACGATATACTGCCCCTCGGCTCCGATGTTCCAGATACCCGCGCGGAAGCCAAGCGACAGACCGATGGCAATCAGGATAAGGGGCCCCGCTTTCACCAGCAATTGCGGGCGCGAGAAGCCGGCGAAACGTTCGTGAAACAGGGGGTCCCAAAAGATCACGCGGATGGTTTCAAACGGGTCCTGGCCCAGGGCTGCAAACATCGCGCCGCCTGCGATCATCGTCAGGATCACGGCGAGGATCGGCGTGCCAAGCGACCAAGCGCGCGAGGGGGTGGGGCGTTTTTCGAGGCGGATCATATCGCGGCCTCCTGCATCCCGTGGGCGCCGCCGAGCATGAGGCCGATTTCCTCCATGCTGAGGCCACGGGCGGGGCGCGGATCGCTAAGGCGACCTTCGTTCAGCGCGCAGAATCGGTCCGAGATTTCCAGAAGTTCGTCGAGGTCCTGTGAGATGACAATCACCGCCGCGCCGTTCTGGGCAAGGTCCAACAGCGCCTGCCGGATATCAGCGGCCGCAGAAGCATCGACGCCCCATGTGGGCTGGTTGATGACGAGCACCACGGGATCCTGCAGGATCTCGCGCCCGACGACGTATTTTTGCAGATTGCCCCCCGACAGCGCGCGGGCAGCCACATGGTTGCCGGGGGTGCGCACATCGAAACGCGCAATGATCTCGTCCGCGAAGGCGCGGGCGCGGCCCCAGCTGATAAAACCGTTCTTTGCCAGACCTTTGCGGGTCGCGCCGGTGAGGACCGCGTTCTCGGTCAGGGTCATGTCCGGGGCGGCTGCGTGGCCAAGGCGCTCTTCTGGAGCAGACAGAATGCCGATGCCGCGCCGAGCCTCAGGCGGCAGCGTGGCAAGGTCTGCGCCGTTGAATTCGACCGCGCCGCGCGGCGTCGCGCGTTCGCCCGAGAGGACGGCGAGGAGTTCATCCTGGCCATTGCCCGCGACCCCGCCAATGCCCAGGATTTCGCCTGCGCGAACCTCAAAACTGATGTCGCGGAGCGGTGTGCCAAAGGCGGAGGCAGCGGGCAGGGAGAGGTCGGTGGCCTTCAGCAGAACCTCGCCGGGGTCCGAGGCATCGCGGCCCGGTTGGGCCAGCGATTTGCCCACCATCATCTCGGCCATCTGCGCGGCAGAGGTTTGTTTTGGGTCGCAGGCACCCACAACCTTACCAAGGCGGAGGATGGTGGCGGCATCACAAAGCGCGCGGATTTCTTCGAGCTTGTGGGAGATATAGAGGATCGCGGTGCCTTCAGCACTGAGCTTGCGGAGGGTGTGGAAGAGGATTTCCACCTCTTGCGGGGTCAGAACTGAGGTCGGCTCATCCATGATAAGCAGTTTGGGGTCCTGAAGCAGGCAACGGATGATCTCCACCCGCTGGCGTTCGCCTGCTGAGAGGTCACCCACGAGGCTTTCCGGGTCCAGCGGCAGGCCATAGGCTTGGCTCACATCCCGAATGCGCGCGCTGAGATCGCGCGGCTTGGGCGGGTTTTCCATGCCGAGTGCGATGTTTTCGGCAACGGAGAGGGCTTCGAACAAGCTGAAATGCTGGAAGACCATGGCCACGCCCTGTGCGCGGGCCGCACGTGGCTCGGCCGGGGTGTAGGGTGCGTCGTTCAGCGCCATGGTGCCGCTGTCGGGCTTCACCAGCCCGTAGATCATCTTCACCAGGGTTGATTTGCCTGCGCCATTCTCACCCAGCAACGCGTGGACTTCGCCCGGTTGAATCGCAAAAGACACGTCGTCATTCGCGATGACGCCGGGATAGGCCTTGGTCAGCCCCCGGAGATCGAGAAGTGGCGCGGTCATGTCCCCCCAGACGTTGGCGCAGCATGTGCCGATTCTTGTGGCATTTGCCCATCAAGTAGCCGTGCGGCCACCCCAATCGCAATGGCTTGGGGGTGTTTGCCGAGGTTTGGGTCCCCAATTGGGCACTGAATGCGCGATATTTGTGCATCGGAATGGCCCATCTGGCCGAGCCGTTTGCGAAAGCGCGCCCATTTGGTGGCCGAGCCGATCAGACCACAGCTTGTAAAACCGTGTCGCAAGAGGGCGTCGCAGAGGGCCAGGTCGATGTCATGAGAATATGTGACGATGTAGTGGCGCGCATCTTTGCGCGCATGGGCCACCGCGCGCGGCATGTCAGCGGCGACAAGGGGTGTGACCCGTGGCGGAAGCGGTGCTGGCAGACGCTCAGACGCATCGTCGATCAGGGTGATTTGGTGCGCCTCGAACGGGGCAAGCGTTGCGGCAATGGCGCGGCCCACATGACCGGCCCCCCAGATCCAGATGGGCGGGTCGGAAGGCTCAATGCCCTGCGCGCCAGCGATGAAATCAAGGGTGACTGCCCCGCCGCAGCATTGGCCCAGATCTGGGCCAAGGGGGAAGCTGCGCTGCATCTGTTGCGTTCCATCGGCCAGCATCTGGCGGGCGAGGCGGATCGCCTCCCACTCCAGCGCGCCGCCGCCTATGGTGCCGTCGATATGGTTTGCGCCCACATGCAAGGTTGCGCCGGCCTCTCGGGGAACCGAGCCGCGGGTGTTGCAAACGGTGACTGTGATCTCGTGCGCCATGCCTAAGCCCTGGCGCGCCCGACCGCGGCGAGGATGGCTTCGGGCGTTGCGGGGGCTTGCAGGTCTGGGAAGTTCGGACCAACCGCCGCGCAGGCATGGCCGAGCGCGGAAAAGACGGAGATGCCGAGCATAAACGGCGGCTCCCCCACGGCCTTGGAGCGGTAGATTGTATCTTCGCGGTTGGCGCCCTCGTAGAGCGCCACGTTGAAGATCTCGGGCGCGTCGGAGGCGCAGGGGATCTTGTAGGTGGAGGGCGCGTGGGTCTTGAGGGTGCCGTGCGCGTCCCAGACCAGTTCCTCCATCGTGAGCCATCCAGCGCCTTGCACAAAACCGCCTTCCACTTGCCCGATGTCGAGCGCGGGGTTCAGAGAAGTGCCCGCATCGTGAAGGATGTCGGTGCGCAGGATGCGGTTCTCGCCCGTGAGCGTGTCGATCACGACCTCGGAACAGGCCGCGCCATAGGCGAAGTAGAAGAACGGGCGACCCTGACCTTTGATCCGATCCCACTCGATCTTGGGGGTCTTGTAGAAGCCCGTCGCGCTGAGGCTGACGCGGGCCATGTAGGCTTTGGTGACGGCGTCCTTGAACGGCATGGCGGCGGATCCCGCGCGCACTTCGCCCCCGGCGAAGATCATTTGGTCGGGCTCGGCCTGCAATTCGGGGGCGACGACTTCGGCGATCCGATCCCGGATGGTGTCGCAGGCGGCCTTCACGGCCATACCGTTGAGGTCGGTGCCCGACGATGCCGCCGTGGCCGAGGTGTTGGGCACCTTGCCCGTATCGGTTGCGGTGATTTTCACGTGACCGACATCGACCCCGAACCGGTCGGCAGCGACTTGCGCGACCTTCTGGAACAGGCCCTGGCCCATCTCCGTCCCGCCGTGGTTCATGTGAATGGAGCCATCCTGGTAGACATGCACCAAAGCGGCCGCCTGGTTGAGGTGAGTGAGCGTGAAGGAGATGCCGAATTTCACGGGCGTAAGCGCGATGCCGCGTTTCAGGATCGAGTTTTCCGCGTTCCACTTATCCACAGCCCGCTTGCGATTTTCGAACGAACAGCCTTCGGATAACTGGTGCTGGAGATCATGAAGGATAAAATCCTCAACCTCCATCCCATAGGGCGTCGTGTTTGGATCTTCGCCGCCCGCGACGGGAGAATGCGCGCCGCCAAAGCGTTTTGCGCCCCCGCTGCCGCCTGAGACTCGCACTGATCCGCGCCCCGCAAGGTCGGCCGCGTCCAGGCGCGCGCCCCTCTTTGTTCCCTGAAAATGCCCGCCGGAGGCATCCGCATTTTCAGCCTGCGCAGCGCGGTAGAAGTTCACGCGCCGTATCTCGGCCGGATCCATTCCGATCTCGTGCGCTGCATGGTCCATGACGCGCTCGATCCCGACCATGCCTTGCGGGCCGCCGAAGCCCCTGAACGCCGTGGCGCTCTGGGTGTTGGTCTTGAGCCGGTGGGAGATGATCCGCGCCGCCGGTAGAAGATAGGCGTTGTCGGCATGGAGCATCGCACGGTCGGCCACGGGCAAGGACAGATCCATGGCCCAGCCGCAGCGGATCAGGTGGGTGAAATCGACACCCGTGATCCGCCCATCGGCATCGAAGCCCGCGCGATAGATCACGCGCGCGTCGTGGCGTTTGCCGGTGACGATGAAATCATCGTCGCGATCGTAGCGCATCTTGCACGGGCGCCCCGTGCGCGCGGCCATGATCGCGCAGGCAATCGCAAGATGGTTGCCTTGGCTTTCCTTACCGCCGAACCCGCCGCCCATGCGCCGCACCTCAACGCGAACGGCGTGCATGGGGACGCCCAATGCGTCGGCGACCTTGTGCTGGATTTCGGTCGGGTGCTGGGACGAGGAATGGATCACCATATCCCCACCTTCTTGCGGCAAAGCGAGGGCCGACTGGCTCTCCAGATAGAAATGCTCCTGCCCGCCGATCTCGATTTGACCTTCTACGACAAGGGCGGCCCGTGACAGCGCCGCCTCAACATTACCCTTGGCGTAGATGCGCGGGCCGTCTTCGAACCGGCTGTCCGCCGTGAGGGCGTCATCCAGCGTCAGGATGGGCGTTTCTGCCGAGATCTCCACTTCCGCCAACGCCGCTGCGCGTCGGGCGTTGAGGTGCGTGTCCGCCGCCACGATGAACAGGGGCTGGCCCGCATAGTGAATGGTGCCGTCCGAGAGCAGCGGCTCATCATGGTTGGAGGGTGAGCAATCGGGGATCGCGCCGAGGTTGGCTCCCGCAACAACGGCGGGGACGCCTTTGGCGGAGGAGGGCTTGGTCAGGTCCATCGACGTGATCTGCCCCTTGGCGACCCGGCTCAGCCCAAAGGCCAGATGCAGGCAATCGGGTGGGGTGGGGATGTCATCGACATATCGCGCCGCGCCGGTGACGTGCAGATGTGCGGCGTCGTGGGGGAGGGGCTTGTGCACACTCATGGCCGGACCTCCAGCACAGTGCTGGCTTGGCCGGACATCTCTGCCACGTAGCGCAGCAACATGTTTTGCGCGGCCTGAAGGCGATAATCGGCGGAGGCGCGCATGTCTGAAAGCGGCGTGAAGTCCTGCGCGAAGGCGGGAAGGGCGGCTTGTGCGGTTGCATCATTCAAGGGCTGGCCCATGATTGTCGCTTCTACGGCGCTGGCGCGTTTCGGGATGCCAGCCATGCCACCGAAAGCGATCTTCGCATCAGAGATGGTGCCGTTCTCGACGGTCAGGTTAAACGCGCCGCAGACGGCGGAAATGTCTTGATCGAAGCGTTTCGAGAGTTTGTAGACGCGCAAGGTATCCGGTTGGACGGGGAACGACACGGCTTCGACGAATTCGCTGGGTGCGCGGTCCTGTTTGCCATAGTCGAGGAAGAAATCCTGCAAGGGCAGGTCGCGGCGCGCGTCTCCTTTGCGCAGGTGCAACGTCGCGCCCAGTGCGATCAGCGCGGGCGGGCTGTCGCCGATGGGCGAGCCGTTGGCGATATTGCCGCCGATGGTGGCCGCGTTGCGCACCTGAACCGAGCCATAGCGGCGCAGCATCTCGGCGAAACTCGGGTGACGGTCCGCCAGCAATGCGCGAACCTCTTCCATATTCGTCATGGCGCCGATGCGGACCGTTGTCTCATCCACATCGATCCCGCGCAGGTCGGCGCATTGGTTGAGAAAGGCCACCGGTCCGAGGTCGCGATGCTGTTTCGTAACCCAAAGTCCCACATCCGTGGCCCCGGCGATCAGGGTGGCGTCGGGGTTTTCCATATACCAGGCGGCGAGCTCGTCGGCAGAGGTCGGCGCAGCGGGGGGGCTGCCTGCCCCCCCGGACCCCCCCGGAGGTATTTCGGAAACAAGGAAGGGGGCGGCGGCGAGAGCTGCTGCGTCCGTGCGCATATGCGCGGGGATGGGCGCGGTGGCAGCGGCCTGGGCCGCGCGCAGGATCGGGGCGTAGCCGGTGCAGCGGCAGAGGTTGCCGGCGATCTGATCGGCATGGTCGGTCGCGCCATTGAGGTGCGCTGTTGCCATGGTGGTGATGAAGCCCGGGGTGCAGAAGCCGCATTGGGAGCCGTGATGGTCAACCATGGCTTGCTGCACCGGGTGGAGCGCGCCGTCGGGGGCAGCGATGCCTTCGACGGTGCGCACGGCCCGGCCTTGCAGCTGTGGCAGAAACAGGATGCAGGCGTTCAGGCTGCGCGAAGTGCCGTCTGGGTCGGTGACCATCACAGTGCAGGCCCCGCAATCGCCTTCGTTGCAGCCTTCCTTCGTGCCGGTCAGACGTGCCTGTTCGCGCAGCCAATCGAGCAGGGTGGTTGTCGGCGGCGCCGTAACCTCCTGCGGTTCTCCGTTGAGAAGAAACCGGATCGTCATGGATGTCATGCCCGCCGCGTTACTTGTTGGCGCTGGGGTGGCCATCCGCCCCTCGATGCGGCGTAGAGGGGCGGCCCCGGTTTGGGCCTGTGGGACAGCAAAACGCGGATGCCGCCCAATTTCAAGCCTTAGGGCACCAATGCGTCGAGCATTCCGGGCTCCCACGTATTGCTGGATGGAGTGAAGGCGGAAAAGCCTGTGACCTCGCCCTGGCTGAAGCCCCAGTAGCACCAGGGCAGGCCCTGATCCTCGGCCGCACGGCGGACAGAGGCAATCCAGTTCAGACGTTGGTCGGTGTCGGTGGCGCCATAGACGCCGAATTCGCCAAGCAAAACCGGCCCTGAGGCGGTGCCCGCGCGGGCCATGTCGGCGGCCAGTTGCGCGCGGTCTTCAACGCTGCCCCAGCTTGTCGGCGGTGGCGGGTTGCTGAGATAGGCGGCCTGTTGGTGGGTGAATTCCCAAGGGTGGTAATAGTGGAAGGTGCGCACTTCGCGGTGGCCTTGGTCAGGCAGGCGGAGCATTTCATCGAGGCTGTTCCAGTTGCCGCCACCCGTGATGATCCAGCGGTCAGGGTGGGTTTCGCGGATCATGGCGGTGATCTGCTGGAACAGCGGGATGGCGCGGTCCGTGGTGAACGCGCCTTCGGGTTCGTTGAAGAGCTCGAACATCAGGCTGTCCGGCGCGCCTGCGTAATGCTCGGCCAGCACGCGCCAGATTTTGACAAGGTCGCGCGCGTGGCTGGCGGGATCGAACAGCATCTCGCGGAAATGGTGCAGGTCGAGGATGACATTCAGGCCCTCGGCCTGTGCCCAGCCGATGACCTGGTCGGTCCGGGCGAGGATCTGTGGCGAAAGCCGTTCCCCATCCCAATGGGCCGAAAAGCGGACGGGCAGGCGGATTGTGTCGAAACCGGCCTCTGCAATCCGGGCGATATGGTCTTCTTCGATGACATAGCCCCAATCGCCTTCAACCGGGGCCTCCATCGCCGCGCCGAGGTTGATACAGCGTTCGACCGGGAAGGCGGCGGCTGGGGTGGATAGAAGGGCCGTCAGGCAAAGGGCAAATCGCATGGCCTATTGGTGCCATGGACATGGGTTTTGTGGAAGCCTTTCAAAGCGTTCGGGCGAGATCTGCCAATTGTTGCGCGGCGGCGCCCCAGCCATCGTGAAAGCCCATGGCCTCATGTGCGGCGCGGTCCGCGTCGGAGGCATGGAGGACCGTTGCGGTATAGGTGCATCCCTCAGCCGTTTCAGCCAGCCTAATGTCCGCGGTGAAGGCAAAGGCCCCCTCACCCGGTGCGGGGTTCGGTTTGAACCCGGGGCCGAGCGCGGAGGTCCAGACGATCCGCCTTTCCGGGTCCGCAACCAAGACGCATCCCCAACCGCCATCCATTTCGCCCATCTCGGGCACTTGCATGACCGTGCGGAATCCACCGCCGGGTGTCGGGTCGATTTCTGCGTCAGTCACCGTGACGGGTGCGGGCGCGAACCATTGCTTCAGAAGCTCCGGCTCCGTCAGGCAGCGCCAGACCTGAGCGGGCGTGGCGCCGGTTTCAACGCTGAGCGTGAGAGATGTATCTGCCATCAAGCACCCTCCGCCTGGGTATCTGCGAGCTTTACAAGGTTCACGAGCCCACCTTCCCAGCCCGCCTTGAATTCTGCAATCATCTCCGGCCCGACGAAAGAGGAGACGGCGACCGTGGCCGTCACGGTTGAGCCTGTTCCGGCCGGAGCTATTCGGTATGTGACGAGGCTCGCACCAAGTGTCATGCCGCCCGCCTCGATCTGCTCGGTGAAGACGGCAGTTGCGTGGGCGTCGAGATGCAGCCAGCGTGTTTCGACCTCGAATTCTGGGTTGTCGGCGGGGCCGCACCGGTGCCGCTCAACGCCACCGACGCGCATGTCAGCGGTGATCGTCTCAAGTACATGATCCCCAGGCGCGCCCCAGGCTTCCCGCATCGTTGTGTCCGTCATCAAATGCCACATCCGGTCCGCCGGCAGAGGCATGGACCGTGTGAAATGGAAGGTGTCGGTGTCGGTTGTCATTTGGCGTTCCTTTCGTCTTTGGCAATTTGTTCGGCCAAGCGGCCGAGGCGATCCATCCGTCCAGCCCAGAGATTGCGCTGTTGGTCCAGCCAGGTTTCAGCTGCGGCCAAGGCCTCTGGATGAAGGGTGCAGACCCGGACGCGACCCTCTTTCCGGCTGTGAACGAGGCCCGCGCGCTCCAACATGTCGATGTGTTTGAGGAAACTCGGCAGAGCCATGTCGTGGGGCGCTGCGAGGGTTTTTACCGGGGCCTCGCCTCGGCCAAGGCGCGCAACGATTGCGCGACGGGTGGGGTCTGACAGGGCAGAAAAGATGTGATCAAGATTGTTAGCCATATGGCTAACTAACATGATGCAATTCAAAAAGATAGCCAATCAGCTAACTTTTTGTTGTCTTAGGTATTCGAGGGTTTGGCTTGCGTGGCGCTCAGCACGGTTTCATAGCCATCGGTGCTTGCGCCCACAGGCTGAAGTTCCACCAGGCCGATGATAAGAACAAGCGACAGTCCGGTGCCAAGGGCAACAACGGAATTGATTACAAAACGGTCCATCAGATCGGTTTTCCCGACAATTCTTTTACAGTCGTCCGAGCGCAGTCCCCGGCGTCCGGTAGATCGTAGCTACAGGCAGTGGCAGGCGGTTGTATACAGCTCATCCGGGGGAAAGAGGTGCGACCGCTCCCCGGTATGACCGAAATGACACGATTTTCTTACTGGAGCGTTGAGGGAGCGAACCCGTCGGATATTGGATTAAGGGCGGCGTCAGATCCCAGCCGATGTCCGCGACCCGATTGAGCGAAGCCGGTCAAGCAGGGACACGGGGCCAGCTGCCTCTGAGCCGCAGCGCAGAGCTGCGGCAAAGGCGGCCTGGCGTTGGCGGCGCGCTTCGTCTGATGCGCGCTTTTGCGCTTCGGCCTTGTCGAGGGAATGGCTGCGCCTGTGGGCGGCTTGTTCTGCCGCGGCGCGGGCGCAACGCTCGGCCTCCAGCTCCGCATGGGCTCGCGATTCCATTGCTTTGCGGAAGGCGCGTGCCTCGGCTTCGCGGCGCGCACGCTGTTGTTCGGGCGTCAGGGTATTTGGTTCGGACGAACCGGATGCGGCCTGTTGCGAGGCTGGACGGCGCGGCTGACGTGGTGATGGTGCCGGGTGGCGGTCGATCAAGTCCTTGGCGGCGTTGATCTCAGCCAGGCGTTGTGTCGCGGCCGACGTATCACCCGCGACATGGTCGGGGTGGTTTTGACGGATCAATGTCCGATAGGCAGATCGGACATCGGACGCAGACGCGCTGGCAGGCACGCCAAGCGTCGCAAACGCTTGTTCCAGTTCAATTTTCATCGGGCGCACTTTGCAGACAGTGACTAAAATAAGGCATAAATGCGTCTGGGTGTCGGCGGCAAGATACTGGTTTGGAAACAATCGTGGAAACAGCACAGATTGGGGTTTCTGCCTCCCGAGCCGCAAGATAGGCTGTCTGTATGTCTGCCCCACGATTCATCCATCTTCGCGTTCATACGGAATATTCGCTTCTTGAAGGCGCTATGCGCGTCAAGAAATTGCCCGGCATGGTGGCCGATGCAGGCATGCCTGCTGTTGCCGTGACGGACACAAACAACATGTTCTGCGCGCTCGAATTCTCGGAAATGGCGAAAAAGGCAGGCGTGCAGCCGATTGTGGGCTGTCAGATCGATGTGGAATACGAGGTCGCCGCGCCGGGCGAGCGGCCGCGTGCACCTGCGCCGGTGGTCCTGTTGGCGCAGGATCGGCAAGGGTACGAGAACCTCATGAAGTTGAACTCCGCGCTCTATCTGCGTGGGGACGGATCCGTGCCGCATGTAACCATGCCTGAGTTGGAGGCGCATTCGGACGGCGTTATCTGCCTGAGCGGCGGGCCCGATGGGCCTGTTGGGATGCATCTGCAAGGCGGGCAGCGGCCGAAGGCAGAGGCCCTGTTGAAGACGCTTTCTGCGATTTACCCGGACAGGCTTTATGTTGAGTTGCAGCGGCACCCTGATGACGGCACTCGGCTGACAGAGCGGGGCCATGTTGAGCTTGCGTACGCGCTGGACCTGCCACTTGTCGCGACGAACGACGTCTATTTCCCTAAGTCAGACATGTATGAAGCGCACGACGCGATGCTGTGCGTGGCCCAGGGCGCCTATGTCGACCAGTCTGAGCCGCGCCGCCGCCTGACGCCGCAGCATTATTTCAAGACACCTGAGGAAATGGCGGCATTGTTTGCCGATCTGCCTGAAGCGTTGGAAAACACCATTGAGATCGCGCAACGCTGCGCATTTCGGGCAGAGACGCACGATCCGATCCTGCCGAAATTCGCCGATGATGAGGTGGCGGAGCTACGGCGGATGGCCAATGAGGGCTTGCAAGCGCGTCTTGCTGTGATCCCCCATGCGGTGTCGGTCGAGGAATACCAGAAACGGCTCGATTTTGAGCTGGGGATTATCGAAGGGATGGGCTTCCCCGGCTACTTCCTGATCGTGGCCGACTTTATCCAATGGTCTAAGGATAATGACATTCCGGTGGGGCCGGGCCGTGGCTCGGGTGCGGGGTCACTTGTGGCCTATGCGCTGACGATCACTGACCTTGATCCGTTGCGCTATAGCCTGCTGTTCGAGCGGTTCCTGAACCCCGAACGGGTTTCAATGCCGGACTTTGACATCGACTTCTGCATGGATCGCCGGGAAGAGGTGATCCGCTACGTGCAAGAGAAATATGGCCGCGACCGGGTGGGGCAGATCATCACCTTCGGTGCGCTTTTGTCCAAGGCCGCCGTGCGGGACGTGGGCCGCGTCCTGCAAATGCCATTCGGGCAGGTGGACCGCTTGTCGAAGATGATCCCGGTGGAAGGCGTGAAGCCCGTAGGCATCGCGCAGGCCATCAAGGATGAGCCGCGATTCCTGGAAGAAATGCGCGAGACCGAACAGGACAAGCGCGACGGCAAGGTGAACCCGACCCGCCGATTGATGGATTATGCCGAAAAGGTCGAGGGCCTGCTGCGCAACGCCTCCACCCACGCGGCTGGCGTGGTGATCGGCGACCGTCCTTTGGACGAGCTCGTGCCGCTCTACCGCGATCCGCGCTCTGACATGCCGGCCACGCAGTTCAACATGAAATGGGTGGAACCGGCGGGGTTGGTGAAGTTCGACTTCCTTGGCCTGAAGACCCTGACGGTGGTGCAGAACGCAATCGACCTGATCCATGCCTCAGGGCGGCAACTCCACGAGGGGCCGGACGGCACGCATCTTTACTTCCCCGAACCCGGAACGGAAAACCAGGCCAACGCAATCCCCTTGGACGATGCGAAAACCTACGACCTTTATGCCTCGGCCAAGACGGTCGCCGTGTTCCAGGTGGAAAGTTCGGGCATGATGGATGCGCTCAGGCGCATGAAGCCGGACTGTATCGAGGACATCATCGCGCTGGTCGCGCTCTACCGGCCCGGCCCGATGGAGAACATTCCAAAGTTCTGCGAAGTGAAGAACGGCATCTCGGAACGCGAGCTTCTGCACCCGACCATCGACCATATCCTCGACGAGACGCAGGGCATCATCGTCTACCAGGAACAGGTGATGCAGATCGCGCAGGAGATGGCAGGGTACTCGCTTGGCGGCGCTGACCTGCTGCGCCGCGCGATGGGCAAGAAGATCCAGGAAGCGATGGATGCGGAGCGTCCGAAGTTCCTGAAAGGGGCCGCCGAGAACGGTGTGGATGAGCAAAAGGCGCTGGAGGTTTGGAACCTTCTCGACAAGTTCGCCAACTACGGCTTCAACAAATCCCACGCCGCCGCCTATGCGGTCGTCAGCTACCAAACGGCCTGGCTGAAAGCGAACCACCCGGTCGAATTCATGGCCGCGGTCATGAACTGCGACATCCACCTGACCGACAAGCTGGGGGTGTATAAGCAGGAGGTTGACCGGCTTGGTATCGAAACGCTGCCGCCTTGCGTGAACCGGTCTGCCGCGACCTTCACGGTGAAAGAGGGCAAGATCCTCTACGCCCTTGGTGCGCTCAAGAATGTCGGCGTTGAGGCGATGAAGATGATCGTCGAAGGCCGCCATACCGAGCAGGGAGAGAAACCCTATGCGACGCTGTTCGACCTCGCCCGCCGCGTGGACCTCAAGCGTGTCGGCAAACGCTCGCTTGAAATGCTGGCCCGCGCGGGCGCGTTCGATGAACTCGACCGCAACCGCCGCCGGGTGATCGACAGCCTCGATGCGCTGACCGCCTATTCCGGGGCCGTGCATGATCAGGCGGCGTCCGATCAGGTCTCGCTGTTCGGCGATGCGGGAGACGACCTGCCCGAGCCGCGCCTGCCCAACCCGCCCGATTGGCTGCCGAATGAAAGACTGGCGGCCGAGCATCAGGCCGTAGGCTTCTATTTCTCGGGTCACCCGCTGGACGATTACCTGCCCGCCCTGAAACGGCGCGGGGTGATGACACTGGCTGAGGTCGAGCAGCGGGTACAACAGGGGCCGTTTGTCGCCAAGATGGCGGGCGCGGTTTCCGTTAAGCAGGAACGCAAAAGCCAGCGCGGCAATCGGTTTGCCTTTGTGTCGCTCTCCGACCCGACCGGCCTTTATGAGATTACTGTCTTCTCCGAGGCGTTGGAGGCCAGCCGCGAATTCCTTGAGACCGGCAGCAATGTGCAGGTGCAGGCCGAAGCGACGCTGGAGGCGGATCAGCTCAAGCTGCTGGCCCGTGCGATCACGCCCGTCGATAACGCCATTGCAGGTGAAGCCAATGGCCTGCGCGTGTTTATCGACGACGCAGCTGGCATCATTTCGGTCGAAAGCCTATTGGAGCGAACCGCGGCCGATGCGGCGAAAGCCGCGAAAGGCCCGATCCACCTGTGCCTTATGGCTCCGGATTTGCCGGGCGAAGTCGAGGTGATCCTGGGCGACAACTTCCCGGTCTCTCCCCAGATCAAAGGCGCGCTGCGCAGCCTGGACGGGGTTATGGACGTGGAAGAAGTTTAGGGGAAAAAAGCCCCGCGCAGACGGGGCTTTTCCATTGGATGAGTCAGTCTTTCCGAAGAAAGGATTTACTGAAGGACCGGGGCCTCAGGCATCCACTCTTCAAATCGCAGGATGGCTTCTTCGGTGCCCGGCGTCGCGTTGAACGCCGCGGTCGTCGCATCTGGCGTCTGGCACGAGAACCATTCCTCGCCCGCATCGTTGGTCAGCGAAACGCAGATACCGGGATAGCTGGCATCGACTTCTCCAGAGAACAGCGACCAGGTCGCGAAGAAGCCACTGTCGGTCAGAAGGTTGCAAACGTCATGCAGACGTCCGCCACCGTCCCACGCATATTGCGTGGCGACCGTGATGTTGCCGATCGCATCCGAGGGGACCACGATGGCATCGGCCACATACCCACCGCCCGAGCACTGAGGCTCGGCCATGGCGGGTGCGGCAAGGCAGACAAAAGCAAGGGTGAGGGCGGGGGTAATGCGTGTAGTAACCATACCCGACGTTAGGCCGCGTGCGACGAGCGGTGTCAATTGAACATTTCCTGACCTCGCATCGAGGCGCCAATTCTGCCGACAACCTTTCGCTTTTCCCCGTAGAAAATGGCCCCTAGGGTCCGCCCATGACCCCTGAGACCACATTGGATAGCCGCGCCTCGTGGGGGCGGCTTGCCCTGGCGCTGCTGGTCTCACTGATCGGCAATGCGGGCATGTGGGCGATCATCTTGATCCTGCCAGATGTACAGGCCGAATTCGGCGTGGGTCGGGCGGAAGCCGCTTTGCCTTACACGCTGACGATGGTGGGCTTTGCCTTTGGCAATTTCCTGATCGGCCGTGCGGTGGACAGATTGGGGTTGGCATTGTCGCTGGCAGGTTCGGCCGTTTTGATGGGGGCGGGTTATGGATTGGCCATGATGGCCCCGTCGATCTGGCTGCTGTCGCTGGCGCAGCTGGCGATCGGCTTCGGATCGTCTGCCAGCTTCGGCCCCCTGATTGCGGATACGTCGCAATGGTTCCTGCGCCGTCGTGGCCTCGCGGTGGCGATTGCGGCCTCGGGCAACTACCTGTCCGGCGCGATCTGGCCCCTGCTTCTGGCCGGGACGCTTGCAGACGATGGCTGGCGCGCGGCCTATCTGGTGCTGGCCTTGTCTTGCATCGTGGCGATGATGCCCGCCTGCGCGCTGTTGCGCCGCAAACTGCCGCCCGAGGCCATGGCGCGGTCTGACGTGGCCGCCGCGGAACGGGCGAAAACCACGGGGCTTAGCCCCCGTGCGCTCACTTGGTTGCTGGCTGTCGCCGGGATCGGGTGCTGCGTGGCCATGTCGATGCCACAGGTTCACATCGTCGCCTATTGCGTGGACCTTGGGTTCGGGCCCGTTGTGGGAGCAGAAATGCTGAGCCTCATGCTGCTGGGCGGCGTCGCCTCGCGGCTCGTGTCGGGGGTGATGGCCGACAGGTTGGGCGGGGTGATGACGCTGCTGATCGGCTCAACGCTGCAGATGTTGGCCCTATTCCTGTACCTGCCAACCTCGGGCCTGACGTCGCTTTACATCGTGAGCCTGGTCTTCGGTCTTAGCCAAGGGGGCATCGTGCCATCCTATGCCGTGATCGTCCGCGAATACCTGCCCGCGCGCGAGGCCGGGGCGCGGGTGGGCTTTGTGATCATGTCGACGATCTTCGGCATGGCCATCGGCGGATGGTTATCGGGCCTGATCTACGACATCACCGGCAGTTATCAGCTCGCCTTCTTGAATGGCATCGCGTTCAACGCGCTGAACGTGGCGATCATGGTCTACATCCTGACGCGCTCCCGACCCCGGGGGCGTGCACCGGTTCCTGCATAGGCAGCGCCAAAAGCCGAGGCGCTCCGCACGCCCCTCTTTGTTCCCCGAAAATGCCGGGGGTTTGGGGGCTGGCCCCCAAGTCCTCGCTCTCACCAGTGCGGTGGTTTCTGATCGGCGAGCGGAACGGTGCCGCTTGCGTCGACCTCCCGCTCTGCTTCGCGCTGCATCAGCATCTCGACCCGTCGCGTTAGCACCGCAATCTCTGCGTCTTGCCGCGCCACGACCTCCGACATCTCATCGACGGCCTTTGTCAGATGTGCCACCTGTTCTTCCAATCGCTGATCCATGCCTGCACTCTCCTTGCCCCTTGGCCCCCCACCCGTTAGAGGATGCGCGACCTGAGTTTAAGGCCCCAATCGCCATGGCAAAGCAGAAGAAACAGCCCCGCCCCAAGGCGGAGACGCCAAAGGGCTTCCGTGACTATTTCGGCGCCGAAGTGTCCGAGCGTCAGCAGATGCTGGCGAAGATCGCGGAGGTCTATCATCGCTATGGCTTTGATCCGTTGGAGACCTCTGGGGTTGAGACGGTGGAGGCGTTGGGCAAATTCCTGCCCGATGTGGACCGCCCGAACGAGGGCGTTTTTGCGTTCGAGGAAGACGGGACGTGGTTGGCTCTGCGCTACGACATGACTGCCCCGCTGGCCCGTGTCGCGGCGCAGTTCCGCAATGATCTTCCCTCGCCTTATCGACGCTACACGATGGGGCCTGTCTGGCGGAACGAAAAGCCGGGTCCGGGACGGTTTCGGCAATTTTATCAGTGCGACGCGGATACAGTCGGCAGCGGGTCCGTTGCCGCCGATGCGGAGATCTGCGCGATGCTGTCCGATTGCCTTGAGGCCGTTGGGATTGAGCGCGGCGACTACGTTGTGCGCGTGAACAACCGCAAGGTCTTGAACGGCGTGATGGAAGTGGCCGGCCTCGCCGGTGACGAAAAGGAAGCCGAGCGCGGGATCGTGCTGCGCGCCATCGACAAGATGGATCGGTTGGGGGAGAGCGGCGTGCGCGATCTGCTCGGTGAAGGCCGCAAGGATGAAAGCGGGGATTTCACAAAGGGTGCGGGCTTATCTGCAGAGCAGATCGGCAAAATTATCGCGTTTGTGCAAGCGAGAGCTGGGGATAACCCAACGACGATTGGCAACCTGAAAACGCTGACCGATGGCTCCGACATCGGCACACAAGGTGTCTCAGAACTCGAACAAATCGCTGATCTACTTGCCGCTCAGGGCTATGGCCCCGACCGTATCGTCATCGACCCGTCGGTTGTGCGCGGCCTCGGCTACTACACTGGCCCCGTCTACGAGGCGGAGCTGACCTTCGACGTCCAGAACGAAAAGGGGCAGACCGTCCAGTTCGGCTCTGTCGCCGGTGGGGGCCGTTACGACGATCTGGTGAAGCGCTTCACCGGGCAGGAAGTTCCTGCAACGGGCGTTTCCATTGGCGTCGACCGTTTGCTCGCCGCCCTTCGCGCCACGGGCAAGTTGAAGGGCGAAGATGCGGGCCCGGTGATCGTGACTGTCATGGATCGGGATCGGATGGCCGACTACCAGGCCATGGCATCGACCCTGCGCAATGCGGGCATCCGGGCTGAGGTATACCTCGGCAATCCGAAGAACTTCGGCAATCAGTTGAAATACGCAGACAAGCGCCGCTCGCCGGTTGCCGTCATTCAGGGCTCGGACGAGGCCGCGCGTGGTGTGGTTCAGCTCAAGGACCTGATCCTTGGGGCGAAGCTTGCGCAGGATGCGACGCTGGAAGAATGGAAATCCCAACCCGCCCAGACCGAAGTTCCGCTTGCTGACCTTGTTGCAGAGGTCCAAGCCATGATTGCCCGTCACCAGTGACCCTGAAATCCGACATCCGGGCCGAGGCGGAGGCGCTTCAGGCCATTTTCGCAGACGCCGTGCCGGTGGATGCGCCGATGCTCGTCAGCGCCGATACGCTGCTGGACCTCTACGGTGAGGATATCCGGGGTCGCGCCTTTACCACCCACGACCCGGACCGGGGTGAATTGATGCTGCGGCCGGATTTCACCGTCCCTGTTGTGCAGATGCACATGGATGGCGGGGCAGAGCCCGCGCGATATACCTATCTGGGCGAGGTGTTCCGGATGCAGGACGCCGGCAGCGGGCGCCCGACGGAATACCTCCAGTTGGGGTATGAGGTCTTCGACCGGGCCAATCCGTTACAAGCCGATGCTGAGGTCTTTGCCCTGATGCTCAAGGCGTTGGATGGGCTTCCGGTGCGCGCCGTGACGGGTGATATTGGCGTGTTGCTGGCGGCCATCGAAGCACTCGACACCACGCAAGCGCGCAAGGCCGCGCTGCGCCGCCATGTCTGGCGTCCGCGCCGGTTCCGCGCGCTATTGGACCGGTTCACCGGGAAGGGAAAGCCTGCCAAGGGCCGAGCTGAGTACTTGAAAGCTGCGGAAGAGGAGGGACTTGCCGCGATGATTGCGCGTGCGGGCCCGCCGATCGGGTTGCGTACGACGGATGAGATGAACGCGCGCCTTGAACGCCTGCGCGCTGAGGCCGCCGCTGATCCGATCGATCAGACGCAGGCGGAGGTGCTTGTCAGCCTCCTGGCGCTCAAGTCTCCATTGTCCGAAGCAGTGGAGGCGCTGCAGAATTTCGCCGTTGATCTGCCGGGCTTGCAGGGGGCAGTCGAGCATTTTGCGGCGCGCGTTGATGCGTTGAAGGCTGTGGGCGTGAGCGTCTCGGATATTCCCTATGAGGCGTCGTACGGGCGCACGCAGATGGAGTACTACGACGGCTTTGTGTTCGGCCTTCTTGCGCCAAGCCCAAGCCTGCCCCCTTTGGCCACAGGCGGGCGATACGATGCACTGACCCGCCAGCTTGGTGGCGGGCGCGAGATCCCGGCCGTTGGCGGCGTCATCCGCCCCGAGCAGGTCCATGCCTTGCGGAGGGCGCAGGCATGATCACGCTTGGTGTCCCGTCCAAAGGCCGTTTGATGGAAAAGACCTTCCAGTGGTTCGCCGCGCGCGGGGTCGAGATGCGGCGCACCGGATCTGACCGGGACTACGGCGCGGAGGTTGCGGGCCTGCCCATCGATCTGCGGCTGATGAGCGCCGGTGAAATTCCGCGCGAACTGGCCGCGGGGCGCATCCATCTGGGTGTCACCGGCAGCGATCTTGTGCAGGAGCGTATCCCGGCCTGGGATCAAGCCGTGGAGGTTCTGGCCGAGATGGGCTTTGGCCATGCCGATCTGATTATCGCCGTTCCCGCATGGTGGGTTGATGTGCGCACTTTGGATGACCTCGATGCAGTCGCTGCGGATTTCCGCGCGACCCATGGCCAGCGCTTGCGGATTGCAACCAAGTACCACCGCCTTGTCCGTGATTTCCTGCGCGATGCAGGTGTGGCCGATTACCGGCTGGTCGACAGCCAGGGCGCGACGGAAGGCACCGTTGCCCATGGCACGGCAGAGGCCATCGCCGACATCACCTCAACCGGCGAGACGTTGCGCGCCAATCATCTGGCGATTCTGAGCGATGGTTTGATCCACAGATCGGAGGCGACGCTGTTCCGATCTCGGGCCGCGAAGTGGAACGATTCGACCCGGTCCGCGCTAGATATTTTTGAGAAGCAGCTCAAAACCGGCGCCTGAGGGCGGGATTTCGTGCTTTTTTGGCAACACCCAAATACTAACCCACTCAATCTATAGGTGTGGTTTCCCGCAAGTTGCCCGCTTCGGGGGCGTTAATGTATTCTTAACCTGCATTAACGACTGCCGTCGGGAATTTTCAAACTCTGCCCCCGGCGACGCCTTCTAAAGTTTAAAACAAGGAACATGGATATGATCCGACCAATTTTGTTGGCTGGTGCCGTCGTGGCACTGCCGTCTCTCGCTATGGCCCAAGGTTTGGAATTTGACGGTTCCGTAACGGCGGGCGCAAACTTCAACTCCATCGGTGGTATCCCCGGAACGGACATCACGCTGAACGGCTATTCGTTCGATTTCGATGGCGATCTGCACTTTGACGAGTCGTTCTCGGTTGGGATCGGCGCGGGCTTCAACACCGGCAATCTGGATGTCACCGGCGCGCCAAGTGAAATCAGCGTTGATCTGATCAGCCTGTCGATCGAGCCTGTCTACCAGTTCTCGAGCGGCGCCTATGTCGGTGCCTATTACCGCATGGGTGATCTGGATCTGGCCATCTTTGGTCCTGTCACCATCGGCATCGACACCTCGCAATACGGGATCTTCGGTGGCTACGACTTCGGTCAGGGCCATGTGGAGGCCTTCTACGGCATGTCCGAGCTTGGCGATAATGCCTTGTTCCCGGTTGCCCTCAATACCGACGTGACTGATTTCGGTGTGTCCGGATCTTACGAAGTGATGGACGGTCTGGACATCTTCGGCTCGGTGATGCGCACCAATATCGAAACGGGTCCGACGAGCCTTCCGATCACGGCCTATGCGATTGGCGCGGAATACGATCTGGGCAATGGCTTTGATATCTATGGCTCGGTCGGTGGCTCCACCTTTGATTTGAGCGATCTGGGGCCCATCGACGACATCACGGCCTTTGGCGCAACCATCGGCGCGTCTTATGACTTGTCTGCATCGGGCTCCATGCCGCTGGTGCTGAGTGCTGAGTACTCGCGCACCAATGTCGATCTGGGCACGCTGGCGCCCCTGCTGACCGCGGGCAATGACCTGACCGTTGACCGTTTCGCCCTTGGCGTGACGATCCCGATCGGCAACGGCTCCACCACGCCGCTGAACTCGAACACGCGCACGGCGCGGGGTGAGTATCGCTCGGCCGTGGCGGCGCTGATCAACTCGTTCTGATTGATCGCCAAATGAATGCGGGGGCCGGGCCAATGCGCCCGGCCTTTTGCTGTTCAGAGCACGCCAATCTCGGCCAGCGCATTCTCAAGCTGCGGGGGCAGGGGGTCTTGAGTCGAGCGGCCCTTGGGCAGATCACGCGGCGCATCGTCGGGCTGCAAGTACCGCCAGCCCTGAAACGGACGTTTCGGCGTGGCCGCGACCCGCGTCACATCGGGGTCCAGGACAATACCACAGCGGTTGATGCCATCGCCCCGATCCACCGGATCGAGCCGCAGGATCGGTTGGCGACACAGAACCAAGCCCTTGAAGACCCAATAGAGCGAGCCGCCGTTCAATACCTGATCCGCGCGCTTCGGCCACATCCGCGTGACGTGGCGCGGCAGCCCGTCGGGGCCTTTCGCGCGGGCGCTTACCTGCCAATCCAGCAGGTCTTCGACCTTCTCCGCACCGACGCAGAGCTTCACAAGATGTATGGTGTCAGCCAAGCCTCATCCCCCGATGATGTGGTAGTGAAGGCTAGCAGGCTGACCCGTCAGGGCAAGGCTCAGCGCAGCGGTTTGGCGAAATTGCGCGGATTTCCTGTGGATGGATCAAGGATCGGCCCGTCCGAGTACTGTGCGAGGTAGGCGCGGCGGGGCCGGTCGGTGGTGTTCGCGCCAGACCGATGCAGGGTCAGCGACGAGAACAGGATCATCGTTCCCGCCGGACAGGGCAGGGCGATCCCTTCATTCGGGCCGTCATAGCCGACCTTTTCCTTGCCGACCTCGTCCCAACGGTGCGGGTCAATATGGCCGTCGCGGTCCAGATCACGCGGCAAAATCGATAAAGCGCCATTCTCAAGCGTCGTGTCGTCCAGCGCGATCCAGACGGACAGGTAAGGGCGGTGTTCAAACGGCACGTAAGCGCCGTCCTGGTGCCACGCGAAACTTGCGCCTGTGCGCGGGCCTTTGACCACGAACTGCTCATTGAACAGGTGCGGCTCGCCCAAGGCGATCCGGGTGACGTCGCGCAGGAACGGGCTGAACAGGAAGCGCTCCACGCCTGGAAAATCCGCGTGGCGTTTGTGCAGAAATTGGCGGTCCGCGCCGCGGTTGATGTCGTGATTGCCGCCATCGGCGGCGGCAGGCTCCGCGATCAATGCATCGGCGGCGGCACGCAAGGCGCTCAACGCCTGCGCCGGGATCGGCTCCGGCAAGACCGCATAGCCCTTTGCGCGAAAATCGGCAGATTGAGACATCGGGGTCACTCCTCCACCGCAAAGTAAAGGCCGATTCCACGGCCATTTCTGGCCAATCCGCGACATTTGTGTCATACAACCTATCTGGTAGAATCCGATCCTCACCCACCAAGGAGTAGTGCCCGTGACCCGCTTTGCCGCCCCCATTGCCGAGCAGATCTGGGACATGAAGTATCGCCTGAAAGAGGCGGGCGGCACACCGATCGACGCGAGTGTCGAGGAAACCTGGCGCCGGATCGCCAATGCGTTGGCTGAGGTCGAGACGGACAAAACCTCCCATTCCGACGAATTCTACGGCGCGTTGGAGGATTTCAAATACCTCCCCGCCGGGCGCATCGTGGCCGGTGCGGGCACAGGCCGTTCGGTGACACTGTTCAACTGTTTTGTCATGGGAACGGTCCCGGACAGCATGGGCGGCATCTTCGACATGCTGAAGGAAGCCGCGCTGACGATGCAGCAGGGCGGTGGGATCGGCTACGACTTCTCCACCATCCGGCCCAAGGGTGCGGCGGTCAGCGGGGTGGCGGCGGATGCCTCCGGCCCCCTGTCGTTCATGGATGTGTGGGACGCGATGTGCCGCACGATCATGTCCGCAGGCTCCCGCCGGGGTGCGATGATGGCGACGCTGCGCTGCGACCACCCCGATATCGAGGCGTTTATCGAGGCCAAACAGGACCCCGCCCGCCTGCGGATGTTCAACGTCTCTGTCCTTGCGACTGATCCGTTCATGGAGGCGGTGAAGGACGATGGCCCTTGGGATCTGGTCTTCGACGGCAAGGTCTACCGCACGGTGCAGGCCCGCGATCTGTGGGACAAGATGATGCGCGCCACCTACGATTATGCCGAGCCGGGCGTGATCTTCATCGACCGGATCAATGCCGAGAACAACCTGAGCTACGCCGAGACGATTGCCGCCACGAACCCCTGCGGTGAGCAACCCTTGCCGCCTTACGGTGCGTGCCTTCTGGGCTCGATCAACCTTGCGCGGCTTGTCGAAAACCCGTTTGACTGCGGCGCGATCCCTGACGTCGCGCTCGATGACCTCGTCGCAACTGCGATCCGCATGATGGACAATGTGGTCGATGCCTCCCGCTTCCCGTTGGAGGCACAAGCGAAGGAGGCGCAGGCAAAGCGCCGCATCGGCCTTGGTGTCACCGGGCTGGCCGACGCGCTGGCCATGTGCGGCGTGCGTTATGGCTCGGACGAGGCTGTCGCGTTGACCGAAGAGTGGATGGCCCGCATCGCCAACGCCTCCTACTGTGCCTCGGCCATGCTCGCGAAAGCGAAGGGGGCCTTCCCGCTCTTCGACGCGGACGCCTACGCTAAGGCCCCAATGATCCAGCGCTTGGACGCTGACGTCCAAGCCCTCATCGCCGAACATGGCCTGCGGAATGCGCTGCTGACTTCCATCGCGCCCACCGGCACGATCAGCCTTTATGCGGGCAATGTCTCGTCGGGGATCGAGCCGATCTTTGCCAATTCCTACACCCGCAAGGTCCTGCAACCCGATGGCACCCGGACCGAGGAAGAAGTGGTCGACTATGCCGTCGCCCAATGGCGCGACACCCATGGCGACACGCCGCTGCCCGACTATTTCGTCACCGCCCAGACGCTGGCGCCGTTGGATCATGTCCGCATGCAAGCCGCCGCGCAGCCTTGGGTCGACTCGTCGATTTCCAAAACCATCAACGTGCCCGCCGATATCAGTTTTGAGGCGTTCAAAGACGTCTACGCGGAAGCATATGCCACCGGCTGCAAAGGCTGCACGACGTATCGGCCGAACGATGTCACGGGCTCCGTCTTGTCTGTCAGCGAGGCCGAGGACAAACCGCAAGCGCAAGAAGCTGCCGAAGCCGCTTCGGGCGAAGTGGTCTTCCTGTCTGAACCGCTCGACCGCCCGTCCGAGCTTGAGGGCAATACCTACAAGGTCAAGTGGCCTGACAGCGAGCATGCGCTTTACATCACCATCAACGACATCGTGCTCAACGGGCACCGCCGCCCGTTCGAGGTGTTCATAAACTCCAAGAATATGGAGCACTTTGCTTGGACCGTCGCACTGACCCGCATGATCTCAGCCGTGTTCCGGCGCGGTGGGGACGTCTCGTTCGTCGTTGAGGAACTCAAGGCCGTCTTCGACCCGCGCGGTGGCGCCTGGATGCAGGGCAAATATGTGCCGTCGATCCTGGCCGCGATTGGTGGCGTTATTGAAAAACACATGATCGCCACCGGCTTCCTCGCGGGCGAGGGGATGGGCCTGAAATCCGACCCGCAGGCGCAGGTTGTGAACCTCGGCAACCGCCCCGGCCCGGCCTGCCCGTCGTGCGGTCAGTATGAAATGCGGATGGTCGAAGGCTGCATGACCTGCGGCAATTGCGGCCATTCCAAGTGCGGCTAAGCCCATGTTTCGGCGCGTGGAAGATCACCTGATCACTACGCAAACCGGCAAGCTCGTCTGGCGGCGGGGACACTGGGCGCGGATGCCCAAACCGCTTGACCGGGCTGATGCTGCGATCCGCGATTTGTTCGACTGAAGCGCTTTGGGTCGAACCTGGAACATCAAAAATCGTCAATGACGCGAGAGCGCGAAGCACGGCAGTGCATTGGCGTTTCTGCGATTCTAATGCGCCATTAGGTGTCGCAGATAGGTCGCATCCCGACGCGTGCTGTCCTTGAATGCGCAACTTTTCCCGGCAATTGCCTGCTTTGGTGCTAATTTCGCCACAAATCACCGGCATTGAGACCGGAAACAAAGATACAGGCAGAGCAAATGGCAATTTCACCCATCCGGGCCTTGGCGGCGTGCGCTGCCCTTCTGGCGCAACCCGTTGCGGCGCAAGACAGCGCGTATACCTATCAGGGCGTGACGCAGATTTTTTCCAACGACTGGTATGGCATGCCGATTGGCGACCGATTTGATCGGTGGCGGACGGGCTCCTACCAGCTGAGCGCGTTTTGGGGTCAGGATTGGGATGGCGATTTGCCGGATCGACCCTTTGCTTTGATCGAAACGCGCGTCCGGGCCGAGATCATCGCGCCAGATAATCTTGCAGTACCGGCGGCGGACGATCGCCTCTATGCGCCTGCGCTCTACTTCGGCGCGTCGACCCATTTTGAGCGGTCCGCTTTTGAATTCAGCCTTGGCGCCGATATCGCAATTCTCGGCGATCAGACGGGCCTGATGGGGCTGCACGACTCCATCCACCAGGCGTTTGGCGGCACACCCGTCGATCTCAGCAGCTTCATGATCGAGGACGGCGTGTATTTTAACGCGACCGCCGAGGTTGGCCGCAGCTTTGATCTTGGTACAAGCGATCTACGACCCTTTGTTGAGGCACAGGCAGGCGTCGAAACTCTGGTGCGCGCCGGGGCAGATATCCGTTTGGGCAACTATGACAGTGAGGCGTTTCTGGTCCGCGATGTCGTGACCGGACAGCGCGTCGTGGCCTTGCCGGGCGACAGTGTTTCGGGGTGGAGCTTCTCAGCGGGTGCCGATGTGGCCTATGTCCATGAAAGCGCGCTTTTGCCCGCGCAAGGCCCGGATCTTGAAGAGACGCGCTTGCGGGCCCGTGGAGCGGTTCACTACGGGTTTGGGCCGGCGGATCTGTCCTACGGCATCACCTATCTGTCGGAAGAGTTCGTCAGCCAGCCCGAGGGCCAGCTGGTCGGCACCCTCTCTTTGATGCTGCGTTTCTGACAAAAACGACTCACCCGATTCGCAAAATGCGAATCGGAGGCTTGCCCCAGACGAATCACCTCTGCTAGCGTCCTGCCAAAGGTCGGGGACCAACCACCGGCCAACACGTCAAAAACTCCGAGGCGGGGCATATCAACATGGCTACGGGCTTTCAGGGCGCGTTCGTGATCGCATGGGCGCAGACCTGCATCGAAGGGTTTCCGGCAGAACCACAACAAGAACTGGCCGAAGGAATGAACTGGAGCTGGCATGGGAAGCTCCAACCGCTGGATGGAGATCCTGCGGCACTTCTTCTGACTGCCAGCCGGGATCAGGATGAGCTTCGCAGCCGTGCGGCCCGTGTCGTGCGCAAACTTTTGCAGCACCCGGCGCCGAGCCCCGCCGAATTTGCCGCCTCAGAATCCGACCCGCTTTACCGGGGTTCGTTCATCGTGTCGGACGGTGCGAAATTCTACACGATTGTCCCGATCCTGCTGGAAGACGGCACGCCGCCACTTTTGATGTTTGCCAGTGATCCCCCGCCCTCGGGCCGGGAGTTGACGATTGTGCATCGCAACGAGGAAACGCTGAAACCCACGCCAACGGATGAACCGGCGGTCATCTGCTTTACTCCCGGCACCCGCATCCGGACCGAGGACGGCGATGTCGCGATTGAAGAGCTAGGAACCGGCGACCGCGTCCTGACGCGCGACAATGGCCCGCAAGATGTGCTCTGGTCCGGCCATAGGCGGATGTCCGGCGCGCGCCTGTTTGCCATGCCTGACCAACGCCCGATCCGCATGCGGGCGGGTGCCCTTGGCATAGATCGGCCCGACGGTGATCTGATCGTCAGCCCGGAGCACCGCGTTTTGGTGACGGGTCGCGCGGCGCTTGAATTGTGGGGCGAGCATGAGGTTCTGGTGCGGGCCGCCGATCTTGTGGGCGACAGCCGGGTGACGGTCGATCATTCCCTGCGCGAGACCTTCTATATCCACCTGATGCTCGACCGGCACGAGGTGATCTGGGCCAATGGGCTAGAGGTGGAGACGTTCCACCCCGGCTTTATGGGGTTGGAGCATCTGTCGAACCTGCAGCGCGACAGCCTGCTGGAGATGCGGCCCGAATTGGCGCGCAATCCGCATGCCTATGGCGCCCCGGTGCGGCGCATGCTGACGCGGGCGGAAGCGGCCATTCTGATCCATGGCGCGCCGACCAAACCTATCCTTGGCACGGTGCATTGACACCCCGCTAAACCCCTCCTAAAAGCCCGCCAATCCCGCAGCGCACGTTGCGGGGTTTTCATTTGGTGTTGGTGGCCCTCGCAAGAGGATCCCTGTCATCCCGGCCAAATCCGGGAAGAGGACAACGCCCTTCGAAACCTGAACGAAGGAGATCAGCCGTGACCAAACGCACGTCTGCCAAGTACAAAATCGACCGCCGGATGGGCGAAAACATCTGGGGCCGTCCGAAATCCCCCGTCAACCGCCGCGAATACGGCCCCGGCCAGCACGGCCAGCGCCGCAAGGGCAAGATGTCCGACTTCGGCCTGCAGCTGCGCGCGAAGCAGAAGCTGAAGGGATATTACGGCGACCTGACGGAAAAGCAGTTCCGCCGCATCTACGCCGAAGCCGAGCGTCTGCGCGGTGACACCGGTGAACTTCTCATCGGTCTGTTGGAGCGTCGCCTCGACGCCCTCGTGTACCGCGCCAAGTTCGTGCCGACCGTCTTCGCGGCACGCCAGTTCGTGAACCACGGCCATGTCAAAGTGAACGGCAAGAAGGTCAATATCCCCTCCTACCGTGTGCAGGAAGGTGATGTGATCGAGGTCCGTGATCGATCCAAGCAGCTGGCCATCGTGCTTGAGGCCGCCCAACTGGCCGAGCGTGACGTGCCTGACTATCTGGACGTCGACCACTCCAAAATGACCGCCACGTTCGTGCGCACTCCGGGCCTTGGCGATGTGCCGTACCCGGTCGTGATGGAACCGAACCTCGTCGTGGAATTCTACGCAAAGAACTAAGGTTCTTTGCGAAATCGAATGTCGAAAGGCCGCTCCTCACGGGGCGGCCTTTTTCATTCGGTCTCTGCTGTCTCGTCCGCGTCTTCGTCCTGTGGCTCAAGTGCCTCCTGCGCGACATCGTCATCGTCAAAGAACAGGCGACACGCGGCGCCCATTGCGGCGCAGGTTGTAAGGCCAGCCATCAATCCTTCCTCACCCTCGGCCACGTCGATGCCAAGTGCTTCCATTTCGGTGCGGTACGTCTCATGGCGCTCGGCAATCGTGTCTTCTGGTTCCCGCGCGAGCGAAGCCTCGAATGCTGATACCGCTCCGTCTGCGTCACCAAGTGCCGCGCGGATATGGGCGACCGTGTCCCATGCGCTCGCGATTTCGCCATTTGGGGTCGGGTCGTCCGCGTTTAGCGTGGCTTCCCAGCGTGCCATTACGTCACCTGCTGTTTCAATCTCGCCCTCCAGAAAAAGACGCCAGCCAAGGAAATTGCGCGCGCCTTCCGTGCCATCGGTCGTGTCGAGCAAATCTGAATAGAGAGCTTCGGCATCACGCGCGGCCTCGATCTCGTCTAGGTACAAATTCGCTGCAACCAGAACGTAGACGTCGCTGGGGTTCGGGTCCTCGTAGGTGAGTGCACGTGTCGCCGCCGCAATTGCACGCCAATCCTCTTCCAGATCGTAGTAAGACAATCGTCCCAGATTGCTGAACAGCCACTTCTCGTCCAAGCCCAGATACTCTGCGGCAAGATAGGCCTGAAGCGCCTCGTCATGGCGTCCGACCCAATGCAGGCAATAGCCCAGATTGCCCATCAGATAGGGGCTGCCTGAAACGTCGAAGGCCCAATCAATCGGATCTCTGAGCAAGCTGATGACCCGGTCGGCATAGGGCTCACAACTGGCTGGATCACCGCTGTTGTTGGTGACGACAAGCATATCCTGGTAGGCGCGAGCATTTTCGGGTTCCGCGTCAATCGCGGCTTGGGCCCAGCGCGCCTCACCCTCAAGATCACCCATGTCAAAGGCCAGAGATGCCGCGTTCGAATAGCCAGCGAACCAATCGGGCCGGTATTCGGCGGCCAGCAGTTGATCAAGCAACGCTGCCTCCAAATCGCCGAGCTGTTCCTGAGCAAGCCCGCGATGCAGGATGAACCGACCGCGTTCCACGGGGCTTTCGCTGGCGGCAATCGCGTCCGTGCAGGCACTCAGGACGGCGGCCCAATCTTCTTCCTCGAACAGGCAAATTTCGGCGGAGTCGGGCTGTGCATTGGCGAGACCCGTGAACAGCAAGAAAGCTGAGGCGGAGAGTATGAGAGGACGCATGATAACTCATTTTGTTGTGAATGGAGTTATCCTGAAGCAGTGCAGCGCTTTGTGGCAAGTCTCTCGTCCCACCGGGAAACCGGAGTTTTGACAGGCCGCTACTCACATCTGCATTGGCTCTGAATTGGCGGGCGGTGATGGACACAGCCCGCCATGCAAAACGTTCTGGGTCTAACGCCTTACTCCACCGTAATCGTGATCTGCTCAGATGCGACCGGCGGTACGTGCGGCACATGATTCAGATCGCCAAGCACAAGTTGCAGCGTGTGCTCACCCGGCTCCAGATCCAGCGTCACTTGCGTTTGGCCTCCGCCGAAATGGATGTGGTTGTCGTCTGCGGGGATTCCGTAAAGCAGTTCTTCCGCGCCTTCCTCACCTTCGCCAAGCGGCGGGCGGTTCAGGAATACATGGTGGTGACCTGTCATTTCACGCTCGGTTCCGGCGGGGGCCACGCCCATGCCTTCCAGCCCGAAGATCACCGTGACCGGGCCCGACACGCTTGCGCTGTCTTCCAGGTTCACGAAGTAGACCGCCGCCCCCTCAGGTGCGGGCGTGTCCTGCGCAAGCGCTGCGCCCGGCAATGTGATCAACGCGGCGGCGATAATGTGTTTCAACGACATGGTGTCCTCCCTAAAGTCGTACGCGGACCCGGCCTTGGCCTGTCCCTGGGAAGACAACACGCGAGACAGAGAAATTATTCGGCGCCTTTTTCCATCGCAAGCGGAGCGCGAAATTCGCGCCGCGTTGCCAGAGGTTTGGCCGCGCCTGTGGCGCTATGGCCTAACGCTGACCCGCGACCGGTCAGAGGCAGAGGATCTTGCACAAGAAGCCGTTGCTCAGGGCCTTTCCAAGGCGGCACAGTTTGCCCCCGGCACGCGGGTCGATCGCTGGTTGATGCGCATCCTGCACAATCTCTGGCTGAACCGGCTGCGCGCGGCCAAGGTCCGGCGCGGGACGGGCGTGGTCGATGCGGAAGAGGCGGGGCTGATCTCGCCCGACGATCCGGAACAGACTTTTTTCGGGGCTGAGGTGTTATCCGCGGTGATGGGGCTTTCTGACGTGCAGCGCAGCGCGGTTATGCTGGTCTACGTGGAAGGATATGCCTATGCCGAAGCTGCCGAGATTTTGGATGTCCCGGTGGGGACGGTCATGAGCCGGCTGGCCGCTGCGCGGGTCAAGTTGAAGGAACGTTTGGGAGACCGGGAATGCTAGAGGATCTGGATGCCCGTCTTGTGGCGCTTGTGGACGGAGCTTTGCCCGAAGCGGAGGCCCAAGCCCTGCGCGCCGAGATTGCGGCTGACCCTGATTTGCAGGCGCGGCTGGACGCGCTTGATGTCAATCTCTCCTCTCTGAGCGATCAGGCCGATGCGTTATTGGCAGACGCCCCGCCGATGTCGGAGGGCGCCGCGCCGCGCGGGTCACTTGCGGGTCTTGCGATGGCAGCGTCCGTTGCCTTGGCGCTTGTGCTCGGGGGGGCGTTGATCGGGTCGCGGTTGGGCGGGGGCGAGGATTGGCGCGATTTTGCAGCTGCTTATCACCTGCTTTATCAGCCGGAGACTCTTGCCGCGCCGATGCAGGGTGATGGCGGCGTGGCACAGGTCTCCGAAGCGCTCGGCCAGGACCTGTCGGCGCTGGCGGATGTTGAAGGCCTCGATTTCCGTCGCGCACAGATCCTTGGCTGGCAGGATCAGACCTTGATCCAGTTCGCGTATCTTGACGCCAATGGTCGGCCGGTCGCCGTCTGCATCATGGAAAACACCGATGATATCGTGGGCGTGTCCACGTCCACAGCGCATCGTCATGGCCTGGCGACCACAACCCTCATGGACCGCTATGTTCGCGTGCTCGTCATTGGTCCGGATGCGGACACCGATACACAGGCACTCGGCCAATCGGTCGCGGCGCAGCTTGGCATGTTCACGCGCTCGTAACGCATTCTTAAGACCGCCAGGGCATAACCCCTGATCAGCCTAGGCCGGTGGGCCATCAACCCGCCAAACGACAGGACGATTGACGGCGCAAACTTTGCGCCGCGGATCGCGCATCAATCCAGCCATTGGGGTGGCACCCATTGGCATTTTGATCGCATTCGGGCAGCGCTGCCCATCCTGTTCGCTCTTTTCCGCCGGACCCGTTGTCCGGCACCTTTCCAGCCTGAGCCGCTTCTCCATCCGGCCGGAAAACCCCCTGCACCGGCGTTTTAGCGTGCAAAATGGTTCCCATTTCCCCTGTCCCCGCGTATCAGGCCGCATCTGTTGCGGAGGGCACGCCATGACCACATCTCATCCCGTCTACGCCAAGATCGACGGCCCCATCGTGATGATCGGCTTCGGCTCGATCGGGAAGGGGACCTGGCCCCTGATCGAGCGGCACTTTGAGTACGATGCCAGCCGGTTCACGGTGATCGAGCCGGACGCGCGTCAACACAATTTCCTGCGCCAGCATCGCTTGAATTTCATCGATACGTCCCTGACGCCCGAGAATTACCGTGAGGTTCTGGGGGGGCTGCTGGAGCCAGGCAAAGGGTTCTGCGTGAACCTTTCGGTGGACACGGACTCGCTCGACCTGATGAAGTTCTGCCGTGAGATCGGTGTGCCGTATATCGACACGGTCGTTGAGCCTTGGGCTGGGTACTACTTCGGGACGGAAGACAATGCTGCGCGCACCAACTACGCCCTGCGCCAGCGCGTTCGGGATGAAAAGGTCGCAAATCCGGGTGGGACGACGGCAGTGTCTTGCTGCGGCGCGAACCCGGGCATGGTGTCGTGGTTCGTGAAGGAAGGGCTGCTGACGCTGGCCAATGACCTCGGGCACGAGGCCGCGCCGGAAAGCCGCGAGGATTGGGCCGCACTGATGCGCGATCTCGGTGTGAAGGGCATCCATATCGCCGAGCGGGACACCCAAGCGCGCCTTGCGCCACGTCCGCGCAATGTGTTTGTGAACACCTGGTCGGTCGAGGGCTTCATCGCCGAAGGCTTCCAGCCGGCAGAACTTGGCTGGGGCACGCACGAGCCGTGGTTCCCGGAAAATGCCCACCGGCAGGAAACGGGCTGCAAAGCTGCGATCTGGATGGAGCGGCCCGGTGCCATCACGCGGGTCCATACCTGGTGCCCGACGCCGGGGCCGCAATTCGGATTTCTGGTGACCCACAATGAGGCCGTGTCGATCAGCGATTATTACACGGTGGGCGAGGGGCATGAGCCTGAGTACCGCCCCACCTGCCACTATGCCTACCACCCCTGCGATGACGCAGTGCTGAGCCTGCACGAGATGTTTGGCTCGGGTACCACACAGGCCGAGCATCATATCCTGAACGAAGACGAGATTGTCGAAGGCATCGACGAGTTGGGGGTGCTGCTTTACGGGCATGAGAAGAACGCGCTCTGGTTTGGCTCGCGGCTTTCGAATGAAGAGACGCGGGACCTGGCACCCTATCAGAACGCGACGGGATTGCAGGTGACCTCGGCCGTTCTGGCCGGGATGGTCTGGGCGCTGGAAAACCCTGATGCGGGGATCGTGGAGGCTGACGAGATGGACCATGCGCGCTGTCTTGAAGTGCAGCGGCCCTATCTGGGACCCGTTGAAGCCCATTACACCGACTGGACGCCCTTGCAGGATCGATGGGAGATGTTCCCGGAGGATATCGACGAAAGCGAGCCTTGGGCGTTCCGCAACGTGCTGGCGAGCTGAGGTGTCGGGCGGTGCGACGCTCGGCTCGCGCCATCGCCCCGCCCACCCTCCCGCAAAGGGACGCCAGCCCGGTTCGGCCTGTGCAGCGCAGGGCGGATTTGCATTTTCATGGAACAAAGAGGGCCCTTGGTCTTAGACCGCCGTCGCGAGGAAGCCACGGCTGGTGCGGGACGGGGGGCCAGAGGGGAAGGCATAAGTCTGATCCAGCCGCCATCCGGCCGCAGCCAAAAGCCGCTCTGTCTCAGGGATTTCGAACGTCCGGTGCCGCCATTGCAGCCAGATGATCGCGTTGCACCAATGGGGTTTTGACAGCACCAGCCAGAGCTTTGCCCCGGGCGCGACCCATGAACGCAAGGTAGCCAAAGCCGCATGCGGGTCGGCCACATGTTCAATGACATGGGCCATCAGCAAATGTTCGAACGGCTGGTCAGGGCAAAAATCATCGATGCCGCTTTGGACCTTGCTGGCCGTCCCGCCGCGCCGGATCAACGCGGTCTCGGCCCGATCGAGCATCGGGGCGGAGGGATCGAGAAGCGTGATGTCGGCCTCGGGCCCGTAGATCGCTCTCCACCCGTCTGCGAAGGCACCGGTGCCGCACCCGACATCGCAGACCCGGTCTGACGCATTTGCGCGTAAACCAGTGCCGGTGAGAAAGCCCAGATAGCCATCCGCGTAGCCAAGCAGGCGGATCTTATCGCCCCAGGTGTTCGCGGCGCGGTCATATTGCTGGGTGAGGGATGCGGTGTCGGCCATAGTCTGTGCAGTATTGCACGCCGACTTGCGCGATCCCAGCCCTCGCCATTCCCCCAAAACAGGCGTAAGCCAGCCGCATGGCGATTGGTGATACCTTGAAGATCACGTCCCTGGATGAGGGGCGTCAGCTGCCCTTCTGGCGCACGCCCATTGCGCTGTTGGCGGTGATGGCCTTTGCCATGCCGGTGGCCTTTGCAACATGGTCGGCGCTTTTGAACAACTTCGTCATCGAGGTTGCGAGCTTTGATGGCTCGGACATTGGCTGGCTGCACACGGTGCGCGAAATCCCGGGATTCCTGGCGATTGGCGTGATTTTCCTGCTGCTCTTTATCCGCGAGCAGGTGCTTGGCCTGGTCTCCCTCATCTTGCTGGGTGTCGCGACGGCGCTGACGGCACAGTTCCCCTCGCTGGGTGGATTGCTGTTTGTGACACTGATCAGTTCAATCGGCTTCCACTACTACGAGACTGTGAATCAGAGCCTGCAATTGCAGTGGATCGAGAAGGATCGCGCCCCGCAGGTACTGGGTTGGTTGCTCAGCGTGGGTTCAGGCGCCACCCTGCTGGCCTATCTGTTGATTGTGGTCACTTGGCGGACGTACGATCTTAGCTACGACCTTGTTTATTGGGTGTCAGGTGGGGCGACCGCTTTGCTGGCGTTGGTCTGTTTCCTGATCTATCCGCAATTTGAAAGCCCCAATCCACAACGCAAGCAGATGGTGCTGCGGCGGCGCTATTGGCTTTATTATGCACTGCAGTTCATGTCCGGCGCGCGGCGGCAGATCTTCGTCGTTTTCGCGGGCTTCATGATGGTCGAGCGCTACGGGTTCGAGGTGCATCACATCACCTCGCTCTATATGGTGACGCTTTTGGTCAACATTGTTGTGGCGCCAATGCTCGGCAGTGTGGTGGCACGCTTTGGGGAACGTCTGGCACTGATCGTGGAATATTCAGGCCTGGCCGCCGTCTTCGTGTTGTATGCGGGCCTTTACATCTTTGATTGGGGCTTTGTATTTGCCGCGGTCTTGTACGTTGTGAACCACATCTTCTTTGCGCTGGCTTTGGCGATCAAAACCTATTTCCAGAAGATTGCTGATCCCGCCGATATTGCCCCCACCGCTGCCGTGGCGTTCACCATCAATCACATTGCAGCCGTGTTCCTGCCTGCGGGTCTTGGCTACCTTTGGTTGACCTCACCCACGGCTGTGTTCGTCGCTGCGGCCGCGATGGCGTGCATCTCGCTCGGGCTCTCCTGCCTCGTGCCACGCCACCCGAAAGAGGGCAACGAGACTGTGCTGACCCGAGGCGCGGCGCAGCACGCCGAATAGGGTCTAGGTGTCGGTCGCGCCGCCCAGGCAAAGCGGTTCGATGTTGAAATAGGTGATGACGCCGTTCAGCAGCTCGAAATCGAGCGCGCTTTCGCATCCGCTGGCAGTTGTTCCGGTGCCCGTCAACTCGGTCGTGCGCGTTCCGTTGGATGTGGAAAAGCTGAACGATGGGAATGAGATGTCGTCAAAGGTTTGCAGCCCCGCAACCGAGGCGCGCAATTCTTCCTCAGGCAAGCGCTCGGTGATCGAGTTGTGCAGAAGGCCGTGAGCCTGCGTGATCTCTTCAGCTGCCAGATGGTTCAGGAAGGCCCGCACTGTGTCGGCATCCTGATTAGAGCCGCGAAGGCCGAAGGTGATGGCAAAGCCGATGGCAACAGCCGCGCAAAGCAGGCCAATGATCAGGCCACGGGGTCCACGGAACATGATTGGGGCTCCTTTTGTATGTGATCCGGAGGATAGAGGCATTTCCACCTCAGGGTGTAGTCAGGAATACCATCGCCTTGTTTGCCATTGCGCAACGAAGCGGATAGCGGTCCTTTGACTGAGAATTGGAGGCCCCATGCCCACCTGGACTGCTCTGACAACATTGACCGACAAACCAAAGGCCGAGGCACTTGGCCTTGCGCTGGAGGAGATTGATCCGACGCCGACCGGAGTGGGTGTCTTCGAGGTCGAGGACGATTCAGGTCTGTGGGAGGTTGGGGCCTATTTCATCGAGGCCCCCGATGAGGTCGCCTTGGCCATCCTGTCGAGAGCCTTTGGGGCGAAGGAGTTTGCCGTATCGGAATTGCCCGAGACGGATTGGGTGGCACAGGTGCGGCGCGAATTGCATCCGGTCGAGGCGGGACGCTTCTTTGTTTATGGCAGCCATGATGCTGACAAGGTGCCATCTGAGTCGGTTCCGCTGTTAATCGAGGCTGCGATGGCGTTCGGAACCGGGCATCACGGGACCACAAAAGGGTGTCTTGAGGCCGTGGACAAACTGTTTACGGATCGGAATTTGCCGGAATCTGTCGCTGATATCGGTTGCGGAACGGCTGTTCTGGCGATTGCGGCCGCGAAGGTTTTGAACCGATCGGTGATGGCGTCCGACATTGATGCACAGGCGGTTGAAACGGCTGTGGCGAATGCCCGTGCGAACGGTGTTGAGGCGTATGTGAATTGCGTTGAAGCGGCCGGCTTTGAACACCCGGATTTGCAGGAAAATGCACCTTATGACCTTGTTTTTGCTAACATTTTGAAAGGACCGTTGGTTGATCTGGCACCGTCTATGGCAGCCCATACAGCAGCGGATGGCCATGTGATCCTGTCCGGCATCTTGAACCCCCAAGCCGACGAGGTTGTCACGGCCTATGGCGCCGTCGGATTTGACCTGAGATCGCGTGATGAAATCGGAGAATGGACGACCCTGACGCTTCAGCGGCGAAAATGACGTAACGTCAGATTGGCGCAAAGGAGTTGCCTAAAATCTGTCGCAATTAAGCCAGAGAATTGCTATGTAAATTCCCGGTGGGGGCAGCAATGTTGTGTTAGAGCTGCCCAATGGTAAATGAAACTGAACAGTTCCAGTCGCGGTTGCACCGCATCCAACGCTCTCGGCGTCGGAAGCGTGGCGGAATGGGCTTTGTTGTCCATCCTGACGGTGTAGTCACTGCGATCGGTCAACCTTCGTCCCGTCTTCGGTTCGCGTTCCCGCTCAAGGGACTCATGCTGTCGCTCTTTGTTGTGGCGGCCGTGAAGTCCTACCTGATCTGGTTCCTTGGGGTCGAAGTCTACACGCTTGAAGTGCAGAGCCTGCTTTCAGGGTCCAGCTTTGAGCAGATCGCCGGTATCATCTTGCTTCCTGATGCGCTGACCATGTGGGGTGTGGACCGCATCGATGAGATTAACGCACTGATTGCGAGCGGCCTGCGCTAAACAGCGCGCGCTTCGCATCTGATGTTTTGAACTGGTTGCGGGGTCGTCCCACCCCGTCACCGACACAAAAAAAGGGCGACCGGATGTCCCACCGGTCGCCCTTTTCTTATTGAGAGCAGTCGCAGATCAGCGGACGTGACGGCCAGCTGCGATGTCTTCGATGTCTCCGCGGTTCAGGCCGAGATCGTCGAGTTCACGGTTCGACAGGGCCGACAGCGCTTTGCGAGTGACGCGCGCGTCATTCCAGGCAGCGACTTTTGCAACCAGATCGGAGAAGATCCGGGTGGCGTTGAACCCCGCGCCGAGCGGGCGATTGGTGATGATGGCCATAGGTCTCATCCTTTCCAGTTTTGTGTTTCTCACTTGTCCGGCGAGGAATTTCGCCGCCTCAAGCTGAACGGCATCTAGGGTTGGAAATCGCGCCATACAAGACGATTTTTTTGCATGGGTTCCATGCATTTTCTGCATAGCTCAAACTCGGCGTAACCTACCGTTTTTCATACAAGAATCCGTGATCGTGATGTCGAAAATCTGCAGAAAAATGTCGCAAATCTATCGCACGGTCTGAAAGCGACATCGCCGCGTCGAAAATCGTCTTTGCACAGGCTTCGCTTGGCGATGTTCGCGTTTCGTGCTAACCGTCGCGCAAAGGCCGGACACAGGCGGGAAGAGCAGGGCATGCGGATCATTGGAATAGACCCCGGGCTGAGATGTCTGGGCTGGGGTGTGGTCGACGCCGAAAATGGGCGGCTGAGCCATGTTGCCAATGGCACCTGCAAAAGCACAGGCACCGATCTGGCGGACCGGTTGCTGTCGCTTCACATTCAACTGACTGACGTCGTCGCGCGCTATGCGCCTGAGACGGCCGCAGTCGAGCAGACCTTTGTGAACCGCGATGGGGCAGGCACGTTGAAGCTGGGGCAGGCGCGCGGCATCGCGATGCTGGTGCCGGCACAGGCGGGCTTGTCGGTTGCGGAATATGCGCCCAATGCCGTGAAAAAGGCGGTTGTCGGCGTGGGCCATGCGGACAAGCGACAGATTGACCACATGGTGCGCCTGCAATTGCCCGGATGCGCGCCAGAGAATGCGGATGCCGCCGACGCTTTGGCGATAGCAATCTGCCATTCCTTCCATGCTGCAACGTCGGGCCGGTTGGCAGCCGCAATCGGGGCCGCGTCATGATCGGCAAGCTGACAGGCCGTTTGGATTACCGTGCAAATGATCATGCGCTGATCGATGTGGGTGGCGTGGGCTATGTGGTGCATTGCTCAGATCGGACGCTGGCCGCGTTGCCCGGCCCGGGCGAGGTTGTGTCGCTTTATACCGAGCTTTTGGTGCGGGAAGACCTGCTGCAGCTGTTCGGGTTCACAACGCCTTATGAGCGAGAATGGCATCGGTTGCTGATTTCCGTTCAAGGCGTTGGTGCCAAGGCCTCCATGGCGATCCTTGGCACCTTGGGCGCAGAAGGTGTGGCGCGCGCGATCGCACTTGGCGATGCGTCGGCTGTGAAGGCCGCGCAGGGCGTTGGGCCGAAATTGGCGCAGCGCGTGGTCAATGAGTTGAGGGACAAGGCCCCTGCGGCGATGGCGCAGGGCGGCTCCCTCGGGGCTGCGATGGGGGATGACGCGGCGGAGCCTTTGGTTATTGAGGATGCGCCAGTATCCAAGCCACGTGCGGCGGCATCCAATGCGCAGGCCGAGGCTTTGTCAGCCCTGCAAAACCTTGGCTACGCGCCCGCAGACGCGGCCCGTGCCGTGGCTGAGGCGGCGGATGGCGAAAGCGATACGTCCGGCTTGATCCGCGCAGCACTGCGATTGCTGGCGCCCAAGGACTAGCGGCGCGGGCGGCGACGGGACATAAGCGATGAACATGACCGACTCCGATCCCACCCTGCGCCCGGACAAACTGCCCGAGGATGACCGCGCTTTGCGTCCGCAAAGCCTGGACGATTTCACCGGTCAGGAAGAGGCCCGCGCCAATCTGCGCGTGTTCATCGAAAGCGCCAAGCGGCGCGGCGAAGCGATGGATCACGTGTTGTTCCATGGCCCGCCGGGCCTCGGCAAGACAACGCTGGCGCAGATCATGGCGAAAGAGCTGGGGGTGGGCTTTCGCATGACCTCGGGCCCAGTGTTGGCCAAGGCTGGTGATTTGGCCGCGATCCTGACGAACCTGGAAGCGCGGGACGTTCTATTCATCGACGAAATCCATCGGCTCAACCCGGCGGTGGAAGAGGTGCTGTACCCAGCGCTGGAAGACTTTGAGCTGGATCTGGTGATCGGCGAAGGCCCCGCTGCCCGGACCGTGCGCATCGAGTTGCAGCCTTTCACGCTGGTCGGCGCGACAACGCGACTGGGGCTTCTGACAACCCCCTTGCGCGATCGCTTCGGCATTCCCACGCGCCTGAACTTCTACACCGAAAATGAACTGGACCTGATCGTTGCACGGGGTGCGCGGCTTGCAGGGATTGAAGCCGACCCAGAGGGCACGCGCGAAATCGCCAAACGGGCGCGGGGCACGCCGCGGATCGCCGGGCGATTGTTGCGCCGGGTGATCGACTTTGCGGTGGTCGAAGGGGACGGGCGGCTCAGCCAATCCATTGCCGACAGCGCGCTGACACGGCTCGGTGTCGATGAACTGGGCCTCGATGGTGCGGATCGGCGTTACCTGTCGCTGATCGCGGAGAATTACCACGGCGGGCCGGTCGGGATTGAAACTGTCGCCGCCGCGCTGGCGGAGCCGCGTGATGCGCTGGAAGAGGTGATTGAGCCCTTCCTCCTGCAACAGGGCCTGATCGCACGCACGCCGCGCGGGCGGATGCTGGCCCATAAAGGGTGGAGCCATCTGGGGCTTGCCGCGCCGAAGCGTCCGGATCAGGGGGAATTGCTATGAGATGGCTGGCGATACTCCTTGCCTTGGCTGGGGCGGCGAACGCTCAGGTCGAACTGGACTATGCTGAGCGGGTCGATACACGGTTTGGCGAGATCCATGCGGTCGGGGCAAATTTTCAGTTCACGCTCTGGCACAATCAGACCCAATTGCCCTTGCCCGAGGATGGACGCTGGTTTGTGCAATGGCAGGCGCCCTCCGACGCGGGGTTCGACTGGGTGCTGGCGACCCACCATCACGGCGGAAATTCCTGCGGAGGGGCCACTTATATCCTGCGGGTCGGGGCGGATGGGGTCGACTATTCGCAACCGATCAGCGACTGCGATGGCTGGTTTGTCGAGATCCGCATCGATGGCGATGCGATCGAAATCGACCGGACGGACACCAACATCCTTGTGCCGCTTGTCACGCTGCGTTGGCAGGGCGATGCCTATTCCGAGACCTTTCATTACGCCCCGCCTGTGGACCCCGCCGAGCCCGGTGCAGATGTCACCCGTTGGATCGGTGCGCATGGCTCAGACATTTTGGAAGATGCCAGCGAGCGCGCGCGATTGGCGGACATCCTGCAAACATGGGAGATGCAGGACCTTTGGGTGCGGCTTCTGGTTGGTGGTGAGGTCATGCAGGTGGGCGATTGGGTGATCGCGACAGGCTGCCAGCCCCACGCTTGCGGGCTGGATATGGGAGCACTTGGTTTGCGCGTCAGCGATGGCGCCGGTGCGGCGATCATTCGATCCTCGGGCAGTCCGGATCGGGTGTTTGGGCTTGGGAATGATGCGGCCTTCCGCGCGGCGATTTCGGATTGGTTTGAATGAGCGACGCGACCGAGATCGAGGCCCTTTTCACGCGCGCCGACGGACAATTCCTGTTTGCCCGCTGGGGGCGGCCTATCGTGCCGGTGGTGTTTGGCGTCGATGATGCGACGGTCAGCGTCCTGAAAGGCGCGATCGAAGCGGTGGTCGCGCTGGCTGATCACAAGATGGCCGAGACGGACCCTGAGCTTGGCGCAAACCTGATGATCTTCTTCATCCGCGACTGGGATGAATTGGTCGAGGTGCCCGATCTGGACCGGTTGATCCCTGACCTTGCGCCGACGGTCGCACGGCTTAAAGGCGCAGATGCAAACCAGTATCGCAGCTTCCGGTTCGATGCCGATGGCGGGATCAAGGCGGCCTTTGTGTTCGTCCGGATGGACGAGGCGATGTCCGCCGCCCCGGCGGAGACAATTGCGCTGAGCCAGGTGGTGCAAACGATCCTGCTCTGGTCGGATCAGGCGTTCCTTGGGACATCGCCGCTTGCGGTGCTTGAAAACGGGGCAGCTGTATTGCGGCCCGAGATCGCGGATGTGATCCGGGCGGGATACGATCCGGTCCTACCGGTTGCCTCGACTGAACCTGCCACTTGCCTGCGGATCGCGGCCCGGATTGGAGCCGTGCAATGATCCACCACTGGCCTCTTCGCGTTTACTATGAAGACGTCGACCTGGCGGCGATCGTCTACTATGCGAACTACCTCAAATACCTTGAACGCGGACGATCCGAAATGGTGCGCGCAGCGGGCATCAGCCAGTTGGACATGAAAGCGGCGGGGCTGGTTTTCGCCGTGCGCCGGGTGGAGGCCGATTACCTCAAACCCGCCCGTTATGACGATGAATTGGTGGTTGAGACCCGCCTCGACACCCTCAAAGGCGCTTCTTTCGACATGCCACAGCGTATCTTGCGAGGGGAAGAGGTGCTGCTGGAGGCGCGGATCAAGGTTGTGATCCTCAATGAAACAGGGCGTGCGGCCCGTCTTCCGGCGGATATTCGCGCAAAAGTCACAGCAATCGCGGCAAGTGATGGCCCGTGACGCAGAAGTGTTCGCCATAACCCTTTATTGCTGTTAATCTAACGCTCAAATGAGGCGCATCAAAAATCGCGCCCTTTACGATTGAGGCCGGGCAGAGGACAGCAAACCAGTTATGGAAACAGAGACGCTCGCTTTGGCGACCGAGGCGGATTTCACCCTCGTCGCCCTTTTCTTCCGTGCAAGTTTCATCGTTCAACTCGTGATGGTGGCGCTGATTGTCGCCTCTGTCTGGGTGTGGGCGATTGCTTTCGCGAAATTCGCAATGTTCCGAAAGGCGCGCAGCAATGCGGCAGGGTTTGATGCGGCCTTCTGGTCGGGCGAGCCGTTGGATGAGCTTTACGACCAGGTGGCCGATGCGCCGGGCTCTGCCTCGGAACGGGTCTTTGTTGCCGGTATGACCGAATGGCGTCGGTCGCTTCGCGATGATGGCGCGCTGATCCCCGGTGTGCAGCAGCGTGTGGACCGGTCGATGGACGTCGCCATCGCCCGCGAAAGCCAGCGGATGACCAACGGGCTGAACTTTCTGGCTACGACTGGCGCGACGGCACCCTTCGTGGGTCTCTTTGGCACCGTCTGGGGCATTATGCGGTCGTTTCAGGAAATCGCCATCTCAGGTCAGACTTCGCTTGCCGTTGTGGCCCCCGGCATCGCTGAGGCGCTTCTCGCCACGGGCTTGGGTCTTCTCGCGGCTATCCCGGCCGTGATCCTCTACAACAAGCTATCCAGCGATGCGGATGAGATCGTGGCGACCTTCGAAGGATTTGCTGACGAATTCTCAACGCTCCTCAGCAGGCAGCTTGACTAATGGGCGCCTCCGTCCAGACGGGCGGCGGTCAGCGTCGCCGCAGGGGCAGGGGCCGCCGCGCGTCGCGCCCGATGTCCGAGATCAACGTCACACCCTTTGTGGACGTGATGTTGTGCCTTTTGATCATCTTCATGGTGGCCGCCCCGTTGATGACAGTGGGCGTGCCGATCGACTTGCCAGATACTTCTGCCGAGGCGCTGCCGAGTGAGGATGAAGAGCCGCTGACAGTGACGCTTGCCGCTGATGGGCGTGTGATGTTGCAGACGACCGAGGTGACCCGCGACGAGATCATCCCGCGCCTGCAGGCCATTGCCGCTGAACGCGACAGCCCGCGCATTTTCGTGCGCGCTGATGGGGGCATCCCCTATGAGGAAGTCATGCAGGTCATGGGGGCGCTGAACGCGGCAGGTTTCCGCGAAATCGGTCTCGTGACGGATGCCGGTGGCCCGACGCTCGATGGGCCCAACTCGGATGGGGAGGAGTGATACTCCCATGCGCCGGTCCCTCTACGCCTCTTCCGCGATCCATGTGGGCCTTCTGGCCTGGGTCGCCTTTGGCGGGCTGTTGTTCGACCGCAGCCCGGAGGTGGAGTTTGAGGTGACGGGTGTGGCGCTGATCACGGCGGAGGAGTTTGAGGCGCTGACCAGCGGTGCCGCAGACGCGCCTGCAGTGATCGAAGCACCCGAAGCGCCTGCGTTGCCAGAGGTGACGGAAGCGCCAGAGGTGCCGACGCAAGAAGCGCCGCCGCCGTCAACGGAACAACCGGCGGAAACCGCCGCGCCCGCGCCGGAAAGCGATCCGGTGCCGGTTGACCCAATTCCGGACACACAGGTCAGCGACGATCTGATCGCACTCGCCCCGCAACCTGATGTCACGGACGCTGAGCCTTCGGACACGCCGACGCCTGAAGAAGCGCCGCGCATCGCGCCGGTGGCGGCGCCGTTGCCCGAACCGGATGTGGAAACCGCGCCAGAGGTTCTGGAGCAGCCCACGGAAGAGGCTGTGGCCGAAGAAACGCCGGTTGAAGAGGTGCCCGAGACCGCGCCGGAAGAGGCCACGACCGAGATCGTGACCGAGGCCGAGGAACCCGCAGCAGCCCTTGCGCCTACAGCGTCTGTGCGCCCGACGGCACGCCCCAATCGCCTCGCGCCGGTGGAAGAGCCGGTTGAGGAGGCTGTGGCCGAGGTGGAAACGCCCGCCGAGGACCCCGCCCCGGAGACCCCGGTTGAAGACACGGCCAGCGTCGAGCCGGAAGAAGATCCGCTGGCAGCGGCCATTGCGGGTGCGGTGGCCGAAGCTGTCGAGACGGAAGAACCGGCGGCAGACTCGATCCCAGCCGGGCCGCCGATCAGCCAGGGCGTGGCCGAGGGGTTCCGCGTGGCCGTCAGCGCCTGTTGGAACGTCGGCTCGCTATCGACCGAGGCGCAGGGCACCACCGTTGCGATTGCCTTCGAACTGGACCGCGACGCGCGCCCGATTGAGGGCACCTTGCGCATGATCGAGTATTCGGGTGGTTCGGAAACGGCCGCCCGCCAGGCCTATGAGGCCGCCCGCCGCGCGGTCCTGCGCTGTGGCGCGCGTGGCTATGACCTGCCCGAGGAAAGCTATGGACGCTGGCGTCTGGTTGAACTGGTGTTCAACCCCGAAGGGATGCGCCTGCGATGACCTGTTTCTCCCTTCCCCAAAAGCTGCCCCCCTGCACCGCAAAGGTGCCTTTCCCGCATTCGGAAAAGAAGGAGGCGGGCTTATGACTTTGTTCCGTTCCGCACTGATGGTTTCCCTCATGGCGTCCGTGTCGCCGCTGGCCGCACAGACAGCTTTGAACGACCGACCGGGCATGTGGATTTCGGTGCAACCGGCGGCCTCCGATACCGAAGCTCAGACTCTGACTGCGCCTGAGGCCGCGCCGTTGATCACGGCTGAGCCGTCCGGCGGCGTTGTACTGGATGCGACCGGCGGCGGGTCGGGTGTGATCCTTGAGCATCCTTCCATCGCGGCAATCTCCGAGGAGACGCCTGCAGCGCCGTCAACGCGGCCAACCCCGCGCCCGGATGGATTGGTTGTAGCGGCAGCGCCCAACCCCGAGATCGCCCTTGAAGAGGTGCCGGAACAACAAACGCTCTTCATCGCGATTGACGCAGCCTATTCCGGGCCGCGTCCACGCCAACGCCCACGTGAGGTTGCCGAGCCGGTTGCGCCGCAGGCAGAGGCCTTGCTGGTTCCGAACACGGAGATCGTGGAAGAGGCCGCCGCGCCTGCACCCGCCGAAGCATCACCGATTGACATCGCTGGCGTCGAAATCGACGAAGCGGCGGCGCTTGCGGCCGAGTTGGCCGCACTCTTGGCCAGCGACGCGCATGACATCATGGCGGCGGCACCACTTGTGGCCGCTGATACAGTGCCCGCGCTGGATGACCTGACACCGGAAGATATCGTTGTGGCATCGGCCTTCGCAGCCTCCGAGGCAACGCCCCCACAGGCGCCCATACCAACGGCGGTCCAAGCCGTCGCAGTGCTTTCGTCCCGCAATCAACCCGCCGCCCTGTCGGCTGTGCTTCTGCCCGGGGCCTCGGCTGGTGCACGTCCTACGGTGCAGCCTGCGGCTTTCCTTGTTCCGCGCGAAGACAGGGCGCCTATTCTGTCGCGTCCGCTGCCCGAAGGCCCCTTGGCGCAGGAAAACGTCACCGCGCCAGAGGTCGAATTGCCCGCGAGCCTCGCGGCGGTTTTGATGCCGGGCCCAACCACCGTGCCGGGCCGTGCCGAAGGTCTTTCCTTTGCAGCACTGCCTTTACCGGACATGTTCCCGTATTCGGCTCTTCCACCGGAGCTTTTGCCCAATGGGCCCGACGCCCAGGCACGTGCAATTCCACCTGTCGCGCCTGTGCCAGAGGCGATGGCCGCCGTACTGATGACCGATCCGCGCCCGGCCCCGCCGCAACTGGCCCCCTTGGCGCTGCCGGATATGCCCGTGTCAGATGCACTCCCGCTGGATCCTGACGCCGCGCCCGAACTGCCAGCGCCCGATGCCAGTGCGTTGGCCCGGATGATCGCGGATGCCGAAATCTGCTGGCAATATGCCGATCTTGCGGCTGAGGCCGGTTGGGCGCGCCTATCAGTCAGCGTCGCATTGGACGAGATGAACATGCCGTCCGCACAAAGCATCCAATTGACCGGCTTTGCCCATGTCATGTCGTCGTCGGCAGCCGAGGCTTTCGAGGCCGCCCGGGGCGCCCTGATCGGGTGTGCAGAGGCGTCGGGGTCAGAGCCTGCGACACGTCCTGCGACCCTACTTTTCGACCGAAACGGAGTCCGCCTGAGATGATCGCCCCCCTGCGCATTGCCGCTGTCCTTCTGCTGGCCGCTGTGCCCGCCGCCGCGCAAACCGTTGTGCCGGTTCCGCGCCCGACCGAGGAAGAACGGGCCGCCGCCGCCGAAGCGCGCGCGGCTGCGGCAGCAGTTCAGGAACCGGTGGGTCCTGCCGTGGCCGAAAGTACACGCCCCCTGACACAGGACGAAACCGCAGTGTTCATGGCTCAGGTCAGTGCGTGCTGGAACACGGGCAGTGCGCAAGAGGCCGGAAATACCGCCGTCGTCGTGCGCTTTTCCATGACACCTGAGGCTGAACCGATCCCGAATACGTTCCAGCTTGTCTCGGCTTCTACAGACGATCAGGACGCCGCAGATCTTGCTTTCCTCGCCGCGCGGCGGGCGGTCATTCGCTGTGGCGAGGCGGGTTATGATCTACCGGCGGCAGCTTTCCCCTATTGGGAGCGGGTCGAAATCAATTTTGATCCTGCACTGACAGGAGGCAATTGAACATGCGCCTTTGCATCCCAAATATCTCGCGGTCCTTTCCGCACCCATTTAAGAAAGAGGTGGCGTTATGCTGACACGCCGGAATTTCATCGGGTCTTCCAGCCTTCTTCTGGCTTCCACGGCTTTGCCGAATGTGGGCCTTGCCCAGAACGGCCCCTTGCGGTTGGAAATCACCGAAGGGGTGATCGAACCTTTGCCGTTCGCCTTGCCAACGTTCATCGGGTCCGGCGATGCGGCTGCGGATATCAGCCGAGTGATAGCCGCCGATCTGCGCGGCACAGGCCTGTTCCGGCAAATCCCGCCGGATGCGTATATCTCTCAGGTGACAAGCTTCAACGCGCCGGTCAGCTATCCCGATTGGCAGGCGATCAACGCACAAGCCCTGATCACCGGCGAAGTTGAGGCGCGCGGTGATGGCAATATCGTCGTCCGCTTCCGCCTGTTCGACGTGTTCAGCAATGCGCCCTTGGGGGAAGGGCTGCAATTTGTCGGTCCGGCAAACAGCTGGCGGCGTATGGCCCATAACGTGGCTGACCAGGTCTACAGCCGGATCACTGGCGAGTCGGGCTATTTCGACACACGGGTGGCCTTCATCCATGAGGAGGGACCCAAGAATGCCCGCCTCAAACGGCTGGCGATCATGGATTATGACGGCGCGAACGTGCAGTACCTGACGGACAGCCGCGCGCTGGTTCTGGCGCCGCGTTTCTCGCCCTCGGGCGATCAGATCCTCTACACCAGCTATGAGAGCGGGTTCCCGCAGGTCTATCTGATGGATGTGGCGAGCGTGCAGCGCCGCCCCCTGGAGGCCATTCCTGGCGGCAACATGACCTTCTCACCCCGCTTTGCACCGAGCGGTCAGAACGTGGTCTTCAGCCTTGAACAAGGCGGGAACACCGACATTTACGGCCTCGCCCTTGGCGGAGGGTCGCGTACGCAGTTGACGCAATCACCCTCGATCGAGACGGGACCCTCCTTTAGCCCCGATGGCAGCCAGATCGTGTTTGAAAGCGACCGAACCGGTCAGCAGCAGATATATGTCATGCCTGCGGGCGGTGGCGAAGGGCGGCGGATTTCGACCGGAGCGGGGCGCTATGGCACGCCAGTCTGGTCGCCGCGTGGTGACTATATCGCGTTCACCTATCAGGCGGATGGCCGCTTCCACATCGGTGTCATGCGCACCGATGGCTCGGAAGAGCGGCTGCTCACGTCCTCGTTCCTCGATGAAGGGCCGACATGGGCACCCAATGGCCGCGTCCTCATGTTCACCCGCGAAACGCCGGGCGACGATGGCGCGCCTGCAGTCTATTCGGTCGACATCTCGGGCCGGAATTTGCAGCGGGTCGCAACCCCCGGCATGGCGTCGGATCCCGCTTGGGGCCCGCTTCAGAGTTAAGCGTGATTGGCGCGGGCACGCCGCGCATGGTATGAGTTGAAAAAACAAGATCCGAGGATCAGAGCAATGAAAATGACAAACATCTTTCGCAAGGCCCCGGTGGTCCTTCTGGTAAGCACATTGGCGCTGGCGGCCTGTTCGCAAGGCGGGTTCCGCGGTGACGACGAAGCCGGTGCCGGCGCAGATGGCGCGCTTGGCGCAGGCGCAGGTGCAGGCGGCGTGAATGACCCGTCGAGCCCCGCCTATTTCAACCAGGTTGTGGGCGACCGTGTGCTCTTTGCCGTCGACCAATCCACCCTGTCGGCTGAGGCACAGACCATTCTGGCCGGTCAGGCACAGTGGATGCTGTCGAACCCTGAATTCACCGCGCTGATCGAAGGCCATGCCGATGAACAGGGCACCCGTGAATACAACCTCGCCCTGGGCGCACGCCGTGCGGCGGCGGTGCAGGAATACCTGATCAGCCAAGGTGTGCCGGGTAGCCGGTTGCGCACGATCTCCTACGGCAAGGAACGCCCGATCGAGATCTGCTCGACCGAGGCCTGCTACAGCCAGAACCGCCGTGCCGTCACGGTGATCTCGGCAGGTCTTGGAGCTTAAGATGCGGCTGGTCGTTGCCCTTTGTGCGCTTCTGGTGGCCGGTCCCGCGCTTGCGCAGGACCGCGCGCAAACCCTTGCCGATATCCGGCAGGAACTTTCGGTTTTGTTCGTCGAAATTCAACGCCTTAGGGGTGAGTTGAACACCACCGGCGGCGCGAGTGGAACCGGTGCCACCGGCGGTACAATTGACCGCGTCAACGCCATCGAGGCCGAGGTGCAGCGGCTGACCGCCCTGACCGAACGCATCCAGATTGATCTTGATGGCGTGGTGCGCGACGGGACGAACCGGATCGGCGATCTGGAATTCCGCCTGTGTGAATTGGAAGATGATTGCGACATCGGCAGCTTGGGGGACACACCCTCCCTGGGTGGGGTGACACCCGCATCCGGTGGAGCGGCCCCAGCACCTGCGCCCACCGGGGGTGAGATTGCATCTTCGACCCTGCCGGATACCGGCGGTGCCAACCTCGCTGTAGCGGAGGAAGACGATTTCAACCGCGCCCGCACCGCCTTTGATGGCGGCGAATACGCCGATGCAGCGATCATGTTCGAGGCGTTCACCAGCAACTATCCGGGTAGCCCCCTGTCGGCGGATGCGCATTACCTGCGTGGTGAGGCAGAGGCGAACCAGGGCCGGTGGAGCCCGGCGGCGCGTGCCTTCCTCGATAGTTTTTCGGCTTCGCCCGATGGCCAACGCGCACCAGTTGCGTTGACCTCGCTTGGCGTGGCTTTGGCGCAGATCGGCCAGACCGAAGAAGCCTGCCTGACGCTCGCTGAGGTGGCTGTGCGCTATCCCGGTTCGGCCTCCGTCGCCGAAGCACAGGCCGAACGCGGGCGTCTGGGCTGCCAGTGAGCGAAACCCTGCCCGAGCGGTTTGCGGCCCGAATGGGTCAGCTGCTCGGGCCTGATTTCCCCTCCGACATCGCACTCGCCGTTTCAGGTGGGGGCGACAGCATGTCGATGCTGGCGCTGGCCCATGACTGGGCGCGTATCTTCGGCGTGAAGCTGTGGGTTGTGACAGTCGATCATGGGGTGCGCGCAGAAAGCGCGGAGGAGGCCGAGATGGTCGCCAGGGAATGCGCGCTGCTTGGCCATCCCCATGAAACGCTGCGTTGGGAATGGGACGGGCAGGGCAATTTGCAGGACGCCGCCCGCCGGGCGCGGCTGGACCTGATCGACGCGTGGCGCGGCAAGATCGGGCATGTGTTGATGGCCCACACGCAAGACGATGTGGCCGAGACTTTCCTGATGCGGCTCGCGCGCGGGTCGGGGGTGGAGGGGCTCTCGGCGATGCAAGACGTGCGCTGTGTGCAGGGCACGCACGGGCCATTCCGGGTTGTGCGCCCGCTCTTGCATGAGGCCCGCGCAGATCTGCGCCACCATATCGACACGCTGAAAGTGCCTTATGTCGACGATCCTTCCAACGATGACCCGCGCTTTGACCGCGCGAAGGCGCGGCGGGCCCTCACTGACCTTGGAATTGAGGCCGGGACGTTCTCGGCGACAGCTGAACGGATGCAGCGCGCCTCGGTCGCGTTATCGCGGCGTGCGGCGGATGTGGCGCGGAATTGTGTGACGCAGGAACAGTGCCAGTACATGCCTACGGGCGATCTGTTGATTGACCGGGATCGATTTGCGGTGGTTGAGGTCGACACGCAGTTGCGCATTCTGGCTGCCGCGTTGCGGTGGGTCAGTTCTGCTCCGTACCGGCCGCGTGCCGCTGCGTTGGAGGCTCTGCTGGATCGGGCTTTGGCGGGGGGTGGCAGCACGCTTCACGGCGCGCGCGTGATGGTGACAACTTCCAAAATCCGCATCAGCCGTGAATATGCTGCGGTTGATGGAGTGGCGACGCCCGTCGGAACGACTGAAGTGACATGGGACACGCGATGGCACGTGTGTTCGACCAAGCCCAAGGGCCTGACGCTTCGCGCGCTGGGGCCGGATGGCTGGAAACAGGCTGTCGAAAAGCCGAACGATCTGCCGCCACATGACGCCGCGATCACGCTTCCGGCTGTCTTTGCAGGGGACCGGCTTATCGCGTGGCACCCCGCTCATACGTCCCCTGAATTTCAGGTCCGTTTTTCGCCGCCGGCGGGACAATTCATCACATTCCTTGAATCGCGTTGAACTTGCCCCCTCAAACCTTATCTTAGAGCTAACGCGGGCATCGGCCCGCCTTTACTCGTTTCGAGGAGATCTCCCTTGGGTAACGCGAGAAATATCGCATTCTGGGTCATCCTGTTTCTGTTGATCCTGGCGCTCTTTAACCTGTTCTCAGGTGGTCAGAGCCAGGTGAACAGCCGCACCGTGGCCTATTCCGATTTCGTGCAACAGGTTGAAAATGGCGGCGTTTTGACTGCCACACTGGATGGAGAGAACGTGCAATTCACCACCGGTGACGGCACCTATTCAACCATCGCGCCAAGTGACGCGGAAACCACGCAAACGCTTCTGGACAATGACGTGCGCATCGAAGCGCAGCCGCAGCAGACCTCGGGCTTCCTGAGCGTCCTGTCGCTGTGGTTGCCAGTGCTGGTCCTGATCGGCATCTGGATCTTCTTCATGAACCGGATGCAGGGCGGTGGCCGTGGCGGGGCGATGGGCTTTGGTAAATCCAAGGCGAAGCTGCTGACGGAAAAGCATGGCCGCGTGACGTTCGATGACGTAGCGGGCATCGACGAGGCCAAGGACGAGCTGGAAGAGATTGTGGAATTCCTGCGCAATCCGCAGAAATTCTCTCGCCTCGGCGGCAAGATCCCCAAAGGCGCGCTTCTGGTGGGCCCTCCGGGCACGGGTAAGACGCTTCTGGCGCGTGCGATTGCGGGGGAGGCGGGCGTGCCGTTCTTCACCATTTCCGGTTCTGACTTCGTCGAGATGTTCGTGGGTGTCGGTGCGTCTCGAGTGCGCGACATGTTCGAGCAAGCGAAAAAGAACGCGCCCTGCATCGTGTTTATCGACGAGATCGACGCGGTGGGCCGGTCCCGTGGTGTCGGTTACGGCGGCGGCAATGACGAGCGTGAGCAGACGCTGAACCAGTTGCTGGTCGAGATGGACGGTTTTGAGGCCAATGAAGGCATCATCATCATCGCCGCGACCAACCGTCCTGACGTTTTGGACCCTGCGCTGCTGCGCCCTGGTCGTTTCGACCGTCAGGTTCAGGTGCCGAATCCTGATATCAAAGGCCGTGAGCGCATCCTGGGCGTCCATGCCCGCAAGGTGCCGCTTGGCCCCGATGTCGACCTGCGCATCATCGCACGCGGCACGCCCGGCTTCTCTGGCGCGGATCTCGCGAACCTGGTGAACGAGGCGGCATTGATGGCCGCGCGCGTGAACCGGCGGTTCGTGACGATGGAAGATTTCGAGAACGCCAAGGACAAGGTGATGATGGGTGCGGAGCGCCGCTCCATGGTCATGACCGAGGATGAGAAAAAGCTGACCGCGTATCATGAGGCCGGTCACGCCATCGTTGGCCTGAACGTGCCGGATCACGATCCGATCCATAAGGCGACGATCATCCCGCGTGGCCGGGCGCTGGGTCTGGTCCTGTCCTTGCCGGAGCGGGACCAATTGAGTGTGTCCTACCGCAAATACACGTCCAAGATTGCCATGGCGATGGGCGGTCGTGTGGCGGAGGAACTGATCTTCGGTAAAGAGAACATCACCTCTGGCGCGGCCTCTGACATCCAACAGGTGTCGAAGATCGCGCGCGCGATGGTCACCCAGTTTGGCTATGCGGAAGAGCTTGGGTACATCGACTACGCCAACGAACAGCAATCCTATCTGGGCCAATATAGCGGTGGCACCAACCACTCTGCCGCGACCCAGAAGATCATCGACGACAAGGTCAAAGAGTTGGTCGACGAAGGCTACGATACCGCCAAACGCATCCTGACAGAGAAGGCGGATGATCTGGAACGCTTGGCGCAAGGCCTACTGGAATACGAGACGCTGACGGGCAAAGAGATCACCAAGGTGATTGCGGGCGAGCCTCTCAATCGTGGCGACGATGATGATGAGGCGCCCAGTTCCGGTGGCACTCCATCGGTCACGGCGATCCCGAAATTGCCACCCAAGGCCAAGCCTTCGGGTGACATGGAGCCGGAACCGACGGCGTAAGCTCGGTGCCTGGAGCATCATCAAAAAAAGCCCCGGCCTATTGGTCGGGGCTTTTTGATGTGCGGCGGTGATGTGGGTCAGCCCATCATCTTTTTCTGCATCTCTTTCATCTGGGCTTCCATGTCCGTCCACATTTTCTGGACGCTGGCCTGCATCTCTTTGGCGGCCTCCATGTTGGCTTTGCCGAGCTCTTCCATCTGCGCTTCCGCGTGCTTGCGCTGTTCGTTGAGCGAGTCCATCTGCTTGGCCATTTCGGCCTGACCCTTGGCGCCGGCCTCCATCATCTTGGCTTGCACTTTGCCCATCTCAGCCGTCCAGCTGTCCATCTGAGCTTGGGCCTTGGCCATGAATTCCTTTGGGTCTTGCATCCGATGTCCTCCGTGTTGGTGGAGGTACGCTAACACATATCCGACGGAATGCGGCTGCCTTTGTGGTTCAAACAGAGATTGTTAGCAGGGCGACGCCCGCCGACATGCCCATGGCGAGGCCGGTGTAGATAATCAGGCTGATAGCGCGAAGTTGCATCGTATTTCCCCTAAATAGCAGACATTCCCAACGTAAACGCTGGATTCGTTAAGAAACGGTGCAAATCCGGGCTTGGTTCCCCTGTAGGGCGCGTTTTTCCTTTCGGAAACGTTCGCAGCGCCCCATGACGGGATGCTCTGTGAAAATGTCGGAATTGGCCCTATCCGCCCATGGCCTGCCCGTTATAGGCGAGTTGAGAGCAAGATTTTCGCGAGGGAGACGCGCGCCATGGGCTTTAAATCTGACATTGAAATCGCCCGCGAGGCGCAGAAAAAGCCGATCCAGGAGATCGGTGCGAAGATCGGGATTGGGTCGGATGATCTGCTTCCCTACGGCCATGACAAGGCGAAGGTGAGCCAGTCGTTCATCAACTCGGTCCAGGATCGCGAAAACGGCAAGCTCATCCTCGTGACGGCGATCAACCCGACGCCCGCAGGCGAAGGCAAGACGACAACAACCGTGGGCCTGGGCGATGGCCTGAACCGCATCGGCAAGAACGCGATGATCTGCATCCGCGAAGCCTCGCTTGGGCCGAACTTCGGGATGAAGGGCGGCGCGGCTGGCGGTGGCAACGCGCAGGTTGTTCCGATGGAGGAAATGAACCTCCACTTCACGGGTGACTTCCATGCGATCACCTCGGCCCACAGTCTTTTGTCGGCGATGATCGACAACCACATCTACTGGGGCAATGAGCTTGAGATTGACGTGCGCCGCGTGCAATGGCGTCGCGTCGTGGACATGAACGACCGCGCCCTGCGCCAGATCACGGCCTCGCTTGGCGGCGTCGCTAATGGCTTCCCGCGCGAGGCGGGCTTTGACATCACCGTGGCCTCCGAGGTTATGGCGATCCTGTGCCTGGCGAAAGACCTGAAAGACCTGCAGGAACGTTTGGGCGCCATGATCGTGGCCTACCGCCGCGACCGCTCGCCCGTTTTCGCGCGCGACATCAAAGCCGATGGCGCGATGACCGTGCTGCTGAAGGATGCGATGCAGCCGAACCTGGTGCAAACGCTCGAAAACAACCCTGCCTTTGTGCATGGCGGCCCGTTCGCCAACATTGCCCATGGCTGTAACTCTGTCATTGCAACATCGACGGCCCTGAAACTGGCCGACTATGTGGTGACAGAGGCTGGCTTCGGCGCCGATCTGGGTGCTGAGAAGTTCATGAACATCAAGTGCCGCAAGGCGGGCCTCGCGCCCTCTGTTGTGGTCTGCGTGGCCACGGTGCGTGCGATGAAGATGAACGGCGGCGTGGCAAAGGCCGATCTGGGTGCTGAGAATGTGGACGCCGTGAAGGCCGGCTGCCCGAACCTCGGCCGCCATATCGAGAACCTCAAGGGCTTTGGCGTGCCGGTTGTTGTCGCCATCAACCACTTCGTCACCGACACCGACGCGGAAGTGCAGGCGGTGAAGGACTATGTGGCCGAGCAAGGCGCGGAAGCGGTCCTGTCGCGTCACTGGGAGCTCGGATCCGAAGGCTCCGCGCCCCTGGCCGAGAAGGTCGTGGAAGTCATCGAAAAGGGTGAAGCGAAGTTCGAAACGCTCTACGCCGACGACATGCCTTTGGCCGAAAAGATCCAGACCGTCTGCCAGAAGATCTACCGCGCGGACGAGGCTGTGATGGACAAAAAGATCCTCGACCAGCTGAAGCTGTGGGAGGATCAGGGCTACGGCAATCTGCCGGTCTGCATGGCAAAAACGCAGTATTCGTTCAGCACAGACCCAAGCCAGCGTGGTGCGCCCACGGGCTTTACCGTTCCGGTCCGCGAAGTGCGGCTTTCGGCGGGCGCGGGCTTCATCGTCGCTGTCTGCGGTGAGATCATGACCATGCCCGGCCTGCCGCGCGTGCCATCGGCTGAGGCCATCCACCTCAACGACGACGGCCAGATCGAAGGGTTGTTCTGAACCCATGCATGAGGCCCGCGTGATCTGGCAGAAGAGCGGCGACTTCGCCGCCAATCGCTACGCACGCGGGCATATGTGGCGCTTTGATGGGGGGCTTGAGGTTCCGGCCTCGGCCTCTCCCTCCGTCGTGCCGGAACCGTATTCCGACCCTGCCGCTGTGGACCCGGAGGAGGCGTATATCGCGTCGATCTCAAGCTGCCACATGCTGTGGTTTCTGGACTTCGCCCGCCAGGCTGGGTTTGAGCCCGAATCCTATGAAGACCGTGCCACTGGCGCATTGGTTCGCCAGGACGGCAAGACGTGGATCCCGCGCGTCGATCTGAACATCCGCGTCACATGGGCCAACGCGCCCGACGCCAACACCCACAAAGCGCTGCATGACAAAGCGCACCATGCCTGTTTCATCGCCAATTCGGTGCGGACCGACATTGTCGTGAACCTGTTGGAGGACAATCCATGACCGCCCAGAAAATCGACGGAAAGGCCTTTGCCGCCACAGTGCGGGGCCAGATTTCCGACCATGTCGAACGTCTGAAATCCGAGCATGGCATCACGCCCGGTTTGGCGGTGGTGTTGGTGGGCGAAGACCCGGCAAGTGAAGTCTATGTGGCCGCCAAGCACAAGCAGACCGTCGAAGTCGGCATGGCCTCGTTCGAACACAAATTGCCTGCGGATGTCTCGGAGGAGGAGCTGTTCGCATTGATCGATAAACTGAATGCTGACGACAGCGTGCACGGAATTCTCTGCCAGTTCCCGGTGCCCGATCATCTGGACGAACGCCGCGTTGTGGCGCGGATCGATCCGTCGAAGGATGTCGACGGATTGAGCGTGGTGAATGCGGGTCTGCTGGCCAGCGGCGAGAAGGGCCTTGTGTCGTGCACGCCGCTTGGATGCCTGATGCTTTTGAGGGACCAGGTCGGCAATATGTCGGGCAAAGAGGCCGTGGTGATCGGCCGGTCAAACCTGTTTGGCAAACCGATGGGCCAGCTTCTGCTGCAAGAGAATTGCACAGTCACCATCGCGCATTCGCGGACGAAAGACTTGGCCGAGGTCTGCCGCCGCGCGGATATCCTTGTTGCGGCCGTGGGCCGGGCCGAAATGGTGAAAGGCGATTGGGTGAAACCCGGCGCGACCGTCATCGACGTCGGCATCACCCGCATCCCACACCCGGACAAACCGGGCAAAACCAAGCTTCTGGGCGACGTGGCCTATGCCGAAGCTATCGAAGTCGCCGCAGCCGTGACGCCGGTGCCGGGGGGTGTGGGGCCAATGACCATTGCCTGCCTTCTGGCGAACACGTTGACGGCGTGCTGCCGGGCCAATGGTCTGGACGAACCCACAGGATTGACCGCCTAACGCGTTGCCTGCCTTCAGGCGCCGGGCGGAAGATCCACCGGGATCATCGTGCCTTGCAGGATGGCAACAGTCTTTCTGTTGCCGTCCCGATCCTCTGCCTCGACATCGCATTGCGTGATCAGCAAACGCCGTCCCGCCTTTGCGACACGTCCTATTGCGATCAGACGTGGTCCGGTGGCAGGGGCCAGCAGGTTGATCTTCATCTCGACGGTCATCACGTCCCGGCCCGGTTCCATCAGCGTCAGCGCGGCATAGCCTGAGGCGCTGTCCCCCAGGGCGAAGGTGGCCCCGGCATGCACGGCGCCATGTTGCTGGCCGATGTCTGGCGTGACATCTAGCCTCAGTTCGACCTCCCCGGCTTCGACGCGCTCGATCCGGGCGCCAATCGTTTTCATCATGCGTTGCCGGGCAAAACTCCGTTCGACACGCTGAAACGTTTCCGTATTCGGGGATTTTCTATTCATTTGTAATTCATTTCATTCTTGAAGCCCATTGCGACGACATTCTATCGTCGTTCAAACGGCAAATGTCTGAATTCAACGGCGTGACGTGTGAATAAGCAAAGCACTCGTGGTATCGACCCGCGGCAGAATTGGAAGATACGCATTTGGATCGGCCTGATTGCAATCGTGGTCGTTTCATTGGTTGGCCCTTTTTCAACTTATGAGCGATTTTCCCTTACGGAACGCTTTCTTTATTGGGGTGCAATGATAAGCGGCTGTCTGTTTCCGGCGTACTTCATACGGAAGACTGTGATCGGGCGCGCCACCGGGTCTGACCTTCGGCGCGATATATTGGCGGCTTTGGCAATTGGCATCGCCCTTGCGCCGGTAATCTGGGGGGGCAACCTCCTGCTGTTGACGCCCAACCTTGCACATTGGGTTTTCTTTGTGGAGCATCTCGTCATCATCTGGGCGATTTGCTTCATGCCGGTCCTTGTTCGCCACTATTACCGTACAGCGACTTTGGTGGCTGAACCGGTCGCGGACATGTCCGACACCGAAGTTATCCCGGCAGACGCGGCGAACGATCCGGTTCCGGCCCGCAATGTCGTGCCATTGGAACGCCATCTTAACCCTGACCTTGAAGGACCGATCACGCGGGTTTCCGCCGCGGATCACCAGCTGCGCATCTTTACGGACAAGGGCGAAACGCGCGTCCGCATGCGGTTTTCCGATGCGTTGACCGAGTTGGAAGGCGCCCCGGGTATGCAGGTGCATCGCTCCCATTGGGTCGCATACGACTCGATTGAGCAATTGGTCCCGGAAGGGCGGCGCTACGCGGCACAGCTTTTGTGCGGGGGTATGGTGCCCGTAAGCGCCTCAAAAGTCCCGAATCTTGAGGCTGCCGGCATCAAGATTGCCGCAGAGTGACACGGCAACTGCGGTCTACGGGTCTTGGGGCAGGCCACGCGGCATCGGGATATGCATCGGCGGATTCCCAAGCAGAATGGCAATGGCCTGTGCCGACATAAGCTTGGCCAAATCGGGATGATCGCAATAGAGCCCGCCTGTGTAGGTGCCATAGGCCGGCAAAATCAGCCGTGCGTCGTCCACAAGAAAGCAGGGCCGGGTAATCGAACGTCCCCGTGCGACGATGCGAGCCTTGGGATGGTAATGGCCTGAGACCTCGCCCATTGGGGCATGGCCCGCGATATGGCGGAAGGTGAGCGGCCCAATTTGCAGCTCGGCCAGATGGTTGCCACCAATATCGACAGGGCCAGGGTCATGGTTGCCTTCAATCCAGGTCCATTCGCGCCCCGCCATGGCAGGGGCCAACCGCTCTGAAACGGCACGTGCCGTCGCCTGTGCCGCCCCCAGATCATCAAAGCTGTCCCCAAGGCAGATCACGCGTCGCGCGCCCGTCGCGTCACAATCCCCGATGAGGCGGTCCAACGTTTCCTCGATCTCGTAGGGTGGCAACATTGGCCCGCCGCGCCGGGCCATCCGTTCCGCCTTTCCAAGATGCAAGTCGCTGACGACAAGTGTGGACTCGTTCGGCCACCACAATGCGCCGCTTGTCAGGGCGGACAGGGCTTCGCCGCAGAAGGTGAAAGGCCGTTCGTTCATGCTTCGTTCATATTCGTGCCCGTGTTGGATGCGCAAGTGCAAGTTCGAACCAGAGTTGGTTCAGGCCGCAACGGGCGCAGAATTCCGAGTTTTATTCGGTGCGCAAAAAAATACTGATCCAAAACCGTTAATGGCAGGAAATGGACGCGCCGATCACGCCATTCGCAATCCTGCAATTTCCATAAGGCGTTCGGCTTCTTCCCCCAAAAGGCGTTCATTCGCCAAGCCCTGAATTGGAATTCGACCCGGTTCCAGAAATAACGGCGCGGCAAGTGGCGTCACGCGCGTCAGCGCCTTGTGATCAATTCGGTCCCCGATCCGCATCAGCATTTCTTCGATCCGCCCAAAATCGACCAGGCCGCGCATTGCTTCATTTCGGGTGATTTCAAGCATCACGTGATCCGGATCGTATTTGCGCAGGGTGTCGTAGAGGATGTCCGTGGAAAAGGTCGCCTGTCGCCCGGATTTGCGTTTGCCACCAGGCAGGGCGCGGTCGACCAGCCCGGCGATAATCGCGCTGCCCTTGAAGGTGCGTTTCATGACTGCATTGTCGGCAAGCCAGCTTTCCATGGTGGCAAGCAGGTTCTCGCGGCTGAAAAGCGGTGCGATTTCGGTGACTTGGTCCAAGCCCCAGATCAACGTCGCATAGTCGGTTGAGACAAAGCCCATTGGGTTCAGGCCCTGTTCCTCCATCCGCTGGGTCAGCAAAAGACCCAGGGTTTGCTGCGCGTTGCGGCCTGCAAAGCCATAGGCGACGAGGTGTTCCCGACCGTCATGGGGAAAGGTTTCGACAAGCAGGCGGTCGCGTTCCGGCAGCTTTGAGACATCGCGCTGCAACTTCAGCCAGTCGCGGGTGTGATTGGGCAATTCCGGCCAATCGTCTTGCCGGAACATCGTAAGGATGCGGTCGCTGAGCTGTGTGGATGTCGCAAATTTCGTGCCCATGAACGTGGCGATTTTGGGCTTTTGATAGGGGGTGCGCGTGACCTCAACGGTCATCTCGCGCATCCCTTCGTAACGGACGATTTCTCCTCCGATCAGGAAGGTATCGCCTTTGCGAAGCATGGAGGCGAAGTACTCCTCAACTTCCCCTAATGGCTTGCCACCGCGCGTTTTTTGCAGGCGCACGGCCATCTTGTCGGCGTCTACAATGGTGCCGATATTCATGCGAATGCGTGCCGTCGCGCGGGGATCACGCAGGCGGTAGATGCCATCCAATTCGATCAAACGCTGCCATTGATCGTAGGCCCTGAGCGCGTAGCCGCCGGTAGCCGCGAAATCGAGGCAGCGGTCGAAGGTGGTGCGGGGCAGGTCGGCATAGGCGCCGGTCGTGATGACCTCGGCGTACAGATCATCCGCGGTAAAAGGGCCGGCGCAGGCGCGGATGAGGATATGTTGGCAGAGGACATCGAGCGGGCCGGAATGGTCTGTTTCACCGTCGAGGGTGTGCTCGCGCACCGCCTGAAGCGCGGCGACACATTCGATGACCTCAAAGCGGTTTGCCGGGACGATCAGCGCCTTGGAGGGCGCGTTGTAGCGGTGATTGGCGCGGCCAATACGCTGGACGAGGCGTTTGACGTTCTTGGGCGCCCCGACCTGAATGACCAGATCCACGTCACCCCAGTCGATCCCCAGATCGAGCGAACCCGTGCAAACGATGGCTTTCAGATCGCCGTTGACCATGGCCTGCTCAACCCGGTCGCGTTGCTCCCGCGCAAGTGCGCCGTGGTGGATGCCGATAGGGATCTGGTCTTCGTTCGCAAGCCAGAGGTGGTGAAAGAACAACTCGGCCTGGGCGCGCGTGTTGTGGAAGATAAGCGTTGTATTATGGGCTTTTACCTGATCGAGGACGGCCTGCATCGCGTACTTCCCGCCGCCGCCGGACCAGGGTGGCGGGGCCTCGGTCGTGAGCATTTGGATGTCGGGATCTGGGCCGGGATCGGCCTTGAGGATCGCACATGGGTCGGGGTTCTTGGCGAGGATGCGTGCGACGGCGTCGGGATCTTCAACGGTGGCACTGAGCCCCACGCGGCGCAGGTCGGGGCGGAGGGCGGAGAGGCGGGAGAGGGCGAGCATGAGTTGGTCGCCGCGTTTGCTTTCGGCGAGGGCGTGGATTTCATCGACGATGACGCGTTGCAGGCCTTTGAAGGTGCGCTCGGCATCCTCGTAACTCGTTAGCAACGCGAGGCTCTCTGGCGTGGTCAACAGGATGTGCGGCGGGTCGGCGCGTTGGCGCTTCTTGCGGCTTGACGGTGTGTCACCGGTGCGGTCCTCAACCCGGATCGGCAGGCCCATTTCGTCAATCGGGGCGGTGAGGTTGCGTTTGATGTCGGCCGCTAAGGCCTTAAGAGGGCTGATGTAAAGCGTATGGAGGCCGTCATGTTCACCATCCGCAAGCTCCACCAATGTCGGCAGAAACCCGGCCATGGTCTTGCCCCCGCCGGTCGGGGCGATGAGGAGTTGGCAGGGCTGATCGGCCAGCGCGAGCATCTCGCGCTGATGGGGATGGATGGACCAACCGCGGGCGGAAAACCAGCCTTCGATCTGCGGGGGGAGGGGTGCCGTCATGGGGTATAGATAGGGCCTGTCCATGGCGGCGTCACGGTCTTAGAGATCCGTTCACGTGAACGCACATGCGTTCAGTTGAGCAGAAAAATCCTGAAAAATGCGTTCAGCTGAGCAGATATTTGGGAGGGCCGGGGGTGACGCTGTTCGCCCCTGGCGGGCGAAGGCGCCCCACCCGCCGTCCCGAAAGGCTCCCCCCCCGAATTTCAATAGGCGCCCGATCTTCGGCGGCGACGGGTTTGTGCCCGTGATAGGGTCGGCGCATGTTGTTTGATTTGCCTGATGATGAGACCCTTTACGGTGCGCTTTTGGAGCGGGACGCGACCTATGACGGGCGCGTCTATGTCGGCGTGTCATCGACGGGGGTTTTCTGTCGTCTGACCTGTCCTGCGCGGAAGCCGAAGCGGGAGAATTGCCAATTCTTCGAGACGGTGGGCGGTTGCATTGAGGCCGGGTATCGGGCGTGCAGGCGGTGTCATCCCTTGGGACCAGCTGCGCTGGCAGATCCGGTCATTGCGCGGCTTTTGGAAGCGTTGGACGCGGAGCCGCAACGGCGGTGGAGGGAGGGGGATGTCGCGGCGATGGGGTACGATCCGTCGACCGTGAGGCGCAGCTTCAAGCGGCAGTTCGGGATGACCTTTCTTGAGATGGCGCGGCAGCGGAGACTGCGCGAGGGATTTGTGACCCTGTCGGACGGCGGCGCGGTGATCGAGGGGCAGTTGGAGGCCGGGTTCACATCAGCCAGTGCCTTTCGAACGGCTTTCGCGAAACTGCTGGGGCAGGCCCCCGGGCGGCTGTCTTCCAACCCGCTTTTGCATGCCGATTGGGTGCGGACGCCTCTGGGAGACATGATCTCGGTGAGTTCTGCGACGGAGCTGCACCTGCTGGAATTTTTCGACCGCAAGGCTTTGAAGGGCGAATTGGCGCGGTTGCAAGGCCAGGTCAAAGGGCGCTTGGGGGTTGGACGCACGGACGTGTCGGAGCAAATTCGAGAAGAATTGGCAGCGTTCTTTCAGGGGACGTCGGCCGTATTTCGAACCCCGTTGGCCTATCACGGCTCGCCGTTCAGCGGTGCGGTTTGGGACGCATTGCGCGAGATCCCGGCAGGCGAGACGCGCAGCTATTCACAGATCGCCGCGCGGATCGGTCGCCCGGACGCGGTGCGTGCGGTCGCGCGGGCCAATGGAGCGAACCAGATTGCGTTGGTTGTTCCGTGCCACCGGGTGATCGGGGCCGATGGCAAATTGACAGGATATGGCGGCGGATTGTGGCGGAAACAGAAGCTGCTGGAGATTGAGCAGGGTTATGGACCGGGTATCGAGAAGGAATGCATGCATGTCGCAAAATGAAAAGTCAAAGCTGCTTTTGGCGCTGCATCATGGGGAAAACCCACTGGTTTTGTATAATATTTGGGATGCCGGCGGTGCCAAGGTTGTGGAAAAGGCGGGCGCGCCGGCGGTGGCAACCGGGAGCTGGTCGGTGGCGGCGGCGCATGGCTATGGCGACGGCGAAGCGATGCCGATGGATTTTGTGTTACGGGTCGTGGAGCGGATTTGCGCAAGCGTCGACGCGCCGGTGACGGTGGATTTCGAGGGCGGTTATGCCGTTGCGCCCGAGGCCGTGGCAGAGAATGTGCGGCAGGTGATCGGCGCCGGGGCGGTTGGGATCAACTTTGAAGATCGGATTGTGTGCGGCGAGGGGCTGCATGCGCTGGAAGCCCAGGTCGCGCGACTGGAGGCGATCCGGGATGTGGCGGCAGAAGAAGGCGTCGAATTGGTCGTGAATGCGCGGACAGATCTGTTTTTGGGGTCTGACGCGGCGCGGCATGAGAGCTTTTTCGCGGAAGCCGTGGAGCGCGCGACGGCCTATGCGGAGGCGGGGGCGGCCTGTTTCTTTGTGCCGGGTTTGGGCGATCTTTCGTTGATCGCGCGGTTGGTGGACCAAGTTCCCTTGCCGGTGAACGTCATGATGATACCACCCCTGACGTCGGTGCAAGAGGTGGCCGCACTTGGCGTGGCCCGCGTGAGTTTTGGGCCGGGGCCTTACAGCGCATTTTGCGCGGAGTTGAAGCTCGCGTTTGGGGAGATTTCGTAAGGCGCGTAGGCGTCTCGGGCGCGTGGGAGTGCGCGCCCGATGATGGCCAAGGAAAGTGAGGCGACCTGTTGCGTGCGGGTTAGTGCACGATTTCCTCTTCGCGGACGTAGAGGTTTTCCCATGCGCGGTCGATGAATTCGGGGCGCATCTGGTAGGGGATGCCTTCGAATTCGCAGATCGCCTTGATCTGATCGCACAGGAACACCGGGTGGTAGTTCGCGTAGATATTGTCGATCGTGGGATACTTCTTCTTCAGCATGTGGATGAGGGAGGCCTCATCCAGGGGCACGCCTTTTTTCTTCGCGACCATAGCAAAGATTTTCAGGAATTGTTCCTGGTTCGGCCCGTCGATCTTCACTTTGAAGAAGATACGACGCAGGGCGGCTTGGTCGAAGATCTCATTCGGGTGGAAGTTGGTCGAGAAGACCACCAGCGTGTCGAAGGGGACTTCGAATTTCTCGCCCGATTGCAGCGCGAGGATGTCGTAGTTGACCTCCATCGGAACAATCCAGCGGTTGATGAGCGCCTGCGGCGGCTCTTCCTGGCGGCCAAGGTCGTCGACGATGAACACGCCGCCGGTCGACTTCAGCTGAAGCGAGGCTTGGTAGGTGCGGCTGACCGCGTTGTAGTTGAGGTCGAGCATGGACAGATTCAATTCACCACCGGTCATTACCGTTGGCCTTGTGCACAGAAGGTAGCGGGTGTCGAACTTGCTGGCGCTGCGGCGCAGGCTGGTTTGTTCCGACGTTTCGCTTTTCATGATCGGTGTGTGCACGATCGGGTCGAACACGGTGATCACTTGGCCCGCATAGGCCAGCGCATGGGGGACGTAGATATTGTCGCCCATCGCGGCACGGATGCCTTCGGCGATAGAGGACTTACCGTTGCCGGGCGGGCCGTACATCAGCACCGAGCGGCCGGAGCCCACGGCGGGCCCTAGCTGGTCGATCAGCCCGTCGGGCAGGATCAGGTGGCCCATCGAGGCCTCCAACATGTCGCGGGTCAGCTTGATGTCGCGGATAGACTGGCGCTTCACTTGCACCTTGTAGTCTTCCAGCGGCACGGGCATCGCGCCGTAATATTCGGATTGGCTGAGCGCATCGAGAGCGCGCGCCTTGCCGCCATCGGTGAGCTGAAAGCCCATCTCGTTCGAGGAGGTCGCGTGCAGCGTACCGGTGGCCTGCAACAGGTTCTGGTCGCGCAGCATGTCGATCAGCTCAGTCGTGAGCGGGATCGGCAGGCACACGGCCTTAGCGATTTCCGAGACCTGCTCCACGTTTTTGCGGAAGATCGTTTTGAGCACGATGTCGCGCATCATCACGATCGTCAGCCCGGTATCTGTCAGCTTGCGCAGCGCTGGGGGGGCGAAGGCGGCTGAATTGTCTGTGACCTGCATGTTCATGGGAACGTGTCCTTATGCGGTGCCGGTGATGCCGAGGATCATGTAGACGATCAGGCCGGTTGAGATGCCCACGCCGTAGGGGAAGGCCTGCTTGCGGATCGAGCGGCGCCCGGTGTCCCACGAGGCCCAGTTGGGCGTGGCCGCGACCACGGCGGGGATGCGTTTGGCGATCTGGTGCACGATCATGAAGGCGAAGGCCGACATGGTGACGATCAGAAGGACAAGCATCGCGTCGGGGAGCGCAATGAAGGGGGCCATGGCGGCGGCGAATTTCGCGTCGCCCGCGCCCATGACACCCAGAGATGTCAGGATAAAGCCGATCAGCAGGACCACACCCATATGCGCAAAGCGCCAGGCATAGTCGGGCAAGGGCAGGGCGAAGAGGCCAAGCACGACGAAGCCCGCGAACAGCGCCAGGACGGCGACATTCTTGATCTTGAGCTCTGTCAGGTCCGTGTAGATCGCCCAAAGGGCAATCGGCAGACAGATGGGCAGAAAGATCCAGGCCTGGCTGGCGGTGAGGGCTACGTCGAAAGTCATGCTCTTTTCCCGATTTGGAAACGGTTTCCCCGTTTTTTGCCGATTAAATCGGGCCGAATAGGGGCAAGAACTGGGTCGTTTCCGTCCAACTGTGCTGATTCAGGCCCCGATCATGCATCCAGCGCGCGCAGTGCGGTGACCGCAGCCTCAAAATGCTGGGGATGCGTGTCGATCGCCTCATTCAGAAGGCCACGCCCGTCGGACACGTCACCGCGACGGATCGCGGCGAGCGCTGCGGTGTGCAGCAGTTGCGCGCGTTCGATCTGCGTCATGTTGATGAGCGGAAGCTGGTAATTGCCCTGGGCCGCACGTGCCAGAACCAGGTTGTTCTTGGCGGTGAAGAGATCGGGGTCATAGGAGATGGCCTGAAGGAACAGATCTTCGGCCCCTGCGTAATCGCCCCGGGTCAGGTGCGAATAGCCCCAGTTGTTGTACACATTTGCCGGACGCGTCGTGAGGCCGGCGGCGGTTTCATAGAAACTGTCGGCGCGGTCCCAATCTTCTTCGCTGTCGGCGATCATCGCCTCAAGCCGGTAGCGTTCATAGGTCTCGAATGTGGGCGGGGTCGCGTCAAGCTGCGCTTGCGCGTCGTCCCAATCCCCATTGCGAATGAGCGCATCGGCGAAATCAACACGGTCCTGATCCATGGCGGCATCATGGTCGATGACCCTTTGCCATACGGTTAAGGACTCCCCTGCGCGACCGGCGCGCACGAGGCTGGTGGCCAGGCCGCGCTGCAGGTCGATGCGGTCGGGGTCTTCCTCGACGGCGCGCTGGAAATAGCTGACCGCCTCGGTCGGGGCGGCGGCATTCAACATGATGTCGGACATGTTCGTTTCGTCGATCACGTTGAGTGGATCGAGCGCGCGATCAACATCGGCTTCGGTGGTGTTGCACGCTGCAAGCGCTACGACGGCAAGTGCCGCCGGGGTAAACCGGAGGAAACGGGTCATGCTCTGCCTCATCTACTTGGCGTGATCTTGTGCCACGCCTTCGTTGGTGTTCGCCCCGGTTAACTCAACCGCCAGAGGTGAGGGTATAGCGCCCCCCGCCACGACGGATCAGCCCAGGCCGATTATGCTCTTCTTCGCCAGAATATACCTGATTTTCCTGTAGCGCGATAGCGAGGCGCAGGTTGTCGCGAATCGTTTCCGAACTGCCACTATCCAGCGCAAAGGCTTGTTCCAGAATGCGCCGCGCCTCCCCATATTCGCCCCTCTCTACAAGGGTCGCCCCCAAGTTGTTGAGGGCAGGCACGAAATCTGGCTGTGTGGCAATTGCGCGACGGAATTGCTCTTCCGCCTGCCCAAGACGCCCCAGCGCGAGGTTTGCGGCCCCGATTGCGGTGACCAGATCGATGTTGAGGCCGTCCTCGGCGGCCGCGCGGTAGTAGGAGCGCAGCGCAAGTTCATATTCGCCGTTTGCCATGAGGCGGTCGCCGACGATCAGACCGTCAATGCCTTCTTCATAGCCATCCACGGTGGAGGGGACGTTAAGGCCTTCGAGATCGGGAATACCGCTATCAAGACGCGGCTCACCCAAACAGGCAGACAGCGCCAAGGGCGCGAGGAAGAGGAAAAAAATGCGGGGCACTTTGGCGCCTCAGGTTCTTAAAACTGCTCAGGCGCCAACATAGTCTATGCTGGCGCCTGGTGCATGTCTTTTCTTGTGGTGCTGTCCGGTGGAGGATCAGCCGCCGCCGTTAAGGTCGGTGGCGATGCCATAGACCGAGGGCCCGATCAGGATGATCAGAAGCGGCGGCACACAGAACATCATCGTGAACAGCGTCAGCTTCGTGGGAAGCTTGTTGGCCTTTTCCTCGGCCCGCATCACGCGCTTGTCGCGCATTTCGTCGGCGTAGACCCGCAGGGCTTCGGCAATTGACGTACCAAAGGTCGAGGACTGGATCAGTGTGGTGATGAACGAGTTCACGTCCTGGATGCCGACCCGTTCGCCCATATCGCGCAGGACCTTGGTTTTGTCCTTACCGGCCTTCATCTCGTAGCTGACGATCTCGAATTCCTCAGCCAAGGCGGGGTAGGAGGGTTTGATCTCACGCGCCACTTTCACGATGGCCTGGTCGAGCGATTGACCGGCTTCCACGCAAACGAGCATCAGGTCGAGTGCATCGGGGAAGCCTCCGTTGATCTCATCCTCGCGGGCCTGAATGCGGCGCTGGATCCAGTATTTCGGGGCGTAGTAGCCGATGAAGCCCGGGACCACGACCATCAGGATCGAGTTCTGGGCCGAACCACCACCGCCGGAGATCAGCACGTAGAGCGTGCCCAGAAGCAGACCGCCGATGCCAAGGGCGAGCTTGGCGAAGCTGAACATCTGGATCGAGGATTTGGAGCGATAGCCCGCGCGGATCATCTGCAACTGGGTTGCAGAAAGCTCCTCCTCGTCCTGGGGTTCGAGATATTGGGCGAAGCGATCAAGCTTTTCGTTCTTGCCGGCCTGACGCAGGGCATCTTTTTTGCCGCCCGTGGCGGTCCCTGTGCGTTCTTCGCGCAGGGTCTTGAACGGATCCTTCTGCTTTTTCATCAGCGACGGAAGGACCGCCACGACAAGAAGGACGCCAAGGCCACCCACGGCAATCAGGGGCCCGAGTTCGCCGAGCTGGGCCACGAGAAACTCGTTCACGCTATCGAAGAGACCTGTGAAAAACTGCATCGGACTGCTCTTTCTTATGCGGGTGCGGGGAGCGCACCCATTGTCGTTACACTTTGATGTTCACCAGCATGCGCATGATGATCATGTTCATGGCCAGCATGACGGCCACGGCGGCACAGGCGGGGATGAAGACGGGCGTGCCCATCACTTCGGAGTAGTAGTCAGGCTGCATCACGTTGATGCCGACCAGTGCCAGGATCGGGAAGATCGACAGGAAGTTGCCGGACCATTTCGCCTCTGCCGTGATGGCCTTGACCTTGCGGAACAGCTTGAAGCGCGCGCGGATCACGTTGGCCAGGCCTTGCAGGATCTCGGCCAGGTTACCACCCGAGGTCTGCTGAATGCCCACGGCGACGGCGAGAAAGCGCAAATCCTGAATGCCGAGGCGTTCGGCCATGGCCTGGATGGCTTCGGCGACGTCGCGACCATAGGCGGCCTCGTCCGCGATGATGCCAAGCTCGGACGCGATCGGGTCCGACATCTCACGGCTGACGGTGTTGATGGCTGACACAAAGGGGTGGCCGACGCGCAGGGAGCGCACCATCAATTCCACCGCATCGGGCAGCTGTTCTTCGAACATCGCGATGCGCTTCTTGGCCTTGTTGTTGACCCAGAAAAAGACACCGCCCACGCCCATGCCGACGGACGCAATGGCCCGCAACGGCGCGGATGCGCCTGTCAGGATGGTCATCAACAGGAAGGCCACGACCGACCCGACAACCATCATCAGCATCAGCTGGTTGGGTGAGAAGGCGATGTTTCCGCGCTGCGCCTTGTCGGCGATCATCTGGTAGAAGGGCAGGCTGACGCTGCCTTTGTGTTGGTCCAGTTCCTTGCGGAGCTTGGCCAGAACGTCTTCGCGGCTGGTGCCGGATTCCAGCATCGTCAGACGACGGTTCACGCGGGCATTGAGGCTGATCGACTTGCCGAAGACCAGCAAGTAGATGCCGTTTACCAGCATGATCACACCGACAAAGATGCCGATATAGATGAGCGGTTCGATAGAGAGTTGCATGATCTAAGCGCTCCGTTATTCAGCTGCGATGGGTTCGTAGATGGCGTTGGGCAGGTCATAGCCCCACTGCCGGAACCGTTCGGAATAGTGCGAGCGCACGCCGCAGGCCGTGAAATGGCCGATGATCTTGCCATCGGGTTCCAGGCCGGTGCGCTGGTAGCGGAAGACTTCCTGCATGGAGATGACTTCACCTTCCATGCCGGTGACCTCAGTGATCGACACCATGCGGCGCGAGCCGTCCTGCAGGCGCGAGGCCTGCACGATCAGGTGCACAGCCGAGGCGATCTGGGCGCGGACGGCCTTGAGCGGCATTTCGATGCCGGCCATGGCGACCATGTTTTCAAGGCGCGAACAGGCGTCGCGGGCGTTGTTGGCGTGGATCGTCGTCATGGATCCGTCGTGGCCGGTGTTCATGGCCTGCAACATGTCGATGACTTCCTCGCCACGCGTTTCACCCACGATGATGCGGTCGGGACGCATACGAAGCGCGTTCCGCAGACAATCGCGCTGGGTCACAGCGCCCTTGCCTTCAACGTTGGGCGGGCGGCTTTCCATCCGGCCCACGTGGATCTGTTGCAGCTGAAGTTCTGCCGTATCCTCGATCGTCAGCACGCGTTCCTTGTTGTCGATGAAGGACGAGAGTGCGTTAAGCGTGGTGGTTTTACCGGAACCCGTACCGCCGGAGACGATAACGTTGAGGCGGCAGGCCACGGCGGCCTGGAGGTAGGCGGCCATTTCCTCGGAAAAGGCACCGAAGTTGACGAGGTCGTCGATCCCCAGCTTTTCCTTCTTGAATTTACGAATGGAAACGAGGGAGCCGTCGACGGCCACCGGGGGGACCATGGCGTTGAAACGCGAGCCGTCTTTCAGGCGGGCGTCAACGTAGGGATTGGATTCGTCAACGCGGCGACCCACGGCGGACACGATCTTGTCGATGATGCGCAGCAGGTGGCGTTCATCCTTGAAGCGCACATCGGAGAGTTCCAGCTTACCGGCGCGTTCGATGAACACGCGGTTGGGGCCGTTGACGAGAATATCGTTGACCGTTTCGTCCTGCAAAAGCGGCTCAAGCGGGCCGAGGCCCGTGACTTCGTCGAACAGTTCGGTGTTGAGCGTCTGGCGGTCTTCGCGGTTCAGAACCACGCCCATCTCAGCCAGCTGTTCACTGGTGATCGCGGTGATTTCCGCGCGCAATTCCGTGTCTTTTGCGCCTTCGAGAGCCGACAGGTTCAGGTTGTCGAGCAAGCGATGGTGCATTTCGGTCTTGATCTCATCAAGACGCAGGCGGCGCTTGCGGTCTTTGTCTTCCCCCTCGGGCGTGGTTGCCTTCGGGATTGGGGTCACGTTTTCGGGCTGGCGCGCCACTTTGGGGGCCGGGGCCGCCTTTTCCTCAGGGGCGGGGGCAGCCGCTGTGACTTTGGGCGATTTCGCCACTTCTGTCAGGGGCGCAACGGCGGCTGACGTGCCAGTCTTTTTATACTTCGAAAACATTTACTTACCCTTCGCCTTCACGTCGCCGACCATGGCCTTGTAAAGCCCGTCTGCGAGTTTGGTGATTTCCTTACGGAGCGGATTTTTCTTGGCGGCCTCGGCCAGGGTTTCCCCGTTGTCGCAGGCTTGCGTAACGGGTTTGCCGCCATCGGGCAGCATGTTCGAGAACGACACGCCAAGGCTTTCGGCCATCTTCTTCATCCGGGTCTTTCCGTTCAGATCCGTCATGCCTGGCGCGCGGTTCAGGACATACTGGACCTTGTCGAGCGGCAGATCTTCGGATTGCAAGGCCTTGATGAAGCGCATGGCGTTCTGGGCCGAGCGCAGATCAAGTTCCAGCGTTGCGAAATACATATCGGCGCGGTTCAGGACCGTTTCGGTCCACATGACCATGGTGCGCGGCATGTCGACGATCACGATGTCGAAGCTTTGCGCGGCCAGATCGAGGATGGCGCCGATCTCTTCCGGTCCAACGATATCAAGCGGGACAATCTCAGACGGCGTGGTGAAGACGGACATCTTGTCTTCGTAACCAACCAGAGCCTGCTTGAAGCCGTCGGTATCCATCGAAGTGGCGTCCTGCAGCATCTCGAGCATGATCTCGCGGCGCGGTAGGTCGAGATAAGTCGCGACCGAGCCATTCTGCAGGTCGAGGTCGACGATACAGACCGATGGCGCGTTCTTTTTGTCAATGTTCGCCATCTCCCACGCCATGTTGACGGCAAGGGTTGTGGCACCGGTGCCGCCAGCAAGATTTTGCACGGCGAAAACCGCGGATTGCGTATCGAGGCGCTGACCGGTTGCGGGCGTTGCGGGCTCTTCGGCCTGCACTTGCGGGGCAGGGGCGGGCTCAGGCTCCGACCGGATCTTTTCGATCGCGTCGTGCAAGGCGCCTTCGGCCAGCGGGTAAGGTACGAAGTCATCAGCGCCCAGGCGCAGGAGTTCGCGCAGACCAGCGGTCGAAAGGTTTTCGGGGATCAGGATGACCTTGATGTCTTTCGAGCGGGCGGCGCGGATAACCTCACCGATGCGACCAAGGTCGGCCTCATCCTCTTCACGCACGGCAAGTGCAATGAATTCAAGGTTGCCGGGTTCCAGCGCGTTGATGAAATCACGCGCTTCTTCAAAGCCCAGATCACCCCAGGCCTCGCCCAGTTCGGTTTCCATATCCTCGATCAAAAGACCGAAGTGATGAACCATGCTCGACACCGTGCAAGCGACGATGGGGGCCGGTTCGGATTTCAGTGCCAGTCCGCTACTCATTCCTCAAATCCCAATCTGCCCGGGGTATCCCCGGATCATCATTCAAAAGCTCATGGTGGCCCAGTTTGCTCGATCGGCCGGTCCATGGACCCATTTCAGTGCCAAGACGACTCATGCCATCTTGGTCCTTCCCAAGGGTGAACGTGCTCTGGAAAAGCGGCGAGAATGGGACACAAAAAAGGGATTACGTTTACAATTCGTGGACATCACTGGGCTTTGTCGCCAAAAGAAAAACCGCGCCGGAGGGGGTCCGACGCGGTCAATTGCCAAGCAAAATAAGGGTTTGGAGGCTATTCGCCGCCGCCGCCACCACCGCCACTGTAGCTGCGGTAGACGATCACGGCATATTGGCCGTCGAGCACCAGATCGCTGGTTTCGACAAAACCTGTCACCTCGGTCACGGTGCGGCGATTCCGGCGTTCTTCCATGTCGGTCGCGACGATCGGCTGGGTTTCCCCGAGCGAGACCAGCGCCTGCAAGCGGTGCCGGTTCACGCCCTGATGGACCAGGAAGTTCACCGCAGCCCGCGCGCGGCGCAGGCCGAGACGGTGATTGTAGGCGCGGCTGCCCACGGCATCGGTATGCCCGAAGACCGAGAAGCGGACTTCCGGGAAATGCCGGATGAAATGGGCCTGTTGCGTCAGGATCCCGCGGGCCGTGGCATCAAGTTCCGCCGAATTGAAGGCGAAGTTGATGGTTGTTGGCACCTCGGCGGCGAAGCGTTCGCCCAGAAGGGCGGCGTAGTTGATGTCGCCGTTGTGGACCCCGATGTTCTGGCGCGTTGGTTCGCCGAAGCGGCCCTCGTCCAGTTCCGCGCCAAGGGGGCGACCGGTTTCGATTTGGAAATTGCCGCAAGCCGTCAGTGCAAGGGTCGAGCCCATGCTGGCCAGGAGAATTCGCCGTGAAGGGAGTTTATTGGTCATCATCGCCTCCTCAGTCCAGGACGTAGCCGTAGGATCCCGAGAAATCCTGTTGAGCCACTTCGCCGGCGGGGGTTCCGACGGCTGGGGCGCGGCCAGTGACCTCACCCAAGAAGAACAATTCCTGCTCGGTCGGGATACGCACCCGGTCGGTCGGCAGCGCAAGCGCTTCGCCGCGAACGGGGCTGACCAGATGAGCGGTCACGATGATCACAAGCTCGGACTGTTGCCGCTGGTAGCTGGCTGACCGGAAAAGCGCGCCCAGGATTGGCAGATCGCCAAGCCATGGCACCTGGCCAACCGAGTTGCGGAAGTCATCCTGAAGAAGTCCTGCAATCGCAAAGCTGTCACCATCGCGCATTTCAACGGTGGTCGATGCCGACCGGGTGTTGAGAGCGGGGGAGGAGCTGCCTGCGAAAACCTCACCAATCGAGGAAATTTCTGCATTCAGGTTCAGGTTGATGATGTCGCCGTCCACAACCGTGGGCGTGAACTCCAGCTGGACGCCGAATGGCTTGAATTCCACCGTGGTGCCGCCCGATTCCGATTCAGTCGGAACTGGGAATTCGCCACCTGCGAGGAAGTTGGCCGTCTGGCCGCTGAGCGCGGTCAGGTTCGGTTCCGCAAGGGTGCGGACCATGCCGTTGGATTCCAGCGCTTCCAGAAGGACGGAGAGTTGCAAACCGCCGGCTGAGAAGCTGACGCCAAGACCACCCGAGCCATCGCCGGAGGCCACGGTATTGGTGCCGCCGAATTCAGCGCCACCCGTTGCCCCGTTGGCCCCGAAGGTTGTGCCGAAGTTACCGGCGGTGGCACCGATCCCCAGCGAAGTCGACAATTCCTGGCGTACGGTGCGCTGCATTTCAGCGAAGCGAACTTGCAGCATGACCTGCTGCGTGCCGCCCACCATCATCAGATTCGACACCGCGCCGTAGCGACCGGCCAATTCCAGGGCGCGATCAACAACAAGGCCGGAGCTGACGGTGCCCGACAGGACAATGCCGTCATTTGCCGTGCGCACTTCCACCGGTTCGCCGGGAAGGATCTCACGCAGGCGTTCGCGCAGTTCGGCCACATCAGGCACGACCTGGATTTCGACATTCGCGATCAAAGCGCCGTCCGGGCCAAGCAATGTCATGCTGGTCCGGCCCGGTGCGCGTCCAAGCACGTAGATCGAACGCTCGGACAATGTCGCGATGTCCGCGATTGCCGGGTTGGCCACCGAAAGTTCGGCAAACAACATGTCGCTTTCGACAACGACGGCACGGTTCATGGGAACGCGCAATGTTCCGGTGCTCTCACCTTCGACAACGCGCAAACCCTGCGCCTCGACCATCATTGCGGGTTGGAAAAGTAGTGTTGCGCAGCCCAGAAGGCATACACGCAGAAAACCTGTCATGCTCATGATGTGACCTGCCTCTATGTCACGGTTATGGGCCATATTTCTTATTCGCCCTTTGGAGGACCATGCCCCAAATCTGTTTTTTGTGCAAGAATCACTGTGTTGGGCGTGTTTGTTCATGTGCCAAATCCACAACGGTCCTGAACTTATCCACAAAAAAACGCGCCCCTGCAGGGCAGGAGCGCGTTTGAAATTTGGTGGATAAGTCTGTGGATTACTGCAGGCAGGGGACCTGCGTGACCACAACTTCGGCACCGCGACGGTTGCGCACTGTGCAGACGTTGGGGCCTTCCGTGGCGACTTCCTCGATGTCGCCCAGAACGGACGAGCTGGACACCTCGACATCGGCGCTTTCGCTCGCATCACCAACGCCCACCAGGGCCAAGGTCAACGAACCGGTCGATTGCGCCTGGGTCAGGAAGGCGACATCCTCGGGCAGGGCCGTAATGGTGATTGTGCGCGCAATTGTCGGGCTGTTGCGCTGTTCATCGGTGATCTGGTCGATCGCGATGATCTGCACGTTGGCGCGCACCAAGCGTGTGACGCTTTCGGAATTGCGACCCTGACCGGTCCAATAGACATCGACGCGGTCACCGGGGCGCAGGAACCCTGAAACGCCGGAGTTGATATTCACGCTCAGCGAGATGGCGCGCATCCCTTCGGCCAGACGCGAGGCCACGCCGGCGTCTTCGCCGGGAGAGGTGACCTTGGTCAGCAAGATAGGCTCGTGTTGTTCCATCATGCGGATAACGGTGCGCGTGTCTTCGCCTTCGCCGCCGGGAAACAGCTCCTCAATGGAGGTGAAGGCGCCGAAGGGCACAAATTCTGCAGGCCAGCGCACGAGTTGGACATCGTCCGGCGTCAGCTGATCACCATATGCCAGTTGCCGCGTCACCACGACAATCTGTGTCGTTGGGAGGATCGCGTCCTGCTGTTCGGCCAAAGCCGCTTGATATTGGTCGAACCGGTCTTTTGCGATCGAAACCGCAAAGCCGGCAAGGCCGACGCCTACGGCTAGGACCAAAATGAAAACGATACGCATAATGCCCACCTCGTTATTATCTGCTCTGTGTCCGCACTTCGGAGACAAAACTCACTACAGGCCCCCGTTGTCGCCGGGAATTCGGGCAAAAATTGGGTCGGGCAGGGGCATGTCGGTGGCGGAGCAGAGAAATTGATAGGTTTATTCAATGCTTTCCAGGATCGAGGCGCGCGGCCTTGCTCATGTTTTGCGTCGCAGCAGAAACATGTAAGGCCGCCCTTTTGGACGGCCTTGTGGTCAGGATTGCCGGAGCGCGCTGTCTTAGTTGAGCGAGATGTCCGTGGATGCCGTGATATCGACATTGGCTTGCAGCGGGTCGGTGTCCGTCTGCACGTTCGCCATATAATTGCTGATGTCGTTCGATGCGTTTTCGGTGCCCGACACGATGACGGCGGTGAAGACCAGCGCCAGGCCCATCACAACAGCAGTCAAAACGACCCAGTCGGTCGATACTGCGCCGGATTCGTTGGCGAAGAAGTTTTTCAGTGTGATCTTCATTTTTTATCATCCCGTCATGGTGAACGTTTGGCCATGCGCCGGATCCCTGTGTGGCGACCCGCGCTGTTAAGTCTTGTTTTCCTTTGGAATCCGGGCGCAATTTGGGCGGACCCGAGATGTTTTTACGAACGAGTAGCGGCTGTTTCCTGACGCATTGCTCACGTTTTCATTTCATGGTTCGCAAGGCGCCAGGCGTGGTTGGACCGCAAACGAAAACGGGCCGCCCGAAGGCGACCCGTAAACTCATCCGTTGCCGTTAGGCTGCGGAGATTAGTCCAGCGAGATGTCGGTGGACGCGGTGATGTCGGTGTTGCCAGCGAAGGGGCTGGTTTCCGGGTTGGCGTTTGCCAGCGAGTTGCCGATATCGTCCGAGAGGTTCTCAACACCAGCGGACACAACAGCCATAACGGCCAGGCCCAGGCCCACGAGGGCGGCGGTCAGAACAACCCAGTCAACCGTCACGGCGCCGGATTCGGATTTTGCGAAGTTTTGGATCATGGCTTTCATTGTCAGGTTCTCCAGTATGACAAAAAGGTCTTTATTCGGTTTCAGGTGTCCGGGGCGGGGGATGAAGCCCCGGGTTGTCCCTGTGACAAGGAGATGTATCGCGGCCAATCGGGGCGCGAATTGGGCGCCTCTGGGAAATGTTTGCGATTTCTAAAGGGTTGTTTCGTGTCAAATCGTAAGGAAGTTGGTCTGAGGTCTGAGGTCTGAGGTCTGAGGTCTGAGGTCTGAGGTCTGAGGTCTGAGGTCTGAGGTCTGAGGTCTGA
>CANLEH010000006.1 GCA_947489665.1 uncultured Roseicyclus sp. | reverse complement strand
CGCGCCCCTCACTGGAAACGGTGGGGGGCGTTTTCATATGGAAAAGGGCGCCCGTTGGGGCGCCCTTTTGTGGTCTCGGATGGAACGGGGTTAGCCGACCAGCTCAAGCCCAGAGAAGAAAAAGGCAATTTCTTCTGCTGCCGTTTCCGGCGCATCAGACCCATGCACCGAATTCTCGCCGATCGACAGTGCAAATTCCTTGCGGATCGTGCCTTCGGCCGCTTCAGCGGGGTTCGTTGCCCCCATCACTTCGCGGTTCTTTGCAATCGCGTCTTCGCCTTCGAGAACCTGAACAACAATTGGCTCGGAAATCATGAACTCGCAGAGCTCGTCAAAGAAAGGGCGTTCTTTGTGCACGCCGTAAAAGGTCTGCGCCTGCGCCAGCGTGAGTTGGATGCGCTTGGAGGCAACAATGCGAAGGCCTGCCTCTTCGAACTTGGCGGCGATCTGGCCGGTCAGGTTCCGTTTGGTGGCGTCGGGCTTGATGATGGAAAAGGTGCGCTGGATGGCCATGGGAGATGCTCCGTTCGGGCGTTTGGATTTGCGCGCGGGCTAACATGCCCATCCAGTCTTGAAAAGGCCCCTACTCCACTCGGATCAATGGCTGCTGCAACCCCACGGTCGGTCGGTTCTCTGGGTAGTAGAATCCCGTGCCATCCACATGTTTGCCGCCCATGAAGAGCATGTTGGGGGTATCTTCGCGGACATACAGAAAATCGTGGTCCACGACGATATCCGAGCCCTCGACAAAATTCAGCAAAGCACAGGGCTGGCCGAGGATGTCGCGGACGGCGTTGAGCTCGAACGGCCCGTCCCCGCACGCGCCCTCTGGCAATTGATTCATTTGCTCAACCATCGGCGGCGCAAGGAGGGTCAGTTCCAACTGGCGGTTCAGCACATAATCCTGGCTCCATGCGCCTTCGGCTGCCGGGTTTGGGCCGTGCCAGGCAAGCTCACCTGCAAAATCATAGGCCACGGCCGGGATCTCACAGGCCGCGTCCGCATAGACCGTGATATTGGCTGCGAAGCCACCATCGGCGTCGTAGGTGAAGTCACGGGTCAGGTAGGTTGGGGTCGGCGCGCCGCCCGCGGGATCTGGGCTCGGGCGTATTTCGCACGTGATTGATGTCCAAGTCCCAACGATCCGCTCTTGCAATCCTTCCAGCAAGGGGTCGGCGGCAGCGGGTAGCCCGGAAAGACTTACCGCAGCGGTGATCAATAGCCGTTTCATCTTGGCGCTCCATCCATGGATTTTCGATGGTCAAAGGGTGGTGTCAAAGATATGCTACCGACAACTACGCAATATTTTTTGAGGTAGTCATGAAATCGGGACTAATAGTGCCAAATCAGGGCGACCCGGCCTGCCCGGTGACACAGTGTCTGTCCATGATCGGTGGAAAATGGAAGCCTGTGATCCTGTTCATGGTGATGAACGGTGTGAATCGATTCGGCGCGATGCAACGCGCGGCGCCGGGCTGCACCAAGCAAATGCTGACAAAACAACTGCGCGAGATGGAAGCTGACGGCCTGCTGCATCGGGAGATCTTCGCCGAAATCCCGCCACGTGTGGAATACTCACTCACCGCGAAGGGCCAATCCCTCTTGCCTGTAGTGGACGCCATGAAGACCTGGGGCGACGCACAGGGTGTATCCACCTAGCTTTTGTCCAGCACCCTGGCAGCTGCCGCAAAGGCCAGCGCGCCCAATGCAGCGAGCCCCATGACCGCCAGCAATGTGGCTGGTGTCGTCTCCGCCCCGACAACGGCTGTGGCGATTGCCGTCAACCCGGCGCCGAGGGCCAGGACCACCGCCCCGCTTAGCCCGGACGCACTACCTGCAAGCTCTGGCTGAACAGACAGGGCCCCCGCCGCCGCGCTGGGGATCGATAGCCCGTTGCCAAATCCAACGCATAGTGTCGCACACAAAAGCGGCCACAAGGCTGCGCCATCCAGTGTGAAATAGACCCAGGCTGCACCAATTCCAAGAACAGGCAGTGCGCGGCCGAACAGGATCAATCGCATTTCGCCCAAACGCTCCACCATCCGAGCGCTCACCCCAGCCCCAACAAGGAACCCGGCGGTTGTGGAGCCGAGCACGACGCCTGTTTGGGCCGATCCCAGGCCAAAGGCGTCGACCATCACAAACGGAGCACCCGTCAGGAAGATGTAGAAGACCCCTACCCCCAGCGCCTGAACGCCAACATAGGACCAGAACAAAGGCGAGATGAGCAATTCCGAGATACCCGGCGTAGCGATCCCGCCTGATACTTTGGTTTCCCCCAAATCATGCCAGCACCAAATCAGCAGTGCGGCGCCTAAGATCGCGTAAGCCATGAAGATGGAGGTCCACCCAAAGGCAACCTCCATCGCTCCTCCGATCATCGGTGCCAGCATCGGCGCGACGGCCATCGCAGAGGCGATCAGCGAGAGTTTGGCGGCAGCTCGGCGCCCCTCGTACAAATCTCGCACGATGGCCGAAGACAGGATGCCACCGCCCACCGCAACCGCCTGCACGGTGCGTGCGATCAGAAAGACAGTAATGTCTGTCGCCAACAGGCAAAGAACCGACGCCACCACATAGATCCCCAACATGGCCAAGATCACCGGGCGCCGCCCGATGCGATCCGACAACGGGCCGAGGATCAGCTGCAAGACGGCCGCTGCCGCCATGTAAAGTGAGATTGCCAGCCCAATCTTCTGCTCTGACACGCCGAAGGCGTCCTGCATCGCGGGCAATGCGGGCAGAAACATATTCAGCGTCAGGACGGTCAGCGCCGTCAGCAGAACAAGCGTGACAAGATGGGGCGCGGTGCGGGACATGTTCTCCGCCTACCAGCGCGCCGCGCAACCTGCCAGCCAAGACCGATTGACGCGGCCCTGCGCATTCGTCATGTCCCCGTCATGCTGCGCATTGATGACATAAACTATTCCGTCGCCGGGCGACCGTTGCTGGAGGGCGCGTCTGCCACCATCCCAACGGGGCACAAGGTCGGCATTGTCGGTCGAAACGGAACCGGAAAGACCACGCTGTTCCGCCTGATGCGCGGTGAGCTGACATTGGACTCTGGCGCCATCACCTTGCCGTCTGGGGCCAAGATCGGCGGGGTCGCTCAGGAGGTGCCTTCTTCTGAGACCTCATTGATCGACACGGTGCTGGAGGCGGACACCGAACGCGCGGCCCTTCTGGCCGAAGATCCGACCGACCCCGCAAGAATCGCGGATGTGCAGGAACGGCTTAGCGCCATCGATGCCTGGGGGGCGGAAGCCCGCGCGGCCTCCATCCTCAAAGGTCTGGGCTTCACCCATGCCGAGCAGCAAATGCCCTGTTCGGCTTTTTCCGGCGGCTGGCGCATGCGCGTGGCGCTGGCCGGCGTGCTCTTTGCCCAACCTGATTTGTTGCTGCTGGACGAACCAACGAACTATCTCGACCTCGAAGGTGCCCTTTGGCTCGAGGCGTATCTGGCGAAATACCCCCACACGGTGCTGGTGATCTCCCACGACCGTGGCCTGCTGAACCGAGCGGTGGGCCATATCCTGCACCTCAACGACCGCAAGCTGACGCTTTATTCAGGCGGCTATGACACCTTCGCCAAAACCCGGGCCGAACGCCGCGCCGTTCAGGCGGCGGCGGCCAAAAAACAAGAAGCGCAGCGCGCCCATCTGCAAAGCTTCGTGGACCGGTTCAAAGCCAAGGCGTCAAAAGCCAAACAAGCGCAATCGCGTGTCAAAATGCTGGAACGAATGGAGACGATACGCGCGCCCGAGGACGCCGCACGCACCGTCTTCACCTTCCCAACGCCAGAAGAGTTGAGCCCGCCGATCGTCAACATGGACGGAACCGCCGTGGGCTATACCGACACACCGGTCCTCAAGCGCTTGAACCTGCGCCTGGATCAGGACGATCGCATCGCCCTTTTGGGGCGCAACGGCGAAGGAAAATCGACACTTTCCAAGCTTTTGGCGGGCAAACTTAAAGCGATGGATGGGCGCATCACGTCATCGTCCAAACTCCGCATCGGCTACTTCGCGCAACACCAAGTAGATGAGTTGCACCTCGATGAGACGCCACTTGACCATGTCCGCCGCGAACGCCCCGAGGAAGCGCCGCCAAAGCTTCGCGCGCGCTTGGCCTCTTTTGGCCTGGGGGCCGATCAGGCCGAAACGCCGGTGGCCAAACTCTCTGGCGGCCAAAAGGCCCGCCTGTCGCTCTTGCTTGCCACGCTAGACGCGCCGCATCTGCTTATCCTCGACGAGCCCACAAACCACCTCGATATCGAAAGCCGTGAAGCCTTGGTCGAGGCCCTGACCGCCTATTCAGGTGCCGTCGTGCTCGTCTCGCACGACATGCACCTGCTCAGTCTCGTGGCCGATCGCCTTTGGCTGGTCAAAGATGGCCATGTCACCCCGTACGAGCATGACCTTGAGACATACCGCGCCTCGCTGCTGAACACCGCACCACCCAAGGAAAAGCCGGCCAAACCAAAGAAAAAGGTCAGCCAAGCCGATATCAAGGACCTGAAATCCGAGGTCAAACGCGCCGAGGCGCGCGTCGCCAAAATCGAAGAAATGCGCGACAAGCTGGCCACCAAACTTGCTGACCCTGCGCTCTACGAAGAAGAAAACGCAGACAGCCTGCAGGTTTGGCAGGCAAAATATGCAGAAGTCATGGAAGGCCTCGACCGGGCTGAGGCGCTTTGGGTGAAGGCCGAAGAAAAGCTTGAAAAGGCCGCGTCCCCCTGACGTCCCGCTTCCTTGTTTCAAAAATACCTCGGGGGATAGCGTTTTTCCCGAAAGGGAAAGACGCACAAGGGGCAGAGCCCCCATTTTGAAGAAAAGAACGCGCGGCAAAGCCGCACCGTTGGATAACAGCCGAGACGCGCAATGGACCTCAGCCTCTACATCCCCGCCTTTGTCACCCTGTTCGTAGTGATCGACCCGATTGGCCTGACGCCGCTATTCGTGGCGATGACCCAAGGCATGAGTGCGCGAGACCGGCGCATCATCGCGTTCCGGTCTGTCGCCGTGGCCTTCGGCATCCTTCTTTTGTTCGGATTGGCCGGTGAAGCGGTGCTGAATTTCCTGGGCATTTCTATGCCCGCGTTTCGTATGGCGGGCGGCATCTTGCTGTTTTTGACCGCGCTCGACATGCTCTTTGAGCGCCGCACGCAGCGTCGCCAGGGGCAGGCCGACAGCGCGCAAGCCGAGGACGCCCATGACGACCCCTCGGTCTTCCCCCTCGCCATCCCGCTGATCGGTGGCCCCGGTGCGATCGCTTCCATGATACTGCTTACCGGGCAAGAGGTTGGCGCCCTCCACATCGTCGCCGTTCACGGTGTCATGGTCCTGGTTCTGTTAATCGTGCTTGCCCTGTTTTTGCTGGCAGCTCCCTTAGAAAGGTTGCTGGGGCCCACCGGGATCACCGTGGTGACTCGCCTCCTTGGAATGCTTCTGGCGGCGCTTTCGGTTCAATTCGTCATCGACGGCCTGAGGGACCTGCAAGTCATCTGATCCGCACCTATATCTACGCCATCGGAGGACGCGCCAATGGACATGGTCACTGGAAATATCATCTACCTCGTGGTGCTGCTGGTTGGCCTTGTCGGCTTCACACTGATCAACCGCCGCCCCAATTTCAGCCAGATGGGCAAGGCACTAGCGCTTTGGGGTGTGATTTTCATGACCATCCTCGTAGGCGTTCTGCTTTGGAACGATTTGCGCGGCCAAATTCAGCCACAGCAGGTGGTTTTGACCGATCAGGCGGTGACAGTTCCCCGCGCGGCGGACGGGCATTTCTATCTGACGCTTGAGGTCAACGGCACCCCAACACGGTTTGTGGTCGATACCGGCGCAACCGCCATTGTTCTGACCCGCGCGGACGCGGAAGCTGCCGGCGTAGATACCGGGAGCCTTGTGTTCTCGGGTCGGGCCAATACAGCGAATGGCACAGTGGAGACCGCGCCTGTGCGCCTTGATACGCTTGCCCTTGGCGGTTCACTCGATACGGGCGTGCGAGCGGTCGTGAACAATGGCGAAATGGATGAAAGCTTGCTTGGAATGTCCTACCTGAGCCGGTTTTCCCGACTGGAGATTGCCGACGGACAGTTGCTCTTGGAACGCTAGACCTTAGCCTCCGCCGCTTTCTGCCTTCATCTCCCACCGACCGGACTCTTCTGACCAGTACTTTGCAGCCGCGCCCGCACCTGTCAGCGTTTTCCATTGCTCCCGCGCCGATTGCACCGCCGCCGGATCATGGCCGTCAAACAAGACCATGACCCGCTCCATCTGGCCGACCTCTTCCGGCGTCGCGTCAGCACCTTCAACCAAAATCAGGCAAGTGGGATCATTAGCAGCTTTGTCTTTGGTCAGAAGAACCGGCTGCGCACTATCGTGGGCGCCACCGGACCGTCCATGGGGCAGGAACCCGTCTTCCGGGCGCAGCCAAAGCTGTTCATCCAACCGATCCAACATGGCATCGGTTCTGCCCCTGACGGCCACCTGCCAACCGGTTTGGAGGGACTTCCCCAAAAGGGTCAAGAGCGTCACTTCCAACGGCGCGCGGGTCAGGTGATAAAAATAAACCTCACCCATGACTTAACTGGCGATCTTCATTTGACCTAAGGCTGTTCATACCCGTACCGTACCAACCGATCCAGCGCCATCACGCCCCATCCGGTGGCCCCCTTGGGCGCCAACATTGTGTCAGACTTGACCGATGCGGTCCCTGCAATATCGAGGTGAATCCACGGGGTTTCGTCCTTCACAAACCGCTGTAGAAACTGCGCAGCGGTAATCGAGCCCGCAGCACGCCCACCCACGTTCTTCATATCTGCAATCCGGCTTTTCAGCATGTCGTCATAAGCCTGCCCCAATGGCATGCGCCACGCGCCTTCCCCTTCCGCACCGGCGGCTTTGAGAAACGCCCCACAAAGCGCATCGTTGTTTGAAAAGACACCTGCATTCTCATGGCCAAGTCCGATTATGATGGCACCCGTCAGCGTTGCAAGGTCGATCATGCCGGTCGGCTTGAACCGTTCTTGCGCGTACCACATGACATCACACAGAACGAGGCGGCCCTCAGCATCGGTGTTGATGACCTCAATCGTGTCGCCTTTCATGGATTTCACGACATCACCCGGGCGTTGTGCGCGTCCGTCGGGCATATTCTCGACCAATCCAACAAGGCCCACGACGTTCGCCTTCGCCCCGCGCAAGGCCAGCGTTTTCATAACGCCAGAGACGACGCCCGCCCCGCCCATATCCATGGTCATGTCTTCCATGCCGCCCGCAGGCTTCAGGCTGATGCCGCCGGTGTCAAAGACCACGCCCTTCCCGACCAGAGCCAGCGGCGCTTCATCGCTGCCTCCGTTCCACTCCATCACAACTACCTTCGACGGGCTTTCCGAGCCTACGCCCACACCCAGAAGCGAGTGCATGCCGAGCTTTTCCAGTTCCGGCTCATCCAAAACCTCAACATTCAGGCCGATGTCCTTCATCGCCTCCAGCCGGTCTGCGAATTCCTGCGTTGTCAGGACGTTGGCAGGTTCGTTGACAAGATCACGGGTGAAGAAGACGCCTTCCGCCACGGCCAAGGCGGTCTTTCCCGCCTCTGCTGCTTCGTCGGGCTTCGAACACATGACAATGGCACCTTCTGATGCCTCTTTTTCGGCAGTCTTGTGATCCGTGAATTCATAGGCGCGCAGGGCAAGCCCCAAGGCGAGTTCCCCCACTTTGTTCAGCGCGCCAACGCAGACCGTCAGAGCGGTCTTGCCTTTGAACTTGGCAAGCGACGCACCCGCGCGCCGCGCCTCTTCCACGGTTGGTCGACGATCCAGCTTCACCACGAGAAGAGACTTCGCAGCCAGTCCCGCCGGAAAGCCCATCGTAAACCCTTCACCTGCCTTCACTTTTTCCCAGCGGTCGCTTTCAACGAGCCGCGCCACCGCCTGCTTCGTCAAACGGTTCACCCGCCGCCCTGCAGGATCAAGCTTGCCGTCTGGCGTTACCAGAATCGCCATCTTGCCGTCCGCGCCTGCCAGCGCATCAAGATCGGTTTCGGCGAAATCTATGGCGATCGGATTGGTCATCTGGCGGCTCCTGCGCGTGAAAAGCGTGACATTCAGGTCGCGACATTAGGCCGGTCATTGGGGGTTGACCAGATCACCCCTACGCTTCCCGAAAAAACTGATTTAGAACATAGATGACGCGGTCGGTCTGCCAACCACACACCGCATATGGGGGTTCGTGCATTTGGGTCAGTATGACCGATATGTCCTGCGACAGCTGGTTATGCTGTTCGGCTTCTTCAGCCTCGTGCTGGTGTCGGTCTATTGGGTCAACCAAGCCGCGCGTCTGTTCGACAGCCTGATCGCTGACGGCCAGAATGTAAGTGTTTTCCTGGAATTCTCGGCCCTGACCCTGCCTTGGATCGTGCAGTTGATCCTGCCGGTCGCGGCCTTTGTCGCAACCCTCTACATCTTCAACCGCATGATTGGTGAAAGTGAATTGGTGGTTCTGCAAACCGCTGGTTTGTCGGCATTGCGCTTGCTGCGTCCGGTCTTTTTCTTCGGTTTGCTGATGGCCGTGTTGATCGGCGTGCTTGGCAATGTTCTTGCCCCAACAGCCCGCGCGCAATTCATCGACCGCCAGGACGAGGTGCGCGATGATTTGACGGGGCGCTTCCTGCGCGCTGGAGAGTTCATTCACCCTACCGGCGGGCTGACCCTGTACATCCGCGAGATCACCGAGTTGGGAGAGTTTCGGGATCTCTTCCTGCAAGACGCATCCAACCGTGGCGTTGAAGTCTCCTATTCAGCGACCAATGCTCTATTGGTGAGATCGCCCACTGGTCCGCGTCTGGTGATGTTTGACGGTTTGGCCCAGACGCTGGATTTGGAAACCGGTCGTCTGGCTACTGTTTCGTTTAGCGATTTCACGTACGACGTGGGTGCATTGATGGATGGCGGCGACCTGCGTCAGGTCGATGTTCGCGAACTGCCAACGCTCCTGCTGTTGAGCGCGGACGAGATGATGGCCGAGGTCCTGAACGTACCACTCGCGCATATGGTGTTCGAAGGTCATGACAGGATCGCACAATCCCTGTTCGTGATCTTTGTGCCGCTCATCGGCGCCGCCTCATTGATGTTGGGCTCATTCAGCCGCTTTGGCGTTTGGCGACAAATCCTGATTGCCGTGCTGCTGGTCCTGCCACTGCAAATCGTGCGCAACGCAGGCGAGGCCGCCGTGCGTGCGGATGCCGATGCCTGGCCCATGGCCTATGCGCAACCTTCCGTCGCCGCTTTTGTGGCCCTATCGATGGTCGCACTGGCTATGCGACGTCGCAAAGGATGGGGGGCTGTTCCAGCATGATCCTTCATCTCTACATCGCAGGGCGCTTCCTGCGCGCATTCGGTATTGTTCTGGCCGTTTTTGTTGCCATCCTTTTGCCGATCGACATGGCGGATCAGCTGCGTCGCATCGGCGGGGATCAGGGCTTTGGTGCAGTCCTGGAACTTGCGTTGCTCAACCTGCCCCGCAGCCTGAACGGGCTGATGCCCCTTTTTGTGATGTTGGCAACCTTGGTGCTGTTTCTCGGGTTGTCGCGCACGTCTGAACTTGTCGTTGTGCGTGCGGCGGGCCGCTCTGCGCTGCGCTCTGCCGCTGCCCCCGTTGTGACCGCGCTCCTGATAGGGATCTTGTCGCTGCTGGTTTTGAACCCTCTGGTTGCGGCGACCGCGCGGCAATACGACCTGACTTTGGCGCGTCTTCTGGGACAGGAAAGCAGAACCGTTTCCGTCACGGGCCAAGGCCTTTGGCTGCGGCAAGGCGTGGGAAGCGAGCAGACGGTGATCCGCGCAGCTGTCACCAACGGCGATGGCACGCATCTGTTTGACACATCGTTCTTCACGTTCGACGCCGACGGTCAATTGTTGGAACGCATGGATGCCCGTGAAGCCCTTTTGGAGTCGGGGGCATGGACCCTTTCGGATGTGCGGCGATGGCCTCTGGTTGGGTCAAGCAACCCAGAGGCGGATGCCACAACACACCATGTCCTAACCTTGCCGTCGACGCTAACCGCCGAGCAGATCCGTGACAGTTTCGGCAAACCTGAAACGGTCCCGATTTTTGAGCTGCCCGGCTTTATTCGACAACTCAATGATGCGGGCTTTGCGGCGCTTCAACACCGAACCTGGTTCCAGATGCAATTGTCCTCCCCCCTTCTACTGGTGGCGATGGTTTTGATCGGCGCGGGCTTCACGATGCGCCACACACGGTTCGGGAAAACCGGGGTGATGGTGCTCAGCGCTATTCTTCTCGGGTTTGGCGTCGTCTTCCTTCGCCGATTTGCCGAAGTGCTTGGCGAGACAGGCCAACTTTCGGCAACACTCGTGGCCTGGACGCCACCGGTTGCTGCAATTCTCTTGGCCACCGGCCTGTTATTGCATACGGAGGACGGGTGACGCGCCGCATGCGCCATATGTTTGCGGCCCTTTTGGCCGTGTTCCTCTGCTGGGGTGCCTCCCTCGCAGCGCAGGGCTCCCCTTCGCTGCCGCCAGCCACGTTGATCGCCGACAATATCCGATTTGATGGAACTTCTTCCGTTTCGGCCAACGGCTCGGTCGAGGTCTTCTACAACGGAGCGCGCCTGCGGGCCCAATCGATTTCGTTCGATGGCGCAACGGACCAATTGCGCGTCCAAGGCCCGTTAACGCTGACAGATGCCGGCGGAAACACTCAGATTTTCGCGGATTTCGCCGAACTGTCTGGCGATCTTCAAAACGGTGTTCTGCAATCAGCGCGGCTTGTTCTGGACCGCCAATTGCAGATTGCGGCTACACAGATTGACCGCACCGATGGTCGCTATACACAATTGTATCAGGCCGTGGCGTCCACGTGTGAAGTGTGCTTCGAAAACCCAACACCGATTTGGGAAATCCGCGCCCGGCGGATCGTCCACGATCAAATCGAACAGCAGCTTTATTTCGACAACGCGACGTTCCGCGTCATGGGTGTTCCGGTATTCTATTTGCCGCGCATGCGCCTGCCGGACCCGACATTGGAGCGCGCAACCGGCTTTCTTGCACCCTCTGTGCGCGCAGATGACCGGACCGGTACGCAGATCCGTGTGCCATACTTCATCATGCTCGGCGATCACGCCGACATAACGGTCACTCCCTGGATTGGCGTGGGCACGCAGACCGTTGAGCTGCGCTATCGGCAAGCCTTTCGCAACGGCAGGCTGGAAGCTGAAGGCGCCGTCAGCTGGGACGATCTGACCGACGATGCAACACGCGCCTACCTTTTCGCGGATGCGCAATTTGATGTTGGCGGTGGGTTCATTCTGGACTTGCAGGCGCAAGCGGTCAGTGACCGGGGCTATTTGACGACCTATGGCTTTCCCGATCCCGACATCCTGGAAAGTTTCGCACGCATCAGCCGGGTCCGCCGCGATGAATATATCGAAGCCTATGGCACGCTCTACGAGTCGCTGCGTGAAGGCGTCGACAACGATGTCCTGCCGACGCGGGTGGGACACGCTGAAATCGTGCGCCGCTACTCACCATCCTTGATTGGCGGAACATTGACCGCTGAGCTGGAAGGGACGGGTTTCTACCGTTTCTCGACCGCCGAAAGCGTGGGGGATGATGCGAATGGCCGCGATGTTTTCCGCGTGACGGGTGAGCTTGACTGGCGTCGAACCGAGATTTTCGGCGGTTTGGAGATGACATTTGAGGGGGCGGTGCACGGCGGTGTTTATTCAACCCAACAGGGTGGCGTGCTCAACGGCACCGAAACCCGGATCACACCCTACGGCGCAATCGAGTTTCGCTATCCGCTTCAGGCCATTTCCGACTCTGGCGTCAGCCATATCATCGAGCCGGTCGCCCAACTTGTCTGGTCCGAAACATACGGCAACGAAGTGCCCAACGAGGACAGCTTCATTGTGGAATTTGATGAGGCAAACCTCTTCTCCCTCGACCGCTTCCCTGGCGCTGATGAACGCGAGATTGGCCCACGCGCCAACCTTGGGCTGACCTACACGCGCACGGCCCCGTCGGGGTTCAGCTATTCACTGGCGGGTGGTGTGGTACTGCGCACAGATGAACAAGGCCAGTTGACGGACGGCTCAGGCCTAAATGGCGTACAGTCCGATTTCCTCGTCGCTGCCCATGTGCGGTTCAACGACCATCTCAGCCTGGTAAACAGGGCGCTTTTTGACACAGATTTCGACTTCACCTCGTCGGAGATGTCGCTTTACTGGATGGGCGACCGGCATCAGGTCGTATCCACATATACTTTCCTTGAGGCTGACCCCGGCGAACAACGCCCCAACGATATTTCCGAATGGGCGTTTGAGGCCGAATATGGCCTCGCCAATGGGTGGGAAGCCGGCGTCGATTGGCGCTATGACTTCATTGAAAGCGCACCCAGCCGCGCGCGCCTGTCGCTCGGCTACAGCAATGAGTGCGTCGATATGGAATTCTTCGTTTCGCGCAGATATACGGACAGCAGTAGTCTCGACCCGTCGGGCCGGGTCGGGCTGACCGTATCGCTCGCTGGCTTCGGTGCAGGGCGTGAAGGACGGTCCGTGGCAAGAAGCTGTCGCGGGTAGGATAAACAAACGGCACGGTAAGCGGGCCGCAAAAGCGATTGAAAAATCTGAGCTGGGAGACGGGCATGATTGGAACATTGAAGCGGCTGCTCCACGGGGCACGCACTGTGTTCGTCGCAGGGTTGGCCCTTGGCATGGTGGCGCTGGTTGCAACGCCGGCCGCGGCCCAAAACCCGTTTGCCGTGGCCGTACGCGTCGATGACGCCGTCGTCACGAACTATGAAATCGAACAGCGCGCCCGCTTTCTGCAAATCCTGAACGCGCAAGGCGATCTGCGCCAACAGGCCACCGAAGCGCTGGTCAACGAACGCCTTCAGGTGGCTGCAGCTTTGGCACTGGGGGCCGAAGCCTCGCCAGATGAAATCGAAACCGGTCTGACCGAATTTGCAGCTCGCGCAAATCTGGGGCCTGAGCAATTCCTGCGCCAAATGGCATCGCAGGGTGTCGCGCCCGAAACGGTTCGGGATTTTGTGGCCAACGGCATCACTTGGCGGAATGTCGTGCGGTCCCGCTTCGGGTCCCGCGCAGAGATAACCGATGAAGAGATCGACCGCGCGATGGAATTGGGCACCGTTCTTGGCGGCGGGATCCAGATTGCGCTGGCGGAAATCATCATTCCCGTAACACCGGAGAACCAAGAAAACCTCGTGTCCGAGCTGCTGCGTCTACGCACACAAATTGCAGGCAGCACCGAAACCTTTTCCGAGGCAGCGCGCCGCTTCTCAGCGGCCCCAACCCGCGAAAACGGCGGTTTGACCGGGTGGCGTGGTTTGAACGAACTGCCCGAAGGTCTGCGGGATCTCTTCATGTCCATGGGCGTGGGCCAAGTGACAGAGCCCGTGCCACTTGGCGGTGGTCAGGCCTATGCGCTGTTCCAATTCCGGGGGCAGCGCGAGGTCGAAGCACCCGATCTTCCGGTGACTGCGATTGACTACGTGTCCATTGCGATCCCTGGCGGGCGCACGCCCGAGGCACTGGCCGAGGCCGAGCGTCTGCGCAATGCTGTCGATACTTGCAACGATTTCAACGGTGTCATCCCCGGCGGCTTCCAGCGTCAGTCGGTCGCCCCACGCGATTTGCCCGAAGACGTGGCCTTGGCCCTGCGCGCCCTGGACGAACGGGAGATGTCCATGTCCGTCACACGCTCGGGCGGCACCGTGCTGCTGGCACTGATGCTGTGCGATCGCGAACGGTCCGAGCCGGAACAAGGGCGCGACGCGGTGCGCCAACAGCTGATCGGCCAGCGCCTGGAGGCTTATGCCACGGGATTTCTTGAGGAATTGCGGGCCGAAGCCCGCATCACGTTCGAGAATTGAGCGGGCGGCCCATGGGCCTTTCAAAACCCATTGCACTCAGCATCGGAGAACCTGCAGGCATTGGCCCGGAAATCGCGGCTAAGGCGTGGGAACATCTTGGCGCAGACCTCCCCTTCTTCTTAATTGGCGATCCCAGACACTTGGCTGGTCTGAACACACCATTGGTGGAGATTGCGGTCCCCGCAGACGCGATGGCAGCGTCTGCCTATGGATTGCCAGTCTTGACGCTGGCCTTTGGCGGCAATGCCTCACCCGGCGTAGCCGATCCGGCCAACGCCGCATCGGTCATAGAAGCGATCACACTTGGCGTAGATCTGGTCATGCGGGGTGAGGCGTCGGCGCTCACAACCGGCCCCATCCACAAAAAGGCTCTCATCGATGGGGCGCAATTCGCCTTTCCCGGTCATACGGAGTTTCTGGCCCATCTCGCGGGAGTAGACCGCGTCGTCATGATGCTGGCTTGCCCCGACCTGAAGGTTGTACCAGCCACGATCCACATCGCCCTTGCTCAGGTGCCAGAAGTGTTGACCGAGGCCCTTCTCACGGAAACCCTTGAGATCACGCGGTCAGCGTTAATAAAAGACTTCGGGCTGACTAATCCCTGCATCGCCGTGGCCGGTCTGAACCCCCATGCCGGTGAAGGCGGGGCCATGGGGCAGGAAGAGATCGACCTGATCATCCCGACCCTCGATAAGCTCCGCGCGCAGGGGATGAGCCTTCTGGGGCCAATGTCAGCCGATACAATGTTCCATGCCGGCGCGCGGGCGCACTATGACGCGGCAGTCGCGATGTATCACGATCAGGCACTTATACCGATCAAGACAATCGACTTTGCCGGTGGCGTGAATGTCACGCTTGGCCTTCCCTTCATACGCACCTCGCCAGATCACGGCACGGCCCTCGACATTGCCGGGAAAGGTATGGCGGATCCGACAAGTCTGATTGCAGCGCTTGAGATGGCCCGTGACATGGCCATTGCACGGGCGCGCGCAGAGTGACGGAGCGGGCAGATGAGCGCGATTGACGACCTTCCCCCGCTGAGGGATGTCATTGCCACCCATGGCCTGTCTGCGCGGAAGTCTTTGGGGCAGAACTTTCTGCTGGATTTGAACCTGACCGCAAAAATTGCCCGCGTGGCCGGGGACCTGACCCATTCGGATATTCTGGAGGTTGGACCTGGTCCCGGAGGATTGACGCGCGGCCTATTGGCCGAAGGGGCGCGACGGGTCGTGGCGATCGAAAAGGACGCGCGCTGCCTGCCTGCACTGGCCGAAATTGCCGCGGCCTATCCGGGCCGCCTAGACGTCCTGAACGAGGATGCCTTGCAAGTGGACTGGGCCGCAGCTCTGTCAGCGCCCCGCAAGATCGTCGCGAACTTGCCGTACAACGTTGGAACCGAGCTATTGGTACGCTGGCTCACGCCCCCGTCCTGGCCGCCACCATGGGAAAGCCTGACGCTGATGTTCCAGCGCGAAGTCGCCGAACGGATCGTGGCGCAGCCCGGCGGCAAGGCCTACGGCCGGCTTGCCGTCTTGACGCAGTGGAGGTCGACTGCGCGGATTGCCATGACCCTGCCGCCCGAAGCCTTTACGCCACCGCCGAAGGTCCACTCGGCCGTTGTCCATCTGGAGGCTTTGGCAGTGCCAAAGTTCGAAGCGGATGCCGATACCCTCAGCCGGGTGGTCAAGGCAGCCTTCGCGCAACGCCGCAAGATGCTCCGCGCAGGCTTGAAAGGTCTGGCCCCTGATATCGAAGATCGTTTGCTCGCCGCGGGCCTAAAACCCACGGAAAGGGCAGAACAAGTGCCGATCGAAGGGTTTTGTGCTCTCGCGCGTGAAATCGCCCGACCATGAAAAAGGGCCCTCGCGGGCCCTTTAATTCTTATTCGGCGGCTTCTTGTGGCGGCTGGTCGCCACCGCCATCGCCCCCTTCGCCCTCGGGCTTGCGGCGCCGACGTTGACGCTTGGGCTTCGGCGCACTCTCGGGGGTTTCCACCAACCCGCTTTCGCCTTCGGCTGCGTTGTCGATCACCGCATCGAATGAGCCCTGCTCAGCACCGGCCTGTTCGGCGGGCTGTTGGGCCGCGACGTCTGGTTGCGGCTGATCACCGGCGCCGGGCTGGCCCTGCTGGTCGCGATCACGGTCCCGGTTGCGACGATTGTTTTTGCCGCCACCACCTTCACCACCGCCTTGCTGGTTGTTTTGGTTGTTCTGATTGTTGGTCTGCTGCTGTTGCTGTTGCTGCTGCGCTTCGCGCTTCGCATCCATCTCGCGCTGCGCTTCGGCCAGCATGCGCAAGTAATGCTCCGCATGCTGCTGGAAGTTTTCGGCAGCAACGCGGTCATTGCTCAACTGCGCATCACGCGTCAGCTGGTTGTACTTGTCGATGATCTGCTGCGGGGTGCCACGCACCTTACCTTCAGGCCCCGAGCTGTCAAAAACGCGGTTGACGATGTTTCCGACAGAGCGGTTGCGGTTCCCTTTGGACCGCGAGCGGTTCTTCGATGATCTCATGTGTGTTTTGGTCCAGTTGTCCTGGTTGGTCGGCCACTCGCAATTGGCGGGCCAGAATTAATCTCAGTTTGCGCGTGCCTGCATCCCCGCTGGCCTCAACGCTATCTGGTAAGGAAGGTGCGGTTGGGCGATGCTTGCCCGGTATTGCGCACCTAGACTTGAGTAAACATGGGCAGACGCGCCTGTCCAGCGCAAAGTCAACCAAACCGCAAAAAACGCGGTCCTTTACCCAAATAACGGGGTGTTTAGACGGATTCCGCTGATGCCGGCGGACGCCCCATCACAACCCTGTCCTGCCCGTTGATGTCGGTATGCAACAGCACCTGATCAAGCCCCGCTTCCTCGAAAATGCGATACACGTCAGGTCCCTGGCTATAGCCGATCTCCACCATCAGTCGCCCATTCTGACTAAGATACTTCAACGCCGACCCAGCAATGACGCGGTATGCCGCAAGCCCGTCATCGCCCGGCGAAAGCGCGATGTGCGGCTCCCAATCCCGGACTTCTGGCTCAAGCGCGTCCAACTCAGCCTTCGCGATATAAGGCGGGTTCGACACGATCAAATCAAACGGGCCATCCACATTCTCCAGCCAGTCGGACCTCCGCAATTCGGCGCGCGGTTCAAGGCCGTGGGCCGCAACGTTTCTGGCCGCCACCTCGAGAGCCGCACCTGATATGTCGGTCCCGACCCCGGTTGCGGCAGTACGCTCGGAAAGCAGAGTGGCAAGGATGCAACCCGACCCGGTGCCAAGATCAAGGACGCGGGCAAAATCCTCGGACAGGGCCACATCGATCAAAGTTTCCGTATCGGGACGCGGGGTCAACACATCGGGGGTTACGGTGAACAGGCGTCCGTAGAACTCCGTAGCACCGAAAATCTGGCTCAGCGGCTGGCGCATTTCGCGTGCACGCAAAAGATCGACCATGGCACGAACTTGGCCCGGCTCCAGCGTTTGCCCAGGCTCAGACACCAAGCGAGCCTGCGACAGGCCTGTGACCTGCCCAAGCATAAGCCGCGCTTCGCGGTCCGCATCATTGTCGGGCAGAAAGGCGCGCAGCGCCGCGCGCGCGTCACGCAGTGCCGCACCGACCGTCGTGCTCACCCTGCCATCTCCGCCAATTTCATGGCCTGATCTTCGGCGGTCAGAGCATCGACAATCTCATCGAGATCGCCAGTCATCACTTGGTCCAGCTTGTAGAGCGTCAAGTTGATGCGGTGGTCTGTCATGCGCCCTTGCGGAAAATTGTAGGTGCGAATGCGCTCGGACCGGTCTCCAGACCCAACTTGCGATTTGCGATCTGCCGCGCGTTCGTCGTCGATCTTTTGCCGCTCAAGATCGTAAAGCCGCGCGCGCAGCACGGACATTGCAATCTCACGATTGCGATGCTGCGATTTCTCGGAACTGGTCACGACGATACCCGATGGCAGGTGCGTGATACGAACGGCCGAGTCGGTCGTGTTGACGTGCTGCCCCCCTGCCCCGGACGATCGCATCGTATCGATGCGAATGTCGCCGGCGGGGATGTCGATATCCACCTCTTCCGCTTCGGGAAGAACCGCAACGGTCGCCGCCGAAGTATGAATGCGCCCGCCGGATTCCGTTTCTGGCACCCGCTGGACCCGATGCACACCGGATTCGAACTTCAGGCGCGCAAAGACATTCTCCCCCTCAATGCGCGCGGTGACTTCCTTGATACCGCCCAGTTCCGTTTCCGCCAGATCAATGATTTCCAGCCGCCACCCCCGCGCTTCTGCGTAGCGCGTGTACATGCGCAGCAAGTCACCGGCGAACAAGGCCGCCTCGTCGCCACCCGTGCCGGGCCGTATCTCGATCATGGCAGGCTTGGCATCTGCCGCATCCTTGGGCAGTAGGGCGATTTGCAGACTTTGCTCCGCCTTGGGGATTGCTTCGCGCAAGCGCGGCAACTCCTCTTCGGCCAGCGGCTTCATGTCCGGATCGTCCAGCATCGCCTCAGCCTCAGCCATGTCTTCCAGCAACTGCTCGTAGGCAGCGATCTCGGCGACAACGGGCTTCAGCTCAGCATATTCACGGCTGATTTGCGCAATCTCACTGGCATCTGGGCCGCCGTTGAGCTGCGCTTCGAGGAATTCGAACCGGTCGGTGATCTGGCGGAGGCGGTCACGGGGCAACATGGGTTTGGCTTTCTGGCAAGGAACGGGTGTGGCAGGTATGACCCGCGCTAATCCCCGTCGCTGAACACCGTGGCCCCACGCGCGGCTTGCGACCACCGATGCGCACGCCGCGTGTTCACGCCCAAATCCGAATAGCCGTAGACCGACCGCGAAAAAATATCGAGTTGCGTGCCGCCATCCTGCGCCTGCCAGCGCAAACTGATGATGTCAGGAAATCCCATGACGCGAGAGCGCACGACATAGGTGGCGTGCCCCTCTTCAGGTGATCCGGCAAGACGTGTCGCCCCATCAGCTGCGGCGACGGCTGCAATCCGCGTGGCAATCTCCTCTGGTGTGGCCTGGATGAAATGCCCGGACGTACCGACCATCAACGCGTGATTGGGGCTGGCGGGCGGGCTCACTTCCGCCGGATCCACGTGCAGCGCCTCGGCATCCAGCGGAGCGAGGCGGAAATAGGCAGCGGCGGCCACAGCCAGTACGACGATCGCGATCACGATATAAAGCAGAATGCGCATACCCCTCCAGATGCGCCGAGCCTGTGTTGGCGTCAAGCCCGCACGCGCTAGCTTGCATCCCCTGACCAAACGGTCAAACATCCCGCGCATCAAGTGGAGGTGGCTCATGCCGCGCAAGATCATCATCGACACCGATCCGGGGCAGGACGATGCGGTGGCTATTCTTCTGGCCCTCGCCTCACCCGAGGTTGAAGTGCTCGGCGTTGTGGCCGTAGCCGGCAATGTGCCGCTTGATCTGACCACGAAGAACGCGCGCATTGTATGTGAACTGGCCGGTCGACCCGACATCAAAGTCTTTGCCGGATGTGATCGGCCCCTGCGGCATGAATTGGTGACGGCTGAACATGTGCACGGCAAGACCGGCCTCGATGGCCCTGTCATGCCAGACCCGTCCATGCCGGTGGAACATCAACACGGGGTCGATTTCATCATCGAAACCTTGCGATCCGAGCCTCCGGGCAGCGTCACACTGTGTCCGCTTGGCCCGCTGACCAATATCGCAACCGCGTTTGAGAAAGCGCCTGACGTCGTGGCACGTGTGCAGGAAATCGTGTTGATGGGAGGGGCCTATTTTCAGGTCGGCAACATCACACCCGCAGCCGAATTCAACATTTACGTCGACCCGGAAGCCGCTGAAATCGTGTTTAAATCCGGACGTCCGATCACAGTCATGCCGCTCGATGTAACCCACAAGGCGCTGACCACCGCACCCCGGGTAGAAGCCTTTCGCGCGCTAGGCACCGAACCCGGCCGCATGGTGGCCGAATGGACAGACTTTTTTGAGCGTTTCGACAAGGAAAAGTACGGCAGCGCCGGTGCACCGCTCCACGATCCATGCGTCATCGCTTACTTGATCCGGCCTGAACTGTTTTCAGGCCGCCATGTCAATGTTGAGATCGAAACGCAGTCCGAATTGACCCGCGGCATGACTGTCGCCGATTGGTGGCATGTGACAGATCGCGCGCCCAATGCCATGTTCATGGGCGATGTGGACGCCGAAGGATTTTTTGATCTGTTGACCGAACGCATCGGACGCCTCTGACCAGAGCGCTCAAAAACCGGAGGTATTCATGAAAATCTATTGGTCCGCAAACGCCGTTCCCGAACTCCAGGGCCTGGATCGCAAAGAGCAAATGAAGCGGTTCAAGGAAATGAACAAACAGGGCCGTAAGCAGATTGGCGTCATGCCTTGGGTCTACCTTGTGATCGTCGGCATCATCGTTGCGGTCGGCGCGGTTCTTCTTGGGCTATCGGGCATGGTGATGGGCGCGATTGTGGGCGGGATCATCGGCTTCGCCGTGGTGATTCTGATCCAAACGCCCTCCATCGAACATGGGCGCTTCTGGTATCGAGAGCATTATGGAACGCCAGACGCGTGAATTGCGTTGATCCGTTGCTTGGCAATCCTCGGACTAGTCTCCACCGCAACGCCCGCCAGCGCCGATGGCCCTGCCCTTTCGCATCTGACAATTGAAGGTCAGACCGTAACGCTGACATCGCGTAACCCGATACCTGCGATGGACCCGGACCTTCCCGGCGACGTGCAGCTTTCATTTGCGCAGATGCATCTGGGCTTCCCCCTCCCACCTTTCCTGTCCATGTCCCTGCGGGAAGCCGAGGCAAATGGCGGCTGGTCCGTCACCAACTTGCGGCTTGAGCGACCCAGCACCTCACCCCCCATGGTTTTCGCCCCAGACCAGCTGCAAGTGACTGAGGTTTCCGGCGGCACCGACGCCATGATCATCGTGATTGAAGGGGAAGCAATGGTGCCCAACACCGGGCCGATCCCAATCCATATCGAAACCCATTTCTGGTCGCCGTAAGCCCACTGGTGAACTTGGCCCCACAGCCTTACATACCATGCATCCAAGCCGGAGCGCCCGATGACCGCCCATTTCCCGTTCGACAACAGCTACGCCACCTTGCCGGAGCGGTTCTTTACACGACAATCGCCCGTTCCAGTCGCAACACCCAAGCTGATCGCGGTGAACACGGCGCTGTCAGATCGCTTGGGCCTCACGCTGCCATCGGATGAAGCGGCGCTAGCCGCCCTGTTCGCGGGTAACGATCTGCCAGAAGGCGCCGCCCCCTTGGCGCAGGTTTATGCGGGCCACCAATTCGGCGGTTGGTCACCCCAATTGGGCGACGGTCGCGCCGTTATGCTGGGAGAAGTTATTGCCCCCGACGGCGCGCGTTTTGACATCCAGCTCAAAGGCGCCGGCCAGACCCCCTATTCCCGCATGGGGGATGGGCGGGCATGGCTTGGGCCGGTCCTGCGCGAATACATCATCTCTGAAGCGATGGCCGCGTTAGGCATTCCCACGACCCGCGCACTCGCGGCGGTGGAAACGGGCGAGGTCGTGCTGCGCGAAGGCAGAATGCCGGGCGCGATCTTCACCCGCGTCGCGTCGAGCCATATCCGCGTGGGCACCTTCCAGTATTTTGCTGCCCGCAACGATACCGATGCCCTGCAATCCCTGCTGGATCACACCATTGCCCGCCACTACCCGGAGGCGGAGGGGCCATCTGGCCTGCTTGGTGCTGTCATCGTCGCCCAAGCCAAGTTGATTGCGGCATGGATGGGTGTGGGTTTCATCCACGGCGTGATGAACACCGACAACATGACCCTCTCGGGCGAAACCATCGACTATGGCCCATGCGCCTTTATGGACATTTACCATCCTGAGATGGTGTTCAGTTCCATCGATCAGTTTGGGCGCTATGCCTATGCCAACCAACCGCAGATTGCCGCGTGGAATCTGGCACAACTGGCGACCGCGTTGCTGCCGTTGATGCCGGATCGAGACGCCGCCATCGAAGACTTCACCGAGGCTGTGAACGGCTTTGCCGCGCGGTTTGACACGGAATGGCACCGGGTCTTGCGCGCCAAGCTGGGGCTCGAAACCGAGGAAGATGGCGATGCAGCGCTCGCCTTCGACTTGCTCAATCGCATGGCGCAAGGGGGGGCGGATTTCACGCAAACCTTCCGGGCCCTCAGCTCGGACACACCGCAGGATGCAGGCAAAGTCTTCGCCGCACCAGTAGCGTTTGACCCATGGCTGGTTGAGTATCATGCCCGCCTTGGGCGTGAGAGCCGCACCGATGCCGACCGCATCACCGGGATGCGCGCCGTCAACCCGGCTCTGATCCCGCGCAATCACCGCGTTGAAGAGGCCATTCAGGCCGCCGTATCCGGCGATTACGCCCCCTTCCACCGATTGAATTCCGCCCTCGCCGATCCTTTTACAGACCACCCTGAGATTGAGGATTTGCAACGCGCACCAACAGAAGGCGAACGCGTCAAGCAAACCTTCTGCGGCACCTGAGCCCGCGCTACGCCCCGCGCGGCGGGCGATTGACCAGGATCAGACCGGCACAAACCAGGGCCAGCGCAATCAAGATGCCGGGCCCGACCGCATCGCCCAACATCAACCAACCCATCAAAACGCCGAATACTGGCGTCAGGAATGAGAATGCGGCCACCGAACTGGGCGGGTAGATCGACAGCAGCCAGAGCCAGAACAGAAAGCCTGCGGATACGATCACCACGATCTGAAAGCCCAATCCGGCCCAATGGATGACCTCAGGCGCGCGCAGCAGCGGCCCGAAAAACAAGGCCGCCACCAATAGCAACGGCGCCGAGATCGTCAATTGCCACAGCAATTGCACCTCGGGCCGGACATGCCTCAGCGCCGTGCCGCGTGCCATCAGTGCCAAGCCCGCCCATCCCATGGCGCCTGCAAGAGCCAGCAGATCCCCAAGGAGTGAGGCCTCTCCCCCCTCTCCACGCAGTGTCAGGGCGACGACCACACCCGCAAAGGCAAGCGCAAGACCAGCACCCTTGGCAGCGGTCAGGTGATCGCCGGGAATGAAGAAATGTGCACCAAGCGCCATCCACATCGGCATCGTGTAGAAGATCACCGATGTGCGTGTGACCGTGGTCAGATCAAGCGCCCAAAAAAGGCATACGAACTCAAGGGCAAACAGCGCGCCCATTGCAATGCCGGGTACCAGCGTGTTGCGCGGCAGGGTCAGTGCAATTCCGCGCAGGCGCATCCAGCCAAAGATCAGAAGCGCCCCACCAAGCGACCGTAGCCCGGCGAAGAAGACGGGCTGCAACCCCTCGTTCACAACCTTGATGACAACCTGATTGAACGCCAGAAGCACGGCAAACCCGGTTAGGGACAGGGCGCCAAAGGCATCAATGCGGGGTTTTGAGGGCATGAATGCTCCGTTCCGGACAACCCCTTTGCACAGGGCATGGGCCATCGGCGGTGTCAAGCTGCGGGTAAGGCCTGCGCACGAAACCCCTTCGTGGAACGGCCAATCTCTGCAATGCTTGGCCCTGGTGATCCATGCACGGGGAGGAATGCACGATGAGTCTGATGAGAACACTGGCCGCTGTTGCGGTAGGCGTTGCGGCAACAAAAGGCGCGCAAGCCCTCGCAAATCGAAACCGAGGCAGTGGGTCACGCAACAGCGGGGGCGGATTGCTCGACGCGCTGCGCGCGCAATCGGGTAGCGGATCGACCAGCGGCATCGGTCAGCTGTTGGGAGGCGGCGGATCCGGCGGGCGATCGGGCGGTGGCCTGGGTGATCTTCTCGAAGAATTTGGCGGCTCAAACGCCCTTGGCGGTCTGGGCGGCATGCTGGGGAGCGGCGCCGCGGCGGGCGGGCTCGGCGGTTTGTTGGGTGGTCTGACCGGCGGCGGTGGCGCAGGTCGCGAACCGGCCTTTGGCCGCAGGTTGAACCAGGCCCTGACAAATGGAGGTGAGCCTGACGACCCGCCAACCGATGATGAAGAGGCCATGGCCGCGCTCATGATCCGCGCGATGATCATGGCTGCCAAGGCGGACGGACGCATAGATGGGGCCGAGCGTGAGGCGTTGACCCGCCATCTTGAAGGCTTGGATCCGGGCGAACGGGCCTTTGTGATGGAGGAGCTTAACGCGCGCATTGACGTCCAGGATTTCGCGCGCGACGTGCCGGATCATCCCGCTCTCAAGGCGCAGATCTTTGCCGTCGCGATGTCGGCCATCGATGTGGACAGCACCGCAGAACGGCAATTCGCCGAAGACCTCGCAGCTGCGCTGGGGTTGGAGGACAAGGCGCGCGGGCATGTGCAACGGCGCATGTCAGGCCATTATGGGGCCGCGCCTGATCAGCCATGGGAAAAGTCCGACGACACCCGCGCCTATTCGCAACCCATCCCCGCCCCGCCACTGCCACCGGGTCGCAAAGGCTAGGCAGCATGTCCGCGCGGGCTTTTACCGCGCGGGCAAATCCCATATGACCTCTGGCGCACGCCAATTCGCGCCCGGAGAGACCCGTATGAGCGACACGATCGAGGCCCGCTGTGCCCAGAAGGGCCTGCGCATGACGGAACAACGTCGCGTCATCGCGCGGGTGTTGGAGGGCTCGGACGACCATCCGGACGTCGAAGAACTCTACGCACGCGCCAGCGCGGAAGACCCCCGGATTTCGATTGCAACCGTCTACCGCACTGTGAAGCTGTTCGAAGAGGCGGGCATTCTGGAAAAGCTGGAATTCGGCGATGGCCGCGCCCGCTACGAGGATGCCGAACGCGATCACCACGACCATCTGATCGATATCAATTCCGGCGAAGTGATCGAATTTGTGGACCCGGAAATCGAAGCCCTGCAAGAAAAGATCGCCACGAAACTGGGCTATCGGCTGAAGGGCCATAGATTAGAGCTTTATGGGGTACCTCTAAAGCGAAAGTAGCGATTATTGGTCCTGGTTGCACGCTTGCAACCAGGGATTAATCATCTGATTTTAAGTCATAATCCGACTAATCTTAACCGTTTGTTAACCCCTGAAAGTTCGAGCTGGGTCCGAATGGACCCGCTCAGGGACGGCCTCAACCGGGCCGGCTCTTAAAAGAAAACGGAGCCGGAATGGACAACCTCAAAGGCATGGGATGGATGGTGCTGGCCAGCCTGGGCTTCGCACTGGCCGATACCTGCCTGAAGCTTAGCCTCAACACCTTGCCGGTCGGCCAGGTCATGGCATTTTTCGGCGGCGGCGGTGCGCTGATCTTCGGCCTCTGGGCAAAAGCCAAGGGCCAACGGGTCTTTGACCCTACCCTTTTCACCGCCCCCTTCATCGCGCGATTGGTTGCGGAAGCCATCGCGACGGTCAGCTTTGTGACGGCACTGGCCCTGATCGACCTGTCCCTTCTATCGGCCATCATTCAGGCCAACCCGCTCCTTGTGACCATCGGTGCGGTCTTTGTCTTTGGCCAAAATGTTGGCTGGCGACGTTGGCTTGCGATTGTTGTGGGCCTAGGCGGCGTTCTTCTGATCGTGCGCCCGGGCGGTGCCACGTTTGAGCCCGCGGCCCTTCTGGCCGTTGCCGCAGCCATCGGCCTTGCGGCGCGCGACCTGGCAACACGTGCGATCCCGCAATCGGTCTCGACCCTCCTTCTTGCCGCCTGGGGCTTTGCCGCGGTCTGTGCCTCGGGCCTTGCAATGCTGCCCTTCCAGGGGGGTGCCGCGATGCCGGAGCCGCGCGTAATGCTGTATCTGATCGGCGGCCTCGCCTTCGTTCTTGTCGCCTACTACGCAATTACTGCGGCCATGCGGATCGGCGAGATCGCCGTTGTCACCCCATTTCGGTACTCGCGGTTGGTGTTTGCGTTGATCCTTGCCGTGCTGGTCTTTGGCGAACGGCCCGACGCTTTGACTTTGATCGGTGCAGGCATTGTGATCGCCACCGGCCTCTACACGCTTTGGCGCGAGCAGATGGCAGCGGCCTAACGCTGCGGCATGTTACCGCTAACAAAGTCGCAAAACATGGCTGTTGCTGCCCCCGCACGGGGTGCTATAGCGCCCTCGTTACTGCCCATTCCCGGCACGGAGAGACATCCCATGAGCCTGATCATCGACATTCACGCCCGCGAAATCCTCGACAGCCGGGGAAACCCGACGGTAGAAGTCGATGTCTTGCTGGATGACGGCACGATGGGCCGCGCAGCCGTTCCCTCAGGCGCATCAACCGGTGCGTATGAGGCTGTGGAAAAGCGCGACGGTGACAAGAACCGCTACAAGGGCAAAGGCGTGCAAGAGGCCGTTTCTGCCGTAAACGGCGAAATTGCAGACGCGCTGGTTGGCTTTGACGCGACCGAGCAGGTCGCCATCGACACCGCGATGTGCGAGCTCGACGGAACTGACAACAAAGGCCGTTTGGGCGCAAACGCGATCCTTGGCGTGTCATTGGCCACCGCCAAAGCTGCTGCCGATTTCACGGCGCAGCCGCTCTATCGCTATGTCGGTGGTACACAAGCCCATGTCCTGCCCGTACCGATGATGAACATCATCAACGGCGGTGAGCATGCCGACAACCCGATCGACATCCAGGAATTCATGGTCATGCCGGTTTCTGCGACGTCCATCGCGGAAGCGGTACGGATGGGCGCGGAAGTGTTCCACACGCTGAAGGGGGAGCTTTCGGCTGCGGGTCTTTCGACGGGCATCGGCGACGAGGGCGGCTTTGCCCCGAACCTGTCTTCCACCCGCGACGCCTTGGATTTCGTTCTGAAAAGCATCGAAAAGGCGGGCTACACACCGGGCGACGACATGATGCTGGCGCTGGATTGTGCCGCAACCGAATACTTCAAGAACGGCAAGTATGAGCTTGCAGGTGAAGGAAAATCCCTCTCCTCGGACGAGAATGTTTCCTATCTCGAGGCGCTGGTGAACGACTACCCGATCCTCTCAATCGAGGACGGCATGTCGGAAGATGATTGGGACGGCTGGATTGCCCTGACCGAAGCGCTTGGGAACAAGGTGCAGCTGGTCGGCGACGACCTTTTTGTGACCAACCCGGTGCGCCTGGCCGACGGGATCGCGCGTGGCGCGGGCAACTCCCTTCTAGTGAAGGTGAACCAGATCGGCACGTTGACCGAGACGCTGTCTGCCGTGTCCATGGCACAGCGCGCGCGCATGACCTGCGTCATGTCGCACCGCTCCGGCGAGACGGAAGATGCCACCATCGCCGACCTCGCCGTTGCCACCAATTGCGGGCAGATCAAAACCGGCTCGCTTGCCCGGTCCGACCGGCTTGCGAAGTACAACCAGTTGATCCGCATTGAAGAACAGTTGGACGAGACGGCCGTGTACGCGGGCAAGTCGATCCTGCGCGGCTAACGTCCGGCTTATTGTGTTTTCCAAGGCTCGCCCCCGTGGCGGGCCTTTTTCTTTGCCCGGTCGCGCCCAAAAACGGTCGCAAACTGGAGGAATCCATGCCGTTGCAATGTGCGGATAACCCCGCAATTCTAACGTCACTGCACGCCCCCTTCCCGCGCGCGCCCCTTGTAACGGGTCCGTGAACACTTATGTTTGGTATACACCAGTATACAATCAGAGATCCTTAACGAATGCTCGACACACTTCTGTCAGGGCCATTTGCGCCCTTTACCGTATCGCTTGCCCTTCTCTTTGGCCTTTTGGCCTTGGAGGTTTTGCTGCTGCTCGTTGGCGCCTCGCTGATTGGCGAGAGCGAGGCGGAGGTTGAGCTCGATCTGGCGGACGGCCCTGATATGGATCTCGATCTGGATCTGGAGGTTGAGCTAGACGCCTTCGATGTCGATCCCGGCGAATTCGAACTGGCCGTGGATGAGCTGGAAGTTGAAGCACCAGTCACCACAGAAGCCGGGGCGTCGCCCTTGTCATGGCTTGGTCTGGGCAAGATGCCCACGCTAATCTGGTTGGCGAGCCTGTTTCTGTCGTTCGGAGCGGCAGGTATTTTCTTGCAGGGCACCTTGTCGTCGACCATGGGATTTGCTCTGCCCGCCATGATTGCCGTCGTCCCATGCGCCGTGGCCGCCTTGTGGTTCACGGGCCGGTTCGGAGCGCTCTTTGCCCGTTTGCTGCCCAAGACGGAAAGCCAGTCGGTGTCCACCCGCACACTCGGACGCCGGCGCGGGCTGGTCACACAAGGCACGGCGCGTCGCGGCAACCCGGCCGAAGTTCGCGTGACGGATCGCTACGGCAACACCCATTACCTCCGCGCGGAGCCGATGCAGGACGCGGCGGAAATCGAACAGGGGACAGAGGTGCTTGTGCTGCGCCATCGCCCCACCGGCGGGTTCAGACTGATCCCGATGTAACCCGCACGATCCCATTCAATGCGCCCTTCCCCTTCAGGCGCCCCCCCATAGAAAGGACACCTTATGGAACTTGGATTTCTTGGCATCATTGTCATCGCCGTCATTGCGGCGCTCGTCTTCGTCGGACTGGTCGTCGGACGTCTTTACAAACGCACCACGCGCGAAGTCGCGCTGGTCAAAACGGGTGCAGGCGGCAAGAAGGTCATCATGGATGGTGGCACGATTGTCGTGCCCCTTCTGCACGAAATCAGCCCCGTGAACATGAAAACCCTGCGCCTCGAAGTACGTCGGACGGGCGAAGGCGCGCTAATTACGCAAGACCGGATGCGTGTGGATGTGGGCGTGGAATTCTACGTCTCCGTCATGGCCAACGAAGAAGGCATCGCACGGGCCGCGCAGACCCTGGGCGACCGGACCTTCTATGTGGATCAGCTGCGCGAGATGATCGAAGGCAAGCTGATCGACGGCCTGCGCGCCGTGGCCGCGAAAATGACGATGGATGGCCTGCACGAGAACCGCTCGGACTTCGTCCAGCAGGTGCAGAACGCAATTTCCGAGGACCTCTTGAAGAACGGCTTGTCGCTGGAATCGGTCTCGCTCACCGCGCTCGACCAAACGCCGTTTGAAGCGCTCGATGAAAATAACGCCTTTAACGCCGTCGGTATGCGCAAGCTGGCCGAGGTGATCGCGAAATCGAAGAAAGAGCGCGCCGAGATCGACGCAGAAGCCGACGTCGCCGTGCGCCGCGCCGCAATGGAGGCCGAGCGTCAGAAACTCACCATTCAGCAGGATGAAGAGCAGGCGGCCATCGCACAGGTCCAGCAGATCGAGACGATGAAGGCCGCGCAGGAAATGGAGATCGCCCTGCGCCGCGAAGACTCGATGCGCGAAAGCGAACGCGCCCGGATTGCCCGCGAAGAACAGGTGCGTTCGGCCGAAATCGCCCGAGAACGCAACATTCGCGACGCGGAGATCACCAAGGAACGTGAGCTGGAGGTGGCCGAACAGGAACGCCAGATCATCATTCAGCAGAAATCCGAAGAAGAAAGCCGCGCCCGTGCCTCCGCGGACCTCGCCCGGGCTGAGGCCACCAAAGCGACCGAGGCCGTGGCCACGGCCCGCGAAGTGGCAGAGGCCGAGCGCGTGAAGCAGATTGCGCTGATCGAAGCCGCGCGGGAAGCCGAACGCGCCGCGACCCGCGTACGGGTTGAAGCAGAGGCAGAGAAAGCCGCCGCTGCCGACCGCGCCGAAGCGCGCCGCGAAGAAGCACAGGCCGAGGCCGACGCGATCTCGATCCGTGCAGACGCCAAGAAGAAGGACATGCTGGCCGAAGCCGAAGGTACGCGTGCCATTACCGAGGCCGAGAACGCGCTTTCGGAACAGATCGTTGGCATGAAGGTCGACATGGCCCGGATTGAGGCGATCCCTGCCATCATGGAGCAGATGGTCAAGCCGGTCGAAAAGATCGACTCGATCAAGATCCATCAGGTCGGTGGGCTCGGTGGTGCCAATGGTGGCGGTGGCAATGGCGCGGCGACGGGCGACAAGCCCGTGGTCAACCAGGCGCTCGACAGCATCATGGGCATGGCCGTCCAGATGCCCGCCCTGCGCAAATTGGGGGATGAATTGGGCCTGAGCCTTGAGAATGGTGTCGAAGGCCTGGCCGAAAGCGCGCTGAACGACCGCCCCGTCGCCAAGAGTGCGGCGCCAGAGGCCCTCGATGCGCTCGCGCCAGAGGCATCAGACGCCCCGACCAACGGGGCTGCGCCGCGCCCTGCCGAATGACCGCGGACGACATCATCGCACACCTGGATCTGGCCCCCCATCCTGAGGGGGGCCATTTTCGTCAAACCTGGATCGCCGAGAACAAGGGCCGACCAACGGGGACCTGTATCTACTTTCTGCTGAAAGACGGCGAGGCAAGCCATTGGCACAAGGTCGATGCAACGGAGATCTGGCTCTACCATGCAGGCGCGCCCTTGGTTTTGTCCTTGGCCGAGCGGGATGAGGGGCCAGCGCGTGACCTGCTTCTCACACCAGATCTATCCGCAGGCGCGCCGCAACTAATAGTGCCCAAAGGCCATTGGCAGGCGGCGCGCACGACAGGCGCCTTCACGCTCGTCTCGTGCACCGTGTCCCCGGGATTCACCTTTGACGGCTTCTCGCTCGCAGCGCCGGGGTTCGACATTCCCAAAAGCTAGCAGCGCAGCGATCCGCCTGGGCGACACGTAAACTGGCCCTGTTGCGCTCGTCGCGCCTGTGGGTTTGCCTCCGGCGGGCATTTTCAGGGAACAAAGATGGACAAAGTGCGTGCCAACTGGCCCTCTTTGTTCCAAAAATATGCAAGTCCGACCTTTCCTTTTACGCCATAGCATGCCGCGACGCGTCCTTCTTTCAACTGGGTTCAAGCCGAGCGCGCGCCACGCGCGCGAGGCCCCCGGCGACGGCGAAGCCGGCGCAACGCCCGCAAGGGCGTATTGGCTTTAGGGCAGGAGCAGGCGAGGCTTTCGTGCGCGTTTGCCGCCGCCAACCGGGGCTGCGACGCCCGTGGTGCCGGGTGCGGAGGTGGGCAATCCGCGATCCACGCGCACCGCAAGATAGGCGAAGGCCTGCGCCTCAAGCGCGTCGCCATCAAGGCCCGCGGCCTCAACTGGCTGCACCCCTGCCGCCGTGGCATCCGCCACCATTGCCATGAGCGTCTCGTTTCGCCTGCCGCCACCCGTCACGAGGATTGTGTCGGGTTTTGCCGGCAAATGCGCGAGGGCCCGCCCAACGGCACCGGCCGAGCACGCCGTCAACGTCGCAGCCGCATCCGCATCGGAAAGGCCTGCCACCTCTTCCGCCAGGGTCGAGAAGGCATCCCGGTCGAGGGATTTGGGCGGGCTGAGATCGAACCATGGGTCCGCCAGCATGCGTTCGAGGATGCCCATGTCGATACGCCCCGTCGCGGCCAGCGCGCCATTCTTATCGAAGCGTCCCAGGCCGCGCAGGGCCATCAGATCATCGACGGGCGCGTTGGCAGGCCCGGTGTCAAATGCAAGGCAGGCGCCGTCGGCCTCTGGCGCCTCCATCCTGGGATCCACCCACGATATGTTGGCCACGCCACCCAGATTGAGAAATACAACCGGCGCATCAGACCCGATCCAGCGTGCACAGGCCCAATGGTAGAAAGGTGCCAGCGGCGCACCTTGCCCGCCAAGCCCCATATCGGCGGACCGGAAATCCCAGATCACGTCTATCCCCAGCGCATCGGCCAGCGCCTGCCCATTGCCCACCTGATGGGTGCGCCCGGTCGCAGGGTCATGGGCCAGTGTCTGGCCGTGAAAGCCCAGCATGTCCACGTCTCTTAGGCCTGCAAGCGCCGCAATATGGGCCGCTTCGACTACCCTTGCCGCTGCATCGGCGCGCGCCTCACCGGGCCAGGCCCCCATCGCCGCGCGCAACACCGCGCGATCCTCATCGGAATAGGAGGCTTCGCGAACCTCGCCGAAATCGAAGACCTCAATGCCATCGGTCTCAATGACCGCCACGTCGACCCCATCGAAGCTTGTCCCCGACATCGCACCCGCGACCCAAACGCGCCCCTTTTCCTTGGCTGCCATTCCCGCTAGACCCTCCCGGCACTTCATCGGCACCCCTAGAATGGCCCGGACATGTCATGACCTACCACCCCAAATCCGACTTTCTTCATGTGATGATCGAGCGCGGCTTCCTCGCCGATTGCACCGATTATCAGGGTCTGGATGACGCCCTGATTTCGGGGGTGGTGCCAGGCTATATCGGGTTCGATGCGACAGCGACGTCGCTGCACGTCGGCTCACTCATGCAGATCATGACGCTGCGTTGGTTGCAAAAGACCGGCCACAAGCCGATCACACTGATGGGCGGCGGGACGACCAAAGTGGGGGATCCGAGCTTTCGTGCAGATGAACGTCCGCTGCTAACCCCCGAAAAAATTGATGAAAACATCGCGGGCATCAAAAAGGTCTTCTCGACCTACATCACCTATGGTGACGGGCCGAATGATGCCCTGATGCTCAACAATGCCGAATGGCTCGATGGGTTGAACTACCTCGACTTCCTGCGCGATATCGGGCGGCATTTCAGCGTGAACCGCATGCTGTCGTTTGAATCCGTGAAATCGCGGTTGGATCGGGAGCAATCGCTCAGCTTCCTCGAATTCAACTACATGATCCTGCAGGCCTACGACTTCCTGGAACTGAACCGGCGCTACGGCTGCCGTGTGCAGTTTGGTGGCTCGGATCAATGGGGCAATATCGTCAACGGGATCGACCTGACCCGTCGTGTGCTGGATCAAGAGATCTTCGGCATGACGACGCCACTTCTGACCAAGTCGGACGGCACCAAGATGGGCAAATCCGCCAGCGGCGCCACCTGGCTCGATGCGGACCTTCTCAGCCCCTACGAATTCTGGCAATTCTGGCGCAACATGCCGGACGCGGATGTGGGGCGGTTCCTGAAGCTCTACACTGAGCTGCCCGTTGAAGAATGCGACCGCCTGGGCGCACTCGAAGGGGCCGAGATCAATGAAGGCAAGATCGCCTTGGCCCGCGAAGTCACAACCCTGCTGCACGGCGCGGAGGCCGCCGCGGGGGCCGAGGCGACAGCGCGCGAAGTGTTTGAAAAGGGCGGCACCGGAGAGGATTTGCCGACACTTGCACTGACGGCGGATGATCTGGGCGACGGCATTTCAATCGTACAACTGATCACGCGGTCTGGCCTTGCGAAATCCGGCAAAGAGGCCAAGCGCCTGATCGCCGAAGGTGGCGCCCGCCTGAACGATGAAGCCGTTACCGATACGGGGCTGATGGTTGTCGCCAGCGATCTAGGGACGCCCATCAAGTTGAGCGCGGGCAAGAAACGCCATGCCTTGGTGACATTGGCGAATTGAACCGGCACCATTAACCAAATTTTGGCAGTTTGACCGAATTCTGGGGCGCATGTTTGATTGCGCCCCTTCCTTTCCAGCGACACAGTCACACTCCATCGTGCCGTTGCAACAAAGCGAGGTCTGGCTGCGCGCCTCCCGCGCGCTCGGGTCTGACGCCCGGATGGAACGGATCGGCCCAGCCAAGGTGCTGACCTTGCGAAAGACCCTTCCTGTCATCGGCAAAACGGCCTTGCTTTCAAGGGCGCAAATGGGCCTATCACCGGAAAGCGCCGCTGATTTGCGACGGCAGCTTGGCGCGCGCCACTTGATTGTGAACAGCGAAACGATCGACGACGCCGCAGCCCTTGCCACAGCCGGTTTTCACCGGATCGCCGCGCCCCGCATGGTCGCGGAGCTGACCCTCGCACCCACAGCGGAGGAGATGGCGCATCGCCTCGCGCCGAAATGGCGCAACCGCCTCCGCCACGGGCTGACGCAAAATTTGGAGTTACATCGCCGCCCGATGCCTGCGGACCCCAACCATTGGCTATTGCGGGCGGAGGCCAAGCAATCGTCCCGCCTCTGGTACCAGCCCCTGCCGCCTGACATGATTGCGGCCCTTGCAGGCAGCAGGCCTGGATGCGCCCAACTGTTCACCGCCTATCACCTCGGTCAGCGTGTTGCGGCGATGCTATTCCTGCGCCACAGCACAACCGCGACCTATCAGATCGGCTGGACCAATTCGGAAGGCCGGAAACGGTCTGCCGGGCCGGCCTTGATGTGGCGCGCCATGGTCGATCTACAGCAGATGGGGATATCCGCAATCGACCTGGGCGCAGCTGATCCCGACCATGCGCCGGGCCTCGCGCGGTTCAAACGCGGCACTGGGGCGGACCTGCGGGCTTTGGGTGGAACTTGGCTGGATACAACGTGGGCCATGCGAAAGCGGCGCGCGGCACGCACCCGGGTGCTGGCAGACCTGCTTGGGACGCGCCATATGCACTTGCTGTCCACGGCACGGGCTGTCCACGCGGGCCAATAGGCGCAACCGCCCTACCCCGCCACGCCCCGCAACAGCCGCGCACGAGTGGCCGGAACCGCACGAATTTCCAGCCCCGTAAAGACATGCAAAGTGCCAAGATCATCGTCGATCACCGCATGGTCGCTGACCCATCCCCCCATCAGCAGATAGGTCCTCAGCAGCGGTGGCATCTTGGCTTGCGCCGCCTTCAAATCAGGTTTGCCGGTCAATCGCCGCGCAAACTGAAAGACACTGGGCGCCTTCACGCGCGGAAGCCAGCGTTTGGGCGCCAGATGGCGATCCCGCAACAATGCAAAGGCGTCAAAATACTCATCAGCCTCCGTTCCGTGGAACGAAGAACAGCCAAAAAGCATCTCAACCCCTTCGGCATCGACATAAGCCGTCATCGCACCCCAGGCGACTCGGAGGATATCGGCGTCCTTCCACTCGGGGTGAATGCAGAAGCGCCCCATCTCAACCATCGGACCATCAAAGTCTTTGAGGGCCGAAAGCTCATAGAATTGTGCGGAATAGCTGCGTCCGATGTCTGCGCCCGACGGCAGGTGCATCATCCGAAAGCAGCACACAACCGTGCCGGATCGTTGATCTTCCACCAGCATATGCGCGCAATCGGTATCAAACGGATCATGGTCGTCCCCCTGCGCGCCGCGAAAAACCAAGGCGCGCAAGCGATGCACGGCGTCGATATCATCCGCTCCATCGGCCAATCGGGCGCTGTAGCGCCCTTTGCGCAAGTTGATCATCGGCCTGCTCCAGCAGCGGACATGCATTCGCGCCGTGTCAATCCAAGGCGCGCCATTCACAAGATGTGCGCCACAACCCCAGCGTGCAAGATATCTTTGCGTCAACCGCCCAATGCGTCGGCGATGTTGATGCGGCCAAAGTTCGACAAGATCTGCGCGAAGAAGCCCACATCGCGGACCGAGCTTTCGGTCACACGGCGTGAAAGCTGAACGATCTGGCCGTCTTCCAGCCCGAACCGTTCGATATTTGTGACACGGCCCGCATCACTGAATGAAATGGCGACGATATCGCGTTCAATCACCTGCGGCGCATTGTACGTGAAATTGCGCACGCGGTATTGGGTGTAGAACCAGGCCTCATCCCGGACAACACCGGCAGAGCCGGGTGCACCCGCAATCTCGGCCACCTGATCACGCGAGGCTCCGATGCCGATTTCCGACAGGACTTCCGGCGGCGGCACATAGCCATGATTGGTATAGGTCGCGGCACAGGCCGACAGTCCGGCAATAAGGCCAAGGGACAATAGGGCGACCCGCATCTTTGAAATCAGAAAATCAAACATCTCAAATGGTCCTGCCTGAACTGCACGTCTGGGCCCCCCAATTTCATTTGGGGGCTCGTTTGGGCGGCGGCCTGCTTGCGACAGGCTGAAAACCGCAATATCGGCTTACCTCAGAGGCACGCACGGGGCAAGCGAGGACCCCACAGGACCCGTGCGAAGGAGAGACGATGCCATCCACAACACTGTCCCTTTCCCGTTTGGGGCGCGCCGCGCCAACCGCGTTTTCGGTGGAACCGGACGCTGAGGCGCGCAAGGCCTTGGCCGAGGCGCTGGATTTGCGTGGCCTGCGAAAGGTGCGTCTTGTGGGTGAAGTCAGGCCAGAGGGCAAGGCCGATTGGCGGCTGGAGGCCAAATTGGGGGCCACTGTCGTGCAGGATTGCGTCGTCACGCTTGAGCCTGTCACCACGCGGATCGACGCGCCCGTGACGCGCAGCTACCGTGTCGACCTGCCTGAACCTTCCGGCGAAGAGATGGAGATGCCCGAGGACGACACGATCGAGCCTTTGCCAACGTCTCTGGACCTTGCGCAGCTTTTGTCTGAGGCGCTGGCGCTTGCCGTACCGGACTACCCCCGCGCCGAAGGTGTCGAATTGGGCGAGGCAGTTTATGCGGCACCCGGCGTGATCCCGATGACGGACGAAGAGGCCAAGCCCTTGGCCGGGCTGGCAAGCCTGCGCGACCAACTGACAAAGGGCAACGGAGACGGCGAAAACGAGGGCTGAGCCCCCCCGGAAATGCCTTGTGGAAAAGGGCTTGCATGGGCGGGGAATCGGAGTATGTTCCCGGCCTCATTCGCTCCCGGTTTTTCAGACCTTTTTCGGGCTTGCGACGCAGCCGCGTTTGCAGCTTGAAACTGGCCCGGATGCGAGACGGATTTTGACAAGCAGGGCGCGCCGATTGCGCCTTCTAACCCGAGGTTGTGACATGGCTGTCCCCCAGAATCGAGTGACGCGCTCCAAGCGTAACATGCGCCGCGCCCACGATGCGCTTGACGGTGCAAACCCCAACGAATGCCCGTCCTGCGGCGAGCTGAAGCGCCCGCACCATGTGTGCCCGTCCTGCGGCACCTACAATGACCGCGAAGTCATTGCGCAAGCTGACGAAATCGACCTCGACGAAGACGCGGCCTGATCGCCGCCTGACCCAAGGGCGGGCCCGATCACATGACCGATGGCGCAGCGTTGACAGGAGGAACGGTGAACGGCACCGTTTTGTCTGTGGACGCGATGGGGGGCGATCTTGGCCCCTCTGCTGTCATTTCGGGCCTCGCCAAAGCCGTCTCCAAGAACCCCGATCTGCGCTTCATCGTGCACGGCCCAAAGGCCGAGCTCGAGCCGTTGATCGCCCGCAAACGCGGCCTCTCTGAGAAATGTGAGATCCGTCACGCCGAGGGTGTAGTCACGATGGGCGCCAAACCGTCCCACGTGATGCGCAACGGCAAAGACACCTCCATGTGGTCCACGATCGAGGCCGTCCGCTCGGGCGAGGCCACGGTTGCGGTGTCCTGCGGGAATACTGGCGCGCTGATGGCGATCTCGATGATCCGCCTGCGCAAGATCGAAGGCGTGAACCGCCCCGCCATCGCCTGCCTCTGGCCCTCACGCAACCCACAAGGCTTCAACGTCATGCTCGACGTTGGTGCCGATATCCGCGCAGATGCCGAAGATCTGCTGCAATACGCGCTGATGGGCGCAAGCTATGCCCGCAACGGCCTGGACCTGCCCCGCCCCCGCATCGGCCTGCTGAATGTCGGCACGGAAGAACATAAGGGGCGTGCTGAGCTTAAAGTCGCGTCTGATCTGATCGAGCGCGCCTCGGGCGCTGCTGATTTCGAATTTGTGGGCTTCGTCGAAGGCTCCGACCTGCCGTCTGACCGCGTCGATGTCATCGTGACCGACGGATTTACCGGCAATGTGGCCCTGAAAACCGGCGAAGGCACAGCCCGCCTGATCCGCGAATTGCTGGAGCAGGCGTTCAAGAAAACGCCCTTCTCTCGTGTTGCCGCCCTGTTGGCCTATACCTCGTTGCGCCGCCTGTCGAAACGCATCGACCCACGCCGCGTGAACGGCGGCGTGTTCCTGGGCCTCAACGGCACGGTCGTGAAATCCCACGGCTCGGCCGACCCCACAGGCGTCGCGGCGGCAATCAAGCTGGCCGAACGCCTGTCGGCCACAGGCTTTCACAAACGCCTCGCCGCACGCATCGCCCAATCCGAGGTCGCGGTGTCGAACATCATCCAACCGGAGGACCCGCAACCATGACCATCCGTGCGGTCCCCGTGGGCATCGGCCACTACCTGCCCGAACGCATTGTTCCCAACGCCGAATTCGAAGCGATGGAGACGATCGAGACCTCCGATGAATGGATCCGCGCCCGCTCCGGGATCGAACGCCGCCATTTCGCCGCTGAACACGAAACGACAAGCCAGATGGCCATTGCGGCGGCGCAAAACGCCCTCTCCCATGCCGGGCTGACAGCCGACGATCTGGACGCCGTCATTGTCGCGACATCCACCCCGGACCTCACCTTTCCCTCGGTCGCCACCATGGTGCAGGCAGGCCTCGGCATGACGAAGGGATTCGCCTTTGACGTGCAGGCGGTCTGCGCCGGGTTCGTCTATGCGCTGGCCAACGCAAACGCGCTGATCGTATCGGGCCAGGCGCGCCGGGTGGTCGTCATCGGGGCCGAAACTTTCAGCCGAATCATGGACTGGACCGACCGCACGACCTGTGTGCTATTCGGGGACGGCGCCGGCGCCCTGATCCTTGAGGCGCAGGATGGCGCAGGCGCGTCCGACGATCGCGGCATCCTTGCAACCGACCTGCATTCCGACGGCACACATCGCGATTTGCTCTATGTTGATGGCGGCGTCTCGGCCACGCAATCGACCGGCGTGCTGAAGATGCAAGGCAAGGAAGTCTTCCGTCATGCCGTTGAAAAACTTACTAAAACCGCTGAAACCGCTTTGGAAAAGGCGGGCGTCGGCGTGGACGATGTGGATTGGGTTGTGCCGCACCAGGCCAACATTCGCATCATAACCGGCACGGTGAAAAAGTTCGGCCTGCCCATGGATAAGGTGATCGTAACCGTCCAGGATCATGGCAATACATCCGCAGCGTCGATCCCCCTGGCGATGAGTGTCGGCGTCAGCGACGGGCGCATTCAACCGGGGCACCTTCTGGTCACCGAAGCGATTGGCGGCGGCTTGGCCTGGGGCGCAGTTATCCTGCGCTGGTAATCTGATCGGCGTTCATGCGCCGCACAAATACCCCCCTGCAACACACTGGATTGACTACGGAAACCGCCTCCGTCATCCTGTGCCAAACGAGGGGGACAAGAACCGATGGCTGCAAAAACACTGACACGGATGGATCTGAGCGAAGCGGTGTTCCGCGAAGTTGGTCTTTCTCGCAATGAATCCTCGCAGTTGGTCGAACGTGTCCTTGAAATGATGTCGGATTCTCTGGTGGAGGGCGAGCAGGTCAAAATCTCGTCCTTTGGCACCTTCTCCGTCCGTTCCAAAACGGCACGCGTGGGTCGCAACCCGAAGACGGGCGAAGAAGTGCCGATCAGCCCCCGCCGAGTGATGACCTTCCGGCCGTCGCATCTGATGAAAGACCGCGTGGCAGCAGGCAATCGCGGCTAAAAATGCTTCGCATCACCCCGCAAGACGGGTGGGCGACGAACAGGCAAACAAGACCCCTCCGAGCAGGAGTTAGAAGCCATGGCCAAATCCGCGCAAGCGTTCCGCACCATCCGGGAGGTCGCCGATTGGCTTGGCGTCGCCGCCCATGTGCTGCGGTTTTGGGAATCCAAATTCAATCAGATCAAACCGGTCAAGCGCGCCGGCGGGCGACGCTACTATCGCCCATCCGACATGGAGTTGGTGGGCGGGATCAAGGTGCTGCTTCACGACCGGGGCATGACCATACGCGGCGTGAAAAAGATGATATCCGAGGAAGGGCTCGACGCCATCACTGCCCTGTCCCCTCCGATCGACAGCCTTCTGGAAGATGCCGATGTGATCGACATCACGCCGGATCAGGAATGGGAAAAGGACGCCGCCGCAGACGCTCTGGCTGATGGGGATGAGGTGTCAGAGACGCCGGACGCACCAGAGGAGAGTGACATCCCGACCGCGCCGGAACCGTCAGAGAGCGCGCCAATTGCAGCCTCTGAGGTCGCATCACCTGATCCCGAACCTGCAATGGACAAGACCACTGAGCAGGCCGTCCCTCCCGCTGCTGGCGTAGAAACCCCCTCAACACCAGCACCCCAAACAGCGGTCAGCGCCGAAAGCGCATTGACCCAACTGGCCCAATTCGCCCGCTCCCCCGGGGTTCTCGCCAGCCACCTGCCCGCCCTCAAGGCCCTGCGCGACAAGATGGGCGAGGCTGCGCGCCCGCAATAACGGGGCGCATCCAAAGCGTCTCTTGCACCGCCGTCAGAAATGGGTAGAAGGGCGCGTAGTCGGGCTATGGCGCAGCCTGGTAGCGCGTCCGTCTGGGGGACGGAAGGTCGCAGGTTCGAGTCCTGCTAGCCCGACCAAATCACCGCACTACCACTTCAAATTCGCCCGCGCCCCTTGCGCGCCGGGCCCATTCCCGCTTTTCTCCGGCGCCAAGCCAGCCCGACGGAGCGCCAGACCCACATGACCAAGACCCACGCCTTCGGAGTGCTGCCCGACAACGCGATTGCCGCGATGCTGGAGGCCGGTGAAATCACCGCCACCACACCCCTGCCCGATGGCCAGATCCAACCCGCCAGCCTCGATTTGCGCCTCGGTCACAAAGCCTACCGTGTCCGCGCGTCCTTTCTCGCCGGCGAAGGCCGCCCCGTCGCGGACCGCCTGCCCGAATTCACCATGCACGAGATGGACCTGACCCAAGGTGCGGTGCTGGAAAAGGGCTGCGTCTACGTCGTCCCGCTGATGGAAGGCCTGGCCCTACCGGCCGACATCACAGCCGTGTGCAACGCCAAATCCTCCACCGGCCGTGTCGATTGCCTGACCCGCGTGATCGCCGATGGCGGCGTCGAGTTCGACCGCATCCCGGCGGGCTACAAAGGCCCGCTCTACGCTGAAATCTGCCCCCGCTCCTTCTCCGTCAAGATCGAGCCTGGTCTGCGCCTCAACCAAATCCGCTTCCGCCGCGGCCATGCCACGCTGTCAGATGCCGATCTCGCCGCGCGCCATGCCGACACGCCTCTCGTCGACCAAGCTCCGCTGATCGACGAGGGCCTCGGCTTCTCCGTCGACCTTTCGCCGTCCAAAGGCACCCTCGTCGGCTACCGCGCCAAACCCCATACCGGTGTCATCGATCTAACCCAGATCGGCACCCACCCCACCGCCGATTTTTGGGAGGAACTGCATTCCACCAATGGCCAGATCATCCTCGACCCCGGCGCCTTCTACATCCTGGTCAGCCGCGAGGCCGTGACGATCCCACCCGACTGCGCCGCTGAAATGGCGCCCTACCTCGCCATGGTCGGTGAATTCCGGGTACACTACGCAGGCTTCTTCGATCCCGGCTTCGGCCACGGTGTGCCAGCACGCGGCGTCCTCGAAGTCCGCTGCCACGAAAGCCCCTTCGTCCTCGAACACGGCCAAACCGTGGGCCGCCTTGTCTACGAGGCCATGGCCTCCGCCCCCACCCAACTCTACGGGCAGGACATCGCTTCCAACTACCAGGGCCAGGGCCTGAAACTCTCCAAACATTTCAAACCCTAAACCCGGCCGCCCCCCCTTCCTTGTTTTGGAAATACCTTGGGGTTTGGGGCAACGCCCCAACAGGCGGCAAAGCCGCCTTTGCTGCGTGCAAACGCAAAAGAAAACGAATGCGGCGCAAGCCGCGCCTTCAGGTCACGTGCGCAACATCGGCCAAACCCGCGCGCTGGGTAGTCGTCAAACGCTCCATCGGCACCACATAGGTGTGGATCGAAAACACCACCGCCCGGGTCTCCAGCAATCGCAGCAAGACCTGCCGCTCAGACCGCAAATACCCCGCCCCATGGCGCGCGACACGCGGCGCGGACATCCTGCGCGGCTGAAACAGCGCGGGATCCTCGTAGATCAACGCATTCTGCCGCCAGACCGGCGTATCATCACGCAGATGATCAAACACCCGCTGCACCCGGCGGGCCATTGCACCGTCATATTCCGCCACCGGCCCGTGGATTTCTGATAGGGGCCGCCCGATCTTTTCCGCCAGCGTCCAACTGGCCGGGAAACACAAGATCGCTGCGGTCAGCACATGCTCATCCGCCCCGTCCGGCTTTTCCAGCACACACAGATCCTGCTGAACCAGGCGTGCCAGCGTCCCCAACTTGTCACCTTCATCCAAGGCGACATGAACGCCATCGGGCCGGATGCATCCATGCGCATCCCACTCATATCCCCGTCCGCCACCCAGATAATACAGCACCTCTTCGTAGAGCTCATCCACCGCGGGCCCACAGCTCGGCACCTGCGCGATGACCTCGTCCCGGCGCTCGGCCAGCAATTGCTCCCGCACGGCCATCTGACCCGCAAAGGCCTCATCAGTCGGCAGCCAATCATGGTACCCGCCCAAGGGCTGCAACCCCGGCAAGCGCCGCGTGGCTTCCGCCATCCACGGCGCGGTCGGAAGGTGATCTTGTAGAACGTTGTCCATTTCCGACGCTTCTCATGCCGCATTTCGGCGCGATTGCCTCCGCTTCCCTGCGTCACGCTGACAAGGCAAGGGAGACAACAATGAACCAAGCCTATCGCCGCCACACCCGCAAGATCGATCCGGCCCACGGCCTCATGCTGCCCGACGGCACCCTCAACGACAATGACCGGATCGAGATTGGGCCAACCCCGCTGGCCTATGCCGAATGGGCCGCGGCGGGCCTGACGCTTCCCAACCTGCAGGCCTTGCGCCAATTCCGGCTCGACAGGCTGGTCGCGCAGTTGCAGGCGAATGACTACGGCGGCGTGCTGGTCTTTGACCCGCTCAACATCCGCTACGCCACCGACACCACGAACATGCAGCTGTGGAACACCCACAATCCCTTCCGCGCCTGCCTCGTCTGCGCTGACGGCCATATGGTGCTGTGGGAATATAAAAACGCGCCATTTCTGGCCGATCACAACCCTCTGGTGCGCGAGGTCCGCTCCGGCGCGTCGATGTTCTACTTCTCGGTCGGCGACCGAGGTGATGAAACGGCGGAGGCCTTCAGCGGCGAAGTGGCCGAGATCATGGCCGCCCATGCGGGCACAAACAAGCGCCTCGCCGTCGACAAGATCCTGCTCCACGGCGCGCGCGCGCTGGAGGCGCGGGGCTTTGACCTGAAAGACGGCGAATTCATCACCGAACATGCCCGCAAAGTGAAAGGTCCCGACGAAATCCTCGCCATGCGCTGCGCCGTGGATGCCTGCGAAAAAAGCCTCAAGGCCATGGAAGACGCCATCGCCCCCGGCAAGACCGAAGATGAAATCTGGGCCGTCCTCCATGCCGAAAACATCAAACGCGGCGGCGAGTGGATCGAAACGCGCCTCTTCTCCTCCGGCCCCCGCACCAATCCGTGGTTCCAGGAATGCGGTCCCCGCACGCTACAGGCCAACGAAATCAGTGCCCTCGATACCGACCTGATCGGCTGTTACGGCCTTTGCGTCGACATCTCGCGCACTTGGTGGACCGGCCCGGAGAAACCGCGCCCGGATATGATCGAGGCGATGAAACACGGGATGGAGCATATTCAGGTCAACATGGACCGCCTGCGCCCCGGCATCACGATCAACGATCTGGTCCATAACGGCCACAAGCTCGACCCGAAATACGACAATCGGAAATACTCCTGCCAAATGCACGGTGTGGGGCTCTGCGATGAATGGCCCCATGTGGGCTACCCGGACCACCACCATGACAGCGCGTGGGAATATGCACTGGAGCCGGGAATGATGCTCTGTGTCGAAGCCCTGATCGGTGAAGAGGACGGCGATTTCTGCATCAAGCTGGAGGATCAGGTCCTGATCACCGAGGATGGGTATGAGAACCTGACAACCTATCCATTTGATGCGGCGCTGATGGGCGAAACGTAACCGCCCTGCTCACTCCCAGCCGATCTGTGCGACCAGACCATAGTGGTCCGACCCCAGCCGGGGCCGCCGCTCCACCATGCCGTCGCCGTTGGTCAGCACGTGGTCGATCTGGAACGGCACGTCCCGCACTTCGATGGTTGTGAACAGCGGTCCGATCCGTTCGGTGCCCGTCGTCTCGGCGATCTGCCGGACGGAATGGCCCCAGGGCACCATGTTGAAGTCACCCGCCACGATCACGCGGCCTTCAATGCCTTGCAGAAACGGCAGCGCCTCTTCCAGATACCGCGCCTGCGCATGCGGATAGGGCCAGACCAGATGCGTGGACACGGCCCAAACCGGTCCGCCCGGTGCATCCACCCGCGCGGCGGCAAAGGACCGATGCGGCGAGCAATAGGTCTCCAGCACCGGCCAGCGCGCCATCACCGCCATGCCGGATCGCTCCGAATACTGGCAAACATGCTGATGGGGGTGGCTCTCGGCGAGCGCTGCGCCGAAATCGCTCCGCGTGCGGCTTAGCTCCTGTAACAGGACAATATCCGCGCCGGTCTCAAGAATATCCTCTGTGATGGCCGCATCGTCGCCCCATCCGCCCAGAGTGTTCTTGGTGTAGACCGTCACAGCCCCGCTCGGTGTCTCGGCATTGGGCCCATAAACCATCGCGGCAATCGGCCCCCCTGCAACCAATGCAAAAAGGATCGCCGCCCACCCCGCGCGTTTCACGGAGAGCATCAGCGCTAGCAGTCCCGCCAGAGCCACGCCCGCTGCAATCCACGCGCGAAACACCGCTAGCGAATCGCCCACAGGGTGAACAGCGCCCAGATAGCTCGCCAATAAGGTCAAACCGCCCAACACCGCGCACAGGCGCACGAGCCCTCTCAATAGACGCACTAATACCACCTCAATTCATCACGTCTTAGCCACGTAGGTGCACGGAGCCGTGAGAACAATGTCACACATGTTGCGGCAGGCGGGCCTCCGCCCACATGGTCAGCCCAGGACAAGGGACAAAGACCATGCACACCGAACGTTTCACTTTCCCCGGCCATTCCGGGGACCTGCTTGCCGCCCGTCTGGATCTGCCTGATGGCGCCCATATCGCCACGGCCCTGCTGGCTCATTGCTTCACCTGCGGCAAGGATATCATGGCCGCCCGCCGCATCGCGGCCCGCCTGGCGGCCCAAGGCATCGCCGTGCTGCGCTTCGACTTCACGGGGCTCGGCCATTCCGGGGGTGAATTCGAGAATACCTCCTTCACCTCCAACGTGGCCGACCTTGTCGCCGCCGCCGACACGCTGGATGAACGCGGCATGGCGCCCTCGCTCATCATCGGCCATTCCCTCGGCGGGGCCGCCGTGCTGCGCGCGTCCGGTCAGATCCCGTCGATCAAGGCCGTGGCCACCATCGGCGCCCCGTTCGACCCCGAACATGTCACACACAATTTCAACGACGCGCTCGACGATATCGTCACCAAAGGCGCGGGCGAGGTCATCCTTGGCGGTCGCCCCATTCGCATCGGGGCCGAGTTCATCGAGGATGTGAAAGCGTCCGAGCTTGCACCCGACATCGCCAACCTGAACAAGGCCCTGCTCGTCATGCACGCGCCATTGGATGATGTGGTCGGGGTCGAGAACGCCACCCGCATCTTCCTCGCCGCCAAGCACCCGAAATCATTCGTAACTTTGGATGATGCCGACCACCTCGTGACCCGCCAGAAAGATGCCGATTACGCCGCCGACGTGATCGCGTCCTGGGCCGGAAAGTACCTGGACCTCAAGCACCCTGCCCCGCCCATCGGCGCGCCCGAAGGTGTGACCCGCACCGACGAGGTTGACCCGAACGGCTTTCGGCAGGACGTGTTCGCGGGGCCCAAGCACCATGTCGTCGCGGATGAGCCCGAAAGCTATGGCGGCACTGATCAGGGCCTGACGCCCTACCAATTCCTTGCCGCTGGCCTCGGCGCCTGCACCTCGATGACCATCCGCATGTATGCGCGCCGCAAGAAATGGCCGCTCGACCATGTGTCGGTCGACGTCACACACAACCGCGTTCATGCGCAGGATGCGGGGGTCGAGGTCGGGCCACTGGATCAGTTCACGCGGAAGATCACTCTGAAAGGCAAGTTGGACGACAGCCAACGCCAACGCCTGTTGGAGATTGCCGATAAATGCCCAGTGCACCGCTCGCTCGAGGCGGGGGCGCATATCACGACGGAACTGAAGCCAGTGGCAGAAGCGGCGTTGATTTGATCTCTTCCATGCTCAGAAGGGCGGTGACGTTGTAGATCCGCACTTCCGAGATCAGGGCCTGGTAGAATTCGTCATAAGCCCGCGCGTTCGCCACGCGCACTTTCAGGATGTAGTCGATATCGCCCGCCAGCCGGTGCGCCTCCATCACCTCCGCACGTTCCCTGAGCGTGCGGAGGAACTTGTTCTGCCACTCCGCTTCATGCTCCGACGTCCGGATTAGCACGAAAAAACAAGCCTCTAGCCCCAAAGCCTCGGCATCCAACAGCACCGTGTGCTGCCCGATGATCCCCCCGTCCCGCATCTTGCGAATCCGCGTCCAGACGGGCGTCTTGGACGAGCCAACGATCTTGGCAATTTCATCCAGGGATCGGCTCGCATCCTCCTGCAAGGCGTGAAGGATTTTCCGGTCGAGGGCATCGATCTGGACGGTCATTCGGGTGTTCCTTGGTTTGGCGAACGTAGGTTCCTGCCTCAGCGCAATACAGAACGGGCGTCCCTTTCAGCAAGCTCGATCTGCCAATTCTTGGGAAATAATTCTATCTTGGTGGACATCAACGCTTCAAAGGTTCCGCATCATGCGTCACTTTCCGATCTTTCTCGACCTCCGCGGCCGCCGGGTTGTACTGGCTGGTGGTGGTGATGCGGCGCTGGCCAAATTGCGCCTAATCCTGAAGACCGAGGCTAAAGTCACGGTCTTCGCGGAAGAAGCTGCCCCCGAGATCATCGCGTGGGACGCCGAGCGCAAGCTGCGCCTCGTGAAGCGCGCCTTCGCGCCGGGTGATGCCCTTTGCGCCTCCCTCGCCTATGCCGCAACCGAAGATGACGCCGAGGATGCTCGCATTGCCAACCTCGCCCGCGCGGACGGCGCGCTCGTCAACATCGTCGACAACCTCGACGGCTCCCAATTCATCACCCCCGCCATCGTGGATCGCGACCCGGTGACAGTGGCTATCGGCACCGAAGGGGCGGCCCCCGTCCTTGCCCGCAAGATCAAAGCCGACCTCGAAGCGTCGCTGCCGCCGTCCCTCGGCATACTCGCCCGCATCGGCCAAGGCTTCCGCGCAGCCGTCAACGTTCTGCCCATGGGCCGCAAGCGCCGCGATTTCTGGCAGGCATACTACTTCAAGACCGGTCCTGAAGCCCTTGCAAAAGAAGGAAAATCTGGCGTGGAGACCGCCCTTGGCGACTTGCTGGTCGACCACATCACCGCAGATGACCGCCAAGGTCACGTCGCTCTCGTTGGTGCGGGTCCCGGCGACCCTGAGCTTTTGACCCTGAAAGCCCGTAAGCTGCTGGATGAGGCTGATGTCGTCATCCACGACCGCCTCGCCGCCCCCGAAATCCTCGAACTTGCCCGGCGCGAGGCGACGCTTCTGAATGTCGGCAAGCAAGGCTTCGGCCCCTCCACCCGGCAAGAGGATATCGGCGCGCTGATGGTGGAACACGCCCAAACCGGCGCGCAGGTCGTGCGCCTGAAATCCGGTGACCCGGGTGTCTACGGACGGCTCGATGAAGAACTCGACGTGCTCGACGAACACGGCATCGAATGGTCCATCGTCCCCGGCATCACCGCCGCCAATGCCGCCGCCGCGCAGCTTGGCCAGAGCTTGACGAAGCGTGGCCGCAATTCCGCGATGCGGTTCCTGACGGGCCATGACGTGAAAGGCTTCGCCGAACACGATTGGCGCAACCTGACTAAGCCCGGCCAGGTCGCGGCCATCTACATGGGCGCGAAAGGCGCGCGGTTCCTGCAAGGCCGCCTGATGATGCACGGCGCCTCTCCCGACACGCCCGTGACGGCCGTGGAGAATGCCTCCCGCTCCGACACGCTCATCATCAACAGCACACTTGCGACCCTGCCCGCAGACATCGAGGCGGCTGAAACCACCGGCCCCGTCATCCTGATGCTTGGCCTGTCCCCCCGGGCAGCCGCCGCCCAACTCCCCACCCTGCAAGAGGAATTCGCCTGATGCCCCGCGCCTTCACGCCCAAAGTCGTCACCGCCAATGCCCTGCTTGAGGGCGATGTCGTCTATCTCGACGCACAGGGTCACTGGACCCGCGATCATTCCAAGGCTGACCTGATCGAGGATCAAGCCACCGCCGATATCCGCCTGCTGGAAGCGCAAGCGCAGGCCCATGAGATCGTCGGTGCCTACCTCGCCGATGCCAAGGCTGGCCCCAACGGTCCAGAACCCATCCACTTCCGCGAAGCCTTCCGCACCCGCGGCCCGTCCAATTACGCCCACGGCAAACAAGCCCCGGCGCCCGACGATGCACTACAATCGTAACTACAGAATAATTACGGAAAAACTACAGGGTCTTGCACCCGATTTCGCGCCCCAAGGAGGCCCGAGCCATGTACGCCTACACCGATTTCGACCGTGATTTCCTCGCCGAGCGCAACGCCCAGTTCCGCGCCCAGGTCGAGCGCCGCATCGACGGCTCGCTCACCGAGGATGAGTTCAAGCCCCTGCGCCTGATGAACGGCCTCTACCTGCAACTGCACGCTTACATGCTGCGCGTGGCGATCCCCTATGGCACGCTGAACGCTGCACAAATGCGGCAACTGGCGATGATCGCGGATCGTTGGGACAAGGGCTATGGCCACTTCACGACGCGCCAGAACATCCAGTACAACTGGCCCGAGTTGCGTGACGTGCCCGATATGCTCGACGCACTGGGTGAGGTCGGGATGCACGCCATCCAGACCTCCGGCAACACGATCCGCAACGTGACTGCCGACCATTTCGCAGGCGCCGCGAAAGAAGAGGTCACCGACCCCCGCCCCATCGCCGAATTGATCCGCCAATGGTCCACCGACCACCCGGAATTCCAGTTCCTGGGCCGCAAGTTCAAGATTGCGGTGACCGGATCGGATCAGGACCGCGCCGTGACCGCCGCGCATGATATTGGTCTGCGGTTGGTGGCGCGCGACGGCGTGTTGGGCGCTAAGGTCCTTGTTGGCGGCGGCCTTGGCCGCACGCCCATGATCGGCAAAACCCTCAATGAATTCGTGGGCTTGGACGATCTTCTGCCCTATCTGGAGGCCATCGTCGCCGTCTACAACCTCCTCGGACGCCGCGACAACAAGTACAAGGCCCGCATCAAGATCACGGTGCACGAGAACGGCATCGACGAGATCCGCCGCCGCGTCGACGCCGAATTCCCAGCCCGCAAAGCGGCCTTCAACGGCGCGGATATGGCAATCCTCAAACGGATCGAGGCGGACTTCGCCGCGCCGGAATTCGAGGACGGCCAAGGCGCCTTCCCCACGCACTACCAGCACGACCCCGTCTTCCGCAGCTTCGTGGACACCAACACGGTGGCTCACCGCCACCCGGACTACGCGATCCTGACTGTCTCCACCAAAGCCCATGGCGCAACGCCGGGCGATGCAACGTCCGATCAGATGCGCGTGCTGGCGGATCTGGCCGAGCGATACGCCCACAACGAGCTTCGCATCTCCCACGAGCAGAACGTGATCCTGCCCCACCTGCCCAAACGCCACCTGCGGGCGGTCCATGCGGCGCTGGCCGAGGCTGGTCTCGCCACCGCAAACGTTGGACTGATCTCCGACATCATCGCCTGCCCCGGCATGGATTATTGCGCGCTGGCCACGGCCCGCTCCATCCCCGTCGCGCAGGAAATTGCCGAGCGGTTTGAACAGCTTAAGCTGGAGCACGAGGTTGGCCCGCTCAAGATCAAGATCTCCGGCTGCATCAATGCCTGCGGCCATCACCATGTCGGTCATATCGGTATCCTGGGCCTCGATCGAGCCGGTGTCGAAAACTACCAGATCACCCTTGGTGGCGACGGCGGCCCGGACGCCGTGATCGGCGAACGCGCGGGCCCCGGCTTTGCCTATGACGAGGTCACGGACGCGATCGAACGGCTGGTCCGCGCCTATCTCGACATCCGGCAAGACGCATCCGAGACATTCCTCGACACCTATCGCCGTCTTGGCGCCGCACCCTTCAAAGCCGCGCTTTATCCGGAGGAGGCCAAGGCCAATGCCGCTTAAGGAACTCGCCGAACGCCGCGCGCTTCTGCACCGCAAAAGCGACGCGCCAACCCTCCTGCGCCATGCGCTGAACGATGCGTCCATCGGCCCGGTCGCCATGGTCTCCAGTTTCGGGGCCGATAGCGTGGTATTGCTCCACATGATCAGCCAGATCGACAAGGCAACGCCGGTGATCTTCATCGACACCGAGATGCTGTTTGAGGCCACGCTGACCTACCAGCGTGAGGTTGCAGACAGCCTTGGCCTGACGGACGTCCGCGTCATCAAACCCAACCGCGCGGCCCTGCTGGAGCGCGACGTGGACGGCATCCTGCACCATTTCGACCCCGACGCCTGTTGTTCCCTCCGCAAGACCGAGCCGCTTGAACGCGCGCTCGCAGGCTTTGGCGGCTGGATCACCGGGCGCAAACGCGTCCACGGCGGCGCGCGTGCCTCGCTGCCGCTGTTCGAGAAGAACGACCGCCGCATCAAGATCAACCCATTGGCGAATTGGACGACCCAGCAGCTATCCGACTACATCACTGAGCACGACCTGCCTCGGCACCCATTGGTGGCGCAAGGCTTCGCCTCCATTGGCTGCCAGCCCTGCACAACACCCGTTGAGGCCGATGAAGACCCGCGCGCCGGACGCTGGCGCGGGCTATCCAAAGACGAATGCGGCATTCACTTCGTGGACGGCAAACCTGTCCGTGGCGCGGCCTGAGAAGGGGTTCTGAAAGATGAGCAATACAGTTCTTGTGACCGATGAAGGATTTGCAGGCGACACGTGGTCGGGCGAAATTGTCCCTCTTTCCGAGGGGGTTGCGGCGAATGCCGCGGCTGTGGACCTCGCCAGCCATGAGGATGTGGTGGCCCTCGCCCCGCACCTGTCCAGCCTTCAGATGATCCGCATCGACTTTCCCAGTTTCGCGGACGGGCGCGGCTTCACGCTGGCCCGTCGTCTGCGTCAGATGGGCTTTACTGGGCGCCTGCGGGCCCGCGGCCATGTGCTGGCGGATCAATACGCGATGGCGCGCCGGTCCGGCTTTGACGAGGTCGAGATCGACACAAGCCTCGCCGCCCGCCAACCGCAGGAGCAATGGCTGTTCCGCGCAGATTGGCGCGCGCACGACTACCAGGCCCGCCTGCGCGCCTGACGACCCTTCCCCTGACCCAGATCAAAGCGTATCAAGAGGAGGCCGGTGTAAACCGTGCCTGACAGTGAACATGACCGAGCAAAGCCCCGTGAAAGACACAGACGCCGCCCCCGTGAAGGCGACCCCCACCCTTCCCGACGCACAGACCGTGACCGAGGTAAAGCATTACACCGACCGCCTGTTCAGCTTCCGCTGCACGCGGCCTGCCTCGCTGCGGTTCCGGTCGGGTGAGTTTGTGATGATCGGCCTGATGGGTGACCCGCATCCCGAGACGGGTAAGCAAAAGCCGCTTCTGCGGGCCTATTCCATCGCCTCGCCGTCCTGGGATGAAGAACTGGAGTTCTATTCGATCAAGGTGCCGGATGGCCCGTTGACCTCGCGCCTCCAACACATCCAGCCGGGCGAGCAGATCATTCTGCGCCCCAAGCCCGTGGGCACACTGGTCCACGACGCGCTTCTGCCCGGAAAACGCATTTGGTTCTTTGCCACCGGCACCGGTTTCGCGCCCTTCGCGAGCCTGCTGCGCGAGCCGCAGACCTATGAGGATTACGACGAAATCATCATCACCCATACCTGCCGTGAGGCGGGCGAGCTGACCTACGGCCGTGATCTGATTGAGGCGCTCAAGGAAGATGAGCTTTTGAACGAAGTGATTGGCGAAGGCTTCTGGAAGAAGATCAAATATTACCCGACTACCACGCGCGAGGAGAGCCCGAAGATGGGCCGGATCACCGACCTGATGCGCTCGGGCGAGGCGTTCACGGACCTCGGCGTGCCGCCACTTTCGCCCGAGACGGACCGCGCGATGATTTGCGGAAATCTGGCCTTCAACCTTGAACTCAAGGACATGTTGGAGGGCTATGGTCTGGTTGAAGGAGCCAATTCCAACCCGCAGCACTACGTGGTGGAGAAGGCGTTTCTTGATTAAGGTTACACCTTAACGCCCACGCAAAAGCCGTTCTATTCAAACGAAAACCCCCGCCAGATTGGCGGGGGTTTCTTTGTTCAGCAGTGTAGGCTTGGCTTATTCGAGGCCGAGTGCCGCGCGGGCCTGCTCAAGAGCTGCACCCAGCAGATCAGGGTTATCCTGAGCGCCCTGCAACGCAGTGGTCACGGCCAGGCGAACTGGGGCCGAGATGTCAGCCTCTTCCAGGGCAGCGGTCGCCTGGTCGAAGTCAAAGCCCTCTTCGGTGAAGAGGTTCGACAGGATCTCCGTCGCACCACCCGCAGCCGCATCTGCGGCTTCGGCAGCAGCTTCAGTGCCTTCTGCAGCAGCGTCGGCTGCCTCATCTGCGGCACCCTCAACTGCGGCGGCTGCATCTTCTGCAGCGCCTTCAGCGGCTTCGGTCACTTCTTCAGCAGCAGCGGCGGCCTCTTCAGCAGCGGCAGCAGCTTCGGCTTCTGCGGCAGCGGCGGCTTCTGCGGCTTCTGCCTCGGCGGCAGCGGCGGCTTCCGCAGCGGCTTCTTCCGCAGCAGCAGCTTCGGCCTCCGCGGCGGCAGCGGCTTCTGCAGCTTCAGCCTCAGCAGCGGCTGCAGCCTCTGCAGCGGCTTCTTCTGCGGCAGCAGCTTCGGCTTCTGCGGCAGCGGCGGCTTCAGCAGCCTCGGCTTCCGCTGCGGCAGCAGCTTCAGCGGCCTCAGCCTCAGCGGCAGCAGCAGCTTCTTCAGCCGCTTCAGTCGCCTCGTCTGCGGCACCGGTTACGTCTTCGACGGCGCCTTCAACGGCGTCAGCAGCCCCTTCGACGACCTCTTCCGCCGCCTCAACAGCTTCGCCAGCTGCCTCTTCGACGGCCTCAACGGCGCCTTCTACAGCTTCACCAGCGGCGTCCGCTGCATCACCAGCTGCTTCACCAACGGCTTCCACGGCGTCTTCAACCGAAGGCGTCTCACCTTGGGTCAGGAAATAGCCACCAACGCCGAGAGCGGCGAGAATGACGATGATAATAAGAGCTCTGCTCATCTTGGATCCCCCATGTGGGTCATTCATAAATCACGAAAATGCGATTAACCCGCGCCAACGGCGCGCGCAATGGCGCAAATGTGCGATCATTCCCCCTTGCACGCAAATGCCCCTTTTCCCGCCTTGAAGAAGGGGCGCGGGGCAGATACCTTTACGACCCAAGGAAAAAGGCTACAGAAGGACATACGCCATAGCCCGCAGACCCCATAACGCGCCGCCGCAACGTGATACCGGCCCGCGCGTCAACGACCGCATCCGTTCCGACCAAGTGCGCCTGATTGGTGCCGAAGGAGAAAACCTGGGTGTCGTCACCCCCGCCCGCGCCATGGATCTGGCCGCAGAGGTGGACCTCGACCTTGTTGAAATCTCGCCAAACGCTGACCCTCCGGTCTGCAAGATCATGGATTTCGGCAAGTTCAAGTACGAGACACAGAAGCGCGAAGCCGAAGCGCGCAAGAAGCAAAAGACCATCGACATCAAGGAAGTGAAGATGCGTCCGGGTACGGACGACCACGACTTTGAGCGGAAGGTGAAAGACGCGCTCAAGTTCCTCGAAAAGGGCGACAAGGTGAAGGTCACCCTGCGCTTTAGGGGGCGCGAGATGGCGCACCAGAACCTTGGCCGCGAGATGCTGGAAAAGGTGGCCGATGAGGTCGAGGGGATCGGAAAGATCGAATCCATGCCCAAGATGGAAGGCCGCCAGATGGTGATGATGATCAACCCGGTGAAGTAATGGATTGGTCCATAAATGTCGAAGGCGCGTCCAACCAGGACGCGCTTTTTTTGTGGCCGTTCCGGTTTGACCATTGAGCAGATTTTCGCTTAATCCCTGGACGCGGTCATTTTTTTGCTCGGCCCGTCGAAACGCCCGTGTCTATGATGAACCACGTTCAAAGCGAGTAGGTTTACCAATGAAAAAAGTACTGAGTGTTATCGCACTGATCGCAATCGCAGGCGCGGCGCAGGCCGAAGGGCTTGATTTCAGCGGCCGTGTATCGATGGGTCTGCAAGGCGTGACCAGCAATGGGCAGACGGAGATTTCCCCCGTCGCACGGCTGGAAGGGACTGTCAGCTACACGGTCGAAACCGACAACGGTGTCACGTTTGTTCTGGCTTTGAACTTTGATCAGTCGTTGGTCGAACGGTCCCACATGGAATTCCTGCCCGGCCACCGCTAAAGCACTTTGCGTTTCATCTGAGGCACTCTGACCGCGTTCGCGCCATCGGCGCGAGGCAGCGGGTTGCGATTCAAATCAAACGCAAAGTGCTCTAACCCAAGGGGCGCGCCGGGTTGCCAACAACGCGCGCACCCGGCGCCACATCTTTCGTTACCACGGCCCCTGCCCCGATGATCGCCTCATCGCCGACTGTGACGCCCGGCATCACAATCGCGCCGCCGCCAATCCAGACATCGACGCCAATGGTCACTGGCAAGGCGCGTTCGATCCCTTTCCGCCGCAAATCCACGTCGCGGTGGTGGTCCGCGCAATAGATATGCACGCCCGGCCCGATCATCGTGCCATCCCCAATCGTCACCCGACCCGAATCCAGAATGACGCAATTGGCATTGATATAGATATTGCGGCCCAAATGGATGTTCACGCCGTAGGCGCAATGGAATGGCGCCTCGATCAGGGCATTTTCGCCCGGTGTACCGAGCAATTCCGCCAGCGCCGGAGACAAAGCGGCCAAGGGTTGCGGAGCCTCTGTCCGATGCGCATGGCAGGCCACACGGGCCCGGTTGCGCAATTCACCCAGCGCGTCATCGAGGCATGAATACCAGTCACCAGCCTCCATCTTCTGTCGTTCGGACATGCGCCACCTCCAAATGAAAACCGCCGGGGCGTCGACCCCGGCGGACTTGTTACGCGCGTGGGCGCGGTTCAGGAAGCGGCGGCTACTGCGCGTCCCGTCATCACCTTGACCAGATGCGCCCGATACTCCGCCGTGCCATGCAGATCGCTGATCATGTCACCGCTCGGCACGGCAAGGCCATCCACAGCGCCTTTGGAGAAGTCGCCAGACAGCGCCGCTTCGGCCTCCGTCCACCGGAACACGCCGTCCGAGGAGGCGCCGGTCACAGCCACTCGCACGCCGTCCGCGAATTTGCAGACGAACACACCCACCAACGCAAAGCGTGAGGCCGGTTGCACGAACTTCTGATAGTTTGAGGACTGCGGAACAGGGAATTTCACCTCCGTGATAATCTCGCCCTCATCAAGCGCGGTGGTGAACATGCCGTCAAAGAAATCATCCGCCGCGATGGCCCGGTTGTTCGTCACAACCGTCGCGCCCGCCCCAAGGACCGCCGCCGGATAACAGGCCGACGGATCATTGTTGGCAAGGCTGCCCCCAATCGTGCCGCGATTGCGCACCGCCGGATCACCGATCCGTCCCGCAAGCCCCGCAAGGCCGGGGAAAGACGCAGCCGCCTCCCGCGCCACTGTGGCATGGGTGGTGGCCCCGCCGATGCACAGCTCGCCTGCATCATTGGTGCAAACGCCCTGCATCTCGGCAATGCCATTCAGGCTGACCAGCGTTTCAGTCTGCGCCAGCCTTTGTTTCATGGTGGGAAGCAGGGTCTGCCCCCCACCCAGCGCCTGGGCCTCCTCCTGCCCGAGCGCTGCGACCGCTTCCGCGATCGTTGATGGTTTGGAGAATTCGAAATTGTACATCTTGGGTTCTCCTTAGTTCTGCATGGCCGCCCAAACGCGCGCAGGCGTCAGGGGCATGTCGATATGGGTAACGTTGGTGTGGCCGGCCCGTTGCAGGGCATCCACCACCGCGTTGACAACCGATGGCGGCGATCCAATCGCCCCCGCCTCACCGCAGCCCTTCACACCCAACGGGTTGTGCGTGCAGGGCGTGGCGCTGGAATGATCCACCTTGAACATCGGCACATCATCCGCGCGCGGCATGGTGTAATCCATGTAAGACGCGCTCAGAAGCTGGCCGTTTTCGTCGTAGGAGACATTTTCCAACAGCGCCTGACCAATGCCTTGGGCCAACCCGCCATGGACCTGGCCCTCAACGATCATCGGGTTGATCACATTGCCGAAATCGTCCGCCGCGGCGAAGGAACAGATCTCGACCTTGCCAGTATCGGGATCGATCTCCACCTCGCAGGCATAGGCCCCGGCGGGATAGGTGAAGTTGTTTGGGTCGTAAAACGCCGTCTCCTCCAGCCCAGGCTCAATCTCTTCCAGCGGGTAGTTGTGCGGCACATAAGCGGCCAGGGTCACATCGCCCCAGGCCACCGACTTGTCGGTGCCCGCCACGCTGAACGCGCCGTCCTTGAGCTCGATATCGCCCTCGGCAGCCTCCATCAGGTGGGCCGCAATCTTCTTGGCCTTGGCGATGATCTTCTCGGTCGCGCGCACCATGGCCGAGCCACCAACTGCGATGGAGCGGGAGCCATAAGTGCCCATCCCCATCGGCGTGTTAGCGGTGTCGCCATGGACAACCTCGACCATGCCTTCATCAATGCCGATCATGTCAGCAACCACTTGCGCAAAGGATGTCTCGTGCCCCTGCCCATGAGAATGCGAGCCGGTCATCACAACCAGACCACCGGTGGCGTTCACCCGCACGGTTGCCGATTCATACAGGCCCGCGCGTGCGCCCAATTGGCCGACCAAGGCCGAGGGCGCAATGCCGCAGGCCTCAATGTAACAGTTCACACCCATGCCCCGCAGCTTGCCGTTGGCTTCGCTTTCGGCGCGGCGGGCTTCGAACCCTTCCCGGTCGATCATCTCCAAAAGCTTCGACATCGTGCCTTCATAGTCGCCGGTGTCATATTCCACCGCCACGGGCGTGGCATAGGGGAATTCGGTGATGAAGTTCTGGCGACGCAACTCAATCGGATCGACGCCAAGCTCACGCGCGGCTTTATCAACCACCCGCTCCAACTGGAACGTCGCCTCGGGGCGGCCTGCCCCGCGATACGCATCGACAGGCACGGTATTGGTGAAGACAGCCTTCACGTTCACGTAGATGTTCGGCGTCTTGTAGTTGCCCGCCATCAGCGTGCCATGCAGCCAGGTCGGGATACTCGGTGCAAACGTGGACAGGTAGGCGCCCATATTCGCGTAAGTTTCCGTCCGGATGCCGGTGAAGTTGTTGTCCGCATCCAGCGCCAGTTCAATCTTGGTGACATGGTCGCGGCCATGGGCATCCGTGATGAACGCCTCACTCCGTGACGATGTCCATTTGACCGGGCGCTTCACTTGCTTGGCGGCAAAGGTCACGAAGGCCTCTTCTACATAGTGGAAGATCTTCGAGCCAAATCCACCGCCCACATCCGGCGCCACAACGCGCAGCTTGTGCTCAGGGATCCCCAACACAAACGCGCCCATCAGAAGCCGGATCACATGCGGGTTCTGCGACGTGGTGTAGAGCGTCGACTCGTCCGTACCAGCGGCGTAATCGCCCACGGCTACGCGCGGCTCCATCGGGTTTGGCGACAGACGGTTGTTCACGAGCTCCAGCGTCGTGACATGCGCCGCCGCCTCAAACGCCGCATCCACGGCAGGCTTGTTTTCTTCAACAAAGCCCCAGTCGTAGCACAGGTTCGAGGTCAGATCGTCATGCACCTTGGTGGCGCCGTCCTGAACGGCTGCCTTCATATCCACCACGGCTGGAAGCTCTTCAATATCCAGCTCAATCGCCTCAGCCGCATTGCGCGCCTGCGCCGCCGTCTCTGCCACCACGGCGGCAATCGCATCACCCACATAACGCACCTTGCCCTGGGCCAGGATCGGGTGGGCCGGTTCCTGCATCGGCTCGCCATGCTTGTCGGTCACCTGCCAGCCGCAGGGCACACCACCTACGCCCTCAAAGTCGGCGCCAGTGAAGATGCGCACCACGCCCGGCATCGCTGCCGCGGCACTCGTGTCCACATTCTTCAGCACCCCATGGGCCACGTCCGAGCGCAGGAAATGCACGTAAGTCTGGCCGTGAAGGTTGATGTCATCCGTGTAGCGGCCCTGCCCGGTCAGAAACCGAACGTCCTCCCGCCGCTTGGAACTTGCGCCAATACCTGAATCTTTCGGCATGGTCGTCCTCCCTTTCTATCCCCCGCCGCTCACCACCATAGGGAGCTGGTCCGGGTCGACAGAGCCTCCCGCCCCATCTTTGTTCTTCAAATATGCAAATGCCCGGCCCGCCTCCCCGCGGACCGATCGCTTATTCTGCGGCCATCGCCGCCACATCCTGCCCGCTGGCCGCCATGATCGCCTTGACGATATTGTGGTAGCCCGTGCACCGGCAGATATTGCCCTCAAGGTATTCGCGCACCTCGGCCTCGGTCGGCTTCGGATTGTCCTTCAACAAAGCCGCTGCACTCATGACCATGCCCGGCGTGCAGAACCCACACTGAAGCCCGTGATGATCCTGGAACGCCTGCTGGATAACGCCCAGCGAGCCGTCGGCATTGGCCATGCCTTCGATGGTTTTGACTTCGGCGCCTTCCACATCCAGCGCCAGCGTGGTGCAACTTTTCACCGCCTCGCCGTTCACATGGACCACGCAGGCCCCGCATTGGCTGGTGTCACAGCCCACATGCGTTCCGGTCAATCGCTGACCTTCGCGCAGAAATTCACTAAGTAACGTACGCCCTTCAACATCCCCCGAAACGGCGCGGCCGTTTACGGTCATCGACACCTGGGTCATTCAATCCTCCCTTGGTTATTGCCTCCATCCAAGCACGGATGCGGGGATTCACAAACAGGAATTTCCGGCTCATTTTCAGGCGTTTGCCGGAATTTTGGCATGTGCACCTGCGGCATCATTCCCCAATATGGTTGACTGATGCAGAATAGTTCACTAATTCACCCATATGGTTGAACGAACTTCCGACGATCCTCTGACCTTGATCCTGAAAGCTGCCGGCGATCCCACCCGGCGGGCCATTCTCACGCTTCTTGCGCAGCAGGGCCCCCTAAGGATCGGTGTTATTCGCGGGCATTTCGATATGAGCCTCAATGCGGTCTCCAAGCACATCAAAGTGCTGGAAGGCGCAGGCCTCGTGACGCGCCGGACGGAATGGCGTGAGCACTACATCGCGTTGCAACCCGATGTGCTGGCCCAGGTGGACCAATGGTTCGCCGAGCTGCGCGGGATCTGGGATCAACGGCTGGATGCGCTCGACCAGATCATCACCAAAGGAGCTGCCAAATGACCCTTTCGACCCAAGACCTCGAACTGACCTGCACCCGCACCATCGCGGCCCCGCCCGAGGTGCTCTACGATGCCTGGCTTGATGCCGAGATGCTCGCGCGCTTCATGCGGCCCGGTGCCTCTGTGACCATCGCGAAAGCCGAAAACGATCCCCGCGTCGGGGGCCGCTTCGATATCGTCATGCAAACACCGGATCAGGATATTCCCCATTGGGGCATCTATCAGACGCTCGACCGCCCGGACCGCATCGTTTTCACCTGGAACAGCCCGTTCACCAGCGACGAGGATTCGACCGTCACGCTGGATTTCAAAGCGGTCGAAGGCGGCACCGAAATCCGCCTGCACCACATCCGCTTCCCCAGCGAAGACAGCAGAAATGACCACGAAGCAGGATGGGGCGCGATCCTGGCCGCATTGGCGGAGGCCTTCGCATGACCGTTATGGAAAACGCCGCCTGGCTGGCCGCCCGGCAGGATCTTCTGGCTGCCGAAAAAGCGCATAAACGCGCCGGTGATGACCTTGCCGCAGCGCGCCGCGCCCTGCCCCGGCTTGCCGTGACAAAGACCTACCGGTTCGCGGCCGAGGATCGTCATTACGTCTTGGCTGACCTGTTCGGTCCCCATAGCCAGCTGTTGGTCTATCACTTCATGTTCCCCCCGGAATGGGAGGCAGGCTGCACCTCCTGCTCGTTCTGGGCCGACAACCTGCAAGGGCTCAGACCACATCTGGCCGCACGCGATGCAAATCTCGTGTTCACCTCACTGGCAACGACCGAGCAGATCACGGCCTTCCAATCCCGCATGGGTTGGACCATTCCCTGGCTGTCCGAAAAGGATGGGACGTTCGGGCGCGATATGGGGGTGCGCTTCACTGACGCTGACCGTGCCAATGGTGCAAAGCCCTACAACTTCGGCACGTCGGGCTTTCCCGTGAACGAGGCCCCAGGCCTGAGTGTGTTCGCCAAAGAGGGTGAAGATATTTTCCTGACCTATCAGACATTTGCGCGGGGACTTGAACAGTTCAACGCAGCCTATGGCCTGATGGATCTGCTGCCCAAGGGTCGCGATGAAGCCGGGCGCGGGATGGCCTGGCTTAAACGCCACGACGCATATTAGGCCCGTCGCAAGCGAAGGCCGCTATCGGCCTTCGCGGGGCCTTGGCCGGGATGGGATTTCTTTCAGCAACCCGCCAACGCCCATGCCGGGAATGTCGATCTGGTCTAGCGGAACGCCACAGATCACCCGCTCCATCACCCAATCCGCGCCGTTCAAGGCGGGCGACCGGGCGCAACCCGGCAATCCGATGATAGGCCGCGCGCCAAGGCGGCCCAGAAACAGAAGATTCCCCGGATCCACCGGCATTCCATAGTGCAGAACCTCACCCCCGGCGGCCCGCACGGCAGCCGGGGCAACATCTTCACGATCCGATGTGGCCGATCCTGTCAGGATCAGCAGCAATTCCCCCGGCGCATCGGCCAGGGCCTGCGCAATATCGGGCGTGTGATGGTGCACAACCACCCGCTCGCTCAACCGGACCGAGAACCGGTCCAGACGCCCTTTGACCGACCGCCGGCCCTTGTCGGGCGGCGCCCCCGCGCCAACCCGCGTCTCGATCAGACTGGCGGACGCGATTTGCCCATCAAGCAATCGGACGGCACCGGCGGCCATCACACAGGCCGCCTCCACGTCCCGCGCGGGTGCTGCAAAGGGAATGATCTTCACGGTCACCGCCAACCCACGCGGTCCAAGCCGCGCCCATTGCGGCACAGTGGCCACCGTGATCGCCGGATTGATGCGGTTGATCGCGTTGATGGCACCGGCATTGACCGCCACGATCCCGCTGCTCGCCGCCCGCAAATTCACCCGCCCCGTGGATGCCGCATCAACCGATAGACCCGCACCGCACAGGGCCGTCGCAATGCGCGATGCCGCATCATCCTCATGCAGATCCTCCGGCCCCAGCTGCGCAACGACCACTTCGGCCCAACCCGCTTCCTGCAAGGCCGAGACGTGCGCCGCGCCTAGACGCACCCCCTTGGAAAAATCCAAGGGCTGCGCATGCTCCAAAGCGATGGAATGGGCCAGAATGGTCCCTTCAGCCTTGTCCACCGGAACGGGGCCGAATTTCATGGCCGCCGCAACCTCTGCGTGATCTCGGCCATGACGGAAATCGCAATCTCGCCGGGCCCCTGCGCCCCGATATCCAGACCAACCGGCGCATGGATCCGCGCGATCTCTTCCTCGGAAAAACCCGCCGCCTCCAGTCGCGCGACCCGCTTGGCATGGGTACGGGTCGAGCCCAGACAGCCAAGGTAAAACACATCCGAGCGCACCGCGCGGAAGATCGCCGGATCATCCAGCTTGGGATCATGGGTCAACGTCACCACGCAGGTTCGCGCATCTAACCCGATGGCCTCCAAAGCCTCATCGGGCCAATCCTCCACAATCCGTTCGCCCGGAAAGCGCGCCTCGGCGCCAAAGGCCGGGCGTGGGTCCACCAAGACCGGATCATATCCCGCGATCCGCGCCATCGGCAAAAGCGCCTGCGCGATGTGCACGGCCCCCACCACGATCATGCGCAGTGGCGGGTTGTGGACGTGCACGAACACATCGCCCTCCATGCCCGACTTGTCAGCCCGGAACCGATCCGGCCAGGCTTCCGCACCAACAAGGCGACGCGCGCCGGAGATGACATTCACCTCATAAGCCATGGCCTGACGCGCCGCGCGCGCGTCCACCAACTCCGCCAACAAGGCCTCGCCAATCGCCGCCACCGGCTCCACCCAGACCTTGATGCGCCCACCACAGGCCAAGCCAACCGCAAAGGCCTCATCGTCCGAGACACCGAATTCCAGCATCTTGCCCTCGGTTCCGCCGACCATATCCATGGCCTCGACCACAACCGCGCCCTCAACACAGCCGCCCGAGACGGAGCCTTCCATCTCCCCCGCGCCCGACACGACAAGCTGCGCGCCGACGCCACGCGGCGCGGACCCCCAGGTCTCTACCACTGTGGCCAACACGGCCCCACGCCCCGCGCGATGCCAGTCCAGCGCCAGTTCAGGCATCCGCTCCAGATCATCCATCGCACAGCCTCCCTGATCCAGACCCTAACGCCCACCACCTGTAGCGCAACCTGCTCTTCCACTGGTTCAAAATACCTCGGAGGGTCGTCCTTTGGTGCGCCATTGGTTCAAGCCCAATGGACGACAGGCAGCGCCTCCAATCGCGGCACAGCCGCGAAAGCTGCGTGCCAACGCAAAAACAAACGAATGCGGCGCAGCCGCGCCTTTTGCGAAAAGCCCTAGACCGCGCGCAACGCCGCCATCAGGCGCGCCTTTTCGCCCGGATCATCGGGCCGCGCCACTGCCTCAGCCAGTCCGGCCAGCGCCGCAATGTTATGCCCGGCCCGGAAACTCGACACATGCGGCAGCATGGCCCGTATGCCCGCGGCCTTTGGCGCAAACCCGTCCCAGCGCAAGAGCGGGTTCACCCAGATCACCCGGCGCGAGGACAGCGCCAATCGCTCCATCGCCGCCTCCAGACGCTCCGGCTCGTCCCGGTCCAGCCCGTCGGTGATCAGCAGCACAACGGCGCCCCGCCCCAAAACGCGCCGCGACCAATCGCGGTTGAACGCCTCAAGGCAGGCCCCGATCCGAGTGCCCCCCTCCCAATCCTGCGCCTCGGCGCCCGCCGCCGCCAGCGCCGCATCCACGTCGCGCGCACCCATATGGCGTGTGATGTTCGTCAGCCGCGTGCCAAAGGTGAAGGCATGCACCTCGGCCCACCCAGCCCCTTTGGTGTTTGAGACGGCGTGCAGAAAATGCAGCACCGCCCGCGAATAGCTGCTCATCGAGCCTGAGATGTCGCACAAGGCCACCAGCGACGGCCACCGCGTGCGCCGATCCTTCCGTGCAAAATCCACCACGTCCCCGCCACGCGCCATCGCGCCCCGCATCGTGCGTCGCCAATCGGGCCGCGCCCCCTGCGCCGCCGCCGCCGTCCGACGCGACAGCAAGGGCGGCACCGCCAACGTCATCTGCGCGATGATCCGTTTGGCCTCTGCCATCTCGGCCACGCCCATCTGTTCGAAATCGAGCGTCTTCAGCCGCTCTTCCCGGCTCATCGTCAGCGTGGCATCCACGTCGATCTCGGTGCCCCCCGCCTCGCCATCGCCCATCTCTGGCGCGTCGCGGTCAACGCCGTGCAACAGCGCCTCCGCCGCGCGCTTCTCGGCCGACTTTGCCGTGCGATCCTCCGCCACGCCCCGCACCGCAGGCGTCAGCATCGACATCATGTGTTCGAGGTAACGCGGGTCGCGCCAGTAAAGGCGAAAGACCTGGTCAAACACCGCCCTGTGCTCGGGCCGCGCCGTAAAGCAAGACCGCAAGGTATAGTAAAAGTCCGCCCGCTCGCTGAACCCGGCCGCCGCCACCGCCCTGATCGCATCCGCCACCCGGCCGGGGCCGGCGGGCAGGCCCGCCACACGCAGCGCGCGCGCAAAATGGGTGATGTTGGTGGTCAGCTGCGGGTCGTCCGGCAGCTCAAGCGGGGCATGTTCCATGACGAGGAGCAGAGACCACCCCCAGCCTGATCGTCAAGGCTGAGGGCGCTCAAAGCACTGGGAGGTGCGCCTATTCGTAGACCCACAATTGCGCCGGATTGTTGGACGACCGGTTATAGGCGCCCGCCCAGATGTCGTACTGGCCCTGCAAAACAGGGGAGAAGGTCAGGGTCGAATTGAATGTGCCATTGCTGTCATCATTGAAGAACCACTGCCCGTCCGGCGTGTTGATCAGCAACACCGTGTCCACCGCGTTTGAAGTCAGCTGGAACGTGATCTGTCCGGTCTGCGACACGCCTTGATAGAAAAAGCGGAAATCGGGCCGCGTGATGGTGAACCCGCGCCAGCCTGTCCCGGGGAAGCAGTTGGTCAGCGAAAAGCGCCCGCCCGCCGTGATCCGCGGCACCCGGTAGCTGCCCTGACCCGCATACATCGTGTGCTGCCCAAAGGCGGTATTGGCGATGGCGTAGTTCGGGCAACCGGACGTCCCGCCCCCGCCGCCATGGACGAACGCGCCCCCGCTGATCGCCGTCATCGCTGGCTGCGTGGGCTGCGGCAAGGGTTGCGGCACGGGCTGCGGGGCCGGTTGCGGAGTGTTCTGCGCGTAAATGCCGGCAAAATATCCAGGGCCTGAGCCATGGTTCGAATTCGGGTTCGAGCAATCGACCGGGTCCGTCCCCCAGGCGCACAGGTCCAACCCGTTGGGCTCGTCACAATCCCCGTCATTGGTGAAGGGGCACGACGCTGGCAAAGGTGCGGGTGTGGGCGTCGGCACCGGAACGGGAATGGGCTGCGGCGGCGCATAGATGCCCGCACTGTAGCCCGGCCCAAGGCCGTAATTCGCATTCGGGTTCGCGCAATCGATCGGGTCCGTGCCCCAAGCGCACAGGTTCAGGCCGTTCGGCTCATCACAATCCCCGTCCCCGGCCCATTCCGCCGGGCAAGGGTTCCGCAATTGGGCCTCAGCCTCCCCGACCCATCCGCTTGCAAAGACAACAGCCGCCAAAACGAGCGTTGCAAAGAAATTCGGTCTCATATGCTTGGTCCTTGAAATGACTTACCCCTGACGAAAGTAACGGCCCAACACCGGCACCTGTCAAAGAAAACCCGCTCAAGGGGCGGCAGGGCTACGACAAGGCGTCGGCCCGCAGATCATCAAGAATGCGTTTCGCTTCAGAGCCTTGCAGCTTCTGAATGTCGTCCTGATACTTCAGGATCGCGCCAAGCGTGTCCGCGATTACCTCGGGGCTCAACTCGATCACATCCAGCGCCAGAAGGCACTTCGCCCAGTCCAGCGTCTCCGCCACGCCGGGGCGTTTGAACAGATCTTCCGTACGCAGCCGCTGCACAAAGGCCACCACCTCCCGGCTCAACTGACCTGCCGCTTCGGGCACTCGGGCCGCCAGGATCGCCAGTTCGCGCTCAAGATCGGGATAATCGACCCAATGGTAGAGGCAGCGCCGCTTCAACGCGTCATGAACCTCCCGCGTGCGGTTGGAGGTCAGGATCACAATCGGCGGCTCGGGCGCCTTGACCGTGCCTAGCTCGGGGATCGTCACCTGAAAATCGCTCAGCGCTTCCAGAAGGAACGCCTCAAACGGCTCATCCGTGCGATCAATTTCATCAATCAGCAGAACCGGCGCGCCCGCAGGGTCCGGACGCATGGCTTCCAGCAGCGGACGCTCGATCAGGTAATCCTCGCTGAACAACTCACCCTGTAGCGCGCCGCGCTCGGCGCCACCCGCCGCCTCCGCGGTGCGGATCGCGACCATCTGCGCCGCAAAGTTCCACTCGTACACGGCGCTGGACGCGTCCAACCCTTCATAACATTGCAGACGGATCAGGCGACGACCCAGGGCGGCCGCAATCGCTTTGGCGATTTCCGTTTTGCCAGTTCCGGCCTCGCCCTCCAGAAACAGGGGCCGCCCCAACTTCAACGACAGGAACACAACCGTCGCCAGCGCGCGCCCACACACATAGCCTTGCTGCGCCAGAGTTTCCTGAACGCGATCAATGGTTTCAAACGCAGCCATGTCCCCTCCGGAATGCAGCCTCGCCATCAAGGCCGGATGGGCCCGGATGGTCAAGTCACCCGCCCTTTTTCTTGCAGACGCATTGTTTACGGATCGTTTACCAAAACCCATCGAAATGTCGGACGGGCTTCGCATTCCCGCCACACTCTTCCCCGAAATCTTGCCCCGTGGCATGGTGGGCCACATTTAAAAAAGTAAGACCCCTTTCTGAGTGCCTCTGCCTATGCCCGACACAACTGCCCCGATCATTGACCCTCGCCGCGAATGGGTTCGGCATTTGGGGCGCATTGGCACCGACCACGGCCTGTTTTCCCGTTTGGACAGCCGCCATTTCGCGCTGATGGTCGAAGAGGAATCCGACACGCTTGTGGTCAGCTTTGATCGCGCCGACCGCCTTTGGGCCCATGGTGCGGAGGGCCTTCCCCTCGGCTTTGAGGCCGTCCCGGCCCATGACGTCTCGCTGTTGTCGCTGATGTCCGTGGGACGCACCTGGTTTCGCAGCGCCGAGGTTGAGGCGATGCTGAAAAGCCTTGCCATTGATGGGTTTTTTGTAAGTTTTCAGAAGGTTATCCTGATCGCCGCAGGCCCCGATTGCGGCCATGCCGCAGCCCGGGCCGCAGCCCACATCCCCGGCGCGCAGGTCCTGTTGGCCCAACCGGCCGCCGCCATCAGCGCGCGCCATGCTCCGTTTGAGACCCGCTTTCGCGCAGATCGCCGCGCCGATCCCGATACGCCGCCACCGCTTGGGCCCGAGGCTTTGGCCTCAGCCCAACAGGTCACAATCCTGTTCGACCCCCGCGATCCGTCCGATGCAGGCCAAGCCGCCCTGTTCCGGGGCGCGCAGACCACGAGTCTGGGCTTTCCGCTGGCCGGTGGCGCGCTGACACGCGCGCTGCAGCAGCCCGATGCCCTGGTGCCGCTAACCCGCCACATGGTCCGGGGCACGCTGGACGCCCGGACAGCGCGCGCAGCACTCCGCCCGGTCCTGCACGCCGACCCATCTTATCGCGACAGGCTCTCCAACAGGTCCTAAGCCCTACCGCCTAACGCACTGAAATCCCTGTGATTGGCCAAGTATTGCCGTACCCGTCATCCTGGATGACGATACCGCCCAGTTCGGGAAAGTAGAGATATTCCGAACTTACGCCCTCCCCTTCCTGGCTGACTGGCTCTGACCGCAAGGTCATGGGCAGGTACGTGAAAGCGCAGTCACCAAACGTCATCTGCTGCGCGGCACCGAACGTATAAGTCATGTCGTCCACACGATTTATGCCAAGCCCGCGGGACGTCATCCGCGTCTCCCATGCCGTGTTGGCCGCGGGCTCGGGAAAGGCCGATGGTCGCGGCTCGAATTCAGACCGCCAAGGCTCCTCCATACTGTCCGCGACGAGGCTGGCGATGAAGATGCCTTCCGCCAGCTCCATCCGCTGAACCTCAAAATCCGGTGACCACTGAAAATACGCCACCCGGTCGGATCCGTGCCCCGACAGGTCCCAATAGGCCCCGTCCGGCATGGCAAAGCGAATGCCCCCGGTAAGGTCGTCCGCGGTGGGGCAATTGGCCAACGCCGCACCGGGCCAAGCGCTGAAGGCCAGAACGCCAAGCACCGCCAATGCGCGTTTCGATTTTTCCGTCCAATGGCCCGGGTTACCCGACATTGCCCAATCCTCTCATGTTGCTTTCATTCGCTCGGGCGCGCAGCCCCGGCGTGTCCCATTCTTCACTCAGGTAAAACGTCTCCTGTCCGGGAGAGGCCCGCCCGCAGGCGTCCCTTAAAGAGCGGGCCGTCCGTCATTCAGACCATCGCAAAGATGCGCGCCTGCCCACCGGTGCTGCCCGCGATCTTCGAGGCGCCGACCACCAAAGTGGCCCCCGCCGCCGGGACCTGATCAAGGCCCGCAATGCACTCGATCCCGTAGCGCCCCGCTGGTAGCCAGGCATAATGCGTTGCGAAATCCTGGCTCGCCCCATGATCGAGCGACAGCGTGTCCACAGCGATGGAGGCCGCGCCTGTTTCCAGCAGCATCTGCGTCGCCTCAATGTGAAAGCCCGGGTAATGCCCCAGTCCGTCACCATCGGCATTACGGAACTCCGCGCCGGAGGCTTTGCTGGCCCATCCCGAATGCATCGCCACACACGCCCCGTCCGGGATTTCGCCATTGGCGTCAATCCACGCCTGCAGATCATCCGGCGTGACCATCGTATCGGCATCCTCCGCTGCGCGCGCGGCGATATCCACCACGCATAGCGGGGCCACCAGATTGCTGACCGGGATCTCATCGACAGAAATGCCATCAGCGCTGAAATGCAGCGGCGCATCGATATGCGTGCCCGCATGTTCGCTGGTCGTCATGTTGTATAGGTTGAAGCCCGCATCGGCAAAATCGAAAAGCTTCTCGCGCGACATGCCCGGATCACCGCCCCAGGTCGGAAAATCCTCACTGAACAGATGCGTCATATCAACGACCGAGCCATGTCCATCCGCCAACGCCGGGGTCGCCTTGACTGCTCCAATCGCAGTCGCCCCAACGGCCGCCGCAGCCGATCCCTTGAAGAAATTCCGCCGCGACAGCATCCGCTCCTTCACCGAGTTCATCACGCAGATATCGCACATTTCACTTACCTCCTTGTTGAAACTCCCAGCCGGTCAGGGCCGCATATATTCCTCCAGATCGCGCGTGCGCCGTTCGGTCAGACGCGTCAGGCAGGTCAACTCGATCATCGGCGCGATGGAGCCGCCCTCATACCGCGCGCGCTCCATCCCGCAGGTGAGATCACGATAGGTGATCCACGCCCGCTGCGCCTGGCGCAGGTTCTCTTCCTGTGTCGCGTCCAAAGTGCCGATCACACGTTGGTAGACCTCGTTCAGCAACCTGTCCCAGCCCTCCAACCGCTCCGCATTGCACCGCGTCAGCGCCGATTGCGGCTGGTTGGAATCGCACGGGTCAAGTTGGGCGGTGGCAGGTTGCGCAAGGCCCAAAGCCAGCGCTAAAGGCGCCAGCAGCGCCAGAAATCGGGAATACGTCATCCGCCGAAGCCTAGGCGCTGCCATACAATTTGCGCAAGCCTCGTGATTGAAGGAACGCCCCCCATCCCCCCTTCCAGACTCCCTACAAACGCGATAGCACCCCATCCCATGAGCCAAACGATCACGATCCGCCGCCCCGACGACTGGCACCTGCACCTGCGCGATGGCGCAATGATGCAAACGGTGTTGCCCGAAACCGTCCGCCACTTCGCCCGCGCGATCATCATGCCGAACCTCGTGCCCCCTGTCGTCACTGCCGCCGACGCGCGCGCCTACCGCGACCGGATCATGTCAGCCACGCCGGCAGGCGCGGATTTCACCCCGCTCATGACCCTCTACCTGACCGAACAGACCGATCCAGACGACGTCGCCGCCGCCTATGCCGATGGTCTAATCCATGCAGTGAAGCTGTATCCGGCAGGCGCCACGACGAACTCCCAATCCGGAGTGCGCGACTTCAAGAAACTGCGCCACGTGCTTGAGAAAATGGCCGAAATCGGCCTGCCGCTCTGCTTCCACGGCGAAGTCACCACCCACGAAGTCGACATCTTTGACCGCGAGCAGGTGTTCCTTGAAACCGTGCTCGATCCGCTCCGCCGTGACATCCCCGAGTTGAAAGCCACCCTCGAACATATCACCACGTCCCACGGCATCGACTACGTTCGCGAAGCGTCCGGTGACATCGCCGGAACGATCACCACGCACCACCTGATGATCAACCGCAACCACATGCTCGTGGGTGGCATCCGGCCGCACTACTATTGCCTGCCCATCGTCAAACGCGCCGAGCATCAACAGGCCCTTCGCAAGGCAGCGACCTCAGGAAACCGGCGCTTCTTCCTCGGCACCGACAGCGCGCCCCACCTCGATGGCGCAAAAGAAACCGCCTGCGGCTGCGCGGGTGTGTTCTCGGCCCCCAACACAATGTCCTGCCTCGCCCATGTGTTTGAAGAGGAAGGCGCGCTGGATCAGCTGGAAGCCTTCGCCTCCCTCAATGGCCCTGCCCGCTACGGCCTCGCCCCGAACGAGGCCACCCTAACCCTCGAAAAACGTGACACCCCCGCGACCTACCCCGCCAAATACCAAACCCCCGATGGCCCCCTGACCCTCTTTGATCCGGGCCACCCGCTTCACTGGCATGTGCTGACCTGAATTTTCGTACGAAAATTCGCACCCCCGGATTTTCATACGAAAATCCGCATCCGCGAGACCGAAACCATGATCCCTTCCAGCTACCCCGACGACGCAACCATGGCCGCGATGACCGCGCGGATGTTGCTCGACATCAAGGCGGTCCACTTCAACTCGGACGAGCTTTTCACGCACACGTCCGGCAAACAGGCCCCGACCTATATCGACTGCCGCAAACCCATCGCCTTCCCCCGCGTGCGGTCCACCTGCATGGATTTCCTCACCTGCAAGGTGATGCGCGCGGCGGGACTCGAGGCATTCGACAACATCGCGGGCGGCGAGACGGCGGGCATCCCCTTTGCGGCCCTTGTCGCGGAACGCATGGGCCTGCCGATGTCCTACGTGCGCAAGAAACCGAAAGGCCATGGTCGCGGGGCGCAAATCGAAGGCGCGATGCATGAGGGTGAGCGCGTTCTGCTGGTCGAAGACATGACCACCGATGGCGGCTCCAAAATCACCTTCGTTGATGCGATCCGCCGCACGGGCGCCACCTGCGGCCACACCGCCGTGCTCTTCTATTACGACATTTTCGACCACGCGATCCCGACACTGCGCGAGCATGGGATCGAGTTGCACTGGCTGACCACCTGGGCCGACGTGATTGCCGAAGCCCGGCGCGGCGGCGATTTCTCGGAGGAGACGCTGGTGGATGTTGAGCGATTCCTTCGCGATCCCGAGGGCTGGCGCGCGGATCGGGGCCTTTCATAGGTCCTTTGCCTTAACAGAATTAAATCTCAGCGTGTTTTTTCGAACACGTCAGGGCAGCGTGACAGCCACATCTTGACCCAACGACCCCCAGCACCCACAATATAAGCACCAGCCGCGCGAAAACTGCGTTAATCCGACTTACCCACAGGTTATCCAGATTGACGCCGCCGCAGGACCATCAGCTATACCCGGCAAATCGTTGAAGCGCCGGTCCTGCCAGACCCAATGAAGCACCCCGAAGAGGGGGCAAGGCGCTATGTATCAGTATCGTGTGTGAATAAACGTGCTTGGGGGAGCAGATGAACGAAGTCGCCGCATTCAATCCGAACTTGCCCGCCGATCCGTCGGCGGAAGACAGCGCCCCTGTCCTGCCCCATAATATCGAGGCAGAACAACAGCTTCTGGGCGCGATCCTGTCCTCCAACGATGTGCTTGACCGCGTCGATGATCTTGTAAAGCCGGACCATTTCCACGACCCCGTCCACGGCGCCCTGTTTGAAATGGCCGCCGCCCGCATCGCCAAGGGTCTGCAAACCGACGCCACCACACTCAAAAGCTTTGCCACCGACATTCCCGGCCTCGCAGAACTGGGCGGCGCGGAATATCTGGTGAAACTCCAGCTGTCGGCCATCGCGACTTCTGCTGCGCGCGACTACGCGCAACTGATCCACGACCTTGCCGTGCGGCGGGAGTTGATTGATCTGGGCAATCGCGTCTCCGACCGTGCCCGCGCCATGCGCGACGCCGTAACCCCGGACGAGCAGATCGTCGAAGCGGAATCGGAACTTTTCGCGCTCGCCTCCACCGGCTCCACCAACAAAGGCTTCCAAAGCTTTCTGGGCGCGCTGCATGACGCCGTGCAGATGGCCAATGCCGCCTATAACCGGCAGGGCCAGCTTGCAGGCATCTCTACCGGGCTTGACGATATGGACCGCAAACTGGGCGGCCTGCACAATTCCGACCTTCTGATCCTCGCCGGGCGTCCCTCGATGGGGAAAACGTCGCTCGCCACCAACATCGCTTTCAACGTCGCGAAAGCCTGGCGCGAAGGCACAAAGGAAGATGGCACCACCGGCACCGTCGAAGGCGGTGTTGTGGGCTTCTTTTCGCTTGAGATGTCGTCAGCCCAACTTGCCCAACGTGTCCTGTCCGAGGCGGCAGAGGTCGAATCCGAAAAACTCCGTCGCGGTGATCTGACCGAACAGGAATTCGCCCGCTACCTCAAAGCTGCGGGCGATCTGGAACGCTGCCCCCTCTACATCGACGACACGCCGGCGCTCCCCATCGCGCAGGTCGCCGCCCGCGCCCGCCGCCTGAAACGCTCGCCCAAGGGGCTCGACCTGCTGATCATCGACTACCTTCAGCTTCTGCGCGGCTCCGCCAACAACCGCGACAACCGCGTGAACGAGATTTCCGAGATTACCCAAGGGCTTAAGGCCATCGCGAAGGAGCTCAACATTCCCGTCATCGCGCTCTCGCAGCTCTCGCGTCAGGTTGAGAACCGCGAAGACAAGCGCCCGCAATTGTCGGACCTCCGCGAATCCGGCTCGATCGAGCAGGACGCCGACGCGGTCATGTTTGTCTACCGTGGCGAGTATTACAAAGAACGCGAGAAGCCCGGCGAAGAGAACCTGGAGGCCATGACCAAATGGCAGCAGGATATGGAGCAGTTGCATGGCAAGGCCGAGGTCATCATCGGCAAGCAGCGTCACGGGCCCATCGGCACGGTTGAGCTATCGTTTGAGGGCCGATTTACCCGCTTCGGCAACCTCGCCAAGCCCTGGCAGGGCGACGGCACGCAAGGCTTCTGACCCCGTCCAATCAGGTATAAAAATCGGAACCCCCAGCCGCACAATCGCTGCGCGGCCGGGGGATCCTGACCCGTGTCGGCAAATTTACGAGTTACGCGGTAGAAGGGTACTACACCAACAAGGGTTTCTTGTGAAAAGGGCGGCCTAAAACGCGCCGCACACTCCCATGAAAAAAAGGTGCGAAGTCGTACGCACCACTCATCTAACCAATTGCCGCAACAGTAAAAAACGAAGCCGGTCTCTGACAATCACCCAAAAGGGTGAAATCGTGCGGACGCGGGCAGAAAAAGCCTGCCTCAGACCCGGCTTTCCATGGACTCCAGCGCGTCCAGCACGGTCGGCAGCGCTGCGGACACATACGGAAGATAATGGCCAATGCGCAGGATCGGCGCCCCGATCCGCACGGCGAATTCGTCGAAATGGCCGGGCGATTTGTTCAGGGAATTGCCTGAATGGATCAGCGCCGCACGGGGGCGCAAGTTGCTGTTTTCAGGGGCAAAAGCCCAATCATATCCAGCAAATGTCGCATCCCGCCACATGCCTTCCGCCTTATGAACCATCAGATCCGCATGGTTCAGATCATCCGTGCGCAGGCCATCTGCATCTTCATGCTCGGACAGAACCACGCCCAAAAGCGGGTGGACGGAACTGTGCCGATCTTCCATCTTTTCCAGACGCTGCATGGCAAGGCCAAACATGAACTTGATGGTCTTGGGCGCATACAAACAACTCAGCCCGAAAGTCTTCATCTTGCCGATGAACCCTGCCGTCACCTCGCGCGACAGGATGGGCGGAATAATCTCCAGACCCACGATCATCTGGACCCGCTCGGGATGCTGCAAGGCCAGCCGATATCCGACGGAAAAGCCATCTGCGGCCCCGAACATCGAAAAGCTGTTGATCCCTTCATGGTTCACAATCGCCATGACGTCATCGACATGGTCCTGCAACAGCGCTTCGCCCTCTTTCGTATTCACCGAGGACGGCCCGCGCCCGGCCCGGCTGATGCGCACAACCCGCCACCCGCGACTGGCAGCCAGGGCTTGCGCCTTCGCGGGCCAATGGCGGCCTTGCGTCATGCCGTGCAGGTAAACCAGTGTCCGGTCCGAAGGGGCCCCATCAACCTCGTAGGTCAGGGTCCGCCCACTGGGAAGCGCCAGGCGTCTGTCGGCGCGCCCAGGCCCGCCCGCATCCGTCTGATGCTGCGCGGGGATCAGCGTCGCGGCCTGGTTCAGCATCCGCAAAACGTCAGACTGGGATCTGACGCCAAGCTTATTGGTCAGTGATTTGATCTGGCTGCGAATGGTCTCCCAGGATTTCCCAAGACGATCCGCAATTTCACGCAAAGTGCCGCCCAGCAACAATTCGCGAACCAAAGCGAATTCGGCATGGGTCAGGTCGAAACGGTCAGCCACAAATTTGGAAACCAGCGTATCGAATTCCGGGCCTGCACGTTTCGCAACAAATTCACCGGTCTTTGCGTCGTGCGACAAAACAATCAATTCAACCGAATGCGCCTCGATCAATCGCAACAACAGCGCGCCTGATTGCGGCTTGTCCGCCGTCCAATCCTGCAATTTCGCCTGATCCTCAGGCTCGATCTTGTCTGCAAAAGCAGCGTCCAAAGCCTCTGCGGTGTCATAGCGAGTGACCAGCAACGCCGCCGCGTCTGCCGTTTCGGGAAGACCGTCCGTCTCGGCGATATCCCCCAGCAATCGCCACGCCCGTTCCGCGTGCAATTCCAGTTTTGGCGCAACAACTGCACCCGCATCGTCATCCAGCCAGGAGGTCAAAATCTCCATCAGCAATTCAAGGCGCGCGGGATCCGTCAGGCATTCGTAGAATGCCAGCAATACTTCTCCCAGGTCGCGTTCTGTTTGGCCGCTGTTTAGGTCTGACAATTCGTCTCTCCGCGCACGATTTTGCGTAAACGGCAGCGCCATGGACTGTCAACGCGGCGCACGCGGATGACGCCTGGTAAAGCGCTATCCCGCGACAATAAGGACCAAAAATGTGGACCGGCCGGCAAAGGTTAAAAAAATCGGCTCACAAGCAGCCATCGCAGCCCTTCGCCCGGCCCTCGCGAGTGGCGCAAAGGACGGCTTGACGGCGCGGCCACGCTCGGCTCCCCTTCCGCCCATGCCCATCACCGGTTTGAACCATATCACCCTGACCGTCTCAGACCTCGCCCGGTCCCTTGCCTTCTACACCGACACTCTCGGCGCGGTGCAGCGCACGGCCAGCAAAACCGCCGCCTATCTCGATCTCGGCCCGATTTGGCTCTGTCTCGAACAGGCCGATCCGGTGACACCGCGCGGCGATGACACCCATATCGCCCTGTCTTGCGCGCCCGAGGTATTTGAGGCTTTGGCCGCCCGCATCACATCCCATGCTCCGCTATGGAAGGAAAACCGATCTGAGGGCGCATCGCTCTACTTTCTCGATCCAGACGGCCACAAGCTGGAGCTTCACCTGGGCGACATGGCCACACGCCTTGCCCACTACCAGGCCCACCCGGAGAAGGGCGTTCACGTCCTGGACAGGACCCTTGGCGAAGAGGCACCCTAAAACGTCACGCACGAAAAGGCTGATCCCCTGAAATCAATCCCCTAGCCCCCACGCCCCAGCGTGATCCGCCCTCCCTCTCTTGACCCGCCACCTGGAAAGACGCATCCCCGCATCATGGCCTCCGGAACGCTCCATATCGACCTCTCCGCGCTCACCGCGAACTACACCGCCCTGGCCGCACGATCGGCCACGGAAACCGCGGCTGTCGTCAAGGCCGATGGCTACGGCCTCGGCAGCGCGCTGGTCGCCAAGACCCTCGCACAGGCCGGCGCGCGCACCTTCTTTGTCGCCACGGCTGAGGAAGGCGTCACGATCCGCCAAGCCCTTGGGCCGGACCCGGTCATCAACGTCTTCTCCGGCCATATGGACGGCGACACCGCCCTGATCCGCGATCACGCGCTCACGCCAATGCTCAATTCGCCTGAGCAGATCTCGCGCCATCAAACCGCCCTGCCGGGCGCGCCCTACGGCCTGCAGCTCGACACCGGGATGAGCCGCCTTGGCCTGCAACCTGGGCATTGGCCCGCCGCCCGTGCCCACGCGCAAAGTGCCACCCTCATCATGTCGCACCTGGCCTGCGCCGACGACCCGCCGCACGCGCAAAACGCCCAACAGCTGGCCAATTTCCGCGCGATGACCGAGGGCCTCACCACCCCAAGATCGCTGGCCGCCACCGGTGGCACCCTGATGGGTGCTGAGTATCATTTCGACATGACGCGCCCCGGCATCGGGCTTTACGGCGGCTTCCCCTTCGCCGACGCCACGCCCGTTGTCCGCCTGTCCCTGCCCGTCATCCAGATCCGCGACATCGCGCCCGGCACCGCCGTCGGCTATTCCGCCACCTATATCGCCGACCGCCCGCGCAAGATCGCCACGCTGTCAGCGGGCTATGCAGATGGCCTGATCCGGGCCATGTCCTCCCGCGCCACCCTCTGGCATGGTAACACCCCCTGCCCGCTCGTCGGCCGCGTTTCCATGGACTTGCTGACCATCGACGTGACCGACTGCGCCGAACCGCCAGAGGCGCTCGACATTCTCGGCCCCCACCAAAGCGTCGACCAATTGGCCGAGGCCGCGGGCACCATCGGGTATGAGATCCTCACCTCCCTCGGCCCCCGCTACACGCGCACGGTCTCCCCGTGACCCTGCTCGCCCCCTTCGGCGCGCTTGGCCGCACGATCCTCAGCCTGTTGGCAACCATCGGCCAGGTCACACTTTTCGCCCTGTCGGCCCTCCGCCACCTGGTCACGCCCCCCCTCTACCTGCGTGAGATTGCCCAAGCGTTCCTCACCATCGGCTGGCTCTCCCTGCCGGTCGTGGGCCTCACGGCGCTCTTCACCGGCGGCGCGCTGGCGCTCCAGATTTACGCCGGCGGCGCCCGCTTCAATGCCGAGGCCGTGGTCCCCCAAATCGTCGCCATCGGCATCACCCGCGAACTCGGCCCCGTCCTGGGCGGCCTCATGGTCGCAGGCCGCGTCGCGTCGGCCATCGCCGCCGAGATTGCCACAATGAAAGTGACCGAACAGATCGACGCGCTCCGCACCCTATCCACTGACCCGATGAAATACCTCACCGTGCCTCGCCTGATCGCCGCCACGCTCTCGCTGCCCATCCTCGTGGCCGTGGGCGACAGCATCGGTATCTTCGGCGGCTACCTCGTCTCCACAACCCGCCTCGGCTTCAACGAGGCCGCCTATCTCAACAACACCACCGGCTTCCTCGAGAGCTGGGACATCACATCGGGCCTGCTGAAAGGGGCCGCCTTCGGCTTCATCGTCGCCCTGATGGGCTGCTACCACGGCATGTCCTCGGGCCGCGGCGCGCGCGGCGTGGGCCGCGCAACCACCCAGGCCGTCGTCTCCGCCTCGATCCTCATACTCGCCGCCAATTACCTGCTGACGGAGGCCTTCTTTTCCGCCTGACACCTCCCCCCCTTCCTTGTTTCGAAAATACCTTGGGGGAGTCGCGCCAGCGACGGGGGCAACGCCCCCCCAACCAGAAAAATCGAATGCGGCGTAGCCGCGCCTTTCAACAACCCGCGAACCCGATGACGCCAAAAATCGCCCTCAAAGACCTGACCAAGAGCTTCGGCAACAAGCATGTCCTCAAGGGCATCTCGCTTGACGTGGCCAAGGGCGAAAGCCTCGTGGTCATTGGCGGCTCGGGCACCGGCAAATCGGTGCTTCTGAAATGCATCCTCGGCCTGATCAAACCCGATGCGGGCCGCATCGAGATCGACGGCAGACCTGCCTCCGACACGGCGCTCGAAAGCTTCGGCATGCTCTTCCAGGGCGCGGCCCTGTTCGACTCCATGCCCGTCTGGCAAAACGTCGCCTTCCGCCTGCTGCGCGGCCCCGGGCGCAAATCCCGGGCCGAGGCGCGCGAGACCGCCATCACCAAGCTTCAGCGCGTGGGCCTCCCTCCGGAAACCGCTGACCTCTACCCGTCCGAGCTATCGGGCGGCATGCAGAAACGCGCGGGCCTCGCCCGCGCCATCGCGGCCGAGCCCGAGATCATCTTCTTCGATGAACCCACAACCGGGCTCGACCCGATCATGTCCGGCGTCATCAACGACCTGATATCCGAGATCGTGTCCGAAATGGGCGCCACCACCATCACCATCACCCACGACATGTCGTCCGTGCGCGCCATCGCCAGCACGGTCGCCATGCTCCACGCAGGCCATATCCAATGGCACGGGCCAATCGCCGACCTCGACAGGGCCGAGGATCCCCATCTGCGCCAATTCATCGCCGGCTCTGCCACCGGCCCGATCGAAACGCTCCGCTAACTTCATGGATCCACTCGCCAACATCCCGCCCGGGGATATCCCCCTCAATTTCAGCGCCTTCACCTGGGCGATGATCCTTGTGGGCGCCGCAACCATGCGGCTTCTCCCCGCCCTGATGGCCCTTGGCGCGGTCCTCAAACTGCGCGCCTTCCCCGATCTGCGGTCCCTCCACATCCTCCTGCTGATCGAATTGGCGTTCATCGCGGCCCTCGCACTGGCTGAAACCTTCGCGCTTGTTCCCGGCAGCTTCCGCGTCACCGGCATCTGGTCGTTCCTCTGGGTCTTCGCCATTGCCTGGGCCGCCGTCACCTGGATCCGCTCCGCCCTAAAAACTCGCCTCCGCCCCCGCTGGATCGACATCACCACGCTTACCTGCGCCGCCCTGCTGATCTTCTCGCTCAGCGCCGCAATCCTGCCGGACATGCTCACCAGATGATATCCGTGCCCCGCCCCCGTTACCCGCAAAGCCCCGCATGGTCGTAATTCTCCTCATCCTGGCAGCGCTCAGCCCGCTCATCGTGCTCGCCCTCCTGATGGCGAACGCCACGGTCGCCCTAATTGCCCGGCAAATCGTCCTCGCACTGATCCTGTGCGCCCTCTCCGCCCTCTGGGCCTACGCGACCGTGGATTTCAGCGATTACTTCGATGGCCCGATGCGCATCAGCCCCGAGCTTGAGCTGCTCGGCACAGGCCGCGGCCTGCCCCCGGCTCTGAACGCCAACGGCGAGTTGATGCCAATCTGGTGGCTCGTCGCCCTGGCAGCGCTCGCCTTCGCCGCCGCCGCATGGCGTGCAACGACGCGGCCCCACCGCCTCCTCGCTGTCGCGGGCCTCGCCACCATCGCGCTCAGCTACGCCGCCATCGCCCTGCTCGAAGCCGCCTATGGCTGAGCTCTCCCCCATCGCGCTGATCGAAGCCCTGGCCACCGCGCTCTGGGTCTACGCCGCGCTGGCCTTCGCCCATTGGCTGATCCGCACCGCCCGCCTCGACCGCCGCCAGCATATCCCAGCCCTGACCGACCTGCTCGGCCACCTCGTCCCGGCCATGATCCTGCTGGTCCTCACCGTGCTCATCGGCGCGCTCGTGGGCCTGCCATCCGTGGTCGCTTTCATCGCCCTCCTGTTCCCCGCAGGCCTGGCCTATGGCACCCATATGGCGCTCCATGAGCTCGACCCACCGCCCACACCGCCCCAAACGATTGCGCGCACTGCAGCCGCCCTCCTGCTCGCCGCGCTGATCATCGCACAACGCCAGATCCTCTGACCCCCTCTTTGTTCTGAAAATATGCCGGGGTTTGGGGCAGCGCCCCAATGCGAGGCAACGCCTCGCCCGCTGCGTGCCAACGCAAAACGCATCGCTTGCGGGCAAAGCCCGCGCCTTTTGACAAAAGCCAGCCATCCTTCCCCCTTGCGCCGCACGGCCCAAATCCCAAGATCACACAGACCCGACACGCCAAAGGCCCGCCATGCACAAAGCCCTCATCGCCGCCAATCTCTGCCTGCTGGTCCTGTTTCCGGTCTCGTGGTTCGCGCCGCTGATGCGCGCAGGGCTCCTGCCGCTCTTCGGGCTGTCGGAGATTTCGATCCTGTCCGGCCTGGGGTCGCTCGCCGAAGATGGCGAATGGGCGCTTGTGGCCATCGTCGCCCTCTTTGCGCTTGTCTCCCCGATGGTCAAAACCATCTGCCTGACGCTCATTCAGCTGTCCAAAGCGCCCACGCGCCTTTTGCCCGCGCTGGAGATTGCGGGCAAACTCGCCATGGCGGACGTCTTCCTGATCGCGGTCTACATCACGCTGGCCAAAGGCCTGGCCGTGGGTCGGGTGGAAACCGCCTGGGGCCTGTGGCTCTTTACCGCCTGCGTGCTGGCCTCGCTGGCCATCTCCATGCTGACCGCCCGCGCCGCCAAAGCCGCGCGGGCCGCCTGAGGCGCTTCAGAACCGAAACGATACGCCCACGGCCCCTTGCACCGTTTCCATCTCGGACCCGATGCCGCCATAGCTGACGCCAACCGACACGTCCGCCATGTCGCTCACCCCCAGATCAAGACCCAGCTCGACCCGGCCCGATTGGCCTTCGCGGTCGCTGCCGATCAGCACCGGCCCGGCATCTCCATCCAGGCTGAAATTGTCCGAGAACAGCCCGAAAGAAACCGATCCCATCCCCGAAATCTCATGGCTGTAGACCGCGCCAATCGAGGTCTCGGAAAACGTCACCTCCCGCGTGCCCGCACCAGCCAGACCGCCGCCTGTGCCGGTGATCTCCTCCCGACCCGTCAAATAAGCCAGGGTCGGCGTGATCGTCCCGCCGGTGCCAAGCTCAAAATCATATCCCAGCGACACGCGCAGAACGGTCGCGTTGCTCTCCGCGCTGCCCGCCGTGCCGAGCAAAACCTGATCATAGTCGTAGCGACCGAACCGCAAAGCCGCATCCGCGTGCCAGCCCCCGCGCTCATAGAGCGCGGACAGGGTCAGAACTTGGCCCGTCGCTTCTGCCGTGTCATTTGAGAAATCCAGAACCGATTCCGCATCGCTCTGCACAAACGCGACCGAGGCCCCAAGGGTCAGCTCCGGCGTCACCTCACCGTCAAGGCCAAGCTCGAACACCGTCGCGGTGTACCGGCGCAGATTGTCCTCGGATTGCAGGCCCGAGAATTCGACCCACGGCACAAGAACGACACCGCCTGACCCTTGGCTCGAATAGCTCACCTGCGTGTCGTTCATGCTGGCCAAAAGCCCACCAAAGCCCAGTGTCGGCGCGCGTGAGGCGACATCAACGGCCCCCGCCCCGCCGCGCTGCGGCTCCCCGCGCAGCAGCGTCGAATTCAACGCTCCCAACGTATTGGCAGCATTGCCCAATTGCGCATCCTGCGACGGGCCGGATGGAAGGATGGCGCGCAATGTGTTCTGCGCCATGGCCTGCCCCGCTGGCAAACACAGCCCCACCACGGCCAAAGCCGCCAGTGTCTTTGTCGATGTCATGATTTTCCCCAAGGTATTTTGTGATCGCCCCGATCGATCACAGAAAACCCCATAACACCCTTCTCCGCGAGGTCAGGAAATCCACCAGTCGCAGAGCCTGTCGCCGGACAGGTGCGCGCTTAGAACCGCAGCGCCACGCGTAGCCCGCCCGAAACGGTCCGCATGTCGCCGCCGATGCCCGACAATTCGACCGAGGTCGACAGGTCCATGCCGTGGCCAAGGGCCATCTCGCCGCCCACTTCCACACGACCCGTCCAGCCATCTTCGGCCAGCAGGTCCGCCGCAAGAATACTTCCGGGATCCTGCGTCAGGTAATCGGCATGCAGGCCCGCAAAAAGCGTGCCATCCGCACCCGAATGGGTCAGCCGCGCGCCAAGCGATCCTTGCGAGAAGCTCACCGCGCTGTCGATACCCGCCAAAGCGCCGCCTGTCCCCTCAACCTCTTCCCGGCCGTGGATCAGGCCCACCGTCGGGCTTAACGTGAAGGCGTCGGTCAGGGCCAGATCGTAAGCCCCTTCAAAGGTCGCCGCCGCAAGGGTCACATCCGCCGTGTCCACGCCACCCGCCTGTTCGAACCCGCCCACGCCGTAGACAAGGCTGGCCGTGCCCGACCATGGCCCCGAGCGATAGGCGAAATAGGGTTGCACATAGGTCAGCGTGCCATCGGTTTCGGCACCTGCATCGGACGCATGGACCGTGGAATACCCCAGCGAAAGCCCCGCCACCATATTGGGCCCGATCGCCAGGTCCGCGCCGATCTGCAGCCCGTTTCCGGCCAGAATGCCAGTCCCCGACCCGAATTCGGTGGACCGGAACCCGGTCACCTCGGCCCAGGTGTAAAGGTTGCCCATCATCCCCGGCACGCCCGAGGTCGAGACCGTGACGTCGCCCGCACCGGTGCCATCGGCCACACGGGTCAACTCGATCCGGCCATTGCGCGCCGCAATCGAAACCTGTCCCGCATCCCGCACCGCGCCGTCGGCCCCAACGATCAGCAAGCGCCCACTTGTGCCCGCCGCAGCGACGACAAAGCCGTCGTTCAATCCGGCACCGGGGTTGAACGCCGCACTGCCCGACCCCAGAAGAACAACCGCTGCGGGCCCGATGATCGTGTTGGTGAAATCGCCCGTCCGCCCCGCCGCAAAGGCACTGGTGATCAGGATGTAGGGCGTCCCGGCATCCAGGGTGACGTCGTTGAGTTCGGACGTGCCGATCCCGCCGGTTCCGTCGTCGTTGCCAGCCACGAAGTTGGCGGATTGAGTGTTCGGGTCGAAGGAGTCCCGGTACAGGTGCAAATAACCGTCATAGGTCTGCACGCTGTTGATGGTGTACCGGCCCGCTGTCTGAACGAGAAAGGCCTGAGCCGACAGGCGCACCGGACCGAGCACGGAACAACACGAGCCGTTTGAAAACGGCCGGTCCCATTCCAACCCGCCCACATTGCTGCCGGAATAGGATTGTGCTCCGGCACTCCCTGCGACGAACACGCAACTGCCGATAACCGCAGCCCACTTACCCAAACCTGTCATCTTGCCTCTCGACTTTTCCGGCGAATCCGTTGCGCCATTGGTGTTGCCGCTTGATGGTATCGGCAAAGTCACGCCGATGCGGGAAGACTTAGTTAACGCGGCGTTAACCAAGCCCGATTGTTGCGCACGTGCCACAAGGTGTGACGGGCCGATGGCCCGATTGTGCCCATATCTTGTGTTTGCCGCCTATTCCCCTCCCCCCACACCTCCGCTACACCAAATCCCATGGCCAAACCCGTCACCACCTTCACCTGCTCTGCCTGCGGCGCGACCTACAAGAAATGGTCCGGCCGCTGCGATGAATGCGGGGAATGGAACACGATCCGCGAAGAAGCGCCTTTGGGTGCAGGCCCGGGCAAAGCTGCGCTTGGCTCGGCCAAAGGCCGCAAGCTGGCCCTGAAAGACCTCCGCACCAAGGAAACGCCGCCGCCCCGTCAATCCGCAGGCGTGGCTGAGCTTGACCGCGTCCTGGGCGGCGGGCTTGTCCCGGCCTCCGCCACACTGGTGGGCGGCGATCCCGGCATCGGCAAATCCACCCTGCTTTTGCAAGCCGCCGCCGCCTTCGCGCGTCAGGGCCTGAAGGTGATCTACGTCTCGGGCGAAGAAGCTACCGCGCAGGTCCGCATGCGGGCCGAGCGGCTGGGGCTCAGCGACAGCGCCGTAATGCTCGCGGCGGAAACCAACCTGCGCGACATCCTGACAACGCTGGAGGCCGAGCAACCGGACCTCGCGATCATCGACTCGATCCAGACCATGTGGCTCGACACCGTCGACAGCGCGCCCGGCTCCGTCAGCCAGGTCCGCGCCTCTGCCCATGAGCTGACGACCTTCGCCAAGCGGCGCGGCACCGCCGTTATGCTGGTGGGCCATGTCACCAAGGAAGGCCAGATCGCGGGCCCCCGCGTTGTCGAGCATATGGTCGACACGGTCCTCTATTTCGAAGGCGAACGCGGGCATCAGTTCCGCATCCTGCGGTCCGTGAAGAACCGCTTCGGCCCGGCGGATGAGATCGGCGTATTCGAGATGACCGGGCGCGGCTTGGCCGAGGTCTCCAATCCCTCCGCCCTGTTCCTGAGCGACCGTGAAAAGCCCTCTCCCGGCTCCGTCGTTTTTGCGGGCATCGAAGGCACGCGGCCGGTTCTGGTGGAATTCCAGGCGCTCGTAGCGCCCTCCTCGCTGTCGCAACCACGCCGCGCTGTTGTGGGCTGGGACGGCTCGCGTCTGTCAATGATCCTGGCGGTGCTTGAGGCACGCGCAGGCATCACCTTCCAGGGCCTCGACGTGTATCTGAACATCGCAGGCGGCATGCGGATATCCGAACCCGCCGCCGATCTCGCCGTGGCCGCGGCCCTTCTCAGCGCCCGTGAAGACAGCGCATTGCCGGTCGAGACCGTGGTATTTGGGGAACTTTCGCTCTCTGGCGCGCTCCGTCCGGTGTCTCAGGCCGAAAATCGGTTGAAAGAAGCCGTGAAACTTGGTTTTTCCTCTGCAATCGCTCCGGCAGGCTGCCGGATTGCGGATAATGCAGGCGTTTCCGTCCAGTCCATGGCGGACCTCCCCACTTTTGTGGGCGATGTGTTCGGGGCAGGATGAAGCGACTCACGAAGAGGTAGAGGGCAGCTATGGACGGCTTCACCATTTTCGACGGCGTCGTGGGCGGCGTGATCGTGATTTCGGCCATCTTGGCCTATGCGCGCGGCTTCGTACGCGAGGTTATGTCGATCGCGGGCTGGATCGCGGCGGCCTTCGTGGCGTTCATCTTCGCGCCCAATGCCCTGCCGCTGATCTCGGAGATCCCGTACTTGGGCGATTTTATCGGCGAAAGCCGTGAATTGGGCATTCTGGCCAGCTTTGCCATCGTCTTCGTGCTGGCGCTGGTCGTCGTATCGCTGTTCACGCCGCTCTTCTCATCCGTCGTCCAACGCTCAGCCATCGGCGGAATTGATGCCGCCCTCGGCTTCCTCTTCGGCGTGGCGCGCGGTGTTCTGCTCGTCGTGGTGGCCCTGATCGCCTATGACCGGATCGTCGGCGATGAACCGATCCCCGCGATTTCCGACAGCCGCTCCGCCGCCGTCTTCGCGACACTTCAGGAAGACATCGAGGCACAGATCCCAACCGACATGCCAAGCTGGATTCAGGATCGGTACGAGGCGTTGGTCGGGGGTGAGGAAGAAGCCGCCCCGGCCGAGTAACGCCCACCTGCGCAGCGCCTGACAAAACTCTGACCATTTGGACGCATTTTTTGCGAAAAACCCGTCCAGTTGGTCACATATCTGACCACTTGGTCACAGTTTCAGTCGCGCTCAGCGCCGCCCCAGGGTCATGGCCAGCCCCGCCAAAAGCAGGATGGCGGCGCCACCCAGATACATCCAAAGACCCGCCCGGATGAAGTCGCTCAGCAGCTCATACGCCTGCTCCGCGTTCTGGAAATCAATTTCGAACGGCAGCCCTAGGTTTGCGCGAACCTCGTCCGCACGGCTGTAGAAATGAACGCCCAAGATCACCGGTGACAGCCCCGCCAAAAGGCAAAACAGGCCCGAGCCGCGCCCGAACAATCCCGTCAGCGCCGCCAGGCCCGCCGCAGCGAATCCACCCAAAAACACCCATGCCTGCCAGGGGCCTTCGACGATCATATCCTGCAGGCCGTCACCAATCAGGGCATTCGGCGAAAGCTCTTGTCCGGCAAAGGGTGGCTCGATCCAAGTGACAAAATAGCTGCACGCCATGGCCGCACCTGCCAGGAAAATGAACAATCGCATGGGCCTGTTCCAATCTGCATTTTTCCGCTCAATTGTGCGTCAGACTACCGCAGATTGTGCTACCGGTCCATTGCTCTACCAAATCGGCGTTTATTTGATTGTGATCCTTTCGTGACACTGCCGCCCCATCCCACTATGCAGGGGCAAGCCCCGGCACCGGAGATTCGCCCGATGGACGAGACAGCTTTTCCCCGCCATCCGTTCGAGCCTGACGATGATGACAAACTGCGCGAAGAATGCGGGGTTTTCGGCGTCATTGGCGTCACGGATGCCGCGAATTTCGTGGCCCTTGGCCTGCACGCCCTGCAACATCGCGGGCAGGAAGCCGGCGGGATCGTCACGTGCGACGCGGCCAAGCAATTCCATTCAGCCCACCGTTTCGGCCTCGTCCGCGACACGTTCACCAGCCAGAAGGTCATGGAAACACTGCCCGGATCGCTTGGCATCGGGCATGTGCGCTATTCCACCGCTGGCTCCAAAGGTGCGACGCAAATCCGCGACGTGCAGCCGTTTTTCGGTGAGTTTTCAATGGGTGGCGCGGCGATTGCCCATAACGGCAACATCGTAAATGCCGACGAATTGCGCCGCGAATTGATCGAGCGCGGCTCGATCTTCCAAAGCTCATCCGACAGCGAATGCATCATCCATCTGATGGCGCGCAGCCTGCAAAAAACCATCCCCGAGCGGATGAAAGACGCGCTGCGCCGCGTGGAAGGCGCGTTTTCGGTTGTGGCCATGACGCGCACCAAATTGATCGGCTGCCGTGACGCGCTTGGCGTGCGTCCACTGGTGATCGGGAAGCTTGGCGATGGATACGCCCTGTCATCCGAGACCTGCGGCCTCGACATCATCGGCGCCGACTACCTGCGCGATGTCGAACCCGGCGAGATGGTCGTGATCACCGACAAGGGCATCGAAAGCTTCCGTCCGTTCGAAAAGCGCCCGTCTCGCTTCTGCATCTTCGAGCATGTCTATTTCAGCCGCCCCGACAGCATCATCGGCGGCCAGTCTGTTTACACCACCCGCCGCCAGATCGGCGTGGAACTGGCCAAAGAAACGCCGGTTGACGCCGATCTCGTCTGCCCCGTCCCCGATAGCGGCACACCAGCCGCCATCGGCTATAGCCAGGAAAGCGGCATCCCTTACGCCATGGGGATCATCCGCAATCAGTACATGGGCCGAACTTTCATCGAACCCACGGAACAGATCCGCAATATGGGCGTGCGCCTGAAGCTGAACGTCAACCGCGCGCTCATCCGTGGCAAGCGCGTGATCCTTGTGGATGACAGCGTGGTGCGCGGCACGACCAGCCGCAAAATCAAGGAGATGATCCTTGATGCTGGCGCGGCCGAAGTGCATTTCCGCATCGCCTCACCGCCGACCGCATGGCCTTGTTTTTATGGCGTTGACACGCCCCAGCGTGAGAAACTTCTGGCCGCGACCATGTCCGAGGACGAGATGCGCGATCATCTGGGGGTCGATAGCCTCAAGTTCATCTCGCTCGATGGTCTGTACCGCGCCGTTGGCGTTGCCGAAGGGCGTGACCCCGCGCAGCCCGCCTATTGCGATGCCTGCTTCTCGGGCGCGTATCCGGTGCGGCCGACCGACCAGCTTGCGAAAGGATTCCAGCTTCTGGAGGCCGCGGAATGATCCGCAAACTCTTCCGACGCGACCGTCCCGCACCGGCCTTGCCCGAAGCGGAATTGGCGCGGCGCCTGGTGGATCGCGACTTTTGCAGCGCGATTGATGGCCATTCCGTGCGCGCCGCTGATGGGGCGTTTCGGCCAGATGCGCCGTTCGGCTGGAAAAACCCACCCGAGCCCAAGGGCGACGAAACGTTCGAACTGGGTTACATGGAAATGCTGACGGACAACTACGCGCGCCGCGACGGCAATTTCCTGTTGCGTGCCTACCTGCCCATTCCTGTGAAGGATACCGAGAGTGAGGTGTTCCTTGGCGTTTGGTGCAGCCTGTCCTCCGGCAACCATGCACGCTTCCGGTCTGCCCAACAGCGCGGCGATGCGCAGAATATGGGTGACCAATTCTCGTGGCTCTACACGCAATTGCCCCCGATCAGCGGACCACTTCTGACGAAAGGCGTGCTCGTGCCCTATTCCGAAGGCCGCACACCGCTCTACTGGATCACGGATGAAAAGCACCCTCTCTATCAGGGGCAACAGACGGGCATGGGCGCAATCGAGATCCTTGAGCTGTACGAAGCGCTGGGATGTGGCGAGGTTGTGCGGCACCTCAAGGCGTGATCAGCCGGATACAAACCGTAAGATCAGCCGTTCCATCACATCGTCCACACGCACCACGACATGAATCGGCGCGATGAGGCCGATCAGGTTTGTCTCTGAAGGCAATCGACCCTCAGCCTCGCAGCCTCGCGACGCGGCATCGACGTGGATCGCAGCCACAGGGTAAGCATTTCCGCGCCGCCGGTCTGAGTCCAGGTAGTTGAACCCAGGGCCATAATGCGGGCTTGCGCACAGCGGGTCGGTCAGGAAATGGGCGGCAAACAAGCCCTCTTCCCGGGCATAGCCGCTTCCCGGGCCGAAAAGGCCGGTCTCAGGCGGTTCGTTCAACAAATCAAAGAGCGTTTCATCCCCGAAGGTCACGCCAAACACGTCTGGTAGCGGATCGGGGAGCGTGAACTCGAACGCAGCCGCGTTGAGGGTTGCAACATAAGCCCCGTCCTCAACCGAAAGAGCAACCGGCGCGCCGTCTTGCGCCACCGAAAGACCGAGCAATTCCGTGCTGCCATCTTCGCGCATCTGCGCTTCTGCAGATGGGCTCAGCGCGAGCGTGAGACCTACTATGGCTGCTGTAAGGCGCATGTCTCATGGCTCCGACACAAAGAAAACGACCGGCCCTATGGTGAGAGCCGGTCGCTCAACTTCAACGGCGGAAAACCCGCGCTTGCAGGTGGTCTCAGCGGCGCTTCAGCACAGCCCAACCGCCCGCGACGGCCAGCGTGGCCAGCACAGCTTTGATCACGTCACCCGCAAGGAACGGCGCCATCCAACCCGACCACAGGGCGGCCCAATCGGTACCGAGTGTGATCGACGGCCAGATCAGGCCGGGGATGTACAGAACGACCGCAGCGATCAGCGCCAAGGGCAGCGTCTTTGCGATATTCGCCGTCCAGCCGCGATCTGCCGCCAGACCCGCAATCCATGCGGTCGCAACGAACCCGATCAGGAAGCCGCCAGTTGGCCCCATCATATAGCCAATGCCCGCCCCCCCGTTGGAGAAGACCGGCAGGCCTGCCGCGCCCTCGGCGAGGTAGGCCAGAAGCGTGATCGCCCCCAAGCGCGAGCCATAGGTCAGCCCGATGGTGAGGATCGCCAATGTCTGCAGCGACAGCGGCACCGGCCCGATCGGCACGCTGAATTGTGCGGCCACGGCAATCAGAAGAGAGCCGGCAAGAACCGCGAAAACCTTGCGCCACAGGCTCTCCTGCCCAAGCGTTGCGGAAAGAAGTGTCGTATCTCGGCCCATATCGGTGCCTCCTTGTCCCTATCTGGTCGGCGTGGACGCCATTTGCACGAAGGTATTCCTCTGCGGCGCGGCGAAGTCAACATGGGTCACGCTCCCCTTGCGCTTGGGCGGGTGCGCGGGCTAAGGGCGCGCCATGACACAAAAGCCGCTTGCAAACCGTATCGCCCTTGTCACCGGAGCCTCCCGCGGGCTTGGCGCCGCCTCTGCCGAATGGCTGGCCGCACAGGGCGCCCATGTCGTGGCCGTTGCCCGTACCATCGGCGGGCTGGAAGAGCTGGACGACCGCATCAAGGAAACCGGCGGGCAGGCGACGCTCGCCCCCATGGATCTGACCGATGACGGCGCAATCGCGCATCTGTGTCGGTCGATCCATGACCGTTGGGGCCGCGCCGACATCTGGGTCAACGCGATGATCCATGTCACGGCCCTGACCCCGGCCCCGCACATCCAGCCCAAGGACCTCGACAAGGTCATTGGCACCAATGTCCGCGCGTTCTCGCGGCTGGTCAGCAATATTGAGCCTCTGATCCTGCCCTCCGACGCCCCGCATGCGGTGTTCTTCGACGATCAATGGGACGAAAAATTTGCTGGCGGCTATGCCATGTCGAAAGCCGCACAACGCGCCCTGATCCAGTGTTGGCAGGCCGAGACGGTCAAAGCCCCGTTGAATGTGCACCTATTGCGCCCGAACCCGATGCCCACGGCCACACGCGCCCGTTTCTACCCGGGTGAGGATCGTTCGAAACTGGCGGATCCGAGGGAAGAGGCCGCGCGTCTGCTGGCCCCCGCCCTTATCGGCTAGGCGGTGCTGTTGGGGTCGCTTGCGGCGGCGTCCATCGCGTCGGCCATTGCTTCGGCCCGCGCCGTCAGTTCCGCGAGCCCGTCTGTCAGCGCGTCCGGCAATTCAGTGCGCGGCCCGGCCTCTTGCAGTTCCGAGATACGGCGCGCGCGGTCGGCCAGACGTTCCTCCGCCGAGCGCAGGGCCTTGTCCTGATTGGCAATCTTGTCATTTAGGCCGCGTAATTCGTCCTCCAGGGCTGCTGTCTTGTCAGCCAGCATCAGCCCCGCCATCAAAAGCATCCGTTCGGGCGGGATCCGGCCGATCTGACCAAGGACAACCGCCGCTTCTGTGTCGAGCATCTTGGCCGCCGAGCGCAGATAGCTTTCTTCGCCGTCCTGGCAGGCCACGCTGAAGGCCCGACCGCCGATTTCAATTTCAACCTCAGGCATGGGCCCCTCCTGCTCCTGCTCCGGCACTGGTCTGACCGGCCTCAACGTCCGCAATGATGCGATCCAGTTCCGCCGCGTCGGCGGCCCGCAATTGGCGCAGCGCTTCGAGTTCGGTGACGAGGCCTGCATCGACCTCTGACGGATCAACCCCACTGTTTGCGAGGGCCAGCTGTGCCGCCAGATCCTCGGCCCGGGTTTTCATGAGACGAAGCTGGCGGCGGAGGTCAAGAACACGCTCTTCCGGCGTCTCGCCCATGGCTTCGCGCAGTTCTTCGGCCAGGTCGACGGCACGGTCGCACGCTTTGCGCGCCTCATCGCGTTCAGCGCGCGCACGTTCCACCCTGCGGGTCATCACGGCCAGCGCCTTCTCCATATCCTCAACGTCCGGATCATCATCGGAGGGGGGACTGTCCGGGGTCGGCTCAGGCGTTTCGATCAACGCCGCTTGCGCTTCAGCAAGCGCCGCGTCTTTCTCCTCCAACTCAGCCGCGCGCGCCGTGAGTTCCGCTTCCTTTTCCGCCAACGCGCTCTGGGCCGCATCACGCGCGGCCTCAGCCTCTGCCAGCCGGGCTTCGAGATCGGATGTGTCAGACGCCGCCGGATCGACCGGAGCCGTGGCCATCGCCAGCGCCTCATCCCGTTCCACGTTCGCGCGGGTCAGATCCTCGGTTGTCTCGCTCAGCGCGTCCTGCGTCTCAGCCAGCTGCGCTTCCAGCATATTGACCCGCTCGGACAATTCGCCGACACGCGCCTCGGCCTCTTCGCGGGCGGCCTCTGCGGCACCGCTGTCGGTTACGCCTGCTGCACTGCCCCTGACCATCGCAGCCTGTCCCGCTGCGATCCGGTCCAGCGCCGTCGCAAGGCGCGCTTCCAATTCCGTGAGTTTTTCGAATTCGGCACTATCGCCCATGGCCGCCTTTGCCCCCTCGTCGCCGGGCGCATGGTTGGCCGCGCCGGGTCTGGTATGGTTTGCCCCGATGCAAGCCGGGCCTGTCCCGATCTGATGCGCACCGATTGCGTGTCCTGCCTCTGACACATCTACATTTGGGGGTCAAACCGCGCCGGTTTGCAAGGTTTTCCGCGCATCAGACCCCAAAATACGCTGATTTTGGCCCGAAACGCGGCCTCCTGCGCCTTGCACTCAGACCGCGCGATGGTATCACCCGCGGGACGGCGGAGGATCAGCTCCGCTTGCTTGCTGCCAAAAGGAATGTTCCCACGATGGATCTCAAAGCCCTCGCCGCCCGCAATCCCGACCATTGGGCGCGCGCCGCCTGCATCCGCACGCTGACGCTGGATGCCGTTGCCGCCGCGAATTCCGGGCATTCCGGTATGCCGATGGGCATGGCGGATGTAGCGACGGTTCTGTTCGACAAACATCTCAGCTTTGATGCGTCGGCGCCCGACTGGCCCAACCGCGACCGCTTCATCCTATCGGCGGGCCATGGCTCCATGCTGATCTATTCCCTGCTGTACCTGACAGGCTATGAGGCGATGACACTGGAGCAGGTGAAGAACTTCCGCCAATTGGGCGCGATCACCGCAGGCCATCCCGAATACGGCCATGTGCCGGGGGTCGAGACGACGACGGGTCCGCTCGGGCAAGGCATTGCGAATGCCGTGGGCTTTGCGATGGCCGAGGAATCCTTGCGCGCGCGGTGGGGCAAGAAGGTCATCGACCATTACACCTACTGCATCGCCGGCGACGGCTGCCTGATGGAGGGCGTCAGCCAGGAGGCCATTGCGCTGGCCGGCCGGCAGGAACTGAGCCGCCTGATCGTGATGTGGGATGACAACGGCATCACCATCGACGGCAATGTATCGATGTCCGACGTGACCGACCAGAAAGCGCGGTTTGCGGCGTCGGGTTGGGATGTATTCGCCTGCGATGGGCACGATCCCGAAGATATCGACCGCGCGCTGACCGAAGCAAAGGCCTCCCCCCGCCCCGCGATGATCGCGTGCAAGACGCATATCGCCATCGGTTCCTCCGCGCAGGACACGGCCAAGGGCCACGGCGCATTGACGGACCCGAAAGTGGTCGCCGACACGAAGGCCGCCTACGGTTGGACGCATGGCGCGTTTGAAATCCCTGCTGACCTGAAAAGCTGGTGGGAAAGCGTGGGCCAGCGCGGCGTTGGCACGCGCAAGGATTGGGAAGATCGCTTTGCCGCCCTTTCCGCTGGCAAGAAGGCCGAGTTTGAGCGGGCATTTGCGGGTGAGATGCCCAAGAAGCTGAGCGCGGCGATCAAGGCGCATAAGAAGGCCCTGTCGGAAGAGCAGCCAAAGGTTGCCACGCGCAAGGCCAGCCAGATGGCGTTAGAGGTCATCAACGCCGTCGTGCCTGAGACGCTGGGGGGATCCGCGGACCTGACGGGGTCGAACCTGACGAACACGCCCGATCTGGGTATCTTCGGCCCGGACGACCGCAAGGGCCGCCACATCCACTATGGCATTCGCGAACATGCGATGGCGGCCGCGATGAACGGCATGTATTTGCATGGCGGTGTGAAGCCCTATGGCGGGACATTCTTCACCTTCACCGACTACGCCCGCCCGTCGATGCGCTTGTCAGCGCTGATGAAGATCGCGCCCGTCTATGTGATGACCCACGACTCGATTGGTGTGGGCGAAGATGGCCCCACGCACCAACCGGTGGAGCATCTGGCCATGCTGCGCGCGACGCCGAACATGAACGTGTTCCGCCCCGCCGACGCGGTCGAGACGGCAGAGGCGTGGGAGATTGCGATTTCCAGCCGCGAGACGCCGTCGACCCTCGCCCTGTCGCGGCAAGGGCTGCCGACGTTGCGGACCGAGCACAAGACAAAGAACCTGACCGAGCAAGGCGCTTATGTGCTGGCCGATGCCGAAGGAAAGCGTCAGGCGATCCTGATGGCAACGGGCAGTGAGGTTGCGATTGCGATGGCCGCGCGGGACCTGCTGCAGGCTGAAGGGATCGGCACGCGGGTTGTGTCGATGCCCTGCTGGGAGCTGTTCGAGGAGCAAGACGAACGCTACCGCAAGCGCGTGCTTCCCGGCGGTCCGGTGCGGGTGGCCGTTGAGGCCGCGATCCGCTTTGGCTGGGACCGGTGGCTGTTCGGCGAGCGCGGCAAGCGTGAGAAGTCGGGCTTTGTCGGCATGCACGATTTCGGCGCGTCTGCGCCTGCAGGCGAGCTTTACGAGCATTTCGGGATCACCGCAGAGGCTGTGGCCGACAAGGTGAAATCGCTTCTCAAATAGGCGACGTACTACGGTTGGGAACAAGGTGCTCCCGCCCGTCGGAGGCGCCGCTTGCGCGGGCCCCCTCCCGTTGGGCATAGCGCGGCGGGCGGGCTGACGCCCGCGTCGCCGCGGCGCGAGGTGTAAGAGTAGCTTCGTTATTGTGAAGCGCCGCGTAGGGCCGGCATTGCGCACGCCTCCGGCGGGCATTTTCGGGGAACAAAGAGGGGCGGGCCGTACCGGTTGCAAGGTTGCAACCGGGGGTCAAGGTATTGAAGTTGCAATGAAACAGCGCCTTCGTTAACCTTTTTCGAGGCCTTGCGCGATGCGAATTCAGTGCGCCTCTTCCGCCTTGCCCCCAAGGCCAATGGCGCGCATCAGCGGCGCGAGGACCTTGGTCACGACGGGGATCAGCAAGAGGCCAAGGATCAACCCGCCGATGCCGTCGATCACGGCCTTCACCAGCCAATTGCCAAAGCCCTGCTCGCCCGCGAGGCGTTCGGCCACATCCTTCACCCAATCCTCGGGCGCGTGCCAGCCGATCTCGGCCACCGCATGCAGGATGATGGAGCCGCCGACCCAGAGCATCGCCAATGTGCCCACAAAGGTCAGCACCTTCAGGAAGGTCGGCATGCCACGCACGATGGCCTCACCAATTTTCTGGGTCGCGCCGAGGCGCCCGTTGGAGGCCATGTGCAGGCCCACATCATCGGCCTTCACGATCAGTGCGACCGCGCCGTAAACTAGAACGGTGATGCCCACGGCCACAACGGCCAAAGCCGCACCGCGGAACCACAGCGAGTCCGTCTCAAGCGCGGCGAGTGCGATTGTCATGATCTCGGCAGACAGGATGAAGTCGGTCTTGATCGCACCTTTCACCTTCTGCTCTTCCAGATGCGCGCTGTCTTCAGCGGACATCTTCTTGGCCACCAGCTCTTCGACATCATGGTGTTTGGGGGACAGCCAATGGTGGACCTTTTCGGCCCCTTCAAAACACAGGTATGCGCCGCCAAAGATCAGGAAAACCGGGATCAGCCAGGGCGCGAACACCGACAGGATCAGCGCCGCAGGCAGAAGGATCACCAGCTTGTTGAAGATGGAGGCACGCGCGATCTTCCACACGATGGGCAATTCGCGCCTTGCCTCGAACCCGTGCACATATTTCGGCGTGACGGCAGCATCGTCGATCACGGCACCCGCGGCCTTGGCCCCAGCCTTGCCGGCCTGCGCAATCACGTCATCGACGGAGGCCGCGGCCACCTTCGCAATGGCTGCCACATCGTCCAAAAGGGCCAGAAGTCCGCTCATATGCCTGTCTCCACGCGCTTGCTTTGTGTCGCCATATACAATGATGGCCAACCACGTCCACCCGTACCGGGTTCCCGTCCCCGTTAGCGCCACCAGCGCATGTTTGCGCAACCGTTTCCGCTAACATACGGAAAAGGCCGGGCTTTCGGGTTTTCACACGCCGCCGCACCCCCTATCGAAAAGGCACGGATTTGAGGAGGCGAGCACATGACCATCACCCTCGGCATCAACGGCTTTGGCCGGATCGGGCGCGCCACGCTGGCCCACATCGCTGAATCAGCGCGCAATGATGTGCAGGTGGTCAAAATCAACGCGACTGGCCCGATTGAGACCAACGCCCACCTGCTGCGCTACGACAGCGTGCATGGCCGCTTCCCCGGTGAAGTCCGGGTCGAGGATGATACGATGGACCTGGGTCGTGGGCCAATGAAGGTCTTCTCGACCTATGAGCCGGAGGAGCTGGATTGGGACGGGTGCGATGTGGTCCTGGAATGCACCGGCAAGTTCAATGACGGTCGCAAAAGCGCCGTGCATCTTGAGCGTGGGGCCAAGAAGGTCCTGATCTCGGCCCCTGCCACCAATGTGGACCGCACCATCGTCTACGGCGTGAACCACCGCGATATTTTAGCGGAGGATCGGATGATCTCGAACGGGTCGTGCACGACCAATTGCCTCGCGCCCCTCGTGAAAGTTTTGAACGAGGCGATTGGGATCGAACGCGGGATCATGACGACGATCCACAGCTATACCGGCGACCAGCCAACATTGGACCGTCGCCACAAGGACCTATACCGCGCACGCGCCGCTGCGATGGCGATGATCCCGACCTCCACCGGCGCGGCAAAGGCGCTGTCTGAGGTGCTGCCTGAGATGGAGGGCAAGCTTGACGGCACCGCCCTGCGGGTTCCCACACCGAATGTCTCAGCCGTGGACCTGACGTTTGAGGCCGCGCGCGATGTGAGTGTGGCAGACGTGAACGAAGTGGTGGCCGAGGCCGCTGCAGGTCATATGGGCGCGGTTTTGGCCTATGACCCCGAACCCAAGGTTTCCATCGATTTCAACCACACGCCGCATTCGAGCATCTTTGCTCCGGACCAGACCAAGGTCGTCGGCGGGCGGACGGTGCGTGTTCTGGCCTGGTACGACAATGAATGGGGCTTTTCAGTGCGGATGGCCGATGTGGCAGGCGCCATGGGTCGCTTGATGCACTAAAGCCAATCAGGTCAGCGGAATGCCTTGCAAGAACCGGTCCTTGGCAGGCGGCAGGCTTTCGGCGTCGAAGATCATCCAACCGCCTGCATCCGTCTGACGGCAGATGAACGAAGCGTCGAACGTGTCGATCTCACCGCCGGTGTCGTTTGTGATCAGATAGCGCACGAACGCCTGGGCTTTCCCGTCCACAGGCTCCGTCGCGTAGAATTCCGTGATTTCGAGGCTTTGGAAACTCTCGACCAACAGGTTTTGCCGAAACACAGCCAATGCCACGACAATATCGTCAAGCGTGTTGGCCGCGAAGTTTGATCCCGCCACGCGCGCCGACATCGGCACGTCCACGCAGGCGGCGGATGCTGCAACGTCGCCCATGGAAAACAGGCGCGCATTTTCGCGGAAGAATTCTTCGAGGGTCATGGGAATGACCGGTTTGTTGGTTTTACCGGTTAGCGTTCCACAGCTAAGGCATTCGGTCAACGTTTTCAGTGGGAACGGTCAGGCAAGCCGTCCGTAAAAGGTCATCCGCGCGCTTTCCGACAATTCCACGCCGGGTTCCGCATTGTAGGCCAGCACGGCCAGCATCCGCGTCTTGTCGCTTTCATTGGGGCTGACCCTGTGGATTGAGTTGCGGCCTCGGAACAGGACCAACGTTCCGGGCTCCATCTGCAGAACGTCGGGGGTGGTTGCGCCATCAAGCAGGGCCGCAACGCCGTCATAGTTCATCTCGCCCGCATCGGCATCGCGCAGGTCCTTGATGTATTCAAAACGGCTGCCAGCATCGGGCTTCTCGATCAATAGCGTGATCGCGAAGGAGGAGTTGTCAAAATGCCACCCCAACTCCTGGCCCCGCTTTGCGTAGTGGATGTTGATGGACGAAAGAGGGTCGGCATAGGCGTGCAGCTGTGTCTCGCCCGTTGCTGCCATGACAAAGGCGCGGAACCCGGAATCGTCGTAGAGACGGCGCAAAGGGGAGGTGTCTGCGATGATGTCGTCGCAGATGCAGCCTTTGGAGGAGGTGACCTGACGGTTGGCCGGGTGGTTTTCAGGAAAATCGGATGTGGTCGGCGAAAGGTAGACGGAGTGCGTCTGGGCGCAGAAATAAGCGTCACCCTCCCCCGCACGCGCCTCCGCCTGCATGGCGGCCAAGGCCTTTGGCTGGATGAAATCCGGCAGGACGAGAACGCCGTCACGGGTCAGCGTATCCGCACAAGCCGCACCGAAGGCCATATCGGTCAGCGGGTATCGCCCGGTGTTGACGATGTCATCGATCTTCATCTTGGCTCTCCCTCTGCGCCGTGCGTGACTCTGCCAATCCCATGGCCCGTTTGAAAGCTGAAATGACATATTGCCCGTGAAACGCGCTTTACGCGCGCTGCCCCTCCGCCCATCCTTGGGCCATCACCTTTGCCGGAGGGACGGACGATGACGGACACCTATCTGATTGCAGCCGCCGAAATCGAGGCGATGGAGGGTTTGGCGAAGGTTCACTTCCGCAACCCCAATGCCAAGCGGATCAACAAATCCCTTGGCGATGCCACAGGGCTCACGGGCCTCGGTATTCACCTGATCGAGGTGGCGCCGGGTGATGAAACGACCGAATACCACGTCCATTACCACGAGGATGAGGCCGTCTTTATTCTGTCGGGCACGGGAACCGCGACGATCGGCGAAGACGATCACGCCATCGGGCCGGGGGACTTCATCGGCTATCGTGCGGGCGGGCTGGGACATACGATCGTCAATACGGGCACCGAAACCCTGCGCATCCTCGTCATGGGGCAGCGGCTGGATCACGATGTCGGCGACTACCTGCGGCAGGGCAAACGCATCTTCCGCAACAAGGGGCTGGACTACGGACTTGTCGATCTGGACGCGATCAGCAACCCGATGCTTGGCGCGAAGAAATAGCCTTCCGCCGGCCTGCCGCCCATGGCAGAGTCCGCCGCGATGACAAATGCGCTTGCCATATGGATCGGGATCGTGCTCGCCGCCTGCCTTGCAGTGGATGCTGTGTTGTTCGGCTGGTCGAATTCCCTGTTTCTCGCTCGTAAATTCGCAGAGCTTTTGCGCTGGATGGCCTTTTGGCGCTGAAGTTGTCGCTAAGCCTTGTGGCAGGTCTATTGCTGTGGCTTGTGATTTGGTTCGGTGGGGGGTGGCTTTTCAACACCTCCCGTCCGATCAGCTATGACGCAGGCGCCCCGCGCAATTGGCCCGTCCTGTATGACGTGCATTTCAATGGGGCCGAGATCATCCCGTGGGGTTTTGAAGTCGCCGATTGGACGGCAGATACCAGCTAAGGAGGTGGCGGCAGCGTGTCAGGCCGCATTCCGCGCCAGAGTCTTTTCAATCGCTCAGAGGTCAGCTTGCAGGTGGTTTGGATGGAATGGACGACGGGTGAGGCCTGGACCGCGGAAGTCGCAATCGACCATCCAGAGGAATTGCACGCGCAAATCACCCTGTATTTCGAGGCGGACGGCCGGTTTTCGGTCTATCGCCCGAATGCGGCTTTGCGCGACGGCGGCCTTGGGCGCCCCGCGGCGCACGACGATTATGAGCTGATTGCCCGCACCTGCGGCACGCCGCTCGCAGAAGATGCGCCCCTATTTGCGGAGCTGTCCGATGCACGCGCCCGCAATATCGGTATCGACGTGGACCGCGTTCTTGCGGCAGACGCGCCGCCCCCACCCCCAACCGAATGCAGCGCGGATGTGCAATGATCGGCCCTTCCCAACCCGTGCGATGCGCGGTAAGGAGCCGGTGTTACCGCTAACACATGCGCGGGTAGCCTTGCGATGCACGCAGCCCCGCGCCGACATGGGAAGTCAGGAGGCTCACACATGGCCGTAAAAGTCGCCATCAACGGATTTGGTCGTATCGGGCGCAACGTGCTGCGCGCCATCATCGAATACGGCCGCACCGATATCGAAGTCGTCGCCATCAACGATCTGGGCCCGGTGGAAACCAATGCGCACCTTCTGCGCTATGACAGCGTCCATGGCCGCTTCCCCGCCACCGTGACCACGACCGAGACCACCATCGACGTAGGCCGGGGCCCGATGGAGGTCACGGCGATCCGCAACCCCGCCGACCTGCCCTGGGGCCATGTTGATATCGTTCTGGAATGCACCGGCATCTTCACCTCCAAGGAGGCATGTCAGGCGCATCTGGAAAACGGGTCGAGCCGCGTGCTGATCTCGGCCCCCGGCAAGAACGCCGACAAGACCATTGTGTTCGGTGTGAATGACGACAGCCTGACCTCGGACGACATCGTCGTCTCGAACGCATCGTGCACCACGAACTGCCTGTCGCCGGTCGCCAAGGTCCTCAACGACGCCGTGGGCATCACCAAAGGCTTCATGACGACGATCCACAGCTATACGGGCGATCAGCCCACGCTGGATACGATGCACAAGGACCTCTACCGCGCGCGCGCGGCTGCGATGAGCATGATCCCGACCTCGACTGGGGCCGCAAAGGCCGTGGGCCTGGTTCTGCCGGAGCTGAACGGCAAGCTCGATGGCGTTGCGATCCGCGTGCCGACCCCGAACGTCTCCGTCGTCGATCTGACATTCGAGGCCCCCAAAGCGACGACCGTCGAAGAGATCAACGCCGCCATCATCGCCGCCGCCGATGGCCCGCTGAAAGGTGTGCTCGGCTATACGGACGAGCCGCTGGTGAGCATGGACTTCAACCACGATCCGCATTCGTCGGTCTTCCATCTCGATCAGACCAAGGTGTTGGACGGCAATATGGTCCGTATCCTCAGCTGGTACGACAATGAATGGGGCTTCTCCAACCGGATGTCCGATACAGCAGTTGCTATGGGCAAACTTATCTAAATCCTCGCAAGGCAGCGCGCAATTTCCTAAAATTGCGCGCGTCACCTCCTAACTTGCGCACCACCATCGCGCGCCCTCCTCCAGCCTGACGGCGGTCCTCGCAGCGGCGCGGCGTTGGGCCCGGCCCAGTCTTCCTTGTTTCAAAAATACCTCCGCCGGAGGCATTGAATCTCTTCTGACGACCCGGAAGACTGGTGCGCAGACGACCCTTGACACACCGGAGCCCGATCATGACCTGGAACACCCTCGACGACATGGATCTTGCGGGCAAGATCGTCCTGACCCGCGTGGACATCAACGTGCCGGTGGAGGACGGCAAGGTCACGGACACGACCCGCATCGAACGGATCGTGCCGACGATAAAAGATATTCTGGCGGCGGGCGGCAGCCCGGTGATGCTGGCGCATTTCGGACGGCCCAAGGGTCAATTCGTGCCCGAGATGAGCCTGCGCGTGACCCTACCCGCGCTTGAGACCGCGCTGGGACAAACCGTGACTTTCATCGAGCGCCCGGACCGCGCCGCGCTAGAGGCCGCAACCGGCCCGGTCCTGATCGAAAACACGCGCTTTTCCGCGATGGAAGAGGCGAATGACCCGAAAATGGCGGCCTTCCTTGCGTCCCTTGGCGACATCTACTGCAACGATGCATTTTCGGCTGCGCACCGCGCCCATGCCTCGACTGAAGGCGTGGCGAAGCTGTTGCCAAACTGCGCGGGTCGATTGATGGCGGAAGAATTGGGTGCCTTGGAACAGGCGCTTGGCAAGCCACTGCGGCCTGTGATGGCTGTGGTCGGCGGCGCAAAGGTATCCTCAAAACTGGATCTGTTGAGCAACCTGATCGAAAAGGTCGACCACCTCGTGATCGGCGGCGGCATGGCGAACACCTTCCTTGCCGCGCAGGGGAAACCCGTGGGCACATCGCTCTGCGAGCATGATCTGGCTGACACAGCGCGGGCGATCATGGCGAAGGCCGAGACAACCGGTTGCACCATCCATTTGCCCGTCGACATCGTCGTCGCGCGTGAGTTCAAGGCCCATGCCCCGTCCGAGACGCTCGCGGCTGACGCCTGCCCCGACGATGCGATGATTCTGGATGCAGGGCCTGAAACCGTGGCGGCGTTCGACACGCTTTTGCAGGAATGCACGACGCTGGTATGGAACGGCCCGCTTGGCGCCTTCGAGATGGCGCCGTTTGATGCAGCGACCGTGCGCGCGGCGAAACTGGCCGGGATCGCCACGATTGCCGAAGACATCGTTTCAGTCGCCGGTGGCGGTGACACGGTTGCAGCGCTCAACCACGCAGGCGTGGCCGATCAGTTCACCTACATCTCGACCGCAGGCGGCGCATTCCTGGAATGGATGGAGGGCAAGACCCTGCCCGGTGTCGCCGCGCTGATGCGGGCCTAGCCCGGATATGGCGCACTGATAGCGGTACCATGATTGTGGCGCCCTGCCCGACGTCATAGACCGCCTGCATTCATTGATTGCAGGAGACGGGCATGCCGACCCCAGAGCAGATCGCACAAATGCAAAACGGCGCGGGCTTTATCGCTGCGCTGGATCAATCCGGTGGCTCTACGCCGAAGGCTTTGAAGCTTTACGGGGTGGCGGAAGACGCCTACCGCTCGGACGACGAGATGTTCGATCTGATCCACCAGATGCGGACGCGCATCGCTTCCGCGCCTGCGTTCACCGGCAAGAAGGTGATCGGCGCGATCCTGTTCGAGAAGACCATGGACCGTGAGATCGCAGGTCGCCCCTCGGCCCAGTATCTGTGGGAAGACCGCAACGTGGTGCCGTTTCTGAAGATCGATGACGGTCTGGACGAAGCAAAGGACGGGGTGCAATTGCTCAAACCGATCAAGACCCTGTCCGACAAGCTGGCGCGGGCCAAGGCCAATGGCATTTTTGGCTCAAAGGCGCGCTCGGTCATCGGCGGGGCCGATGGGTCAGGCATCAAAGCTAATGTGGCGCAGCAGTTTCGCATCGGCGACGAGGTGCTGGACGCGGGCATGGTGCCAATCATCGAGCCGGAAGTTTCGATCAACGCCCCGGACAAGGCCGAGGCAGAGGCGATGCTTTTGGACGCCATTCTGGCGGAGTTGGAGAACGTTCCGGCCGACCGTCAGATCATGCTGAAGCTGACCCTGCCGGAGGCACCCGATCACTATGCTTCGCTTGTGTCCCATCCACGCGTGATGCGGGTGGTCGCCCTGTCGGGGGGCTATGCGCGGGAGGAAGCCAATCGACGCCTTGCCGCGAACCACGGTGTTATCGCAAGCTTCAGCCGCGCGCTGACCGAAGGGCTTTCGGCCGAGCAAGATGATGCCGCGTTCAACGGGGCCATCGAGCGGACAATTGACGAGATCCACGCCGCTTCGATCACCTGAGCCTTGGTGCGTTTCTGAGACAGGGATTGCGCCCGCTTCGCGGTCGCCCGGGGGCCGCGCGCTTACGCGCGCGGCATATGCTCGGGTTCTGTGGCTTTGGCACTTGGGGATTTTGTCGGAATTTGGGGGCGCTGCCCCCGGCTGCGCCTCCCCCGAGGTATTTTAAACCAGTGGAAGACAAAAGCGCGAAGCCATCGGACTGGTAGCGTCAGCCTGCGGCGAGACGGGCGAGAATGGAGCTCGGGTCGCATAGAGGCACGGCGCCGGCCACAGGCGCTCCTTTCATGCCGAGACGCGTGGCGCAAAACGCGTCAGCGATCGCGGACGGGGCGGCCCCGATCAGGGTCGCGGCGGTCAAAAGCGTGGCGGTCTCATAGGCGAAGCGGCGGGCCTGGGCGTCATCCGGCGGCTCGGACCATGTGGCTTGATGCTGCGCCAAGGCGGCATCATAGGGCTTTGACGCGCCTTTGGGGGCCATGAGCGCCGCGTGGAGCGCCTCGGCACAGGCCGTGTCGCGCGCGAGGCTGCGCAAGATGTCGAGGCATATGATGTTGCCGGAGCCTTCCCAGATCCCGTTCAGCGGCGCTTCGCGGTAGAGCATCGGCAAGGGCGTATCCTCGACATATCCCATGCCGCCCAACACCTCCATCGCTTCCCCGATCACGCGCAGGGCCAGTTTGTTGTTGAGGAACTTCGCGAGTGCCACCGCAACGCGGGCAAACGGCGCTTGGGTGGGATCATCAAAGGCGCGCGCCACGCGCAGGGCCAAGGCGGTCGCACCTTCCCAATCCAGCACCAGATCGGCCAGCACCTGCTGCATAAGCGGTTGATCGACCAGGCGGCGCTGGAACACGGTGCGGTGACTAACCCAGTGATGGGCATGGCCCAGCGCGGCCCGCATCAGCCCCGCCGGTGCCATGGCCGTGTCGAGGCGCGTGTGATGGACCATGGCCAGAATGGTCCGAACACCGTCCCCTTCCTCGCCGATCATTTGGGCAAATGCCCCGTGATATTCGATTTCGGCGGAGGCATTGGAGCGGTTCCCCAACTTGTCCTTCAGCCGCAATATGTGGATGGCGTTGCGCTGATCCTCCAGCCACCGGGGCACCAGAAAGCAGGTCAACCCGCCGGGCGCTTGCGCGAGCGTCAGAAACCCATCGGACATCGGCGCCGAGCAAAACCATTTGTGCCCGGTAAGCCGCCAACCCTCCGCCGTGCAAGCGGCACGGGTCGTATTGGCGCGCACGTCTGAGCCGCCCTGCTTTTCGGTCATGGCCATGCCAAGCGTGACACCCGCCTTTGCAGAAATCGGTGCGATCGTTGGATCGTAGACGGGGACTGCCAGCTTTGACGCCCACAGATCACCCACGTCCCCGCTGCCGCGCAAAGCGGGCACGGCGGCGTAACTCATGGTCATCGGGCAGCAGGTCCCAGGCTCTACCTGAGAATGCAAGTAGACCATGCCTGCGTGGGTCAGGTGGCGTCCACCGGTCCAAGGGCCGGACGCGTAACCGGCAGTCATACCGAGGTCGAGAAACCCATGATAGGCTGGATGAAAGTGCACCTCATCCAGACGCCGTCCGCCTGCATCGAACAGCCGAAGGTCAGGTCCTGTGCGGTTTGCGGCACGGGCGGCCTCCGCCATCTCAGTGGTGCCGAGGGTCGTGGCCTGGCGTTGCAGGGCCTTGATATTCGCGCCGTGCACATGATCGCGCAGAACCGGGTCGCCCGCCCACAAATCCCGATCCCCCTTCGGCGGCGGTTGGTTTGACACGTCATGCGTCGGCAGATCTGAGCGCGGCTTCATGGGCGCAAGATTAGATCACTTTGCGTTTGATTTGAATCGCAACCCGCTGCCTCGCGCCGATGGCGCGAACGCGGAACGCGATAAGAGTGCCTCGCATAAAACGCAAAGTGCTTCAGGCATGCGAATCGCAATCCGTCAGGGGGGATTCCCAAAGCCGCTGGAATGTGCGAATCTCCCCCCAATGCGCCCGTCAGAGGCGTTGTGATCTATCCGCCCCATCGGGGCGACACGGACTTGTGGGCCAACCGGCCCGTTTGAGGCAGAACCATGTGGCGTACCCTATCGCTGACCCGGGCTATTGTTCCGGGGATGCTGTTCCTGATCGGTTTCTATTTCACCTTCACTGCGGTGCAGGGGAACAACGGCCTGTTCCAGCGCATCCAGGTGGAGGCCGAGCGTGATCGGCTTGAGGAAGAACTGGCGCGTCTTGAGGCGCAGGTGGATCGCATGGAAATCCTCACGCGTCGTTTGTCGGATGACTACCTTGATATCGATCTGCTTGATGAGCGTGTGCGCAACGTCCTGGGTTATGCGCGCCCGGATGAACTGATCCTCCCTTAACTCTCTGCCCCTAGGTCAAGCTCTGCGCCCGTTGCATAACGGGACTGTTCCCCTGCGTCAGGTTGACGGGAAGACTCTTTGGAACTTTGCTGCTAAGGAATAGTTCAACGTTAAACTATTCCCGTTTTGGGGGAGGAGAGGCGAAGAATGGCCGCACGCAAAGCCACGGCAAAGGCACCTGCCAAGCCGAATGTTTCAGCCGACGAGCTGAAGGAATATTACCGCGACATGCTGCTGATCCGCCGGTTCGAGGAAAAGGCCGGTCAGCTTTATGGAATGGGCCTGATCGGGGGCTTCTGCCACCTGTATATCGGGCAGGAAGCCGTTGTGGTGGGGCTCGAGGCTGCCGCGGAAGAGGGTGATAAACGCATCACCTCCTACCGCGATCACGGGCATATGCTGGCCTGTGGCATGGACCCAAAAGGCGTGATGGCCGAGCTGACGGGCCGCGAAGGCGGCTACTCCAAAGGCAAAGGCGGCTCGATGCACATGTTCTCGAAAGAGAAGCATTTCTACGGCGGCCACGGCATCGTTGCAGCACAAGTGCCAATTGGTGCGGGCCTCGCCTTCTCCGACAAGTACAAGGGCAATGACCGCGTCACCTTCACCTATTTCGGCGACGGCGCAGCCAACCAGGGCCAGGTCTATGAGGCCTATAACATGGCCGAAATCTGGGGCCTGCCCTGCATCTTCGTGATCGAAAACAACCAATACGCCATGGGCACGTCGACCGCACGCTCGACCCACTCCCCTTCCTACTGGGAACGGGGCGCCGCCTACGGGATCGAAGGCGAAGAAGTGGACGGCATGGACGTGCTGGCCGTGAAGGCCGCCGGCGAAAAAGCCGTCGCCCACTGCCGCGCGGGCAAAGGCCCGTACATTCTTGAGATCAAGACCTACCGCTATCGCGGCCACTCCATGTCCGACCCGGCGAAGTACCGCACCCGCGAAGAGGTGCAGGAAATGCGCGAAAAGCGCGACGCCATCGAACATGTGCGCCAGATGCTCCTGACCGGTGGCCATGCCTCCGAAGAAGACCTCAAGGCGATCGACAAGGAGATCAAGGAGATCGTGAACGAGAGCGCCGAATTCGCCAAAGAAAGCCCCGAGCCCGCGCTCGAAGAACTCTGGACCGACATTTATGCCGAAGAAGCACCGCAAGGGGAGGCTGTGTAAATGGCTGTAGAAATTCTGATGCCCGCCCTCTCCCCCACGATGGAGGAAGGCACACTGGCGAAATGGCTGGTGAAAGAAGGCGATACCGTGCAATCCGGTGACATCCTGGCCGAGATCGAGACCGACAAGGCGACGATGGAATTCGAGGCCGTCGATGAAGGCGTGATCGGAAAGATCCTGATCGCGGAAGGCACCGAAAACGTGAAGGTGAACACACCCATCGCGCTGATCGGCGAAGAGGGTGAGGATATGTCTGCCGCCCCTGCACCGGCGGCTGAAGCCGCGCCGGCCCCTGCCGCATCCGAGGCGCCCGCGCCCGCCGCCGCGGCGCCTGCCGCGCCCAAGGTTGACCAGTCCCCCGATTGGCCCGAAGGCACAGCGATGAAATCGCAAACGGTCCGCGAAGCCCTGCGCGATGCGATGGCTGAAGAGATGCGCAACGATGACGGTGTCTTCGTCATGGGCGAGGAAGTGGCCGAATATCAGGGCGCGTATAAAGTGACCCAAGGCCTGCTGGACGAGTTCGGCGACCGTCGCGTGATCGACACCCCCATCACCGAACACGGCTTTGCCGGGATCGGGGTTGGCGCGGCCTTTGGTGGGCTGAAGCCAATCGTGGAATTCATGACGTTCAACTTCGCCATGCAAGCCATTGACCATATTATCAATTCGGCGGCCAAGACGCTCTACATGTCCGGCGGACAGATGGGTGCGCCCATGGTCTTCCGTGGCCCCAATGGTGCCGCCGCCCGCGTGGGCGCGCAGCACTCCCAGGATTACGCTGCCTGGTACAGCCAGATCCCAGGCCTGAAGGTTGTTATGCCTTACGCTGCTGCCGACGCGAAGGGTTTGCTCAAGACCGCGATCCGCGATCCCAACCCGGTGATATTCCTTGAGAATGAGATCCTCTATGGCCGCTCGTTCGAGGTGCCGGATATGGACGATTTCACCGTACCCTTCGGCAAAGCCAAAATCTGGCGCGAAGGCACGGATGTGACGCTCGTGTCCTTCGGGATCGGGATGCAATACGCGCTGGAGGCCGCCGACAAGCTGGCCGAGGACGGTATTTCGGCGGAGGTCATCGACCTGCGAACCCTGCGTCCGCTCGACTACGACACACTGCTGGCCTCGGTCATGAAGACCAACCGCTGCGTGACGATCGAAGAAGGCTTCCCGGTCTGCTCCATCGGCAACCACCTGTCGGCCTACCTGATGCAGAACGCGTTCGATTACCTTGACGCGCCGGTCATTAACTGCACCGGCAAGGACGTGCCGATGCCCTATGCGGCCAATCTGGAACGCCACGCGCTGATCACCACCGATGAGGTGATCGCCGCCGTCAAACAGGTCACGTATCGCTGATGCGCATCCTGGGCAAAAATCCATTCGCCGACGCCTACCGCGTCTCCGTCGATCTGGGCGGGGGCGAGGTTGTGGCCCTGGTGCCGGACGCGCTCCTGTCCCAGCAATACGGAACAGACGCGACCGTAAGCCACGATCAGGCCTATGAGTGGATTGCCGCCCAACAACATGACCTGAAAGACGCCATCACAGCTTTGAAAAAGGGCGCCGCGCCGCGCGCGCCCTTCACTCACCTGACCCTCGAATAAGCACGCGCTTAGGGAGACCGACCCCAATGCCCATCGAACTGCTCATGCCCGCCCTCTCCCCCACGATGGAGGAAGGCACGCTCGCCAAATGGCTCGTGAAAGAAGGCGATACTGTCGCTTCCGGTGATCTTCTGGCCGAGATCGAAACCGACAAGGCCACGATGGAATTTGAGGCCGTTGATGAAGGCGTGATCGGCAAGATCCTGGTGGCCGAAGGCACCGAAAACGTGAAGGTAAACACGCCCATCGCCCTGATCGGCGAAGAGGGCGAAGATTTCTCCGCAGCACCTGCACCGGCTGCCGCGGCACCGGCTGCCGAGGCAACCCCGGCTGAGGCCGCAGCGCCCGCCCCCGCAGCTTCCCCTGCCCCCGCTGCACCTGCGGCAGCCGATGGCACCCGCGTCTTCGCCTCGCCGCTGGCGCGCCGCATCGCCAAGGACAAGGGCCTCGATCTCAGCCAGGTCAAAGGCTCCGGTCCCCATGGTCGCATCGTGAAAGCGGACGTGGAAGGTGCCACCGCTGCACCTGCTGCCGCAGCGGCCCCTGCCGCAGCCGCCGCTCCGGCAGCTGCGGCGCCGTCCGCTGGTGCCATGCCCACTGGGCCGAGCGCTGAGCAGGTCCTCAAGATGTATGAGGGTCGCGAGTTTGAAGAGGTCAAACTCAATGGCATGCGCAAAACGGTCGCTGCCCGCCTGACCGAGGCCAAGCAGACCATCCCGCATTTCTACCTGCGCCGCGACATTCAGTTGGACGCGCTGCTGAAATTCCGCAGCCAGCTCAACAAACAGCTTGAGCCGCGCGGTGTGAAGCTGTCGGTCAACGACTTCGTGATCAAGGCCTGCGCTTTGGCGCTGCAATCGGTGCCGGACGCCAACGCCGTTTGGGCCGGGGACCGCATGATCAAGCTGAAGCCATCGGACGTGGCGGTTGCCGTGGCCGTCGATGGCGGCCTCTTCACGCCCGTCCTAAAAGATAGCGATTCCAAGAGCTTGTCAGCCCTTTCCGCGGAGATGAAAGACCTTGCAACCCGCGCACGCGACGGCAAATTGATGCCGCACGAATATGTCGGCGGGTCCTTCGCGATCTCGAACCTCGGCATGTTCGGGATCGAGAATTTCGACGCTGTCATCAACCCGCCGCACGGCTCGATCCTTGCGGTTGGCGCCGGCGTGAAAAAGCCGGTTGTGGGTGAGGATGGCGAGCTGACCGTCGCGACGGTAATGTCAACGACGCTGAGCGTCGATCACCGTGTGATTGATGGCGCATTGGGCGCGCAGTTCCTGCAAGCGATCAAGGAAAACCTTGAGAACCCGATGGTTATGCTTGCGTGAACATCGGCATGCGAGGGGCCAGCCCCTCGCGCTCCCCGAGGTATTTTTGACCAATGGAAGACAAAGGCTAGGAGAGCGATCAGCGTCTGAAGATCGACGGTCGCAGACCCTCACCTGCGCTTTGCGAGACATCGTCGATGCGGCGCGCGCGTGTTGGTGCGGTCTTTGCCATCTTGATCCATTCCAGCGTGCCCCGTTTGACCGACCTCGGATAGGCGTCCCAGGTTTCACGCGCCTTTCCAAGGGCTTGCGCAAGATCGTCTGGCACTTCCAGACGTTCGACATCATCCAGAAAACCCCACATCCCATTGGCCTCAGCTGCGGCGATCTTGGCCTCGCCGGCGGGGGTCATCTGACCTGTGGCGCGCATCCGCAAAACGATCTCTTTGTTCACGGCGGACCAGGCGGAGGTTTCTTTCCGGGGCGCGATGCGGTGCTTCATCCGGTCCGCGTCAAGAGCCGCAACTTGGGCATCGACCCAGCCCCAGCAGAGCAGTTCTTCAACAGCCTCCAGCCACGGCAGATAATCAGGGTGGTGCTTTTTGTAGGTCGCCAGCCAGACATTGCCCGCCTTGCTTTCGTGATTATTTGTCAACCACTTACGCAGATCAGCGCGGGATCGGACGGTAACGATTTCATCCTCAGACACCTACGACCTCCCGCCATTGTCCGGGGGGGAGATCGCGCAGATCGTGGGGCCCGATGGACCATCGTACGAGGCGGATGACGGGGAAACCGACGGCCGCGCACATGCGGCGGACCTGGCGGTTCTTGCCCTCGCTCAGCGTCAGTTTCACCCATGTATCGGTGATGGATTTCCGCACGCGGACTGGTGGATCGCGGTCCCAGATCCAGTCAGGCGTGGGCCTAGCCTCGACCGCGCAAGGCGCGGTCTGCCCGTCTTTCAGGCGCACACCTTTGGCAAGCTTATCAAGGGCTTGCGTATCAGGCACGCCTTCGACGAGCGCATAGTAAACCTTGGGTTTCTTGAACTTGGGTGAAGAGATGCGCGCCTGCAGCCCGCCATCGTCGGTCAGCAGCAAGAGCCCTTCGCTATCGCGGTCCAGCCGCCCTGCTGCGTAGACACCTTTGGGCAGCCCGAAGCCGTCCAAGGCGGGCCAGCCGCCCTCGGACGTGAATTGACTCAGCACATTCATCGGTTTGTTGAAGGCGATCAGCATAGTGGCGCCGAAATGCGTTCAGGTGAGCGGATATGCGTCCAGATGAACGGGGTTTTTGCGGAAATTGCGTTCAGTTGAACGGGTTTCATGGGGCGGGCTCCCGAAAAGCGAATTGGACCTCTCGTTGCAGGCCGAATGCCCCAACCCAGAAGAGCGCGCCGAATGCGGCGCCGAGCACGGGCATCAGGATCACAGCCGAGAGCACCGCGTAAAGGCCGCCTTCGGCCAGCGCCAGAAACACGCCGGGCAAGAAGAAGACGCCGGCGCTGATCGCGACCGCTTGCAGAACGGAGACACGTTTACGCATGCCGGCCAGCACGGACCAGATGATCAGCGCCGCGATGGCGAAAGGCAGGGCGATTATACCGCCGAAGATGAGGGCGATGCCAAAGACCTCGGCCCCTTGAACCGGGCCATCGAACAACGCGATCACGCCGAAGCCGAGCGAGGCGATGAGGTAGGTGAAGACGCACCCGCGCAGGACGTAGAGCCATTGCGGCATCAGCCCTGCCCCGCGTCGTATTGCGCGAGCCAGCGTTTGGGCGCCATGTCGCGCCACGTTCGGCGCAGGCGCGCTTCGGCCCAGTCACGCTCTATGCGGCCAGCGGCCACGAGGATGCAGCCGTATTTTGCGTAATGGTCGTGGTGAAGGAAGGTTTCGGGGTCGGCTTCTCGCAGCATTTCGCGTTCCTCAACGGAGCCTTTGAAGATCGCGGCATCGACGTAAGGGCTCCACCAGCACCAGAGTTTGCCGTGGGCCTTGAGGGTGGGATTGCCCCAGGAGACGGCGTCCTCGACCTTGGGCAGGTTGAGGGAATGGGCAAAGGTGCGCAGGTCGGGCCAGGTGTGGATGGGGGTAGTCAAACGCTATTCCCTCTCAATCAGAGCGTTAATCACCCTTAAACTGTGACTGAAATTCTCACGTTGGTTTGCTATTCCATCGTACTTATTTCCGTGGAGAAGGTTGTTGCGAAGCCGGTAGATCGTTAGCAACACGGCCTGAACCGTTGCTTTCAGATCGGGATCATCGGCGTTGAAAAGCTCCTCGAGTGTTTCCTGTATTCCAACACCTTGTTGCGGTTCGTCGCCCACACGCCCGTGGCAAAGGGCATGGAAACGCTCCACGCAAAATTGGCCTTCAAAATATCGGTTCTTGAAGTAAGCGAACGCGCGATGAATCGAGCTTGGAACCGGCGCATTTCCTTGCTGTTCAGAAAAGTCCGCGATGCTGGCCGCATTGGCCCGTCGGTTCAGGCATCTTTCTTCGAATAGAGGCCACGCAACGGCAAAGCTGCGAAGCAACGCTTTGTCCCATCTGGTGAGTTGACCATAACCCGGGATGCTTCTGAGATTGTGCTCAGTCTGACTGATCAGATTCAACTCAATGCGCCTCCGCCCAGTTTGCCCCCTGCCCTGCATCGACAACAAGCGGGACGTCGAGCCGCACCGCCGGGTCGCAGGCGCCCTGCATGATGTCGCGGGCGCGGTCGATCAGGCGGTCGGCGGCGTCTTCGTCGACCTCGAAGATCAACTCGTCGTGGACCTGCAAAAGCATTTTTGCGGGCAGGTCTGCGATGGCGTCGTCCATGCGGATCATGGCGCGGCGAATGATGTCGGCCGCCGTCCCCTGGATCGGCGCGTTGATCGCTGCGCGCCCCGCGAAACCCGCGCCGGGGCCCTTGGCGTTGATCTCGGGCGTGTGGATTTTACGGCCAAACAGCGTCTGGACGTAAAGGTGATCCTTGGCGAATTTCTTCGTGTCGTCCATGTAGGTGCGGATGCCGGGGAAGCGCTCAAAGTAGCGGTCGATGAAGCCCTGCGCCTCGGCCCGGGGGATGCGCAGATTGCGGGCGAGGCCGAAGCCGGAGATGCCGTAGATCACGCCGAAGTTGATCGCCTTGGCTTGCCTGCGGACGTCGGGGGTCATGTCTTCGAGGGGGACGTTGAACATCTCGGACGCGGTGGCGGCGTGGATATCCTGCCCGTCGCGGAAGGCCTCCTTCAGGGCTTCGATGCCCGCGATATGGGCGAGGATGCGCAGTTCAATCTGCGAATAGTCGAGGGAAACCAGAACCTTGCCGGGTTCCGCCACGAAAGCCTCGCGGATGCGGCGGCCTTCTTCGGTGCGGACGGGGATGTTTTGCAGGTTCGGATCGGTGGAGGCGAGACGGCCAGTGTTGGCGCCCGCGATGGAGTAGGAGGTGTGGACGCGGCCCGTTTCGGGGTTGATGTGTTCCTGAAGCGCGTCGGTGTAGGTGGATTTGAGTTTCGACAGCTGCCGCCAGTCGAGGACGCGGGCAGGCAGTTCGTGTTCAGTGGCGAGATCTTCGAGGATATCCGCACCAGTGGAGTATTTGCCGGTCTTGCCCTTTTTGCCGCCTTCGAGGCCCATTTTGTCGAAGAGGATCTCGCCAAGCTGCGCGGGGGAGCCGACGTTGAAGGCCTCGCCCGCCAGTTCGTGAATTTCCGCCTCCAGCCCCGCCATTTTCTGCGCGAAGGCGTTGGACATGCGGGACAGCACATCGCGGTCGACCTTGATGCCCGAGCGTTCCATGCGGGCGAGGACGGGGACCATGGGGCGTTCCAGCCGCTCATAGACCTTCGTGACCTGCTCCCGATGCAGGCGCGGTTTGAAGAGTTTGTGGAAGCGGAGCGTGAGGTCGGCATCTTCGGCGGCGTAGGGGGAAGCCTTGTCGATCTCCACCTGATCGAAGGTGATTGCCGACTTGCCCGAACCGATCAACTCCTTGATCGGAATGGGTTTATGGGAGAGGTAGCGTTCGCTCAGCGCATCCATGCCGTGGCCGTGGAGGCCGCCGTGGAGCGCGTAGCTGAGCAGCATGGTGTCGTCGATTGGGTTCACCTCGATGCCGTAGCGGGCGAGGACCTTCACATCGTATTTCGCGTTCTGGGCGATCTTGAGGACGGCGGGGTTTTCCAAGAGCGGTTTGAGGATGTTGAGCGCGTCATCGAGGGGGATCTGGCCTTCGGCCAGCGAGGTATCAGCAAAGAGGTCATCGCCGCCGCCGCGATGTTGCAGGGGGATATAGCAGGCATGGCCGGGCTCGATGCAGAGAGACACGCCGACCAGTTCGGCAGCCATTTCGTTGAGCGACGTGGTTTCCGTGTCGAAGGCCACCTCGCCCCGCGCGGTGGCGCGGTCGATCCATTGCTGTAACGTGGCCAAGTCGCGCACGGTGTCGTAGGTGGCGTCCTTGATGTCCGGCATTTCGGGGGCGTCAGGCGCGGCCTCGGGCTCAGGCTCCGCAATGACGGGGGCCTCGGCGCCCAATTGCGTGGCGACGCGGGTCGTGAGCGTGCGGAATTCCATTTCCGCGAGGAACGCCAGCAGCTTATCAGCCTCCGGCGCGCGGACGTCGAGATCGTCCAGCGTCTCCTCAAGGCTGACCTGATCGTCTAGCAGTACAAGCTGGCGGCTGAGGCGGATCTGGTCGGCATTGTCGATGAGGGTCTGGCGGCGTTTGGGTTGCTTGATCTCTTCCGCACGCTCCAGAAGCGTGTCCAGATCGCCATATTCGTTGATCAGGAGCGCGGCGGTCTTCACGCCGATGCCCGGCGCCCCCGGCACGTTATCGACGCTGTCGCCGGCGAGCGCCTGCACATCCACCACACGCTCGGGCCCGACGCCGAACTTGGCCTCCACCCCTTCGCGGTCAATCACGGTGTTCTTCATCGGGTCCAGCATATCCACGCCGTCACCGACCAGCTGCATCAGGTCCTTGTCCGACGAGATGATGGTGCAACTGCCCCCAGCCTCACGCGCCTGCCGGGCAAAGGTGGCGATGATATCGTCGGCCTCGAACCCCTCCAACTCGATACAGGCGAGGTTGAAGGCGCGGGTCGCTTCGCGGGTCAGCGGGATCTGCGGACGCAAATCTTCGGGCATCGCCTCGCGATTGGCTTTGTATTGGTCATAGAGGTCGTTGCGGAACGTGTGGGACCCCTTGTCGAACACCACCGCCACGTGGGTCGGCGCATCGCGGGTGTCGTTGATCATCTTCCACAGCAGGTTGCAAAATCCGCTCACCGCGCCGATTGGGAGGCCATCGGATTTACGGGTGAGTGGCGGAAGCGCATGGTAGGCGCGGAAGATGAACGCCGATCCATCCACGAGGTGAAGATGATGCCCTTTTCCGAATGCCATTTGCGCACCCTCCCTGTTTGCCGACCGTTCTACCCTGCCCTGCTTGCGGCTGCGACCGTGATTTTTGCCCACGCCGCTGCGGCGCAGATGCACCTTGATGAGTCCTGCGTCGTCGTCGAGGGGTCAGAGACTTCTTGCGTCCACGCGGTCGCCTGTATCGGAGACGATTTGTTGCTGGTGGGCCAGGTGATTGGTTGGGATCAGGGCGTTTTGCAGGGCGAGTTGTCGTCCGGCACGACGTGCACCGGGGTCTGGAGCAATATCGACAACCTCGCGAATTTTACCTGCGAGGATGGGATGACGGGGATTGTGACCTACACGTTCAAGGACTCGGAGACCAATGTCGCGGTCGGCGCGGGCCAGACGATCGTTGGCCTGCCGATCAACGCATGGTCGGGTGCAGACCTTGCCGCCTACTTCGCGCAGACAACCGGCGAGGCTGAGCTGACATGCGGCGCACAGAGCGTCACACTTAACTGAGGCCCCCGCGCCAAAGCGACAGGCGCAGGCTGTAGGGCGTGGGCGTCCACGCGCCGACCGGAACGCCCGCGCGACGTAGGATCCGGCCAACCCATGTGTTGCAGGTGCGCAGAATGTGGAACCGGTCCTTGGCCTCATGAAACCCGTCTGTGGGAGTGAAACCCGCATTGGGGATCGGTTCGCCATCGACGCTTGCCATGATCGCGTTCAGCAGCGCGTTGTACTGCACTTGCGACAGGCGCAGGCGTGGATAGTCGGCGGAGGGGTCTATGGGCCCGACCACATCGACCCGCAGAACCGAGGCGTCGCCAGTCACAGCGCGCAGCGTGGCACGGGGCGTGATGTCGGCGTAGGTGCCGGCGGTGGTGTAGAAATCCCGCGCGCCCCAGCCAACGATAAAGTGCGCTACGCCGGGGGCATCCACCGGCACACCGGCATCGCCTGCAAATTCAAGCGCCGTGCGGGTGCGCGGCGTGGCAGGCAGCAGGAAATCCACGTGGATCGGCCCGAAGAGAAGGCCGATTTCAACCTCATCGCCCGGGGGCAGATCGAGGGGTAGATCGGCGGTGCGGCCCGGAACCAGCCCGCCGATTGCAGCGGCTCCAAGATACAGGACCAGACACAGAAAAGCCGCCCCAAGGAGGCGGCCGAACAGGCGTAAGCTGCGAGCAATCACTCGGATGTCGCGGCGAAATCCCGGTGCACGTACTTCTTGTCACAATAGCCGCACTCCACCTCTCCGGTGACGCGGCTCAGCGACAGCCAGACGCGGGGATGGCCCAAAGCGCCTTCACCGCCATCACAGGCGACGCGCCATTGATCCACTACTTCGGTTTCGGGGGCGTCAATGCTCATCTCGGGTCGTCCTTACATCTGCGCTGACTAGTCTATCGCACCTTGCCGAAATCCGGGCAAGGGTCCAAGGGGGGGCCGGTTGCCGCGCCCCTCTTTGTTCCCTGAACATGCCGGGGGGAGTCCGCAGGACGGGGGGCAGCGCCCCCCCCCCTTTCTGAGCCGAAGGCGCGCAAGCGCCGACGCGAGGGGAACGTCTTGCGCCGCAGGCGCGCCTTTTGCCAGAAGACGGTGCGCTCAATCGGCCTTTTGCAGCATGCGGCCAAGGGGGCGGCCGCCCAGGATATGCATGTGGTAGTGCGGCACCTCTTGCACCGGATGCTCTCCGGCATTTGAGATCGTGCGATAGCCCATGCCACCTGCGCCCGGGGCCACCCCCAGATCGGCGCAGATCTGCGCCGCGACCCGGTGAAAATCGGCAATCTCGGCGTCCGAGGCCTCCGCCGCGAAATGATCGAAGCAGACATATGGCCCTTTCGGGATCACCAGCACGTGCACAGGTGCTTGTGGGTAGATGTCCGAGAAGGCCAGCGTATGGTCCGTTTCGGCAACGGTCTGATTTGGGATTTCGCCGCGCAGGATTTTCGCAAAGATGTTCTGATCGTCGTATTGGTAAGCCATTGCGCCCTCTTAATCGGCAAACAGGTGCTGGGTTTCTGCCAGCTCTCGGCCCCTGTCGTGGTCGATCCCGAAGAATTCCGCAAGAACGGTGCCGTTTTCCTCAGGGGTTTTGCCTTCCTTCAAGCGCCAGTGCTGCTTGAACTCCTCTTCCCGGATTGCGGTCTGCTCATCCAGGAATTCGTGGCGCAGGGTTGGCAGCATGCGCTGGATCACCTCGCCCGGCGTATCCTCTGTCGCCAGGCCCACGCGGTGGGCGTGGCCGACGAGGTATTGGTCGTCGAAATGGCACTGAAGCTCAAGAATGCGGGCATTGGCGCGGTCGGACATGAAATCGCGCATCAGGTCGAGGTTCGCGGGATCGAGGCAGATGATGAGTTGTTCGGTGCCGTAATAGTCGAACAGCATCCGCATCAGCGCGCGCCGGTGGCGGTTGCGCTTTTCGAGCGTGCGTTCGATGCCGCCCAAATGGGGAACCCGGCATCCGGCCTCATCAAAGAGATACTCGATCCCCTTCACGTCCAGCTTTTCGGCCGAGGCCTTCAGCAACCGCTTGGCGACGTGCCATTTCTTGCAGACCAGCATGTAAAGGTCGCGGTCCGCCCCCAAGGTGCTTTCCCGTTCCCAGAACCGCGTTCCAAAGCGTTTGCCGACCCGCCCCCGCCCGGTCAGGAAGGCGTGCAGCTTTGGCCCTTCTTGTGAGGTCGCGAAGTCCTTGCGGTCGGAATTCCACAACGCGCCGAGCCGTTCTTTAAGCAGGGTCGCCTCGGGCGAGATCTTTCGGGCGAACAGGTAATCCTGACTGATCAGCAGGTCATACTGGTCGTTATAGAAGGTCACGGGCATGCCGTAATCGCTGAACATCTTGAAGGTCAGCGTGCGGCTTTCGATTTCGCGCGCGGGGACAAGGTGGCGGACGAGGGTCTGAAAGAATGTCTCGTCCGGGATCCAGGTTGTCTTGAAGAAGCGGACCACGTCGAGGCGTTGTTTGCAGAACTCGAGGATCGCCTCGATCGTTTGGCGGCGCAGGCACCACCATTGGCTGCCGATCATCACCTGGATGTCTTCGGGGATCTTGCGTTCCATCCGAAGACGGCGTTGCAGATTGAACGAGGCATAGAACAGCTTCTTGTTTTGGCGTTCGTTGAACCAGTGGCGGTAGAATAACCGTTCGCCCTTGAAGCCGGTTTTGATCCAGTCGGAATTGAAGAAGTCGAAGCTTTCGACATAGTCGATGTCGCGCGCATCCAGGAACTTGTGCGCATAGGCCGCCGATTTGACAGAAGCACAATCGCCCGAGAGCATGTAGAAATGCGTGGCTTTCGGGAACGCCTCAACCGCCGCCTCAACCGCATGGAGCGTGGCCTGACAGAGAGACCATTCCCCCCAGCCGCACTTGATGCGCTTGGTCGCGAAGGTGACGCCTGCATTGTCCTTGAGGGCGTCGGTTATCGCCGCGAAGTCGGTCGCCTTTGCGCGGGCATCAAAATGGATCGACACATAATCGCCTGTCGCCGTCAGACGCTCAGCCTGTTGAATGATGCTCGGGGCATCCTTGTGGCACAGGAGAATGAAGGCGATTTTTGCCATGCTCGAAACATTTGCCCTTTTCTGAGGCTTATTATCCCACTCTTAATAAATAATGTGCGTTGATGCGACACCAATTCTTTGTAAATTACCCATGTTAAGACCCGGCAGGTGAACCGGGCACAGGTAAAGGTGACGAGCAGATGGGTTTCCCAGGCACCTGGATGACGACGAGCGAAAGCATGGTGTACCGCGTGGTGCCCAAATGCGCCTGCTCGACGATCGGCCAGATCATGTATTACACTGATAACGGTGAATTTTTCGACGGTGACATCCACGATGCCAAAGGCGGGATGCACAAATGGGCGTTCGACGAGAGCCAGCCGTTGATCACCAAGAATGTGCAAGGCCATGAAAGCTTTGCCTTCACCTGCGTGCGCAACCCCTATACGCGCATCCTGTCGTCCTTTTTCGATAAAATCTGCGGGATACAGCGCAACGGGCGCCGGTATCGCGGCAATCTGGTGCCGCTTTTGATCCAAAAATACGGCATCGAAGTCGGTGGCGAAGACGGCAAGGGGGAGTTCGACCAGATCGCCAGCTTCCGTCGGTTCCTGTTATTTGCGCGCGACACCATTCGGTGGCGGCGCCCGATGGACCCCGACATTCACTGGTCAGCGATGTCCGGCCATGTCTCGACGTTCATTGTGAACGGCGGAAAGTACGACCGGATTTTCTGGACGGAGAGCTTTAACGACGGCATGCAAGGCGTTCTGGATGCAACAGAAAATGCCAATCCGATCAAGCTGAAGGATGTGCCGCGGTTCAACGAGTCTGAGGGTCATGGCCCCAAGCGCGCGCACCCTGTCGAAGACTATTTCGACGATCTGTCGATGCATCTGGTCTATGAGATCTACAAGCGCGATTTCGAGCTGTTCAAATACGACTTCGAAAATCCGGGCAACAAGATGCCCATCGGCGAGATCGATCTGGACGAAGTGCACGCGAAACTGGGCGACTGAACCCGCCCGTTGCCGCGCCGCTTAACCGTTGCTACAAAGACGCATTATTTTGGGAGTGCGGTGCCCTTGGGTGCCGCCTTTATTGAACGGACGCCAACCGCAGTTTAGCCTGACGGCGTTCAAAAACCTAATTTTAGCCGAGGCTTTGCAAATGTTTCGCGCCCCCTTTACGGCCCCCCTTCTGGCAACTGTGGCCGCACTTGCCCTTTTCACGACGCCCCTTGTTGCGCAAAACGCCGAATTGGGCGCGCAACGTGACGCGGTTTTCCAGCAGATGCTGGCCGATCCGTCGAACCGCAGCCTGATGCAGCAATATGCGCAGCTCTCCGTGCAGATGCGCGATTTTGAAGGGGCTGCTGCGACGCTGGAGCGGTTGATCGACCTTGAACCCAACAACACCGCCGCCCGGGTGGAGCTTGCGATCGCGTATTTCGCGCTCGGCTCTTATGCGGTTGCGGATTATCATTTGGCGGCGGCCCAGGCCTCGGGCGCGCTGAGCCCCGATCAGGCCGCACGCGTGGCCCGCTACCAGGAAGAAAGCACCGAACGCGGTGATGGGACCGAGTTGGACGGCCGCATCGAGGCCGGCCTCGCCTTCCCGCAGGAAAGCGGGGACAATGGTGCCTTTTTCAACGCCAACCTCGATTATCGCTTCGATCTGGGTGATGCGAATGTGACGATGTGGGTCACGGAATTTGCCTACACCAACTATCAGCCCGACGATGGCAGCCTGAATGCGCGCCAAAGCGCGCGGCTGCGCACGGGGCCCGAATTCCGCATCTCGGGCGATGCCTATGGCCCACGCCTGCAGCCTTATATCGAGTTGGAATGGTTCGACCGTGATCCGACCCTGATGGTGAGCTACACATCGGTCGCCGTCGGTGCGGCCTACCAGAACCCGATCAACGAACGGTTCACCGCCTATGGCGATCTGCAATACGGGCGCGCCACATCAACGGACACGATGGGGATCGACTTCGAATTCCACGAAGCCTCGCTCGGGCTGACTTATCGCCCGTCGCGTGACACGCGGTTCCGCCTGTCGGCCTGGGTGGAAGAGCAGCGCGATGTGGATGTCGCCACGCCGCTCACAACCAGCATCGCGGGCGCACGGTTGAGTGCGCAGCATGCCTTCAACCCGAATTTCAACATCTTGCCCAATCGTTGGGTCGCGGGCGGGTTCCTTCAGTTCCAGAACACTGATCGCACCGGATCCGGCACGGCAGACAGCTTTGAAGATCAATCCTATGGCGCGTTTGTCCGGGCCTTTGTCTACGAAGATATCTACGTTGAAACTGCGTGGTCGCAGGTGATGCAGGACAATGTCGTCTCGGGCGTTGCCGGCAGCAGCGAGGAAAGCATCCTGTCCGTCCAACTGGGTTGGGAGTTTTAATCCATGTCTTTGAAACCGTTTCTTATTTCCGCTTTGACCACTCTGGCGCTCGCACTTCCCGCGGCGGCGCAAAACATCGGGACCGTCGCCAGTTCCGAGCCGACCTTGCGCGGCACGCCACCCGGTGGCGGCACCCGTGCGTTGAGCCTTGGCACCGGCGTTGTGCAGGACGAACGCATCGCCTCCTCCGCGTCGGGCCGGGGACAAATCCTGTTCATCGACCAGACGACCCTGTCACTGGCGCCGAATACGACCATTGTGCTGGATCAGTTCGTGTTCAACCCGAACGGATCGGGCCAGATGGGTCTGCAAATGACCGAAGGCGCGTTGCGCTTCATCGGTGGCAGTCTGAGCCGGCAGCAGGAAGCGACGGTTGCCACGCCCACCGCGACCATTGGTATCCGGGGCTCCTCAGCCCTGATCATCCGGGCGCGCGGCGAGACGATCACGATCTTCCTGGCGGGTGAGCGTTTGTGCCTGACCAATCAGGGCGGGCAGCAGTTTTGCACCAGCCGCCGGGGCGGCGTTCTGACCGAGGACGGGTATTTGGGCCGCGTCAACCCAGCCTTCCTTGCGCGTGTGCTGGAACTGATCGACGGCGTACCGCGCGGCGGGGGCGGCGCGGGCTTCGGGTCTGGTGTGGATAACCCGAACCCATCGGATCGTGGGCCTGTTTCCACGACCGGTGAAGAGTTCGACCCCGACATTTTCGACGATGATTTCACCTTCGATGATCTGATCGAATGGCTGCCCGAAGGGGGGTGCCCGCCGGGCTTCCTGATTGACACAACCGGTGGATGTATCGACCCGAATACCTAGTACAGGTCGCTACCGCTTCGACGTTGCAACAAACGCCCCTGCCCAATCCTCGGGCGGGGGCGTTTTTCTGTAGTCACTGATCCGATCCAGATAGAGTTGCGCCAGAAGGGCCGTGTTGCAGAACGGCGCGTTCAGCCGGGCGACCCGGCCAAATCCGGCCTCCGCCCCCGCCCAGTCGCGCGCCACATAGGCCGCGCGGGCCTCCTCCATGGCGGAGGCAAATTCCTGTGCCCCATCGCTCATGCGGGGCAGAACGGTCGAGACTTCAACCGCATTTGCAAAGCCCTTCACGGCAATCAGATCGAGGCCCACGGCAATCAGATGATCCGGGCAGGCCGCGACGGTTGCGGGGCCCACGCAATTGCGCGTGCCGTAGATGCGCGTCAGCCCCTCCAGCCGCGCGGCGAGCGTCACGCTGTCCCCGATACAGGTGTAGGACAGCCGATCGCGGGAGCCCATCAGCCCGACAGATGCCGGCCCCGTATTCACGCCCACGCCAAGGTTGATCCGCGGCAGGTTCTGCGAGGTGAGGTAGAAATTGGCCTGCTCCGCCGCCTCATTCACCGCGGTCAGCGCGCCAAGGGCGGCGGCGGCGTGATCATCGCGCATGATTGGCGCGTTCCAGAAGGCCATCACGGCGTCGCCCATGAACTTGTCGATGGTGGCCCCGTGGTCCACCAGGGCCTCGGCCACGGAGCTCAGGAACGTGTTCACAAGCGTCACGACGCGGTCGGGCGGCATACCTTCCGTCACAGTCGAGAACCCGCGCATGTCCACAAAGATCACGGTCAGGTCCCGCTCGGCCCCTTCAGGGGTCAGCGCGGCGGCTGGGTTCTTCTCAATCTCGGCGATAAGCGGCGGGGGCAGGAAGCGGGCAAAGCGTTCGCGGATCGAGCGACGCGCGCGCTCCTTGGCGAGATAGCCCAACGTGGTGCCGGGAAGGTAGACAAGCACCGTAGTCAGCACAGCCATAAGCGGGTTGAAGAGCAAACCCCATTGCATGAACGCCAGCAGACCGCCCGCGACCGAGCCGCCCCCGAACGAGAGTGCCGCCGCCAAGCCGATCACCGGTCGCTCCAACCGGTTGAATATCGTCAGGATCAGACCCGCAAGCGCGACGATCAAGATCTCCAACCCGCGCATCCAGTCGGGGCGGGTCAGAAACTCCTGCGCGATGACCTGCTCGATGATCTCCGCATGAAGCGTGACGCCCGCGATCTGGCCATCAAGCGGCGTGGTGCGGATGTCGAACAGCCCTTGCGCGGAGGAGCCCACAAGAACGATCCGGCCGGACAGCCGCGCCTGCAAATCGGGGTCGATCCCCTCAGCCTCCAAGAGATCAGCAACCGGTGTGACGCGGTCCGGCTGATAGCCGGCGAAATAGATGCGAAAGCGCCCATCGGCTTCCAGCGGGAAGCTGAGCACGCCGGTCTGCATGGCGGTTGCGGCGACCGTGCCGCCGGAAACCTCCCCCGAGGCTTGGGAGGTCTTCAGCACATGCCCCCCTGCCCCTTGGGCGACGCGGAGCAGTTCCGCAGACAGTGACGGCACGAGAACGCCGCCAAAGTCCGACACCATGGGAACCGTGCGCGTGATCCCGTCGGCGTTGCGCCCGAGGCTGATTGTGCCCAAGCCTGACGCGGCACTGGTGAGTTCCGGCAGGTTGCCGATCGCCGCCGGATAGCGGGTGAGCGTGTTGGGGACTTCACCGGTCACGGCGAAGCCTGCCAGCGGTTCAGCGGGCGCGCCCTCCAACCCGCCGGCCATGGCCAAAACCACGGCGCGCCCCTGCATGGACGCGGCAAAGCGGGCATCGTGTGGCTCCAACCCCAGATCGGGCAAGGCGGGGGGGACCTGATCGGAAAACCGGACCCAGGAATCGGCGATCAGATCGGGGGAGGTTCTGTCAGGTTCGGGAAACAGGACGTCAAAACCGACGGCTGCCGCCCCATGGTCAAAGAGCCGATCCGTCAATTCCGCCAGATAGGATCGCGGCCAGGGCCATTGCCCATAGGCGTCCAGCGCAGCCTCATCAATATCGATGATGTGAACCGGGGCGTCGGGGTCGTACACGCGCGGTTCTGTCCGTTGATAGCCGTCAAAGACCGCATCGCGCGCCCGATCAAGGATCGGCGGGGGAAAGGCCGTCAGCAACACCATGACAAGCGTGACGATCAGGCCAAGTGCAAAGGTCAGCCGCCTCATGACGCGGTCCTGACTTGGCAAGGGAGATCAATGATCACGGGTCCCGGTCTCCGGTTCCTGGCGGGGCTATCGCGGGACATTGGCCGAATTTTCGTGTCGTAGCAAACCCTTCGCCTGTCGTTTCCGCATTTGACACAAGGCCGGAATGCGCGCCACAGTTCCGCTTGGCACGGGCGCCCCTTCACCGCTGCAAAGGATGTGCAGTATGGATTTCTCGATCTGGACGGCCGCGGGCCTTCTGGGCGTCGCCCTGTACCTTGTGGCCTACGCCGCCCTGCAATTCGGCCTGCTGCGCGGATCTTCCGTGGCCTACACTGTTCTGAACATGCTTGGCGCGGTGTTCATCATGCTGAGCTTGGTGGACGCCTTCAACCTGTCGCAGATGCTGATCAGTCTGTCCTGGATCGTTCTGTCGATCATTGGTCTGACCCGCATGGCCTGGGAACGCAGCAATACGCGGTTCTCAGAGGAAGAGCGCGTGTTTCTGAGCGCCCATTTCGCCAGCCTGCCGCCGCACCTGGCCCGAAAGTTCCTACGGCTTGGGCGCTGGCAGACCATCAGCCCCGGAACCGTGCTGACCCGGCAGGGCCAGGCGGTGCATGAGTTGGTTTATGTCGCGACCGGTCAGGCCCGCGTCAGCGCCCATGGGGGTGATATCGCGACCCTGGGACCCGGGGCACTGATTGGCGAACTGACCATCATGCACGGCGCAGATGCCACCGCGGATGTCGAGATCACGGAAGAGGCGCGGGTTTTCACCCTGCCCCGTGCGGCCTTGATCCGCGAGCTGGAGGCGGATCACGACTTTTCGCTGGCCGTGTCAGGCGCGTTGCAGATTGAGGCACAGCGCAAGATTGATCTGGCCAACCGCGCCACGGCCAGTCAGGGCGCGGCCCGATCCATCGGGGCGGAATAGGCAACCTTTCGCGCCAATTCGTGCCCGAACAGCGCAACCATGGCGTTGTTGAAGGCGGGCGAGCGCGCCATGCGTTTCTTCAACGCGACGCTTTCGACCCGCAAAACCGTGCCGCCATGGGGCAGCGTGACCGTAGCGCTGGAGACCTCGCCCGTCAGAAACGCGATCTCGCCCACAAAAGCGGGACCCGCAATGGGAAAACTCCGCCCGCCCTTCTCGACCGTCAGCTCGGAGGTGAAGACCAGCATCAACTCGTCCACGCCGGCCCCTTCCGCTGTCAATTGCGTCGCCGGAGCGGCCTGTTCCGTTTGCATCATCTTGCGAAGACGGCGGAACTGACCGGGGGTGAGGGTTGGGAACAGGACAAAGACCTCCCGATCATCGGGGGTCATACGCCAGGTCGTGCGCTCGATCAGGATCGCGGCGATGAGGATCACGTTGACCATCAAGAGCGCGATGTTTGACAGGACAGAGGGGACAATCGGATCGGCGCGGAAAAAGTAGTACCCCGCGTCACAGATAAAGCCGCAGACCACCAGCACACGCAGCGCCAACTCGTCCCGGACGGCGAAGCCCGTCAGCTTGAACACCAGCCCGATGGCGAGGATCCACAACGATCCTCCGCCAACGGTGAGGCTGTCCATCAGACCGGGCATTGCCCCGCCAATCGCTGATGCGTCGGTGCCATTTTCAAATCAGACCAGCCTCCGAGAATACTGTCCGAAGGGAGCGTTTGGGACGCGGGCCGACATGGGCAATAACTTCGGCCGCGGCGGCGACCCCCATGCGCGTGGAGGTCTCAAGCGTCTGGCCCGTCGCAAGCCCGTAAAGGAACCCAGCGGCGAACTGATCACCGGCACCTGTCGCATCAACGGGCGTGACGCGCGTGACAGGAACTTCGACCCGTGTGCCCTTATGGATCGCAACGACCGGGTTGCCCGAGCGGGTGCAGACCACCGTCTCACACACGGCAGAGGCCTGCCCAAGGGCGGCGTCGAGATCATCGGTCTGATAGAGCGACAGCCATTCTTCCTCGTTGCCGAGCGTGATCTCCATCTCTTCGGTGATCAGGCGCCGGAAATCGTCGCGGTGGCGGTCCACGCAAAACGGGTCAGACAGCGAAATACCGGCCTTGCCGCCGCCGGTGTGGCAGGCTTGGGCCGCCGCGGTGAAGGCGCGTTTGCCCTCATCCTTGTCGTAGAGATAGCCTTCGAGAAACAGGAAGCGCGTGTTGCCCGCGACGCTCGCATCGACATCGCCTTCGTCAAAATCCGCACCGGCGCCGAGATAGGTGTTCATCGACCGCTCACCATCGGGCGAGACGAAGATCATCGAGCGCGACGTTGGCGGCACGTCGCCATCGGTTGGCGGGTTGGGAAAGGCGATCCCTTCATCAACCATCTCCTTGGCGTAAAACCGCCCCAGTGCGTCGTCCTTCACCTTGCCCAGAAAGGCCGTCTTCAGCCCCAGCGTGCCCGCTCCAGCGACCGTGTTGGCGACCGAGCCGCCCGGTGTCTGGACCCGATCCTGCATGGCACCGTAGAGGATTTCCGCCCGTTCCCGCTCGATCAGCTGCATGATGCCTTTCTCGATGCCCATATTGTCGAGAAAACTGTCATCGCCGTGGCTGATCACATCGACGATTGCATTGCCGATGCCGACAAGGTCGTAGGTTTGGGTCATGTCATGGGGTCCTGAAATGCAAGTTTCCAAGCTGTTTAGAGGCTCGTCCCCCGCGCCTCAAGCACCCAAAGCCTCAGCCTTCGGGCGGGCGTGTTACGCCACGTCGGTCTTTTCCTCGAACACGCACAGGTCGCGGATCAGGCAGGCGCCGCATTTGGGTTTGCGGGCCACGCAGATATAGCGGCCATGCAGGATCAGCCAGTGATGCGCGTGCAGCTGGAATTCGGCCGGGATATTATCCTCGATCTGACGCTCCACCGCATCCACATCCTTGCCCGGTGCGATCCGTGTGCGGTTGCCCACGCGGAAAATATGGGTGTCGACCGCTTGGGCGGGGTGCTTCCACCACATGTTCAGCACCACGTTGGCCGTTTTGCGCCCTACACCCGGGAGGGATTGCAGCGCCGCGCGGCTTGAGGGCACCTCACCCCCGTAATCGTCCACCAGGATACGGCTCAGCTTCACCACGTTCTTGGCCTTGTTGCGGAACAGGCCAATCGTCTTGATATGCTCGATCAGCTTTTCTTCCCCCAGGTCGAGCATCTTTTGTGGAGTGTCGGCCACCTTGAAGAGCGCGGCCGTGGCCTTGTTCACGCCCGCATCCGTTGCCTGCGCCGAAAGGGCAACCGCCACCACCAGCGTATAGGCGTTGACGTGGTGAAGCTCCCCTTTGGGATGATCCTCGGCATCGCGGAAGCGCGAGAAGATTTCGTAGATCGTCCGGTAGTCGAGGGGTTTTTGCACTTTTGCCATGGGGCTTTTTGACCTGTGCGGCGCAGCGCGACAAGGGGGAGTGTGATGGATCGAATTGTTCGTAAATCAGGGCGAGCCGTTCAAGCTTTGTTCACTGCGTTCCGCGAGACAGTGGGGAAATCGCAGGTATCGGCATGGCCACTTCGCAATTCTACATCTATTCACCCGACGCTCTGCCGTATGATCCCGGCAGCGGAACCTTCACCTTCGCGGCGGATTACGATTTCACCCAAGACCGTGTCCTAGTCACCGTCAACGACGATGACCAATTCATGGACGGTGACGAAAAAGCGGATGAATTCGGCGAAGACGCCAATCAGACCGGGTCGGCGGCCAAACCTGATGGGACGCCGATCACCTCCGGAAATATCTACACTGAATCTTTCGCAGTTATCCAAGCGCCCGACGGCACCCAGATATGGATCGACCGCATCGAAATTGAAGGCCAACTTATAGGCTATTCCCCGTCGCAAGAGCTTGAACCCGGGGTCGCGTACACCTTTCTGTCCGAGACTGATGTCGACAACGCACCGGGCGGGAATTTCGACAACGATAACCGGTTGACCTATTCGCAGTACGAGGCGCAATCGGTGCCCTGTTTCGTTTCCGGTACGATGCTTTTGACACGCGACGGCATGATGCCGATCGACTGGGTCAGCGTGGGCGACGACCTTTGGACACAAGACAATGGGTGGCAGGTCGTGCGCTGGCGGGGCCTGCGCCAGTTTGGGGGGGACCCTTACCTCCCGCGGCCGATCGAGATTCAGCCCGGTGCCCTTGGGCCCGACACCCCGGCTGAGGTCACACGCATTTCACCCCAACATCGCGTTTTACTCGCTGGCCCTGCCTGCGCCCTATTGTTTGGCGTGGACGAGGTTTTCGTCGCCGCCAAACATCTGTTGCATTGGCCCGGCGTGGCAGAAGTCGCGCTGGATGCAGATTATGCGTACCACCACCTTTTGTTTGACCGGCATGAGGTTCTGACCGCGAGCAATATCGCGCTGGAAAGCCTGTTACTGGGCGAACAGACCAGCATACTGAGCCCATCCCCACCCAGGCAGCTCGCGCGCTCGTTGGCGGCGGGCCACGCGCAAACAACGCGCCTGTGCCTCACCGGGCGGGAAGCCCGTGCACTCAAACCGGGAAGTTTTCCAGCTGCTCTTGTGCGACCGGGAGACGTCGCGGACACGGTTGAGGCTTCCCCTCACCTGGCCGTTGCTTGATCCACCTCAGTCCGGTGGCCCGAAAAGGGCGACGGGCCCAAAGCCCCGTTGCGAAATTCGATTGCCGCCATCGCCCCACTGACGCGTTACCGCAAGGTAGTGATATATAACCGCAGCTTCCGGGTCGCGTCGGGCTGCAGGCTTCCCTAGATTGTCGGGCAAGGAGAGCTTTGCCCATGAACGATCACGCCCAACTTGACCCATCCGGCAGCTACCACTTTCAGGTGATGCGCCGTGCCCTCGACCTGATTGACGCGGATCCGCACCAATCGCTTGATGATCTGGCGGCGGCTTTGAACATGAGCCCTGCGCACTTCCAAAGGACCTTTTCGGGTTGGGTCGGCGTCAGCCCCAAGCGGTATCAGCAATACCTGACCCTTGATCATGCCCGCCACCTGTTGACGGAGCGGTTCACGGTGCTGGACACCGTCAATGAGACTGGGCTGACATCCGGCGGACGGCTGCATGACCTGTTCATCCGGTGGGAAGCGATGAGCCCTGGGGCCTATGCCTCGGGCGGTCAGGGTCTGACGATCCGCTGGGGGTGGTGCGACAGCCCGTTCGGACCAGCCCTTGTCATGGCCACGGACAAGGGTATTTGCGGCATCGGATTTGCGGCGGAAACCGGGGCCGAGCCGACCATGGCGGACCTGCGCAATCGCTGGCCGAATGCGACCTATGTTGAAGATGTACAGACCATCCGCCCGCTGGCGGACGCCGCATTCGGTGCAGGTGGCGACGTACGTCTTGCGCTGATCGGTGCACCCTTTCAGATCAAGGTGTGGGAGGCGCTGCTGAACATCCCCACGGGCCATGTCACGACCTACAGCGAAATCGCCGGCGCCATAGGCAAGCCCCGCGCGGTGCGCGCCGTCGGCACCGCCGTGGGGCGCAACCCGATCAGTTGGTTGATCCCGTGCCACCGCGCCTTGCGCAAATCGGGGGGGCTTGGCGGCTATCACTGGGGTCTGCCGGTCAAACGCGCCATGCTGGCCTGGGAGGCAGCAACGACCGAGCGCGAAAACGAGGGCGCCGCCTAGGCGCGCCTCCGCCTCTGGCACGCCGCCCGCGCGTTTCCCCCTATCCCACATGCGCGCCTTCGCTATACTGGCCTGCAATGACCCCTCTGGAAACGGGGCACAGGCGACAGCAAAGGCAAGGCCATGGCATATCTTTTCAAACCCCTCCTTCTGGCAAGCGCGGGCGCGCTGGCGCTTTCGGGCTGTGTGGGCAACACGCTCAGCCCCGGTGATCCCAACGCCAACCGCACCCGCGACGGTGCCGTGATCGGCGGCATTCTGGGCGGCTTTCTTGGGGCCACCGCAGACGATGACAATCAGGGCCGGAACGCCGTACTTGGCGCGGCGATTGGCGCGGCCGCAGGTGGGGCGATTGGCAACGCGCTCGACCGGCAGGCGCAGGATTTGCGCGGCTCGCTCAACAACCAGAATATCCTGATCGAAAACACGGGCTCCGAGCTGATCGTGACCATGCCCGAAGGCATCCTGTTCGATATCGACTCGGCTGCGATCCGCGCAGGCCTGCAAAGCGATTTGCGTGCGCTGGCCTCGAACCTGAACCAGTATCCCGACACGGACGTGATCGTCGAAGGCCATACCGACAATACCGGGTCCGCCGCGTACAACCAGGATCTGTCGACCCGCCGCGCGCAGGCTGTTGCCGGTGTTCTGCTGGAAGCGGGCGTTGCCCCCTTCCGCGTGCGGTCCATTGGACGGGGCGAGGACGATCCAGTTGCGACCAACCTGACGCCTGATGGCCGGCAACAAAACCGCAGGGTCGAGGTAATCATCCGCCCGCGCTAAACGGCTGACAGGAAACGGAAAACGGGGCTCTCTGCCTGCAGGGGGCCCTTTTTCATTGCATCCCGGCGCAGGGCGTCCCTAGACAGTGCTGGTAAAGTGGTCATACCATTTGACCAATTCCTGAGGGGTGCCATGCCGTTCCAGCGCATAGAAGCCGAGAAACTGTCGCAATCCGTGGTCAAGCAGATCGAGCAGCTTGTCCTGCGCGGCATCTTGCGTCCCGGTGACAGGCTGCCGTCCGAGCGCGAGCTAAGCGAGCGGCTTGGCGTATCGCGCCCGTCCCTGCGAGAGGCGGTGGCCGAGCTACAGAACCGGGGTTTGCTTGCCACGCGCGCGGGCGCCGGCATCTACGTGGCCGATGTGCTTGGATCGGCTTTTTCGCCGGCATTGATCGAATTGCTCAGCGCCCATGATGATGCGATCTTCGACTATATCGACTTTCGCAAGGATCTTGAGGGGATCGCCGCCGAACGGGCCGCCATCCATGGGTCGGACACGGATTTGAAGGTGATCGACACGATCTTTCGAAAAATGGAAGTGGCGCATCGCAAACGGAACCCGTCAGACGAGGCAGAGCTGGATGCCGAGTTCCATCTGGCCATCATTGAGGCCAGCCATAACGTGATCTTGCTGCATATGATGCGCGCGAGCTTCGATTTGTTGCGGCAAGGCGTGTTCTACAACCGGCAGCAGATGTTCAAGAACCGCACGACGCGGGACATGTTGCTGGACCAGCATCGGGCGATCAACGAGGGCATTCAGGCGCGCGAGCCGTCGCAGGCCAAGGCGGCGGTCACGGCCCATCTGGATTATGTAACCGAAGAACTGTCTGCGTTGCGATCCTCGGAAAAGAACGAACAGGTCGCGCGCCTTCGCTACGCGCAGGAGCGCGAGCGCTAGGCGCGCCGTTTTTTCGTGCGAAAAACGGACCGGAAAACGCGCGTTTTCCGGGTGCGAGCCCTCAATCGGCAGAGCCACCCGCAAAGGCATTCCCGTTCTGCCAATCACAGGGGGCATCCTGCATCTCTAGATGCAGGCGATCGCCGGTATAGCGATTGGCGCAGGCCAGATCGTCGTTCAACTCGATCCCAAGCCCAGGTGCTTCGGGCGCGGCGACGAACCCGTTTTCGACTTTGGGTCGCCCGGTCACGAGCGCCTCGTGGAACGGGGTTTCAATCGCCTCAACCATCAGCAGGTTCGCGCAGGATACACCCAAATGCACATTGGCGGCCCATTCCACGGGGCCTGCGTAAAGGTGCGGGGCCAGTTGCGCACCGGCCGCCTCGGCAAGCGTAGCGATTTTCTTGCCCTCCCAAATGCCGCCCGCTCGCCCAAGGGCGGGTTGCAAAATGCGCGCGCCATAGCGCAGGGCGAGGGCAAATTCGCCCTTGGTGGTCAGCCGCTCGCCCGTGGCCACGGGAATGGACGTTTGTGCGGCAACTTCGGCCAGACCGGGCAGATTGTCGGGCGGGATCGGTTCCTCGAACCAGAGGGGATCATGGGGTTCGATGGCTTTGGCCAGACGGATGGCGCCGCCGGGAATGAACTGGCCGTGGGTGCCGAAAAGCAGATCAGCGCGCGTCCCGACGGCGGCGCGAATGGCCGCGCAAAAGCGCGCGGACAGCTCGATGTCGGACAGGGCGGGCATATGCCCCCCGCGCATGGTGTAAGGGCCGGCCGGATCAAATTTGACGGCGGTCCACCCCTCAGCCACGCGCGCGGCTGCCGCTTCGGCTGCGGCATCGGGGTCAACCCAGAAGCCCGACGGATCGTGGTGCGGTTCGGGGTAGAGGTAGGTGTAGGCCCGCAGCCGGTCATTCATGCGCCCGCCAAGCATCGCCCAGACAGGGCGCGCGCGGGCTTTTCCCACGATGTCCCAGCATGCCATTTCCAGACCCGAAAAAGCGCCGAAGACCGTTGGGTCTGGCCGCTGCGTAAAGCCTGAGGAGTGCACCCGGCGGGACATAAGCTCGATATCTTCGGGGCTCTGCCCATACATGTGACGGGCGAAGACGTCGACGATGACTGCTTCCATGGCCTCTGGCCCGACGCCTGCGGCATAGACCTCCCCCAAGCCGGTGATGCCGCAGGCCGTTGTGACACGGACGATCAGCCAATAGCGCCCGCCCCAGCCAGGTGGTGGCGGGGCGACGGGGAAGATTTCGAGCCGATCAAGTTGCATGGGCGCAGAGACCTTTGGGGGGCCAGCCCCCCAAGCCCCCCGGCATTTTCGGGGAACAAAGAGGGGCGCGGCCGGATTTTGGGTGGATCAGAAGACGATCACATTGCGGCGGGCTTGCCCGGAATTTGTATCGGCGATGGCCTCGTTGATCTGGTCGAAAGACCAGGTCCGCGAGACCAGTTCATCCAGTTTCAGGCGGCCTTGGCTGTGCAGATCCACCATCCACGGAATGTCGCGTTTGAGGACAATCTCACCAAGGTATGAGCCGCGGATGCCCTGACCGGTGGCGGCAAAAATTACCGGCTCGTACGGCGTGGTATCGCCTGTATGGGGCATGCCCACGGCATAGGCGGTGCCGCGCGGGGCCAAAAGGCGCAGGGCCTGCTCGTAGGCGGGAATGGCCCCGACGGAGACAAAGACATGGTCCGCCAGGTGGCCGCCAAGGATCTTGTAGAGCGCTTTGTGCGGCTTCGGATCAGACGCCAGCAGCGTGTCGGTCGCGCCGAATTCCAACGCGTCTGTCAGCTTCTTTTCTTCAAGGTCCATGGCCACGATGCGCGCGGCGCCGGCGATGCGGGCACCCTGGATGGCGTTCAGCCCCACACCGCCTGCGCCGATCACGACCACACGGTCGCCGGGGCGCACTTTGGCCGTGTTGATTGCGGCGCCGACGCCAGTGGGCACACCGCAGGCAAGAAGGCACGCCACCTCGGAGCCGATATTGTCGCCGATGGGGGCGGTCTGGCTGGGATCGACCACGACCTTCTCGGCGAAGGCCCCGCAGTTCATCGCCTTCGTCACGGCGGCGCCCTCAGCCGTGGTCAATACGGGCGCTTCAGGTTGATTGCCTGAGCAATACATCGGCTGCGCCGAGGCGCAGGACGCGCAGCCACCGCAGGATTTGGCCAGCGTCACAATCACCCGGTCTCCCAGAGCAACGCTTGTGACCCCGTCGCCAAGCGCCGTTACGCGCCCGGCGGCCTCGTGCCCATAGACCGCAGGCAGATCGCCGCCCCATGCGCCTTCCATGTAGGAAATGTCGGAATGGCAGATCGCCACGGCGTCCAGGCTCACCTCAATCTCTCCGGGGCCGGGGTCGCGCAGCTGCAGCGTTTCGATTTTCAGCGGGTCGCCGAAGGCATGGCAAACGGCGGCGCGGATCTGTTTGGGCATCGGGCCCCTCCACATTTTTTTGTACCTAAGCATCGCGCGGGGGCCGTGCGCAAGCGGGCCGGAACGCGTCATGGCGCGGTGGGTTTGCGACCTTGCCGTGGCGGGAGGGGCTTGCGCCCGGCGGCTCCTTTGGCGGAGATGGGGCCATGGATGTTTTGAGCTTCGATGATGTCGCCTTGCACGTGCAGGTCGATGGCCCGGCCGACGGGCCGCCAGTGGTGTTTGCCAATTCGCTGGGAACCGACCTGCGGCTATGGGACGGTGTGGTCGCCGCCCTGCCCGCAGGCTTGCGCCTGATCCGCTATGACAAGCGCGGCCATGGGCTGAGCACGTGCCCGCCCGCGCCGTACAGCATGGGCGCCTTGGTGCGGGATGCGGAACGCGTGATGGATGCGTTGGAGGTGCGCGATGCTGTCTTTGTGGGCCTGTCGATTGGCGGCATGATTGCCCAAGGTCTGGCGGCCAAGCGCTTGGACCTGGTGCGCGCGGTTGTGCTGTCGAATACGGGCGCGAAGATTGGCACGCGCGAGATGTGGGAAGACCGGATCGCGGCCCTGCGCGCAGGCGGGATGGCTGCGATGTCCGACGCGATCATGGAGCGGTGGTTTGCCCCTGCCTTCCGGACCTCGGACGCGGTGCATCCGTGGCGGCGCATGGTCGAAACCTGCCCAGAAGAGGGCTATGCAGGCTGCTGCGCCGCAATCGCGGGCAGCGATTTCTACAGCACTACGGCCGCTTTGCGCCTGCCCACCCTGGTGATCGCAGGCGACCGGGATGGCGCCACGCCGCCTGATCTGGTGCGCGAACTGGCGGAACTGGTCCCGGGGGCACGGTTCGAGTTGATGCGCAATGTTGGGCACTTGCCGTGCGCCGAGAAACCGCAGGAATACGCTGCGCTTCTGACAGGTTTTCTTAAGGATAACGGGCATTTGGCATGAGTGTATCGCCGTTTGATAGCGCCATGCACCGGCACCTGTTCGGCGATGCGGAGGTTGGGCGGCTGTTCACCGACACGGCAGAGGTGCGCGCGCAGATGCTTGTGCTTGGCACATTGGCCAAGGTCCAGGGTGAGGCTGGCCTGATCCCCGAGATATCCGGCGCATTTCTACACCGCGCGGCCATGGAACTTCAGATCGACCCTGACGGCCTTGGTGGCGCGAATGGTGTGGTTATCCCAGAGCTGGTCCAGGCCTTCCGCAAAGCGCTCGACGCACCGGAGCACGGGCAGTACCTGCATTGGGGCGCGACGAGCCAGGATATTCAAGATACGGGCCTGATGTTGCGGATGCGTCAGGTTCTGGCGCTGATCGAGGATCGTCTAAGGACCGCCCTGTCGCAGCTTGCCGACATGGCCGAGCAAGAAGCAGACACCGGTCAAACCGCCCGCACCTATGGGCAGGCGGCGGTGCCCTCGAGTTTCGGGGCGCAACTGGCCAGTTGGGGCTGGCCGATCCTGCGGATGCTGGAGCGTCTGGATGGCGTGCGGGACCACGCCTTGGCTGTGTCGCTCAGCGGGGCTGCGGGCACGGCAAGTCAATTGGGCCGTGATCCGGGCGCGTTGCGTGGTGCATTGGCCAAGGCTTTGGCGCTGTCCGATCCTGGGGCGAGTTGGCATAGCGATCGAAGCCGGATCATCGAGCTTTCCCAATGGCTTGAAAGCCTTTGCTCATGTGGCGGGAAGATCGGTGCAGACATTTTGACCGGTGCAAGGTCAGACTTGGCGGAGTTGCGTCTTGACGGCGCCGGCGGATCGTCAACGATGCCGCAAAAGCAAAACCCGGTTGGTCCGTCGGTTCTGGTTGCCCTGTCGCGCTTTGCACCGGCGCAGACCGCCATTCTGATGCAGCCTCATACCGAGGCACGCGATGGTGCGGGCTGGTTCGCGGAATGGCTGACCCTGCCCGCGCTAGCCATGGCGGCGGCGCGATCCGCCGCTTTGATGGGCGAAACCCTGAGCGCGCTGACACCCGACCGGGACGCCATGGCCGCCGGCCTGACATCTGCGCATGGAACCTTGCATGCCGAGGCGCTTTCTTTCGCGTTGGCCGAGCAAATCGGGCGCCCGGCGGCGCAGTCCCTGGTGAAGAAGCTTGCGCAAAAGGCCATGTCCACCGGTACAGACCTGTCCAAGCTGGTTGCGGACGCCCACCCCGATATCGAGATGCCGGACCTGCCCAACCTTGGCCAAGCCCCGACTGAAGCCCGCGCGTTTGCCAGGGCCGTCCGCGCCGCGCTCTAGACCTCTTGCCGTAAAGCGTGTGTCAATCTAAGTTGACACAACAAAAGCGAGAGCTGAATGCGCCTTCCCACCCTTTTCATTCTGATCACCGTCACAATCGACGCGATGGGCATTGGCTTGATCCTGCCTGTCATGCCGGATCTGATATCCGAGATCCGCGGCGGCAGTCTTGCACAGGCCGCGGCCTGGGGCGGGATCCTTTCTTTTACATATGCCGTGATGCAGTTCCTGTGTGCGCCTGCGCTCGGCAATCTGTCGGACCGTTTCGGGCGCAGGCCTATCTTGTTGATATCAATGGCGGTTCTCGCCCTCGATTATGTGGTGATGAGTGTCGCCTCCACCATATGGCTTTTGCTGCTGGGACGCATCATTGCCGGTATCGCGGCGGGGACCCACGCCACGGGGCTGGCCTATATGGCGGATATTTCGCCACCCGAAAAACGGTCCCAGAACTTTGGCCTGATCTCTGCCGGGTTCGGGGTTGGCTTCATTCTGGGCCCGCTGATTGGCGGCCTGTTGGGTGATCTTGACCCGCGCGCGCCGTTCATTGCCGCCGCTTGTGTGGCTGCTGCGAACTTCGTCTTCGGCTATTTCGCCCTGCCCGAAAGCCTGCCGAAAGAACGCCGCCGCCCGTTCCAGCTTTTGCGGGCGAACCCGATCGGTGGCTTGATCTTCATTGGGAAACTGCCCGGCATCTTCGCCCTGCTGTGCGTCATGCTCGCCTACCAGACCGCCAACTTCGTGTACCCCGCGATCTGGGCCTATTTCACGCAAGCCGCCTTTGGCTGGAGCACCGGGATTGTCGGGTTTTCGCTGGCTATCTACGGCGTGTCGATGGCGGTAGTTCAAGGTGGGTTGATCCGGCCCGTTCTGGCCCGTTTGGGTGAGGCCCGCGCCGTCTATTTCGGCCTGATCCTGAACACCGCATGCCTTGTGGCTTATGGTGTTGCGGGCCAGCCCTGGATGATCTGGGTGCTGATCCCGATCTCAGCCTGCGGCGCACTGGTTGCCCCGGCCATGCAAGGGGTGATGAGCCGGGCCGCAGGTGCAGACCAACAAGGTGAGTTGCAGGGGGTCCTTTCGTCCATCTCATCGCTGTCGATGATCCTGAGCCCTGTGATGATGACGCAAGCGTTCTTTTGGTTCACCCGCGACGGAGCAGACCCTTTCCTGCCCGGCGCGCCCTTCCTGCTAGCGGCAATTCTGATGGCAGGCGCCTTTGCAATCTTTGCCGCCACGCGGCGCAGTGGATCGCCTGCACGCGCTTAAGGCTCTGCCATGATCCGCGCGAAAAGCTCCGGGTCGACATTTCCGCCCGACAGCGTTGCAATTACCGGGCCATCGGCCAGCGCGTCGCCATGGAACAGGGCCGCAGCCAGCGCAACAGCGCCGCCGGGCTCGACCACCAGCTTGAGGCGGTTGGCCGCGTGACGCATGGCAGATTTGGCCTCCTCCTCCGTCACGACGAGGCCGGGACCACATCGGGCGGCCATGATCGGGAAGGTGATTTGCCCTGGCGCGCGGGTCAGGATCGCATCACACAGACCAACCTCGGGGCCATTATTGGCCTCGATCCCGCCAGTGGCGAGAGAGCGGGCAACATCATCGAACCCCTCAGGCTCAACGGGCCTGACAACCATGTCCGGCGCACGCGCGGCCAGCGCGGTTGCAATCCCCGCGGTCAACCCGCCACCACCGCAACAGGTCAAAACCGTCGCGTGGGTCACGCCGTGCTCCGCCGCCTGCTCCGCAATCTCTAACCCGCACGTGCCTTGGCCCGCGATCACCATCGGCTCATCATAGGGCTTCACCAGCGTCAGGCCGCGTTCCACGCGCAGGGCTTCGCCCATCTCTTCCCGGCTTTCGCCACCGGCCCGGTCATAGAGGACGACTTCTGCGCCCAATGCGCGTGTATTTTCAATCTTCAATACGGGCGCGTCCGCGGGCATCAGGATCACAGCAGGCACGCCGTGCATCTTGGCTGCAAGCGCCACGCCCTGCGCGTGATTGCCCGAGGAGAACGCCACAACGCCGCGCGCGCGCGTGTCCGCGTCCATCACCGACAAGGCCGACCAGCCGCCCCGAAATTTGAAAGAGCCTGTGTGCTGCAAGACCTCGGGCTTCAGGAAGACCCGCCGCCCGGCGATATCGTCCAGAAATGGCGATGACAAAAGCGGCGTGCGCCGGACGACGCCCTTTGCCCGGTCTGCAGCGGCCTCAATATCTGCGATGCCGATCATGCGACACGCTCCAGCACCGTATCAACTACGGCACGTGCGCCCGGCTCATCGAGGAATGGCACATGTCCCCGGTCCCCAAGCTCGACAAACGCCATATCCGGGCGCCGCCTGCGCATCTCTGCCGCCGTTTCAGCCGATAGGATGTTGGACTGTGCGCCCCGGATCAGCCCTACGGGCAAATCTGCCATGGCCTCAAACAGCGGCCACAAATCCGGCGCCTTGAAATCCGGCGCAAAGGCGGGCGCGACTGCATCGCGCAGCTTGGGGTCGTAGCGCAGGTGCAGCGCGCCGCCCTCCTCCCGCCAGATGCGGCGCACGAAATCGGCCCATGTGGCGGCCGGGACATTGCGAAAGACGCCCTCGTACAGTGCGGGCATGGCCGCGGCCGCTTCTGCGAGTGAAGTGAAGTCGGGCGGCTTGCCGATATAGTCCATGATCACGGCAAGGCCCTCGGCCATGATGTCCGGCCCGATATCGTTGAAGATCACGCCCGATAGGCGGTCGCGGGCCATCACCGCCAGGATCAACGCGACCAGCCCGCCCCGCGACGTGCCCAGAATGCAAACCTTTTCGATCCCGAGATGGTCAAGCAGAGCGACCACATCCTGCGCCTCCTGCGGCGGCGTGTAGGTGGCATGATCGGCATAATCCGACGCCCCCCGCCCCCGGAAATCCATCCGGATCACCCGCGCGCGGGTGCGGTAATGGTCCAGCACCGGCTCAAAATCATCCATGTTGCGCGTCAGGCCTGGAAGGCACAGCAGGGGCACGCCCTCACCTTGATCATCATAAGCCAGCCGAACGCCATCTGCCGCTGTAACGAAATCCATCACGACAGCCCTACGATCTGCGGCACGCCGCTTAGATCATCGGCCATGCGGCCCGGCACGCTGCCCAAGCGGTCCACCGGCTCGCCCGCGCGGTTCACCCACAATGTGTCGAACCCGTAGGCCGCGCCGAATGCGGCATCCCACCCATTGGACGACACGAACAGGACCTCGTCCGGCGCGCATCCAAACCGTGCACCGACCATGTCGTATACGCGCGCATCAGGCTTGAAGATGCCAACATCCGCAACACTCAAGACGACATCCAGATCCGCGCCAATGCCGGCACTCTCGACCGCACCGGCCAGCATATCGGGTGATCCATTCGACAAGATCGCCGTCTGCAAGCCGCCGCGTTTCAGTGCGGCGAGCATCGCCGGCACCTCTGGATAGGCCGCCAACTGCCAGTAAAGCCCCAAAAGCGCCTCGCGCAATTCAGGCTCTGCCAGCCCCGATCGCTCCAACGCCCAGTCGAGCCCGTCCTGCGTCACTTGCCAGAAATCCACATAGTCCCGCGCCACGGCGCGCAGCCAGGAATAGCTCAGCTGCTTGGCCCGCCAATCGGCAGCAACCTGTTGCCAGACCTTGGAAAACGCCGCGCGCCCCGGCTCTTCCGACAGCGCGCGCGCGGCCGCTGACACATCAAACAACGTGCCATAGGCATCAAACACACAGACCTTGATATCCGACATCACATCCCCCTGTCAGACGACACTGCCACGGCCCCAAAGGCCCTGCAACGCCACCCTTCCTCGTTTTCAAAATACCTCGGGGGAGTCGCGGAACGCGACGGGGGCAGCGCCCCCACACGCTACAAAATCGAATGCCGCGCAAGCGGCGCAATTTGATCATAGGTTCTCGGGCTGCGGCATGCTCAACACGTGGAATCCGCCATCCACAACGACAATCTCGCCGGTCGTGCAGGCGCCATAGTCGGAGGCCAGATAAACCGCCGTCCCCCCCACCGCTTCAAGCGTCGCGTTCGAGCGGAGGGGCGCATTGGCCTCCGTCGCCTTGAAGGTCTTGCGGGCGCCGCCGATCGCGGCACCGGCCAGCGTCTTCATCGGCCCCGGAGAAATTGCATTCACCCGCACGCCTTGCGGCCCCAGATCGTTCGCCAGATACCGCACCGAGGATTCAAGCGCGGCCTTGGCCACGCCCATCACGTTGTAGAACGGCGTCACCCGGTTCGAGCCCTGGTAAGTCAACGTCAGGAGCGAGCCGCCATCCGGCATCAACTCCGCTGCGCGCCGGGCCACGTCGATGAACGAAAAGCACGAAATCGTAAGCGAGTTCTGGAAATTCGCCCGCGTGGTGTTGGTGAACCGGCCCGTCAGCTCAGTCTTGTCGGAATAGGCAATCGCGTGGACGACGAAATCCAGCGTTCCCCAACGGTCTTTCAACGCGCCGAAACAGGCATCCATGCTGGCGTCGTCATTCACATCCACGTCGACCATGAAGTCACTGCCCAGTGACGCCGCCAAAGGCTCAACCCGCTTGCCGAACGCGTCGCCCTGATAAGAAAAGGCCAGTTCCGCGCCTTCTGCGTGCAGCGCCTTGGCGATGCCCCAGGCGATGGACCGATCATTTGCGACGCCCATCACAAGGCCCCGCTTGCCCTTCATCAAATCAGCCATCTTGCAATCTCACTTCTCAAATCGGCTCAGGATCATGGAGCCGTTGGTGCCCCCGAACCCGAAAGAATTTGTCATCACGCTGTCGAGGCCTGCGTTTTCGACATAAGCCGTGGCAATCTCGTCCGGAGCCAGCGCCGGGTCCAGCGTTTCCACATTGATTGACGGCGTGATGAAATCGCCATCCAGCATCAGCAGGCAGAACGCGGCTTCCAGCGCTCCGGCTGCGCCCTGGGCGTGGCCCGTCATGGACTTGGTCGAGGAGATCGGCGGGGTGCTGCCTTCGCCAAAGACCCGGCGCACGGCCTCAACTTCGCCCACATCGCCCACGGGCGTCGAGGTTCCGTGGGCATTGATATAGCTGACCGAGCGTCCTTCGGGCAGGGTCTGCAAGGCCAGTCGCATCGCGCGTTCGCCGCCTTCACCGGACGGGGCCACCATATCGTGGCCATCAGACGTTGCTGCAAAACCAGTGACTTCCGCGTAGATCTTCGCGCCGCGCGCCACCGCGCGGTCGAGTTCTTCCAACACCAAGATCGCGCCACCGCCGCCGATTACGAATCCGTCGCGGTCGGCATCGAATGCGCGAGACGCGCGTTCGGGCGTGTCGTTATATTTCGACGACATCGCCCCCATCGCGTCGAAGAGGCACGAGAGCGTCCAGTCGAGCTCTTCCGCGCCGCCGGCGAACATCACATCCTGCTTGCCCATCATGATCTGCTCGGCCGCATTGCCAATGCAGTGCAGCGACGTCGAGCAGGCCGAGGTGATGGAGTAGTTGATGCCTTTGATCTTGTAGGCCGTCGCAAGATTGGCGCTGATCGTGGACGACATGCACTTCGGCACGGCAAAAGGCCCGATCCGCTTCGTCGCGCCCGTTTTCAGCACCGTCTGATGGGCCGCGAACATCGCACTCGTCGACGGCCCGCCGGAGCCTGCAACAAGGCCCGTCCGCTCATTGACCACGTCAGCCTCATCCAGCCCCGCATCGGCAATTGCCTGCCCCATCGCGATATGGGCATAAGCCGCGCCCGGCCCCATGAACCGCAGCGCGCGTTTATCGACATGCTCGGACGTGTCGATCTTCAGGGTGCCCGCGATCTGGCTGCGAAAGCCATGTTCGGCCATCTCCGGGCTCGCCTCGATGCCCGAGCGTCCGGCCCTGAGGCTCGCTTCAACTTCTTCGGCATTATTCCCGATGGGTGAGACAATCCCCAACCCAGTCACAACGACACGACGCATGCGCGGTCCCCCTTGAGCCTTTGGTTGGGTATCTAGGCCCTCGCCCCCCCTCGGCGCAACCAGTTAGCCGCGGCGGGAGAAGTGGATATTGCTCTCGCGCCCAAGCCCGCGCACCAGACACCAACCGATGACCGCGAGACTGATGAGGAACCACAACCCACCCCAAAGGATCGTTGTGCCGCCGATTTCTTCCGCCAGCATCCGCGCGTCCGAGCGCAGATGTGCGCGTCGGATCGTATCGTCCCAGATGTCATAGGGCACATAGATCAGGCTGCTCAGCCCGATGATCCGCAGGATCAAATCACAGATCTGATGGCTGAAATAGCGTGCGGCTGCGATCAGGGCCGCACCCGTTAATCCGCAAATCACAAGCGCGGGGATGTCACGCACGTAGAGCAGCAGCGTAATCAGCATAATCACACCAAGCCCCGCCAGCACCACCTTGTCCATCCGCCCCCAGAGCGCGAAGAGCAACAGTCCCACGCCAATCAAAAGCGAGCCCAAATACCCCGCTGTAAGCGTCAAAAACCGCGACCCGCCCCGCGTCCAGACCTCACCGCCTTGCTGGAAGTTCACGGAAAGGCTCTCGACCGAGCCGCCGGTCAGGATGGCCATGAGGGCGTGGGAAAGCTCGTGAAAATATACCACGAGGAACTTGAGCGGCAGGACGATGGGTGTGGACCAGAGGGCGAAGACGATGACAATGATCGCGAGGAGCTGCCAGTGGCCGCGGAGATAGGTCATGTGTGCTACGTCTCGGGTTGTCGAGTTTACGCGAGGCTATGGCGAAACTGAACTTCGTGAAAGTCGCTTGCATAGGCCGTGGTCCGCACGATCGCGAAATGGTGATGAGCGACGGTAAATGAAAGGCGTGATTGTCGCCGCGAAGCTGCGCTAGCTTGGTAAGATCGGCGAAAGGGAGGTCTTAATGCTGATCGCATCCACTATCCGCGTCGCGAACCAGATTTCCGGTTTGCCAATTCATTTCAAGGTTTGGCTTGCATGGTTGGTGCTGTCGACGTTGATCGTTCCGATGTTCTTTTTGGCCACGGACTTCTTTGCTGCAGCGATGGTTTGCCAGGCTATGAACCTTGTTTTCGGAACATGGCTGATGCTGCGACATGGGCTTGTCCGGCTTTTGGCCTTTCGCATCTACTTTTCTGGACGCCGATGCTGGTCAAGTTTTGGTGGTTCTATGACAGCCTCACTTCGCCGCTGGCCGTTTCCGTGGCTTGGACGATGATGATCACGGTTGTCATCTCATTGGTCTTCGACTTTCGGGACTACATCGCATGGCGCCGCGGTGCCCGCGATCCGATCGGCGCAAAAGACATCCAAAGGGGGTGAAGTGCGTCAACTCTCGCTCAAGGCCACCTTCATATCTTTGACCTCGTAGATCACCTCGCCATCGGCCTCCACGATCCCATCGGCCACACCCATGGTCAGCCGCCGCGTCTGGATCGCCTTGGTGAAATCGATCTTGTAGGTCAGCATCTTGCGGTCGGGGCGCACCATGCCCTTGAGCTTCACCTCACCCACGCCCAGCGCGTAGCCGCGCCCGGTCCAGCCGCGCCAGCCGAGGTTGAAGCCGGTCAACTGCCATAGGCCATCGAGGCCGAGGCAACCGGGCATGATCGGGTTGCCGGGGAAGTGGCAGTCGAAGAACCAAAGCTCCGGCGTGATGTCGAATTCTGCCAGCACATGACCCTTGCCATGCGCCCCGCCGTCGCCAGAGATGTCGGTGATCCGATCCATCATCAGCATCGGTGGTTCTGGCAATTGCGCGTTTCCGGGGCCAAACAGCTCCCCCCGTGCGCAGCGCAGCAGATCTTCCTTGTCGAAACTCGTCGGATAGTCGGCCATATGCCCCCCGGTCGTTTGTCCCTGCCATTTCAGGCGCTCACCCCGTCTAGCACCCGTGCCATTTCAGGTGCAAGGGTCGGTCCGGACACAGGATCGTGCACCATATCGCATGAACATTCACGGGATTTGCAAAGCGGTCGCAAAAGGCCATATATAAAGCCAGACCAAAGTAGAAAGCCCCGGGAAAATGACCCCCGAAGCCCTCGAACGCTCCAAAACCTGGCTCGGCCAATCTGAACTGCGCCCGACGCGGCAGCGCCTTGCATTGGCGTCGCTCTTGGTCGGCGACGGGCAGGATCGGCATGTCACGGCGGAAGGCTTGCACGAAGCGGTTTTGGGAACGGGCGACCGGGTGTCGCTGGCAACCGTCTACAACACACTGCGCGCGTTTTGTGACGCGGGGCTGATGCAGGAAGTGACGGTCGACGGAAACCGCAGCTATTTCGACACGCGCGTCGATGACCACCCGCACTTCTACATGGAAGAAAGCAATGCGCTGACTGATGCGCCAGCGGCTGAGCTTGAAATCAAGGCGTTGCCAACCGTCCCGGACGGTTACGAGATCGCCAAGGTCGACGTTGTGATCCGGTTGCGCAAAAAGGGCTGATGGGTCGGCTCGGCGCAGGTATTGCGGCGGTCATATCCTTCGCTTTCACGATTATCTTCACGTTCGCCTTTTACGACCGCTACTGGCGACATCGCGACTGCTTCAACGACCGCGGCAATTGTTGGGTCAGCGAGGATGGCATCAATTACACGACCAGCGGTTTCGTCTGGGGCCCGATGGCGGTGATCTTTGCGATCCTGTTTGCGATAGCGGTGGTGAACACGATCCGGCGCTGAACATGCGCCCTTCTTTAAAGTGTTTTGCCGCGCCCTACCCTTTCGCCCTAGCCATTGCGGCCAAAACCGCCTAAGCGCCGCGCTAACTTCTCTCATGACCCAAAGGCCATCCTCCCATGGACCTCCGCAATATCGCGATCATCGCGCACGTTGACCACGGCAAGACCACGCTTGTGGACGAGCTTCTCAAGCAATCCGGCGCGTTCCGGGAAAACCAAGCCGTCGCCGAGCGCGCGATGGATTCCAATGACCTTGAACGCGAGCGCGGGATCACGATCTTCGCCAAGCCCACCTCCGTCGAATGGAAGGGCACACGCATCAACATCGTGGACACGCCCGGCCACGCCGATTTCGGCGGTGAGGTTGAGCGGATCCTGAGCATGGTTGATGGCGTTGTGCTTTTGGTCGATGCGGCTGAAGGGCCCATGCCGCAGACGAAGTTCGTGACGTCGAAGGCGCTCGCCTTGGGCCTGCGCCCCATCGTGGTCTTGAACAAAGTCGACAAACCGGATGCAGAGCCTGATCGCGCGCTTGATGAAGTCTTTGATTTGTTTGCCAATCTTGATGCAAGCGAAGATCAGCTCGACTTTCCGCACATGTATGCCTCTGGCCGCTCCGGTTGGGCCGATCATGAACTGGACGGCCCGCGCAAGGACCTGAGCGCGCTGTTCAACCTGATCGTCAACCACGTCGCTCCGCCCAAGCAGATCGCCAAGCAGGACGATGATTTCCGCATGCTCGCCACGACCCTCGGCGCGGACCCGTTTGTGGGCCGCCTGCTGACGGGGCGTGTGGAATCCGGGCGGCTCAAGGTCGGGCAGACTGTGCAAACGCTTTCGCGCTTGGGCGAAAAGGTCGAACAGTTCCGCGTCACGAAAATCCAAGCCTTCCGGGGGCTGGGACAGCAAGACATTGAAGAGGCTTTGGCCGGTGACATCGTCTCCCTCGCGGGCATGACCAAATCCACGGTCGCAGACACGATCTGCGCGCTGGCGGTCGATGAACCGCTGGAAGCGCAACCCATTGATCCGCCTACGATTACTGTGACCTTCGGCATCAACGACAGCCCGCTTGCGGGGCGTGACGGCAAGAAGGTGCAAAGCCGCGTGATCCGCGAGCGTCTGATGAAAGAGGCAGAATCAAACGTCGCCATCAAGATCAGTGACACGCCCGGCGGCGAAGCCTTTGAGGTTGCCGGCCGCGGCGAACTTCAGATGGGCGTCCTGATTGAAAACATGCGGCGTGAGGGCTTTGAGCTGTCCATTTCCCGCCCGCAGGTTCTGTTCCGAGAGATCGACGGCGAACGGTGTGAGCCGGTCGAAGAAGTCACCATTGACGTGGACGACGACTATTCCGGCGCCGTGATCGAAAAGCTGACCGGTTCCCGCAAGGGTGAGTTGGTTGAGATGAAGCCTGCCGGCGCAGGCAAAACGCGCATCATCGCACACGTCCCCTCGCGCGGATTGATCGGCTATCACGGCGAATTCCTGACCGACACGCGCGGCACCGGCGTGTTGAACCGCGTCTTCCACGAATGGGCGCCACATAAGGGCGCCATTCCGGGCCGTCGTCAGGGCGTTCTGATTTCAATGGAAAACGGCTCGTCCGTGGCGTTTGCACTTTGGAACCTTGAGGATCGCGGCAAGATGTTCATCGGGGCGCAGGCCCCGGTCTACACCGGGATGATCATCGGGGAGCACAGCCGCGACAATGATCTGGAAGTGAACCCGCTGAAAGGCAAGAAGCTGACAAACGTGCGTGCGTCCGGCACGGACGAAGCGGTCAAACTGACCACGCCTGTGACGATGTCGCTGGAACAGGCGATCGCCTATATCGATGATGATGAACTGGTCGAGGTCACGCCAAACGCCGTGCGCCTGCGCAAACGTTACCTTGATCCGCATGAGCGAAAGCGGCAGGCTCGGGCGGGCTGACGTGAAGCTAAACGAAAAAAGAGGGCGCAGCAAAACGCTGCACCCTTTTCGTTTCCGTTCAGGTTGTTAGAGCCTAAAGCTCAGGCGTAGCCCCACCAAACAAATGATCCATCGTCAGGGATGGCTGCGCGCAACCGGCTTCGCCCACGATCTTGGCGGGCACGCCCGCAACCGTCTTCATGGGCGGCACGGCCTCCAGCACGACCGAGCCCGCTGCGATGCGGCTGCAATGGCCGACCTCGATATTGCCAAGCACTTTCGCGCCTGCGCCGATCAGCACGCCGTTGCCGATTTTCGGGTGGCGGTCTTCCTCTTCCTTGCCGGTCCCGCCGAGCGTCACGGAATGCAGCATGGAGACATTGTCGCCCACAACCGCCGTCTCACCAATCACGATGGAATGGGCATGGTCGATCATGATCCCCTGCCCCACGCGCGCGCCGGGGTGAATGTCGACCCCGAAGACTTCCGAGACGCGCATCTGGATGAAGTACGACAGATCCTTGCGCCCGGTGCGCCACAGCCAATGGCCGACGCGGTAGGCCGTGATCGCCTGGAAGCCCTTGAAGTACAGCAATGGCTGCAAAAACCGGTGGCAGGCCGGGTCGCGGTCATAGACAGCCACGATATCGGCGCGGGCTTGCGCACCAAGCGTCTTGTCCGAGGCAAAAGCCTCATCCGCGATCTCGCGCAGCAACTGCTCGGACATCTCGGACGATGCGAGCTTTTGCGACACACGATAGGCGAGCGCATTTTCTAAGGTGGGATGATGGAGGACGCAGGCATGGACCAGCCCGCCGAGCAAAGGCTCGTCGGCGATGGCGGTCGAGGCCTCGTCGGTGATCCGGCGCCAGACCGGATCAAGTTCCGTCACATGGGATTGCGTGCGGGCCATGTTTGGCCTCCTTTGCGAACCGTCTCTGCCAGAATACGGCAGCGGCCCGCAAAGGTCCATGCAACGATAATGTGAGGGATGTTAGCTGAGCTGACAGATCACACAGGATCAGGCAGCGACAGCTCGGCGTAGTGGGCGACCAGACGGATCGCACCGCCCGCAAAATCGCCGCCCTGTGCCGTAATCTCAAGCGCCGTGGGCGACCAATAGACCTGCGGCGCGCCGGGGCCATTGACCCAGGAATTCAACGGCAGGCCAAGGCCCGAGCCGTAGCGCTGCAAATCACCGGTGATCCCGAGATCCCACGTGGAGACGGCCCCTGTGATCGCCGTGATCACGCGACCCGTCACACCGTAAGAAATTGAACGGGCGGGAAAAAGCACTGGCGTTGTTACGCTCGCCCCTGCTGTCAGATTCACATCAACCTCAACCGATTTCATCGCAACGGACGCCCCATTGGGGGTCATCGTCATGGCGCCGATGCGCCACTCTGCGCCGTCGAAAATAGCCAATGCACCGGCGTCCAGCACCAGCGCCTGCCATCCGCGGGATGGGGGCACAAATACCCAGCCACCGCCCGACGCAATGGCAACGGTCCCCTCCTGCCCGGCCCAAGCATTCACCGCGCCAACCGGCACGGCATAGGCCAATCCATCAATGGCAGCGGGCGGCGCCGTCTCGGTCACGGAGGAAAGGCGCAATTGCGTCACACCATCCAGACGAACCAACGCCTCATTCACGGTCACATGCTTCTGCGCTTGCGCGGGAGCCAGCAGCGGTAGGGCCAGGTTTGCGGTCTCAGTCATTGATTTCGGTCCTTGCAATTGGCCCCGCTCCGAAGCGTTCGGAGACCTGGGCAACCTCGATGGAATAGGTGCTTTGCGTCCCGTCAGCGGCGCGCATTGCATCGGTGTAGGTGAACACGGGCGCGGTCAGGATCTCTTCGCGCCGGATGGCTCCGGCATCCACGACCCGCAAAATGTACTGCTCAGAGGCCTCGCCCAACGGCACGTCCGTCCCGTCCCAGCTGTCGGCATCAATGCGCGACCGGCGGATCCAGCTGATCTGCCGCTCGGCACCGGCACGGGGCGCGCGCAGGTGCACCGGGCTGTAGGGGCGCAAGCCAATGCCCTGAAAGGCAACGACCTCTTCCGTATAGCTTGGATCATCGACCGCCCGTCGGGAGGGGCCGACCCGCCATGTGCGCACCAACCCACGGGCGGAGCTCGGCAACTCCACCTGCGTGACTGCTGCATCCAACAGCACAAAAACCGAACCCTCAGGCCAGACGTCGGGCATAACACCATCGGTGCCGAGTTGGCCGCGCAGGCGCATCCCGATGTCCCACGTTCCAGGGCCCACAAGGGTTGCATCCGCGAACTGGATCACCTCCCAAATATCATCCTCGCCCGAGCCAATCGCGGCTGCATTGGCCCCCGCAAGAACCGAGGCCATCTCGGCCGAAGACAGCGCCCCGGTCTCAAGCTCCACCCTGAGATTGCCAGAGCGGTCCCAAACGCCTGATTTCTGTTTCAGCAAAGGCGATTGAAGCGTGCCGACAATCGCGGGCTGCTCGATGATCTTGTTGAGCGTGAAGCCATCACTGCCCGGCGCGGAATAGACCGCGGCACTGCCCGGCCAAGGGCTTGCGGCGACGGCAAGGTGGGGGGCGTGCTCGACCTCATCGCCGGTCAGAAGCGGCAAATCCATGAAAACAGGCGTCACCGGAAGCGGAGGAACAAAGGCCTCAACCCGATTGACCTCCTCCACCTCGTCCGAGGGGATGGCCGTCGATGGTTCCACGCGGGAGGCTTCGATTTGCCTGTATCCGCGGTCCTCGACCCGGTCGACGCGCCATGTATGGCCATCTTCCGTGGCGATCAGCGCACCTGCGCCCAACGCACGGTCCGAGGGCGGTAGCGCGAAGCGCAACGTGTCTTGTGCAACGCGCCCTTCCGCCAACCAACGTTCGGCCATCCCCTGGCCTTCTGCGCTGGTCAAGGCCAGCGGCAGATCCACGTCATTCACTTGATCGGCACCGTCACCTGGGAACACGGCTTCGGCGACCTTGTCACCATAGCTTCCCTCCGCTTCGGCAAAACCGATGCGCAGGCGGCCGACCGTTTCGGCCTCCGGCGCGCGGGTCCGTGTGAAGCCACCCTCGCCGTCATCATCGCGCGCCGTCCCGGGCGCCTCGATCACTTTGTTCGGCACCTCCGGCAACGGCAGGAAAACCAGCTTTCCATCGCGCTCAATCGCCTGGAAACCATAGGCCATCATCAGCGATTGCAGGCGCGCACGTGCGGTTTCGGTCTGGGCAGAGACATGGCCACGCACCAGCCCATGCAAGGCAGATACATCGTAATGTGTTAGCCCGGCGCGCTCGCAAATCTCGGCGACCACCAGATCAAGCGGTTGCGCATCAAGCCGTCCGGTCAGCCAATGACCCCGCTTCCAGTTTACCCCATCCGTCCACCGATCCAGATCGTTTGGAAAGGCGGGCCAGGGCCGTGCATCCCAAGCCCAGGCATGGGCGCGCGACAGGTCGAGCATTGGGCCAGCGTACTGATCTGACTGAGGGTTTCTGCCCTCTTCTGCCCAGTAATCCATGATAGCGCGCAGGTATTGCGCTTGAATCAGATCGTCCCGGCGTCCGTTGGAGAAATACGGTATTTTGCTCTCAGAGCTTTTCGGATCAAGGAATGTGTTGGGCTGGTTCGTCCCCTTGTCGATGGCCGCGCAGCCGAACTCATCCGACCAGGCTAGGTCAAATTGCGGCCCCCGCAGCGCCTCCGGATCATGAGAGGAATAAAGCCGCGCCTCTGCCCCGTTCGGCCAAACCAACATCCGCTCGCCGGCCACCCAACGTGGCACCCGGTCAGGCGGAGAGCAGGCAATCAACCCGCTCTCGCCCTTAACCATAACGGCCAATGCCTGATCATAGGTCTCCCCGATCAATGCCACCCGGCGGGCCCGGCCGGGAGCGTCGGGCGTGTCCCCCTCCACCATCGACCGGACCCATTCTGCCCCGGCGCGCGTCTTGCCCGCGCCCCGACCACCCAGCACGACCCAGGTGCGCCAATCCCCCGATGGCGGCAGTTGGTGTGGCAGAGCCCAGAACTCGAAAATCCAGGGCAAGGCTGCCAACGCATTGTCATCCAGGCTCTCCAGAAACGCCATTTCCTGCGACGGCGTCGCGGAGGCAAGCAAGCCGGAGCCCGATCTCAGCTCGGGCTGCTCCAAGGTCGAGTTGCCCTGCGCCATGTGCGCCGAACCGTTTACTTCCTGCTTCACGTGCCTTCTCCCGCATCTCCAACGTGTGCTGAAGCGCGGAATTCATCGCGCGTACATCCTTGAGGATCTCGGCGGCACTCACTTCGCCAACAGCTTCAAGGGTGTCACAGCTTTGCCGCAGGACCCGCACAGCCCGGTCAAAGACGTCCTGTGCATCATCCACAAGCATTTCAGCCCGGTCCTCAGAAGGACCGACCTCACGTTCAATCATATCTTCCATGGTCATTACCCCGTGTCCGTAGATCACCTCTCGGGCACGAGCAGAATGCGGGCATCGATCCTGTAACCGACGGCGTCTTGCGACACCGGCTCACTCGGCACAAAAAAACGGCCGTCGAGGGCAGCTACCCCCGGGCCGTTGACCCACATCTTCCAGCGTGCCTAAAGAGGTGCCATGGACCGTTCGGTCGGTCAAGAAGTTTTGTGTTTTCAGTTGGTTAACGGGCGCACCGCGCGCTAACCAATCATTAACCAGATCACGTTTTCCGCAGCAAAATCAACACCCAGCGGCAGCTCAAAGCCAGGCACACGCCCTTCTTTGTTCCACAAATATGTAAATACAATAGCAGCCCAATATGCAGCGCAGGCCATCAAAACACCCTGCGGGACGGCGGGAGGGGCGAGGTCCGCGCGTTTTGCGCCTGCAAAACACGTGGACCAGCGTCTCCCCCGTGCTCGTCAGTTCCCGTCGTTGCGTTCCGCCTCAATTTCGCGCCAGCGGGCAACATTGCGGTTGTGCTCTTCCAAAGTCACCGCAAAGGCATGGCCACCCGTGCCGTCGGCCACGAAGAAGATGAAGTCCGTCTCATCCGGGTTGAGCGCGGCCCGAATGGCGTCCGCGCCCGGATTCGCAATCGGCGTCGGCGGCAGGCCGTCGATGACGTAGGTATTCCATGGCGTCTCACCCCGCAGCTCAGACTGCCGCAAACCACGGCCCAGAATACCCCGGCCGTTCGTCACGCCGTATATCACCGTAGGGTCTGTCTGCAGCCGCATGCCGGTGTTCAGACGGTTTATAAAGACGGAGGCCACCCGCCCCCGCTCCTCCGGTACAGAAGTTTCCTTCTCGATGATGGAGGCCAGGATCAGCGCCTCTTCCGGTGTGGAAATCGGCAGGCCCGGCGCCCGGTTCTCCCATGCCTCCGCAAGGATACGTTCCTGCGCCGCCTGCATCTCCGCGATTAGTTCCATCCGGTCTTCACCACGGTTCACTTCGATCGTTGCGGGCGCCAGCATGCCCTCGGCGGGAATATCGGGGATCTCGCCATCCAGGAAATCCGCCGCCAAAAGCCCCTGCACCACCTGCCAGCTTGTCAGTCCTTCCGGGATGACCAGCCGGTAGATCATCGGCACCTCTTGCTCCAGAAGTGCCGCATATTCCTCCGGAATACCGTCTTCATAGGAGAACCGCGCGATCTCTTCGACCTCACCCGTGCCCGGCACACGCTCACTCAAACGCAACTGGCCTGAGCCTGAGTTGCGCAGCACATAAGTTGCGCGGTAGCGGAACGAGGACGGCCCACCAGCCGTCACAATGTCCAGCACCTCTTCCATCGTGGCCCCGGCCGGGATCTCGTAATTCCCGAACCGCAAATCACCAGACCGGTCCGCGGCCCGCACACCAACGCGGAAGATGGCAGCCGAGCGGATCACACCCGCCGCTTCCAACCGTTCCGAGACTTCGCCTAGCGTGTCGCCTTGCTCAACCTCGAAAAAAGCGGCGGTCTCCGACGGCCCCGCCGCATCCCACTGGTTCTTGCCCCAGCCCAAAGCCGCCGCCGCCGCGATCAACGCGACGATCAGGAAGGACATGCCGTTCGCGGCGATGTGTTTCCACATTTGCGGGTTACTCCACCTGGCCCATGATCAGGCAGGCATTGGTCCCGCCAAACCCGAAAGAGTTCGACTGCGCGATCCGAATCTCCCCCTCCTGCTTGGCATTGGCACAGAGGTTGATCTCGGTCTCAGCCGCCGGGTTGTCCAAGTTGATTGTCGGAGGCGCCACATTGTCCCGGATCGCGAGAATCGAGAAGATCGCCTCAATCGCACCGGCAGCGCCCAGCAAATGCCCTGTCATGGATTTGGTCGAAGACATGCGCACGTTCTTCGCATGGTCGCCCATCAAACGCTCAACCGCACCCAGTTCGATCGTATCGGCCATGGTCGACGTGCCATGAGCATTCACGTAGTCGATGTCACTCGACTGCAAGCCCGCGCGCTTCAACGCCGCGCGCATCGCCCGCTCTGCACCCTCATGGTCCGGCGGAGGCGCAGTGATGTGATGCGCGTCGCCCGACAGGCCGTAGCCCAGAATTTCAGCATAGATCTTCGCTCCACGGGCCTTGGCGTGCTCATATTCTTCCAGCACAACCATGCCCGCGCCCTCGCCCATCACAAAGCCGTCGCTGTCCGCATCCCACGGGCGAGAGGCCTTCTCCGGCTCATCCGCGCGTTTGGTCGAAAGCGCCTTGCACGCATTGAACCCGGCAATCCCGATCGCGCAGATCGGGCTTTCCGCCCCACCCGCAATCATCACATCCGCATCGTCCAGCGCAATCAATCGCGCCGCATCCCCGATCGCATGGGCACCTGTCGAGCAGGCTGTCACAACGGAATGGTTCGGACCCTTATAGCCATAGCGGATCGAGACCTGACCCGAGATCAGGTTGATCAACGCGCCCGGCACAAAGAACGGAGATACCCGCCGTGGCCCGCGCTCGTTCAAAGTAATCGACGTATCGGCAATGGAAGAAAGCCCGCCAATACCGGCCCCAATCAGGCACCCAGTGCGCTCAAGGCTCTCAAGGTCTTCCGGCGTCCAGCCCGCATCGGCAATCGCCTGATCTGCTGCAGCCACTCCGTACAGGATGAAGTCGTCGACCTTGCGCTGTTCCTTGGGCTCCATCCAATCGTCCGGGTTGAAGGTCCCGTCCGATCCATCGCCCCGTGGCAATTCGCAGGCATAAGTGGTTCCGAATCCTTCGGCGTCGAACCGCGTGATCGGCCCGGCCCCCGATTGGCCTGCCAAAAGCCGCTCCCATGTCTTCTCAACACCACATGCCAGGGGTGTCACCAACCCCAAACCTGTCACAACCACTCGACGCATTATTCGGCCCCCGCGATTTTCGTTGCGCTTCAATTACCGGAAAGCGCCGCCCCGGCGCAATCCCCGCTCCCGCCACCGGCAAAGCATTGCCTTACGGGACGGTGGGAGGGGCGACGTGCCATGGCACAAGCGTCTCCCCCGCCCCCGGAAATGCAAAAGCGGCGGCGGGATTTCTCCGCGCCGCCGCCAATTTTGCCAAAAGACCCGATTACTGGGCTTCGTTGATGAACTTCACCGCGTCGCCAAACGTCTGGATGGTCTCGGCGGCGTCATCGGGGATCTCGATGCCGAACTCTTCCTCAAAAGCCATGACCAGCTCAACCGTATCCAGCGAGTCTGCGCCCAGGTCGTCGATGAACGACGCGGCTTCCGTCACTTTGTCCTCGTCAACGCTCAGGTGCTCAACAACGATCTTCTTCACGCGATCTGCGATGTCGCTCATTTTCAGGTCCTCATGGTCTTTCAGGGTTCCGCCCGTGCCGGGTGCCCTCGTTTCAGTACTGCCGTTCCGGCCGCTCAATGTGCCATCACACCAATAACAGGTGGTCTGGCCCGACCGGTGGAACAAGCCCCCCGGCAATTCTCGCGCCGCCTATAACACAAGTTTCGCCCATGTCCATGCCTTGCGCGTGGCTTTCTGACGTAGCGGAAAGCGCGCTACAGCATCGCCATACCGCCGTTCACATGCAGCGTGGTGCCAGTCAGGTAGCCTGCCTCAGGGCTGGCCAGAAACAGCGTCGCAGCGGCGATTTCCGCGGGTGTGCCCATGCGACCGGCCGGAATCTGCGTCAGGATCTTGGATTTCTGATCATCCGTCAGTTTGTCGGTCATGGCCGTCTCGATGAAGCCCGGTGCAACACAGTTTACGGTGATTCCACGGCTGGCGACCTCATAGGCTAGGCTTTTCGACATGCCCACCATGCCCGCTTTCGACGCCGCGTAGTTCCCCTGCCCCGGATTCCCCGTGGCCCCCACAACGCTTGAGATATTCACGATCCGGCCCCAACGCGCTTTCATCATGCCGCGCAGAGCGCCCCGGCAAAGCCGCATGGTCGAGGTCAGGTTCACATCCAGAACGCTTTGCCATTCTTCGTCCGACATACGCATGAACAGATTGTCGCGCGTGATGCCCGCATTGTTGACCAGAATATCAAGCGATCCCATAGCCGTTGCGGCCTCTTTCGGCAGCGCATCCACCGCATCCGCATCGCTCAGATTGCAGGGCAAGACATGTGCGCGCTCCACCAGCTCAGAAGCCAACGCCTCCAACGGCTCCACCCGCGTGCCCGACAAGCCCACAATCGCGCCAGCCCCATGCAAGGCGCGCGCAATTTCTGCGCCGATGCCGCCCGAGGCGCCTGTCACCAGGGCCGCTTTTCCTGTCAGATCGGTCATGTCTCTCCCCCTCAGTCTGTGTTTTTATCGCTCAGCCGTTGATGGCCGCAGCCGCAGCCCGCACGTCGTCGGCCGAACCTACCGCTGCCGTGGTTGCGGCGCGCTCGATCCGTTTGATCATGCCGGACAAAGCCTTGCCCGCACCAATTTCGTAGAATTCGGTGACACCTTCGGCCACCATCCACGCCACACTCTCGCGCCAGCGGACCCGGCCCGTGACCTGATCAACCAGATGATTGCGGATCAGCATGGCCGAGCTTTCGGCGCGTGCGATGACATTGCCCACCAGCGGCACGATCGGGGCCTGCAAGTCGACCTGGCTCAAGGCTTCAGCCATCGCATCGGCAGCAGGTTGCATCAAGGCGCAATGGAACGGGGCGGAAACCGGCAAAAGGAGCGCCCGCTTGGCACCCCTTTCCTTGGCGATCACCGTGGCCCGTTCAACCGCCGCTTTATGGCCGGAAATCACGACCTGCGCCGGGTCATTGTCATTGGCCGCTTCGCAAACCTCGCCCTGCGCGGCCTCTTGGGCCACCGCAGTCACAGCCTCAAAATCAAGGCCAAGGACGGCCGCCATGGCCCCTTCGCCTGCTGGAACCGCCGCCTGCATCGCCTCGCCGCGCAACCGCAAAAGGCGCGCGGCGTCGGCCAGGCTCAGCGCGCCGGTTGCACATAATGCGGAGTATTCGCCCAAGGAATGACCGGCCACAAAATCCGCCGCCGTCACCTCTACTCCCTCGGCCTTCAAGGCCGCCATGGCAGCCATGGATGTTGCCATCAAGGCGGGCTGTGCATTGCGGGTCAGGGTCAGCGTCTCGATCTCACCTTCCCAGATCAGCGTGGAAAGCTTCTCTCCCAGCGCTGCATCAACCTCATCAAAGACGGCGCGTGCGTCAGGGTAGGCATCGGCAAGATCGCGGCCCATTCCGATGGTTTGCGCCCCTTGGCCGGGAAATACGAATGCGCGGGTCATTTTGGCGCTCCTGCTCAACCTCGTTTGTCGCACGATGGGCTACAACACAGGCGCGCGCCGCGCAACGAAAGACGGCGACACCCTGGTTAAAGGGAGCCGCCGTCCTGTTTCTTGCGGCATGGAAACCGCGACTTTCCCGGGCTTAGTAGCCGGTCACCTGCATGGTTGAGCTACAGGTCGATGGGGACCAGCCGCCAATCCAGATGTCGACGCGTCCGTTCAGGTCCGCGGTGGAGCTCAACTGCAACCGCGACCGGGTGTGGATCCGCCAATCAACATAGTCATCGTTGAAGAAGTAGTTGCCCGCCGCATCGCGGATCAGGATGGTTGTGTCGCAAGTGGTCGCTTCGATCAGGAACTCGACCGTGCTGAACTGATCCATGTTGCTAAGGTACATGGAATAGGTCGGGTTCGCGTCAAAGAAGCCGCGAGCATAGGGGAAGCTGCCGCCACAGGTCCTGAGGTCGGTATAGCCAGAATGCGTGATGGTCTGATCGTAGGTCGATCCAAAGTCAGACCCGTCCGAGACCAAAGGCTCGCCGTTGTAAGCATTGTTCGGGCAGCCCGCGACCGCACCGGTCGCCGGGGGCGGCGCCGGATCGGTTCCGCCACCAGTTGTGCCGGGATCGGGGTCTGGGTCCGGGTCCGGGGTTGGATCCGGGTCCGGATCGGGATCAGGCGTCGGGTCGGGATCCGGGTCCGGCGTTGGGTCCGGATCAGGATCAGGCGTTGGATCCGGATCGGGATTGGGATCAGGATCAGGATCCGTCGTGCCGCCACCGGTCGTGCCGCCGCCCGTGGTTCCACCACCGGTTGTCCCACCACCCGTGGTTCCGCCGTCCGTCCCGCATGTATCAGCACCAGTGCACTGATCGCCAGCATCGGTATCGGGTTGCACGGCCAGATCAGCGTCCCAGGCTGTCTCGAACATGCCACCCTGCATCTCGCCACGGATCACCGCGGAATGCTCGGACAAATCGGCATTTGTCGTATCGGCCATCCAAACGCCAACGCCCACAAGTGCTGCCATCACGACAACATAGTCGACGGTAACGACGGCCTCGTCTTTTTTCCAAAACGGGTGGAACACCTGTGGCCTCCAATCCAAAATACCATGGCCGCTCACAAGCAGCCGAATACGCTCTCTCCGCCCACTTGGACGGAATTCTCCAACGCTTTTGTCTCAAGACATCATGGTCGAAATGGGGCGAAAGGCGGCAATCACGGTGACAGTCCGTTGCCAGACTGGCACCAATCGGAGGGGCGGGCTGGACACGCGCCCCGCACCCGCCTATACGCGCGCAGCGCTTCGTCGTGCATCCTATACGGCGTGATCCCTCGTGGCCGGGGGACGAAGCGACAAACGCCCGGCCTTTGAAACGCGCCCTGAAAACTGAACTGGAGTTCCCATGCCTCTCTACGAGCATGTGATGATTGCGCGTCAGGACCTGTCCAACGCGCAGGCCGAAGCCCTGAACGAGCATTTCGGCACTGTCCTCAAAGACAATGGCGGCAACGTGGTCGACACCGAATATTGGGGTGTGAAGACCATGGCCTACAAGATCAACAAAAACCGTAAGGGCCACTATTCCTACATCCGCACCGACGCCCCGTCGGAAGCTGTGCAGGAAATGGAGCGCCTGATGCGCCTGCATGATGACGTGATGCGCGTCCTGACCGTCAAGGTCGACGCCCATGATGAGGGCCCCTCGGTCCAGATGCAGAAACGTGACGAACGCGACGGCCGTCGCGAGCGCCGCTGATTCTTTGAAAGGATAAAGACATGGCCGCAAAACCATTCTTCCGCCGCCGCAAGACCGACCCGTTCGAGGGTGAGGGCGCGCCGGTAATCGACTACAAGGACACCCGTCTTCTGCAGCGCTACATCTCTGAGCGTGGCAAGATTGTCCCTTCCCGTATCACCGCAGTCGGTGCCAAGAACCAGCGCAAGCTCGCCAAGGCGATCAAACGTGCCCGGTTCCTCGCGCTGCTGCCCTATGCCGTTAAGTAAGGAGACGAACTGATGGACGTTATCCTGCTGGAACGTGTGGCCAAGCTGGGTCAGATGGGCGAAGTGGTCTCCGTTAAGGAAGGCTACGCGCGCAACTACCTCTTGCCGCAGAAAAAGGCGCTCCGCGCCAACGAGGCCAACATGGCCACCTTCGAAAATCAGAAAGCGCAGCTTGAGGCGCGCAACCTGGAGACGAAGAAAGAAGCCGATGCGCTTGGCGAAAAGCTCGATGGACAGCAGTTCATCGTGATCCGCTCGGCCTCTGACGCCGGTTCGCTTTACGGCTCGGTCACCACCCGTGACGCCGCCGAAGCAGCGACCGAAGAAGGCTTCTCTGTTGATCGCAAGCAGGTCGTGCTGACCGCGCCGATCAAGGATCTGGGCCTGCACGACGTCGTCGTGAAGCTGCACCCCGAAGTTGAGGTGACCATTCAGCTCAACGTCGCACGCTCACCCGAAGAGGCCGAGCTTCAGGCATCGGGTAAGTCGATCCAAGAACTGGCGGCCGAGGAAGAGGCACAGGCCGAATTCGAGATCGCGGAGCTGTTCGACGATATCGGTGCCGCACAGCTCGACGAGCTGGAAGGTGGCGACGAGGCCCCTGCAGCCGAAGAAGCAGCGGACGAAGCCCCCGCAGAGGACCGCGAAGAGGACTAATCCCCTCCTCCGGCCTCTGGCCGTCCTTGCAGAGAACTTGATGAAGGCCACTCCATACCGGGGCGGCCTTTTTCGTTGGCAATTTTCAGCTGCGACGAAACGCGTGAACTTCAGCAGGGGCTGATCGTGCCGGTAATGCACCTATATCCTACCTGCAGCATCCAAATCCGAGAGGCCCCCATGCTCCGCGCCCTGCCCTTTCTTCTGCTTGCCACGCCCCTCGCCGCCCAAACGCCCGTCGATGATGGCACGCCGAATCTGCCCGATACGGTCCCTGCCTTCCCTGAGCAAACCGATGCACCGGAGGTCTTTTCGGACGTCACGTTTGACGAAGAAATCATCGTGGGCACCCTTGCCCGGCCATGGGCGGTAGCGGTGCTGCCGGACGGTGCCGGTTATATCGTGACTGAACGCGGCGGCACGCTGCGCCATATCACGCGCGACGGGACAATGGGGCCGGAGATCAGCGGTGTGCCGTCCGTGCGGGCAATCCAACAGGGCGGGCTGCTAGATGTGGCCCTCTCACCGGACTTTGCCGAGAACCGCGAGCTTTTCCTCACCTACTCCGCCCGCGATGGGCTTGCGGCCTCGGCCACAGCCGTCGCAAGCGCCACCTTGTCCGAGGATCATTTGGCGCTGGAGGACGTGACTGAACTATGGCGGCAAAGCCCTGCATCGGTTGTTCCAGCCCATTTCGGAAGTCGGGTGATCGTGGACCGGTCAGGTATGCTTTTCGTGACCACAGGCGACCGGTTCACACCGGAAAATCGGCTTCTGGCGCAGGATCCGGAAAACGCGAGCTATGGTGTGACGATCCTTACCGAAACCGATGGGACCCCGTTTGTCTACCCGGTTATCGCTGAGGCACAACCGGGCGTCCTTACGTATGGCCATCGCAATATTCAGGGTGCTGCCGTGCAGCCGGGAACCGATCTGATCTGGACACTAGAACACGGACCAGCGGGCGGGGATGAATTGAACGTCATCAGACCCGGTGCAAACTACGGCTGGCCCGAGGTCAGCTACGGCGTGAACTACAATGGCTCGGACGTCGGCACAGGCGAGCAGGCCCATGCACCGGATTATGAGGAGCCGCGTTATTTCTGGGATCCATCCATCGCGCCGTCAGACCTGATTTTCTACGAGGGCGAGATGTTCCCGGAATGGGAGGGAGACATCCTGTTGGGCGCCTTGGCGGGTCGAGCCTTGGTCCGGCTAGATATGGAGGGCGACACCGTGGTGGGCGAAGAGCGGTTGAGGCAAGGCGAGCGGGTGCGGGATGTGGCCGTGGACAACGATGGCGCGATCCTGATCCTGATCGATGATGATCCGGGCAGCCTGATCCGGCTTGTTCCCAACGAAGACGCGGAATAGGCGAAGGTATCACGCGTGAGAAATCCCGCAAGTCATTGAATTTATTTACTTTTTATGGAGAATTTAACCAAATCTTAAGGATTTCAATCTCGCTCAACCCGCCGTTGAGCGGCTTGCCCGCAAGGCCACCACTCCAGCCACGCCCAAGCAGGCCGCCCCGATCCGGTTGATCAGACGCAGCACAAACGGCCCGCGCAGATACTCTCGCAAGCTGCTCGCCAGCACCAGCCAGCCCAGCCCATTAATCGCCGCCACCACCGTGAACGTCGCGGTCAGCACAGCGAATTGCAGCATCACATCGCCGCCGGGATCCACGAATTGCGGCACGAACGCCATGTAAAAGACAGGCCCTTTGGGATTGAGCGCCGAGATCAGCGTTGATTGCCGGAAGAGCGCACCAAGCGGGCGTTTGGGCGCGTCGTCGTCGGTGCGGATCGCCTCGACCGGCACGGTCCAGAGCCGATAGGCAAGCCACAGCAGATAAAGCGCGCCGACAACCTTCATGGCCGTGAACAAACCCACCGACGCCGCCAAAATGGCCCCAGCGCCCGCCAACGAAACGGACATCGCCAGTAATGCGCCAAGCGCCTGCCCCGGCACGGTTGCAAGGCCCGAACGTAGCCCGTCACGGATACCGTAGGTGACGGTCAGCACGATATTGGGGCCGGGGATGACCACGACGATGGCGCTCGCCACAACAAAGGCCAGCCAGGTTTCGATTGTCATGGATGTGTCTCCCTTTCCTGCCCCCACACAAGCAGCGCTGTGATCCAAAGAAAAGCGACAACTGCGAAAAAGACATCCTGTGCAGTTGCCGACACCAAGGCTCGCAGGAGATTTCGCCATGAGGCGCCGCTGCGAGTGGCGTGTGCAGTGGAAAAAACGGCGGCGTCAGGTCAACGTTGGGCCGCCGCCAAAGCTTTGGAAACCAGCCGTTGTTTCGGTCACCTCTGCGTCCATGTGCTCGATCATCGACATGGCAATCGGCTCAATCTCTTGGTGCCAAACAGGTCCGTCATAGAAAGCATCTTTCAGCCTTTCGCGGTCTTCGAGGGACTCAAATGCCCGAATCCAATGCACCTTGTCTGGGTCGTCCAGATCCCGCAAAGGCCCCAAGACAAGCATTCCGGCCTCGCACAGTGCCTTGCGGTTCCTTTGCTCAAAGAAAGCAATGAAATCGTCGCGGCGACCCGATTTGATCGTGTAGTGACGGATTTCCAAGATCATCACGCGGACCTCCATGCAATTGCGTGTCCAAACCTTCGACATACTGGTTGTTTTGGCAAGGAGAGCCGGCAGCCACGGGCCGCGTCGGTCTTGGAGCGGACGGCGCCCTAGGTCACGCGGTGAGTTGGGCTAGCTGCTTGCCCACAAACGCAAAACGGCCCGCCGAAGGGCGGGCCGTTCCGTTCAGACCATAAGGTCTTGAAAACTTACCAGGTTTCCATCTGCAGCGTCGCGCCGCAGGTGCTGGTGCCGTAGGTGCCGACCCAAATGTCGTACACGCCGGACTGCGGGCTGTAGAGGTTGATGGCAGGGTTCAGGTTGCCGTAGCTGTCATCGTCGAAGTACCAGTTGCCGGTTGCGTCGTTGACCAGCAGAACCGTGTCGCACGAGCCGATTGCACGGATCTCGAGGCGGTTATAGGCGTGCAGGCCGTCGATCTGGAATTCAAAGTCAGGGCGCGAAATAACGTAGCCCGAGTGGTTCCAGCCACAGTTGCGCAGCGACTGCGAACCGCCGGCAACAACCGAGTAGCTGTTGGGGGTCCAGAGGTCCTGGCCGGTGGTGTAGCCCGTCTGGACGCCCTGGTTCTGCCATGCGGGGCAGGCTGCGGCGATACCAGCGGTGGCGAGAAGGACGGCGGTGGCTGCAAGAAGCTTTTTCATCGTGTGTTACTCCGGGTGTTCTTTTTCTTCGTAGAAGGGGAAAAGTGTTTTGGTCCAAGTGTTTGAGGGCGATGGTGCCCCCGGTGAAGGGTAGGGACACTATCCATTTTTGGAGGAGAGGGCGAAAGTCGGGAAACCCTTACCCTCTCCGGTTGAAGCGCTGGCTCAGAAGTTCCAGGTCTCCATCTCGATCTCGGCTTCGCAGGCGATTTCAGCGCCAAACGTGCCGACCCAGACATCGACGCGGCCATTGAGGGCAGCGGTATCCGTCAGGTTAAGCTCCGGCTGCAGGTTGCCACCGGAATCGTCGTCAAAGTGCCAGTTGCCCTGGGCGTCGTTGACAAGCAGCGTGGTATCGCACGCGCTGCTGACCTCGATCTCAAGGCGACCATAGGTTTCCATGCCCGCAAGCTGGAAGCTGTAATGCGGCTGCGCGTTGATCACGCCAGCGCCGGGCAGACCCGAACAGCTGGTCAACGCGGTCACACCACCCGCCTGCACCGTGTAGGTGTCAGGGCTATAGAGTTCCTGCCCATCAGAAACGACCGCGATGCCTTCCAGCGAGGTTGTTGGGCAACCCCCAGTCTGCGTGGGTGCAGGGGCTGGAGCGGGTGCCGGAGCAGGGGCAGGAGCCGGAGCGGGCGCCGGTGCAGGAGCAGGCGCTGGGGCCGGTGCCGGGGCTGGGGCTGGTGTCGGCACGGGGGTCGGCACAGGCGTAGGCGCCGGAGTTGGAACGGGTTGCGGCACGGGCTGCGGAACAGGTTGCGGTGCGGGCTGCACGACCGGGATTGCCTGAAGCGTGAAGGTACCAGCACACGAATTGCCACCAAAAGTGCCAACCCAGACGTCGATGCGACCGTTCAGGGCCGATTGTTCGGTAATCGTCAGTTCCGGCTGCAGGTCCCCCTGCCCGTCATCGTTGTAGTACCACGTCGTGTCTGCACCGTTGACCAGAAGCGTGGAGTCACATTCCGCATTGGCGCGCAATGTCAGGTTGTGGCCCTGCATCTCGGACAAGGTGATGGAGAATTGCGGTACCTGGCTGGCGGTTCCGCCGCCATCGACCGTTGGGCAGGAGCCGACGCTGACACCGCCCGTCGCCTGGGCGATGTAGCTGAGCGGCTGAAGGATCTGGTTGGCGCTGAACGCCAGGGCCGGGCCAGGTACTTCCCAGGTCGGGCAGGCATTGGCGGGTTGCGGGATGGGTTGCGGCACGGGCTGGGGCACAGGGACCGCCGCACCGGTGGCCTGCACGGTCAGCGTGGCAGGGCATCCGCCACCCGAATAGGTGCCGATCCAGATGTCGACCCGCCCGTCTGCAGACGCAGAAGGCAGACGCATGCCGGGCTGAAGGCCGTTGCTGTCATCGTTGAAGAACCACTGGCCGGATGCGTCGTTTACAAGCATCGTAGGGTCACAGCTGGAGTTGACGAACAGATCAAGCTCACGTCCGACCATATTGGTCAATTGCAGCGTGATGTCGGGCGCCGAGCGGAACTGACCAAAGCCAAGATTGCCCAGGCCACATTGAGCGAGTGTGAAATCGCCACCCGCATTGACGTTGAAATTCAGTCCGTTCGCGATCTGCGAGCTATCGTAATTATAGCTGCTTTGGGCCAGTTGGTAGTTTGGGCAAGCCATAGCGGCCCCACCCATGGCAATCATTGCGATCGCGCTTGCTGTCATAAGACGCATGTTGGAATTATCCTTCCTGTAAATGGGGGCCGTTGAAGGGCAATCGACCCGCCGTAAATAGACGTGTGCCTGGTCAGGTTATGGGATGAAATTCCTCCGCCAAACTGCGGAAACCCTGACCTTCGCTTTGCAACCCAAAGGTTAGCGGGCCTCTGGGCGTTCACCAAAAGCTTTTTTTCCAAATGATAAAAAACCTGCCGGACCCGTGACTTAGGGCCCGGCAGGGCTGCGTCAGTTGCCGAAGATGCGCTGCCACAGGGTCAGACGCGGCGCGGGACCGCTGCTGTGAATGACGGCCGTGTTCGTGCCGTTTACGGCCACGGCTGTACCGCCCGAGACGACAAGCGTATTGGCGCCGGCAGGTGCATCTGCTGCAGCCACTTGCATCGCGTCGATCATCGAGCGCACGTCAGAGGCGGCTGGCGCGGCAGCCACAGCAGCCGCTTCCGGAACGCGCACGACATCAGCGACATCAAGTGTCGAGGGCCGCAGCAACGGGCGCGGGGAGCGCAGGACAGTCGTATCAAGCTGCAGTGCCGCGATCTCGGCCGGGTCGACCTCAACCACACGCGGTGCTGCGATGCGGTTGCCGAATGTGGCTTGCCCCATCGCACCACGTTCAATCTCAGCGATGAGGGCGTGCGGGTCCAGAATATCGGTGATGTTCTGGGCGAGGGTCGGGGTTGCAAGGGTTGCGGCAAGCGCGGCGATCAGGGGGAGTTTATAGGTCATGGGTTTCTCTACTCGATTGTTTTGAAATGGATTTTGAAGGAACCCTGCCCTGCCGAAGCAGGACAAGGGAGGTAAAGTTCAGCGCGACGGCAAGATAATCACCGAGTTGCCGGGACGGTGTGGCAAGGCATAGGGGTTGATGATCGTGGGCCCGCGATGGCCAAAGGAATGGGTGCCGGGCAGATTTCCAAAGGGATGCTGCCAGGAAAAGCGCGGACGCGGTACAACATGCGCGATGGACGGACGGTGGTCCAACCGTTCCTGCACGCTTTCCAGAAGCGCTTCGACGTCGGCCATGGGATGATCGGACCAGCCGAAGAGCTGCGGCGCAGGCGGATGGTAGGGGGAGTAGTCATCGTAGAGTTCGGCAACTTCGGCCCACTCGTCCGCGTAAAGCGCCCAACGCTTGGCGGCATCAGCCTGCGCGCGCGGGATCAAGTCAAGCAAATCGGTTGCATCCAAATCGGAATAGCGATCAGCGCCGGGCACGCTGCACGCCACGCCGAAGCGCTCGCACAAGTCGACCATGCGGTCGAAGGCGGGGCTTTCGAATGGGGCAAGCCCGTCTGACAGGTCAGGCCGCGGCAGGAGGGGGATGATCGTGTCAGCCGAAGCGGCGGGAACAACCGCTGCAAGGCCAACAATGGCTAGGAGGGTGGGTTTCAACATGGGTCAGGGCTTTCAAAAACGGGTGCATAAAAAGACGTGCATAAAAAGGGAGCTGCCGTTGACCGGCGTTTGACCAAAGCTGCATCCAGCCTGCGTTGTTATACAACCGCCGGGGCGCGTTATCTGATAACAGATCCCGCTAACGCTTTAGTTTGGTGGAATTAATCCAGATCGGCGCGGACAGACAAAAACCGCTGGCGCGTGATCTCCATCAGCAAATCATCGTGCCAGATTTCACCGATTTTGAGCGATCTGGGCAGCCGCGCAACCGTTTCGAATCCACAAGCCGTGTAGCAGCGAATGGCACGCTCATTGAATTCCAGAACGCGCAGATCGATCATCTCAAGCGCCATGGTATCGAAGCCATGGCAAAGCGTTTGAACGATCGCCTGATGGCCATAACCGCGGCCCAGATCCTCTTCCGCAAAAAGACCCACAGCAAGGCGCGCGGTGCAGTCAGCTTCGTCATGGCTGTGCAGGCGAACTTCGCCAACGGCCCGCCCCTCGACCTCTATGATCCGGGCGAAGGGATGATCCCGAAGCCATTCAAACCAGCCCTCGGACCGGGCAAGGTTGGCGGTGGGCGGGATCTCGGGATCGCCACCATACATGATGTGGATTTCGCGTGAATGTGGCAGGGCGAGGTGCATCTCAATATCGGCAGGCACCGGAGCCCGGAGCACCACGAGAGGCTTGGGATTATGATCTTTTGGCATGGGCCTCCCCTCCCCTGCACGCAACGTCTGGGTCGTCTGCCAATAAAAAAACGCGCCGCCAAGTGGCAGCGCGCTTTTGTTACGTAACGTAAAGTCCGCTTATTCCTCGTCGAGGGCGTCGACGGCTTTCTTGAGATCGTCTTTAGAGACCTCTTTTTCGGTCACTTTCGCCAGCTCGCCGATGAAATCGACAACCTTGTCTTCGAACAGAGGCGCGCGGACCTGCTGTTGTGCGGCCTGGTTCTGCTGGATGAATTCGAAGAACGCGCGTTCCTGACCCGGGTACTGGCGCGCCTGGTTCATGATGGCTTGCGTCATTTCGGCGTCCGAGACCTGCACATCATTTTTCTGGCCAAGCTCGGCCAGCAGAAGGCCCAGCTTCACCCGGCGCTCAGCCAGTTTGGTGTGCTCATCTGTCGGCTCGATCTCAGGGTGATCATGGCCTTCGACGTCCGGGTTTTCCTCGTGCCACAGCTGGTGTGCGATCTGGTCTGCCTCGGCCTTCACAAGCGAGGGCGGCAGTTCGAACGATACGACGTCATCAAGCTGGTCCAGCAAGCCACGCTTCATCACAGCGCGCGCGGCACCGGCATATTCGGCTTGCAGACGCTCGGTGATCTGGCCCTTCAGCGCGTCGAGGTCCTCGGCGCCGAACTTCTTGGCCAGCTCGTCATCGATTTCCGCCGGAACGGGCTTTTTCACTTCCTTGACGGTGCAGGCGAACACGGCGGCTTTGCCCGCCAGATGCTCGGCCTGGTAATCTTCGGGGAAGGTCACTTCGACGTCTTTCTCGTCTTTCGACTTCACGCCAACAAGCTGCTCTTCAAAGCCGGGGATGAACTGGCCGGAACCCAGGACCAGCGGGAAGTCTTCAGCGGCGCCACCGTCAAATGCTTCGCCGTCCACGGTGCCAACAAAGTCGAAGACAACCTGGTCACCGTCCGCGGCCTTGCCCTTCTTGGTGGCAAAGTTTTGGGCATTGTCGGCCAGGTTTTTCAACGCTTCATCAATCTCGTCATCGCCGGGCTTCACGACCAGCTTTTCGAGTTTGATCTTTTTGTAGTCGACCTCTGGGATCTCGGGCAGCTTTTCGTAGGACATGGAGACGACGATATCGTCGCCTTCTTTCCAATCCTCATTGGTCATTTTGACCTCGGGCTGCATCGCGGGGCGGTCACCGGACTCGTCCAGATGGCCCTGCATGGCCTCGTCGACCGATTCCTGCATCGCCTCACCCATAACGCGGGGGCCGAATTGCTTTTTCAGCAGCGCCATGGGCACCTTGCCCTTGCGGAAGCCCTTCATCTCGACCTCAGGCTGCGCCTCTTCCAGCTTGGAATTCACACGCGCTTCAAGGTCGCCCGCCGTGACGGTGATCTGGTATTCGCGCTTCAGGCCCTCGGAAAGGGTTTCGGTGATCTGCATGTTTGTCCTCGTGACGGCTAGGCGGCGATCAGGCAAAACCAATTGCCCGCGCCGTTCAGGTCGGGTGAAAATTTGCGCCGTTCTATGGGGCTGCGGCCCGGTCCGCAAGGGGGTCGGAGGCTTGGCAAAGGGGCTTTGGGTTGCTTTGATGCACCAACCGACGGAGGAGCGATGGATCCGTGCCGAAAATGACGTGCATAACCAACAGACAAAGGGAAGAGGCCGCGCGCCGTGGCTTTGCGGTTCTGATCCTCGAATCGCTGCCGCCGAAGCGCCCCGTCGGTGGATTTCGCGACCAGCGCAGGCTGGCCAGCCACGATATGCGATGGGTCGAGATCACACTGTTGGGCGCGCTTGCGCTTCCAGCGCTTTTGACCTTGGCGTTCTGACGGGGGCTTTACCGCCGTGCGCCCGCGCGTAAGGGAATCCCGACATTTACTTTCCCCCCTAGCCTTTACCATATTTAAAGGAACCACGACCTGAGCCCCCTTCGCGCCAGCTGCCCAAAAAATGGCGCCCCTTCAAAGGCCGGACCCGGACAAGATGAGCGACGATCCCAGCAAAACGCGCGTGCTGCCTGACGGCCCAGCCGGGGAATTGCCCGTGGGCGCAGAATTGTCGTCGGGGATGTACCGCGTCACGGGCCGGATCGCGGCGGGTGGTTTTGGCATCACCTATGAAGCGCGCGACAATCTCGACCGGAAAGTTGCGATCAAGGAATGCTTTCCGGCGGGCCTGGCCTTGCGCGCGGGCGATTTCACCGTCTCTGCCGCCAGCGCCTCAACCGCCGAACCGTTTGAGACGGCGCGCAACCTGTTCCTGCGCGAAGCGCGCACGCTCGCGGCGCTGCGTCACCCCAACATCGTTCATGTCCAGACGCTGTTTGAGGAGAACGGCACCGCCTATATGGCAATGGATTATATCGACGGGCGCGACCTTCAGCACATCATCGACAATGAACGCGACAAGCTGACGCCGGCTTACGTGATGGAGCTGACGCGCACGCTTTTGGGTGCGCTGGATTACCTGCACCGCGACGCGCCTGAGCGTGGCAAGGAACGGCTGCTGCACCGCGATATCAAGCCGGCCAATATCCGTATCGACCCGCTCGACATGCCGGTGATCATCGATTTCGGCGCGGCGCGGCAGGAAACCAAGAACCGCTCCCGCGCGGCAGGAACGTTCCGCGTGGTCTCGGACGGCTATTCACCTAACGAATTCTATGTGGCGGGCACCGAACAGGGCCCGGCCTCGGACCTCTATTCGCTCGCGGCCACGCTGCACCATTGCATTGCGGGCAGCGCCCCTGCCCCGGCGGATGAGCGTGCGCAGAAGGTCTCAAACGGCGAAGACGATCCGTACGAGCCCATCGCAGGCCGCTTCCCCGACCATGACCCGCGCCTGCTGGCGCTGATCGACCGCGCGCTGTCGCGGCCCCTGAAAGACCGCCCCGCCGATGCAGCGGCCTGGTTCTCGGCCATGCCCGATGCAACCACCCGTATCGTTGCAGCAGCACCCGCCGCGGCCGTGGTCGCAGCCGATACGTCGCCCACCCCGGCGGAGACACAGCAGGGCAGCGGAAGCTTCTGGAAAGGGGCCGCCGTTGGTGGCGGTCTTCTCGCGCTTCTTGGGGGCGGTGCCTACTTCGTCTTGCCCGATGGCAGCCCCGCCGCGGGCGGGGATGCCGAGATGCAGCGCATGCTGGATGAAGCCACGTCCGCCCGTACCGATCTTGAGGCCGAACTGGCTGCGATGGCGACAGAAGCCAGTGAATTGCAGGCAGAAGTTGCCAACGCCGCCCAAGCCCGCGACATCGCAGAGGCACGTGTGGGCGAATTGGGTGACACGGTCGCCGATCTGCGCGCCCAATTGGCCGCCGCCGAAGAAGGTGGGGATGCGACCGCTGTCGAATTGCGAAATCAGCTGAACCAGGCCCTGACGGATCAGGATAGCGCCCGTGAGACGCAATTAACGCTTGAGGCCGAAGTGGCCAGCCTGCAGGCGGCCCTGGAGGCCGCGCGTGCGGAGGCCCCAGCGCCTGAAGAAATGGCGCAACTGCAATCCGCCCGGGCGGAGGCAGAGGCCGAACAAGCCGCCGCAGAAGCGCGGGCAGAAGCGCTTGCAGCAGAACTGGCCGCACTTGAGGCCGCGATTGAGGCCGGCGGAGGCGAGATCGACGCAGAAGCCCTTGCCGCGCTGGAGGCCGAGCGTGACGCAGCCACACGCAATGTCGAGCGCGCGCAGGCTGACCTGCAGCGCATGGCCGAGGATCTGTCGGAGGCCGAGGCAGAGGCCGACCGTCTGACAATGGAACTACGCGAGGCGCGCGCCGAAATCGAATTAATGCTGGCCAGCGGCACAACGCCCAACCCCGGCCCCAACACCCCCGGTGGGAACGTGACCGGCGGCGGCGGGGGCACAGCCGCCAATTGCCCGACCTGGGCCGTACCAGGTGCGGAACTCCGTTATACGGGCACCGAGATTTACACACCCCAGACAGCGCTTTTGCGCGCAAGCGGCACGGCCGACCTGGCCAATTGCGCGGACTTGCCCGCAAACGTCACAGGGTTCGTCGATCAGATCCCGGACTTCACGCTTTATACCTCCGAGATGGCTCAGTTCCGGCGATTGGAGTTAGAGGTTGAAGCCACCGATTGTGACACGATCCTGCTGGTGAACACGCAGGACACGGTTTGGCATTTCGATGACAATACCGGCAGCGTCACCGCCCCGCTTCTGAACCTTACGGGTCAGGCCGCGATTGAGGGGCGCATCGACATCTGGGTTGGCACCATCGACGGTGCCGGGTGTGACGCAACGCTTGAGATCGAAACCTGGCTGAACTGACCAACGGCTATAACGCGGTTTCGTCGTATTCCGTTTCGATCCATTGCCTGAGCGATATGTCACCCTGCTTCAGACGCGCCTCATAGGCATCAAGGAACCGATCCAACACACCCGTCTTGGACCAGCTGAGGTGCAAATGGCGCAAGCTCAAGGCGCGCCGGGCCTCGGCCACCGGTCGCCCTTCCACGTGGATCGCCCAAAGGGCTGCTGCAAGACCCGTCCGATCCGCCCCCGATTTGCAGTGGATCAACGCGGGCCGTTCGAGAGTATCGAACACATTGAGCAACTCCAAAAGCCGGATGCGGCGCGGTGCCTCTCGTGCAGTTAATGCGACATTGCGCAGACGAAGCCCCAGCGCTGCGCATGCGCGCGCCTCGAATTCGTGGACAGCCAGCTGAGCGGGGCGCAGGCTGATCACCTCGACAATGCCACGCGCTTTCCACTGGCGAAGCGTCCTCTCATCAGGGTGGTTGGCCCGATAAAGGCCCGGCGCTATCTGGCCCTCATTGCGCCAATACCGGCGCAGAAATCCGTGATCATTGACCGCTGCAAACAGGTGGCCCTGCCACCGGCCAAGGTCGCTATCGATCTGCTGATCGTAACGCCCCCTGGCGACATCCCAGGCCCCGTGCAGCTTTTGCGAAATCGTCAATGTCATCGCGCTTGACGTGTCGCAGCAGAGACAAGATTGCAAGCCCTGCACGTACGATACGGAAAACATGCGTTTACAGGCGGATGCGCGCGCGCAATTGTGCCTTCAGCCATGGCTGATGAAACACCAACCCCACGCGGCCCCGACGCCGTCACGCATCAATTGCCCGCCGGAGAGCTTCCTCCGGGGTGGATGCTGTTGGGTGGCCAGTACGAGATCAAGCGGCTGATTGCATCGGGCGGGTTTGGCATCACGTATCTTGCACAAGATACCCTTGGGCGGGATGTGGCGGTGAAGGAATGCTTCCCGTTAGGGCTTGCGCAACGTCAGGCCGCGACCCACGCCGTCAGCGCAACCTCCGCCGGCACGTCTGAACATTTCGAGACCGCGCGCGCACAATTCCTGCGTGAGGCACGGATGCTCGCGCGTCTGCGTCATCCCAATGTGGTGCATGTGCAGACCCTGTTTGAGGAGAACGGCACCGCCTATATGGCAATGGATTTCATCCATGGCCGCGATCTGCAGGAAGAGATCGTGGGCGCAGATGGCGCTTTTTCGCCCCACCGCGTTCTGGAACTGGCCCGTGACCTGCTGGGCGCGCTGAAGTACATCCACGACCAATCGGTCCTCCACCGCGATATCAAGCCGCAGAATATCCGCATTGATCGGTTCGGCATGCCGATGCTGATCGATTTCGGCGCCGCGCGCGCGGAAACGCAGGCGCGCTCGCGCATGGCAGGCACGTTCCGCGTAGTGACAGACGGCTACAGCCCGCACGAATTCTACGTATCGGGCGCGCAACAGGGTCCCTATTCGGACCTATATGCACTCGCCGCGACGCTGCATCATGTCATCACCGGTGCCGCGCCCATCGCAGCAGACGAACGCGCCAGCGCGATTGCGACAGGCCAGCCGGACCCATACCAGCCGATTGCAGACCTCCACCCCGACCATGATGGTCGTCTTCTGCATCTGATCGACCGCGCCCTGCGCATGACACCGGGCGATAGGCCAAAAGATGCGGGCGCGTGGCTTGCCGCTTTGGCCGATGCGCCCACAACGATGGTCACACCGATGGCCATGCCCGATGCGGTGGCCCCTGCCCCGGCCCGATCCGGCGGGCGGTTTGTGGGCGGCGCTGTGCTTGGCGCGCTTCTGGCCGCTGCCGTCGGCGGCGGCATCTGGTCGACGCAGCCGGCATGGCTGACCCCCGGCATGGACGAGATGATGGCCGAAATGGGCCGTCTGGAGACGGCTCTGGCCGAGGCTGAGGCCGCGCGCGGTGCGGCGGAGGCAGAGCTGACGATATTGCAATCCGCCCTGACCGACGCCGAGGAAAACCTCACGCGTCTGGAAACCGCCGATGGCGACATGGCCGCAACAATGGCCGAGCTTGATGAAGCCCGCGCCGCACGTGACGCCGCCGCCGCACAAGTGGCCGATCTGGAACGCTCGCTTGAGACATTGGCCGTGACCCAGGCCGCGCTGGAAGACGCCCGCGCGGCGCGTGACGCTGCCACACAACGGGCCACCACACTGGCCGAAGAAAACGCATCCGCCACCAATCAGATCACCGCACTGGAAGGGCAACTGGCCGAAGCGCAGGCCAGTTTGGCTGCGGCTCTGGCCGCCTCCGATGGCTTGACGCAAGACGTACAGACCGCTGCCTCTGACATTGCGCGGCTGGAACAGGAACTCACCTCGGAACGCACGCGGGCTGCCGCATTGGCCGATGTCGACAACGACCTGACCGCGGCTGAGACCGCGCTGGCCGCCGCCGCCAGCGACATCGCAGACCTGGAGGCGCGACTGGCCGCAGCCCTTGAGGCGGGCGAAGGCTCCGACGCGATGCGCGCGGAAATGGGCCGCCTCGAAGGTGCCTTGGAGTTGTCCGAGGCTGAGCGTGTTCGGTTGCTTGAAGACCTTGTGGAAGCCGAAGAAGCGGCTGGAAACAGTGATGCCAATCTCTCGGAAATCGACCGCCTGCGCGCGCGCATCGCCGATCTGGAGGCCGAGAATGCAAATCTCCAGGCGGCCTTGGCCCTGACCGAAGCCGCGCTGGCCGACGCTTTGGGCGAAGGCCCCATGTATCTGGTAGAGACTGCCACGCTCAGCGCGCCCAACGGAACCCTGTCACTGCTGCCGCGCTTCTCGTGGGATAATGCCACCGTGGGTCTTGTCGATAGCACGGGCGGCATTGCCCTGTTCGACCGAGATAGCGGCGTCTACCAGGCCCATCTGGCACGCGGTATTCCTGACACGATCACGCGGTTGGGGTTTTCGATGGAAGGTGGCTACGCCATCGCTACCACCGGCCCCGGCACGCCGAACCGCCTGTATGACATCACCAACCGCCGCGAAATCCTGCGCTTTGAGCCGACCACGGTCACCACCGCAAACCGCGCCATTTCCCGCAGCGAGACCCATTTCGTCTACACCCGGGCCAGTGTCGGCGGGCAGACAGACATCGTTCTGGTCGATCTGGCCAACACGACCCTTGGCGCGCCGTCCGAGCAAATCCTGACCTCCGTGCCTGATGGCACAACCGTGCGGGTCACGTTCGCGGAGAACGCGGACCAGATCACCGTCATCACACCCAGCCTTGTGCGCGTGTTCGAGACGGATGGCCGCCTGACCCGGACTGCTGGAAACCGCATAGGGTCTTTCGTAGCCATGTCGCCCATGGGCGGCGATCAGGGGCTCTTGATCCTGCGCAATGATGGCGGTGTTACGCTTTTCGACAACGCCCTCGACCAGCGCGAATTGGCCGATTTTCCGCCCACTTCGCCCTATACCCGCTACCGGCTTTCGGGCGACCGCCTGAGCTTCATGCGCGCCAGCGACACCGAATGGGAAATCATTGATCTGGTCGGACGTTCCATTCGCGGCAGCGGCCCCATGCCGGATGCGACGTCCGAGGCCTTCATATCGGTCTCCTCCGATGGGGAGATGCTGTTTATCGGGGCCTCCGGTGGCAACACGGCCCAATTGATCGATGTGGCAACCGGCGGTGTGCTGCACGAATTCGGCGCGGCCGAGCAGGGCTATTTCAGTTTCGACAACAGCCATATCGCCGTCGGCAGCCCCGATCAGCCGCAAGCCACGATCTTCCGGCGGGAGGGCAGCCCGCCCGAGCCGCTGTTTGACGAACCCGCAATTGTGAATATCGCGCCACAAGCCCCAGCGCCGGCACCGGCGCCACGTGTGGATACGGGCACATGCAGCCCGATGGCGCTCAACTCAGACCTCACCGATTTAGTCCCCGATTTCATCGACGATCGCCGCCTCTTTGCGGGCGATGCTGGCGGGCCAATGAACCTGTTGGAATGCTGGTCCGTTCATCCCGACGGTCTGACCGAGGTGATCGAAAACGCTCCGGCACCCTTGTTCATTTCGCCTGAGCCCATGGTGTCCCTAAGCATGACCGCGACATCCCGTGCGCTTAACCTTGATGTCAGTGGCCGCGCCTCGTGCAACGCCCGGCTGATTGCTCAGTGGCGGGGGCGCTGGCGTTTGAGTGAGCCGGTCGGAACCGGCCAATCCCTCAACCTGCTTGATCCGGGCACCGACGATCAGCCGCTGCGCGTCTGGATCGCAACCGAGGAACATGATCCAGAGTGCGCGGGTTTGGTCCAGCTGTCGCTGAGCGCCCGGCCCTAGGTCGCCAGCAAATAAACGCTCGACGCGATGATCCAGATCGACGCCAAGGTCTTGAGCCACAGCGACCCCAAAAGTTGCGCAATCCCCTTCGCAAGGAAACCGCCCACAATGGCCCCCGGCACCGCGATCAAAGCAATCTCAAGCCGGACGAGGTCATTGAAATAGCCGTCCCAGAACCCGGTGATCACACAAACGACGCTGACCCAGACCGCCACGGCAATGGCCACCTTCGTGGGGAAACGCCGCAAAATCAGGTAGATGGCAAGGAACTCTCCGATCCCCACGGAGAAGAGCGCGGTGACGGCCCCGCCGATCACGCCCAGGCCCATCAGCACCCACAACTCACCGGGGCTAACCCATAGCTTGCGGTCCTTCGCCGCCTGCCTGCGCTGAACCCATGTGAAGATCAGAAGCGTCACGCCAAGAGCGAGTGAGAAGATCTTGAAATAGAACAGCAATTGCGCGCCTTCGACCTCGATAAAGGCCTGGGTCAGCAAAAGCGCCGGAATGCCAGTCGCCAAAGGCGCGAAGGTCAGCGCGGCCAGCGTCTGGCTTGAGACCTTTTCGTCCCAGGCCAGTCCGTCCTTCACGAAGATCGCATGCGCCCAGGTGAGCGCGCCGATGGACATGCCGAAGCATTGGATGGTGAAGCTGACGGCAACGGATTCTTCGGGCTTGAGTGTCGCGACCCGCAAAAGCTCAGGCGGGATCATGATGCCGCCGTCTTGCAGGGCGGCAAAAACCGGCACGAAAACCACGCCGCCGCCCGTGCCCGTTGCGTTGGCAATGATCGCGCCCATGATGCCGACAGGAAAGAAGAACCACAGGCCCATCAGGACCTCTAGGTTAAGCTCACTTTCCTGAAAAAGCAGATAGTACGCCCCCGCCAAAAGCAGAAGGTGGATCGGAATCCACGCCTTGATCACAGGCTTCATGGCGGATGTATGCGTCATCACAGCTTGCCGAACTGGCCGCCCTTAAAGCGCCAGCGCACGAAGATCGCTTGCATCGGGCCAAGCAGGGCAAGGAAAGACGGGATGAACACGCACGCGAAATGCAAAGTCGCAAGGCCGATGGCGGCACTGCTTGAGAAATCGACAAGCGGCGCGGGCTGGCCTTCCACTGACACGGGCAACCACGGGATCAGACCGGCCCGGGCCACGGCGAAGACGATCCCGAACTCCACCCAAGAGAAGAAGAACTGATAGGCAAAGGGCCAGTCGCGGTCCCACCTTGTCGTCTGGATAAAGATATAGATCGGGTCGAGCAGCAGGCCGAGGCCGGTGATTGTCACCAGGAACAGCAGGAATGGCATCGCGATGTCATAGTCGAACTTCCAGCCCGCAAGCACGAAAACGAAGGCCAAAGTGACCGGCACCCCGATGAAAAGAAACAGGAAAAGGCGGGTTTGCAGCCGTCCGGCGAGGGTTGGGATCATGGGTTCGCTCCTCGCTTATGGCCGTGCGCCAACCATCCACTTCGTCCAACCCCCAAAGGACCGGAGCGGCCCCAGGTTGCGGACTTTGTGGATGCGTTCGGTGACAAGATGATCGACAGACCGAATGGCCGAATATTGCAGGCCAAGGAAGCTGTCGACCGCCAGATAGGGCCCGCCCGTGGTGATGGTTCCGGCGGCATAAACCCGGCCCTGATTATTGCGCAGCCCCTCGATCTCAAAATCATTCGTGCAACGCAGGCCCGTGGGCCCGCCTTTTTGCGGGCCCTGATCGGTCACGCGATATCCGTGGTTGCGCGGCAGGTGATAGGTATCGAGTAGATCGGCAAGGAAGGGCGAGCGGCGAATATCGGCGATCAAACCTGTACAGTCGATCAGGTAGTCGGCATTCAGGACTTCCTCGTTGCCCTCGACCGTGTTGATCGAAACCTGCACGCCGTCCGGCTGCTCCGGTCCCGGGGACGGCAGCGGTTGCAGGTCCGAGATGTTTCCGTAGACCGGCCTGTACCATCCCTCCTCCGCGCCGCGCTCGGCGATGGCGATCCAATCGGAGCGTTCGGCGGTCGTGGTGCCGCCAAGCTGGGATAGCATCACGCCGCGATCTTCCTCGCCCGCCCGCTCATATTCGACCCGCAAATCCCCGCCCCAGCAGGATTTCGGCCAATTGAACGGCTGGATTTCCACATTGTTGCGCACCAGCCTGCGCGCCTTTCGAAATACGGCGCCATCCCGCGCCCCAATGGGCGTGCGCATGGAATGCAGGATACGAATGTCGGGGTTCTTGGCCCGTGCCTCATGCAGGCGCTGGATGATGCGCGACGCCACAATCCCCCTGCCCCGCACGACAACCTGCACCGGCCCGCCGCGCCGTTCAGCCTCGATATACATCTGGTCATGCGGCTCGTAGGCATTGGCGACTTGCGCGCGGCTGTCCGGGTGATTGGTAATAAAAGTCTGAAAATCATCGACAAAACGCGTGGCCGGATACCCCGTCGCCAGATGGACCACGTCCGCGATGACATAGCGATTGCGGGCCTCCCCCTGCGCCTCGCCACCCCACAGCTTGTAGGCCACGGCATAGCGCCCATCGGAGGTCTTGCGCAGGCCCAGGACCTGCGCCTTCACAAACATCTCGGACCAGCCGATGCGCTTGGCCTCCACGTCAAGGCTGTCGAACACGTCGCCCGCGCGCGGCGTGTAGCTTTCCGACAGCGTCGGCTCCCCGAACACCTGGAAAATCCCCTTCACACCGATGCCCTTGCCAACCTCCCGCAGGGCATAGCCGGGAAAGCCCCAGATATTGTCCGGGCGGCTAAGGCTGTTGGACCGCAGGCGTTCATGGTCCGGGATCTGGGAATTCTTGCAGTACCGCTGATACGTCCGATAGCAGACCTCTTCCGTCCCTATCGCTCTGATATCGCTCGCGGAAATGCCGTAGCAGCGCAGGTGATCGACCCAGACAAAACTGCCTAGCCCGCCCCCCACGGCGCAAAACTTGACCTCCTCGACCGGGTGGCCCGAGGCGCGCAACGCCTCGATCCCGACGATATCCTTGCCCGCAAACTCCATCTCAGGAAATGTTCGGCGCGACGGTGGCGGGGCGTCATCGTCGGTGATGACCAGCCTACTGACCAGCGAGGCATCGACCTCAACACCTGCGATCCGCGTGGCACTCGCCGCACTCTCCGCCGGGGCCAGCAACTCCAACAGCCACCCGGGGATGGAGACCTGATCGCCCACCTCCAGCACCTGTTCGGCAACCCGCGTCCCATTCACATAGGTCCCGTTGGTGGAGCCTTCATCGCGCACCCGCACATCCTCGGCGCTCAGCACGATGGACATGTGCCTGCGGCTGACGGCATCACCCGTCAGCGGCACATCAGCGTCATCGGTCTTTCCCACCAGAAAGGCGCCGGGCTCCTCACACAGCAAGATGCGCGAGGACCCCATCGTATTGCCGTCGATACCGATCTGGCGAACGCGGAAACGGACCGGAAAAGTAATCATATCAGCCCCTTACGAATGCACCCAGTATGATGTTCCATCCCCAAGCCGTTGCCCGCAATACCGGCAATTTTCGCCCGGAAGGTATGGGTTCAGCTGGCGGCAATCAGGGTTCGTGCAACTCAGCCCCTTGCCTTCTTCCGCCGACATGATCCGCAGAAGCTGGCCGCGGATATCAAGCGTGGCGAGGTGATCCATCTGCACCGCTTCGCCCTCGTCAAGGGTGCGGCGGTTATGCTCCACTTCGCCGCCCATGCCACAAATGGCCTCCACCCCACCGGCACCGTCAGGGCCGATCATCACCAGAACGCGCGCGCCCTCGGCCTTGGCGGCCTCAAGCGCTTGCGCCGCGCGCCCCTTGCGCCGGCGCATCAGGACTTCCGCGCCATTGGCCACCAACGCAATCGATACACCATCTAGATCAAGCGCCTTGAGCCCGCCGGTAGAGGTGCTGTCATAGACCAGATGTAGCGGCTGACCGATGGCATCCACCTGCGCTTCCTTGGGCGAACAGACCGTCACGCGAAGACCCACCGTCTCAAACGCGCGCATCGCACCGGGCGCCATACGCACCGTGCCGCCGCGCCCCATGGGCACGGGGGCAGACCCCTCCTGCCCGATCTGGGCCACACCATTGGACGACAGGTCGGTCACGACAAGCCCGCCATCCCCGGACGGCGTGATGGTCAGGTGCTGGCGCGACAGGGTGCCGTATCCTTCCCCGAAATGCACCACACGCCCATCGCCCGCGCTGACCCGGCCCACATTGTCTGCGCCGAAACGCCCGATCTCGACCGGCAGACGCAAGGTCTCGGTCGCCAGCAGGACAGTGCCGCCAGTCACCTGCCGAATTGAAAGCTCCACATCGTCGGTCATCTTGATCTCTGTCCCCGTGGTCGGTGTTTTCGGTGTGGTCTGTTATCTGCGGCGTTGCAGGATGGTCACCGTACCATCCGGCTGCCGAATGATGGCAAAGCATTGCTGTGCTTGGCAAATTCTTTGAATGCTGCCCGTGAAAGGCGGCAACATGGGCAGCACGCTGGCCCCCTCCTCCGCCCCATCGCCCGGAACGATCAAGGGCGCCGATGGATTGCGCGGGGCCATCTGGGTCGCGCGATCATCCTCACCGATCTGCGGGGCCGTAGGTGCCACCTCAACAGGCGCACGCGGCACGTTTTGCGGCGCAAGCGGGACCGGCTGCGGCGAGGGCACCGGTTCTGGCGCCGGGGTCACGGCGGCATCATCGGCCCCAGATGGCGCACTTAGCCCTTCGCGCAACGTTCCAACGCCGGGTACGGCACTGGCTGCGGGCTCTTCACCGCCTTGAGGGAGGGGAGTGGGTGCAGCAGGTGCAGGCTGCGGCGTCTGGCTCGGCGCGGGTGTCGGAGAAGGCGCGGGAGCCGGAACAGGCGTGGGCGTGGGCGTGGGAGAGGGAATTGGTACCGGAACCGGGACAGGCTGAGGCTGAGGCTGAGGCTCAACGGCTGGGGCCTCGTCTGCAACTTCCGGGGCGATCTCTGTATCAGCGGGCGGCAGAACCTGCCCCAAGCTGGCCCCTTGCGAAGACCCGGTCTGCGCACCCCCGACCGTCGGCGCAGTCGTGGCACCTGGAACGGGAACAACCTCTGACCCGCTGGTATCCGATGGAACGGTTGCGGGCTGGACTTCTGCGCCCGGGTCACTGCGATCCGCGGCGGCCCCGGCGGGCGCATCGCCATCCGGCATATCGGCGTCCCGCACAGGCTGCGGCGGCTCTGGCTGATCGGTTTCGACGGGTGTGATCTCTTCAGCGGGCGCGGCACCATCGGTGCCCAATTCGGGCTCATCAAGCGCGGGCGCTTCCACGGCGGTCGCCTCATCTGCAGGCGGAGCAGTTTCTTCGAGTGCCGGTTCTTGTGTGATTTCAGGCGTTTCCACGGGCGCGGCTTCGGCCTCAGCTTCAACTTCACTGCCCGCGTCCGCGTCGACGGCTGGCGTGGCGCTTTCCGCATCCGGATCGGCCACGTCCTCGGCAGGCACCTCTTCGGCGACGACTTCTTCAGCAGCCACTTCTTCAGCCGGGGCGGGCACCTGCGGCGCTACCTCCTCGGCTGGTGCCAAATCTTCGGGCGCCTCTGTAGCCGGGGCCTCTGCATCCGGGCTGGCCTCTGGCGCGCTCTCTTCTCCGGCTACTTCGGTCGCAGCATCGTCATCCGCCGCGATGTCCGGCACCGGGTCGTCTTCAGCGGCTGGGGCAGGATCCGTCTCTTCGACCGGATCAACCTCGGCAGAGGTCGCCTCATCACTGGGTTGAGTGTCATCTGGAACACGCACCTCACCTTCCGCCACCGGCGCTTCGTCAGCCGTGGGTGTGGTCGTGTCTTGCTCGCTCGGCAGGCCGAAAATCAGCCCAAGTGCCAGTGCCGCCCCGCCGAGAAGGGCCGCAGGCACCAGCATGTTTCGTCGCTTTTCCGGCGGGTCCGGCTCCGCCGGTGGCACCGGGCTGGCACTGGCCGTGGCAGCCCCCCCGCTGGTTGCCGTGGCCGCCGCCGTCGCACCGGCCACGGCGCGCTCGCCATCGGCCGTCGCCGTTGCGGCCGCCACACCACCGCCGCCGCCCATGCCCTGGGTCAGTTGCAGCACCATGATCGCCGTGTTGTCCTGCGCCGGATCGTCCAGATCAAACAGCGCCTGCATCAACGCATCCGCAATCTCGCGGCTGCTGGCATCAGTGCCAAGGCCTTCCAGCACAGTCACAATCTCGCGTTCGTCGAGGTATTGCAGACCATCCGAGGCCTGGATCAGCACATCGCCCGGATCAAGCACCGTGGCCGTCTTGGGCACGTCCATCGATTTCACACTGCGCCCCATCAGGACCGAGGTCAGCGCATTGCGATCGGGATGGTTGGCCGCCTCCTCTTCTGTCAATTCGCCCGATTTCGCCATCTGGTCGATGATCGGCGCCATCGAATGATCTTCGTTGAGTTGCTTCAGCTTGCCCTCACGCCAAAGGTACAGGGGACTGTCCCCGACCGAGGCCCAGTACAGGCGATCCTCGAACAGGACAGTGGCCAGAAAAGTGGCCCCCATGCCCTGCAAGCGCCGGTCGTCCGCCGCGCGATCCTTCAGAACCTCATTGGCCGTCTCGATGGCCGACGTCAGCTCGGACTGCAGGCTTTGTTCCAGCGCCGCGCCGTCATGCATCAGGAATTTCAGGTGACTGACCGCGTCGATCACCACAAGGCGGCTGGCCAGATCCCCCGCCGCATGCCCGCCCATGCCATCGGCCAACACGGCAAATCCGCGATCCATGCCACCGTGGAAATCGGCAAGCAGCGTGTCTTCCTGATAGGGGCGCTTGCCCTGCCAGAGCGCGGTCGCAACATCATATGCGATGTCGGTGCTGTCCCCGCCCCTGCCCTGCGCCGCGCTCATGCGTCGGCCCAATCGAAATCAGGTCCGCAAAGGGCGACAAAGCGCAACCCCGTGGCCCCGATGCGGATCGTGTCCCCGTGGGACAGCGTTTCCACCGCCAGAACCGGCGCGTTGTTCAGGCGAACAAGATTGGTCTTGCCGCCATGGCTCAGGTGGAACAGTCGCGTTTCATTGTCATAGGTCACAAAGGCATGGGCTTCGCGGCTGATCGTGTCATCGCCGAAATCGACCTGCGCGCTGTTCTCTGGCCCGCGGCCCACGCCGTTCATGCCGGCGCTCAAACCCACGGCAGCCCCCCGGCCCGGCCCGCTCGTCACGACGAGCCAGCCGACAACGGGCTGCACCATCGGCGCGCCCTCCTCAGACGGCGCGTCATCCGCGCGCGCGGCGTTTCCATAACCGTGAATGCGCGTTTTGGGCCGTGCATGGCCGGACGCATCGCGCCCTTGCTGTTGCGCAGCAGGCGGAGGCGGCGGCGGCGGCGCCGCATCATCAGCGGCGGGATCATTCACCATTCGCGTGGCCGATCCCGTTGTCTCTGCCGCAGGGGCGTCCAGCGGCCGCGTCGCGCCGGAGCTTGCACCGGGCAATGGCGGCGGCGTCGCCGCGCGCGGCGGAAGACCGCCATCCAGTTCGTCGTCCGTGAGGATGGGTTTCTTGGCCATAGTCATCCTTTCACTGGCAAGAAGGACCGGTTGCGGTCCGTCGCCATGTGTCTTGCTCTTGGGCGTGATCCAATTGGTAACACACTGTCGGCAAACGTGAAGGAATTTGGCACCTTAGGCGAGTGGCGGAAATCCCTGCCACCTGACCCATGGCATTCACGGGCCCGTGTAGAGGCCATGAAGGCTCAATCGTTGTCGGTCACACCGGCCCCGGCCCCTTTTGCGCGGCTTTCCTCGGTCGCCGGGGCGTAGGTCCGCGCAGCAAACTCCAGCAAGACCTGCAACGCCTGATCCGCCACCTCCGCCCGACGCATCCGCGCGCCTTGCTCTGGCGCCGCGCAATGCGTCAAGCGAACCTCACCCAAGGCATGGGACAGCGCGCGCCCCTCGCACGCACCATCCGCCCCAACCCGCACATCGCCCGCATCTGTCGACAGCAAAACACCGGCGTCCGAGGGTGCCAACCCGCCCAAGAACGGAGCCAGCAGCAGCGGGCAATGGACCGTGACCTGCACCCCATCGGTCAACGCACCAGCATCCGACAGCGCGGCCCCGGCAGCGATCGGGCAGCCATCCGCCCCGCCATCCGTTGCCTGCAACAAGGCCGCCAGGGCACCCGCGCCGTCAAAACCTCGCTCAATCAGCCAACGCACGGCAAAGGCGGCCTCCTCGGACATTCCGTGGGGGCGCCCGGCCCCGCGTGCGGCCTTTGCGGCGAGCGATTGCACCTCCCCCAGCGACAGATCGTGCCTCATGGCGCGGGATAGCTCCAATCATCGGGGTCCAGCGCCGCCAGCTCATGCGGGAACGGTGCATTCTGGAACATGGTGATCCGCAGCCACCGGTCCGAGCGGGGATCAAAGCGCGTCGCCCCGAAAAAGCTGAGTTTGGCGCGCAGCAAGTCGATCGGCGCCATATCGGCGTGGGTGGTGTTGTCGCGCACCTCTGCATAGGGGTGCGCTTCGGCGATTTGCAAACGGCGCACCGTATGGCGATGCTCGGGATGGCGCAAAAGGAACTCCGCCACCGGCCCACTTTCGCCCGCCAGCGCCGCGTGCAGCGCCGCCGCATCCCGCGCCGGGCAAAGCGGCTGCGCATAGGCCTCCAGATCCTCCTCCGCGCGTTCACCCAATCGCGGCTCAAGCTTCTCGGCAGAAACGTACCAGACCCGCGCCTGTTCTTCCGGCGCGTCCCAATTGGTGGCCAGCGCGTCCGGGTGCACCGCCTCGATCAGTGCCCGGATATCGGCCACATCCCGCGCGCCGTCGATCCGCACCGGGCCTTCATCGGCGGCCATGCAGTGGGCGGCTGTGTCGACAATCGCGCCATAGGGCTCCAGCAACAAGGCCGCCAATTGCTCCTGCCCTTCCAGGCCAAGCGCCCCCTCACCCCAGCGCCACAGACGGTCCCAGGGGTGGGGCGCGGCAAAATCAAACCGCTCCAGATGCTCTGACAGCGCCGCCATATCCGCGCGCAATTCCGCCAGCTTTGCCTGCTGGATCGGATGCTCCGACTGCCACTCTTGCGCATTCCTCTCCGCCCGCGCAGCATATCCACGGAAGACGTCAACATCCTCGCCCGTGGCCTGCGCCAGCCCCCGAACCTCCGCCAGGGCCCATTCCCGCGCGGCGATCCAGTTGTGGATCAGCCTTGGGTGGTTCATCAAAAACGGCGCCATGCCGAGGCCCGTGGAATTGCCGATCCCAAAGCGCCGACGCAGCGCCGGATCAAGTGGCACCGCATCTGCATTTCGCGACCGCGCCATATGCTCCACCAGATCCAACACAAACGCGCGGATCAGATAGACCGTTAGCATTTCCGCCTGAAACGGCGCACTCAATTCAGGCCGATCGGCAATCTCCGCCCGATCCGCCGCGCCGAACTTGGCAGAGCCGTAGACGGCCGTCGTTCGCATCAGGTAGCCCACGCTTTCGACCAGATCCAAATCCGGCTGCCGCCCGTCCGCCAACCGGCCCACAACATGATCCCACAAGCGCACCGACCGGTTCGCCCGGCTCAACGTCAGCTCCCGGGCTGAGACGCGCCCCGCCTCCTGCTTTGGGACATTGCCGCGCAGCCGTTCGATATCCGCCGCCTCCGGCACCCCGTCAAACAGCGCAAATGTGGCATCCCACGCGGTCGCAATGACCCGGTCACTGCGCGCCTCGGGCGGCAGATCATGGGCAAAGGCCACCAGGGAATAGGTCCGCTCTGGCCCCTCGGCAGAATAGACCGCATGGCCCACCCCGCGCGCATCCACCGCCCAGTCTGCACAGGCAAACTGCCAGGCCTCGTCCTTCATCCGCCGCAGCAAAATACGCATGAAGCTCAGCCGCGACTGGTGGAAACAGCCCATGCGCGCCAGCTTCATCACCACCTGCGGATCGCGCAGCGGCACGGATTTATGCGCTGGCGCCTTCACGCGACCGGCCCGAAATTCTTGTCAAAGAAGTCCAGCCAATTGCCCCCCAGCACGGCATCCACCCCTGCCTGATCAAACCCCACGGCGCGCAGGCCCGCTTCCAGCATCGGGAAATCCGCATTGGTGCGGAACCAGTCCGGCTGCGGCGGGAAGCCCGCATTGTCAGCCGAGCCCTCACCATAGTCGATTGTCTTGGTCCAGCGCCCGACCCGCATCCATTCCACCACACTGTCAGGTTGATCCTGGCACAGGTCCGAACCGATGCCGAAATGCCCCACACCATACCGCTCCGCCATATCCGCAATCATCCCGCAGAAGCTGTCGAGCGTGCAGTCAGAGCCATCCTTCAGATGATGCGGATAGATCGAGAACCCCATCATGCCGCCGCCCGCGACAACGGCCTCAATCACCTCCGCGCGCTTGTTGCGCCGCGCGGCGTGCCACTCAAACGGATTGGCATGGGTGATCGCAATGGGCCGCGTCGAATGCTCCGCCGCCTCAATGGTGGACCGATCCGCCGAATGGCTCATATCCACCACCAGCCCCACCCGGTTCATCTCGGCCACGACCTCGCGCCCCATGCGCGTCAGGCCCATATCCTCCGCCTCGTAACAGCCGGTCGCGAGCAGCGATTGGTTGTTATAGGTCAACTGCATGAACCGAAGGCCAAGCGTATGGAGGATCTCCACCAGCCCGATATCATCCTCGATGGGCGAAGGGTTCTGCGCCCCGAAGATGATCGCTGTCTTGCCTGCCGCCTTGGCCGCGCGCACCTCCGCGCCGGAGCCTGCCCGCACAATCAGATCGCCATGGTCTTCGAAAAACCGGTTCCAGCGCTCGATCTGTAGAACCGTCTCACGAAACATCTCGTGATAGGCGATGGTGACATGGACGGCATCCACTCCGCCCGCGCGCATCTCCTCAAAGATCCGCCGCGACCAGTTGCAATATTGAAGCCCGTCTATGCGCATGCCGCCATCTGTCACTGACCGAGCGAACCCGGTCAAGCACCCTGCTTCCTTGTTTCAAAAATACCTCGGGGGAGTCGCCGCAGGCGGCGGGGGTGGAACCCCCAAAAGGGGGTGGGCGGGCGGGCCCGCCCACGCCTCACTTGAAATAGATCGGCCAACGGTCTCGCACCGCCGAATCCAACGCCGGATCAATCTGACAGGCCCCTTGTGCCAGAATCTCGTTCTTCCGAGCCGTCGCATTTGCAATCAAATCGGGCTTTTCCGCCTCTTCCCACTCCTTCGGACTCATCCGGTTGCCCAAAGTCGGGTACACGAAATCCGACTGCATCAGTGCCAGTGTCTTGTCTGTGCCCAGATAATGCCCCGGCCCACCCAGACAGACCTCGGCCATCTGATCCAGCGCCATGGTCTCGTCATTCACCTCGATCCCGCGCACGCACCGCTGCGCCTGCCCGATCAGATCATCCGACAGAATCAGGCTTTCCAGACAGAAACCCAGGAGGGAGGCATGCATGCCCGCCGCCTCATAGACCATGTTCAGCCCCGACAACCCGGTCATCACGTTGGAACACATCTGCTCCCACCCCGCCTGCATGTCGGGCATCTTCGCATCAGACGCGCCGCCCGCAGCGCCCCCCGGAACGCCATAGAACTGATGCATCTGCGCGCAGGCCGCCGACAGCAACGCCTGCTCGCCTGAGCCCACACTCATCGCACCGGTCCGCAAATCCAGGCCAAAGGGCCAGGTCCCGAACACCGCCGGATGACCCGGCGCCATCGCGTTCACATAGACCAGCCCGGCCAGGCACTCCGCCGTAGCCTGCACCACTGCACCTGCAATGGTCGAAGGCGCCGTCGCCCCTGCCATCCCCGCACTCAGCAGCAGGATCGGCATGCCCGCGCGGATACAATGCTCCATCGTCTCGCAGCTTTCCGTGGCGAACTTCATCGGCGGGACCACGAAACAATTGGTGTTCGAGATGAAGGGCCGCGCCCGCCACGCGTCCTCGCCGCCTGCCAGTACATGGATCATCTCCATACAGGGCGCCACGTGGGACGGATCGCTGAATGACATACCGATATGCTTCTGCGTGCCCGCCACGCAGGCATAGATCGAATTCAGGTCCATCTCCAGATTGTCGGCAATGTCGCGGCACACCATCGGACGCTGAAAGAAGTGCACGTTATCAAGCACCTGCGTGATCCGCGCGGCGTCGTACAGGTCCTGCGATGTGGAATGACGGTAGGAATTCGTCTCCACCTCCACCACGTTCACCGCGGCCCCTGCGGTCCCGTAGTGCACCTTCGTTCCGCCCAAGTTCAGGTCAAAACGCGGATCGCGCCCCGGCAAGGTCACGTTCCGGTTGGCCTTGGCCAGCATATCCTCGACCAGCGCACGCGGATACCTGAGCCGCCCATCCTCACCCAGGATCGCACCCGCCGCGACCATGATATCGATCCCCGACTGCGGCGCATCGGCCAGACCAATCGTCTCCAGCGCCTCCAAGGCCGCATGGTGGATCTGCAGGATCTGTGCCTCGCTCAAAACCTTGAGCGTGCCGCCCTCCATCCCCGGCCGGATTGGCCGCACGTCATCGGGCAAAGCCGCCGCCCGTGCCGCCACCCGGGCAGCCCGACCACCGCCGCGCCGTCCCTTACGCTCCTGAACCTCAACCATCTGCACTGCCCTCCCTCAGCATTGCATCAATCTCATTTCCCGAGGCGCTGGCCTTGAACGGGGTCAGATCACCCGCCATCAGCCCCGCCATTCCGTCCCGGATCGCCGCATGGGTCAGCCGCGCCACCTGCGAGCCCAGCGAAATCCGCCGCACCCCCATGCCCGCCAGCTCCGCCACCGACAGGTCCTGCAACGGCCCCACCGCCAGCGCGTTCAACGGCGCAGAAACCGCGCCCAGCACTTGCGCCAATTCCGCCCGGCCCGGAGGCACCGGCAGGTAAAGGCAATCCGCCCCCGCCGCCTCAAACGCCTGCAACCGGCGGATTCCCTCGGCGAGGTCATAGACCCCGTTCATGATCCCGTCAGCACGCGCCGTCAGCACAAAGGGCCGCCCCAGGGCGCGCGCAGCCGCCACACCGGCCCGCACCTTTTCCAGAGCCAATTCAAAGTCATAGGCCGTGACACTCTCGCCAAACGCCATATCCTCGATACCACAGCCCGATAGGCCCACTTCGGCGGCCAAACGCACCGTTTCGGCCACATCCTCGGGCGCATCACCAAACCCGTTCTCGAAATCTCCGGACACTGGCAGGCTCGTTGCCGCAACGATCTCTTGCGCATGAGCCAGGGCTTCGTCCCGCGATACCCCACCCATATCAGGCCGTCCCAAGGTGAAGGCATGGGCCGCCGACGACGTGGCCAAAGCCACCGCCCCCATCGCCGCCATCATCCGTGCACTGCCCCCGTCCCAGGGGTTCGGCATCACGAAACAGCCCGCCCCATGCAACTCAGCAAACGCCTCGTGCCGCTCAGCCATGCTCATGCCAGCCTCCTCAGCGCACCGCGCAGGATCAATTTATGAGGGATCAGAACCACCGGCAGATAAAGCCGCCCGGCCCAGTGATTGTACCAGATCGATGTCGTGACAGCCGCTTCGCCGCCCCGCATTTCGGTCAGAATCGTGAAAGTCAGATGACGGTCTTCCAAGCCCAGTTCATAGGCCTCATCCGTATCGGTCAGAACCGGCAGGTCCGCCATGCCCTGCCCCATATCGGGTGTCTGAAGGCCGAATATCCCGACGACCCTGTTGCGGATCGCCAGCGCCACTTCGGCCCAACGCGGCATCGTTCCCAGCGCGGTCTCGTAGGCACCGCGTGCCGTCGCAATCGCAGGCCGCACCGGCCCCGAATGCGTATCCGCCCAATCAGGTGGGCGCAAAGGGCGCTTCAGGCCCGTCACCGACCCAGCCTCCGGTTGATCTCTGCGATATGCGCAGGCCCAGTTTCGCAACAGCCGCCCACGATGGTGGCCCCCATATCGATCCAGGCCATTGCATGATCGGCATAGGCTTCGGGGCCCATATCGCGCCGTGCGCTCAGGTCGCTGGCCGTGGTTCCGCCTTCCAGAAACGCCTTGGTGATCTGCGTGAACGCATTGGCATAGGCGCCAAACGGCACATCCGCCTTCGCTATCGCGTCCAACGCCGCAGGCATGACCTCGGGGGCCGAGCAATTGGCCAGCACCGCATCCGCATCCCGCGCCACCGCCACAGCCTCCGCCACCGGCTCACCGGATCGCAGCAGCGATCCGTCTTCATCATCCACCGTCAGCGCCAGCCAGATGGGGCGCAATGTCTGCCGCCCGGCCTCCAGACAGGTCCGCGCCGCCTCGACCGAGGCGATGGTCTCGAACAACAGAATGTCGGCCCGGGGCGCCAGTGCCTTGGCGACCTCCGCATAAAGGGCCACGGCCTCGTCGAATGGCGGGTTCAGGTCCGAGCGATAGCTGGCCCCCAAAGGCCCCACCGATCCCGCCACCTGCGCCCGCCCATGCACGGCCTCCGCTTCATCCAGCGAACGGGCCAGCAGCGCTTCGAACTCCGCCTCGCGGTCGGGCAGCTCGACGCCGTCCCCCGCATAGTGGTTCGAACTCGATCCCCGCAGCCGATCGCGATGGATCGCATAGGAATTCGTGGTGACGACCTGCGCGCCAGCGTCCACGTAGTCGGTATGAACCCCGGCCACGAGGCCGGGATGATCAATCATCACCTGCGTTGACCACAAAGGCTGCGCCGGTTGACCCGAACGTCGGATCAATTCCTGCCCCATCCCACCATCGAGGAGTGTCACATCGTTCATACGGTCACCGCCACGAGGAGGGTCGCAGACCTAAGACACAAGCGGCTCACGCCCGGATCCGTTCGTTCTGCGGGTCCCAAAGCGGGCCATCGCCCTGCACGGTCGCCTTGCAGATCTCGCCATAGATATTGACGTCGAGCTCTGTGCCCGGCTCCGCCAGATCGGCGCGCACCATGGCCAGCGCCACGGAATGCCCAACCCGGTAGCCCCATGCGCCGGAGGTTGTCTCACCCACCACATCGCCATCCTTGATGATCGTCGACATGTAAGGCGCGTCGGCTTCACCGGCATCGACCTTCAGCGTCACAAAGCGCTTCTTCACGCCTTGCTGCTTTTCAGACAGGAGCGCCGCCTTGCCGGGGAAATCCTGCGGCTTGTCGAACTTGATGAACCGCTCCATGCCGCCTTCCAGCAGCGTGTAGTCGGTCGACAAATCGCCCTTCCATGCGCGATAGCCCTTCTCAATGCGCAGCGCGTTCAGCGCGAACATCCCGAATGGGGTAGCCCCCGCGCCCAGCACCGCCTCGTATATCGCAGGCATCTCGGCCATGGCGGCATGGATTTCCCACCCCAGCTCACCGGCAAAGGAGACCCGCGCCAGGAAGGCAGGCTTGCCCGCGACGGTCGCTTTCTGATGCGTCAGCCACCCCAGCGACAAGTCCGCGTCGGTGCCAACCGTCTCGAACAGATCGCGCGCCTTCGGCCCGGTCACGATTAGGGTCGAGAACTCCGTCGTATGATCCGTCAGGCTCACCCCCTCGGGCAGACCATCGCGCCACAGCACCTCATAGTCGTGCCACTGCGCCGGTGCCGCCGTGATCAACGTGAAGTGATCCTCGTCATGCCGGATCAGGGACATCTCGGTCAGGATACGGCCACGGGGGTCCGGGAAATATCCAAGGTTCATCCGGCCCACTTTGGGCAGCGCGCCCGCAATCCGGCCCCGCAGCCATTCCGCGGCACCCTGACCGGTCAGATTGAAACGCGAGAAGCCCGGCAAATCCAGAACACCGACGCCATCGCGCACGGCCTCGCATTCTTCCTTTACCCGTTGCTCCCACGGCCCAGTCCGGCCCCAGGTCTCCGTCGCCTCAAGCGAGGTATCGTCGCCGTCCTTGGCAAACCAATTCGCGCGCTCCCAACCCGCATAGGCGCCCATCTGGCCGCCCAATTCGCGCACCTTTGCGTCCACCGGCGACAGTTTCTTATCACGCCCGGCCGGCCAGGCCTTCCACGGGAAATGCATCCCGTATTCGTGCCCATAGGTCTCAAGCGCTTTGGCCAGGCAATGCTCGTGATCGGTGTAATCGGTGTACCGGCGCGGATCGACGGCCCACATGTCCCACTCGGTCATGCCCTCGGTGATCCACTCGGCCAGCACTTTGCCGGCCCCCCCGCCCTGCACGATCCCGAAGGTGAACGAATGCGCCTCAAACGCGTTCTCGACCCCCGGCATGGGCCCGATCATCGGCAGGCCATCGGGCGCGTAAGGAATGGGTCCGTTGATGTTGCGGCCCACACCGCCCTCCGCCAACAGCGGCACCCGCTCCATCGCATCCTCGATATACCATTCCAACCGGTCCAGATCGTCCGGGTACAGCTGGAAGCTGAAGTCATCGGGCATCGGATCTTCGGGTGTGACCCAATGCGCCTTACAGTTCCGTTCATAGGGCCCAAGGTTCAGACCGTGCTTGTCCTGCCGCAGATAGTACGAGCTATCCACATCCCGGATCATCGGCAGTTTGCGCCCGTTGGCCTCGGTCCATTCCTTCACCTGCGCGATTTCCTCGGTCAGGAAATACTGGTGAGACATCACAACCATCGGCACCCGCCGCCCGCCATAGGGGCGGAACCATTCGCCCACACGCTGCGCATAGTACCCGGCGGCGTTCACCACATATTCACAACGGATCTCACCCTTCTCGGTCTCCACGATCCACTCGCCATTCTCGCGCCGCACGCCAGTCGCTGGTGTGAAACGGTGAATCTGCGCCCCCAGATCGCGCGCGCCCTTGGCCATGGCCTGTGTCAATTGCGCGGGGTCAATATCGCCATCATAGGGGTCCCACAGGACCGCGCTCAGATCGTGGGTCTCGAGGAACGGATAATACTCCTTCGCCTCTTCCGGCTCCAACATCTTCATGTCGATGCCCTGGTACTGGGCCATGCCCATCACCCGCTCGAACTCCTGCTTGCGCTCCTTCGTATGGCCCAGACGCAGCGCGCCGGTCACATGGTAGTTCATCGGGTAGCCGACCTTTTCGGCCAGCCCGCGATACATCTCCAACGAATAGCGCTGCATGTTCAGCACCGCCCAGGAGGTCGAGAAATTCGGGCAATTGCCCGCCGCGTGCCAAGTGGAACCTGCGGTCAGCTCGTTCTTCTCCAACAACACGCAATCGGTCCAACCGGCCATCGCCAGATGGTAGAGCGATGATGTGCCAACGGCCCCGCCCCCAATGATTACAACGCGCGCGGTGCTTGGCAGATCAGCCATATCTCTCTCCCCTGTCGGGCGCTGCCATCCGGGCGCGCCTCCTGATTGTCTCGCGCGCAAGTATCGTATCGGAAACTTTTCAATTCAATTCGCAAACTGCATCTGTTTTAATCGCAAAAACCGATTAGCTTTCCCCTCTCGTCTTCCTTGTTTTCCAAATACCTCGGGGGAGTCGCGAACGCGACGGGGGCAGCGCCCCCAGAACGGGGTGGGGTCGTCCATTGTGACGCCATTGGTCCGAGCGACAATGGCGACGGGCCCTCCACCCCACAAATACAGCGAAACACCCATGCAAATCGACCAGATCGAAACCTTTCTCGACCTCCTAGACACCCGATCCTTCAATCGCACGGCCGATCGGCTCGACGTCACCCAATCCACCATATCAGGACGGGTCAAAGCGCTGGAAAAGGCGCTCGGCGAAAAACTCTTCGAACGCTCCCGTTCGGGCACGCAGCCCACCACCGCCGCCCTGCGCCTGGAAACCCACGCCCGCGTCCTGCGCCGCGCCTGGGCCGATGCCCAGGCCGATGTCAAACCCTATGGCGCCGCCGTCATGCTCCGCATCGGCATCCAGCACGACCTCCTGGACAACCACGTGGCCGATTGGCTGACCGCGCTGCGCACGGCCCTGCCGGACTGCGGCTTCTACGTGGATGGCGACTATTCGCGCCAGATGTGCCGCGATCTCGAGGCCGGCGCCCTCGACCTCGGCGTCGTCTACACACCGCGCCCCTCCCCCGACCTCTATTTTGAAAGCATGGGGGAGGTGCCCTACCGCATGGTGTCCTGCACTGCCGACACCTTGGCAGACGTCAAAGCCACCGACTACATCCTGCCCAACTACGCCCCCGCGTTCGCGCAAACCCACGCGACGCTTCTGCCGGGCCTCAGCGAGGGCACGGTCAGCTCCGGCCAGGCCGCCGCCGTGCGTGGCCTGCTGATTGCGCTGCAGGGCACCACCTATCTGCCCGCTGAAATGGCCGACGCCCTTATTGCAGAAGGCAGCGCCCATGCGGTCGGGAGCGCGCCGGTCATCGGCCAGCCCGTGTTCACCGCCATGCACCTGCGCAACCGCCATCGCGCGGGCTACCGCCGCATGGCAAAGGTCCTGCGGGGGCAAATGGGCACGTGACCGCAACCGGCAATATCCAAGGGCCGACGCCCATCTTCAATACAGACGAATTTCGCGCACCATCAGGTCAGCAACGTGGTCGCGCCCATAGGCCACGATCCCGATGCTCACCACGTCCCCCGGCGCAAAGCCCGGGGCCATGCCATCATGGGACGGCACAAACCCATCCAGTGGCAACGTCACCTCCGACCATTGCGCACCGGCGACAAACGCCGCGCGGTACGAATGCCAGACCCGGCGCAGCCCCACCGTTCGCAGGAACACGTAATAGGTCTCGCCATTGCCGCGCACCGACAGGCGCAGGCCTTGCATGTCATCCGGCCAGCCACCCTCAAACCTGCGCCGAACCTGAATGAAGCCGCCATTGTTCTCGGTGCTGACCTCACCCACCAGGCGCACGGCCCCTTCGCCGGGCACAAGTTCGGCCCGCCCTTGCGACACACCGCCCATCACGCCATCGGCCACGTAGTCCCAACGCGCGCCACTTTGCGCGTCGAACCTGTCCCAAACCTGCGCCATCGCCGTCTCCGTCCCGCCGCATGAAACCGCCAGCGCAAACGCCATTGCGTATACTTTGCCCATGCTGCACCTGCCCTGGTTGCATCCTGTCAAATAGCGCTCCGCGTCCAATAATAAAGGGCGCCCAAAGGCGCCCCATACTCTCCGTCGCAAAGGCTCACGCGCTGCCGGTGAGCTTTGCCACAATGTCCTCGACCGAGATGCCAAGCCCCTCCAACATCGACAGATCGATGCCGTTATCTGCGAGGAGGCTGGTGATGCCCTCTGCATCCAAATCGCCCAGCGCGCTCGGGTCGATACCCGCCTCGCCCAGCTTCTCCATGATCCCGTCCAGGCCACCGCCCTCGCCGCCCATCAGCCCGCCGATCATATCTCCAATACCCATAGTCGCTCTCCTTGTTGTTGGGTGTCTCACCGGGAAGAATGCACGGGCGCGGGTGCCCACAACAGGGGAAAGATACGTCCCGAGGTCCAAAAACATTTCTATGAATATAGAGATGTTTGCCCCACTAAGCCATTGATTTTAGTTCTTTCTTACCTGATCCGCCATCTGATCACGCGTGAGCAACCTTGCTCACCCACGCGTCACGACCACCTCATAGCCCTCTTCCTCGGGCTCCTCATCGATCAGCTCCTGCGGGAACCCATCGGCCCGCACGTCCAGCCCGGTGGCCGCCTCCAGCAGTTCGATCATCCGATCCGATTGCGCCGCCTCCCCCAACACCCGTTGCCCTTCTGTCAGCATCTCAATCATCTTCGGGCTGATCTCCAACGGCACGCCGAAACGGTCAGCAATCGTCTGGAACAGCCCCACATCTTTCTGGATCAGATCGAGCGTGAAGTTCACATCGCGAGAGCCCGACAGGATCAGCTGGCTCTCTGTTTCATGCACGAACGAGTTGCCGGACGAGACCGCAATCGCCTCATAGGTCGTGGCCATATCCACCCCCGCCGCACGCATGACCGTCAGCGCCTCACACAGCATCAGCAGATGCCCCGTCGCCAGATAATTCGTCATCACCTTCAACGTCGATGCTGCCCCCAACGGGCCCGTATGCAGCACCCGCCGCCCCATCTTTGTCAGCAGCGGGAACACGCGGTCAAAGACCGCCCGCTCCCCGCTCATGTAGATTGAGATATTGCCCGTATCCGCCCTGTGGCACCCGCCCGAGACCGGGCATTCCGCCACCGCGCCGCCCTGCGCCTCCACCAACGGCGCGATGCGCAGGATCTCGGCCGCATCGGTTGTCGACATCTCCATCCAGATCTTGCCTGGCCCAACCTCGGGCAGCATCGCATCCACCACCGCCGCACTCGCCGCAGGCGACGGCAGGCACGTGATCACCACATCGCAATCGCGCATCATCGCCGCTGGATCGCCGCCCGCAACCGCCCCGCCCGCCGCGAAGCCGTCCACCAACGCGGCGTCCAGATCATGCACCCGCAACGCCACACCATTGCGCAAGAGCGATCCCGCTAGTTTCCCACCGACGGACCCCAACCCGATAAACCCAACCTGCATTGCCCTGCCCTCCCAAGCACGCCTCAGGCCGCAGTCAATCTGCGGCCGCTCCATCTTTGTTCCTAAAATATGCGCCGCGCAGCGTCCGAACCCAGCCAAATGCGCCATTGTTGCGACGGATTGAGACTGTCAGACCAGAACCTCACACACATGCACCGCATTCATGACCTCCGGCGCGCCCACGGGGATCGTGTGAAAGACGGGCGTTCGGTAGATCTCGCGCCACGCGCCCTCGGCCTCGTACCGGGCGATGGCGTCCAGATAGGCCGGCTCCTGCCCCGCATCGTGGCGCATAGAGTAGATCAGGATGCCGCCCCGCCGTGTCACCCGCACCAATTCATCGAACGCCTCGGGCGGCGCATGGCCGGGCGTGATCGTGCCCGCTGTCATCGTGGCCGCAAACCGCCCCTCCGCGAAGGGCAGCGGCCCGCCCAGCGCCGCTTCGATCAATTCGTCGTACAGGCCCTTGCCGCGCGCCACATCCAGCATGCCCGGCGACAGATCAAGCCCCGTAAAGCCCCGGTATCCCAGCAAATGCAGCGGTTCTACCTGCAACCCGCCGCCACAGCCTGCATCCAGAAGCGGCTTAGCATCGCGCGGCACATGGGCGGCCACCGCGGCCGCCATGATCCAAGGCAAGCGGTAGCCGCCTGCCATCAACTCCGTCTCATAACTGTCGGCCCAGGCATTGTACTTTTCCTTCGCCGCCTCGGGCGTCGCGGCATCATAGGCCTGTCCAAGTCGCGTCATGGGTCTTTCTTCCCGGCTCTTTGTCGGGCCACCCTCCCGCGGGCATGACGCCAGCGTCAAGCACCATTGGCGCGAAATTGGACTCATCAAAATCAACTTCTGGGTGAAAAAAGACCTTTGGGTTTGAAAAGAATCGCGCTTACGCTTTTGCCCCACAGACCAAGACCCCGTGGAAAACGGGTCAGCGGGCCGCCTGGGGCTTGTCATCGACAAGTAAGGGATTGGCGGTTCGTTGCCATAAAGCGCGCAAGGACGAGGAGACCTGCATGGCTATTGAACCCCCTCTAACAGATCTACCGATCAAGACCGCTGACAGCGGCTTTTATCGGGGATTTAGTGTTAACGTTGCAGTGGTCAGTAAGATCATCATCTCCGTTCTGGTGGTGTGGTGTATCTTCTGGCCGATCCAGGCCGGGAATGTCCTGGGCGATTGGAACGGTGCGATCCTTTCGGCCTTTGCCGGATGGTATATCTGGGTGGTCGCAGCCTTCATCATCGTCTGCTTGGGGCTTGCGATCTGGCCCACAGCCGGGCGGATGACCCTTGGCCTGCCGGGCGAGAAACCCGAATTCTCGAATTTCTCATGGTTCTCCATGATGTTCGGTGCCGGTATCGGCGTCGGCATGTTGACCTGGGCCGTGGCCGAACCGGTTGCGCACTTCCAGAACAACCCCTCTGTGATCACCGGCGACACCACCGCCCTTGATGCCAACAACGTGCGCACGGCCTATGTCTGGTCGTTCCTGCACTGGGGTCTGGGGGCCTGGGCCTGTTATGCTGTTGCGGGCCTTGCGCTTGCGTTCTTCAGCTATCGTCGCGGCCTTCCGCTGACGATCCGCTCGTCCTTGACGCCCTTGTTCGGCAAGTCTCTGTCCGGGACCATTGGCCATATCATCGACATCGTCGCCGTGGTTGCGACCATCCTCGGTGTGGCGCAAACCCTGGGCTTCGGGGTGGAGCAGTTCGTGGCCGGCCTCAACCGGATCGGCATTGGCGGCTTGGTGCTGGAGGATGGCTCAGCCACCACGCTCGGCATCATTGTTGCCTTGGCCGTGATCATGGGAGCCTCGACACTGTCGGCGCTGTCCGGCGTTGGCAAAGGCATCAAATGGCTGTCGAACATCAACATGGTGCTGTCGATTGTCCTTTTGGGCTTCTTCATTATCTTCGGCGCGACGTTCTTTGGTGCAACGGCCTTCTTCGTGGGCATCTGGGACTATCTGGTTCAGCTGCCTTGGCTGTCGTTCAACGTCTACAGCTCTGACGGTGTCGAAGGGTCCGAGTCCTTCCTGCTGACGCAGTGGCAGGGCTGGTGGCCGGTGTTCTACTGGGCCTGGTGGATCGCGTTCGCACCATTCGTGGGCCTGTTCCTGGCACGTATCTCCAAGGGTCGTTCGATCCGCGAGTTCGTCCTGGGCGCCATGATCGTGCCGTCGCTGATGTGCTTCGTCTGGTTCTCCTGGGCCGGTGGCACCGCCATCGACTTGGAGCTGAACGGCGACGCCAACGGCGTGATCCTGGATGCGGCCAATGGCGACAAGATCTTCGCCATGACCGAGTTCATGCTCGCCCCCATCGCGCAGGCGCTCGCCTGGGGCATGGCCGTGCTGATCGTGGTCCTGCTGATGACGTTCCTGGTGACCTCGGCTGACTCCGCTGTCCTGATCGTGAACACGATCAACGCGGCTGGCGATGAAGGCCCCAAGGCCCGTCCGCACATCCTGTTCTGGGGTGGCGCGCTGGCGCTTGTGGTCGGCGGCCTGCTGATCTCGGGCGGCACCGGGGCCATCCAGACCGCCATGGTGATCGGGGCCTTGCCCTTCTCGCTGGTGATGGCGCTGATGTGCATCGCGTTGATCAAGGCCATCTTCAACGATGGCCGGCGCGAAGCGGCAGGTGTGGCCACCACCCATGATGAGGTGCCCTCGGCAACGCCCGCGGAATAAGCCCTCATCTCGACCACCTGAAACGGGCCGCCACCGCGCGGCCCGTTTTCATGTCCAACGGAGGAAATGATGGACGATTTCTTTGAAAAGGGCCTCGAACAACGCCGCGGCACGCTCGGCGCGGACTATGTGAACAAGAACCTGGAGGCCGCCGATGACTTCACCCGCCCCTTTCAGGAGGCCATGACAGCCTGGTGCTGGGGCTTTGGCTGGGGCGATGAGGCGATTGATCCCAAGACCCGCTCGATGATGAACCTGTCGATGATCGGTGCCTTGGGGCGCATGCACGAATGGGAAATCCATTGCCGCGGCGCCCTCAACAACGGTGTGACGAAGGAAGAGATCCGCGCCATCATCCACGTCGTCGGCATCTATTGCGGCGTGCCCATGGCGCTCGAATGCTTCCGCGTCGCCCGCAGGGTGCTGGAAGAGGCCGGCGAACTTTAGGGGCAACCCCGCCTCCCTTCCGGTTTTCCTTACCTTCTGCCATGCTTGCTTCGTGATTACCTCGGCATAAGATAAATGAACGTCGTTCACAAACCGACGCCCAGATCACGCGAGGATAAGGAAGGAAATCCCATGGCCCGCACCGGAACACTCTCCCGCCGTGCCTTGCTGTTGGGGGCCGGTGCCGCCGGCGGCTACGTCGCGGGCCGGGCCTGGGCGCCGGGATTGTCGCAACTGGACGGCGTCGACCGCATCGGCAGCACGCCAGAGGGGCTCTTCCTCAACGACGCCTCCGAACTGATGGCCACCCCCATCCACATCCACCAGCGCCCCGCCGCCCATGGCGATGCCCTGGTCGAGGCCTTCCGCGCCGAACTCGCTGCCGCCCAATCAGAAAACCGTCCCGTCTGCGTCTCCGCCGCCCGCCATTCCATGGGCGGACAGAGCATTCCCCGCGACGGCCACGCGATCACAGTAGACGACGCCTGGATCGAGCCCGATACCGCCGCCCAGACCTACCGCGTCAACGGCGGCGCGCGCTGGCGCGACGTGATCGCGGCCCTCGACCCGCTCGGCTTTTCCCCCGCCGTCATGCAGTCCAACCACGATTTCGGCGTCGCTGCCACGTTCTCCGTCGGTGCCCACGGCTGGCCCGTCCCCTACGGCCCCATGGGCGCCACCGTTCGCAACCTCCGCATGGTCCTGCCCTCGGGCGAGTTCGTCACCGCGTCGCGCACGGAGAACACCCAACTCTTCCAGATGGCGATGGGCGGCTACGGCCTCACCGGCCTCATCGTCGACATGGACGTCGACATGGTCCCCAACCAGCGCCTCACCACAGCGTTCGAGACCATGCCCGCCGCCGATTTCCCCGCAGCCTTCCAGGCCGCCGTCGACGACCCGACCAAACCCATGGCTTACGGTCGCCTCAACGTCACGCGCGAGACGCTCTTCGATGAGGCCCTCCTCATCACCTACTCTCCCACCGAAAACCAATCCGATATCCCCCCCGCCACCGAGTCCGGCTGGATGTCCTACGCCGCCTCGTACCTCTACCGGGGCCAGGTCGGCCGCGAAGGCATGAAAGACTGGCGCTGGTGGGTCGAAACCTCCCTCGGCCCCCGCTTCGCCGGCGAAAGCACGCGCAATTCGCTCATGAACGAACCCATCATCACCCTCGATGACCGCGACCCGACCCGCGTCGACATCCTGCATGAATATTTTGTCCCCTTCGACGCCTTCGACGGCTTCCTTGAGGCCTGCCGCGACGTGATCCCGGACGCCTTCGTGGAATTCCTCAACGTCACGCTGCGCTTCGTCGACGCCGATACCGACAGCTACCTGCCCCACTCCCCCACCCCCACCATCGCCGCCGTCATGTCCTTCACCCAGGAAATGACCGCCCGCGCCGAGGCCGACCATCAGCGCATGACCCAGTCCCTGATCGACCGCATCATCGCCATCGGCGGCCGCTACTACCTGCCCTACCGCCCCCACGCGACGCAAAGCCAATTCACCCGCGCCTATCCCCGCGCAGCCGACCTCGCCGCCCTCAAGCGCGAGATCGACCCGACCCTCACCCTCCGCAACAACCTCTGGGACAGCTATATGGCCAGACTCTGACCCGCCCCCCTCCTTGGCCCTCCGCGCAGGCACGTCTTCCTTGTTTCAAAAATACCTCGGGGGTCAGCGATTTTTTTCACGGAAAAAGTCGCGAAGGGGGCAGCGCCCCCTTTTGGAGGCAGGCCGGCGCAAGCCGGACAACGAGGCAAAAGACTTGCGGCGCACGCCGCTCCATTTGAAAAGACCATCCAAGGCCCCAAACCCGCAAAGGCTCCACAACATGTCCCTGATCCGTCGCCTCTGCCTCCTCTACGCCGCCGTGCTGCTTGCCGTCGCCGCGATCAACTACATCCCCGGCCTCACCGATGATGAAGGCCTGGCCTTCGGCATCTTCGCGCTTGACCCGTTCGACGATGCGCTGCATTTGGCGTCCGCCATCTGGGCTTTCCTCGCGGGCCTCATCTCCAACCGATCCGCCCGCACCTTCCTGCTGATCTTCGGCGCGGCTTATCTCGCGGACGGCATCTTCGGCATTTTCACCGGCTGGGGTTTCCTCGATTTCGCGATCTTCACCAATGAAAGCCTCGGGCCCGACTTCACCTTCCTCCGCCTCGCCGCCAATGCCCCCCATATTGGTCTCGGCGCCATCGCCCTTGGCGCAGGCCTTATGGCAGGCCGCCAGACATGAGCTTTATCGCCACCTTTCTCAAGCGCACGCTACAGCTTCTGCTGATGCTGGTGCTGACCCTGGCGGCCCCCTCGCTCTATGTCGAAACCATGTGCCGCCCCTCGGGGGAGCCCGCGCCCGCCACCCCGCTCTCGTCAGAAACCCGGCCCGAAATCCGCACGCTTCTGACCTATCCCGAATGGCACATCGTCCACGCCTATGACGATTACGCCACCGTCATTGATCAGGGCAACCCGCATGATTTCGGCTATCTGCGCGCCATTGCGGGCTATTGGTCCTCGCTCTGTACCCTCACCCGCGCCAGCGGTGAGCTGGGTGAAATCGACGGCGGCACCCGGCAGCTTGTCCATGTCATCGGCGTCTCCTTCACGTTCGAAATGCTGATGAAAGGCCTCTATGAGGAAACGATTGGCCGCGCCGCCACCTGGGTCCGTGGCCCGCAACAGACCCGGCTCGACAACCTTTCCGCCCTGCAAGCCGCCGATTACGCCGCCTTCCTGCAGCAGGTGCCATGGTACCGCTACGATTTCCGGGGCGACGCCGCCACTCTGAACGCCGCCGCAACCGACGCTTTTCGCGATCAGGAACGCGCCTTTGCCCTGGGCTTTGAGCACCTGACCCGCGCAGCATACGCCGATGTTATCGCGCAAGCCGTGGCCGCCACGGGCTTCGACGATCTGACCCTGCAAATGGTCGTCACCGGTCTGACGCCTGCGCAGATCGAAGCCGTAGAAGGCGTCACGATCCTGCGCGACGCGCCCGGCGGGGTGGAAATCGAAACCCCGCGCTACCGCGAGCTGACCGGCATCCTCGCCAATTGGGCCGATCAGGGCGCGACCTTCCTCGATATGGCGGGCAATGATCAGATCATGTTCACGGCGATCTCCGACACACCCGATGTTCCAGGCGCCTTGGCCTCACTCGACCGTCAGGGATATGGCGACACGCGGCACCTGTTTCTGATCCCCGTCACCTCACTGGCCGAGGCATTGCGCGGGCTGGACTCTGCCGGACTGCGGCTGGAACACATCCATGATTATTGAGCCAACTCCTCTCTGTTGGTCGCATCTTGGACCTTGCCGCAAAACTGTGACCATCTGGACGCTTTTTCGCGCAAAAACCCGTCCAAATGGTCACATCTCCGTCCAGATGGTCACATGTTGAAGCGGGTGCTCATAGCCATCCCGATCGTCCTTGTCGGCTGGATCGCCATTCTCGCCCTCGTGATGCGTTTGGGCGGTGAAGCTACAGCGGCATTTGTGCCCTTGCCCCCGTCGGACTTCATCACCGCCCTGCCAGATGGCATCGCCATAACAGGTCGCTCCGCTATCTCGCTAACCCTCCGATCCGAAACGGAAAATCTGCCGTCGCAGCTTTATGAGGCCGGGGCCTGGCTGGTCCTGCCCGCGGGTCTGGAGGCCTGCATCCCGCGCTTCCTGCGCCAAGACGTATAAGCCTGCTGACACGACCCTGTCAGGAGGGTGGGATGCACCAAGCCATTGGATATGCTAGGCTTTTCCCATGACAGCTCCGTCAGAAATCAAAGCAGCTCTCCCCGAAACCCACCGCCCGCGCCTCTTGCACATGCGCGCGCTGATCTTTGCCGCAGCAAAGGCAACTGGGACCGCGCCGCTGACCGAAACCCTCAAATGGGGCCAAGCCGCCTACCTCCCCGCCAAACGCGCTGGTACCACGCTCCGCCTTGGGGTTTCCGCAGAAAACCCGGCTCTCTTTGTGCATTGCCAAACGGATCTCGTCTCCCGCTACCGCGTTCTTTTTCCAACAGAATTCACCTATTCCGACAACCGCGCGGTCCTTCTTCCCGCAAGCGCCCCCTTCGCGGAAGGGGCCTTCCAGCAAATCGCTGGCATGGCGCTGACCTACCACCGCGACAAACGCGCCTGATCCGCCCTTCTTTGTTCTCAAAATATGCCGGGGGGATGGCGGCTTTTTCTCCGAAAAGCCGTCTGGGGGGCGGCGCCCCCCTCTTCGCATGGGGGAGCGCGAGGGGGTCTCCCCCTCGCATTGGTCGACGACGCAGTCGGCGAAACACCCCAACGAAAAAGGGCGCGCCGGTTCAACGACGCACCCAACTACTCTTTTAAATCAACGACTTCAGCGATGCAGATCGAAGCGGTCATTCTCCATAACCTGCACCCAGGCGGCGATGAAATCATCAACCATCTTCCGCTCGGCATCGTTGCAGCCATACACCTCGGCCACGGCCCGCAACTGGCTGTTCGACCCGAAGACAAGATCGACCACATTGGCCGTCCACTTCACGGCGCCAGAGGTGTCCCGCCCCTCCAGAACGCCGCTTTCCGTCTCGGTCCAGCTTGTGCTCATATCCAGCAAGTTCTTGAAAAACTTGTTGTTCAGCACACCGGGCGTATCCGTCAGCACACCGTGCTTGCTGTCGCCATGGGTCGCGCCAAGCGCCCGCATGCCGCCCATCAGAACGGTCATCTGCGGCATGGTCAGGCCCAGAAGCTGCGCCTTGTCGACCATCATCTCGGCCGGTTCGCGCAGACTGAACGGCGCATGGTAGTTGCGGAACGCATCGGATTTGGGCTCCAGCACGGCGTAGGCTTCAACATCCGTCTGCTCCTGGCTCGCATCGCCGCGGCCTGAGGTGAAAGGCACCGTCACGTCGTGGCCACCGGCTTTCGCCGCCGCCTCGATCGCAGCACACCCGCCCAGAACGATCAGGTCTGCCATGGAAACAGGCTTGCCAAACCCGCCCTGAATGCCTTCCAACACCTTCAAAACCTTGGACAATTCGGCCGGGTTGTTGACCTCCCAATCCTTGGCAGGGGCAAGCCGGATGCGCGCGCCATTGGCGCCGCCCCGCTTGTCGCTGTTGCGGTAGGACGCGGCCGAACCCCAGGCCACGCGGACCAACTCCTGCACCGACAGGCCGCTGTCCATGATCTGCGACTTGAGCGCATCCACATCCGCATCGCTCAGCGTCGGGCCCGCTGGAACGGGGTCCTGCCACAGCAGTTCTTCGCTTGGCACGTCCGGGCCGAGGTAGCGCTGGATCGGCCCCATGTCGCGGTGGGTCAGCTTGTACCAGGCCCGCGCGAAGGCATCGGCGAACTTGTCGGGGTTCGCGTGGAAATCGCGGCTGATCTTCTCGTAAGCCGGATCCATGCGCATAGCCATGTCTGCGGTCGTCATCATGATATGGGTCTTGCCCTGTCCGTCGGCCGTGGGCGCCATATCTTCTTCTTTCAGATCAACGGGTTGCCACTGGTTCGCGCCAGCAGGTGACTTCGTCAACTCCCACTCATATCCGAAGAGCATATCGAAATAGCCCATGTCCCACTGGGTCGGGTTCGGGGTCCAGGCGCCTTCGATCCCGGAGGTCGTGGCGTGGATGCCCTTGCCGCTTTCGAACCCATTGCGCCAGCCCAGACCCATCTGGTGGATCGGCGCGCCCTCGGGCTCGGCTTCAACCAGCTCAGGATCGCCGGCACCATGGGCCTTCCCGAAGGTGTGGCCACCGGCCACAAGGGCTACTGTTTCCTCATCATTCATGGCCATGCGCGCAAAGGTGTCGCGAATGTCGTGGGCCGAGGCGAGCGGATCGGGCGTGCCATTCGGGCCTTCGGGGTTCACGTAGATCAAGCCCATTTGCACGGCGGCCAGCGGGTTTTCCAGATCGCGGTCGCCAGAATAGCGCTCATCGCCCAACCAGGTCGCCTCGGGCCCCCAGTAGATGTCTTCATCAGGCTCCCACACATCCTCACGGCCACCGGCAAAGCCGAAGGTTTTGAACCCCATCGACTCCAACGCCATATTGCCTGCCAGGATGAACAAGTCCGCCCAAGACAGCGAACGACCGTACTTCTCCTTGATCGGCCAGAGCAGACGGCGCGCCTTGTCGAGATTGCCGTTATCGGGCCAGGAATTCAGCGGCGCAAACCGGTGCGTGCCGTTGCCTGCACCACCGCGCCCGTCATAGGTGCGGTATGTTCCGGCAGAGTGCCATGCGAGGCGGATCATCAGGCCACCGTAATGGCCGTAATCTGCAGGCCACCAATCCTGGCTTTCGGTCATCAGCGCCTTGAGGTCGGCCTTGACCTGTTCCATGTCGAGTTTCTGGAACTCTTCCGCGTAATCAAACGCTTCACCCATCGGGTCCAGCTTTGGGGAATTGCCGTTCAACGGCTTCAGGTTCAACTGATTTGGCCACCAATGCTCATTTGCGGTGCTGGCGCTGGGTTGTTTTCCCGGCCCGTGCATCACGGGGCAACGGCCTGTCGAAATCGGGGCTCCGTCCATCATGTGTCTCTCTCCACTGCTGGCTGTTTGACTGGCACGCGCCGCACCGGTCTTGCGACTCGCGATTGCCGCAAGGGTATCAGGCCGAGGCCATTAGCTACAGTTGGATTTTCTGATAATCCTGATAAGTTCTACTGATGAACAATCTCACTCTCAAGCAGTTGCGATATGTCGAGGCTTTGGCGCAGCACGGCCATTTTGGCCGCGCCGCAGATGCGTGCGCTGTGACGCAGCCTGCGCTTTCCATGCAGATCAAGGAGTTGGAGGAGAATTTCGGCCTCGCTCTATTTGAGCGTGGCGGAAAAGCGGTGCGCCTGACCGGGTTCGGGGAGCGCTTTCTGGAGCGCGCGCGCAAAATCCTGCGCGACGTGGATGAATTGGCTGAGCTTGCGCGCGCCGCTGAAACCAGCCTTGTGGGGCGGTTGCGGCTCGGGATCATCCCCACCATCGCGCCCTACCTTCTGCCCCGGATCATCGGCGCCCTCAGCCACCGCTACCCTGACATCGACCTTCATATTCGCGAAACGCTGACCCCGAAATTGATCGAGGATCTGGGCGCGGGCCGGTTGGATTGTGCGGTCCTGGCCCTGCCGGTCTCTGAGCCCGGCCTGACCGAGGTGCCGCTGCACGATGAGGAGTTTGTTCTGATCCGCCCCGCATCCGATGCCGAAAAGCCGGTTCCCGACGCAGAGACACTGGCCCAAATGCGCCTGTTGTTGCTGGAGGAAGGCCATTGCTTCCGCGACCAGGCGCTCGAATTCTGCAACATCCGCTCACCCCTGCCCCGTGAAGGGTTGGATGGATCGAACCTGTCGACACTTGTGCAGATGGTGGGCGCCGGAATTGGAGTGACCCTCATCCCCGAAATGGCTGTGGGCGTCGAAACACCCTCAGCCGACGTCTCAGTCGCGCGCTTTGGGCGGCGCAAGCCGAAGCGAACGGTTGGAATGGTCTGGCGCAAAACCAGCCCGCTCGGCCATCAGCTCAACGGGATGGCCGACGTGCTGAGGGAGGCCGTTCAGGTCGTGTAACGCCAACTGCCCACGCGGGCCTTTGGCTTGCGGCGCCAGATATGCGGCAGGGCGAAGGCGGCGAAGAAGCCGTTGACCAAATGCTTGCTCGACATCATCCGGTTGCGCGCGATCAACGGGAACAGGAAATCGCCAAATCGCTGATCAATCACAGCCGGGCGCATCCGCTTTTTGGGCTTTTGCGACAAGGTCGGGATGCCAATGGCGCGCGACAGGCCACGCGGCTTCAGGTCATTGCGCACATCCAGCATGTTCGTCAGGAACAGGCGGTGCGACGGCAGGATCGACACGAAGAGCTCTGGGTTAGGCTCATTCGGAATATTGATGTTTTCGTTTGCAACGCCTGCATTGAAGGCGGGGTAGCTGTCTGCCACCTCAATCGCGCGGCGCGCGGCGCCGAAGGGGGTAAATGGCGCACGAACCACCAGAAGGGCGCGATTTGCTGTCAGATGCTGCGCGTATTGCTGTGCGGTGTCCGTGGGCACGCCCGCTTCTTCGATCATGTCCTGGGCAGACCTGCGCGACCGTTGTTCCACAATGCTCATGCAATCGTCCGGGAAACCCTCGGCTTTGAGCGTTGCGACAGCGGCGTCGGCATGGGCCGGATCTTCATAGAGCCGGGTGACTATTGTGGACATTTGATCGGGCCTCCCCAATTGAACGGACGGTGGCAATCTGCGTCGGCAAGACTACCAAATCCTTATGTTAGGGCTCAACGCCCAAATTTCGAGGCGCCTGTGCATGTAGGCGCCAAATTACGCACAAAGCCGCCACCAGGAAGACAGCCTCAAGCAGGAAGACCGGGATGTACGGCGTGGCCGGACGCGCGGTTCCCGGCAGGGCAAGGATCACGTCGCGGATCACGCCGCCGGCGGCAATGGCGATGCCCGCGGCGGTCGCCTGCACCGCGCCCCAGGCCCCCAGGGCGAGGCCAATTTGCGATCGTGGCGCACGGCGCATCGTGGCCGTCAGCGTGCCGTGGCCGAACAGGCCCGCACCGACGCCCGAGATGAACGTGCCCAAAGTGAACAAGGCCACGCCACCCATCTGTGCAGCGATGGCAATGGCGATGAAGGCGGGCACCCCGATGGCCGCCCCAAAGGTTGCGACATTCAACGGCTCGGCCCCGCGCAGCAGCACATGACTGGCGAACCAGAAGCCAATCAAGCCGCCGCCCGCAAGAACAGCCGTCAGGCGGGTTGTCATAGCGACTGACATCGACAGGACCTCACCGCCATAGGGCTCCAGCAGGACCTCGGCCATACCGTAGGCCATGGTCCCAAGAGCGATCACGATCAGCAGCCGCATCGTCCCTTCGCGGGCTGAAAAAACGGCCCATGCGTCCGAGAAGGCCTCGACCGGCGGCGGGTTGGCTGCGCGCGCGCGGTCGCGCGGCTCCTGTTTCCATAATGCCAGCAGGTTGAGCGCGATGGTGGTGACGGCGGCGCCTTGCACAACCTGAACCAGACGGCCCGGCGTGTATTCTGACAGGAGATAGCCGAACACAAGCGCACTGAGGATCATGCCGACCAGAAGCATCACATACATCAGACCCACGACCTTGGGCTGATCTTCTACAGGAACAAGATCGGTGGCGAGGGCGAGCCCAACTGTCTGCACTGTATGCACCCCTGCCCCAACCAGCAGAAACGCCAGGGCGGCTGAAGCGCGGCCAATCCACAAGGGGGCGTCGGCGGCCTGGTCGTAGCCAGACAGCACGAGCAACGCGAAGGGCATGATCGCGAAGCCACCGAATTGCAGCATCGTCCCCTTCCAGATGTAAGGAACACGGCGCCACCCAAGGGCGGATCGGTGTTGATCGGATTTGAACCCGATGAGCGCACGGAACGGCGCAAAGATCAGCGGCAAGGCCAGCATGATCGCGACAAGGGAGGCTGGCACACCAAGCTCGACGATCATGACGCGGTTGAGCGTACCGACCAGAAGAACAAGGGCCATGCCCACGGAAACCTGAAAAAGAGAAAGGCGCAGCAAGCGTGACAAGGGTGCCGTTTCGCTGGCGACATCGGCAAACGGCAAATAGCGCGGCGTGATCCGGGTGATCCGGCGCAGAATAGTGTCACGAATGCCGCTCAAAAGGCTGCCCCGTTGCTGATGGTCGCTGGAAAAGACGGGCGACCGGGCCGGGTCAAGAAGCGACGCGCGCTTCTATCCCCCGGTCGTGGAGAACAAGGCGCTTATTCGAGCGCCGTGTCGGTTGGTAGCAATGTCCTCGCGGAGGCCAGCGTCACCGGGTCTTCGATGACAAGCCTTGCTGTCCGCCCATCGGGCAGGATTACCGTCATGCCATCATCGGCAGCGGCGTCGAGATACATTGGCGCGTCAGGTGTGACGTCCGCACTTGCGGGCAGGATATTCGTTTCCGTTTCCAGCGCCGCCGAGCCCGAGCCGAGTTCCTGTCCAGACAGGAAATCAGACACCCAGGTGGTGTTGCTGACAACGGCGACGTGCACCGCAAACGAGCCGACGGCGACCGCTGAAAGAAACAGCGGAATACCGACAGTGGGCTTAACAACAAGCCAGATCTTTGAATTGTTCATGCGATCTTGCTCCCGTCAGCCCAGCCAAGGCGTTGCAACAGCCACGAGGAAGTGAGCGACCAGAGCGATCCCCCCAAACACCCGCGTGCCATCGATGAGGTAGCTATGCACCTCTTCCGCCTCTTTGAGGGTCAGACCCGTGGGCCAGACTTTATCCGGATCATCAGACATGATGTTCCTCTCCTCTTCGCTTCGAGATTTGGCCCGAGGGTGGTGACACCCAAGAACCGGCGAGCGACGGGCCCGCAGAGGCGAAGACAAGTCGTCCGGCATCCGGGTCCATCGAGATTAAGAATGTCACAACAGTCTGACAGGTCAACTGTAAATTGTGATTTACACCTTGAACACACGCGAAACAATTGGCCTCGCAGGGATCAAAACCTGGTCCGCCTCTGCTAAGTCTTTGTGGGAAAAGACTTTGTGGCTTGGAAAAGCTATTTCATCTGAAGTGATCTTTCTGCGGGACGCCCTGCCCCAAGGGGAAGAATATCCATGAAAAGTTGCTCTGATTCCGCCCCAGAAACAGCCCCCATGCACTCAAATGTGTAAATCCAGCGTGACAGTGGAGTCGGATCATCGATAGCCTTTTGCGCAATTCGGGCGCGTAACAATCCCTGAGAATTCAATCTGAATTGCAGGTATTCGACCCCAGTTGCACCACCACGTGCCGCAATCCAGCCACTTTTCGAGCGTGATTTGGAAGGCGTGAACGCGCCCCCGGACAACCCGGGGTCAGCATCAACGCATTTCTGCAGGCACAGGCACCAAATGGAACCCGAACCCACATATCAGGGAGATGAGCTGCCCCCCGGCGCCACCTTGTGTGGCGGCCAGTACACGATCGAGGGCTACCTCAACGCTGGCGGATTTGGAGTGACCTATCTGGCCTGCGACAGCCTCGGGCGTCGGGTGGTGATCAAGGAATGCTTCCCCAGCGCTATGTGCTTCCGGTCAAATCAGACGGTCTGCGTCAGAAGCCAAGGAAACGCCGTTGAATTTGACGCCATTCTGGAGCTGTTCGAAAAGGAAGCCCGCGCGCTCGCCACGCTGCAACACCCTTATATCGTTGGGGTCCATCAGTATTTTCGCGACAACGGGACCGCCTATATGGCGATGGATTTTGTCGAGGGACACACGCTCCTCGACATCGTCGAAAACGACCCTGGGCGCCTGACGCCCGATCGAGTGAAAACCCTCCTGTCCCAATTGCTGCAGGCACTTGCCTACATCCACAGCAACGACATCCTGCATCGCGATATCTCGCCGGACAATATTCTGGTGGATGATGAGAACCTGCCTGTCTTGATCGATTTTGGGGCTGCGCGCGAGGATGCGACACGCGTCAGTCGCGTGCTGTCGAAACTGCAAACTGTCAAAGACGGCTACTCGCCCCAGGAATTCTACCTCGCGGGTAGCGACCAGACATATGCCAGCGACCTTTATGCGCTAGCGGCGACCTTTTTCCACTTGCTGACCGGCAAAGCGCCCCCAAGCAGCCAGGTGCGGATGGCTGCAGCCGCACGTGACGCCGCAGATCCGCTGCCAAACCAGCCCGACATCGAGGGGTATGATCGCGCCTCCATCTCAGCCATTTGGCAATGCCTGAACCTGTTTCCAAAAGACCGTCTGCCCGACGCGGATACCTGGCTGTCGTCCATAGACGAGACGCGGCGCAAGAAGCGTTTGCTGGAAAAGGCCGAGCAAGACGAAACCCTGGACAAAACGGTGTCGCAACTTGTGCGCGACTTCTTTCGGGATTTCACGCCGAAGGCGCCCGACGCGCCAAAACCGCCGCCGGAACAACCCAACCCAGTGCAGGCAAAACCGGAAGTGCGGATCGTACAAGCTGAACCGGACTTTGAGGAGTTGACCGCAGAGGCGCCAGCAGAAGCACCAGCAACGCAACCGCATCGGCCCCGCAAGCCGAAATTGCAGCCCATTGAAAAGATGCAGCTTAGGTATCGTCGGCCCGAAGCCCCGCAGACGGACGCGGCGGACCATCAGGCCGCGACACGCTCGGGCTGGCTTTCCCTATTCGCAAAATCCCCAAAACCCAACGCCAAAACGGCAAACGGGGATGATCGAGCCGAGGAAATCGTATGAGTATCAAGAGATTGCGCAATGTTGCCGTTCGGATGCGTCCTCCTGCGGGCGCTGACGGATCCGCGCCGAAAACAGGCGAAAACGCCATGCGATCGGTATCACAGCCCGCAATACCGCGGCGCGTGGCCGTCAGTCGCCCGGAAACGGATCAGCGCCGTCAAATCTGGGATCTGGAAGCGGACCCATCCGAAAAGGCACCGGCCCCGGCGCGTGCCGTGCCGTCAACGCCGCCGCCTGCGCCCGCACAGCCCACCGATCGCGCCAAAACGCGGGTCATCGGATTTCTCGGCGCGACTTCCGAGGTTGAACCCGCATCCGACGCGCAGTCAGAAGGGCCCACCTATCCGGCAGGCTTTCTTGTCGTCACGGACGGCCCCGGACGGGGTGCCTTTTTCGCCGTGACAACACGCGTGTCATCCATCGGGCGCGGCGAAGATCAGGACATTTGCATGAACTTCGGCGATGAGAGCATCTCGCGCGCCGGCCATGCCTCGGTCATGTACGACGCTGAACAAAACCGGTTCTTCCTTGGCCACGGCAACAAGGCCAATGCCGTCCGTCGCAACGATATGCCGGTCCTTGCCACCGAACAGATGGAGCATGGCGACGAAATCCGCATCGGCAAAACCACTTTACGCTTTCATGCCTTTTGCGGGCCTGATTTCACGTGGGACGGGCACGCCGATGACTGACCAATCGGAATTCGAGTTTGATGTCACCTCTGCCCTCGCGCAAGGCGCGCGGTCCCGACAGGAAGACGCGGTGGCCGTGTCGTTCCCGCAAGGCGCACCGGATGGGTTTGCCATTCTGTCGGATGGCATGGGCGGACATGCCTCCGGTGACCTGGCCAGCCGCGCCATCGTGACCGAGGTTTTTGCCGCGCTGACCCTGAAGGAAAGTGCCCGCCAATCCGCGCCGCCTGACGCCTTGCGCGGCGCCGTGGAAAAGGCAAATGCGGGCCTCAAGGCCGTGACGGCCGCGCGCCCGGATCATTCCGGCATGGGGGGCACTGTCATTGCCACGCACCTGTCCGGGTGCGATCTGCACTGGGTCTCGGTCGGGGATTCCGTCCTCTATCTGTTCCGTGATGAAAAGCTTTCCCGCCTCAACGCGGACCATTCGATGGCCCCGCAACTGGACCTACTGGCCGCAAACGGCGCTATGACCGAAGCTGAGGCCGCCGCGCACCCGCAGCGCAATTGCCTGACCTCAGCCCTGACCGGCGACGCGGTGGCCGAGATTGACTGCCCCGACGCCCCGCTAGAAGTGCGCGCGGGCGACATCCTCGTCCTCGCAAGTGACGGCCTTCAATTCTTGCCCGATCCGATCATCGAAGCGCTGCTTTTGCGCGCGCGGAATGAGCAAAGTCGCGTGATCGCCAACGATCTTCTTGAGGCGTTGACGACCTTGAACGATCCCGAACAGGACAACACATCGCTGGTCGTCATTCGCCCGGTGCGCCGCAAGCGCGCCGAACGCCACAGCAGCTTGCGTCATGCCCCCAGCGCCATGTTCAAAGCCATGCGGCGCGCGGTTGCGCCAGCGATTTCAATTGAACCGCGGGGGTGATGATGAAGGCCCTTGCGCCAGAACCAAGTGAGACCGTCGCGAAGCTGGAAGCGCTCTTGGCGTCTGCCCGCATTCCGCAACGGGATGCGGAGCGTTGTGCGCATTTGATCGAAACGCTCAAGCGGCCCGTTCGCGTCTGCCTGATGGGTCAATGGGACAGCGACATGCGCACCATTCTCTACGCTGTGTGCGGCAGCGACATTGCGCCCGATGGCGTCGCCCTTCCGCCAGCGCTGGAGATGCAGTTCGGCGACCGTATTCAGACCCATGCAACCTTGGAGGATGGTTCACACCTTGCCCAGGACGGCTGGCCTGATGCCGCGCTTCTGTCGGAAGCCCCGGTGTTTCTGCGTGTGACCGCGCCGTCAGAGCCCCTCAAACACATGCCCTTTCTGGCCCTATCACTGGATCTGAACCCCGCGATGCACCGCCCCGCCCTTGCATGGGCTGCGCGGCGCACTGAAATCGCGGTCTGGTGCACGACGGCCTTTTCCGTCGCCGATGGCCGGATCTGGGGGAATGCGCCCGAGCGGCTCACACACCGCGCCTATCTGGTTGAAACGGCCCCTGACACAGCCGGGCCTGACGCTGTTGCAGCCTCTGAGTTCACTGACCATGTGCACCTGCCCTTGCCCGGCGAAATCGCCCCGCTTCTGACGCGGTTGCGCGACGACATCGATGAAGCGCGCATGGCGGACCTGGACGCCGCTTACCTGCTGTTGCACCGGCTTGGATATACGGCCGACCCCGAAGAACCAGTCACTTACGATGCCCCACGAGAACCACAGCGCAGTTCAGGACAGCTTGCGCGCTTGCGCGAAGTGTTGTCCGAGCCCACGCTTTTTCTGGCACGCAGATCGCGAGCGCTGGCAGAAGACCTAGCGTGGATCGACCCCGAAACAGAAACGAATTGGCCAGAAACCGCGCTGATCCATTGCGCGGAAACGGCTGATGGCCTGCGGGATCGGTCCAGCGGTTGGCCCGATGATCTGGCGGAATTCACCGCACTCGCCGACATGATTGATGAAGCCACCGACCTTCTCCTGCTGCTGCAAATGGAGGCGGGGCCGGACCAGGTTGAAGACGCGGCAGCGCTCTTGCACCAGATGCGTGGCGCATTTGATCAGTGCAGACTTGGGCGAGGTATGGCGGCATGAAACATGATGCAGCCCTGCCCCGCGCCAAGCCGGGTGTGCCTTGCGAGACACCCCCACCGGACCAGGCCCTTTTGGCGCGCGCCTATCGCGGGCTCACCCCGCTGGCCCGGGATCTACAGAAGCTGGAAAAGGCGCTGGATCATCTGCAGGTCGCGGGCGGTGACACGCATAACGATCAGGTGCGCGCCATGCGGGCCGAGCTCCGTGCGTTCACGCCGTCCGTGACCCTGATCGGCCAGGTTAAGGCCGGAAAGACCTCTCTCGCCAATGCAATGGCAGGCACCGTTGGCTTGCTTCCGTCAGACATCAACCCGTGGACGTCGGTGGTGACATCCGTCCATCTCTCGCCGCGCCGAAACAAGGTGCAGGAGAAATCCAGCTACCGCTTCTTCACGGATGCGGAATGGGCCAACCTGTTGACCACTGGCGGACGTGTCGGCGAATTGGCCAGCCGCGCCGGAGCCGATCAGGAGCTTGAGAAGGTCCGCAAACAGCTTGAGACAATGCGCGCTGCGGCCCGTGCGCGATTGGGCGAGCAGTTCGAGATGCTGCTCGGGCAGACCCACGATTATGGCTATGTCGATGCGGACTTGTTGCAACGTTATGTCTGCCTGGGCGATGAGAGTGACGGGGACCCGTCCCAGGGACGATTTGCCGATATCACCCGCTCGGCTGACCTGTACCTGTCGCAACCTGCCCTGCCCTTGCCACTTTGCCTTCGGGACACGCCCGGTGTGAACGACACTTTCATGGTCCGCGAGCAGATCACTGTGAATGCCATTCGCGGCAGCCGCCTGTGTGTCGTTGTCCTGTCGGCTCATCAGGCGCTTTCGAATGTGGATCTGGCGCTGGTTCGGCTGATCGCGAACGTGCCGGCCCGTGACGTTTTGATTTTCGTGAACCGTGTGGATGAATTGGCAGATCCCGCGCGGGACATTCCCGAAATCCGCGCCTCGATCGAGAAAACGCTCAAATCGCTCAGCATTCCGGCCGAAGCGGAAATCCTGTTTGGCAGCGCCCATTGGGCCAATGCCGCTCTGTCCGGCGACTTCGCTCAGATGGGTCGCGACAGCGCTGAGGCGCTGCTCAACTTCGCGCGGTATCAGGCCAAAACAGCGGGGCTTGAGAAAAACACCGCATCGCTGATCTGGACACTCTCGGGCTTGCCAGCGCTTGGACAGGCCATGGCGGAGCGTATCTGCGCAAGCGATGGCGCACATGCGTTGGCCCGAACCGCGTCTGCCGCGCGAAACACGGTCAGCGCCATTTCCGCACAGCGCGCCTTGCAGGAAAAGCACATCGTCGAACGCGCCACTCCTTCGATTGACCCAACAGAATTGGCGCAAGCCATCGATAAGGTCGCGGCCGAGGCGCAATCAGCCCTTGAGAGCTCACTTTCGACGCTGGCAGCCGACCTCGACCTGCGCCTGGGAAAAGCGCAGGAAGCGTTTGTCGCCCGCGGCACCACCTCGTTGATCCGACATTTGGAAACCTATGGCGAAGAGGTTGAGTGGACGTATGACCCGGCAGGTCTGCGTTTGCTGCTGAAATCGGGCTACAACGTCTATTGCGGAAAGTCGCATAAATCCGCGGACGCCGTTTTCCAGAAGGCCGCGCGCGATCTTGAGATCCTGTTTGAGACAACCTTCGGCCTGAGCCATGCGGGCTTCACCCTGGAAGCCCCTGCTGTGCCAGAGCCACCTGTTCCTGTGATGCTGGGGCAAACCATCGCGCTCGACATCAAGGGCAGCTGGTGGACCCGATGGTGGCGCCGCCGCCGCAGCTATGACAGCTATGCCGCCGAATTCAGATCGTTGATCGAAGCGGAAATTGCGCCTGTTGTGGCTGCCCTGTCGACCGACCACGCGGCCCCCCATGCAAGGGCCGTGCGCGACATGCTTGACGAATTCCTGTCGGCGCAGCGTGCGGTGATCCTTGGCCTGGCAAGCCGCGGGACCACAGACCTTGCCCAGTTGCGTCAGGACCAAGCGCAAACGGATGAGAAGCAATCCAACGCCCTTGGCGCGGCCCAGGCCATTCTGGCGGATTTTGGAACACCCCAACGAGGAAGAGCAAAGTGATGGCAAATACGAAGAAACGGCCATGCGTGGCGCTGCTTGGTGAATTCTCCGCCGGGAAAAGCACCCTTGCGAACCTTTTATTGGGGCGCAGGCAATCTCCGGTGCGCGTCACCGCGACACAAACGCCGCCCCTTTGGTATCAATACGGAACCGGCGACCCCGTCCGCATTCTGGACGACGATACGGCCGAGCCTTTGGCGGCGGGGAGCGGGTCCTCGGTGCCGCTCGAAGACACGAAGTTCGTCCAGGTGCCCCTGGACGCCCCAATCCTTGAGCGCATTGACCTTCTCGATATGCCAGGAAGCTCCGATCCGAACATGGCGCCGGACTTGTGGGACCAGCTGCTGCCCGGCGTGGATATTGCGATCTGGTGCACTCCGGCCACTCAGGCCTGGCGGCAGTCGGAAGCTGCGATCTGGGACCTTGTGCCGGCCACGCTTCAGCAACGGTCGATGCTGCTGTTGACGCGGATCGACAAAGTTCGGGCGCAGGATCAACCGCGCGTCTTGAAGCGGGTTCGCGATGAAGTTGCGGGACAGTTCCGCCATGTTCTCCCAGCCGCACTGCTGACGGCCGACGATGGTGCGCACAGCACCGGACCCTCATCCATCGTTTCTGCACTGGACGACTTGATCGAATGCGCCGTGCCGCAGATCGCCCAAGCGCCCGAAAGACCTGCCCCACAAGCGCCAATGCGATCAAAGGTGCCTACCCCCGATCTTGTTGCGCCTCGCCGTGTCACAACCCTGTCAGCCGGGCGAACGATCCGGCGACGGACCGCGCAAAACGCGCTGATCTAACTGGAATCGCAATGCACTTTGACGGACTACGCACATATCGCGCCGCACATCCCCAATGCGTGCTTCTGATGCTCAGCGACCTGCGCTCCGGCACGGTTCTGGCAGCAGACGGTGCACTCGCCTACCCGCAGGAAAACCTCGATGCGCTCAGCGCGCTGACCCGGGATGCCTTTGATATGGCCGGCTTGGCGACGGATTATGTGGCCCTCCAAACGCCGCAGGCGACCCGCATATTCAAGAAAGTGCCGCAGCTTGGAAGCGTGGCGCTTACATGCGTGTGCAACCCTTACGCGGACATCGCTGAACTCTTGGCCGGAATGCACCGGTTCGCTGGGTCCATGGAAATTCCGGAGATTGCGGCATGAGCGCCCTGTCTCGCATCAGATCTACTCTGAACGCGGCGGCCTGCGTCAGCGATCAGGTTGCGTCCGTCCCTGACTTAAGTGCGCTTTTGGAGCGGCTGAACCGAACGGTCCTGCCGCGTCACATCGAATTGCGCTTCGAGAGCGGGGCGACGATGGCGCTTTTCGTGCACAATCGTCGCCTCTACCGCATGACGGGCGACGCCAGCGCGCCGGCACCTTGGGGGGCTGCGTTGGGCGCTGGCGATGAAGGGCTGGTTGCCGACACGTTGAAAGAAGCGCTTTCGGGCGATGTCGTTATTTCCATCTCCGAAACTGCACTTCGCGACGGCATGGATGGGACGGGCCTTGGCATCGCTGCCACAAGTCTGATGGAAGAAACCGGGACAGATCAGAGCGGTTCGGTCCAGCCCGATTTGGCGCATCAATTAGTGGCGTTCACCAACCAGCACGCCGCGAAGATCGAAGCGAGCTTCTTGATGGAAGGCTATGAAATCGCCCCTCTTTCCGGAGCTGAGGACGCCATTGAACGGCGCGCCTCCGAGATCACGGATATTCTGGCGCGGGCAACCTCGGATGAAAGCCCTTTGGCGGCCACGCTCGAAACAGACGGCGCGCTTGCATTCCCGTGCGATCCTGCGGATGAGGCGTGCGTTTTGCTCGTGGGTCGCGTCGGAACCTACGGCGCCGTGCTGTTTCAACAGACCAGCGCGCAAGAGGCCCTGACTTATTGGCAGGCCGCCTAAATCTTCGGTGCAGGCCCAAGGGACCCACGGAGGCAAAGCTCGGTATGCAGGTTTTCGCTTTCCAGCGGCACACCCTCCTCCAACAAAGCGATCAGGGCGCGCGCCGCGTGGCGCCCCATCTGGCGGTGCGGGACCCGAACCGTGGCGATTTCGGGTGACGTGACCTGCGCCAGTTCAATGTCATCAAAACCTGTAACCGAAACATCGCCTGGCACGGTCAGCCCCATTTTTGAGGCCTGTTTGACCGCCCCGACAGCCAGTACGTCATTAGCGCACATGACGGCTGTGGGCCGTTGGGGGCTCCGCATCACGGCCTCAAATGCTGCTGCCCCGGTCTCTATCCCATAGCGCGTGCGGTGGATCGCAAGATGATCCGCTGGAAGTCCCGCCTGTTGGATCGCCTCTGACACCCCGCGAACCCGTTCTGCCACACGGTCATTGGTGTCGGTCTCTGCTGCAATCAAGGCGATGCGGCGATGGCCCTGGCGCAAGACCTCCTCCGTCAGGCGCCGCATGGCGTGGCGATTGTCGAACCCGATGCTCGGGTCCGTTTTGGCAGCGTCATAGGCCCAGGTGATCAGGGTCGGGACGTTACGGGCCTTGATGAAGTCGGTGATTGCAGGGGCACGTTGGTACCCGATCAACAGCAGCGCATCGGCACCGCGTGCGATCAGCGACCGGATTTGCTTTTCCTCCAGATCCGTCCGGTAGGCCGAACTTGCGACGAGAAGCGTATAACCATGGTCGTCCAGCTCCTCCTGAAAGGCCTGAATGCCTTGCGCGAACACGGCATTCTCCATCGTTGGAATGATTGCCCCAATGGTGCGCGTGCGTTGTGAGGCCATGGCGCGCGCGCCGAAATTCGGGGAATAGCCCAAGGTATCGACAGCGGATTGGACCCGCTCGCGGGTGCGGTCGGACACCAATTCGGGAAAGTTCAAACTCCGCGACACCGTCGCCGTCGAGACCGAGGCGAGCCGGGCAACATCTTCCAATGTTGGCGCGGATTTGGCGTCTTTGGTCATGGGCTGCACGTGGTCAAAAGCATCTGTTCTGCTTAATGAAAGGGCTTTCACTGTCAACTCTTTGGCCATGACGACGGACAGGTTTGCACACGGGGCATTGGCGAGCTTGCCTTGTGATCACGTTCGACTTGCGCAAAACACGCTCGGGCAGAAGGGTTTGCAAATGGCATCATTCAAACGATTTGCCCTGTTTTTCGTACCAGACGGGTCCGTGTACACGCGCGGGGCCGGTTGGTTGGGCTGGGATAGCGACGCGGGGCGGACGGTTGCCAATCCCTCACTTCCCGACCTCGGCGAAAGCATCGATGCGCTGACCCGCCGGCCCCGCAAATACGGGTTCCACGGCACAGTCAAGCCGCCATTCGCCTTATCGCCCGGAACCGATTATGCGGCGCTGACGGATGCGGTCGCCGCCTTTTGTGCGTCACGCCCGCCAGTAACTCTGCCCGCAATGGTGGTACGTCGCATGGGGCGTTTTGTGGCGCTCACGCCGCTCAAGCGGAGCGAGGCGTTGGCAAATCTGGCCTCCTCCGCCGTCAAGTCGTTGGACCGCTTCCGGGCACCCACCACTGAGGACGAGCTTGCCAAACGGCGCAAGCACGGGCTGAGCGCCCGGCAAGAACAGATGCTGCAGCATTGGGGCTATCCCTATGTGATGGAGGAGTTCCGCTTTCACATGACAATGACCGGCCCAACAGACCACGCTGATCAGGTGTGCGACGTTCTCAGGCAGTATTTCGCTCCTGACCTCGCCCGGCCGCTGGACATAACCGCCCTGTGTCTTGTCGGCGAAGACGAGGCCGGCTGGTTTCATGTTCTGCAGCGTTTCAAACTGCAAGGCTAAGGCCACGCACAGTTTCCGGTTCCTCCCCGCTGCAAGAGTGCGCTACGGATTCCCAACAAGGTAGGGAGAGCAAAAATGGCGGACATCACCGTGTATTCGGCGCGAAAGATCGTCACCATGGATCGCAATCGCCCCAGCGCCACCCATGTCGCGGTGCGCGACGGGCGCATTCTGGCACTTGGCGATGCGTCCTGTGCCGATGCTTGGGGGCCTGTCACACACGACACCTCGCTCTCGCACGCCGTGCTGATGCCTGGCTTTGTCGAAGGCCATGCCCATATGATGGCCGGGGCTATCTGGGACTACACCTATACGGGCTATCACGACCGCCTCGATCCAAACGGGCAGCTCTGGCAAGGTTTGGGCACGCTCAATGCGGTCGTGGATCGATTGCAGGAGGTCGAGGCGACCCTGCCCCACGATCAACCCCTGATCGGCTGGGGCTTTGACCCGATCTTTCTGCCCGGCGAACGGCTTGGTGCCGCGCATCTGGACCGCGTTTCAACGACGCGGCCCATTGCGATCATATTCTCCAACTTTCACCTGATGTGTGTGAATTCGGTTGCGCTGGAGATGGCTGGTTATAGCGATGGCACCAACGTCGAAGGTGTTGTCAAAGACCGCAACGGTGTGCCCACGGGCGAGCTTCAGGAAATGGCGGCCATGTTTCCGATCATGCGGCGCCTGGGGATCGACTTTCGCGCCCTGTCCCAACGCGAAAGTGCGATCCGCTCCTATGGGGAAGTCGCGCGGCGCGCAGGTGTGACCACTGTGACAGACCTCTTCTCTCAATTGGAGGACGAGGATCTTGCCACCATGCTGTCGGTCACCGCAGACTCGGATTTTCCATTGCGGATCGTCCCTGCCCTCGCCGCAATGGGCGACCCGCAGGCCCTTGCAGAACGGGCAAAGGGGTTGAGGGCCCGCTCAACAGACAAACTTCGATTGGGTGCCGTAAAACTGATGACCGACGGGTCGATCCAGGGGTGGACGGCGCGCGTGAAGTGGCCGGGCTATGTTGGTGGCCAGCCAAATGGCCTATGGAACATGGCCCCGGACCAGATCTTTGAGACCTGCGCCGCGCTCCACGCTGCCGGAATTCAGATGCATATCCACGTCAACGGCAATGAAGCCTCAGAGATTGCAATTGATGCGCTGGAGGCCGCCATGCAGGCCGCCCCTTGGCCGACCCATCGCCATGTTCTGCAGCACGGCCAGATGATGGATGCCGCCCAATTCCGCCGCTGCTGGGAATTGGGCATCGCCGTAAACCTGTTCGCCAATCACCTTTGGTATTTCGGCGATCAACATGTCGCGCTGACCATCGGTGAAGACCGCGCCAGCCAGATGGATGCCGTGCGCTCCGCCCTTGATGCCGGTCTGACGGTTGCCATCCACTCCGATGCGCCCGTGACGCCGATGGGGCCGCTCTTCACGGCTTGGTGCGCCGTGAACCGAAAGACGATGTCAGGCCGCACCCTTGGGGAGGCGCAGAGGATCAAAGTGGACGAGGCGCTTTATGCCATCACCCTCGGCGCTGCGCAGACGCTGAAGATGGACGCCGAAATCGGCTCTATCGAAGTTGGTAAACGAGCGGACTTTGCCGTCCTCGGCAGCGACCCCACACAAGCGGCTCCAGACCAACTCAAGGACGTGGACGTGCTCGGGACAGTGTTGGACGGCCGGGCGTATCTGCTTTGACCACTCTGCCCATGACGGTGATCTCCGGCTATCTTGGGGCCGGAAAGACAACGTTGATCAACCGCATCCTCGCGGATCCGCAGGGCTTGCGCATCCTGGTGATGGTCAATGACTTTGGCGCCATCAACATTGATGAGCGTCTATTGATCTCTCGCGGTGAAGACACGATTGCCCTGTCTAACGGGTGCGTCTGCTGCACGATGGGGGCAGATTTGTTCATGGCAATCGGCGACACGCTTGATCGTCGCCCACGCCCGGATCACCTGTTTATCGAGGCCAGCGGCATTTCGGATCCCGCGCGCATCGCAAATGCGGCCTTGGCGGAAACTGAGCTCAGCTATGCGGGCATCGTGGCTGTCGTGGATGGTCAGCGCTTTTGCGACTTTCGCGAAGACCCCCTGATCGGGCCACAATACATGTCGCAGATCGAAAAGGCGGATCTGATCTGGGTCAGCAAGGAACCTGACGGTCCGCAATTGGATCAGGTGAAAGGCGTTGTGACTGCGCCCGTGGTCGAAGGCCTGACATCGGACGCATTCCTGAAGCTGATCGGAGGCGCCTCCTCCCCGCCGGCCAAGGGCCAGCCCCATGCCGAATATTCTTCCTGGTCGTCGGATGGCAGCTTCGCCGGCGATGCAACGGCCTTGCGTGACCACCTGGAAAACCGACCGCGCGGCCTGTTCCGGGTGAAGGGGGTCGCACGAGATGCCGCCGCAAACCACTGGCACGTTCAGGTTGTCGGGACACAGGTGGAGATCACGCCAGCACCGCAAAAGACTCCGCCCGGCATCATCGGCATCGGCCTGTCAGCGCTGTGGGACCCGGAGGCGATACAGGCGTGGTGGCCGAGCTAAGGTCTCAGGTGGCCAAAAGGGCGGTAGGCCAAGCAGAAGATGGTGCGGGTGGAGGGACTTGAACCCCCACGCCTTGCGGCGCCAGAACCTAAATCTGGTGCGTCTACCAATTTCGCCACACCCGCATCGGCGGTGCGTTTAGCAGGCCCGTTCCGGCATGGCGAGGCCAAAATTCTCCCCAGCATTAACCTAAGTGTAACCAGTTTTCGCCCAGATTATGCCCGAATCTCACGCGAGGTATCTCTCATCAACGGGCTGCCACCCGAAACCTGAGGGGAAGACACATGACCGACACCACGCTTCATATTGAAGAAAAAACTCGCCCAATGGGCGAGGATGCCGTAATCTCGCGTTCACATAAACGAGGTCCTCAGGGCCCGAACGAGCGAGCAGGTATCAAAATGACAGATGCAACCCCGCGGCCGCAGGCCGGTGTGGGTGGCAAATCCGGCGCATGTGAAGCCGGCCTTGCCCCCGGAACGCAAGTCCTGACCCTGGACGGCGCGATCCCCGTAGAATTCCTGAACCCCGGCGACCGCGTCATTACGCGGCGTGGTGTCCGCACGCTGAAGGCCGTGATGCGCCACAACTTGCCCGAAGGCACGCCGCGCGTTCGCGTGTCAGCCGACGCCATGGGCGGCAAGCCGTCCAATGACGTCATTCTGATGCCCGGCCAGCGTGTGCTGGTCCGCGATTGGCGCGCCAAGGCCCTTTGGGGCAAGGACATCGCTGCTGTTCCCGCCGCCCGCCTTGTGGACGGCAACTTCATTCGCACCGAAACCGGCGGACGGCAGATCATGCTGTCGCTCTACTTCGGCGCACCTGAGATCCTCTACGCAGATGGGTTGGAGCTTGCCTCCGCAGACAAGCCGAAGGTGGCAGCCTCGGCGAAGTGACCCATCCAGTCCGCGCGGTGTATGCGTGCGGGTGGCAGTGGCGACGCACACCACGCCACAGAGGACAGGACGCATCGCTGCGTCCGACACCGTGAACTCGGGCGTTGCAGACCGCCCCCCCTCTCACGGAATTCAAGCGGCGCCCCGGGACAGGGCGCCGCTTTCTTTTTCAGGGCGTGTTTGCCTCGATCTGCCGCAGGACTACAGGCAATTGATCTGGCAAATCTTCGGCAATCAGACCCGGGCCAAAGCCGCGCGCAGCTTCGACATGCAGGTACACCCCGGCCTGCGCTGCCCAAAACGGCTCAAACCCGCGCGCCAGAAGTCCCGTGATGAACCCGGCCAGGACATCACCAGACCCGGCCGTTGCAAGCCAAGGGGCCGCGCGACCATAGGCGGCGGCGTGAACTGCGACCTTGCCGTCCGGGCCAGCAACCACCGTATCAGCCCCTTTGAGAACGACGACGCATTGCGCCCGCCCGGCGGCTTCTCGTGCGGCGTCGACCTTTGAAAAGGCCGGGCCATGCGTCGCCCGCTCGGCCAGACGTGCCGCCAAATCCGGAAAGATCCGGGCGAATTCTCCGCCATGGGGTGTGATAACAGCTGCATCCGCCAGACGGAGCACCAAGTCATCCGCCCGCCCGGAGAAATTCGACAAAGCGTCGGCATCCAATACCACAGAGACTTTGCGCCCTCGGTTCGCGGCGATGTCCAGAGCCGTCTGTACAACGGCAACCTGGGCGTCCCCAATCCCAAAACCGGGGCCTACGCAAAGGGCGTTGATGCGGTCGTCTTCCAATGCATCGCGCAGCCCATCCGCGCCCTCGCACCGGCGCAACATCAGCCCTGTAATCTGGGCGGCGCACTCCATCATGGCCGCACCCGGCGCCCCGAGAGAAACGAGCCCCGCGCCAATACGAAGCGCCCCTTGTGCAGCAAGGCGAGCCGCCCCGGTGCGCCCCAGACCACCCGTCAGGATCAGGGCGTGGCCATGGTCGAATTTGTGAGCGTCCATGACTGTCTTGCTCAACGAAGGTTCCGCCAAAATCGGATCCGGCAGGCGCACCAATGGAAGACCCTTCGATCGATCTGTCAAACCGATATCCACAACCTCGAGCGCCCCGCACTGCCCTGGCCCATCCGCCAGGACATGGCCCAATTTCGGTTGATGAAAGGTGACGGTCAGATGCGCCGCAATATCCCCGCACCATTGGCTGTCGGTCCAAAGGATCTTTCCGCTATCCGCATCCAGTCCCGACGGGACATCAACCGCGACGACATAGGGCAGGTGTTCCTTGCCATGTCCCCAAAATCCATCTGCAAACAAGCCGTGAAACAGTGCACCCACGCGATCAGGCGGCGCAAAACCACGGCTTAGTCCGGTTCCGAAAATCGCGTCTACGACAAGGTCCGCCCCCTCGTCCGAGGCTATTTCAAGCGGGGCAACAGCGCCTATCCCTTCCCAGCGACGCCGGTTTGCCGCCGCATCGGGGGGCATGTCATCGCACGCCCCCATCCCAAAGACCCTCACATCCCAATAGCGCTGCGCCAAAAGCCGCGCGATGACGTAACCATCACCACCGTTATTGCCTGGCCCGCATAGAATTACGGCTCGACGCGGACCGTTGTTCAATTCAGGCCAGCGTGACAGCACCGCATCCACCACTCCGGCACCGGCCCGCTCCATCATTTCAAGGCCCGTGGTATGGCCTGACGCGATTGCCGCAGCTTCCAGATCCCGCATTTCGGTCGCTGATAACAGGTTCATCGCGGCTCCGATTCATTTGTGCACATTTTTTGAGCGCCTTGCACAATAAGTCACCGACAGCTTCAAAATACGCCCAAAGATTGAACAGCAATCACGCTCACACATGGACGCCCCTTGCCCAAGATGGTGTCAGAACATCGAAGAGATGGCGAGGGGAGTCGGCCTGTGAAAAAGATCGAAGCAATCATCAAACCGTTCAAGCTGGATGAGGTGAAGGAAGCCCTTCAGGAAATCGGCGTTCAGGGTCTGAGCGTAACCGAGGTGAAAGGGTTTGGCCGCCAGAAGGGGCATACGGAGCTTTACCGTGGCGCCGAATATGTCGTGGACTTCCTGCCCAAGGTAAAGATCGAAGTCGTCCTAAGCGAAGATCAGGCCGATGCCGCGATTGAGACCATCATCAATGCCGCCAAGACCGACAAGATCGGCGATGGCAAGATTTTCGTATCCGACATCAGCCAGGCGATCCGCATCCGGACCGGCGAAACGGGCGAAGACGCAATCTAATCCGCAATGTAAAGCACCCCCGACCGGGGCCTATTTGAACGCAAAGGGAAGGTCAGAATGAGCACAGCAGACTTCTTGAAAATGGTTAAGGACGAGGACGCGGAATACGTCGATATCCGGTTCACCGATCCGCGCGGCAAGCTGCAGCACGTCACGGTGATGTCCGACCAGGTCGATGAGGACTTCCTTGAGGAAGGCTTCATGTTCGACGGCTCGTCCATCGCCGGTTGGAAAGGCATCGAAGCCTCCGACATGAAGCTGATGCCCGACACCGACAGCGCCTATGTTGATCCGTTCTACGCGGAAAAGACGATCTGCGTGCACTGCTCGATCGTTGAGCCCGACACCGGCGAAGCGTATGAGCGTGATCCCCGTTCGACCGCCGAGAAGGCTGAGGCATACCTCAAGTCCTCCGGCATCGGTGACACCGCGTTCTTCGGCCCCGAAGCCGAATTCTTCGTCTTCGACGACGTGCGCATGTCTGTTGAAATCAACAAGGTCTCTTACGAGGTCGATGCCCAGGACGCGTCCTGGAACGGCGATACCGAGTATGAGATGGGCAATATGGGCCATCGTCCGGGCGTTAAGGGCGGCTACTTCCCCGTAAACCCGATCGATGCCGGTCAGGATCTGCGGTCTGAGATGCTGTCCACGATGAAGCGCATCGGCATGAAGGTCGATAAGCACCACCACGAGGTGGCGTCGTGCCAGCACGAGCTTGGCCTGATCTTCGACAGCCTCACCAAGCAGGCCGACGAGCTTCAGAAATACAAGTACATCATCCACAACGTTGCCCACGCCTACGGTAAGTCGGCCACGTTCATGCCGAAGCCCATCGCGGGTGACAACGGCACCGGCATGCACTGCAACATGTCGATCTGGAAGGACGGAAAGCCGCTTTTCGCGGGTGACAAGTATGCCGATCTGTCTGATGAAGCTCTGTATTTCATCGGCGGTATCCTGAAGCACGCCAAGGCGCTGAACGCTTTCACGAACCCGTCGACGAACTCCTACAAGCGTCTGATCCCGGGCTTTGAAGCCCCGGTTCTGCGCGCCTACTCGGCCCGCAACCGCTCGGGCTGTGTGCGCATTCCGTGGACGGAAAGCCCGAAGGCCAAGCGTGTGGAGGCTCGTTTCCCCGATCCGGCAGCGAACCCCTATCTCTGCTTCGCGGCCCTGCTCATGGCTGGCCTCGACGGTATCCAGAACAAGATCAACCCGGGCGATCCTTCGGACAAGGACCTCTACGATCTGCCGCCGGAAGAGCTGGCGGGCATCCCAACCGTTTGTGCGAGCTTGCGCGAAGCGCTCGACGAGCTGGAAGCCGATCACGAATTCCTGCTGAAGGGCGACGTGTTCACCAAAGACCAGATCGAGGGTTATGCCGCGCTCAAGTGGGAAGAGGTTTACGCCTACGAGCACACGCCGCACCCGATGGAATACAAGATGTACTACAGCTGCTAATCAGCGGCTGTCAGAAACAGGAAAGGGCGCCCAACGCGGCGCCCTTTTTTCTTGGCCGGCGGTGCTTAACTTATCACGCTTGATAAGCTACCCTTTCCCATTGATATCGAACGGTTTTCCATTTTGCGTTAGCCGAAAATTAACTTCTCGGTTGCCCTCAACACCCTTCGTTAAAGATACCTGCAAGCTGCAGACCCGGCGCGCAGAGCAGCCCGCCCCATTGGTAGGCGTCCTGCCCGTTCTGCAACTGCACAGCCCACCACGAATAACCGTTGAAGAAAATGCCCGTATCCGTGACCAAAGTTATTGGTTGCCCCTCGAACGTAGAACCGACATCGGCGAAGTTGGTGCCAGGTCCACCGCGAAGATTGCCTCCGAAGGAAAATCCCGGAAATGGGCCGACCTGCGGGTCGTAGCCGCCGCCAGCCTGACTGCCACCTGGCTCGTCAATGCTTGTCACCACGCAGGTGAACTGCGCGCCCGAGGCCGTCGTCAGAAATGCCTGACCCTGATGCTCCACGAAATCGAGGCCTGTGGATGGATCAAAGAAACGCGACCCACTGCCTGAAACAGCGGGGTTCAGCACCGCCCGCGTGACCTGCCCATTGGCTTGGTTCCGCGCATCGACCCCGACGACGTCTTCCTCATCAAAATAGGTGGCTGTGAATTCGATCCCGTTAAGCGCGCCGCACGCATAGTTCACGTTTGCCAAAGACATGGTTGGCACACCTAGTGACACGGCCAAGGCCACAAGAGCGGTAGTATATTTCATGGTACTTCCCCAAAGCTGGTGCGCGATGATTGCCGCACAAAACCCCGGGCACAAAGAAAAAAGCGCCCCGGCTGGGGCGCTTTGTTGCACGCGATGTGCGTCGTTTACTTGGCCGCGCGCTTGGACGCGAACGTCGCGCCATCCTGTTTACTGGCGATGCGGGCCTGATCTGCCTTGAAGGCAGCAAGCGCCCGATCGTGGCTGCTGCCCATGGCGATCCGGTTGACGTGAATTTCCGTGCGTGGCGCATCCACCGACTGGAAAAAGCGCAAAACGCTGCTGACGATCCGCTCCATAACTCTGCCTCATGATCTGTTTTTATTGATCTTGAGGCAGAGTTGGCGGCGAAATGTGGCGAAATCTGGGCACCACGTTCTGCCATCGGCAGAGGGCCGCGACCTGTGGCTTCAATACCACCCAGCCGCGGACCTTTTGTGCCTTACTGACAGCTTTCCAACACGCCGGCGACACCCCCGGCGGGTACGCAAATCACGCCACCCCACTGGAAGGCGATCTGGCCATCGGCCAGCTCGATCTCCCACCAATCATAGCCGTTGAAAGGAATTCCGCTGTTGGTGAGCAGTGTGATGGCCGTGCCTTGTTCCAATCCGCCGATATCCGGGAACGCCGTGCCGGGGCCCGAGCGCAGGTTGCCCCCCAGCGAGATCGCGGCGATGTCAGCAGCACCGCTGGCATCCGCCGTCGCTTCGCCGACTTCCGCGCCAGTATCAGCCTCGGCAATCGGGCAGGCGTCTGCATCCTCGATCACGCCGGACACACCGCCGCCGGGCACACAAATCACGCCGCCCCATTGGAAGGCCAACTCGCCACTTGGCAGGATGATCTCCCACCATGTGTATCCGTTGAACGGCACGCCCGTATCGGCCTGCAGGATGATTTCCGTGCCTTCATCAAGGCCACCGACATCGGCGAATTCTGTGCCGGGACCGGCGCGCAGGTTCCCGCCAAGGGAAATTGCGGGAATGTTTGCGCCGCCTGCCGCATCGGGTGTGGCCTCGCCCGCGCCATCCTCAATCGGCGCTTGCACAACCTCACTATCTTCCACAGTTTCAACGGGTTGCTCGACAGTCGCTGCAGGCTCAGCCCCTTCAAGAGTGCAGTGAACCGTCAGATCGCCAGCCGTCAGATCAGCGATGTCTCCGGTTCCGCGCAGCAATAGATCGCCGCCTGCATAGGTGATGCCGTCGCCGCCCCGTTGCGACCGCATGGTGACGGGATCGTCCCCGCCCGAAGGGTTGTCAGCCCCAGCGATGAACTCGGCAACCGCCGCATCCGTGCCTTCGATCAAGGTAATGCGCACGTCCACATCACCAAAGCCGGGACACAAGTAAGCCTGCGCCTGAGCGGCCCCGGAAACGAGGAGAAATACCCCCGTGCTAAGGGTCAATCGGGTAATCATTGTGGTGTTATCCTCTAGAATTGAGCACACACACCCTGCCGCGCTTTGGCGGCGGACCCAAGGGTAGAATTGGCGATCGGCTTAGAAGCGCCCGACCCGCCGAGCCATGCGCAAAGCGCCTTTCGCGTTGCGCGCAGCCGCCTGCCCGCGCGCGCGATCTTCGGTCGTGTTTTCGCCACCCCGACGTGTCACGGCATCAATGCCTGCATCGACGCCACGGTTCACGACGCGCGACATCACGCGGCGGATGATCATGTTCAGAATACGGTCCATTGGGCTGCCCTTTACCAGTCGATTTCTGCTCAGGTGAACGGATATGTGACCAGTTGGGCAGAATTTTGGCGAAAACTGCGTTCAGCTGGTCGGACTTCTCCGACCCTATTCGTCTTCGATCAGGTCATCGTCGCGCGCCGCGTCCGCGTCATCGTCGAACATGTCGCCCGTATCGTCATCCCGCTCGGGCTCGGGCCCCTCTTCGCCCTCGGCGTCCGGGGGGCGGCTTTCCAGAAGACCCGCATCGCGCAGCTCTTTGAGGCCGGGCAGATCGCGTGCATTTTCCAGCCCGAAATGGTCGAGAAATTCAGGCGTGACCACGTAGGTCACGGGGCGACCGGGTGTCATGCGGCGGCGGCCGAATTTGATCCACTCAAGCTCTATCAACTGATCGACCGTCCCGCGACTGACGGAGACACCGCGGATCTCTTCGATCTCGGCGCGGGTGACAGGCTGGTGGTAGGCGACGATGGCCAGCGTCTCGATGGCGGCACGGCTGAGTTTGCGTTGTTCGACCTGCTCGCGCGCCATGAGGAAGCCCAGATCGGCGGCGGTGCGAAAGGCGTAGGCATCGCCCACTTTGGCAACCTGCACGCCTCTGCCCTCGTACCGTCTGCGCAGAAGAACAAGCGCCTCTGCCGGATCAGAGCCGTGGGGCATCCGTGCCTCCATCTCTGACAGGCTGACGGGTTCGGCGGAGGCAAACAGCAGCGCTTCGATCATACGCTCCTGTTCAGCCAGCGGGGGGGCGCGGAAGAGGCTTTCTTCCGTCTTTTCAGGCGCTTGGTCGCTCATGAGTCTTTCCGACGCAATTGGATGGGCTCGAATGTATCGGATTGGCGGATCTCAACCTTTCCGGCCTTCGTCAACTCCAAAGCCGCCGCGAAATTGGCGGCAGTGGCCGAGCGGCGAGATTTCGGGTCCTTCGTCCAGGTTTCGGGCAGGTAGGACATCAGGTCCGCCCATTCGCCCATATAGCCGACCATCCGGCGCAGGCGGTCCAGCGCCTCTTCCATCGTCAGGACCTTTTCGCGGTCCATCACGTAGGGGCGGAAATCATCCTTGGTGCGGATGCGCGCATAGGCCTGCATCAGGTCCAGCAGGCCGGCGGTGTAGGTGATCTTGCGGTTCGTCGTCATCGCCTGCGGCGCGCCGCGCACGAACCGGTCACGACCCAGCCGGTCGCGCGCCATCAGCTTGGCTGCGCATTCGCGCATCGCGGCGAGGCGTTCCAGCTGGAAGGCCAGATGCGCGGCCAGGTCTTCGCCAGACGGGCCTTCATCGCCGGGTTCCGGCGGCAAGAGGAGCTTGGATTTCAGGAAGGCGAGCCAGGCGGCCATGACGAGATAATCGGCGGCCAGTTCGATGCGCAAAGCGCGGGCTTGTTCAATGAAAACAAGGTATTGCTCGGTAAGAGCGAGGATGGAAATCTTGCGCAGGTCGACCTTTTGAGTGCGGCTGAGCGTCAGCAGCAGATCGAGCGGGCCTTCAAACCCATCGACGTCCACAATCAGCGCCTCGGCTTCGCGCCGGGCGGTGACCTTGTCCCAATCATCTGTGTTCGCAGGTTGGCCCGTTTGGCCCGCTTCAGACATAAACCTCTCCGCCCAGAAGGCTTGAGAGTTCCTCCTCGGCGGCTTGGATGTCAAGCGGTTCAGGCTGTGGTCGGCGCGCGATAACGGTGTCGGCACGGGCCTGTGCGGCCCCGCTCAACTGGCCGCAATTGGCCAGCACTTGCTCCATCTCAGCCCGCTCACCATTGCAGTGCAGGATCATGTCGCATCCAGCCGCACGGGCGGCCGCGGCGCGTTCACCGATGGTGCCAGGAAGCGCGCCCATCGACAGGTCATCGGTCATCAAAAGACCATCGAAATCAATGTCTTCCCGGATCACTTGCATGACCTTGCGCGACAGGGTGGCGGGCAGTTCGGGATCTATCGCCTCGAACACGACATGGGCGGTCATGCCCATCATGATGTGATCCATCTGCTCGAACACGGCAAAATCCGTGGCGTCGAGCGTATCGCGGTCGAGCGTGACGCGGGGCAAATCGTGGTGGCTGTCGAGGGTGGCCGCCCCGTGGCCCGGGATATGCTTGACGACCGGATGGATGCCGCCATCAGTCAAGCCTTCGGCGACCGCATGGGCAAGGTCGATGACCGTCTCTGTATCGTAGCCATAGAGGCGGTTTTGCAGGAAGGGATGCGTGCTGTCGCGCGCCACGTCCGCTGTGGGGCCGCATTGCACGTCGATGCCCACGGCGCGCAGTTCTTCAGCGATTAGGCGGTAGCGAAGATAAAGCGCGCGAACAGGGTCGGACGCCTTGGCCGCCATGTCGAGCGGTGGATGCCATTGCCGCCAATGGGGGGCGCCCATCCGCTGTACGCGTCCCCCTTCCTGATCAATAAGGATGGGGGCGTCGCGCCCAACAATTTCACGTAATTCTGCTGTCAAAGCAGAAATTTGCGCGGGGTTGTTAATGTTCCGCGTGAAGAGGATGAAGCCCCAGGGCTGCGCATCGGCGAAGAAGGATTTCTCCGCAGGTGAGAGGATCGTGCCTTCGCATCCCAGGATCGTCGCGGCTTGTGTCACCGGACCGTAACCGGGATGCAGGCAGCACCTTGAGCAACCAGTGCCGCACAGAAGCGGCGAGAGGCCGAGAGGTCGCCAAAGCCATGGGCGCGCAGGCGATAGAAGCTCTGTCCGCCGGAGGAGGCTTGTTCAATCACTCGAGCGCGGCCAAGGAAGAAGTCGGGGTAGTTCTGCGACAGGCGCTGCCATTCGGCGCGGGCCAGATCGGGCGTGTCAAAGGCGCCAAGCTGGACAAGGCGGGTGCCCGTTTCCAGATCGGACGCAGCAAGTTCAAATTCATCCGCGCCGATAGGCGCGTCAGCGGCAGGTGCCGCGGCCTCTGCCGCGTCTGGCGTGGCGGCGGCAACGGCGGCGGCTGCGGCGGCAGCCTCTGCGCGGGCCTGGATATCTGCGGGGCGCGTGGCGGGCCGAGGAGAGCGGCGCACGCCGGGGACGGAGATCGGAATTGTGTCGGCGCGGGCCACCAGCTCAGGCTCTTCCGCGGCGTTGGGCAAGGCGCTTTCTTCCACACCTTCAAGGGGTTGCGCTTCGGCCAGCAGACGTTCGATCAGCGCTTCGGTGTCCTCGGCGGTCACAGGTTCTTCGACCTCCGGGGCCACTTCGGCGATCACTGCGGGCACCTCTGCAACCTCTTCAACCGGTGCAGGGTTTCCGGCAGAGGCACTTTCAAAAGCCTGTTCAAGCTCAGGCACATCGTCGAAATCCATGGGCTGAGGGGCCAGGACCAACTGGTCGGGCACTGGCGCGGCCTCCTCCCCTTCGGCCAGACGGTTTACGGCCAGCCCCTGGTTCTCGGCCACGGCGCCGCCTGGATTTTCAGGAGCGATGCGCATCGGGCCTTCCATGGCGCGGATCACCGGCACGTCCGTCACGTCGCGCATCAGAAGCTGCCAGGCCCAGATCGCCATGCCCACAACCAAGCCGATGGACACAACCGCACCGGCCCAGTTGATCAACTGCGTCACACGGCTGACATCAGCCGCCGCTTGCGCCTGTTCGTGCGCATAATCATGGGAATAGTCGTAACCCGACTCTGGGGCGTAGTCCCCGGAATATTGGATATCTGCCATGCCTGCCTCATTCGCCCGAGCCTTTTGGCGGCCCGATGTCACTTGCTCGACCGGCGCGACAGGAGGTCTGATGCCTCACATTTGTTCGACCGGTTTCACGCCCAAAATACCAAGGCCGTTCGAAATGACAATCGCCACGGCGGAAATCAGGCAAAGTTTCCCGGATGTTGCCGATGGATCATCCTCCTGGAAGAAGCGCAGGTGCGGATCAGCGTTGCCCTTGTTCCACAGAGCGTGGAAGTCGGAGGCGAGATCGTAGAGGTAGAAGGCGATACGGTGCGGCTCGTGCGTGGCGGCGGCGGCCTCGATCATCCGGGGGTATTCGGCAAGCTTTGCGGCGAGCGCGAGTTCTGCCGGATCGGCGATGGCATCGAGGTTTGCAGGATCGGGCGTCATGCCGGCCTCCGCGGCCTTGCGCAGCACGGAATGGATGCGCGCATGGGCGTATTGGACGTACCAGACGGGGTTGTCCTTGGACTGTTCGCGCACCTTGTCGACGTCGAAATCGAGCGGTGCATCGTTCTTGCGAGTGAGCATGTGAAACCGGGTCACATCAGCGCCCACCATCTCAACCACATCGCGGAGTGTCACGAAGGTGCCCGCGCGTTTGGACATCTTCAATTCCTCGTCGCCGCGACGCAGTTTGACAAGTTGGGTCAGCTTGATATCGAGCGGGACGCGGCCATCGCTGAGCGCCGAGACAGCCGCCTTCATCCGTTTGACATAGCCGCCGTGATCGGCGCCAAATACATCAATAAGCTCGTCGAACCCTCTGGAAACCTTGTCAAAATGATAGGCGATGTCGGGGGCGAAATAGGTCCAGGCGCCGTCGGATTTCATCACCGGGCGGTCCACGTCGTCGCCGTGCTCGGTGGACTTGAAAAGCGTCTGCTCCCGCGGTTCCCAATCTTCGGGTTTCTTGCCCTTGGGTGGCTCCAACACGCCTTCGTAGATCAGGCCCTTGCCGCGCAGATCGTTAATCGCATCCTCGATCCGACCCGTGCCGTAGAGCGATTTTTCCGAGAAGAATTCATCCATCTCGACGCCGAGCATCGCCAGATCCTCCCGGATCAGGCCCATCATGCGCTCGGTCGCGAATTCGCGAATTTCGGCGAGCCAATACTGCTCACCCTTGTCGACAAACTGGTCGCCAACCTTGTCTTTGAGCGCTTGTCCGACCTCGATCAGATAGTCGCCGGGATAGGTGCCATCCTCGAACGCGACCTGTTGGCCGTGCGCTTCCAGGTAGCGCAGATAGACGGACCGCGCGAGAACATCGACCTGCGCGCCGCCGTCGTTTATATAATATTCGCGCGTGACGTCATAGCCGGCCGCTGCCAGCAGCGAAGCGAGCGCATCGCCGAAGACCGCGCCGCGGGTGTGACCCACATGCAACGGCCCGGTGGGATTTGCGCTGACATATTCGACGTTTACGCGACGTCCCTGCCCTTTGCTGGAGCGTCCGTAGGCCGTGCCGCCCTGCACCACATCCGCCACGACACTCTGCCAGACAGACGCCGCGAGCCGCAGGTTCAGAAAGCCCGGGCCTGCGACCTCGGCGCTGTCAATGCGCGGATCGTCGGCCAGCTTTCCTGCCAGGGCCTCGGCAATGTCGCGGGGCTTCATCTGGGCGGGCTTGGCCAACACCATCGCGGCGTTCGTTGCCATATCGCCATGGGCCGCATCGCGGGGCGGTTCGACCGTGATCGCGCGCGTCTCCAGGCCGGCGGGCAAAGTGCCCTCAGCGGAAAGCGCGTCGATGGCGGCGAGAACAGCCTCGCGGATCTGGTCGAACAGGGTCATGGCGGTGTCCTTTGGAAGATCACCGGGGGTGTATCACCATGGCCTGTGGCGTCAATCAGATCAGGGGGTGCAGCGGTTGTAATCGATGACGTTGCCGTCGTTGATCAGGCGCATCACCGCGCCGTCTTGCAGCGGGATCAGGAACATATTGGCCGTCCATTCCTGCCCCTCGCCCGCGCAATTGCCGGTGTAGGAGAAGCCATCTGTGCCGTCGACTGGGACTGGATTGGCCAGGGTACACACGGACTCGTAGAAGGTGAGGACGTTGTTTTCGAGGCGGACGATGGCCTCCTCAGGATGCGTGGTGCAGGCGCCGATCTGGAAGCGGCCATTGGCCACCTGGGCCGAGGCGCTGGCGGAGGCCGCAACCAGCAGGATGGCAGAAATGCCGAATGATTTCAGGGTCATGGGTTCAATTCCTTGCATCGAAAAAGGATGCGCGGAACGGGTCAATCAGGGTTCGCACCGCGCGTAGGTATAGGCGTTATTGTTCAGCACCACGACCAACCCATCAATGGAGGCTTCCCCCACCAGCAGACGCGCCTCAAAATCATTGCCTTCTGCGGTGCAGGCTCCGTCATAAAGGAAGATCTGATCCATATCGCGGACGTTGATCGGGTTGGACAAATCACAGCATTGCTCGAACAGGCAGAGCGTCGGAAAGGCCAGAGAGGCGGTGCGTTCGCCGCCGGGCGTGAACCCTTCGGCGGGGCAGCTAAACCCTTGATAAAACTGGCCATCTTGCGGAAAAGCCTGCGCAATGGATAGGGATGCAAACAGGGCCGCCGCCGGGGCGGCGTGGCGGAGGGTAATGGGCATCGTTCGGCTCCGGTAATGTGAGCTATAGGGGCCGGTCCAGTGTGCCGCGATCCGCCCCACCGATCAACCTTTGGTGGCATTGCAGCGCGAAGCGGTCGGTCATGCCTGAGATATAGTCCGAGACGATGCGGGCCAATTCGGTCTGATCCCCCGTGATTGCTTCGACGTCCTTGCGCCACTGCTTGGGCAATTCCGTTGGGTTGGCCATGAAGAAGGGAAACAGATCCTCGACCACCTGCGTCACGTCCTGCCGCATGACCACCACCGACGGTGCGCGGTACATACGTTTGAATAAAAATGTACGGATGACTTTGAGGTCGTCGAACAAGCCCTTGGAAAAGCGAATGATCGGGCGGCCCGCCATGCGGATATCCACAGGGGATTGTGGATCAATTTCGTCCAGAGCAGTGCGCGCGCAGGCGAGAACATCCTCGACCAGCACACCAAAGAAGCGCCGCAACGCTTCGTGCCGCCGGCGGTAATAGTTGAGACCGGGGTAACGTTCATCCACGGCTGCAAAACAGTCGCGCAGGATCGGCAATTCGGCCAGTTCATCGGTCGAAAACAGCTCTGCCCGCAGGCCATCGTGCAGGTCGTGGTGATTGTAGGCGATGTCATCGGCCAGGGCTGCGACCTGCGCCTCGGCACTCGCATAGGTTGAAAGCTCAAGGTCGATATCGGCGCAACAGGCGTTGAGCGCCCACGGCAGTGGGGGCGCGACCGGGCCGTTATGTTTGGCGATCCCCTCCAGCGTTTCCCATGTCAGGTTGAGGCCATCGAATTCGGCATAGTGCCGCTCCAGCTGCGTCACGATCCGGAGGGCCTGCGCGTTGTGATCAAAGCCGCCATGGGGCGCCATCAGCGCCTGTAGTGCATCCTCACCGGTATGGCCGAAGGGAGGATGGCCCAGATCATGGGCCAGTGCGACGGTTTCGGTCAGATCCTCATCCAGGCCCAGGGCACGGGCCATGGTGCGTGCCACCTGCGCGACCTCCAGCGAGTGGGTCAGGCGGGTTCGGAAGTAATCGCCCTCATGCTCCACAAAGACCTGCGTCTTGTGTTTGAGGCGGCGAAAGGCGGAGGAATGGATGATCCGGTCGCGGTCGCGCTGAAAGGGGGAGCGGTGGGCGCTTTCCTCCTCGGCGACCAAGCGTCCGCGCGTCTCGATCGGATTGCACGCAAAAGGTGCCCGCATTTCAGCCTCCTTGCCGGGCGCTGTCTTGTCCTGGCCCCTGCCCTTTCATATATTTGCCCCACGCTGAATGCGACAGGTGATCTGACATGCTGACCGTGCCCCCCAAAGTGACCGACCGCGCCTTTGCGCGGCTGGCCGAGATCAACAATACCGCCGAGGTCCCGCAGGCGCTGCGTGTGGCCGTAGAAGGCGGTGGATGTTCGGGATTTCAGTACGAGATCAAGCTGGACGCCCCGGACGCAGACGATCTGGTTCTGGAAGGTCAGGGCCAGAAGGTTGTGGTGGACAGCGTTTCGCTGCCGTTTCTGACCGACGCCGTGATCGACTTCACCGAAGAGTTGATCGGCGCGCGGTTCACCATCGAAAACCCGAACGCCACGTCATCTTGCGGGTGCGGAACCTCCTTTTCGATGTAACCGCTGGCGCTTTGCGCTGCCCGTGCTACCCTTTTTCCAAAGCGGAGGAAGGGTGCGATGGATCTGAATTTTTCCCCTGAGGAACAGGCATTTCAAGCAGAGGTGCAGGCGTTTTTGGCCGAGGCGCTGCCTGCGGAGATCGCGGGTCGTGTGGGCCGCGGTGAAGAGCCTACGCGTGAGGATATGGAGCGGTGGCACGCGATCCTGAACGAAAAGGGCTGGCTGGCTGGCACATGGCCGGAGGAGTTTGGCGGGCAAGGCTGGGGTCCGATTGAGCTGCATATCTTCGAGGAGGAATGCGCCAAGGCCAGCGCGCCGCGGATCGTGCCGTTCGGCACCAAGATGCTGGGGCCGGTGTTGATGAAGTTCGGCACGCCCGCACAGCAGGCAGAATATCTGCCGCGCATCCTGGATGGCCGCGATTGGTGGTGTCAGGGCTATTCTGAGCCCGGGGCGGGGTCGGATCTGGCGTCGCTGAAGACAAAAGCCGAGCGGGACGGCGATGTGTATGTCGTAAATGGTCAGAAGACGTGGACCACGTTGGGTCAATACGCAAATCGCATCTTCTGCCTTGTGCGCACAAAGTTCGAAGGCAAGCCGCAGGAGGGGATTTCCTTCCTGCTGATCGATCTGGACACGCCCGGCATCGAGATGCGGCCCATCCGCCTGATCGAGGGTGGATATGAGGTGAACGAGGTGTTTTTCACCGATGTGCGGGTGCCGGTGGGCAACCTTGTCGGCGAAGAGAATATGGGCTGGACCATCGCGAAGTATCTGCTGGGGCATGAGCGCACGAATATCGCGGGGACTGGCTTTTCAGTGCAGGCTTTGCGCCAAGTGAAGGCGCTGGCGAAGCAGGTTAAGCGCGGTGGCAAAGCGTTGATCGAGAGCCCGCTATTTGCGGCGAGACTGGCGAGCGTCGAGGCAGAGTTGGAGGCGGTGAAGATCACCAACCTTCGGATGCTGTCAAAGGCTGCTGCGGGCGGGCAGCTTGGGGCGGAGCCGTCGATGTTGAAGATCAAGGGCACGGTGATCCGCCAGGAGTTGAACGATCTGGCGCGCCGGGCTTTGGGGCCGGCTGCGGCGCCGTTTCCGTCTGAGGATCTCGATAATCTGGCGATTGCGCCCAAGGGCCATGCGCACAATGCGAGCGGCTATTTCAACAACCGCAAGATCTCGATCTACGGTGGATCGAACGAGATCCAGCGCAACATTCTGGCAAAAGGGATGATGCGGGGATGAATTTCGAGATGAGCGATGACCGCCGGATGCTGGCGGATAGTTTGGCGCGGTATCTGGCGGATGCCTGTCCGGTGGAGGGCCGAGTAGACGTGGCCTATACCGCACCTTGGCATTCGGAAGAGGCATGGGTTGGGCTGGCGGAATTGGGGGCTTTCTATGCGCTGGCCCCTGAAGAGGCGGGCGGCATGGGCGGCTCAGGATTTGATATTTCCGTTGTGTTTGAGGCGCTTGGCCGCGCGCTGTGTCCGGAGCCGGTGCTGGCAACCCTTCTTGGCTTGCGCCTGCTCGCGGACGCCGGGCGGGATGTGGAGGAAGTCCTAGCCGGGCAGCGCCTCGCCGTGGGGATCGGAGAGTTGGACGCGCCCTATGACCTGGACGGGATCACCTGCCATGCCGAGGGCGGCCTGCTGACCGGGCGGAAGTCGGTGGTTTATGGCGGGGCTGGCGCGGAACGCCTGCTGATTGCGGCGCAGGCCGAGGGCAAACTGGCCCTGTTCGACGTGAACGCGGAAGACGCGCAGATTTCCGGCTACGGGACGATCGACGGTGGGCCTGCGGCAGAGGTGTTTCTGGACGGCACGCCGGGGGAATTGATTCTGGGCGACGCACGGGCGGCGTTGGAAGAGGCGCTAGATGCGGGCGCGCTAGCGCTGTGCGCGGAGGCCCTTGGCGCGATGGAAGTCGTGCAAGGAATTCTGATCGACTATCTGAAGACGCGGAAGCAATTCGGCCAGCCGATTGGCGCCTTTCAGGCGTTGCAACACCGGGCGATTGACCTCGGCATCGAGATCGAACAGGCACGCTCGATTGTAATTCTCGCGGCTTCCGCCGAAGGCGGGCCGGAGTTCGGCAAGCGCGTGGCGCAGGCGAAGTTCCTGGTGGGCAAGATTGCGCGGCAGGTCTCGGAAGAGGCGATCCAGATGCATGGCGGGATCGGGATCACCTGGGAATATCCCTTGGCGCACTACGCCAAACGGCTGGTGATGATTGATGCACAGCTTGGGGATACCGATTGGCATCTGGAGCGGCTGATGGGGGCACTTGCGGCGGAGTGAGGACCCTCTGGGGGAGGTATTTGGAACCAATGGAAGACAGGGGCGCGCCCTACCCGCTGGCGCCGAGCCGCGCGGTGACGCTGTCGGGGGTGACGGTGCCGATAACCTCTCCATCCTGTTCCACGCTGAGCGGTGATGGTGTTTCGGCGAAGCGGGTGAGGATGTCTTTGACCGGAGTTTCCGCTGAAATGCGGGGATGATCGGTGGGGATGTCTTGCATGACATCGCGCGCGGTCAGAACGCCAAGCGGGTTCATATTCGCCACGAATTCAGCGACATAAGGCGTTTTGGGTTCCGAGAAGATCTGCCGGGGCGTGCCGATTTGCACAATGCGCCCGCCTTCCATGATCGCGATGCGGTTGCCGATCTTGAAGGCCTCATCCAGATCGTGGCTGACAAAGATGATGGTGCGTTTCAGGTCGCGTTGCAGGTCGAGAAGCTCATCCTGCAGCTTGGTGCGGATCAGCGGGTCGAGCGCTGAGAACGGCTCATCCATCAGTAGGATCGGGGCTTGGGTGACAAAGGCACGGGCCAGGCCCACGCGTTGCTGCATGCCGCCCGAAAGCTCGCCCACTTTGCGGTCGGCCCAGTCCGACAGGCTGACGAGGGCCAGTTGTTCGTCGACTTTCGCGGTGCGCTCGGCCGCGCTTTGCCCTGCGAGTTCAAGGCCAAGGCCGACATTCTCGCGCACTGTCCGCCAAGGCAGCAGGCCGAATTGCTGGAACACCATCGAGACGCAGTTTTGGCGGAGGTAGCGCAGGTCTTGCGTCGAGGTGCCGGGCAGCGTGCAGTTCCAATCCCCGTCGCGCACATGCACCCTGCCCCGCGCCACGGGGTTTAGGCCATTCACTGACCGCAAAAGCGTCGATTTGCCGGAGCCGGAGAGGCCCATAAGGACGAGGATTTCACCGGCCTCCACATCAAGGCTGCAATCGTGAACGCCCAGGACGTGACCCGTTTCGCGCTGAATCTCAGAACGGTCCTTGCCGTCATCGGCAAGCTTCAGCGCGGGCGCGGGGCGCGGACCGAACATGATGCAGACATCTTCGAACGAAACGGCGATGCTCATGTATTGGCCTCGTAGCGCAGGATGCCTGCGACGCCATCGGGCGCGCCGCCATCATTGGGGTGGTTCTGCCCATCATGGACGATGATCTCTGCCAGCTCGAACGGTGTGTGGCCTTCAAGGCAAGCCATGTTGACGCCGAACTCTTCAGGGTTCGAGCGGCGTTGGTGATGGGTGTAGATGCCACAGGTCTTGCAGAAATGGTGGCGCGCGGTGTTGGTGCCGAACTGGTAGAGCGTCAGGTTTTCCGCGCCTTCGGTGATCTTGAGGCCGTCGAGCGTGGTGGAGACGGCAACCGCCCCGCGCATGGTGCAAAAGCTGCAATCGCAGCGGCGGGCGGAGGCGAGGCCGTCTGGCAGATCGACGGTGAATTTGACGGTGCCGCAGTGGCAGCTTGCAGGATGGATCATGTTTTCACCCGTAGGGCTCGGTCGAGGACGATGGCGACGACAACGATGATGAAGCCGGACTCGAAGCCGAGGCCGGTATTGACCTGGTTGAGCGCGCGCACGACCGGGACGCCGAGGCCGTCGGCGCCGACGAGGGCTGCGATCACGACCATGGAGAGCGACAGCATGATGGTCTGGTTCAGGCCGGTCATGATCTGCGGCAGGGCGTAGGGAAGCTCCACTTTCCAGAGCTTTTGGCGGCCCGTGGCGCCGAAGGCGTCGGCGGCTTCAAGCAGCGATGTTGGCGTGGAGGAGATGCCCAGATGGGTCAGGCGGATCGGGGCGGGCAGGACGAAGATCACCGTGGCGATCAGGCCGGGGACCATGCCGATGCCGAAAAAGACGATAGCGGGGATGAGGTAAACGAAGGTCGGTAGGGTTTGCATCAGGTCGAGGACGGGGCGCATGGCCGCGTAAAGGCGGGGGCGGTGGGCGGCGGCGATGCCGATGGGCACGCCCAGGCCCATGCAGACGACGCAGGCGGATAGGACGAGGGTGAGGCTTTCGGTGGTTTCCTCGTAATAGTCCTGGTTCACGATGAAGAGGAAGCCGAGGGCCACGAGGGTGGGGACTTTCCAGCCGCGGTGGAAGTACCAGGCGAGCGCGGTGAAGAGCGCGATGATCAGGAACGGGTGCCATTCGGGCGGGTAGAGGAAGCTCGCGTCGCGCAGGCGGACGTCCTGGAACCAGCTGGTGTTGGGGGGCTGTTGGAGGAGGGCAAGGATGGCTTCGATCATCGCCTCAAGACCTACGGCGATCAGGTCGAAGACGCCGGAGAGGTTGGCTTGGAGGCTGTCGAAGACGGCCTCTGCCGCGTCACCGATGCGGAGCTTGCATTCGGTGAGGAAGGTGATGGGGCCCGTGACGTCAGGGTCGTTGGGGAAGGTGCATTCGGCGATGCCGTCATCGGCCCACCAGGCGCGCAGGTCGCTCCACCAGCTCATGTCTGTCTGTCCCTTCGGTCGTTTGAGGGGATCATGGCGCGGGCGGGTCGGGATGGAAAGGGGGGAGGTGTGGGGCGGGTGTGCTCAAGGTTGAGCAAGGGGGTTAAGGCGTTGGTTTTGTTGGGAAAGGGGTGTGGACGTTAAGGATTTGTTAAGGTTTCCGGTTGGACACCAAAGCCTAGCGTGACGGTACCTCAGAATTTCTTTGACTAAAAATTGAACGCTATGCGCAGCCCGCCGCTGGCCTGTCGCAAATCTCCGCCAAGTCCGGCGATCTCCACCGACGTGTTCAGATCAATTCCCATGTCGAGTTGGGTCGCAAAGCCAAATTCAAGGCGCCCGGTCCATTCATCATCACCCAACCGTTCGGTTACCAGTGAATTATCAGAGGAACTTTCCAGCCAATCCGCATGGAGTCCGAAAAAGCCGTCTCCAGATGCAAAGGCCTGGCTAAATTCGACACCGACCGAGGCCTGGGTAAAGGTCATTTCTTCACTCCAATTCCCTGCCAGGGTTCCAGAGACGGCCTCAAATTCCTCGACGCCGTGAACAACGCCAAATGTGGGTGTAACAACCATTCCGCTCTCAAGCGAAATGTCATATCCGCCGGAATAGGAAATTGACCGTACCACCACTTCTCCGGTGCCACTGCCGTTTATGGAGGTTTGGTCAAATTCACCCTGCCCGTAGCTGAACGTCAACGCACCCGACCACGCGCCAGAGCGGTAGGCGAGATAGGGTTGGAGGGTAACCAATGTGCCCTCTTGCTCAAACGTATCGGTACTCGCGTTGAGGCTATGGGCCCCAACCGACAGGCCAATCACCACGTTAGGGTTCAGCTCAACATCTGCACCAATCTGAAAGCCGCTGCCCGTAATTGACCGGTCAGCATCCTCATTATCGGCCCAAAAGCCAGTAATCTCGGCCCAAGTATAGACGCCGCCCGTGACCGCGCCAAAGCTGTTGCCATTCTGGCGAACGATCACACCCGACTGGCGCCCAACCAGATCAGTCAGCGTCAACAAATCGCGGGTCGCCAGGCTATTCCCACCATGTTGGCCAGCGCGCTGTGAAGCATTGATGACAACGATACGCCCCGCCATACCCATGGACGCCACGAATTCGGCGATTTCCTCTTCGGTCGAAACCGCGCTCGGGATCACGTAGATCAGATCATCCAAAAAAAACTGATTACCATTCGTGAGCTGCCGCGCTTGAACTACAGCGACACCCTCAAGCGCGGAGGCATAAGTTATATCCAGACCATAGATTTCTTCGGTGTGCATCAGATTGCCACCGGCATCATAGTACGTCAGCTCGACCCCAAAACCAGGAAGTCCCGTATTCACCAACAGGGAAATATCCGAAACCGGAGCGGTAAAATTGAATGCAATGAAGTCTGCCACGACACCATTTGAAATTATATTTGACAGATAATTCCGGCGTGTCGGGAGTCCGGAATCAAACGTCGTTGGAGCGGCGATGGCGCCGTTGCGCCTGGCCTCCACTTGCAGCCCAATATCAGCATATTCATTTGTAACTGGTTGGCCGCTGCCGAACGCGCCACCACCGCTGTAGTTATCGAAATCAACAGTGTGCGTGACGGCCTGCGCGTGGGCCATTCCAGTCAACATCGCACATCCCAAGAGTAAGGAGGCGCAGGTGCAGGCGGAGCCAAAATATTGCATGTGCGCTCTACCTTCTCAACCAGAGATCCCATTGGTGACAGAGGGGACCAAAAAGGGAATTGGACCCAAGCTCGGGCCAAAAAAGACGTTTTTCGTGAGCGTTACGTTGCGTAACGCAACAACGATTTGCAAGCGCCTGCAGGCCCATAGACGCACTGCGGTGCGCCGAAAGCACACATGAGAAAGCCCCGCCGCATCCGGCGGGGCCTGCCTTAATCTCTCAGTCTTAGCGCCGCTTACAGCCCCAGCGCCTCACCAACAGCCGCCGCCGCATCACCGCCGTCGATGGTTGTCACGCCATCCAGCCACGCCATCACAGCGTCGGAGTTCGCGGCCATCCAGGCGGTTGCCGCGTCGGCAGGCTCTTCCCCGTCATTGAGGATCGCGCCCATGATCTCGTTCTCCATGGCGAGGGAGAATTCGAGGTTGTTGAGAAGCGCGCCGACGTTGGGGCAGGCCTCGACATAGCCGGCGGAGGTGTTGGTGTAGACGGTGGCGCCGCCGAGGTTGGGGCCGAACCAGTCGTCGCCGCCTTCGAGATAGGTCAGCTCGAAATTGGCGTTCATCGGGTGCGGCTCCCAGCCGAGGAAGACAACGGGCTCATCACGGTCGGTGGCGCGCTGGACCTGGGCGAGCATGCCTTGCTCAGAGCTTTCGACGACTTCGAAGCCGGACAGGCCAAAGGCGTCGGCCTCGATCATGTCCATGATCAGGCGGTTGCCGTCATTGCCGGGCTCGATGCCGTAGATCTCGCCGTCGAGATCGTCGATGGCAGCGGCGATGGAGGCGAAATCGGTGATGCCGAGGGCGGCACCAGCGGCGTTGGTGGCCAGCGTATACTTGGCGCCTTCAAGGTTGGCGCGGACGGTGTCGACGGTGCCAGCTTCACGGTAGGGGGCGATGTCCGCCTCCATCGTGGGCATCCAGTTGCCGAGGAAGATGTCGACGTCGCCTTCGGCCAGCGAGGTGTAGGTGACGGGGACGGAGAGGACGAGGATCTCGGTCTCATAGCCCAGCGCCTCAAGCACGACGGTGGTGGCGGCGGTGGTCGCGGTGATGTCGGTCCAGCCCACGTCGGAGAAGGTCACGGTGCCGCATTCGGCGTGGCCGTCGGCCATGGCGGCGCCTGCGCTGACGGCGAGCGCGAGGGCGCTGACGGCGGATTTCTTGAGGATTTGCATGTGTCTCTCCCGGTTGGTGGTCTTTTGTTGATTGACCAGTCAATTAAAAACATATTTCTGGGGCAAGGCAACGAAAGGATGCGCAATGCCCCGCACAGGTATGATGGCTATACGGAAGGACGCGCTTGTCAACGCGACGATCAGCGAGATCGGGCGCGCGGGCCATTTGGACGTGACAATGGGCCAGATTGCGAAGGCGGCGGGTGTGTCGTCGGCGCTGGCGCATCACTACTTCGGGTCGAAGGATGAGCTGCTTTTGGCGGCGATGCGGGCGATTCTGGCGGAGTTTGGGGCGGAGGCGCGGGTGAGGCTGGGGCGGGCCGAGGGGCCGATGGCGCGGCTGCGGGCGATTGCGGAGGCGAGTTTCGAGGGGCGGAATTTCCGGGCGGAGGTGATTTCGGCCTGGCTGACCTTCTACGTGATGGCGCAGCGCGATGCGGAGGCGGCGCGGCTGTTGCGAGTGTATCAGCGGCGGTTGGTGGCGAATTTGGTCCATGCGTTGCGGCCATTGTGCGCGCGGCCTGAGGATGTGGCGGCGACGGCGGCTGCATTGATCGACGGGCTTTATATTCGGCACGCACTGGCCGATGCGGGCGCGCCCGACGGAAACGCAGCAGTGAGCCGTGTGATGGACTACCTTGAGGGGACCGTCGCATGAGCCAGCCGAATATCCTGATCCTGATGGTCGATCAGTTGAACGGGACGCTGTTCCCAGACGGCCCCGCGGAATGGCTGCATGCGCCGAACCTGAAGGCGTTGGCCGAGCGGTCGACGCGGTTTGCGAATTCTTACACGGCCTCGCCCCTGTGCGCGCCGGCGCGGGCGAGTTTCATGTCGGGGCTTTTGCCATCGAGATCAGGAGTTTACGACAATGCCGCGGAGTTTCCGTCGAGTGTGCCAACCTATGCGCATCACTTGCGGCGGGCGGGGTATTACACCGCTTTGTCGGGCAAGATGCATTTCGTGGGGCCGGACCAGTTGCACGGGTTTGAGGAGCGGCTGACGACCGACATCTACCCCGCCGATTTCGGCTGGACGCCGGACTACCGCAAGCCGGGTGAGCGGATCGATTGGTGGTACCACAATATGGGCTCGGTCACCGGTGCGGGCGTGGCCGAGATCACCAACCAGATGGAATATGACGACGCGGTGGCCTTTGAGGCGGAGCAGAAGCTCTATGATCTGTCGCGGGGCCATGACGACCGGCCCTGGTGCCTGACGGTGAGCTTCACGCATCCGCACGACCCTTACGTGGCGCGGAAGCGATACTGGGACATGTATGAGGATTGCGACCACCTGATGCCCGAGGTGGGCGCCCTGCCCTACGAGGATCAGGACCCGCATTCGCAGCGGATTCTGGATGCCAATGACCGGTCCAATTTCGACATCTCGGACGAAGATATCCGGCGCTCGCGGCGGGCGTATTTCGCGAACATCTCGTATCTGGATGAGAAGATCGGTGGTGTCTTGGACGTGTTGGAACGGACCCGGCAGGAGGCCATCGTGATCTTCGTTTCAGATCACGGCGACATGCTCGGCGAGCGTGGGCTCTGGTTCAAGATGACGTTCTTCGAGGGCTCGGCGCGCGTGCCATTGATGATCGCGGCACCTGGGATGGAAGCGGGGCTGGTGAAGGCGCCGGTGTCGACCATCGATCTGTGCCCGACGCTTTGCGATCTGGCGGGTGTGGATATGGGCGAAGTGATGCCTTGGACGGAGGGCGAGAGCCTTGTGCCGTTGGGGCGTGGGGCCACGCGCGTGTCGCCTGTGGCGATGGAATATGCGGCGGAGGCGTCATACTCGCCCCTGGTCGGGCTGCGTGAGGGCAAGTGGAAGTACACGAACTGTGCGTTGGACCCCGAGCAGTTGTTCGATCTGGAGGCCGATCCGCTGGAATTGACGGATCTGGCCGAAGACCCAGCCCATGCGGACGTGCTGGAGCGGTTCCGCGTGATGGCGGCGGCAAGGTGGGATCTGGAACGGTTCGATGCGGATGTGCGGCAGAGCCAGGCGTGCCGGTGGGTGGTTTATGAGTCGTTGCGGAATGGGGCGTATTTCCCGTGGGATTTCCAGCCGCTGCGCGATGCCTCGAACCGCTACATGCGCAATCATATGGATTTGAATGTTGTCGAGGAAAATCAACGGTTTCCTCGGGGCGAGTAGCCCTTTGAAAAGGATGTGTGACTGATGCAACCTGTTGCTTCTCATTTTGTGAATGGCGCCTATCTGGAAGATACGGATGGCGCGGCCATGCCAGTGATTTTCCCCGCAACCGGCGAAGAGATCGCGGTCGTCCATGAGGCGACGCCCGCAGTGGTTGAAGCTGCCTTGGCCTCGGCGGCGGCTGCCCAGAAGGAATGGGCCGCGTGGATGCCGGTGGAGCGCGGCCGCGTGCTGCGTCGCGCGGCGGACATCATGCGGGAGCGGAACCGGGAATTGAGCGAGCTGGAGACGCTCGATACCGGGAAGCCGTTGCAGGAAACGCTGGTGGCCGATGCCACCTCGGCCGCGGACGCTTTGGAGTATTTCGGCGGGATGGCGGCCACGTTAACCGGTGAACACGTGCCCTTGGGCGGCGATTGGGCCTATACGATGCGGGTGCCGCTTGGCGTGTGCGTAGGGATTGGGGCGTGGAACTACCCGACCCAGATCGCGGCCTGGAAAGGCGCGCCCGCCTTGGCCTGCGGCAATGCGATGGTCTTCAAACCATCTGAACAAACGCCGCTATGTGCTTTGAAAGTCGCGGAAATATTGGTGGAGGCCGGGGCGCCTGCGGGTGTCTACAACGTCGTGCAGGGGGCTGGAACGGTCGGGCGGTCGCTGGTTGAAGACCCGCGCACGGCGAAGGTGTCGCTGACCGGATCGGCGGCGACAGGCAAGAAGGTCTACGCCTCGGCGGCGGCACAGATGAAGCATGCGACGATGGAATTGGGGGGCAAATCACCCTTGATCATCTTCGACGACTCGGATGTGGAAAGCGCGGTTTCGGCGGCGATCAATGCGAATTTCTATGCCTCTGGGCAGGTCTGTTCCAACGGCACGCGGGTCTTCGTGCAGCGTGGGATCAAAGACGCGTTTCTGACGCGATTGGTGGAACGGACGGCCGCCGCCGTGATTGGCGATCCGCGTGACGAGGCCACGAATTTCGGGCCGATGGTGAGTGAAGAACAGCTCGCAATCGTTTGTTCTTACGTTGAAAAGGGCGTGTCCGAGGGCGCACGCCTAGTCCATGGCGGCAAGCGGTTGGATCACCCCGGCTACTTCATTGAGCCGACGATCTTCGCCGATGCGACCGACGACATGACCATCGCGCGGGAAGAGATTTTCGGGCCGGTCATGTCGGTTCTGGACTTCGAGACCGAGGACGAGGTCATTGAACGGGCCAATGCAACGGACCTGGGCCTGTCGGGGGCGGTGTTCACTGCCGATCTGACGCGCGGGCACAGGGTGGTGCATGCGATCGATGCAGGCTCGGTCTGGATCAATCAGTACAACCTGACGCCAGTGGAAGTGCCGTTTGGCGGCATGAAGGGCTCGGGCGTGGGGCGTGAGAATTCCAAGGCCGCAATCGAGCATTATTCGCAGCTGAAGACCGTTTATGTCGGCATGTCCCCGGTGGAGGCGGCGTTCTAAATGGTTAACGCGATGGAAGCCGATTACATCATTGTGGGAGCCGGATCAGCCGGTTGCGCGATGGCGTTCAGGTTAACGGAAGCGGGCAAATCCGTGCTGGTGGTGGAGCATGGCGGGTCCGATTGGGGGCCGTTCATCAACATGCCCGCCGCTCTGTCCTACCCGATGGGCATGAAGCGCTATGATTGGGGCTACGCGTCTGAGCCTGAGCCGCATATGGGCAATCGCCGTATGGCGGTGCCGCGCGGGAAGGTGATTGGTGGGTCGTCGTCGATCAACGGCATGATCTATGTGCGCGGCCATGCGCGCGACTTCGACACCTGGGCCGAGATGGGGGCGGATGGGTGGAGCTACGCCGACGTCTTGCCCTATTTCAAACGGGCGGAGACTTGGCATGGTGATGCGGGCGATCCGGCGTATCGCGGTGACAGCGGGCCGCTGCACATCACGCGAGGAGAACGGAAAAACCCTCTGTTTCATGCGTTTAGCGAGGCCGGGGCGGCTGCCGGTTACGGGGCTACTGACGATTATAACGGCTATCGGCAGGAGGGCTTCGGGGCCTTTGAGATGACCGTGTGGCAAGGCAAGCGCTGGTCGGCGGCGTCGGCCTATCTGAAACCGGCGCTGCGGCAGCCGAACTGCGATCTGGTACGTGGGCTGGTTGAGAAGGTCGTGATCGAAGAGGGTCGCGCCGTGGGCGTGCGGCTGGCGGGCGGCAAGATGCTGCGCGCGCGGGCCGAAGTGGTGCTGGCCGCCGGTGCGATCAATTCGCCTAAAATTCTAATGATGAGTGGAATTGGACCCGGTAAACATCTGAGCGATAACGGAATTTCCGTGGTCGCGGACCGCGCGGGCGTGGGGCAGAACCTGCAAGACCATCTTGAGCTGTATGTGCAATACGCAGCCTCGCAACCGGTTTCTATCGCGCCCTATTGGTCGCTTTGGGGCAAAGCGCTGGTGGGTGCGCAATGGCTGTTCACCAAGACGGGCCTGGGTGCGACGAACAATTTTGAGAGCTGTGGCTTCATCCGCTCCAGCAGTGGCGTGGAGTACCCAGATATTCAATACCATTTCCTGCCCATTGCGATCCGGTACGACGGCACAACCCCACCCGGCGGGCACGGATTTCAGGCCCATGTCGGGCCGATGCGCTCCCCCTCTCGCGGGGAGATCACTTTGCGCAGCGGCGATCCGGCAGAAGCCCCACGCATCCGGTTCAACTACATGTCGACCGAGCAGGACTGGCAGGATTTCCGGCGCGCGATCCGGCTGACGCGCGAAATTTTCCAGACCGATCCCATCGCACAATATGTCGATCATGAGATTCAGCCGGGTGAAGACGCGCAGTCGGATGAGGCGCTGAATGCGGTGATCCGGGAGCATGCGGAATCGGCCTATCACCCGTGCGGGACGGCGCGGATGGGGCGTGCGGATGATCCGGGCGCCGTGGTTGACCCGGAAAACCGGGTGATCGGCGTAGACGGGCTTCGGCTGGCCGACAGCTCGATCTTCCCATTGATTCCAAACGGAAATCTGAACGCGCCATCGATCATGGTTGGCGAGAAAGCGGCGGACCACATCCTGGGCCGCAGCCTTCCGGCGGAGAATTTGCCCGCTTGGACAGCACCGGATTGGCACCATGCGCAGCGGGAAGGGCATGTGACCGCGCAGGCGGCCGAATAGGTCAGCCCCCTACCCTGAGGCAGCGCCCGTACGGCACGCTGACCTCGGCCCGGCCAGGCACGGCCCAGATCACGGGATAGGCTGGCGCGGCGGGGCATGGCGCGTCGAGGTCGGTCAGCATCACCAGGATGGACGGGTTGATCCGGTCTGACGCGGCGAACACCGGGGCGAAATCGGTGCCGCCCCCGGTGCGCAGGTTGAGGTCAGCCAGGGTCGCGCCGAAGCCGTCGATGCGGCGGGTTTCAAACACCTCTTCATCGAAGGCGAGCAGGTGCACCTCGGCTGCGGTGCGGCGCGCAACCCCCTGAACCTCAGCGAAAAAAAGTGATTGGGTGAGAGCATCGATGGAACTGGATGTATCAAGGGCCACGACCACACGAGGGCGGCTGGCATCACGGGATTGGCCGGGTTGGAAGACAGGCTCTGGCGCGCCACGGTCCAGTGCGTCGGCTGCCATGGCGATCCAACGCCCGGCGGGACGGCGGTGGGATGTTTGCGGCTGGTCAGACAGGGCCTTGGCGAGGATGCCGCGCAGCTCAACCTCCCATGGGATGGTGGACGGGGCGAGATCGGCGAGGATGGCGCCAAAGCGCCCGATCCCGGTGCCGGCTTTGCGGCCCGCCTCCAGCGCGCGCAGCATATGGTTGCGCCAATCCGCGGCTTTCTGAGGCTCCCCTTCCGAATCCGCTTCGCCAAGGTCGAGATCCTGCGCGAAGCCGCGCGTTGCGCCGAAATCGCGTGCTTTTTCAGCGCGTTGCGGATCCGCGTGGAGATGCATGGCCAAGCGGTCCGCATCCCATTCCGAAACAGCGGCAATGGCGGAGGGGGCGGCATCACCGATGTCCGCCAAAAGCTCCGTCAGCATGACGGCAGGGCGCGGAAGGGCGTGATCGGCCAGTTGGAGGGTTTCGTTAATGATGCCATCGGCGGCAAGATCAAAGAGGCTGGGATCAAACCGTTCGCCCAATCTTTCCGCCAGTGCTGCCTTTCGGTCCGAGTGTTGCAGCGCCACATGCAGGACGTGATGGGCCGCCAGCCCGACCTGTTCCGCGAGACCTAATTGCTCAAAGCCGAGGCCGTAAAGGATTGTTTCGCCTTGGGTTTTCGTGCGTCCGGTTCCATCGCGGTGCCGACAGGCAAGGGACAAGACAGCAAGGGCCGGGTCAATTTCGCCCAGATGCGCGAGGGCGCGGCTGGCGCGGTGCGGCCCGGTCACGGCAAGCCGGCGGCGGCGCGTTCGGACTGGTAGGCCGCGAAGGCATCCGACGCGGCAAAGGCAGCTTGCCAGCCGTTGTCGAGCGCTTGCGAGATGAGCAATTCGAACCCGAAGGTCCCGAGTTCCGCCACTGGCACGCCCGGGCGATCGATCCCGCGCATATCAGCGAGGATTTCGATGGCCGCGGGCAAATTCGCTTCGTTGACCGCACCCAACAGCCCGTAGACGAGTGCCGTTAACCCATGCAGCGTTGGCGGATAAAGGTCAGCCCGTTCAGATCGGGGGGTTTGCAACATGGCCTCGACCTGCACGGTTGCCGCGATTTCATCGGCCAGCAGCAGGAAATCGGCGGCCGCAGCCTCCCCCACTGTGCCCGCGACCATGACCTGGCGCGTGGATTTGGCTGGGTTGAGATGCATGATGTCGCTGACGCGGCGCCACGATCTTGGGGTGCAGGCAATGGCGTCCCCGCGGCGAAGGGCTGCTTCGGTTGTCTCGAACAGGTCAGGCCGGGTCTTGAGGAACGCGGCGACACTGGGATGGATGCCTGTGGAGGCCGCGTAGTTTTGCAGCCAATCCTCGGCATCGGCCTGAACGATCATGTGGATCAAGCGATCGGACAGGGCGGTTCCCATCTCATATGCGACGGCACCGTCTTCGACCATATTGCCGGCAGCGACGATCAGCACGTTGGCAGGCAGGACGTGGCGCCCGACACGGCGTTCCTGCAAAAGCCCGTAGACCGTGGGTTGGAGAGAGGGGGCGGCGGCTGTGAGTTCGTCCAGAAACAGGATCGCGGGCGCGTCGCCGTCTGGCAAATCCTCGGGCCGGTACCAGATGGTCTTGCCCGCGTCATGGTCATAGAAAGGCAAGCCGCGCAGATCCTGTGGTTCGATCGTGGTCAGGCGCAGATCGTGCAAATCTGCCCCGATTTCAGCCGCCAATTGCGCGATGATCTCGGACTTTCCGACGCCGGGGCGTCCGTGCAGCATCCACGATGCGGTCAGCCCATCGTCGCGTTGCGCGGCCCATGCGGCGCGCAAAACGTCTAGCGCGCCACCGGCGGAAACGCGGGTTGCGTTGATTGACATGATCAGGCCTCCGCCGCGTTTTCATCCATCCACGCCGACAGGCGCGCATGGGCCGAGACACCGGCTGCTTCTATGGTAACATCTTGAATATGCTCTTCTTTCCGAAGTTGAGCGCGGTGCAGATCGCGTTCAGTGAGTGTGTCGTCGAACAGGGTGTTCAGGATATCCTGATCCTCCGGGTCCAGGGGAACGATGTGGGGCGACGGCGCGGCCGATTGAACCGATACGAAGGTCAGCGGTGCGACGCGCGCCAGTTCCGATTGCTCGGCCACAAGGCGAAGATCGCCTTCGGCAATCCCGCGGCGGGCGGCGATGCGGCGCAGCAGGGATTTGGCGCGGAACGAAAAGGCATCGAGGGTGCGGTCAGCCTCCTCCTCCGGCATCAGGCGGGTGCGCGCGCTGTCAGACAGGCGCAGGACCTTCAATTCGATGACGCCGATCACGAGGATCATGGCAAGCGGCGCCTGCATGACCGGCAGGGCCAGATCGCGGGAAATGAGGATGGGGACAAGGAAGGGAAAAAGGGCCGCGCAATAGCGTAGGAACTGCATCTCAAACAGGAGCCGCAGCCATGTGCCCAACGTTGCCCCGCGCGGCAGGATCTGCACGCGGCCAATGATTTTCTTCGGCAGGGAGCGCGTTTCCAATGCGCCTGGATTGGCGACGGTCTGGGGCGAGAGGATGATCATGGTCTGGTTCTTGGGCCCCGTGGGTCTTGCGGCATTGGGTCAAACATAGCGTCTCACGCGGTCATGCCAATCACGCAGACTGGTCGCGCTGGCCCGCACAGGGCTATAACAAGCGGAAGCGACGGGACGGAGCTTGGCATGGAGCCATTGGCTAAACCATTGAATTTCTTCAAGGCCTACGACATTCGCGGGCGGCTGGACGATGATTTGACGCAAGCCAATGCGGAACGGGTCGGGCGCGCTTTTGCCGAGGTTTTGAACGCACGGCGCGTGGTCCTGGGGCGGGATGTGCGCCCCTCCTCCGCCGGGTTGGCGGGTGCTGTTGCGACCGGAATGGTGCAGGCCGGGGTTGAGGTGCTGGATCTGGGCCTGTGCGGCACGGAAGAGGTGTATTTCGCAACCTCCCATTTGGGCGCTGATGGGGGGATTTGTGTGACTGCGTCCCACAATCCGATGGACTATAACGGCATGAAGCTGGTCAGGGCCGGGTCTGCGCCCGTTGGGGCCGAGACTGGTCTGGCAGAGATCAAGGCGCTTGCAGAAAGCGGCGAATTCGCGCCCGGGCGTGCAGGTGGCCGTGTGATCGATGCGACTGGCACGCGCGATGCATATGTAGATTGCATTTTAGGGTTCCTCTCAACCGAGGCCCTTAAACCACTGAAAATACTGGTGAACGCGGGGAACGGCGCAGCGGGGCCAACTTTTGACCACTTGGCTGTGTCGCTCGCTGAAAGGGGCGTGCCTTGGGAATTCGTACGGATGCACCATTCGCCGGATGGCAGTTTCCCCAACGGCATTCCCAACCCGATGCTGCCGGAAAATCAGCCGCCCACCGCGCAAATGGTGCGTGACACCGGTGCGCATCTGGCCATCGCCTGGGACGGCGATTTCGACCGCTGCTTTTTCTTCGACCATGAAGGCACGTTCATTCCCGGCGAATATGTCGTGGGATTGCTGGCCGAGGTGTTTCTGGAGAAAGAGCCGGGCGCCACGATCATCCACGATCCCCGCATTGTCTGGAACACGCAACATGTTGTGAGGCAGGCGGGCGGGCGCGCCGTGATGTCGAAATGCGGGCATACCAACATCAAGCAAAAGCTGCGTGATGAGGAAGCGATCTATGGCGGAGAGATGTCTGCCCATCACTATTTTCGCGACTTCTTCTTCTGCGACAGCGGCATGATCCCCTGGCTGCTACTGTGTGAGTTGCTCGGGCGGCGTGGTGGCACCTTGAAGCAATTGGTCGCCGACCAGATGGCCGCCTTCCCCTCGTCCGGTGAGATGAATTTTCGGGTCGAAGATGCGCAAGCCGCTATTGCGCGCGTCGATAAGGCCCTTGGTCCCAAGGCTTCGGCGCGAGACATGACGGATGGGTTAAGCCTGAGCTTTGAGGATTGGCGTCTGAACCTGCGGTCGTCGAACACGGAGCCGCTTCTGCGTCTGAATGTTGAGGCGAAAGGGCGTGAGGATCGGGTAAAGTCGGGACTGGAAACAGTGCGTGCGCTGATTTCCCAGTGATGGGGATAGAGGTGGCATAAGCACAAGTTTGTGGAGCACCACTGAGTATTTGAGCTCTTCTAGGAATAAAAATCAAAAGGAGTGAGGTCTGCTTACGATTTATAGGGATCTACTTATCCACAGGTATATCCACAAATGAAGCATCAGCTCGGACGTTCAGGAGCTTGTCACCCCATCACCCGCGCCGCATGTTCTGAATATGGGGCATCGTTTTGATTTCGTGATCCGTGGGGCTGACTTGCTAGACCGTCTGGGTCGGCGGCGTGCGGATATCCTTGTCTCCGACGGGAAGATTGGCGCAATTGGCGCGGAGCTTGATAAATCGCTGCCGACCCACGACGCACACGGCTTGGTGGCCACCCCAGGCGGCGTGGACCCACACGCTCATATCGAACAGAAATCCGGGATGGGGCTTTGGAACGCGGACAGTTTTGAAACCGCGACACGGTCTGCCGCGCTTGGTGGAACCACGTCCGTCATCTCCTTCGCGGCGCAAGGAAAAGGTGAGCGTTTACGGGATGTTGTGGAGGATTACTCCGCCCGTGCACAGCGCGGTGCGATGATCGATTATGCCTACCACCTGAGCCTGTCTGACCCCGATGCGCCGCATTTTGACGATGATCTGCGTGCACTGATTGCGGCCGGGCATCGGACCGTGAAGGTCTTCACCACGTACAACATCGCGCTGAATTCAGATCAAATCGCCCATATACTGTCGATCACCGGCCCAGCTGGCGCTTTGACCTGTGTTCATGCCGAAGACGATGCCATCTTAAGTGTGGCGCGTAACAAATTGATTTCGGGAAATAAAACAGAACCGAAGCACCACGCGGAAGCGCGCCCGCGGGCGGCGGAAGCCGAGGCCGTAAAACGCATCTGTGCGATGGCAGAGCAACTTTCCGCACCGGTCATGATATTCCATGTCACCTGCATTGAGGCGCTTGAAGCTGTCCGGGCCGCCCGAAAGCGGGGCGCGCCGGTCTTCGCCGAGACCTGTACGCATTACCTGTTTCAGACCGCCGAAATCCTCGACCAAGGCATTGAAGGCGCGAAGTGGATGTGTTCGCCGCCGCAACGTGGCGAGGCGGACCAATTGGCGTTGTGGGACGGGTTAAGCGACGGGACGCTCGACCTGATCTCATCCGACCACGCGCCCTATCGCTTTGATGAAACGGGGAAATTACGCACCGGCCCGAACCCACCTTTCCCGGAGATTGCAAATGGGCAACCCGGGTTGGAGACGCGCCAGCCGCTTCTGTTTGATGCGATCGTGTCCCGGGGCAAGATGCCTGCCCCTGCCTTCGCTGAGTTAACCGCATCGCGGGCGGCGGAGATTTACGACCTGCCCGGTAAGGGTGTGCTTGAAGTGGGCGCGGATGCCGATATCGTGCTTTGGGATACAGGCCAGGCTCACACCTACGGAGCCGATGACCTGCACGACAACGTGGACTACAACCCGCATGAAGGACGCACCGTAACTGGCTGGCCGAACGATGTTTTCCTTCGTGGCGATAGGATTGTCAGCGACGGTGTCCTGACCACGCAACCCGGCCAAGGCCGATGGATCAACCGGAGGCCCAAATGACACAACGCCCGGACGCACCGAACCAGCTTGCGATCACCTTTCTGTACTACAAAGACCTTGCGCGGGCCGAAGCCTTCTATTGCGATGTGATGGGCTTTCCATTGGTGATCGACCAGCAGGGCCTCGCCAAGATCATGCGGGTGTGCGAGGGCGCGCATATCGGCCTCGTGGACGAAGCGCACGGGATGCACAAATGGGCCGAAACACGACCCGTTCAGTTCTGCATACGGGTGCCGGATGTGGATGCGTGGTACGCCTATGTCGAGAACCAAGGCGTTGAAAACCTGAGCGAAATGTTCGTCAACGATGCCATTGGCATCCGCGCCTTCGTCTTTGACGACCCAGAGGGCTATCAGGTCGAAATCCAGACCGCCACACGAGAGGGCGCGTGATTTGGGCGACAAGAGATACCTCTATGTTTTGAACCCCAATTCCTCGGAAAGTGTGACGCTTGGCATTCAGGACGCCGTGCGCCCGTTGGAGGGGTTCGGGCGACGGATCATCTGCATGGGCAACAGTCAGGGACCCAAGGGGATCGAGACGCAGGCGCAGGCGGATCTGACGATTCCTCAAACCTTGAAACTGGCCGCGCAGGTTGAGGATTCGGCGGCCGGGTTCGTGATTGCGTGTTTTGGCGATCCGGGTCTGCACGCCTTGCGAGACCAAACGGCCAAGCCCGTTCTGGGCATTCAGGAAAGTGCGGTGATGACCGCGATGACCCTTGGCCAACGCTTTGGGATCATTGCGATATTGCCGGGGTCGATCCCGCGCCATCTGCGCAGTCTGGGGGCCATGGGGGTGCTCGATCGGTTGGCGGGGGACCGGGCCATCGGGCTGCATGTGAATGAGTTGAACGATGCCGGGCGCACGTTGGAGCGGATGACGGAGGTCGGCCGCCAGTTGCGTGACGAGGATGGCGCCGATGTGTTGATCATGGGATGCGCCGGCATGGCGCGGTTTCGCTTTCCCTTGGAGAAGGCTCTGGGCATTCCGGTGGTGGAGCCTTGCCAAGCCGCCGTTGCCATGGCCCTGCCCCGTATCGCTTTGAAACAATTCCACAAAGTTGGAGAGAGCTGATGCTTGATGAACGTGCGTCCGGTGTTTTCACCATCGCAGCCACGCCGTTTCTGCCGGATGGGGCGCTGGACCTCGACAGCATCGACACGATGGTCGATTTCTACCTGGAAAAGGGCGCGACGGGCCTGACGATCCTTGGGATTATGGGCGAGGCTGGCGAGCTTTCCGCCAAGGAATCCGAGGCCGTGATCCAGCGCGTGACAGCACGCACGGATGTGCCGGTGGTCGTGGGCGTGTCTGCGCCGCGGATCGAGGCGGTGGAGCGGTTCAGCGAGATCGCGATGGGGCACGGTGCTGCGGGTGTGATGGTTGCCCCGCAAGGCACGCCGCGCGCCGATGATGAGGTGATCGCCTATTTTCACGATGTGGCCCGGCGATTGGGCGACACGCCTTGGGTTTTGCAGGATTTTCCGCTGGTCACGAAAATCAATATTCCGGCACTGGTTTTGCGCGCGATTTTCGACACGTGCCCGAATTGTGTGATGCTGAAGCATGAGGATTGGCCGGGGCTGGAGAAGATCTCTACCCTGCGTCAGGCCGAGGCGGACGGGGCGCGCAAGGTCTCGATCCTGTGTGGCAATGGCGGGCAGTTCCTGCTGGAAGAAATGCTGCGAGGGGTGGACGGCGCCATGACGGGATTTGCGTATCCTGAGATGATGCGCGATGTCGTAAGCCTTTGTAACAGCGGGGATATTGAGCGCGCGCGGGACATTTTCGACGCCTATCTGCCCTTGGTGCGGTATGAATGTCAGCCCGGTCTGGGATTGGCGGCGCGTAAATACATCCTCGCCAAGCGGGGCGCGATTGCGCATTCCAAAGCGCGCAAGGCGGGGGCGGAGTTGAGCCCGGCTGCAATGGCCGAGATTGACACGTTGATCGCCCGGCAGGACGCGCGGCTTTCCGCGTTGTGAGGTCAGGCCCCCTTTCGGGGCGCGCGCCTTTGGCCTAAAGCCCTTTGGACCGCTCAAGGAACGCCTGAATGACCGCCCCCCGTTTCGCCATTGTCATCCCGATGCTGAATGAGGCCGAGACCGTGCCACATCTGCTGGGGGCGTGCGTGACGGCGGCGGAGCCCTTGGGGCCGTTCGAGATTTGCGTGACAAATGACGGCTCGACGGACGCAACGGGCGAGGCCCTGTTGGCCTTCCGTGCGGCGCATCCCCAGGCACAGCTGACGATCCTGACGCATCCGGTGCCAGCGGGCCAATCGGCGGCCGTGCATTCGGCGGTGCGGGCCGCGCGCGCGCCGATCATCGCAACGCTCGATGGCGACGGGCAGAACCCGCCCGAGGAATTGCCCAAGCTGCTGGCAGAGTTACTGGACGGGCCAGAGAAATTGGGACTGGTGGCGGGACAGCGCGTCAAGCGAGACGATCCGCCTGCGAAACGCCTCGCGTCCAAGGCCGCGAACGCGCTTCGCAAGGCGCTGTTGAAGGACGGGACGCGCGACACGGGTTGCGGCCTGAAGGCGTTCCGGCGCGATGCCTTCCTCGCCCTGCCCTATTTCAATCATATGCACCGGTTCCTGCCCGCCCTGTTCCAGCGCGATGGCTGGAGCATTGCCCATGTCGACGTGGCCCACAAACCGCGCACGGCCGGGGCCTCAAAATACACAAATCTGGGGCGCGCGATTGTTGGGGCCTCGGACCTGCTTGGCGTTGCATGGCTGATCCGGCGGCGGCGCAAGGTGGGCCCCGCTGAAGTGCACATCGACCGGGCGGAGGAGGTCTGACATGCAGGAATGGCTTTTCGATTTCCTCAACCTCGACAATTGGCTGGAGTTCTGGTGGGTCACACTGGGCTTTGTGGCGCAGGCGATTTTCGCCTCGCGCTTTATCGTTCAGTGGATCGCGTCTGAACGCGCCGGTCGCTCCTATGTGCCGATCGCGTTCTGGTATCTGTCGATCTCAGGCGGGTTGTTGATGCTGGCCTATGCGATCTACCGCGCGGACCCGGTTTTCATCCTGGGTCAATCCACGGGCGTGATCGTCTATGCGCGAAACCTGATGCTGATCCGTCGTTCGAAAAAGGCGGATGCGGCCGAGGCCGAAGCCGCGGATGCCGCCCACGAGAAGGCCTGACATGGCGCTTCTGGCGCATCGGCTGGCCCCGCTTGCGCTGTTGGTGCTGGCCTTGCTGAGCCTGGGCGTGGGGTTGGCCGAGCTGCCGGTGCAGGACCGCGACGAGGCGCGTTTCGCGCAGGCCGCGCGGCAGATGGCGCAAACAGGTGATCTGATCGATATTCGCCTTCTGGATCAGCCGCGCCACAATAAACCGGCCCTGATCTACTGGCTCCAAACGGCGGCACAATGGGCGATGGGGGCTGACGGCACGACTCCGATTTGGGTGCATCGCCTGCCCTCCTACCTGGCCGGCGTGTTGTCGGCACTCGCACTTTATTGGGCGGCGCGTCCCATGCTCGGGCGCAGGGGCGCCATCCTCGCAGGGGTGATGTGTGCCACGATCTACATGGTCCATTCTGAGGCGCGCACGGCGAAAACCGACGCGGCGCTGTTGCTTTCGGTGATCCTTGCCATGGGGGCTTTGGGCCGGGTCTGGCTAGAGCAGGCGAAGGGCTGGCTGATCCCGGCGGTATTCTGGACGGCGCTGGCGGCAGGATTCCTGCTGAAAGGGCCGATGGTGGCGCTGCCTGTGATCGGCGCAATGGCTTGGTGCGGCTGGCACGCACGCAGCCTGCGCTGGCTGTCTGGGCTGAGGCCGCTGGTGGGCGGGCTGTGGTTTCTCGCCCTCTCGGCCCCATGGTTCATCGCCATCACAATCGTCACAGACGGCGCATTCTGGTCCGGCTCGGTCGGCGGCGATTTGACCGACAAGGTCCTCGCCAGCGGGGAGCATTCCGGCAGCCTGCCGGGCCAATATTTGTTAACCACATGGTTCACCTACTGGCCTTGGACCCTGCTGATCTCGCTTGGGCTGGTCTATGGTTGGGCCACGCGGAAGACCCCTGAGACGGCTTTCACTTTGGGCTGGCTGATCCCCGGTTGGCTGGTGTTTGAGGCCGTGCCGGTTAAGCTGATTCATTACACCCTGCCCCTTTACCCCGCGTTGATGATCCTGTGTGCGGGTGCCGTGGTTCAAATGCTTGACGGCAAGCGAGCGTTTCGCGGCTGGCCTGCTTGGGTCGGGACGGCGGGGTTCGCGCTGGGTGCCGTTCTGATGGCCGGGCTGATGGTTGCCTTACCTATTGTCTACGGACCCGGGATAAATTGGCTTAGTGTCGCCGGTGCCTTTGTCACGATGGCGGCCGCCACCGCCGCATTGGTCGCGTTCTGGCGCATGCGGGTACCGCTGGGGATCTGCGCGCTGGCGCTTTCAGGAATTGTCATGGGTTGGACGTTGACCGCCGTGTCCCTGCCCGCCGCGCGCGACCTGTGGCTTGCGCCGCAATTGGCGGACGCGATGGCAGCGCATGCGTGCGTGCGCGACCCGGTCGCCCTAGTGGGCTATCACGAGCCGTCCGCCGCGTTCCTGCTGGGGGGCAATGTCCAGCTGATGGAGGAAGACGGCGCGCTGGCCTACCTCGCCGATGGGGAGAACCGGGCGGCATGGATCCCCGCGGACGGAGAGGACGGCATTCTCGGGGTCACGGCGATCCGAGGCGTAAACTCGGCCAACTTCCGGGATGTTGCGCTGCGGCTATGGGTGTCGCCAGGCATTCCGGCACCAGAAAATCCATGCGGCTAGCCCTGTTTCTATTGGCGCTTTTGCTGGCGTTCATTGCGGATGTGCCGGTGCACCGGGCGCTGTCCACCGCACCTGAGGGGGTGGCACAGGCGGCGGCATATGTGACCTGGATCGGCAAGACGGATTGGCAGGCTCTGGTTCTTATCACTTTGATGATCGGCGCGGCTTTGGCCCGCCCGACCCCGGTCTCGGCGGCGGTCCTGAGGTTGGCAGTGGCCTGCTTTCTGCTGATCCTTCTGACCGGGATCGCAGTTCAGGCGCTGAAATATGGCTTCGGACGGCCCCGCCCCGCCTATCTGAACGGGCTGTCACCCATGACCTTCGCGCCGTTTTCCTTTCAGCTGGGGTGGAAGGCCTTTCCGTCCGGGCATGCCACCACGATGGGTGCGCTTGCGGTGATGGCCTGCCGGATCTGGCCGAGGGCATGGATATACGCGTGGGGATTGTCCGTGCTGGTTGCGGTCAGCCGGGTGCTGGTGGGCGTTCACTTTGTCTCGGACGTCGTCGCGGGGCTGGCGCTTGGCGCAGTCTTGGCCGGATGGATGCTGGATCGCTGGCGGGTAACGGAGCCTTTCGCGGATGGCGGCACGCCGATGACGGGGCTGCGGGCCATTCCGCGCACATTCGGGCGATTGATTGCGGCGTTGATCAAACCGGCCCAATAGCCCCGTGTCGCGGATATGGCCGCCAGAGGTCGCAATCCATCTGGACAGGTATGTCTAATCCTCCCTAGCCTTGGGTCGAGAGACAGATTCGACCCTGACGGAGACCGTAACCCATGAAATCCCATTACCGCGTTGTCGTGATCGGAGGGGGCGTTGTCGGCTCTTCCGTGTTGTATCACCTGGCCAAGATGGGCTGGACGGATTGCGTGATGCTGGAACGCTCGGTCCTGACGGCGGGGTCGTCGTGGCATGCGGCGGGCGGCATCCATGCGCTGAACGCGGACCCGAACATGGCGGCGCTGCAGGCCTATACCATTGATTTGCTGAGCGAAGTGGAGGCCGAGAGCGGGCAGAACATCGGCCTGCACATGACCGGCGGATTGACCTTGGCGGGCACGCCAGAGCGCTGGGAATGGCTGCAATCGGCCTATCGGACGTTCCAGTCCATCGGCATTCACGATTGCCACCTGATGACGCCGGAGGAGGCGAAAGAGGCCTGCCCGATCATGTCCACCGACGGCGTGTTGGGCGCGCTTTGGGCGGATCGCGAGGGGTATGTGGATACCACCGGAACAGTCCATGCCTACGCGATTGCCGCCAAGAAACGCGGGGCGGAGTATTACGAGCACACGAAGGTCGAAGAGCTGATCCAGACTGCTGATGGCTGGCAGGTTGTGACCGACAAGGGCACGATCACCTGCGAGCATGTGGTGAATGCGGGTGGTCTTTGGGCCAAGCAATTGGGGCGCATGGCGGGGATCGAACTGCCCGTCTCGCCGCTCAAGCACCATTACCTGATCTCGGATAGCATCCCTGAGCTGGAGGCGCTCGATTTCGAGGTGCCGATGACCGTGGACCTCGAAGGCTTCACCTATATGCGGCAGGACCAAAAGGGCCTTCTGCTTGGCATTTACGAGATCGAGCACGAGCATTGGGCCATGGACGGTGCGCCGTGGGATTATGGGATGGAGCTGTTCCAGGAACAGACGGATCGTATTGAAAACGAACTGATTTTGGGGTTCGAGCGGTATCCGGCGCTGCAGCATACCGGTGTCAAAACCTGGGTGAACGGGGCGTTCACGTTCTCGCCCGACGGCAACCCGCTTGTGGGCCCGGTACCAGGTGTGAAGGGCTATTGGTGCGCCTGCGCGGTGATGGCGGGCTTCCTGCAGGGCGGCGGCGTGGGCAAGTCCCTGGCCGAATGGATGGTCGAGGGCGAAACCGAGGCCGACACCTACTGCATGGACGTCGCGCGTTACGGGAAGTTTGCGGAGAACCGGGAATATATCCGCCAGACGACGGGGCAGTTCTACTCGCGGCGGTTCGTGATGTCTTACCCGAACGAGCAGCTCCCCGCGGGGCGTCCGTTGAAGCGCGCGCCGGCTTATTCGGACATGACGGCAGCTGGCTGTCGCTGGGGACAGTCATGGGATCTGGAGGTGCCGCTCTACTTCGCGCCGAACGAGGATTTCGAGGAGAATCTGACACTCAAGCGCTCCAACGCCCACGACGTCGTGGCAGAGGAATGCACGGCCGTTCGCGAGGGCGTGGGCCTTCTCGACATCAGCGGATTCAGCCGGTTCGAAGTTTCGGGGCCGAACGCAGAGGCGTGGCTCGACAACATGATGGCGTCGAAACTGCCAAAGCCCGGCCGCGCGAAACTGGCGCCGATGTTGGCGCCTTCGGGTCGGCTGATGGGGGACCTTACGGTCTTCAACTGGGGCGACGGGACGTGGTGGATCATGGGCTCCTACTACCTTCGGGCGTGGCACATGCGGTGGTTCAACGACCACATGGCCGAAGGTGTCACCGTCCGCGATCTCGGCGAAGAGACGTGCGGCTTTTCGCTTTCCGGGCCGAAGTCGCGGGCGGTGTTGCAGAAGCTTGTCACCAACGACCTGACCCCGATGCCGTTCATGGGCTGTGCCACGTTTGACGTGGGCCTGATCCAGGCCCGGGTCGCGCGGATCAGCGTCACGGGTGAGATGGGCTATGAGATCAACTGCCGTTATGGCGATCACATCACGCTGCGGCGGATGTTGTTGGAGGCGGGCGCCTCGGAGGGGATCAAGGAAGTCGGCTTCAACGCGCTGCTGTCGACCCGTTTGGAGAAGAGCTTCGGCATCTGGTCGGCGGAATTCACCATGGGCTACACCGCCGCACAGACAGGCATGGATCGCTGGATCGACTGGGATAAGTCGTTCATTGGCAAGGATAAAGCGTTGATCGAGCGGGACGGAAATGGACCGGCGCAAAAGGTGGTGACGCTCGAAATCGCGGACGGGGATTCCGACGCGATTGGGTATGAACCGGTCTGGCAGAACGGCGAGATGGTGGGCTTCGTGACCTCGGGCGGTTACGGCCACACACTTGGCAAATCGCTCGCCATGGCGATGGTGAATGTGGAGGCGGCAGGCGAAGGCACGGACCTGTCGGTGCATATTGTGGGCGTTGAACGCGGGGCGAAAGTTGTGCCGCCCTCGCCCTACGACCCCCAAGGCAAAGCGATGCGGGGATGAGCCGCCGAAATCGCGCCCGCAACGCTTCTGGCCCGCGCCCCTCGGCGCGGGTGACGAATTATCGGCAGTTGAAAAACCCGTTCCCGCCGATGGATGTCTTTTCCGCCGACCGGATCGAGGCGATGCACGAGGCCGCGTTGAGCGTACTGGAAGATCTGGGCGTGAAGGTCCTGCTTCCGGAGGCGCTGGAGATGTTCCGCGCGGCGGGGGCGACGGTGCGGGACGACGACATGGTCCATATCGGGCGCGAGATTGTGGCCGAGGCGCTGGCCACTGCCCCAACCCGGATCGAGGGCCGCGCCGGATCGCGCGAACGGGACATTATGCTGGAGCTTGGAAGCCTCGTGTTCCAGCCCGGTGCAGGCGCGCCCCACGCGACGGATGAAATCCGAGGTCGCCGCCCCGGCAGCGCGCGGGATTTCCGCGAATTGGTGCAACTGACCCACCATTTCGACGTCTTCCAGATGATGCCGCCCTTGGTCGAGCCGCAGGATGTCGCCACCAATATCCGCCACTACTACACGCTGGAAACCCAGCTGACGGAGTCGGACAAATTCCCGTTCATCTTCTCGCGCGGCACACCGCAAGTGGCGGAGAGCTTTGAGCTTTTGCGTGATTTTCGGGGGCTGTCGGACGCCGAGTTCCAAGCCGAACCGTATTGCTACACCATCATCAACACCAACTCGCCTCGCACACTCGACATCCCCATGGCGCAGGGCTTGATCGACTTTGCCAGCGCCGGTCAGGTCTCCATCATCACGCCGTTTACTCTGATGGGGGCCATGGCACCCATCACCGTGGCGGGTGCGATCACGTTGAGCCATGCAGAGGCGCTCGCGGCGCTCACACTGACGCAACTCGCCAAGCCTGCCGCGCCGGTTTGCTATGGGACCTTCACCTCAAACGTCGACATGAAATCGGGTGCGCCCGCGTTCGGAACGCCCGCACATTTTCAGGCCTCCCTGGCGGCGGGACAACTGGCGCGCTTCATCGGGCTGCCCTGGCGGTCCGCGGCGGGATCGGCGGCGAACCTCAACGACGTGCAGGCGGCCAATGAAAACCAGTTCGGCCTATGGGGGTGCCTGATGGCCGGGGCCACCGTGGTGATCCACTCGGCGGGCTGGCTGGAGGGCGGGCTGAGCGTGTCCTACGAGAAGTTGGTGACAGATGCGGAAGTGCTGAACATGGTGGCCGAGCTCTGCGCCGGCGCGCAGGCGGGGGAGGCTGAGATCGGCCTTGATGCCATCGCCGAGACGCAGCCGGGTGGCCATTTCTTTGCCGCCGCCCAGACCATGGCGCGCTATCAGACCGAATTCTATGAACCGATTGTGCATGATTATGCGAATTTCGGCACCTGGACGGAACGCGGGGCCAAGGATGCCTCCACCCGGGCGCGCGACATCTGGCAGGGGATCGTGGCCAATCCGAACCGCCCTGCCATAGACCCGGACCGTCATGCCGCGCTAAAGGAAAGTATTGCGAAGATGACCGCCAAGGGCGGCGCGTACCCTGAAAGCTAAGTCATGCCCCGCCCTGCCCCCGTTCTGCACCGTGATGATCCTGCAAAAGATCCGCTGACCGGCCATGTGAAGGTCACGCGGGAGGATTGGCTGAACGCGGCGCGCGACGTGCTGGTCAGCGAGGGCGCGGGCGAGGTGAAGATTTTGGCGCTCGCCACACGGCTGGGTGTGTCACGGTCCAGCTTTTATTGGTATTTCGGCTCACGGGCTGAGCTGTTGGCTGCCCTGCTGGACGATTGGGAGGCGCGCAACACAGCGCCAATCCTGCATCATTGCGCACTGCCTGCCGAGACCATCACGGGGGCGTTGTGCAACTTCTTCCGGTGCTTTGTGGATGACAGCATATTCGACGCGCATCTTGATTTCGCCGTGCGGGAATGGTCGCGGCGCGATGCGTCGGTGCGCAGCCGTATCGATGCAGCCGATGCCGCACGGCTGAAGGCTGTGACAGCCATGTTCGCCACCCATGGCTACGACCCCGTCGAGGCAGATTGCCGGGCCCGTATCCTCTACTTCATGCAGATCGGGTACCACGCGTTGGAGCTGCGCGAGGATATGGCCGTGCGGATGGATCGTTTGCCCGGGTTCCTTGAGCATTTCACGGGTCGCAAACCCTTGGCCGCCGAAATTGCGGCCTTTTCGGCCTTTGCGATGGAGCGCGCGGGCTAAAGGGCGACACGCTGGCCGGAGCGCACGCTTTCATCCGCCGCCAGACAAATCGCAAGCGACCGGACAGCGTCGTCCATGTGGCGGCTCAGGTCCAGATCCTCGGCTATAGCGCGGCGCATATAGGACTGTTCGGCATCGCATAGGGCCTGATGGCCGGGCTCATCCTCCAGCGCGATCAACCGATCACCCTCGGCGCGGTGAACCAGCAAACCGCCCACGGCGGTGTGTCCATCAATATCGGCGCTGTCCCCTTTGTCGGCATCTGTGATGGAGACCGCGCCGTTCGGGCTGATCACGTCCTTCACGAAGAAAGCGGCCTCACTCATCATCGGGCCCCAGCCGGCCTCGTACCAGCCCACAGAGCCATCGTCGAAGATCACCTGGAACTGGCCGTAATTGTACATGTCCGGCGCGATCTCATCGCTCAGGCGAAGGCCCATGCCGTGCACCGCGACAGGTTTGGCATCGGTGATCTGGCACCAGACATCGACGTAATGCACCCCGCAATCGACGATGGGGGCGGTCGTGTCCATGAGCGCCTTGTGCGTCTCCCACTCCGCACCCTTGGATTGCTGGTTGAGGTTCATGCGGAAAACGTAAGGCCCGCCCAATGCGCGCGCCTCCGCGATCAGGCGCTGCCAGCTTGGATGGTGGCGGAGGATGTATCCGACGGCCAGCTTGCGGCCCGTCGTGCGGGCTTTGTCGACCACTGCCTTCGCATCGGCCACGTTGGTGGCGAGCGGCTTTTCGACAAAGACATGGGCGCCAGCATCCATTGCTTTCAGCGCGATCTCGGCATGGCTGTCGGAATAGGTGGCGATCACGACCAAGTCAGGTTTGGTGGCAAGCGCCGCATCAATGTCTGAGAACCACGGATAGCCTTGCAACGCACCGGGTAGGTCCGGCGGCGTGCGGCTGACGAGCCCGACGATTTCCGCATCGTCTGCGGCGTGATGGGCGAGCGCGTGGCTGCGGCCCATATTGCCGAGGCCGATGATGACGACACGCAGCACCATATCAGCTTTCCAACCGCCGGGCCGCGCCCACAGCGACTTCCTTTCCGGTGATGCGCGAGCGGACGGCTGCAAAGGCCATGGCGAGGCTGCGCAGGTTCTCGGCGGCGCCATTGGCGGGTTCGCGATCATCCTCGATCGCACACAAAAGCTCCCCCATCGTGCCCATGAAGCCGTCGTTGAACCAATCGCCCTCCAGCTGAGGGCGGGCGATGCCATCAGGTGTGGTCATCGTCACCTGTTGCTGACCCAGATCCGGCCCGTCGGACTGAATACTGCCCGCCGTGCCCCCCACAAAGGTTGTGTCGCGGGGCCCGTGGGGGATGCCGCCGTCAAAGACCAGCGAGGCCTGCGCGCCATCGGCCCGCACCAGCGCCTGCGCCAAAAGCGGCACCTTGTTGGCCTGCCCTGCCCCGCGCAGCGCAGTGGCAAAGATCGCCTCAACCCGGTTGCCGAGCACGGAATTGACGAAGTCGAACCAATGTACGCCGAAATCGTAAAGGATCAGATCCTCGATCTCGTCAAAGGGCGTGCCCGCCGTCCAGCCATGGTTCCAGTGGACGTTCAGGTGCACGGAAAGCACCTGCCCGATATGGCCCGCCCGCGCGGCCTCTCGCATGAAGGCAAAATAGGGCGCCCATCGCGCGTTCTGGTTCACGGCCAGCTTCACGCCCTTGTCTTGCGCCAGTTTCACAAGGTCCATGCCGGTGTCGAGGTCGGTGACGAAGGGCTTCTGGCTCAGCACATGTTTGCCAGCCTTCAGCGCCGCGTCGATGATCTCAGTCCGGTGTTCAGGGTGCAGCGTGATGTCGACCACGTCGATATCGGAGTTATCCAGGACCGCCTGCCAGGTGTCTTCGATGCGGGCCTGAGGGCAATATTCTGCGGCCTTTTGTTCGGCCTTCGTGCGGGTCCGGTTCCACAGCGCAGCCACCTGCCAGCCCGCCTTGCGATAGGCGTCGAGGTGGGAGCCAGAGATGCCGCCTGTCCCGATCACCCCGATGCGCGGGCGCAGATGCTGCGGCATGGGCGGTCTATAGGCCACGTCAGGTGCGGCAATCTCGGGCAGATCGGCGGCCTTCAGGGCATAGGTGTCGCTGTCGCCCGCATCTTCGGTCATGGCAAAAGCTCCAGGGTGCGTTTTTGTTGGGCGGAGGCCGCGGCGGTGTCCACGATCCGTTGCGCGGTCAGGCAGAGCGCGGGGTCGAACGGGCCTTCAGGCTGCGCGCCGCGATCGATCAGGTCGAGGATGTAGGCGATGGCATCGCCGCGGCCTTCGGGCAGCGGATCGACGGGGATATCGTGTTTTTCAGGCTTTGCGCGGGTCTGCACGGTCACGGCGGGCGCGTAGTCGGGCGAGCAGATCGTGCCGTCGCTGCCCACGAAGACGAAGCCGCACATCGGCTGAGGATTGATCGTCCAAGGGTCCGTGAAGGTGCCCCAGCGGGTTTCCATCTTTGAAAGCCCGCGAGCATAGCGCACCACCGCGATGGCGTGTTGATCCACCTCGATCCCCGGCACTTCGTCGATGGTGCAGGTCACTTCCAGCGGGGCTTCACCCCCCATATACCAGGTACCAAGTGTCGCGCCGTAGCCCATGTAATCCAGCAACGCCCCGCCGCCGGAGGCCTTCTTGTACCACCAGCTATCGGGTTTCTGTGCCTCGACCTCTTCCGGGCTGACCTCCACCTTGTCGGCCAGGTGGAAGAGCGGCCCGCGATTGCCGTCGTAGAAATGCACCTCCCGCAATTCTCCGATCATCCCTTCGTCGATCAAGCGCTTGGCGGTCAGATGGCTCTCAACCCAGGCCAGCGGCCAGTTGATCGACATGATCTTGCCCGTCCCTTGCATCGCTTTCATCATCCGCCGCGCGTCATCGGCGCTGGCCGCAAAGGGCTTTTCGACATGGATATGCACGCCGTGGGGGGCCAGGCGTTCGGTCATCTCGGCATGGTCCGCCGTGGCGCAACACAGGATGGCAAGGTCATAAGGCCCCGCCGCCATGCAGGCATCGAAATCGGTAAAAACGCGATCGTCGGATACGCTGAACGTATCGATGGCGCCCAGCATCTTGGACCGGTCGGGATCGTACAGGCCCGCAATCTCGGCATCGGGATGTTCGTGGACCATTCGCAAAAGGTCGCCCATATGCATGTGATCGAAGCTGATCCCGACGACGCGATAAACCATCTATCTACTCCCCGTAATCCTGACATAAAGCGCCGTGACCAGCAGGATGATCAAGCCGAATAGCGCGATCCGCGCGCCTTCCGGCATCTGCAACAGCGTCAGCATCGTGTCGATCACCCGCAGGATGAGCGCGCCGACGATGGCGCCCGCAAAGCTGCCGCGCCCCCCGAAGATGGACGTGCCACCGATCACTGCCGCCGCGACTGAGGGCAACAGCAGCGGGTTGGCCAGTTGCAGCGAGGGCGTGCGGATCATGCCTAGATAAAGCAGGCCCGCAAGCGCGGCGATCACACCCGACAGTGCGTAGAGCGCAAGAAACACCTGCCAGCTTTTCACGCCACTCAGCTTGGCCGCATTCTCGTTCGAGCCAAGCGCGAACAGCAACCGGCCGAAACCCGTGAAGCGCATGAGCCAGAGGATGAAGGCCGCAAACGGTAGGAACAGGAACAGGCCATTGGGCAGGCCCGCCGTGCGTCCGGTGCCGAGCCAGACGAGGAACTCCGGCACCAATGTGCCGGTGGAGATCACGAAGCGCTGGTAGACCTGCAAGCAGCCGGTGGCGATCAGACCCGTGCCGAGGGTCATGATCAGCGGATGCACCCGCACCACGCCCACTCCAAACCCGTTCACCAGCCCAACGACAACGCCGCAGGCCATGGCAATCGCCACCGCCCCCGGCACACCGATCAAGGGTGACAGCGTGGCACAGACGAAGGCCGCGATGGTGGCAACGATGCCCGCAGACAGGTCGATGCCCGCCGTCAGCATCGTCAGCACCTGACAGGCCGCCAACATCGCAAGCGGGATCGCGAATTTGATCAGGTTGTTGACCCAGAAGGCCGACAAAGCGCCGGTTCGCCCCGTGCGCACCGGCATGACGATGTAAAAATGTGCGAAGATCAGAAGTATCAGGAAGAAGATCAGCGGGATGACCGGATTGTCCCGCAAGAACCGGCCAAGGCGGACGAGGCCACGTTCTTCCGCCGCTTCCGCATGGATGCGTGTATCGCTCATGTCCGCCGTCCTCGGTAGGTCAGCACTGCGCCCAACATCACCACGGCGACCATTACCACACCTTCCACAATCGTCGTGACGTTAGGGTCCACATTCGCCAGCGTCAGGATCGTGCGGATGATACGCAGGATGAAGACCGCGATGATCGGTCCGAGCAGCCCGCCGCGCCCGCCGCCCAGCATCACGCCGCCCAACACCACGGCGGCGACCGAAGCCAGCAAGTAGGGGCCGGGCACAGGCTCTCCTATGCCGGTCAGCATGATCAGGCTCAAGCCCCCCATCGCCGCCAGCACGCCGGCCAACGCGTAGGCGGCAACCTTGGTCCAGCCCACAGATACGCCGGAGCGGAAGGCGGCCAATTCATCCGAACCCACGGCATAAATCGAGAGCCCAAGCTTGGAACGGCGCACAGGCACCCAGACAAGGGCAACGGCAATCACGATGACCAGTAAGGCATTGGGAAGAAACGGGATAAGGGAGCCGTTGATCAGCGCCCGCAACCCGGGCGCAACGGTGCCGCCCGGCGTCTCCAGTATCAGCAAGGCGACCCCTTCCCACACAAACAGCATCGCCAATGTTACCACGATGTCGGGCACTTTCGTGACCACGATCAGCCCGCCGTTGATCGCCCCCATCAGCCCGCCAAGCGCCAGTGTGATGGCCACCGCTGGCACGGCCCCCATGCTCTGCATCAGAACCGCCGCCGTCACCCCGCAGACCGCCATGATCGACGCAATCGACAAGTCGATGCCGCCCACGATCACCACAATCGCCATACCCGCCGTGGCGAAGGCAAAGGGCAAGGCGGCGCGGGCGAGGCTTTCAAGGCCGGTTGCCCCGAAACTCGGTTGGATCAGCTTGGTCACGATCAGAAGCACGGCCAGCAGTGCCAGCAACCCCAAGACCCACGCGTTCTTGCGCACCATGCTCATGACGCGGCTTTCGCTTCGGTCAGCCCATAGGCCGCGCGCATCAAGGTCTGTTCATCGGCATCCGCCGCGTCAACCACATCGACCACGCGGCCGTTGAAGATCACCACGGCGCGGTCGCAGGCCAAGGGCACTTCCTCCAGTTCAGAGGTGTAGTACAACACAGCCGCGCCCTGTTCTGCCAACTCGCGTACAAGCGGGTAAATCTGCCGCTTGGTGCGCACATCGATGCCGCGGGTCGGGTCGAACAGCAGCAGCGTTTCAACCCCATGGGCCAGCCACCGCCCAATGGTCACCTTTTGCTGATTGCCGCCGGACAGGCGCTGCACCTCGCCCTGTGCTCGGGTGTCAATCTGAAGCTTTTCAATGGCATGGGCGACGCGCGCACGCTCCTGCCTGCCTTTCAGCGGACCCCAATCGCGCAACCGTGCCGAAAACGGCAAAGCGATATTCTCGCGCACGGACCGCTCGCGCATCAGGGCCTCGGCCCTGTCGCCCGGCACGAAGGTCAGACCCTTGGCGATGGCCTGCGACGGGTGATTGAAACTGACCGCATCTCCATCGACCTCCAGCGTGCCGCCAGTGGCCTTGCGGAAGCCGGATAGCACTTCAAAGACCTCGTCCTGCCCCTGCCCTTCCAGTGCCACGACGCCGAGAACCTCACCAGGGTAGAGGTCGAACGACACGTCCGTCACCTTTGGCGCAACCGCCAGACCCCGCGCGCTCAGCCGCGGCGCGCCCTCGTTCACGTGACGCGCACGCGCCGCCGCCTTGCCAAGGTCGATCTTCGCCCCCAGCATCAATTCAACCACCTGCTCTTCGGCACCCGCTTCGATCTTCAGATCGCCCACCGTGCGCCCATCGCGCAGGACCGTGGCACTGTCGCAAAGCTCCTGAATTTCGGTGAACCGGTGTGAGATATAGATCACCCCGCGCCCTTCATCCGCCTGCCCGCGCACGGTTTTCAGGACCTTCTCGACAAGATCGGTGGGCAAGGCCGCTGTCATCTCATCCAGCATCAGAACGTCCGGCTCCGCCGCAATCGCGCGGGCCAGATCGAGGATGCGCAGGGTCGCCAGCGGCAAGTCGGCGATCATGTGATCCAGCCTCAGCCCCTCGATCCCCAATTCACTGACCCAATGCCGGAACGGCTCCACTGGCGTATCACCAAGGCGCAGGTTGTCGGCCACATCCAGATCGGGGATCAACGAAGGTTCCTGATAGACAGGCACCAACCCGGACCGTCGCGCCTGCGCGGGGCTCCCCACCTGCGCGGGCTTGCCCCGGATCAAGACCGTGCCCGCATCGGGCCGTAAAGCTCCGGTGATGATTTTCACGAAGGTCGATTTCCCTGCGCCGTTTGCCCCCATCAGGGCAACAACTTCCCCCGGCGAGACGTGCAGGCTCGCATCCGTCAGCGCCCGCACCGCGCCAAAGCTCTTGGCCACGCCGGTCGCATCCAAAAGCGCTTGTGGTTCCGTCCTGCTCATCTCGCGCCCCGGAGGTTTGTCTATTGGCTGGGGTGCCCCACACGCACGGCGGGACACCCGTTTTCAAAGGCTCAGATCAGCCTTCGCAGGCGATGATCTCTTCCATCGAATAATCCGTCCAACCGGGGATGGAGACCGAGACCGGCCATTCCGGATCGAGGTTCGGGTTCAGGGCGCCCGCGATGATCTCTTGCCCTTCGGCAGTCGTATTCTCCCAGAGAACCGGATCAACCAGCACGGTGCTTTCCGCTGGCGCCTCGCCGTTCAGGATATCTACGGCCAGCGCGATGCCAGCGCCCCCGACGGAGCCCGGGTTGGTGACAGCTGCGCCTTGTAGACCTTCGGTCTCGGCCAGGTACTGCACGAACCCGGCATTGTCGGCACCAACGATTGGCACCAGCGGCGCGCCAGATTCCACAAACGCATCCACGATCACGTTGTCGATGCCGGAGGTCCAGACACCATCAAACGGAATGCCAGTTGCAAGGAAATCAAACATCTGCTGCTTGCCCTGGTCCTGCTGCCAGCCGGTGAAGACCTCGTGCACGACCTCGATGCCGGGATATTCGGCCAAAGCGCGCTGGAAGCCATTGTCGCGGTCCGTATCCGCCGACACACCAGCGATCCCGCGCATGTAGACAACAGCACCTTCGCCGCCCAACTGCTCAAACAGCCACCGCGCGCCGAGATAGGCGTATTCTTCCTGGTTGTTGGACAGGATATAGGCCCCTTCCGCCGTCACACCGGCATCGACGGCCACAACCACGATCCCAGCCGCCATCGCCGCATCAAGGGCCGAGTTCAGCGCGTCCGGGTTCGACGGGTTGAGCACGATGGCATCCACGCCCGCCTCGATCAAGTTGTTGAGGTCTTCAAGCTGACCCGCCGCATCCGTGTTCCGGTGCGCCACGATCAGCTCGGCCACATCCCCTTCGGCGGCCGCCTGCGCACGCATCGCGCAGATCATCTGCTCGCGCCAGCCATTGCCTTGCACGGTGTTCGACACGCCAATCGTGTAGGCCGCATGGCCATCGGCAAAAGCCGCGCCGGGGGCCAGCATCGCCAAAGCGGCGGCGGTTGTTAGAAGTCTTTTCATTGGTCTTCCTCCCTTGGGATTACAAAACAAAGTCCGGGGCTTGGCACCCTCTACTTGATGAATGGTTGCAGAACGTCGCGGGCCAGCAGGAACCCGCGTTTGACCTTTTCGTCGGTTCCTTCAAACAGGCGATCCTCATGCTCGATGATGATGGGGCCGTCATATCCGGCGCGGTAAAGCCCGCTGAAAAAGTCGCTCCAGTCCACATCGCCCAGCCCGCAAAGCCGTGGAATTTGCCAGCCCATGCCGGTGGACATCACGCCATTCTCATAAAGTCCGTCGCGATCCACCATCACGTCCTTGGCGTGGACATGGGCCATCTGGCCCCCGAATTCCTTGATGAAGCGAGTCTGGTCGATGAACTGCCAGATCAGGTGGCTGGGGTCGAAATTCATGCCGACAGCATCCCCCCATTGTTCGAAAATGCGCCGCCAGATTTTCGGGCTGTAGGCGATGTTGTGACCGCCCGGCCATTCATCATAGCTGAAGATCATTGGGCAGTTTTCAAAGCACAGCCGCACCCCAGAAGCCTGCGCATGGGCGACGATGGGGTTGAAGATCTCAACCGCCCGCGCCCAGTTTTCATCGACGTTCAGCGTCCGGTCCCCACCCACAAAGGTGTTCACAATCGGCACACCCATGGTGCCCGCCGCCGTGATGACCTTCATCAGATGCCCGATCACCTCCTCCCGGTGATCCGCATCGGCGTGCAGCGGGTTGGGGTAGTAACCGAGGCCCGAAATCTCGATGCCTTGCGCGGCCAGTCCGCCCTTGATCTCCTCGCCTTGCGCTGCATTCAGCCCATCGACGTTGATATGAGACGTGCCAGCATATCGCCGCGCCTCGCCGCCACTGGCGGGCCAGCATGCAACCTCGAAGGCCGAGAAGCCATTCGCCCCGGACCACGCCGCGACGTCCATCAGGTCGCTGTCCTCAAACGGTGCCGTCAGTAGCCCAAGTTTCATGCCTTACCCCCCGATCTCATCCAGCCGTACCCAGCGGTTTTCGCGCGCACTCAGCACCACCGCGTCGCAAAAGCGCATCTCGTAATGGCCATCATCAAAGGTGGCCCATGTGCTATTCTCTTGCCGCTCGCCCGCATCAACATCCGCGTACACAGCCCTGAAAAAGTTGAAGAAACTGTCTGCGAAACCTTCCACATGGCCGGGCGGCAAGGTCGCCGCCGCAACGCCCGTGTCGTTCATCAGCGTGAAGTCCCGCATGAGGGTTTCATTGGCGCGGTCTCGATGCCCGATGAACAAATGATCCGGCGTCTCGCTGTCCCACGCGGCGGAAGCCTTCGCGCCTGCCACATCCCATTGCAGGGAGTTTTTGCGGCCCATGTTGATCTGCGACGTGCTCATCACCCCGCGCGCGCCACCCGCATAGCGGATCACGATCATTGCGGCGTCGTCGGTGGTGATCTGGGCGGTCTCCGTCGCGCCAGCCGCCGAGGAAAAGGTTTCCACCGGTCCCACCGGCTTTTCCCGCTCCGGGATAAACGTTGCCAATTCCGCCATCACAGCCTCGGCCTTCAGCCCGGTCACGAAGCTCGTCAGGTCCACCCAATGCGTCCCGATATCGCCGACAGAGCGCAGCGCACCACCCTCTTCCGCGACCAAACGCCAGTTCCAGTCGGTTGGTTTGGCCAGCCAATCCTGATGGTAATGGCCCGTGACGAAACGAATGTCGCCAAGCTCCCCCGCTTGCACCATCCCGTGGGCCTGTTGGTTCAGCGGATAGAAGCGAATGTTGTAGCACACGGCGGCGACCTTGCCTGAGGTGCGCGCGATTTCCACCATCTCGGCCGACTCAGCACTCGTCATCGCCAGCGGCTTCTCGCAGATCACGTGCTTCCCGGCCTGCAAAATCGCCTTCACCTGCCCGTAATGCGCGTGGTTGGGCGAGGTCACGTGCACCACGTCCACGCCGTCATCGGCCAACAATTCCTCGAGCGTGGCGTAAGCATGGGCGACGCCGATTTCGGCCGCCCGTGCTGCGCCACGCTCTGGGGAGGACCCGAGAACCCCTTTCACCTGCACGCCCAATCGGCGCAGAGCTTGCGTGTGGACCGTGCCGATGAACCCCGTTCCGATCACCGCCGCGCCAAGCTTCGAGAAATCCGTCATAAGCCCCTCTCAAACAACAGAATATCCCCCATCGACCGGCAAAGTGACCCCAGTGATAAACCCCGCCGCATCGCTGGCCAAAAACATCGCAGCACCGGCAATATCGCCGGGCTGCCCCCAGCGACCCATGGGCGTGCGGGCCTCGACGCCCTTGGTGAACGCCTCATCCTGCCGGGCGCGGGCAGATTGCTCCGTCACGATGAACCCGGGCGCGATGGCGTTGACGCGGATGCCGTCCGCGGCCCATGCGATGGCGAGCGATTTCGTCATCTGCTCCACCCCCGCCTTGGACGCGCCATAGGCCGGGTTCCGGGGTGAGCCAAAGCGCGCATACATCGACGCGATATTGATCACCGCGCCGCCTTTCAGCGCACCTTGCAACGCCTCTGCACACCGAAGGGAGCCTACGAGATTCACGTTCAGAACGTGAGCGAAGAACTCCGGGTCCATCTCTTCTCCGCGCCGGGTGATGGCTGCGCAATTCACCAGCACGTCCAGCCGCGTGATCCCAGCCGCGAAGGCGCGCACAGCGTCGGTGTCGGTCACGTCCAGTTGTGTGTATTCGAAGCCCTCATCCGGGTCCGGCGCGGCCTCCACGCCAGTGATCCGCACCTGCGCACCGGCATCGCGGAACGCACCTGCAATCGCTGTCCCGATCCCGCCGCGGCTCGCACCTACGACCAGAACCTCTGCCCCAGAGAAATCCCCCTGATATGTCGCGGCTGCCGTGATCAGCCTGCCCTCCCGTGTAATCGATTTCAGATGCTTGCGATAAAGGCTTTGCGAAATATGAAATCGATTACATACTCGAAGCGGAAACAGATTCGTGTCAAGCGGCGTTTTCGGCATCAAGGGATGAAAATGGCCCCCAAAAGCGCGACCATTCAGGATGTGGCCCAGGCGGCGAAGGTTTCGACCGCGACGGTCAGCCGTGCGCTGTCGAACCCCGGCCTGCTGTCCGAGCGGACGCGCAAACAGGTGATGGAGGCGATCAAGACCACAGGCTACCGCGTGAACCACGCGGCGCGAAACCTGCGGATGCAGCGCGCAGGCGCGGTGCTGGTGCTGGTGCCGAACCTCGGCAAGCCCTTTTATTCCGCGATCCTGCGTGGGATCAGCCAGGGGTTTGCCGGAACCGATTACGCGGTGCTGATCACCGACACTGAAAACACGCCCCTGGCCGAAGGAGAGCTGGTCGGCAATTTCACCCAAGGCCGGGTCGATGGCGTCATTTCGCTGGACGGCAGCCTTGCCCCACAAACGCTGGACCAATGCCACCACCAGGGCGTTGCGGACCGGATCGTCTTTTTGTGCGAATGGGTCAACGGCGCCGAATTTCCGATCATTATGTGCGACAATGCCGAAGGCTCCCGGCTGGCGATCCGGCACCTTGCGGAGCTTGGGCATCGCAAGATTGCGCATGTCACCGGGCCTGCCGGGAACGTGCTGACCGCTGAGCGGCGCAAGGGCATGATTGAGGAACGCGCGCGCCTTGCCCTGCCCGCCCGCGATGAATGGATCATCCGGGGCGACTTTTCGTTGGGCTCCGGTCATATGGCCGCCGAGTGCATTCTCGCCATGGAAGATCGCCCCACCGCCGTCTTCTGTGCCGCCGACATGGTCGCGTTCGGGCTGATCGCCGGGCTCGTGGCCGGTGGCTTGCGCGTGCCCGAAGATATCTCGGTCATCGGCTTCGACGATATCGATATGGCAGGCAGTTACGTGCCCGCCCTGACGACCATCCGACAGGATCGTGAACGGTTGGGCCGCACGGCGGCGGAGCGCCTGTTGGAGCAAATGAGGGTCCCGCACGGCAGATCCCGCATTGATGAGATTGTGCCCGTCGAACTGGTCGTCCGCGGATCCACCGCACCCCCCGCCTAACATGGCGGGGCGCCCGCGACCCATTGCTCCAGATCCACGCAAACCCCTGTCATCGGGGCGGAGGCATCGGACAGCAACCAGACGGCTTGCGCGGCACATTCCTCAGCCGTGACGAACCGTCCCAGCGGCTGCGCTTCGCCCTGCGCGGCCAGCCATTCCGGCCCTTTCTCGGCGGCATGAAGCGCGGCCTCCGTCTCCGTCGCGACCCAGCCCAGATTGATCCCGTTCACCCGGATACGGTCCGCCATATGGTGCTGCGCGGCATTCTTCGTCAGCGTCTGCAAGCCCCCCTTGGTGCCCGCATAAATCGCCAGGTCAGGCACCCCGCAATGGGCATTCATCGACTGGATATTCACGATCGCCCCCGGCGCGCCCCGTCCCTTTAGGTGTCGGATCAACCCCGCCATCAGGAAAAACGGAGCGCGAAAGTTCACAGCCACCAAGGCATCGAACCGCGCCACATCGGCATCCTCGAACGAGGCGCGCGTTGTAATCCCGGCTGCATTCACCAGCCCGTCGACCCGGCCCGCCTGCGCAATGGCCTCGGCCATCACGCGCTCCGGCGCGTCCGGCTCCGCCAAATCGGCCTCGATCCCACTGCACGGGTCGCGATCCACGCCGATCACTCCGGCCCCCGCCCGTTCGCAAGCCGCCACAATCGCCGCGCCGATCCCGCGTGCAGCGCCGGTTACAAGCACGACTTTCCCGGACAGATCACTCATTCCGCCGCCGGCACCGCATCGGCCCCATGAAACTCCTCCCGATAAGGCTTGGCCGTCGGTGGAAGCTCCCGCCGCAAATAATAGCCCGGCTCCCGTCGCATCCGCCGGAGCGCCCCCAACATCTCGCGGTAGGCATGAAACATCGACGGATCGGGCGCAGGCAGGTCATGCTTGATCGCCTCATGCAGCCGCGGCAGGGCATGATACGGCACGACCGGATACATGTGATGCTCCACATGGTAATTCATGTTCCAGTAAATCCAGCGGCTGACTGGATTCATCAACACCGTGCGCGAATTCAGGCGGTGATCCAAAACATCCTCCGCCAGCCCGCCATGCTGCAAAAGCCCCGTCAGCACCATGTGCCATGTCCCATAAATGCGCGGCCCGCCAACCAGCATCAGTGGCAGCAGCGACCAAGTGATCAGCGCCAGCAGCGCTGCCGCCAGATGGATCGCCACGAACAGCCGCGCCCAGAAGATCGCCTTGGGGATCTGGCTCTCGGGGATATAGCCTCGCTCAGCTTCATCGGGGCCGGACAAAGCCTGCCGCATGAGGATCGCGAAATGCTGGAATACGTCCGGAATGCCGATGAAATGCAGCGCCTTACGCGCGATATCGGGCGGGCGCATGATCGCAATCTCGGGGTCGCGGCCCACGATGATGGTATCGGTGTGGTGGCGCATATGGCTCCACCGCCAGGCCACCGGGTTCCGCATCACCATGAAGCTGGCCAGATTATAGACCCAGCGGTTCTTCCACTGGGTCTTGAACGCCGTCCCATGCCCGCACTCATGCCAGCGTGAGTCGCAGGCCGACCCGTAGAGAACGCCGTAGACGACAAAAAACGGCACGCACCACCATGTCCCCCAGGTCAGCACACCGCCCGCGCCCGAGACCAGCAGCAACCCGATCCACAGGATCGTATCCCGCGTCGCGGGCCCATCTTTGCGCTGCATCAGCTCTTTCATCACTTTGCGCGGCACGTCGGAGTGATACCAACCGGCTGAGACAAGGCCCAAAGCCTCCGCCCGCGCAGCCTCCGGCCCGGTCAGGGAATAATCGCGCGTCTCGTAGCTATCCTTCGGCATTGCCCTGCCTCCCTTCCGTCAAATGTGGGAGGGACGGCATGCACCCGTCAACAAATCGGCGATTGCACGTGATGAAATCCGCGCTTGCGCGCCGAAATCACATCATTTTACATCATCCCATGCGCCCGACCCTGCACGACCTTGCCAAAGCGGCCAACGTCTCAACCGCCACGGCGGACCGCGCCCTGAACAACCGCAAGGGCGTTTCGCCGCGCACCCGCGCCCTGGTTCTGCAAACGGCCCATGCGATCGGCTACCTGGCCGAAACACCGACCGCGCCGCGCCCGGTTCACCTCGCCGTTCTTTTGCCACGGGGCACCAATGCCTTCGTCAACGACCTACGGCATCACCTGGATCGGTTTGCGAAATCCGATCCCGCCCTGACCCTTGAATTCCCTGAGATCCCAGATTCCTCGCCCGAGGCGATGGTGGCCGCACTAAATGCCGCCACCCATACCGATGGGCTTGCCGTTCTCGCCCGCGATCACCCCTTGGTGCTGGACGCGCTTCGCCGGATGGGCCATGGCGGCAAGCCTTTCGTCACCCTCGCCTCCGACGTGCCCGGCAGTGGCAGGCTGGCCTATATCGGCATCGACGACACCCGCGCCGGGCGACTTGCGGGGCAAATCATCACCCGGTTCCTCGGGCCCCGCCCCAAGGGCAAAATCGCCCTTTTCGCAGGTTCGCTGAGCTATCGCGGCCATCAGGAGCGTGAGATGGGATTGCGCCAATACCTTGCGGAAGAAGCCCCCGCCTTGAACCTGCTCGCTGTGCGCGAAAGCGGCGAAAACCGCAATCAAGCCCAGGCCCAGATGGCGGAGCTTCTGTCAGATCACCCTGATCTTGTCGCTGTCTACAACGCCGGCGGCGGCACCCAGGGAATTGCCCGCGCCCTCAAATCGGCAGACCGATGGCGCGACACCGTCTTCGTGGCCCATGATCTGACCGACCCCAACAAGGCCCTGCTGCTGGAAGGCACCCTGGACGCCGTGATCGACCAATCCGCACGCACGGAAGCGGCTGAAGTCCTGGCCACTCTCACTGCGGCCATCCGCGGCCAGGACCATCAATTCACGGCACCCCAACCCCAGCTGATCCTGCGGGAAAACCTGCCGATCTGAGCCGTTTGACCCAGATCAAAGCACCGCCCCCCGCACCCCCTATTCTAAACCTGCATGCAATCAGGCGAGGGAACGCACATGTTCTTCGAGAAATTCAATCGCAGCGCGGATCTGGTCAAAGGCATGGCCCAACGCACCGGCCACGATCTGACTGATCCGAAAGAAGCCTCTCAATTCAAGCAAATGGTGATGGCCTGCGCCGCCTGTTCCGATCAGGCCGCGTGCACGCGCCTGCAAGCGGAAACCGACACACTCGACGCCGCCCCGGCCTATTGCCGCAACGCCGCCCGCTTCAACAGCTAGGCCCGGATCACACGCGCAGCCCGCACGCCTCAAATGCCGCGCGCGTGGCCGCTTTCTCGGCGTCCGTCAGGTTCAGCATCGGCGCGCGCACGGGGCCACCGACCTGCCCCAGCAGGTCTTGCCAATATTTGCCATGGGCCTGCGGCTTGTCCGCCGGTTTCGTGCGCTTGAAGGCATCACGCACCGGATCAAGGCTGTCGCGCACCGCGCGGGCCTCTGCAAACCGCCCCTCAAACGCCAGCCGCGTATAGTCGTTCATCCGTTGATCGACCTTCGACTGAAGCTGGTACGGCGGCGAGGAACACAGATACAACTTCCATCCCAACTCCTCGATATTATCGAGCCACGCGCCCTCATCGGCGGTGGAGACATGAATCTTGTCCCCCGCCAACCGGGTCAGCTCCACATACATGGGCCGCGGGACTGAGTATTTGATCGCCACGATATTGGGCAATTCGGCGATCCGCGCACACAGTTCGGGGCTCATCATGTAGCCGCTGTCGGGATGGCTCCACATTGCGATGCCGATGTCCACACGCTCGCAAATCGCCTTGTAGTATTGGTACAGGACCTCATCGGGGTGGCTCACGAAATGCAGCACCGGCGCGTGCACCACCACGTAATCCGCACCGCAATCCTGCGCGTGCTGTGCAAGGGCGATCACCGTCTCGAAATTCTGGTCACTGGCCGAGAAGATCGTGCCGGCCGCCCCATCACATTCCTCGACTGCGATCTCGATATTCCGCTTCCGCTCCTCCAGCGACATGGCAAAAAATTCGCCCTGCTTGCCCGCAATGAACAGACCCGCAATGCCAAGGTCATCAACCCAATGGCGGATGTTCGCCCGGAACCCTTCTTCGTTGAAGGAACCATCCGTGCGCCACGGGTTCAGGCACGCGGCCCAGATGCCGCGCATATGCTCGCGCGCATGATCTTTCGCTTCCAAGCGGCTGTATTTCATGGATTTTCCCTTTCCGCGGCGTGGATCGCCGTCCAGATCTTGCAGGGTGTCAGCGGCATATCCAGATGCGCCACGCCCAGCGGCGCCAAAGCATCGAGCACCGCGTTCAATATCGCAGCAGGCGCTCCGATTGTGCCCGCCTCACCCACACCCTTCGCGCCCAGCGCGTTCAGCGCCGTGGGCGTCTCAGACTTGCACAGGCCGAGCGGCGGCATATCGCTGGCGCGTGGCAAGGCGTAATCCATCAGGGATCCGCTCAGCAGCTGGCCATCGCTGTAGACAACCTGCTCCATCAAGGCCTCGCCCAACCCTTGGGCAAAGCCGCCGCGCACTTGGCCTTCGACAAAGGCGGGGTTCACGATCCGCCCCGCATCATCAAGGCACGTGACATGCTGCACATCCGGCACCCCGGTTTCCCGGTCAATTTCGACGGCAACCACATAGACACCATAGCCCCAGGCCTGCCCTTCATTCTCGTAGCGCACCTCTTCCGTGATCGGGGCCACATCGCCGCGCAATTGGCGCGCCCGCACCCGCTCGGCCGCCGCAAACACGGCGCTACCGCCAATCGCCGTCCCGCGGGAGGCGACGGCCCCAATGCCCGCCGGGCAGGTCCGCGTATCCCCCTGAACAACGGTAATCCGATCCGGTGCAACCTCGAACACATCCGCCACGATCTGCGCATAAGCCGTCTCGCGCCCATGGCCCTGGCTGGACGACCCGCTCGCAACAAGGATGCGGCCATCGCCTTGCAGCGTCACACGGGCGGTTTCAAAACCCTCGCCGGAGGGCTCCAGATAAAGCGCCGCCCCCAATCCGAAAAGCCGCCCCTCGCCACGCGCCAAACGGCGGTCGCGCAACAGCCTCGCGTAGCCCGAGACCTCCGCCGCCTGATACAGCGCCGCCGGATAATCGCCGGTATCGAGAACATTGCCCGTGGGCGTACGCACCGGCAGCGCACCGGAGGGGTGCGCATTCTGGATCCGCAAATCCAGGGCACACCGGTCCAACCGCGCGGCCGCAAGCTCCACCAACCGTTCCATCAGACAGGCTGCTTCGGGCCGCCCCGCGCCCCGGTAGATGCCCATGGGTCCGGGGCCATCCACAACGGCCCGCGTTTCAATATCCACCGTCTCAATGGCATAGGGCCCCGGCAAGATACGGGCGCCGTTCCACGCCGGAACAAGGCCGGAGTTTGGCAGCCATGCCCCCAAAGGCGCCTCAACCTGCGCGCTGAGAGCCAGAAATGTGCCATCCGACGCAACCGCCAGACGGCCCCGGCTGGTCAATCCCCGCCCTTGGGTGGCTGACAGCATGTCTTCGCCCCGCGTCGCAATCCACCGCACGGAGCGTTCGTGCCGAAGCGCCGCCCAGACCGCGAAGACCTCTTCGGGGTAGACCGAGCCCTTCATGCCAAAAGCTCCACCCACATCCGACGCAATCACATGCAAACGTTCCGGGTCGATGCCAAGGATGCTGGCAAATTCGCTGCGCGCCCGGTGCGGCGTCTGCGTCGAAAGCCAGATCGTCAGCCCATCTGCAGCCCATTCAACAGCAATGCCGCGCGTCTCCATCGCGGCGGGAAACAGACGCGGATGCTGGATCTTGGCCTCCACAACGAAAGCCGCCTCTTCAAAGACCGCCTCTGGATCGCCCGTGCGCCACCGCTTCTGCGCCACCGGCGGCAGATCGGGTGGGGCCATCTCCTCCAACTCCACCACAACCGCTTCAGCTCCGTCCAGCGCGGACGCAGCGCTTTCTGCCAGAACGGCGGCAATCGGCTGCCCAAGGCCTCCGACATGATCTTGTGCAAGAATGGGAAAATCCGGGCGCCACGCCAGCGGCAGCACTTCGTTCACACTCAGCGCGCGGGCAACATCCACATCCCCGCCAACATGTACGGCGCAAACACCTTCAACATCCCCGGCGATCTCCGTCTCTACCGACGTGATGCGGCCATGCGCCAAATGCGAACGGACGAACGACACATGCAACGGCTCGGTCAGGCGAACATCGGCCACAAAGCAGCCAGCCCCTTGCAACCGCGCCCCGGCGCGCCGGTCAATCGGGCTGTCGCCTATATGCGTTTTGCCGGTGTCAAACATCGCACCTGTTTCCCATGGCCCCCTAACAAACAGAAGTCGAAGTTCCAGACGCAGTTATCCACTTTGTGAATAGCCATGGGATTTGATACGACGCTCTTCGTATATCAGGAAAGGATACAAGATGCGGCTGGCCATCATCGGAAAGGGCGCAATTGCGGGGTACGTGACCGACGCGATCCTCGCACAGCCAGGCGAGCTTGAACTTGTCGGTCGGATCTTGCGACAGGCCCAGGCCCATGCCGTGGCGGATGTGGCTGATCTTCCGCCCGTCGACCTTCTGATCGATTGCGCCGGGCATACCGGGCTGGCCCAACACGGCCCAAAGGCGCTGTCCGCCGGGATCGACGTGCTGACCCTGTCCCTCGGCGCTCTGGCCGATGCCGATCTTGCCACGCAGCTTGAACACAGCGCACAGACGGGCGGCGCGCAATTGCACCTGGCCTCCGGCGCGATTGGGGCGCTGGATGCCCTGCGGGCCGGGGCGGTCGGTGGCCTCAGCGCGGTGACCTATTCGGGGCGCAAACCCCCTGCGGGCTGGCGTGGCTCTCCGGCAGAAGACGCGCTTGATCTTGAGACCTTATCCAAACCGGCCACCCACTTTGTCGGCACCGCCCGCGAAGCCGCCCTCGCCTATCCGAAAAACGCAAATGTCGCCGCCGCCGTCGCCTTGGCGGGTCTTGGGTTCGACGCCACACGGGCGGAGCTTATTGCCGACCCTGCGGCCACCGGAAACATCCACGATATCCGCGCCGAAGGAACCTTCGGCACCATGGCCTTCCGCATCACCGGCAAGGGTCTGCCGGACAATCCACGCTCCTCCGCGCTGGCCGCGATGTCAGCCGTAGCCGCCCTGCGCCAAGCCTCCTCGCCCATCCGGTTCGCCTGACATGGCCCGCCTCTACAACCGCGCGCTCAACCGCCTGAAGCTGCGGCAACTCAGCCTGCTGGTGACGGTCGGACAGCTTGGCAATATTCAGGCCGCCGCGCAGGCCGAAAACATCAGCCAGCCCGCCGCCACCCGCATGATCAAGGAGCTTGAGGCCGACTTCGACACGCGCCTGTTCACGCGCACCAACCGCGGTGTCATCGCGACCGAGCAAGGGGCCGCCCTGATCCGCCACGCGCAGTTGATCTTCGCCCAATTGTCCAACGCCACGCAGGAGATGGAGGATATCACCGAAGGCAGCGCAGGCCGTATCACCGTCGGCACCCTTCTGGCGGGTGCCGCGCAACTTGTGCCCCTTGCGATTCAGCGTGTCTTGGCCGAGCGCGCCAATGTCACGATCCGGGTGGTGGAAGGCACAAACGACGCCCTCATGCCCCGCGTCCAGACCGGAGAGGTCGACCTTGTCGTGGGCCGCCTGCCCCACCACCGCCACCGCAAGGGGTTGGTTCAGGTCCCCCTGATCCATGAGGATGTGGTGCTGGTGGTTGGCCCCGATCACCCGCTGGCCGGACGCGCGGGCCTCAGCTTTGACGATCTGCGACCCTTCGGTTGGATCCTGCCCCCGCCCGAGACCACCCTGCGCCGCCAGATCGACGAAGTGTTCGTCGAGGCCGCGCAATATGAACCGCCCAAGGTGGTCGAAAGCGTGAACTACCTCAGCAACCGGGCCTTGCTCAGCAGCGGTGCGTTGATCGGCCTTGTCCCGCGCACCGTCGCAGCGCTTGACCTGACGCTGAAGGTGCTGAGCCGGCTGGACTATGACCTCCCGTTCGGGTCCGGCCCGATTGGTGTAACTCACCGGGGCGACACCCAACTCTCCCCCGCCGCCCGCCTGTTCCTGCTGGCCTTGCAAGAAGAGGCCACGGCCCTCACTCAAAGCGCCACCGCTAGCTGATCAAAGCCGTCGACAGCCAGGGCGCATAGCTGAGCAGGATCAACACCAATGCCACCGCAATCAGGAACGGCCAGAGCTGGCGCAGGATACGGCCCGTCGGCGTCTCCCCCATGGCGGACGCGATATAAAGGCCCACACCCACCGGCGGCGTCAGCAGCCCCAGCACCAGGTTGAGCGAGATGACGACGCCAAACTGATACGGGCTGATGCCATAGCTTTCGATGGCAATCGGCAACAGGATCGGCGTGACCAGAATGATGGCGGCGATCCCGTCGATGACCATACCCACGAACAGCAAAACCACATTGACGATCAGCAGGAACAGGAACGGGTTTTCCGTGATCGTGGTGATGAACTCCGCCAGCCGCTGCGGCACGGCCTCGTAGATGATCACCCAGCCAAACACGTTCGCGGCCGCAATCATGAAGATGATCAGCGCCGCGTTCAGCGCCGTGCGCTTGAACATGTCAAACAGCTTTCGCGGCTCCAACTCCCGATACAGCAACCATCCCAGCGCAAAGGCCACCACACTTGCCACCGCAGCCGATTCCGTCGGAGTCGCCACGCCACCGATGATCCCGCCAATGATCGCCGCCGGGATCAGCATCGCGGGCAGCGCGTACAGCAGGGCCTTCCCGGCCTCGGACGCGGCCAACCACTCCCCCTTCGGGAATTGCTGCTTCAACCCGATCAAGGCAATCACGATGGCGAAACAGGCCGAAAGGATCAGGCCCGGAATGATCCCGGCCAGGAACATGTCGCCAATGGGGATCTGCGCCAACACCCCGTAGATCACAAACAGCATCGAAGGCGGGATCACCGGCGCCAGCAATCCGCCCGCCGCCGTCGTGGCCGCCGCAAAGCCCCGATCGTACCCCTCTTCCTCCATCGCAGGCACCATCGCGCGGCTCATCACCGCGATCTGCGCTGCAGCGGAGCCTACAATGGCCGCCATGAACATATTCGCCAGCAGGTTGATATAGGCGAGGCCGCCCCGGAACCCGCCCACAAACACCCGCGCGGCGTGGATCAGGCGACGGGTCATGCCGCCCTCATTCATCAACTCACCGGTCAGCATGAAGAGCGGGATCGCAAGCAACCCGTACGCCTCGACGCCTGAAAACATCCGTTGCGCAAAGCTATCGTAGAGGATCGTGTTGTCACTCTCCCAAATGTACCACATCGCCGTCAGCGCGAGGACAACCGCAACCGGAACAGCCAACAGCAGCTTCGCGAAAAACAGCGCCGGGGTCATGTGGCGACCTCCGGGCCGCTGGTCTCAGGCGGTGCGAAGTTGAGCAGATGCGCCGTGGCGTGCAGGAACACGCCGGCGGAAAAGATCGGCATGACCAGCCAGATGATCCATTTCGAGATACCCAAAGTGCTGGTCGGCTCCGCATAGATGAAGTTGAAAGTGCTTCCCTGAAACGCCATCACGTCGAACCCGTTCTGCGCCAGTGCCCAAGGGTTGAACCAGCGCCAACAGAACCAGAGCATCGCCGCCGCAAAGACAAAAACCGCCAGGTCCACTAGCTTGGCCGCCACCCGCTTCGCCCCGCCGGGCAGCGCGTCGGTCAGGATCGTGATCGCCACCTGTTGCCGCATCTGGATCGCCGCCGAGGCGCCCAGAAACGTCATCCAGACCATCGTGTAGATCGCCGTCTCATCCACCCAATAGATCGGCGCACCCGCCGTGCGCGTTACGACGTTAAGGAGGATCAACAGCGTCACACCCACGGCCAGAATGGCAGCAGCGGAAAGTTCAATCCGGGCCCAGAAGGCGGAAAGGCGGGTCAACATGGGCAGGTCCCAAGCAAAACCCGGGCGTCTGACAACGCCCGGGCTTCTTCGTTGAAAATCAGATCACTCGCGGGTCGCGTCAGCCACACCGCGCAGGGTCGCCAGCGCCTCACCCGCACGCTCTTCCCAGATGCCTTCCCATTCGGCCACGGCATCCCCGAAGAAATCGCGATCCGCCTCGATATAAGTCACATCAAAGGCGCGGATTTCTTCCTGCCAGCCCGCGTCCCGCTCCACATAGGTGGACAGCACGCCATCCACAGCCGCCCCCATATGCTCGGAGATCAGCGCGCGATCTTCCTCGCTTAAGCCCGCCCAGACCCGGGCCGAGACCAGACCCACCATCGGGAACATCATGTGGTTGGTGCGCAGCATCGTGTCGGCATGCTCGTGATAGCGCAGCAGCACGATCAACTCGCTGTCCATGTCGATCCCGTCCACCTGCCCGTTGGCCAGCGCGTCGAAGACGGCGGGCAAAGGCATGGGCGTAGGGGCCGCGCCGATGGCGTTGTAGAAATCAAGATTGGCCTCGAACGGCGTGATGCGGATCTTCTGCCCCGCAAGCCCCGCCGCGTCGGTCACACCGCCATTCGTCAGAATGTGCCGCATGCCGGCCGAGCCATAGCCCAAGCCCACAACACCCAACGACCCGGGCAATTGATCCAGCATCGCCCGCGCCTCGTCCGAGCGCAGGATGCGCGCGGCATGGCCCATGTCATCGGCCAGGAACGGCTGGTAAAAAGCGCCGAAATCAGTGGCACGGTTGGAGATTTCCGCCACCGTCATGAACGCCATGTCCAATGCGCCCGACTGCAACTGTTGCAGCATGTCCGCCTCGTTGCCCAACTGCCGCGCCGGGAAAACGGTGACGGTGTGTTCCCCGCCCGACGCCTCGGACAACGCCGTACCGAATTCTTCGGCGGCCAGCGTCCAGACATGGGGCGGCGGCGTGATCAAGCCCAAGCGGAATTCCTCCGCCTGAGCGGCCCCTGCTAATCCGCTGACGGCCATGGCCGCTGAGGCCAGCAATGCGTTGAATGTCTTCATGTCTTTTCTCCCTATCCGCCCTCGGCTTCTTGTGTGGCCGGGGCTATTTTTGATTGGTTCCGGCAGAGCCTAGCCGGATATCGGACGCCCGCGCAACGGATTGCGGCTACAGCGTTACCCAGCCCTCCGGCGGTTCCTTCCCCGGATGCACCTCCCCACAAGACCCACAGGTCCTTGCCTCTTCCGAGGCATAGAACTTGGCGTAGACGGGGGGCAGATCATCGACGATGGAGGTCAGGTGCAGCTCCGCCCGGTGCACCAGCGTTCCGCAATTGAAGCAATACCATTCAATCGCATCCACAGCCCCTTCAGGCCGCTTCGGTTCAATCACCAGCCCAACGGAGCCCTCCATCGGGCGCTGGGGCGAGTGGCGCACATGGGGCGGCAGCAGGAATATCTCGCCCTCCCGGATCGGGACATCATAGAACTCGCCCTGATCATAAAGCTTCAGGACCATGTCGCCTTCCAGCTGGTAGAAGAACTCCTCCACTGGGTCGTCATGGTAATCGGTCCGTTTGTTCGGCCCACCCACGACCGTCACCATGATATCGCTGTCCTCGAACACCATCTTGTTGCCGACCGGCGGTTTTAAAAGGTGGCGATGCTCGTCGATCCAGCTTTTGAAATTGAAGGCAGAAAGCCGTCCCATACTGAAATCTCCCCGTGTCTGTCGCCGTTCAGTTTGCCGCGCCCCGATATAACCGCAAGGGCCGATTTCCGCGCCCGCTATCCACAAAGCGGATATCAAAGGTTGACGAAATACTCCGCCTGCTCCCAATCCGAGATGTGCGAAAGGTAGCGGTTCCATTCGTGTCGCTTGAGCGTGATGAGCCAATCGTGCACCTCCGGCGTCAACGCCTCACGCAACGTGCCGCAGGCCGCGAGGGCCTCAATCGCCTCACCCAAACTGCCCGGCAAAGCAGGCGCATCGCCGCCATAAGGGTCTGTCATCTCCGGGGCTGGATCCTGCTTTGCCAACAGGCCCGCGCGGCCCGCGATCAACTGCGCGGCCAAGGCGAAATACGGGTTCGCCGCGCTGTCCGGCAGGCGATTTTCCACCCGATCCTCCAACGCCCGCACCATCGCGCCGCGATTGTCGCGCGCCCAGCCAATGCGGGTCGGGGCGAGTTGATAGGGCGTGAAGCGTTTGTAGCTGTTGACCGTCGGATTGGTCAGAAGCGCACAGGCCGGGGCGTGCTCCAGCAAGCCCGCGATCCAGTGGCCCATATCGACATCGCCCGAAAGGCTCTGATGAATATGCCACCCATTCGCCACCGCATTCGGCAGCGCGGGCTTGGGCATGAAGCTGGCGAGCAGCCCGTGGCGATGGCTCAACTCTTTGGCCAACATCCGAAAATTCACCGCCTGCTCGGCCACGTCCATCGGCGTGCCCGGCGCGAATGTCACCTCGTACTGCGACGGCCCCATCTCCACCTCGACGGAGCGGACGTCGATCCCCATCTCCTCCGCCGCGCGGCGCAGGCGGTCTAGCATCGGCTCGACCTCGGCATATCGCGTCTCGGTCAGGTACTGGTAGCCTTGCGTCGTGTTCTCCACCCGCGGCGGAGCGCCAGGCATGGTGGATTGCGCAGGCCCCAAGGACGGGTCCACTACCCGAAACACCTGAAACTCAATCTCCACACCCATCGTCGCGCGCAGCCCCGCCTCGGCCAAAGCCTCCTCGCAGCGGCGCAAAATCCCACGCGAACAAAACGGACTTTCCACATCGCAATGGATCAGCGCCGAATGCGGCGACCAAGGCAGCTTGTGAAACGTCGCCGGATCGGGCCGCAGAACCACATCCGACGCCCCCTGCATCGGCGCACTGTCGCCCGCCCAAACCGGAAACGCCGTGCGGTGTGACAGGTCTTTCAACAGCAGCGTCGACGGCACCCGCAGCCCATCGCGCAACACCCCCGGCAGCGCGCTCGCCGTCACCGTCTTGCCCCGCAACACCCCATGCGGATCGGTGAAGACCACGCGGATCGTCTCGATCCCGTCCTTCTCCACCAGTTTGAGAATATCGTCTGTCGTCAAACGCTTGCATCCCAGGGGCACTGGCCCCGACGCTCCAAGTCTGCCTGAACGGAGGCCGCCTGCCAATCATCATCCGGCGCAATCGCATCATTCGAAAGCGGCCCCTTGATGGCCTCCGTCACACCGTTCTGCATCTTCAGGCCCTGCGCCTCCCCCGCCTCAACAGCCGCAATCGCCGCGCGCAGCATGCGCCGATACTTGATGATCCCAACATCGGTCTTGCCCAGATGCTCGAACCGTCGGTCCTGGATCCGCCCCATGCTCTCGACCGCCCATTGGTCATGCACGTTGATGTCGAGGCCCATACCCGTATAGGTCTGATCGGCCTGCTCATCGGCGTCGTAGCCGTAGTTGTTCCGCGCATTTTTCAGCGGCGCATAATCCGGCAACCGATGCTCCGCCAACCGTTGATCGCGCATGGTCGCCTTGTCGACTGGCGCGTCGAAAGACGTGAACATCGAATACCAATAACAGGTCTCATCATCGACCGGCACGTGCCATTGGGTGATGGTCATCTCCCGGCTCATCGGGATGCAAATCGCCTGTGGGAAGATCTGGTTCGTCACCCGCACATGGGTGCGTCCATCGTCCAGATGGCGCAGCGCGGTTAACTTCATGCCGTAGTCCATTTCATCCACGCTGATCTCGGGCCGAGGATAGTCGCGCAGCAGTTTCGTCATCGGCATCTCAGCGCCGTCCACCCCATCCCGGAACTGCTTGCCGTAGCTGTCCGCCGGGTCCTCATCCTGCAAAAACCTATGAAGGAAACTCGCGTGCGCCGGGTCGATGCCGACCTCCATCGCCTGAAGCCAATTGCACTCCCACAGCCCCTTGAAAGCGAAAACATGGCTCTCCGGCGCGCGGAAGCAGTCGAAATCAGCAAAGGGCGGCGGATCGCCCGGCCCCATGTAAGCCCAAATGATCCCATTCTTTTCCTGAACCGGATAGCTGACCGCCTTGATCTGTTCGTGCATCCGCGAGCCCTCAGGCTCCCCCGGCTGCTCCACACATTGCCCGGTACAATCGAAGTGCCAGCCGTGGAACGGGCACCGCAACCCGTTATCCTCCAACCGGCCATAGGCAAGGTCCGCCCCCCGATGCGGACAGTGCCGCCCGATCAGGCCCAACGTGCCGCTTTCGTCGCGGAACAGCACCAATTCCTCCCCCATCAGCTTGACGGGCACCACAGGCCGCGCGCCCATCAACTCGTCGCTCAGGGCCGCCGGTTGCCAATAGTGCCGCAGCACCTTGCCCGCGCCCGTCCCCGGCCCGACCCGCGTGATCTGATCGTTCAACTCCTGGCTCATCATGGGCACGACCCTCCGCTGGATTTGTGCGATATACGCACATTTGTTGACTTTATGAGCGTGACGCGCTTTCCTCCCCCTGTCAACGAAAGCGCGCAGATGTCCAAAACCCTCTCGACGACTCTTCTCAAAGGCCTCGGCGTCCTGTCTGCCTTCGAAGGCGCGCCGGTGCTTACGCTCAGCCAGATCGCGGACCGCACCGGGCTGGACCGCTCCACCGCCCGCCGCCTGACCCTGACGCTGGTGGAGGCCGGATGGGCCCGCCAGCAGGGCCGCGCCTTCTCGCTTGCCCCCCGCGTGCTGCGCCCGGCTGGCGCTTTCCTGCAAGCAGGCAGCTTCGGGCGCGCCGTGCAACCCACGCTCAACGCCCATGCCGAAGCCTTGGGGGGTGAGATCAGCCTTGCCCTGCGCGACGATACTGTCGCCGTCTACGTGGCCCATTCCGCACGTCCAGGCGCGCGGGTGTCGCTTGGCCTGACGGTCGGCTCCACACTGCCCCTCGACACCACGGCTATCGGGCAGGTCCTGCAGGGCAGCGATCAACCCGCTCAGGTAATCCGCGGCGCTTATGAGGCGGGCGTTTGCGGCCTTGCGGTTCCCGTCGGTGCACCGCACGCTCCGCTAGCCGCTCTCGGCACGACATTGCCGCTGGCCCTGCCGGACCTCGACACGCGCCTTGAAACCGCGCTCGCCGCGCTGCAAATGGCCGCCGCCGACCTGCGAGACGTTCCGGGGCTTGCGTCCGCCGCCTGATTGCGGCAATCGATCCATTGCAATTTGAGACCAAAAGTCTCAATACTGCCGGAACGCTTGGCCATAACGCCTGCGCGATTTGGCCATATGGCCATACCAGCCCCTGCGGGAATAAGGCTGTCGCAGGGACCATTTTGGGGGGACGGAACACATGGCGCAACCGACACTGGACCTGTCCCCCAAAGTCTCGGACGAAATCCGCAAAACCACCTGCTACATGTGCGCCTGCCGCTGCGGGATCAACGTGCACATGAAGGAGGGCAAGGTCGCCTATATCGAGGGCAACCGCGACCATCCGGTGAATCAGGGCGTCCTGTGCGCCAAGGGCTCCGCCGGCATCATGCAGGTCAATGCGCCGTCCCGCCTGAAAGCGCCGCTCAAGCGCGTCGGCCCGCGTGGCTCCGGCGAGTTCGAAGAAATCTCCTGGGAAGAAGCCTATACCATCGCCGAAGGCTGGCTGCGCCCAATCCGCGAAGAAGACCCAAGCAAACTCGCTTTCTTCACGGGCCGCGACCAATCGCAATCTTTCACAAGTTTCTGGGCGCAGAATTTCGGCACCCCCAACTACGCGGCCCATGGCGGGTTCTGCTCCGTCAACATGGCCGCCGCCGGCATCTACACGATGGGCGGCGCGTTCTGGGAATTCGGCCAACCCGATTGGGATCACACCAAGCTTTTCATGCTGTTCGGCGTCGCCGAGGATCATGACAGCAACCCGATCAAAATGGGCCTGGGCAAGATCAAGGCGCGTGGGGCCAAAGTGATCGGCGTGAACCCGATCCGCTCAGGCTACAACGCCGTGGCCGACGAATGGGTCGGCATAACACCTGGCACCGACGGCCTTTTCATCCTGTCGATGGTCCATTGCCTGATGAAAGCGGGCAAGATCGACCTCGACTACCTGGCCCGCTGGACCAACGCACCGGTGCTCGTCGACAAGGACACAGGCCTTCTGCTCCGCGACAAGGACGGCAAAGAGCTCGTCATCGACCGCAAGACCGGCAAGCCCACCGCCTTCGACAAACCCGGCGTTCAGCCTGATCTCAGCGCCACCCACAAGGACGGCCACAAACCCGTCCTCCACCACATGGCCGAGCGTTACATGTCCGACGAGTACGCGCCCGAAAACGTGGCCGAGCGCACGGGCATCCCCGCCGACAAGATCCGCGCCATCGCCGCCGAACTGGCCCGCGTCGCGTTCGACGAAAGCTTCGAGCTGCCCATCACTTGGACCGATTTCCGCGGCGAAACCCACACCTCCATGACCGCGCGTCCCGTCGCCATGCACTCCATGCGCGGGATCAGCGCCCATGCCAACGGCTTCCAGACCTGCCGCGCGCTGCACATCCTCCAGATCATCCTGGGCTCGGTCGAGGCCCCCGGCGGCTTCCGCTTCAAGCCGCCCTACCCCAAGCCCTCCAAGATCCACCCCAAGCCGCACTGCAAGGTCACGCCCGGCCAACCGCTCGACGGCCCGCATCTGGGCTTCGTCCACGGCCCCGAGGATCTCGCGCTCAAGGAAGACGGCACGCCGGCCCGCATCGACAAGGCCTATACCTGGGAAAATCCCATGAGCGCCCACGGCCTCATGCACATGGTCATCTCGAACGCCCATGCCGGTGATCCCTACAAGATCGACACGCTTTTCATGTATATGGCGAACATGTCGTGGAACTCCTCCATGAACTCCGGCGGCGTCATGCAGATGCTGACCGACAAGGATGAGACCGGCGAGTATGTCATCCCGCACATCATCTATTCCGATGCCTATAGCTCCGAGATGGTGGCATACGCCGACCTGATCCTGCCCGACACAACCTATCTCGAACGCCACGATTGCATCTCGCTCCTCGACCGCCCGATCTGCGAGGCAGACGGCGCCGCCGACGCTATCCGCTGGCCAGTGATCGAGCCGGATCGCAACGTCAAAGGCTTCCAATCCGCCCTCTGTGAACTCGGCGCGCGCCTCGGCCTGCCCGGCTTCACGAACGAAGACGGCTCCCAGAAATACGCCGACTACGGAGACTACATCGTCAACCATATCCGCCGGCCGGGCATCGGCCCGCTCGCCGGCTGGCGTGGCGAAAACGGCGACCAGCACGGGCGCGGCGACCCCAACCCCGACCAGTTGAACCAGTATATCGAAAATGGCGGTTTCTTCGTCAGCCACGTCCCCGATGGCGCGCAATACATGAAACCCTGGAACAACGCCTATCAGGATTGGGCCGTCGAGATGGGCCTCTACGACGCGCCACAGCCCTACCTCTTCACGCTCTACGTGGAGCCGATGCAAAAATTCCGCCGCGCGGCGGAGGGCCATGGCGACATCCAGCCGCCCGAACATCTGCGCGCCCAAGTCGCCGAAAACATGGACCCGCTCCCCTTTTGGTCGGACCCCGCCCCCGCCAACAAAGTGGACGACTATCCCATCACCGCGCTCACCCAGCGCCCGATGGCGATGTACCATTCTTGGGGCACCCAAAACGCCTGGCTGCGCCAGCTCCACGGCCACAACCCGCTTTACGTGCCCACCAAGCTGATGCGCGAAAACAACCTCCAGGACGGCGACTGGGCCAAGGTCACCTCGCCCCACGGCACCATCACCGTACCGGTCATGGAAATGGCAGCCCTGAACGAAAACACCGTCTGGACGTGGAACGCGATCGGCAAACGCAAGGGCGCCTGGGCGCTGGATGAAAACGCGGTGGAGGCCACCAAGGGCTTCCTGCTGAACCACCTGATCCACGAGCTTCTGCCCTCGAAAGGCGATGGCCACCGCTGGACCAACTCCGACCCGATCACAGGGCAAGCCGCGTGGTTCGACCTCAAGGTCCGCCTTGAAAAGGCCGAGGCCCCGTCCGAGTCCCAACCCGCCTACCCGCCGATCAAATCGCCTGTCGGCAAGGGCCCCAAAGACCTCGCCTGGAAGGTCGGCCAATGACCCTGCCCCTTTCGCGCGCCCGCCCTTCTTTGTTCCACGAAAATGCCGGGGGGTCCGGGGGGCTGGCCCCCCGGTCGGGGGGGGGGGGGGGGGGGGGGGCCGCCCCCCCCCCGCCCCCCCCCCCCCCCCCCCGGCGGGGGGGGGGGGGGCCGCGGCAAGCAGCGGGGCCCCCCTCGCCGGACGCAGCGGGGAGCGGCGGGACCCGC
>CANLEH010000005.1 GCA_947489665.1 uncultured Roseicyclus sp. | reverse complement strand
AGGTCTGAGGTCTGAGGTCTGAGGTCTGAGGTCTGAGGTCTGAGGTCTGAGGTCTGAGGTCTGAGGTCTGAGGTCTGAGGTCTGCCGATGTCCACGACCACATGCGCAAACGAAAACGGGCCGCCCGAAGGCGGCCCGTAAACTCATCCGTTGCCGTTAGGCTGCGGAGATTAGTCCAGCGAGATGTCGGTGGACGCGGTGATGTCGGTGTTGCCAGCGAAGGGGCTGGTTTCCGGGTTGGCGTTTGCCAGCGAGTTGCCGATGTCGTCCGAGAGGTTCTCAACACCAGCGGACACAACAGCCATAACGGCCAGGCCCAGGCCCACGAGGGCGGCGGTCAGAACAACCCAGTCAACCGTCACGGCGCCGGATTCGGATTTTGCGAAGTTTTGGATCATGGCTTTCATTGTCAGGTTCTCCAGTATGACAAAAAGGTCTTTATTCGGTTTCAGGTGTCCGGGGCGGGGGATGAAGCCCCGGGTTGTCCCTGTGACAAGGAGATGTATCGCGGCCAATCGGGGCGCGAATTGGGCACCTCTGGGAAATGTTTGCGATTTCTAAAGGGTTGTTTCGTGTCATTTGGACAGGCATGGTTAAGAAAATAAGGGGTCCGCGGCTGACGCAGATCGGTCTGTCCCCAAAGAATGCGCAGTAAATACAGGTGCTTCATGGTAAGATGCCCCGTTTTCTGGGCCGTGTTAGCGGCCCTTTTGCCCGTGCAGGGCTTCGCACAGGAAAGCTCGATCCGTTTTTTGAGTGCGCCGGATGCGGGCCATAGCGGCCCTCGCATCAACATTCAGGTGACAGAAGAAGATATGGAGCGTCAGGCCGCCATCGCGGCGGCGGGTGCAGAAGACGGGGCTGAGGAGGTTGCGGCCTCAGCCGAGCCGCTGGCCCCGGTTGAACCTGCCGCCAGCAGTGCGTCGCACTGGTTCTGGGCGACAATCCCGGCCAGCATGCCCGCCAATCCCAACCGCTTCTGGGAGGCGCAAGAGCATCTGGCGCGTGCAGAGGAGGCCGCAACGCTGGGCGCGCCGCGCCTGGATACGGTCAGCCGCATCGCCCGCGAACATGGGCGGGACATTCTGGCCGCGAGCATTGGGACGCAGGTTTCGCCGGCCTTTGCCTTGGCTGTGATAGCCGCGGAAAGTGCCGGTCGGTCTGATGCGGAAAGCGGGGCGGGGGCGCAGGGGCTGATGCAGTTGATCCCGGCCACCGCGGAACGGTTCGGCGTGGAAGATGCCTTTGACCCGGCGCAGAACATCGCGGGCGGCGTGGCGTACCTGGATTGGTTGATGGACGAGTTCGACCGAGACCCAATACTGGTTCTGGCTGCTTACAATGCGGGCGAGGGGGCGGTCACGCGGTCGGGCGGTGTCCCGAACTATGATGAAACGCGCACTTATGTGCCGCGTGTCTTGTCGGCCTGGGCCATGGCACGGACCCTATGCAATACGCCGCCCGATCTGGTGTCGGACGGCTGCGTGTTTCAGGTGATGGATTAGACGATGGTCGCTTGAGTGGCGGCGCGAAGCTCTGCCTCTGTCACGCCTTCGGCGGTCTCGACGATTTTGAGGCCACCCTCGACCACATCCAGAACGCCGAGATTGGTGATGATGCGGTCCACGACGCCTTTGCCGGTCAAAGGCAGAGTGCATTCGGTCAACACTTTCGAGTCGCCGTGCTTGTTGGTGTGATCCATCACCACCACGACACGGCCCACGCCCGCGACCAGATCCATCGCGCCGCCCATGCCTTTGACGAGCTTGCCGGGGATCATCCAGTTGGCCAGATCGCCATTCTCGGCAACTTCCATGGCACCCAGGATCGCCATGGCGATCTTGCCGCCACGGATCATGCCGAAGGACTGGCTTGAGTCGAAATAGGAAGTGTGGGGCAGTTCGGTGATCGTCTGCTTGCCCGCGTTGATCAGGTCCGCATCTTCTTCGCCCTCAATCGGGAACGGGCCCATGCCGAGCATGCCGTTTTCCGATTGCAGCGTCACTTCGATGCCTTCGGGGATGTAGTTCGACACCAGCGTCGGGATGCCGATGCCAAGGTTCACGTACCAGCCATCTTCAAGTTCCTGAGCGGCCCGGGCGGCCATCTGGTTGCGGTCCCACATGGGATTATCCCTCCTGGTTCTGCGGTGCAGCGGTGTCTTGGGTGAGTGCTAGCGCAAAGGCGCGGAAAAGCGAAGCGCCGAAATCGGCGTTCATGTGACGGTGATCGTTGAGCAGCCGCCCTTCGTTGCGGAAGTCCATGGAACCGTGGCCGTAGGGTTCTTTTGTGAGGAACGGGGAGGCGATGGTCTCATCCAGTTGGGGGACGAAGATCATGTCTCGGGCCAGGAGCGCTTTGGTGAGCGCCGTGCGGTAGAGGGTTTGGATGCGCGCAGCCTCCGGGTGATGGGCCATGGCGGCGTAGGGCATCTGGTGATGCTCGCCCTTGGGGACGACTGCGGTCGTTGGGTAGGGGGCGAGGGCGACGTGAATGGGCAGATCGGCGAATTGGGCGCGCAGGTGGTCCGCGCGGGTGGTGATAGCCTCTTCCATGGCGCTGAGGAACGCGGGCTCAGACAGCAACGCACGGCCGGTGCGGGCGGGCCAATCGGCGATGTCGTAGCTGGCAGCAGTCCAGAGCGTATGGGGCATGCCGAGCGTGTCGCCGATGACCAGGATGTGGTCGAAGGCCGTCAGGTCGATGGTGGGCGCGCCATTCACGCGGCGGGCGAGTTTCATGGCGCCGTGGTCGGCGCGGTCGGGGCCGAAATGGCCGTCGCTCATGTGGGCACCGTCAAACTTGCCGCCCGGCAGGCCGAAGCAGGTGACTTGGAGATGCGGATGCTCGGCCTCGATCTGCGCCTCGGCGTATTTCACGGCGCCGATATTGGAGGTGCCTACGACCGCTATCTTCATTTGGCGGTGTCCGGAGCGAATGCGTCGAGGAGGATGTCCTCACAAATCGCGTCGTCAGCAGGGTCGGCGTTTGGCGCTGTGTCCTCGGACCCGGGTGGCACTATGCCGAGGTTATGGGCCGCGAGGAACGTTTGCATGATCTGCGCCACAATCTCTGGCCGGACGGAGCGGAGGTCTTCGGCGAAAGGGCTGGTTGTGTGGGCGGGGGACGTGACAAGTTCGTAGGAGGGGAAGTAGTCGATCCGGTCCGAGCTTTCGCACAGCATGTCACAGACGGTGCGCAGGATGGATTTCGATCGGACGGTTGCGGGAAGGACGTGCTGGCCCGAGGCGGTGGCGGCCAGTGGCACGGGACTGACCGTCAGCAGCCATTTGAGGTTTGGGTTGATGTCAGACAGCGCCTCTTCCAATGCGGTGAAATCGTCGAGGATGTCGGCGACGCCGTAGTTTGCGAAGTGGAAGATGTCGGGGTCATAGTCGCCCGCGATGGTTCCGGGGGCGGTGGGGTAGACGGTGCCACTGGCTTTGTGTTCCCAAGCTTCTGTCAGGCCGAGGGTGAAGACGATCATGTCGGCTTGCGACAGCGCCTCGGCCACAGCTTCGAGGTGTTGGGCGCGCATTTCCGTGACGAGTTCAGGGGAAGCAAGGCCGTCAGGTTCGACGCCGGGGCGTTGGGCATCCCAGAAGCGGCCTTCGCGTTCCCAAACGGGCAGGGCGGGCTGTGCGCCGTTCAACTCATCAACGAGTTGGCGGAATTGCTTGACGGTGTAGAGGTTGCCATAGCGGGCGGAATAGACGCCGTAGCCGAAGCGTTTGGTAGTCTCAGGCGGCAGGCCGCGGCGGGCGGGCTCTGCGTCGATCACCTTTATACCGGCGGCTTTCATGGCTGCGCCGACATGTTGGGCGAAGCAAGAGCCTGCGGTGAAAACGCGGGTCTCTTGCGTGACCGGGAATTTCGGGCGGTAGAAGTCGGGCGGGAAGGCAGGGGCGCCTGCAACGCCCCCGCGCCAGAAAGCGCGCTGGGGCAGGCCGGAATAGGGGGAGCGGGCGCTCACGCTACGCTGACCAAGGAACGCTGCATGTTCGCAAAGCCAACACCCAATTCTGAGTAAACAAATCCTTGAGCTCTTTTTGTATCAGTAGGGAACAACTACGGCCTCCAAAATTACGCCAGCTATGAGTGCTACAATCCCGACCCACACCACGGGAGCAGTCCGTTTTTCCGTCGAATGACGCCCTCCCAAAAATGCAACTAACATGCCACCGACCACGAGAACCGCTATGAGCCACGTCAGTGGATCGGCAAAGCAATCATTTACAGCTATGTACCCTATTGCCGGGATGACAAGGATGCCTACGAGCACCCAATCTTCCATCTCCATGTTTCGCTCTTCTCAGGATTCTGTGTGGGTCGAGCGCCGATCAATTCAATCTCGGTCTGGCTATGCAAATCCCACTACGCGGCCCGGGTTGTCCGCTGTTCGATCCGCTTTTCGTGCTCGCCCTGGATCAGGCGGTGCACATAGATGCCCGGCAGGTGGATGGCGTCGCCGTCCAGCGAGCCGGTCGGAACGATTTCCTCAACCTCAAGGATACAGATCTTGCCGCACATGGCGGCGGGCGGATTGAAGTTGCGGGCAGTCTTGCGGAAGACGGCGTTGCCGGTGGCATCGGCCTTCCAGGCTTTCACGATGGAGAGGTCGGCGAAGATGCCCTCTTCGAGGATATAATCCTCGCCATGGAACTGCTTCACCTCTTTGCCGTCGGCGATCACGGTGCCCACGCCGGTTTTGGTGTAGAAACCGGGGATGCCCGCGCCGCCTGCGCGCATGCGCTCGGCCAAGGTGCCTTGCGGGTTGAATTCAAGCTCCAACTCACCCGACAGGTACTGGCGCATGAATTCGGCATTTTCGCCGACATATGAGCTCATCATCTTCTTGATCTGCCGCGTCTCAAGGAGTTTGCCGAGGCCGAAGCCGTCGACGCCTGCATTGTTGGAGGCCACGGTAATGTCCTTGGTGCCCGCCTCGACGATGCCGTCGATCAGAAGCTCGGGGATGCCGCACAGGCCAAAGCCGCCAGCTGCGATCAACATGCCGTCGAAGAGGACGCCGTCGAGTGCTTCCTTGGCTGAGCCGTAGACCTTTTTCATGGCGCGTATCCCCGTGCAGTGCTGCGTTGCGGCGCAAAGTGGCGAAAGGGGCGGGAAGTGTCAACGTAGCTTGCGGTCAGTGCCTCATCGGTTGGGCCTTGAAGCCCGCGATGCGCTTCGGTCCCTCTGGGTTTAGGGCGGCCCACAGTTCGTCGGAGCATAGGATTGCGTCGCTAAACCTCTTTTCGCGCCAGAAGTGGCTTCTCCCCCAGAGGCGCGCCGGGTCATAGACGACCTTCTTGCCGGTCTTTTTTGGCCCCAAATAGTAGTCAAGGCGGCGCGTGATGATCTTGGACTTGTCTTGCACCCAAGTCTTCCGCCCCTCAGCTTCCACATACTCTCCGCCATAAGTGGCGCGATAAGCTGTTCCGGCCTCACATATCGAGTCTTCGGAACGGGTGATGTTCAGCAGAAACCATGGCCCTTCAATTTCATCGCCGTTTCGCCAAGTGACGCGCAGTGGGAAGAATTGGTGCTGGCCGGGGTCGAAGGTTTCAATGATATCAGCCAGTGCGCCATGGATCACCCGACCGTGGTTTCCAGTCGTGAAGAAGAAGGGGAGTTTGCCGGTGCGTGCGGTGATTTTCAGGTGCTCAGGCACTTCCCAAGGCATAAGTTCTTCGCCACCTATTTGGAATGCGCGGGTGATACGAGCCCGATGTGAAACATCCGGGATCTTCGCATCCCAATACTGAAACTGGCCCGTGCGGGAATTTCGCCCGGATTGCGCCTGATCGATGACGTAGACCATCAATACCCCAGCGCCTCCTCCATCTCGGCGATCAGCTGGCTGACATAGCGGTTGAAGCGGTCGGTCGGTTGCTGGCCTTCGAATTTCTGCAGGAACGGATCTTCGGCGTGGATGTCCGATCCGCTCATCGCCTCCAGCACGGAATGGGCGAGGAAGGGGACGTGGACTTCGGAATAGCCGCCTTCATGCGCCATCATAAGGCGACCGTCGCAGAGATCGCTCGCAGCCTCCATCGCCATGTCGGTGAGGGCGCGGAAGGTCTCGGATGAGGTGATCATGCGCGACAAGGGATCGACGAGGCCCGCATCGAATCCACAAGCAATGACGATTGCGTCGGGCTGGAAATCGTGGAGCGCGGGAAGGACCAGGCGTTCGAACGCCTCGACATAGCCCACATGGCCGGTTCCGGGGGGCAGGGGGATGTTGAGGTTGAAGCCTTCGCCAGCGCCCGATCCACGGTCGGCGAAATCGCCCGTGTCGAGGGGGTAGTTGCGTTCCTGATGGAGGGAGATCGTCAGGGTGTCGGCGCGGTCGTAGTAGATGGCCTCTGTTCCGTTGCCGTGGTGGACATCCCAATCGATGATGGCGACACGGTCGGTCAGGGCCTGGGCCCGGGCGGCCTCAACCGCGATGGCGATGTTGGCGAGTAGGCAAAAGCCGTTCGGGAAATCCGGCATGCAATGGTGGCCCGGCGGGCGCGACAGGGCGTAGGCTTTTTGGTGGGTGCCATTCAGCACGCTTGCAAGCGCGGTTTTGGCAAGGCCGGCCGACAGCGTTGCGATCTCATAGCCGCCGGGCCCGAAAGGGGTGCGCAGGCCGAGTTCGCCACCGCCGGCATCGGACATGTCTTTGAATTGTCGCAGATAGCTTTCGGGATGAACGCGGAGCAGATCGTCTTGCGTGGCGGGATCGGCGCTTTGCGTATCCAGCGCCTCCCACAGGCCGGTGACGCGCAGCAGGTTCACAAGGCGGCGCTTGGTTTCCGGGTTCTCAGGCAGACCGCCGCCGGGTTGGATCAGGCCACCAACCTGCAGAAGGCCCGCATAATTCCCGCCGCCGTGCCAGAAGCAGCGTTCATCCCAGAAGAAACCAGTTGTCATGTAACCCTCCGTCCTCGGGGCACTATTGGAGGAAAGGGAGCAGGTGGCCAGCCCCTCCTCGCTTGCGCTCCTCGTAGCCGGGGTGAGAGAGTGGGGCATGGAAGAGCCAAGCGACGCAGAATTGGAGGCCCGCTACCGCCCTGCTTTGGAGGACGAGCGCGCGGCGTTGAGCGCGCAGACGGCGCAATCGGCGGACGCACGGCAAGTGGTTGAGTTGGATCAGCAGGCCGTTGGGCGGTTGAGCCGGATGGACGCTTTGCAGGGGCAGGCCATGCAAAAGGGTCTGGAGGCGCGGCGGGCAGCCCGGCACCGGGCCATTGACGCGGCGCTTCAGCGTTTTGCAGACGCTGAGTTTGGCTTTTGCGAAGACTGCGGCGATTTCATCGGTCATGGCAGGTTGAGCGTTGACCCATGTGTCACGCGCTGCGTGTCTTGTGCTGGTTAATCGGCGGATCCCTGCAATTGATACGCCCCTTCCGGAAGATCGAGCGCGGCGGCAAGGTCGCGGACTTGCGCCAGGGACAGCGTGATCGTGCGCATCTGATCGGTGCGCGGATCGGCCTGTTGCAAGGTCACGCATTCCTCAAACGTTGAGATGATCACGTCCTCGAGCAAGGGCGCATCACCTTCATCGACAAGGGTCACGATGGTGGCGTCGAATTCGTGTTCAATTGTAAACATGGGCCCACGCTATGTGCGGGGGACGGCCTTGCCAAGCCTCTCTCGCCGCCGATGCAGGTGATAGAGGAGCGGGGCGGCCAGACGGTCATAGGCGATGGCGGCCAAGGGCCGCAGAATGGGCAAGCCGACCAAACGGGCCAGCCAGCGCAAACCTGGAAGGTTGCGCCACACGGCCTCGAACGCGGCAAGGCCAGAGACCAAGGTCCCGTCGGGCAAGCGCGCGTGAAGACGTCGCTTGGCCTGATCCGGGGTCAGGGACCATGCGCCAAGATCTGCCTCGTGCAGATCAAGGAACGTCAGCGCCGCATCTGCGTTCACGGCGCGTGCGCGATAATGCGCAATTTCGGCCGCGCAGATCGGGCAGCGCCCATTGTAGAGGATAAGTGTGGTGTTCATTGGCGATGATATAGGCGCAGTCATTCCGTCGCCCAGTTTGTCCCGTTTCCGGGCTGGACGTTGGGCCAGAGCGGGTTAGGCTCAATAGCCAGAAGACTGGAGATTTCATGCGCCTTTTGATGATGCTGATCGCGCCCCTCGCCCTGGGGGCCTGTGTGACGACCGCCCCGACGCCGACCGTGTTGCCGTCTGAGGCGCAGATCCCCGAAGCGCCCACTGGCGTGCCGGTATCCGTTGCCCGCGCCATTGAGGTGACCGAGCGGATGGAACCTGTGGCCGAAGCCGTGTGCCGAGCGGAGACGCCCGGGCGGAACTGCGATTTTGACATCGTTGTGCTCCGCGATCCGCGATACGGCGTGAACGCGTTTCAAACGGTCGATCCCGACAATGGTCGCCCCGTCATCATTCTGACGGTTGGTCTGATCTATGAAGTGCGCAGCGCGGATGAGCTGGCCTTTGTGATCGGGCACGAAGCGGCGCACCACATCGCGCAACATATCGACCAGCAACAGGGCGCGGCCGAACGCGGCGCACGCATTTTCGGGAATACTGCGATCCAACGGGGCGCGAGCCGGGAAGAGGTGATTGAAGCGGCCAATCTGGGCGCGCTTGTGGGTTCGCGTCAGTTCAGCCAATCGGCCGAGTTGGAGGCCGATGCACTGGGCACGATCATCACTTGCCGTGCCGGCTTTGATCCGGTTCAGGGCGCGGAATTCTTCAGCCAATTGCCGGACCCGGGCGAAAACGTGCTGGGCACCCATCCGCCCAACCGCGAACGGGTGCGCATTGTCCGCCAGGTTGCCGCGCAACGGTGCTAAGGCGCCGAGGGTCGGATTAAGGGGCGGGGAAACCGGAATGGAGCCTTTGGCGGGTTTCGTGGCAGGGTGGCGCGATACCCCCTTTGTCAGGAGCACTCAAATGATCCGCTTTTCCCTTCTTCCGCTTGCTGCCGCCGCGCTGTTTGCCGCAGCCCCCATCGCGCAGGCGCAACAGCACATTCTTGGCGATTACTACGCCTATGGCCGCAATGCCGATGGCTCGGCCTATAGCGGCACGGTTGCGATTTCCGGCAATGCCGACGGCACCGTGAGTGTCGATTGGAGCGTTGGCAGTTCTTACTCCGGCGTTGGCGTGCTGAACGGGGACGTTCTGACAGTGGAATGGGGAGCCGATCATCCGGCGTTCTACATCGTCATGCCTGATGGTGAGCTGCACGGCACATGGGGCGACGGCGTCGGGCTTGAGCTTTTGTCGCGCAATCCGCGTTAAGCCTTCACCCGACCCCACAAATCATAGTCACTGGCCTCGTCCACCTCGACCGTCACAAGGTCGCCGGGGGCGAGGTCGTCGAAGCCTTCGTCGATGAAAAGGTTGCCGTCGATCTCTGGCGCGTCGGCCATCGTGCGGCAAGTGGCGCCTTCAGTGTCCACCGTATCGACCAGCACCTGCATCGTGCGCCCGACCTTTGCAGCCAGCTTGGCTTCGGATATCGCTTGCGCCTTTTCCATGAAGCGATCCCAGCGGTCTTGCTTGACCTCTTCCGGCACGTGATCGGGCAGCGCGTTGGAGCGTGCGCCATCGACATTTTCGTATTGGAAGCATCCCACGCGGTCGAGTTGCGCTTCGTCCAGCCAATCCAGCAGCGTCTGGAACTCGGCTTCTGTCTCGCCGGGATAGCCGACGATGAACGTGGAGCGCAGGGTGATGTCAGGGCAGTCGCTGCGCCAAGCGCGGATTTCGTCGAGCGTGCGCGAGGCGGCGGCAGGGCGCGCCATGCGTTTGAGCGTGTCGGGATGGGCGTGTTGGAACGGGATGTCGAGATAGGGCAGCAGGCCGTTGGCGGGATCGGCCATCAAAGGGATCAGCTCGCGCACATGGGGATAGGGGTAGACGTAGTGCAAGCGTATCCAGGCACCCAGTGTGGATAAGTCACGGGATAGATTGAGGATTGGAAACTTCTCATCCCGGCCCTTCCAGTCCGTGCCATAGGCAGAGGTGTCTTGGCTGATCACGAGGATCTCTTTCACCCCGGCCTCGACCAGTTTCTCAGCTTCGCGCAGGATTGCGTGTTGCGGGCGGCTGGCCAGTTTCCCGCGCATGTCCGGGATGATGCAGAACTTGCACTTGTGATCGCAGCCTTCCGCAATCTTGAGGTAGGCGTAGTGGCGTGGGGTGAGTTTGACGCCAGCGGGCGGCAGGAGGTCGATGAACGGGTCCGGCGCAGGCGGGACGGCATCGTGCACGGCGTCCAGCACCTGTTCATATTGATGTGGTCCGGTCACGGCGAGAACCTTGGGATGTGCGCCGGTGATGTAGTCGGCCTCGGCCCCCAGGCAGCCCGTGACGATCACCTTGCCGTTGGCCTCCAACGCCTCACCAATGGCATCGAGGCTTTCGGCCTTGGCACTGTCGAGAAAGCCGCAGGTGTTCACGATCACCGCATCGGCCCCAGCATAATCGGGGCTGATCGCGTAGCCTTCTGCGCGCAGGCGGGTCAGGATGCGTTCACTGTCAACAAGCGCCTTCGGGCAGCCGAGGGACACCATACCAATGCGCGGCTGGCCGGGCCGAGTCGCATCGGGCACGTCTGCGCGGGCGAGGTCCGGGCGGAGATTGGGAGGGTTTTGAGCCATGGCGTTCGCTTTATCGCGGGCGCGGAAGATGGGAAAGCCCCACATCTTCGGCAAGCGGTCGCCCATGGCGCAGGTTTGGGATGGGCGTGGCGCGCGGGGCTGGTTAATCTGTGCCCGAGGCAAAGACCATGACACGAGCAATGCGACTACTTTCCGGACTGATCGGGGCCCTTGTGGCACTGGCACTGCTGATTGTTGCGGTCTTTCTTTTGATGCCCGCGGAACGTCTGGCGCAAATTGCGGTTGACCGGCTGGCGGCGGAAACCGGGCGCGAGATCACGATCGAGGCCGCGACGCGGCCCGTGCTGTGGCCCGATCTGATGATCACGGTCGACGGGCTGGAGGTTGCGAACCCATCCTGGGCTGGAACACGCCCGCTGCTGCGGGCTGAACAAGCCACGCTGCAAGTCGGGTGGCAGGCGCTTTTCGGCGGGGATGGAGGGGTGGACAGCCTTGATCTATCGGGCGCCGATCTGACGCTTGTGCGCGCAGATGATGGACGCTTGTCGTGGCGCAATGGCGAAGCCTCGCTTTTGCCTTTGGTCCTGCGGCAGGCTGAGATGCAGGGCGGGCGCGTGCGCTACCTTGACCGGGCGGCGGGCACGACGCTGGATGTGCGCCAGGTCACCGCTTCCATTGATCTGAACGAAAGTGCCGGTGGCTCTGCCGCGTTTGTCACGTCCGGCGTGGCGAATGGCGCGTTGATGGAACTTTCCGGCACCATCGCGCAGGCGGCAGAGTTCTTTGAAGGAACATCGCAGCCTGTTCGGCTGGACCTGTTGTGGGATGAGGGCAGCCTGCGCTTCAACGGAACGGCGGCCCTTGGCGGCGAGGCGCGAGGGGATCTAGTGCTGCGCGCCCGAGATATTTCGCCGGTTGCAAGCCTTTGGGCAGGCAGTGTGCCCGACGGTATTGCGCGGTGGATTGGCAATGAATTGGCGGTGCGCGGGACCGTCTCCGTCGCGACAGGCGGGTCGGTTCATTTGCGAAACGGTATCGTCGAACTGGGCGACACCCAGTTGAATGCTGCACTTGATCTTGTCCCTGGCGAAGACCGCCCTCTGGTGCGTGGCACAATAACCGGCGGTCGGATCGGGTTCGGCCCCGAGTTCGAATTTGCCTCTCTGGTTGCGGATGGCACGTGGTCGCGCGACCCCATCGATGTGAGTGGTCTGTTCGACATGGACGCCGATCTGACCGTGCGAGCGGATGGTTTGGGTGTCGGGTCGGTGATCCTTGAAGGGTTGGACATGCGCGTGGCGCTTACGCGGGGGCGCATGGTCTTTGATATTGCGCAAATCGGTTTGGCCGAGGGGCAATTGGCGGGTGAATTCGTCATCAACGGGCGCGGCGGGCTGTCGGTTGGCGGAGACCTGTTGCTGGCAAATGCGCAGGCTGGCCCGCTTTTTGAGGCCATGTCGGGGCATGCACCTGTGGAGGGGCGCGGCTCCGCCTCCGTCGAGTTCTTGGGGGTCGGGGACGATCTGTTCGCGCTTGTCGATGGGCTGGAAGCAGAGGGTGACGTGTTGATTGGGCAAGGGGCGCTTTCGGGTGTGGACCTTGCAGGATTGGCGCTGAATGTAGACGCGCCGGGGGATATAACTGAATTTGACAGGGTCGTGGCTGAGTTCCGGGTGCGCAGCGGTGTTGTGATCACTGAGGATTTGATGTTGGACGGACCCTGGGGCAGCTTTGCGGGCGCGGGCCAGATTGATCTGGCAGAGCGCAGCATGGACTATCGGCTGGAGCCGGCGGCCTGGCCCGAGCGTGAATTGCCCGTACCTGTTCTGATCAACGGGCGCTGGGGCAATGTGGAGGCCGTGCCTGATGCGCAGGCGCTGGCGGACTTGGCCGCAGCAGCGGCGGCGGACCGGGCGCGCGCGGCAGAAGTTGCACGATTGTTGGGCGGGCCGATCGCGCCGAGTGAGCCGGACCCGGAAGTGGAAGTAGAGGAATGAGCATGCTGAGACCTGTAGTGATCCTGAGTGCCTGCCTGGCGCTGTCGGCATGTGGCGGCTTTGGCCTGTTCGGTGGGCGCGACGATGCACCCGCTGCTGCGGCCCCGGTTGCGGACCTTTACCCCGGTGAAACGCCGCAGATGCGTGCGCTGGTCAACGAATATGCGGCGCGCCACGATATACCGGTCGCGCTTTTGCACCGTGTGATCCAGCGCGAAAGCGATTACCGCGCCGATGCACGCAATGGGCCGTACTACGGTTTGATGCAAATCCTGCCGGAAACGGCGCGGGGTATGGGGTTTCAGGGCCAGCCCAATGACCTGCTCGATGCGCGCACCAACCTTGAATATGCGGGCCGGTACCTGCGCGGTGCCTGGCTGGTGAGTGACGGGGATATCGATGCGGCTGTCATGTGGTATGCGCGCGGTTATTACTACGAGGCGCGGGACAGGTGCCTGCTGGTCGCAACCGGGCTGCGAGAGCGCGAGGTCGCGCGGCACTGCCGATGATCCGCCGGGTGACGCTGTTTGGCCATTGGCCAAAGGCGCCCCACCCGCCGTCCCGTGCTTTAGCTGAATTCCTCAAGATCCGGCGCTTTGCCGGGCGCCAATCACAATGGCTTGAACGTGCCCTTACATCCGCTGGCAAAAGATCAGGCGGTTGTAGAACGGGTCCACGACGCTGACTTCGCGAAAGCCGATGCCGGTCTCGTTGATCCCGGGCCGAAGTCTTTTGTGGCCGCGTGCTGTGATGTCCGCGTGAAACGCCTCGATATCGTCCACCTCGATGCGCAGGGCTGCACCGGGGGCGGCATCGCCGTGATGCTCGGAGATATGCAAGACACACGCACCACGTCGCACCTCAAAATACAAAGGCGCTGCCGCATCAAAGCGGTGTTCAAAAGTGATCTCGAAGCCAAGGTAGTCGACGTAGAACGCCTTTGCCTCGGCTTCGGAGAAGCTGCGCAGGATTGGGATCGGCGCGTTCAACGGCGCCGGTCGCGGCGGCTGCTCATGGGTTGGAAGGCCACGCCGACATGGGCTTCGCAATAGGGTTTGCCCTGTTGCACGGGCAAGCCACAGAAGTAGAAATCCTCGGTCGCCGGATCACCGATGGGCCATTTGCACACGCGTTCGGTCAGCTCCATCAGGCTGATTTTCTTCGCGTGCTTTTCCACTTCATTGACCTTGGCAAGGGCCTCAGGGCTGATCTCATTGGCCGAGGGCTGCGGCGGCAGTGGCTGACCTGCGGGCGCGATGGGCTTGCGCAGGGGGGTCACGTTCGACGGGCGCGGCGCAGGCGTAGGTGCGGGATCGGCTTTGGGGGCTGGCGCTGCCTTTGGCGCAGCCTCAGCCTTGGCGGCAGGTGCCTCTTTCGCGGCGGCGGGCTTGGACGGGGCTGAAGTGCCACCGCCACCGGACCGGTTCGACAGGCCCAGACGGTGCACCTTGCCGATCACGGCATTGCGCGTAACACCGCCCAATTCCTTCGCGATCTGGCTGGCCGACTGGCCTTCGCCCCACATCTTCTTCAACAATTCGACACGTTCGTCGGTCCATGACATGGCAGTGCGTTCCGATCTTTTGGGCGCGAGGGCCGCGCGGCGGATTGGGTTCAGCCCGCTCATATGGGGCGGGTCGACCTGAAAAGGAAGCCCTATTCTATCTTGCGGGCCAGCGGAGGCAAGACGAAGGTGGTGCGATGAGATCTCTGGCGCTGACATTGATGGCCATCATGGCGTGGAATGGACCGAGTGCGGGGCAATCGCTGCCCCAAGACGTGGCCGACGCACTTGCCGAGGAGGCAGGCATTCCCGCCGCGACGGCAGGGCGGGTGACGGCGGACTTTCTGGATTTCGCGGTTGCGGGTCAGCGCGTGACGGGTGGAGAAGCCCCGACTGCTCGGTCGGACGCATGGCATGTCGGATCATTGACCAAGTCCATGACGTCAACGCTCGCGGCGCGTCTTGTGGAGGACGGGCTGATTGAGTGGACTAGCACGATCGGCGAAGTGCTTGGTCCGTCAGTTCCTGAAATGCAGGAGGATTGGCGTGACATAACCTTGGCGCAGCTTTTGACGCATGCCGGTGGAATGGACGCCAATATGGGCTTCATCCGGTCTGTCATTCTTCTGCAACGACCAAGGGAGGCGTATGTGCGCGCGGCACTCTCAGACCAACCGCTCGAAGCTCCGGGTGGGTTTCTGTATTCCAACGCTGGCTATGTGGTGGCCGGGGCGATGCTTGAGGCGGCGGCGGATGCCCCATGGGAGACCCTGATTACGAGTGAAGTGTTCGAACCCCTTGGATTGGAAAGCGCGGGCTTCGGCGCGCCGCAGGGGGACGCGCTTGAAGGGCATCGGCCAGGCTTGTTCGGTGGATTGCGACCTGCGGGACAGGGCACGCGCTCAGACAACATTCCAGCGATGGGGCCCGCAGGCCGGGTGCATCTGAATACAGAGGATATGTTGCGCTATCTGCGTGCGCATCTGTTGCAGGATCGTGGTTTTCTCTCCGAGGAAAGTTGGGACATGCTGCACAGCGCCGTCGGACCCCAGAACTATGCGATGGGCTGGGGCGTTGGCGAAGATGGGACGCTGGTGCATTCCGGGTCGAATACGATGTGGTATGCGGTTGCCTATATTGACCCCGCCGCCGGAGAGGCCGTGTTTGTCGCCGTCAATTCCGGCGATCTGGATCAGGTGGCCGGCCCGGTGGATGAAGCGCTTCGCGCGCTTCTGTCGGCCCCGCCTGATTGACCCTTTCGCGCCATGCCAGCAGGGCTGCTCCGGCGATGATGATGCCCGCGCCAGCAATGGAAAGGCCGGTTGGGATCACACCAAAAATGACAAGATCATAGAGCGCGGCAAAGACCAGTGTGAGGTAGGAAAAGGGGGTCACGAAGCTTGCATCAGCCCGTGCCATGGAGTTCACGAAACAGGCCTGAGCGGCGGCCATGAACAGGCCCAGTGCAGCCAGCCCGCCCCATTGCGCGGGTGTCGGCGCCTGCCAAACGGCGAGGACCGGCACGCAAATGATCAGCAATCCCAGTGAGTTGTTGAGGAACAGGATCTGCACGGGCCGTTCGCGCCCGGCAAGGCGCTTGATGAACGTCAGCTCCAGCCCCAGCACAACGGCCGCGCCAAGGGCAAGAAAAGCCCCGATCTGAATACTCCCAGAGCCCGGACGGATCAGCATAAGGGCGCCGGCGAAAGCGATGGCGGCTGCAAGCCACCGCCATTTGCCCACCCTCTCCCCTAGTAGGGGGATGGCGAGGATCATGCCGAAGACCGGGTTCAGAAAACTGATCGCCGTGGCATCGGCCAGTGGGATCGCAGCAGCGGCCGCGAACATGAGCGTCACGCCCGTCGCCCCGCACAGCGTCCGCCCGATATGCAGGCACAGATGCGGTTTCGTGAAGTGTGGGCGTGTGACTGCCACGAAACTGCCAATCGCGAGCCACGCGAACAGGAACCGCCCAAACGTGACCTGAAACGGGTGCAGGGCGGGACCGAGTGCGTCTGTGCCTAGCGCCTTGGCGATCAGAGTGGTCGCCGCGATGAAGGCCGTGGCGCAGAGCATGAAAAGGATGGCCGTGCCGGGCGCTGGTTTTATCGGCGCGGACATAAGGGCAGGTGATCGGATTTGCGGGGCGGGAGGCATGGCGCAGAGCGCGGCTAGGATCGTGGCCCTAAACCCCAAGGCAATGCCGCATGATGGCCTTTTGCGCGTGAAGGCGGTTTTCGGCCTCATCGAAGATGACGGAATGCGGGCCGTCCATGACGGCATCGGTTGCTTCTTCGTTCCGGTGTGCGGGCAGGCAATGCATGAAGAGCGCGTCGTCATTGGCGTGGGCCATCAACGCGTCGTTTACCTGATAGGGGCGCAGCTGGTTATGGCGGCGTTCGCGCGCGGTCTGGCTGTCGTGCATGGAAACCCAGGTGTCCGTCACGATCAGATCGGCGCCGCGGACGGCTTTTGCCGGGTCACGCTCAATCTCGACCGAGACGCCTTTGGCGCGGGCCGCGTCGAGGAAGACCTGTTCCGGATCCAGCGTTTCGGGGCCGGAAAAGGTCAGGTTGAACCCGAACTGCCCGGCCGCATGGGCGAAGGACGCAAAGACGTTGTTGCCGTCCCCGCACCAGACCACTTTCTTACCCTTGATCGGGCCGCGATGTTCTTCGAACGTCATCACATCCGCCATGATCTGGCAGGGATGCGTGCGGTTCGTCAGGCCGTTGATCACGGGGACGGAGGCATGCTCGGCCATTTCCAGCAGGACCTCCTCCTCAAACGTGCGGATCATGATGAGGTCGACATAGCGGCTAAGCACGCGCGCGGTGTCGGCAATCGTCTCCCCATGGCCGAGCTGCATTTCTGAGCCGCTGAGCACCATGGTTTGCCCGCCCATCTGACGTACGCCAAGGTCAAACGACACGCGCGTGCGGGTCGAGGGTTTTTCGAAGATCAGCGCGACCATGTGGCCCGCAAGCGGTTGCTCGGCGTCCGGCGTGCCTTTCGGGAGGCCGGCGCGTGCCGTCTTCATCTCGATCGCGTGGTCGATGATGTGGCGCAGGTCATCCTGGCTGGTTTTGTGGATGTCGAGGAAATGGGTCATTTGGTTTGCTATTCTCTATCGAAGGGTTGAGGGGCCAGCCCCTCAAACTCCCCGGCATATTTCAGGAACAAAGAGGGGCGGCCTTATTCGGCGGCAGCGCGCCCTTCCAATGCGGTGGCAGCGGCATCCAGGCGGGTGATGCCTTCGCTGATTTCGTCCTCGGTGATGGTCAGCGCGGGCAGGATCCGGACGACATTGTCGCCCGCGGGGACGGTGAGCAGGTCGTTGTCGTAGCCTGCGTTGACGACGTCGAGGTTGGTGGCTTTGCATTTGAGGCCGAGCATCAGGCCAGTTCCGCGCACCCCTTCGAAGATATCAGGATGGGCCGCGACAAGGCCTTCAAGCTTCTGGCGCAGGAAGCCCGCTTTGCGGTTCACCTCGTCAAGGAACCCGTCCGAAGTGATCTCGTCCATCACGGTGGCCCCCACTGCACAGCCCAGGGGATTGCCGCCATAAGTGGAGCCGTGGGAGCCGGGTGTCATGCCCTGAGCAGCGTTTTCTGTGGCCAGCAGGGCTCCGAGAGGGAAGCCGCCGCCGATGCCCTTGGCGACCAACATGATGTCGGGCGAGATGCCCGCCCATTCATGGGCGAAAAGTTTGCCCGTCCGACCCATGCCGCATTGGATTTCATCCAGGATCAGCAGGTGGCCATGTTCGTCGCAGAGATCACGTAGGCCCTTTAGGCATTGGTCGGGCAGCGGTTTGATGCCGCTTTCGCCCTGGATAGGCTCGACCATGATCGCGCCGACGTCTGGCGCCGCGGCTGCTTCACGCAGGGCGTCATGGTCGCCGAAGGGGATTTGGCGGAAACCGGGTGCAAGCGGACCGAAGCCCTTCACCAGCTTCTCCTGACCGGCCGCCGAGATTGCAGCTAGTGAACGGCCGTGGAACGCGCCCTCAAAGCACAGGATCGTGGTGCGCTCAGGCTCGCCAATGGCATCGCGGTATTTGCGGGCCATCTTGATGGCGAGTTCAGCGCTTTCCGTGCCGGAATTGCAGAAGAAGACCGTGTCGGCGAAGGTGTGCTCGACCAGCCGCTCCGCCAGCGCCTGCTGTTGCGGGACGGTGTAGAGGTTCGACGTGTGCCAGAGTTGATCTGCCTGATCCTTGAGCGTCTGCACGACCTTGGGGTGCGCGTGGCCAAGGGCCATGACAGCGATGCCGCTGGCGAAATCCAGGAAACGTCGGCCATCCGCCTCGATCATCCATGCCCCTTCGCCTTTGACGAAGGAGAGGTTGGCGCGGCTGTAGCTTGGCAGGACCGGCGAGATCATTGGCTCGTCTCCATGGGTTCAAAAGAAGGCGTGGGTTTGCACGGGCGCTGACCCCAAGTCAATTCACGGATGCTGATAGGGTCAAGTGATTTGCATGATCAGGCAGGTGGTGGAGCCTGTGGCATAGAGCTTGCCTGTTTCTGCATCGCGGATCGTGCCCTCAGCCACGCCGGTGGTGCGGCCTGCATGAGAGACGGTGCCTTCGGCGATGATCTCGGTCCCAATCGGGATCGCGCGGGTGATGTTCACCTTGTACTCCAGCGTCGTGTAGGCGGAGCCCTTGGGGACTCTCGTCATCACGGCGCAGGCCATGCAGCTATCCAGTAAGGTGCCGTACCAGCCGCCATGGACGGTGCCGATGGGGTTCATGGTGTGGAACTGGGGCGTGCCGCGAAACGTGACGCGGCCGTCTTCGACGCTGGCGAGGCGATAGCCGAGGGTCTTGGAGATAGGCGGGGCGGCGAGGGTGCCATTCAGGATCCCCAGCATGAAATCGAGGCCGGACATCGACAGCATCTGCTCGCGGGTGGGGAGGCCCTCGATGGTCTCGGCGTAGTGGTGTTGGGGCATGTGTGGCGGCCTCTGGGGTCTTGGGTTGGGTATATGAGGCCATGGGTGTGGGGTGGGCGCAAGGGGGGGTGTGCAAGGTTGATCACGCGTGATCAGGGGTGATTTTGGAGGGTAGGTTTAATGAAATCAATGGGTTAGAATTTTTGATATTTCTATGATTGTAGAAATGTTTTGAACTTGGTTAACGCCGAGATTGGAGTGGTGCCACTATATGCATGCGTGCGGCGCAGATCCTTCTGCCGTGCCCTTTGCACTTGGACAACGGGCGTTTTCCTTGGAGATTGCCTTGGGTATCATTCTGGCATTCCAGGCGAAGCAGATGTCCGCTTTGCGGACGAAGCGGCCTTTCGTTTCGCTTCCCTCAATGTCTGCTTGCCAACTGCAATTCACCGCTCTACTTCACCGCCATGCGCTGCAAGGACGCAGGGCAATGGAGATTTTATGTCTACGATTGCGGCTCGCCGCTAAGAGGTCCGACTGATTGGGCCAACTAAACAAAGAGACTTCCGTGCGAGATGCCGGAAGCCTCTTCGGCTGACATAAGACCAAGAGACAATCCGTTGAATATCTCAAAACACGAACAGCGTGTTTTGCACGTTCTGGCGCAAGGTGGAGCTATCCATTTTGAGCGTATGACGAACGGCAAAGTGCGCGACGTTTCATGCTTCACGCGCGACGGTCATGTACTGACCGATTGCACGCTGAAGCTCTTCGACCGCCTGAAGAAGTGGCGGTTCATCAAATCTGAAAACGGGCGACCTTTCCGGGCCACAAGGCTCGGCATTCGCTCCGTTAACCCACAATACGACAACCGGTAAGGACAGACTGAAAATGAAAAACGCAATCATCAAAGCGACTTCATCCGACGATATTGCCGGGCTCCAAGCCCTTCTGGACGTAACCGAGCTTTTCCCGAGCGAGATGCTGCCAGACATGCTGGCCCCCTCATTGGAGGGCGAGACAGAGGCCTTTTGGCTGACCTGCCATAGCGGTGGGGAGGCAGTTGGTCTTTGCTATACGGTTCCTGAAGACTTGGCCGATGGCACTTGGAACATGCTGGCTCTAGCTGTCCGTCCAGACTTGCAAGGCAAGCGGTTGGGGACGGCCCTCGTAAAAGCCGCCGAACAACACCTCAAAGACAAGGGTCAGCGCATCTTGATCGTGGACACCTCTGGCACCGACGACTTCGCTTTGACACGTAAGTTCTACGCTGAGAATGGCTACGACGAAGAAGCCCGCATCCGCGATTTTTGGGCCGACGGAGATGACAAGGTGATTTTCCGCAAGGCACTTTGATATTCCCGCCCCTCGCCGCTGTCGCGGCGGGGGGCAAACCGTAACCGACATTCGCTATCATACAGCTACTTGGTAGGTCTGGGCTCGAACCCGACCTTCGCTGCTCACGCATCGCTAAGCGGTTTCTATCTTACGCCACCTCGGCAAGCGCCACCTTCGGCGTGACCCCAAGCGCCGCGCACACATCGCGTGTTAGTTCCGGCTTGTTGAGCGTGTAGAAGTGCAGGTGGTCCACGCCGCCGTCGAGGAGGTCGGAGCAGAGCTCGGTGCAGATCGCTGTGGACAGCAGGTCCTCGCGGTTGTCTCGGATTGCGGCGGCGTAGGCGTCATCGAGCCATGCGGGGATGACCGCGCCGCAAGACGCGGCGAAGCGGCGGGTGTTGGACCAATTCTCGACGGGCAAGATGCCGGGCAGGATCGGGGCGGTGATGCCCGCGCTCGCGCAGGCGTCGCGGAAACGGAAGAAGGTTTCGGCTTCGAAGAAGAACTGCGTGATGGCCGAGGTCGCGCCCGCGTCGATCTTGCGCTTGAGGTAGTCGACGCAATCCTGCATCGACGCGGCCTCTGGGTGCGGGTCGGGGTAGGCACCGACGCGGATTTCGAATTTACCGGTTTGGGCGAGGGCTTCGATCAGTTCGACGGAGGAGGTGAAGCCGTTTTCGTGCGGTGCAAACCCGTCGGAACCCTTGGGAGGGTCGCCGCGCAGGGCGACGATCTGGGTGACGCCAGCGGCGGCGTATTGGTCGGCGATCTCCAGCGTCTCGGCCTTCGTGGCGTCCACGCAGGTCAGGTGGGCGGCGACCGGGACACCGAAATTGTCGTGGATCGTGGTGACGGCCTCATGCGTTAGTTTGCGGGTCGTGCCGCCCGCGCCGTAGGTGACGGACACGAATTCCGGTGCCAGCGGGGCCAGCGTGCCAAGCGTTTCCCAGAGCCGAAACGAGGCTTCGAGGGATTTTGGCGGGAAGAATTCGAAAGAGACGCGCGGAGTGGCCATGACGGTTCAGGTCCTTGATAAGTCGCATTCGGATGTCGCATAGAGGGCTGGTGAAGCCAAATTCATAACTCTCATCATGAATATGAGTTCCGTATGCATATCGAGTTTCGACATCTGCGCACGATCAAGGCGATCTATGAGGAAGGCGGTTTGGCGAAGGCCGCTGACAGCCTGCACATCACGCAGTCGGCCTTGAGCCACCAGATCAAGGGGCTGGAGGATCAGGCCGGCGTGGAGCTTTTTGTGCGCCGGTCCAAGCCGATGCGTCTTTCGGCGGCGGGGATGAAGATGCTGCGTCTGGCCGAGGAGGTGCTGCCGAGGGTTGCGGCATTGGAGGAGGATTTCACCGGTCTGCGGGCGGGCAAGGCGGGGCGGTTGCACATCGCGATTGAATGCCATGCCTGCTTTGATTGGCTGTTGCCGGTGCTGGAGGCGTTTCGGAAGACCTGGGCCGATGTGGATGTGGATATTCGCCCCGGCCTGCAGTTCGAGGCGCTGCCCGCGCTGATCCGTCAGGATGTGGATCTGGTGGTTTCGAGTGACCCGGAGGATCTGGCGGGCGTGGATTTCACGCCGCTGTTCGACTACGAGCCGGTGTTCGTCTGTGCCTCCGATCATCCGCTGGCTGAGAAGCCGTTTGTGGAGGCCGAGGATTTCGCGGACCAGACGCTGATCACCTATCCGGTGGAGCGGTCGCGGTTGGATGTGTTCAGCCAGTTGCTTCACCCGGCGGGGGTGGAGCCGAAGGCGGTGCGGCAGGTCGAATTGTCGGCGGTGATATTGCTGCTGGTGGCGTCGGGGCGGGGGGTTGCGGTGCTACCGGATTGGGTGGTGCGCGACGTTGGCGCCTCGCAAAGCATTGTGACCAAGCCCTTGACCGAGGGTGGGGTGACCCGGCGGCTTTATGGCGCGAGCCGTGAGGAGGACACGGCCAAGCCGTTCATGAGCCATGTGCTGAAGCTGTGCCGGACCGAGCCGTTGAAATTGCAGAGGCGTGCATGACGCATCCGTTTCTGGATTTCGAGGGGCCCATTGGCTTTGCCCATCGCGGCGGAGCAGAGGAGGCGGAGGAAAATACGGCGGAGGCTTTTGCCCATGCCGTGGACCTGGGGTTCACGCATATCGAGACGGATGTGCATGTCAGTCGCGATGGCGTGGTGGTCGTTCATCATGATGATACGTTTGAGCGTATGTTTGGCGATCCGCGTGCGGTCGCTGATATGGATTGGGCGGAGATTACGCGTTTGCGGACCGCTGGTGGGGCGGCTGTTCCTCGGTTGGACGAGGTGTTGGAGGCGTTTCCGGAGACCTTTTTCAACATCGAGTTGAAGTGTTTCGAGGTGGCCGCGCCATTGGCAGAGGTCATTCGCCGGGCAGACGCTCTGGACCGTGTCTGCGTGGGTGCGTTCGATCCGAAGAACACGGCGGCAATCCGTGGCATGCTGGGGGAGCGCCTGTGCTGGTCGCCCGCCCATGCAGGCGTTGCGCGGCTTTGGGTAGCGGGATGGGGGTTGCCAGTGGGGCGATTGCCCTTCCCGGTGGTGCAGGTGCCGACCGCGTTCAACGGCATTCCTGTGGTCACAAAGCGGGTTCAGCGGGCGGCGGACAGGCGGGGTGTGAAGGTTCAGGTCTGGACGGTCGATGACCGGGCTGAGATGGAGCGCCTGCTGGATCTGGGCGTGGACGGGATCATGAGCGATCGGCCCGCATTGTTGAAAGAGGTCTTGCAGGCGCGGGGCGCTTGGCATTCCTGAACGCGGGGACTATACGCGCGGCCTGACTTATCGGAGTGACCGGACATGCAGGGCTCAGCCAACCTCAATGTGATGATCAAGGCCGCGCGCAAGGCGGCGCGCAGCCTGCTGAAGGATTTCCGCGAGGTGGAGCAATTGCAGGTCTCGTCCAAGGGGCCGGGCGACTTTGTGAGCCGCGCGGATCGGGCTGCGGAAGAGATCATCAAAGAAGAGTTGATGGAGGCCCGCCCGAACTACGGCTTCCTTGGCGAAGAGGGCGGCGCGGTTGAGGGCAAGGACCCGACCCGGCGCTGGATCGTGGACCCGCTGGACGGCACCACGAACTACCTGCACGCGATGCCCCATTGGGCGATTTCCATCGCTTTGGAGCATAAGGGTGAGATTGTCTCGGCGGTGGTTTATGACCCGTCAAAGGACGAGATGTTCTTTGCCGAAAAGGGCGAAGGGGCCTGGTTGAATGACACGCAGCGCCTGCGCGTGTCGGCCCGCAGCAAGATGTCAGAGGCCGTGTTTGGCGCGGGTCTGCCGCCCGATGGGGGCAAGTACCTGCCTGCCATCCTGCGGGATCTGGGAAAGCTGATGCCGATGTGCTCGGGGATGCGCCGCAATGGGGCGGCTTCGCTTGATCTTTGCTGGGTCGCGGCGGGGCGGTTCGAGGGCTATTGGGAATACAACCTCAAGCCATGGGATATCGCGGCAGGGATCCTGATTGCGCGCGAAGCAGGCGCCTTTGTGGAGCCGATCCGCGAAGAACAATCCCTGCTGGAAGATGGTCATGTGCTGTGTGGTGCCGAGCCGATCTTCGATGCCTTTGCCAAGGTGATCCGCTCACGCGATTGATCGCGGACGGATTTCTCAAGAAATCCGTTTGGAAAACGCGCGCTTTTCCGGACGAGAAACATATGTTTTTCGCGCTGCTTAGCGGGCGTAGCCGCGATCGTAGATGATTTGTTGTGCGATGCCTGCCACTGCCAGGTAGATCGACGTCACCATCACCACCAATGTCAGCGCGGGATTTGGCGCGAAGTTCGTCCAAGCTGCAAAGGCAATTGCGGCCACCCACAGGATCGCAATCGGCAAGGACAGGAACCGCCAGCGCATCGTGCGGACGGGATGGACGAATTTCAGATTCAGGAATTGCGCGGCGCACAGGGCAATGACCAGCGCAAGGATGACCCACCAAGGCGGCTCCATCACCAGCATGGCGAGGGCCACCATGTTCCAGCAGCCGGGAAAGCCGCGGAAGCTTTTGTCCGCCGTCTTCATCCGCGTGTCTGCAAAATAGAGCGATGAGGCAAAGGGGATCAGAAGAACCACGATCCAGCCAGACCAGCCGGGCATAAGACCCGAGCCGTAAAGCGCATAAGCCGGGATCATCACGTAAGTCAGGAAGTCGATGATCAGGTCGAGCAGGGCGCCGTCGATGATCGGCGCATTCTCGGTCACGTCGTAGCGCCGTGCCAGCGGGCCGTCCACGCCATCGACGATGAAGGCCACGGTAAGCCAGATCGTCATCATCGCCCAATCCTGCTGTGCAGCCTCGATCAGGGCGAGCATCGCGAGGGAGGCGCCGATGGCCGTAAAGAGGTGAACAGAATAAGCTCTAAAACGCATCTTGGCTGGATGCATGGTTGCGGGGGGATTTGCAACAGGTGGCGGTCAATTCGGGGTGGTGGGGCGTTTGGGGGGGCGCTGCCCCCGACGCGCGATGCGCGCCTCCCCCGAGGTATTTTCAAAACAAGGAAGGGGCTTAGGCCTTGGGATGGGCGGCGTTGTAGACTTCCATCAGGCGCGCGGTGTCGACTGCGGTGTAGGCCTGTGTCGTCGATAGGGAGGCGTGGCCGAGCAACTCTTGTATCGCGCGCAAATCGCCGCCCGCGTCCAGCAGGTGCGTCGCAAATGAATGGCGCATCGCATGGGGCGTGGCAGAGGAAGGCAGGCCAAGCTGCATCCGTGTCTGTTCCATCACCTTTGCGACCGCGCGGGGGCCAAGGGGGCCACCGCGTATGGCGCGAAAGAGCGGGGTTTCGGCCTCTAGGCGGTGAGGGCAGAGGCGGGCGTATTTTGCTGTGGCGGCCTGGGCTGCGGGCAGAACCGGGACCTCGCGTTCTTTGCCGCCCTTGCCGGTGATCCGCAGGACTTGCGGCAGGGGAAGCGCGTCAGCCTTGAGGCCGAGCGCCTCGGAAATGCGCAGGCCGCAGCCATAGAGCAGGGTGACAACAGCGATGTCGCGGGCCTGCACCCAATCGCGTTCGTCCTGCATGGCGACGCCGTTGATCATGTCTTTTGCGCCCGCTTCCGTCAGCGGACGTGGCAAGCGGCGGGTGTGCTTGGGTGCGCGCATCGACAGAACGGTCGTGGCATCGAACCCATCGCGTTCTGCCCACCATTTGTAGAAGGCTTTCACAGCCGACAGGCGCCGCGCGAGAGAGCGCGGGCCGACATCGCGGGCGCGCTGGTTGGCCATCCAGGCGCGCAAGTCGCGGGTTTGGAGCGAGCGGAGTTCGGCGGGCCCGGGGGCACCACCGAGGTGGCCCGACTGAAAGGCGAGGAAATCGGTCACATCGGCCGCATATGCGGTCAGCGTGGCCTCGGCCCGCCCGCGCACGCCACGCAGGTGGGTGAGCCAAGCTTCCAGCAGGGAACGGACGGCAGGGGTGATCGCCGTCGACATGGCTCTAGTCCAGCCAGCCGCGCATGAGGCGTTCGAAGACGCCTGCGAAGAAGGTCAGCAGGTCGGTGCCCTGGCTGGGGCGGAATTGATGCGGGTCCTCGGCGCCCATGACCAGAAGGCCGGGCAGGCGCCCCTCGCCCAGATCGAGCGTCAGGCAGGCCTCCGAATGGATCCAGCGGCTGGCTTCCCCAAAGATCTTGGAGGCATCGCCGCCGACCTGGCGCAGAGTGACCTGCCGGTGGGGGACATCGCGGCCGGCTGTCACGTAATCCTTCACGAAACCGGGCGCGACGACGGTCAACACATCTTCAAGCTTCTGGACCTTGGGGGCCTCGGTCTCGGTCGCTTCGGCGCTTTCCAGCACGAGGCGCACGCGGTCCACGCGCAGGATGCCCGCGACATCGGTGCCGAGCATGGTCAGGAACTCGGTGAATTCCTTGGCATCCAGCAGGCGTGTGATCGACCGGTGCACCTGATTGGTGCCGGCGAGATTCTCATAGGCTGCGGCAATGACGGAGCGATGGGTGTCTTCCAGCCGGTCGAGGCGGTTTTGCAGGCGTTCCATCGCAATCCCGCGCATATCGACGATATTACCGCCCATCTGGCGGTCATTTGCGGCGATCAGCGCGCGCATCAGGTCGCGATCCTCAAGGATCAATTCCGGATCGGCCAGGGCGCGATCGCGCCAATCTTCATTGGGAAAGAGCGGGGCGTCTGCCTCGGGTGTGCTCATTACAACTGCCTCAAGTCTTCTTCTTCGTTGAGGGCGGCATAACATGGCGGAGGCAAAACGGGCCAGAATTTTTCACTCTGGCCCGAGAATTAGCGGTCGGTGTGACCCTTAGACGATGCTTTGCCCGGTCTTGGCCCAGTCTGCCATGAAGGCATCAAGGCCCTTGTCGGTCAGCACGTGGTTGGCCATGGCTTTGATGACATTCGGCGGCGCGGTTGCGACATCTGCGCCGATCAACGCGGCCTCTTTCATGTGGTTGGCCGAACGGATCGAGGCTGTGAGGATTTCTGTGGAGAAATCATAGTTATCGTAAATCTGGCGGATCTCAGCGATCAGATCCATGCCGTCAATGTTGATATCGTCCAAGCGGCCCACGAAGGGTGAGATGAACGTTGCACCCGCCTTGGCGGCAAGCAGCGCCTGATTGGCCGAGAAGCAGAGCGTGACGTTGACCATGCGCCCTTCGCCCGACAGAACCTTGCAGGCCTGAAGCCCGGCCCATGTCAGCGGCACTTTGATGGTGATGTTGTCAGCGATCTTTGCCAGCTCGCGGCCCTCGGCGATCATGCCGTCTGCGTCCAGCGCGACTGTCTCGGCTGAAACGGGGCCGGGGACCATGGCACAAATCTCAGCCGTGACTTCCTTGATGTCGCGGCCCGACTTCATGATCAGCGAGGGGTTCGTTGTTACACCGTCGACCATCCCAAGCTCGTGCAGTTCACGGATCGCATCGACGTCGGCTGTATCCACAAAGAATTTCATTTGGCCGGTTCCTTTCGGGGATTGGGTATGATCGTTTGGGGCATCCTATATCCTGCGTTAGCGCTAACAGGAAGCCCTTAACACATACGATGGACGAGCATTTTGACGAAGGTGATCTGGTGGGGGTTCTGACGGCAGAGCCCCTGGATCGCGTGCTCGATTACAAAGCGCCCGCGGGTGGCTGTTGGCTGGGGGCGTTCGTGGAGGTGCCTCTGGGGCCGCGCAAGGTTTTGGGCGTGGTCTGGGGCAGGGGGCGCGGCGATTGGGACATTGCCAAGGTGCGGTCCGTGAACCGCGTGCTGGACGTGGCCCCGATGCGGGCTGAGATGCGGGAGTTTCTGGAAAAGGCGGGGGCCTACACCCTGACGCCCATGAGCATCATGCTGCGTCTGGCGACCCGCGCGCCGGGGCTGAGTGACCCGCCGTCGATGCGCAAGGTCTACCGCTTGGGTCAGGGCGCGCCGGATCGCGTCACGCCCGCGCGGCAAAGGGTCATTGATACGCTCGTAGAATATGGTGGCCTTGGTTTCACGCTGAAGGAGCTCAGCGAATTGGCGGGGGTCACCTCATCGGTTGTGAAGGGTCTCGCCAAACAAGGCGTTGTGGAAGAGGCCGACACGCCGCGCGATGCGCCTTATCTGCCGCTTGATCCGGGCTTGCCGGGCAAAGAACTGACCGAAGATCAGGCGCAGGCGGCGGAGCAGCTGCGCGACGGTCTGAAAGCGCGCCGCTATGGCACGGTGTTGCTGAAGGGCGTCACAGGCTCCGGCAAGACGGAAGTCTATCTGGAAGCGGTGGCGGAATGTCTGCGGCAGGGGCGGCAGGCGCTGGTCCTTTTGCCCGAAATCGCGCTGACTTCTGAATTCCTGACGCGGGTGAAGGCGCGGTTCGGGGCGGAACCGGCGGAATGGCATTCCGGCGTGACGATGACCGAACGCCGTCGGTGCTGGCGGATGGTGGGGCAGGGTGAGGCGCAGCTGGTGGTTGGCGCGCGGTCTGCGCTGTTTCTTCCCTACCGGGACCTTGGGCTGATCGTTGTCGATGAAGAACACGACACGTCCTACAAACAGGACGAAGGAGCAAGCTACAATGCCCGCGATATGACCGTGCTGCGCGCCTCGCTGAATGATGCGCAGGTTGTGCTGGCCTCGGCCACGCCATCGCTGGAGACCTGGGCCAATGCGCAAGCCGGGAAGTATACGCGGTTGGACCTGATCAGCCGGTTTGGCCCCCAAGACCTACCGGACATGTCGGCGATCGACATGCGGTTGGAGGATTTGCCGGGATCGTCGTGGATTTCGCCAACGCTGGCCTCAGCCGTTGGGCAACGGTTACAGGAGGGGGAACAATCGCTGCTGTTCCTGAACCGTCGCGGCTTTGCGCCCGTCACGCTCTGCAGGGCGTGCGGCGAGATGGTGGGGTGTGATCATTGCGACGCGCGCATGGTCGAGCATCGCTTTCAGAAGCGCCTGATCTGCCACCAATGCGGCGAGACGAAGCCTGTGCCGCTGGCTTGCCCGTCTTGCGAGGTGGAGGGCAAAATGGCCGCCGTTGGACCGGGGGTGGAGCGGATTGCCGAGGAAGCGGCGGCGTTGTTCCCGGATGCGAAGATGGCGATCCTGTCGTCGGATCTGTTTGGCTCGGCCCGCGCCCTGAAGGCGCAGATCGAGGAGTTGGCGAACGGCGACACGGACCTGATCATCGGAACGCAGCTGGTGGCCAAGGGACACAATTTCCCGCGTTTGACGCTGGTGGGCGTGGTGGACGCGGACCTTGGCTTACAGGGCTCCGACCTGCGCGCGGCGGAACGTACCTTTCAGTTGATGCGGCAGGTGGCGGGGCGTGCGGGCCGGGCCGAAAAGCCGGGTCAGGCTTTGCTACAGACCTTCCAACCGGATCATCCCGTGATCCGCGCGATCTTGTCCGGGGATGAGGAAGGGTTCTGGCGGACGGAAGCGGCGGAGCGGGAAGCGGCCGGCATGCCGCCTTACGGCCGTCTGGCGGGGATCATCATCTCCTCAACCGAGGCGGCAGCGGCCTTTGATCTGGGCACGCATCTGGCGCGCAACGACGGGCCGATCCGCGACGCGGGCGGCATCGTCTATGGCCCGGCCCCCGCCCCAATTTCGCGTGTGCGCGGGCGGCATCGGGTGCGGCTATTGGTCAAGGCGCCCAAGGGCGTGGCACTGCAGCCTGCGATAAGTCGCTGGATTCACGGGCTGAAACTGCCGGGGCATATGCGGTTGGCGGTTGATATCGACCCGCAGAACTTCTTCTGAAAACCTGTTCCCCCGCACGCGCCTGCGCGCTAGAACCCTGCGGAACTGTAAACAGGATCTGAGATGACCGCCCCTATTCGCCCGCAACCCGGTATCCTCGACATCGCGCTCTATCAGGGTGGGGCGTCGAAGATCGAAGGCCACGATGCGCCGCTGAAGCTGAGCTCGAACGAGAATCCGTTCGGCGCTTCGCCGGCAGCGGTTGCCGCGATGGGCAAGGTCCTGACGGACAGCCACCGATACCCGCCGACGGATCACGGCCCGCTCCGCGCGGCGATTGCCGAGGTGTACGGGCTGGACGCGGATCGCGTGATCTGCGGGGTCGGATCGGATGAGGTGATCCACTTCCTGTGCCAGGCCTATGCGGGGCCTCAAACGCAGGTGCTTTATACCGAGCATGGGTTCGGGATGTATCGGATCAGCGCCTTGGCGGCGGGGGCAACCCCCGTGCAGGTGCCCGAGGCTGAGCGGCGTGTTGATGTGGATGCGTTGATTGGCGGTCTGACTGAGCAGACGCGGCTGATCTTCCTCGCCAACCCGGCCAACCCCACGGCCACCATGCTGGAAAGGGGTGATCTGCATCGGCTGGCCGACGCTCTGCCGGATCAGTGCCTTTTGGTCCTGGACGGTGCTTATGCCGAATTTGCAGAAGGCTATGACGGCGGCAAAGCCCTTGTGGATAACCGCGACAACGTGGTGATGACGCGCACCTTTTCAAAGGCATACGGCTTGGGCGGCCTGCGGGTTGGCTATGGTTATGGGCCGCAGCATGTGATCGACACGCTTAACCGCATTCGTGGGCCGTTCAATCTGTCCGGCGTGGCCCTTGCCGGAGCCGAGGCAGCCGTGAAGGACCGCGATTGGGTGGCCGACTGTATCCGCGTAAATGCGGAAGAACGGGCGCGCCTGACGGGCGGATTGCGCCAGCTTGGCATTGCCTGCGACGACAGCTTCGCGAATTTCGTGCTCGCCCGCTTCGCGGATGAGGCAGAGGCTGACGCGGCCGATGCGCATCTGAAGGCGGCCGGCATTATCGTGCGAGCGCCGAAGAGTTACGGCCTACCCCATTGCCTGCGAATTACCGTTGGCCGACCCGAAGACAATACCCGTGTGCTGGACGCGTTGGCGTCGTTCAAGGGGGCGGAATGAGCGTTATTTACCAACGCGTTGCCCTGATCGGCCTTGGCTTGATCGCAGGCTCGATGGCCCATGCGATGCGCCGGCAGGGGCTGGCGGGTGAGATCGTGGGGACCGCGCGGTCGGCTGAAACCCGGGAAACCGCGCGAGAAATCGGGCTGTGCGACCGGGTCGTGGACACCGCGGCTGAGGCGGTGGCAGATGCAGACCTTGTGGTGCTCTGTGTACCGGTGGGCGCGATGTCTGCCGTGGCCGCCGATGTCGCGCCGCATCTGGCGGACGGGGCGACGGTCACCGATGTGGGCTCCGTCAAGCGCGAGGTGATCGAGGCGATCGGCCCGCATCTGCCGGACCATGTGCATTTCGTGCCGGGCCACCCATTGGCAGGGACGGAGCATTCCGGACCAACGTCCGGCTTTGCCGAGCTTTTTGACAATCGCTACACGCTGCTGACCCCGGTTGAGGGTACTGATCCAGCAGCAACGGCGCGGTTGAAAAGCCTGTGGGAAGGCTGTGGAGCGTTGGTGGAGGAAATGGATGCAGATCACCATGATCTTGTCCTGGCCGTGACCTCGCACACTCCGCACTTGATTGCCTACACGATGGTCGGCGTGGCCGACGACTTGCGGCGTGTGACCGACAGTGAGGTCATCAAATATTCCGCCGCCGGGTTCCGCGACTTCACCCGGATCGCGGCCAGTGATCCGACGATGTGGCGCGACGTGTTCTTGTCGAACAAAGAGGCGACGCTGGAAATCCTTGGCCGTTTCACGGAAGAGCTTTTTGCATTGCAACGGGCCATCCGCACCGGTGATGGGGATCATCTGCACGATTATTTCACCCGCACGCGGGCGATCCGCCGTGGTATCATCGAGGCGGGGCAAGATACCGACGCGCCGAATTTCGGACGTTCTACGGCAAGAAAGGACAGTGGCGCATGAGGATACGCGCGGGTCTGTTGGCGATTGCATTGGCCGTGCCTGCCTTGGCGGTGGCACAACAAGCTGAGGTGCGGGTGATCACGGCCACGGACCTTGCGCCGGGGGCGTCGTTGCGTCCTCCGGCTCGTCCAGGTGGCACCCCCGTGCCCTCCGCCGGATCCGCTGCTGATGCAGGCGTCGCAGCGGCGGCCGCTGCGCAACCGCAAGCCCCCAATCGTCGGCCCGGTATCTTGGGCGGTCTGTTCCGTCCGCGCCAGAATGGCGGCGGTCTTGGCGCGGTCAACGCAGCCCCTACCATCGTTGCGGGCGGCGGCACGGCCCTTGCTGTGGCGAGTTCCCTGCGGCCCACACTGCGCCCCGATGGGTTGGAAAGCCGAGTGCGAGCGGCTGCAACGCGCAACACGCCAAGCAGCGTGACGCGACCGGGCCAAAGCTCTGGCCAGCTTTGTGGTGTTGTCGGCCTGCAAGGCGACGTGATCGAACCTGTGACGGGCCGGATCAGCGGATGCGGCATCCAGAATGCGGTGCGCCTGCGGGTGGTCCATGGGGTTCAACTGACCACTCCTGCGACCATCAATTGCACGACCGCACAGGCGATCAGCCAATGGGTGCTGGATGCCGACGATATCATCGGGAATACCGGCGGTGGCATGTCCAATTTGCGCGTTCTGGCCTCTTACGCCTGCCGGACCCGCAATTCGCAACGCGGCGCGCGGCTGTCTGAGCATTCGACCGGCAACGCCATTGATATTGGCGGGATCGGCCTGGAAAACGGCGGTGAGTTGAGCGTTCTCAGCGATTGGCGCAGCGGCAATTCGGGCATCATGCGCAGCTTGCACGAATCCGCCTGCGGTACCTTCGGGACGGTACTTGGGCCAGAGTCGGACCGGTTCCATCAGGACCATTTCCACTTCGATGTGGCGTCTTACCGATCGGGCGCTTACTGCCGCTAGAGCACTTTGCGTTTGATTTAAATCGCAACCCGCTGCCACGCGCCGATGGTGCGAACGCGGAACGCGATAAGAGGGCCTCAGATAAAACGCAAAGTGCTTTAACGGATGCGCAGCGACGGCGCCGGGCCAAGGGGCAACGGCCCGATGAAGACGCGCCCATTTGAGAAGTTGAGCGTTGCGTCGATATTCTCGGCGCTGCCGTTCATTCCTGCCAGAACCTCCAACATGGCTTCCGCCGTCGGGCGAATGCGCTCGGGCAAAAGCCCCGCATTTTCGGCAAGCTCGACCATGGCGCGCCAGTTTTCGGCCCGCACGCGAAGCTCCCCTTCCGGCACGCCACCCTCGGTCACATCCAAGGTGCCCGTCGCACGGAACAGCATGTCGCCCCAACGGGCGGTGATATCCTCAATCTCAAGCTCGGTGGGCTGCGGACGGGCGATTTCCAGCGCCGCCATGTCCCATGGCGCGTCAAAACGGGCACGGGTGACAGATGACAGATGGCTGATCCGTTCGGGGAGGACACCCGCCGGGTCGAGGCGTGCGCGGATGGCCTCCGGAGGGCTTAGGTCGGAGGCGTTCACATGGATGTCGTACCGGCTGTCCTCGCCTTCCATCCGGTCGAGCGTCACCAACCCACGGTCCAGATCAAGCGACCAACCGAGGGTCGAGACGACATTCAACGCACCCAATTCGGCCCGAAGCCCATCCAGCGCGAAGTTTGCGGTTGGTCGCACATCAAGCGAGGCGAGCATTGCGCCGCTGTCCAAAGTCAGCCGCTCCTGCGGCGTGGCGATGGTCTGCGTTTCCGGGAAGTAGGCGGTGATGCGGTCGAGGCGGAAAACCTCCTGCTCTAGGCGAAAACGTGGGGTCGACCAGGCAAGGCCGGTGTCGGGGTCGGCCAGTTGGATGTCTGTGAAATCGGTCTCGAAATCAAGCGGGAAGCCTTCGACCGACACATCGGCGACATTGACCACCCAGCCCTCGATCTGCCGATCATCCAGCCAGCGCGTGGCCGCCGTCTGCATCGTCATGGCCGCCACGGCCCATGCAATGCTGCCCAACACCGCCAGAATGACAATCAGGATCAAAAGCCGTTTCATACCACTCCCCTTCCGGCGTTCTATCGCCTATAGCGGCGGGGCACGACAAGGACCAGTTCATGACCGCACCGCTTTGGGTTTTCGGCTACGGCTCGCTTCTCTGGAATCCAGGATTCCCGGTGGCCGAGACGCGTATTGCACGGCTGCACGGCTGGCACCGGTCGTTTTGCATGACCTCGATCCACCACCGCGGGACGGAGGCTGATCCGGGCCTTGTCCTGGCGCTGGATGAGGCGCCATCGGCCTTTTGCGACGGCCTTGCCCTGCGGGCCAAGGCCGGGACGGAAGAGGCGACCTTGGCCTATCTGCGCGAGCGGGAGCTGATATCCTCTGCCTATATCGAGACCCGCCAGGAGGTTGAGTTTCGCGACGGTGCGCGGCAGCGGGATGTGCTGGCCTACGTAATCGACCGGAGCCACGTGCAGTATTGCCAGCACCCGCTGGACGTTCAGGCCCGCATCATTGCGGGCGCCCATGGCGGGCGTGGACCGAACGATGAATACCTCTACAATACCGCTGCGCATCTGGCAGACCTCGGCATCGGCGACGAGGACCTCGACAGCCTTGTCGCACAGGTGCGTGCGATCAACGGTGGGCCTTAAGGCTTTTGTTGGCGAAAGGGTCCGGCCCGTGTAAGGTCGCGCCAGAGACGACCAAAGAGCGATTGAAACGCCATGGCGAGCAGCAGAGAGGGCGCAGGCGCGCTCCGCTTTACACGACCGACGCAGCAGATCGTGCTGATGGTGATCATCCTTGCGTTGGTCATCGCAGGTGGCGTGCTGGTTTGGCCCCGCGTGCAGCCCGTTTTCCTGTCGGCGCCCTTCCTGAACGGCACCATCGGTGTCGTGTTCATCGTGGGCGTCTTTGCGACATTCTTCCAGGTGATCCAGCTGTTCTCCTCCGTCGCGTGGATCGAGCAATTGGCCGGTGGCGGGAACGCCAGCGACGAAGACAAGCCCCCCCGTTTGCTGGCAGCCATGACAGGCGTGTCGCGCATGCGCGGCAACCGGATGCAGGTGACGCCTGCCTCTGCCAAGTCGGTGCTGGATTCGGTCGGTGCGCGGATGGAAGAAAGCCGCGACATCACGCGGTATATCGCCAACCTTCTGATTTTCCTTGGCCTTCTGGGCACGTTCTTCGGCCTCGCCACCACGGTTCCGGCGGTGGTTGAGACGATCCGTTCCCTCCAACCCACGGAGGGGGAGGAGGGGCTTGCGGTCTTCGGGCGGCTCATGGACGGCCTCGATGATCAATTGGGCGGAATGGGCACGGCCTTTGCGTCGTCCCTTCTGGGCCTCGCAGGCTCCCTTATCGTGGGCCTGTTGGAGCTATACGCGGGCCACGGGCAAAACCGGTTTTACCGCGAGTTGGAGGAATGGCTGGCCTCCATCACGCGCGTGTCGTTCTCCTCCGGCGAAGGCGACGGGGCCATCGACAAGGCGGCGATTGCCACGGTTCTCGACCACATGGTCGACCAGATGGACACGCTGCAATCCCTGTTCGCGCAATCCGAGACGCGGCGCGCCGCCACCGAACAACGCTTGTTGAACTTGTCGCAATCGGTCGAAGGGCTGACCGAAAAGCTGGGGCCGGGACAGGTTGCCGTAACTGAACGTCTGGCCACAGCGCAGGACCGCTTGGCGGCGGCCTTGGACGGGTTGGCGGCGGAAAACGGGCTGGACGACGAAAGCCGGAACAGGTTGCGGTCCATCGACGTGCAATTGTTCAAGCTGGCCGAGGAAATGGGCGCGACCCGCGATGCGGAGGTCTCCGGCCTGCGCGGCGACATCGCGCAGCTGACTGAGGCGCTTCAGGCCCTGACCCAAGCCGCGCGCGCACCGGCCGAGGCCCGCGCGCGCCGTCAGGCACAGGGCGAGTAGCGATGGCCTTTCACCGCGGCGCACGCCAAGGCATGTCGGGCACCATTTGGCCCGGCTTTGTCGACGCGATCACCGCGCTTTTGATGGTGATGATCTTCGTCCTGTCGATCTTCATGGTCATGCAATTTGTCCTGTCCGAAGAGATCAGCACGCAGGATGACGAGCTGAATTCGCTCACCGCGCAGGTCAACCAACTGGCCGAGGCGCTGGGGTTGGAAGAGGCGCGATCCGGTGATCTGGAAAACCGGGTGGCGACGCTGACCGGTTCCCTCTCTGCCGCAGCGGAACAGGCGGCCGCGCAGGAGGCGTTGATCGCATCGCTCACCGCAGAAAGCGCCGAACGCGCCGCGCGGATCGTGGCCTTTGAGGAGCAGGTCGCCGGCCTGCTTGCGCAGAACAGCGAGTTGGCGGCTGGCCTTGCCGCCACGGAAGGCGAGTTGGCCGAGGCGATGTCGGAGGCGGAGGCGCTAAACCTCGCGCTGGCCACGGCACGGTCCGAGATTGACGCGACGGCTGAGGCGGCGCGTCTGGCGGCAGCCCGGCGCGAGGCCTTGGAAGCCCTGATTGCAGACATGGAAGCGCAGGCGGAGGAGCGGGACGGCTCGCTGACCGATGCCCTGCGCGCATTGGCGGCGGCTGAGACGCGCAATGCACAGCTTGCCGGTGCACTTCTGGAGCGGGACAGCTCCCTCTCAGATGCGTTGGCGGCCCTTGCGACGGGTGATGAGCGGGCGGACGAGCTGCTGGCGGAGCTGCAAAGCGTTCAGGAGGACCTGTCGGCTGAGGAAGCCGCGCGATTGGCGGAGCTGGCGGCAGCCGAGGCCTTGCGCCAGCGGTTAGGGGAAGTCGAAGCCGCCCTGTCCGAGGAAGAGGCCGCGCGGTTGGCCGAAGCGGCAGCAGCGGCGGCGTTGCAGGCGCAACTTGAGGCATCGAATGCGGCCCTGTCAGAAGAAGAGGCCGCGCGTTTGGCTGAGGCTGCGGCTGCCGAAGCCCTGCGCCGGCGGTTGGAGGATGCGGATGCGGAACTGACCGCGATGTCGCTGGCTTTGGAAGAGCAGCGCCAGCGCGCCGAGGATACGTTGACCTTGCTGGCCGCGGCAGAGGCCGCGCGGGACGATCTTGCCACCCGTTTGGCCGGCGCGCTGGCGCGGGCCGATGAGGGGCAGGGCGAGGCTGCGACCCTGGCCGACGCCTTGGCCGCGGCGGAGTTGGAATTGGGTCGGGTGGAAACGGCGCTGGCGGCGCAATCCAGCGATATGTCGGAATTGGAGACGCAATTGGCGCTGGCCCTGTCACGGCTGGAAAGCACGGAGGCCAGCACCGCGGCCCGTTTGGCAGAGCTGGAGGCGCGTATTGCCGAGGCCGAGGCCCAAGTGAGCACGGCCACCGCGGAGGCCGCCGATGCGACCGGGGAGCTTTCGACGCTGGAGGCGCAATTGGCGGCGGCGCTGGCTGCGCGGCAGTCCACGGACACGGAACTGGCAGAGGCGCTGAGCGAGGCTGAGGTGCGCGAGGCGTTGCTGGCACAGGCCAATCGGGAGCTTGAGGCCGCCGAAAGCGCCTCAGCCGAAAGCGCGCGGCAGGTGGCGTTGCTGAATGAGCAAGTGGCGGCCTTGCGGGCACAGCTGGGATCGCTGGAGGCGCTTTTGGATGTGGCTGATGAGCGCGACTCAGAGGCTCAGGTCCAGATCAGCGCGCTGGGATCGCGGTTGAACACGGCCTTGGCACAGCTGGCGGCGGAAGAGCGGGCAAATGCGGCGCTCGAGGCGGCGGAGGCCGAACGGCTGGCCGCCGAGGCGCAGGAATTGGAACGCTATCGGTCTGAATTTTTTGGACGTTTGCGCGAATTGCTGGAGGGCCGCGAAGGGGTGCGCATCGAGGGCGACCGGTTCGTATTCTCGTCCGAGGTGCTGTTTGAAGTGGGGTCTGCGGACCTTGCGAATGAGGGTTTGGCGCAGATCCAACGGGTTGCCGATTTGCTGTTGGAAGTTGCGGACGAGATTCCGTCAGAGATTGATTGGATCATTCGCGTGGACGGGCACACCGACGACCAGCAGCTGCGTGAGGGTGCGGAGTTCGCGAACAATTGGGAATTGAGCCAGGCGCGGGCCTTGTCGGTTGTCCTCTATATGTCTGAAGAACTTGGGATTCCTCCGTCGCGGCTGGCGGCAACCGGATTTGGAGAACATCGTCCGATTGCCTCGAATGGCACGGCGGAAGGGCAGGCGGCGAACCGGCGGATCGAGTTGAAGCTGACGGAGCGGTAATCCGCCCGTTCTTATCCTCGCGGCCTATCGGAGTGCGATAGAAATCGTCGTAGAATCAATGGCTTGACCACCTCGAGAGAGGGTGATCGTACCTGCATAAGTGCCTGGATCGAGGGGTGCGCGGAGGCGACGACCGGAGGCGCGGAAAAGCTGTGCCTGGGTGCGCTCTAGCGTGATTGACTGGCTGTGGAAGGTGACGCCATCTTCGTCGGCAATGGTGAACTCGATAATGTCGCCGTCGCGACCGCCATGAAAAAATCCCCATAAAACAAGGGCTTCTCCATTGGCGCTTAGGGTTTCGGCGCGGGCGGTTCCGGCCTGAATGTCGGCATATTCGGGGACGGTTTCGGAAAAGCCTGCGCTGAGGATCTCGCCCGCTGGCAAAGCGATTTCATCGGCCCAGAGATCGTCCGCGTCGATTGCGCAGGTATGGGTGTCGGACGGGTCGAATGGATCGACATGGGTGCCATTTTGACGGACGGAGAGGTGCAGATGCGGGAACTCGGTTCGGCCGGAAAGTCCAATGAAGCCAAGAGGTTGACCTACTTCGACGGTGTCGCCGCTGGCCACAGAAATCGAGCCTTGGGCCAGGTGGCAATACTGCGTTTGCCAGCCATTTCCATGGTCCAGAACGAGGCCATTTCCGCAATCCTGGCCGTCTGGAAAGCCGTCGATCCCCGTGTCTGGGACGGAATTTCGGGTGCCCAGGACGGTGCCGGGTGCGGCGGCGAGGACGGGGACGTTTTGGGCCATGGCTGCGAGGTCAGGCAGGCGAATGTCGGTGCCTCGGTGACCATCGTAAGTCTGCGGCCCGCAACGAAAATCTTGCGCGCCGGGGCCGGGATCACGGTCCATCGCCTGCTGGATAAAGCACGTCTCACCCAGGGTGCATTCAACGGGAAAATGTAACTCCAGAGCGTCTTGTGCCGGAGCGGCGAGGGGCCAGATCATACCCAAAACTGTGACCAGTTGAACGCAAATGCGTCCATTTGGACGCATTTTTCGCGAAAAAAGCGTCCAAATGGACGGGTTTTTCCAGGCCCTACAAAGATGCGTCCAGATGACCGCATTTTGCAAATGGCCGGCTGCGAGGTCGAGCCAACGAAAAGGGCCGGCAGCTTGCGCCACCGGCCCCTGTTGCTCTGGTCCGAACTGGGTCAATCGGCCGTCAGAAGCGGCGGCTTCTTTTTGGACGACAGACGCGGGCTGCCGGGTTCTTCGATCCGCAGCTCGATCTCGCCATCCTTGACGCCGACCTTGACGTTGCCGCCTTTGGCCAGCTTCCCGAAAAGAAGCTCCTCCGCGAGGGGCTTCTTGATATGCTCCTGGATCACGCGGCCAAGTGGGCGGGCGCCCATCCGGTCGTCGTAGCCCTTGTCGGCCAGCCATTCGGCGGCGGGCTTGGTGAGCTCGATCGTGACGTTGCGGTCCATCAGCTGTGCCTCCAGTTGGAGGACGAACTTTTCGACCACCTGCAGGATCACATCCTTGGGCAGTGCGCCGAAGGAGATGACCGCATCCAGACGGTTGCGGAATTCCGGCGTGAAGGTGCGTTCGATCGCGGCGGTGTCTTCGCCTTCGCGACGGTCGCGACCAAAGCCGATGGCGGCTTTCGCCTGCTCGGCTGCTCCCGCGTTCGAGGTCATGATCAGGACCACGTTGCGGAAATCGACGGAGCGACCGTTATGGTCGGTGAGCGTGCCGTGATCCATGACCTGAAGCAGGATGTTGAAGACATCCGGATGCGCCTTCTCGATCTCGTCAAGCAGCAGCACGCAATGCGGATGCTGGTCGACGCCATCGGTCAGGAGGCCGCCCTGATCGAAGCCGACATAGCCCGGAGGCGCGCCGATCAGGCGGGAGACGGCGTGCTTTTCCATGTACTCGGACATATCGAAGCGCAGCATCTCGACACCCAGAACGTCGGCCAATTGCTTGGCGACCTCGGTCTTGCCGACGCCTGTGGGGCCTGCGAACAGGTAGTTGCCGATGGGCTTTTCCGGTTCGCGCAGGCCCGCGCGGGCGAGCTTGATGGACGAAGACAAAGCCTCAATCGCATTGTCCTGCCCGAAGACGACCCGCTTGAGGGAGACTTCGAGGTCTTTGAGAACCTCGGCATCGTCCTTGGAGACGTTCTTGGGCGGGATGCGGGCGATCTTGGCCACGACATCTTCGATTTCCTTGGTGCCGATGGTCTTGCGACGCTTGGACTCGGCGACAAGGTGCTGCGCGGCCCCGGCTTCATCGATCACGTCGATGGCCTTGTCAGGCAGTTTGCGGTCGTTGATGTAGCGGCTGCTGAGTTCCACCGCGGTCTTGATCGCATCGGCGGTATATTTAACGGAGTGATGCTCCTCAAAATAGGGCTTGAGGCCCTTGAGGATCTTCACGCTGTCTTCCACCGAAGGTTCGGTCACGTCGATTTTCTGGAACCGGCGGGACAGCGCGCGGTCCTTCTCGAAGTGCTGACGGTATTCCTTGTAGGTGGTGGAGCCCATGCAGCGCAGGCCGCCGCCCTGAAGCGCGGGCTTCAGGAGGTTGGAGGCATCCATTGCGCCGCCAGAGGTCGCGCCGGCCCCGATCACGGTGTGGATCTCGTCGATGAAGAGAACGGCATCGGGGTGATCTTCGAGTTCTTTGACCACGGCCTTCAGGCGTTCCTCGAAATCGCCGCGATAGCGGGTGCCGGCCAGCAGCGCGCCCATATCGAGCGAGAAGATGGTGGCGCCTTGCAGCACTTCGGGTGTTTCACCCTCGACGATTTTCTTGGCGAGGCCTTCCGCGATGGCGGTTTTGCCCACGCCGGGATCACCCACCAGAAGCGGGTTGTTCTTGCGGCGGCGGCAGAGCACCTGAATGCACCGCTCAACCTCATGGCTGCGACCGATCAGGGGATCGACATCACCCTTGGTGGCCTTGGCGTTGAGGTCGACGCAGTATTTGGAGAGGGCAGATTCCTTGCCTTCTTCCTCAACTTCGCCGCTCTGCACGGATTGGGCTTCGTTTTCTTCATCTTCGGCCCCGGACACGGAGCGGGCTTCGCCGTAGGACGGATCCTTGGCGACGCCGTGGGCGATGAAGTTGACCGCGTCATACCGGGTCATGTCCTGTTCTTGCAGGAAGTAGGCGGCGTTCGACTCGCGTTCGGCAAAGATCGCGACCAGCACGTTTGCCCCGGTCACTTCCGTGCGGCCCGAGGATTGGACGTGGATCGCGGCGCGCTGAATGACGCGCTGGAAGGCGGCCGTGGGCACAGCCTCCGACCCTTCGACATCCGTTTCCAGCGTCGAGAGATCATCGTCGATGAATTTCACAAGTGTTTCGCGAAGGATTTCAACGTCAACCGAGCAGGCCTTCATGACCTTTTGCGCGTCGGGTTCGTCGATCAGGGCAAGCAGCAAGTGTTCCAGCGTCGCAAGCTCGTGACGACGAGCATTGGCATTCGCCAGGGCAGCATGGATGGCCTGTTCCAAAGTGGTCGAAAAAGATGGCACGTCGCGTGCTCCTTCCGTGTGCGTCGAGGCGGCGCAAGTCCCCGCCCGATCATGGCCTCATAGGGTTAAGTTTTGCTTTCCGCGCGGAGGTTTCAAGAAAAAATGTATCAACGGTCCGTGTTCGGGCGCACAAGATACAGTGGTATACAGGTTATTCCGGCGTAAGGTGTTGGGGTTGCACGATTTTACGGCACAGTGCCGCAAAGGTGGTCAAAACGCATCTTTTCTTGCGCGGATCTCGGCAAAGACGCGGGCGGGGGTGGCATCGGACAGTCCAAGGGACGCGGCGATGTCGGGGTCGGTCGCGCGCAGGAACGGGTTGGTGGCCAATTCAAGGGCGAGGGTTGAGGGCACGGTTGGGCGATCTGCCCTGCGTGCGGTGTCGATTTCAGCAATGCGAGAGATAAGGTCAGGATTGTCCGGTTCAATGGTCACGGCGAAGCGTGCGTTGGCGGCGGTGTATTCGTGGCCGGAGTATATCAGCGTCTCGGGCGGCAGGGCGGCGAGCTTGGACAGGCTGTCCCACATCTGGTCGGGCGTGCCCTCAAACAGGCGGCCACAGCCGAGCGCCATGAGGCTGTCGGCGGTGAAGGCGGCGTTCGCGGAGGGCACGATGAAGGCCAGGTGGTTGTCGCAATGGCCAGAGACGTCGAGGACGTCGACCTTAAGGGACCCGATGGTGAAGCTGTCGCCCTCAGCCAGCGGGTGGTCGAGCGCGGGCAGGCGGGCGGCATCGGCGCCGCAGCCATAGACAGCGCCACCTTTTGCGGCCTTCAGCGCGTCGACGCCCTGAACATGATCCCAGTGGTGGTGGGTGATCAGGATGTGCGACAGGGTCCAGCCGCGTGCATCAAGCTCGGCGAGGATTGGGGCGTGGTCGGGCACGTCGATGCAAGCGGTCGCGCCAGTGGCGGGGTCATGCAGGAGGAAGGCGTAGTTGTCCGACAGGCACGGGATGGTGACGATCTGCGGCTCGGACATGGTAATCCCCCTGGGGTTGGCTATCTTCTTGACCAAGAGTGTGCGCCGGGGCGCGCAGGGGTTCAAACGGAATTCAACGATGCATCTCGACGTCATCGACCTGCGGCAATTCTATTACCGCACGCGGCTTGGCCGGATCGCGCAAAAGGCGGTGCGGGAGCGGATGCTGAAGATGTGGCCGGATGCGAAGGGGCAGGCGGTCGTGGGCTTTGGCTTTGCGGTGCCGTTGTTGCGCCCGTATCTGGCCGATGCGCGACGGGTGATTGCGCTGATGCCGGGTGAGCAGGGAGTGATGCCCTGGCCTGCAGGGTTGGAGAATGTCTCGACCCTGTGCCGCGAAGGCCTGTGGCCGGTGCAATCGGAAAGTGCCGACAAGCTGATCTGCCTGCATGGGGTGGAGACGTCCGAGCATCCGGCGGCGGTGCTGGAGGAATGCCAGCGGGTGCTGGCCCCCGGCGGACGGGCGATGTTCATCGTGCCGAACCGATCGGGCCTGTGGGCGCGACGGGACGGCACGCCGTTCGGGTTCGGGCGGCCCTATTCGCTGGGGCAGTTAGAGGCGCAGCTGAAGCGGCACGATTTCGTGCCGGAGCGCCATGCCGCGGCCCTGTTCTCCCCTCCGTCGCACCAGAAATTCTGGCTGAAAAGTGCGGACATGTTGGAGCGGATCGGTGGCAAGCTGAGCCGCAGCCGCGCGGGTGGGGTGATCTTGCTGGAGGCGTCCAAACGCGTGCCGGCGCGGCCAAGGCCGGGTCTGGCGGCGGCGGTGCGCCGCCCGCTGCGTGTGCTGGAAGGCGCGCCAACTCCGGCTGGTGTGTCAGGCCGCAGGGCCGCAGATATCTCGCGGCGGGACGTGTCGTGATTTGCATCGTCTATTTCAGCGAGACCGGGCATACGCGGGCTGTTGCGGAGGCTGTGGCCGAAGGCGCCGGCGAGGTGCGGTTGATCGACGTCGAGGCCATGGGGTCGCAGGATTGGGCCGCGCTGGACGCGGCGGAGGCGATTGTCTTTGGAGCGCCGACCTACATGGGCTCCACCGCCGCGCGGTTTGACATGTTTCTGGAAGAGGCGGCGAGCCGCTGGGACACGGGCGGGTGGGCTGACAAGATCGCGGCTGGCTTTACGGTGGCGGTGCATCCGTCGGGTGACAAGCTGAATGCGCTGGTGCGGCTGGCGGTGTTTGCGGCGCAGATGGGGATGATCTGGGTCGGACAGTCGGAGATCGGCGCGCCGGTGAAACCGGAGCGGGAGGGGATCAACCGGGACGGATCGTGGCTGGGGCTGATGGCGACCGATCCGGTAACGGAGGGAGACAAGGCGACGGCGCGGCTGTTTGGGGCGCGCGTGACGGCGGTGGCGAGGCGGTGGCAGAGGGGGGCGGCGCAGTAGACGCTGCGCATGAGGGACTTTTTTGCTTCGTGAAGAGGTTGGCCCGGTGTATTTTGCTGGCGTTAACCTGAGCGAAGGACTCCATGGCCGACCCCTATTCCGACCTCGGCGCGCAGGATGCGGCACTTCAAGAACGGATTGCCGCCGCGATGGAGGCCCGCTGTTTGGAGCCGGCGCAGATCGCTATTCGCAAAGACTATCTCAGCGGTCTGAACCTGCCGGGTAATGCCCGTGCGCTGGAACTTGGGTCCGGCACCGGCCATGTGACGAAGGACCTGCTCGATCTTGCGGGCGCATCAAACGCGCATGGGTTGGAGCCCTCGCCGGTGATGGTTGCACGGGCGAAAAAGACTTTTGGCGATGACCCGCGTTTGAGTTTCGCCATTGGGGACGCGAAGCAGACGGGTTTTGAGGATGCCTCCTTCGATCTGGTGTTGATGCACACCTTGCTGTGTCACGTCCCCGGTCCGGAAGAGGTTGTGGAAGAAGCGTTTCGCATTCTGAAGCCGGGCGGGGTTCTGGCGATATGCGATGGCGACTACAGCACGGCGACGGCGCAGATTGCGGATTTCGACCCTGTGGACCAGCTTGTCCGATTTATGATCAACCAGAATGTCACCAACCTTTGGATCATGCGCCAGATCACCGGGCTTCTGACCAAGGCCGGTTTCCAGCTTGGCGTGTCCAGAGGGCATGGATATGTGGCGGAAGGTGAGGCCGCCTACTTTCTGACGGTGATAGATCGCGGCGCCGACCGTATGGTTGAAGAAGGCACGCTTTTTGCGGAAACGGCGGTGGCCCTCAAGGCAGAAGCGCGGCGGAGGGTGTCCGCCAAGACGTTTTTTGGGTTCATGTCCTATGTCAGCCAGATCGCCTTTAAGCCAAGCGCCTGAGGCCTGAGCACTGTGCCTCGCGGTGTGTCGAAACCTCAAATATTGCCGCTGTGCCACGACAAATCGCCCAAGAATCGAGCCATTGTGCCGCACCAAACGCACGGGCAAAGCGCCGCAGCGCCGTGATGTGCCTTCAACCCTTTGAAACAAGGCGTTTTTCAACCTGAAGGGGCTTTCGCACACCCTGTTGCAGCATCGCAAACCCTCTGCTACACCCCGCCCGAATTCACAGGGGAGTGATGGCCGAGCGCCGTCACGACAGGGATTGCCCGGGGACAGCGTTGCTGCCAACCGACCCGGGCACTCGCATATCTAGGGGCACCAACCGGGTGCCGCGTATACGAAAGGGGTCTTCGTGAGCGAACCAGCTTCGATCTCGACCGGCATTGCCGCGCGCTACGCGACTGCGATGTTTGAACTGGCGTCTGAGGACAAGGCGCTCCCCGCGCTGGAATCCGACATTGATGCATTGGACGCGGCCCTTGAGGGCAGCGCCGATCTGCGCGACCTGATCAACTCACCCATTTATGGCCGCGAGGAAACCGCAGCCGCCATTGGTGGCGTGGCCGACAAGATGGGCCTGAACACGATCACCGGCAACACGCTGCGCCTGATGGCGTCGAAGCGTCGCCTGTTCGTGCTGCCCGCGTTGCTTGCGTCGCTGCGCGAGAAGATTGCAGACCACAAAGGCGAGGTAACGGCGGAAGTGACGTCGGCCAAGGCCCTGACCAAGACACAACTGGATAAGCTGGCCAAGTCGCTGAAAGCGTCTGTCGGCAAATCCGTGAACCTGAAAGCGACCGTCGATGAGGGCATCATTGGCGGTCTTGTTGTTAAAGTTGGCTCGAAGATGATCGACACGTCGATCCGCTCCAAGCTCAACGCACTCCAGAACACGATGAAAGAGGTCGGATAACATGGCGATCCAAGCAGCTGAGATTTCTCAGATCCTCAAGGACCAGATCAAGTCGTTCGGTCAGGACGCGCAGGTTGCCGAAGTCGGCCGCGTTCTGAGCGTGGGTGACGGTATTGCGCGGGTCTACGGCCTCGACAATGTTCAGGCCGGTGAGATGGTTGAATTCCCCGGTGGCATTCAGGGCATGGCCCTGAACCTGGAAGCCGACAATGTGGGCGTCGTGATCTTCGGCACCGACCGCGAGATTAAAGAAGGCGACACCGTCAAGCGCACGAACTCGATCGTGGACGTGCCTGCGGGCATGGGTCTGCTGGGTCGCGTTGTGGACGGTCTGGGCAACCCGCTGGACGGCAAAGGCGCTGTAGACGCAGAAGAGCGTCGCGTGGCCGACGTGAAAGCGCCCGGCATCATCCCGCGTAAATCGGTGCATGAGCCGATGGCGACGGGCCTGAAGGCCATCGACGCGATGATCCCGATTGGCCGCGGCCAGCGCGAGCTGATCATTGGCGACCGTCAGACCGGTAAGACCGCTGTGGCGCTCGACACAATGCTGAACCAGAAGACCTACAACGACGCCGCAACGGATGAGAGCCAGAAGCTCTACTGCATCTACGTGGCTGTTGGTCAGAAGCGGTCGACCGTGGCGCAGCTGGTGAAGAAGCTGGAAGAGACCGGCGCGATTGAATACTCGATCGTGGTGGCCGCAACCGCATCCGACCCCGCGCCGATGCAGTTCTTGGCACCCTACGCCGCGACCGCGATGGCGGAATATTTCCGCGACAACGGCAAGCACGCGCTGATCATCTATGATGACCTGTCGAAGCAGGCTGTGTCCTATCGTCAAATGTCGCTGCTGCTGCGCCGTCCGCCCGGACGTGAAGCCTATCCCGGTGACGTTTTCTACCTGCACTCGCGCCTGCTGGAGCGGTCCGCGAAGTTGAACGAAGACAATGGCTCGGGCTCGTTGACGGCTCTGCCCGTCATTGAGACCCAGGGTGGTGACGTTTCGGCCTTTATTCCAACCAACGTGATCTCGATCACCGACGGCCAGATCTTCCTTGAGACGGAATTGTTCTTCCAGGGTATCCGCCCGGCTGTGAACACCGGTCTGTCGGTGTCTCGTGTGGGCTCGTCCGCGCAGACCAACGCGATGAAGTCGGTGGCTGGCCCGGTGAAGCTGGAACTGGCGCAGTACCGCGAGATGGCGGCGTTTGCGCAGTTCGGCTCGGACCTCGACGCTTCTACGCAGAAGCTGCTGAACCGCGGCGCGCGCCTGACGGAGCTGATGAAGCAGCCGCAATACTCGCCGCTGACCAATGCGGAAATCGTTGTGGTCATCTTTGCGGGCACCAACGGCTACCTTGACGATCTGCCGGTGGGTGATGTGGGCCGCTATGAGCAGGGCCTGATCACCTTCCTGCGGTCGAAGCATCAGGATCTGCTGGATTGGATCACCACGGAAGACCCGAAGGTGAAGGGCGAAGCGGCTGACAAGATCAAAGCCGTGCTCGACGCCTATTCGGCTGATTTCGCCTGATCCGACCTTGATTTGAGGGGAGTGGCATATGCCAAGCCTTAAGGACCTGAAAAACCGGATCGAGTCGGTCAAGTCGACCCGCAAGATCACCAAGGCGATGCAGATGGTCGCTGCCGCAAAACTGCGCCGGGCGCAGGAAGCGGCGGAGGCTGCGCGTCCCTATGCGGACCGGATGAACGCCGTGATGGGCGGCCTGGCCTCGGCCGTTGGGGCGTCGGAAGGCGCGCCGAAGCTGCTGGCCGGAACGGGTGAAGACACTGTGCACATGCTGGTGGTCATGACCGCCGAGCGTGGTCTGTGCGGTGGCTTCAACTCGTCCATCGCTCGTCTGGCACGCCAGCACGCGCAGAAGCTCTTGGCCGAGGGCAAGACCGTCAAGATCCTGACGGTCGGCAAGAAGGGCCGGGAGCAGCTGAAGCGTGATCTGTCGGCCCATATGGTCGGCCACGTTGATCTGGGTGACGTGAAGCGCATCGGCTATGCCAATGCTGCTGACATCGCATCGGACGTGCTCAGCCGGTTTGACGAAGGCGAGTTTGACATCGCGACGATCTTCTACAACCGCTTCGAGAGCGTGATCAGCCAGATCCCGACCGCGACGCAGGTGATCCCGGCCTCGTTCGAGGATGCGGGCGAAGACGCCGACAGCGGCACGCTTTATGACTACGAACCCTCGGAAGAGGCGGTGTTGGAAGACCTTCTGCCACGCGGTATCGCCACGCAGATCTTCACAGCCCTTCTGGAAAATGCAGCGTCCGAACAGGGCGCCCGGATGAGCGCGATGGACAACGCCACGCGCAATGCCGGCGAGATGATCGACAAGCTGACCATCGAGTTCAACCGCTCGCGTCAGGCTGTCATCACCAACGAGCTGATCGAAATTATCTCGGGCGCGGAAGCGCTCTAACGGAACCGGAGACTTAGACATGGCAAAAGTCGGTAAAATTACGCAGGTCATCGGCGCCGTCGTTGACGTGCAGTTCGACGAACACCTGCCCGCAATTCTCAACGCGCTTGAGACGGACAACAACGGCAAGCGGCTGGTTCTGGAAGTGGCGCAGCACCTGGGTGAAAACACCGTGCGCACCATCGCCATGGACGCAACCGAAGGCCTTGTGCGTGGTCAGGAAGTGTCCGACACGGACGGCCCCATCGTGATGCCCGTGGGCAACGGCACGCTGGGTCGGATCATGAACGTTGTGGGTGAGCCCATCGACGAGCGTGGCCCGATTGACGCGACCGAGACCCGTGCGATCCACCAGGAGGCGCCTGACTTCCAGGAGCAGTCCACCGAGTCCGAGATCCTCGTGACCGGCATCAAGGTTGTGGACCTTCTGGCACCTTACGCGAAGGGCGGTAAAATCGGCCTCTTCGGCGGTGCCGGCGTGGGCAAGACGGTTCTTATTCAGGAACTGATCAACAACATCGCCAAGGTGCACTCCGGCTTCTCGGTGTTTGCGGGTGTGGGGGAACGGACCCGTGAGGGGAACGACCTGTACTACGAATTCATCGAGTCCGGCGTTATCAACATGGAAGACCTGACCCAGTCCAAAGTGGCGCTGGTTTACGGTCAGATGAACGAGCCTCCGGGTGCGCGTATGCGTGTGGCCCTGTCGGGTCTGACGCTGGCCGAGCAGTTCCGCGATCAGTCCGGTACCGACGTTCTGTTCTTCGTCGACAACATCTTCCGCTTCACGCAGGCCGGTTCCGAAGTGTCCGCGCTTCTGGGCCGTATTCCTTCGGCTGTGGGCTATCAGCCGACGCTGGCCACCGACATGGGCGCGATGCAGGAACGCATTACCTCGACCAAGCAGGGCTCCATCACCTCGGTGCAGGCCATCTACGTGCCTGCGGACGACCTTACCGACCCCGCGCCTGCGACTTCGTTCGCCCACCTCGACGCCACGACCGTTCTGTCGCGCGCGATCTCGGAGCTGGGGATCTACCCCGCCGTGGACCCGCTCGATTCGACCTCGCGTCTTATGGATCCGGGTGTTGTGGGTGAAGAACACTACGAAGTGGCGTTCGCCGTGCAGGGTATCCTTCAGCGCTACAAGTCGCTGCAGGACATCATCGCCATCCTCGGGATGGACGAACTGTCGGAAGAGGACAAGCTGACCGTGGCCCGCGCCCGGAAGATCCAGCGTTTCCTTTCGCAGCCGTTCGACGTGGCCGAAGTCTTCACCGGTTCGCCCGGTGTGCAGGTCGCCCTCGAAGACACGATCCGTTCGTTCAAGGCGGTTGTGGCAGGTGAATACGACCATCTGCCCGAGGCAGCCTTCTACATGGTGGGTGGCATCGACGACGTGATCGCCAAAGCCGAGAAGATGGCAGCCGAGGCTGCCTGATTTAAGCGGGCCGGTTCGCCGGCCCGTCACACCGAAAACCGGAGGCCATCATGGCAACCATGCAATTTGATCTCGTCAGCCCCGAGCGCCGCCTGGCCTCGATGGAAGTGTCGGAGGTTCAGATCCCCGGCGCCGATGGCGACCTGACCGCGATGCCTGACCACGCGCCGATGATCACCACGCTGCGTCCCGGCGTGCTGAAAGTGTCGGGTGCGGACGGTGAAAAATCGTATTTCGTGACGGGTGGCTTTGCCGATGTCGCGGGTCCGTCTGCAACGATCCTGGCGGAACGTGCGCTGCCGATCGAGGAAGTCACCGGCGAGCTGGTGGAAGAGTTGATCTCGGCCTCCGAGGCCAAGAAGGCAGAGGCGAGTGAGGCCGCGGCGGATGTGGCGGCGAAATACCATGCCGACCTGACCGCGACGCTGGATGCAATCGTCGGCCGATAAGCGCCACAATATGAATTGCGAAAGGCCCTTGGCGCAAAGCTGGGGGCCTTTTTGTTTATCCGGCGCGAATTCATGGCCTACGCCATTCTTTTTTCTCAACATTGCCGCAGGTTTCAGCTTACAAACAGCGAAAGTGTAATTTCGTCAGTGCCATGAAACGTTTCCAATCCAATTCCGTCGCCGTCGACCAAGGGTCGAGCGTTCTGTTTTCCGACTTCTCCAACAATGGGCCGATGTGGTCCGGTGAAGGCCCGCGCGAGTCGGTGACCAAGGTCGAATTCGCGGAGCCTTACTTGGAGCCGCCGATGGTCCATGTCTCGATCTCCATGTGGGATATGGGCGGCGATACCAACCAGCGTGCGGATCTTCGGGCCGAGAAGATCACGACCAAGGGGTTCAGCCTTGTGTTCCGCACCTGGGGTGACAGCCGGGTGGCCCGCATTCGGGCGGATTGGATGGCCATCGGGCAGTTGCCGGACGAGGATTTCTGGGACGTCGATTGATCTGCACCAAACCGCGTGACGCGACGTCACTTTGAACATCGTTCAAAAATGAACTACGTTCAATCTCGAATCGCATTCGGGAGGATCGGCAACCATGGCGGGTGACAATTCAATCGACTGGATGACGCGAGCGGCGCCAGCGGTGCTGGTCGGGCTGGTTTCGGGCGTGATCTCGGCCTTCGCGGTGGAGCCGGGGGTGCAATTCCTTGAACAGATCAGCTTTCTGCAGGACACGCTCGTTGGGTTTTTGTCGATCCTGGGACTGACGGCAGGCCTTTGCTTTGGCGTTGCAGGCGCCGGGTTCGGGTTGTGGCGGCTGGACTATGATCTGCGCCATGCGGCCCTTTGGTTCGTAGGATCAATCATGGGCATGAGTGCTGCGTTCTACGCGGCCATCTTGTTTTTCGACAATGCGTCGAACCAGTACGTCCTGTCCTATCTGGTGGGGAGCCCGGTCGGTGCGCTGATCCTGGGGGCGCCAATTGTCATGTTCCGGCCCTATCTGGCGAAGATGAAATTGTTGGCGAGCCTGTTAGTGGTCCCGACCCTCTGGGCGGTCGGTGTTGCCTTCGCACTGATGTGGGCCAGTTCCGACGACGCCCTTGCCGTGCCATGGCTTCTGGCATTGTTCTGCGGCTGGCAGACCATTTACTTGGTGATCTTGTCGGTGTGGCGGCGCGCTTAGCGCCCCCACATGCCCTTGGGGTAGAGCCCTTCGTAGATCGGCACCAGCGACGCGGTGTCGAACAGCGATGACACCGAGGTGCCGTTCCAGATATTCAGGATCGACTGTGCGAACATGGGCGCGGTCGGAACCACGCGGATATTGGCGCAGTTTTCCACGTGTTCAGTGGCTTCGATGGTGTCGGTGATCACCAGCGATTTCATCACCGAATTCGTCACACGCTCCACCGCCGGGCCGGACATCACGCCGTGGGTGATGTAGGAATGCACTTCGGTGGCGCCAGCCTCCATCAGCACCTCAGCGGCTTTACAGAGCGTGCCGGCGGTATCGCAGATGTCATCAACGATGATACATTTCTTGCCTGTCACATCGCCGATCACGGTCATTCCGGCCACTTCACCGGCCTTTTCCCGACGTTTGTCCACAATGCTCAGCGGCGCGCCGATCCGGGTGGCAAGCTCGCGCGCGCGGGCCACGCCGCCCACGTCGGGGGAGACGACCATCACGTCCGACATGTCGCCGCCGAACTGGTGCAGGATGTCGAGGGCGAAGATCGGCGAGGCATAGAGGTTGTCGACCGGAATATCGAAAAAGCCCTGGATCTGGGCCGCGTGCAGGTCCATCGTCAGGACCCGTTCGATCCCGCCTGCGACGATCATGTTCGACACCATCTTGGCGCTGATCGGCGTGCGCGCCTTGGTGCGGCGATCCTGACGGGCATAGCCGAAATAGGGGATCACCGCGGTGATCCTGGATGCCGAGGACCGGCGCAGGGCGTCGGCCATAATCAGAAGCTCCATCAGATTGTCGTTGGCGGGCTTCGAAGTCGACTGGATGATGAACATGTCCTCACCCCGGACATTCTCGAACACCTCGACAAAAATCTCGCCATCGTTGAATCGCTCGACCCGGGCATCGACCAGGCCCACTTGCATCCCGCGATGCATCGTCATCCGCTTGCCGATGGCATCCGCCAAGCTCTTGTTTGCATTGCCGGAAATGAGTTTCGGGTCTTGTGCAGCCATTGATCTGTCCCCTCTGGCCAGGGTATCGGCCCGTCCCCACGCGGCCCCCCTGTATACAGTTGACACCCCCTAACACCCGCTCCACTTATCCGCCAAGCCAAAAGGGGGCGCATCATGCCACATATCGACTACTATTTTTCGACGATCTCACCCTACACCTACCTCGCCGGTACCCGGATGGAGGAGGTCGCAGCCAATCATGGCGCGACGATCACCTACAAGCCGCTCGACATTATTGCGCTGTTTGGGCGGACGGGCGGCGTGAAGCCCGCCGACCGCCACGAAAGCCGCAAAGAGATGCGCCTGCAGGAAATGCGCCGCCAATCGGCGAAACTGGGCATGAAGATGAATCTGCAACCCGCGTTCTGGCCGACGAACCCGGCGCCATCGTCTTATGCGTTTATCGCGGCGGCGCAGGCGGGCGGTGGAGATTTGGGCGCGCTTGTCCATGCGCTCACGCGCCGCGTTTGGGCGGATGAGCAGGACATCAGCGAGGATGATGTCATCCGCGCCGCATTGGAAGAGGCGGGCTTTGACGGAGCCCTGGCCGATAGCGGGATGCTGGCGGGGGCTGAGGAATATGCAAGAAACCTCGAAGATGCGGTCAGCGCCGGAGCCTTCGGCGCGCCCTTCTATATCGTTGATGGGTCCGAGAAATTCTGGGGCCAGGATCGGATAGCGGACCTCGACCTGTTCCTCGCCGGCAAATTGTGAGCGTCCGGCACTGGGGGCAGGGGGCCGAGCAGGCCGTCCTGCTCCACTGCACCCTGGCCCATGGCGGGGCCTGGGCGGGCGTTGCGCGGCATCTGAGCGACCGCCTTTCGATGATCGCGCCCGATCTTCTGGCCCATGGCGCGGGGCCCGAGGCGGATCGCAACCGCGACTTTCACGATCAGGCGTCTGAGGGCGCGATGCGCCATTTTCCAGACGTCCCTGTGCACCTGATCGGCCACAGCTTCGGTGCCACGCTCGCCCTCCGCCTCGCCATGGAGGCGCACGCGCGGGTGCGATCCCTCACGCTGATCGAGCCGGTGCTGTTCTGTGCCGCCGATGGCCCCGGTCGCGCCGCCCATGATGCGCATTTTGCGCCGCTGGCCACGGCCATGACGGAGGGCGACTTGGACGAGGCCGCGCGCATCTTCCTTGGCCTTTGGGGCACGGAGGCCTTCGATGATCTGCCCGCCGCGCAGCAACGCTACATCACTGACCGCATCTGGATCCCTGAGGCGACCGAGCCCGCGCTTGTCCATGACGGCGTGCGCCTGCTGCCGCGCTTGCGCGCGCTGACCCTCCCGACCCTGCTTCTTGAAGGCACAAGATCCCCGCCGGTGATCGCCGAGATCAACGCGCGCCTGGCCGCTGATCTGCCCCGCGCTGCCCGCGCCCGGATTGAGGGTGCCAGCCATATGGCGCCGATCACTCATCCAGAGGCCGTGGCGTCCAAGATCCGGCATTTCCTCACCACACTCTGACCCGCCCCTCTTTGTTCCCGAAATATGCCGGGGGGAGTCCGCAGGACGGGGGGCTGGCCCCCCATGCGCGCAACGCAGCCCCTTGCACCGCAGCCGCGGGTGACGCATCTAGAACCTCAACAGAAAGGCGCATTCCATGGCACTGCCCGTTCGGCAACAAATGATCTACTGGGGCATCGCCGCCCTCGTGTTCCTTGCAGTGCTTTACCTGCTTGGTGATGTGATCATGCCGTTCCTTGTTGGCGGGGCGATTGCCTATTTCCTGGACCCAATCGCAGACCGGCTGGAAAAGATGGGCGCCTCGCGTGTTCTGGCGACGGCCGTCATCTTCGTTTTCCTGATCCTGATCGTCGTATTGGCGGCCTTGATTGTAATCCCGCTTCTGGTTCAGCAAACCAGCGACCTGATCGCCGCGGCCCCCGGCATTTTCGAGAATCTGCGCGGCTTTCTGACGGAACGCTTCCCCGAGTTGATCAACGAAGCCTCGCCCATCCGCCAGTCGCTGGCCAATATCGGTGAGACGATTCAGGCGCGCGGGGCGGAGCTTTTGCAGACCGTCCTCAGCTCGGCTGCCGGTGTGATCAACGTTCTGGTCTTCATGGTCGTTGTGCCTGTGGTGGCCTTCTACATGCTGCTGGACTGGGACCGGATGGTCGCGCGGATCGACGATCTTTTGCCGCGTGACCACGCCCCGGTGATCCGGGATCTCGCCGCGCGCATCGACCGGACGTTGGCCAGTTTCATTCGCGGCCAGGGCACGGTCTGCCTCATCCTGGGGGCCTTCTACGCTATCGCCCTGATGGTTGTGGGCTTGCAATTCGGGCTGGTGGTCGGGCTTGTCGCGGGGCTGTTGACGTTCATCCCCTATGTCGGTGCGCTGGTGGGTGGGCTGTTGGCCGTGGGCCTTGCGCTGTTCCAGTTTTGGGGCGCGGACAATTGGTGGATGATCATCGTGGTGGCCGCGATCTTCCAGATCGGCCAGATGATCGAAGGCAATGTCCTGACCCCGAAACTCGTGGGCTCGTCCGTTGGGCTGCACCCGGTCTGGCTGTTGTTCTCGCTTTCCGCATTTGGCGCGCTGTTCGGTTTTGTGGGCCTGCTGGTCGGCGTGCCGGTGGCGGCGGCCATTGGCGTGCTGGTGCGCTATTTCATCGAGCGTTACCAGCAAGGGCTGCTGTATCGCGGTGTTGAAGCCCGAAGCAGCCAGGACAGCGACGCAGAGTAATGCCCCGGCAACTGACCTTTGATCTGCCCCCGCGCCCGGCGATGGGGCGCGACGACTTTTTCGTCAGCGTGGCCAATATGAGTGCTGTTGCGCTGATCGACGGCTGGAGGGATTGGCCCCACGGCAAGATGGTGCTGACAGGTGCGCCTGGGGCGGGCAAAACGCACCTCGCCCATGTCTGGGCCGCGCAGTCGGGTGCGCGGATCGTGGCGGCGGATGCGTCGCATGACCTCACCGATCTGCCGCCCGCCTTGGTGTTGGAAAACTGCGAGGAGGTCGCGGGGGATGCCGCGGCCGAGGAGGGGCTGTTTCACCTTCACAATGCCTGTGTGGCCGAGGGCATCCCGCTGCTTTTCACCGCCGCCACGGCCCCCAGCCGCTGGGGCCTGCGCCTGCCGGACCTTGACAGCCGCATGGCGCAGGCGGGGCTCGCGCATATCGACCCGCCCGATGATCAGCTTTTGATGATGGTCCTTGTCAAACAGGCCGCCGACCGCAACATGGCGCTGACCCCCAATATGCTGAGCCATATCACCGCCCGCATGCCGCGCGATTTCGCGGCGATCACGGCCTTGATCAAACGCGCCGATGCTTTGGCGCTGAGCGAGAAGAAGCCCGTCAACATGGCCCATATCCGTGCAGCCCTTGCGGATGTAGCCGGTGATCCGTCATCCTGAAGCCACAAACCCAAGGTATTGCACGCATCCATGAGCTTCGCTGACTTCCTCAATGCGCCCATCTGCGCGCCTCTGGACCTGATGGCCGACGACATTGAAGGCCCCAAGCGGTTCTTCAACCGGGAATTGTCTTGGCTGGCGTTCAATTGGCGCGTACTGGAGGAAGCGGCGAACCCCCGAGTGCCTTTGTTGGAGCGGGTGCGCTTTGTCTCGATCTCCGCTGGCAACCTCGATGAATTCTACACCGTGCGTGTGGCGGGCCTGCGCGAGCTGGCGCAGGAGGGCAACCTGACACCCGCCGCCGATGGGCGCACACCGGCGGAGCAGTTGAAGCTGATCAACGCCGATGCGCGGGCCCTGATGGTCCGCCAGCAGGAGGTGTTCACCGGCCTGCGCGCGGAGTTGGAAGCCGAGGGGATCACTGTCGTTACCCGGGATGCGCTGACCGAGGCCGACAAGGCGCAGCTTGCAGATTTCTTCCTGGAGCAGGTCTTTCCGGTTCTCTCTCCGCTTGCCATCGACCCGGCGCATCCTTTCCCGTTCATCCCGAATGAAGGCATCGCCCTCGCGCTGCAAATGAAGCGCGACCGGGACGGGCGGCAGCTTCAGGCCCTACTGCCGATCCCGGGTCAAATCGACCGTTTCCTTCCGCTGGAGGCCGAGGATGGCAAGGCGCGGTATCTGCCGCTGGAAGAGTTGCTACTGCTGAACATCAACGCGCTTTTCCCTGGCTACAATGTCAGCGGCACGTGTCTGTTCCGCGTGCTGCGTGACAGCGATCTGGAAGTCGAGGAAGAGGCTGAAGACCTTGTCCGTGAATTCGAGACCGCGCTGAAGCGTCGCCGCCGGGGCGAGGTGGTGCGCCTGCAGATCAGTGAGGGTGCGCCCGAGAAACTGGCGCGCGAAATCCTTGATGAACTACATGTCAGTGGAGATGAGGTGGTTGAGGTCAAAGGCATGATCGGCCTTGTCTCCCTCAAGGAACTCGTCACCGACACCCGGCCTGATCTGCTGTGGCGATCGTTCACACCGCGCGTGCCGGAACGGGTGCAGGACCATGACGGCGATATGTTCGCGGCGATCCAGTCCAAGGATATGCTGCTGCACCACCCTTATGAGACCTTCGATATGGTCATCCGCTTTCTGGCACAAGCGGCGCGGGACCCCAACGTGGTGGCGATCAAACAGACGCTTTATCGGACGTCGAATGAGAGCCCCATCGTGGAGGCCTTGTGTGAGGCGGCCGAGAACGGCAAATCCGTCACCGCCTTGGTGGAGTTGAAGGCGCGCTTTGACGAGGCTGCCAATATCCGTCAGTCGCGCAAGCTGGAACGGTCGGGTGCGCATGTGGTCTACGGGTTCATCAACTACAAGACCCATGCCAAGATCAGCACGGTGGTCCGACGCGAGGGAGACCGTCTTGTCACCTACACCCACTATGGCACCGGCAACTACCACCCCATTACCGCGCGCATTTACACCGACCTGAGCCTGTTCACCTGCGATGCCGCCTTGGGGCGCGATGCGACCAAGGTGTTCAACTATATCGGCGGATATGCCGAGCCTGCGAACCTGGAAAACCTGTCGATTTCGCCGATTTCGATGAAATCCACGTTGCTGGAGCGGATCGCGGCGGAGGCCGAGCACGCACAGGCGGGCAAGCCTGCGATGATCTGGGCCAAGATGAATTCGCTGATCGAGCCTGACGTGATCGATGCGCTATATGATGCGAGCCAGAAGGGCGTGCAGATCGACCTCGTTATCCGCGGGATTTGCGGGTTGCGCCCCGGTGTTAAGGGGCTATCCGAGAATATCCGGGTGAAATCGGTCGTGGGCCGGTTTCTTGAGCATTCGCGGATTGTCTGTTTCGGCAATGGGCACGGACTTCCCGCCAAGAAAGCGCGGGTCTTCATCTCCTCCGCCGATTGGATGGGCCGCAACCTTAACCGCCGGGTGGAAACACTGGTGGAGTGCAAAAACGCCACCGTGAAGGCGCAGATCGTGGGCCAGATCATGGCCGCGAACCTTGCCGATGTGGCGCAAAGCTGGGTCTTGCGCGGGGATGGCTCGTTCGAGCGGCCCGACCTTAGCCAGATTGAGAACCCGTTCTCCTGCCACCGCTTTTTCATGGAAAACCCGTCGCTGTCGGGCCGGGGATCTGCCGGGGCGAAGGATGTGCCCGAATTGACCCATGGTGATGACTGACCGGTGATTGACCGGGGCGCGGAGGCCGTGCCACAAAACGCGGGCATCCGGGCCTGAGGGGGAGCAAGACCATGGAGGACGGCCACCCCGATTGGGGTCCTTTCGGAGTGCCCTTGTTCGATGGCCCCGAAGCACGGTCGCTGGCGCGGGTGGGGGTGATTGATATCGGCTCCAACTCCGTCCGGTTTGTGGTGTTTGATGGCGCGGCGCGCTCGCCCGCCTACTATTTCAACGAGAAAATCCTTTGTGGTTTGGGCGCCGGTTTTGCCGAAACGGGCCGCTTGAATGCGGAAGGCCGGGTACGGGCCTTGGCAGCGCTCAAGCGCTTTGCCGCTTTGGCGCGGTCGATGAAGGTGCATCCGATGCTGACGGTCGCCACGGCTGCGGTTCGAGACGCCGAGGACGGGCCGGAGTTTCGCGCCGACGTGTTGCGGGATACGGGGCTGGAGATCCAGATCCTTGATGGCGAGGAAGAGGCGCGGCTTTCGGCACAGGGCGTGCTTCTGGGCTGGCCCGGTGCGCAGGGGCTGATCTGCGATATTGGCGGTTCCTCCATGGAATTGGCGGTGTTGAAGGGCGACGGCGTTGTGGGGGAGCGGCGCACCTCAAACCTCGGGCCGCTCAAGCTGATGGGCATCAAGGGCGGCAAGAAGGCGATCCGTGCCCATATACGGGACCGGATTGCAGAACTGATCGACGGGTTTCCCGAAAAGCCCAAGCGGTTGTTCCTTGTCGGTGGCTCGTGGCGGGCGATTGCGCGGGTCGACATGATCCGACGCGACTATCCGCTAAAGGTTCTTCATGAATACCGCATGACGCCCAAGGCGATCATGAACACGATCAGGCATATCGGTGCCACGGATGTGGAGGCGCTTAGGGCGCAGACAGGCAATTCGGTGGAACGGATGCGGTTGGTGCCCTTGGCGGCGCTGGTGCTGAAGGAATTGGTGCGGCAGCTGAAGCCCAAGGAGGTCGCGATTTCCAGCTACGGGATCCGCGAGGGGCTGCTGTACGATCAGATGTCCGATGCGCTGCGCCAGCGTGATCCACTGATTGAAGCGGCGCGCCATGCGGAGGCGTCTTCGGCCCGGCAGCGCGGGTTCGGTCGGGCACTTTACCGGTTTATCGAGCCGCTCTTTCCTGGCGCGCGGCCCGACAAAAAGCGCCTGATCCGTGCGACCTGTCTGCTGCATGATGTCAGCTGGCGCGCGCATCCCGATTACCGGGCGGAGGTCTGCTTTGACAACGCCACGCGCGCGAACCTTGGCGGACTGACCCATGGGGAGCGGGTCTATCTGGGGCTGGCGCTGCTGCATCGCTACAAATCAAACAGGGCAGGCACGGGCTTTGATGCGAACCTGCTAGAGTTGTTGTCAGAGAAGAAGGTGCGCGAGGCTGAGATCCTGGGCCGCGCCATGCGGTTCGGGGCAATGTTCGCGTTGGAGAACCCGGTCGATCACGGCAAGCTACGCCTGCGCCCCAAGCGGCGCGAGCTGATCCTGACGCTGACCTCGGACGAGGGGCGAAGCCTGTTTGGCGAGGTGTCGGAGGCGCGATTCAACGCGCTGGCGCAAGCGCTTGAAGTGGAGCCGATTGTGAAGGGCCTGCGTTAAGCGGGTGGTAGGGATTCCCTCAATAGAGTGATCGCACGCGATGCCCTAGCTATGGGTCATCGCGAAGGATGACTTCGTAGGAGACCTGCCATGACTGCCCTGAATACCATCGCCTGCTCTGCTGTTTTGCTGATCCTTGTGATGTTTACGGTCATGCTATCTGCCCCCGTCTCGGCCGGGGTGATCTGACGCGATATGTCCCTGAAGGTGCGGCGGGTTTTGTCCCTTGTACCGCCGCACCGTTCCCTTTGTTCCCTTTTCCTGCGGCCCCTTTTGGGGCCGCTTTTTTTCGTGTGACTGCGCAAATGGTAGGGAAAGCCCCCATACCGCGCAGGGGCGCTTGGGCGTAAGTTGGACGCAGGAGAGAAGGAGCTGCCCCAATGTCCACCATGAATATTTTGTCCATTACCCTTATCGTTTTGATCCTCGCCTCTGGCATTGCCCTGTTCTTCGGCATTCGCGCAGCCCAGGCCAATGAGCCGAGCGTCCCCGTTTTCCTGCCTGCCCCCAGTGTCGAGGCGAATTTCGCGCCTGACACGATGGATGATGTGCCGGGCCTGGTTGAGGTTCAGTAAGATGACCACCCCCGGACGCCTTCACCTTGCCGCCACGATTGGCCTGATCCTGTGCCTTGGCGCCGTGACAATGGCGGAAGCTGGTGTGTTTGGGACACCCTCGGGCGGATGGGGCGTGATTGACCGCCCCGCACCTGCGCCGCGACCGGATGGGTTTGGAACAACCAGTGGCGGCGATCCGAACGTCTGATGGAGCATGCTATGACCTTTGAACGTATCACCTTCTCCGCCCTTGGTTTTGTGGCCATTCTGTGTGCTGTCATGGCGCTGCTTCTCCTCAACACGCCGATGGCCGAGGCTGGGGTGCTGGAAACGCCAACGGGTGGGTTGGGAACGATTGATCGGCCTACCTTTTGCCTTGCACCGTGGATCGCCGGGCTTGTGCCCGGGTCTTGCACTGGAGGGACGGTTTGATGTCGCGCGCGATCCTTGCATCTCTGACCTTTGCCATGGGCGTCGCGGCCCTGTCGCTTGCGGTGAAGCCCGTGGCAGCCGGAGTTCTGGAGACGCCGGCTGGCGGGTTCGGCGTGATCGACCGGCCCGCACCGCAGCCGCGCCCGGATGGGTTCAGCACAACGGCGGGCGGCGACCCGAACGTCTGAGCCGCTTGTGAGCCATTTTTCTTTGGCGTAGAGCTTGGCGGACCAATTTTTCCAAGGGTTCCGCCAATATGCGCCTTAGCCGCTACTTCCTCCCCGTTCTCAAGGAAACGCCTGCCGAGGCGCAGATTGTCAGCCACCGGCTGATGCTGCGCGCAGGCATGATCAAGCAGCAAAGTGCGGGCATCTATTCGTGGCTGCCCCTGGGCTACAAGGTGCTGCGCAATATCGAGCGGATCGTGCACGAAGAGCAGATCCGCGCGGGCCATATCCCGATGCTGATGCCCACCCTGCAAAGCGCGGATTTGTGGAAGAAATCAGGACGTTACGATGCCTATGGGCCTGAGATGCTGCGCATCCGGGACCGGCATGACCGTGACATGCTCTATGGTCCGACGAATGAGGAGATGATCACCGAGATCGTGGCCAACTACGTGACGTCCTACAAGGCGCTGCCGCTGACGCTGTATCACATCCAGTGGAAATTCCGGGACGAGGTCCGCCCGCGCTTTGGCGTGATGCGGGGGCGCGAGTTCCTGATGAAGGACGGATACAATTTCGATGTGTCGAAGGAAGAGGCGTTGCATGCCTATAATCGCCACCTCGTCAGCTACCTGCGCACCTATGAGCGGATGGGCCTGCAGGCGATCCCGATGCGTGCCGATAGCGGGCCGATTGGCGGCGATGACACGCACGAATTCCTGGTGCTGGCGGATACGGGTGAGAGCGAGGTCTTCTACGACAGCGAAGTCACCGATTTGACCTTTGGCGATCGCGAGATCGACTATGACGACAAGGCCGCCTGCCAGGCGGTTATGGATGAATTCACCGGGCGTTACGCACGCACAGATGAAACCCATGACGAAGCCCTGTTCAACGAAATTCCCGAGGAACGCAAACGAGTTGCGCGGGGGATCGAGGTTGGCCAGATCTTCTATTTCGGCACCAAATACTCGGAATCCTTCGGGGCTATGGTGCAGAATGAGGCGGGCGAGCGGGTGCCGCTTCATATGGGATCGCACGGGATCGGGGTGAGCCGTCTGCTGGGGGCGATTATCGAGGCCAGCCACGACGACAATGGCATCATCTGGCCCGAAGGCGTGACGCCGTTCCATTGCGGGATCGTGAACCTGAAGCAGGGCGATGCGGAGGCTGATGCGGCTTGCGAGGGCCTCTATGCCGCGCTGGAAGCCGAAGGGCTTGAGCCGCTTTACGACGACCGGAACGAGCGTGCGGGCGGCAAATTCGCGACCATGGATCTGATCGGCCTTCCGTGGCGGATCACCGTGGGTCCGCGCGGCTTGAAGAACGGTGTCGTGGAGCTGACGAGCCGGAAAACAGGCGAAAGCGAAGAGATGTCTCCGGAGGCCGCCGTGGCCCGCGTGGCGGAGATTTATGCGCCCCACAGATCGGTGAATGCGGGAATTTAGAGCCGGTTTTGCCGGCGATGTATCCCTCAAACACCCACCAAAGTTGTGTTTTGGTTTACTGTGGGTGCTCTGCCCGTTTTTTCGAAGGGGCGGCACATAATGCTGGACCCAAGGGAGTGCCGGGGCTAGCCTCAAGTCATTGAAAAGGAGAGATTTCCATGAAGAAGCTGATTTTGGTTGCAGGTCTTCTGGCCGCGAGCGCCTGCGTTTACGCGCCCACTGCGCCCTATGGCGGCGGTGGCTATGGTGGCCCGGCAGAGCCTGACATCTACGACTTGCCTGCGCATTGCTACTACGACCAGTATCAGCAAGTGATCTGCCGCTGACCGCCAGCGAAGGTTTGGCCGGTCGGCAATCTCCATGCTGAAAAACACTCTCGGATCGCCATAACGGGTGCGGGTGTATGGCTGATCTGAGAGCGGGAGCATGTCATTTATCGCGGCCCCAGCGCGTTCTGGCGGCGTTGGGCCGTGTTCCCGTGCCCGAAAAACGTGCATGCGAGACGATTTGACCCTGGCTGGCTTGTTTTCTGTGGACCCACAACGGCCGGCGCTTACTGTTGTGCCGTCGAGTAGGGGATTTTTCATTCGAAACAATCGTTTAAGGGGGTGGGTTTGCCACCTCCGGCGCAGCGTATTCATGTGCGGTCGGAGAACAGGTCTTTGACCGGCGTACGGCACCACGCGATGTGCTTGTTCGGCGATAAAGCAAACGAAACGACAAGAACCAACTGGGATAAGTGACATGAAGAACATTCTATTGATTGCCGGGATATTGCTTGCGTCGGCCTGCGTCTTTCAGCCGGTCGAGCCGGAGCCTGCACCGCCTGTTTATGCGGGCGAAGATCCGACTCTGTCTGCGGACATTCCTTGCGTTGATGCCTCGGGCAACTTCGTGGCGTGCGAGTGAAAGCCTGGATCATGCGGTATGCGATTGCGTTGAGTGTGCTGGCCCTTGCGGCCTGCGTTGATCCATTGCCAGTGGGCACGGGCGGGCCGCTCGGCCCGGTCCTTGGCACCGCCCCGCGTGAGGCGGTGGGGCCTGGGCCGTTCCTGACCGGCGACGGCGGCTCGACCGGCGGAACCGGGATCGGCACCGCCGCATCTACCCCCTATCCGGATGGGTTGCCCGGGTTCGGGCGCACCAACCCCGATGCTGTCTACGTCGGCGGACAGGAGGGTGTGGTGGTTATCATCGGCTCGTTTGATGAGCTGTCGTCCGTCCTGACCCAGGCCGAGATCTATGGCTTGCAGGACTACCGTTCGGCGCCGCGCGGCTGTGCCGTGGTCTACGATATCTATGGGCGCGGCTTCGCGGAATGCTGAGGGCTTTCTGACGGTTTGGGTTGAGCACAGACACCTTCTACGGCTCCATAGTGATCCGTGACGGATGCGGCTACTGGGTTGATATCTACGGTCGTCGCTACGGCACATGCACCTGATGGCCTAACGTTAAAGCGCCGCCCGTTTCGATTGGGCGGCGCTTTCCTTTTACTTGATCGGCTGCGGGGCTGCTGCCGGGGCACCGCCCTGGCCAATCGTTGCGAGCTCCCGCACCACGTAGTCGACATACATCGCGACGTTGCGGTCATATTCCTCGTTCGGGCGGGGGTCGGTGCGGCTTTCCACGCCGATGATCCGGTAGCGGTCACCGTCCTGGATGAAGAGCGGTGAGCCGCTGTCGCCCTGCAGCGTGTCACACTGGTGGACGAGGACGTTTTGCGGCGCGACCTCGATGAACGGGCAATCGAGATTGCCGGTCAGTGTGCCTTGCTGGTCGTAGCTGTAGCCCGCTTGCAGGATGTCGGGGCCGCCACCGGCTTGCAGGGCCGAGATCTCCTCCGGCGTGAGGACACCCACATCCATCCATCCCAGTTGATCGCCAAGCGGTTGGTCGAGGTAGAGGAAGGCGTAATCCGTCCCCTCCTGCTCGCCGTTCAGGTAGCCTTGGGCGACGTGATAGCCCGTGATGCCCGCGCGCGCGACGTGGTTGCCGTTCTGAAAGCCTGCGAGGAATTCAACCGGTTGTGAGACGATGCGCCCGTTTTCGGCCAGGCAATGGGCCGAGGTCATGATCGTGGCGGGCCCGATCAGCACGGCGGTGCAGGAGGCGTCTGAGAGGTCGAGGAAGCCGATCATGTTCCAGGGCGCTTCGGCGGCATCCATCACGATGCGGTCGTCATTGCCGAAGAAGGCGCGGTCGAAGGAGGGCCCGTAATTTTCATATTCCGTGATGGCGAGGTCGGCCACGGGAAGCGCGCCGGAGACGGGGGAATAGGTGCCGACATAGATGTTGTAGGCACCGGTTGTGGGCGTGTCGAAGCGGATGCGGGGGTTCAGGCCCGCGAAATCGTCGTTGCAATGGTAGGTGCCGTCGGGCGTCTGCACGAGTAGGACGGTATCGGCGCCGGAGGTTGCGAAGAATTGCAGCGGGAAGCCGAGATCACCGGAGGTGAAGTTTAGGCGGAAGTTCGGATCGCCCGAGAAGTGGCCTTGGCAACGGTTGCCGGTGCGTTGGTCGGTATAGGTGCCGATATGCGGGCCACCGGCCTCGACTTGCACTTCATGCGGGTCGGGCTGGAAGTTGGTGACGAGGGAGACTTCGCCGAAGGTGGGCGCGCCGGTGCTGGCGCCGTCTTCGCCCGGTTTATGGGCGTCGGCGAGGGCCGGAGCGGCAAGAAGCGTCAAAGCGGTGGCTGCAAGAATGCGCATATTGGTGCCTTTGGTTGTGGCTGATGGGCTAAAGGTGGCCGCTTGTCTGGGGTGGCGCAAGGTAAGGATATGCGGGGAATAAACGGGGTTTGATGACGCGGAGTTGATTTTGGGGAGGGTTTGGGGAGGGTGGAGGTGGATTTTATTGAGGGTTTTGAGATGGTTCGGTTGGGTTTGATTGTTGTGATGGTGTTCGTGGCCGGGTGCGTGGAAGGAGGGGACCGGTGCACGCAGGTGATTGATGCGGATACGCTGGAGGTCACGGAGTTAGTGTGTGAGTGACTCCACTTGATGCATATTTGATGTTACGTTATATACGGCGCTATGAAGCTGGTGCTCGATACGAACGGGTTGGTGTCGGGCGTCCGCTCGCGCAGCGGGGCGAGCAACCCGCTTTTGATCGCCGGGTTTCGGGGGCGGTTCGACTGGCTGTGCTCGGTGCCGCTGTTCTATGAATACGAGGATGTGCTGAGCCGGGCGGAACTGCTGCTGGACGCAGAGATCAGCCGCGAAGACGCGGCCAAGTTTCTGGATGCTGTCGCACGGGTGGTTTTGCCGGTTGAGGTAAATTTCCGGTGGCGGCCGCAATTGCGCGATCCGGGAGATGAGATGGTGCTGGAGGCTGCTGTGGCAGGCGGAGTGCGGGCCATAGTAACCCACAATGCCCGCGATTTTGGCGCGGCGCCGGAGCGGTTTGGTGTCGCTGTGTGGTCGCCCGGCGAGGCGCTTAGGAGGATTTCGATATGAAAGCACGTGTGTCTTTGAACCTGCCGCAATCCTTGAAGAAAGCGGCGGAGGAGTTTGCAGAGAAGGATGGTGTGTCCCTGAACCAATTCATTGCGTTGGCTTTGGCCGAGAAGGTTGGAACGGTGAGTGCGGCCGAGTTCTTTGCGGAGCGCGGGAAGGCGGGCGATGTGGATTGGGCGGTTCAGTTTTTGGAGGGGCGGGAGTGAGAATTGTCCCAATTGCGGTGGCGGTGGTCGGCGCTCTTGCCGTTATCGGTTGGTATGCATTTGATCGGAGCACGGGGACGGCCTTTACCGTTCAACCGGGCCAGCAAGCGGTCGTTGTCGCCGGCGGTGAGGTGGTCGATGTGCTGGGGCCCGGTGCCCATCGGCTGGCCAATTCGGGCAACCCGGCTGCAGTTTTGTACACCACCGGAATTGAGCGCACTCTGCAGAGAGAGAACGTCATTGATGTTGGAGGCTGTCCGGCGGACCTAACTTTTATCTACAACATTGCAGACGCGGCCGAGTTCCACAGTTCTGGCGGTGAAGAGCAAGGAGCAGTTGCCGCCATGGTCGCGGAAGCGGAGCGCCACGCGTCGACCCTTGCAGTCTTTGGGGAAGATCCGAGGTCAGAAATGCAGGTGCATCTTCTCGAACATCTCAGAGAAAACCAGGTTTCAGGGCTTGGACTGGTCATGCTGCTTGTGTCGTTAGGCGATTGCGTGCCACAGACAGAATAACATGGCACGGTTGATTGGTTTGGTGGTTGGGCTTGGTGCCGGAGTTCCGCCGTGGATTGACCGAAAGGTTCACTAGACCTTTCGCTTGATTAGCACATCCGCCAATTCACCCCTGCAACGCCCGCACCACCGTTTCACCTTCCCGCGCGCTCACCATCGCCTGCGCCGCCGCGTGGCTGCCCGCAAGCGTCGTGTAATACGGGATCTTGTCCATCAGGGTGACGCTGCGCATGCTCCGCGAGTCCTCGACCGCCTGCGCGCCCTCGGTGGTGTTCATCACCAACTGCACGCCGCCGTCTTTCATGATGTCGACGATGGTCCGGCCGCCCTCGTAGTGTTTGTTCACGACCTCTGACGGGATGCCGTGACCCTCCAGGAACGCGGCGGTGCCGCGGGTGGCGAGGATGGTGAAGCCGAGGTCTTTCAGCATCTGGGCGGCCTCGATCAGGTCGGGCGTTTTGTCGGCTTCCTTGATCGAGAGGAACGCGGTGCCCTCTTGCGGCAGCTCCACGCCTGCGCCCAGTTGCGCCTTCAGGAAGGCGCGGGGGAAGGTGCGGTCCCAGCCCATGACTTCGCCGGTGGAGCGCATTTCTGGCCCCAGAAGCGTGTCGACGCCGGGGAAGCGGGCGAAGGGGAGGACGGCCTCTTTGACCGAGTACCAGGGCGTGCGGAAATCGGCGAGCGACATGGGATCGCCGATCTCGATCGGGGTGTCCTCGTCCACCTGCTTGTGGGGCGCGTGGGCGGGGAAGTCGGCCAGTTTCTCGCCTGCCATGAGGCGCGCGGCGATGGAAGCGATGGCGCTGTCGGTGGCTTTGGCGACGAAGGGGACGGTGCGGGAGGCGCGGGGGTTGACCTCGATCAGGTAGATCTCGTCGCCTTTGACGGCGAACTGGATGTTCATCAGGCCCACGACGTTGAGCGCCTTGGCGAGCGCCTTGGTCTGGCGGATGATTTCGTCCTGAACCTCGACGCTTAGCGTGTGGGGCGGCAGAGAGCAGGCGCTGTCGCCGGAGTGCACGCCCGCCTCTTCGATATGCTGCATGATGCCCGCGACGTGGACGTCGGTGCCGTCGCAGAGCGCATCGACGTCCACTTCGGTGGCGCCGTCGAGGTAGCTGTCGAGCAGCACGGGGCTGTCACCGGACACAACCACGGCGTCGCGGATGTAGCGATCAAGTTGCGCGGTGTCGCGGACGATTTCCATGGCGCGGCCGCCGAGGACGTAGGAGGGGCGAATGACGAGCGGGTAGCCGAGTTGCTCGGCGGCGGCTTTGGCCTGCTCGTCGGTCGTGGCGATGGCGTTTTCGGGCTGCTTGAGGTCGAGCTTTTGGACAAGCTGCTGGAAGCGTTCGCGGTCCTCGGCGAGGTCGATCGCGTCGGGCGTGGTGCCGAGGATCGGAATGCCTGCGGCCTCGAGCGCGTTGGCGAGTTTTAGGGGCGTTTGCCCGCCGAACTGGACGATCACGCCGTGGAGGGTGCCGTTATCTTGCTCGACGCGGAGGATTTCCAGCGTGTGTTCGAGGGTCAGAGGCTCGAAATAAAGGCGGTCAGAAGTGTCGTAGTCGGTGGAAACGGTTTCCGGGTTGCAGTTGACCATGATGGTCTCGTAGCCCGCGTCTGAGAGCGCAAAGCAGGCGTGACAGCAGCAATAATCGAACTCGATCCCTTGCCCGATGCGGTTCGGGCCGCCGCCGAGGATGACGACCTTCTTGCGGTCCGACGGGCGGGCTTCGCACTCGGCCTCCCCCATCGCGGGCGCCTCGTAGGTGGAATACATGTAGGGCGTCTGCGCCTCGAATTCGGCGGCACAGGTGTCGATCCGCTTAAACTGGGCGATGACGCCAGCGCCGTGGCGGGCATTGCGGATCTCGACCTCGGGGATGCCAGTGAGCGTGGCGAGGCGGGCATCGGTGAAACCCATCATCTTCACGCGGCGGAAGTCTTCGGGCGTGGCGAGGAGGCCCGCGTCGCGAATGCGCGCCTCTTCCTCGATGATTTCGCGGATGCGGGCGAGGAACCACGGGTCGAAGGAGGTGACGTGATTGATCTCGTCGTCGGAGAGGCCTTCGCGCATGGCCTGCGCGATAACGCGGATGCGGTCGGGGGTCTGTTTGGAGAGCGCCTTTGTGATGGCGGCGGGATCTTCGGGGTGGCCGGGGATGTCGATTTCATCGAAGCCGGTCAGGCCGGTTTCCATCGATGCCAGCGCCTTTTGCATCGACTCGTGGAACGAACGGCCGATGGCCATGGCCTCGCCCACGGATTTCATCGCGGTGGTCAGGTGCGGTTCGGAGCCGGGGAATTTCTCGAAGGCAAAACGCGGGATCTTGGTGACGACATAGTCGATTGTGGGTTCGAACGAGGCGGGCGTGACCTTGGTGATGTCGTTGTCGAGTTCATCGAGGGTGTAGCCGACGGCGAGCTTCGCGGCGATTTTCGCGATGGGAAAGCCGGTGGCCTTGGAGGCCAGCGCGGAGGAGCGGGAGACGCGCGGGTTCATCTCGATCACGACCATGCGGCCATCTTCAGGGTTCACGGCCCATTGGACGTTGGAGCCACCCGTTTCGACTCCGATTTCGCGCAGCACGTTGATCGAGTGCGTGCGCATGATCTGGTATTCTTTATCCGTGAGCGTCAGCGCTGGGGCAACCGTGATCGAGTCGCCCGTATGCACGCCCATTGGATCGACGTTTTCGATGGAGCAGACGATGATGGCGTTGTCGGCTTTGTCGCGCACGACCTCCATCTCGTATTCTTTCCATCCCAGAAGGCTTTCATCGACGAGGATCTGGCCCACGGGGGAGGCATCCATGCCCGATCGGCAAATTGCGACGTAATCATCGCGGTTGTAGGCTACGCCGCCGCCAGTACCGCCAAGAGTATAGGCGGGGCGGATGATGGCGGGCAGGCCCACGAATTCGAGCGTTTCCAGCGCGATGGCGACGCCTGCATCAAGGTCTTTTTTGCCGTCCACCATGGGGGCAGTGACGATCTCGGCCTTGGGGTTTTCGATACCCAAACGATCCATTGCTTCGCGGAACAGCTTGCGGTCTTCGGCCATTTCGATGGCGGGGCGCTTGGCACCGATCATCTCAACGCCGAATTTGTCGAGGACGCCCATTTCTTCGAGCGCGAGGGAGGTGTTCAGGCCTGTCTGCCCGCCCATGGTCGGCAGCAGGGCATCGGGGCGTTCTTTCTCGATGATCTTGGCGACGGTTTCGGGCGTGATCGGCTCGATATAGGTGGCGTCGGCAAGCTCGGGGTCCGTCATGATCGTGGCGGGGTTGGAGTTGACGAGGATGACGCGATAGCCCTCTTCGCGCAGGGCCTTACAGGCCTGGGCGCCGGAATAGTCGAATTCGCAGGCCTGCCCGATGACGATGGGGCCTGCGCCGATGATCATGATGGAGTTGATATCGGTTCTTTTCGGCATGGTGTCCCCCGACGGTATGACCCGGATGCCCGTGCAGCGGGCAAACTGCCCGCGTTATAGGGATGGGCGCGCGGGGTGCAAGGGGCCGAAAGGAGGAGCTGCACCTTTTCGGTGGAACTTTTGGGTGGGGGGCTACGTTCACCGGCGAGCGACCTGTTCTTGAAAGCGAAAGGCGATCTTTCCCATGACCCGACCCAAAGCCCTGTTTTTCGGAGCCATCGGCACCCTTTGTGAAACCAGCGACATGCAGCGCCGTGCTTACAACGCCGCCTTTGCGCATCTGGGTCTGGATTGGGACTGGGGCCGGGAAGCGTATCGCGACATGCTGAAGAAGTCCGGCGGGCAAGCGCGCATCAAAGCCTATGCCGAAGCGCGAGGTGAAGATGTGGATGTCGAAGAAATCCATCGCGCCAAGGTCGCCTACTTCCAGGAATTCGCCCGTGAAGGGTTGGAGCCGCGCCCAGGTGTCGTCGAGGTTATCGAGCGGGCGCAGAGCTCAGGTGTTTTGTTGGGGTTTGCGACCACCACGGGGTCGAAAACAGTCGATCTGATTTTCGAGGGGCTGGAGGGAGCGGTTCCGCGCAACGCTTTCGGTTTCGTCGGGGATCGCGATTTCGTCACAGAAGGGAAGCCATCGCCCGAAATCTACCGTCTTGCGCTGTCCCATTTCGGCATCTCGGCCGCGCAGGCCGTGGCCATCGAAGACATGCCTGAAAGCGCGCAATCCGCGTTGGCCGCAGGCATCGAATGCATCGCCTTTCCGGGCGAAGCGGCGCGTGGGCGGAGCTTTCCGTCAGGTGTGGCGCACCATGTGGATCGGCTGCAGCCAAGCTTCTGCGGGCTTGGCCTTTCGGCGGCCTGAGGTCTGGGCGCTACGGCGTGCTGGCGCAAATGATGCGCCCGCCATTATTGCAGACATGGCCCCCGACCATTCCGCTAAGGTGCACGGATGCACCCTTCCCGATGAGAAGATCGCCCCCCGACCATGCCACTGAGCTTTAGCTCAACGTCAGAGACCAAGGTGGCCCTGCCGCTGATCCTGCCGTCGAAGTGGCCGGACTGGTCGAACAGATGGTCCCCAAAGATCATTGGCCTCATTCGGCTGCCTCTACCTGTGCGACGGGTGCGCGATAGAGGTAATCCCGGCTGAGCGGCACCGCGTCCTGCCGTTTGGCCATCTGGTATTGGAACACGCATTGGCGGTTGTGGCGAAAGGTGGTTTCGCAGGCTTTCAGATAGTAGCGCCACATCCGGCAAAAGCGGTCATCGAAAAGCGCGCGGGCCTCGTCCTCGCGGGCTTTGAAGCGGTCATGCCAATGGCGGAGGGTCTCGGCATAATGCAGGCGCCAGACCTCAACGTCACAGCCGTAAAGCCCGGATTTCTCCACCGCTTTCGACATCTCGGACAGGGACGGGCAATAGCCGCCGGGGAAGATGTATTTCTGGATCCAGGGGCTGGTATAGCCGGGCGGATCTGTGCGGCCGATGGTGTGGATCAGGGCCACGCCGTCATCTTTCAAGCGCTCGCGCACAGTGCGGAAATACTCGCCGTAATGAGGCACGCCGACATGCTCGAACATGCCCACGGAGACCACGCGGTCGAACTGCCCGGTGACGTGGCGGTAATCCTTCAACTCAAAGCGCACGCGGTCTTGCAGACCCGCCTCGGCGGCACGGCGGGTGGCGATACGATGCTGCTCTTCCGACAAGGTCACACCTAGGACCCGCACGCCGTAATCCCGCGCGAGTGTCAGGGCCATACCGCCCCAGCCGCATCCGATCTCGAACACCTCCATGTCCGGCTCAAGCAGCAACTTGCCGGCGATGTGGTGCTTTTTGGCCTCCTGCGCCTGGTCGAGCGTCATGGACGGGTCGGGGAAGTAGCCACAGGAATATTGTCGATCCGCATCGAGGAAGAGCTCGTACAGTTCGGAGCTGAGGTCATAGTGATGCGCCACATTTTCCCGCGCGCGCCGCGCCGGGTTCCACTGGTCGATCCTGCGCCGCGCCCCGAAGATCAGTGCAGACAGCCAGCGCCACCAGACCCGGTCGCCCACCTTGGCATTGCTGACGGCGACGGCCAGAAAACCCTCAAGGTCGTCCTGCGCGATTGTCAGGCGGCCATCCATATAGCCCTCACCCACAGCCATATCTGTGTTCATGACAATCTTGCGGGGCAGGGCAGGGTCGTCGAGCGTGACCTCTACAGGCGCGACATCAGCCTCGCCGTACACGCGGCGGGTTCCATCGGGATAGGTCAAAGCAAGAGCACGGCGCTGGATGAAATCGCGCATCATGCGGTCAAGGATGCGGTCCCACATGGGCGGCCTCCCATAGCTGCTGGCAACTACGGAGTTTGCCTCAGAACGCGCTGAAAATCAAAAAGGCGCCGCTCGTGGACGAAAGATCGGCATATTTCAGCGCCTTGCCGAGCGGTGCTGGGTGCGCCCTGCCCATCTTTGTTCCGGAAATATGCAATAATGCGGCGATAGCAGCTAAGCGCGCCGCGACAAGTTAAAGCCGGACGGCAGCCCCGATCACCGCAGCCGACGCGCGCGAAGCGCGCGCCCGGCGACGGCGCAGCCGGCGCAACCCCTTATCTGCCCCACATGCTATGGCAAAAAGTCGGAAGGATCGACGGCTTCAAACCCGCGCCGGACCTCAAAGTGCAGGAAGGACGGATCGCCGCTGCCCACCTCGGCCACGGTCGCGCCGCGGCTCACATTGTCGCCCCGGCTGACGCGGATGTTCTGGATATTGGCGTAGACCGTCAAAAGCCCATCGGCATGGCGGACCACCAGGATCGGGACCTGATCGGTGTCTTGGGTGATCGCGGCCACTGTGCCGTCCGCGGCTGCACGCACCGGTGTGCCAGCGGCAGCCCCGATGTCGATGCCTTCATTGCCCGAGCCGTAGCCCCGCAGGACCGAGCCTTCGACGGGCCGGATTAGCCGCGCACTGGATTGTTGCGGCGCAGGGGCGGGGGCGGCTTCGGGCGCACCCGTTCCCGTGCCTTCAAGATCCGGCAGGGTTGCGGTCTCAATCTGCCCGGGCAGCGGTGCGGAGGACGATGGCGGCAGGGGCGCCACAGAGGTTCCCGGTTCGGTCGCCTCGGGTGCCGCAGCATTTTCGATCACAATCGGGATCAGCAGGAACTGCCCTTCGCGGACCGCCAGATCCGGGCCAAGGCCGTTCCATTCCGCCAAGCTGCGCACCGACACGCCATAAAGGCGCGCGACCGAATAGGCGGTCTCGCCGCGTGCAATGCGGTGGCGAACGGGTTCCTGCCCGTCAGGCAATTGCGGGCCAGATGTGGTCGGGTTTGCCGCATCGGCGGCATCGATGGCCCCGCGGGCAATGGAGGCGATGTCGTTGCCTGCGCCCGGCGTTGTTCCACCGGTCACGCGGCGCGGCAGAGCCAGAACCTCGCCGTCGCGCAACGCATCGCCTGCCGAGCGTCCGTTGAAGCTGGCCAGCTCGTCCGCCCCAAGGCCGATCCGCGTGGCCACATCCGCCACCGTGTCGCCCCGGCGCGCCACGGCGACCTGGTAGCTGTCATAGGAAATCAGCCCGCGACTGTCGGGATCCGGGCGATCGGCTGTCACGGCTTCGCCGCGCGGTGCATTGGGCCGGAAATCAAAATCCCACTCTGACGGGGCGCCAACACAAGCGGCCAACAAAGCGGGCGCCATCAGCATCAGACTGCGGCGGGCAAAACGTATCATGGGCAGGCGCATGGCGCTCGAACCTTCCTCAATGTCGGCCTCGTACCGGGCCTTTGGCCTTTAATTGCATGGAAGTATAGCATGACCAAAGGGGAAATCGGAAGGGGCTTGCCCCGCAGACGCGCGATGGGCGGGGGATTGCTCGCGCCGTGCGACGCACATCGGAGCAAGCGTTGGCGATGTTCGTTAGCCCGCACATGTGCTACACCCAACCAAATCGCTGGGATGGGATCTTTCAATGCCAACTACAAATTGGGAGGCGGACGCCTTTCTTGCCAAGATTACCAAGGTGATCCCGGGGATTGTCTATGTTTTTAACCAAAAGACCCAATCCAACGAATATACCAACACCACGCTGGCCGACATTCTGGGCTATTCGAGCGCAGAACTGATCGAATTGGGCGACGCCCTGTTTCCCACATTGTGCCATCCCGATGATCTGCCACGAATTGGCGAATACTTCGCGTCCCTGCAGCATCTCGTGGACGGCACAACCGTTTCGATTGAATATCGTATGCGTCACAAAAGCGGCCATTGGGTCTGGCTTTTGTCAAACGACACCGTTTTTGACCGCGACGAAGACGGAGCCGTGCATCGCCATATTGGTGTGGCGACTGATATCTCGCAGCAAAAAACCAGCGAAACCGCAATCGCGGCGACCCGGGATGAGCTTGAGACAGTTTTCAACGCGGCCTCCAGCGGCATTGTCGCGATGGATGAGGGTGGCGTGATTGTCCGCATCAATTCCGCCGCGCGGCATATGCTGGGTGGGATCAGTGCTGAGGTACCATTTGCCTGGCCGGAGGCGATCCAGTTTCTTGATCCCGAGACGATGCAGCCCCTGATTGCCAGCGCCGATCCTTTGCGCCGTGCACTGGCCGGGCATTCCTTGCAGGGCGAGACCCATTTGATGCGCCGCCATTCCGGGTCCGAGTCGGCGCGTTATGTGCGCGTGGGCAATGCCGGCGTCGCCCATGCGGAAAGCAATATCCACATGGTGCTGGTGCTCGACGATGTCTCCAACGAAGAACGCAACCGGCAGGTCATTGAACGCAAAAGCAGGCTCGACGCACTTGGTCAGCTAACGGGCGGTATTGCCCATGACTTCAACAATCTGCTTGCCTCGCTGCTCTATGCCATCGACCTGGCGGGTAAGGCCACGGATCCCGATGCACGGGCAGATTACCTTGAGACAGCTGCGCAGTCGGTCAAGCGGGGCTCGGCCCTGACGGCACGCCTTCTGGCCTTTGCGCGCCGCCAACCGGGTCTGGCCACAGTCCGGTCGACCGCTGAGGTTTTTGAGGATTTCAAAGCCTTGGTGCGCCCCATGATCGAAGCGCATTTCGAGATCGAGGTGTCCGTCAGCGAGCCTGACCTGCGTCACAGATGTGATCAGACCCAGCTTGAAACCGCATTGATGAACCTGGTGCTGAACGCCCGCGACGCGATGATACGTTCTGGTGAGGGCAGCCGCATTCAGATCAAGGCGCGCCCGGTTCTGGCAACAAGCGAAACCCTGGACGACACCCAAAATGCAGGAGCGCACGAGGACGATTCTGCCTTGCGGTATGTCGAAATCAGCGTGTCGGACAATGGACCCGGCATGGACGAAGAAACGCTTGCACGCTGCACCGATCCGTTTTTCACAACCAAAGAGAGCAATTCCGGCACGGGCCTTGGGCTGGCCATCGTCTATGGGTTCATCAATCAGTCCGATGGAGATTTGCGCATCTATTCGGAAGACGGAATCGGCACCACGGTGCAGATGACCCTGCCGCGAGGCACATCGCAGGGCAAACGCGAGGGGGCGGTCCACAAAGCGCCAGTCGAACAGGGTGCGGGCGAGACGATCCTGGTGGTCGAGGATGAATTCATGCTCCTGAGCATGATGACAGATTTGCTGGAAAAGCTGGATTACGACGTCGTTACGGCGACCTCTGGCCAGCAGGCATTGGACCTGATCACGTCAGGCGCGACAGTTGATCTACTGCTGACAGATGTTGTGATGCCGGGCAAATTGGGCGGTTTTGAGCTCGCGCGCCTTGCCCGGGAAACCCGGCCTGATCTGCCGGTGATCTACGTGTCGGGATATACCGGGTTCACGGCGTCCGAGATGGGCGCGGTCAGTGCCCCGCTCTTGCAAAAGCCCGCGCCGGCTGATGAATTGGCCCGCGCGATTGCGAATGCGTTGAACGCGGAAAAGAATAAGCCTGCAGACTGATTCAAGACATTCGAAGGATCGTATTTCATCTGCCATTTTAGCGCCTTGGCCACCCTTTTTGCGGCTGGGTACACCCGGCTTTTGCGCTGGTAAATGTTCTGGCCTTTCTCGGGCGCGCTTACCTCGCCTGGGATGACAGGTCTTCTGTCTGCGTGCACAACCTTGCGAACGGGACGAAACGATACGTTTGCGGGACGTGGAAATGGGGCAAGAGTTGGCCCGCTTCATCGCCCATAAGGGCGTCGTGCCGGATGCGATGTTTCTGCCGGGGATGATGCCGTGTTGAGCCTTGGGACGGACGACGAAATCTGCATCTTCGACATCCCCGTGCGTTAGGATCACTCGCGTGCAACACCTTCCATCAGCGGAACAAAGCGGACGGGCATGATCTCATCATAGTCGAACCCCGCATCTGTGCGGGTGACTTTGATGAGGCTTTGGACAGCATCGGATTGGCCCACCGGCACAACCATGACCCCACCGGGCTTGAGTTGGTTGAGCAACGGGCCCGGCGGATCTTCGGCGGCGGCGGTTACAAGGATGCGGTCGAACGGGCCCTGATCGGGCAGCCCGAAGGAGCCGTCACCGGTGATCACGGTGATATTGACGAGGCCTTCGCGCGTGAACGCCAACTCAGCCTCGCGGGTCAGGTTGCGGTGGCGGTCGACCGTATAAATGCGGCGCGCGAGGTGCGACAGGATCGCGGCCTGATAGCCCGAGCCTGTGCCAACCTCGAGCACGGTATCGCGCGGCTGCACTCCCAGCGCCTGCGTCATCAGCCCCACAACGGAGGGTTGGCTGATCGTCTGGCCCGAACTGATCGGCAGCGGCATGTCTTCGTACGCGCGGGCGGCGAAATGGCCGCGCACAAAGGCGCCGCGATCAACCTTTTCCATCGCTTCGAGCACACGTTTGTCGGTGATCCCCTTCTGACGGAGCTGAAACAGGAACTGCATCTTGCGTTCCGCGTTGAAGCCGCCGTTCTGATCGGGGGCGTCACTCATTCCACGGCAGCCTTCAGATCGGCCAGCCGATCCCGCGCGGTCAGGTCGGCCCGCATGGGCGTGACCGAGATATAGCCGTCAATATTGACGGTTGCATCTGTGTCATCACCCGAGGGGACGTTTTGCGGATTGCCGGTGATCCACAGGAACTTACGGCCATTCGGCGCGATGTCGGCTTTCATGCCCATGCCAGATTGGCCATTGCGGAAGCCTTGGGCCACGGCGCGTGTGCCTTTGACGTCGGACGCCGGGCAAGGCGGGAAATTGACGTTGTAAAACAGCTTGTAGGGTGCGCTGTCGAAGGCGCCCGGCGCGGCGAGGATTTTACGGATCACGTCCGCGCCGTGGGCGGCGGCGGCCTCAAAGCTATTGGCGAGGCTGATATTGGCGGGGCCGTAGTATTGCGACAGGGCGATGGCGGGAACGCCTTGGATCGCAGCTTCGATCGCGGCACCGATTGTTCCGGAGTAGAGCGTGTTCTCAGCCGAGTTGTTGCCCTTGTTGACGCCCGACAGGATCAAGTCGGGGGGGCTGTCTTTCATAACCTCGTGCAGGCCTGCGATGACGCAATCAGCCGGGGAGCCTTCGGCGGCGAAGCGCTGCGGCCCAAATTCAGAGATCAGCGTCGGATGCACGTAAGAGATGCAGTGCCCAACGCCCGATTGCTCGAACGCGGGTGCGACGGTCCAGACATTGTCCGCGCCAGCAAGCTCTGCCGCTATGGCGTGCAGGATCTTGAGGCCGGGGGCATTGATGCCGTCGTCGTTGGTGATGAGAATGCGCATGGTCGCGGTGTATCTGGTGGCGCAGGGGGCGTCCAGCGGTGGTGTGCTGTGGCTAGAGCTGGCGGGCGACCGCGATTGATACCAGTGCACCAAGCAGCACGGCCCCGGTTGCAGCGCCCCACGCATAGCCAGACGGCCAATTCGCCATTGCGATTCCAAAGGCCGCCCACGCTGCAGCGGCCGGGTAGGTTGGTGTCCAAAGACGCAATGTGATTGCGGTTGCGACGATCACTGCCAGAGGCAGGGCGATCCAACTGGCGAGGTCAGCCGATGCGATACCGTAGCCAGCGCTGAGAGTTGCAAGCGAGACGAAGGAAGCGGCGGTGAGCCAGCCTGCGTAAAGGCCGAAGGGCCAGCGCGCCCAACCGCGTTCAATGATGGGCGCTTTTGCCAAAGCCATCAGCGCCGTGCCAAGCATTGCAAGGATAAGGATCGTCGCCCAGATCGGACTTTGATTGGCAACCGGGATCCAAGCAGCCCCGATGGTTAGCGAGACAAATGCCCACGGTCTGTGCGGAGCCCATCGCGCGTCATCGGCGCGTTTGAAAAGGCCGTAGCCCGTACCAGCGATCAGCCAAAGATAGATGACGCCCCAGATGGAAAACGCCCATCCTGCGGGTTGGATCGGCGGATTGTTGACGGGAACCGGGAAGCGGTCGGGTTCAAACCCCGCGAATGGATTTGCAAAGATCGGGACAACCGCGAAGGCCAACGCAGCGGTGAACGTCAGGATGGCCCAAAGGCGGGCGCGGTCGGATTGGGCAGGCACATGCATATACGTCATGTAGGAATAATGCGGAGGCGGGCGAGAGGTTCCCGCCCGCTTTTTCTTACGCGAGGGCGCCGTCGGCGGTGATCCGCGTTTTGCCATTTAGATAAGGGTGCAATGCCTCCGGCAGGGTGACGGAGCCGTCGGCCTCTTGCCCGTTTTCCAGCACGGCTATCAGGCAGCGGCCCACGGCGAGGCCGGAGCCGTTGAGGGTGTGGACGAATTCGGGCTTGCCACCAGCGCTCGGCTTGAAGCGAGCGTTCATGCGGCGGGCTTGGAAGGCGCCGCAGGTGGAGACGGAGCTGATCTCGCGATAGGTGTTCTGGCCAGGAAGCCAGGCTTCGATATCGAAGGTGCGCACCGCGCCGAAACCCATGTCGCCCGTGCACAGCACAACCGTGCGGTAGGGGATGTTCAGGCGGTCGAGGATGCCCTCGGCACAACCAAGCATACGCTGTTGTTCTTCATCACTTTTATCGGGATGGGTGATGGAAACCATCTCGACTTTTTCGAACTGGTGCTGGCGGAGCATTCCCGCGGTGTCGCGGCCTGCGGAGCCTGCTTCAGAGCGGAAACAGAGGCTGTGGGCGGTGTAGCGCCGGGGAAGGTAATCCTCGTCAATCGTGGCGTTCGCGACGATGTTGGTAAGGCTGACCTCGGACGTGGGGATCAGCCACCAGCCATTGGTTGTCTGGTAGCTGTCCTCGCCGAATTTCGGGAGCTGACCTGTGCCGTACATCGTCTCGTTCCGAACAAGAACGGGGGAGTTCACTTCGGTGAGGCCGTTCTCAAGTGTATGAATATCCAGCATAAATTGCGCGAGCGCGCGGTGCAGGCGGGCGGTGGCGCCCGACATCAGGACGAAGCGGCTGCCCGAGAGCTTGGCGGCCGTCTCAAAATCCATGCTGTCTTTCACGGCGGGGATCTCGAAATGTTCGAGCGGCGTGAAATCAAATGTGCGCGGGATTCCGCGGCGGTGGAGTTCGACGTTATCCTCTTCATCCGACCCGTCGGGAATATCGGCGGCGGGGAGGTTGGGGAGGGCTTCGAGAATGGCCGTAAGCTCGGCATCCTTTGCCTTCGCCTCTTCCTCAAGACGGGCGATTTCGTCTTTCTTTTCAGCGACTAAGGCGCGGAGGCGTTCGAACTCGGCCTTATCGCCGCTGGCCTTGGCTTTGCCCACTTCCTTGGAGGCGGCGTTGCGGTCGGCCTGCGCTGTTTCAGCGGCGGTGATGGCGGCGCGGCGGGCCTCATCAATGGCCAGGATCGCGGCGGATTGGGGGGCGAGGCCACGGCGCTGGATCGACGCGTCGAAGGCGTCTGGATTGTCGCGGATCATGCGGATGTCGTGCATGGCTCTGGCCCTCCGATGGGTGTTGTGTGGGGCGGGTATGCCAGAGGGGGGAGGGCGGGAAAAGAGGGGGTTTTGTGGTGTAATTATTCTGTAGTTTTTCTGTAGTGCATTTATAATTACACGATTTCCGCACGGAAGTGGGTGTTTGGGGTGCTTTCTGTGCGGAGGGGTGGTGGGTTGCACCCACCCTACGGGCGGTAATCGGGGGCGATGGTGACGGGTGGGTCGAGGGTGGCAGCCCAGGCGCGCCAAGCTGCCTGAAAGTCATCAAACTCCAGTTCCTCAGTCACCCAGTGATTTGGCCTAAGTGGTTTCGGACAAGTGGAATTCCCGTCCGCAAAAATAACGTCCCAATGCTCTTGTAGAATGAAGAGGGAAACAGATCCCAAATAGCTCGCCGCGGCCCAGTGAAACACCGTTTCGTCAATTTCAGTTTCGTCGGAGAATTTTGCGAAGGATAGATTTGCTCCGTTGAATTCCGCTCCACCTAGGTCGGCATCCAAAAAGCTGGCTCCCAAAAGGTTTGAAAACCAGAAATGTGAAAAATCCAATCCAGCACCATCGAAAAGCGAATTTGTGAAGTTTGCTCCATGCAGATTTGCCAGACTCAGTGTGGCTCCTGAGTAGTTTAACTCTTTTAGGTTGCAGCCCTGCAAGTTTGAGCGTTCTAGATCGATGTTGCTCGGGTCGAACCTTTTTCGTTTGCTCTTTTCGCGTGGGTTAATTTTGCCCAACGCTTGGGCTGCTCTTTCAACGTCTCTGCGTTTGTATCCAGACAAACCTACAGCCCAAGCCCGCAGCTCCGAAAAGCCCGCACGATGAGGCGCTTGTTGCGGACCGTGAATTTCACTCAGCTCACGGACATAGATCGACAGCATCCGCGCAATTCTTTGGGCTGGTGGATAGTCGTCACGTTCCATCGCCTCAATCGCCAATCCTTCCAACCTGTCAATCGCAGCGGCGCGGGTTACAAGGTCGTCTTCCCATTCGGTGAGAACTGTCTCGATGCCGTCTTTGTCCTTCACAACCCGCGTCACTTGCCGCCGGGCCGCCAAGTCAGTCGCTGCGGCGTTGATCTTGTCGTTGAAGAGGCTCTCCTCTGCGATTGCTGCCGTCTTTTGGGCGACCCAGCTGCGCCAGACGATGAGGGGCGCGCCGAGGATGGCGGCGAGGAGCGTTCCGAAGGCGAGGCCGGTGCGGGTTTGGGTGGGGGTGAGGACTTCAGGCAGGGGCAGGAACAGGATGCCGCCAAGGGCGCGCAGGGCGATGATGGCGGCGAGGAAGAAGATGATGAAGTAGATGAAGAAAATGACGACAAGCAGGGCGGCTGTATCAAACCTTTCGACCCGAAAGCCGAGGCTGTCGCCGACGCGGGCGAGCGGGTTGCCGCGTTTGGGGTCCCGCTCTTTGGGCATGACCAGGAAGGTGATGTAGCTGACGATCCCGATGCCCAAGAGGGCCGCGATGATGAGGAGTGTGTCGGGCGGGATGGGGAGGGTCGTTGTCTCGGTCATTGCAGCCACCTTCACGATTATCGCTGGGGCCTGCAACCGGGTGCACCAATGTCGCCGCAACGCGACATCCGGACGTTATCATCCCCCACGCCTTGCACCGAAAGCGCACCGCGCCCATTTGCCCCTTTGCACCCGTTGCACTCCACCCCCCGCGCCACTAGGGTGCCGCAAATTTTGACATGAGGCGTGCGCAGGCCCGCCAAGACCAACAAACAAAGGACCCCGCCCATGGAAGCCTTCGGCCAGGTGATCCCGCTGATCCTGATCCTCGTGATCATGTATTTCTTCCTGATCCGCCCTCAGCAAAAGAAGGTGAAAGAGCATCAGGCGATGGTTGAGGCGCTGCGTCGGGGTGATGAGGTGGTCACGCAGGGCGGGCTCATCGGCAAGATCACCAAGGTGAAGGACGACACCGAGGTCGAGGTCGAGATTGCCAAGGATGTACGCATTCGTGTGTTGCGGCCGACGATTGCGCAGGTCCGCTCCAAGACCGAGCCTGCGAACGACTGATCCCTGCTATCGGCGCGCAAATTGGGGCGCGCTGGTGGTGAGAACGAACAAGCGGGCGGTTTGCGCCCCTCCCTCCGAGGACCACATATGCTTCAGATCCCGCTCTGGAACCGGCTGTTCATCCTGCTCGTGCTGCTGGCGGGACTGACATTCGCTTTTCCGAATTTCTTTTATGAGCGGGTGGAGCGGCACAATGATGCCGTGGCCGAGATGGAGCGGGAAGGCATTGAGACGGACGAGCTTTTGGCGGAGCAGGCTTTGTGGCCTGATGCTTTGCCGGCCACGTTGGTGAACCTCGGCCTCGACCTGCGGGGCGGTGCGCATTTGCTGGCCGAGGTGCAGGTTGAGGATGTCTATGTCGCGCGGATGGATGCGCTGTGGCCCGAGGTGCGTGATGCGCTGCGGGAGGTGCGTGATACGGTGGGCACGATCCGACGCATCGATGCCGATCCGGGGCTTTTGCAGGTGCGGATCAGCCAGCCTGAAGGGATGTCTGCCGCCGTAGCCGCCGTGCGCGAATTGGGCCAACCGGTGGTTAGCCTGACCGGCGGGATTGGCGAGAGCACGCTGGATGTGAGCGGATCGGGGGACATCCTCACGGTGCGGCTGAGCGAGGCGGAGCAGCAGGCGACGAACGACCGGACGATGCAGCAGAGTATCGAGATTGTGCGCCGCCGTGTGGATGAGGCGGGCACGCGGGAGCCGACGATCCAGCGGCAAGGACAGGATCGGATCCTGATCCAGGTGCCGGGCATCGGCTCAGCCCAGGAATTGAAGGACCTGATCGGGACCACGGCGCGGCTGACCTTCCACCCGGTGGTGGGGCGCGCTGGGTCCGCCGATGAACAGGTGGAAAGCCGCCAGATCGTGCTGCCGTCCATCGACCCGGACGATCAGGGCACGTTCTACATTCTGGAGCAGACGCCGGTGGTGACGGGGGACGATCTGGTGGACAGCCAACCGTCGTTCGACCAGCAGAGCGGGCTGCCGGTCGTGACGTTCCGGTTCAACCCCACAGGCGCGCGGGCGTTCGGGGAGTATACGGCGGCCAATGTGGGTGCGCCGTTTGCCATTGTGCTCGATGAAGAGGTGATCAGCGCGCCGGTGATCCGGCAGGCGATCACGGGCGGCGCGGGCCAGATCAGCGGGAACTTCACGGTGGAATCGTCGACGGAGTTGGCGATCCTGCTGCGCGCAGGCGCGCTTCCGGCGGAGATGACGTTCCTTGAGGAACGGACGATTGGGCCGGAACTGGGTGCGGATTCGATTGAGGCGGGCCAGATCGCGGCTTTGGTGGCCTTTGCGGCGGTGCTTGTCTTCATGATCCTGAGCTACGGGACGTTCGGCATCTTCGCGTCGATTGCGCTGGTCCTGAACGTCGGAATGATCTTTGGCGTGCTGTCACTGATCGGGGCGACGCTGACATTGCCCGGTATTGCGGGGATCGTGCTGACCATCGGTATGGCGGTGGACGCCAATGTGCTGGTCTTCGAGAGGATCCGAGAGGAACTGAAGACGGCGCGTGGCCCCGCAAGGGCCATCGAGTTGGGCTATGAGCGGGCTTTGAGCGCCATCATCGACGCCAACATCACCACGTTCATTATTGCGACGATCCTGTTTGTCCTGGGCTCTGGCCCCGTGCGCGGCTTCTCCGTCACGCTGGGGATCGGGATCGTCACGTCGGTCTTCACGGCCATCTATGTCACACGGCTTCTGATCATCTTCTGGTTTGAGCGCCGCCGTCCCAAGACAATCGAGGTCTGATATGCGCCTGAGACTTGTTCCGCAGGAAACCAACTTCGATTTCTTCAAATACGCGAAGGTCACGTTTGGTGCCTCCATCGTGGCGATGATCGCGTCAATTGCGATCTGGCTGATGGTGGGCCTGAACTTCGGCATCGACTTTCTGGGCGGCACGACGATCCGCACCGATGCAACGGTTGAAGTCGACGTGGCCGAGTACCGCTCCGCCCTCGATGGGTTGGACCTGGGCGATGTCGTGATCTCCCGCGTGTTCGATCCGAATTTCGATGAGGATCAATACGTCGTCACCGTGCGCATTCAGGCGCAGGAGGGCGTTGAGGCGGTCACGCCGGAAACCATCGAGGCGATTGAAACGGCGCTGCTGGCCAATGTGGACAGCGAGATGACCTTTCCGTCTGTGGAATCCGTTGGCCCGAAGGTCTCGGGTGAGTTGATCCAGACGGCGATCATCGCGGTTCTGGCCTCGCTTGGTGCAATCCTCGTCTACATCTGGCTGCGCTTCGAATGGCAGTTCTCGGTCGGTGCAGTCGCGGCCCTGATCCATGACGTGATCTTGACCATCGGCATTTTCAGCCTATTCCAGATCCGCTTTGATCTGGCCACGATTGCGGCGCTGCTGACCATTGTGGGCTATTCGATCAACGATACTGTGGTGATCTTCGACCGCCTTCGGGAGAACCTGATTAAGTACAAGCAGCGCGCTTTGCGGGACGTGATGAACCTATCCGCGAATGAAACGCTGAGCCGGACCTTGATGACCTCCGGCACCACGGCGCTGGCGCTGATTGCGCTGCTGGTTCTGGGCGGCGACGTGATCCGGGGCTTTGTGTTCGCCATCCTCTGGGGTGTGATCGTCGGTACGTATTCGTCGATCTACGTGGCCAAGAACGTGGTTTTGATGCTGGGCGTGAAGCGCGATTGGTCCAAGCCGTCCGATGGGGGCGGCGCATCGGGCACGCAATTCGCGAACGTCGATGCCTGAGGCGCTGGTCGAGGCCCTGGCTGTGCCGGGCCTCGTCTGGGTGTGCACAGCCTCCCTTTTGGCGGGCCTCGTCTACGGGTTTGCGGGCTTCGGCTCAGCCCTTGTGTTCATGCCGCTCGCCGTGATTTTCCTTCCACCGCCGCTGGCGATTGCGGCCTTTTCGCTATCGGCGCTTGCGTCGCTTGTGACCGTGATCCCGAAGGCGTGGAAGGTGGCGAACCGTCCGCAAACCCTGCTGATGGTGGCCATGTCGCTGGTGACGATGCCTCTGGGGATTGCACTGTTGCGGTTTGCGCCAGAGGTTACGATCCGCACCTGCGTCTGCATTCTGACGCTGGTGACGTTGGCGGCGTTGTTGGCCGGGTGGAAAGTGCCTTTGCGGGGCGGAACCGGCTTGCGCGTTGGCGTGGGCGCGCTGAGCGGGATTACGGGGGGATCGACAGGCCTGAACGGGCCGCCGGTGATCCTGTTCAACCTTGGCAGTGATCAATCGGTGGAGGTCACGCGCGGCAACCTCGCCTGCTTCCTGACCTTCAATTCGCTTTTGATGATGCCGATGATGTGGCTGCAGGGGCTGATCGATGGACCAGCGATCTGGCTAGGGGCGATCCTGCTTTTGCCCTATGCCATCGGCACCTGGAGCGGCGCGCGCCTGTTTCAGCCACAAGCCGCGGGCCTCTACAAAACGTCGGCCTATATCTTGATTGGGGTTGCGGGCGTGATGGGCCTGCCGATCTGGGAAGGATGAGTGCAATGCGCATGAACGAAGTCAGCTTTGATGATAGCCGCCCAGTGGACGGCTATGGGCCAGGCTTTTTCCGCGTTGGCGGGGAGGTTGTCCAGGGCGCGGTTCTGCTGACGCCCGGGGGTATTTCGGAATGGGCCGGGTTTGACGATGTGCAGGCCGTGACGGCTAAGGCGGCGGAGGTGGATTTCCTGCTGATCGGCACAGGGGCCGAAATCGCGCATCCCCCGGCGGCGTTTCGTCAGGCGTTGGAGGCCGCAGGGATCGGGCTGGAGGTCATGGCCTCGCCCGCCGCGTGCCGGACCTACAATGTGCTGCTGGCCGAAGGACGGCGCGTGGGGGCTGCGATGGTGCCGGTCTGACGACCGGCCGTGCAGGGCGACGTCGGCCCACCCGCCCACCCCCGACGACGCCCTGCCCGGTGCTTCATCTGAGGGCGCGGCGTTAGTGGGTAAGAGCGGCGCAGGTTTAGGTATTTGGAACCAGTGGAAGACAGGGGCGCGTCAATAAGGGGCGGGCCGCTCAGAACGTTGTGATCGGGGGCAGGGTGCGACCGCGCGTCAGTACGTCGCCCAGGATCATGGCGCGCAATTCTCGTTCCAGCTTGCGGCGCATGGTTTCAGCGAAATCATCATGGTTCAGCGCATATTCCACAAAGGCGCCGGGGCCGTGGATGACCTGTTCCAGGTAGTATTCCTCGATCTCTCGACTGGCGCCGCCGATGGCCAGCCCGTTCACCGTGACCCCGTCGAAATCGAAATGCTCGAACGCGGCGGAGGGGGGAAAGCCGTCGTTGTTCTGCCCGTCGCCCGAGATATCGAGAGTCTGGAACAGGCAGGCGGGGGCTTCGCGGAACCGGGTGGAGGCGAAGCCAAGCGCGTAGCCAAGCGCCGTTGGGAAATCCTGATTGCCGCGGATCGCCTGGTTGACCCGTTCGGCGACGGCGAGCAGATCGGCCTCATTCTCGATCATCACCCAATCGACGATGATGTCCTGCTGGAAGCGGCCGGACCATTCGAAGATCGAAAGCGCCACGGGGCCGGGGCCATTCAGGAAGGCTTCGGTCACGATGGGGTCGAGGAGGGCTGAGGCCAGCCCTTCAACCTGGATCCGGTATTCTGCCTGATCAACGGAGGCGGAGACATCCATGCCGAGTTGCAGGGCCAGCCTGCACTGGTCCTGCGCGGCAGCGGGTGTAGCAGCCAACGCCGCGAGGAAGGCGGCGGCCCTTACCAATGCCCCGTATTCTCCATCGAGGCCCATGGCTCGGCCGGGGGCAGGCTGTCACCGGCTTGCAGAAGCTCGATCGAGATATTGTCGGGGGAGCGCACGAAAGCCATGTGCCCGTCGCGTGGCGGGCGGTTGATTGTTACGCCGTTGTCCATCAGGTGCTGGCACATCTCGTAGATATTATCGACGCGGTAGGCGAGGTGGCCGAAATGGCGGCTGTCCGACGGCAGGCCTTCATCGCCGTCCCAGTTGTAGGTCAGCTCGACATGGGCGTCTTCCTGGCCCGGGGGCGTCATGAAGACGAGGGTGAAGCGCCCACCCTCGCTGTCGTAGCGGCGCGTCTCTTCCAGACCCAGCAGTTTATAGAAGGCGATGGAGGCGTCGAGGTCTTTCACCCGGACCATCGTGTGAAGGTAGTGAATGCCCATTGGCTGCGTGCTCCCCGTTGGCGTTAAAGGGTAGCTTAACGCGGGCGCGCGGTTTGAACAGCCCGGGGGCGTTAAATTTCGCGTGGGTTGGGCTGGATCGGCTTTGGGTGCATTGCGTCGCGGACGACGAGGGTGACGGTCACGAAGGCTACGAACAGCAGCAGGTACCAGGAGCCGAACTTGCCGATGTCGACGAGGCCCGTGTCACCTTGCGTCTCATAGGTCCAGGTGCGGGTGAAGGTGCCGATATTCTCGGCGATCCAGAGCAGGAAGGCCGAGAGGAATGCGCCGACGGGCAGGCGGATCGCGAGGGGGTTTTGGGCTGGGTAGAACCAGATGCGGGTGCGCCAGAAGAGGAGGATGGTGGCGGCGAAAAGCACCCATCGGATGTCGTACGTGTAGTGGTGGGTGTAGAAATTCACGTAGATCGCCAGCGCGAGGAGGAAGGTCATCCAGAACGGCGGATAGGGCGCGAACTGGATGTGGAAGATACGGATCGATCGCGCGATGAAGCTGCCGACAGAGGCGTACATGAAGCCGGAGAAGAGGGGCACGCCGCCGATCTCCAATATGCCTTGGTCGGGGTAATCCCAGGAGCCTTGGGCCAGTTTGAAGATCTCCATCACGGTGCCGGTGATGTGGAAGATGAGGATGACTTTGGCCTCTTCCCACGTTTCAAGCCCGCGCCAGATAAAGACGATTTGCGTGGTAACGGCAAAGATCACCAGCGCGTCGTAGCGGGCGAGGGGCCAGTCCTCTTGCCAGATCACGCGGGTCAGGATGATGGCGCTGAGGATCAGGATGCCAAACAGCGCGGCATAGGCGATTTTGGCAAGGATCAGGGCGGTCAGGCCGAGGGCTGAGGGCGATTGTGCCTGCCGCCGTTCCAGATTGGCCACGCTCAAGCCTGTCATGATCCCTCAACTTCTTGCGGTTTGTACGAGGCGTGGGGCAATATGTGGCCTCACGCCGCCGATCCACCGATTCCCACGAAGGACCCATGCCATGCCGCTGACGCCTGAACAACTGGAGGATATCCAGTCTGCCCGCTCCAACCCGCAACCCACGCTGCGCGCGGTGGCGCCGGGGATGGAGCAGCACCTTTATGAGGCGAAGCCCGTGCTGGACCACGGGTTTGTGCGGGTCGTGGACTACATGGGCGATGACGCGGCGATCGTGCAGGCGGCGCGGGTGTCCTATGGGGCGGGCACGAAAAAGGCGCGCGATGATTCAGGGTTGATCCGGTATCTGATGCGGCACTGGCATTCGACGCCGTTTGAGATGTGCGAGATCAAGCTGCATGTGAAGCTGCCGGTCTTCGTCGCACGGCAGTGGATCCGGCACCGGACAGCGAATGTGAACGAATACTCCGCGCGGTATTCGATTTTGGACCGGGAGTTTTACATCCCCGAGCCGGACGCTTTGGCCGCGCAATCGGTGGTGAACAATCAGGGGCGTGGTGAAACGCTGGAAGGCGCGGAGGCTGAGCGCGTTCTGCGGATGCTGAAGGACGACGCGGGGCGGGCGTATGATCACTATGAGGAGATGTTGTCTCAGGACGGCCAGAAGGGCTTGGCCCGCGAATTGGCGCGGATGAACCTGCCCGCGAATGTCTACACGCAATGGTATTGGAAGGTGGATCTGCACAACCTGTTCCACTTCCTGCGGCTGCGCGCGGATGCCCATGCGCAGTATGAAATCCGGGTCTATGCGGATGCGATCTGCGAGATGGTGAAGGATTGGGTGCCTGCGGCCTACGGCGCGTTTGAGGACTACCGGATGGGGGGGGTTCAGCTGTCGGGCAAGGGCGTTGAGGTCGTGCGGCGGCGGCTGGCCGGAGAGGTGGTGACGCAGGAGAGCTCGGGCATGAGCATGGGTGAATGGCGAGAGTTTGAGGCGGTGTTTGGGTGAGGCTTATCACGCGTGATAACGGGGGTTAAGGGATTGGTTTTGTTAGGGAAAGGGGTTGGCGTTAAGGGTTTGTTAGGGATTGGAGAGTGTTTTGAGTAAATCTCATGAGTTAATCCTTGATTTGGCTCGCTCCCAACTAGCGTCCCAAAAAGAAGACTTGAGGGCGTATCGCAATCAAGCTGGTTTCATGAGCGCAACGACGGGCATCATAGCCGCAGTATTTGCGCGATTTGCGGTTGCGTCGGAAGCAGTATTGCACGCCGACACGATAGGGGTTTTCGGGTTCGGTTTGGAGCCGTTGATGGTTTTTGTGTGTATCGCATTGTCGATTGCATTTGCGATCCGAGCAGTCATCCGCTGGCATACTGTGAAATTCGATCAAGTTATCGGTGATCTGCTAAAGCGCGTTGCGTTTGGTGAGACCGAGAAGCAATTAAAAACCAATCTGGCAATTGACCTTGATTGTTGTTTTGTCGACAATGAGAGGGCGATTGGACTGGTAAAAGTCGATTTACTGATGTCGGGAATCTTCTGTTTTGCCCAGATACCGGCTTGGCTTCTTTGGATAGTATGAGAGACCTTTTGATGAGCGACAAAGACGAGAAGCCGCCGCAATCACCGCCTTCATCTGCTCGACCAACGCAGCGTGATGTGATCAAAGAGGATCAAAGGCCGCCACCACTAGCACGTTGAGGATGACGAGCTGCGAGCACAGCCCACTCTCTATTGCGCTAGATCATGCCACGTAGTGAGGCATTTTCTGCGAGATATACCGTATTCACTTAAAGCGGCAATTAGGTATGCTTCTGGACGGGCGGCGTTCAGGGTTTCCCGTTTTGAGCCGGGCGCCTAGGCACGGGACAAGGCCGCAGGCCGCCGTGCCATCGCCGGACCGTCCCGCGGTCTGGCGATTTGGTGGAGCTTGGCGCTCGGTTGATAGCGCGCGAATGTTTGGTCACCATAAAGTGGCAGTCAAATAAGTTAGTTCGCCAAACCCCGGTCCGGCGATGGCACGGCTTCGCGAGGGGGGCAGGTGTTGTGCGGTCTCCCTTTCGGCAACTTTTTCTGTGAAAAAGAGCCTGTCGGGCGGTGGGCGATGGCACGGCTTTGCGTGGGGGCGGCGGGACAAGTCCCGCCCTACTGGCGCGGGTCGTGATTGGTGGGTTGCACCCACCCTACGTTAGTCCACGGATGCGTTGGCTTGTGCGCGCAATTCGGCGACCAGATCGGCATTCTCGGCCTCCCACGCCGAAAACGCCACGTAGGTCTCGATCCGCTGGGCCGCCCATTCAGGGGTGCCGTGGGGGGCCTCATCGAGGGGGGCGAAGAAGGATTTGACCTCTTCGTAGAGGTCGACGCAGGCGAGGCGGTCGCCGCCGAGGGGTTGCTGCGTTTGGGCGGCGGCGTCGCAGGTGTAGTAGCTGAGCAGCAGTGCGAGGAATTCGCCCATATCGGTCCCTTTCGCCCCCAGTAAAGGCCGGGGGCGGCGGGCTGGCAAGCGCGGGCGCCTCACATTTGGGAGAGGCGCGCGCGGGTCAGGCGGCCTTGTTGGTCAGCGCCTCCAGCCGTTCCTCGGTCAGCCAATTGGCCTTCGTGGTCTCAAACCATTCATAGGCCTCGGCCTCAATCTCGGCGATCTGGCGGTCTTGGGTGCGCCATTGCGACATCAGCGCTTTGACGGCGGGGATGTGGTGCTGGATCGAGGTTTCCTCGACATCGTTGACGTTGATCGCGCGGTGCCAACGTGAGTTGAGCATGTAGCGCTTGTTGTGGCGCGACTGCATGGCGTCGCCGCGGTAGTTCTTCATCACGAACAGGTCGGGCGTGCGCACGGCGTAATGGTTGATCGAGGCGCCGCGCCAGGGGAAGTGGCGCTTTTTGTTGGCGTTTTGGTTGGCGACATGGCGGTGGTCAGAGAGGGTGGGGTGATACATCGCCTCCGGGTCACGGCGGCCGCCTTCGGCGTTGCAGAGCCGCACGTCGCGCAGGGGCTGTTTGGGCATATGGTCGATGCCTGCGGCAAAGGCGGACGGGTCGAACATGGTTTTCTGCATCGCGGTATGTTCGCGGGCGATGTCGTTGGCCATGGTGAGTTCCTCCAACTGGAGGCCCTGTTCCGGCCAGCTGTCCAGGCCGCTGTCGCCGAAAATGCGCCAGCGGATGGCGACGGCATCGAAGTCGCCCAAGCGGGGGAGCCAGTCGTCCAGTTTGCCGTTGCCGTCATGGATATTGAGGAATTCGTCCGCGTCGACGTGGAGCAGCCAGCGGCAATCCTGCACCGCGTCATGGGCGAGCACCTTGGACACACCGGCGGGTTGCGGGGGTGTATCGCCGTGATCATCGTTGCGGACGTGGTGGACTGCACCGAGGGCCGAGAGCCGGTCGAGCAATTCATCGGTGCCGTCGTTGCACGCATTGGTGCAGACGAGGATTTCATCAAAGCCGATCACGCGGTGATAGGCGACCCATTCGAGTACGAACATGGCTTCATTGCGCATGCACGACATGGCTGCGGTTTTCATATGACTGCCTTTGCCTCAAGTGACGCCCCGGTTTTTTTGGGTGGGGTCGTCTTATTGGTTATTGCGGGCAGTCTAATATGGCCGGGTCCATTTTGGGAATCCGGGGCTAGGTTCGGGAGGCTTCGGGGTGTGGCCTTTTGGCACTTGGGCCTTGGAGCACTTTGCGTTTGATTTGAATCGCAACCCGCTGCTTCGCGCCGATGGCGCGACCGCGGAACGCGATACGCGTGCCTCAGATCAAACGCAAAGTGCTTTAGCGGATGGCGTTTCCGGCGAGGCCCTGGGCGTGGGCCATCGCCTCAGCCCGCAGGTGCGAGACGAGGTCTGCGTTGGCGTCCTGCCAGGCGAGGAAGCCGCGATAGGCGTCAAGCATCTGGGCGTGGCGTTCCAGGGTGCCCTCGGCGGCCAGGTCAAACGGAGCGAACCAGGCTTTCACGGCGTCGTAGGTGGCCATGCAGTCCTGTACTTCGCCGCCCGACATGGGCCGGAGCAGGGCTGTGGCGTCGCAGAGATAGTAGAGCGCGAGCAGGTCGAGGAATTCGGACATCGGGCGCGCCTCCTTTCCGTTGAAAGGCAAAGAGAGGCGACACGTCCGGGGAGCGCGCTGGCCGGGAGGGGGCTGGCGCGCAAATGCACGATCCGTCACCTCCCATTGCTGACCGGTTCAGGGATAGCAGGTCAGGGTAAAGGTGCAGTTAATGCGCATAAAGAGAGGAGGGCCCGCGCCGGGCAGGGCGCGGGGCATTGGTGCATCACGCGGTTGCGTGGATCAGATCTTTTGCAGCTCCACCGCCGAGGAGCGGCCATCGCGGCCCTCGCGCAATTCGAAGCTGAGTTTGGTGTTGTCGGGCAGATCAGTCATGCCTGCACGTTCCACGGCCGAGATGTGCACGAACACATCCTTGCCGCCGTCGTCAGGTGCGATGAAGCCGAAGCCCTTGGTGGTGTTGAACCATTTAACAGTGCCGGTAGGCATTTTTCCCGTGTCTTTCTATAGCTTTAAGTCCCGCCCACAAGCGGTGCGGCGGTGTGGTGCGGACAGGTAAAGACCCCTTCCGAAGCTGAAAGGACGTCGTTAACCTTCCCCACAGGAAAAATGTTGGCGGTTTTCCGGCTGAAAACAAGGGGCGGATGTACATGTATCCCCCATGCGGCATGAGATTGCCTATGATGCGAGCGGAGGATGAAAATATGCGCATTTACGGGCTGAAAGCCTGCGATACGTGCCGCAAGGCGGTGAAGGCGCTGGACGGGGCGGAGCTGGTGGATGTGCGCGCGGACCCTTTGGCGCCTGCACAGATTGCGCGGTTTCTGGAGGCCTTCGGGGAGGCGTTGGTTAACACCCGCTCGACCACATGGCGGGGGCTGGATGAAGCGGAGCGGGCCAAGCCGCCCGAGGCGCTTCTGGCGGCGCATCCGGCGTTGATGAAACGCCCCGTGATCGAGTCGGAGGATGGCACGCTGTATCTGGGATGGGGCAAGGACGTGCAGGCGACCCTGGCCATCTGAGGGGAACGGGCAACCGGATTTCCCCGTTTGGGGGCTTGGGTGCAGCCAAGACCGCCCCCATCTGCTGAAGGACGGCAATTTACGGAGTGATCAATGCGCAATGCAGCCCTTGTCCTTGGCCTGATCGGTGGCGTCCTCGCCATGATCGTGGGCTTTTTCGTCTACGGCTACACGGTGTTCATTGATTGGTTCGGAGAGATCCCGGACCTCGCCAGCCAAGTCGACAACCCGCAGCTTTACCGGACCATGGCCTTCCTTTCGCCGATCCTTGCGATTGCGGGGGGTGCGATGGCCAAATCGCGGGCGCTATGGGGGGGTGTTCTGATGCTACTGGCGGCGGCGGGCATGCTTTATGCCTTCGGCTTTGGCGTCTTCACCATGTTCCCGATTGCCTTTTGCGGCATTGGCGGTGTGCTGGCCCTTGCGGCAGGGCGGCCCGACGAAGAGCACGCCCATTTCTAGGGGCCGCTAGCGCATCGGGCGAAAGACGCGTCGTTCTTCCTGCCGAAAGTTCAGCGCTGTCTGGGCGGACGCCGTCGAACAAGCCGTCGTGCCAAAGCACAGGCGCAGGCCACGGATTTTCAAGGTGGCAGGCTGGCTGAAGCGCAAGCTGAAATAGGTGACACCATCATCCGGGATGACCGCTCGCACGACGCCGCCGTTAGCCAAATGCTCCGCACGGACCGTGTGTTCGCCTGTTGGGTCGACATGAACTGGCATATCGGGTGCGACAAGCAAAGCCTCCGACTGGCTGTCGTCGGACAATGAGCCATGGTCGAACCGGATGGGCGCGTGCTTGCGATTCAGCAGAAGGTCGGTGCGCGAAAAGTGGGTCGAGGTGAAGTCGCGCAGTGTGACCTGACCTCCATGCTCACTCATGATCTGATCACCGAGGCTGAGGTCTTGCGCCTTGATTGTGCCGGTTGAGGTTTGGAGTGGCGTGGACCCGCAAATTCCCAAGAGCGGAACGGCCGATTGCGCGGGAGCTTCGGTTTCAGGGGCCCACATACGACCCTGATGGCCGGGCTGACCCGGCTCTATCGTGCCAGTTTGATACATACTCGATACCTGCAAAAGACCGCCGACTGACTCGGCTTGTTGACGTCAAGGTAACCTCACGCCTTGGCGGAATGCTGACCGGAATATGGAAAGAATGGGGCCATCCGGGCGGGGTGGCCCGGATGGCGATGGGTCAACGCAGGTCTGGCGCGATGGCCTCTGCCGCGAGGGATTGAACGACCTCGTCAAGCGGGACAACGCTGGTCTGTTTCTCCCCCAGACGGCGCAGGGTGACGGTGCGGTTTTCGACCTCCTGGCGCCCGATGGCGAGGATTGCGGGAACCTTGCCGACGGAATGCTCGCGGACTTTGAAGTTGATCTTCTCGTTGCGGATGTCGGCCTCGGCCCGGACACCGGCGGCCTTGAGCGCGTCGACAACTTCGTGAACGAAATCATCGGCTTCGGACACGATGGAGGCGACGACGACCTGCCGCGGCGCGAGCCAGAAGGGCAATTTGCCGGAATGCTCCTCGATTAGGATGCCGATGAAGCGTTCGAAACTGCCCAGGCAAGCCCGGTGCAGCATGACCGGGCGGTGCTTGGCGCCATCTTCCGCGATGTAGGTGGCGTCCAGCCGTTCGGGCAGGACGAAATCCACTTGGTGGGTGCCGCATTGCCAATCGCGCCCGATGGCGTCGGTCAGAACGAATTCCAGCTTTGGCCCGTAGAACGCGCCTTCGCCGGGGTTCATCTCAGGCTCGATCCCCGCCGCGCGGGTGGCTTTGAGAAGTGCTTCTTCGGCCTTGTCCCAGACCTCATCCGATCCGGCGCGGGTTTCGGGCCGATCAGAGAACTTCACACGGAATTCCGGGAAACCGAGATCCTGATACACGGAGGTCAGGTAGTCGATGTAGATCGCGGTCTCTTCCTCGATCTGATCCTCGCGGCAGAAGATATGGCCATCGTCCTGGGTGAAGCCGCGCACACGCATGATGCCGTGGAGCGCGCCGGAGGGTTCGTAGCGTGCGCAGGAGCCGAATTCGGCCATGCGCAAGGGCAGGTCGCGGTAGGATTTCAGGCCCTGATTGAAGATCTGCACGTGGCACGGGCAGTTCATCGGCTTCATCGCGTTCACGGCCTTTTCGCGGGCGTGATCTTCGTCGACTTCAACGATGAACATGTGTTCCTGGTACTTCTCCCAATGGCCGGATTCTTCCCAAAGCCTGCGGTTCACAAGCTGGGGGGTGTTGACCTCGACATAGCCGCCAGCGCGTTGTTTGCGGCGCATGTAATCCTGCAGCTCGGTGTAGACGGTCCAGCCGTTGGGGTGCCAGAAGACCTGGCCGGGGGCTTCTTCCTGCATGTGGAAGAGGTCCATTTCGCGGCCCAGGCGGCGGTGGTCGCGCTTGGCGGCTTCCTCAAGGAAGTTCAGGTGCTTCTTGAGGTCGTCGCGGTTCTTGAAGGCGACGCCATAGATGCGCTGAAGCATGGGGCGCGTGTTGTCGCCCAGCCAATAGGCGGCGGCCACGGACATCAGCTTAAACGCGTCAGCGGGGACCTGGCCGGTATGTTGCAGGTGTGGGCCACGGCAGAGGTCCATCCATTCGCCGTGCCAGTACATGCGAATGGGTTCATCGCCCGGGATGCGGTCGAGGAGTTCAACCTTGTAGGGTTCGCCCGATGCCTCGTAGTGGGCGCGGACCTTTTCGCGGTCCCAAACCTCGGTGCGGACGGCGTCGCGGGCGTTGATGATCTCTTTCATCTTCGCCTCGATCGCGCCGAGGTCTTCGGGGGTAAACGGCTCCTCCCGGTCGAAATCGTAGAACCAGCCATTGTCGCGGACGGGGCCGATCGTGACTTTGACATCAGGCCAGATCTCCTGCACGGCGCGCGCCATGATATGGGCGCAGTCGTGGCGGATCAGCTCGAGCGCCTGATCGTCATCCTTGAGGGTGTGGATGGCGATGGAGGCGTCACCCTCGATGGGCCATTGCAGGTCGTGGTGTTCGCCGTTGACGGTGGCGGAGATGGCCTTCTTGGCAAGCGAATTGGAGATGCTTGCGGCGACGTCGGCGGGGGTGATCCCGGCGTCGTAGTCACGCGAATTGCCATCGGGGAAAGTCAGGGAGATTTGGGCCATTTCGTTGGCTCCTCGTCGGTTTGGCGCCTACGGAACGCCCGGTTGCGGGTATGTATGTTCGGCGCTTTTGGCGAGGGGGCGCTGAATTGTCAACTGGGGTGACAGGATGCGAGGGCGGATGCCTCCCTTACGGTGCCGGAGGCACCTATCGGGCAACGCGGCGGGCATATTTTGGGAACAAAGAGGGGCGGATCGTGCCTTAGCTGCGGGTGCTGTGCGCGGTGGCGCGGTCGGAGGCGATCAGGTGCGCGAGGCCTGCGACCATGACGAGGGCGGCGGCGAGGCCCAGTGCGGATTCTGAGCGCGCCTCGATCACGGCCCCGCCGATGGCGGAACCGGCTGCGGCGCCCACGTAAATGCAGGCGGCGTTGAGGCTGAGCAGGACAGGCGCGCGGGCGGGATCCAGCGACACTAGGCGGACCTGCTGGGCCGCGCCAAAGGACCAGCCGATCACCGACCAGAGAAAGGTGTAGGCCATCAGGATCGGTGTGGGCAGGGGGAGGTAGGAATAGAGCGGCAGGGTCACAATCTGCAGGACCGTGAGGATCAGGAGCGTGCGGGACGCACCGATGCGGTCCGACAGTGCGCCGCCCACGTAGTTCCCGGCAATGGCACCGAGGCCAAAGATGAAAAGGGCGACGGTAATTCCGTCGCGGGCATAGCCCATATCGGCGGCCAGAAGTGGCGCGAAATAGGTGTAGAGGACGAAGATCGAGCCGAGGAAGGTCGCGGTAAAGAGAACAGCCGCCATCAAGGGCGCGTCTGTCAGGGTTTTGCCAAGGTCCCTCAGCGAGACGGGTGCAAAGGACAGGCCCGCGGGCACGATGCGCCAAAGGATGAACAGGGCCGGGACGCTGAGGATGGCCACGATCGCAAAGGCGTAGCGCCAGCCGAAGGTATAGGCGACCCAACCGCCGACGGGGATGCCCACGGCCTGCGCGATGGTCAGGCCCGCAAAGACGGCAGCCAGCGTGCGTGCGCGCCGTTCCGGCGCAGTGAGCATGGCGGCGACGGCGGCGGTGACGGGTGTGATGACGCCAGCCCCCATGGCGGCGATGCCGCGTGAGACGTGCAGCGTGAAAAGTGTGGGTGCGATCGCAGATATCAGCGCAGACAGGCCGAAAATGGCAAGGCCCATCGCCAGCACGCGGCGCCTGCCGATTTTTCCGGTGAGGGATACCAAAAGCGGTGAGAGGATCGCGTAAAGGATGGCGTAGGTGGTCAGCAGCGCGCCGGATTGCGCGTCGGTGACGCCGAAATCGTCGGCAATGGGTTCAATAATGCCGACCGTCAGGAACGCGCCCATCCCGACGATGAAGTTCACAGCCGAAAGCGTGGGGATGAGAAGGCGGGGGGCGGGATCGGACATTTGTGCACCCTAGAGACGCGGGCAGGGGCGTCAATCGGGTGGATTGGTTTCGAGCCGGTATGGATTGGCATCGGGGCTAGTGTTGGGCGATCCGAACGGCCAAGCTGTGCCGCGGAACCGGCACAGAGGGGGGCGATATGCGCACGTTTGACGAGATTTTAGAGATTGCGGCTCAGCGGAAGGGCGGGGCGGACGCGGTGCTGGGCGGGATCGCGCCGGCGGCCGCGACGGAAAACATCGCGGCCGTCGCGGATGATCGCTGGCTGGCCGAGATGACGCGGGCAGTGTTTCAGGCCGGGTTCAACTGGGATGTGATCGACAAGAAATGGCCTGGATTCGAGGCGGCGTTTGATGGCTTCGACGTGGCGCGCTGTGCGTTCATGCCGGAGGATTGGTTTGAGGAGCTGACGCAGGACACGCGGATCGTGCGCAATGGCAAGAAGATCCGCGCGGTGCAGGTGAATGCGCAGTTGATCCAGAGTGTTGAGGGCGGCTTTGGCGCAAAGGTTGCGGGCTGGCCACGAGAGGATTTTGCGGGACTTTTGCTGTGGCTGGGCAAGGGGGGCAGCCATATGTCCGGCACCTCGGCGCAGTATATGCTGCGCAAGATGGGGCTGGATGGCTATGTGCTCGGGAAAGACGTGGTGGGGCGGTTGATTGCCGAGGGGGTGATCGACAAACCGCCCACATCGCAGAAGGGGATGCAGGCGGTTCAAGGCGCGTTCAACGCATGGGCGGATCAGTCGGGCCGGAGCCCGAAGGAAATCAGCCGGGTACTGGCGCAGTCGATTGATGCTTAGGCGAGAAGCACGGCCCCGCCGATGACGCAGATGGCGATCCAACCGAGGGTGAAGAGGATCGGGCGGACCGGCAAGACAGGCAGGCCCGAGATCATCCAGACTGCATGGACCACGCGGATGGCGAAGAAGGCCATGGCGGCGGTGGCAGTCACCGGAGTGGAGACGCCCGCGAGATGGGCGATCAGGACGATCACGGCGAAGGGCAGGAATTGCTCCAACAGGTTTAAGTGCGCGCGCCAGGCGCGGTGGACCCAGGGCGGGGCCTGGGACACGTCCGGCGGGCGGTTCTCGGACGGCATCGGCATGCCGACTGCGTTCACACCGATGATGAAGGGCATCCACATGGAGGCGGCCAGAAGGGCGGTCATGGTGAGCCAGAAGAGTTCGGGGGTTATCAGAGGGTTCCTTTCTCATTGAAACGAAGGGCCTCGCCGGTCTCGAGGAAGGTTTTCAGGCCCGCGGCCCACCGCTCCCACCCGTCGGCGACACCTTCGCCGGGGACCACCGGGAAGTGCAGGTCGTAATGTTCGATCACGAGTTTCATGTGTTGCGCCTCGGGCGTCAGCAGGAAAACAGAGCGAGACGGCGGGATGTCGGGGGCCCAATGCGGCTCGAACGTGTGTTCAATGCGGGATTTCGGGTCTTCGACCAATGTGCGGGCCAGCATCATGGTGCCGCCATCTGGGGTCTCGTAGGTATAGACGCCATCGGTGAGCGTGATCTTGGGTGACAGGAAATGGTATTCCGAGATCACTTCTGGTTCGCGGAGCGCGTCCCAGAGCGCGTCGTTGGTGCAGCGAATGAAGGTCTGCATCATGAAATCGGGTTTTGCGGCCATTGGGTCAGCCTCCCATCATCTCAGGCGCGACGGGCAGGGGCTTGCCGGTTTCCAACCACGTTTTCAGGCGCGAGGCGATCAGGACCCATCCGTTGCGGATGCCTTCCAGTTCGGGTGGGAGGTCGTAGTGCTCGATGGTCAGGCGGCAGGCGCCGGGCATCTCGTCGACGACATAGACATGGCGTGTGGTTGGCACGTCTGGCCCCATGAAATGCGGGGTAAACGTCATCTCGAGCCGCTTGGGCGGGTCGGAGGCGATGACATCGCAGGTGAGCATCTCGGACCCGTCTGGGGCGCGGTAGGTAAGCGTCTCGCCGCGTTTGGCCTCTCCCTCCAGCACCGTGTCGAAATAGTAGTGCGGGGTGGCCTCGCCGTTGATGAGGGCATCCCAAAGGGCGGCGGCGGAGCATTGGATGAGGGTTTGGTGGACGAAGTCGGGGGTCTCAGTGGCGTCTAACATCGGAGCAGTCTCCAGCTTGGTTTTGAGGTCAATCACGGCGCGTGCGGCGGGTTTGGCCAGAAGCGGGTCGATCCAGCGGTCAATCGCTTCCTGCAGGGGCAGGGCGTTGAGATAGTGGTATTTGAACCGCCCCTTCTTGGTCGTGACGATGAGGGAGGCGTCTTCCAGCACGTTGAGGTGTTTCATCACGCCGAAGCGCGTCATCTCGAACTGCTCTTCGAGATCGGTGAGGGTCTGACCGTCGTGCGCCCGAAGGCTGTCGAGGATCGCACGGCGGGCGGGGTCGCCCAGGGCTTTGAAGATTGCATCCATGGAGTGATTATATGTGACTAATTAGTTACGTGACAAGATGGTCACGTATAGAATTTGCGCGAGGCTCCGCCCATGACGCGGGGATCGTGTTGCGATGGCGGACGCGGCGGGGCAGGGTGCTGGCCAACGAAAGGCCAGTGAAATAAGGGGCAGGTAAATGGGTGATACGCAGTTTCTGGAGACGCCTCAGGGGCGCACGCTGGCCTATCACAAATTTTCAGGGCGCATGCCGGCGGTGGTGTTTTTGGGCGGTTTACGCTCGGATATGACCGGCACGAAGGCGGTGCATTTGGAGGCCTGGGCCCGCAGATCGGGCCGTGAATTTCTGCGATTCGACTATTCCGGGCATGGCGATAGCTCGGGCGACTTCACCGAAGGCTGCATTGGCGAATGGCACGAGGACACGGTAGCGGCGCTGGAGGGACTGACCGAGGGCAAGGTGGTTGTGGTGGGCTCATCCATGGGGGGCTGGCAGGCGCTTTTGCTGGCGCAACGCATGCCCGAGAAACTGGCAGGGATCGTGACGATCGCGGCAGCGCCGGACTTTACCGAGGATGGGTATTGGGACGTCTGGACGGAGGAAGAGCGCAAGACCGTGATGGAGGAGGGCGAGATTGCGCTGCCTTCGGAATACGGGGATGCGATGGTGATCACGCGGAAACTTATAGAAGATGGACGCAATCACTTCGTTCTGCGCGGCCCGCTTCGCGTCGATGTGCCAATGCGGATGCTGCAAGGCACCGCTGACATGGACGTGCCCACGGAGGTTGCCTTGCGACTGCTGGACCATGTGGAGGGGGACAACATTCACCTTGAACTGATCAAGGATGCGGATCATCGGTTCTCAACCCCCGAGTGCCTCGATACGATCACGCGCTCGGTCGAAGAGGTTTTGATCCATGCGTAAAATGGGGAAGTGGTTGGGGCGGATCCTGATCCTGGTCGGCGTGGTGCTGGCCGTGGTGATCTTCGTACCGGGAGAGCAGATCCAGCGGGAAGCGCCCGCACAAGTCAACGACCCGGTGGGTTATCTGGCCGCGCGCGAAAATGCGGATGACATCACGCCTGGTACTGAGGCGCGGATTGTCTGGGCCGGAGAGGAAGGCGCGCAGACAGAAACCGTTTTGCTTTACCTGCACGGCTTCTCGGCAACGTCCGAGGAAATCCGCCCCGTCCCTGACCGCGTAGCCGAGCAATTTGGCGCGAACCTGGTCTTTGCACGATTGACCGGCCATGGGCGCAGCGGCGCCGCACTGGGCGACGCGCGGGCAGGCGATTGGGTCGCGGATGCTGAACTGTTCCTTCAGATCGCACGCGCGGTGGGTGACGAGGTTGTGGTCATGGGCACCTCAACGGGCGCAACGCTTGCGGCCTACGTTCTGGCGGAGCCGGAGCATGCCGAGGCGGTTGAGGCCGTTGTGATGATCTCACCCAATATTGAGGTGGCGAACCCGGCGGGGCCGCTGTTGGAGATGTTCGGCGCGCGGGTCTGGGTGCCGTGGATTGCGGGGGCCGAGCGCAGCTTTGAGCCGATCAACGAGGGGCACGGAACGTACTGGACGACTCAGTACCCGACGGTGGCCACGGTTTCGATGGGCACGCTGCTGCGAGAGACGCGCGCGCGGGATTATTCCGGCGTTTCGATCCCCGCATTGTTCATGTTCGCCGATACCGATCAGGTGATTTCTGCACCCGCGGCGCGCGACTTTGCCGAGGGGTGGGGCGGGGATTCCACGGTCATTCCAGTGGCCGTTCCGGAGGAGGGCGGAGACCCATTTCACCATGTAATTGCAGGTGAAATCTTAAGCCCCGCAATGACCGACCGCGCCGTCGAAGATATCACAAACTGGCTGCGAGAGACCCTCAACTAACCGCTTCCGATTGCTGCGCTGCAGCGACCAAAACCGGTTTCGATTGCGATTTTCCGTTGCCGAAACCGGTTTCGGTCCCGATTTTGAGATTCGGGGAGGAATTCGATGCAACCGAACGGCGCATCAAATGGAACGACGCAACGGGTCACGATCAATGATCTGGCCGAGGCGTTGGGATTGGCGAAAGGAACCGTCAGCCGCGCTCTGAACGGGTACCCGGATATCGCTGAATCCACCCGAGCGCGTGTGACCCGCACGGCCGAGCGGATGGGCTATCGCCCGCTGGCGCAGGCGCAGGCGATCCGCACCGGGCGCGTTCGTTCGCTCGGGTTGGTTCTGAACACCGGTAACGCCGATCTGCACCGCCCGTTCCTGACCGATTTCCTCGATGGGATCAGTCGCGCGGCCTCGGAAGAAAGCTGGACGCTGACCGTCTCAACCGCGACGGGGGTCGAGGATGAAGTGACCTCCATGGGGCGGCTGATCGACGAGCGGAAGGCAGATGGCTTCATCCTGCCGCGTGCGATGTACGACGACCCGCGTGTGGCATTGTGCAAGGCGCGTGAGGTGCCGTTTATCCTGTATGGGCGCACCGGCGATCCGGAAGGATGCGCCTGGTACGACATCTCAGGTGAGGATGCGATGCGGCTGGCCGTGTTGCGGCTGGCGGGCTTTGGACACAAGCGCATCGGGTTCATCAACGGATCGCGCGATTACACCTATGCGCATCTGCGCCATGACGGCTTTCTGGCGGGCATGGCTGAGGCCGGGCTGGAGGCCAACCCTACGACGATGGCGGAAGGGGTGCTGGATATTCCCGCCGGCGAGGCGGCTGGTCGTCGCATTCTGTCCGCTGATGCGCCACCGACGGCGGTGGTCTGCGCGCTCGATCTGGCAGCACTGGGTCTTTACCGCGCGGCGGACGGCATGGGGCGGCAGGTGGGCCGTGACCTTGCCGTTATCGCCTATGACGGCATCCCGGATTCCGCCGTTGCCAACCCGCCACTGACCACCTTCTCGGTCGACAATAAAGCTGCCGGCCAACGCCTTGCACGGCTGTTGATTGCGCGCATTCGCGGCATCGACCTGACCCATCTGAGAGAACTTGCACCAGCGCATCTGATTGCGCGGCAATCTGATCTTTTACCTGATTTCGACCCGGATCAAACGACCCGGGCGAAGCTGAACGCCTGATAAAACCAAAGGGAGGAAAGGCATGACCAATCTCAAAACCACAGGACGCATCGCGCTTCTGGCAGCGGTCTCGGGGCTGGCGATGGCCAGCGTCGCGGCAGCGCAGGACTCGATCCGGTTCTGGACCACCGAAGAACAGCCTGAGCGTCTGGAGCGCCAGGAAGCGATGGCCGCGGCCTTCACGGAAGAGACCGGCATCGAAGTGGAAGTGATCCCGGTCACGGAAAGTGATCTGGGCACGCGCGCGACGGCAGCCTTCGCGGCGGGCGATCTGCCCGACGTGATCTACCACACGCTGCAATATGCGCTGCCGTGGTATGAGGCGGGCATCCTGGACAGCGACGCGGCCTCGGACGTGATCGAGAATCTCGGCGCGGGCACTTTCGCCTCGGGCGCGCTGGAAATGGCTGCGGTCGATGGTGGCTATGCCGCGGTGCCGGTCGATGGCTGGACCCAGATGCTGGTCTACCGTGCGGACCTGTTCGCGGAAGCGGGCCTTGAGCCGCCCAACAGCTACGCCAACGTGATGGCCGCCGTGGAAGCGCTGCACAACCCGCCAGAGATGTATGGTTTCGTCGCGCCGACCAAGGTGGACGAAAACTTCATGTCTCAGGTGCTGGAGCATGTCTTCCTCGCGAACGGTGCGTCGCCGGTGGACGAGAATGGCTTCTCCGGCTTCGATGAAGCGGCAACCGTTGAGGTGCTGGAATTCTATCGCGGCATCGTTGAGGCCTCGCCTGAAGGTGAGCTGTATTGGGATCAGTCCCGCACGCTCTACTTCTCGGGCAATGCGGCAATGATCATCTGGTCGCCCTTCATCCTTGATGAACTGGCTGGTCTGCGCGACAGCGCCCCGCCCACGATCAACGATGATCCGACCAGCCGCGATCTGGCGGCAGCCACGGGGATTGTGACCAACTTCTCCGGCCCGTCGAACCCGGATGGGGCAGCCTGGGGTGACGTTCGTTACTTCGGCATCACCGCAGATGCGGAGACCGATGCGGCCATGGCGTTTGTCGAATACTCGATGAACGACGGCTACACCGCGACGCTCGCCATTGCGCCGGAGGGCAAGTTCCCGATCCGTCGCGGTACGGAAGAGAACCCGACGCAGTTCGTCGAAGCCTGGGCCGCGCTCGACGTGGGCGTGGATCGCCGCGCGCCGTTGGGTGAGCTGTACGAGCAGTCGATGATCGACGAGATCGTCGGCGGACTGGATGTGGCGCAGCGCTGGGGTGTGGCCGAAGGCCAGCTGGCCCTGTCGAGCCGCATCATCAACAGCCAGATCATCAACCGCCTGGTCCGCGAGTATGTGGACGGCGTGCGCTCGGCCGAAGAAACGGTTGCGCTGATGAACGAAGAACTCGGCGCGATTGAGTAACACTTCAAACCGTTTGGGCGGGGCTGCGGCCTCGCCCGATCATACTGCTCGGGGGCCATGCTTTGGCCTCCGGACACCCCCCTTGTATCCATCGGGAGCACGCGCCCCATGACTGACACAGCCACTCCCCCCAAGGGCACCGGCCCCCTCGCAAAGCGCGAAGCGCGACTGGCCTGGGGCCTGCTTTTGCCAACGCTGACCGCCGTGATGCTGGTGGTTTTGCTGCCGCTTCTGGCGATCATCTGGATTTCATTCAAACCGGTGGGGCTCGCCGATTTGCGCCCCGCCGCGCCCGTTGCGCGCGAAGATGTGCGCAATGTCGGCGATCCGGATCAGTTGATCCGCTACCGCATCCGAAATCCAAGCCAGGATGATCCGATTGGGAACGTCGTGCTGACAGACGTGCTGCCAGACGGTGTGGCGCTGACCGAATTGCCCGAGGCCTGCGAGGTGGATGGCGCGGCCCTGACCTGTCGCTTCGATGAATTGCCAGCGGGTGAGCGTGTGACGCTTGAGATACCAGCGACGTTCGACGCGAGCCTTGAGGACGCGATTGAGGACGACACACCGGTTGAGATCACCGGCGATGCGACCAATGTTCTGACCAGCGGCGAGTTCACGCTGGAGAATTTCAGTGACATCTTCAATGCGCGCGAATTCTGGTCGGTGATTTTTGCGACCCTGTTCTACACGATCGTGGGCACCATCGGTGCGCTGGTCGTGGGCCTGTTCGCGGCGCTGTTGCTCAACAAGAGCTTCGCGGGCCAAGGCGTGTTGCGGGGGCTTTACCTGTTTCCCTACGTCGCGCCGGTGATCGCGGTGGCGTTCTCCTGGGTGATCCTGTTTGACCCGACCTCGGGGTCCATCAATGCGCTTCTCGTGCAGATGGGGGTGGTGGACTCTCCGATCAATTTCTTCGGTGTTCGTCCCAACGCGCTGATCATGGTGACGGTGTTCGAGATCTGGCGGTACTTCCCACTGTCGTTCCTGTTCATCCTCGCGCGGATGCAGTCGATTGATACCGACATGTATGAGGCTGCGGATGTGGACGGGGCGACGCCGTTCCAGAAGTTCCGCTACCTCAGTTTGCCGATGCTGATGGGCATCCTGTCGGTCCTGTTCCTGCTGCGCTTCATTTGGACGTTCAACAAATTCGACGACATCTTCCTGCTGACGGGCGGGAATGCGGGGACGCGGACGCTAACAGTGAACGTGTATGAGCAGGCCTTTGCGGTGTCGAATATCGGTGCAGGAGCTGCGGTGGCCGTGGTGATCCTGTGCTGCCTGCTGTGCTTCTCATGGGCGTTCTTCAAATTCATGTCGAAAGAGGAGGGCCTGTAAGATGGTACGTCAGGGATATGTGACAGGCCCGGTGTTGGGCCTTCTCTGGGCCTTCATCGTGGCCACCACGGTGGCCGTGATCCTCAGCTTCTCAACCGGGGAGGCGTTTCGGCCGGGCTTGTTTGGTTGCCTGATCCTGGGGGCTGGCATGGGCGCGGCTGCGTTCCATATGCGCTCAGGCTGGGTGCTGTCGGCAGGGGGCGCGGCTTTAGCGCTGGCGCTGAGCTACACACCGCTTTCTCCGGTTCATGTCGGCGACACGCTTGGCTTTGGCGCGCATCTGTCGATGTCTGCGTTCTTCGGCCTTGCCATGGGATTGTCGCTCGCCACGATCCTGCGTGACGCGCCGTCCGGCGCGATGACGCGGCATGAATGGGAAGAGGCAGTGATCCGCTTTCTGACCGGGTTCGGCTTCATCTTCTTCACGGCGGCGGTGTTCATCCCATTCTACGTGATGGTGCTGACGTCGATGAAAACCCAGGGCGAGTTGATCGCGAACCCGCTAGACTATTCCATCGACCTGAGCCGGGGCTGGGACCTGTTCCGCAGCTATGACGAGCTGTTCCGCGACTTCAACTTTGGCCGGTACATGTGGACCAGCTTCTACATCTCTGTGATCACGGTGTTCGTCACGCTCCTTTTCAGTGTGCCAGGCGCCTACGCCGTCGCGCGGCTGCGCTTCAAGGGACAGAAGAGCCTCAGCCGCTCGATCCTGCTGATCTACATGGTGCCGATGATCGTTCTGGCGCTGCCGATCTATATCGTCTTCTCCCAGACGGGGTTGCGGAACACGATCGTGGGCATCGTGATGATCTATCCGGTCACCACCATTCCAGTCGCCCTTTATATGCTGCAGGGCTATTTCCGCGGTCTTCCCGCGGAAGTGGAGGAGGCGGGCCTTATGGATGGCCTGAACCGGCTTCAGGTGATCTGGAAGATCACGCTACCGCTGAGCCTGCCTGCGATGGTGTCGGTCAGCCTCTACGTTTTCATGATCGCTTGGAACGAATTCCTGCTGGCTTTCATGCTGCTGGATGATCCGCAGATCTTCACGCTGACGCGGGGGATCGCCTCGCTGAACTCCTCGGAAATTCCGCGTCAGCATCTGATGGCAGGTGCGGTGATCGCAACCGTGCCGGTGATGGTGCTGTTCCTGGGGCTGGAGAAATTCATGACCAAGGGCCTGACGGCGGGGAGTGTCAAAGGATGAAGGATATGACCGACTTGAATACCGGACCGCTCGACGAAGAGGCCCGCCGCATCCTGCGCCTGAACGACAAGGGCGGGTACACGGTGCCGACCGCGGGGCTTTATCCCTACCAGTGGAACTGGGACAGCGCCTTTGCGGCGATTGGCTTTGCCACCTTCGACACGGACCGTGCGTGGGTCGAGCTGGAAACCCTGTTCTCGGCCCAATGGGACAACGGGATGGTGCCGCATATCATCTTCCATGTGGACGATGATGGCTATTTCCCCGGCCCCGATGTCTGGTCCACGTCGAATGCCGTGGGCCGGGGGGCGCAACGTCTCAAATCCTCGGGCGTCAGCCAGCCACCGGTCGCCGCATCTTTGGCCTGGAAGGTTTACGAGAGCGATCCAGAATTGGGCGAGGCGCGCCTGCGGGCGCTGTATCCCAAGATGGTGGCCTTTCACCGATGGATCATGGAGGCGCGTGCCGAAAGCGGGGCGGTGTGCATCACCCATCCGTGGGAAGCGGGGCGCGACAATGCGCCCGATTGGGATGAGGCGATGGCCGGGATCGATCCGGTTGGAGTCGGCGCCTATACGCGCCGCGACACGGGCCATGTGGATGCCAAGATGCGCCCCACGCAGGCCGATTACGACCGCTATATCTGGTTGGTGCAATTCGGGCGGGATCGCGATTGGGACGATGCGAAGATCGCGGCTGAAAGCCCGTTCCGGGTCGCTGATCCGACCATGACGTTCACCTGCCTGCGGTCGCTGCGCGATCTGGCGCAAGCGGCGGATGCGCTGGCTGAGCCGCGCGCGGAAATCGACGGATGGATTGCAACGCTGGAGGCCGGGGTAGAAACCCTATGGAATCCCGAGACGCAGAGCTATGAGGGCCGCAACCTGCGGACCGGCAATTTCTCGGGTTCAGTCAGCAATGCAGGCGCCTTGTGCTGGTGGGCCGGGCTCGACCGTGAAGAGGCGCGTCATACGCTGGACCAGGTCCTCGCGCGGTCGAATTACGGGGTCCCCAGCTATGATCCCGCAGGTCCGGCATTTGACCATCTGCGGTACTGGCGCGGTCCTGTCTGGGCAATCATGAACTACATGGCCGCGAAAGGCATGGCGGAGGCGGGGCTTGGCGCGCAGGCCGACCGTATCCGTCGCGACACGGCCCGGCTGATCGCGGAACGCGGTTTTGCCGAATACTTCTCGCCGGTTGATGGCACGCCAGCTGGCGGCGGGACTTTCACTTGGACCGCTGCGGTGTGGCTCGCCTGGGCCTCACCCTCTGCGCAGGAGAACTGACATGGGCGCGATTGAACTCAAGGCCGTTGAGAAATGGTACGGCGAGGTGCAGGTCATCAAGGGCGTGGACCTTGTTGTTGAAGATGGCGAATTCATCATCTTCGTGGGGCCGTCTGGGTGCGGAAAATCCACGCTTCTGCGGATGATCGCGGGGCTGGAAGAGACGTCGCGCGGTCAGGTGATGATTGACGGGCGCGATGCAACGGCCGAGCCGCCGTCAAAGCGCGGTCTGGCGATGGTGTTCCAGAGCTATGCGCTCTACCCACACATGTCGGTGGCCGAGAATATGGGTTTTTCGCTGAAGACAGCGGGCGCGTCGAAAGCCGAGCAGCAGGAAAAGGTGGCTGAGGCGGCGCGGGCGCTGCGCCTGGAGGAGTATCTGGAGCGGCGACCCAAAGACCTGTCGGGCGGTCAGCGCCAGCGGGTGGCGATCGGGCGGTCCATCGTGCGCGACCCAACAGCTTTCCTGTTTGACGAGCCGTTGTCGAACCTTGATGCCGCCCTGCGGGTCGAGATGCGGTATGAGATTGCGAAGCTGCACCAGCAGTTAAAGGCGAGCATGGTCTATGTGACCCACGATCAGGTGGAGGCGATGACGCTGGCGGACCGGATTGTGGTGCTGAGCGCTGGCCGGATCGAGCAAGTGGGCTCCCCCAAGACACTCTATGACCATCCCGACAATCTGTTTGTGGCGCAGTTCATCGGCTCGCCCAAAATGAACGTGATCGACTTACCGTGTGACAGGCTGCGACTGGACGGTGCGCCGGGCAATGCCGCGCATCTTGGGGTGCGGCCCGAGGCGATCGGGATCGGTGCCAAAGGAGAAGGCGCGTTGGACGGGACGGTTGATGTGGCCGAATATCTGGGCGCGGACATCTTCCTGATCGTGGATTGCGGAGCTGCGGGTAAATTGACGGTGCGCACGGACGGGGAAAGCACGCTCAGACCCGGCGACGCCGTGGGCCTGACCTTTCCTGAGGAGAAGCGGCATTTCTTCGATGGGGCGGGCCTCGCGATCCGCTAATCCGGCGTGCCGCGGCGCGGCATATTGCAAACGTATGCAAATTACACTTGAAGCAGGGCAGTCGCGCTGTATCCTTCCCGCGGACGAGGAATCTGGAGGGAAGAGATGGCCGAATATCTCAAGCGCGGCAAACCCGCCGAAGAACGTGCCGAAGATGATGCGAAGGTTCGTGGCATTGTCGAGGGCATCCTTGGCGATATCGAGACGCGGGGTGATGCGGCGGTCAAGGATCTGTCCGCGAAGTTCGACGGCTATCAGCCTGAGGCGTTCCGCCTGACTGCGTCCGAGATCGAAGCCGCCATGCAGCAGGTTACGACCCGTGAAATGGAAGACATCCGCTTCGCGCAATCGCAAATCCGCCGCTTTGCGGAGGCGCAGCGTGCCTCGATGACGGATATCGAGGTTGAGACCATCCCAGGCGTGATCCTGGGGCACAAGAATATCCCTGTTAATTCAGTGGGTTGCTACGTCCCGGGTGGGAAGTTTCCGATGGTGGCCTCTGCGCACATGTCGGTGCTGACCGCGAAGGTCGCAGGTGTGAAGCGCGTTGTTGCCTCGGCCCCGCCGGTAAATGGCAAGCCGCATCCGGCGATTGTTGCGGCCATGCACGAAGGCGGCGCGGACGAAATTCTGGTGCTGGGTGGCGTGCAGGCCGTGGGTGCGATGGCGATTGGCACCGAAACCATCAAGCCGGTCGATATGCTGGTTGGCCCGGGCAACGCCTTTGTGGCGGAGGCCAAGCGGCAATTGTTCGGGCGTGTGGGCATCGACTTGTTCGCGGGCCCAACCGAGACTTGCGTGATCGCCGACGAGACCGTGGACGGGGAGATGTGCGCCACCGATCTGTTGGGTCAGGCAGAACATGGCTATAACTCGCCCGCTGTTCTGATCACCAATTCGCGCAAACTGGCCCAAGACACGATGGCCGAGATCGAGCGGATCCTCGGTATCCTGCCAACGGCTGAGACCGCGCGGGTGTCTTGGGAGGAATATGGCGAGATCATCCTGTGCGACAGCTATGAGGAAATGCTGGAAGTCTCGGAGGACATCGCGTCCGAGCATATTCAGGTCATGACGGATCGCGATGACTGGTTCCTGGACAACATGACCAATTACGGCGCGCTGTTCCTCGGACCACGCACCAACGTGGCCAATGGTGACAAGGTGATCGGGACGAACCACACGCTGCCGACCAAAAAGGCCGGGCGCTACACGGGCGGTCTTTGGGTTGGAAAGTTCATTAAAACCCACTCTTATCAAAGGGTTGTCACGGACGAGGCGGCGACGCTGGTGGGTGAATATGGCTCACGCCTGTGCATGTTGGAGGGCTTTGTGGGCCATGCCGAGCAATGCAATGTGCGGGTTCGGCGTTATGGCGGGCTGAACGTGCCTTACGGCGAGGGCGCGCCTTATCGGGATGCGGCTGAGTAGGGACGGGGAGACGCTGGTGCGCGTCTTTTGCGGTGCAAAAGACCGCTTACCTCGCCCCTCCCGCCGTCCCGTATGGGGGGCGCTGCCCCCCGTCCTTCGGACTCCCCCCGGCATATTTTGGGAACAAAGATGAGCGCAGAACGGCTGGCGAAAGAGCTTTTGAGGGGTGTCCGCGCGACCGGGCGGCTGGAGGGCGTGGCTGCAGCGGCTTGCCCGGTTCATCTGGCGCATCCTTTCGAGACGATGGATCTGGCGGGCTATGGCGCGGTGCTGGATGATCTTGGCGCGGCGTTTCCCGATCTGGAGCGGCGCGTGACCATCGAAATGGCTGGGCGCGACGGCAAGGGCCAGCTTTGGGTCGGGCACGGGGGGTATTGGTGCGGGCTGTTTGCAGCACCGTTCCTAGATATCCCGCCCACGCGCCGGATGGCCGTGCTGCGGTTCCATGACTTCTTTCGGGTCGATGAGGGCCGGGTACTTGAAATGCAATCCCTTTGGGATCTTCCTGAGTTGATGATGCAGGCGGGCGTTTGGCCCTTGTCGCCGTCGCTGGGGCGCGAATTCCATGTGCCGGGGCCTGCAACCCAGGATGGGTTGCGCGTAGCGGGGGATGGGGCAGATGCGCTGAAGGTTGTCAGCGACATGTTGAACGGTCTGGGAAATGACCCTTCGGGCACACCGCGCGCGACGATGGCGCAATTTTGGCATGAACACATGTCCTGGTACGGCCCATCCGGCATTGGCACGGCGCGGGGGATCGACGGCTTTCGCGCGCATCATCAGGCGCCGTTTCTGGGCGGGATGCCGGACCGCTCCGCCCGGATGGATGAAGGGCACCTGTTTGCCGAGGGCAGCTATGTGGGCTTTACCGGATGGCCTGGCATGGATGTCACCCTGACAGGCGGGACTTGGCTTGGCCTTCCTGGGGCGGGTCAAAAACTTGAGATGCGCAGCCTTGATTTCTGGCGTATCGAAGAGGGCAAGATCGCGGAGAATTGGGTGCTGGTGGATCTGTTGCATGTCTATACGCAACTGGGTGTGGATGTGCTGGCACGCATGCGGGAGTTGGCCGATTGATTGTGTTAAACTGTATTTACTCACAGACTTATCCCCAGTTCCCGGGAAAAATATTGACCTTTTCGAACGTTCAGTAGGATATCCAAGGCATGAACATCCCCCAGACACCGTCCTTCTCCCTGGCTGGAAAACACGCTTTTGTACCGGGAGGATCGCGGGGAATTGGCCTTGGGTGCGCGGCCGCATTGGCGCAGGCCGGCGCCCATGTAACGCTTGCGGCGCGAAATGCCGAACAGGTCGAAGCGGCGGCGCAAGCCCTGCGCGATGCGGGGTATCTGGCAGACGGGATCGCGCTGGATGTCACGGACCTGCCCGCTGTGGAAGCGGCTATTGCGGCCCTTGGCCCACTCGACATTCTGTGCAATTCCGCCGGGCTGGCGCGGCATTCTGCGGCGCTGGAAACGGACCCAGCCGACTTTGATGCGGTCACCAATATCAATGTCCGAGCGGCCTACTTCATGGCGCAGTACGCGGCGCGCGGGATGGAGAACGGTGGCTCGATCATCCAGATCTCAAGCCAGATGGGCCATGTCGGCGGGCAAGATCGCGCGGTCTATTGCGGAACCAAGCACGCGGTCGAAGGGATGACGAAATCCATGGCCATCGAATGGGGCCCGCGCAACATCCGTGTGAACACCATTTGCCCGACCTTTGTGCGCACGGAGTTGACCGCGCCGACCTTTGCCGACCCCGAAAAGCGCGCCTGGATTGAAAGCAAGATCAAATTGCCGCGCATTGCAGAGGTCGAAGATCTGATGGGGGCGGTTCTGTTCCTGGCCTCCGATGCATCTGCCATGGTGACGGGTACGTCGATCCTTGTGGATGGTGGGTGGACGGCGGGCTGATGGCGGATCGCAAGATAACATCCGTGGATGTGGCCAGACATGCGGGCGTCAGCCAATCGGCGGTCAGTCGGGTGTTCACGCCCGGTGCGTCCGTGTCGAAAAAAATGGCCGACCGTGTGCGCAAAGCAGCCGATGATCTGGGCTACCGGCCCAATGTGCTGGCCCGATCGCTGATCACGGGACGGTCGCGGATCATCGGGTTGGTCGTCGCCTATCTCGACAATCCGTTCTATCCCGATGCCCTCGAAAAGCTAAGTGCTGCTTTGCAGGCGCGAGGCTACCATATCCTTGTTTTTCTTGCCGGAAACAGCGACAGCGATGTCGAAAGCGTGATTGACGATCTTATGGATTATCAGGTCGACGGGATTATCACCGCGTCGATCAATCTGTCGGGCGAATTGACGGATCGCTGCCGCGCCGCCGGCATTCCGGTTATGCTGTTCAACCGGGGGATCGAAGGGTCCGGCCTTAGTGCTGTGACCTCGGCCAACAAGATCGGTGCAGCCCATGTGGCGGACTTTCTTGTGGCAAGCGGGCATCGTCGGATCGCCCATATCTCGGGCTGGTTGGGGGCCTCGACCGGGAAGGAGCGTCGGGACGGGTTTGTACAGGCCCTTGAGGCGGAGGGATTGACACTTCATTCGGAATACGATGCGCGGTTCAGGCGCGAAAAGGCCGCAGAGGCCGCACGCGCCATGATGCTGGAAAGTGAACCACCCGACGCGATTTTCGTGGGCAATGATCATATGGCGCTTGGCGTTTTGGACATGCTGCGTTTTGAGATGGGCCTTGATGTGCCGGGTGATGTCAGCGTCGTGGGCTATGATGATGTGCCGATGGCAGCCTGGCCCGCCTATGATCTGACGACGCTGCGCCAACCCGTGAACCGCATGGTTGAGGCGACGGTTGATACGCTTCTCAGTGAAATCGAACAGGCGCGCCCTCCGGGCACCGTGACTGAAATCCAGGGAGAGCTGATTGTGCGCGGCTCTGCCCGAACCTCCGAAGGATAAGGGCCCATGATTGGCTTTTCGAACAAGTTCCGCGACTTCCCCGATTACATCATCGGGATCACCAAGGAGATCTGGGAGGATCGCGGGATCGCGACCTTGCACCAGTACTACGCCCCAGACATTGTTGTGCGTTCGCCGGCGTCCATTGTTGTTGGCAATCAGGGCGTAATCGCCGCGACCATGGCGACATTGGCGGAATTCCCGGACCGTGTTTTGCTGGGGGAAGACGTGATCTGGTCCGGAACGCCGGAGGCGGGGATGCTGTCCTCGCATCGCATCATCAGCCAGGCGACCCATGGGGGCAATGGCGTCTACGGCGCGGCCACGGGCAAGAAGCTGCAGTACCGTATCCTTGCCGATTGCCATGCGAAGAACAACGCAATCGACGATGAATGGCTGATCCGCGACCAGACGGCCATCGTGAGGCAATTGGGCTGGGAGCCGAAAGCCTATGCTGCCGATCTGATCGAACGCGAAGGCGGGCGCGATGCTTGCGTGCGGCCTTTGACGCCGGAAAATGACATGGCGGGCCCGTATAAGGGGCGGGGTAATGACAACCCTTGGGGCGCAAAGCTGGCCGAGACGCTGACCCGTATCATGGGCGCGGATATGGCTGCGATTCCAGAGGTTTATGACCGCGCCTGCCATCTGGAGTACCCCGGCCATGTCGCCGCCCATGGCACGGCAGAGGCTGACCGGTTCTGGATGGGCCTGCGCGCGAGTTTCCCGAATGCCGAGTTCAGCATCGACCATCAGATCGGCATGGAGGATGACAATATGCCACCCCGCGCCGCCGTGCGCTGGAGCCTTTGGGGCAAGCACGACGGTTGGGGTATGTTCGGAGTGCCCACCGGTGCGATGGTCTACGTGCTTGGCTGCACCCATGCAGAATTTGGCCAGCTTGGCGGGGCGGAGCCGCAATTGCGCCGGGAATATACGCTGTTTGATGAGACCTCGGTCTGGAAGCAGATCCTGTTGGCGGGCGGCTGATGGACAGCTACGCAAAGCACATGTTCACCCCAAATGTCCGCGCCGAGCAGGACAAGGTGGGCATGGGCGCGCGCTACGCGGCAACATACGAGACCCGGCTTCGCGAGCCTTTGGATGCCGATGCCCGCGCCTTTATCGAGACGCGGGATACATTCTACCTGGCAACCGTGTCCGAGACCGGATGGCCCTATGTGCAGCACCGGGGCGGGCCTGTCGGATTCTTGAAGGTCCTGGGGCTAGAGAGCATCGGTTTCGCGGACTACAGAGGCAATAAACAGTTCATCTCAAAAGGAAATGTACAGGCTGACGATCGGGTCTCCCTCCTGTTGATGGACTATCCGCGCCGCGCGCGTCTGAAGCTGATTGGGCATATGAAGGTGGAGGAGGCGGAGGATAATCCCGCCCTTGCCGAACGGCTTTTCACCGATGGGGCGGCGCCCGCCGAACGGCTTGTCACAATCGCGCTGACGGCGATGGATTGGAATTGCCCGAAATACATCACGCCCCGCCTGACCGAGGCCGAGATCGAGGCCGCCATTGCGCCGAAGATAAAGCCGCTGACCGATCACATCCAGGCCTTGGAAGCACGGCTGGATAGGGTCGATCCGGCCTGGCGCGGCGACGGCTAGCGCATTCTGCGCCGCTCGCGTAGACCGAAACAGCAAAGCAATTAGGGGGATAGTCATGATCAAAAGCACGCACACAGGGTCGCTTCCGCGCACACAGAAGGTCGTGGATTTCATTTTCGCCCGCGAAAAGGAACAGCCCTATGATCTTGCGGCGTTTGACGCCGCCATGACGGACGCAGTGGACGAGACTGTCGCCAAGCAAGTGGCCGCGGGCGTGGAGGTCGTCAGCGATGGCGAGACATCCAAGATCAGCTACGCGACCTATGTGAAGGATCGCTACACCGGCTTTTCCGGCGACAGCCCGCGCAATGCGCCCGCGGATCTCAAGATGTTCCCATCCTTCCTTGAACGCCTCGCCAATGATGGCGGGACACCGACCTATGCGCGTCCGATGTGCACGGGCGAGGTGCGCTCAAAAGGGCAGGAGGAATTGCAAAAGGACATCGGCAACCTCAAGGCGGCGATGGCCAAGCACAGCGCGGCGGAGGGCTTTATGAATGCCGCGTCGCCTGGGGTGATCTCGTTGTTCTTGCAAAATGACTTCTACCCCACGCGGGAGGCGTATCTTGCCGCTTTGGCCGATGCCATGGCCGAAGAGTATCGGACCATTGTGGATGCGGGCTTGTTGCTGCAACTCGATTGCCCGGATCTTGCCCTGTCGCGGCACATGCTTTTCGCAGACCTGTCGGACGAAGAATTCGTCAAGATTGCGGCCAGCCATGTAGAGGCGCTGAACCACGCGCTGTCCGGCATCGATCCGTCGCGCGTTCGGGTGCACATCTGCTGGGGCAATTATGAGGGGCCGCATATCTGTGACGTGCCGATGGACACCGTGTTCAGCACCTTCATGTCGGTCAACGCAAGCCAGCTTCTGTTTGAGACATCGAACCCGCGCCATGCCCATGAATGGACAGTCTTCCAGGACCGAGCGGCTGAGATTCCTGACGATAAAATCCTGGTCCCGGGCGTCGTGGATACGACTACCAACTTCGTGGAACACCCTGAGCTTGTGGCCGAACGGATTGCAAAGTTCACCGGCATCGTCGGCGCAGATCGTGTGATCGCAGGCAGCGATTGCGGCTTTGGAACGTTTGCCGGTTTCGGCGCGGTCGACCCCCAGATTGCCTATGCCAAGCTTGCGGCGCTGTCAGAGGGCGTGAAGCTGGCCAACGCGCGTTTGTGAAAGAAATTCGTACAAAATCTGTGGATAAGTCGGTAAATACGGCTGAAAAGTGAAGGCCACGCCTACAGGGAGCGGTAGATCTCAGCCTTTCGCGCCTTGTCCATGACGACCGGTTCGACCACCGGACGTCCCGTTGCCGCGTCGAAAAAGGGCGTCTTCTTTCGCTCACCTTTAAGCATTGCGGCAGCGGAATTCGAAAGCAACGCCAACACAACGCGACCCATGCGCTTGTGCGTGACCTTGCCGTCTGGCTGCGTGATATTGACCTGCGCCTTGATGCGGCCCAGGGCGCGCTGATCTTCGACGATGTCCGCCAACAAACCGGCGAACGGAATGCTTAGTTTCGAAGGGGTCGTCGCAATGGGCGTGCCGCAGCATGCCGCATAGAACCGCAGCGGTCCGCGCGGCGACAGGCGCATAGCCGCCAAATGCTCGGCACCCTGTGTGATTTCCATCCCAGCAGGGCCAATCTGAAGGACACGGACGCCCTCGATCGCACCGGGATCCTCGCGGCCAACGGCAACCTGAAAAGCACGGCAATCCCGGCAATGGCAGGTCAGGTGCGTGCCAGATTTTACCGTCTTCTCTGCCAACGTGCCCTGGAGGGCGCCACATTGGCAGCGAAGCGAAATCATCCGGCCTTCCCGCTTATCGGCACCACGTTGGAACCTGCATTCGCGTCAATGAATTCCAGCACCAGCGGTCGGATATTGTTGCGCCAGCTTTTGCCCGCGAAAATCCCGTAGTGCCCGGCATCGGGTTCCAGATAGGAGGCCTTCTTGGTATCCGGCAACCCGGTCAAAAGGTCGAGCGCGGCCACACATTGGCCAGGGGCCGAGATATCATCTTTCCCGCCCTCGACGGTTTTGACGGCAACCGTGGTGATCTTGCCGATATCCACTTGCTTGCCATCGACCACAAAGACGTTCTTTGCAATCTCGCGCTTTTTGAAGATGCGTTCGACCGTCGAAAGGTAGAACTCCGCCGTCATGTCCATCACGGCCAGATATTCATCGTAAAACGTATTGTGCTTGTCGTGGTCGGTCGCTTCGCCCTTGGAAACACGAACGATCTGATCCGAGAAGGCCTTGGCGTGCTTTTCCGCATTCATAGCCATGAACGATGAAAGCTGTTGCAGCCCCGGATACACCATCCGGCCCGCGCCTTCATGTTTGAAGCCTACCCGCTGGATAACGAATTTTTCCAATTGTCCCATGGTCACGCGACGCCCGAAATCGGTCACGTCTGTCGCGGCGGCATCGGGGTCAATCGGCCCGCCGATCAGGGTCAGTGTGCGCGGCTGTGCGTCCGGTGCTTCCTCGGCCAGATAGGCGGTCGCCGCAAGCGCGAGCGGTGCCGGCTGACAGACAGCAATGACGTTGGTGTCGGGCCCCATTTCGCGCATGAAATCAACCAGGTAATGCGTGTAGTCCTCAATATCGAACTTGCCCACGCTAACCGGAATATCGCGCGCGTTGTGCCAGTCGGTGATGTAGACATCAGCGTCAGGCAAAAGCGACAGAACCGTTTTGCGCAGAAGCGTCGCATAGTGGCCCGACATCGGCGCCACCAGCAAAACCTTGCGGCCCGTGGGTGCGCGGCCTTGGACCTCGAACCGGATGAGATCACCGAAGGGTCGCTCAACTACGGTCTCGACGGTCACCACATGATCGCGCCCATCGTCGCCGGGCACGCTATCGATGTGCCAATCCGGTTTCGCGACCATGCGCGCAAAGCTGCGCTCGGTCACTTCCCCCCAGGCGGCAGTCATCTGGATCAGTGGGTTGGCGACCAGTCCAAAGGCTGGATACGAGCACATGGCACGGGCAGAGGCCCCCATCCACTGGTTCGTGACCCGCATCGATTCCATCAGATCGTAGGTAAGCATGTACCGCATGAGCTACTCCAAGCGCCGAGACCGGGTTACCCCGGATCATTTCGTCGCGTGGACCCCCTCACCTTGGTCCCGCTACTATGCAGATGCAGCATTTGAGACGGGAATTCAAGGTGGCACGGGAAAAGAACGAAAGTGATGCAGACCAAGAGGTTGCATCAGACGACAGCGAGCATCTGGCAAAGCTGAACGCGAATCTGGCCAAGGTCGAGGCGCTTTCAAAGCGTCTTGTTGCGGCGATGGGCCAGCGCTCGCCTGCCGATGTCGGTCTGCAAGGCCCGGGCCAAGATCTCTACATGAAGGCCGGCATGGCCTATTGGGCTGAGATGTTATCAAACCCCGGAAAAATGCTTGAAACGCAGGCCCAATATTGGGGTCAGGCCATGTCGCATTTCATGGAAATGCAGAACGCGCTGGCCGAGGGAAAGATGCCGCTTCTGCCCGACGATGATCTGCCGTCGGACAAACGCTTCACCAACCCGCTGTGGCGCACGCACCCTTATTTCAACTTCGTCCGTCACCAATACACGATGGGATCCGAGGCGATCCGTCAGGCCGTGGCCGATCTTGAGGGGCTGGAGCCGAAGGACAAGTACCGGGTGGAATTCTTCGCCAACCAGGTGATCGAGTTGTTCTCGCCCACCAATTATTTTGCCACCAACCCCGACGCCCTCGAAAAGGCAGTGGAAACGGACGGCGAAAGCCTTGTGCACGGGCTAGAGAACCTCGTGCGTGATATGGAGACCCATCAAGGGGAAATCCTGCCCACGCTCGCCGACCCCGAGGCGTTTGAAGTCGGCGGCAATATCGGCAGGTCCGAGGGCAGCGTTGTCTACCGCAACCGCATGATGGAGCTGATCCAATACGCGCCGAAGACCGACAAGGTGCACAAGACCCCCCTCATCATCTTTCCGCCCTGGATCAACAAATTCTATATTCTCGATCTCAAACCGCAGAACAGCCTGATCAAATGGATTGTCGAGCAGGGCTATACGCTATTCGTCGTCAGTTGGAAAAACCCCGACGCATCTTACGCGGATGTTGGCCTTGAGGACTATGTCGAGGATGGCTTCCTCACTGCGATCGATCAGGTGAAAGAGATCACGGGCGAAAAGCAAGTCAACGCAGTGGGCTATTGCATTGCAGGCACAACGCTCAACCTGACGCTTGCTCTGATGAAAAAGCGCAAGGACAAGTCGGTCAAATCCGCCACCTTCTTCACGACGCTCACCGATTTCTCGGAGCAGGGGGAATTCACACCCTTCCTGCAGGATGACTTTGTCGAAGCGATTGAGCGCCAGATTGATCAGGACGGCGTGCTGAGCAGCTATTTCATGTCCAGAACCATGTCCTTCCTGCGCTCAAAGGATCTGATCTACGGCCCCGCCGTGCGCAGTTACATGATGGGGGAGGCGCCGCCTGCCTTTGATCTGCTGTTCTGGAATGGCGACAGCACGAACCTGCCCGGCAAGATGACGATGCAATATCTGCGTGGCCTGTGCCAAGGCAACGGCCTGGCAAATGACGGGTTCGAATTGTGCGGTGAAACGCTCTCGCTGAAGGATGTGACAGTTCCCCTTTGCGCCGTCGGTTGCAAGACCGACCATATCGCCGCCTGGGTCGACAGCTTCCGCGGGGTGACCAAGATGGGATCAAAGGACAAGACCTTCATCCTGTCGGAATCCGGCCATATCGCAGGAATTGTGAACCCGCCTTCGAAAAAGAAGTATGGCCATTTCACAAATGCCGATGTCTCGGGCACGGCAGAGGATTGGCTGGCGGCGGCTGACTTCAACGAGGGCTCCTGGTGGCCGTTGTGGGAGCAATGGCTGGCCAAGCGGTCGGGCGCGATGGTCACGGCGCGTGAACCGGGTGCGGATGGCCAGGAGATTCTTGCGCCAGCCCCCGGAATTTACGTGAAAGAAGGCAAAGCAGCCTGATTTCATTGCATTCTTTCTCCATGCTGCAGTGCAGAAAAACTCTTGACTTTCTGCACTGCAGCACGCATATATTGTGCACACGCAGCAATCGCCCGTTCCGGGTAATATGACGACTGGAGAATTTTGAGATGGCAAAAGCAGCCGCAACCCCCGACTTCACCAAATACATGTCCGAAATGATGGCATCGTTCCCGATGGACATGTCCGCTTACACCGACGCGTTCAAATCGCAGGCCGCAACCGGCGAGAAGATGGCCAAAGTTGCCCTCGACGCCGCCGAGAAATCCACCGAGATCTCCTCGAAGTGGACCAAAGACACCATCGCAAAGATGGGTGACGTGGCCGCCGTTAAGGACGAGCCCGCCGACTACACCAAATCCATGACCGATTTCGCATCGGCTCAGGCAGAGATGGCCGCTGAAACCATGGCCGCTTTCGCCGAAGTCGCGAAAAAAGTGCAGATGGAAACGGTTGAGCTGATGATGGCCGCTGGCAAAGAAGCCACCGAAGAAGCCACTGCAGCTGTCAAGAAGGCAACCGCCGAAGTGACGACCGCAGCCAAGAAAGCAACCGCGAAGTAAGCGCGGCCTTTCAGGCAACAGGATAGGCGCAGATCGGGTCCTCCCCCCGAAACTGCGCTGATAGAAAGGCGGGCCCGCACATCGCGGCCCGCCTTTTCCTATTGTGGGTGCCGATAGGTCAGCGTCTGTGCGGTCGCATCCGTCTGGTCCAGATGGAATCCTGCCTTTTCCAACACACGCGCCGAGGCCGGATTGTCGCGCGCGACGCCCGCGCGTAAGTGTTGCCCTTTTGATTGAGCCACAAGGCCGCGCAACATCTCCGACCCGTATCCTCGGCCCCAGGCAGCTTCGCCAAACAGGTAGCCCAAATGAATGGGGCCATCTTGATCCGGTTGCACCGACAGCAACGCACCGATCAGCGCTCCATCCACGCGCGTGCGGACGAGGCAAAGATCACTTTCCGTCATACGCGCGTCGATCCACGAGATTACGGCATCCGGCCCACTGCCAAGCTGCAGGGACATTGGTAGCGGCCGCAGGACGAGGGGGCTCAATAGAGCGGTAAACTCGGCGGCAAGCGTTGTGCGGTCAAATCGTCCGCTTAAGTGGCGCACGGTAAGCCGATCTGTTTCATAGCTCCACATGTCACCCCTCAAATTCCTATATAAGAAGTTTGCGAAAACGCCGATTGCATTGTCTCGCAAGTGCAGCGTAGGCTTCCTTGATGCTGCAGCGCAACGTACGCGCGAGGGGAGGGCAACAGACATGGCCGATGATGACCACCTGCTGATCAAACGCTACGCCTCACGCAGGCTCTACAATACTGAAACGTCCGACTATGTGACGCTGGAAGATATTGCCGGGTTCATCCGCGCAGGGCGCGAAGTAAAGATCGTCGATCTGAAGTCCGGGGATGACCTGACGCGCCAGTATCTTCTTCAAATCATTGCAGAACATGAAAGCCGGGGCGAAAGCGTTTTGCCCATCGCAGTGCTGACCGATCTGGTGCGCAGTTATACAGGTGCGGCCCAATCCGTTGTGCCCGATTTCCTCGCCATGAGCTTCGAAATGCTGCAACAAGGCCAGTCCAAAATGATGGACAATATGGCCGCAATCAATCCGATGGCCTCCATGCCCGGCTTCGACGCAATGCGCGCGCAGCAAGAAGCGTTCTTCAAGGCCATGACCGGAGGCATAGCGCCCGGCGCCAATGCCGATCAGGCGAATGCACCTGAAGATGACGCAGCCCCGTCCGAGGAGTTGGACGAGATCAAACGTCAGCTTGCGGATTTGCAGTCAAAACTCAGCAAGATGTAGATGCGCGCCTTTCGCCTTTCTGCCCTGATCTGCGTGGCATTGTCGGTGTCGGGCTGTGCCTTCATCTCGGGGCTCTTCGGGGGCCCGGACGACGCGTATGAAAGCCCATACCTCGCCGCTATGGCCGATTATTCCCTTTGCGAAACCGCGCCTGATCCGCAGGCGCGCCAAGCTGCCGCCGCGCGGCTCGCGCAGGCCGCGGCCCAGATGCAGGCCGTCACGCACCCCCCCAGTGACGGGCATTTCTATGAGGTGGACCGCGTCGTGGCGGCCAGCGAACGGTGCCAGGCGACGCTTGCGAGTTGACTGCCCGTCTTGCGGTCATCCGCCCCGGTCTGTGCCCTAATGTGAGCAAGCCGAAGCTGCAGCATGCACTGACCCGCCGGGTCGGCGCAAAGTCCCGTTCGAAAGCGTTAAGAAATGGTTAAGAAAAATTGGAAATTACTTTAAGAACAAGGATTTAACCCAAGGTTGCACGCGTGCAACCCGGCCTTTCACGCCACCTCCGCAAAGACCTGCTTCAGGGCCGCATCCAGCTTTTCACACATCTCATCCATCTGTCCGTCGGTCAGCGTGAAGGCAGGGCATAGCACCACCGATTGCCCCAACGGGCGGCAGATCAGACCGTGATCCGTGCACGTATTGGCGATCCGCTCGGATACGCTCAGATGCCCCTCAAACGGCACCTTGCCGTCGCGGTCGCGCACGGCTTCCAGCGCCCACATATAGCCCACACCGCGCAGCTCTCCGATATTCGGGTGCTCCGCCACAGCGCGCAGACCGGCCTCCATCCGGCCCGCTCCCGCGCGCACCATGTCCAGCAGACCTTCCTCGATCACCACGTCGATTGCTTTCAGCGCAACCGCACAGCCCACCGGATGGCCGGAGGCCGTGAAGCCGTGGGGAAATTCTTCCACCGGATCAATCGCAGCCTGCAATCGGTCCGTTATCTCGGGCCCCAGCATCACAGCGCCCATCGGAAAGTAGCCTGCCGTCAGCGCCTTGGACGAGATGATGACATCCGGCACGAAATCATAGGTCTCGCAGCCCCAAACCTCACCCGTGCGCCCAAAGCCGCAAATGACCTCATCCGAGATCAGCGGAATACCATGCCGCCGCAGCACCGCCTGCATCGCCTGGAAATACCCGGCCGGCGGCGGGATCACACCGCCTGCGCCCAGAACCGGCTCCGCAAAGAAGCCCGCGATCGTGTCGGCGCCTTCGCGCGCGATCACATCCTCCAATTCCGCCGCCAGTCGCGCCGTGAATTCCGCCTCGCTTTCGCCGTCCTTACCCTCGCGCCAATAGTGCGGACAGGTGAGGTGGACGAAGCCCTCCATCGGCAGGCCGAACAATTCGTTGTATGGCTTCGCAGTCATCGAGGCCGCGACTGCCGTCACCCCATGATAGGCATTGCCGCGCGTCAGGATCTTGCGTTTTTGGGGCGTACCTTCCTGCAGACCCATGAACCACAGCATCTTGACCATGGTGTCATTGGCCTCGGAGCCTGAGTTGGTGTAGAACACCTTTCCCCTTTCCCACGGCGAGACGTCGATCAGCCGCTCAGACAGAGCCACGGTCTGGTCGGACATCCGGCCGAAAAAGGCGTGGTATCCGGGAAAGCGATCATACTGAGCTTTTGCCGCTTCAATCAGTCCCTTGTGGTCAAATCCGGCAACCATGTTCCATAGCCCGGAATTGCTATCGAGGTACTTTTTCCCGTTGGTGTCGAATACGTAGGGACCTTCCCCATGGGTGATCACAACGGTGCCGCGTTCGCGGATCGACGGAAGATCTGTGAAGCCGTAAAGCGAGTGCGCTTCGGCGCGGGCTTCCCAGGAATTTGGGGCGTGGGTGTTCATGGCAGGCCTCCCTTTGCGGATCACGCTACGCGCGCCGCCCGCGCCCCTCAATATGTGATTTCAGTGCGGTGGGCGGGTCGCTCGATCCACTCAAAATAGCGCCGCCTCAGATCCAGCGCGACCGGGCCTGCCGCGCCGTTGGAATAGCGTCGTTCGTCCACCCGCGCCACGGGGATCACGCCACCACCGGAGGAGGAGAGGAACACCTCGTCGGCCTCAAGAAATTCTTCCAACGGAAGCGGGCGGGTTTCTACTGTCAGCCCTATCTCTTCGGCTATCTCCAACACCGTGCGCCGGCTGATTCCGTGCAGCACCCCATGGTCCGAGGTGACGAGCCTGTCGCCGAAGACAGCGAACGCATTGAATCCCGGCCCTTCGGTCACATTGCCGGAATGGTCGAGCAGCAGAACCGTCTCGAACCCGTTGTCTTTGGCCTCGAACAACCCGCCGGTGAAATCGCCCCAATGGTAATTCTTGACCGTCGGATCCACGCTGTCGGCGGGAATACGGCGGACACGTTTGGCGATCCAGACAGAGGTGCCTTGCAGCGCTGCTTCGGGTTTTACGATATGCACATAGGGCACGCACCAGGCGTAGAAGTGGTTCTCGCAATCGCGTGGGTCGCGCGAGCCGGGAACCGGATTGCGGCCCCGCGCGGCAACCATGGCGACATAACTGTCGCGCAGGCCGGCGGTTGCAACCATCTCGGTCAGCGCCGCCTTCACACCGTCCGCGTCCATCCCGATATTGAGCCGCAACGCGCTGACCGAAGCCATGAACCGCGCCACATAGTCATCAAGCCGAAAAAACCCGCCTTTCCAGACGGGTACGACATCATACGCGATATCGGAATGCGTGACGCCCCAGTCAGTGACGGGCATGGCGGCTTCGGCAATGGGAACAACGCGGCCCTGCCAATGGGCCGCGCCTTTGGAAAGATCGGACATGAGCCGAGCGTGCCAAGACACACGTCAGCTCGCAACCGGAGTTTTCTAGAAAACCCTGTTCAGACTTTCCTTCTAGAAGGAAAGCGAAGCGCGTTACGCTGCGCGTGCGCCTTTGATCTCCTCCGCTGCATCCATAAGCGCCTGCGCGATGAAATCGAGGTCAGGCTTTTGCAGCCGCGCGGGCAGGCGGACGTCGCAGGCCCGCATCAGCATGGCGCGGGTTTGCGTCAGCTCCGGCAGATCACCGGGAATGAACTGCCAATTCCAGAACGCGCGCGCATTGTCCGTGCTCAGCCCGAAGATCTGAACCTTCACACCGCGCGCTGCAGCGGCGTCTGCGAAGGCGCGCGCCTTCGCGTCGCTTTCAAACCCAACCAGGTTGAACTGGATCGAGTCCGGCGCGCGATCCTCAGCCGCCAGAGCATCGGGCACAGCAAGCCAGGGCGATGCATTCAGCAATCCGGCCACGTAGTCGTGGTTTGCGCGTCCATCGTGGACACGGCGGGCCACTTCGGGCAGTTGCGGGCGGATGACCGCGGCCGACAGGTTCTGCATGCGAAGATTGTAGAGGGGCAGCTTGTTTTGCCAGCGCCCAAAGGCCCCGGCCAAATCCGCATCTTCGCCATGCTTCTTCCAATTGTGCTCATATGCGCCGGACATGATGACGGCGCGCGCGACCAGGTCGGCATCGTCTGTCACCAGAATGCCGCCTTCGCCTGCATTCACCAGCTTGTAGGACTGGAAACTGAAACAGCCGACCTTGCCGATCGTGCCGATCTTGCGGCCGTGCCAGGTTGTGCCAAGCGAATGCGCGGCATCTTCGATGACAGGGACACCTGCGGCGTCACAGGCTTCCATAATCGCATCCATGTCCGAGGTATGGCCGCGCATGTGGCTGATGATCACGGCATCAACGCCCGGAAGTCTCGCGCGGAAGTCAGCCACATCGATGCGGTAATTGTCACCGACTTCACACAACACAGGCTGCATTCCCGCATGCACGATGGACGACGGGACAGCCGCAAACGTGAAAGCGGGGATCATGACCTTTGCCCCTTTGGGCAAGCCAAGCGCCTCTAGCGACAAGAACAAGGCCGCCGAGCAGGACGAGACCGCCAGCGCGTATTTGGTGCCCATCAGCGCTGCAAATTCACGCTCCAGCAGGGCCACAGGCGCGTCGGACGGCGCGGTGTATCGGAACAGGTCGCCCGACAGAAGCAGGCGGTCAATTTCCGCACGGGCGGCGGCCGGAATGGGCTCCGCGTCATAGACGTTCGGGGCGGGGATATGGTCGAGAGACATACATTCACCTTTTTGAAATGTATAATTTCGATTCTCTTATACTATGATTTGAACGGCCAAGGGAATCCCCAATGGGCGCGACATGGCGTCAATCCGCCGAATGGGTTTAGAGGCCGATACGGTCCCGCAGGGCGAACCACGTCATGGCTAGGGTCAGGATCGGCGCGCGGAGCGCTGTGCCGCCGGGAAAGGACGGCACATTGAGTGCCTCGAAACTCGTCAAACCCTCTTCCTGTCCCAACACGGCCTCGGCCATGACGCGACCTGCCATTCCCGACAGCGCCACGCCCTGCCCGGAAAAGCCTGCGCCCGACAGAATGTTGGGGGCAACCCGCGCCACGTGAGGCAGGCGCGTGGGTGTGATCCCCAGCGATCCCCCCCAGACATGGTCGATCTTGACGCCCGATAACTGGGGGAACAGCCCCTCCATCCGCGCGATCAATGCGGTCTGGATGTCCGATGGAAAGCCAATGGAATAGCTTTCGCGTCCGCCAAACAGAAAGCGCTTGTCCGGGTCGAACCGATAGTAATTCACCACGAACTTGCTATCCGCTACGGCGATGTCGCGCGCCAGAACCTCTTGCCAGCGGTCGGGCAGGGGCTCTGTCGCGGCGATGAATGAGTTTATCGGCATGACCTTGCGGTTCACGGCGGGCAAGATGTTTGGCAGATAGCCGTTGCCTGCAACGATAACATGGCCCGCCTCCACCTGCCCGCGCGGGGTGCGCAGCAGGACGCGCGCGCCTTCGGTGACACTTTCCACCTCGGTGCGTTCAAAGATCGTAGCGCCAGCCGCCTCTGCCGCGCGTCCCAGTGCTAAGGCATAGGCAAGGGGCTGGAGATGCCCGCCGGACGGATCAATGGTACCGCCTTGGTAGAGCGGGGATTTCACGACCTCGGCGAAGGCGTCTTTGCCGAGCACTTCAATCTCCAGCCCGTAGTGGCGGGCCATGTGGTCAGCCTCCATCCGCGCTTCGGCCAGATGCAGCTTGTCGTACTCGCCATGGGCAATTCCGTCTTTTAGCGCCGTCTCCGGATGGTTGGCGCAAAAGCTGCGCAGTTGCGCCTTGGCTGCCTCCGCCAAATCCCAAAACGCATGGGCGCGGTCTTGCCCGTATTTCGCCTCCAACGTGGATTGCATCATGTTGAAACCGGAATGGATTTGCCCGCCATTGCGACCCGACGCGCCGAACCCGACCCGGTGGGCGTCCAGAACCGCCACCTCACGCCCCGCTTCCGCCAGTGTCTTTGCGGCCCATAACCCGGTAAACCCGGCGCCAATTACGGCAACGTCCACCTTGATCTTGCCCGTCAACGGAGCGCGGTCCACTGGCGTCAGGCCCGCCGCATAGGAGGATGGCGCATGGCGGCCGGGCGTGTCGTTGCGATAGAGTGGGTTCATGGGAACAGCCGATCTTCCGGCGGGCCGGTGGGTTCGGTCGCGGATGGCGGGCATTCGATAAACACCTGCTCCCCTTCCCGCATGGCGCGCAGGTTCTCGCCGGTCAGACAGCCCGCTTCGATCAATTCGCTCAAGGTCGTTGGCGTTCTGGCCTGTATCTCTAATGGAGCGTCAGTTGCGGTCTCTACTGCGGGCCCACGTACCCATAATGGCCCATCCCAAAGCAATACGCCCAACGCCAAGCCACTGGCTGCAATCAGGGCTGTCTCCACCCACCAAGTCCTGCTGCCCGGCAGGCTCATGGCGCGACCACGTAATAGCCGAAGATCACTTCGGGTTCGGCATAGTCGGACAGGCTGAGCGTATCGCGCACATCATGGACAACCACGCGGTGCGTGTAGTCCTCAGGCGCGCCCGGAAGCCCGCGTTCGGCCAACACCTCTGGCAGACGCGCGGCGAGGATTTCGTCTGCGGGTGGGTTCGCGGGAACGGGCCAGTCATACGCCTCAACCGATTCGCGCAGGGCATCTACATCTTCCGTTTCCACCCAGATCCGTGCGCTTGGGTTGAACTGCGGAAGGTAGCCGTCGCTTGCCAGAAATCCGGTTTGCTCGACGGCTTGAAGATCGGTCGCCCGGTCAATGATCTGGTACTGGCTCCATTGTCCGCCGGTGCTGATACGGTCAAACTCTACACCAAACGGCAAAGTGCTTCGAAAATCCGCCAGTGCGACTTCGAACGCGGCCCGCTCTGCCGTCCCTCCATAGCTTGTGTTCGCGTCCCATGGGCCGAACGTCGTGGGCAGGTCCAGCCAGACAAAGCCGTTGAAGCGCTGCGCGGGGTCCGGAAGCCCCTCCAAACCATGGGCCACAAAGTGGCCCGGCCTGGTGCGCAAATCGGCCGCGAATGCACGGGCAGCGGCGGCACCCGTGATGGTCTCCAATTCGTAGACAACCGGTTGCGCGGCGGCGTCCAGCCCCGCCAGATCGTAGGGCGCCGTTGGCGGGCCTTGGCGCGGACACTGGCCGGTGTAGCATGTCAGCGTCGCAACTTCGTGGCCGTCCTGGAACAGGCTGACCATGGTGGCGCGGGTGCCATTGCCGGGCGGGCTGAGGAACAGGATCGACAGCAAGACCATCCCCGTCTCGGCGCTCCGGTTGTCGGTGAAAAAGGCACTCTCTGCGGCACTGGAAAGCACCGCCGGGTCGGTCACGGCAACCGGCTCGGGCAAGCCGGTAAAGGCGGGGTGCAGGATGATTGCGGCCCCGGGAGATGCTGGATCGAACCCTTCGGTTTGAAGAAATTGTATCTGCTGTGGCCCTGCTTCCACAGCGGGCGCTGCACCTGTCGGGTTACTGAATCCTTCGACAAAACCGTCGAAGATCCCGCCGATCATGCGGGCGAAGATATAGACGGCAAGCGCCCCCAGAATGGCCAAAGTGCCAAGCGTGATCAGGCTCACTTTCAGCCAGACCGGCACTACACGTTCAGGAGCAGATGCTCCCGCTCCCAGGGTGAGATGACGTGCAGGAATTCGCTGTATTCGAGTTGCTTGACGGCCGCGTAGACACGGCAGAATTCCTCTCCGAGGACCTGCTGCACGGCGGGGTTGGATTCCAGCAGACCCAAAGCATCACCAAGCCCGCGCGGAACGCCCGACTCGCTGGCATAGGCGTCGCCCTTGAATTCTTCCGATGGCGTGGTGCCCTCAACCAGCCCGATATAGCCGCAGGCAAGGCTGGCGGCGATCCCAAGGTAGGGGTTGCAATCCATACCCGGCAGGCGGTTTTCGACGCGCCGCGCCTCTGGCCCACTGATTGGAACACGGATGCCGGTCGTGCGGTTGTCGCGGCCCCATTCGAGGTTGATGGGCGCGGCAAAGTCAGGGACGTAGCGGCGGTAGCTGTTCACGTAGGGCGCGAGAAGCGCGATTACGGCGGGCAGGTTTTTCTGCATGCCACCGATGAAGTGCGCGAAGGCGGGGGTTTCGCCGCCCTGCGCATCGCTGAAGATATTCGCTCCGGTTTCCGCATCCACAACCGAATGGTGGATATGCATGGCACTTCCCGGCTCACCCGCGATGGGTTTGGCCATGAAGGTGGCGTAGCAGTCGTGGCGCAGGGCGGCCTCGCGGATCATGCGTTTGAAATAGAACATCTCGTCGGCCAGGCGCACAGGATCGCCGTGGCGCAGGTTCAACTCGATCTGGCCCGCGCCGCCCTCTTGCAGGATACCGTCGATCTCAAGCCCCATGGCTTCCGCAAAATCGTAGATATCGTCGATCACCTGCCCGTATTCGTCCACGGCGCTCATCGAATAGGCCTGCCGCGCGGCGGCCCGACGGCCTGAGCGGCCCATGGGCGGTTCGATCTCACGCGCGGGGTCGGTGTTCGGCGCAACAAGGTAGAATTCCATCTCGGGCGCCACGATCGGCTGCCAGCCCCGCGCGGCGTAGAGGTCGCAGACCCGTTTGAGCACGTTGCGCGGCGCAAAAGGCACAGGCTGGCCCTGCTGATCGTCGATGTTGTGGATCACCTGCAGAGTCCAGTCCGCAGTCCACGGCGCAGGAATGGCCGTGTCCCAATCGGGCGTCAGGACCATGTCCGGTTCGGTGAAGCCATCGGCCACGTCATCGGCCCAATCGCCGGTAATGGTCTGGAAGAAAATGGAATTGGGCAAGTAAAACTGGGTTTGCCGCGCGAATTTCGCGCCGGGCATGGCTTTGCCACGGGCCACGCCCGCGAGGTCCGCAACGATGCATTCGACCTCGTCCAGCACCCGGCCTTCAAGATAGGTCTGCGCGACCTCTGGCAGGTTCTCGATCATGATTTCAGCCGTGTGGCGGTGGCATCCGCCCCTTCCAGAACGTCCGCAAGCCAATCTGCGATAAAGCGGTTGTCGTTGGCCTGCCCCAGATTGGCCTGCGCCGCGCCCGTAACCGCGGGGGGAAGGGCCTGGCCGCGGGTTTCGATCAGCGTCTCGACCACGCTATCCTCGAATTCGGGGTGCGGCTGTACGGTCAGAATGCGCGGACCGATGGCCATGATCGCATTGGCACAAAAGTCCGAGCTTGCGTGGACGGTTGCGCCTTCGGGCAGGTCAGTCACCTGATCCTGATGCCAGGCGTTCAGCTTCAGCGTGCTGTCGCCCAACCGATATTCCGTTCGCCCGGCGGACCAGCCGCCCGGCCATTTCACCACGGTCCCGCCCAGGGCCTGCGCGATGATCTGATGCCCGAAGCAAGAGCCAACCATGGGGCGACCCGACGCGCGAATGGCGCGGATCAGATCCTCCAACGGCGGGATGAAAGCGTGGTCCTCATAGGCGCCGTGTTTGGATCCGGTGACCAGCCAGGCATCCGCGGCTTCGGGGCCATCGGGAAATTCCATATCGACCACGGACCAGAGCGTCTGGGCAAACCCGCGATGGGCGAAAAGGTCTTGAAACAGCTGTCCATAGGGGCCGTCTTTGGCGGCGACTTCGTCCGGGACGTGGCCGCATTGCAGGATGCCGAGGTGCATTTGGGCTTCGCTTTGTTAGGTGAACGGAAGGTATGAGGTGCCGCTTGGGGCGACAAGGGGGCACGCGCGTAGCAAAGCGCGTTTGGTCTTTGGAAGGGGCACGCATCCGGCTCAGACGGTATCGAGATAAAGCTCCTGCTGCTCCTCAGGCGACAATTCGGCCATGTAGTGCAGTTCCTGCCGTTTGGTGGCGAGGAAGTTGGCGCGCAGCTCAGGCGTGAAGATGCGCGCGATCTCGGCACTTTTGTCGAACGCGTCGATGGCGGCCTCCCATGTGGTGGGCAAAAGCGGCAGGTCTTGCGCATAGGCGCTGCCCTTGATGGCGGCCGGCGGCTCAGCCGCGCGTTCGATCCCGTCAAGCGCCGCGCCCAAAACGGCGGCGAGGAAGAGGTAGGGGTTGATGTCGCCGCCTGCGACGCGATGCTCGATCCGCCGCGCGGCGCCGGGACCAGAGGGGATCCGCAACGCGGTTGTCCGGTTCTCATAGGCCCAGGCGACCTTGGTGGGGGCGTGCGCCTCAGGCACGTAGCGATCGTAGCTGGAGGCATGCGGTCCGAAGATCAGCATAGATCCGGGCATTGCGGCGAGGCACCCGGCGACAGCGTGATGCAGGGTAGCGGACCCTTCCGGCGTGCCGTCGTCGAAAACATTGCGCCCATCCGCGTCGAGCACGCTGAAATGGGTGTGCAACCCGTTGCCCGCGTAATCGGGGTAGGGTTTGGCCATGAAGCTGGCGGCAAAGCCATGGGACCGCGCGAGGCCACGGGTCAGGATCTTGAACAGCCAGGCATCATCCGCCGCTTTCATCGCATCGGGCTGATGCATGAAGTTGATCTCGAACTGGCCCGGCCCGGCCTCGGAAATCATGGTGTCGGCGGGAATGTCCATCGCCTCGCACGCATCGTAGAGCGCGGTCAGGAACCCGTCGAAGGCATCAAGTTGGCGCAGCGCGAGGATCTCGGCCTGTTGCCTGCGAATGCCGGAGCGGGGCGAAGGCGGCACGCGCAGCTCCTTGCCACGGTCGTCGATGATGTAGAATTCCAACTCGGTCGCCACCACCGGGGTCAGGCCGCGCACCGTGTAGCGGTCGATCACGGCGCGCAGGGCGTGGCGCGGGTCGCCGTCGAACGGCGTGCCATCTTCGTGGAACATCCAGATCGGCAGTAGGGCCGTGGGCGTCTCCAACCATGGCACGGGCACAAAGCCCCGTTCCGTCGGCTTCAGGATGCCGTCGGGATCGCCCGCCTCGAACACCATGGGGCTGTCATCAATATCCTCCCCCCAGATGTCGAGGTTCATCACCGAATAGGGAAAGCGTGTGCCCTCACTCAGCGCCTTACCCGCGAACCGGCGCGCAATGCGCTTGCCGCGCGCCTGCCCGTTGAGGTCGGCGGCCACCATGCGGATAGACTTGATTTGCGGATTTTCGAGGAGGAAATCGCTCATCTGATCAGGTTCGGTCGAATGCGCAACTTTTGCCGTTTTTCTTGTGGCAGATGGCGGTTCAGCCGTCGGTTGATCAATCCGAAGAACGCGATGACAAGCAAGATCAGCAGGATGAAATAGCCTCCGACGATGGGATACGGAATGAACGGGTTGAAGGTGCGTTCCGCGAAATAGTTGGCGTAGTAGAGCGCATCTCCGCGCTGTTGGAAGGCCGGAAAACTGCTGAAAAAGATCAATGCAGTGGACTGGAACAGGAAGATCGCCTCGTTCGTGTAGGCGGGCCAGGCCAGTCGCATCGTGGTCGGAAAGGTGATGCGGCGGAACTTCTTCCAGCCTGACAGACCATAGGCATCCGCCGCCTCCAGATCGCCGCGCGGGACGGACCGCAACGCGCCGTAGAAAATCTCGGCCGCATAGGCGGATGTGTTGAGGAACAAGACGATCAACCCGCCAAGCCAGGCCCGGGCGAACCAGCGCGTCTCGGCCTCGATCGCGATGCCGAACAGCTCAAACTCGACGCCCACCCGGGGCAGCATCACAAACGCCTCGTACGCCATGAAGAACTGGATGAAGAGGGGCGAGCCACGGAAGAGGAAAATGAACCATTCGGCCGGTTTGCGCGTCAGCGGTGATCTCGATGCCTTCGCGACGGCGAGCGCGACGGCGAACAAAAAGCCCAACAACAGTGCCACGGCGCCGAGGTAGATGTTCCACAACATGCCCGAGCCGATCAGCACGACCTGTTCACAAATCGTGATCTCGCCCTGCGGAAGCGCGCGCTGGCCAAATCCAAGCGCGCGGAAGGCATAGGCGGAGAGTGCCTCAGCACAGGTCATGCGGCAGCTCCGTCCGAATTATGTGTGGGGATGCGCGGGCCCGCCCGCCCACCCCAATGGGGGCTCTGCCCCCAAGGCGTCTTTTCCTTATGGAAAAGATCGCCATCCCCCCGAGGTATTTGGAAAACGAGGAAGGCGTGAGATACGCTCATGCGGCGGCCCCCGCAGCGGTGGCCTGGCCGCGCGACAGGCGGTTGGTCAGGCGTTTCAGGACGATTTCCGAGACCTTGGTAAAGCCCAGATAGAAGACCAGCAGCGCAAGGAAGTACCAAAACCGCCAATCCGGGTGCGGATAGGCAAAACGCGAATTGCGGGAGCCGCCGAGTTCGCGGGCCCAATAGACCACGTCCTCGATCCCCAGAAGGAACAAGAGCGGTGTCGCTTTGATCAGGATCATCCAGATATTGCTGAGGCCGGGCAGAGCATAGATCCACATCTGCGGCACAAGAATGCGCCAGAAGATCTGGCGTTGGCTCAGGCCGTAAGCCGCCGCGGTTTCTAACTGCGGGCGCGGCACAGCGTTCATCGCGCCAAAGAGGACGTTGCCGCAGAAGGCACCGAAGACGAGGGCGTAGGTGAAGACAGCAAGAGCGAAATTGTAGATCTCATGCACCCATTGCGGCGCATTGCCCTGCGGTGTTCGGGCTTGATCACAAACGAGGAAATTCGCGCCCTGCCGGATCGGTTCATCCCAGTCGGGGCAGGTGATGAGGTGGCGGATGTATTCGATGCCCTGATCCAACACGAGCACGAAGAACAGGAAGAATACGATATCGGGAATGCCGCGCACCATGGCGGTGTAACCCTTGCCGACCCAGCGCACAGGGGCAGTGCGCGCGCGGGAGGCTGTGGCCGCGAGAAATCCAAAGGTCAGCGCGAGCGGGGCTGCGATGGCCAGAAGGGCGAAGACCACGAGGAAACTCTGGTAGAACAGCATGTGCACGCCGTTCGTCAGATAGCAGGAGAACCATTGGAAGGTCTCTAGCGTGGAGGGGTCTTCGCAGAAGCTGAACATGGGTGCCGTGGGGCCGAGGTCGGATTTACATATTTATGGAACAAAGAGGGGCGGGGGATAGCCCTAAAGTGGGGGCGGCGGGCAATTTTCGGGAAGTTGCGGTCGCGTGAGCCGTGGACCTTTGCCGCCGACCTCTCGCGTCGCGGGGCGGGCATTCGGCTTTATCGTGCCGCCAATGCGGAAAGCAGCGCTTGTGCTACGCCGTCGGGATCTTCCAACTGCGGGAGATGTCCCAGCCCCGGCAATTCGGTCAACGGCACGCCCACCAGATCGGCTAGGGCGCGGCCTCGGTCCAAGGGAATCCACGGGTCGTCTGCGCCCCAGAGGATGGCGGGCTTCGGCGTGAGCATGGCAAAGCCCGGCTCCACCTCTGCCGTGAACTGCTCATCTGCGAGCGCGAACTGGACGTAGAAGGCGGCGTGTCCCTCGGCGCCGAGCCACGGGGCCACCAGCGCTTCGATATCTTCCCGAGGCAGGTCGCGGATCAGGGCGCCGCCGATATAGGCGCGTGCGATGGCTTCGTGGATATGGGGCGGGACGCCCAAGAACGCGTCCGTATGGCGGCCCGCATGGTCGAAGAACCCCGACCCCCAAGGGCGCATGGCGACGACATTCATCAGGATCCAGGCAGAGAAGCGACGCCCATGAAGGATATGGGCGCGCAGGGTGACGGCACCGCCGAAATCGTGAGCAATCACGGCAGGTTCGGACAGGTCCCAATGATCCAGCATCTCGCCAAAAACCTCGCCTTGGGTATCAAGCGACATCGGACGGGGGCCGGTTTTGTCGGACTGGCCGAACCCGGGCATGTCGTAGAAGTGACAGGTATAGTGCTGGCTGAGACGCGGGACCACGCGCGCCCAACTGTACGACGACCATGGCCAGCCATGGGCCAGCACCAGCGGTGGACCGGATCCGATGCGGGTGGCGGCCACGGTGCCTGCAGAGGTTTGGAAGCGGTCGGGGAGGGGCCAGTGCATTTTCAAGCCCTGTTCCTGCGGTCAATGACGGCTACGACGATCCATCCGATCACCAACACCAAAAGGCAGGGCAGAACGCACAGCGGCACGACATAGGCGAAAATCGCCACGATCAGCAGGCTGATTGTATCCAGTCCCCCCGCGAAACCCGCCATGACCCAGAAGACCCAAACGAACAGCACCAGTGCCCACAAAAGCGAAAGCGCGAGCCATGCTTTCAGCAGCCCGCGCTTCCAGTTTGTAGACGTGTCAGACACTTACCAGGTCTGGGTGCCTTCGCCGAACCACTCGATCAGCAGTGCGTTCAGCGAGCCATCTTCCTTCATCGAGGTGATCGCTGCGTCGAAGGCGGCAATCAACTCATCGCCCTCGCGCAGGCCCATGCCAACACCGCCGCCCAGAGGGACAGGCTCGAGGATGATCGACAGATCGGCGTCTTCATCCGCGATCTGTTGCAGGTAGTCGTTGTCGGCCAGAACGGCATCGGCTTCGCCGTTGCGAACGGCCGCGACGGTCTCGTCGGGCGTGGCGAATTCAATGAGCGTCACACCGTCGAGGCCTGCCAGGTAGCCGGCCTGAATGGTGCCGGTTTGGGCAGCGATGGTGGCGCCGTCGAGTTCCAGCCCGTCATCCATCCCCATGAAGAGCGACGCGGCGGGCGGGATATAGGGCTGCGTGAAGTCGATGACTTCGTCACGCTCGTCCGTGATCGACATGCCCGCGATTATGGTGTCGTAGTTGCCCGATGTCAGGTTGGGGATGATCGAATCCCACTCGTTCGTGACCCATTCACAGGTCAGCTCAGCCCGTGCGCAGAGTTCATCGCCAAGCGCGCGCTCCAGGCCATCGACTTCGCCGTCATCATTGATGAAGTTGTAGGGAGGGTAGGCGCCTTCGGTGCCCATGCGGACAACGGAATGGCCATCGGCGAGTGCCATGCCAGCGGTAAGGGTCAACGCCGTGGTGGCGAGGATCAGCTTTTTCATGTGTATCTCCGTGTTGTGGCGCAGTCCTTTTGGCGGCTGCACCTGTTATGCGTTGATTGATAGAGAATTCGCGCGTGGGGGCAAGCCGCGCGGTCAGGGATGCCCTTGCGTCAACTGACGGGATTGGTGCGATCACACAGCGAAATCGGGTGTGGATGGCTGAAGCCCAGATGGATTTGCGCAATGCCAGCGAGGGTGCCGTCGGCCGAAATATCGGCCTGAACATCCTCAAACGTCTCGATCAGATTAGGATCGTTGGGTGAAAGCGCGAAGGCGAAGCCGATGGCGCCGGTCTCGATCTCACCGACCTCAAAGAGGCCGCTATCTGCCCCAATCTGCGCAGGATACGTGCTGCTGCCGAAATGGGCGGGCACCAGGCCATCGTGGAGGGCTTGCAGGGCGATCGTTTCATCCTCGAACGGGACCGGCACATAGCCTTCGCGCAGCAAAGTTGCCTCAAAGATCGAACCGGCGGTCACGCCGACCGGGCCTGAACGGGGATCGTGGCTCGGGTCCGTGACAAAGAAGGTGCCAGAGGGCGGATCGCCAAGGACCGGGTAGTAAGGGCAGGCCATATGAACCTCAGCCGCGCGTTCGATTGTATGGCCCAGGCCATTGGCGGCAATGTCGATGCGGCCCTGCTGCAGGGCGGGGAAGATATCCTCGAAGGGCAGTGCGACCCATGTGCAGGTCCATCCGGCGCGGGTGCAGATCTCGCTCAAAATCTCAGGCTCTGCCCCCTCGTAGGTGCCGGTTTCATCGCGCGAGATGAAGGGATCGTAGGCAAAGGCCGTGCCGATGGTGATGTCCTGCGCCACCGCTGGGCAGGTAATGAGGCTAGCAAGGAAAAGGGCCTTAAGCCGCATCGGAATGGCTGAGGAATTGGCGCAAACGCTCGGATTGCGCGTTGTTGCCGAAAAGCGCGGACGGCGCGCCCTGTTCCTCCACCAGGCCCTGATGCAGGAAGACCACGTGGCTTGAGAGGTCGCGCGCCATGCGCATGTCGTGGGTGACAAGGATCATCGTGCGGCCTTCCTCGGCCAGGCCCCGGATCACGCGGATCACCTCTTGCTCCAGCTCGGGGTCGAGGGCGGAGGTGGGTTCATCGAATAGAAGCGCACGGGGCTGCATACACAGCGCGCGCGCGATGGCGGCGCGCTGTTGTTGGCCGCCGGAAAGCTCCGAAGGCCAGGCGTCGCATTTCGCGCCAATGCCGACCTTCTCGAGCAACTGGCGGGCGCGGTCTTCGACCTCGGCTTTGTCTTCACCCAGAACGGTGACCGGCGCCTCCATCACGTTTTGCAGGATCGTGAGGTGGGACCAGAGGTTGAAGCTTTGGAACACCATGGACAGGTTCGTGCGGATGCGGCGGACCTGCTCGGGGTCTGCCGGGCGGCGGTTGGCGCCTGCGCCTTTCCATTTGACGGGCTCGCCTTCGAAAAGGATTTCCCCCTGCTGGCTGTCTTCGAGAAGGTTCGCGCAGCGCAGCAGGGTGGATTTGCCAGACCCGGACGAGCCGATGAGCGAGACAACATCGCCCGCATTGGCCGTCAGGTCGACGCCCTTCAGCACGTCGAGCGCACCGAAGCTTTTGTGCAGGCCATTGATGTCGATGACGGGGGTGTCGGTCATATCGCTGTCCGTTCGTAGGGTTGCGTGATTTGGACCGAAGGACCGTGGAATTGCAATGGCCGCGCTCAAGGCGCCGGCGGGCGAACAGCTGGATCGGGCAGCGCGAGATACTCTTCTGCCGGAATTGCGACCAGCGCGCGCAGGCCAAGCGTTGCTTGGTCGGTCTTGTCCAAGGCCGCGATGGCCTCTGTGACCGCCTGGGCGATTGCGGCAGCGTCTTGCGATAGCGCGGTGATGAAGGGCAGGCCGGGGCGTGGTTCGGTGCCGTGGATGATCTTCACCCCGGTCGCCTCAGAAGCGGCCGTGAGATGCCTTAGAGTGACGGCGTCAATCGCTGCAAAATCGGCGCGGCCTTCGCGGACGGCACGTGTTGAGGCGCGGTGGCTTCCCGTGCGCAGGCCGGGCCCGGTCAGGATCTCGGGCCGTTCCGCGGCAAGTGCGGCCCATCCTGATTGCGATCCGGGGTCATTGAACGCGAAAACGGCCCCCGCGAATTCGCTGATATCGCTGCGCGGGTCGTCGGCCCGCGCGATGACGAGGCTGCGATAGTGGCCGGGCGGGCAGCCCGGCACCCCGTAATCGGGTGTGCCCACCAGTTGGACGCGCCCATGCAGGTGATCCTTGTAAGGCCGCCCGCAGGTTTGTGACAGCACGAGCGCGGGATCGGTCCAATGGCCAAGTAGATCGCCCGATGCAAGGCTGAGCGTCGCGGGCGCACCATGGCCCGCGTGGCGCAAGTGGGTCGCAATGGACGACCAAAGGCGCGCATCCGCCCCGGCGGTGCGCGGCGTGGCATACATTGGCAGCGACGCAATCATCCCTGCGCTTCGACGCGTTTCCGGGCAAGGTTGCTGTCGCGATCGTTGATGCCGAGCATGGGGGCGACCATGCGGATCAACGCGTCTTCTTCTTCATCCCGCACACCGTCGGCAAGAACGATGGCCCAGAGTGCCTCGACCACGCCGATGCGGTCGTCATAGGGGACGGCGTCCTTGATGGCGCGGGTGAAGCGGACGGTGTCGGGGGCCTCAGCCTCCAGGGCTTCGGCCTCGATCAGAAGGGCGCGGGCCTCGGACGGGGCCATGGCATAGCGGTGCCTGAGGATGTGTTCGATATAGTCTGCCTCGATCTGGGCATAGTCACCATCTGAGCGGGCCAGCCGTACGAGAAGGGCGGCCAATGCAAGGCGGGCATCGTCGAAGGGCAGCGGTTCGGGTTCGGGGGCGGCGAGGCGCTTGAGGAGGTCTGCAAACATGGGAAGGATATATGGCGCGATTGGCGGGATGGGAAGGCCGGCTGGGAGACGCTCGGGCCTTGCCCATCGCCCCTCCCGCCGTCCCGTAGAGCTCATGCCTTGGACAGCACCACGCCGCCTGCGACCATGGCGATTGCCATGATGCGGGAGAGGTCGATGGGCCGCGCCTCCATCCCGAAAGCGCCACGCGCATCGAGGATGATGGCAGCCAGAAGTTGGCCCAGGATCATCGCGCCGAACATGGTCACAACGCCCAAGCGCGGCACAGACCAGATCGCGGCCCAGACCCAGATGGCACCCAGAACGCCGCCCATCAGTGCCCACCAGGGCACGGAGCTGAGCGCCGCGATGGTCGAGGTTGTGGTGCCGTTCCACCAGGCCATGGCGGCCAGCACCAGAAACCCGATTGCGAAGGATATCGCGGCCGCGGCGGTTGGGTCGCCCACTTCGCGCGCCAGGGCGGCATTGATGGGGGCTTGCATGGCAAGGGCTGCCCCCACGGCGATCACAATCGCCACGGCAAATCCGAGCGAGAGGCCCATCTGAAATCTCCTTAAATGAATAGGGAGAGTGTGGACGGGCTTTGGAGAGAGCGAAAGTGGGGGAAGCCTTACTTTTTAAGGGGGCGCTGCCCCCTTTGCGACTTTCTCGTTGAGAAAGATCGCTGACCCCCGAGGTATTTTTGACCAATGGAAGACGAGGTCACGGCACCCTGATTTGTCCGTGAGCGATTTTCACGGCCCGGCCCGCGACGCGGGTGGCGGTGATCTGGCCGTTTTCGGTGTCGATGCTGAGGCGCAACCCTGAAGGGCGGCCCATTTCGACGCCTTGTTTGAGGGAAAGCGTTGTTGTGCCGGTGGCGGGCAAATGGCCCGTGGCATTCAGTTGGGCCGCGAAGATCGCCGTGGCAGAGCCGGTGGCGGGATCTTCCATGATGCCGGCTGGCGGGTCGAACATGCGGGCCTGGGCGCTGTCTGGCCCTGTGCGGACATAGGCGTAGAGGCCGCCGGTGCCGTTTGCGGCTTTAGACATCTGGCCAAAGGCGGGCTCTTGCGGCCAGGCGCGGGCGAGGGTTTCGAGGTCCTTGACCTCTGCATAGACAAAGGACGGGCCGCCTTCGAAATGGCCGATCGGTGTGTCGGCGAGGTCAGAGGTGGCCAGACCCATGGCGGCGGCGGTGATGGCCCGGTCGGGTGCGGGGCGGGCCTCTGGCAGCTTGGGCGCGGTGAATTCGGCGGTGCCGTTTGCGAGGGTGACGGGGACGAGGCCGGCGACTTCTTCGAGCGTCACTTCAGACGCGCCGTTTGCCAAGTGCAGCGCACAGCCGATGGTGGGGTGGCCGGCGAAGGGGATCTCGGCGGTCGGGAAAAAGATGCGGACTTTGGCGTTGTGGGTAGGATCATCGGGGGTTTGGACGAAGATCGTCTCGGACAGGTTGAACTGGCGGGCGATGGTTTGCATCTGCGCCGTGGTCAGGCCGTCTGCGCCTTCGACGATGGCCAGCGGATTGCCGGTAAATGGCGTGTCGGTGAAGACGTCGTAGATGTGGAAATCGAGCATGGGACCCTCCGTTTGGGCGTGAGGGTGCGGCCCTTGGCGCGGGGGCGCAAGGGGGCGGGGCATGACGATGCGTGATGGGCTTTGTCAGGCAGCGTGATCTCGGGGGTTTGGATGCTGTTCCGATTGGTAGGGAAGAGCGGCGCCGCTCAGGGCGACGGGACGTCTGGCCACCGGCCGGGGCCGGTGGGGTCTGGTGCGCGAGACCGCCCTGCCTTGGCCGTTAACCCTTTCGGTGGGCCGGGGCTGGGTCGTGTCCGTCTGGATTTGCCCTAGCGCACCTATGGTAAGGCGCGGGTCGGGCAGATGATCATCTGCTCTTATTATACAGCGGTAAGTTAAGATTTTGTGGAGAATTGCCGGGGGTGCGTGCGGTGGTGTCGCGGTGTTAGAGTAGGTCTCGGTCCAACAATTACGGGACATGTGAAATGGCGCCTGAGGACTTTGTCAAAAGCTATGAAGCTGCCTTGGGTCGCCAGGATTGGGAATCCGTCGCACCTTTGATCGCGGATACTGCGCGGGTCGTCTTTTCCGACGGCAGGGTGCTGTCCGGCAAGGCGGCCATTCGCGCGGCTTACGAGCATAATTTCGCAACCATCAAGGGTGAGGAATTCCGGGTCGAAAACGTTGAATGGCTGGTTCGCACCGACAAGGCGGCAGCCTATGGGTTTGACTTCCGTTGGAGCGGTTACATTGACGGGCAACTGGCCTCCGGGTCAGGTCGAGGCACGGCGGTTCTTGCACGGCAGGATGAGGTGTGGGTGCTGGTCGGCGAGCAATTGGGGCCGAAATCGTAAACGCGCCTAGCGCAGCCGCGTGACCGTAAACGCTTCATCATTGAACCATAGGCCGCCGTATTTGTGCAGGATGTCCGCGGTGATGTCGTAGTGCCGGGTCGCGCCGTGGACCTCTTCCAGCAACTGGTCGTCGATCTGGGCCACGTAAGTCGCAGCGTTCCAGGCGGCGGAGAGGGTGGAGGTGCCGATGGAGGGGCCGACCTCCTCGGGCAGGGTGTGCATCCGGTAGGACAAAAGCGCGTCGCCGCCCGAGGGGATGGTGAGGTCGAAGTCGGCGGTCTCGGGCCCGATTTCCTGTTTCAGGGCCGCGATCAGGTCGTAGCGGTTGACCGGAAAGAGGTCGATGTCGGGCCAGATGGCGTTCACGATTTCCTCCGCCGGGTCGCCGCCGGCGCTTTGCACGGTCAGCATTCGGCCCCCTGGGGCGAGGGCGCGAGACAGGGGCGCGAGGATGCTTTTGGCTTTGAGTGGTGCGGGCGTGCGGGCGCGCCAGGGTTGAGAGGCGAGGATGAGGTCGTAGTGCGCCTGGCGCTCACCCTCACGCGGAATGACGTTGTCCAGAAGGAAGGCGTGATCGGTGCGGTAGATCACCAGCACCGTGGGCGTGACGTAAAGCGGATTGCCGGTTTTGGGGGAGGATTTGACTTGCCAGTTTTCGACCAGGAAGGGGTCAAGGTCGCGCAATTGCTCCTGAAATCCGATGGAGGACGCGCCGTCGAGGGCCACGAATTTCCACGTCACTTCGGCGGGTTTGTTGGGCGTGAGCCACGGGGCCTCGGCATAGAAGAGGTTCGTCATGGTCACGACGGTGGCGGGGTGTTCGACCAGACGGTCTGGCATGTTGGCAAGGCTCAGGCGGATGTCTTCGAGGCTGATTTCCTTGCCGACCGCGTGAAAGGGGATGGTCGGGTGCCGCTGGTGCAGTGCGCGGAGTGTATTGGCGAGCACGGTGCCATCACCCATGCCCGCATCGAAGACCCGCACGGCGGGCGGGCGCGGTGTGATGTGGTCAAGCTCCTGCGCGACACGCTCGGATATCCGCCACTTCTCATTCGTGGTGTTCACGAAGGTGAGGTATTTCAGGCGGTTGTCGAAGAAGCGGAAGGGTTTGTCAGCCATGCGGGCTATTGAGCCCTCATGGGGTGCCTGCGTCAATCGGGGCTATCGGGATTGTGAGCGTCATAGGAGGCTTCGAGTTCGTGGCGGAGGAAGTCGCCGAAGGTGAGCGGCTGGAACCGTGGTGTGCCGACCAGCGGCGCGATGGTTGTCGAGACGTGGGGGTCGAAAAAGAACGGGACGGAATAGCGCTCGCGGCCGGAGGTGTTGATAACGCGGTGCGGGGTGGAGAGGAGGCGTCCATTGGAGAGGCGATGCAGCATGTCGCCGACGTTCACGATGAAGGCGTCTTCGCGGGGTGGGGCATCGACCCAATCGCCGGAGGGCGTCTGGACTTGCAGGCCGCCGACATCGTCTTGGGCGAGCAGGGTCAGGCAGCCGAAATCCTTGTGGGGGGCGGAGCCGTAGAGGTCTTCGGGCGCTTGGCGGTCCTGCGGCGGATAATGAAGCAGACGCAGCCACATCGTGGGCGTGTCGAAGGCGGTGAGGAAGCTCTGGTCCGCGTCGATGGACTGGAGCGCGAGGGACATGAGGCGGCGTCCGAGGTCGGTCATGGCCTTGGTGTAGGTCTCACAGGTGTCGCGGAAGCCGGGCAAGTCGGGCCATTTGTTGGGGCCGGAGAGATAGGTTTCCGGGTCGTGCGCCGCATCCTCTCGCATCATCATGAAAGAGGCGGACTGGTTGGGCTTGGTGACGTCCGCAAGGTCCGAGGTCACGTCGGTCGAGGTGTTGATCGCGATATAGCCACGGTGGGTGTGGTCGATGGCGATGGCCTGTTTCGCGGGTTCTGGCAGGGCGTGGAACTGCTTTGACGCCTCGAAGATCGCGGCGCGCAGGGCGGGGTCGATGCCGTGGCCGATGATGTAGGCAAAGCCCGTTTCGCCATAGGCTTCGGCGAAGGCAGCGGCGAGGTCGGTGGTGTCGTCGCCGGCGATAAGGGGCGTGATGTCGAGAACGGGGATTTCGAGGAAATCCGTCATGGGAGGTCTCCGGGTGCGATGTCAGGGAAAGGCAAGGGCTGTGGCCCCGGCTATCCGGCAAACCGTTTGCGGCGATGGGCGCCGTGACGCTCCAACACGACGAGGTGGAGAAATTCCTGCGACAAGGTCATGCTTGAGTTAGGGCGTGGCCCGCGCGGTGAAGTCAAGCGGGAGGCTTTGACTCGAGCGCGGTCTCGCGTTAAATGAACAAGTGTTCAATTCTTGGCTGAGGGTGGCGCGATGTTTCTGGGCTCAATGAATTTTGATCTGGGCGAGGATGTGAATGCCTTGCGCGATATGGTGCATTCCTGGGCGCAGGAGCGGGTGAAACCGCTGGCCGCGAAGACAGATCAAGAGAATGCCTTTCCCAATGAGTTATGGCCTGAAATGGGCGAGTTGGGCCTGCTTGGTATCACCGTTGAGGAGGAATTCGGCGGGGCTGGCATGGGATATCTGGCCCACACGGTTGCGGTGGAGGAGATTTCCCGCGTCTCGGCCTCCATTGGGTTGTCCTACGGGGCGCATTCGAACCTTTGCGTCAATCAGATCAAGCTGAACGGTACGCCTGAGCAGAAGGCGAAGTACCTGCCGCGGCTGGTGTCCGGTGAGCATGTGGGCGCGTTGGCGATGTCCGAGGCCGGTGCGGGGTCGGACGTTGTGGGAATGAGCCTGCGCGCGGAAAAGCGGAATGATCGTTACCTGCTGAACGGGACGAAATACTGGATCACCAATGGGCCGGATGCGGACACATTGGTTGTTTATGCGAAGACGGATCCGGACGCGGGGTCGAAAGGGATCACGGCGTTTCTCATCGAGAAGGAAATGGTGGGTTTTTCCACATCACCGCATTTCGACAAGATGGGCATGCGTGGGTCGAACACGGCTGAGTTGATCTTTGAAGATGTCGAGGTGCCGTTCGAGAACGTCCTGGGCGAAGAGGGACGCGGTGTTGCGGTCCTCATGAGCGGGCTCGACTACGAGCGTGTTGTGCTGAGCGGCGTGAATATCGGGATCATGGCGGGCTGTCTGGATGAGGTCATGCCGTACCTGAAGGAGCGCAAGCAGTTCGGGCGACCGATCGGGGATTTCCAACTGATGCAGGGCAAGATCGCGGATATGTACACGGCGATGAATTCAGCGCGGGCCTATGCTTACGAGGTTGCCAAGGCATGTGATCGCGGGGCTGTGACGCGGCAGGATGCGGCGGCCTGTGTTCTTTATGCGTCCGAGGAGGGGATGAAGGTTGCCCACCAGGCCGTGCAGGCGATGGGCGGGGCGGGGTTCATGAATGACAGCGCCGTCAGCCGCATGTTCCGCGATGCGAAGTTGATGGAAATCGGCGCGGGAACATCCGAGATTCGGCGGATGCTGGTCGGCCGTGAATTGATGGGGATGATGTGAGGCGTGGCAGGCCAAGGGATGTTTTTAGGTATTTGGAACCAGTGGAAGACAGGCGGCGCGCTTATGCGGCGGGCTGAGCGTTGCGTCGCACCGGGGGCGGTGGCGCCATGATGGCGCGGATCGCCTTGCCGCTTGCCGCCTTGCTGGCCGTTGCGGGGGCGTTGGGCCTCTGGTTGGGGCTAAGGGCCGCCCCGCCGACCGAGACAGAGATCATCAACGTCCACGCCGCGCGGTATGTGGCCGAGACGGGCGGTGAACTTCTGGATTGCTTCGCCGTGCCCTCGGGCGTGGAAGGCGTCCGGCTGATCGTGATTTGCGAACCCGAAGGCGGAGAGGCGTGGTACGCAGCAACCGACGAATGGGGCGTCGTGGTAGAGGATGTTTCGGTGCCGGAGGATGGAACGTGAGGGGACTGGCTTTCCTCGCGCTCCTCGCGTCACCAGCGGCAGCATTCGAGGCCTGTGTATCGGATGCTATAGTCGCTTTTGAAGGCCGCTTGACAGCGTCGTTGAACGAACAGGCGGCGCCGAATTTCGATCTCGTGCGGGGGCGCTTTGTGGCCGATTGCGGGGGGATCGCTCTGTTGCAATGTGGGGCGGATGAGGCGTGTCGAGACGGGATCTCACGCCAGATGGTTGCACAGGCGGAGCGGTTCGCGGACGTGCCCGCGCCGGAGGCTGTCTCGGGCCGAAACCCGCCTTGGTCGGATGGGCTCTATCCTCAGCTCTGGGCTGAGGTCGCGGCAGGATGCGAGGCCTGTGGGCCGCAAGAGGCGTTGGAGCATTTGGGCCGGTCGGCGGCTTTGTGGCAGGTTGCCCGTGTCGTGGGTGTTGTGGAGGCGGACGGATGGCGTTGAGGGTGTTGCTGGGCTTGTTGGCCTTGTTTGCGGGACCGGTGCAGGCGCAGTCATGGGCGGAGGCGCCGCGCGCTGTTCACGTGCCGCGATTCGAGCAGTGTTTGCCTGAGCAGATGGACGCGTTCGAGGCGCGTTTGTTGGGCCTGCCAGGCTACGGTGTGACGGTGCCGATGGACGCCTTCAACGTCCATTGGGTGCAGCATTGTGGCTATCTGGCGATGGGGATTTGCGAGGTCGCGGCCAATTCGCTGCAATGCCAACGGCGGCTGCGCGCGGCGTTTGATGAGCGAGCGGCGGCGATGCGTGAGGTGCTGCCGGAACCCGAGGCATTGCAGGGGCTGCCACTGGGGCCGCTTTACGGGAATGTCTGGGCCGTAGCGCACGGAATCAACGCGGGCGACGATTGTGCGGGGGAGACGTATCGGCGGCAGATCTGGTGCGCGTCGTTCCAGTCAGTGCTCAAGTTCGAGGAGGCCGTCTGGGCCTGGCAGGTGGCGCGGTTGAGTGGCGTGATGGGGCCGCTTGATTGGGATGAGATGAGCGAGTTGGAGTGATGCTAGGATTTCGAAGAGATCTGGCAGGGCTGACCTGTCCGTACTGTGGGTCGAGTGATTTGCGGATGCCGGAGGCTTGGTCGTTTCCAGAAACCTATCTGTTTTCTCTTTGGCCGTTCATCGGAGGTGAGCCTGCGAACCGCATCACTTGCGCGACCTGTCAGGCGTCGTTGTCTACATCGGGCGCGGCATGGGTGATCCTTTTGTGGTCGGCCCTCCTTTTTGCTTCGATGGGAACGTACATCATGCTTCAGCCGAGTTCGGTGTTTTCAACGCTCTGGCCGTTTGCCGGGCCGCTCTTGGCATTCTTTGTTTTCGACCCTTTGGTTGCGCGGTTCAGCCGGAAGTGGAGCGTCCAATGAAACTCAAATCCACTTTCATTGCGGGTTCGGACGAGGCCAAAACGAACCGGGCCGCGCATCTGGAGGCTTTGACCGATGTGCGCGAAGCCGCCGAGATGGCGGCGGCGGGGGGTGGCGAACGCTCGCGCGCGCGGCATGTGTCGCGGGGCAAGATGTTGCCGCGGGAGCGGGTGGCGAATTTGCTCGATCCGGGCTCGCCGTTTCTGGAGGTCGGCGCGACGGCCGGGCATGGGATGTACGAGCGCGCCGCACCCTGTGGCGGCGTTGTAGCGGGCGTGGGGAAGGTCCACGGGCGCGATGTGATGGTTGTGTGTAATGATGCGACCGTGAAGGGCGGGACGTACTATCCGATCACCGTGAAGAAGCACCTTCGGGCGCAGGAGATTGCGGAGGAGTGCCATCTGCCGTGCCTCTATCTGGTCGACAGCGGGGGAGCGAACCTACCCAATCAGGACGAGGTCTTCCCTGACCGCGATCACTTCGGGCGGATTTTCTACAATCAGGCACGGATGAGCGCGAAAGGGATCGCGCAAATCGCGGTCGTCATGGGCTCGTGCACGGCGGGCGGGGCTTACGTGCCCGCGATGTCTGACGTGACGATCATCGTGAAGGAACAGGGGACGATCTTTCTGGCCGGACCGCCTTTGGTGAAGGCGGCGACGGGCGAGGTTGTGACTTCGGAGGATCTGGGCGGTGGGGATGTGCATACAAGGCTGTCGGGCGTGGCGGACTACCTGGCGGAGGATGATGCCCACGCGCTGGCGCTGGCGCGGCGGGCGGTGTCGAACCTCGGGCCAGCAACGGGCGTCGCTTTAGGCGGACGCGACCCGGCCTATGACCCTGAGGAGTTGTTGGGGGTCGTGCCCGCAGCCCTGAGCAGGCCCTACGACATCCGCGAGGTGATCGCGCGGGTCGTGGATGATAGTTACTTTGACGAATTCAAGGCGCGGTTTGGTGAGACGGTTGTGTGCGGGTTCGCCGAGGTGATGGGGATGCAAGTTGGTATCATCGCCAATAATGGCGTCTTGTTTAGTGAGGCGGCGCAAAAGGCCGCGCATTTCGTGGAGTTGTGCTCGCAACGGAAAATCCCGTTGGTCTTCTTGCAGAACATCACCGGCTTCATGGTGGGCCGGAAATACGAGAATGAGGGCATCGCGCGGCATGGGGCCAAAATGGTCACGGCAGTGGCGACAACGGCCGTGCCGAAGGTAACGATGCTGGTCGGCGGCTCGTTCGGAGCGGGGAATTACGGGATGGCGGGGCGGGCCTATTCGCCTCGGTTCCTGTGGACCTGGCCCAATTCACGGATTTCGGTGATGGGCGGGGCGCAGGCGGCGGGGGTTTTGGCGACGGTGAAGCGCGCGGCGATGGAGAAGAAGGGGGAGGCGTGGTCTGAGGCCGAAGAGGCCGCGTTCAAACAGCCCACGATTGATATGTTCGAGGAGCAGTCCCACCCGCTCTACGCCAGCGCGCGGCTGTGGGATGACGGGGTGGTCGACCCTCGAAAAAGCCGCGAGGTGTTGGGGTTGAGTCTGGCGGCTGCGTTGAACGCGCCGATCGAGGAGACGCGGTTTGGCCTGTTCCGGATGTAAGGGGGCGCTGCCCCCCACGGCCTGTGGCCGCCCCCCCGAGGTATTTCTGAAACAAGGAAGGGCCGGGCGATGACACTGGACGCGCTCAAGACGCGGTATCCGGGAGCGGAGACCTATTCGTTTGGCGACTCGGCGCAGTTGTCGGGGCTGCTATTGGGCTTGGTGCGATCCGGTCGGAAACGCGCGACCTGTTTGTCCATGGCGGAAGTCGCGGCGGGCGAAGCGCTGCCGCAAATCGGGCGATGTGACATTGCCACGACGTTTGATGGCCGGCCTGCGCTGGTGAATCGGACGGTGGAACTGCGGCTCGTGCGGTTCTGCGACATGCCGGAGGAATTGGCGCTTGCCGAGGGCGAGGACGAAACCTTGGCCGGATGGCAGGAGAACCACGAGCGGTACTACCGGCGGGCCGGGATATTCAAACCGCAGATGGAATTGGTCTGGGAGAGGTTCGAGGTGGTTGAGGATTTGGGGGCGGTGGACAATGTGGGCTGAGCCGTTTTTCGAGACCGGTGCTGCGCCATGCTAGCGTGGCGATTGTTCTTCTGCCTGCCTGGCGCCTCGGCTTTGCTTGCCTTGGGAACCGCTTGGGAGGGCCGCGTCGGCGTTGCCTGTGTCGGGGCCGCACTTGTGGCGCTGATCCTGCTGGGTCGGCTCGGGAAATGGCCCGCCCTTGTGGTGATGTGGCTTGTCTGGTTGTGTGCATCCCTTGTGGTCGTTGTGACGTTCCCGACATGGCCTGTGGCGGTCGGGGCCATCTTGTGTTCCTGGCTGGCCAGTTTCGCGGCAGTCCGCATTGGCCGCCATTGGGGCGAGGCTCGCGCGATGCGGCTTTGCGCACGGGGACACGGCATTCAGGAATGGGAATGGGTGTTCACGGGCGCAGGCTATGTGGAGGGGCATCCGCTCAACCGACTGAGCCCGGGGTTGTGGTTAAGCATCGGAGCGTTGTGCCTGGCGGCGATTTTGGTGATCATCGACCTTATGCTGGGGTTGGCGCAGCTTTGGGAGGCAGCGCTTGTGGCGGTCTTTCTGTTGCCGATCTGGCCCATCTTTGCGCGTCAACCCGTGGCCTATCCGATGGTCTTTGGGGCCGTGATTGCGGCATTCGTTGTGCAGGCCCCGATTTTGATGGCGCTGATGATCCCGGTCCTTGTCTACTGGGCCGATGGCGTGCGCCCGAACCTGATATACCGCCACCGCTTCGAGCGGCTTCTGCCACCGGGAGAGACTGATGTTTCGTAAAATCCTGATCGCGAACCGGGGAGAGATCGCCTGCCGCGTTATCGACACGGCCCGCACTATGGGCGTGCGCACGGTGGCGGTTTACTCTGACGCCGACGCCTCGGCGCGGCATGTCGCGATGGCCGATGAGGCGGTGCATATCGGCGGGCCGAGACCGGCGGACAGCTACCTGCGGGGTGACGCGATCATCGCGGCGGCACAGGCCACGGACGCGGAGGCGGTGCATCCGGGCTACGGCTTTCTGAGCGAGAACCCGGAATTCGTGGAGGCTTGTGAGGCGGCCGGGCTGGTGTTCATCGGGCCATCGGCCGACGCGATCCGCGCGATGGGGCTGAAGGATGCTGCGAAAGCGCTAATGGAAGAGGCCGGTGTTCCGGTCGTGCCGGGCTATCACGGGGCCTCGCAAGAGGGGTTGGCCGAGCGCGCCGCAGAGATCGGCTATCCGCTGCTCATCAAGGCCGTCGCGGGCGGGGGCGGCAAAGGGATGCGGCGCGTCGACCGGGCAGAGGATTTTGCCGACGCGCTGGCCAGCGCGCAGGGAGAGGCAGCAACGGCGTTCGGGAATGACGCGGTTCTTATAGAAAAGTTCGTCGCGACCCCGCGCCATATCGAGGTGCAGGTGTTTGGCGATGGTGAGCGGGCTGTGCATCTTTTCGAGCGGGATTGCTCGCTGCAGCGGCGCCACCAGAAGGTGATCGAAGAAGCCCCGGCCCCGGGCATGACAGCGGAGATGCGCGCGGCGATGGGGGACGCCGCCGTGCGCGCGGCGGAGGCGATTGGATACAAGGGGGCGGGGACGGTAGAGTTCATCGTCGATGCCTCAGACGGGCTCAAGCCTGACCGGTTCTACTTCATGGAGATGAACACGCGTCTGCAGGTCGAGCATCCGGTAACGGAGGCGATCACAGGCGTCGATCTGGTCGAATGGCAGTTGCGCGTCGCGGCGGGAGAGCCATTGCCCCGCGCGCAGGCGGACCTGACGATTGAAGGTCATGCCTTTGAAGCGCGGCTTTACGCGGAGGATGTGCCAAAGGGTTTCCTGCCCGCGACGGGCACGTTGGCGCATCTGAAATTCCCTGAGGGTGCGCGCGCGGATACTGGCGTGCGCCCGGGGGACGAGATCAGCCCCTGGTATGACCCGATGATCGCCAAGCTGATTGTCCATGGACCGACACGGGACATTGCTCTGACACGGTTGGATCGGGCCTTGGCGGGCACACAAGTGGCCGGATCTGTCACGAACCTCGCCTTTCTGCGCGCCTTGGCGACGCATGAGGGCTTTGGGCGCGGAGAGGTTGATACCGGCCTGATCGACCGGGAGGTCGACGCTCTGGCCCGCGCGCCGGAGCCCTGTTCGCGCACACGCGCCCTTGCAGCGGTGGGGGCGGTGGACCGCGACGGGCCGTTGGAAGGGTTCACGCTATGGGCGCCGGTGCCGCAAAGTGTTGTGATCGCCCGCGATGGCGTGGCGGAGGTCGCGCAAGTGACGACGCTTGGCGCTGGTGACTATTCCGTCGCCCTGGGCGAAGTCGAGCATCGTGTGATGCATGGCACCGATTGGGCCGTGGATGGCGCGCCGGTTGCGGCGGACGTGGTTCGGCACGCTGCGGGACTGAGCGTGTTCTGGGGCAACAACTATCATTTCGACCTGCCAGATCCGTTGGATGTGCAGGCGGAAGCGATCGGTGCCGGGCGGATTGAGGCGCCCATGCCGGGGTTGGTGAAGGCCGTCTTTGTGAAAGCGGGTGCTGAGGTAAAAACGGGCGCCCGATTGGCGGTGCTGGAGGCGATGAAAATGGAACATGTGTTGACCGCGGGCCGGGACGGCGTCGTGGCCGAGGTTCTTGTGGAGGCCGGTGCCCAGGTGGAAGCTGGCGCGCCTCTGATCGTGTTGGAGGATCAGGCATGATCCGATTGCACCATGTGCCTTGGGGACGGTCGTTCCGTGTGCTGTGGCTGTTGCAGGAAATGGGCCTGACACCAGACCTGGAGCTCTATGAGATCGGGACGCGCAAGATGCAGGAGCCGATCCTGAAAGATCACTCGCCCGCGGGGCGTATTCCGGCGTTGGAGATCGACGGACGCACGATTTTCGAGAGTTCAGCGATTTTGCAATATCTGTGCGAAACCCGGCCCGACTTCGGCTTTGGCCGTGCGCCGGGTCATCCGGAACGGGTGGCGTATCTGGAAGCGATGGGATTTGCGGAAACACAAGCCTCGCTGATCGAGCAATTGAACCTGAACCACCTGTTCTTGCGCCCACCGGCCAATCCGTCGCCCACAGTGATCAAGCTGAATACGCTGCGCCTGAAGGGCACGCTGGATGCGCTCGACGGGATGTTCGCCGGGGACTACCTGCTGCCATCCGGTTTTTCGGCAGCAGATGCGATGCTGGGCTTCAACCTGTTCGCTGCGCCATTCTACGTGAAGCTTGATCCATGGCCAGGGCTCCAATCCTTTTGGGCGCGCCTGCAAGCCCGGCCTGCGTTTCAGGCGGCGGCGGCGATTGAAGGGCCGCAACGCTTCTATTCCAAACCGTTCTACGAGGTTCCGGTCGATGGGTGAGACGGTCGAAATCGTCGAGGTCGGACCGCGGGACGGGTTGCAGAACGAGGCGCGGCTGATCCCTACAGACGAGAAAATCGCGCTGGTTGATCTGTTGTCCTGTGCCGGGTTCCGCCGGATCGAAGTGGCGTCATTTGTCTCACCAAAATGGGTGCCACAGATGGCGGACGGGGCGGAGGTTTTGGCCGGCATCCGGCGGACAGACGGCGTGCGGTACATGGCGTTGACGCCGAATATGCGGGGTCTGGAGGGCGCGCGGGCGGCAAAGGCGGACGAGATCGCCGTTTTTGCAAGCGCGTCGGAGGGGTTTTCCAAGGCTAACCTGAACGCCTCGGTCATCGAGAGCCTTGGGCGCTTTGATGGGGTGGTGCGTGCAGCCACGGCCGATGGTCTGACGGTGCGCGGCTACATCTCTTGCGTGACCGATTGCCCGTTCGACGGACCGGTGCCCCCGTCGCAGGTGGCCGTGGTCGCCAGCGCCTTGGAGGCGATGGGATGCAATGAGATTTCGCTTGGCGATACCATTGGCCGGGGAACGCCTGAGGCAGTGGACGCGATGCTGGAGGCCGTCCTGAACGTGGCCGAGATGGACATGCTGGCCGGGCATTTCCACGACACAAGCGGCCGCGCGTTGGACAATGTCGACGTGGCCCTGGCGCGCGGTGTGCGGATTTTTGACAGCGCGGTCGGGGGGCTTGGCGGGTGCCCCTATGCGCCGGGTGCAGCAGGAAATCTGGCAACCGAAGCGCTAGACGCGCATTTGACGACGCTGGGATACGTCACGGGCCTGAACCGTGCCGTCGTCGCAAAGGCCGGTCGGATGGCAAGGGAGATGCGACATGGCGGTGGTTGAATTGAACGTCGATGATCGTGGTGTGGCCTGGGTGCGGTTGAACCGGCCTGAGGTGCACAACGCGATGGATGCGGCGATGATTGCCGAATTGACGCTGATGGCGGGCCGGCTGGGGCGCGACCCGGCGGTGCGGGTTGCGGTGCTGACCGGCGAAGGCGCCAGCTTTTGCGCCGGCGGTGATCTGGGCTGGATGCGCGCACAGATGGCGGCTGATGCGGAAACGCGCGCCCGCGAAGCGCGGGCCTTGGCCGAGATGTTGGGCGCGCTCGACACGATGCCGCGTCCTCTGATCGGGCGTGTGCAGGGCCAGGCCTTTGGTGGCGGTGTTGGACTGATGTCTGTGTGCGACGTCGCGGTGGGTGTCGATCATGCGAAATTTGGTCTGACGGAGGTTCGTCTGGGCCTGATCCCCGCGACCATCGGGCCTTATGTCGTTGCGCGCATGGGTGCGGCTCGGGCCCGGCGCGTATTCTTCTCGGGCCGCAGATTTGACGCCGGCGAGGCGGTCGCGTTGGGCTTGCTGGCGCGTGCCGTACCGAAGACGGACTTGGATGCTGCGATTGAGTCGGAAATTGAGCCATATCTGAAGGCGGCCCCCGGTGCAGTTTCCGCAGGAAAAGCGTTGGTGGCTGAGCTTGGGGGCGTGGCCGCCGAGGCGCAGATCAGCGCCACAATTGACGCCCTTGTCGCCCGTTGGGAAAGCGCCGAAGCGGAAGAGGGGATCAGCGCCTTTTTCGACAAACGCAAGCCGGGGTGGGATCGGTAGCAGCCCCTTTGATGCTGGATTTTCCTTGGTGTGACGGGAAAGGAAGGGCGACGCGCGACGCTCGCCCAAGGGCATCGCCCCGCCCACCGTCCCGTGATTGACACTGGACAGAGGCCTTACTCCTCCGCAATCCTTGGACCACACGGTCCGATCCAGAGGCCGGGTCTGGGAGGACATCATGGCAATTTTCGAAAGTCGGCACGGAACGGTCGCGGTTCCGGATATGTCGGTCACGCAAAAGCTTTTCGAAGGCTTCGAGGGGCGCATGGATGATGTGGCCATGGTGGATGGCCCGACCGGTCGAGAGGTCACGGCGGGTGCAATCGTCGCGCAGATCAAGGCTTTGGCAGGCGGACTGACCGAACGTGGTGTGCTGCCTGGTGGAACCGTCGCGCTACTGGCGCCGAACCTGCCGGAATATCCGATTGTGTTTCACGGCGTAGCCTGGGGCGGCGGCACGGTCACGACGATCAACCCAACCTACACGGCACCGGAGATCAAGCATCAGTTGGAAGATGCAGGCGCGCAAATGCTCGTGACAATCTCGATGTTTGCTGACGTCGCGCGCACTGCGATGGAAGGCACGGGGTGTCGCGAGCTGGTTGTTCTCGATGGCGGGGACGGGGCGTTGACGCTGGCCGATGTGATGGGGCCAGAATTGCCAGAACAGGCCCCGGTTGATGTTGCCGAGCATGTCGTTGTCTTGCCCTATTCCAGCGGCACAACCGGGCGCCCCAAGGGCGTTATGCTGACCCATCGCAACCTCGTGGCCAATGTCACGCAATCAGCGGCGGTGGCACAGATTGATCCGGACGACGTCACCATCGCGTTCCTGCCGTTTTTCCATATTTACGGCATGACGGTTCTGATGAACCTGTTCCTGAACCAACGTGCGAAAATCGTGACCCTTCCGCGCTTTGATTTGGAGCTTTACCTCAAGCTGATCCAGGAGCATCGGGCGACACGCCTCTACATCGTCCCGCCGGTTGCGCTGGCTTTGGCAAAGCATCCGATGGTGGACGATTACGATGTTTCGTCCGTGTCGGAAATCTTCTCGGGCGCGGCCCCGTTGGGCGCGGAGATCGAAGCGGCTGTCGGCGAACGCTTTGGCGCAAGCTCTGTGCAAGGATATGGGATGACCGAGCTTTCCCCGATCAGCCATATGACCGTCTTCGGGAATATCCGGCATGGATCAAGCGGTCAGGCCGTGCCCTCGACCGAGTGTCGGATCGTGGACCCCGAAACGTTGGAGGATCAGCCACCCGGCATGGAGGGGGAATTGTGGATCCGTGGGCCGCAGGTAATGAAGGGATACCTGAATAATCCCGACGCCACCACTGAGACCATGGCGGAGGGCGGTTGGCTGCGCACAGGTGATCTGGCCGAGATCGATGAAGATGGTTTCATGTTCATCCGGGACCGGTTGAAGGAATTGATTAAGTACAAGGGTTTTCAGGTGGCGCCGGCCGAGGTTGAGGCAGCGCTTTGCGCGATGGAAGGCGTCACTGATGCGGCCGTGATTGGCAAGGCAGACCCGGAAGCCGGTGAGGTGCCTATTGCCTTTGTCGTGACCAACGGGACGGTTGAGGAGGACGATATCCGCACTTATTGCGAAGGGTGCCTGGCCAGCTACAAGCGGCCAGACGAATACCGGTTCGTGGAGAGCGTGCCCAAAAGCGCGAGCGGCAAAATCCTGCGGCGGGAACTGAGAGACGCGCTTTAGCCTGGCGGTTATGGGCAGGAGGGCCCCAAGAAAGATCCAACGATGCATGTCGTGCGGCGATCAATCTGAAGCAGATGCCATAGGCCGTTGTCGTCCTGCAGCAGTCGCCCAACCCATTCGATTTGGTCGCTCACATCGTTGGTTCGCACACCGGATGTGACCCGGAAATCGACGGAAAATCCATCATTGGTCGCAAATTCCACGGCCTCCTCCGGGAATGTACCGGTTCCAAAGGCACCCGACAGAAGCGGCAAGATTGCCTCGATCGGGCTTGCGGCGGGCGCGAGCGTGTCTTGCGGCAGGCGCTCCCAATCCGAAGGTGTCGCCGCCTGGAAGGCCAAGTTTCGCAAAACGGCTAGGCAACTCGTGTTGATGGTGCCGTCATTATAGGGGGCGCAACCGTCGCCTGGGCCTTGAGTAGAGAATTGCGCTGCTGCGGGCAGGGCCGCGATGAGCGACAAGGCGCAGAATGCGGCGGGCAGGACGAAGGGACGAAACATGGCGGAAGCTTTCGAGCGGCGAAAAGAAGGGGTGTGGCCAGACATTCCAGAAAACCTTTCGGCTGGCAGGTGCGGAATTCCGCTGTCTCATATCTGCGTGAGGGCCATGAAATATCCTCCGCACCCCTTTGCCGCACCGGCAGGGAATTGACCGCCCCGGCGGCGCGCCGTAAACCAACACGCGACCGGACCAAACGAGACGCCGATGACCGAGCTTTTGTCGAACTACGCCCCGATCCTGATTTTCCTGGCCATTGCCATCGGGCTTGGCTTGGTTTTGATGTTGTCGGCGGTGGTTCTTGCGGTCCGCAATCCGGATCCGGAAAAGGTCAGCGCCTATGAGTGCGGGTTCAACGCGTTCGATGATGCGCGGATGAAGTTTGACGTGCGGTTCTACCTCGTGTCGATCCTGTTCATCATCTTCGATCTGGAAATCGCATTTTTGTTCCCGTGGGCCACCGCGTTTCCGGATCTCAGCGACACCGCCTTCTGGTCCATGATGGTGTTCCTCGCCGTTCTGACCATCGGGTTCGCCTATGAGTGGAAAAAGGGTGCGCTTGAGTGGGAATGATGCCTTATCACGCGTGATAAGCATATCTATGCCATTGAAACAGAACGGTAAAACCGTTCGTTACGTTCCCCATTCGAACATCTCGCGCACGCATGCCTGGGCCTGAACCGTACCGACCCGTCGAACGCGGCGCCTCGCCCGTTCGTGGCATTTTGATTTGTGTCGCGCTTGCATGTGTTGGTTGGTTTGCGTTGAGTGCGGCCTCTCCGGACCATCAAAATCCGCTGCCTTCCAAAGTTGACACGCCACCGCCGCCTGGTGTGATCGGGAGGGAAAGCCGCGTGCCGCTGGCCGACTTTGCGCCAGATGATCCGACGCAGTTCCCGGGTTGGGAAGATGCCATCGCCGCCGTTGTGCGCGTCTCTTGCCGGGGAGGAACAACTGGCGGTGGCGTTCTCATAGGCGAGGGCGACCGAATGCTGACGGCGGCCCATGTGTTTTTGAACGAAGACGGAAGTCACCGCGCGCGAAACCCGGATTGCGTGGCCATCCATACCGGTGGTGACGTTGTGACTTTGAACACGGTTGGGTTGAAGGCAGGGCCCTTCCGCGTCCCGCCCGAATTGGGAAGCCATCTTTCCGTTCCGATCACCCGCGCGGATTGGGCCATTGTGCAGTTGAGCCGCGTTCCGCTGAGCGCGCGGCCTTTGCCCGTGGCAACAGCCGATGATCTGATTCTGGAAGAGGGGCGACCGATCTTGAATGTGACCGGTGGCACGGCGTCCTATCGGACCGAGGGATTTCTGGCACAAACCTGCCGATATCGCGGTGTGCCGCCGACGACCTCCATCCTCGATGCAGCGGGTGAGATTGTGGGGCGTGCGGCAGAGCCGCGCGACACGCTGGATATTGCCCGCTACGATTGCGACAGCGGCAGCGGTGCCTCTGGCTCGCCTATGATCGGCTGGTCGGAGGGGCGGCCGATGATCTGGGGCATATTGACCGACAGCCTTCGCGGTCGGGACCGCTGCCCCGATATTGGACGCACCTTTTGCTACACGGCAGGCCCGCTGACGCCCGCCATGGACATTGTCCCGTAGGACGCAAGTGCGCCTCTGGGAAACTGCGGGTTCCCCTTACCTGAGGGTTTCCTGAATTGACGCCCCTGCGCGCTTGAACCGGGCCAAAGATCGGTCTTTTGTGCCTGCGATGTCGCCGGGGCAAACGGGGTGACTCTCAATTCAGGATTGGCAAGCCATGCTGCGGTCTGGGCGCAGTTTATGGGATGCCTCCGCTAGGGGAGAGGGCCGTTGCCATTTCATGGCCGGTGGACGGGATTGAACCACACTTTGATGCGGGCCCGGCAAAGTGCCGAGGCGGATGCGCGGTGCGTTCGACGCAAGGCGACAGACTCACGGAACCGCTTGCGCGGCCCGGACTGCTGGCGGGTGACGCCCTCTTCCAACCTGACAACGACATCTGTCGGTTTTGCGCTTGCGCGACCCTATGGCGGATGGCGCGAAAACCCACGCCGATAGGTGTGGGCCAGCAGGCGTGGCCCTGTCCATGACCAGCCCCGATTGGGTGAGGTCACGCCTGCGACCAAATTCATCGTTACACCACCAGGCCCGGTGCACGCTACGGCGGTTGCGCAGCGTTTGCCTGCGACCCCTTGTGGCATTGTGTGCGGACGCCGTTGACCGCCGCCGCCGCCACCCGTATCTGGAGAACAAACGACCATATAGGGTGAGCCACAATGGGTGTAGCAACGACCCCCAACCATGCCGGTGCAGACCGCGAGGTTGCGACGCAGACACTGAACCGCGAGCTTCAGGACAAGGGTTTTCTGGTCACGTCGACCGAAGATCTGATCAATTGGGCGCGTACCGGATCGCTGCACTGGATGACCTTTGGCTTGGCGTGTTGCGCGGTGGAGATGATGCACACCTCCATGCCGCGCTACGACGCGGAGCGCTTCGGCATCGCGCCGCGCGCCTCCCCTCGCCAGTCGGACGTGATGATTGTGGCCGGGACGCTGACCAACAAGATGGCGCCGGCGCTGCGCAAGGTTTATGACCAGATGCCCGAGCCGCGCTACGTGATCTCGATGGGATCCTGCGCAAATGGCGGCGGGTATTATCACTACAGCTATAGCGTCGTGCGGGGCTGTGACCGGATCGTTCCGGTCGATATCTATGTGCCCGGCTGCCCGCCCACGGCGGAGGCGCTTCTTTACGGCATCCTGCAGTTGCAGCGGAAAATCCGCCGCACCGGCACCATCACGCGCTGAGGGATTTAGAATGACCCAAGCCCTGCAAGAGCTGGCCACGTATCTCAGCGAAAAGCGTTCGGACGCGGTGTTGTCGACGGATGTCAACGCGGTGGGCGAGCTGTCGGTTGACGTGCCCCCGACCCAGTTGGTGGAATTTATCGAGTTTCTGAAGACTGATCGGTCGTGCCAGTTCTCGACCCTGATCGACATCACCGCGGTGGACTATCCCAGCCGGGATCGCAGGTTCGATGTCGTCTACCATTTCCTCAGCATGTATCAGAACCACCGCATCCGGGTTCGGGTGGCGTTGCGTGAAGATGAGACGCTGGCCTCCATCACCGGGGTCCATGCCAGTGCCGGATGGTACGAGCGGGAAGTCTACGACATGTTCGGGATCCTGTTCACCGGCCATGACGATTTGCGCCGCCTGCTGACGGATTACGGCTTCCGCGGTCATCCGCTGCGCAAGGATTTCCCAACGACGGGGTATACCGAAGTGCGCTACGACGAAGAGCTCAAACGCGTGGTGTACGAGCCGGTGAAGCTGGTCCAGGAATACCGCCAGTTCGATTTCATGAGCCCGTGGGAGGGTGCGGAATACGTGCTGCCCGGCGATGAGAAGGCAGATGCGGAGGAGAAGGCATGATGGACGGCGATATCCGCACGAACACCTATGACGACGGCTCCACCGATTTTGAGACCGGCGAACAGAAGATCCGCAACTTCAACCTGAACTTCGGCCCACAGCACCCCGCCGCGCACGGCGTGTTGCGTTTGGTGTTGGAGCTGGACGGCGAGATTTGCGAACGCTGTGATCCGCATATCGGCCTGCTGCACCGTGGCACCGAGAAGCTCATGGAAAGCCGGACGTATCTGCAGAACCTGCCGTATTTCGACCGGCTGGATTACGTGGGCACGATGAACCAGGAACACGCCTGGTGTCTCGCCATCGAACGCATGACCGGCACCGAGGTGCCACGTCGCGCCCAGTTGATCCGGGTGCTCTATTGCGAGATCGGGCGCATCCTGAACCACCTGCTGAACGTCACGACGCAGGCGCTGGACGTTGGCGCGCTGACGCCGCCGCTGTGGGGCTTTGAAGAGCGTGAGAAGCTGATGATCTTCTACGAGCGGGCCTCGGGCGCGCGTCTGCATGCGGCCTATTTCCGGCCCGGCGGCGTGCATCAAGATCTGCCGCCTGAGCTGATCGAAGATATTGATGAGTGGGCCGACAACTTCCCCAAGGCGCTCGACGATATCGACACGCTGTTGACGGAAAACCGCATCTTCAAGCAGCGAAACGCCGATATCGGCATCGTGACCGAGGAAGACATTCAGGATTGGGCGTTTTCCGGCGTGATGGTGCGTGGCTCGGGCTTTGCATGGGATTTGCGCCGGTCGCAGCCCTACGAATGCTACGACGAATTTGAGTTCCAGATCCCGGTGGGCAAGAACGGCGACTGCTACGACCGCTACCTCTGCCGGATGGCCGAGATGCGCGAAAGCCAAAAGATCATCAAGCAGGCCTGCGAAAAGCTGCGGATGCCCGAAAACCAGGGGGATATCATGGCGCGGGGCAAGATGACCCCGCCCAAGCGCGGCGACATGAAGACCTCGATGGAAGCGCTGATCCACCATTTCAAGCTTTACACCGAAGGCTTCCACGTGCCCGAGGGCGAGATTTACGCTGCCGTTGAGGCGCCGAAGGGCGAATTCGGCGTGTACCTCGTGGCTGACGGGACGAACAAACCCTACCGCGCGAAACTGCGCGCGCCGGGCTTCCCGCATTTGCAGGCGATGGATTACCTGTGCAAAGGCCACCAACTGGCGGATGTGTCGGCGATTTTGGGATCGCTTGATATCGTGTTTGGGGAAGTGGATCGGTAGGGCCGCGTTCACAAACCTGTAAGGTCAGGGAAGCCCGCCATTTGGTGGGCTTTTTCTTTGTGTTACAGGTCTCGTGACTTATTCGAAGGACCGTTTCATATGCGTATTTCCAGAACTCTTCTCCTCCTCGGCCCTGCGGCCTTTCTTGCAGCGTCCATGGCCCATGGGCAGGCTGCGACGCCGGAGGATCATCCGGGCTATCCGCTGGCCCAAGCCATCGCGGAACAAGGCTGCGTGTTGCATCAGGACGATGTGAATTCCGTCATGGAAAGCATCGGCGTGGAAAGCGCGATGTTTCCGCAAATGGCGGTGCCCCTGATGCAGACGGGTTTCTTGCGGTCTTCCGGCAATGGGACCCTGACGCTTGTGAACTGGGGACTTTGCACCGGAGAGGCGCCGGCCGAGGAGCCCGAAGCGACAGATGTTGAGCCAGATGCGAGCGACGCCGAGACGGAGTAAGCTACGGATTCCCTCCGTTGTGGGAAACGGTTCTCAAGGGCAGGTTGGGTTCACGAACACGTGACACCCCTGACACGAAGGACCTAAGCCATGCGCCCGCTGCTGCCACACGAGCCCATTTCCGCGAAATCCCTCAATGATCCCTGCATTGCCCGTGCATCCAAAGTGATTGCCCGGATGCAAGCGGGCGGTCGTACTGTCACGAACCCGACGAATTGGCGTCCTGCGCAATCTCCCTGGCGCTGAACGCTTTCGCTTAGCCCGGCGGAAAGAAGGGGTCCGGCCCGGGCGGGGGCGTCTTTCCTGACATCGTGCAGGAAAGGCGCCCTACTTTATTTGTTGGACAGCCTTATCGGTCTTTCCCAACATGCAGGAACGCTTTTCATCTTTCTGCGATCAAAGGGCTTTTTCGAATATGCGTCCATTTTCCATACTGCCAATCGTCGCCTTGGCGCTGTGTCCAGTGACTGCTTCCGCGCAATCCTCGCCAGAGCAAGCAGCCGTCATTCAAGCCTTTCTGCAGTTTGATTGCGTCATGACCCGCGCGAATGAAGATGCCGTCGTTGCGGCCATGGGCCTGAGCGATGACGTCTCTGAAGAGGTTGGACAACAGATGTTTGCCGAAGGGCAGTTCCGACAAATCAATGACAACCTTGTGCTTCTTCATCCCGACTGCCCGAACGGCACCGTGGGGAGCGCGACCCCAATTGGCGTGCAGGCAGCTGTTAATTGGATGGCGGCCTTGGGTGGTGATCAATCGGCGGATGTCGTGGCGGAAATCATGACGGCGCGGGGCTGTGTCATCGGTGCGGATGAGTTCGGACGGTTCCAGAGCGAAGTGGCGCGCGCCGTGGGGGAACGCTTCGGATTTGATGAAACAGCTTTGCCGTCGGAAGAAATGGACCCGTTCCTCGATGCGTTTGAGGCGATGCTGGAGCGTGGTGTGCTGCAGCTTGTCCGACAGGGTCGGCTGGTAGATGGAGATGAAGGGAGGACGCTCGTTGGGTGCTAAGGGCGGGCAATTGGCGTTGATCCGGTTTCGATAGGCGCACAAGGGCCAGCGGGACCTGATGAGGCCTCCTTAGAGTCGTAGACAGAATGCGCCAGGCTGCCTTAGGCTCATGGCATGCGATGTCTTTCAGTGATTTTGGCGCTGGTGTGCAGTTCGCTTCATGCGGCGGACGCGCAATGGGATCTATTGGTTCCTGCGCAGAGCGTGCCTGAGGCGAGCTTACTTGACCGAGCGGAAGCGCTGGACACCCTGGCCGTTGAGGAGATCATGGAAGAGGCCTACGCAGCCATCGGCTGCGCATTGCCAATAGATCTGGTGTCTGTATTCGAGGTTTTTCTGGTCGACCGCGTCATGATGGCGTTGGGCGAACCCGTTGGTCCCGAGGTTGCGCAACAGGGCTTTTTCGCGCTGAGGTTGCGCAGCACAACGATCCGCCACCCCGAGGCGCGCGCAGTTCTGGTGGCGGCGCGTGCGGTGGACGGAAGGTTGAACGACGCGATCCGGTCCGGCCGTATGGCGCAGCGCACTGGACTGTTTCATGTCGCCGATTGTGAACCGGAGGGGACGTTGTTCGCCCTATCGCCGTACGCCACGCAATAGCCCCCCTGCGCCATAGCGCGCATGGACATCCCCGGCTAATTGCGCGAAACCCGTGCCCGACACACGACCGCCAGGGACGACCCACATGCTGCGACGCCTGCACCCCGAGCAACCGGACACGTTTGCCTTCACGCCCGCCAATCAGGCCTGGGCCGAGGCGCAGATCACCAAATATCCCGAAGGCCGTGCGGCCAGCGCGATCATCCCGCTTTTGTGGCGCGCGCAGGAGCAGGAAGGCTGGCTGACCCGTCCGGCGATTGAGGCAGTGGCGGACATGCTGGGTCTGGCCCACATACGGGCGCTGGAGGTGGCGACGTTTTATTTCATGTTCCAGCTGCAGCCCGTAGGCTCGGTCGCGCATATCCAGATTTGCGGCACGACCTCGTGCATGATTTGCGGGGCCGAAGATCTGGTCGCTGTGGCCAAGGACAAGATTGCCCCGCGCGCTCATGAATTGAGCGCGGATGGCAAGTTTTCGTGGGAAGAGGTGGAATGCCTTGGTGCTTGCGCCAATGCGCCGATGGCGCAGATCGGCAAGGACTACTACGAGGATCTGACCGCAGAGAGCTTTGCTGCACTGATCGACAAGATGGCGGCGGGCGAAGTGCCGACACCGGGGCCGCAGAACGGGCGTTATGCGTCGGAACCTGCGGGCGGACTGACTTCGTTGAAAGATCATGACGCGGGCAAGGACGGGTTGAATGCCTCAGCCCGGTTGGCGGCTGACATTGGCGATACGATCAAGCGGATCGACGGGACGGAAGTGCCGTTGCTTGCGCCGTGGGGCCGACAATCAGGCGATGGCGTTCCCGCAGAGCCTCCGCGGCCCAAGCCCGCGAACCGTGCCAAGGCGCCTGCCGACAAGGCCGGCGTGACCAAGGCCGAGGCAAAGGCCGTGTCGAAGGCCAAGCCGCCATCAAAGGCAGATCCTGTTGAGGCCGTCGCAGAACAAGCGCCCGAGCAATTGTCCGGCCCGCGCGACGGTGGGGCTGATGACCTCAAGCGGATCAGCGGTGTTGGTCCGAAGCTTGAAGGTGTTCTTAACGAGATGGGCTTTTATCATTTCGATCAGATTGCGGCCTGGGGCCCGGCCGAGGTGGCGTGGGTCGATGCTCGGCTCAAGTTCAAGGGTCGGATCGAACGGGACAATTGGATCGCGCAAGCCGCCGATTTTGCGAACGAAGGCTGAGCCGCCAAGCGGGGAAGATGTGTGGCCCTGCTGCAAACCTGCGACAATCCGTCGACGTAGCGGAAGACAGGGGCCGAATCCTGCGCTAAGACTCCCAGCGACACGATAAAAACGTTGAATGACGGGGGGTCTTACAATGAACAAATCCGGTGGCGTGGAATGCCTTGCCTGGACCTGGGGGATTGCCGCTTTGGCGGGCGTCTTCACGGCGGCAGCACTTTGGGTTCTGGGAGGATGGAGCTTTATGCAGGGCGCCTTCATGGGCGTTCTGGTGCTGCTGGTGTTGGGTGCGGTTCTAACGATTACCATGTGCCGCGCACCTGCCGCACCGCTCGGGTCGGCTAATTCCGGGCAAAGCAGCGCTGGCGGGTCTTCGACATCAACTGGGACAACCGCCGCTGCCGCTGCTCCGGCCGCTGCCGCTGACACGAGTGCTTCGGATGCCGCACGCGAAGCAGAAGCTGCTGCCGCCGCAGAGGCTGAGGCCGCCCGCGCAGCCGCAGAGGTAGAGGCGAAAGCTGCAGCTGACGCCGAAGCGGCCCGCGCGGCTGAAGCCGAAGCGGCTGCCGCAAGTGCCGCCGCCGCCGCACCTGCACCCGCTGCGGACCCCGGCGCGGGCACGCGCCCGGAGGCTCTTGATGGCCCGCGCGGTGGTCAGGCCGATGACCTCAAGCGGATCAAAGGTGTCGGGCCCAAGATGGAGATGCTCTGCAATGAGCTTGGCTTCTACCATTTCGACCAGATCGCTGCCTGGAGCGCCGACGAAGTCGCGTGGGTTGACCAGAACCTGAAAGGCTTCAAGGGCCGCGTCAGCCGCGACAATTGGGTTGAGCAGGCGGGCCTTTTGGCCGCAGGCGGTGAGACCGAGTTTTCCAAGAAAGTCGATGACGGAGATGTATATTAAGCCTCGGACCACAGCTGATCCGAGGGTGAGATATGCTTAACCTGACAGACATGATGCTGCGCGGCCCTGTCGCGCAGCTTTCTTTTTGGGGCCAGTGATGCCTGAGAAAAAGCCAGTCTCCGCCGAAGAACAACGCCGCGTGCGCCAGATCCGGCGGGCCGCGATTGTCATGGCGTTGACCATGGTGCTTTGGATGGGCGCGCAATTCATCGGCGGACAGATGGGCTGGCCGCCGCGGTTTGTATTCCTCTTCGACCTTGCGGCGATTGGGGCACTGGTCTGGGCGCTTGTGGTGACGTATTGGGTGTGGAAAGAGCGCAGACAAAGCTAGACGCGCGACCAGACCCCGCGCGAGCGATCAAGGATTTAGCCAATGTTGCAGGACAAAGACCGGATCTTCACCAACATCTACGGGATGCACGATCGTACCCTTGCCGGTGCGAAAGCGCGGGGCCATTGGGACGGCACAAAGGATCTGATCGGTCTGGGTCGCGATAAGATTGTTGAGATCATGAAGGCCTCTGGCCTGCGCGGCCGGGGCGGTGCGGGCTTCCCAACGGGTCTCAAGTGGTCGTTCATGCCTAAGGAAAGCGATGGACGCCCGGCCTATCTGGTGGTGAATGCCGACGAATCTGAGCCCGGCACCTGCAAAGATCGTGAGATCATGCGCAATGATCCCCATACCCTGATCGAAGGCTGCCTGATCGCGTCGTTCGCGATGAATGCCAATGCCTGCTATATCTACATCCGCGGCGAATATATCCGCGAGCGTGAGGCGCTGCAGGCCGCGATTGATGAGGCCTACGACGCGGGCCTTCTTGGCAAGAACGCCGCCAAGTCCGGCTGGGATTTTGACCTCTACCTGCATCACGGGGCAGGGGCGTATATCTGCGGCGAAGAAACTGCGCTTCTGGAATCGCTCGAAGGTCGCAAGGGCATGCCTCGCATGAAGCCGCCCTTCCCGGCGGGTGCGGGTCTCTACGGTTGCCCGACGACTGTGAACAATGTGGAATCCATTGCTGTTGTGCCAACGATCCTGCGCCGAGGCGCGGAGTGGTTCGCGGGCTTTGGCCGCCCGAACAACGCGGGCACGAAGCTGTTCGCGATTTCTGGCCATGTGAACCAGCCCTGCGTCGTCGAAGAGGCGATGTCGATCACCTTTGAGGAGCTGATCGAGACCCATTGCGGCGGCATTCGCGGCGGGTGGGATAACCTCAAAGCGGTGATCCCCGGCGGCTCGTCGGTGCCGTGCGTGCGGGGCGAGAACATGAAAGACGCCATCATGGATTTCGACTACCTCCGGAACGAGCTTGGCTCGGGCCTCGGGACGGCGGCGGTCATCGTGATGGACAAGCAGACCGACATCATCAAGGCGATCTGGCGGCTGGCCTGCTTCTACAAGCACGAGTCGTGCGGCCAGTGTACGCCGTGCCGCGAAGGTACCGGCTGGATGATGCGGGTGATGGAACGGCTTGTGAAAGGCGAGGCGCAGGTCGAAGAGATCGAGATGCTGTGGGACGTGACCAAGCAGGTCGAGGGCCACACCATCTGCGCGCTTGGTGATGCGGCGGCTTGGCCAATCCAGGGTCTGATCCGTAACTTCCGCGATGAGATTGAAGATCGCATCAAGGTGCGACGCGACGGTACAGTTCAGGTCGCTGCGGAATGAGGTTGCTTGCGGCTGTCGGCCTGATCGCGCTGGCAGGCTGTGTCGCGCAGCCCACGGGCGTACAGGCGCAATTCGCGGCATTCGCCGGAAACGCTGCAACAGCTGACATCATGGCGGGCCTTTGCCCACAATACCAAATGCGAAGCTCGATTGAGCAGCTGACTGAAGCGTTTGTGGATCAGATGCTGGCGTCGGGATATTCGGAATTGGAGGTGTTGCAAGCCGTCCAAAACACGTCCGAGGATCAGGTGATTGATGGCGTGATCTCGGAAATGGGTCGTCAGGGTGTCACACCGGGCGACACGGCAGCACTTTGTGCCTATGCTGATCGCGAAGTTGCGGCAGGAAGCCAGATTGGGCGCTTTCTGCGATAGGAGAGCGGCCTATGTGCTACGGACATGTCGATACAAAGGTGCTGGAGCGCGAGGTTCAAGATCGGTTGCGCGGTGTTGAACGCGCGCCGACTGAAGTTTCTGAAGGGCTCCCACCGGAATTGATCGGCGGCCTCCGTGGCGTCTGGGCACGTTTGCGGATGGCGGTATGGGCGCGTCCCGGCGGCCGATTTGCTAGTTAGGCGAACCTGTCTTTTCCTTTTGGCTGCTGGCATCGCAGCCTGTACAGCGCCGGTGCCGGACCACCCCTTGTCTTATGCGGCCATTCAGCAGCCCGAAACACGCCAGATCGTGGACGCGGATGGCGTGCGCTATGTGATCCAAACCTTCACGGACACCGACCAGGGGCTCGGGTCATGTCACCCGTCGATCCCCTGTGCGCCGCAGGAGGCGCGCGAAGTCCTTACCGAGGTCTATGTCCTGCAAGGCGCTGCTGCATTCCAGTTTGGCGATGACGGGCGCGGCCAAGTCGCGACGCTGGCGCGCTCTGTCCGGTGCCCGGATCACAGCAGTGACGGCGTGCGCGCCAATTTTGTGGGCATCGGGACCGACAGCTTTGGCGCGTGGCATTTTTTCGGGCTCTGCCCCGGCGATGCGCCAGAAGGTCTGTGACCGTGGAGACCCACTTAAACCGCGGCCTGTTGCCATGATCTTGCGGGACGTGTGCGGATTGGGCGAGGGTCGCCGCCACTGGACATGCGGCGCGCTGTGCATCATGCAAAAACGTCCGCAGCACGCGAAAATACGGGACAATCGAACATGGCATTGCCCAATTCTCTGGCGCGGCTGATATGGGGGCGCACGGGTGGCAGCGGACAGTACCGCTTTCAGGGCGAGCCGCCGGCTCTTGAAGAACAGCAGAACGATCTTGAGCGCTTCTTCTGGGCCCATAACGGGCCCGTCGTGCACAAATGGCTGCACTATTTCGAGATCTATGATCGGTATTTCGCACGGTTTCGGAACACGCCGGTGCGGTTCCTTGAAATCGGCGTCGCGAAGGGCGGCTCGCTTGAGATGTGGCGGTCATATTTTGGCGAAGATGCAGTGATCTTTGGCATTGATATTGACCCTGCATGCGCGGCCTTTGATGGCCAAAGCGGGGCCGTCCGCATCGGTTCTCAGGCAGATGGGGCGTTCTTGGCGAAAGTGGTGGACGAAATGGGCGGCGTGGACGTCGTATTGGATGATGGCAGCCACGATTCCCTGCATATCCGCGCTTCCCTCGATGTCTTGTTCCCAAGGCTGAGCGATGGGGGCGTCTACATGGTTGAGGATCTGCAGGCCGCCTATTGGCCCGGTTTCACAGGGGGGTACCGTCGCCGGGCCAGCTTCATGAGTGTGATCAAAACGCTCATTGATGACATCCACCACTGGTATCACCCAAAGGGGCAAAGGATCGACGCGACGGCCGATGCATTGGACAGTATCCATGTCCACGACTCGATTACGGTGTTGGAAAAGCGAATGCAAAAGCGGCCTGCGAATATTCAGCGCGGCGAAGGGTGCAATTAAGCCATTTGGGCTGTGTGTGCTGTTCCGGGCGATGCGGCGCACCACCTTTCGCCTGTGACCATGAGGACTCACTGACCGCTGTGGTTGCGCCGTCCATCTTGCTGGAGTCCCGCAACTTTCCTATCCTTTGCGCAAAATGACCAAGTGGGCGTGATATGCACCGCATTGGCGTTATGAGGGCAAAGGGGCGGCGGCATGGTTCGCGTATACTGGTATTCTCTGGCGATCATTTACCTCGCTTGCGCCGTTGTGGGCGCGGGCCTGTGCTATCAGCTATGGGGCTTGGGCGGCGGCATTCTGGGCGCGGTGATGGGCGGTATGGTTGCCTCGGGCATTGCGATCGTGCTGAACACGCCTGAGCGGATGGAAGCCGCCATCTACATCATCCTGGCTATCCTGTTCCTGACCCTGCTGGTCTGGCTGATCATCACCTTTTGGGGCGTGCGGTTGTGAGGGCCTGGCCTGCGCTGTCGCTGGCCCTTGCGGCCTGTGTCACGCCGCAGGTCTACGTGACGTCGATTGGGCCGCTACAGGTTCAGGCGGACCCCGATGTGACGATTTTCAATCCGGTCGCATTACCCGACGGGACGGAGATTGAGCCTGTTCCCATTCAGGGTGGCCTCGTCGTGCGAACGCTAAACGGCCGCGCGATACCGTTCGAAGCGCGCGCTGCCGCGCTTGAGGCCATGCAGGCCCATTGCCTCGACTTCGACCTTGATACCGTGCCGCTGTTCTTTGGGTGGCGCGCCGTAGGCGAGGAAAGCCTTTGGTCCGCAGCGGGTTGTGATGTGCCTGTTGGCGAATAGATGCCGAAAGGCGCGATGACCCATTCGTGACATTGAATAACATGGGTCCTTGTCCCCATGTCCGTCTCTGGAAACGGGCCAACCTATTCAAAGGGACAATAAAAATGCTTACCCCCTTCCGTATCGCAGCCGCCGCTGGTGTGCTGTTGGTTACCGGGCTGTTCACAACGATCGGCCACGCGCAGAACGCAAGCTGGCAGGTCTTGCGGGATGATCCTGAAATTCATTCGGGCCTTACAGTGATCTCCGTCGGCCGCCACATCCAGAACATATGCGATGACATTCGCCCGCGCATGGTGCGGGCCTGGGCATTTGCCGAAGGGCTGGTGGACCGGGCGCAAGACCTTGGCGTAGAGCGGCGCGAGGTGGATGCCTTCATCGACGACCGGAACGAGCAGGAGCGCTATCGCGCCATCATGCGCGACTGGTTTGCCGCCCGCGGCGTAGATGCCGGCGACCGCGATGCCGTGTGTCGCGTGGGGCGCGACGAAATTACCGCCGGTTCGCCGATTGGCAGATTGCTCCGCTAGGGTTAGAAGACGGTCCAGACATGCAGGCACATATGATGTGCTTGAGGGAAAGGACCGGTCCCCATGAGCGATTTGCGCAAGATCATCATCGACGACAACGAGATCGAGGTTGATCCAGCCATGACCCTGATCCAGGCCTGCGAACAGGCCGGGATCGAAATTCCGCGTTTTTGCTACCACGAACGGCTGACCATCGCAGGCAATTGCCGGATGTGCCTTGTGGAAGTTGTGGGCGGACCGCCGAAACCCGCCGCTTCCTGTGCGATGCAGGTCAAGGATTTGCGGCCCGGGCCAGAGGGCCAGCCACCGGTCGTCAAAACAAACTCGCCCATGGTGAAGAAGGCGCGTGAAGGGGTGATGGAGTTCCTCCTGATCAACCATCCGCTCGATTGCCCGATCTGCGATCAAGGTGGCGAATGCGACCTTCAGGACCAGGCGATGGCGTACGGCGTCGATTTCTCGCGTTACCGCGAGCCCAAGCGCGCCGCGACGGAGTTGGAGCTGGGGCCGCTTGTTGGCACTGCAATGACGCGCTGCATCAGCTGCACCCGCTGTGTGCGTTTCATCACCGAAGTCGCGGGCATGCCCGAGATGGGGCAGACGGGACGCGGTGAGGATTCGGAGATCACCTCGTATCTGGGCCAGACGCTCGAGTCGGAAATGCAGGGCAATATCGTCGATCTCTGCCCCGTCGGTGCGCTGACCTCGAAACCTTACAGCTTCACCGCGCGTCCTTGGGAACTGACCAAGACCGAGAGTATCGACGTGATGGACGCGTTGGGGTCGAACATTCGCGTGGACACCAAGGGGCGCGAAGTGATGCGCATTCTGCCGCGCAACCATGATGGCGTGAACGAGGAATGGCTTTCCGACAAGTCCCGATACGTTTGGGACGGGTTGCGTCGCCAGCGGCTCGACAAGCCATACATCCGCGAAAACGGCAAACTGCGCGCGGCCTCGTGGGGCGAGGCGATGGGTCTTGCTGCAGAAAAGATCAAAGGTGCCACAAAGCTGGCCGGTTTGGTCGGTGATCTGGCCTCGACCGAGGCAGCTTACGCGCTGAAAACACTGGTTGAGGGGCAGGGCGGCGTTGTCGAATGCCGCGCCGATGGCGCGAAGCTGCCTTCGGGCAATCGCGCGGCTTATGTTGGCACGGCGGCCGTCGAAGACCTGGATGATGCGCAATACATCATGTTGATCGGAACCAACCCACGCGCGGAAGCGCCGGTTCTGAACGCCCGTATCCGCAAGGCGTGGAGCAAGGGCGCAAATGTGGCGCTGATCGGTGAAGCCGTTGATCTGACGTATGAATATGTCCACATGGGCACGGATCGTGCGGCGTTGAAGGCGCTGGCTGATCGGGAATTCGGTGCTGTGAAAGACGTCCCGTCCGTCGTGATCGTGGGGCAGGGCGCCCTGACGGGTGAAGATGGCGAGGCGGTTCTGGCGCACGCGCAGAAAGTGGCGGACGCAACCGGTTCTGGCCTTCTCGTGCTGCACACCGCTGCGGGCCGTGTGGGCGCGATGGACATCGGTGCCACCAACCCTGACGCTATGGCCGCGGTTCAGGATGCAGACGTTGTCTATAACATGGGTGCCGATGAAGTTGAGATCGCAACCGGCCCGTTCGTCATCTACCAAGGCTCGCACGGGGATCGGGGCGCGCACCGCGCCGATGTGATCCTGCCGGGTGCGGCGTATACGGAAGAGCAGGGCCTGTTCGTGAACACCGAAGGCCGCCCGCAACTCGCCATGCGCGCGGGCTTCCCGCCCGGCGATGCGCGGGAAAACTGGGCGATCCTGCGGGCTTTGTCTGCAGCAGTCGGGGCGACGCTCCCATTTGACACAATCGGCGCCTTGCGGGCCGAGATGGTGAAAGCCGCGCCACATCTGGCGATGATTGACGATGTGGCCGAGAATGAGGGTGAGGCACTGCCGCTTGGCACCCTTGGCTCCGGCGATTTTGCGTCACCCATCGCGGATCACTATCTGACCAACCCCATCACGCGGGCCTCCAGCCTTATGGCAGAGTTGAGTGCAAATGCGAAAGCGCGCCGGGACGCGCCGATGGCGGCGGAATAAGGTCCATGCTGCGCAGCCCCTTATCCACCCTGGCGGGTGTCTGCGCAGCTGCCTCGATTGCCGGGTGTGTGCCTGAGACAGAGGGGCCGACCCTCGAACAGGCTCCACCAGCAACGTACGACGGAATCGAAACGCGTTTGCTGGACGATGATCTGGTAAATTTCCGCGCTCAGATGACCGGTGTGGCCACCCGCGCGGACCTTGATGCCTATACCCGTTGCGCAGCCGCGCAATATACCCTGATCCGTGGTTATACTTTTGCGCGACATGTGCGCACAAGTATTACGGAAGAGGGTGGCGTTTGGGTCGCAGATGCGGTTTACACCATCTCGCCGGAACTCCCGCGCGGGTTGCAGACGCTCGAAGCTCAGGTGGTTGCGGCAGATTGCGCGGAGCAAGGGATACCTTCGGTCTGATAAGGTGACCGAAAGGCCCCGAGCCAAGGGACAAACGACCGATGAACGAGCTTCTGTTCAGCATCCTCATCATAGCGGGGCAATGCCTGCTGGTGATCGCTTTCGTGATGATCTCGCTGTTGATGCTGGTTTATGGCGACCGCAAGATCTGGGCTGCCGTGATGATGCGCCGAGGCCCAAACGTGGTGGGTGCCTTTGGCTTGCTTCAGGCCGTGGCCGACGCGTTCAAATATATCATCAAAGAAGTGGTGGTACCTGCGGGTGCCGACAGGCCGGTTTTCTTCATCGCGCCGCTGACTTCTTTCGTGCTGGCGATCATCGCCTGGGCGGTGATTCCGTTCAACGATACATGGGTCTTGGCCGATCTGAACGTTGCCATTCTCTATGTCTTCGCCATGTCCTCGCTGGAGGTGTACGGCGTGATCATGGGCGGGTGGGCGAGTAACTCGAAATACCCGTTCCTCGGATCGTTGCGCTCTGCCGCGCAGATGATCTCCTACGAGGTCTCCATTGGCCTCATCATCATCGGTGTGATCATCTCCACCGGGTCCATGAATTTCGGCAACATTGTCGCTGCGCAAGACACCGGATACGGCCTGCTTGGCTGGTATTGGCTGCCGCACCTGCCGATGGTGATGCTGTTTTTCGTGAGCGCGCTGGCTGAAACCAACCGCCCGCCCTTCGATCTACCGGAGGCTGAGTCGGAACTGGTCGCAGGTTATCAGGTCGAATACTCTGCCACGCCGTTCCTGTTGTTCATGGCGGGCGAATATATCGCCATCTTCCTGATGTGCGCGTTGATGACGCTGCTGTTCTTCGGCGGCTGGCTGTCGCCTATCCCAGGTCTGCCTGACGGCGCGCTTTGGATGGTGGGCAAGATGCTGTTGGTGTTCTTCGCCATCTCGATGGTGAAGGCGATTGTGCCGCGCTACCGCTACGACCAGCTGATGCGTCTGGGATGGAAAGTGTTCCTGCCCTTCTCGCTCTTCTGGGTCGTGTTCGTGGCGTTCATGGCGAAATTTGAAGTGTTCGGCGGGTTCTACGCCCGCTTTGCGATCGGAGGCTGATCAATGACCCAGATCGACTATACCCGTGCGGCGAAATACTTCCTGTTCACGGACTTCTTCAAAGCCTTCGGGCTTGGCATGAAGTACTTCTTCTCGCCCAAGGTCACGGTGAACTACCCGCACGAAAAAGGCCCGCTGTCTCCGCGTTTCCGCGGCGAGCATGCCTTGCGCCGCTATCCGAATGGCGAAGAGCGCTGCATTGCCTGCAAGCTGTGCGAGGCCGTTTGCCCGGCACAGGCCATTACGATCGACGCCGAGCCGCGCGAAGATGGCTCTCGCCGCACCACCCGCTACGACATCGACATGACGAAGTGCATCTATTGCGGCTTTTGTCAGGAGGCCTGCCCGGTCGATGCCATCGTCGAAGGGCCGAATTTCGAATTCGCCACAGAGACCCGCGAAGAGCTGTTCTACGACAAGGAAAAGCTTCTCGATAACGGCGAACGCTGGGAAGCGGCGATTGCCAAGAACCTAGAGCTGGACGCGCCCTACCGATGAGTGACGCGAACCCTTTTGAGGCGCTGTTCAAGCAGACGCAGGACATGACGCAGGAATGGCTGAAGGCGGTCAATCCGGCGATGACCTCGTTTACGCCCTCGTCCATAGACAAGATGTGGCCCACGGTTCCGGCTGAAATGCTGGAAGCGTTCATGGGCAAGCAGTTCAACCCGGGCGGGCTGGACGCCAAAACGCGCCTATTACTGACCCTTCTGGGGCTGACAGTGCAGGGCGCTGTGGCCGAGGCGCAGATCCGGCTGACCGTGCGCCACGCGATTGAGGCGGGTGCCACGCAGCAGGAAATCGCGGAAACCATTGGCGTGGCTGCAATGTTCGGCGGCGTTCCCGCAATGACAAAGGCCATGGAACTGGCGCAAGAGGCGATCCAAGGGGACGAGGCATGACTGTAGCTGATTTCACCTTCTACCTGTTTGCGCTGTCGGTGATCACCGGCGGGCTGTTCACGGTCGCATCAAAGAACCCGGTGCATTCGGTTTTGTGGCTGATCCTCGCGTTCTTGAGTGCGGCGGGTCTTTTCGTGCTGCTTGGCGCGGAATTCGTCGCGATGCTGCTGATCATCGTCTATGTGGGCGCCGTCGCGGTGCTGTTCCTGTTCGTGGTGATGATGCTCGACGTCGATTTTGCCGAGCTGAAGGCCGAGATGGCGAAATATGTGCCGGTCGCGGGGCTGATCGGCGTTGTTTTGTTGATGCAGCTGACGCTGGCCTATGGATCTTGGGAGTTCTCCGATGGGATCGACCAACGGCTAGGCAACCCTGCGCCACCTTTGGATGTGGCGCATAACACCCAGGCCCTGGGCCTGATCCTTTATGACGACTACTTCCTGATGTTTCAGATTTCCGGCCTGATCCTGCTGGTCGCGATGGTCGGGGCCATTGTGCTGACGCTGCGCCACCGCGTGGACGTCAAGCGCCAGAACCCTGTTGCCCAGATGATGCGTGACCCGGCGCAGGCAATGGAATTGAAGGATGTAAAGCCGGGGCAAGGCCTTTAAGGCGCTGCCACGCAAGAACGACTAATCGGGGAACATCCCCGGAGGGACAGACATGACCATAGGTCTTGAACATTACTTGACGGTGGCGGCGGCGCTGTTTGTCATTGGGATTTTCGGCATCTTCCTGAACCGGAAGAATGTCATCATCATCCTGATGTCGTTGGAGTTGATGCTGCTCAGCGTAAACATCAACATGGTCGCGTTCTCCTCGTTCCTGGGCGATCTGACGGGCCAGGTCTTCACCCTGTTCATCCTGACGGTTGCGGCGGCTGAGGCCGCGATTGGCCTTGCCATCCTTGTCTGTTTCTTCCGCAACCGCGGCACGGTCGACGTGGAAGCGTTCGACAATCTGAAGGGGTAAGCCGGCATGGAACAAATCATCCTCTTTGCCCCTCTCATCGGCGCGCTCATTTGCGGGTTCTCCTGGAGGTTGATCGGCGAACAAGGTGCATGTGTCGTTGCAACAATCGGCCTGGGGATTTCCTGCCTTTTGTCGTGGGTCATCTTCCTGACCTTCGACCCCAGTGCGCACGCCAACGGCTACTACACAGAGAGCATTCTGACCTGGATCGAGAGCGGCACGCTCTTCACCGATTGGGCGATCCGGATCGACCGGCTGACCGCGATCATGCTGATTGTGATCACCTCTGTGTCGGCTTTGGTCCACCTCTATTCCTTCGGCTACATGGCCCATGACGAGAACTTCAAGGAGGGCGAAAGCTACCGCCCCCGGTTCTTCGCCTACCTGTCGTTCTTCACCTTTGCGATGCTGATGCTGGTGACGGCGGACAACCTTTTGCAGCTCTTCTTCGGCTGGGAAGGCGTGGGCGTCGCGTCCTACCTTTTGATCGGGTTCTACTACCGCAAGCCCTCCGCCGGTGCGGCAGCCATGAAAGCGTTCATTGCCAACCGGGTAGGAGATTTCGGCTTTCTCATCGGCATCTTCGCGATCTTCTGGATGACGGACTCGATCCAGTTCGACGTGATTCTGCCGATGGGCGAAGAGATCGCAGGCATGTCGATCACGTTCCTCGGCATGGAGTTGAATGCGGTCGAGATGATCGCCTTCTTCCTCTTCATCGGGGCGATGGGTAAATCGGCGCAGTTGTTGCTGCATGTCTGGCTGCCCGACGCCATGGAAGGCCCGACTCCTGTGTCGGCCCTGATCCACGCGGCAACCATGGTGACGGCGGGTGTGTTCCTGGTTTGCCGCATGTCGCCGCTGATCGAATATGCGCCTCTGGCTGGCAATTTCATCATCATCGTCGGCGCGCTGTCTGCCTTTGTCGCGGCCACGATCGGCCTGGTGCAGAACGACATCAAGCGCGTGATCGCCTATTCGACCATGTCCCAGCTTGGCTATATGTTCGTGGCCGCAGGTGTGGGCGTCTACTCGGTCGCGATGTTCCACCTGCTGACCCACGCCTTCTTCAAGGCGATGCTGTTCCTTGGCGCGGGCTCCGTGATCCACGGCATGCACCACGAGCAGGACATGCGGAATTACGGCGGGTTGCGGCACAAACTGCCTTACACGTTCTGGGCGATGATGATCGGCACGCTGGCGATCACCGGTGTCGGTATTCCGTTGCTCTACTTCGGTTTCCCGGTCGGCTTTGCAGGCTTTGTGTCGAAGGATGCCGTCATTGAGTCGGCCTACGCCTTTGGCGGAGACCTCGGCAACTTCGCCTTCTGGGCGCTGGTGATCGGCGCGCTCTTTACCAGCTTCTACAGCTGGCGCCTGATGTTCCTGACCTTTTACGGCGAGCCAAGGGGCGATAAGCACACCCACGACCACGCCCATGAAAGCCCGATGACGATGCTGGTGCCGCTTGGTGCGCTGGCCGTTGGTGCAGTGTTCGCGGGCATGGTCTGGTATGGCAGCTTCTTCGGGAAGACGAACTACGTCGCCCAGTTCTTCGGCGTGCCCTACGCAGCCGAAGAACATCATGGCGAAGAGCATGCAGATGCGGCCCATGGTGACGAGGAGCATGCAGACGAAGAAGAGTACGCGGATGATGGCCATGGCGACGAGGACTACGCCGATGCCAGCTATGACACGCACTACGTCTTCACCGGCGCGCCGGGCGAGGGGGCGATCCACCACGCGCCGGACAACCATGTCTTGAACGATGCGCATTCGGTGCCCGTCTGGGTCAAACTCGCGCCCTTCGTGTCGATGGTCCTTGGCTTCCTGACAGCCTACTTATTCTACATCGTGAACCCGTCTCTGCCGGGGCGTCTCGCGGCGCAGCAGCGGCCGATCTATAACTTCCTGCTGAACAAGTGGTACTTCGACGAGGCTTACGATTTCCTCCTCGTGCGACCCGCGAAATGGCTCGGCCGGTTTCTCTGGAAAGGCGGCGATGGCGCCGTCATCGACGGCGGCATCAACGGGTTGGCCATGGGAATCGTGCCGTTCTTCACGCGCACGCTGAACCGGCTGCAGTCCGGCTACATCTTCCACTACGCCTTCGCCATGGTGCTGGGGATCGTGATCCTCATCACCTGGATGACTCTGAGCGCAGGATAAGACATCATGGATAACCTGATCTCCATCGTTACCTTCCTGCCTGCGGTCGCAGCCATCATCATGGCCGTGTTCCTGCGCGGCGATGACGAAGCGGCGCAGCTCAACGCCAAGCGGTTGGCCTTCGCGGCAACGGCGGCCACGTTCCTTGTGTCGCTGTTCCTGCTGGTGCAATTCGACGCGTCGAACACTGGCTTCCAGATGGTTGAGGAGAGCGAATGGCTCTTCGGTCTGCAATACCGCGTCGGTGTTGACGGCATCTCGATCCTGTTCGTGATGCTGACGACCTTCCTGATGCCCATCACCATTGCGTCCTGCTGGGGGGTGACGCATCGCGTGAAGGAATACATGATCGCGATGTTGGTGCTTGAGACGCTGATGATCGGCGTCTTTGTGGCGCTGGATCTGGTCCTGTTTTACTTGTTCTTCGAGGCTGGTCTGATCCCGATGTTCCTGATCATCGGCATCTGGGGCGGCAAGAACCGCATCTACGCGAGCTTCAAGTTCTTCCTCTACACCTTCCTCGGGTCGGTCCTGATGCTGGTCGCGATGATCGCGATGTATGTGGATGCGGGCACGGCCGACATCACGCAGCTTCTGACCCATAATTTCGCGACAGAGACGTTCAGCGTCTTGGGTATTCAGGTGATCGGCGGGTTGCAGACGATGCTGTTCCTCGCCTTCTTCGCGAGCTTCGCGGTGAAGATGCCGATGTGGCCTGTCCACACTTGGCTGCCCGACGCGCACGTGCAGGCGCCCACGGCGGGGTCGGTCATACTGGCGGCGGTTCTGCTGAAGATGGGGGGCTACGGGTTCCTTCGGTTCAGCTTGCCGATGTTCCCGGTCGCCTCAGATCTTCTGGCGCCGTTGGTTCTTTGGCTGAGCGTGATCGCCATCGTCTACACCTCGCTTGTGGCGATGGTGCAGGAGGATATGAAAAAGCTGATCGCCTATTCCTCGGTCGCCCACATGGGCTTTGTGACGATGGGGATTTTTGCAGCGAACCAGAACGGCGTGGACGGTGCAATTTTCCAGATGATCAGCCACGGCTTCATCTCCGGCGCGTTGTTCTTGTGTGTCGGCGTGATCTACGACCGGATGCATACGCGCGACATCGACGCTTACGGCGGCCTGGTGGTGCGGATGCCGGCCTATGCGCTGATTTTCATGCTGTTCACGATGGCCAATGTGGGCCTGCCGGGCACCTCGGGCTTCGTCGGTGAGTTCCTGACACTGATCGGAGTTTTCCAGGTCAACACATGGGTCGGCGTCTTCGCCGCAACCGGTGTGATCCTGAGCGCTTGCTACGCCCTGTGGCTCTACCGCCGGGTCGTGTTTGGCGATCTGATCAAGGAAAGCCTCAAGACCATCCAAGACATCACCCCACGGGAGCGTGCGATCTTCGCGCCGCTGATCGTGATGACCATCCTTCTGGGCGTCTACCCGAGCCTTGTGACCGATGTGATCGGCCCCTCGGTTGGCGCCCTTGTCGAAAACTATGATGTGGCCGTGGCGGCGTTTGAGCCGCTTACCCATGTCGCCGCGAACCACTGAGGTAGACCGATGCTGAGTGCTGATCTTGCCATCCTGACGCCGGAAATCGTCCTGTCGCTGTTTGCGATGGGCGGGTTGATGGCGGCGGTCTATACCTCGAAAGACGGGCTTGCGGCCGCACTGACCTGGGGCACCGCGCTGCTATTCGTCATTATGGCGTTCTACATCGGCGTGACTGGCGCGGGTGCGCGCACAGCTTTTGATGGCATGTTCGTCGATGATGCGTTCAGCCGGTTTGCGAAAATCACCATCCTTCTGGCGGCGGCGGGCATTCTGGCGATCAGCCAGGATTACATGAGCAAGACGGGCCTTCTCCGGTTCGAATTCCCAATGCTGATCGTGTTGGCGGTCGTCGGCATGATGATCATGGTTTCTGCCGGTGACATGCTGGCGCTTTACATGGGGTTGGAGCTTCAGTCGCTGGCCCTCTACGTCGTGGCCTCGCTGCGCCGCGATAGCGTGCGGTCGACGGAGGCGGGTTTGAAATACTTCGTCCTCGGCGCGCTGTCCTCGGGTCTGCTGCTTTACGGCATCTCGCTGACCTACGGCTTTGCGGGGACGACCCAATTCGCGGGCATCATCGACGCGGCGAACGGCGAGCTGTCGCTTGGCCTGCTGTTTGGCCTTGTTTTCATCTTGGCGGGTCTGGCGTTCAAGGTCTCGGCCGCGCCGTTCCACATGTGGACGCCGGATGTTTACGAAGGCTCCCCGACGCCAGTGACCGCGCTCTTTGCGACCGCGCCCAAGGTTGCCGCGATGGCGCTGTTCGCACGGGTTGTGCATGACGCCTTTGGTGGCGTGGTGGGTGATTGGCAGCAGGTCGTGGCGTTCTTGGCCGTCGTGTCGATGTTCCTCGGGGCCATCGCCGCAATTGGGCAGACGGATATCAAGCGCCTTATGGCCTATTCCTCTATCTCGCACATGGGCTTTGCGTTGATGGGGTTGGCGGCTGGCACGGCTGTCGGTGTTGAAGCCATGCTGATTTACATGGCGATCTATGTGGCCATGAACATCGGCACTTTCGCGTTCATCCTGACGATGGAACGCGACGGGCGGCATGTGACCGACATCTCTTCGCTCAGCGCCTTCGCATCGAAAGAGCCGGGCAAAGCCATGGCGTTGCTGGTGCTGATGTTCAGCCTTGCTGGCGTCCCGCCACTTCTGGGCTTCTTTGGCAAATATGCCGTTCTGGCGGCGGCGGTTGAGGCCGAAATGGTCTGGCTCGCAATCGCAGGCGTGATCGCCTCGGTCATCGGCGCGTTCTACTATATCCGCATCGTCTACCTGATGTATTTCGGCGAGGCGCGCGAGGGGCTGGACGGGCGGATGGGTCTTGCCACCTATATTGGCTTGGTCGCGATGGCGCTGGTCATCGGCCTGGGCTGGGTACCAGGGATCAACCTGTTCGGGATCGAAGGCCCGGCGGAACTTGCCGCCGCCATGCTGACCCGCTGACATGGGCGATTGGCCCGCTGGCGTGGGCCGTCGCGTCCTGGCTGAAACCGACAGCACAATGGCTGAGGCAGCGCGCTCCGCCGCAACGCTCGCGGCCCCGGAATGGGTGCTGGCCTTGAACCAAACGGCTGCGCGTGGCCGACGGGGCCGGGGCTGGTCGATGCCCGCTGGCAATTTTGCGGCGTCCCTCACGATGCGCCCCAGTGGGCCAGTCGAGCAGATCGCGCTGCGGTCCTTCACGGCGTCGCTTGCGTTGCGGGATGCCCTAATTGCGGTGGGATGCCCGGACGCTGCGCTTTCCCTGAAATGGCCCAACGACGTGCTTCTGCACGGCGGAAAACTGGCCGGTATCCTGTTGGAGAGCGTGGGTGACGGGGCAGGCGGCGTGAGCCATCTGATCATCGGCATCGGCGTGAACCTTGCCGCCGTGCCAGACGCCTCCGCACTGGAGCCTCGGGCGGTGGCCCCTGTCTCGCTGCGCGAGATCGGGGTGACGGCCCAACCCGAGGCTTTGCTCGATGCCCTCGCCCCCGCATTCGCTCGCCATGAGGCGAGCCTTACCACTTACGGCTTCGGCCCGACGCGCACCGCCTGGCTGTCCCACGCAGCCCGCAGGGGAGAGGTCATTACCGCCCGCTTGCCGAGTGAGGAGGTCACAGGAACCTTCGCGGACGTGGACGAGACGGGCAACCTTGTGCTTGAAACACCCAAAGGCCCGCGTCGGATTGCGGCGGCGGACATCTATTTCTAGGGGGAGGCCAATATGCTCCTTTGCATTGATTGCGGCAACACGAACACCGTCTTCTCGATCTGGGATGGGGAAAGCTGGCTGTGCACGCTGCGAACCTCCACCCACCATTCCCGCACGGCGGACGCCTATTTCACCTGGTTCTCGACCCTGCTTGGCCATTACGGCATCGACCCACAGATTGATGATGTGATCATCTCCTCCACCGTGCCGCGCGTGGTTTTCAACCTGCGCGTCTTCTGCGACCGGTTCTTCGGCTTGCGCCCTTGGGTCGTTGGAAAGCCTGACTGTGCTCTGCCCATTGATCCGCGCGTCGATTACGGCACAGGCGTGGGCCCTGACCGCCTCGCCAATGCCGCAGGGGCCTTTGCACGCCACGGCGGGGATTGCGTGGTGGTTGATTTCGGTACCGCCACCAATTTCGACGTTGTGGCCGAGGATGGCGCCTATGTGGGCGGGGTGATCGCGCCGGGTGTGAATCTCTCGCTTGAGGCGCTGGCGCTTGGCGCTGCAGCCCTGCCGCATGTGGATATCACCAAGCCTGATCAAGTGATCGGCACCAATACGGTGGGCTGCATTCAATCCGGTGTGTTCTGGGGCTATATCGGCCTGATCGAGGGCATCACGGCACGGATCAAAGCGGAATACGGACGCCCCATGAAAGTCATCGGCACGGGCGGCCTTGCCCCCTTGTTCGCCCAAGGGGAACTGCTATTTGACACCATCGAAGATGATCTGACGATGTACGGCCTGACGGTCATTCATAAGTATAACAAGGAAAACACCCCCTCATGACAGACCGGAACCGGCTGATGTACCTCCCCCTCGGTGGCGCGGGGGAGATTGGGATGAATTGCTATGTCTACGGCTATGGGCCGGAAGGGGCGGAGCGGTTCATCGTGGCCGATGTGGGTGTGGCCTTCCCCGATATGGACGGGCAGCCGGGTGTGGATCTGATCCTGCCCGATGTGGCATGGCTGGAAGAGCGTCAGGATCGCATCGATGGCATCTTCATCACCCACGCGCACGAGGACCACGTGGGCGCGGTTGGCCATCTGTGGAACCGCCTGCGCGCGCCGGTCTATTGCCGGACGTTCACGGCGATCCACGCGACGCGAAAGATCGAAGAAGCGGGCCATGACAGTGCCATGGTCAAGGTGGTCGGCGCCTATCCGGAGGTGGTTGAAGCAGGCCCCTTCCGCGTCAGTTTCGCGCCCGTCTCGCACTCCATCCCCGAAGCCTCAGCCCTCGTGATCGACACCGAAGCGGGCCGGGTCGTGCATTCCGGCGACTTCAAGATCGACCGGGATCCGCTGGTGGGCGAGCCCTTTGATGAAGACATGTGGGCCGAGATCGGCGCGCAAGGCGTCTTGGCCTATGTCTGCGACTCCACAAATGTCTTCAATCGCAATCCGGGCCGCTCGGAAAGCCAGTTGCCTGAGCATATCAACGCGCTTGTGGCGCAGGCGAGCGGGATGGTGGTGGCCACAACCTTTGCGTCTAACATCGCACGGGTGAAGACCTTGGCTGAGGCTGGCGTTGCCGCGGGCCGCTCCATCTGCCTTATGGGGCGCGCCATGCAGCGTATGGTGAAGGCGGGCGTGGAATCGGGCGTTTTGACCGACTTCCCGTCGACGGTATCGCCCGAAGATGCGCTGGATGTCCCGCGCGAGAACCTGATGTTGATTGTCACCGGGTCACAAGGCGAACGCCGCGCGGCGTCGGCCAATCTCAGCCGGGGCAAGTTCCTGGGCCATGAGTTGAAGGATGGCGATACATTCCTGTTCTCGTCCAAGACGATCCCGGGCAACGAAGTGCCTGTGGCGCATATCCAGAACGCGCTGGCCGAGATTGGCGTCGAGATTGTCGATGACAATAGCGGCTTCTACCATGTCTCGGGCCATGCGAACCGGCCTGATCTTGAGGTGATGCACGAGGTGCTCAAGCCTCAGATCCTGATCCCCTGCCACGGTGAATTCCGTCACATCCGCGAACATGCGCGCCTGGCCGCGTCGAAGGGTATGGCCGGGATCGTGGCCCCCAATGGCTCGGTCGTGGAGCTTTCAGGCAATGCGCCGGGCGTTGTCGAATATATCGAGACGGGGCGCACCTATCTGGATGGCGAAGCCTTTGTCGGGCAGTTCGACGGTGTGATCCGTGAGCGGATGAAGATGGCGCTGAACGGCATGGTCGTTGTGGCGCTGATCGTCGATGAAGGCGACGAAATGCTGGAAGACGCTTGGGTCCAACTCAAGGGCCTGCCCGAAGTTGGTTCTTCCGGCGCGCCCTTGCAGGAGCTGATCGAGGATGACATCGCCAAGCTACTCCCGCGCCTTGATGCGAAAGTGATTGAGGATGACGACAAGCTTGAGGAGTCGATCAAGCGGGTCGTGCGGCAAACCTGCAATCAGGAGCTTGGCAAAAAGCCGGAGCTTGCGCTTTTGGTCAGCCGCTTGATGGCTGAGTAAGGCTCCAACGCCCCTAACGAAAAAAGCGCCCCACAGTCAGGGGCGCTTTTTTGTTTATTCTTCAGGGCTTGGCGCTGGATCTTCCGCTGGGGCCTCCGCCTCGGGCGTGTCAGCCTCCGCCTTCTTCTTGCGCGGGGCTCGCTTGCGTTTTGGCTTTTCGGCTTCCTCCGCCACAGGCTCAGCAGCATCCTCAGACGCGGGATCCTCTACCTTCTTCCGGCTCCTCCGCTTTGGCTTTTCCTCTTCGGCAGGGGCCTCCGCCTCTGGTGCTTCGGCCTCTGCCGGCGCGTCCTCAACTTTGGGCTCTTCCGCCTTCGGCTTGCGCGACCGGCGCCGCTTTGGCTTTTCTTCCGGCGCGGCCTCCGGTTCGGGCGCCGGCGTGTCTGCGCTAACCTCTTCGTCCGTTTCCTCGGTCAGATCACGGGCCGGCCCGCCGCGGCGTTCATCGAAGCTGAGCGAGATGAAATCCGGCGTATGTTCGCCCATGCCGACAATTCTGGGCCCGCGATCCCGGTCGCGTCCGCGCCCACGGCCGCCGCGTTCACGGCGGGGACGATCATCAGGTTTTGCCTCTGGCTGTGCCTCAGCCACCTGCACCGGGGCCTCATCTGGGCGCTGTTCTTCCTCAGCGCTGCCGCGACCACGGCGGTTGCGGCGGGGCTTATCGTCGGATTTCTCATCGTCGCGCTTGCGTCGCGTGTCTTGCACCTCCATCGGTGGGGTGCCGCGCGGGATCGGCTGTTCGATCAGGCTCTCGATCGCGCCGAGATACTTTTCGTCGGCCGGAACGCTGAGTGTGATCGCAACCCCGGTCTTGCCGGCGCGGCCCGTGCGGCCAATGCGGTGCACATAGTCTTCGGCGTGTGATGGGACATCATAATTGATCACGTGGCTCACGTTCGGAATGTCGAGCCCGCGCGCCGCCACATCCGAGGCAACCAGCAGGGTGATCGAGCCGTCACGGAAGCCATCCAGCGTGCGCATTCGGTGCGACTGGTCCAGATCGCCGTGGATCGGTTCAGCGTTTAACCCGTGCTTTTTCAACGACTTGGCGACAATATCGACATCAACCTTGCGGTTGCAGAAGATGATCGCGTTGTTGAACGCCTCACCCTCAGCCGTGATGCAGGCGCGTAGCATGTCACGCTTCTGCTTGGCGGCCATGTCGCGGCGGGTCGGTTTGAATTCGATGAGGCGCTGCTCAATCGTGTCGGAGGTCGTTGATTGCCGCGCGACTTCGATCTTGGCCGGATTTGACAGGAACGTATTGGTGATCCGCTCAATCTCAGGCGCCATGGTGGCCGAGAAGAACAGGGTCTGCCGGGTGAACGGCACAAGGCCAAAAATCCGTTCAATATCAGGGATAAAGCCCATATCGAGCATGCGGTCGGCTTCGTCCACGACCATGACCTTCACGTCATTCAGGATCAGCTTGCCGCGTTCAAAATGGTCAAGCAGACGGCCGGGCGTGGCGATCAGAACGTCGACGCCTTTGTCGATGGCGGCTTCTTGTTCCTTGAACGACACGCCACCGATCAGCAGCGCTTTGGCCAGCTTCACGTGTTTGGCGTAAACGTCAAAGTTTTCAGCGACTTGTGCGGCGAGTTCGCGGGTCGGGCACAGCACGAGGCTGCGGGGCATGCGCGCCCGGGCGCGGCCACGGGCCAGCATTGTGATCATCGGCAGGGTGAAGCTTGCGGTCTTGCCCGTGCCGGTTTGGGCGATCCCCAGAACGTCGCGCCCCTCAAGGGCGGGCGGGATGGCGCCTTCCTGAATCGGCGTGGGATTTTCGTAGCCCGCCTCGGCGATGGCTTTCTGCACTTTGGGATTGAGCTGAAGCTCTGAAAAGGTCGTCATATGCGTCCAATCTGACCGGCCGATGGGCCGGAAGGGTGATGGAGCGCATGTTACCTGATCGCGCTCCGCGAATGGCCTGGCGCGGACCGCCAAAGCACAATGGCACATAGGCCATTGGGGGGCTGAGGTCAAACAGGCGCGGCGTCGTTAATGTGGGGCGCGCTATTCCGGCAACGCCTGAAAAAGTGAGGCCGGCACCGCGATGTTGATTGCATCGCTTGTCCCGATCAGGCGAGCGGTCAGTCCATGTTGCCGCGCGGATTGAAACAGGATGTCCGGCAGAAGGATGAAGCCAACGGAATTGTCGCGGCAATGGCCATGGGTGCAGCCGTCAAGCCGCCGGTGGGTGGGGGAAAATGGCAAGGCGGTGCCATCTTGCCAAGCCTCGGACATGCGCAGCCGATGCACGCCGTCGCGGCGCTGCCCGATCACCAAGGCGCGGGTCCGTGTTCCGGCTTGGGTGACATCGACGACATGGCCCATCAGGACGTGATGGGGATGGTTGGAGATGACGATTTGCTCGGTAAAGTTGCCCTGCGCGCCAAGGGCAGGGGCGGTGAGTGCGCCGGATTGGGGCGTGCAGGCCGCGCAAAAGAGAAACAAGATCAGGATCATAAACCGCATGGGGCCATTGTGCCCTGAATTGGTTAACCGACCGCTAACCGGGCGGAGCAGGTGCAGCTGTCAGGTGCAGTTGGGGGCGATAGCCCGCGCGCAAGATCTCGATCAGGCTCGGCGGTGTCAAAGCCTGCGTGGGGCCGTCTGCGCGGGGCAGGGGCGGGAGATACCCGTTTGGGGCATAGGGCAGAAGCACGTCGCCCTTGATCAGCATCGGTTGGTCCCGGTGCATGACAAATGCGCCGTCGGGCAGGTCTTGCAGGCGGGCGGGGTGTAGCCTTTTTTCACGTCCCAAAAGGCGCTCAGCATGCAAAATCCGGTCCATTTCAACGGACTTCAGGCCGCCCCAATGCGCCTTGAACCGGTTATAATCGCCGCGCCTGCAATAGGCGCAGGGGCGATGACCGGCGGAAAAGGCGACGGCTTCGTCGAGGAAAAAAAGCTCGGTCCAGGTGCGTGGCTGCGCGATAGGTCTGCGACGCCCCCTGAACTCCAAAACACAAGTAATCCAAGCCTTTAGCGCCCATTGACGGTTTGTCATATGGCCGTTCCGATCCACCAGAATGCCACGATTTCCGGTGAAGGTGCCGCGGGCGGGGTCGGCCACAATCTGACCAGTCGGCAGAACTCGGTTGCGCAGCGGCATGGGAAACAATCCTCCGGTCGCCCCGAAATTGTCCTGCTTTTTGACGTATTTCAACGAACAATGGGCACGTTCAGCGGCGATTGTCTTCGCAGGCTAAACACCAAGAGCAGAAGGACGTAATGAGTGACACGGAGTTTAAGTGATTTGGGGGGGCATGCCTATGTGCAGGTCTCGTTCCCCCGCAGCCTTGATGAGGTGCCGAGCTACCTTGCCAACCTTGACCCAATGACCGCTGGCCTGATCCTGTTGGCCGGTTGTGCGGCCTTTCTGGTTTGGGCTGGGTCGGACCGCGAACGCGCGGCGCGACGGTCGCGATCACGGTCAGGCAGAGGCGTGACGCTGCCGCCGGGGATGATCCCGAAGGACTATATCGACCCGACGGGACGGGCCGGGCGGCGTTAACCTGAAATGTTGAATAATGAAAAGTTTGCGCCGCTAAAGTCAGCAGCGCGAACGCGTTTAGATGACGCCAAACAGTGACCATTTGAACGCAAATGCGCCCATCTGGTCACTGTTTTCCGCAAAAAAGCGTCCAGTTGGTCACTTATTGTGAAAGCGATCAGCCGCGCCGCATTCTTCGTCGGTCGCGCATTCGGCGCAGCCGAAGAAACAGCCCGCGCGGATCGCCGAGAATGTCGGGGATCAGACGGCTGACGAGCGCCTCGGCAACCGGATCACCGGCGGCGCGTTTCCAGATGCGGGTTGCTATGGACCGATCCAGATCACCGGCCCCGATGGCAAACGCATCGAGGTCGAGCGGCAGGGGCGCGGGTTTGCGTTTGCCTGCGAAGAGGTCTTCGGGCGCGGTGCCGGAAAACAGACGCTCCGATTCATAGAGTTTCACCATGTCAGCCAGCATGGCGAGTTCCGCGCCGGTGATGCGGCTTGGCTCGGTCGGGCCGAAATCGGCCAGCGTGCGGCAGGAGGAGATCAGCCAGCGGGCATCGTGGAGATCGGCCAGGTCATCAGCATGGGCGGACCAGAGGTCGGCAAAGAGGCGCGGGATATGCGCGGGCGGGTTGCGACGGCGGAGCAGGGAGATCAGCCGGGCGTTGAGCAGTAGAATCGCGGGCTGACCGGCAAAGGCGCGGGCGAGGTTGCGGGATTTCGCGGCGAAATCGCTGGCGGCGGCGGGTTCTTTGGGACCGTCGGCTTCGGGAACGCTTTCATGCAAGAGCGCCGCGAAATCGACGTCTGCCGCCGGGACCGCGTCGCCAAGCTCCGTGAAGGGGGCGGTCGCCTCCTCCTCCAGCTTGAGCCAGGTGCGGATGGAGGGGCCGGTGGTCAGACCATCAGCTCCTTCGTGGCCGACAGGGTTACGTCCGGGTAGTCGCGTTCCACGCGATCGATGTCCCATTGCAGGCGGGTCAGGTAGACCGGGTCGCCGTCGTTGTCTTCTGCGATGTGCTGCTTGTTGGCGGCGGCGAATGTCTCCACCGCTTCTTTCGGGCCGTGAACCCAGCGGGCGGAGGTGAATTGCGACGCCTCGAACCGGACGGGCAGGCCGTATTCAAGCTCGATCCGGCTGGCCAGCACTTCGAATTGCAGCGCGCCCACGACGCCGACGATGAAGCCGGAGCCGAAAGTAGGTTTGAAGACCTTGGCCGCCCCTTCCTCGGCGAATTGCATCAGGGCCTTTTCCATGTGCTTGGCCTTCATCGGATCGCCCGCGCGGACCGATTGCAGGAGTTCGGGCGCGAAGGAGGGGATGCCGGTGAAACGCAGCGCTTCGCCCTCGGTCAGCGCGTCGCCGATGCGGAGCTGGCCGTGGTTGGGGATGCCGATGATGTCGCCGGCCCATGCCTCCTCCGCCAATTCGCGGTCGGAGGCGAGGAACATGACCGGGTTGGAGATCGCCATGGGTTTCTTGGAGCGCACATGGGTCAGCTTCATGCCGCGGTTGAAATGGCCCGAGGCGAGGCGGACAAAGGCCACGCGGTCGCGGTGCTTGGGGTCCATATTGGCCTGCACCTTGAAGACAAAGCCCGCGACTTTGGTTTCTTCGGGCGCGACTTCGCGCGGTTCGGCGTTTTGCACCTGTGGCTCTGGCCCGTATTCGGCGATGCCGTCCATGAGCTCCTTCACGCCGAAGGAGTTGATGGCGGAACCGAACCAGATGGGCGTCAGAGTGCCCTGGCCGAACGCGGTGGCGTCCATCGGCGGGAGGAGTTCGCGCGCCATCTCGACCTCTTCGCGGAGTTTGTCGAGCAGGTCGGCGGGGATGTGGTCGGCGAGGGCGGGATCGTCGAGGCCGTTGATCGAGACCGACTCAGCTACCTTGTTGCGGTCGGCGCGGTCCATCAGTTCCAGTCGGTCGTGGATCAGGTCGTAGCAGCCGAGGAAGTCGCGGCCCACGCCGATGGGCCAGCTTGCTGGTGTGACGTCGATGGCGAGGTTTTCCTGGATCTCGTCGATGATCTCGAACGTGTCGCGGCTTTCACGGTCCATCTTGTTACAGAAGGTGAGGATCGGCAGGTCACGCAGGCGGCAGACCTCAAACAATTTCTGGGTCTGGGATTCCACGCCCTTGGCGCCGTCGATCACCATGATGGCCGCGTCCACTGCGGTGAGGGTGCGGTAGGTATCCTCGGAGAAGTCGGAGTGGCCGGGCGTGTCGACGAGGTTGAAGCGGTAGTTCACTTGCGGGGTCGCGAAGTCGAAGGACATCGCAGAGGCCGAGACCGAGATGCCGCGGTCTTTCTCCATCTGCATGAAGTCGGACCGCGTGCGGCGCGCTTCGCCCTTGGCACGGACCTGGCCCGCCATCTGGATGGCGCCACCGTAGAGCAGGAATTTCTCGGTCAGCGTCGTCTTGCCCGCATCGGGGTGCGAGATGATCGCGAAGGTGCGGCGGCGCGCAATCTCGGGCGGAAGGGTGGGGCGATTGTCCAACATGCGCCCGCGTATATTGGGCGGGCGCGGCGGGGACAATCGCCTTTGCTGGTTCAGTCGTAATCGCAGCCATATTGGCGCGTTCCGGGGACCTCGTTGCCGTTGGCGTCTTCCTCATACCAATAGAACATCTCGCCGTTGCCGCAGAAGACTGAATTGTCGGCGGTTGTGGTGGGGGCGCCACCGCCGCGGGAAACAAGGCCGGTTGGACCAGTTGGCGTTTGAGGCGTCGTTGCAGAGAGGCCAAGGGGCGCCGGATCACCGCCACCATGGCGCTGGATCAGGACCTGTGATTGCGCCTGAGCAAGGGTGGGCGTGAATGCGACAAGGGCCGCGAGGGTCAGTTTCGTAAAGCGGGTCATCGTGGTGTTCCTTTCGGGTTTGCGATGATCCCGTTTCCCGCATTCACAGTGCCCGCAACGTCACAGTGCTGAAATGGCGGCTTTCCCCACTGGTCGGCGGGGACTTGCCGAGCGGTCGGCCATGGGTTTGGCGCACATGAAAAGGCCCGCCTTGAGGGGCGGGCCTGTCGTAGCTGTGTGGGGCAGTTTAGCGCCGGATCACGCAGGTGCGTGAGAAGGAAGTGGGGATCGGGTGGCCGTCAGAGTCGACCTCGAATTCCACGACCAATTCGCCGTTGGGGCATTCGTTGGGCGCGGAGTTCGCGATGTAGCCGTCACCGCCGCCATGGCTGACGGCACCACCGCCGCCACCACCACCGCCGCCGCCACCGGGCGGGGTCGGGGCGAAGCCGCCGGGCTCCCACGGGTCAGGGCCGTTGCCACCGGGGGCGAAGTCGGTGGCGCCATCGAAGGCGATTGCGGGGACTGCCGTGAATACGACAGCGGACGCGATCAGAATATGCGACGCGAAGGTCTTGAGGTTGGTCATTGAAATGCTCCGAATAAAAAGGTGTTTTTGCGAAAAAATAGCTCGCACCCTTTTATACGCGGTGATCACGGCGGCGTGATATGGGGGGTTTCCTGACTGGTCGGCGGGGACTTGCCCACTGGCATTTCGGGTGTCGCTTAAGGCCCGCCCCGGTGGGGCAGGCCGCTTTTGGTGCAGGTAATTAACGCAAAACAACGCATTCGCGAGAGAACGAAGTCGGGATCGGGTGGCCGTCTGCGTCCATCTCGAACGAGACCTGCATTTCACCGTTCGGGCAGGGATCAGCAAAGGCTGTGCCGATCTGGCTGTCGCCCCCTGCATGGGTGGGTTGCGCAGCAGAACCGCCGCCATTTCCGCCGCCGTTTTGCGGGGGCGCGATGTCGCCCGGCAGGTCGAATTGCGGGCCGGGGTTGAGGTCAGGCGCCTGGATGTCGAGCGCCATGGCAGGCGATGCAAATGCGAATGCGGCGGCCAGAACAGCGAGGGTGCGAGTGGGGAGAACGAAGTGTTTCAAAGTAATTATCCTTTATAATGATTTGTATGCCAATAATTTGACGAGGCGGTGTCTACGTCCGTTCACGGATCCGTGAAACTACGGAAATCCTGACACAGAATGGCAGGAGGATGGCTTGAGCCGGATGACATGGGCACGGGAATCGCGCATCATGTGAACATTACATGAACATCAATAGGGAGTGAGAAGATGAGTCTTTCTGACATCGCCAATACATTGGTCGAGGCGTGCCGCACGCAGAATGAGGCCTCGCTGCTCGACAATCACTACCACGCGGACGCGGTCTCGGTTGAGGCGGCTGATTTCTCGGGCATGGGGCGCGAGACGCAAGGTGTCGACGGCATCAAAGGCAAGCACGAATGGTGGGCCAGCAATTTCGACGTGCATGGTGGCGACGTGCAGGGGCCGTTCCTGCATGGCGAGGACCGCTTTGCGGTGATCTTTTCGATGGATGTCACGGAGAAGGCATCAGGTGAGCGGTCGCAAATGAGCGAGGTCGCGGTCTACCACGTGGCCGATGACAAGATCGTTCGGGAAGAGTTTTACGGCACCGCCTAAAGCTTGCCCTTGGAGGCGCGCGACAGGCGTTCGACCATATCGGAGGTCTCTTCATTGACCTCCAATGCGGCGGCGGAGGCTGCGGCCTCCGTCCCGGCGTCGATCGCAAGGTCTTCGGGCAGGAGGGTGCGGGTCTGACCCGTTACCAGCAGCGATTCCACCGCGATACCTTCGGCGTAAATGATCTCATGACCGTCAAACACGATCTGATAGCTGTCAACATGGCCGCCGGCCTCACGCACCACTGTGTCGCCGTTGACCAGAAGCTCGGCCTTGACCATGACCTCAGCGCGGCCCGTGCCCAATTCATCGCGGCGCTGCCAGATGAACAGGCGGTGTTGCGGCGACAGACGCAGATCACGCGAGGTGTTGAGCGTGCCTTCGGTGATGCGCACGGGCGCGGCCGCGCCCACGGCACGGCGGGTCTGGAACCCGATCCAGCGGATCGGTTGGGGCCCGTGATCACGGGTCAGAAGCATGTCACCCAGGCTGAGCAGTTCGACGGGCACCTGTTTGCCGCTGGCCATCGTCAGGTGCGTGCCAGCGAGGAAGCTGACCGAGGCGATGTCTGCAAACCGTTCGGGGGCGGAGGCGGTTTCCGTTCCCACCAGTTCGTATTCGGTATCCGGCTTGAGTTCGGACAGGGGCAGGACATGCAGGTTGTCGTCGTCCCCGGAGGTCAGTGTCAGGATCAGCACCTCGACCACCTCACCGGACGGGCCCATCAACATATGACAGGCCGAGATCGCCAGTGGATCGCCCGGCCCGCCAACCGCCGACCCATCGGCCACGCAGGGCTGATCGCCCGCCCCGGCATCCGAGATCGCAAGGCGTTGCGCGGTGGCGGAGCCGGCCAGACGGTAGATGTCGCCCGGCAGGGCCGCATCCTCCAGCCCGATCCCATCGCCGACATTGGCACCCGAGATGGCGCGCAAGGCGGCAGAGGGGAAGGTTTGAAACCTGAGCAGGGGGGGATGGCTGGCCATGTGTATCCTCGGGATCGTGTGCAGACGGTTAGACAAGTGCAGTGGCGGTGGGTCAAGGCTGGTGGCGGGCCTGAGCCGCTGCTAAGGCTTGGGAAACGGACTGTAATCGGGGGAGGTCGTTATGGATCTGGGAATTTCGGGTAAGCGGGCGCTGGTGTGCGCCTCATCCAAGGGCTTGGGACGCGGCTGCGCCGAGCAGCTTGCGGCGGCGGGCGTCAACCTTGTGCTGAACGCGCGCGGCGCGGAGGCGTTGGAGGAGACGGCGCAGGCAATCCGCGATGAATACGGCGTTGAGGTTGTGGCGGTGGCCGCTGACATCACGTCGGAGGCGGGGCGCGCCAAGGTCCTGGCTGCGGCGGGTGATCTGGATATCCTCGTGACGAATGCTGGCGGCCCGCCGCCCGGCATGTGGTCGGACTGGACGCGCGAGGATTTCATCGCGGCGCTCGACGCCAACATGCTGACGCCCATCGCGCTGATGACCGAGATCATGCCGAAGATGATCGACAAGGGCTGGGGCCGGGTGGTCAACATCACCTCGCAATCAGTGAAGGCGCCGATCCCGCAGCTTGGCCTTTCGAATGCCGCGCGTACCGGCCTGACAGGCTATGTGGCTGGGACGGCGCGGCAGGTGGCGCCGTTTGGGGTGATCGTGAACAACATGCTGCCGGGCATTCATGCCACGGACCGGGCGATCCAGTTGGATACGGGCGTGTCGCAGAAAGAGGGTATCTCGATGGACGAGGCCAAGGCGCGGCGCGCGGCGGCGATCCCGGCGCGGCGCTATGGCACACGTCAGGAATTCGGGGCGACGTGTGCCTTCCTGTGTTCGGAACATGCGGGATTCATCGTGGGCCAGAACATCCTGTGTGATGGCGGCGGGACGAACGCGACCATCTGAGGAAGGATGCAGCCATGGCCGAGAAGTTCTCTCTCAAAGACCACCTGTTCAACGCCGAGACGATTGGTCAGTTGGCGGGGGAGTTCTCGGTCCTGCCGGGGTTTGAGGCGGACGCTTTTGCGGCGGAGGTTCTGGCGGGCTTCGACGGGCGCGAATTTCTGGAGCGGCTGGATTGGATCGCGGATTGCCTGGAGCCGCGGCTGGCGTCGGATTTCCCGACGATGGCCGACCAGCTTGAGGCCGCGATGCCGGAGCGATTGGACCCCAATCTACGCGACGATGATTTCGGGCAATTTATCCACGCAGTCCCCGGCATTCTGGCGGTGCGGCATGGATTGGAGGAATATCGCGACCGGGCGCTGGACCTGCTGGAGCAGGCCACGCAGCGGTTTTCGATGGAGTTCTACATTCGCCCCTTCCTGAACCGTTGGCCCGACGAGACGATGGCGCGGCTGGCGGAGTGGGCGGGCCATGAGAACTACCATGTGCGGCGTTTGGTGAGCGAGGGCACGCGCCCGCGGCTGCCCTGGGCGAAGAACATCACGATAGATCCGATGGCGCCACTGCCGTTGTTGGACCGGCTGCACGCCGATCCGGCGCGGTTCGTGACGCGGTCGGTCTGCAACCACATGAACGACCTGAGCCGTGCGGATGCCGCCTGCGTCATGGATGTGATCGACGGCTGGCGCGCGCTGGGGCAGCAGGACGCGAAGGAGCTGAAATGGATGACCAGCCACGCGCTGCGGACCCTGATCAAGCAGGGCGACGCGCGGGCGATGGAGATGCTGGGCTTTTCGGCAGATGCGGAGGTGACCGTGGATCGGCTGGAGATGGTGCCGCCGGATCCAGCGATAGGCGACAAGGTGGTGGTGGAGATCGAGCTGTCGGCGGCGGAAGAGGTGCCGGTTCTGGTGGATTATTCGATTGGGTTTATGCGCCCCTCAGGCGCGGTGAGCGACAAGGTGTTCAAGGTGAAGCAGGGTGTGGTGAAGCCCGGTCAGCCGTTGAAATTGAAGAAGACGCAGGTGTTCAAGGGCGATGCCACGACTTATGCGTTGGTCGCGGGACCGCATGAGCTGTCGTTGATGGTGAATGGGGTGGTGCGGGAGCGGTTGGGGTTTGAGTTGCGAGGTTAGGGGTCTTCAGGCTCCCACCCGAAGACATCCTCGATGCCGACACCGAATTGCCGGGCGATCAGGAACGCGCGCTCTAGGCTTGGCGAATAGTGACCCTGCTCGATGGCGATGATGGTTTGGCGGCTGACTCCGATGGCCTTTGCCAGTTCCGCTTGGCTCATCGCGCCGTGCTGTTCCCGGAGTTCGCCCACCCGGTTTGTGATTGGTGGCCTTTTCTTCACTTAACCGACCTCGGCGCGATGCAGACGCAAGACGATGAGCAGCTTGATGAGTTCTGCGGCAGTGACCACAGCGAGCATGCCGTTGACGAATTGTGTGGGCGTGAGGGGCGCAAAAGCAAACCACGCCAACAGCAAGAGGCCGATATAGATCGTCAAGGTCCCGATGCCTTCGGAGACGCGTTCGATTTTTTCCTCGCGTTCATCGGGCAAAAGCGGGGCGCCACCCTGCCGGATCTGAATGATGTAGGCGGCCAGAAATGCCACCACGATCAGGATGCCGAGTATGACAAAGATGCGGATCATCATGTCTTCCTGTCCAACCGGGACAGATCCGAACACACCGAAAACAGTACAGAAATGCCAGAACATCGCGGCCAGAAACCCGATGGTCACGGCATCGGAGGTTTTGAGATAGGGGGTCATGAGAAGCTCCAGTGTTAAAAATCTTGGCGATTATATACTTGAGAAAGCAGTTTAGGATTCCTATATGAGGTTCAAGGAGATAAGCCATGAACCTGACAGATCCGATTTTCACCGACAAAGACGCCGCTCGCGAGTATCTTGAGCGCACCCGTTGGGCAGGTGAACCCTACTGCCCTCACTGCGGCGGCGTGGATCGGATCAAGAAGTTGGAAGGCAAATCGCATCGCCCTGGCCTTTTCCAGTGTGGCGATTGCCGCAAGCAATTTACTGTCACTGTCGGAACCGTCTTTGAGCGCTCCAAGGTGCCTCTCAACAAATGGTTGCTGGCGACGTTCCTCATGGCTTCCTCAAAGAAGGGCATTTCGGCCCACCAACTTCACCGTTCGATTGGCGTCACCTACAAAACCGCGTGGTTCATGTTCCATCGCATCCGCGAGGCGATGCGCGACGGTGACTTCGGCCCGCCCATGGGTGGCGGTGGCGGCGTTGTCGAAGTGGATGAAACCTTCATCGGCGAAGACAAGGAACGTGTGAGGGCATACCGCAAGGCCAAGAAGACGCACAAGAAGCCCGGTGGTGTCGGTCACAAGCACAAGGTTCTAAGCCTCGTGGACCGCGACACAGGACGCGCCAAGTCCATCGTTGTGGATGATCTGACGAAGGGCACGCTTATCCCGATCCTGCGCGAGAACATCGCAGCGGAGGCCACCATCTACACTGACGAAGCCCGTCACTATTCCACGCTTGCCGAGGATTTCGCTGGTCACGACCACGTCCGCCACAAGGTTGGCGAGTATGTGAAGCGCAAGAATCCGGACGTTCACACGAACACGGTCGAAGGCTTCTACAGCATCTTTAAGCGCGGCATGAAAGGCGTGTATCAGCACTGTGGCAAGCAACACCTGCACCGCTACGCGGCTGAGTTTGATTTCCGCTACAACAACCGCGCGGCCAAGGAGATTGACGACACGACGCGCGCGCAAGCAATTCTGCGCGGTGCAGAAGGCAAGCGCCTCACCTATCGGCGGGCTGACTCAGGAATCGCCTGAGTTCCGCAATTTGGTTGCAGCGCTCTTAGACGATTGGTCCTCGTCAGATTGACTCTTGGATGAAGCCGAGTCCTCCTTGTGAGGCTTTGGCTTCATTCCCAAGAGGTTTTTCACTGTGTCTTCAAACGACGAAGTCATAGCTGCCTTCGAAAGTCCTAGGTTTTTGTTGGCTCAGGTCTTGCAGAATATAGGTGACATCGATGCCCTCGAACAGGCTTGGTATCACAGCGATCCCGGCAAGATGGTCACCGAGAGAATAAAGAAAAATCCCGGAGAGAAGATCGTCAAGATCGTATTCGCGCCCGTTCCAGCTAAACTCCGGTATTTGATCGGAACATGTTTTTACGATCTCCGGCACTCCTTGGACCAAATCGCCTGTAGCGCCGTGACAGCGGTCACAGGCTGCGCCGCCCCGGACAATCTGTATTTCCCCATTGCCAAGAATGGCGCGAAGGACTTCGCCGGACGAATTGAGAGAGATTTCCCCGAAGTGCTTTGGGATACCTTTAAGGCTTTCCGAGTTTACCCGTCCAAGAATGGGGGTGAGAGCAAAGGTGACCTCATCATCGCTCTTAACAAAGCTGCAAAGGCTAAACATAGGATCCATTGCAGTCCGTCTGTTCGATTTGCCCACATCACCGGACCTGCTCGATTTGGAAAAGGGGACGGTGAATTTCATGTTTTCCCAAAGCGCATCGGGCGAAAACACGAGTTCAAGGTTGCGACCTTTTTCAATCGAAAACCGTATATTGATGTGCCATATCTCTTTCACCTCACCACCGACGGAGCAGGCGATTTTGACGGGGGGATTACCATTGAACTCCTCAAGGAAATTCATGCGGCTTGCCTGGACATACTGAATGTTGCGCAATCAGGGTGCCAAGCCGCTCTACCGGGCTCGTGAGCTTCGTTTTGCAATCGTCTTCTCCTTACAAGGAGCGACTGCATACCGGCCTGTCGGTTGTCATCTAAATTCATGGCGATGCTTTCTCAAGTATATAATCGCCAAAATCTTTGACACATAGCTAGGAAGAGAACCCGCAAGTGTCAAATATTTTTGACATTGACTGTGCGAGGCTTGGCGCTGGCAGGGGAACCTGCTAGCTGCATTCCCGATTGAAACAATCGGACTTCATCGCCCGTGACCGCCCCCCGCCTGCAAATCGAACATGCCTGCGCCCATTTTGATGGCCGAGAGGTTGTGTGCGGGGTCGACCTGACGGTGCGTGCAGGGGAAATCCTGTGCTTGCTGGGGCCGTCGGGCTGCGGGAAATCCACGACCTTGCGGATGATTGCGGGCATCGATCGCCCCTCGCGCGGGCGTATCCTGGCCGATGGGGAGGTCCTGTCGGATGGCGATATTCACCTGCCGCCGGAGGCGCGGGGTGTGGGGCTGATCTTTCAGGATTTTGCGCTCTTCCCGCATCTGAGCGTGGCGCAAAATATCGGGTTTGGCCTGCGCGGCTCTGGCGTGGACATCAAAAAGCGCGTTGACGAGTTGTTGGAGCGCGTCGATTTGGCGGGCTACGGCGACAAGGCGCCGCATATGCTGTCGGGGGGCGAGCAGCAGAGGGTCGCGCTGGCCCGCGCGCTGGCACCGCGGCCGCGGATCATGCTGATGGACGAGCCGTTTTCTGGCCTCGACAACCGCCTGCGGGACGGAATCCGGGACGAGACGCTGGCCCTATTGAAGGAAGAGGGCACCGCGGTGGTGCTGGTCACGCATGAGCCGGAAGAGGCCATGCGCATGGCTGACCAGATCGCGCTGATGCGCGATGGCGGCGTGGTTCAGACCGGCGCGCCCTACAACATCTATACCTCACCCTGCGACAAGGATGCGGCAGCGTTCTTTAGCGATATCAACGTGATAACGGGCGAAGTTCATGGAGCGTTGATCGATACGGCCTTCGGGCAATTCCTGGCCCCGGGTGTGCCGGATGGCGGCACGGTTGAGATCGTGTTTCGCCCGCAGCATGTGAAGATCGACTTCGACCGTGGCGGCAAAGGGCCGAACCCGACGCCCCAGGATGGCGTACCGGCGCGCGGCGTTGTGGAACGGGCCCGTTTCATGGGCCATGAAAGCCTTGTCGAATTCCGCATGGATTTCGACGGATCGATGCTGAAGGCCACGGTTCCCAACGTTTTCCTGCCCAAACCGGGCACGGCATTGTGGTTAACCATCCGCCGGGATCGCTGTTTTGTGTTTGGAAACAGAGATTGAGCCCCAGGAAATGCGTTTTTGGGCTTTGATCTGGCGGCCCGAGACCATACCTATGCAGGGGAATTAAAGACAAATGCGCGGCGCGCGCGGGATGTGCGCTTCGCGGAGGGAGAATGAAATGTACACGACACCTTTGTTTATTCAGAACATCGGTCCATGGGGCGCGGTTCTGATTGCCGTTGTCGTTCTGGTCCTGTTCGGGCGCGGCAAGGTTGCCGGTCTGATGGGTGAGGTCGGCAAGGGCATCAACTCGTTCCGGTCGGGCCTGAAGCAGCCGGAAAACGAGATCGAGGATGCCTCGGACGAGGTCGAGGATGCGACCGCAGCCGCACGTGACGTGACGCCTGAGGAGCGCTCGGAGCGCGACAACGCGTAACGGATCCTATCCCTTCAAGTGACGGCGGAGGACGGGGTCTATGCCAGACATCGGCATGATGGAAATGCTTGTCATCGGGGTCGTGGCGTTGATCGTCGTGGGCCCGAAAGACTTGCCGAAAATGTTCCGCAAGCTGGGGCAAATCACTGGCCGTGTCCGCAACATGGCCAAGGAATTCTCGAGCGCGATGAACGAAGCCGCCGACGAGTCCGGCATGTCCGAGATGACGAAGGACCTGCGCTCGGCCACCAAATTTGCCAATCCCAAGGCGATGGCCAAGGACATGATGGGCGATATGATGGATGACATCGACCCGTCCAAATTCGAAGAAGGCAGCGCCACGCGCGCCATCGCGGAAAAGAAGGCTGCGGCACAGGCCGCCACCAAGGAACGGATTGCTGCAATGAAGGCAGGTGAGGCGGCTGAAACCTCGGAAGAGCCCGAGGAAGAGCCGCAGGAGCCGGTTTATGCCGCGGACACCGAGGCGCCCGAGGGGCCGGTCAAAGTGATCAAGCCGGCCGACCCGGGCCCCGCCAATGTTGAGCCGGAGCGGTCATGAGCGATACCTCTACCCCGCCTGAAGAAGAGCTGGACGATAGCGCCGCCCCGCTGGTGGAGCATTTGGCCGAGTTGCGGACCCGCCTGATCCGGTCGGTGATGGCGTTTGTGGTCTGCTTCGTGCTGATGTTCATCATTGCCGAAGATGCCTACAATTTCATCCTCGAACCCCTGCGCGGTATCCTGGAGTCGCGCGGTCTGCCGACGCAGATCGTCTACAACGCGCCGCAGGAATACTTCTTTGTCCTGGTACGCGTCGCCATGATCCTGGGCTTTGCGGCCTCGTTCCCGATCATCGCGCATCAGTTGTGGCGGTTCGTGGCGCCGGGGCTTTATAAGTCCGAGAAGAACGCCTTTCTTCCGTTCCTGTTTGCGTCGCCCTTCCTGTTCGCCCTCGGCGCGTCCTTTGCGCATTTCGTGGTCACGCCGCTTGCGATGAACTTCTTCATCGGCTTCTCGGACGTGATCCCGGCCATGACGGCCTTCCTGACCGGGCAGGAATATCTGCCATCTGCTGAAAGCGATGAATTGCAGACCGTGTTCCTTGGTACGGCCAAGGACTCGCTGGACCTGTCACTGAAGTTCATCTTCGCCTTTGGCCTGTGTTTCCAATTGCCGGTTGTTCTGACCCTGATGGGCAAGGCCGGTTTGGTGAGCGCGGAGGGTCTGGGCAATGTGCGCAAATGGGCGGTTGTGGGTATCCTGACGCTGGCCGCCCTGGTGACGCCACCGGACGTGATCACGCAGGTGATCCTGTTCGTCGTGGTCTATGGCCTATACGAGATTTCAATCCAGCTGGTGCGTTGGGTCGAGCATTCTCGCAACAAGCGCCTGCGCGAAGAGGGTATTCTGGGCGAGGACGAGACGCTTTGAGCGATCTGCCCGACGGCGCGCTGGAACGCATCGCCGCGGCGCTGGAACGCCTGCGCCCGCCGCCTGCCGCAGCGCCGGATTGGTCCGCAGCGAGCGCCTTTGTGTGGCACGCCGACCCTGACCATCTTGAACCTGTGGCGCAGGTGAACCGCGTCCCGCTGGAGCTGTTGCACGGCATCGACCGGGCGCGCGATACGCTGATGGCCAATACCCGCCAGTTCGCCGAAGGGCTGCCCGCCAACAACGCGCTGTTGTGGGGGGCACGGGGGATGGGGAAATCATCGCTGGTGAAGGCCGTGCACGGTGCGCTGGAAGGCGATTTCCCCGGCCTGAAGCTGGTGGAAATCCAGCGCGAAGATTTGCCGTCGATTGGGCGTTTGCTGGCGCTGTTGCGAGGGGCGGACGTTCGGGCGGTGCTTTATTGTGATGACTTGTCGTTCAGCCATGATGATCAGCATTACAAGAGCCTTAAAGCGGTGCTGGATGGTGGTGTATCGGGGCGGCCTGACAACGTGGTCTTCTATGCCACGTCGAACCGTCGCCACCTGATGCCGCGGGACATGATCGAGAATGAGCGCGGCTCGGCCATCAACCCGTCGGAAGCGGTGGAGGAGAAGGTATCGCTGTCGGATCGGTTCGGGTTGTGGTTGGGCTTCCATGCCTGCGATCAGGATGCCTATCTGACGATGATCCGGGGCTATTGTGACGCGTTCGGCGTGGAGATCTCGGACGCGGATCTGCGGGCGGAGGCCATCGAATGGCAAGCCACGCGCGGCTCTCGGTCCGGCCGGGTGGCTTGGCAGTACTTCACGGATCTGGCCGGGCGGCGTGGGGTGGCTTTGGGCTGAATGGCCCGTTCTCGGGTCATGCGCGCAATTGACCTGGATTTTGGCGCTTTAATTGCGACGGCTGCATTGTGGGGCGGCTGTCGCGTTTGCATTTTCATGGAACAAAGATGGCGGGTCGTCGCACCTGGCCTGCGGGGGCGCTTAAGAGCGCTTTGCGTTTGATTTGAATCGCAACCCGCTGCCTCGCGCCGATGGCCCGCGCGGCACGCGATAAGAGTGGCTCAGATAAAACGCAAAGTGCCTTAGCGCGTGGCGGCGCGGATGGCCTGCAACATGGCATCCGTTTCCGGATCATCGGATAGGGGTGCTGCCGCCTCGGGTGCGTCTTGCTTGGGCACAACAGGGCTGTTGGGGGCCGCGTCCTGTGGATCAGGCCCGGGGGCTGGAGCGGTTTCCGTCCTTGCGGGCGAGACAGCGGAATGCTGTGCGGCGGGCTTTGGCGCAAGATGGGCGGCCTGCGCGGCCTCCATCACCTTCAGTGCGCGCTTGTCCATCATTCGGTGCCAGGCTGCGGGCACCGTGGCGATCATGGCCATGATGGGCATGGAGAAGGGCAAGGTGGGCACCTGCGCCTCGGTATCCAGACGCTCATAGGGTTGGTCGGGGTGCATGTGATGCTCGGAATGGGCGGGCGCGTTCATCATCAGGTAGGACGAAAAGCCCTTGGGCGCGTTCCAGCTGTGGTGGGCGGCGACCGGTTCGGTGCGCCCGTTGGGCAGGATCAGGCGTTGAAGGCCGTAGTGCTGCACATAGTCCGACATCAGGATTTGTGCGCCCGTGAGTGCGCCAAGGCCGATCAGAACGAGGAGCCCGCCAAGGCCCGCGCCGCTCACGACGGCGATGACGGTCAGCAGCGCGCCGCCGAGCCAGAGCCAATAGGGGTTGGAGATATGGTTCGGGCCACGGCCCTTGCGGTCAAGGCGATCGACCTCCTGCATGATCCCGGCCTCGAACGAGCCGCGCCAGGCACGGGGCAGATAGGCCCAGAAGCTTTCCCCCGGAAGCGGCGTGTTGGGGTCCTGTTCCGTGCCCACAAAGCGGTGGTGGACAAGGCGGTGGGCCGAGACGTGGTGGCCGAAGCCCACGGAGGTGTAGACCGCCGCGCCGAGCGCTTTGAAGAACGGGTTGCGGCGGTGGATCAGCTCATGCGCATTGGGGTGGCTCACCTGGCCGAAGAAGCTGGCCGTGGCGAGAAACAGCGCGATGCTTTGCCCGAAGGTGAGGCTTGCCGACCCCAGAGCGGTGCAGGTGGAGATCAGGACCAGCAGGTGGCCCACGCCAAGCCCGGCGGAGAGGGTATCGGACCAAGGGACGGTCTCTTCCTCAGGCGCGGGGGTTTTGGGCGGCTCCAGCAAACGGTCAGCCACGGCGGCCACAATCGTCAGCCAGGCCAGCGCTGCCCATGCAAAACCGCCCCAAGCGGTGCCCGCCAGTAAAAGCAAGAGCATCGGCGGCAAGGTTATGGCGGCGTAGCGGGCGATGACAGGCATCGGGTCGGTCCTTTGGGTCGTGTCTGCGTGCTTGGCACGCGTGTACCACGGCAATCTGGCGAAAGAATGGCGGATTTGGCGGGCCTTTCCAAGCGCGCTTTCGGGTATTAGGTGGGTTGGGTCAGGCAAAGATATAGGGTGCCCATGTCCTTTTTCCGCAAATTGAAGGATCGCATGTTCAAGTCGTCGTCGAAGCTCGACGAGGGGTTGGATGCGATTATTGAGGAGGGTGCAGTCGAGGAAGAGGGTGTAGAGGAGGCGTTGCGCGCGGCGGAGGCTGTGGCAGATCTTCCTGAGCCTGAGCCTGAGCCTGAGCCTGAGCCTGAGCCTGAGCCTGAGCCTGAGCCTGAGCCTGAGCCTGAGCCTGAGCCGGTTGAACCGCCTGCGCCCGTGGAAATGCCCGAACCGGAGCCTGTGCCCGTGGAGGCGCCCGCGCCCGCGCCGGTGGAGCAGCCGATCCCAGAGCCGGATCCGATGCCCGAGCCTGCGCCCGTTGAAATGCCAGCCCCGATGGCTGACCCGGCCCCCGCGCCCGCGCCTGTCGAATTGCCACCCATCGAATCCGTGGCCCCCGCCCTGACAGAGGCGGAGCCGGCCAAGAAACCCGGCCTCCTTGGGCGGCTTATGGGCCGGACGTCTGAACCGCGCCGGGCGCTGGATGATGATATGCTCGAGCAGTTGGAAGAGCTGCTGATCACCTCCGATATGGGGGTCGATATTGCCCTGCGCGTGACGTCGAACATGGCCGAGGGGCGCTATGGAAAGCTGATGTCTGCCCGTGAAATCAAAGAGTTGCTGGCAGGCGAGGTCGCGCGGGTGATGGAGCCTGTGGCGCGGCCCTTGCCGATCTATCCCAAGACGCCGCAAGTGGTGCTTGTGGTGGGAGTGAATGGGTCGGGCAAGACGACGACCATCGGCAAACTCGCCAGCCAGTTCAAGGCGGCGGGCAAAAATGTGGTGATCGCGGCGGGGGATACGTTCCGGGCGGCGGCGGTGGAGCAGTTGCAAGTCTGGGGTGAGCGCGCAGGTGTGCCTGTGCTGACCGCGCCTGAGGGCTCGGACCCGGCGGCCCTCGCCTTTGATGCGATGACGAAGGCCGAGGCGGATGGTGCCGATCTGCTGATGATCGACACGGCGGGCCGGTTGCAGAACCGCGCCGATTTGATGGAGGAGCTGGCCAAGATCGTCCGCGTGATCCGGAAGAAGGACCCGGACGCGCCGCATAATACGCTGTTGGTGCTGGATGCGACGACGGGCCAGAACGCGCTGAGCCAAGTGGAACTCTTTGGTAAGATGGCGGATGTATCAGGTCTGGTGATGACCAAACTCGACGGCACTGCAAAAGGCGGCGTGCTGGTGGCCTTGGCCGACAAGTTCGGCCTGCCCATCCATGCCATCGGGGTAGGGGAGCAGATTGATGATTTGCAACCTTTTGACCCGCAAGAATTCGCTGATGCCCTTGTTGGATTTGATCGTTCCTGACCTTTCTCCACACCCCCTGTGGATAGCTTATTGGAGGGCGAATATGCGCCACACCCTGATGTCCGTCGCCTGTCTGGCGGCGCTGTCCGCCCCCGCCAGTGCCTTTGACACGGCTGAATGCGGCGAGATTGAAAGCCAGATTTACACCATCCTGGACGCTGAGTTCGGGTGGGAGGTGACGCAATCGCCGACCTCAACCGCGCAGGCGCGGCCGGGGGCCTGTTCGGTCACGGACCTTGAGATCTACGTGCAAGAGCTTGGCGTGCGCTACACCGCCCGCACTGCCAGCCTTGTCGCGCCGCAGGCGATGGACTGGGTGCGCGGGGATGTTGTGCTGCCGGACAATGTGACGCTCGAAATCCTCGACGTGGCCATCGACACCGAATTCGGTGTGCCTGCGGGGCTTGAGTGGATCGTCCCGATCTCGGCCCAGAGCATCTTTCTAGGCGCCGGTTGGAATGAGGCCACGCAAGAGCTGTCGGTCAACACGTTCCGCATTGATCTGGGTGACGGTAATTCCGTGACCCTTGCACTGGAAGGACAGGCGGATGGCTGGCAGCCCTATGTCCTGCGGGACGAGGATTTCGGCCTGACGCAGCTTGGCCTGGATATCGCTTTCAACGGTCTCTTCGAGCTGGCCATTGCGCCACCGATTGAGGCCAACGGCACCGCGCTGACGCCCGAATCGGCGCAATTCATGTCGGCCATGGCCTTTGGATTGCTGGCAAATGTGCCCACAACCCTGGTGCCGACCGCGTCGCAGGAGGCGATTGTCGACTTTATTGCCACCATTCCCAACCCGCGTGGCGACCTCAGCCTGTCACTGACGAACGACGCCCCGTTTTCGCCCGCCGAGATCGCCGCGGATGTGGCCGACGGGCAATCGCTGTTGGAGGCCGTGCCTGATCGCCTGACGCTGACCGCCGACTGGTCGCCCGCGAATTAGGGCGGCGGGTGAGCGCGTGGGTCCAGAGCATTGAGGGGACGCCGACCGGGGCCACGGTCGCCCTGATCCTCGCGCTGATGGCCGCCGTTCTACACGCGGCCTTCGGGGCGCTGCAAAAGGGGCGGCACGATCCGCTATTGTCGCGCGGCGTCATCGACATCTGCTATTGCCTGATGGCCGCGCCCTTCGCGTTCTTCGTCGTGCCTTGGCCCGAGCCGCATATGTGGCTGATTTTCCTGGGCGTTTTCGTGATCCACGTGCCTTACAAATGGGCGGTTCTCTCCTCGTTCCGGCGCGGGGCCTACACGGTTGTCTATCCGGTGATGCGCGGGACGGGGCCGCTTTTCACCATTTTCGGCGCGTGGTTGCTGTTTGGGGAGACGTTCAGTGCGGTTCAGTGGATCGGGGTCGCGGTCCTGCTGGCCGGGCTTTATGGGCTGGCCGCCTACAACATGGCCAAGATCACGGTGGCGCGCGATACCTTGGTGCCCGCGCTGGGGTTTGCGGTGCTGACCGGCCTGTTTGTCGCGCTTTACACCACGTTTGACGCCTATGGCATTCGCGCCACGGCGGACCCCTTCACCTTCCTCGCCTGGTTTTTCTTCGTCGACGGGCTGCTGTTTCCAGTGCTCGCCCTGCGCTTCTATTTGACGATGGAGGAACGCCCACCGCTCGGCCCGCTTGCGCTGCGCGGCATGGCAGGCGGGGTGATCGCGCCCTTTTCCTTCGGGGCCGTGATGTTGGCCACGCGCCTCGACAATGTGGGTGAGGCAGCCGTGTTGCGCGAAACCTCGACTGTTTTCGCGGCGCTGATCGGCTGGCTGTTCCTCAAGGAAAAGGTTGGCCCGGCCCGTGTCGCGTTGATGGGGTTGATCGCAGCGGGCGCGGTGATAGTTGAGGCGGGTGGGTAAGGAGCAGTCATGCCTGAAGAACGCGCAATCAATCCCTGGCTGAAAAACGGCCTCGAACTCGGGCCGCCGATCCTGTTCTTCATCGCGTATCTGCGGCTGGAAGACACGACCGTGACGGTCGGCGGAACGGAGTATGATGGCTTCATCATCGCCACGGCCGCCTTTGTGCCAATCCTTCTGACGACCACGGCGATCCTGTGGAAGCTGACAGGCGTTATCAGCCGAATTCAGGTGTTTACGGCGATCCTGGTGGTGTTTTTCGGCGCGCTGACTGTTTGGTTCAACGACCCGCAATTCTTCAAGATGAAGACCACCATCGTTTACGCCTTCTTTGCGGGGATGCTGGGGATCGGGCTGGCGCGCGGCCAGTCCTACCTGAAGTTCCTGATGGGGGATCGCCTGCCAATGGCAGATGAGGGCTGGATGATCATGACCAAGCGGCTGGCGCTGGCCTTTGTGGCGATGGGCGTCGCGAACGAGGTGATCTGGCGCACCCAGACCGATCGCTTCTGGGTCACGTTCGAGACCTTCGTGTTGCCGGCGTTCCTGTTCGTGGTCTTCATGTCCCAGGCCCCGCTGATCGAGCGGTTCAGCCTTGAGGAGGACGAGTCCGACGAGGAGGGCGCTTAGACGCCTTTGTCCTGAACGAAGTGCCGGGTTTGGCCGCATTTGCGGGTTTCTTGCGGCGGGCTTTGGGTTTTGCTTCGGCATGACCTTCGGTCGCGGCCTCTAGCCCCAGTTGGTCGCGCAGGACGCGGGGGCGGACCTCTTCGACCTCGCTGGCTTTGAGTTGGTTCAGCCGAAAGGGTCCGTAGGACACGCGGATCAACCGGTTCACGACCAGGCCGATTTCCTGCATGGCGCGGCGGATTTCGCGGTTCTTGCCTTCGCGCAGGCCGATAGTGACCCAGGCATTGGCGCCCTGCTGGCGGTCGAAGGTGATGTCCATCGGCTGAAAGCGCTCCCCCTCGATCGTCATGCCTTTGCGGAGGGGGGCAAAATCCTCATCCTTCGGCGCGCCCTTGATGCGCACGCGATATTTGCGGACCCATCCGGTGGAGGGCAGCTCCAGCTTGCGCTTTATGCCGCCGTCATTGGTTAAAAGAAGCAGCCCTTCGGACGTCAGGTCGAGCCGCCCCACAGACATCACGCGCGGCATCGCTTCGGGCAGGTCGTCGAACACGGTCTTGCGCCCTTTCTCGTCCGAGGCGCTGGTCACAAGGCCGGAAGGCTTGTGATAAAGCCACAGGCGCGGGCGCTCGACTTCGGGGATCGGGTTGCCGTCAACCAGGATCGTGTCGCGGTCGGTCACGTTCAGCGCGGGGCTGTCGATGACCTTGCCATTCACCGAAATGCGGCCTTCGCCAATCATGCGCTCGGCTTCCCGGCGCGAGGCGACGCCCGCGCGGCTCAACACTTTTGCAATACGATCTCCGTCCATGGAACAGCCCTACAGGTTTGACACCCCGCCCGAAAGCGGCAACCAACGGGCCATGAGCGATTTCACTGATTTCATGGCCGACGCCTTGTCTGAGGCCCGCATGGCGGCCGCGCGCGGCGAGGTGCCGGTGGGCGCGGTTGTGGTGAAGGATGGCAAAATCATCGCGCGCGCGGGCAATCGGATGCGTGAATTGCACGATCCAACCGCCCATGCAGAAATGCTCGCAATCCGCGCGGCCTGCGCGGCCCTTGAAACGGAACGCCTGACCGGTTGCGCGCTCTGGGTCACGTTGGAGCCGTGCCCCGCCTGCGCAGGCGCCATCGCGGCGGCGCGCCTCGACAAACTCTACTACGCGGCGCCCGACCCGAAATCCGGCGGTATCGCGCAGGGTCCCCGCGTTTTCGACCATCCCCAAGCCCATCATCGGCCCGAGATCATTTCCGGCCTGCACGAAGCTGAAGCCGCCGCGCTGCTGAAAGACTTCTTTGCGACCAAGCGCTGAGCCCTGTCTTCCATTGGTCAAAAATACCTCCGGGGGAGTCCGCAGGACGGGGGCGGCGCCCCCCGGCGCGTAGCGCTACAAAAAATCGAATAGATGCGCGGAGGGCCTGTAAGCCGGATTCTGTCCAACCGAGGGTTTCCCCCCGGAATAGATGACCATTCCTCTCGACGTGCTGTTGCCAACACGCTCCAGCTGCCAACCCGGACCGCGGGGTGAAGCCCCCATAGCGCGGTCCCTATTCGGCATTGCTCCCGGTGGGGCTTGCCATGCGAGCGCTGTTGCCAGCACCCCGGTGGGCCTTACCCCACCGTTTCACCATTACCACGCGCAGTTATCCATTGGCGCACCTCTGGTGCGACGTGGCTGTCTGTTCTCTGTGGCGCTCTCCGTCGGATTGCTCCGCCCGGGCGTTACCCGGCACCGTTTCTTCAGGGAGTCCGGACTTTCCTCTAGGGCGGCTTTCCCGCGTTCGCGGGAAAACGCCCCAGCGGCCATCCAACCCTCCGCGCGACGCCCCGCTTACGCGCCAGCAGCCCCCTAATCAAGCCCGAAGCAAGCCGCCAGATCCGCCATGATGGCGCAATCCAGCGTATTTTCACGGGGTGAAAATGCGCGGGCCCGGCAATTGCGTTCTGACGGCTTGCCGTCAGGTTGCAGTGAGAGGGCGCCCATACCGCGCCGCCAGGTCCGCCATGATGGCGCAATCCACACCATCCAATGGCCCATGCGCCCAAGGGCGGAACCGCATTCGTACGACCTCCAGCAGCAACTCGTCGTCCATTTCGCCATACCCGAAGGCGGTGGCGTCGCGCCGGAACGCCTTGGGGTCCACGGCCTCACCTGCTGCCTCTGACCACACGGCCAGACCCTGCCGCGCGAGACGTTTCCAATCAAACCGCCGTCCGGGATCAATCTTGCGCCCCGGCGCCATGTCCGAATGCCCGATCACACCGTCTGGCCCGATCCTGTAGGCCGCGAGGCGCGAAGCGAGGAGGATTTCAAGCGCGTCCATCAAGGGCTCGGAAAAGGGTGACAGCCCATCATTGTCGAGCTCGATCCCGATGGAGCGGGAATTGACATCCCCCCTGCCGTGCCAGGTGCCTTTGCCCGCGTGCCAGGCGCGCATGTCGGGGTCGACCAACTCGAACACCGCGCCGTCGCGACCGATCAGGTAGTGGGCAGAGACCTCGCGCTCAGGGTCGCACAGCGCCTTGGCCGCACCCGCGCAATCCTGCATGGCTGTGTAGTGGATCACCACAAGCTCGGGCCGAAGCCCGTCGCGCCGTTCCCCGAAATTGGGGCTTCTTATGGAGCGGTCAATTTCCAGTTTCGCCCGTCGCGTCTAGCGGGTCGCCGAATTGCGGGATCGGCTCTGGCGCGTTGGCGGCGGCGGCATCTGACCGGTATCCGGCCGGATCGAAGCCGCAGACAAAGCCATCGCCATCGGGGTCCAGCCCAAGCGGGTCCCGTTCGGGTCCGCCTTCGCGCAGGAACGCGTCCTGCGCCAGATCGCGGCTTTCAAAGGATGCGCAATCGGAGGCGTTGTTGCGGCGGAAGGGATTGCGCCGCCATTGCCGCTGGCCGGGCGCATGGGTTGTGCGGATCGCAAAGGCCGCCACGCGCGGGATGATCGGCGGCGGCAGGGCGTCGGCGGCGTTTTGGGGCTGGATATTGTCAAAGACGCCCCCACCGCTGCCACCTGTTGCCCCGGCCTGCTCCGCTTCGGCAATTGCGCCTGCAGCGATGCTTTCGATGCTGCCCGACGGTCCGGCGACGCTTGGATCGCCAGCCTCAAAAGGGGTAGCCGAGATTTGGCCGTTGGTAGGGCGCTGGCCGACCGGGCCCAGATTGGTCTGCTGTTGCAAGCCTGGCGACACATCGTTGGGAACGTTGCCGCAGGCCCCCAGGGCCAACAGGGCACATGCCAGAGCACCTGCCGAAAAACGGGGGGACACCATCACTTTACTCGCCTCATACGTCTCGTTGCCGGGCAACCTACCACCAACGCGCGGGCTTTTCCACAAAGCCTGCGGCGGATTCCAGCGCATACGCGGTGTTGAGCAATTCGCCTTCCTCCCACGGGCGGCCGATCAGCTGCAGACCAAGGGGAAGCCCGTTGCGGTCCATGCCCGTGGGCACCGCCACACCGGGAAGACCCGCGAGGTTCACCGTCACGGTGAAGACGTCGTTAAGATACATCTCGACCGGATCGCTGACCTCTTTGCCCAATTCAAATGCGGCGGACGGGGTGGCCGGGGTGAGAATGGCGTCGACGCCATCGGCGAAAACCTCATCGAAGTCACGCTTGATCAGCGCACGCACGCGGCGGGCGCGGTTGTAGTAGGCGTCGTAGAAGCCTGCCGACAGCACGTAGGTGCCGATCATCACGCGGCGTTTGACCTCGGCCCCGAAGCCTTCGGCGCGGGTTTTCTCGTACATTTCTGTAATGCCGTCGCCCGGCGCCATGTCGGCCCGATAGCCAAAGCGGACACCGTCGTAGCGGGCGAGGTTCGATGAGGCCTCAGCGGGCGCAATCACGTAGTAGGCGGGCAGGGCGTATTTGGTGTGCGGCAGGGAGATATCGCGGATCTCGGCCCCTGCATCCTTGAGCATGGCGGTGCCATCGGCCCAGAGCTTTTCAATCTCGTCCGGCATTCCGTCCATGCGGTATTCTTTCGGAATACCAATGACTTTGCCCTTGATGTCGCCGGTCAGCATCGCCTCGAAATCGGGCACGGGCAGGTCGGCCGACGTGCTGTCTTTCGGGTCATGGCCCATCATCGCAGCACCCATGATCGCGGTGTCGCGCACGGTTTTGGTCATTGGTCCCGCCTGATCGAGCGAGGAGGCGAAGGCCACGATGCCCCAACGCGAGCAGCGGCCATAGGTGGGCTTGAGGCCCACGGTGCCAGTGAACGCGGCGGGCTGGCGGATGGAGCCGCCGGTATCGGTGCCGGTGGCGGCGAGGCAGAGGTCAGCGGCCACGGCGGAGGCCGAACCGCCCGAAGAGCCGCCCGGCGTCAGTGCGGCATCGGAATTGCCCGCGCGCCAGGGGTTGATCGCATTGCCATAGACCGAGGTCTCATTCGACGAACCCATGGCGAATTCGTCCATGTTCAGCTTGCCAAGCATGACCGCGCCCGCATCGCGCAGCTTGCCCGAGACGGTCGATTCGTATTCCGGCTTGAACCCTTCGAGGATTTTTGAGGCTGCTTGCGACGGCACGCCTTCGGTGCAGAACAGATCCTTGATGCCGACGGGTACACCGCACATGTCGGGCGCATCGCCCGCCTTGATGCGGGCGTCTGCTGCGCGGGCGCGCTCCATCGCCAGATCTGGCGTTTTGTGAGCGAAGGCGCCAAGTGCGTCGGCGGCGTCGATTGCCGAGAGGCAAGCTTCGGTCAGCTCCACGGAGGTCACATCGCCTTTGCGCAGCGCATCGCGGGCCTCAGTGATGGTGAGTTTGTTCAGATCGGACATGTTATTCGACCACCTTCGGAACCGAGAAAAAGCCTTCGCGTGCATCGGGCGCATTGGCCAGCACCTTGGCGGGCTGGTCGCCATCGGTGACCACATCCTCGCGCCGTTTCAGGCGTTGCGGCGTGACCGAGACCATCGGCTCCACGCCGTCTACGTCGACTTCTTCGAGTTGCTCGATGAAACCGAGGATGGCGTTGAATTCCTGGGCGAGGGCCGGAAGCTCGGCCTCTTCGACCTTGATCCGGGCCAGTTTCGCGACCTTGGCGGCGGTGGCGGTATCGATGGACATGGGCGCTTGATCCTCTCGTGCGAACGGGCCGGGTTTAGCGGCGGGGCGCGGGGGCTTCAAGCGTGGTTGCGCCGTTGGTCGAGCAGGGTAGGCTGGATGGGTGCGGAAATTGGGAGATGTGTGATGAAATACACCTGGTTGGGCCATGCGAGTGTGCGGTTGGAGATCGCCGGAGAAGTGCTGTTGATTGATCCATGGCTGGAGGGCAACCCGTCCTTCCCAGATGAGCGCCGCGCGGAGGCCTTGGCAGGAGTGACAGCGATCCTGCTGACCCACGGCCATTTCGACCATGCAGAGGGTGTGGCGGAGATGGCGAAAGATCTTGGCGTAACGCTATACGCCATCGTGGAATTGGCGGGCTTTCTGGCGGATGTGCATGGGATCGAGACGGTCGGCTTCAACAAGGGCGGCACGGTGCGGATTGGGGATGTGGCGGTGACGATGGTGAACGCGGCCCACTCCTCGTCGCTCACGCATAATGGGCGGTTGTATAATGCGGGCGCGCCGGCGGGCTATATGATCGAAGGGGAAGGGCGCACGGTTTATGTGTCGGGCGATACCGATGTGATGGCCGATATGTCGGTGCTACAGGATATTCATGCGCCCGAGATCGGCATCCTGTGCGCCGGAGGGCATTTCACGATGGACATGGAACGGGCGGCCTATGCGGCGTCGAAGCTGTTCCGGTTCGAGACGGTGATACCGGTGCATTACAAGACCTTTCCTTTGCTGGAGCAGTCGGCAGACCCGCTCAAGGCAGCTTTGCCGGGTGTCCGGGTGCTGGACCCGGAGGTGATGGAAACGGTCGATCTTTAGGGCCGGGGCGGGAGAGCGACCCCACCCACCCACCCGTCGCCCTCCCGCCCCTTGATGCCATTCTGCGGGCGTTCGCGCAGGGGCAGAGTTGGGTTCGCCTCCGGCGGGCATTTTCAGGGAACAAAGAGGGGCGGCCTGCGCGGGGGAGAGATCCACGCAGGCCGCTGGTGATCCGGCCGTGACGCGAGTCAGAGCGCGCGGATCATTTCGACCGCCGGGAAGGCGATGCCGGGGCGCAGCAGGATGTCGATCTCGCCGCGCCGTTGGAAGCCCATGGCGGTATAGAACGGCTCGGCCGTGCGGGTGGATTGGCACATCATCCAGCGCACACCTGCCGCTTTCGCCGCGCCGAAGCTGCGTTGCAGGATGGCACGGGCGAGCCCCCTACGGGTGGCCTCGGGGTGGGTGACGACATGGCGAATGTGGCCGACATCGCGCGGACCCACGCCGCCTTGCGGCGCGCCGTGGGTCCAGCCGCCTGCGGCGCGCGCGCGGCCGCTTTCATCCTCGGCCATGTAGTAGGAGCCGCAGCGGAGCAGTTCCGGTCGCGCACGGGTGATCAGAGGCAGGCAGGTGACGAGGACCGACGGCGGGTAGTCTGGCTTCAGAAGCACCGGGTAGGACGCGCCCAGAAGCGAGTCGATAGCGGGCAGATCGGCCCCGCTGGTGGTTCTTATGACGATCTCTTCAACCATGGCCCTGTCCTCCTATGTGTTGGGCCGTCGTCCGCGGGACACCCCGCTTTCGACAAAAGAAAAGGCCGCGTCGGATTTTCCGGCGCGGCCTTTTGTCGGTCTTTGGAAGGGGGGGTGATCTTACTTGATCTTGCCTTCCTTGTATTCGACATGCTTCCGCGCAACAGGATCGTACTTTCGTACGACCATCTTCTCGGTCATCGTGCGTGCGTTCTTCTTGGTCACATAGAAGTGGCCCGTGCCCGCGGACGAGTTGAGGCGGATTTTGATTGTGGTTGGCTTCGCCATCGTAAGGCTCCTGCGAATTCTCGGGGCGCGCCGCGCGGGCGGCTTACGCTGTCATCTGGTAGAGACGCGCCTTTTACCGGGGTGGTGCCCCGAGTCAACACCTCAAATCAAAGATGCGCCGATCCCGGCCGCGGCCAGGATCGGGAGCACGATCAACAGGTCCCATTTGCGCCAGAGGAGCAGGGCAGCCGCGAGCGCGGAGAGGGCCAGCGCCCGCGGATCAAGTGCCGAAAGCGCGAAGGTGCCGTCTGCAAACCAGATGTTGAGGGCGAACCAGATCGAGAGATTGGCGATCACCCCCACAACGGCGGCGGTGATGCCCGTGAGCGCGCCTGTCAGCCGGGGCCGCGTCGCGATCCATTCCACGTAAGGGGCGCCTGCAAAGATCCAAAGGAAGCAAGGCAAGAACGTGACCCAGAGCGTGATCATCGCGGCCAGCGCCCCCATGCCCCAGCCGCCGGATTGCGCGCCTGCCATGAACCCCACGAATTGCGTGACCAGGATCAGGGGGCCGGGCGTGGTCTCGGCCAGGCCAAGCGCGTCCATCATCTGATCGGTGCTCAGCCAGCCATAGCCCTGCACGACCTCTTGGACCATGTAGGCCAGCACCGCGTAGGCCCCGCCGAAGGTCACAATCGCAAGGGTTGAGAAAAACACAGCAATATCTGCGAGCAGGGTTGGGGCGAACAGCCACAGGCCGAGCAGGGGAGCGAGCCAGAGCGTGCCCCAGAGCGCTATGGTGCCGAGGGTGCGGGCGGGGGAGACGGTTATGGTGGGTGTCTCTGCGGCCGAGCCACGCATCAAAAGCGCGCCGACCAGGGCGGCGGCGGCAATGATGAATGGGAACGGGATGCCGAGGGTGAAGATGGCGAGGAAGGCTGCGATGGCCAGACCGTAGGCGACAGGGCTTTTCAGAGCCTTAGCAGAGACCTTCAGCAAGGCCTGGAGCACAATGACAATGACGGCCGCCTTGATGCCGAGAAAGGCAGCGGCCACCCATGGCAGGGATCCATAGGCGGCATAGGCGCTGGCGAGCGCCAGGATCACCGCCGCCCCGGGGAGCACGAACAGGAGCCCCGCCAGCAGCCCCCCCGGCGTGCCGCGCATGCGCCAGCCGGCATAGGTGGCCAGCTGCATCGCCTCTGGCCCCGGAAGCAACATGCAGAAGGACAGGGCGCTCAAGTATTGCCGCTCGGTCAGCCAGGGGCGATCTTCGACGAGCTCTTTATGCATCAGCGCGATCTGGGCGGCGGGCCCGCCGAAGGACAGCATTCCGATACGTCCGAAGACGCGGAACATCTGGGAAAAGGAGGGTGTGCTCATGCCTCAGCCCCATGCGCTGCGGAGGTGACCCTTTCATGACGCAGTGCGCTGCGAAAGGCGAGATCGAAGGTGGGGAACAGGGCGGACGGCGGGCCTTCGGCGAGGGCGAGGGCGACAAGGTGGTCCGCGCCGGGTAGGGCGCTTAGGCCGGGGAGATCGGGCATCGATGTGGGTGCCGTGGCCTCAAAACGATCCACGACACCGGGCAAATCTCCGCGCGGCACTTCAAGCAGTTCGGCCAGGGGCGCGTCGAACCGCAGGCACGCCCATGCGGCGAGAGCTTCTGGTAAGCTGGCGTCGAGGGGTAAAGCGATCCGAGACGGGGCAGCATTGCTGAGGACGGGCAAGCCCTCTGCGCGCCACCCGACATGGCCGCCGGTCATTCGCACGGCATCGACCCCATGGGACCGCAACCGGGCCGTTGCCCCGGCGCTGAGCTTCAGCCCTTTCCAACAAACGACGATGGCCCCGCGCGTGGCGGATAGGTTCAGTTGGCCTTGCAGGTCATCGAAGGCGATCTGAACCGCGCCGGGCAGGCGGGTCGGGTCGTCGGCCAAATCGTCGGGCAGCCGGATGTCCAACACAATCGGGGCGTTCGGGGCGGCAAGGCGCGCCAAAACGTCAATAGGCTGGATCGTGGGGAAGTGGGTCATGGGGTGGGCTCCTGTCCGGATCATCCAATGCTACGCAAGTGCGGAACCTTGGGCCCTTGATCCGGTGGCGGAGGCCTGACGGGGCGCCGCTGCCCCGTGGGCGGACCGTGCCTTAGCGGGCCAAGACACGCAACAAAAAAGGGCCGGGAAAATCCCGGCCCTTTGAATGTGGATGGTCCGTTGCTTACTCGCGATTGCCGACGAAGCTGAGGATGATCAGGAACATGTTGATGAACGACATGTAGAGGTTCAGCGCGCCCATGATGGCGGATTTCTGAAGCCACTCCGTGTCGCCATACTGTGCGTGGTCGACATAGTCCTGCTTGATCGTCTGCGTGTGATACGCAGTCAGACCGGCGAAGACGAGCAGCAGCATCAGTGAGATGGCGATGTCAAAGCCGGGGATGACGATGCCAAAGAAGGCGCTCATCACAAGGCTGATGATCATCAGCACGATGCCACCGATCAGGCCCATGAACAGGAAGGCGCCCCAGCCGGAGATATCCCGCTTCGTCACGTAACCGAACAGGCTAAGCGATGCGAAGGCGATGGACGTCACCAGGAACGACTGCACGATGGACGCGCCCGTGTAGACCGCGAAGATATAGGCGATCGAGGCGCCCATGACGGCCGAGAACACGTAGAAGAAAAGCTGTGCGGCCGCCGCAGAGGCCTTGGTGATGACGGCGCCGAAGGCAAAAACCATGCCGAGCGGTGCAAACATCACGATCCACCCCAGGATGGTCGGTTGCAGCGTAAGCGGATCGCGCAAGATCTGGAGCATGGCGGGGTTGGCCCCGAATGCCCAAGCTGTCGCGAATGTCACCAGCAGACCAATCGACATGGTCGCATAGACTTTGTTCATGTGCGCGCGCAGGCCGGCGTCGATCTCCGCGGCGGAGGTCGCCATGCCCTGGGAGCGCATCGTCTGATATTCAGCCATTTGGTCCTCCAAAATAGGCAAGGCCCGGCAATTGGGCCTTTCACGCGAGAATATCGGTGACGTGCGCGGCTTTTTCAAGCTATCGGTCCCTATGGAAACCACAAGGACCGATAGTTTTTTGCTATCGCGTGGCGTCAGAGCCGCCAGGTGGTCGGCACATCCCAGATCGGGCGCTCCACCTCACGGTGCACTTGCGCGTCGGTGACCCCGATATCGCGGCGCATATGGGCGTCGAGCCGGTCGAGGTGCTGGCGTTGACGCCACACGCCGAAAATCCGCTGAAGGACAGTCAGGCGGATCTCGGGCGCAGTCTTTGCACTGCAACCAGAATGGGGACGGGACAGGGACAGATCAGCCATTTGCTTTCCTTTCAGCGTTTGTGACGAAATGGGGAGAGTTCATTTCGATACGTGATGTATGGACCGATGGAATGCATTTTGATAGTGAATGATTGTGAAGCTTATCATCACAAGGATTGATGAATGCCCAGAAACCTCGATCTCACCTCGCTCCGCGCCTTTGTGGCGGTTGTGGATGCGGGCGGTGTCACGAAAGCCTCGGGCTTTCTCAACCTCACGCAATCTGCCGTGTCGATGCAGCTCAAGCGGTTGGAAGAGGCGCTGGATGTGGCCCTGTTCAACCGCGCCGAACGCAAGTTGAACCTGACTGGTGCGGGCGAACAGATGCTCAGCTATGCGCGGCGGATGTTGGAATTGAACGACGAAGTTCTGGGGCGGCTGACATCCAAGGAGTATGAGGGCGAGATCTCGCTCGGCGTGCCCCATGATGTGGTCTACCCGGCCATCCCCGAGGTGCTGCAGCGCTTCAACAAGGCCTATCCCCGGATGAAGGTGCAGCTTTTGTCGATGGGCACGATCAACCTCAAGGCGGCCTTCGCGCGCGGTGAGATTGATGTGATCCTGACCACAGAGGAGGATCTCGACCGCGGCGGCGAAACGCTTTTGGAACGGCCCATGGTCTGGGTCGGCGCGAAAGAGGGTCAGATGTGGCGGCAACGGCCCCTGCGGTTGGCGTTGGAGGACGCGTGCATCTTTCGCGGGCCTGCTTTGTCGGCGCTGGATGCGGCCGGGATCAGCTGGGAAATGGCCGTCGAGGCGGACTCGATCCGCACCGTGGAGGCGACCGTCAGTGCCGATCTAGCCGTGCACGCCATCATCGAGGGCACGGAATCACCCTATGCGGAGAAGATCGAACATGGCGGGGCGCTGCCCGCGCTGCCGCGGATCCAGATCAACATGTACCGGACCGAGCTTCAGCGGACAGAGCCGCTGGATTCGCTGGTGGAGTTCCTGCGCCAATCCTACCGGGCGATGTGACGCCGCTTAGGTGACTCCGGGGAATTGCGTGAACGACAGGGTATGGCCGCAAGGGTCTTTGAACCATGCGATTTGGGCATCGTCCGGGCTGGTCCAAATGCCCGTGCTGTTTTGGGGCAGGTGCGCGAACTGCAAACAAGGGATGCCTTGGGCGGCCAGATGCGCAATCTCTGCCACGATGTCGTCAACGTGCCACCCATAGGCCGTGTATGGCGGGGCGACGACCGTTTCCACGATCTGCACGCGCAACATCATTCCCGCATCGTCAAAGACCAGCGCGTAGGGTGAAACCTCTACAAGAGGCAGGCCCAGGACATCGGCGTAAAAGGTTTTCGCTTGTTCGGCGTTATCGGTCGCCAGAAAGCAAATGGGGCGTCGGGACATCAAGGCGCGCCTTTGAATTGAGGGGCATGCCGGCACTCTAACACATGCGCATGGCCGCCGACCTAGATCGTGACGACAACCTTGCCCGAGACCTTGCGCTGCCGCAGCAGGTCCATCGCCTCGCCTGCCTCCTCCAACGGGCGGACCGCACCGATATGCGGCTTCAGCGCGCCATCGCGGTACATGTCCATCAGCTGCCCAAGGCTTTTCGCCAACCGCTCAGGCGCCCATCGCAAGTAGCCGCCCCAGTAAAAGCCGATGGCGTCGATGTTCTTGACCAGCAGATGATTGGCAGGGATTTGCGGGACATCGCCGCTGGCAAACCCGATAACCAGCAGGCGCCCGCCGGGGTTCGTGGCCCGCATCGCGGCCTTGAACCCGTCGCCGCCCACCGCGTCATAGACCACATCGGCGCCGCCCAGGGCCTTCACCTCGGCCCGGATATCCGCGGTGTCGCTGTCCAGCACATGGGCCGCACCTGCCGCCTTGGCGACGGCCAACTTCTCAGCCCCGCGCGCCACCGCGATCACTTCGGCGCCCATGGCGGCGCCCAATTCCACTGCCGTCAGTCCAACGCCGCCTGCTGCGCCCAGAACCAGCAACCGTTCGCCCGCTTTCAGATGCGCCCGGTCGGTCAGTGCAAGATGGGAGGTGCCGTAGGCGACAATGAAGCCCGCCGCATGGTCGAACGGCATCTCATCAGGAATCTCCACACAGCGCGTCGCGTCGAAAACACCTGCCTCTGCCAAGCCGCCCGCGCCTTCAAACACGGCAACGCGGGTTCCCACGGCGGGGTGGCTGACACCCGCACCATGCGCCTCGACCACACCGGCAATTTCCATGCCCAGAGTGAAGGGCAGGGCAGGCGTGTCCTGATAGGTGCCTTTGATCATCAACAGATCGCCGAAATTCAAACCGCAGGCGTGGATGCGGATCTTGACCTGTCCCGGACCGGGGGCGGGTTCGTCAATCTCGATCACGCTGGGGGCAATGGCATGATCTGACACCACAAATGCACGCATAGCTTCGCCTTTCTCTGCCGCAATCGGCTTTGGCCTAGCCTGTCCGACCACGCTTGGCCAGCCCGGCCCAAACGGCAATCGGCGAAAAAATTACAACCATTCATTGAACGCCTCTGCTGCCGCACTACCCTTGGCTTAGGACGCGCCGGCTTCAGACCTCGGCGTCGGTGACGGCTAAGACAGTGTATCGGACGACTGTGTTCTATCGAGGGAGAGACCTTGTGAAGCACCCCATTGACGTTCACGTGGGCAAACGTATCCGCCATCGCAGGTGGATGGTCGGCATGACCCAGCAACAGCTGGCCGGCCATGTCGGGATCAAATTCCAGCAAATCCAGAAGTATGAGACGGGGATGAACCGTGTCTCTGCCTCGCGGCTTTGGGATATGGCCGCAGCCCTTTCGATCCCGGTTGCCTATTTCTTCGAAGGCATGGACGAACAGGAGGGCGCTGCCGAGGCCGCCCAGACGGCTGAGGGTTTGCCCGGCGATCTGTTGGCAGATCGTGAGGCGTTGGAGCTTGTCCGATCCTACTACGCGATCCCGGAAAATCAGCGTCGTCGCCTGTTTGACCTGGCGCGCGTGCTGTCGGAATCTGCGGCTGCCTGACCTGCAGAGCGCTTGACGCGGCCCCCGGCCCGGTGCACCCCAAGATGCAACCGGACCGGGACGACGCGATGACAAATCTTTCCAAAGACCTTCGGGATGAGATTGTGGCCTGCGCCCATGCCATGGCCGATGCCGCGCGTGCGGCCATTCTGCCGCATTTTCGGGGCGCGTCCCTTGGTACGGTCTCGAAGGAGGTCGACCATTACGACCCCGTCACCGTTGCTGACCATGCGGGTGAGGCCGCAATGCGCGCCGTGCTGGCCGAGCGCAGGCCCGATGATGCGATCCTGGGGGAGGAAGAAGGCGCCAAGCCCGGCACCAGCGGGCTGACCTGGGTGCTGGACCCCATCGACGGCACGCGGGGGTTCGTCTCCGGCACACCAACCTGGGGCGTGCTGATTTCATTGAACAATTCGGACGGCCCGCTCTACGGGATCATCGACCAACCCTATATCGGGGAGCGGTTCGAAGGCGGGCTGGGTCATGCCCGCCTGACAGGCCCACACGGCGAGCGCCCGCTGGCCGTTGCGCCCTCTGCCACGCTGGCGGATGCCACGCTTTTCACGACCTTCCCCGAGGTTGGCACGGCCGAGGACCGCGCCGGTTTTGAGGCCGTGCGCGACCGCGTGCAATTGGTCCGCTACGGCTGCGATTGCTACGCCTACGCGCTTCTGGCCGCGGGGCAGATCGATCTGGTGATCGAAGCGGGTCTGAACGCCTACGACATTGCGGCCCCAATTGCCGTGATCGAAGCCGCGGGCGGCATTGTCACGGATTGGGAGGGCGGCCCCGTCCATGACGGCGGGCGCGCGATTGCCGCCTCCTCCGAAGCGCTGCATGCCGAGGCGATGGCACTGGTTCAAGGGGCTATTCGTGGCTGAGCTGCTTCTGAAGAATGTCAGCCTTGCCCTGACAATGAACGATGCCGGCGATGAGCTGCACGAAACCGATATCCTGCTGAAAGATGGGGAGATTTCGGAGGTTGGCCTTGGGCTTTCGACAGCCGAGAGCCTGGATTGCGCGGGCTGTCTTGTGACGCCCGGCTTGGTCAACACGCACCATCACCTTTATCAGACCCTGACCCGTGCGGTGCCCGGCGCGCAGGATGCGGCTTTGTTTGGCTGGTTACAAACGCTTTATCCCATCTGGGCGCGCTTCACGCCGGAGCATATGCGCGTCTCGGCCACGATTGGGCTGGCGGAATTGGCCTTGTCGGGCTGCACGACGTCCTCCGATCACCTCTACCTTTATCCCAACGGGTCGCGCCTGGATGACACGATCGAGGCCGCCGCCGAGATTGGCCTGCGCTTCCACCCGACACGCGGTGCGATGTCGATTGGCGTGTCGGACGGCGGCTTGCCCCCGGACAGCCTGGTCGAGGATGAGGCCGCCATCCTCGACGATTGCATCCGCGTGATCGACGCCTTCCACGATCCGTCCCCGGCGTCGATGTGCCGGGTCGGCGTGGCCCCCTGTTCGCCCTTTTCCGTCAGCCGCGAGTTGATGCATGATGCGGCCCTTCTGGCGCGCGACAAGGGCGTGATGCTGCACACCCATCTTGCTGAAAACGACGAGGATATTTCCTATTCGCTTGAGAAATTCGGCTGCCGCCCCGGTCAATATGCCGAAGATTTGGGCTGGACGGGCGAGGATGTCTGGCACGCGCATTGTGTGAAGTTGGACGGGCCGGAGATTGACCTGTTCGCCCGCTCCGGCACGGGCGTGGCCCACTGCCCTTGCTCCAATTGCCGCCTCGCCTCAGGCATCGCGCCGGTGCGCGCCATGCGGGATGCAGGCGTGAAAGTCGGCCTTGGGGTCGATGGGTCGGCGTCAAACGATGCAGGATCGCTGGTAGATGAAGCGCGCCAGACCATTTTGCTGCAGCGTGTCGCCTCCGGCCCTTCTGCCATGTCGGCGCGCGAGGCGCTGCGTATCGCGACGCGGGGCGGGGCGGAGGTGTTGGGCCGTGGCGACGCCCTGGGTCAGATCAGCCCCGGTTACCGCGCCGACCTTGCGATCTGGGACATGACTGGTGTTGAGGCGGCAGGGAATTGGGACATGGCGGCGCTGCTTCTGGCCGGGCCCCGCAAAGTGCGCGATCTGTTCGTCGAAGGCCGGCGCGTGGTTGCGGAAGGTGAGATTGCGACGCTTGATCTTGGGGCGCACCTCACACAACAGCGGCGTCTCGCGCAGGGTCTTGCTGATCACGCCTAGTCTATTCGAGCTTAAATTCTCCAACATATCGGTGAAAATCACCAAAAAATGACACTTTTCGAACACTCATAAAACTTATCCAAAGTTTTATCCACAATCCCGTCAAACGCCGATTTCATCACGCTTGCCGCTTGGCCGCGCGTCAGGCATTTTGGGTGTATCGAGCAAAAAAGAGGGATCACTCAAAATGAAGATCCACATGATCGCCGCGCTTGCGGCGCTTACCCTGGCCACCATGGCCTGCACGCCTGCCGTGACCAGCCGCGATAGCGCGGGCGGGGACACGCGGCTGACCTTTGGGCAGAGCATTGATATCGCCGCTGTTGGCGCACGGGTGTCAGCCCTGCGCGCACGAAACGGTCTGACCCGGCCCTTGGGCCATTCCGCGGCCCTCCAGGCGGCGGCGCAGGCCCATGCCGATGATATGGCCCGCACAGGCAATTTTGGGCATACCGGCTCCGGTGGATCCACGCTCAACTCCCGCACACGGGCGGCCAATTACAATGCCTGTTTTGTGGCTGAGAACATCGCCTACGGCCAGGCCACGACGCAACAGGTGTTCTCTGACTGGATGAATTCGAACGGCCATCGCCGCAACATCCTTGCGCCGCAAGCCACGCAATTCGGGTTTGCCAATAACGGCGGCTACTACGTTCTGGTTCTTGGGCGCAGTTGCTGAGCAATGGCACGGGATTGGCTGATGCCAATCCCCGCCAGGATGATGCCCAACGCCCAGAACAATTGGGCGGGCAGGGCCTCTCCCATCAGGGTGACGCCAAAGATGACGGCCCATAGGGGCACCATGTAGCTGGTCAGCGACATGAACAGCGACCCTGCCGTCGTGATGACCCGCACGCGGATGATCGCGGCCAAACCTGTGGGCAGAAGCGCCACGTAGATTAGCGCCCATAGGGCTGCTGGTCGGGTCAGCTCGGGCGGGCCTTCAAGAAGAAAGGCCAATGGGATCAAAGCGATGGCACCAATCAGCATGCTCCCAGCGGCAAAGGCCACCGGCGGGATAGCCGGCGCGCGGCGCGTCACGACCGAGCCCACGGCATAACACGCCGCCGCCGCCACACAGGCCAACCGCCCGGCCAAGGTGCCCTCGCCAAAGGCTCCTGGCCCCATCAGCAGAATGAGGCCCGCAAACCCGAGGATCACGCCAATGATCCGGCGCGGGCCAATCCCCTCATCAGGGGAAAAGATCGCAACCAGCGGCAACACCAGAAGCGGCACCGATCCCATCGCCACCCCCGCAAAGGCCGAGGGCACCTGTGTCAATCCCCAACTGAGCAGCGCAAAGGGCAAAGCGGTTGAAAACAAACCAATAAAGCCGATCACGACCCAGGCGCGCGCGCTGTCTACCTTGCCCAAACCTTGTCCCATCAAGGCGCCGACGGGCACAAGGATCAGGGCCGCCAAGCCAACCCGGCCGGCTGTGATCCACCACGGCGTCAAACCGGTCAGCGCGGTGGAGACGCCCATGAACGCCGTCCCCCAGATCACACCAAGTGCTATGATCAACACCCAGTTGAGCGCCCCGGGCTGCGTTGGCGATGCGCTCATTGCTGCGACATCATCACGGCGGCAAAACATGCCACGATCACCAGCAGTACCGCCCATTTCCACCAACGATCCTCGGCTCCGGCTTTCGTCTCAGACCGTTTGACCCGCGCCTGCGCCGGGCGGTCGGGACCGAAGCGCCAGGTGGTGCTTTGCGGCACAAACCCGGCGCCCTCAAACAGGCCGCTCGATGGCGCGCCGACCCAAACATCCGCTGTCAGATTGTCCCAATCCGCCTCTCTGGCCATGTCTTGGACAAAACTCACCAAATTCCGGCCGACACCCTTATGGCGCCAATCCGGATGGACCCAGATATCGAGGATCGCGCCATCGGGCATATTTTCGACATCCGCCCGCACATGCCAGCTGAGCAGCACGAAACCCACCATTTGCCCACCCGCATCGGCCACAAACAGATTGCCGCTTTCCTCCAGCGGTTCGGCCTTGGGGCCGCGAAAGGCGATTTCGTGCCAGCGCGCCATGCCGAAATCCCACCCGTTTTCGGCAAACGCAAAGGGTTGGCGTTGGCGGTGCGCCTCCCACGTCTCGCGGCTGGCCGCCTCGATGGCGGCCCGGTCGGCGGTCAGGGCGGGGCGGATGGTGGCCTTCATGGCTCAGATGTCGCCTGCGCAAGGCGGGCGGTCAACCGAGTGTGCAATAAATCTCGGTCCGCAACGTGTCGGGCTCAACCATGCCAGGATCATCCACATAAACTTCCCAGATCGGCATACCGCCTTTGATCCCTTCAGCTTCCATATGGGCCCACATCGCTTGGTGGGTCTCATTCATGCGGTCATAGGGGCCGACATGCACACCCGTCATGCAGGCGCCGCCCGGCAAGGTATCGGCCTTGATCGCGCCGCTCGCCTTGGCCGCATCCTCCGCCGAGACTGCAACCGCTCCCCGAAACCGCAGGATCTTCGGATCCATGCCGAGGTAGATCGACATCGGCATTGACCGCGGCGTGATCCCGTTTTCCTGAACAAAGCCAAAGACTTCCCCAAAGGCGGACCCCATGGCATCGGCGATTTCCGGGCCGAAGCCGCATTCGCGGTCGACGTAGATATAGGGCTGTTCGGGCAGGTCCTTTTGTGTGAATTCCATCTCGGCACTCCTCCTGCGGCTGAGCATAGCCCAAAGGGCGGTCTTTGTCGCGGGAAGCGCGGAACCTCGCGCCCCGCCGGGCCGTTGTCCTTGCAGATCGCAACAAACCGGAGAAGACAAATGGAGACGTGGTATTTCCTCGCGGGCCTGTTCTTTATGACGATGCTGGCCTTTCTGGCTTGGGCAACGCTCAGCAAAAAGCGCACGGAAGAACGGCTCGCAGACCCCGATGCCCCGAAATCGTCGCTGGCGAAAGATGGCCCCGGCCCAAACCCGGTGACGGCCCCGCGCCGCTGACACAAAAAAGGCGCGCCCCCTCCTCCCAAAGGGGACGCGCCTGAGAACTGCGGTCGCTCGGGCCGTCAGTTCTTGGACTTGTCGACCATCTTGCCGTCGGAGATCCACGGCATCATGGCGCGCAGCTTTTCACCGACTTCCTCGATCTGGTGCGCGTCGTTCATGCGGCGCGTGCCTTTGAAGAAGGGCTGGCCGACCTGGTTTTCGGCCATGAAGTCGCGCACGAACTTGCCGGTCTGAATGTCGGTCAGGATCGCCTTCATCTCTTTCTTCGTCTGCTCATAGGGCAGAACGCGCGGGCCGGAAACATATTCGCCATATTCCGCGGTGTTGGAGATCGAGTAATTCATGTTCGCAATGCCGCCCTCATAGATCAGGTCCACGATCAGCTTCACCTCGTGCAGACACTCGAAATACGCCATTTCAGGCGCGTAGCCTGCTTCCACCAGCGTCTCGAAGCCCATGCGGATCAGCTCAACCAAGCCGCCACACAGAACCGCCTGTTCGCCGAAGAGGTCGGTCTCGCATTCTTCACGGAAGTTCGTCTCGATGATGCCCGAGCGCCCACCACCGATGGCGGAGCAATAGGACAGGCCGATTTCCAGCGCGCGGCCGGAGGCGTCGTTGTCAACGGCCACGAGGCACGGCACGCCGCCGCCTTTGGTGTATTCGCCACGGACCGTGTGGCCGGGGCCTTTGGGGGCCATCATGATGACGTCGACACCGGGCTTGGGCTCGATCAGGCCGAAATGCACGTTCAGGCCGTGAGCGAACGCAATCGCTGCACCGTCTTTCAGGTTGTCGTGGACGTATTTCTTGTACGTCTCGGCCTGCAGCTCATCGGGCATGGTGAACATGATCAGGTCAGCCCAGGCCGCAGCCTCAGCGATTTCCATGACCTTCAGGCCTTCGCCCTCGGCCTTCGCCTTCGAGGCGGAGCCTTCGCGCAGCGCCACAACGACGTTCTTCGCGCCGCTGTCACGCAGGTTCAGCGCGTGTGCGTGGCCCTGGCTGCCATAGCCCAGGATGGCCACGTTCATGTCTTTGATCAGGTTCACATCGCAGTCGCGATCATAGTAAACGCGCATGTCTTTCTCCCATCGGAATGAATCTCTCGCGGCGGTTGTGCCCGATCCGCAACGCAATTTCGCCGTTTGCTGTGGAGGAATTCTGATGATAAGTGAGAAAATCATGCACACATATTCATTTCGGTAGATAATCAATGCTCGATGACAGCGACAGGCGACTGCTTCGCCATCTTCAAGCCGACCCGTCCCAACCGGTCGGCGATCTGGCCGAGGCGGCGCGCCTGCCGCTGGCCACGGCCTATAAGCGGCTGGAAAAGCTGCACTCCAGCGGCGTCATCAAGGGCCAGCATGCCATCATAAACTGGCAGGCGCTTGGATATGCCGTCGAAGTCAGCCTTCGCATCATCCTCGACAAAACCAACCCTCGTGCCTTCGATGAATTTCTCGATGCGGCCCGCGATGTGCCGGAGGTGATCGAAATTCAGACCTTTCTGGGCCGGGTTGATGCGCGCCTGAAAATCATTTCGCGTGACCTGACCGAATATCAACAGATCTACCGCAATCGCATCCTGACCCTGCCGCATATCGCCGATATCGAGGCGCTGATGCAGGTCGCGACGATCAAGAATTCCCAGGCGCTTCCCTTATAACGCGCTCCTTTGGACCGACCGCTATGACCCCCGACGCCACCGACCTCGCCATCCTGCGCCACCTCGCCCGCGACGTGACGCTGAAAGCGTCTGAGATTGGCCGCCGTGTGGGCCTCAGCCAGCCCGCCACATGGCGGCGGATCCAGCGCTTGACCGAGGCGGGGATCATCGCAGGCCGTCGCCTGAGCCTTGATGCCGAGATACTCGGTTTCGGTGTGACGGTCTTTCTGGGTGTCAAACTCTCCACTAAATCCCGCACCAACCTCGAAGATTTCGAGCGTGCAATTACGGCAATCCCGGAGGTGCAGACGGTTGAACATGTCCTGGGCCTTTACGATTACCGCCTGCGCGTCACGGCGCGCGATCTGCCCGACTTTGAACGTGTCCTGCGCCGCCGCATCATGACCCTGCCAAGCGTTGGAAATGTGGAGGCAAACGTTCTTCTCAGCGAAGAACAGCGGCCCGGCCCGCTTGGCTGACGCCTATCGGAAACAAGGGGGGAAGATCGGGCCGCTTGGCGCGCCCTGTATGCAAAGATAGACCGTGACGCGGGCAGGGTGCGCGGGTAGCACATGGCTAACTTGCTACAAAAGGAAATGCCCCCATGAACGCGCTTTTGCCTAACGTCGACCCGGACGGCCTGCTGGAATACTCGGTGGTGTTCACTGACCGGTCGCTCAACTCCATGAGCCAGGCGTTTCAAGGCGTGATGAACGACATCTCAGCGATGCTGAAAACCGTCTACAACGCGGACGCCGTGGCGCTTGTGCCGGGCGGTGGGACCTTCGGGATGGAGGCTGTGGCCCGCCAATTTGCGCAAGACACCGACGTTCTGGTCGTTCGCAACGGCTGGTTCAGCTTTCGCTGGTCGCAAATCCTCGACGCGGGCGGCTTTGCGCGCGAGGTGACGGTGATGAAGGCGCGCCCCACCGGCAACGCAGCCCAAACCCCCTATGCGCCCGCGCCCATCGACGAAGTGACGGCAAAGATCCGCGACACCAAACCGGGCATCGTTTTCGCGCCTCACGTGGAGACGTCCGCAGGTGTGATCCTGCCCGACGACTACATCAAGACGCTGGCCGACGCCGCGCATGAGGTCGGGGCGCTGATGGTATTGGATTGCATCGCGTCGGGCTGCGCTTGGGTCGACATGAAGGCCACGGGCGTCGATGTCCTGATCTCCGCTCCGCAAAAGGGCTGGTCAGCACAACCCTGCGCGGGCCTTGTGATGATGTCCGAGCGCGCCGTCGCACGGATGGAGGAAACGGAGTCGAATTCCTTCGCCAGCAATCTCAAGGGCTGGCACAATATCATGAAAGCCTACGAAAATGGCGGTCATGCGTATCACGCCACCATGCCAACGGATGCCCTGCGCGTCTTCCGCGACACGATGGTCGAGACGCGCGAATTCGGCTTTGAGAAGTTGAAAGAGGCACAATGGGCCCTGGGCGATGGCGTGCGTGCGATGCTTGCGGAAAAGGGCATCGTGTCTGTCGCCGCTGAAGGTTTCGGCGCGCCGGGTGTGGTGGTCAGCTACACCGATGATCCCGTGATCAAATCCGGTGCGGCGTTTATGGAGCACGGGATGCAGATTGCGGCCGGTGTCCCGCTGCAGGTTGATGAGCCCGAGGGGTTCATGACCTTTCGCCTGGGTCTGTTCGGCCTGGATAAACTTTACGATGTCGACGCCGCGCTGGCACGGCTCAAGGCCGTCCTCGACAAGGTTTTCGACTAGGCGTCAGCCGCGCGACGTCCCAAGTCCGGCGCGCATCAGCGTGCGCCGGATCGGGGTCGCAGTGTGCAAGAGCCCAAGGGTGCGCATGCGGAGGTCGCGCAAGGGCTGAATGCCCGTCATCGACGCACGGTTCAGGGCATCGACACCCGCAACACGCGCCCGGATTTCGGGAAGGCGCGCGCGGTTGTAGCGGTCCAGCCCGGCCGCGCGGCCCGGGTCATCACGGTTGGCCTCGGCCTCGACCAGCAGCGCCTCAATATCGCCAAGGCTCATGTTCAGGCCCTGCGCTCCGATGGGCGGGACGACATGGGCGGCTTCGGCGACGAGGGCCGTCCGCTCCGCCGTCAGCCGTTCCGCGCGCTGGCTGATGATCGGCCAGATCGTGCGGCGCGAGGCCAGCTTTAGGGGGCCGTAAAGATGGGCAGAGCGCTCGGACATCTCAGCCTCGAAGTCCGGCTCGGACAAAGCGGCGAGCCGCTGTGCCTCGGGACCCGTTTCCATCCAGACGATGGCCGAGCAAGGGCGCCCCTCATGGTCGGGCAGCGGGACCAGTGTGAACGGGCCGCCTGTTCTGTGGATCTCGGTCGAGATATTGTCGTGCGGTGCGTCATGGGTGACGGCAAAGGCCAAGGCCTTTTGCCCGTACCGGGTTGTGTGCACCGGCACTTGGGCGGCCTCTCGCACCGGGGAATGGCGCCCATCTGCGGCGATGATCAGCTTGGCGCGCAGGCGTGTCCCGTCGCTTAGGCGGACGCGCGCCTCGGTCGCGCGGGTCAGGACATGAGCCGTGCCGATCCCGGACCGGAAGCTGGCGTTAGGCAGCGTTTCGATATGGGCTACCATTTCACGCCGTAGCAGCCAGTTGGGCAGGTTCCAGCCAAAGGGGGCCTCCGAGATGTCGGCGGCGTCGAAATCATGGGCCGCCCGTGCGACGGGATCGGGCCCACCGGCATCGACAATCCGCATGACCTGCAGAGGCGTGGCGTGATCGGCAAGGCGCGGCCAGAGGCCAATGCGGTCCAGAAAGGCTTGTGAGGGCTGCAGGAACGCCGTGGTGCGCAAGTCCGCGCCATCGCTGTCACGATCGGTGATGGGCGGGGTCGGGTCAGCGCACAGGGTTGTGAAACCCGCCTGTGCAAAAGCAATGGTCGCCGCCAGCCCGGCCACGCCGCCGCCTGAAATGAAGATGTCGATGTCAGCCATATCGTTCATGCCAAGGAAGGTAGGGGCTGGCGCGCTGCGGGAAAGGCGGCAGACTGTCTCGGGTCGTTTTCAAAAGGGGCGGGCTGCGCCCGCATTCTATTTGCCTCGCAGGCCCGCCTTGGGCGGTCCTGCTCAGGCCAGGGGGCGCTGCCCCCTGCCGCGGCTTTTCTTCGGAAAAGCCGCTGACCCCCGAGGTGTTTTTGAAACAAGGAAGGGCGCGATCATGCGAGCGCGCGGAGAAATTTGCCAAGGTCATCGGTGTGGTGATGGATATGGTCGGCCGGTTCGGTCGCGGGTGCGACATGGATCGTGGTCAGGCCCATGGCATGGGGCACTTTGAGGTTGCGGGCCTCATCCTCGAACATCGCGGCGCGTGTCGGGGAAAGCCCGTCTTTTGCGAAGACGGTCTGAAACGCATCGGCGGAGGGTTTGGGGTGATATGCCGCGTGTTCCACGCCGTAGATCGCATCAAAGAGGTCCGACAGGCCGCGCGCATGCGCGACGGCTTCGGCATAGGGGGCGGTGCCGTTGGTGTAGATGATCTTGCGCCCGGGCAGGGCCGCGATGGCTGATGCGAGGGCCGGATCGGGGGACAGGACAGAAAAGTCGATGTCGTGGACGGCGACAAGGTAGGGGGCGGGATCGATGGCGTGGTTCTGCATCAGACCGGCAAGCGTGGTGCCGTGTTGCGTGTAGTAGCTGTGGCGCAGATGGTCGGCCTCTGCCCGGCTGACGCCAAGCGTCTCCATCACCCATTGTGTCATCTTCGCATTGACTTGCGGGAAGAGCGCCATGGTTGGCGGATAAAGGGTATTGTCGAGGTCGAAGACCCAGGTTTCGATATCGGTCAGCTGTGCCATGGATGCGGGCTATCGGGCTGCGCCCCGATGGGCAAGTCACTGGACAGTTGCGTCGGGCCTCGCGTAGCGTCCGGAACGGGACTGTAAGGGAAGCGTGACATGAGCGACGTCAGCCAAAGAGACGCCTATGCGATGATCCTGGATGCGATTGATGCGGGCGTCTATCGCCCCGGTGCGCGTCTGGTGGAAAGCGAGTTGGCCGAACGGTTCGGGGTCAGCCGCACGCCGATCCGGGAGGCGCTACAGCGGCTTGAGACACAATCGCTTTTGACGCGCGACGGGCGGTCGTTGATCGTGGCCTCGCTCGATCACGGGCAGATGGCGGAGCTTTACACGGTGCGTCAGGAGCTTGAGGGGCTGGCGGCCCGTCTTGCCGCCAAACACGCCGCCAGTGAAGAGGTGGCCGTTCTGCGCGATATGGTCGAACAGGACCGCGCGCTCTTAGGCGATCCGCAGGCCTTGGCGCGGGCCAACAAGCGCTTTCATCACCAGATCCATCTGGCCTCGCACAACCGCTATCTCGTGCAGCAGCTCGACCTTGTCTATCGCTCCATGGCGTTGATGGCGCGCACGTCTTTGGCGGCGGAAGGCCGGGGCGAGGATGCGCTGGCCGAGCATGAGGCGATTGTGGATGCCATTGCCGACCAGGACGGCGACCGCGCGGCGGACGCGCTGAAATCGCATTTGTCGACGGCCTTCAAGGTTCGTTTGAAGGAAGAGGCGCAGGGGGCCTAGGCGCTCACTCGGCGGCGTGGAGTTGCTTGTCTGCCGTGCCGGTGTTGGCGCTGTGGTCAGCCTCGGACCCGCCGAAAGCGCCGTGCGTTGTCTTGGCCCAGAAGAAGGGCTTGGCCATCACCTCCACCAGTCCAACCCAAGCGGCCACCGTGCCGAACAGGTAGTAGGGCTCGACCAATGGGGAGATGGGCCTGAGATGGCGCAGATGGGGCGCGCGGCAGGCATAAAGCGAGACGCCGATGGACATCAGCAAGCCCGCCAGCATCGCACCGCCGAGGATGAGATAGCCTGTTGGGGACAGCACCGCATCCAGCGGGTGCCAGAGGCCGAACATCTTGACCATGAAGCTCCACAAAAGCGGAGCGAAAAGAAAGCCAAGCACAGCCCCCAAAAACTGCACTTGCAAGGCGCAGAAGCGCATCGCACCCAATTCGCGCCAAAGCTCAGCCGGGCGGCGCATCGCGGCCCCCCAGGTCATAAGGTAGCCCTTCAGCCAGCGGGAGCGTTGGCGGATCCACGGGGCCACGGCGGCATTGGCCTCCTCAAATGTGGTCGTGTCCACGATCTCGGTCTTGTAGCCTGCGCGCGCCAGACGCAGGCCCAGTTCGGCATCCTCGGTGACATTGTGCGCGTCCCAGGCCCCGACTTTTTCCAGTACGTCACGGCGCAGGAACGGTGTTATGTAGCAAACGCACCAAAAAAAGTGAATCCCCGCGTGCCTTGTTTTGCTAGGTTCCGCGCATGGAACAGACAATCACCGGACTGCTTAAGACCCGTGACGACATGATGGCTGAACTACAGGCTATCAGAGTGCGCCAAGCTGAGGTCTGCAATGACGTAGAAGCCATAGACCGAGTGCTGGACGCCTTAGGCTATCAGGGTGACCTAGAAGGCCGTCAGGTGCGTGAGCATCGGTTGGTGATCTTTGTCCGGAATGAGTTGAGGCAATGCCTTTTGCGGGAACTCCGCAAGGGTGAGCCGCTATCATCGCGCGATTTGGCCGAACGCATTTGCGCAGAGGAAGGCCGGAACATCACGGATCAGCGGCTTGTCATGGACGTTACACGGCGCGTGTCGAAAGCGCTGAGACTGCTGCGCCAGCGCGGGGTTGTGGTGGGCGTCAAAGACAGGATGGGGCGGTTTGAGTGGTCGCTGGCCTCGTAAGGCCAGCGCAAACCCCGTGAGAGATTTAAGTCTCCGCAGTCTGCGTAGGGGAATCCTGCTTAAACAGTTCATACTGTTTACCTGCAAAGCGCTTGGCTTCTTTCGCTGTAGGGCGCTTGTAGGTATAACCTGGGAAGACAGGATAATCGTAGAACTCGACCATGCCTTGGAATTTGGCCAGCAGGCGAGCCATTGAAACTTGCTTTTCTTGCTCGGCTATCCCTTCCACGTAAAGCAAAAACGCCTCGCCAATAAGCTGCATCCGGCGAAGTTCGTCAGCAGGGCAATAGTTCTTTGCCACCGACACATCAGCTTTGGTCGGGCGTTGATTGCCCAACGCAACGAGCCCCATATTCGGTTTCGACGCATCACACCTCTTTACGATGATCTCAGATGCCGTCATCTCGGTCGCGGCATAGTGCATGGTATCCTGCGCCTCGGCGAAGAACTTTCGAGCTTCTGGACTATCCTTGTCATAATCGATGGCTGCGAGCGAGAAAACTTCACGTACCTGAGAGTAGAGGTTCTTTTCTGAAGTCCGAATGGCGCGAACTTCTTGAGCTAGGTGTAGAAGAGCAGACGGATCTGCATCCAACCGCTTCCCATTGAGGGCGTACCCATCTTGGATGTAGCCCTTGAGAACGTTCGATGCCCACCTCCGAAACGCTGTCGCACGCTTTCCGCTAACTCTGTATCCGACCGCCAAGATGACATCGAGACTGAAATGCTCGACTTCTCGTGACACATCGCGTTCACCTTCGACGCGAACCTGTGCAAATTTTGCACAGGTTGCGCTTGAGCGATCCAACTCACCCGTAGAGAAGATTTTTTTGATGTGTTTCGAGACTACAGAACGGTCAATCTCAAACAAGTCAGCGATCTGCTGAGTGGTCGCCCAGACCGTATCTCCCTCCATGTCTATGGGGAAATCGACCTCAGTCCCTCCATCCTGGAAGCGCGCCACCACGTCGAATCCAAGCGTCGTCTTGACGCTATCCACGACACCACGGACGCCATCTTTAAGGCGCTCAAAAGTAGGCCTTTTAGCCATCGCACTGCCCTCCTTGGGCATTCTGCGCCGCAGCATGGGTTGACGGATTCTGCCGATTCAGGCATAGACCGAGGTACAGGGAGGCCCCATGCGACGACATGGATATGGTTTTCTGCTAGGAGGGCTGACCGCCAAGAAAGCCCCCTAGCACCTGTATGTCACAGTTACCGCAAAGCTACATTAAGCGTCTACCCCTACAACGTTCACTTAGTGTTCTTTTTAAGAAGCTCGCTGCCAATACCCCTTCCATTGGCGGCTAACTCGAGCACCCATGGCGTTCTGCACCAAGCCCATGGCCTGCCCGCCATTGCTTTTCCGGCGGTTGTCCTCGAGCCATGCAGCGTGGTTCGCATATTGGTGCAGGTATTGCGGGCTTACGTGGTGGTGCTGGCCCATAACCATGCGGCGCAGGCGGGCAAAGTAGCTTTCCACCATGTTGGTGTGCTTGCCGTGATCGCTGTAGACCTCGGAGTGGTTGACGCGCTCCACGTCCCATGCGCCGTGCAGCATGTCCCAATGGCTCGCTTCGTCGGCTGATACGGTTGCCATTCGGGACACGTTCTCACGCACCAGTGCCACGCCCTCGGCCTCTGTGTGAGCCACAAACGGCAACACACGGCCTTGACGTTCACGCAGGGCGACGACAACGCGGCGGCGTCCGTTCTGGTGGCGCTTCAAGCGACGATCCACACGGTCTGCCTTGTGGTTCTCAGGGCGGATATGACCGCCGAAGTAAGCGCCATCGACTTCTACGTGGCCGTCCAGCACTTCGCCGGTCTGCACTTCCTCTGCCATGGCTTCACGCAGCTTGTGGGCCAGCACGAAGGCCGTCTTGTATTGGCAGTCCAGATCGCGGGAAAGCTGCACCATGGACACGCCCTTGGCGGCGTTCACGATGATGCAAATCGCGGCCAGCAGGTCCACGAAGTCCATCTTGCGCGAGGCAAAGATGGTGCCGGACGTGACGCTGAACTGGTGCGCACAGGCCTTGCACTTGAACTTGCGGCGCGTGGTGATGCTGTAGGTTTCGTCATGGCTACAGCGCGGGCACACGGCCTCGCCGTTCGTCTCAGGCCAGCGCATTTCGCAGAAGGTGCGATACGCCGCGTCCTCGCCAGCCTTGTAGATCTTGCGAAGGCTGAGGGTGCGGGATGCTGCCGAGAGAAGAAAATGCTGTGCCATTGTCACTATATCCGATGCTTACGTATCGCATATAGTATGTAGACGTATCCCCTACAAGGGCTTATGTAATCATTTACGATACTTTCGCATCATAGGTGACACATGCCCGAACAAACTGAGTGGGAAACCAAGGCCGCCAACCTTCTGAAAGCCGAGTTGAAGCGCCAGGGAGTGACATACGCCCAACTTGTTGAAAGGCTTGCTGATATTGGAATCAGTGAGCGAGAGGCGAATGTCAGGAATAAGCTATCCCGTGGGAAGTTTTCAGCGGCTTTCTTGCTGGCATGTCTGACCGCGATTGGCGCACACCAACTGCATTTGTAGTCTTCGGGGCCTTAGCTCTTACTGCTTTCTGGTTCGCGGCATGGGATACTGCAACTGTTCTAACCGAACAGCGCGTGCGCAATGAGCAGGCCACCCAAGCCTACACCGAGCAAACCATTCAAAGGATACAAAACGAATGCGGGTCCGACCTCGACACTCTCGCGGTAAGAAGCTGCCTTAGTGAGATAATACAAGCCGACAATGACAATAGCCGCGCCGAACGCGATTTGAATGCCCAAGAAGTAATGGCGCGATTCACTCGGATCATGGGTTGGGTTGGGGTCTTGGGAATATTTGTGGGCTGTGGGTCCATTTACCTCATTTGGCAAACTTTGCGCGAAACGCAGAGTATGGCCAACGACACAAGGGAAATCGGTGAGGCCCAAGTCCGGGCCTACATCGCTGCCAGCAAAGCTTGGATCACCTATGATGGCCAAAGTTCTTGTCTGACATTCAGTTGTTCCACTGTGAACTATGGTCAATCCCCAGCCATCGACGGGTTTGCTCTCGCGAAGATCACACTGTTTGTAAATAATAGAATTATCAACTTCCGCGTGATTCACGAAATTGGAACCATCCCCGTGGGGGAGGCGGTCGGAATTTCGACCAACTACCTGCACTGCAAGGTTTCTGCTGGAGATTTCCACAATGCAGTGGCGTGCCATGTGCAATTGAAAGTTATCGCGCGCGACGTCTTCAAAAGGAGAATAACCTCTTCCAATTTTTTCACCGCTGGCGGGTCTCCCGACCCCACCAGGGGCTATGAAATGGATACCAGCACGGACATTCTCGCCGGTATGGGACATGACATCAAAGAAAGCGATTTCGCTGACATTTGGCCAAACTGGCGCAAACAAAACGAGCACAAGCAATAGCCTAATCACGGCTCACGCCCCGCCCTTGCTTGGTGCGTTTGCTACATAACACCGCGCAGGAACAGGGTGGTGCCGCCCAGGGGCACCACAAGCCCGAGGCGCTGCACGCCCGGCAACAAAACCCGGAACCAGGCGGCGTATTCGACGGTAAACATCGCCGCCAGCCAGTTGTGGCGCGCATTGTAGTAATCAAGCCGCCCCTGCAGGCAGGCCACATCACGCGGCACTTCGGAAAAGCGCTGCACGACGCGGCGAATCTGGTCCGGTTCTGGCCGGTCTTCGGCGTCGTAAATGCCCACGATGTCGCCCCGGACATAGTTCAGCACATAGTTCAGGGCGCGCGGTTTGGTTTGCGGGTGGCCGCGCGGGACAATCACGGCACGCATCCAAGGGGGCAGGGTGCCCATGCGCAGGGCCGACAGGGTGAGGGGATCATCCTCTTCAATCGCGAGCAGGACGTCGAGGCGTTCAAGCGGATAATCAATCTGGCGCAACCGCTCGACCAGGGCACCGGCGACCTCCGGCTCTCGGAAGAGGGGCACGATGATTGAGACGGTGGGCAGATGCAGGAATTGGCTCTCTGCTTCGGGCGGGTCTTGTTGCTGGGACGCGGCGCGGACTGACGCGATCAGCGCTGCGACTTTCAGAATGCTATTGGCGGCGAAAACCGCAAGCGCCACCCCGAAGACCGCCACAGCAACGACGTGAGGCGCCACGAGCAGGCCGAGCAAGACGGCAAGTGACGCGGCGATCACGATCCGGGCAAGCGCGCTGCCGCGCCAGGATCGGCAGGAATGGCGGGCGGGGACGCGCGCTTCGGCTTCGCGGGCCAGACGCGGGCCATAGACCCGGCGCTGCGCTTCGATCACTTGCGCGCGGGCGGCCAGTGCCTTGAGGATGCGGGTTCCGGGCGGAAGGGCGGCGCGCAGATCTTCGATGCGATCCGGACGGCTGGTAGCAATGACCAGCGTGGTGCCGCTGCTTTGCCAGATCACCGCTTCATGGGCGATGGCCGCCTTGGCCGGCAGATGCGGAGCAAGGCTTCGGTCCGGCGGCGTGGCGTCGAAATCGGCAAGGCCCACACCGTAGATATGGGTGAGCGCGGAGAGCAACTCAGCCTCGCTGATCGCGCCCTGGGTCAATAGCACCTGGCCGAGGGACAGCGTCGTGCCGCGCCGGGCCCGCTCAGCCCGGGCAAGATCTGCGGGGCTGATCAGGCCACGAACTTGCAGCAGGGCCGCAAGATGCTTGGCCTCTTCATGGTGTTTCGGGGTCTGTTGCGCGGTTGGTGAGGCAAGGGCGCGCGCACGCGGGGCCGCGCGGGCCATGACAGACATGGCCCGAGACCGCGCAGGCGGTTTGCGTTCCTGGGGCAGGTCCCCGTCCAAAAGTCGGCCCTTCATCTCGTCCTGTCTGCTTCAGGCTTGGACGAGGCTGGTTAACAAATCGTAAACGATTTGCCGCAAATGCCGATGACGGGTGCGAGGCGGGGCTTAGGCCGGGGTCTTGGCGCGCGCGTTCACGGCCTCGGCAAAGCGTTCGAACAGGTAGAAGCTGTCCTGGGGGCCGGGCGAGGCCTCGGGGTGATGCTGAACGCTGAAAATCGGCTTTCCATCCACCGCGATCCCACAGTTCGAGCCGTCAAAGAGGCTCACATGGGTCTCGGACACGCCTTCGGGCAGGGTCTGGCTGTCGACGGTGAAGCCGTGGTTCATGGAGGTGATCTCGACCTTGCCGGTAGAGACCTCTTTGACGGGATGGTTCGCGCCGTGATGGCCGTGGTTCATCTTGACCGTCTTCGCGCCGAGCGCGAGCGCCAGCATTTGATGCCCGAGGCAAATGCCAAAGACAGGGATGTCGGCGTCGAGCACGCCTTTGATCATCGGCACGGCATATTCGCCGGTGGCCGCGGGGTCGCCGGGGCCGTTGGACAGGAAGACACCATCGGGGGATTGGGCCAAAACCTCCTCCGCCGTCGCGGTTGCGGGCATGACGGTCACGTCGAGGCCTGCGGACGCGAGGCAGCGCAAGATGTTGCGCTTGGCGCCGTAATCCAGCGCCACGACCTTGGGCGCGGGACCTTCGCGCCGCGTATAGCCCTCGGGCCAGGCCCACCGCATTTCGTCCCAGCGGTAGCTTTGGGCGCAGGTGACTTCCTTGGCGAGGTCGAGGCCCTCAAGCCCGCTGAACCCACGGGCGGCGGCGACCATGGCCTCAAGATCGAACTTGCCCTCGGGGTCATGGGCCATCGCCACATGGGGCGCGCCTTGCTGCCGGATCGCGCGGGTCAGCCGCCGCGTGTCGACGCCGCCGATGCCGATGCGACCCGTGGCGGAAAGCCAATCCACCAGATGCTTTTGCGCGCGCCAGTTCGACGGATCGGTCACATCCCATTTCACGACCATACCCTCGGCCACAGGCTCGGCCGTTTCATCATCCTCCGTCGTGGTGCCGGTATTCCCGATATGGGGGAAGGTGAAGGTCACGATCTGGCCCGCATAGGACGGGTCGGTCATGATCTCCTGATAGCCGGTCATGGCGGTGTTGAAGCACAGCTCGGCCACGCGCATGCCAGTGGCGCCAAACCCGCGCCCGTAGAAAATGGTGCCATCGGCGAGGACGAGGCAGGCAGTGGGATGATCTTGAGATGCAGGGGCGGTCATGGGCAGCGGCTCCGGGTTCTGATGGCGGCAGGCGGGCAAACTTTCGGTGGTCTAAGGGCGGGCGCGGTGCGGGTCAAGGCTCGTGGGTTGCGCAGGGGCGATGCGATCCCTATCTAGGCGCCTTCGAGACATCGAAAGGTGGGGATAGACCCATGGGTTTGAGAACAAAGATCACCGACGGCATCAAATCGGCCATGCGCGAAAAGGATCAGGTGCGCCTGTCCACGCTGCGCCTGATCAATGCGGCTGTGAAGGATCAGGACATTGCCGCGCGTGCCAAGGGCAACGCGGATGGCGTCGATGATGGCGAAGTGCTGGCGATCCTGGCCAAGATGGTCAAGCAACGCCAGGAAAGCGCGCGCGCCTATGAAGAGGGTGGGCGGCTGGAACTGGCCGAGCAGGAGCAGGCGGAAATCGCCGTGATCGAGGATTTCCTGCCGCGCCAATTGTCCGAGGAAGAGTCTGAGGCCGCCGTTGAGGCCGCGATTGCCGAGGCGGGCGCGGACAGCATCCGCGACATGGGTCGCGTGATGGGCGCGCTGAAAGGCAAATATGCGGGCCAGATGGATTTTGGCGCAGTCGGCCCGATGGTGAAGGCACGGCTGAGCTAAAAGCTGTCAAAAACTGGAATTGAAAGGGGCGGTTGCAGATGCATCCGCCCCTTTGCGTTGTCCCCTGCGGGGTTGCGCCCGCTTCGCGGTCGCGCAGAGTCCGGGGGGCGGCAATTTTTCTTGCGAAAAATTGCGGGCGCATGTCGCAGGAGACGGGGAGAGGGATCAGCCGTTCGTGCCTTGGGTGACGAGATCCGGCTGGCAGAGTTGGAACGGACCGCAGAAGGTGCCGGGCTCGGGGAAGCTGACATTGGGCATGGCGACGCTTTGGGCGGTTGCCTGAGCTGCAAAGCCAAGGACGATAAAGGCGGCGAGAAGGGTAGGGCGCATCGGGGAACTCCTGATCTGAAGTGCGTGTGATCAGAAGGATGGGTCTCCGCGCCCCGTCCGGCGCGCCATGTTTGGAAATCAGTGCAGATTTGCGCGGATCGGCATGATGTTTTCAGAATCGGCGAGGTCCGCTGGGACCTCGTCACAGGCCGTTCGGCGATATTCGGTCGGGCTTTGGCCGGTCTCCGCCCGGAACGCACGGTTGAACGGCCCAAGCGAGGCGAAGCCCACATCATAGGCGATTTCCAGCACCGTTTTGCCGCACAGGTCCGGGTCCGCCAGTTGCGCCTTGGCGGCTTCGATCCGTTGGCGGTTGATGAAGCTGGAAAAGTTGCGATGCCCCAGCCCGCCATTGATGGCGCGGCGCAGGCGGTGCTCGGGCACGGCCAAGCGCGTGGCCAGGGCGCCGATGGTCAGGCCCTCTTCGCGCCAGATGCCTTCGGCCATGGCCGTCTCCAACCTGTTGATCAGGGGGGCGTCCGGGTCTTGTGGGGCGGGCTTGGGCGCGGGGCTTGGCGGCGCGCCCTGATCGCTGGGCCAGAGCGTCACGTCGGGGCTGAGGATCCAGAGCGCGAAGGCAAAGGTCACGGCGAAGATGCCCGTGGACTTAAGAAGCGCGAGCGCTGTGGTGCCTTCCTCCAGCAATCCAAAGGCCTGCGAGCCGGTCAGGATCAGGCCAAGCCCTGCGATTGCGGCCGCAAATCCCGGTCGCGCGCGGCAGCGGCACTCCACAAGGTCATCGCGCGATGACCAAAGCGCCAGCACGAAAAGCGCGCCGTAGAGCGCCATGCCGGAAAAGGCACACAGATAGGCCAGCGGCGCGTCGGGCATGATCTGATGCAGGTAGAACAGGGCGGAGACGATGGAGGAGGCAACGAGCCAAGGCCAGCGACGCAGGGGCGGGTCGAGGAAGATTGTGACGATCAGCCAGGTCACCGCGTTAGGGGAGAGGCTTGCCAGCAGCGTCAGGTTCGCGCTGAGCGCGGCAGGGAAGCCGAGGGGCATCAGCGTGGTGTTCAGGAGGAAGGCAGATTCGGTTGCGGCCACGGCGATAAAGGAAATGCGGCCTTCCCATCCGATGCGGGTTTGGCGAACCAGCAGGACGGCCAGCAGGACCATCAGGGCGATGGAGGCTATGCGCAGGGCAAGGTCTAGGATTTCCATGGGCAAAGCGCTCCCGTTCCGAGTGATGGAGGGAAGATAACCGTGGCCCGCCGGTTTTGCGCACCGATTTCTCAAAACCGGCCGATTTTCAGGAATCGGCGGGTGGGTTGGGACCGGAAAAGTCCACAAATAAGGAAGGCGGCGCCGCCCGAAGGCGGATCGGTTTACCGGGGTGGTGCCCCGACGTTGCGCGATGTGTCTGACCTCGGCCCAATGAAGGGGCTGTCTTTGACCAGACGCAAACCCTCATGATCCTGCCCGAAGCGCTGATGCTTTCGCACGCCCCGGACCTTGGTCGACCAACGCTGTTTGTCCATTGGTCGGGTTAAGGAAGAATGAAGGAGACCGAGAAAATGCGCGCGGTCAGACCGGGCGCAGGTTGGCCTCGATCAGACCCTTAAGCTCGACCCGTTCCAGGGGCGTCAGGAAGCGGCCCAGTTCGACCTCCCGCGCGCCCCCCGTGAGCGTCAGGTAATTCGGCACCGGCCCGCCCTTTTTGTGCAGCGTCGCGCGCACCCAGTAAGGGTTGGCTTCCCAATCCTTCATGTCTCGTTTGCGCTCGTGCCGTTCGATGCGGATCAGGTCATCCCAGACGGTGACTTCCTCGTAAAGATCCATATCGCGCCAGGACCGTTTCAGCGCTGCCCAGACGCCCCAGATTGCTGCGACAAGGAAGGGCAGGAGGGCCCAGAAGACCGAGGTGCCGAGGATGGAGAAGAGTGGGACGGAGATCAGCGCTGCGGTCACGCCGATGAACCAGACGAACCCCTCGGGGGTGAGGGATTTGTAGGGCGTCAGCACCAGATGCAGGCGCGGGGGACCTTTGGGGGTGGGTTGGGTTTCTGCGGGTCGTATCGGCATGGGTCGTATTGTGTTGCGCTCTGCCGTCAGGGCAAGCGGCAAAAGGGTCGCGGGTCACCAACGCTCGCCGTCAGTTCGCAGACTTTGGCCGGCCTTTCAGTAGCGCAAATGCGCATAGCGCGAAGAACGACAGCAGCGGGGCATTTGTGATCCAGTCCAGATTCTGAATCGCCATGGCAGCGCCGGCGTAGGAGTCAGGCAACAAACCGTCCATGGACCACAAAAAGACGGCTGCCTCAAAGGGCTCCGGATGCCTCAGAATAAGCAGGATGGTCAGGATCAAACCAAGTGCGAACAGGTTCATGCAGATCAGGCTTGCGTGCCTCAAGGGGGCACCGAGAAATTTGAACAGAGAGCGATACGCCATCCATGCCGCTACTCCGCCACCCCACGCTTTGAAGGTCAATGGCAGGATTGTCAAAGGCCAGAAAAGGACACCGGTGATCTGCTCAAAGGTTGTTTGCGGATCGCGCAGGACATCGGGGAACGGCACATAAAGCGGCGCGGTCGATATGCAGCTGATCACCACGAGCAGCGTTGTCCAGAAGGTGAGTTTTGCATGGACGGATGGAGAGTGTGGAGGTGTTGTGCGCGGGATAGGCGGCGGAGCGGTATGGGGTGGCTGTGGACGTGGATGATCCAAGGAACGACTCCGAAAAAAGGAAACGACCGCCGCATGTGATTGCGCGGCGGCCGTTTTTTTTAGGTCTGTTCAAACCAACGCATCAGTCAGTGGCCCGGTTGCTTGTCCCACATCTCGCGTGTCGGAAGCTCCTCGAAGGTGTGCTCCGGCGGTGGGTTGGGCAGGGTCCATTCCAGCGTATCGGCATGGTCGCCCCAGTACGCAGGCTCCGTCACCTTGCGACCGGCGAAGAGCGTGTAGAACACGATGCCGATGAAGAAGATGAACGAGGCGAAGGACAGGAACGCGCCGATGGACGACCAGTAGTTCCAGAGCGCGAACGCCTCCGGGTAGTCGATGTAGCGACGCGGCATGCCCTGGCGGCCCAGGAAGTGCTGCGGGAAGAACGTCAGGTTGGCGCCGATGAAGAACACCCAGAAGTGCAGCTTACCGGCCCATTCGGGGTACTGACGCCCAGACATCTTGGCGAGCCAGTAGTAGACGGCCGCGAAGATGCCAAACACGGCCCCAAGGCTCATCACGTAGTGGAAGTGGGCCACGACGTAGTAGGTGTCGTGATAGGCCCGGTCCACACCGGCTTGCGAAAGGATGATGCCCGTCGTGCCGCCAAGGGTGAAGAGGAAGATGAAGCCGATGGCGAACAGCATCGGTGTTTTGAACGTCACCGAGCCCATCCACATCGTTGCGATCCACGAGAAGATCTTGATGCCCGTGGGCACCGCGATCACCATCGTGGCCACCATGAAGTAGGCCTGCTGCGTAAGCGTCATGCCCACCGTGTACATGTGGTGCGCCCAGACGACGAAGCCCAGACCACCGATTGCCACCAGAGCATAGACCATCGGCAGGTAGCCGAAGATCGGCTTCTTCGAGAAGGTCGCCACAACGTGGGAGATCACGCCAAACGCGGGCAGGATCACGATGTACACCTCGGGGTGGCCGAAGAACCAGAAGATATGCTGGAACAGGATCGGGTCCCCGCCACCGGCCGGATCGAAGAAGGCCGTGCCGAAGTTACGGTCGGTCAGCAGCATGGTGATCGCCCCCGCCAGAACCGGCAGCGACAGCAGAAGCAGCCATGCGGTGACGAACACGGACCATGCAAAGAGCGGCACTTTGTGCAGCGTCATGCCCGGTGCGCGCATGTTCAGGAACGTGGTGATGAAGTTGATCGAGCCCAGGATCGATGAGGCACCCGAGACGTGGATCGCGAAGATCGCGAAATCCACAGCGCGGCTGGTCTCGACCCCTTGGGCGGAGATCGGCGGGTAGAAGGTCCAGCCCGGTCCGGCCCCGCCGTCGATGAACGTAGCGCAGAAGGCCAGCGAGGTACCTGCGACGTACATCCAGTACGACAGGTTGTTCAGGCGTGGGAACGCCATGTCGGGCGCGCCGATCATCAGCGGCATGAAGTAGTTGCCGAAGCCGCCGAAGAGGGCGGGAATGACGACGAAGAACATCATCAAAACGCCATGGCCCGTGATCATCACGTTCCACAGATGGCCGTCAGGGTTGCCGTCTAGCTGGTCCAGAGTTCCCAACAAAACCTGGGCTTGTTCCGGTGTGGCCGATGCAATCAGGCCCTCAAAGGCTGCAACCATCTCACCGCGCACGGAGCCGCCCGAGAAGTCGGCCATCATCGTGCCGTCGATCACAACCTCAGCGTTTTCACCAACGCCTGTCGCGGCGGCAAGCAAACCACTTTCGATTTCAGCCAGTTGCGGCCCCATCGAGGCGCCACCGACTTCGCTCAGATCCGAAAGAAGATCCGCGAAAATCGCTGAAATGGCGTCCGGCGATGCCGAGAAAGCCTCGTACATCAACTGAACACCGGGCTCCATCAGCTCCATCCGCATGTAGACGGTGAAAGCCACCGACACGAGGCCAACAAGGCCCGCGGTGAAGAGGTAAAGGATACCAATGTCTTTGTGGTTGGTGGACATGAACCACCGAACAAAGAAGTTCGGGCGGTCGTGTCCCTCGTGCCCTGAGAGCGTGGCGTCTGCCATGGTCGTCTCCTGTTCGCGTCTTACTGCGCTTTGATGCCTGCGCCCGTCTGAAGGGCGATTGGCTGGTCTGGCGCTTCGGCACCACGATAGGTCCCGAAATCGAGTCTCTTGGCAGAGGGTTTAGTGCGCCCGGGTATACGGATCAACGCGACATCTCGCGCTTGCGTGAAGATCGGGTGGGTAAAATTGGCGCAGGGACGGAGATTCACATCCTGGATGTTTCTCGTTCCTAGCTAGAAGCGGTGAGCCACGCCAACGGAGAGGTAGCTCTCGGATTGCACGCCACGTTCAACAAATGCGGACGTTTCGCGTCCTCGGAAGTCGAGAAACGTGTCGAACCCATTGACGATGCCCGAAAAACCTTCAACTCCGAGTTCCATGGTCAGAAAGGTCTGCGCGGACAAAGCATGTTCCAGGCGTGCAGTGAAAGCGTATGAAATCACACCGGTTTCGCCGCTTGCGGAAGCCTGTTGATCGACTCCACCACCGCTGGAGTTCAGGAAATCATAGTCGTAGGAATTTGCCAGCACACCGAGTGAAGCTCCAAACCGGACACCGGTCCTGTCGGATAGTGACGTGTAGTCCGATGCACGCACCATGACCCCAAACATGCGATTGGTCGCATCGACATTTATTATGCGGGCACCTGCGTTGCGCACAAGCAGGCTGCTCTGTTCCAACAGACCCGCTTGGATACCGGCGCCAATCGTGACCCCGCCAATTTCAGCAAAATCGACACCCGCAGACGCTAGCAAGGTGCGATGCTCGAAATCGAACGCATAGCGATCACCTCCCACGATAAGGAAGCCATCGTCGAACGATCCGGGGAAGGCGCTTGACGCAAGGGTCAGAACCTGGTCCGCCGAAGTCTCGCTGAAAGAAATGTCAACGAACCCACGTAGGTCACTCGTGATATTGCGGCTGAACGAGAGATCCACGCGCGCACCATTGCCGATATCCAGAAGGCTCGTGCTGGCAATCGTCGGTCCCGGCACGGCTGCGAGCGATGCATTATTTGGCGTGGTGAGTTGGTCCTGAAGCGTGTTCATAGTGTGGACGGCGCCGATGCTGAACTCAAGAACAGTGCCCGTGGCAAGCGGGTCATCTTGCGCGGCCGCCGTTCCCTGCAAAGCAATCAAACCGATCGATGCCAAAGCGCAGACACGGCGCACATTTCTCAAAGCAGCCATAGTAACCCCCAAAACTATGATGCGCGGAACATCTCACGTATCGCTGGGAACGAGAATTCTGAATAGTGAATATACTGTGATTGTAACGCGTACGACACAATACGGGTCAGCGCTGATTGTCGGAACGGCGCCCTCCAAGCGCCCCGTCGAACGTCCGCTTCAACGCCACGTCCAGATCATTCATCGTCACGGGCAAGCCCAGATCGACGAGGGAGGTGACGCCATGGCCCTCGATACCGCAGGGGACGATGCCGTCGAAATGACTCAGGTCGGGCTCCACGTTGATCGAGATGCCGTGGAACGACACCCATTTGCGCATCCGCACGCCGATGGCGGCGATCTTATCTTCGCGGGGGCTGCCGTCGGGCAGGGGGGCTTTTTCGGGGCGCGTGACCCAGACGCCGACGCGGCCCTCACGAATTTCGCCCTGTACGTTGAATTCGGCCAGGGCGGCGATCACCCAGGCCTCCAACTGTTCCACATAGCGGCGCACATCGCGGCCGCGTTTGGACAGATCGAGCATCACATAGGCCACGCGCTGGCCCGGCCCGTGATAGGTATATTGCCCGCCGCGCCGGGTCTGGAAGACGGGGAAACGGTCCGGGTCCTTGAGGTCCTTGGGCTCGGCCGAGGTGCCTGCGGTGTAAAGCGGCGGGTGTTCCAGCAGCCACACAGCCTCTCCCGCTTCACCGCGCGCGATGGCGTTGGCGCGGGCCTCCATCTCGGTCACGGCGAGGTCGTAGGCGACGGGCTTGTCAGAGGTGATCCATTCGACCATGGCCTACCGGGGCAAAAGCCCCGCCTCCCTGATCGCCGGCACATTGGCGCGACTGACTGGAATTTCGCTGCGGTCTGAAAGGGTTATGATCGCACGATCGCCATCGCGGCGTGCTGCTTTAACGGCATCAAGAGCCACCCAGTGGGAGCGGTGGACCTGCAGGCCGCTGGTCGGCGCAGCTTCACGGATGGCATCGGCAAGGCGGATCAGGATCATCTCCTCCCCTTTGGTGGTGCGGATGCGCGTGTAGTGATCTTCCGACGACAGCGACACAAGGGGACCGCGTTTTTCAAGCGGCAGGCGGTCCAGCAGGGCCGGGGCGCGGATGTCAGAAGCAGGTGCGGGGTCGGTCAGAACCTCAAAGATGATCGTCACGATCAGGGCAGTTGCGAAGAATTGCACCAGCAGCGGCGGCCAATCGCCCGAGGCGGGGATATAGGCAAAGGTCACGTAGTTCAGTGCCAACACCACCGGCGTGATGCCGATGCCGGTGGCGAGGCCGACTGCGACCACGCGCACCACGACGTGCTGGCCCGTGACCCAGTTTCGCATCAACGCATTCGCGGCAAAGCCCACTGAATAGGTCAACGCGACCATGGCCAGCCAATAGGCGAAACGGGGGAACAGGGTCAGGCGCGTATTGGTCTCAAACGGGCCGAAAATCGTCAGCAGTGCCGCAATGCCTGCCACGATCACCCACGTGACCGGTTTGGTCGCAAGCGCACGCCATTCACGAAGCGCGGATGGCGGGTTGCAGTCGTTCACGAAACTCTCCGGGTCATTGGCGCATGCAGGCTTGTGTGCGGGTGGGGGGAAGGTGCCAGAGGGTCTTCGCAATCACAAGCGATGCCGTTTTCGTCCGAGGAGGGAGACCTTGACCATGACTCTGGACCCGATCCTGTCCGCCCCCGCTGCCGTGCAAATCCATGTGGCGGCAGGCCTGCTTGCCCTGAGCCTTGGCCCCGTCGCCCTGTATCGCAAAAAGCGCGACCGGGTGCACAAAACCATGGGGTATATCTGGATTGTTGCGATGACCGTGCTTGCCGTTACCGCATTTTTTATCGAGGCGGTGGTGCTGCCCCTTGTTGGTCCGTTCGGCCCGATCCACCTGTTCGGCGTCTGGGCTTTGATCTCGATGTATCAGGGGATGGAAGCGATCCTTTGCGGTCAGGTCTGGCGGCATCAGGCCATCATGCGCGCGCTCTACTGGCAGGCGCTTGGCATCACGAGCTTGCTGACACTTCTGCCCGGGCGGCGACTCAACGAGATGCTGTTCGGTGACGCGCCGGAAATGGGCTTTGTGGCGATTGCACTTGCGGTTGTGACCTTCGCGTTCATCCGTGTCCGCGGACGGCTGCATCTGGCGAAGTAGGGTTTTCCCCCATCGGGAGTCGGCGATTCGCCTGTTAAGGTGTATAGGAGAGAGATTACCCCTTCTGCTGCCCCGGAGAGTTTTCCATGTTTTCGAAGTATTTGACCACGACATCGCTTATTGCAGCGATTGCATTGACCCCCATCGCGTCGGCCCCCGCACAAGCCCAGGTTGACGATGCCCGCGGCCTGATTGGTGGCCTTTTGTTGGGCGGTGCAATCCTGGGTGGCATTGCCGCCTCGCAACAGCCGCAGCGCCCGCCGCAGGTGATCCGCCCGGCGCCGCCCCCTCAGGTCCAACCGCCCGCCGCGACGCCGCGCCCGCCCTCGCAGCCGCGTCCGCAGGCGACCTACAATCCGCCGCGCCCTGCAATCCCAGCGACTGAAGCTGGCCGACAGGTCCAGACGGCGCTGAACTATTTCGGCTTTAACGCAGGCTTTGTGGATGGCCAGGTTGGTCCCGCGACCCGCGCAGCGGTCGAGCGTTACCAAGCCGCCTTGGGCTATCCCGTAAATGGCCGCTCGTTCCCTGAGCCACAGGCGCAGTACCTGATTGGTGCCTATCTGTGGGCGACCAATGGTGGTGCCGCACAGGCCGGCGGTTTAACCGGTGCGCCTCTTCTGGTTGCCTACCGTGATGTGCTGAACGGCACGACTGGCCCGACCGTTGCAGGCAATCCGGGCGGGTCGACCACCACCGTGATCGTGAACCCGGCCACCACCACCGTGGTGCCTGAAGGCGGCGCCCCTGTCACGACGGCATCGGCCAGTGGTGCAACCGAGGTTCCCAACCTCTTCGCCGGGGCCTCCGACGCGCCCGTTCTGTCGTCGCGCTGTGACGCCGTCGCCCTTCAGGGCCAGGCCAATGGCGGGATGATGACCCTTGGCAACCTGAGCAATCCCGGCTTTGCGCTGTCCGAGCAGTTCTGCACGGCGCGTGCCAGTGCCGTGAACCAAGGCCATGACCTGACCGAAGCCATCGTGGGCATGACGTATGAGCAGATCTCGGTTCAGTGCCAGGGCTTCTCGGACGCCGTTTCGGCGCAGGCCAGCCTTGTGGGCATTGTCAGCCCGCAACAGGCAACCGCCGCCGCGCAGGGCTTTGCGATCACCACCGGCATTCCGCAGGCCGAGCTGGCCGCAACCGCACGCGTCTGCTTGGGCGTCGGCTATGGCGCCGACGACATGCAGATGGCTTTGGGCTCGGCCCTGATCCTCGTGGCCTCCGGTGAGCCTGCCTATGGCGAGCTTTTGGGCCACCACCTGCGCGAGGGCTATGGCGTGACGCAGGACGAGCATCGCGCCCATGAATGGTATGATGCCTCGCTCAACGCGCTGGCCGCCGGTGCCCCTGCTGTGTTCAGCCCGTCTGATGCCGGGCGTCTGCCGCTGATCCGTCAGGCCGTGGCCGTGACCTTCGGTGGGCAGCTTCAGCCGACGCCGACCGCGCTTCAGCCGCAGGTGCCGGTGATCCCGGGTGCCGCGACCTTTGCCCCGCAGGCCGTCGCTCCGGCGCCGACCCTCGCACCGCAAGCCGTGGCTCCCGCGCCGCAGCAGGTGGCTGGCGTGCAACCCGCCCCCGTTCAGGTGCCCGCGCCGGCGCCCGTTGGCAATGAGCCCACGATCGAGCCGCTGATCTCGCAAGAGCCAAACATCACGGCACTGGGCGGCGTCCAGCAGTTCCAGGTGGATCAGTAAGCCCGCCTTTTCCTGACCCTGAACGGCGCGCCTCATCGGCGCGCCGTTTTCGTTTGGTCAAGCGCCCTGAAAAAAGTGGCCCCTTGCGCCGTTCGCCCCCTTCACAAGCCTAAGCGGAGCGGCTAGAGAGCGGCGCACTACCTGATCACGTGCGGTCGTGGCGGAATTGGTAGACGCGCAGCGTTGAGGTCGCTGTGGGGTAACTCCCGTGGAAGTTCGAGTCTTCTCGACCGCACCAATCATCCCAGGATTTGCAAGGCAGAATTCGAACGTCGGTAGACGTTTGAAAGGGTTTGATTGCCCTAAGCCCCTATGAAGGGCCTTTGCCCTGAACGTTCGTCACCGCATCACAAATGGATTCGCCATCGGCGCATCAGACGTGTTGATCCACGTCGTCTTGGTGCGCGTGTAGTCGAGGATCGCCTCCAGACCGGCTTCGCGTCCGTAGCCGGACTGATTGAACCCTCCAAACGGCGCGATGGGGGAGACGGCGCGGTAGGTGTTGACCCAGCAGATGCCTGCTTTGAGGCGCGACGACACGCGGTGCGCGCGGGCGACGTTTTGGGTGAAGATGCCCGAGCCGAGACCGAAGGGTGTCGCATTGGCGATGGCGATGGCCTCGTCCTCGGTGTCGAAGGGAAGAAGCGACATGACGGGGCCGAACATCTCGACTTTCAGGGTTTCGGTGTCAGGGCCTGCGCATTCCACGAGGGTGGGGGCCATGTAGTTGCCGGGGCGGTCCAGTGGTGCGCCGCCAAAGCGTATCTGCGCGCCTTGTGTTGTGGATTTTTCGAGGGTGGTCTTGATCGTCTCGATCTGCGCGTTGGTGCAGAGGGGGCCGATATGGGTTGCGGCTTCCAGCGGATCGCCGACTTTGACGTTTGCCATTTTCTCTTCGATCTTTTCCGCGAGCGCGTCGAGGATCGGGCGGTGGATCAGGCCACGCGATCCGGCGACGCAGCTTTGGCCGGAGGCGCCAAAATTGCCCGCGATCAGGCCGTTGGCCGCGCCGTCGAGGTCGGCGTCGTCGAAGACGAGGATTGGGGATTTGCCACCGAGTTCCAGCGTTGTGACGGCGAAGTTTTCGGCCGAGTTGCGCACCACATGGCGGGCTGTTTCTGGACCGCCGGTGAAGGCGATGCGGTCTACGTCCGGGTGGCGGGTGAGGGGGATGGCGCAGTTTTCGGCGTCACCTGTGATGACGGAGACGACGCCGGCTGGGAAGCCTGCGGCCTCAATGAGTTTGGCGAATTCCAGCATCGGGGCGGGCGCAATTTCCGAGGCTTTCAGGACGACGGTGCAACCGGCGGCGAGCGCGGGGCCAAGTTTGGTTGCGGTCAGGAACATCTGCGCGTTCCACGGCACGATGGCCGCGACCGCACCGATGGGCTGGCGCGTCGTGAAGACGTGCATGTCAGGTTTGTCGATGGGCAAAACCGCGCCTTCGATCTTGTCGGCAAGGCCCGCATAGTAACGGTAATAGTCGCCGACGTAAGTGGATTGGGAGGCGGTTTCGGCGAGGAGTTTACCGCTGTCGGTGGTTTCGATCCGCCCGATCTCATGCGCATGTTCCTCTATAAGATCGGCGAGTTTGTAGAGCAGTTTGCCGCGCGCGGTCTGGGTCATGTCGCGCCACGCCGGATCCTCCAGCGCGCGGCGGGCGGCGACGATGGCGCGGTCAACATCCTCGGGTGCGGCGCAGGCGAAGGTGGCCCAGGAAGCGCCAGTTGCGGGGTTCTCAGACGCCATGGTCTGACCGCGCGCGCCTTCCGTCCATTGGCCGTCGATGAAGAGCTGGTAATGCGGCTGGCTCATTTGCGATCCCTCAGGCAAAGGCGGGCATGACGTCGTCGATGAAACGACGCAGCGAGGCCTGTTTTCTCTCAGAGGACATGCCGCTGTCGATCCAAAACGAATATTCGTCGTAGCCGAGGTCCTCGTAGCGTTTGATCTGGTCGATAACTTCCTGCGCCGTGCCGATGGTCAGGTCGCGGGCCATGTTTTCGGGGGCCATCATTTTGTTGGCTTTGAGTTCGGCGTCAGAGAGCGTTTCGATCAGACCTTGGGTGACGGTGCGCTTGTTCTGAAACCACGCGCCGAAATAACAGTAGAAGCGGGAGAGGTCCTGGGCCGCCTGCGCTGTGTCAGCGTCGTCGGAGGCAACATAGGTGTGGTGGAGGAGCATGATCTTGGGGCGTTTCCCCTCGTAGGTGTCGCAAGCATCTTTGAAGCGGGACATGAGGGTTTCGATTTCTTCGAGGCCCTGCCAGAGCGGCGTGACCTGGATGTTGAAGCCGTTGTGGACGCCGAATTCGTGGCTGTTGGGATCACGGGCGGCGATCCAGATGGGCGGACCGTTTTCTTGTGCGGGTTTGGGGGCGGAGGTCGTGGCGGGGAAGCTGAAATAGTTGCCCTCGTGGGCGCAATCGCCTTGCCAGAGCTGCGGCAGAAGGGGGGTGACCTCGCGCATCCGCAAGCCCGCCTCCATCGCATCCATGCCGGGCATCAGCCGTTCATATTCGTAGGAATAGGCGCCACGTGCGATGCCCAATTCGACCCGGCCGCCGGTCATCATGTCGGCGGAGGCGGCCTCTCCTGCCAGTTTGATGGGGTGCCAGAAGGGAGCAACGATGGTGCCAGTGCCCAGGCGGACGTTCTTGGTGTGGTGGGCGAGGTCCACCAGCGTCAGGAACGGGTTGGGGGCAATGGTGAAATCCATCCCGTGATGTTCGCCCGTCCAGATCGCGCGCATGCCGCCTTCGTCGGCCATTTTGCACAGGCTCAGAAATTCCTCTCGCAGCAGGTCCTGCGGTTGGTCGGGGCTGATCCGTTCCATATGGGCGAAGAGGGAGAACTCCATGGGTCAGGTCCTTTCAAGCAGGGATTTCAAGGCGCTGGTGGTGCCGTGCGCGTGGGTCATGGGCATTATGTGGGCGGCGTTGCTGATGATTTCCGCGCGGCCTTGCGGGGCGAGGGCGGCCATAGTGTGGGACATCTTCGGGGTCGAGTTCGGTTCGAATTCGCCGGTCAGGAAGAGGGCGGGACAGAACAGCGTGCGCAGCGTGTTGCGGGACGGGCCGTTTGAGGCGGCAAAGAGGGTGTAGGCGTGTTTATAGGCGGTTGGGTCGATGTCGCGGAGCCAGCTTTCGCAGGCGGTGCGTTCGGGGGAGTGGGTGTCGCCGAACCAGCGGGTGAGCGTTGGTGCGGGGTCGGTGGGGCTGTCGAGGGAAGCGGCGCGGGATTGGACGGCGTTTGCGGCCTCGGGAGCGCGTTCGAAGATGGCGTTGAGGGCCGCGACGGCTTGAATGCGAGTGGGGGCCTGGCGGGCGAGTTCCACGGCGATCATCGCGCCCATGGAGTGGCCGATGGCCGTGAAAGGCCCGTCGATGGCGCGCAGGATATGGGCGGCGTGGCTTTCGATGGTGAAGTCCGCAAGGGGCGTTTCGCCATGGCCGGGCATGTCAATGGCGATGACGTTGTGGGTCGCTCTTAGGGCGTCGATCTGCGCATTCCACGCCTCGGACCGCAGGCCGACGCCGTGCAAAAGCACGACCTGTGGCCCGTCGCCCGCACGGATGCAGGCGAGGCCGGAGAGGTCAGACCGCGGCCGGGTTGTCCACGTCATGGCCCAGGTCCTTGAGGTCTTGGTAGCGGTCGCCGATGCGGTGGTGCGGGCGGCCCGAAAGTGCTGCGCCGAGGCAGACGACGATTTCGTCGTCGCGGGGGGCGTCAGGAATGGCGAATTGGATGGTCAGGTAGTGGGAGCGTCGGCCCGCGTCGTTCTTGTCCATCAGCGGCACCATGATCGGCGCATTTGCAGGCCCGCGCGTGTTGGTGAAGGCGAGGTAGGATTTCGCGCCGACGGCCTCGCGGTAGAAATTGCCGAAGCGCAGGGTGTGGATGAGGCCCGAGGCGTGTTCGATCTCACCATTCAGTCCTACAACAGCTGCTTTGCCGTAGGCTTCGATTTTGTCGCCGCCGCCCGCGAGGGTTGTCATGCGGTCGGTCAGCATTTGCCCGAGGATGGGACCGTAGGCTTGGATTTCCGGTTTGAGATCATCGACATAGCGACCAGCCCAGGGGTTCGTGACCACCGCGGCGACCGCAAAGAGACGCCAAGGTGTGTCCGCCTTGCGAAAGCCTTCGATCAGAACCTCTTCGTCGTAGGTCACGGTTTTGCGGATTTCGGGGGTCATTGGCGGCTCCGGTCTTGGTCGGATGACCGTAGGAAGGCGTTGTTTCTTTGACAAACGCGGGAATTATGGCCTTTGGTATCAGAAAGACTAATACCGGAGTTGATCATTGGCGAAATCGCTGCCCCCTTTGACGTGGTTTCGGTCGTTTGAGGCCGCTGCACGAAACTTGAGTTTTACCGCAGCGGCAGAGGAAGTGGGGCTGACGCAATCGGCGGTGAGCCAACAGGTGAAAGCGTTGGAAACGCGCCTTCGCGTGCCGTTGTTCACACGGTTGCCGCGTGGATTGGCGCTGACGGATGATGGCAGGCGGCTCTTGCCGCAGGTCAGCGCGTCGCTGGGTGGATTGGCGGCGGCGGCGGATCTGGTTGCGGGCGATCCGGGTGAGGATCTTTTGACGGTGGCGACGTCGGTCAGCGTGGCGCAATGGGTGATCGCACCGCATCTGGGGGCGTTCCAAGCGCTGTTCCCGGCGGTTCGCTTGCGCTTGTTGAGCGCGATCTGGGCCGATGATTTCCAAACCGCGCGGGCGGATGTTGAAATCCGCTTCGGGTCGGCCAAACAGGCAGGAGAGGGTGCGGTGGCCTTGGGATCGGACCGGTTGGTTCCGTTAAAAGCACCGGGATTTGAGGCCCCCTTGGCCGAGGCGGCACTGATTGAGGCGGTTGGAACCTCAGCAGGTTGGCAAGCCTGGCAGGAGCAAGTTGGACGGGTGCGCAAACCCGTCCTGTTCACCGATACCTACGGCATGGCTCTGCAATTGGCCGCGCAAGGCCACGGGGTTGCTTTGGTCAGCGAGATGTTGGCGGGCCAGGCGCTGGAAACAGGGCAATTGGTCCGCGCATCCGATGGTGCGATTGTGGGCCAGGAAGCCTATTTCCTGTCGATCTCGTCGGAAAAAGCGACTGCTATTGCGTTCGCCGAGTGGATTGCGGCGCTTGTGGAGTGATGTTGTAAAAAGGTAAATTTGGACCGAATTTCAGGTCTATCCGGCCTTCAAGGAAGAAAATAAGCCAAGGGTGGTTGTGGAGTGTTCACGGCACCACAACGATATTTCCCGTATGGGCCTTGTCGATGAAGGCTTGCTGTCCCGCTTGGAAATCCTCCAGCGGGTAGGTTGACGCGAGCATGGGTTTGAGCGCGCCGGCTTCGATGTAACTTACCAGATTCTTGAAGGTCTGCGGCGGGTTCACGGTGGAGCCGAAAAAGCTGAGATCCATCAGATAGAGCGTGCGCACATCGAGGCTGACGATGGGCCCGGCAATGGCACCGGAGGTCACGTAGCGCCCGCCACGATCAAGCGCGTCGATCAGCGTAGGAAAGTAATCACCAGCGACGATGTCCGCGACCACCGTGACGCTGTCGCGGCCAATCGCCTTCTTCAAGGCGGCTTTCAGGTTCTTTGGCGCGCGGGGCAGGATCGCATCGGGGCCGCATTTGGCGACGTCTTCGTGCTTGGCGGGTGAGGCCAAAGCGACGACCGTTGCTCCGCGATGCTTGGCCAGCTGGATCAGGGCGCCGCCGACCCCGCCGGACGCGCCGGTAACGAGGACCACATCGCCCGCACCGACGCTGGATTTATCCAACATTCCCTCTGCGGTGGCGTAGGAGCACGAAAAGGTGGCGAGTTCCGCATCTGACAGCGGGCTGTTCACCGCGGCGACGTTGCGGTGGTCGATCACGGTGTATTCGGCATAGCCGCCATCGGCCTCGGACCCGTAGTAGCCCGTTTTGTGCATGTTCAGGGGATCATCCCAGTCGCGCAGCCAGTTGTCAGTGATGACACGCTTGCCGATCAGGCTTTGATCGGCGTTCGTGCCTGCGGCTACGACCAAACCGCAGACATCTGCCCCCTGAATACGCGGAAACGCGATGCCCGCGCCGCCCCATGTGTTGTCGGCGTCACCATCCAGCGTCTCGTAGGCGCCGCCGGTTGTGGCCTCGGTCACTGATTTCGAATACCAGCCCGCGCGCGTGTTCACGTCGGTGTTGTTCATGCCGCAGGCAAGCACCTTGATCAGCACCTGATCTGGGCCGGGCGTGGGCACGGGCCAGGCAGGCTCAAATTCCAGCGCATCAAGGCCGCCATGTCGCTTGAGGACAACAGCGCGCATTGTTTTGGGGATGTCTGTCATTGGAAGCTCCACAAGCAGGCCGCCAAGATGTGCCGGGGAACGGGCCATCCCGCAACCCTTACCTCGTCAGACCTGAAAATGGATCCGGAACGTCGTGCCGTCATCAGCGTCATCCAGTGTGATGCCGCCTCCGGCCTGCGCGAGCACGGAGCGGACAATCGACAGGCCCATCCCCGTGCCGCCGTCAGTGCGACGCGAGGTAAAGAACGGCTCAAAAATGCGGTCGCGATTGCCGGGACTGATGCCCGAGCCGTTGTCGGACAAGGTGAACCCCTCGTCGGTGGCCGTGACCCGCACCTCGGTGGCGCCATGGCTTTCTGCGTTCTCGATGAGGTGGCGGAAGACGATCTCGAGCGCCTCACGTGAGAGCGGAACCTGCCGCGTTGGACCGATCAGGCGCACGTTGAGGCGTGGGAAGCGGCTGATCATGCTGTCCAATGCGTCCGCCAGATCGCTGGACCCGTCCGAGGCGAGTTGACCGACGGCAGAATATTCCCGCATCCGGGCGAGGAGTTGCTCCATCCGCTCCGTGTCACGTGCGATATTTTCAAGGAATTTCACCTGCCGTTCTGGGGGCATCTCGGTGTCTTGCATCAATTCCACCGCGCCCTTGATCGCGGTGAGAGGTGATTTCATCTCGTGGCTGACATGGGCGGTGTAGGTCTTCAACGTGGTCTGCTGGTCCTGCAACCGGTTGGCCATTGTGCCGAAGCTTTGCGCCAAGGTCTCAATCTCTCGCGTTCCGTAATGGTCGAGCGGTTCCCATCGCGCCTCGGACGCGCCGAAGGTCTCGGTTCGGGCGGCGAGCGAGCGGATGGGGCGGGAGACGAAGCGCCAGAAGAGATAGCCGATCAAGCCGGTGGATAGCAGCACGAACATCGCGGCGCCGAAGAGGTTGAGGCGTTCGGTGTAGAGGAAGCGGAAGATATGGTTGGGCGTGCGGTTGAGGTAAACGACGCCGATGATGTCATCGCCTATGGTAACTGGCATCGCCACAAAGATGCGGACGCGTGTGCCTTGGCTGAAGCGGTAGATCAGCGGCTCTGCCGTTGGGCGGGTGCGCACACGCGGGACGGAGACGGTATCGCCATTCAACGCAAGCGCGACTTCTTGCACATGGCCCAGATAGACGCCGGTTTCAGCGGAGCCCGCGATCACGGTGCCGAAGCGGTCGAGGAAGCGATAACCCGCCAGCGTTTGCTCCTGCGCGCCGAGGGCGATCTCGGACAGGTAGGGCGAGATCCGGCGGTATGGCTCTGCGACTGTTTCAGTGGCGGGAAGTCCATCCGGGCGGGGGCCGAGGATCGTCTGCGGGTTAACGGTGACGGAGGGAAAGAGCGGGCGGAACGGACGGCGACCATCGGCGGGCAAAGGCTCAGGCGGCAGATCGGCAGCGGTGCGGTAGAGTTCTTCGTAGGTGGCCGTTAGGACGGCGGCCTGCATCAGCAGGCTTTCCTCGGTCTGTTGGACAAGTTGATTGGCGTAGAAGCGAAACAGGTTCAGGCCCGCAAATGGCAGAAACAGGACCAGCGCCAGCATGGCGAGGATCACCCCGCCCAATCCCGGGCGCCATTTTCTACGCGCGCTCACGCGGGCAGGCATGGGCCCATCCGAAGGCCCACCCCGTGCACCGTTTCGATGCTGTCTGCACAGCCAGCCTCGGCCAGTTTGCGGCGGATGTTGCGGATATGGCTGTCGATGGTGCGGTCGGAGACGTGGATGTTGTGGCCGTAAACTGCATCCACCAGCGCGTTGCGCTTTATGACCTTGTCGGGGTTGGCGAGCAGGGCTTCAAGCAGGTTGAACTCCGATTGCGTCAGCGCCACCTCAGCGCCTGCGAAGGTGCATTGGTGGCGGGCGGGGTCGAGGGTTAGCGCGCCGTGGCTGAACGATTGTGACGGGGCGGCTCGCCCGCCCGAGCGTTTCAGAATTGCCTTGATCCGCGCCACAAGTTCGCGAGGCGAGAAGGGTTTGGTGACGTAATCGTCCCCGCCGATTTCCATGCCCAGGATGCGGTCAATCTCATCATCGCGGGCAGTCAAGAACAGGATCGGCACGTCCGAGGTTTTGCGCAGCTCCTTGCAGACGTCGAAGCCGTCCATCTCGGGCAGACCCACATCCAGGATCAGCAGGTCTGCCGCACCTGTCTGCGCCTTGGCCAGACCCGCCGCGCCATCGGCGGCGAAGTCGGCCTTGAACCCCGCGGCCTCAACAGCAAAGCCGATGACATCGCGGATATTGGGATCGTCATCGACAATCAGAAGGTGTGCGGGCATGGGCTACGTCGTCTCACAAATCGTGGTGAGCGGTAAGATACGCTTCAAGCCGCCAGCGGCGAAAGCCCCATTCCTGCCAGCTGCCGATGTCGTCAAAGGCAATGGTCGGGCGGCCATGGACGCCACACATCACATCGTCATGGATGGGCCCGTGTTCCCACATGGCCGGGATGACCTGCTCGCCAAGGCCGCAGAGGTAGTGCAGGTCGAGGCGGCTGATGGGAATGTCTGCCGACAGGTTATGGTCGGCGATGATGTGGGTGAAGTTGACGAAGCAGCAGATGTAGAGTGTGGCGAGCGCCGTGCCTGCGTTCCAGCGGATCAGCCAGCCCAAGGGGCGGGTCTGAGCGATCTGGATCAGGACCAGCACAAGGCCCACGCCGATCAGCGCCATCCAGATGAAGGCCGCAATGCGCAGATGCGTCAGGCTGTAGGCCTGCACATACAGCGCCAGTCGGAACGCGGCAGTGCAGACCAGCAACAGGGTTTGGCCGAGCCAGGCGTAGACCAGCCAGCGCATCCGTTTGTCCTCGGCCACCATTTTGTGGGTCAGGGCCGCGAACAGGCCCGCAAGCAGCGCCGTCACCAGCAAAGGGTAAGCGCCTCGATGCGCATATTCGGCGTAGCTCATGCCATCCGGCAGGGCGACGCCGCCCGTCAGGATCGTCAGGTCCGACAGAGTTTGGATCGCGAAGATCGCATTGAACAGGATCAGGGACAGGCGTAGGGACGCAGAATTCAGATAGCCGGCAGAGAGGTCGCCCGCCGGGAATTTCAGGTCGAAGGCTGCGTCTCGGCGCAAGGCAAAGGTGTTGAGGTAGGGCCATATCAGGCACGCGGCAGCGGCCCAGAAGATGATACGCACGATGGTCTCGCCATTGATCGGGCCGAAATTGGCCACGTTGGCCAGGGTCCGTTCGAACAGCGGGTTTGCGACGGCGAATAGCGTTACAAAGACCAACGCGATGGTGACAGGAAGCAGGTAGGCGCGGGTGAGGGCCGCCCAGTTTGTGTCGGCTTTGCGATTTCGCGCAGAGCCGATCACGCGGGCCGGCAGCAGGATCAAGCCGTCAGAGGAGGCGCGGATAAAGGGTGTCAGCGCCTCGGACCAGCGGATTTGCCTACCAAGGACCACCCACGCGAGCAGCACCGCGATACCGCCCACACTGAAAGCGTATGCCAGCGGCTGGCTGTGTTCGATAACGGGCAAATTGCATATGACGGCGAACGCCATGGCCATGGCCCATTCGCGGCGCGTTGCCTTGATCGGTTTGAATGCGACCATTGCGGCGGACAGGGCGATGCAGAAAAGGGCCATGGAAAGGCCCGGTGCCTGACCCCAAAAACTGATATCCGCCAGAACGATCAGGATCAGCAGAGCCAGAAGGGCAGCCTTGCCATCCGAGATGCGCGCGCCAAGTCCGGGCTGTGGCCGCGCATTGGTGTTGGATGGCGCATCGATCAGCCACCAGGCATCGTGTTTCAAGCGATCGGGAAGGCCCCGGATTGTGAACTGTCCACTCATTCGTATTCTCCGCTGTTTCGCGTCTCAATGCAGACGTTCTGCCAGAAGCGATTGCGCAGGGTGCGTGGGGGCCGTGCAGGGGGCGGGGGCATTCAGTGCAGTAATTGTGCAGGCGGCTTTGCACCCCGGGTTGAAAAAACGCTTTGCGGATCAGTGATTCTGAGGCAGCGTATCAATTGTCAGACATTTGACGGACGGTATGGCGCGTGGCTCGGATTACCCCGGGACCGCACTGGAGGAGCCGTGCCCGAGCGACGCGAAAAGTCCCACCCAAGAGGACTGCACCTTACTGAAATGGGAGGACGAATATGAACCTGAGACCAGACCCGACATTCCACGCATCTGCGAAGCTGGCGATGGAAGCGCCGGTTGAGACCTATGGCTTCACCGTGATGCTGAGCCCCGATGGCAGTCAGCCCGATGGCATCGCCGTGGTGGACCTTGACCCAAAATCCGACACCTATGGCCAGATCGTCCATCAGGTGATCGTGCCCAACAAAGGCGATGAGTTTCACCATTTCGGCTGGAACGCGTGTTCGTCATCGCTTTCGCCGCTGACGGGTCACGCCTTTCTTGAGCGTCGCTATCTGATCGTGCCCGGCATCCGGTCGAGCCGGATCTATGTGATTGACGTGAAGGAGCCGCTTGAGGCCAAGATCCACAAGATCATCGAACCGGAAGAGATTTTCGCCAAGACCGGCTATTCGCGCCCCCACACGATCCATTGCGGGCCCGAGGGCATTTACGTCTCCACCCTTGGTGGCGGTGGCGAAGATGGCACCGATGGCCCGCCCGGCATCTTCATCATGGATTGCGAGACGTTCGATGTGATCGGCCGCTATGAGATGGACCGGGGCGAGCAGGACAAGCACTACGATTTCTGGTGGAACCTGCCGCAGGATTACATGGTGTCGTCCGAATGGGGTCTGCCGCCGCAATTCGAGGGCGGGATCGTGGCAGAGGACCTTTTGTCCAACAAATACGGCCACAAGATCCATTTCTGGGACCTTCGTGCGCGGAAGAACGTGCAGACGATTGATCTGGGCGAGAACCACCAGATGGCACTGGAAATCCGGCCTGCGCATGATCCGACCAAAAGCTACGGGTTCTGTGGGGTGGTGGTGGATACAACCAACCTGCAAGGTTCGATCTTCACCTGGTGGCGCGGCGAGGATGGCAAATGGCAGGCCAAGAAGACCATCACCATCGACCCGCGCCCTGAGGCGGCAGAGAACCTGCCGCCGCTTTTGCAGGGGTTCGAGGCGGTGCCGCCGCTGGTGACGGATATCGACCTGAGCCTGGATGACAAATACCTCTATGTGGCCTGCTGGGGCCTGGGCGAGATGCATCAGTACGATGTGTCGGACCCGATGAACCCGGTTCTTGTGGGCAAGGTTGAGGTGGGTGGCATTGCGCGTGGCACCGCGCACCCCAACGGCAAACCCTTCGTTTATGGCCCCCAGATGGTCGAGGTTTCTCGCGACGGGAAGCGGGTCTACTGGACTAACTCGCTCTATTCGACATGGGATGACCAGTTCTACCCGGACGACGAGGGCGGCCAGATGGTCATGGCTCACAATGATGAGAATGGTTTCCGCCTGGCGGAGGACTTCTACATCGACTTCCCCGACGGCTACCGCTCGCACCAGATCCGCCTTGAGGGCGGGGATTGTTCGACTGACAGCTTCTGCTACCCGAACGTCTAAGCGGGCCTTATGGAAGAGCTTTCAGTGGCGGCCCTTTGGTGGGCCGTCATCGCCTCGGGCCTCTATCACGGGTTGAACCCCGGGATGGGCTGGCCCCTGGCGGTTTCTGCCGCGTTGATGGAACGCAAGGCCTCAGCCCTCCCGAAGGCGCTGGGGCTGTTGGCGTTTGGGCATTTCCTGTCGATGCTGGCGATCCTGTTGCCGTTTTCGCTGATGATCGTGCTGGTCGAATACGAGACTCAGATCCGGATCGGCGCAGGCGTCATCGTGATCGCGATGGGGGTGTATCTGCTGATCAATCGCCGCCATCCGCGCATGCTGGCGCGCGTGCATCCGGCCCGGCTGGCGTTGTGGTCGTTTCTGGCGGCCTTGGCCCATGGGGCGGGGCTGATGTTGGTGCCGATTTACCTGGGCATCTGCGCGATTGCGCCCGATGACACCGGGCATCTGGCGGCAGAGGCGCTGATGCGCAGCGATCTTGGGATCGCGGTAGCCGTGGCAGGCTTGCACACGCTGGCGATGACGCTGGCAGGTGCAGTTATTGCCGTTTTCATTTATCTTTGGCTTGGGCTCAAGTTTCTGTCGAAGACTTGGTTCAACCTCGATCTTCTGTGGGCGTTGAGCCTTGTGGTGGTCGGCGCTTTCGGGATTTGGTCAGCCGTCACGCACTAATCATCAGTGCCGGTGATCTGCATCGCGTGCAGGCGCGCATAGGCGCCATTTTGGCTCAGCAGTTCGTCATGTGTGCCCTCTTCGATGACGCGGCCTTGATCCATGACGATGATCTTGTCGGCATTGCGGATGGTGGACAGGCGGTGCGCGATCACCAAGGTGGTGCGGCCCTCTGCCAAGCGATCCAATGCTGCGCCGACCAGCTTTTCCGACTTGGCATCAAGGGCGGATGTAGGCTCATCCAGCAGCAGGATAGGGGCGCTTTTGAGCATCGCGCGCGCAATGGCAACGCGCTGACGCTGTCCGCCGGACAGGCCGGAGCCACGGGGACCAACCAGCGTATTGAGGCCGTTCGGCAGGTACTGTGCAAACTCCATGACTTCTGCGGCTTGCGCGGCCTGCTCGACCTCCGCGTCTGTCGCGTCCAGTGCGCCCATGCGGATGTTGGCGGCGATGCTTTCATCGAACAGGGCCGTTTCCTGGCCTACGACAGCGATCGTGTCGCGTAGGCTGGCGGTTTCGGCTTGGATGATTGGCGTGCCGCCGATGGCAATCGTGCCTTCAGAGGCATCCAGCAACCGTGTCAGGGCCGCAAACACGGTGGTTTTGCCCGCGCCGGACGCGCCCACAAGCGCCGTCGTTTGCCCGGCCGTCGCGGTGAAGGTCAGGCCGCGCAGGACCGGCGCATCGCCATACGCGAAGTGGACATTATCGAAGGTCACATCGCCTGCCGACAATGGTTTGGCGTTCTTAACATCCGTGATGGTCGGCTTCGTCTCAAGCACATCATAGATGCGCTCCAGCGAGGCGCCGGCTGTCTGAACCTGACCTGCAATACTGGACAAGCGGCGCAGCGGCTCGAACAGCAGCCCCAAGGCGGTGAAGAAGGACATGAACTCGCCAAGGGTTTTTTCGCCGTCGATGATGTCCTGTCCGCCGACATAAAGCACCACAACAAAGCCAAGTGCTGCGATGATGTCGATCATCGCAGGGTTGGATGCCACACCGATCTGGGCGCGGATCGACGGGCGCAGATAGGCCGCGATCTCGTCCTTGAAGCGGGCGCGTTCATGCTGCTCAAGCCGATTCAGCTTGATGGTTTGAATGCCGTGAAAGATCTCATCCAGGCGGGTTGAGAGGCCCGCCGCCGCCGCACGGGCCGCAATTGCGGTGCGCTTGATAAAGGCCTGAACAGCCAACAGTGGAAGGATAAGAGCAGGGACACCCAGAAGGGCGAACAGCGTCCAACGCCAATCGGTGTAGAGCATGACTGTCAGCAGAGAGACGAGCGTGATCGCGTCGCGCCCCAGAGACATGAGGGCAGCCGATGATACCGATTGAAGCGCGCTCGTGTCGCCGCGGGTGCGTTCGATCAGGGCACCCGGCGGGTTCGTCTGAAAGAAGGCCATGTCCAGGGTCAGGAGATGGTCCAAAATGCGGCGTTGAAGGCCTGCCACAACGCGCAGCCCGACGCCTACCACGAGTATTCGTTGGAAAAAGCCAGCCGTTGCGCGCAACAGAAACAGGGCGCCGACCATCAAAGCGACCCATGTCACGCCCTCCATCGACCCGGAGGTGAAAAGCGTGTCGAAGAGCGGTTGGACAAGCCAGGCAAAGGCCCCGATGGCTGCGCCTTCAAGGCTCATGAGTATGACGGCCAACAAAAGCACGGGCCAGTAGCGGCGCACATGCTCTGTCCACAAACGACGCCAAAGTGCGGCGCCCGAAGGATTGCTGTGGGAAGCGGTCGTCACGCGATGTCCAAGATGTTGGGGAAAAGCGGCAAAAAGGCCATCCTCGCGGGTCATAACATGCCTTGCGCAAGGGTTACGCCCTTTGCCCGACCCGCACAAGACACGGGCAGATCGCCCGATTGCGCCGCTTTTTGATTGTGAATGGCCGCATTTCCCGTTTGTCAGAAGGAAATTCAGGTTTGAAGACAGGGTTGGCGAAGGCTTTGGTTGAAACTGCGGGTCATCCGCGCTTAGTCTTCGCCCTGATAAGCGCAGGCACGGGGTAAACCCGGAGACACTGCAGCAAGACAACAGGGGAGTGGGGTTTGACCTCAGACCAGACGGAAGCGTTCGTCGCCTTCGACCGCGTGCAAAAAAGCTATGACGGCGAAGTGCTCGTCGTTAAAGACCTCAATCTTCACATCGGGCGGGGCGAGTTCCTGACGATGCTTGGGCCCTCGGGCTCGGGCAAGACCACCTGCCTGATGATGCTGGCCGGGTTCGAGACCGCCACGCACGGAGAAATCACCCTCGACGGCAAACCGATCAACAACATCCCTCCGCACAAGCGCGGCATCGGCATGGTGTTCCAGAATTATGCGCTTTTTCCGCATATGACCGTGGGCGAGAACCTGTCTTTCCCGCTGGAAGTGCGCGGGATGGGCAAGTCGGACCGCGAGGGCAAAATCAAGCGCGCGCTCGACATGGTGCAGATGGGTGATTTCATCAATCGCCGACCGGCGCAGCTTTCGGGTGGCCAGCAGCAGCGGATCGCGTTGGCGCGCGCGTTGGTGTTTGAGCCTGAGCTGGTTCTGATGGACGAACCGCTTGGTGCGCTCGACAAACAACTGCGCGAAACCTTGCAGTTCGAGATCACCAACCTTGCCCATGAGTTGGGGATTACGACCGTTTACGTGACCCACGACCAGACCGAAGCGTTGACCATGTCGGATCGCGTGGCGGTATTCGACGATGGCCGCATTCAGCAGCTTGCAGCACCCGACACACTTTATGAGGAGCCGCAGAACAGCTTCGTTGCCCAGTTCATTGGCGAAAACAACACGTTGCAGGGCACGGTCAGCAAGATGGCAGGCGATATGTGCGAAGTGACGTTGGAAGATGGCTCCGTCATTGACGCGGTTCCGGTCAATGTCAGCGCGGTCGGCGAGAAAACCCAAGTATCGATCCGGCCCGAGCGGGTCGAAATGGATCGCTCGCGTCTGGCGGATGACGCCCATACGCTGAAGGCTGAGGTCAAGGAATTCGTCTATATGGGCGACATCTACCGCACGCGTCTGAGCGTTGCGGGAACCGAAGACTTCATCATCAAGACACGGAATGCCCCCGATCAGCGCAGGCTGAAGCCGGGGGAGAGCATCGAGATTGGCTGGCGTCCGCAGGATTGCCGGGCACTGGATGCATAACGGCCCGTAAAGGGCCGAAAAACCACGGGAAAAACCAAAGTCCAACCAAGGAGAGACTAACCATGAAACTCAAGAGCCTTATGCTCCTGACCACCGGCGCGGCCTTTGCTGCGACGGGTGCAATGGCCGATGGTCACATGGCCGGTTCCATGACGCTTGTGTCGTGGGGCGGTGCGTACCAGACCAGCCAGACGCGCGCCTATTCCGACCCCTATGCCGCAATGCACGAGGGCCTGGAAGTGATCTGGGACGAAAGCTCGGCCGAAGCCGTGGCGCGCCTGCGTGCCATGAATGAGGCTGGCAACATCACCTGGGACCTCGTCGACGTTGTGGCCGCTGATGCCATGCGTCTGTGCGACGAAGGCCTGGCGATGGAAATCGACCATGACGAGATGCTGGCCCCGGCCCCCGATGGCACGCCTGCCTCGGAAGACTTCGGCGAGTTCATCGTGTCCGACTGCTTCATCCCGCAGATCGTGTATTCGACCACTTTCGGCTACCGCAACGATATCGCAGAGTGGAACGGCGCCGAGCCTGACAGTGTCTGCGCGATCTTCGACACCGAAAACTTCCCCGGCCAGCGTTCGCTGGAGCGTCGCCCGATTGCGAACCTGGAATGGGCGCTGATCTGTGACGGTGTGGCGATCGAAGACGTCTACGACACGCTGGAGACCGAAGAAGGTCTTGAGCGCGCGTTCGCGATGCTCGACACCATCAAGGACCAGACTGTTTGGTGGTCCGCCGGTGCCGACACGCCACAGCTTCTGGCCGATGGCGAGGTTGCAATCGGGTCGACCTACAATGGTCGTTTGTTCAGCCTGATCGAAGAGCAGGGCCAGCCGGTCAACATGCTCTGGGATTGGCAGATGTTCGACCTGGACGGCTGGATCATTCCTGCTGGTCTGCCGGAAGATCGTCTTGCCCGTACGCTCGACTTCGTGCGCTTTGCCACGGATACGCAGCGTCTGGCCGATCAGGCGCTCTACATCTCGTATGGCCCGACCCGTGCGTCGTCCGCGCCGCTGGTGGGTGACCATGCAGACCTCGGCATCCCGATGGCGCCCCACATGCCGACCGATCCGGCAAACGCTCAGAACACGTTCCTGTTCAACTACGAGTGGTGGGCGGACTACCGCGATGACATGGACGCACGCTTCCAGGCGTGGCTGGCCCAGTAAATCTACCTTTGTCAGGGCGGCCTCGGTCGCCCTGACACCCTCACGAGGCGACAAGGCGGTCCAATGCCCAAAGGCTATATCATCGGCCACATCACGGTGAACGATCCCGAGGCGTACCAAGAGTACATCGAACGGGACACGCCGATCCTGCTGAGCCACGGGGCCAAGCCCATCGTGCGCGGCGGCAAGTCCGAGATTATGGAAGGTGAGACCTTCCAGCGCCATGTCGTGTTTGAATTCGAGTCGTATGAGGCCGCGATGTCTGCCTACAACGACCCCGCATATCAAGAAGTTGCCGAGATCCGCCGTCGCACCGCTGACAGTGTGATCCTAGTGGTCGAGGGCGTGGAATGAGCGACGCAACTCAAGATGGCCCCGTCCTGGCCGCCGATGGCCGCCCGTTGAAGCGGTCGCTGGCCCGTGCCTTGCGCGCGCAGAAACTGCGTGCGCTGATGCTGATTGCGCCACTGTTGATTTTTATCCTCGTGACCTTCATTGCGCCGATCGTGGATATGCTGTTTCGCTCGGTCGAGAACCAGATCGTGTCCGAGACCCTGCCGCGCACCGTTGTGGCGCTGGATGAATGGGACCCGTCAGATCTGCCCGAAGACGATGTCTACGCGGCGCTGGCGCTGGATTTCTACGCCGCAACCGAACGCCGCCAGCATACGCGCCTGGGCAGTCGCCTGAACTACGAGACGACGGGTATGTCGTCGCTGTTCCGCAAAACCGGGCGCGGTGTGGACGATATTGGCGAGATTTACACGGACCAGTTCGTGGACCTGAACGAACAGTGGGAAGACCCGCTGTTCTGGTTGCCACTGGTGTCAGACACGGGCTGGTTGGCCAGCCGCCCGGCTGAGGGCGAGGATCGCCCGTTGTCGCTGTTCCGGATCGACGCGGAGTTTGGGGCCAGCTTCCCCCGCGCGGCGGAAGCCTATGAGGTTTTCGCGCGGACCATTCAGGAAACGGATGGCGATGATCCGGCGGAAGAAGAGCCATGGCACCTTGTCTATGCGGCGCTCTACCATGACCTGATGGCGATCCACGACAGTGGCGAAGGGGCTGAGGGCCTTGGGCGCTTTGATGGCCCTGTATTCGTGGCGGCCTTGGAGGCCGTCCCGGGTTTCGAGACCCAAAGCTACCGTGACGCGTTCGAGGATATCGACGAGGATTGGCTCGACCTTGAGGTCTGGGGCACGATCGAGGCTTTCTCGGACCCGTTCACCGCCGGCTACTTCCTGTCGTCCGTCGACCTGCAACTGACGCCGCAGGGCATTGAGGCACAGCCTGAAGATCAGCGCCTTTATTTGCTGCTGTTCTGGCGGACGCTGTTCATGTCGGGCGTCATCACGATCAGCTGCATCCTGCTTGGCTATCCCATCGCATACCTGCTGTCGAACCTGCCCACGCGCACATCGAACCTGCTTCTGATCCTTGTGTTGCTGCCGTTCTGGACCTCGCTTTTGGTGCGGACGTCCGCCTGGAAGGTGCTGCTGCAACAGCAAGGGGTGATCAACGACATCCTGGTGTGGATTGGGTTGGTGGCCGATGACAGCCGATTGGCGCTGATCAACAATCAGACCGGAACGATCATCGCCATGACGCATATCCTGTTGCCGTTCATGATCTTGCCGATGTTTTCGGTGATGAAGACAATCCCGCCGAGCTATGTCCGGGCGGCGAAATCGCTGGGGGCGACGAATTTCACAGCGTTCCGACGGGTTTACTTCCCGCAGAGCATTCCGGGAATCGGGGCGGGCTGTATCCTCGTCTTCATTCTAGCCATCGGCTACTACATCACCCCTGAACTTGTCGGTGGGCGGACGGGGACGTTCATTTCGAACCGGATCGCATTCCACATCTCCTCCAGCCTCAACTGGGGCCTGGCGGCCGCGCTTGGCTCGATCCTGCTGGCGGTGGTTCTGGTCCTTTATTGGCTCTACGACCGGATCGTGGGCATCGACAACGTGAAGCTGGGGTAAGCGACCATGGATACGAAACTTCCCCCATATGCCACGTTCGGACAGCGCATCTGGTTCTACGGGTTCAGGGTGATCTGTGGGCTGATCTTCTTCTTTTTGATTGCGCCGATCATCATCATCATTCCGCTGAGCTTCAACGCGGAAGACTTCTTTACCTTCACGCCTGGGATGCTCGCCTTTGAGCGCGACGCCTACAGCCTGCACCACTATCAGGATTTCTTTGGTGAGGACGGCTATCCGTGGAGCGGCCTTTTAATTGGGCTTGGGATCGGGGCAGTTTTGACGGTGATCCTGAAGGTTTGGAAGGGGAACCTGAACCTGTTTCCGATCCTGATCGGGGCCATTTTCGGTCTGGTGATCGGCAAGCTCACAGGCCTTGAGGGCGAGGAATGGATGACGCCGCTGCGCAACTCGCTGATGATTGCGCCGGTGGCGACGCTTTTATCGGTTGGCTTCGGAACGTTGGCGGCGATTGGTTTGAGCCAGACGCATGTACCGTTCAAAGGGGCGATAATGGCGATCCTGATCTCACCCATGATCGTGCCGCTGATCATCTCGGCGGCGGGGATGTATTTCTTCTACTCTCGCATCGGGTTGCAGGGCACCTATTGGGGTGTTGTGTTGGCCCATGCGGCGCTTGGTATCCCCTTTGTCATTATCACCGTTACGGCCACGCTTGTGGGCTTTGACCGGTCCCTGACGCGGGCGGCGGCCAATCTGGGGGCCAATCCGGTCACAACCTTCTTCCGCATCCAGATGCCTTTGATCCTGCCGGGCGTGATCTCGGGCGGGTTGTTCGCCTTCATCACCTCGTTCGATGAAGTCGTGGTGGTGATCTTCGTGGGCTCAGCCGGGCAACAGACCTTGCCTTGGCAGATGTTCACGGGCCTGCGCGAGCAGATCAGCCCGGTCATTCTGGCGGCGGCCACGATCCTTGTGGCGATCTCAATCGTGCTTCTGGCGACGGTGGAGATGCTCAGGCGGCGGTCTGAGCGGTTGCGCGGAATTGCGCCGCATTGAGGGGTGGTTGCACGCGTGCAAACTTGGGTTAAGCTGTTGAATTGAAACGGCTCTGCGCTTTTTCTTAACCTTATGTTAAGGTTTTCAGCGGCTACCCCAACACCGCGATCCACACCGCAGCTGTAACAACGGTAAGCGCCGTACCGACGAGTACCGACGTGGCTGCCACGCGGCGGGCGCAGCCGTACATATCTGCGAAAATATAGGTGTTCACGCCGGGGGCCATGGCGGCTGTGAGGACCGAGGATTGCAGTTGGGCCTGGCTAAGGCTGAGGCCGTTCCCGAGCGTGTACGCAATGACCGGATGCACCAGCAGAGACAATCCGCAGATCATGGCGATGACGCCAACATCGCCTTCGGGTTTGTAACGGTACAGTACTCCGCCAAGGCCAAAGAGGGCCGCGGGCAGGGCCGCGCGGATCATCAGATCCAATGCCTCTCGCAGGACGCTGGGGATCGGCAAGCCGGAAAGGTTCACGATGAAACCAAGGCCGATGCCGATCATCAGGGAATTCTGGAACATCGCCTTGGCGACGGTTGCGCCAAGGCGCAGCCCGCGTGTTTCCGCGCGGATGATCTCCATCGTCGTTATGCCGAGCAGGTAACAATAGGCCGCGTGGAAAGCGATGATGGTGTAGTTGGGCCCGAGTGCCTCCGCGCCATAAGCGCGTTCGGATATCGGCAAGCCCAGAAGGACGGTATTGGCAAAGAGCGCGGAAAAACCGATGGCGACGCTGTCCGTCCAGGGGCGATTGAAGACGAGGCGCGCACCGAAAAGGCCCGCGAAGAAGCAGAAGGTTGAGCCCGCGTAGAAGGATATCAGTAGGCGAAGGTTAAGCTCGGCCCCGAGATCGAGCGTGGCAATGGCGGAGAAGAGCAGACAGGGAATGGCGAATTTCTGGGTGAACACCATGAGCCCATCAACTGCACTATCCTTGAAAAGGCCGCGCCAGACGGCGGCGTAGCCCGCGCCGACGACAAGGAAAACCGGCAGAACGATGGCCAGAAGATCAAGCATGCTGCAGGGTTAGCGGGTTTGGAGCGGGAAGGGAAATTGAAGCGTCCTCGGCCCTCCGGGCAGTCAGTTTGTTGGCGCTTTACTTGTGGCGACGCGCTTGGGGCAGGCGGCGCAAATGCATTTTCGTGGAACAAAGATGGGCGAGGCGGTGCCTTTTGGGCTTAGTCCGCGACCTCGATCTGCATCCCGTCGAAGGCGGGTTCGACATGTGCGGGCGTCTCGGCCAGAACCGTCTCATAGTCCAGATCGATGTGCATGTTGGTGAGCACGGCGCGATTGGGTGCGGCGCGCGCGATCCATTCCAGTGAATTCGCGAGGTGGCTGTGGGATGGATGTGGGTCCCGGCGCAGGGCGTCGAGGATCCAGATGTCGAGGTTTTTCAGGGCAGGCCAAGCAGCATCGGGGATGTCGGACACGTCGGGCAGGTAGGCCACGTCGTTTACGCGGAAGCCGAGTGCATCGATATTGCCGTGCGTGACCTCAAACGGGGCGAACGTGATCGGGCCGCCGGGGCCGTCGATGGTGGTATCGCCATCGATCCCGAAGATGTCGAGGATTGGCGGATAGGCCGAGCCTGGCGGCTGCACAAAGGCATAGCCAAAGCGGTTGAGCAGGTCGTTTGTGGTGGGGCCATCTGCGTAGACCGGCAAGCGCGCACGCATGTTGAAGACGATCATCCGCAGGTCATCGAGTCCGTGGACATGATCGGCATGGGCATGGGTGTAGAGGACGGCATCAAGCCGACCAATGCCCGCGTCCAAAAGCTGCGCCCGCAGGTCGGGGGAGGTATCGATAAGGACAGCAGTGGTGCCGCCTGGGGTGATGCGTTCCACCAGAAGGGAACAGCGGCGGCGAGTGTTTTTCGGGTGGGTGGGGTCGCAGGCGCCCCAATGGCCGCCAAGGCGCGGGACGCCACCGGACGAGCCGCAGCCAAGGATGGTGAAGCGCAGCTTGGCCATTCAGGCGGCCTTTGTCGCAAGGGCCGCTTTCCAGAACAGCCGGTCGAAGTTGGCGGACGTCTGGGCGGCGAAGGCGTCGTAGGTGAGGTCGAAAAGCTCTGCACCCACACGAGCGGTATGGGCGGTGAACGCAGGCTCGTTCCGTTTGCCGCGGTGGGGCGGGGGGGCGAGGTAGGGGCTGTCAGTTTCGACAAGGATGCGGTCGACTGGGGCACTCGCGAAGATATCGCGCAAGGCTTGGGATTTCGGGAATGCGGCGATGCCCGACATGGACAGGTAGAAGCCCAAATCGAGGGCGGCCTTAGCCAGTTCCGCGCTGCTGGAGAAGCAGTGCATGACGCAGGTGTAGGGTGCGGCGCGGTGTTCCTCGGTCAGGATACGAACCATGTCGTCATCCGCATCGCGGGAATGGATGATGAGGGGCAGGTTTGTCCGCCGCGCGGCCTCGATATGGATGCGCAGGCTTTCCTGCTGCACGGCCTTGCTGTCGGCCGTGTAGTGATAATCCAGACCGGTCTCACCGATACCGACGAATTTGGGATGCGCGGCGAGTGCCGTCAGGTCTTCGACAGTTGCCAGAGACTCTTCCGCGGCGGACATGGGGTGGGTGCCGCCGGCCCAGAAAACGGGTGCGTGCGCCTCGGCGATGGTCTGTACCTGCGGGGCGTTCTTGAGGCGCGTGCAGATCGTGACCATACGTGTGACGCCGGCATCCACGGCGCGCGCGACGACATCGGGCAACTCCGAGGCGAGGCTGTCGAAATCGAGATGGCAGTGGCTGTCGACGATTTGAAGCTGGGTCATGGGGACGCTCACGCGGCAAGGCGGGCCGCAGTGCGGTCCATATCGAGGAAGATATCGAAGATGAGCGCGGCGGGGTCAAGGTTGACCGCCTTGCCGCGGCGGGCGCGCGCGGTCAGCGATTGTGCAAGCATGGCCCAGTCCCGGGCTCTTTGCGGGTCCGGGGCGAGGCGGGCGAGAATTGCAGCCTCATTCGGGACGATTTCAGCCGGTGCTTGTCCGGTCGCGCCAAGGCGGGCCACTCGGGAGAGCGCGGTTTCCAACAGGCTCAGGGTCAGATCAAAGCGCGCTTCATTGGCTTTGCCCGCCGTGCTTTCGGCGAGTTTGAGGGCCAGCGCGCGGTCCATGTTGGGCAAGGTTTCCAGCAAGCGAATGACGTCGGCGTAGAGGGCGGGGCCGCCTTGATCGGCCAAGGTGATGGCCGCACCGACCGACCCTTGGGCGAGGGTGGCCAAAGCAACACCTTCGGGTGGTTCCGCCCCGGCTTGCGCCAGGGCTGCGGCGAGGTCTGCATCTTCGAGCGCGTTGAAGCGCAAGGTCCTGCACCTGGAGCGGATCGTTGGCAAAAGGCCCGACGGGCGGTGCGAGATGAGGAAAAGAACGGCACCTTCCGGGGGTTCTTCCAATTCCTTGAGAAGGGCATTGGCGGCAGACGGGTTCATCTCATCCGCGCTGTCCACGATCACGACACGGCGGCCATCGCCTGCGGACATCTGGAAAAAGCCCTTGAGACCCCGGACCTCGTCAACGGTGATGACCGTCTTCAGCTTCTTCGGGTCCTTGTCGTCCGCCGGGCGCCGCAGCAGAAACAGACCCGGCTCAGACAGGGCCAGCATCCGCCGGGCAATGGGATGCTCGGGGTCGATGTCGAGGCTCTCGGGCGGCGGCGGTGCACCGAACATGTCGTCATCTGCCATCGGGGGCGTCGCCAACAGAAAACGCGCGGCGCGCCATGCGAAGGTGGCTTTGCCTATTCCGCGCGGGCCGGTCAGCAGCCAACCGTGAGGCAGGCGGCCCGAAGAGGCTGCAGACAGGAACTCCGCCTCCGGCCCGGCATGGCCAAACAGCCGCAGCGTTTCGCGCGGATGCGGCGCGCCGTCGAGGCGATCGGATTCGAGTGGGACGTCGTCAGACATGCAGATAACGTAGCACGGGCGCGGGGCAGGGGCAGGCGAAAAGCGGGCGCTTCAACCCAGTTTGCCCGCCACCAAATCGCGGATCGCAGAGGCAATCGCATCCGCATCTGTGTTGGCGTCGATCACAACGCACCTGTCGGGCTGGTCCGAGGCGAGGTCGAGAAAGCCCGACCGCAGCTTTTGCTGGAATGGAAGGCCAAACTCCTCAAACCGATCCTCGCCGCTCTGACGCGCCAGGCCGCGTTGCAAGGCAATGGCGGGATCCATGTCGAGGATGAGGGTCAGATCAGGCTCAACATCGATGGCGCTGTCGTGGATCTGGTCCACCAACCCCCGAAGATCGCCACGTGTGGCCCCCTGATAAACCCGCGTGGAATCGGCGAAGCGATCCGTCACAACGTCCCGGCCTGCCTCAAGCGCGGGGCGGATTGTGCGCTCCAGATGGTCACGGCGCGCTGCGGTAAAGAGCAGGATTTCGGTTTCGGGGCTCCAGCGTTCCGGCTCCCCCTCAACCAGCAGCCGACGGATTTCCTCGGCTCCGGGCGCGCCGCCCGGCTCGCGCGTCAGAACCGGATCGCGCCCCTGATCCAGCAACCAATCCGCGAGCCTGCGCGCCTGTGTGGACTTGCCCGAGCCATCAATGCCCTCAAAGCTGATGAAGAGGCCTTTCGTCTCAGCCATATCGCGTGTTGGTCCTTGTCCCATCCGTTGAGGCGCCAGCCATTACACGGTCCGTGCCGCAGAGCAAGCTGGTGCGTTCGTTGGGATGCACTGCCCATCCTTGTTCCATGAAAATGCAAAAAATGGCACAGCGCGCACCCTACATCGAAAGCTATCAGATGAAGCGCCGTCCGCGCCGACGCGGGCCATCTGGCCCGCCCGGCGCGCCACGCCCAACCATTGACCGAAAGCTCTGCTTTCGTGTCATGGGCGGGAGCGCATTGCGATCGTGCCGGGTGGGGCGGTGTCAGTTGGCGACAGTTTCCGGTGCGGCGTCTTCGCCGCCGCCGACTATGCCCATCACATCGCCCCATGCCGTGCGAAGACGCACCATCGGACCGCCGCGTTGGACATCTGCCATCGCGACAACTGGAACGCGGGCCTCAAAGCCCAGGACACCTTGCATGATATGCAATTCGCCGACCACGTCTCCGGCTGCGACGGGCGCGGGCAGGGGGCTTGTGAAGGTGACATTTGCCTCGATCTCTGGGTCCAGCAGGGCAGGCACGAGCATTTCAACACCTTCCGCCGGGGCAAGACCTACGCTTTCTTCCGCACCAAGGAAGACAGGCGCACGGGCGATTTCAATGCCGGGTTCCACGACCTCCTGCATCACGAATTGGCGGAAGGCCCATGTCACGATGCGCTCGGATTCCGCAGCGCGTGCCTCAGACGAGGAGAGGCCGGTGATCACAAAGGTCACGCGGCGATCGCCCTGCATGGCCGAGCCTGCAAGTCCGTAGCCAGCCTCGGACGTGTGGCCGGTTTTCAGGCCATCCGCACCGATCCCCAGCCCCAAAAGGGGATTGCGGTTGAACCGGTTGGCGGGAGAGCGACCCTCATAGTCGAATTCCGTTTCCTGGAAGTAGTGGTAGTATTCGGGGAACTCCTCGATCAGGCGAACTGAAAGAATGCCAAGGTCACGCATCGACATGCGGTGGCCTTCCGCGGGCCAGCCCGAGGCATTTCGGAAGGTCGAATTCATCATCCCCAACTGGCGCGCGCGTGCCGTCATCATTTCGGCAAATCCGGCCTCTGTCCCATCGGGGCTGAGCGCCTCGCCCAAGGCCACCGACGCGTCATTGCCGGATACAATCACGACGCCGCGGATCAACTCTTCGATGGTCGGACGGTCTTGTGTGTTGAGGAACATGGTAGAGCCGCCGAAGCTCATTGCATGCTCTGAAACCGGCACGCGCGTCTCCAGCGTCAGGCGGCCATCGCGAAGCGCCTCGAACGTCATCAGAAGCGTCATCAGCTTGGACATGGAGGCTGGCGGCAAAGCCTCATCCGCGTTCAGCTCCAACAGGACCTGGCCCGAGGCATGGTCATAGACATAGGCCGCGCGGGCCTGAGTGTCGTAGCCCTGGCCCATTGCGGCAGTCAGGGCAGTGAGCAAAAACAAAACCGCCGCGAGGATGGTCGCGGCGGGTCTGATCAGAAGTGCGCTGTGCATGGCGTCCTATCGACTTACGAAAAAGGCATCGTCAAAGCCAAGCCCCTGCACGCTTTCAAGGATCGCATCGCGGGTTTCCGACGTATTCGCGGGTCCCACCACGACGCGCCAGAATTGGCGACCGTTGCTCGACTGGTCATAGATTGTGGGCTCTAGTCCAACGCTGCGCAAGGCCTGCCCGGTATTGGTGGCGTTTTCTTGCACAGAGAAGATGCCGATCTGAACATAGGGGTTCTCAAGATCGCTGGCCGCAGGCGTGCGTGCGGCGGCCGGTTGCGGTGCGGGATCCGCGGCCTCAATGGCCGCTGCGGCAGCACTTGCGATGTCCTCTGCACCGTCGAGCGGGGTTGCGGTGATCTCGGCCGCGGCGGCGGAGGCTGCGATTTCTTCGCCAGGCGCCAGTGCGTCGGGAGCGCCTTCAGCGGTCTCGGCCACTTCTTCACGACGCAGGGCGGTGACGTTCAGCACGGTTGGATCGCCGGCCAAAACGCCCAGGGCGGCGGCGGCATCGGACGAGATTTGCAGGGTCGGGCCAGGGTGATCGCGTTCGCGGCGGAAGAGCGCGCCGATCACGAAGCGGCCGTTTTCATCGTTGCGGATGATCACGCGTTCAGGATCGCCAACATCGGGGTGCGCGACCCAGACGCCACCAAGCGAGGGGCGTCCATCCCACAAGCCTTCGGTGGTTTCTTCAAAGATTTCAGGCGCCTCGACGTCGCGTTCGACAAGGCGTGTGGCGCCAATTGGCGCCGGGCCATCGGCATCAGCGTTGCGGGAGCCGAAGAATTCGCCGTCCTCACCCATACAGGCGGACAGGGCCATCAGTGGCACAAGCGCAAGCGCCAGGCGGATTCGGGGCGTGGGGCGGTGTTGTGTCATACTGCTCATCTCTGCACTCATTTCCCGCGCGTCGAGCGCACGGTGTTTTATTGGTTTCCCGGTCGTTGCCGGACCTGTGCCCTTTTGGCGGGCACACCTGTATTGCGAGCAAGATAGCTGACTGATTCGGTTCTGAAAAGGTGGCTTGTGAAAGTTGCCTTCACAGGGCGGGTTTCAGAATCACACATGTCACAGTATCGCGTGGCCCAGACCCCGCCGGAGGAGTGGCAGAGTGGTCGAATGCACCGGTCTTGAAAACCGGCGTGCGTGAAAGCGTACCGTGGGTTCGAATCCCACCTCCTCCGCCAAAACGTCTTCTTAAAATATCGGTTTTGATATCTTGTTTCTTTAGTGGTATTTCATCGTCCCACATTCAAACCCACATTTGCTCGTCGCCCTGCGTGACCGATGGCCATGTTGCGTGGTCTTTATTGAACAATCGTAGCTCGTCGTAGGTGGCGGCCCGATTCTTACCCGCAAATCGCCTGTTGTGCGCGACGCCTTGGATTTGCCCTTATCAAGGGCATTCGCCTGCCGTCCGCAGAGGATAGCCACACACGCGATCTTTTTGATCCCGCACGCACTGGAGCGTCGTCCGAACAGCAGTCTGCAACCGCGACGGATCCCGGCGACGTAAGCCAGGGTCCCGGCCGGCGTCAGCCGCTGTCTCCCGTTCGGACTGGTGCCGAAGAGCGCTTCCTCACGGATTCGAGGTTTCTCGGAGGTTCAGCGTGTTCCGCCAAATCGTTTGGCGCTGGACTAAAAAGTTGCCTGACTTTCCGCAGCCCCTGAGGATGTCGGGTGGATCGAGAACCGAGGTTGGATGCACCAAGGGGAGTGAGCAACAAACGACAATAGCTTCCCCGCAAAGAGTGGGCGCAAGCGGACGTTTGCTTTTGGTACGAGCATTCTGTCCTATGGGCGGTCATCGATCCTCATTGGCGAAAGACAACAAAGCGAACTCCAATTGGGCTTGTATGTATCGTGACCTTGCGCATGCAGCGCATGTCGGCACGGCGGCCTTCGACGGCAGCATCTCAATGTCACGTCCAATGGCAGCACCGGGCCGCCCGCGAAGGCGACCTCGTTTTCCAAAGAGCGCGGCCGACTTGCCGTTACAGCGGTGCCGCAAGCCCTACGGCTGCACGGCCTTCGTCGGTCTTTATGGAAAAGTCGGTTCCAAGATGTGCGTCGGCCTCGGGGCCAGAAAGCCACATTAGCGCCTTGGCCGCCCATTCCGGCGGGATATGCGAGTCAGGGTCAAGCTGGCTGACCGGGTTGATGCCAGATGCTTTGATGGCCACTTGCATATCGGTCGCGACCGTCCCGGGGCTCAGGCCGACAACACGCACACCTTGATCGCCATATTCCTTGTGCGCCACGCGTGTCAGCGAAAGCACTGCCGCTTTGGTCGCGCAATAATGGCTCCATCCTTCAAGTGCGCTCGTTGCGGCACCCGAGCTGATGTTGATGATCGTACCGCCGCCCGCACGGACCATCTTCGGAATGGCGTAACTCAACCCGTAGTAAACTCCCTTGAGATTGACATCTACGATTTGGCCCCAGGCCTTGGGGTCACTGTCGGCAAGTCGAGCAATGGGATCAATCGTGCCGGCATTGTTGATCAGCACATCGATCGAACCGGTTTTTTCAACTGCCGTCTCGATCAGACGCTCGACATCTGCGGCTTGGCTCACGTCACATGGGATCGCCATTGCGGCACCACCCACATCGCCGATCTCTTTTGCGATTTTGTTGATCCGCGACTCCGAGCGTGCAGCAAGCACGACAGTCGCACCCGCTTTCGCAAAGTGCCGCGCAGCGGCTTCCCCGATCCCGCGACTTGCGCCGGTGATGACGACGGTTTTTGTGCTGACATGGTTCATCTAACTGTACCTGTGGTTTTTTGGGATCACATCATTTCGGCAAAGGCGGCTTCGACGGCTTTCTGATCCGCGCGCCACGCGTCAAAGACACCTGAGGCCGAGGCAGGATAGACGTCTTCTTCACCCGCCGTTACGGCGGCCAAGACATCGCGGACAACGGCCTCGGGACTGTCTTTGGGTGCATCGACGCCAGCCAGCATGTCGGTGTCGATGCCAGCAGGGAACGCGTTGATGACTTGAATGCCTTTGGGGCGCAGATACGCCCGCAAGGACATGGCCATCGACCATGCGGCGGCCTTGGACGCGTTATATGCGGCGAACCCAGGCGCGCTGACCAAAGACAACAGTGTCAACATGTTGACCACAGCACCGCCACCGTTTGCCTCGATGATTGGGGAAAAGGCGCGTGTCATGTCGCGCAGGCCATCGTTGTTCACGGCCATATCCAGGGCCAGTCCTGCGTCGGATACTTCAAGCGCTCCGCCAAAGGTCAGCGACCCGGCGTTGTTGATCAAAAGCGTGACGTCGTTTGCCGTGGTTGCGACCGTTTCGATCATGCGTGTGTCGGTAACATCCAGCGCGAGCGGCACAACGCGCTGAGGGTCGAGCGCGATCGTGCCACCAAGGGTGTCGAGATTGCGCGCGGCGGCGTAGACTTTGCCTGCGCCGTGCTCGATCAGCTGTGCGACGTATTGGCGACCGACGCCGCGATTTGCTCCAGTTACCAGGGCGACTGAGTTTTCGATTTGCAAGGGTGTTCTCTAAGTAGCGTTGCGATGCATTGGAGTTAATCATGCCGAATTCAGCGAAAAATGCTTTCGAAAGAATGATAGTCGTGCAAATTTCGCATGAATGGATATCGAAGCGCTCAGGATTGTAACGCTCGTCGCTCAGCAGGGGAGTTTCGCGGCTGCCGCCCGTGTTTTGACGGTGGATCCGTCATCGGTATCGCGCACCGTTGCTGCGGTGGAGGCGGATTTGGGGCTGCGCCTGTTCCAACGCTCAACGCGATCCTTGTCGGTCACGGAGGAGGGCGAAGTCTATCTTGCCCGGCTGGTTCCTCTGCTGGAAGAGTTGGACCATGCCCAGGACGACGCGCGCGCCGTGTCGCGCCATCCGGCGGGGCCAGTGCGCCTAACAACCTCAGTCGCCTTTGCGCATACCTGTGTTGTGCCGCATCTTGCTGACTTCACGTCGCGATACTCGAATATTTCGCTTGAGATTCTCCCAAGCGACGCAAACCTGGACTTGCTGGCAAACTCAATCGATTTGGCGATCCGTCTTGCCCCGGCACCGGCGGGCGACCTGATCAGTACAAAGTTGCTGGACACGAGGTATCGCGTCGTGGCGTCGCCAGACTATCTGGCAAACAGCGACCTGCTTTCGGTGCCAGCGGATTTGCAGCACCACAACTGCCTTCGCTTCGCGCTTCCAGATTTCAGAACGCGGTGGCGGTTTCGGACGGCGGGTGAAGCCCCGATCGAAGTCCCTGTGTCCGGAAACGTCATCATCGCCAATGCATTGTCGCTGCGCCTTGCTGCGCTTGATGGGCTAGGCCCGGCTCTGCTGGCGGGCTGGCTCGTCAATGACGATATTGCAGCGGGAACACTGGTCGATGTGTTTCCGGATTTGGAATGCACTGCGACGGAATTCAATACTGCGGCGTGGGTCCTTTATCCGTCGCGTAGTTACCTGCCACGGAAAGTGCGCGTCACGATTGACTTTTTCCGGGCGGTCTTGAAACCGAATGGTTGAGCCAGTCAGTAAGTTTCGCACTGGGGCGAGAGCCCGGAAAGCGCGAGGCAGCCGCAGCATTCAGACGGTTCGCTGGATGTCTATTTTGGGCCGGAACATAAACAGGCCAGTTTGTTCAACTTTGCACGAGAGTTATGCGCAGTGCGGTCAGTCGTCAAAGTAGGCCCTGTGAGTTGTATAAATTGCGTCGATCGTGGGTGTAAGTCGGTTTAGATGCACCCGCAGGATTTCATCTGCTGATTGGGCATCGCCGTTGAACAAGGCCGTCAGAAGCAATTGATGATCTTCATAAAGCGCAGCCATCGCATCCTTGCTTGTCAGCGCCAACATGCAAAGTCGGTCAACCTGCGCCTTGTTTTCAGAAATAATCTCGAACGCGAACACCTGCTTCGCCGCAGCGCACAAAAGTCTGTGAAATTCGTAATCGAGATCATGGAACGCTGATGCATCTTCCGCGGCCATAGCATTTGCTTGATCCCGCAGATTGGATTTCAGCTCGGCATCTATTGAATGGTCTCTCTCCAAGGACGCAGCGCGAACGACCTCCAACTCCACCGCTGTACGGACGAACCGGGCATTTGCGATCAACTGGCGTGAAAAAGGGCGCACAACTGTCGCGCGTTGCGGACGAACCAAAAGCAAGTTGAGCTTAGCAAGACGTGTGAACGCTTCTCGAACTGGCTGCCGCGACAACCCGAACGACTTGGCAATCTCCGATTCGGAGATCTTGGTGCCCGGCAGCAAATCCAATTGGGTAATTCGCGCGTAAAGTTCGTCGAAAACCATATCGCTACTGGTTGTCCGATCGAGTGTGTCTATCCCTGCCATCGCGTGCACATCCTGCCTAGGTCCCTCAGCACTGTGGCAGAGCAATTGGGAAAAGAACAGACTAAATTAGGATACTAGAACCTCAGTTTTTCCTCAATAGCCGTATCAAGAGCGGCTTTTACACGATCAAGGATTCCATATTTTAGTTGACTAGTATCCCAGTTTGAGGTTTGGCTGACACCGTAAGGGAGGCTTGAGACATCACGAGCAAGCATGACCGAATGCGGCAACGGGATCCTCGTGACTCCGATGCCCGTCCCGGCGATGTCGGGATGAAAGACAACAAATTGAATCTCATCTGGGAGGAACGAATGTTCAATTTTTCAAAGAAGACGATCGCTGCCACGGCTATCCTGTTGGGAAGCGTCTCTACTGGCCACGCACAGGACATTACCTTGCGTGGTGCGAGCATGTTTGACGAGGAGCATGCCTTCACTCAGACATTGCGTGAATTCGAGCGACTTGTCGCCGAAAACTATGACGGTGACGTTGCCTTTGACCTGCGCCTGAATGGCGAACTTGGCGTCGAATCCGACTATGTAACGTATCTCAACCAAGGTGTTGCGGTCGACTACACGATCCTCGCCCCCTCCAACATGGCTGTATTCTCCGAGTCGATTCCGCTTATGGACATGCCATTCCTGTTCCGCGACTTGGAACACTGGAACGCGGTCCTTTCATCTGACGTTTTGTCGCCACTCGAAGATGACCTTCGGGAAGCCGCTGGCATTGTTATCGTGGGCTACCATGGCGGGGGTGTCCGCAATCTTGCGTCTGCCGCGCCGATCACCAACATGGATGAGTTGGCAGGCCACCGGATGCGCGTCATGGGTGCACCTATTCAAGCGCAGACCTTTGATGCGGTCGGTGCCGCCCCTTCGGCAATCGCCTATAACGAGGTGTATAACGCGATCCAGACAGGCGTGATTGCGGGGTTCGAAAATGAGGCAGCCTCGATTCAAAATCTGAACTTCTACGAAGTGGCGCCGCATATCTCGCTTACTCAGCACACAATCACCGTGCGTCCAATCGTGATGTCGGCGGCAACGTTTGATGATCTGCCCGAAGACCTCCAAGCGGCCATTATGGCGGCGGGGGCCGAGGCCGGTGCATTCGGAAGGGCATTGGAAAGCGGCGCTGATGGCGAAATCCTTCAGGAAATGCTCGACGCAGGCCAGATCGAAGTGCACGCATTCGAAGGTCGTGAGCAAATGCTCGAACTGGTTCAGCCGGTCCAAGATGCCTACGCGGCAGAACTTGGTGCGACCGAACTGCTAGAAGCCATTCGCGGTATGTAATCTCCCAGCTGGCGGGCGAGGAATACATTTCTCGCCCGCCGGACCATGGCTTGACACATCGCGGTCCGACTTCTTCGATCGAGGCAAGATATGCTTGGAACACTTCTCGACCGCTTCTGCGCGGGTCTTCGCATCGCGCTTGGCGTCCTCATGGGTGCGCTGGCCGTGCCGGTCGCAATGCAGGTTATTTCGCGCTACACCGGTATAATTCCAACTTACCTCTGGACCGAAGAACTGGCGACCTTCCTGTTCGTCTGGATCGTCATGATTGGATCGGTCGTCGCAGTTTGGGATGGCACGCATTTCGACGTTAGGATCACCCCTGACGCACGAAAGCCGATCTTTCGGCTGATCCAGAACGGCACCGTCCACTTGGCCATCATGTTTTTTGGTGCGCTGTTCCTGTTCTACGGGATTGAATACACAGAATTTGGCGGCAACCAGCGCTCGGTCATGATGCGCGCGAACCTCGCGATAACCCATATCTCAGTTCCGATTGCGGGTGGTCTTTGGTTGGCCCTGGCAGCTTACCGATTGTTCGAAGACGTCGCGCAGTTTTTCGGTCTCGGGAGGACACAGTCTTGATCCTCGACACTGCCACTGCAGCCGTCATGCTGATCGCTGCATTCCTTGTTTTAATCTTCATTCGCATTCCTGTGGCGTTCGCCCTCGGGCTTTCCACAATCCCTGTCGTTCTCCTCGAATTGCGGCTGACACCTTTCATCGTCCTCGACAGGATGTTTCAGAGCTACAATTCCTTCATTCTCCTTGCGGTGCCGTTTTTCCTGCTCGCGGCCAATCTGATGAATTCCGGCAAGGTGACAGACCGCCTGATCGAGTTGGCCCGGGTGCTGACAGGTTGGATGCCCGGCGGACTTGGCCATGTGAATGTCGCAGTATCGATGTTGTTTGCCGGCATCTCAGGCTCTTCCACCGCGGATGCAGCGGGCATTGGCAAAATCCTGATTCCTGCCATGCAACGCGAGGGCTACGACACTCGATTTGCGGTTGCGATCACCGCGTGTTCATCGGTCATGGGTGTCATTATCCCACCGTCGATCCTGATGATCGTCTGGGGCGGGGTCATGCAAATTTCGGTCGGGGCGTTGTTTCTGGGCGGGGCCATACCCGGGATCCTGATCGGCCTGGCTCTGATGGGCACGGTCTATGCTTTCGCCAAAGTCCGCAACTACCCCGTGACAGCCACACCGGATTGGGGCGAGTTTTGGTCGGCCTGGAAAGGTGCGGCTCTCGCGCTGTTGACCCCTATCTTTGTGATCGGCGGTATCGTGGGCGGGATCGTCACACCAACCGAAAGCGCCATTATTGCGGCGGGCTATGCACTTATACTTGGGATGTTCGTCTACCGCACAGTCACGCCGAAGGATCTTGGTCATATCCTCTATGATACAGCACGCTTCGCGGCCATTTCACTGTTTGCAATCGGCACAGCTTCGGCCTTCGGCTGGCTTCTTTCGTTCTACAATGCGCCACGCTTTCTGGTCAGCGTTCTCACGGCTTGGGAATTGGGGCCGTTTGGCACCGCCTTGTTGATCGCGCTGCTGTTCCTTCTGTTTGGCCTCTTCATCGACGCGATCCCGACCATCATAATCCTCGGCACCGTTCTGATGCCTGTGGCTCAGGCTGGTGGCGTTGATCCGATTGCCTTCGCGATCATCGGCATCGTCTCGCTCGCCTTTGGCCTCGTCACCCCACCTTACGGGCTATGTCTGCTGATTTCAGCCGCAATAGGCGGGCTTAACGTGGTGCAGGTTCTGCGCGAGGTGATTTTCATACTGGCACCGATGCTGATCATCCTGATCCTTCTGGCCGCCTTCCCGGAGATCATTCTGTGGCTGCCCAAAACGCTGATGCCCGGGGCTTTCCCGGAATGACCCCCTGAACAGTATCGCCTCTCATCTCACCCGTGCGAAGCCCGCATTCGGCAAAAGGAAGGACCCACATGAAACTGATTGGTAAAACCGCGATTGTGACTGGAGGCGGCCGCGACATTGGCCGGGCCGTTGCCATCAAACTCGCATCGGAAGGGGCAAAGGTTGCCGTCAACTATTTCTCCAGTTCCACCGGTGCGGATGAGACCGTGGCGGCCATTGAGGCGGCTGGTGGGCGGGCCTTTGCCATGCAGGGCGATCTGAACAACGCCGCAGAGGTTAAGGCTTTGGTTTCCAAGACCGTCGAAACTTACGGCAGCGTCGATGTCTTGGTGAACAATGCTGGCGGGTTGATTGCACGCAAGACGATGGCGGAGATGGAGCTGGACCACTGGGAAGCAGTGATGCGCCTGAACCTGACTAGCACCTTTCTGATGACGAAAGCCTGTCTTGAAAAGATGACCTCGGGCGCAATCGTCAATCTTGCAAGCCAAGCGGGCCGCGATGGCGGCGGGCCGGGCGCTGTGGCCTACGCAACCTCGAAGGGGGCCGTCATGACAATGACGCGCGGCCTGGCCAAGGAAGTGGGTCCCGATATTCGCGTCAACGCGCTATGCCCCGGCATGATCGACACGGATTTCCACAACATCCACACTCCAGATGCGGGCCGTCGCGGGTTTGAGGCAAACGCGCCTTTGAAACGCCAGGGTCATGTCGAAGACGCCGCGAACCTTGTGTTGTTTCTCGCCTGTGATGACAGTGCTTTCATCACAGGGACCAATATCGACATCAACGGCGGCATGCTGTTCTCGTAGGTGCAGGAGGATCGATTGATGTCAGATTTCCCGATCGTTTCCACCGGGGAGAACGTGACACGGCAGGTCCTTGCAGACCATCCGGATATCATGGTCGTGGCTTTCCGCTTCGCTGCGATCGGGGCGGTGGGTTTGATGCACGACCATCGTCATGTGCAATCTACATACGTCGAAAGTGGCCGCTTTCGGTTCAACCTCGGTGGCGTCGAACAAGAATATGGGCCCGGCGACAGCTTCGTCATTCCGTCCGGCCAGCGTCACGGCTGCGTTTGTCTGGAGCCGGGAACACTTGTGGATTGCTTTACGCCCCGCCGTGACGACTTCCTGTGACCACGATGCGCGTTCTGGCAATTGGCGAATGCATGGCCGAACTTGCGCCATCGCACCGGGATGGAGATTTCTCACTCGGGTTTGCAGGTGATACGTTCAACACGGCCTGGTATCTGGCGCAGATCGCGCCAGAGCTTGACATGCAATACCTGACTGCCGTTGGAGACGATCGCCTGTCTGATCAAATGCTTGATTTCATGGCACGCAGCCAAATCGGCACGACACATGTTGCGCGGCGCCCGGGCGAAACTATAGGCCTCTACATGATCCACCTGGAGGATGGGGAGCGCAACTTTTCCTATTGGCGTGGTCAATCCGCGGCCCGCCAATTGGCGTCCGACATATCCGCTCTGAACCGCGGCATGGCCTCCGCCGACGTGATCTACTTTTCGGGAATAACGCTCGCCATTCTGAGCGCACAGGCGCGGGTCACGTTCCTTGATGCCGTGCGTGCGCATCGCGCATTGGGCAAAACTTTGGTCTTTGACAGTAACTTGCGCCCACGACTTTGGCCAAATCCAGACGAGATGAAAGAGACTGTTCAACACGCCGCCGCTTGCGCCGATATTGTTTTGCCTTCCTTTGAGGACGAAGCGGCTTGGTTCGGGGACAGCAACTCGACCGCGACGCTGGACCGCTATACCGAGTTGGGTGCGAACCTTGTCATCGTGAAAAACGGGGACGGGCCCGTCGAGTTCCACGATCACGGCGAGCGTGGCAGTGTCGTGGTCGACCCGGTTTGCGACGTGATTGACTCAACTGCTGCCGGCGACAGCTTCAATGCCGGGGTCTTGGCGGGTCTTTTGCAAGGGAAAAGCCTGCGTGCCGGGATTGAATTCGGGTGCAGCATTGCCGGTCAAGTGGTTGCAGGCAAAGGTGCGCTGGTACCTGTGAAGGCGCCCGCGAACTAACGTGCATGCGCAAAAGGGTAAGGACAAATGCAGCAGACCTGGCGATGGTTCGGCCCCTCCGATCCGATCAGCATCACCGACATAAAGCAAACCGGTGCAAACGGTGTCGTGACCGCCCTTCACCACATCCCAAATGGGCAGGTTTGGACAAAAGCCGAAATTCAGAAGCGGCAACACGAAGTTGAAAGCCCTGGGGGCACTCCCTCTGGATTGAATTGGGATGTTGTTGAAAGCCTCCCCGTTTCAGAGGCCATCAAATCAAAAAGCGCTCCGGTGTCGGCGCATTTGGACGCATATAAACAAAGCCTCCGAAACCTGGCCGAATGTGGCATTCGAACCGTCTGCTACAACTTCATGCCAGTGCTTGATTGGACCCGTACGGACCTTCGTCATTCGTTTGACAACGGGGGGTACACCATGCGCTTCGACGTCGTTGACTTTGCGATATTCGATTGCTTTCTGCTACAAAGGCCGGGCGCCCTACAAGATTACGGCATAGAAACCATCGAAGAAGCGCGCGAGCGGTTCGCTACGTTCAACGATCTGGACAAGACTACTCTCGTCCAGAATGTCATCGCGGGCCTGCCCGGAGCAAATGACACTTGGACGCTTTCCGGCATCCTAGAAGCGCTCGCGGTTTATAACGGGATTACTCCGGATGATTTGCGACAGAACCTGATCGATTTCTTGGCGGAAGTTGTTCCAACCGCTGAAGCATTAGGTATCAAGCTCTGTTGTCATCCGGACGACCCGCCGTTTTCGCTGCTCGGTTTGCCTCGGGTGCTGTCCACCCTGGAGGACTTCACACGCATTTTGAACGCCGTTGACAGTCGCTCCAACGGGGTAACCTTTTGCACCGGATCGCTTGGCGTTAACGAAGACTTCGACCCGCTTGAGTTCATTGGTCAGCATGGGCATCGTATCCACTTCGCACATTTGCGAAATACAACGCGCGATGGCGCGCGCGACGGGGCCAAACGCAGCTTCATAGAGTCGGAGCACCTACATGGCGACACTGGCATTGTCGAAACCGTGCGAGCCCTTTTAGCGGAAGAACGACGACGGAAGGCCGAAGGTCGGGACGATCACAGTATTCCGATGCGACCAGACCATGGGCACGCACTGTTACATGATCGCTCTGATTCAACCCTCCCAGGCTATCCGTTGATCGGACGTTTAAGGGGCTTGGCAGAACTGCGCGGCGTCATATTGGCTTGCGGTTGAAGCAGATATCGCAGCGTTGGCGGATTGCCGAACGCGGCAGGCTTTTCGGAAACTGCAGTTGCACCGATCCTTTGCAGGCCAGAACCACGGTTGCCGCAGGTTCCTGCTCCAACACGCCGGCGCCCGTATTGCCAGCCGTCAATACAAGCCTGAGTGTGCCGAGTTCGCAGCCGCATCGAAGGCACAACTTCGATTGGCGCTTAGCAATTTTTGGGAACGTCCGCTTTAGCGAAGCTGCGTTGCGGCCTTGTCAAAAGAAACCGGTTTGAGCAGGGCAGGTTTGCCTCAAAACCTGATGAAATGACCAAACGCTCCTTTTTCCGCTACCCAAAAAACAGTCCTGAGATCACCCTTCTGGCAGTGATGCAGGACGTTCGGTTCTTAAAGACTCCCTGCAATGTCGACGAGTTGTCTCACGCGCGTAGCCTCGACGTCAGTCAAATTACGATAAGAAATCTGTGCCTCTGGTTTGGCTTTGGCGGATTTTTGACAGCGAAGGTGATGTGACCGAAAGCGATGCGTTAGCGCGATCGGCTTGAGCGATCGTGACTGGCGAGAGCTTTTGGTCGCCTTTCAGGAATACAAACCAGCCACACGTCCGCGCAGCTGGGTCAGGGCAAGGACCGTGTCGATCGTGGGAGTTGCGTGACCAGTGATCTGGCCGAGCTCCTGGACCGAGCCCAGAAGCGCATCGATCTCCATCGGGCGGCCTGCATCGAGATCTTGCAGCATCGAGGTGCGGTGGGCGCCGACAGCGGCTCCGCCATCAATCCGGCGATCCACGTCGATGGGGAATTTCACACCAAGCGCCTCGGCGATTGTCTGAGCCTCCAGCATCATATTGCGGGCAACGGATCGTGTGCCGGGGTCGGTGCACAGCACATCAAGGGTCGCATGGGTAAGCGCCGAGATCGGGTTGAAGGACAGGTTCCCCCAGAGCTTCACCCAGATCTCGTCGCGCAGGCGCGGTCGGACCGGTGCTTTGAGACCCGCGGCCATAAGTGCCTTGGATAGGCGCATCGCACGTTCGGATTTAGAGCCGTCGGGTTCGCCTAACGAAAAACGATTGCCTTCGATGTGATTGATCACACCGGGTTCCAGTACTTCAGCGGCGGGGTAGACAACGCAGCCGAGGACATTGTCAGGACCAAAGCCGTTCCATTGGGCATTACCGGGATCGACGGTTTGAAGGCGGGTGCCTTCATGCGGGCCTTCGAGTCCGTGGAAGTACCACCAGGGCACTCCGTTCACGCCTGACACGATGGTGGTCTCCGGGCCGATAAGGGGGGCCATTTTGGGCACGACCGCGGGCACGGAATGGGCCTTTAGCGTCACGATGACATAGTCCTGCACACCTAGATCGGCTGCATCATCTGATGCGGTGACGGAGACGGTCTTGCGTGCGCCATCCTCGATCAAGGTCAGGCCGTTCGCCTGCATAGCGGCCAAATGCGGCCCACGCGCGACAAGGCTGACATCCGCGCCAACCCCGGCCAGCTTTGCCCCCATATAGCCGCCAATGGCGCCTGCCCCGAAAATGCAAATCTTCATCTTACGCGCCCTCGGTTAGGCCCAGTTTTTCGGCCAGTCCGATCCGTTGCAACTTACCCGTCGCTCCTTTCGGGATCTCATCGAGGATCACGACCTTGCGCGGTACTTTGAAGGCCGCAAGCCGCTCGGCTGCGAAAGCGCGAATGTCGGCCTCGCTCGCGTCTGTGCCTTCTTTCAGCACAGCGGCGGCTGCGACCTCTTCCCCCAGTTTTGGGTGAGGCAGGGCGAAGGTCACGACTTGCGCCACGGCGGGGTGCGCCGACAGGACGCCGTCGACCTCGAGCGGAGAGACCTTTTCTCCGCCGCGATTGATGATTTCTTTCAAGCGGCCGGTCAGTGTCAGGTAGCCGTCGTCGTCGAATTGACCCTGATCGCCGGTACGGAACCAGCGCTTGCCATCGGCCTCGAAGAAGCTTTTGGCATTGGCGTCCGGATTGCCCTCATACCCCGGGGTTACGTTGGGGCCTGAAATGACGATTTCACCCACACTGTCGATCAGATGGTTTTCAACTTCATGGGCGATACGAACCAGCGGACCCGCTTCGACCCCAACAGCACCGGGCTTTTGCGCGCGAGGCGGGAGGGGGTTAGAGGCCATCTGATGGGTGGCCTCTGTCATCCCGTAGCCTTCGATCACGGGGGCCGAGAAGGTCGCAGCCAGAGTCTCCATCACCGGGCCTGGGAGGGAGGCCGAGGAGGAGCGCAGGAAGCGCAAAGGCACATCGGCAATGGTCTCGGCATTGCGGCTGGCGCGGCTGAGGATGGCTTGGTGCATTGTTGGGACGGCTGTGTACCAGGTGGGCTGCGCTTCACGCATCCAGCCAAAGAATTTCAGCGCGTCAAAGCCCGGTGCACACCAGACCGAACCGCCGGAGGCGAGGGTCGCCGACACCGCTGCGATCAGCCCATGAATGTGGAAAAGCGGCATGACGTTCAGGCAGCGATCCTTCACCGAAAGCTCCAGGGAGGCCCCGATATTGTGGGCGGATGCGGCGATATTGGACTGCAAGAGCGGCACGATCTTGGGCCGCGATGTGGTGCCGGACGTGTGCAGGATTAGCGCCACATCGTCCGCTTCGGGCGCGGAGGTGTCGGCAATTCCGCCGCCTCCCTCAGCGCGCAACGTGAATTGGCCTGCCGGTGCATCGGGTTCCGTGCCAAGGCGCAGCACCATCAGAGCTTGCGCCTTCGCGGCCTCAAAGGCCGGGCCGTTTTCGCCCTCGGCCAGGACAATTGCCTTGGCTTTGAGGTCATCGAGGTAGAAGGCGAATTCATCAACCTTGTAGGCCGGGTTCAGCGGACACGTCGTTGCGACATTGGCAACACAGATAAACGCGGCTGCCATTTCAGGGCCGTTGGGCAAAACAATCGCAACCCGATCGCCGCGCCCGATGCCAGCGCTGTGCAGGGCTGCGACAGTCTCGTCGGCAAGCGTGCTCAGCGCGCCGTAGCTCAACCAATCGTGACCGGGCGCGCCAATAGCGGGTGCGGCTTTGTCTTGTGCCATCCAAAGTGCGGCAAGGGTGGTTGTCATGTCATCGCTCCCGTCTTCCAGTATTTGGGCATTGTTGTGGCCCAGGGCGTTTGCGTCCCCCATCTTGGATGAAAGCCTAGGTCGTTTGGCCAGCCGTCCAACACTTCGTTTTGGCGTCGCCCATAAAATAAGGCGTCGGAGTTCCCTGTCTGGTAACGTGGAGTCGCTGCGATGACCAGACGGCACAGGCCTCCGAAGAGTGCATCGCTTCGCCGGACAAACGTAGGGACGGAGATCCGCAAATGAACACATCGAAGCAGCTTGTTGGTTACAAAAGTAACTGATACCTGTGCTGTGAGCGCAGGAGGAGTGCGATGACCGAACAATCGACGCCACGTCCGATGATACAGGCCCCATCCCATCCGGGCGCCCATGAAGGGTATATGCCGGGCTTCGGCAATGACTTCGAGACAGAGGCTCTGCCAGGTGCGCTGCCGCAGGGCATGAACTCCCCCCAGAAGGCCAACTACGGTCTCTATGGTGAGCAATTGTCTGGCACAGCCTTTACGGATGTGCGGCCCGAACGAACCTGGTGCTACCGTATCCGGCCATCGGTGAAGCATTCGCACAAGTATGAGAAGATTGCGCTGCCCTATTGGCAGAGTGCGCCGAATGTGGACCCAGATGTGGTGTCCCTCGGACAATATCGCTGGTCCCCCGTTCCGCATTCTGATGCACCGCTGACATGGCTGACCGGCATGCGGACCATGACCACAGCGGGCGACGTGAATACCCAGGTCGGGATGGCCAGCCATATCTACCTTGTCACCGCGTCGATGGTGGATGACTACTTCTATTCTGCAGACAGCGAATTGTTGGTTGTCCCTCAGGAGGGGCGCCTTCGGTTCTGCACCGAGCTTGGCATCATCGACGTGGAGCCGCAGGAGATCGCGATCATCCCGCGCGGTCTGGTCTACCGCGTCGAAGTGCTGGACGGGCCTGCGCGCGGCTTCGTGTGCGAGAATTACGGGGCCAAGTTCGAAATGCCCGGTCGAGGCCCGATTGGTGCGAACTGCATGGCCAACCCGCGCGATTTCAAGGCGCCCGTTGCGGCCTATGAAGACCGTGAAGTTCCCTCGACCGTTACAATCAAATGGTGCGGTCAGTTCCACCGGACGAACATCGAGCAGTCGCCGCTGGACGTTGTGGCTTGGCATGGGAACTACGCGCCGCTGAAATACGACCTCAAGACCTATTGCCCTGTCGGGGCGATCCTGTTCGATCACCCGGATCCATCGATCTTTACCGTGCTGACGGCACCCTCGGGCCAGCCCGGGGTCGCGAACATCGATTTCGTATTGTTCCGCGAACGCTGGATGGTAGCCGAAGATACATTTCGCCCGCCGTGGTATCACAAGAACATCATGTCAGAGCTGATGGGCAACATTTACGGCCAGTATGATGCCAAGCCACAGGGCTTTGTGCCGGGGGGCATGAGCCTGCACAACATGATGCTGCCCCACGGTCCTGACCGGGAGGCGTTCGAAGGAGCTTCCAATGTTGATCTGCAACCGCACAAGCTCGACAACACCATGTCGTTCATGTTCGAGACCCGCTTCCCGCAACACCTGACCGGCTTCGCCGCGAATGAGGCACCGCTGCAGGACGACTACATCGATTGCTGGACGACGCTGGAAAAGAAATTCGACGGCACGCCGGGCAAGAAGTAGGGGAGGTCGACCGATGGATCTGGGATATATCACCATCGCCGCCGTCGTGGTCATCGCCGCGCTGGCGCTCTGGCCGCGCCGGGGTCGCTGGCGGGCCACGCGCCACAGCGAAGCGCCCGCACGGATGCCGGGTGAGCGTCAAGGCGGCGCCGGAGGGCCCGAGGCGTGAGTGCACTCTTCTGGATCCTGATCTCGGCCGCCATTCTGGCCTCCATCGCCTTTCCGCTGGTGCTGGTCTGGATCGCGCGTACCTATGGGGGTCGCGACGAATGATCCTTCACAGCTATTGGCGGTCCACCACCTCCTTCCGGGTGCGCGCGGCGCTGAACCTCAAGGGAGTAAGCTACACGTCGGTCTCCGTGGACCTTCCCAGCGGCGAGCAGCACGGCGACGCCTACCGCGCGATAAATCCCGGTTACGGCGTTCCCGCGCTTGTGCTGGACGATGGCACGGTGCTGACCCAGAGCCTTGCGATCATCGACTATCTGGACGCCATCTATCCCGAGCCGCCGATGCTCTCGTCCGACCCTGTGCAGCGCGCGCGCCAATTGGCGGCCGCGCTCACGATCGCCACGGATGTGCACCCCGTCAACAATCTGCGGGTTCTGGCCGAGCTTGAAGGCCGGTTCGGCGCAAGCGACGATGATAAGGTCAGCTGGATGCGGCATTGGATGGCCAAAGGCTTTGCGGCGCTTGAGGCCCTGCTGCCCGGCGGAGAGAGCTTCGCATTTGGGGACGCGCCGGATCTGGCGGATCTGTGTATCGTTGCGCAATGCGTCAATGCGCACAGGTTCGGGATGCCTCTTGCGCCATACCCGAAAGTCACCCGCATCGAAGCCGCGTGCCTTTCCGTGCCTGAAATCGCAGCAGCCGCACCGGATGCGCAACCTGAAGCGGGGGTGGGGTAATGTCTGATCTGAAACGGTCCTGGTTGGACAGCGCAAATGCGCCGGACACCGATTTTCCGCTAAACAATCTGCCCTATGGTGTTTTCTCGGTCGACGATGGTGATCTGCGCTGTGGCGTGGCGATAGGCGACCGGATCGTGGACGCGACGGGGTTGGAGGCTGCTGGTCATCTGCGCGCTGATCCCGAGGCTGACGTGCTGGATGCGCCTTACTGGAACGACTTCATGGAGCTTGGGCCAACCACCTGGTACGCCTACCGACAGGTGCTTTCGATGATGTTGGCCGAAGGTAGCGACGAGCATGTGCAGGACATCGTCACCACCTTTTCGGTGCCCATGGCAAAAGCCAGACTGCACATGCCTTTCCGCGTGGCAGAATACACCGACTTCTACGCTGGCCGCCACCATGCGACGAACGTGGGTACCATGTTCCGGGGTCCGGAAAACGCGCTGCCGCCCAACTGGTTGCATATGCCCATCGGGTACAATGGACGGGCCTCATCAGTGGTGGTGTCAGGAACGCCGGTCAAGCGCCCGTGGGGCCAGTTGAAATCGCCGGACCACGACGTGCCGATCTTCGCCCCCTCGCGCCGCTTTGATATTGAGTTGGAGATGGGGGCGATTGTTGGCGTGCCCTCCGATGGCCCGCTGAGTGTCGATCAAGCGTTCGCAAATATCTTCGGCTACGTCCTGCTGAACGACTGGTCGGCCCGTGATATTCAGGCTTGGGAATACCAGCCCCTTGGACCGTTCCAGGCCAAGGCCACGGCTACCACCATCAGCCCGTGGATCGTTCCAGCCTCCGCGCTGGCCCCGTTCCGGTGCGCCACGCCAGAGCGCGAAAAACCACTGCTGCCGCATCTGGCCGATACAGCGCCGATGAACCACGACATCGACCTGTCCATCACTTTGAACGGCGAGACAATCGCCCAAACCAACGCGAACGAGTTGTACTATTCGGCTGCACAGCAACTGGCCCACCACGCGACCTCGGGCTGCCCGATGCGCGCAGGCGATCTGCTTGGTTCCGGGACAATCTCTGGCCCTGAGAAGCACCAACGCGGCTCGCTCCTTGAACTGAGCTGGGGCGGCAAAGAGACGATCGACACAGCCTCTGGCCCGCGCACCTTCATTGAGGATGGCGATACGCTTGCCCTACACGGTGTAGCGCGCGGCAATGGCTATCGCCTTGGCTTTGGACCTTGCACCGGAACCGTCGAACCCGCCGCCAAGGATCCTTTCACCAGCTGACCCATCTTTGTTCCAAAAATATGCCCGCCGGAGGCGACTGCCGCTGGCTACACGAAAAATCGGATAGGACAACACACCATGGCCAAAGCCTTCGCCTCGCAGGGGGACATGACGGAAAAGAAGATCACCTTCGACGAAATAGGCGAGGGGCTTTATGCTTTCACTGCCGAGGGTGACCCGAATTCCGGAGTGATTGTCGGGGATGACAGCGTGATGATCGTTGAAGCGCAAGCCACACCACGCCTCGCCCAGAAAGTCATCGATTGCGTGCGTTCGGTGACGGACAAACCGATCTCGCACCTTGTTCTCACGCACTACCATGCGGTGCGGGTGCTGGGGGCCTCGGCCTACGGCGCGGACCAGATCATCATGTCCGACACGGCACGCGCCATGGTCGTGGAACGCGGGCAGGAGGATTGGGACAGCGAATTCCAACGCTTCCCCCGGCTCTTCGAAGGCCATGAGAGTATCCCCGGTCTGACTTACCCGACGACCACCTTTTCCGATGCCATGACGGTCTACCTTGGCAATCGTCGCGTCGACATAAAACATCTGGGCCGCGCCCATACGGCAGGCGACGCGGTGATCCATGTGCCAGATGCCAATGTCATGTTCACCGGTGATATCGTCGAATACCGCTCCGCCTGCTATTGCGGCGATGGCCATTTCGAGGATTGGCCCACCACGCTTTCGGCGATCTCCCATATCGGCCCGGACGCGATCGCGCCCGGCCGCGGCGACGCGCTACAGGGGCGCGAGATGGTGATGAAAGCGCTCTCGTCGACTGCCGATTTCATCCATTCCACCTACAACCCGGTCAAGCGCGTGGCCGCACGCGGCGGCTCGCTCAAAGACGCTTGGGACGCAGTGCGCGAAGCCTGCGACCCCAAATTCGCCGACTACGCCATCTACGAGCATTGCCTGCCGTTCAACGTAGCACGCGCCTACGATGAGGCGAGGGGTCTGGATCACCCCCGCATCTGGACCGACAAGCGCGACATCGAGATGTGGGAACAGCTTCAGGGATAAGCTGCGAGGCGGCGTTGCGCCCATCCGGGCGCATTGCCGAGGATCGGCCGAAAAGGCCGGAATACGGAGAAGAAGATGGTTGGCGCCACTTATGCCCTTGCCCACGAACTCTACCCCTATGACCCGGCTACGGCGCGCGCGGGCCACCACCCCGTCATCATTATCGGGGGCGGGCCGGTGGGCGTGGCAACCGGCCTCGACCTCGCCCAAAAGGGCACGCCCGCGCTGATGCTCGATGACCACGAGGGTGTCGGCCAAGGATCCCGCGCGATATGTTTTGCCAAGCGCACGTTGGAGATCGCGGATCGGCTTGGTGCCGGGGCCGACATGGTGAAAAAGGGGATCGTCTGGAATGTGGGTCGGGTGTTCCATGGCGATGGGGAAGTCTTCAATTTCAACCTCTTGCCCGAGGGCGGCCACAAGAACCCCGCCTTCATCAATCTCCAGCAGCCCTATTTCGAGAAGTTCCTGATCGATGCCCTGCGCCGGGCTGAGGCGGGTGGCAAACCAATCGAAATTCGAGGCCGCAACGTGGTAACGGGCCTCACTCAAGATGCGGACAAGGTCACGCTCGACATCGACACGCCCGACGGGCCCTACCAACTAACCGCCGATTACGTGATTGCCTGCGACGGCGCGCGGTCCCCCACACGAGAAATGATGGGCCTCAGCTTTGACGGTCGGGTGTTCGAGGACAACTTCCTGATCGCGGACGTCCGGATGACCGCCGATTTTCCCACCGAACGTTGGTTCTGGTTTGAGCCGCCACTGGCCGAAGCGCCGCAATCGGCGTTGCTGCACAAACAACCCGATGATGTTTGGCGCATCGATTTCCAATTGGGATGGGACATTGACCGCAAGGCCGAGCTGGAGGAGGGCCGCATTCGCCAGCGGATTGACGAATTCCTGCCTGCGGGCACGGAGTATGAGCTGGTCTGGACCTCCATCTACACGTTCCAATGTCGTCGGATGGAGCGGTTTCGTCATGGCCGCGTTCTGTTCGCCGGGGACAGCGCCCATCAAGTCAGCCCGTTCGGTGCGCGCGGCGCGAATTCCGGGATGCAGGATGCCGACAATCTCGCGTGGAAGCTGGACTTGGTGCTGAAGGGCCTGGCACCTGATGCGCTGCTCGAAACCTACCACGAAGAACGTGCCTACGGTGCAGATGAGAATATCCTGAACTCCACGCGCGCCACGGATTTCCTGACGCCGAAGTCTGAGATGTCGAAGATCTTTCGCAATGCGGTTCTGACATTGGCCAAGGAACACGCCTTTGCGCGGCCGCTGGTCAATTCCGGGCGACTGTCGGTCCCTTGCAGTTATGATGGCCTGCCCCTGAACGGCCCCGACGCTTTGGATGGCCCCGCCCGCACGCGCCCTGGCAGCCCATGCCCCGATGCGCCACTGGCGGAAGGGTTCCTATTGGATCGCTTGCCGGGCCGTTTCACGCTTCTTACACTTGGGCTTCAGCCGCCCGAACTCCTCACTGATGTACCGATCGGAACGCTTACGTTGGCAGGGGATGATCTGACGGATGAACTGCGCGCCCGCTACCTTGGGGATGCAGAGCACGCGCTCTATCTCATCCGCCCGGACCAGCACGTCGCGGCCCGTTGGGCTGAGGTGAACGAGGCTGAGATCCAAGCCGCCCTCAAGACTGCGATAGGCCTGACATGACGTTGAACACACAGCCCAATCTTCGTGACCCAGACGACTTCTACGATGAACTCCTGGCGGCCCATCACGGGTTGAGCAAGGATCAGTCAGATGCCCTGAATGCGCGCCTGATCCTTGTCCTTGCCAATCATATCGGCGACCGGGAGGTCTTGCGCGCGGCGTTGAAGGCCGCGGCCGGTTAGCTCGGCCATTGCCATTGCCGCCGTTTCAGGCCGATGGTGCCTTGAACGATTTGCTGCCGTGAAATGGACAGGCCCCGATGGGATTTCGCATATTCTCAGACAAGACCAGGCCAGTGCATCTTGGGCGGTATCGGCTGGAATCGCTTGAGCGTGCGGACGCGGTGGACCTGTCGCGCGTCACCCCCTTTCAGACATTGTCCTACGCCCATGACCATCGCCCGCACTCCATCGTCAACGCGATGCGAGACCATGCCGCCATGCTGGATGCGATCCGGGATGGCTTGATCAACAAGGCCGTGGCAGAGACGCCCACGGACCTGCAAGAGCGCGCCAATCATCTGAAAGCGTTCGGGTATTTCGCAGACGCGTCTATGGTTGGCACATGCGCGCTGCCCCCCGACGCCGTTCTGGCGGAACCGCATCTGAACCCCGATATTGCCCGGTTGGCCGAGGATCTGCGCACCCGGCAGACCAAGACGCTGGCCTCGGGCATCGACCTGATCATGGCTGATCTGAAGGAGTCGATGGAAGCACCGCCCACCACCATTGACGGGCATACCCACGCGATTGTCTTCCTCTATGAGCATCCCCGCGCGCCCGAGCCGGAAGAGCCGGGAAGCGATTGGATCATCGATGCGATTGACCATCGCTCAAGCCTTTTGGCGGCAGAGACGGCAGTGGTGATTGCGAACTACCTTCGGGTTTTGGGACATGATGCGCGGGCGCACACGGCCTCAACCGCGGATGTTGATCTGAACAAGATGGCGGTGGCTTCGGGTCTTGCGGTGCCTGATGGCGAAGGGTTGGTGGCGCCATTTCTCGGACGCGGGTTCGGGATCGCTGTAATCACGACGAACTTTGCGATCGCACCGGATCGACCGCTTGCGCCGCATGCGCGTTTGCCGGAAGCGCCCAAAGCCTATGCCAAGCGCCGTTTCGTGGACGGTGCGCACCCCTTTGAGACGCTCAAGCGCGTTGAGGAGCCCACAACGTTCATTGACGAAGCGCGCGTGCCACGTGTTCCCAAACGCTCAGACATGTTTGCGCGGGCGCAATTTGGCGACATGGGCAAGCCGCTTCAGGACGGTGCGAAGGGCGGATACTACGTGCGCAAATCCGCCCCGTCTTCGGCGCAACGGCGGGCGCTTGGGGCGTTTGTTCTTCTACAAGATGGGGAGCCCGCTGCGGAAAAGGCGCAGCTGGACACTCACGCAGCTGCCGAACTGGTCAAGACGACCGGCTACTTTCTGGGTGTGGACGCAATCGGTCTCAGCCGCTGCCCGGATTGGACATGGTATTCCCATGACGCAGCCGGTGAGCCCATCGACCCGCCCCATGACAACGCCATCTCGATGATCATTGATCAGGGGTTCGAGACGATGGAAGGCGCGTCTGGCGACGATTGGATCAGCGTGGCGCAATCCATGCGCGCCTATCTGCGGTTCTCGCTCCTGGGGGGCGTTGTAGCGCGGCAATTGCGCAACCTTGGCTACGAAGCCAAGGCGCATTCGGTCATGGATGGCGAAGTTCTGCAACCGCCGCTTCTGCTGCTGAGCGGGTTGGGCGAAGTCAGCCGCATTGGGGAAGTCATCCTGAATCCCTATCTGGGGCCGCGATTGAAATCGGGCGTTGTCACAACTGACCTTCCGATGGCCCATGACAAACCCATCGACTTCGGCCTGCAAAGCTTCTGCGAGGCCTGCAAGAAATGCGCGCGGGAATGTCCGTCAGGTGCCATCACCGCAGGTCCGAAGCTGATGTTCAACGGGTATGAGATCTGGAAATCCGACAGCCAGAAATGCGCAACCTACCGGATCACAACCGAAGGCGGTGCGATGTGCGGGCGGTGCATGAAAACCTGCCCGTGGAACCTAGAGGGCGTTTTGGGCGACGCCGTGTTTCGCTGGACAGCTATGAAGGTGCCGGGATCGGCGCCGGCTTTGGCCAAGCTGGATGATCTGTTGAACCGAGGCGACCTCAACCCCGCAAAGAAATGGTGGTGGGATCTGGAGATCGAGGAAGACGGCGGCTATCGACCCACCAAGAGGCCGGTCAATGCGCGCGGCCTGCAGAAGGACCTCGACCTGCGTTACGAGGATCAGACGCTTGCGGTTTATCCCGCGCCCCTTGTGCCACATCCCTATCCATACCCTTACCCCATGGATCGGGAGGCCGGGATCGAAGCGTATCAGGCGATGATTACGGCTGAGGAGTACAGGACACGTCTGGCCAAGGGCGAAGACCCGGTTCACAAACCCCGCGATTATGACGAAAGCCCGGTCTTGCGCGTGCAGATCACCAAGGCGGAACAAACCGCTGAGGATGTCACGATCTACGAATTCGCCAGCCTTGACGGCCGCGATTTGCCGGAATGGGAGGCTGGCGCGCATCTGGACATCGTCGTGGCCCCGGAATTCCTGCGCCAATATTCCATGTCCGGTGACCCGGCGGATCGGTCCAAGTACCAGATTGGCGTTCTGCGCGAAGCGGCCGGCAGGGGTGGATCGGCCCTATTGCATCGGATCTTCAACGAAGGGCGCAAGGTCTTCATCTCCAAGCCGATCAACCATTTCCCGCTGCACGAAGATTCCCCAATGAGCTATCTGATGGGGGGCGGGATCGGGATCACACCGATGATCGCGATGGCCCACCGATTGCACGCCTTGGACCAACCGTTCGAGATGCACTATTCGGGCCGTACGAGGGCCACGATGGGATACCTCGACCATCTTGATAACGTGCCTTGGGCGGATCGCGTTACTCTGCATATCTCATCGGAAGGCACCCGTGCGGATCTTGCGGCAATCCTACGGCACAGCGACGGCGCGCATGTCTATACCTGCGGGGCTGAGCCTTACATGGCTGCCGTAATGGACGTGGCCGAGGCGGCTGGCTTCCCGGAGGGCAACCGCCATCTCGAGTATTTCTCCGTCCCGGAGATGCCGGACTATGTGAACCATCCCTTTACGATCAAGCTATTGAAGTCGGGCCGGGAATTCCTTGTCCCAGCGGACAGGAGTGCGGCGGATGTGCTGATCGAGAACGGCATCCCAGTTGATCTGAAATGCTCCAATGGGATTTGCGGGGTGTGCAAATGCGGCCTCGGCTCGGGTGAGGTTGAACACCGCGATTTCGTCCTGTCGAACGCACAGCGTCAGACGAATATCATCACATGCCAATCCCGGGCCGCCGTTGCAGGTGGTGTGATCGAATTGGATCTTTGAAAGCGCTTGCATTGCGCGTGAAATCGCCCCTTCCTGACAACGGTGTGATCGGAGGGGGAACGCAATGAAATCGCGCACGAAAGTGGCCGTGATCGGCGGTGGAATTGCAGGGTGTTCGACCCTCTATCATCTTGTGCAGGAAGGCTGGTCTGACGTTGTTCTGATCGAGCGGGATGAACTGACATCCGGCACGACCTGGCATTCGGCAGCGCAGGTCACAAATTTCGGCATGAACCAGACGATGGTGGGCCTGAAAAGCCATTCCATCGCACTCTATAAGCGGCTCCGCGATGACCCCGAATATCCAGTAGGCTATCATCACGGCGATGGCGGCATCCGGCTCGCCAATACCGAGGCGCAGATGCAGGGCTACCGCCATTTCGCCTCGATGGCGCGCGGTATGGGTGTTGAGTTCGAGGTGATCGACGCGGAGGAGTGTGCGCGACGCCATCCGCTGATCTCAACCGACAACCTGCTTGGTGGTTTGTGGGACGGCGAAGACGGCGATATTGACCCGGCGCAACTGTGTCAGGCCTTGGCGTTTCACGCCCGCAAAGCCGGGGCGGAAGTCTACCGCAGCACTGATGTGACGGGCCTGACGCAGCACAAGGATGACACCTGGACCGTGCACACCAACAAAGGCGACATCGACGCCGATATCGTCGTGAATGCCTGCGGCTACCGCGTGAACGAGGTCGGCGCGATGATGGGGGTGCAACACCCGGTCGCGTCGATGGAGCACCAGTATTTCGTGACCGAAGACATCCCCGCCATTGCCGAAGCGGGCCATCGGATGCCGCTGCTGCGCTGTCCGATCAGCGACTATTATTCGCGGCAGGAAAAGAACGGTCTTCTGGTCGGGTTCTACGAACAGGACTGCAAAACCTGGGGGATGGACGGGATCAGCCCCGCGTTCTCCAACGACCTTTGCCCCGACGATCTGGACCGCGTGATGGACGTGCTGGAAGGCGCGTTTGAACGGATGCCTGCGCTGACTGAGGTCGGCATCAAGCGCATCGTGAACGGCCCGATCACCTACACCATCGACGGCGCCCCGCTTGTTGGTCCGATCCCGGGCAAGCGCAATGCGTTCTGCATCATCGGCCTGCGCGCCGGTGTGGGCGAGGGCGGTGGGCATGGCTGGCTGCTGGCGCAGCAGATCGTCCATGGAGAGGCCTGCTACGACACCTGGTGCCTCGACCCGCGCCGGTTCACGGGCCACGCGAATGCGGAACTGACGGCGCTCAAGGCGATTGAGGATTACCAAAACGAATTCCGCTTTCATTTCCCCCATGAACATCGCCCTGCGGGCCGCCCCGCCAAGACAACGCCGTTAACACCCGTATTGGCCGCTGAAGGGGCCGAATTTACCGTGGTGAACGGGTGGGAGCGGGTCGATTACGTCAAGCCATCCACCGATTTTCATCCGTCCCTGACCTTCGATTTTGACGAGACGTTCGACATTGTCGGGTCCGAAGTCGCCGCCGTGCAAACAGGCGCGGGGCTTTGTGAAGTCAACGGGTTTAACCGGTTCGAGATCACCGGCCGGGATCGCCACGCCTTTCTTGATCGGATGTGCTGCGGCACGGTCACGAAAAGGCCAGGGCGGGTTGGCCTTGGCTATCTGCTAAACCATCACGGCATGCTCAAATCAGAGGCGACTTTTGCCAACCTCCCGGCAAGCGATCGGGGGTCGGATCGAGTCTGGTATGGTTCAGCCGCGGCCGCGGAGTACCATGACATGGATTGGCTCACGGCGCATATGCGGTCGGACGAGGATGTTCATATCCGCTCGCTTACGAATGAGCAGACGATCCTTGTTCTGGCCGGGCCAAAAACGCGCGATGTTCTGTCGGCCTGCGTGCGCGGCGATTGGTCGGCGGCGGCCTTTCCATGGCTCAGCGCGCGCGAAGCTTATGTGGGCTTTGCCCCGGCCACGATCATGGCCGTCAGTTTCTCGGGCGAGTTGGCCTATGAAATCCACGTCCCCAATGCCTCCCTCTACGCCGCGTACCTTGCCCTGCGTGAGGCCGGACACGCCCATGGTCTGACTTTGTTTGGCGCCCGCGCGGTTGAGTCCATGCGGATAGAGAAAGGCTTTCTGCATTGGAAGGCCGACATCCTGACGGAATTCGACCCGTTCGAAACCGGCCTTTCGCGCTTTGTGAAGTTGGAGAAGGACGATTTTGTTGGGCGGGAGGCCCTGTTGGCGCGAAAAGACGCCGGCCCTGGCAGATGCCTTGTGACGTTGAAGATCGACACAACCCATGGCCCGGCCCATGGCGGCGCATCGTTGATGCGGGACGGAAAGGTTGTTGGCACCGTAACCTCAGGCGAATGGGGGCATCGCGTGGGTCTCAACCTCGCCTATGCATTTGTCGCGCCAGAACTTGCGGCAGAGGGGACGGTGATGGACCTTGACCTGTGCGGCACCAGGGTTGAGGCGACTGTCATTCCGTCCAGCCCGTATGATCCCGGTTTTGCATTGTTGCGGGGTTAGGGCGCGCTCGGCTCTGCGACCAGAACGTTGGTCTCCCATTCCCGGCAGGCGGAGGCCAAGGCAGGGGTCAGCGGGCGATCCGTGACCAACGTGTGAATATCGGCCAACGAGCAGATGCGCCCCGGCGCATTGCGTTGAAATTTCGAGTGGTCCGCGACAAGCAAGGGGACGCGCGCCTGTGCAATGATCGCCTGACTGACGCCGACCTCCTGAATGTCGAAATCGAGCACATCACCCCCGGCATCAAGGGCCGAACACCCCATGACCGCATAGTCGAATTTGAACCGGCGGATTGCATCCACCGTCATGGCCCCAATCAACCCGCCATCGCCACGGCGGAGCGTTCCACCGGTGACGATCACTTCACAATCGGGGTTGCGGTCCAGTGTGTGGGCCACGTTCATGTTGTTTGTCACCACCAGTAGACCTTTGTGCGCCAGCAACTCGGCCGCCACCGCCTCGGTACTGGTGCCGATGTTCAGAAAGACTGCGCAATCATTGGGGATTTGCGCCGCACAATGCCGCGCCATGGCCGCCTTTTCTTCCGCCAGGAACTCACGACGTTCTCCGTAAGCGACATTTGATGTGCCAGAGGCCAGAACCGCCCCGCCGTGCACCCTGTTGAGGTGGCGCGCTTCATCAAGCTCGCTCAGGTCGCGGCGGATGGTCTGCACCGTAACATCAAAATGGGCGGCCAACCCTTCGACCGTCACCTTGCCCTCGCGTTGCGCGATGTCGAGGATTTCTGTCTGGCGAAAACTGCTTTTCATGGTCGTGCTCCTGCCTCGCCATCTGAGCGATAGCGCCCTTGGCAGGCAAGGCTTTTCGCCCATCGACAGCCGGAAAGCACAGCCGTAACGTTTGCGCGCCGGACAAAGGGATAGAGCGATGGACTGGGATGAATTCGCGGGATGGGGCGCGCGCATCAGTGAATGGGCAGCGCACTACCACCAGACCATTGCCGACCAGCCCGTACGCGCCCAAACGCAACCCGGCGACATCGCGCGGCAACTGCCCGATACGCCGCCAGACGCGCCGGACGGTATGGCGCAGATCCTCGATGATTTTGAGCGGATCGTCATGCCCGGCATCACCCATTGGCAGCATCCCCGCTTCTTCGCCTATTTTCCCGCAAACGCCGCCCCGCCTTCCATGCTTGCGGACTTTCTTGTCACCACAATCGCGGCGCAATGCATGTTGTGGCAGACCTCTCCGGCGGCGACCGAGGTGGAAGGCGTCATGGTCGACTGGCTCCGGCAGGCCATGGGTTTGCCCGCGGGCTTTACCGGGGTGATCCAGGACAGCGCGTCGTCCGCCACACTATCAGCCGTGCTTACGATGCGCGAACGGGCCACCGGGTTCACGGGAAATCGCGACGGGCTGAACGGCAAGGGCAATTTGCGCATCTATTGCTCGGATCAGGTCCATTCCTCCATCGATCGGGCGTGTTGGGTGGCCGGTATCGGGCAGGAAAACCTCGTCAAACTGCCAACATGCGGGGCACGTTTCGCGTTGGACACGGAGGCGTTGAAGGCCGCGATTGCGGCAGATCGGGCGGCGGGGCACCAGCCGGCTGGCATCATCGCGGTGACAGGCGCGACCGGGGTCGGCGCGGCAGACGAGTTGCCCGGCATTGCCGAGATCGCAGCGCGTGAGGGATTGTACACGCACCTTGACGCCGCATGGGCGGGGTCGGCGATGATCTGCCCGGAATTCCGCGCAGAATTTTGGCCGGGCGTCGCGCAGTTCGACAGTATCGTGTTCAATCCGCACAAGTGGATGGGCGCGCAGTTCGATTGTTCCATCCAGTTCCTGCGGGACGCGCAGCCGCAACTTGATACTTTGAAGATCGAGCCGGAATATCTGAAAACTTCCGGCAGCCCGGTCACAAATTATTCTGAATGGACGATCCCCCTTGGACGACGGTTCCGGGCGCTCAAGATCTGGTTTCTCATCCGCGCCTATGGCCTGGACGGGCTGCGCACGCGGATCCGCAACCATGTCGTCTGGGCGGAGGAGATTTGCGAGGTCATTCGCAACATGGGCGGGTTCGAAATTGTCACGGACCCGATCCTCAGCCTCTTCACGTTCCGATGCCCGGGGGATGACGATCGGCAGCAAAGGCTGGTGGATGCCCTCAACAACGATGGGCGCATCTACCTGACGCAAGGCCTGCACAACGGCCGCAAGGTCATCCGCTTTCAGGTTGGGCAGTTCGACACGACGCGGGACCATGTCATGATGGCCGCCGATGTCATTGCCGAGGTTCATGCGTCCCTTGCCTAGACGGCGCGTGACAAGCGGGGTAGCCACGGGGCCATGAAACTGCTCGACCCGACCCACCCCTTCTTTCGCCCCGCCTGGCGACGCTATGCCATTGTTGCGGTCTGTTTCCTGTGGGCGACCTTCGAGATGAGCCAGGGCAACAACATCTGGGCCTACGTCTTTGCGGGCATCGGCGGATACCTCGCCTACAACCTGATATTTGCCTTCCCCAAGGACCCGCCAGAAGACGGCTAAAGCGCCACGGGCTGCCCGGTTTCACGCGATTGCGTGGCCGCGTCCGCCAGGATTTGAGCCTGCAGTCCATCGCGGATGGAGGGTGTGGGCTGCGTGCCGGCTGAAACAGCGGCAATGAAGGCCTTCATTTCCGCGGCATAAGCCGCTTCGTACCGTTCAAGGAAGAAGTGCAGGGTGGGGGAGCGTTTGAATCCCTCTGCCGTGGCGCTTTCCACCGAGGTCTCAAGGATATTCTCGGCCCTCAACATCCCATCCGCACAATGTACCTCGATCCGCTGGTCATAGCCATAAGCGGCACGGCGGGAGTTTGAGATTTGGCAAATGCGCCCGGACGCCGTGGTCAACGTCACCGCAGCGGTATCCACGTCACCGGCTTTGCCGATCTCAGGGTCCACAAGGCTGGAACCCACTGCATGGACGCTGTCGAACTCTTCCCCCATCAGAAAACGCGCCATGTCGAAATCATGGATCATCATGTCCCGGAAAAGCCCGCCCGAGCTCTTGATGTAGCCGATGGGCGGCGGTGACGGATCGCGAGAGGTGATCTGGATCAGCTCCACGGCACCGATCTCACCCGCGCGCAGACGCGCCTGAAGCGCTGCGAAATTTGGGTCGAACCGGCGATTGAAGGCGGTGAAGAATGGCACTTCAGCGGCCTCTATATCCGCCATCAACGTGCGGATATTGTTGACGGACATATCAACGGGCTTCTCACAAAAGATCGCCTTGCCGGCCTTGGTTGCGGCCTCGATCTGCGAAAAATGAGTATCCGTTGGCGTGCCAATGACAACCGCGTCGATATCTCCGGCGCTCAAGATCGCATCCGTCGCGCGCATCTCGGCCCCTGTGGCCTCGGCCAACGACTGCGCCGCAGCAGGCATCGCGTCGGCAACGGCTACGATACGTGCGCCATCCATGGCCTTTAGCGTACGGGCATGAACCTGCCCGATCCGGCCACATCCCAGCAATCCAATGCGGATCATCCCTGAACCCTCCCCGAAGCGCCCGTGGACCGGATCGCAAGGCGCGCCGCGTCCATAACCGGGTCTTGTGTGTCTTTCAGGATCTGAACGCGGTCGAAGCGATCCGCATCCTTGTTCACTGCCGCACGCAGCGCGGCGCCGAACGCCATGCGCAGTTCCGTGCCAATGTTGAATTTGCAGATGGCCGATCCTTGGGCCAGCGCGAGGCGTTGATCATGGGGCACGCCGGACCCGCCGTGGATCACCAGTGGCACATCGGTTGCGGCCTCAATCGCGCGGATGCGCGCCTCGTCCAGACCGCCTTCATGATCTTGTTGCAGGTGCACATTTCCGACACTGATTGCCATGGCGTCCACGCCCGTCTCACGCGCAAAGAGCGCGGCTTCGGCGGGGTCCGTTCCGGCACTGTCTTCGCCGCCTGAATAGCCGACAAACCCAATCTCGCCCTCGGCGGAGATGCCTGCGCCATGCGCCAACTCGGCCACCGCTTGGGTCTCTTTGATGTTATCTTCCAAAGGCTTGCGCGACCCGTCAAACATCAGCGACGTGAAGCCCGCCTCAAGGGCCGCTTCGCAGTCTTCCATGGTGTAGCCGTGGTCCAGATGCGCCACGACCGGCACGTCGACCTCCGCCGCCAGATGTCGGAACATCCGGCCCAAAACGGGCAGGGGGGTGTGCTCACGACATGATGGGCCCGCTTGCAGGATCACCGGCGCGCGCTCGGCTTGCGCGGCCAGGACATAGGCGCGCATATCCTCCCAGCCGAGGCAGACCAACCCGGGCACGGCATATCCCTCCTTCAGCGCGGGCTGAAGAACCTCAGACAAGGTCGATAGCGTCATTTAAACTTTGCCACCATATCCATGATGCCCGGAATGGTATGGAGTTGCTCTGCATGGGTCGGCTGGAAATATTGCTTCAAGCTGCGCTGCGACAGTCCGCCAAGGATGGTGAAATAGTACATCTCATAGCCCGGAAGGGCGCAGCAGGGATGGTAGCCCTTGTCGATCAGAACGGTGGAGCCGTTCATGATGTGATAGGCATCACCGGGCTTGTTGTCTTCACGCTGAAGCATTTGCAGGCCCGAGCCGTAGTCAGGCTTGAAGCGAAAGTTGTAGCATTCATCGTGGCGGCTTTCGTCCGGCAGGCGGTCCGTGTCGTGCTTGTGCGACGGAAACCCGGACCAGCCGCCGGCCCCAACCGTAAACAGCTCTGACACCAGCAGGCGGCCCACGCGATCATGGTGGCCCGCACCAAGGATGTGCTTGATTTTGCGATGCGTTTTCGTGTCGTCCGACCCATATTGCACCAGATCCAGCTCATGCGACCGGACGGCAAACGGGGCCAACGTTTCGGCGAACTTGGCCCCCGCGATGAAGGTTTCGGTATCCGTCCGCGCCGTGATCCGCGCGCCGGTGGCGGTTGGCACATAGACCCCTTCTGGATCGCCATCCCAAACATCCGCGCCGCGATTGCCGATCTCGGCGAAGGTTTCGCCCCCAACCTCGACATCGACGGTCCCGGTGGCGGGCACAACGCAGGTCTCGTACCCCTCCAACTTATAGTCGAAATACTCGCCCGCTTTCAGCTTCACGATATTGAAATAGGTCAGCGGCACATGGGCATCGTCCACATCAACGATGGCCTTGTTCTGATTGTCGTGTGGGGCGATGTGCATGGGCGCGCTCCTGGTCAGGCGGCTGTTGGGCCGGGATGCTCGGATAGAAAGAGGTCGAGCGTGTCTGTATCGGGCATGGCGGGGGCGCAACCGGGTTGCGCGACTACGATGGAGGCGCAGGCAGAGCCGCGCAAAACAGCTTCTTTCAAGGGCCGGTTTTCGGCCAATCCGGCCAGCAGACCCGCCATGAAGCTGTCGCCCGCTCCGGTTGGTTTCACCGCCTCGACCTTGTAGATGCCGGTGCTCACTTCTTCCCCATTCGCGATGGTCACGGCCCCGTCTGGCCCCATCTTATAGACGACGATGGCGGCGTTGCTGCCCGCCAATTCGCGTGCTTTCCCAAGGCCTTGGGCAATGTCACCCGCCATGAAGCCAAACTCTTCATCATTACCGACGATCACGTCTGACATCGCCCCGGCCCGCGATAGAACATCGGCGGCAACCTCGGGCGAAGGCCAGGAATAGGGGCGGTAATCGACATCGAAAATGATCGGCAGACCGGCCTTTCGCGCCAGTTCGAACGCTCGGAACGCAGCGCTGCGCGAAGGCTCTGCCGCAAAAACGGTGCCTGCGGTGATCAGGGCGGAAAACGCGCCGTAGTCTACCGCCTCCACATCTTCCAAAGACATCTGAAAATCGGCGGCATTGTTGCGGTAGATCACCGATTGATGGTTTTCCACCCGCGTCTCGTACACGGCGAGAGAGGTCCGTTCTTCCCCTTGAATGGTGCGCACATGCGACCGACCCACGCCGTAGGCGTCCAACTGGTTCAAGCAGTACCGCCCAACCGCATCATCCGACACGCAAGTGACCAGGTCCGCGGACAGGCCCAATTTGACCAGACCGGCGGCGATATTTGCGCTCGATCCACCCATCGCGACCATCATCTCGGTCGCGTCTTCCGTGCGGCTGCGGTCAACAGGCGACAGGTCCATTCCGACGCGGCCAACGACGATGAATCGTCCCTTTTGGATCCCGCCGAGAACATCCACGCCCATCACACACCCTGCCGCTGTTTGACACGCTCGGCTTCCCATTCCGCGTGCTTTTCGCGAACGTTCGGGTCGTCCGAGACTTGGGCGGTCCCGACCTCCCACCAGGTGTGGCCTTCGGTTGTCCAGCCGTCATAAGGGTCGACCTGCATCACGATCACACTGGTTTTGTCCGAGGCCTTGGCCTCTTTGAACGCCTCCCCCAGTTCCGCTGCGTTGGCCACTGTTACGGCATCCGCCCCCATGGATTTGGCATGGGCCTCAAAATCTACCGCGAAGGCTTCCGGAACCGTAGGGCAATCCTTTATCAGGTTGTTGAAACTCTGGTTTCCGGTGTTGTTCTGCAGCTTGTTGATGACCGCAAAGCCACCATTGTCGAGCACCAGGATGATCAGCTTCTTTTGCGTCAGTACGCTTGAGTAAATGTCTGAATTCATCAACAAATAACTGCCGTCACCTACAAAAACGACAGTATCAGCTGTGGGTTCACGTTCGGATTGTGCAATTCGCGCGCCCCAACCGCCAGCGATTTCATAGCCCATGCAGCTGAATCCGAACTCCACATCAACGGTGCCCGGCAACAAAGTGCGCCAGTTTGCGGTGACCTCTGCCGGAAGCCCACCTGCGGCTGCCACAACCCGATCTTCCGGAGCGCAAAGGGCGTTCACCGCACCGATGGCTTGTGCGTAGGAATTGGGACCGTTCCCTGCCTTGGTGTTCTCGGCCACATAGGCATCCCATTTGCGTCGCTCGGCCTGGCAATCGGCCAGCCAGCTTGGCGGTGCCGCGTGCCCTTCAAGGGCATCGGTCAGGGCAAGAATGCCCTGTCGTGCGTCACCCACGATGGGCAGGCTGAAGTGCTTGGTTGCGTCGTACCGGCCCGCGTTCAACCCGATGATCTTTGCGTCTTTCGCAAATGCTGTCCACGACCCGGTAGTGAAATCCTGCAATCGCGTGCCAACGGCGAGGATCACGTCAGCCTTCTCAGCCGTCCAGTTTGCGCTGTCCGACCCGGTCACGCCGACCGGTCCGATGTTGAGTGGATCGTCCGCCGTCAAATTCGCACGCCCGGCAATGGTCTCGATCACGGGGATCGCGTGCCGTTCAGCAAATGTGCCGAGCGCTTCGACCGCACTGGAATATTGCACGCCGCCGCCGGCGATGATGACGGGCCGTTTGGCGGATTTCAGAAGCGCGGCCGCCGCCGCAATCTCGACAGGGTCAGGATGGGCACGCCGGATGCGGTGCACGCGGCGCTCAAAGAATTCCACAGGATAATCATATGCATACCCCTGCAGATCTTGCGGCAGGCCTATAAAGCATGGGCCGCAATCGGCAGGGTCCAGCATTGTGTTGAGGGCGTTGGGAAGGCAGTGCATCAGTTGCGCCGGGTGAGTGATGCGATCCCAGAAGCGGGTCACGGCCTTGAACGCATCATTGACGCCAAAGGTCGGGTTCCCGAAATGCTCCAGCTGTTGCAGCACCGGGTCCGGCAATCGGGTCAGAAAGGTATCGCCGCACAGCATCAACATCGGCAGCCGGTTCGCGTGAGCGAGGGCGGATGCCGTCAAAAGGTTGGCTGTGCCCGGCCCGGCCGATGCTGTGCAGAACATGAACCGACGACGCAGGTGATATTTTGCGTAAGCCGCCGCGGCAAAGCCCATGCTCTGCTCGTTTTGCCCGCGATACAGCGGCAGTTCATCTTGAACGGGGTAGAGCGCTTCGCCAAGGCAGGGCACATTGCCGTGCCCGAAAATGCCAAATCCGCCACCACAGATGCGCGTTTCCACTCCATCGATCTCGATGAACTGGTTCATCAGGTAGCGCACAATGGCCTGGGCCACGGTCAGCCGGATGGTCTCGCCCTGAGCGGTCATGGTCTCTCCCCGTCTTTTCGCGCAGCCGGGCGTGACCCGGTCGATTGGATATTGCGTCGCTTCATTTCGCAGGATACGAGTTTTGCAACCGGTTGCAACAGGCATCAGCAAGGGAGGGTGCGCCATGGCAGAGATCGGCATCGGTCTGATCGGCGGTGGCTATATGGGTAAGGCCCATGCTGTGGCCATGGCCGCGGTGGGGGCTGTGTTCGACACCGCCCTTCGCCCACGGCTTGAGATGCTCGCCGCCTCGTCCGACGCCTCGGCCGAGCGTTATCGGGCGGCCTATGGATTCGCGCGGGCCACCGGGGATTGGCGCAATGTCGTGGCCGACCCGCGCGTCGATGCAATTGTCATCGCCTCCCCCCAGACCACGCACCGCGCGATTGCAGAGGCAGCATTTGCAGCCGAAAAACCGGTGTTTTGCGAAAAGCCCCTTGGCGCATCCTTGGAGGATGCGCAGGCGATGGTCGCGGCGGCTGAGGCCAGCGGATTGCCGAACATGATCGGGTTCAACTACGTCCGCACGCCCGCCACGCAACTGGTGCGCAAGCTTCTTTCATCCGGTGAGATCGGCGAGGTCACCTGGTTCCGGGGCGAGCATACCGAGGATTTCCTCGCAGATCCGACCCTCCCGGCGACGTGGCGGACCACGGGCCGTGCGAATGGATGTATGGGCGATCTCTCGCCCCACATGATCAATTGTGCGCTCGCGCTCATGGGGCCGATGGCGGAGGTTTCAGCGCGCATCGACACCGTCCATGCGACCCGCCCTGGAGGCGAGGTCGACAATGACGACCACGGCCAAATGATGGTCCGTTTTGCGTCGGGGGCGATGGGACACCTGTATTTCAGCCGTGTCGCGACCGGGCGTAAGATGGGCTATGCCTATGAAATTCATGGCACAAAAGGCTCCATCCGCTTCGATCAGGAAGATCAGAACGCGGTCCACCTCTACCGAGCCGACGGGCCAGACGCAACGCGCGGGTTCACCAAGATCTTAACCGGGCCGGAGCATCCCGATTACCTGCCGTTCTGTCAGGGGCCGGGGCACGGGACGGGGTATCAGGATCAGATCATCATCGAGGCGCGGGACTTATTGCGCGCCATTGAAACGGGCGATGCCATTTGGCCGACCTTCCGTGATGGGCTGGAGGTCAGCCGCATCATCGACACCGCTTTCACTGCTGCCGAGACGGGTGGCTGGGTCTCTATCCCTCAGATCTGAAAGGGAAAATCATGACAATTCGTATCGGAAATGCGCCCTGCTCCTGGGGCGTGGAATTCGCGGGTGATCCGCGAAACCCGGCCTGGCGCACAGTTCTGAAGGAGAATGCTGAGGCCGGCTATACGGGTATTGAATTGGGCCCGGTCGGTTTCATGCCGGAAGATCCGGCAGAGCTTGGAGAGGCATTGGCCGAGCATGACCTGGAGCTGATCGGCGGCGTTGTCTTTCGCCCGTTCCATGATCCGGCGGCGTGGGACGATGTGCTCGACGGGTCTGTTCGGACCTGCAAGGCTCTTGCCGCGCATGGCGCGCAACATCTTGTCTTGATTGACTCAATCTCTCCACGCCGCGCCCCGACTGCTGGCCGGGCGGATGCGGCAGAGCAGATGGATGCGGCGGAATGGGCCGCGTATCGGGACCGTATTGCGCAGATCGCGAAGATGGGAGCGGAGGAATATGGGCTCACCGTGGGGATCCACGCCCATGCGGCGGGGTTCATGGACTTTGAGCCGGAGCTGGAGCGGCTTTTGAATGAAGTGTCTGACGACATCCTCAAAATCTGCTTCGACACGGGCCATCACTCCTATGCAGGGTTCGATCCGGTGGCCTTCATGAAACGGCACATAGATCGCATTTCCTATATGCATTTCAAAGATATAGACCCGGTTGTTAAAGCGGATGTCATCGCCAAGAGCACTGGTTTCTATGAGGCCTGCGGGCAGGGCATTTTCTGCAATCTGGGCCAGGGCGACGTGGATTTCCCAAGTGTCCGGCAGGTGTTGCTGGACGCGGGGTTTGAAGGGTGGTGCACGGTGGAGCAGGACTGCGACCCAACGCTGGATGTTCGGCCCATGGATGATGCGGTCGCAAACCGCAAATACTTGGAATCAATCGGGTTTTAACCCGTCGCGGGAGACGAGAGATGGCACGTTTGCAATGGGGCATGGTTGGCGGCGGTGAGGGCAGCCAGATCGGGCCAGCGCACCGCTTGGGCGCGCAGGCGGATGGGAATTTTGTCTTATCTGCCGGGGCTTTAGACCATGACGCTGAGAAGGGGCGCGCCTATGCGCAGCGTCTGGGTGTGGCCGAGGATCGTGCCTATGGCGATTGGCGGGAGATGTTGGCGGGCGAAAAAGCGCGTGAGGATCGGGTCGATCTGGTGACCGTGGCCACGCCGAACTCCACCCACTTTGAAATCACCAAGGCGTTTTTAGAGAGCGGTTTCAACGTCTTGTGCGAAAAGCCAATGACGATGACGGTGGAGGAAGGTGAGGAGATCGTGAATATCGCGGAGGCTTCGGGCCGCATCTGCGCGGTGAATTATTGCTACTCGGCCTATCCGATGGTGCGGGAGGTGAAACACCTTGTAAGTACCGGATTTATTGGGAAAATTCGGCTTGTCGTGACCTCGTTCAGCCACGGACATCATGGCGACGCGACGGATGCGGACAATCCGCGCGTGCGTTGGCGCTATGACCCGGCGATGGCGGGGGTCTCGGGCCAATTTGCGGATTGCGGGATTCATGCGCTGCACATGGCCTCGTTCATCGCGGGAGACGAGGTGCGGGAGCTGTCTGCGGACTTTGCGAGCACCATTGAAAGCCGCACCCTGGAAGACGACGCGATGATCAATTTCCGTATGGAAGGCGGCACGGTCGGGCGGCTTTGGACAAGCTCTGTCGCGATTGGGCGGCAGCACGGATTTAACATCCAAGTCTTTGGAGAGACTGGAGGATTCCGGTGGGCGAGTGAACAGCCGAACCAGGTTCTTTACACTCCGGTGGGCGGCAGGACGCAGATTATAGAGAAGGGCGAAGCGGGCCTTTCCGAAGAGGCGCAGCGACTTTCGCGGGTCGCAATTGCGCATCCTGAAGGCTTTCCTTTGGCGGTTGCGAATATCTACGTGGACCTGGCGGCTGCGATCCGGGGAGAGGCGCATGGAGCCTATCCGACGGCGGCGGATGGGGTGCGTTCGATGGCGGCAGTCTATGGGGCCGTGGCCTCAGCGAAGGAGCGTGGTGCGTGGGTCGATGCGCGGCCGCCGATGTTTCGCTGATATCTGCTCAGATGAACGGAGATGCGTTCAATTGAACGCGTTTTCCCGCAAAACTGCGTTCAGCTGAGCAGAATTCGATCCGTTCAGTTGAACGCGCTTGGATGCGTCCAAATGAACGCATTTTACCTTTGGGGGCGGAGTGTGCCGCGCTCGATCACGCGGCAGGGAAACAGCCGGGTTTCCGGGTGGCGTTTGGGGTCCTCAACGGTGCCGATGACCAGGTCGATGGACGCCCCGATGATCTCGGCCACCGGCTGTCGGATCGTCGTGAGGTTGATGTTCTGCCAGCCCGACATCTGCATGTCGTTCAAACCGATGATGCCGATATTATCGGGGCAGGTCAGCCCGGCCTCTTGCACGGCGCTGAGCGCGCCGATGGACAGCACATCGTCGCCGCAAAAGTAAGCCTCCGCCGGATTGGCCATCAGCAGCTTCGTCATCTCGACCCGGCCCGCATCGAAAGAATAGGCGGCAGCGTAGCTGGAGGTGACCTCAATCTCTGGATGTTCGCGCAGGGCGGCCATGAAGCCGAGCGCGCGATCCTGTGTGGAGGTGGCCTGTTCCGGGCCGCCCAGAAACGCCACCCGTTTGTAGCCGCGCGCGATCAGGGTTTCGCCGGCCATGCGCCCGCAGGCGACGTTGTCGATGCCAACCACATGGACCTGCGGCGCAGTGGTGAAGCGCCCGAAGGAGTTCACGACGGGAATGCCGGCGGCGCGGTATGCCTCTGCGAAGGCGGGAGGGAGCGTGGAGGAGGCGACAATCGCGCCATCCACGGAATATTGCTTGAGCATGCGGACCGAGCCCTGTGGGTCGGTTTCATCGACGCGGAGATTGACCAGAAGCGGGCGCAGCCCGCGGTCTTGCAGGCCGCGTGTGAAGCGGTCGAAGACCTCAAGAAACAGGGGGTTGTGGAAGTTGTTGGAGACCAGCCCAATCAGCTTGGTGCGCCCGGTCGTCAGGCTGGAGGCGAGCGCGTTGGGCGAATAGCCAAGCGCATCTGCTGCGCGTTCGACCTTGGCGCGGGTCTTGGGCGAGACGGAGGCCCCTTCGGTGAAGGTGCGCGACACGGCAGAGGTCGAAACCCCGGCTTTTTCGGCCACGTCCTTCAATGTCACGCCCACGGGAACCGTTTCCTTTGCAAATAAATTCAGCCCGTTATGGGCCATTTCCTAACGAAGAGTAAATCGCATTTTGCAACCGGTTGCAATGAATCAGAATCGCCGCTACGGTTTTGCCAAGGCGGGCCTACGGACGTGTGATCCGCCGTAAGATCCAATGGGAGGACATCATGAAATCACTTTTGAAGACGGTCGCCGCAGCGGCACTCGTCGCAGCCACGCCGTTCATGGCGGCCGCCGACGGCCACCAGGGTGGCGAGCGCTACATTCTTGTCAGCCACGCCCCTGACAGCGACAGCTGGTGGAACACGATCCGCAACGCGCTGAGCCTTGCGGGCGAGCAGATGGGCGTCGAAGTCGAATATCGCAACCCGCCCACCGGTGACATCGCCGACATGGCGCGCATCATCGAGCAGGCTGCGGCCTCCGGCCCCGACGGCATCATCACCACGCTGGCTGACCCTGACGTTCTGGGCGACTCGATCAGTGCCGCTGTGGATGCAGGCATCGACGTCATCATCATGAACTCCGGCACGCCTGAACAGGCGCGCGAAGTGGGTGCGCTGATGTATGTTGGCCAGCCTGAATATGACGCAGGTTATGCCGCTGGTCTGCGCGCGGCAGGTGACGGTGTGACCAGCTTCCTGTGTGTGAACCACGTCATCTCCAACCCTGTTGTGGCCGAGCGCTGCTCGGGCTTTGCGGATGGTCTGGGTGTGGAACTGGGCGACAGCATGATCGATGCGGGCCAGGACCCTGCAGAGATCCAGAACCGGGTTATCGCCTATCTGAACGCCAACCCTGAAACCGACGGCATCCTGACCCTCGGGCCGACCTCGGCTGACCCGACGATCCTGGCGCTGGAAGAGATGGGCCTTGCCGGTGACATCTACTTTGGCACGTTCGATCTGGGTGAGAACATCGTGGCGGGTATCCGCGACGGCGTGATCCAGTGGGGCATCGACCAGCAGCCGTTCCTGCAGGCCTATCTGCCGGTTGTGGTTCTGACCAACTATCACCGCTACGGCGTGCTGCCGGGCAACAACATCAACTCGGGCCCCGGTTTCATCACCGCTGACGGCCTTGAGCTGGTGGAAGCCCTGGCCGGCGAGTTCCGCTGAGGCGACGCGGTCCATGTGATCGCGTGAGCATCGGGGCAGGCGGCGGAAACGTTGCCTGCCCTTTTTCAACGGCGGATTTCGAAAGGCCCTGTTGTGCGGGGCTTTCCTAGAGACGCTTGAGTGAGACGACACGTATACACGGGAGGGGCACATGTCGGAGACGCAGCCTGCAGCGGGCGGACAAGACGACGAAAGAATCAAGGAGATCGGGGGATTACGCCAATGGTTGATCCGGCCGGAATTGGGCGGGATCGTCGGTGTGATCACCGTTTTCATCTTCTTCGGCATTCTCGCGGGCGACAGTGGCATGTTCAACCCGCAGGGCATCCTGAACTGGAGCCAGGTTTCGGCGCAGTTCATGATCATCGCCGTGGGCGCCTGCATGTTGATGGTGGCTGGTGAGTTCGACCTTTCGGTTGGCTCGATGATCGGCTTTGCGGGTATCTCCATCGCGATGTTCGGCGTGGTCTGGGGCTTTCCGATGTGGATTGCCATCCTGATCACCTTTGTCATCTGCATCGGCATCGGGGCGATCAACGGATTGATCGTGGTGCGCACCGGGTTGCCCAGTTTCATCGTGACGCTGGCTTTCCTTTTCATCCTGCGCGGCTTCACGATCTTCATTCCGCAAACGGTGGAAAGCCGCACGATCATCGGCGGCATCGAGGATGCGGCGGAAGGCGATTGGTTGGCGTCGATCTTCAGCGCGGACATCATGCAATGGCTGTTCGTGAAGTTCGCAGATTGGGGCTGGATCGAGACCTTTACGCGGGGCACGCGGGAAGGGGAGCCCGTGGTGACAGGCATTCCGATGCTGATTGTCTGGGCGCTGATCCTTGTGGTCGTGGGCCACACGATTCTGACGCGCACACGCTACGGCAACTGGATTTTTGCGGCGGGCGGCGATGCGCAGGCGGCGCGCTATGTCGGCGTTCCGGTGGATCGGGTGAAGATTTCCATGTTCATGGTGACGGCGTTCTGCTCGACGATCTTCGCCTGCTGCCAGGTGTTTGAATTCGGCACGGCAGCGGCGGACCGGGGGATCCTGAAGGAGTTCGAGGCGATCATCGCGGTGGTGATCGGCGGCGCGCTTCTGACGGGCGGATATGGCTCGGTCGTGGGCGCGGCGCTGGGGGCGATCATCTTTGGAGTGGTGCAGCAGGGCCTGTTCTTTGCGGGCGTTGAGAACTCGCTGTTCCGGGTGTTCCTGGGTGTGATCCTGCTCTTTGCGGTGATCCTGAACACCTATGTCCGCCGCATCATCACGGGGGAGCGTTGATATGTCTGACCCAATCGTAAAAATGGTCGATATCAAGAAGCACTTCGGCCCTGTGATTGCCCTGAACGGTGTGTCGTTCGACGTGAAGGCGGGCGAGTGCCATTGCCTTCTGGGCGACAACGGCGCGGGCAAGTCGACCTTCATCAAGACCATGTCGGGCGTGCACAAGCCGACCTCGGGCGAGATCATGTTCGAGGGCAAAACGATGAACTTCAACAGCCCCCGCGACGCGATGGAGGCGGGGATTGCGACGGTTTATCAGGATCTTGCGATGATTCCGCTGATGTCGGTGACGCGGAACTTCTGGATGGGACGGGAGCCGAAAAAGGGTTTGTTCATCGATTTCGACAAGGCGAACTCCACGACCATGTCCGAGATGAAGAAGATGGGCATCAACCTGCGCTCGCCCGACCAAGCCGTAGGCACGCTGTCAGGTGGTGAACGGCAGACGGTGGCCATTGCACGGGCCGTGTATTTTGGGGCGAAGGTGCTGATCCTGGATGAGCCGACCTCGGCCCTTGGGGTGCGGCAGACCTCGAACGTTCTGGCCACGGTGGACCGGGTCCGGAAGGCGGGCATCGGGGTGGTGTTCATCACCCACAACGTGCGCCACGCCATGGCGGTGGGGGACCGGTTCACGGTGCTCAACCGCGGCCAGACGCTCGGTACCGCGGCGCGCGGTGAGATCACGCCCGAAGAGTTGCAGGATCTTATGGCCGGTGGGCAGGAGATGGCGCAGTTGGAGGGCTCGCTGGGCGGGACCGTCTGATGGGGCCCCGGATGCGGGATCCGGGTGGGCCGCAGCTTGCCTGGTATGGCGATGAAGATGTCTCGCTCGACGCCTTTGCCGAGGCGGTCGGGCGGGCGACCCCTGAGGGTGCCATAACCCATACGCAAGACATTCGTGAGCGTATTCCGGTCTACGACATGGAGGCGCTGCGTCCGACGCTCATGGAATATGACCGCTGGGCGTTGATGAGCGAATGGATCTGGGTGCTGAAAGACGGCCCCGGTGCGATGGTGTTGAAGAACAGCTACCGCGACGTGGAGCCGGTGAACGGTGTCATCGACCGTGTCAGCGCGATCTTCGAGCAGATTATCGCGGAGGAGGGCGGCGGGTCGGGCGACCATTTCGCCAAGTCGGGCGCGAATGCGCGGATTTGGAACGCGCTGGAAAAGCTGTGCCTGGCCGATCCGGAGGCCTTCCTGATGTATCACGGGAACCCGACCATCGATGCGGTATGCGAGGCGTGGTGCGGGCCCGGATACCAGATGACGGCCCAGGTCAATGTGGTGCGCCCGGGTGGTGCTGCGCAAACGGCGCACCGGGATTATCATCTGGGGTTCATGTCCAAGGATGCCGCGCAGGATTTTCCCAAGCATGTTCATGCTGTTTCACCCTTCCTGACGCTACAGGGCGGCATCGCCCATTGTGATATGCCGGTGGAAAGCGGGCCGACGAAGCTTCTGCCGTTTTCGCAAGGATATGGGCCGGGCTATCTGGCCTATCACCGCGAGGATTTCGCGGCCTTTTTCGAAGAGCACCACGTGCAGCTGCCGCTGGAGAAGGGGGATGTGATCTTCTTCAACCCGGCGCTCTTTCACGGCGCGGGCGAGAACCGGACGCAAGATGTGCAGCGTATGGCGAACTTGATGCAAGTATCCTCGCCCATGGGCCGTGCAATGGAGGCGGTGGATCGCGCGGGCATGGCGCGGGCGCTATACTCTGTCTATCAGCGGGCGCTGGCGACGCATCTGCACCTGGGCAATGAATTGGCCGCCGCACTTCCTTCGGCTTTGGAAGGATATGCCTTTCCCACCAGTCTTGACACCGACCCGCCCAAGGGAGGGCTGGCGCCAGAAACCATGGCGCAGCTGTTTGACCGCGCGATCCAGCAGGGAAAGATGCCGGAGCAGTTCAATGCAATGCTGGATGCGTATGTCGCACGGAGGCCTTTGGGATGAGTTTGCTGGTTAAGCCGAACGGGACGGCAGGGCAGGTCCACGCGATCACGCCGGACAGTGCCGGGTGGGGCTATGTCGGGTTTGACGTGTGGCATCTGGCGCCCGGGGATGTGGCCTCGGGCGCGGAGCCCGGGCGCGAGGTGATCCTGGTGCTGGTCGAGGGCCGCGCCGTGGTGGATGGCTTGGGCGAGATGGGTGTGCGGATGAGCGTTTGGGAAAAGACGCCGCCGGCCTGCGCCTATCAACCGGGCGCATGGCGCGTGGAGGCCGTGACCCATTGCGTGCTGGCAGTGTGTTCCGCGCCGGGGACAGGCGCGCGGCCCGCGCAGGCACTGGGGCCAGAGGGCATCGAGATGGTGGATCGGGGGCAGGGGACGAACCTGCGCCACATCCACAACATCGCGATGGAGGATCGGGATGTGGCGGAGTCTTTGCTGGTGACGGAGGTGTTCACGCCCGCAGGCCATTGGTCCAGCTACGCGCCGCACCGCCATGACGAGGATGATTTTCCGCGCATCACCTATCTGGAAGAGACGTATTATCACCGGTTGAACCCGGCCAAGGGCTTTGGCGTGCAGCGGGTGTTCACCGAGGATGGCACGCTGGATGAGACGATGGCGGTGTCGGATGGCGACGTGGTTTTGGTTCCCAAAGGGCACCATCCGTGCGGGACGCCCTACGGGGTGGAGATGTACTATCTGAACGTCATGGCCGGGCCACTGCGGAAGTGGCGGTTCGAGGCGCATCCGGATTTCGCGCATTTGATGTGAGGGGGCGCTGGCCGACGCTTGCCTGACGGCGTCGCCCCGCCCACCGTCCCGTATGGATGTGCTGCAGGTTTGCACATTTGTCGTGCGTGCGTAGGGTGTGCCTATGGCCCAGATCTCTCAACCCACTGCTGCCCTTCCGGTCCGTTCCGTGCCCGAGGCGCAGGACTGGTACCGCGATCTTCTGGGGTTCGAGATCAAGTGGCACCATGAGGGCGGCCGGATCGGCGGTGTGGCCCATGGCGAAGCGGCGGTCTTTCTGCGCGAGTTGGACGGGGATATTCAGCCCAATGTGCTGTGGATCTTCTGCGCGGATGTCGATGCGGTCCACGATGATCTGGTCGCGCGGGGCGCGCCGATCACCGGGCCCTTGGCCGACACGCCTTGGGGTCTGCGACAGTTCACGGTGACCGACCTGGCCGGTCACCAGCTGCATTTCTTTCACGACCTTTGAGGGTCGGTGCGGGCGCCTATTGGCCCATGATGATGGCCATGATGTCGTTTTGGCGCCCCATCATGCGGGCCTGCATCTCGGGCGCGAGTTGCGTCATGATGGAGGTGAACATGGGTTGGGTCTGCACCAGGATCGAGCGGCCCACATCGGACGAATAGAATTCGATCATCGCCTGCATTTCTTCGACCGTGAAGGTGTTGATCATACCTTCGATCATCAGGACTTCGAGGCGGGGCTGGAAATCGATCAGCTCTTCGGAGAGCAGGGTGCCGAGGTCGGTCAATTGTTGCTCGGTCAGCTCCATGCCCGGCGGCAGGGTGGCTGCGATTTGCGCGGCGGAGGCCTCGGGCGAGAACATGGCGGACATCATCTCCTGCACGGCGGGCAGGGCGGCGTAGTCGCGGGCGAGCTCCTCGACCGATTGGGCGGTGGCGGCCAGGGGAGAGAGGGCGAGGGCTGTGGCGAAGGCGAGTGCGCGCATGGGCGATGTCCTTTATGGGGCTGCGTTGAAGGGTAATCTGGGCCCTGTGTCGGATTTTGCCAATTCAATTTCTGGGACCAAGGGCGGATGGCCGCACAATTGGGGGCAACATGCAAATAGGTGAGGCCTTTATCGAAAGGCTTTTGGCGTCCGAGGACGCGGTGGAGGCTGTGGCGACTTTGTCTGGGTTTTGGGCACATCGCGCCCGGCAGGGTGTGGCGCAGATGGGGCTGGCCAAGCCGGAATGGGAGGTTCAATTGATCCTGATCTATACCGGTGAGGTGTGGAATGGGGGCCATGCGCAGTATCGCATGAACCGGGGGCCGGACCTGGCTCAGGCGACATCGGCGGCCTTGGCGGCTGTTGGATTGGAGGGGCTGTCGGCGGTTTTGCGAGAGGTGTCAGATGCGGCGTGGTCGGAGGCGGGGTGCGCACAAGCGGACCGGGCCTTTAATGCGCTGGACAGCGATGTGGACACGGCCCTGCTTGAGCATCTGTGCCGCAATGCGGACGAGATTCTGTTGCCAGAGCGCGGGCAGGACCGGGCTTAGAGCACTTTGCGATAAGAGTGCCTCAGATAAAGCGCGAAATGCTTTAGAAAGAGGCTTTCACGCCATTTGCCCGAAGCCAAAGCCAGCCCCGGATGCCTGCGCTGATTAGGATCAGGCAGATGATGGGGATGACCCACTGCGTGACGATCATTGTGCCGCTCATGTTGGGGATCGCCGATGCGCGGGTCACGAAGATCGTAAGTGCGAGGCTGGCGGCGAGGTAGGTGACAAAGAGCAAAGCCACGATGGGCACCCAGCCAGCATGGCCGCCGCGCAGACGGAAGGCAAGGATGATGCAGGCCAGGGCCGTGCCAAGCATTCCAAGGGCGAAGGCGGCAAGCGATGGGCTTGCGGAGAGCGTCAGAAGCGCCAGGACCAGCAGGTTGAACCCCATCAGCAGGAGCGGCAGGCCTGCCATGCGCACGGCCTCCAGCGCGCTGGCCTGGTCATGGGAGACGATCCAGTAGCCGAGCAGGCGGGTCCGGGGCAAAGTGGTCGGTCCTTTGCTTAGCGTTTGCCGTAGTAGAGGCCCACGACATGTTCCGCCTCTGCAAAGAAGAGCCAGCGGGCGCAGGCGACACCTGCAATGTGGCTGAGGATCGCGACGAGCGCGAGGACGTGGCTGAACGGCAGAACGAGGAGGATGAAGACCGGGATTACGAAGGCGAGAGTGCCTGCGATGATGCGCAGGTTTTGCGCGTGCTTGCGGCCCACGACATGCACGAATTCGCGCAGCAGGTAGTTGGTGCCGGTATGGGGCGGCTCGAACGCTGTGACCTGACCGATCCGGCCGAGGCCCGTTGCGGTCTCCATATCGGTGCCGGAACGTTGGAACGCGCTGTCACCGATGATCCAGGTCGCCACTGTGATCCCGCCCGCAATGACAAGTAGGATCACGGCCAGCGTGATCTGGCCTGCCAGAAGGGCGCCGCCTGCCAGCGACAAGGTCAGGAACTTCGCGGGTGTCCAGGGCATGTTCCATCGCGGGATTGTCTTCATCTGGGCGTAGATCATCGAGGTGGTGAAGACGGTGCCGAGGCTGAGAAGCGCGCCGAGATAGCCGAGCGGCTGCCAGACGCTGTTGAAAAAGACGAGGCCCGCGCCGAAGAGCGCCATGACCAGAAGGGCTGCCACGGCGCAGATGCCCTCGCGGCTGAGCCAGGAGGAGCGCCATTGGGAGAAGGCTTTCCATGCCCGTTCCGGGTGGCCGAGGTGGAAGGTTGACGAGATCAGGCCGCCGACGGCCAGCACATAACCGATCACGAAGAACCAGAAGGCGGTCCACCCGGTGACGTCTGGCATGCCGAGGCCGAGGAAGGTCAGGAGGCCGAAGCCCAGGCCCGAAAGGGTGGTGAAAATGATGACAGAGGGGGCTGGATGCATCAGTTCGCTCCCTTAGACGGTAGTTTATCGAGCGCCTTGTCGAGCCAGCCGATGAAGCCGCCGGGGTTCTCGGCCACGGGCTCCAGATACGGCGCGAGGACGTCGAATTCGGGTAGGTCATCCTTGGGGCGCGGGGGCAGGTATTTGTTGACGGGCTTGGTGCCCTGTTCCGGCATCAGGTCCATGCCGCCGCGTTCGGCGACCAATTGGCTGACGTCGCTGTCGGGGTCACCCAGATCGCCGAAATGGCGCGCGCCTGCCGGGCAGGTGCGCACGCAGGACGGGGTGCGGTCGATCTCAGGCAGGTTTTCGTTATAGATGCGGTCGACGCAGAGGGTGCATTTCTTCATCACGCCTTCGTCTTGGTCGAGCTCCCGCGCGCCGTAGGGGCAGGCCCAGGCGCAGAGGCCGCAACCGATGCAGTCTTTCTCATTGACCAGAACGATGCCGTCTTCCTCGCGCTTGTAGGAGGCGCCGGTCGGGCAGACGGTGACGCAGGGCGCGTCTTCGCAATGCAGGCAGGATTTCGGGAAATGGATGGTTTGCGCCGCCGGGTGCGGCTTGGCGGAGGTCGCCAAGGGCTGGACCGAGTAAGAGTGCACGCGGTTGAGGAAGGTGCCGGACGGGTTTTCGCCGTAAGCGTCCTGATCCGACAGCGGCGCGCCGTAATTTTCGGTGTTCCAGCCTTTGCACGAGATCACGCAGGCATGGCACCCGACGCAGGTGTCGAGGTCGATCACAAGGCCGAGTTTCTTTTGGGTCGAGGTGGGAAGCTGGGTCATGCGTTTGGCCTGGCTGAGAGAGGGGTTTCGCTCGCGAAGCGAGCGACCGAGGGGGGGGGGGGCCCCCCCCCCCCCCCCCCGGGGGGGGGGGGCCCCCCCCCCCCCCCCCCGCCCCCCCCCAGCGATGTATTATAGAGAACACGAGGGCGAGGCGGGGCGGGGCGAGCGGCGTCAGAGAGGAAGGGGGCCCCCGAAACAGCCCT
>CANLEH010000004.1 GCA_947489665.1 uncultured Roseicyclus sp. | reverse complement strand
CCCCCCCCACCCCCAACCACACCCGCCCCCCACTGGGGGGCCTTTTTTTTTTGCCCCGGGGGGGGGGGGGGGGGGGGCCCCCCCCCCCCGGGGGGGGGGGGGGGGGGGCGGGGGGCCCCGCGCGCCCGCGATACCCAACCGCTTTCCGATGCACGCACTTGGTCCTGCGTCAGCCGCCTTAACTGCAACCGCTGTCCATGGCAGCCAATGCGGGTTTTTTGCATTTTCATGGAACAAAGATGGGCGGTTTTCACACTCCTTTAACCATGGTGGGCAATGCTGCGGAGGCGGAACAGCCAGGCATGGCGATGGCCGTGAACGAAGATGGCGCATCCTCTGCCCGCGAAGCCCTTTGGGATAGGGGCGGAGGATGACCGTCCCTCGCCCGTTCCGCGCATCTTTGTTCCATGAAAATGCAAGACGCCATTGCCACCCCCACCATGTCTCTCAAATCAATGCGACCGCGCGCGCGGCCCCGTCAGGGGGCGCGCGCGCCAGGTCCGGCGAGCCAATGCGCGACAGCGCAGTGCGAGGCGGAGACCCCCCTTGCCTGCCGGCGCATCCCGTGCGACGCAAACCGGCATGACCCATGATTTTCTCGTGATCGGTGGCGGCATTGCGGGCACCTCTGCAGGCGCACAATTGGCGCAGCTTGGCAGCGTCTGCCTGCTCGAAGCCGAAGACGCGCTCGCCTATCACAGCTCAGGCCGATCCGCCGCACTCTATGAGGCGCAATACGGCCTTCCCTCGACCGTTGCTCTGAACCTTGCCTCAAGAACCGCGCACGAAACGCTGGACGGCGGGCTGCTCACGCCGCGTGGGCTGATGCTGCTGGCCACGCAAGGCGATGAAGACGCCTTCGCAGACGATTGCACCAAGATGCATCTCACCCCGCTTAGCCCGGCTGAGGCACATGCCATGGTGCCAATCCTCGACACCGCCCACGTCACCACCGCCGCATATCATTCCGAGGCCTGGGACATCGACACCGACCGTATAGTTCAGCATTACGCCCGCCAGATCCGCAACAACGGCACGCTGGAAACCGCGGCCCGCGTCCGAAAAATCACACGCACCGTGACCGGCTGGCAGGTCACAACCGACACCGTCCCCTATGAGGCCCGCACCCTTGTCAACGCGGCAGGTGCCTGGGCCGACGCGATCGCGACCCTGGCTGGGATCCCGCCCATCGGCCTCACACCCTATCGCCGATCCATGGCGCGGATGCCTGCGCCGGGTGGCCATGACGTCTCTCGCTGGCCAATGCTCTTTGGCGTGAACGAAAGCTGGTATGCCAAGCCCGACGCAGGTGCATGGCTGGTCTCTCCGGCCGAGGAAGACCCGGCCCACCCCCACGATGCCTTCACCGACGATCTCACCCTCGCCGAAGGCATTGCCCGCTATCAGCCCTTCGTCACCGAAGAGGTCACGCGCGTGACCTCCTCCTGGGCCGGTCTGCGGACTTTCGCCCCCGATCGCAGCCTTGTCATCGGGCCAGATCCTGCCGACCCCCATTTCCTCTGGTTTGCAGGCCAGGGCGGCTACGGGTTCCAGACCGCACCTGCGGCCTCGGCCCTGCTCGCCGACCTCGTTGCGGGCCGTGCGCCGGTGCTCGACCGGGGAACGGTGGCGTCCCTTTCCCCGTCACGATTGCGCTAGGTGCGGAAACCCCGCGCTTGCAGCCGCGGCCCATGGGCTTATCTTGGCTCCTAACCCAACATGGAGAGAGACATGACCCATCTCACCCTCCGCGCTGCCTGTATCGCGGCGCTGACGATCCTTCCCGCCACCGCCGCCCTGGCGCAGTCCGAGCTTGACCGGTTCGAAGCTGCGAGTGAGCGTGTGACGGCCCTCACCTACCAGGGCATCGCCGCCCAATATGGCGTCGCGGCCGATGTATTCCCCGACACCGCCTGGGACCGCCCCATGCGCCGGGCCGGGCGCTGCATCCTGCGCGCCTATGAGGGGGAGGTTGGCGCAGATGGCGTGGCCGTGTTCCTGTCCGGCTTCGAGACCGCCGTTCAATCCGCCTCGCCGAACGATATTCTCGGCGGCTCCTTTTCGGGCCAACTGCCGGACGGGCTGACCCCGCAGCGCCAACAGCAGATCCAAAGCGAATGCGGGATGCTGGAGCTTGAGATGACACGACTCGCCGAATCCGGCGTGTTGCAGGCCCTGCAAAACCAATGATCCGCCCACTCGCCATCGGGGCCGCCCTGGCCCTGTTGCCGCTCACCGCCTCGGCGCAATCCACGTTCGACCGGTTTCAAGCCGTGGCAGAAGCCATGAACGCCATGATGAACGACGCGTTTGTTGCAGAAATCCCGGCGCTTGAAGGCAATCTGCCCGACCCTGAATGGGACGAGCCGATGCTCGCAGCCTATAGCTGCATGTACGATGGTTATGTCGGGCGCGTCGGAGAAGAGCCTGTCGCCGATATGGTGACCGAGATGGAAGAGATGCTGGAAACCATCGACCCCGTCGTGCTGATCGAAGGCGGCGCGGCAGTCGAGAACCCCGCCGGCATTTCCGATGATGAGGCACTTCAAATCGTGACGGATTGCGGCCTGATGGAGGTCTACATGGCCCGCATGGCCGAATCTGGCGCCATGCAAATCCTGATGCAACAGCAGTGACCGATGCGCCGCCCAAGCGTGGGCCCGACACGGGCTATGCGGGGGGCGAATATGCCGATGGGCGATTGTCAGCCCCCGCCGCCGTGCGCAATCGGGACCATCTGACGACAGCACTCGCTGAAATCGCGCCCGCCAAAGGCCGCGCGCTTGAAATCGCATCTGGCACCGGCGAGCACGTCATCCGCTTTGCCTCTGCCATGCCGGGGCTGATCTGGCAGCCCACCGATCCTGCCCCGGATCGCCGCGCCTCCATCACCGCCTGGGTCAAGGCGGAACCATCCCCCAATATCGCGCCTCCGCTTCCGTTGGATGCCTGCACCCCCGGTTGGGCGGCAACCCACGGCCCGGCTGACCTGATCTTTCTGGCCAACCTCCTGCACCTTGTCACAGATGTTGAGGCACAGACCTGCCTGACCGAGATGGCGCAAGCCCTTGCGCCTGAGGGCCGCGCAGCCGTCTACGGCCCGTTCCTGCGCGACGGCCGGACCACCAGCGACGGCGATGCGGCGTTTGACGCACGCATCCGGGCGGAGCATCCCGACCGAGGCTACAAAGACCTGGAATGGGTGCGCGACACATGCGCCAGCGCGGGCCTGATCCCCGACGCACCCCGCGCCATGCCCGCAAACAACCTGCTGCTGGTGGCCCGCAAGCCGGCCTAGGCGCCCGCCCGCGGAAACGTAACGTAACGGAAGGAAACCTTTCGCTTTTTCCGAAGGCACGTTTAAGGTCTGCGAAATTATTCGGGCCCCGGCAGATGCGCGGTCCGGCAAACAGAATTCTGACGACAGGCGAACATGACAATCGAATTCGCACCCGAGGGCCTGTTTGCCCTGCTTGAAGGGCCCGCGCTCTCGCAGCTCTCCCAAACTCCCGTGGAACGGGGCACCAAGCTGATCACGGCGGGGTCCGAGGCTGAAGCCATGTACCTAGTCTCAACCGGGCGCTTCCGGGTAGAACGCGACGGCATTGATCTGGCTGAAATTGGCGCGGGCTCGGTGATCGGCGAAATTGCCTTCCTCACCGGCGGCACCCGCACCGCCGATGTGGTCGCGGCCCGCGACAGCGTCGTCTACCGCATTGATCGTCCCGCCTATGACAAACTCTGCACCGCTGTCGACGGCCTGCCGCAAGCCATCGCGGCCGAGCTTGCGGATCGTCTCGCCAAGACGTCAGCGCGCGTTGTGCCTGACCCGGGCCGCCCCCCCGCGCGCACCTTCTGCATTTTGCCTTGCGCAAATGCCCCGCTGCCGGAACGCTTTGTGCCCGACCTCGCACGCGCCGTCTCGATCCACCACTCCATTGCGCTGGTGACAGAGGCCGACTTCCGCACCGCCCTCGGCGACCGCGCCGATCCCCAGTCGCCCGAGGCCATCGCCTGGATGAACGCGCAGGAGCGCAATGCGCAGATCGTCCTCTTCGTGGCCAATCCCGATGCGTCCGACTGGTCACGTGCGGCGCTGAAACAGGCCGATCAGGCCGTGTTCGTGGCACAAGCCGTGAACTATCAGGACCCGTCAGAGATTGAGGACTTCGCCCTTCAGATCCTGCCCGAAAGCCAGCGCCGCCTGGTTCTGCTGCACCCGCATCGGATGCAAAAGGCTGCAGGTACGGGCCGCTGGCTCGATAGCCGCCCGGTCTTCCTGCATCACCACGTGGCCCTGACGGGCGGCGATGGCGACATTGCGCGGCTTGGGCGGTTCCTGTCGGGCCGCGCGATTGGCATGGTCCTGTCCGGCGGCGGCGCATTTGGCGTGGCCCATGTGGGCGTCTTCCGCGCGATGGCAGAGGCTGGCCTGCCGGTGGATATCATCGGCGGCACCTCCGTCGGCTCCGCCATGGGCGGGGCCTTTGCGCTGGGTGTCCCAGCCGAAGAAATTGGCCCCCGGGTCGAGAAGATCTTTGTGAAATCCGGCGCCATGCGCCGCGTGACGATCCCGAAATTCGCCTTCCTCGATCACAAGGTCCTCGATGCCGCCCTGCGGGAGCATTTCTACGACGACCCGATCGAGGATCTCTGGACACCCTATTACGCCGTCGCCGCCGATCTGTCATCGATGGAGAAAACCGTGATCCGCCGCGGCCCGTTATGGGAGGCGATCCGCGCCTCCTCGGCCATTCCCGGCGTCCTGCCGCCCTTCTTCTCGCGCGATGGACGGATGCTTGTGGATGGCGGGTGCATCGACAATATGCCCTTCCGCACGATGCACGGGCTCAAATCCGGGCCAAACGTCATCGTCAACGTGCAAAAGGCCACCAACAAGCTGGTCCATGTCGATTACGAAAAGCTGCCCGGCCGGGCCGAGCTTCTTCGCAAAACCGTGGTGCCCTTCGGAAAGAAAACCGGGCCCCGCGTGCCGGGCGTGATCTCCACCGTCATGCGCTCGTTGCTGGTTGGGCAGTCCGACATGCTGGCAGACCTTGATCCCACCGATCTCATGATCCGTCCACCCGGCCTCAAAGGTGCGGGGTTTCTCGCCTGGAACCAGCACAAGCTGTTCTACGAGATTGCCTACAAAAAGGCCGCTGAAATCTTTGGGGGCCGCGATGACGAGGCCGATCAAACCGCCCTCACGGCCCTGCGCCAGGCCGCCGATGGATCGCGCCCTGCAGACGTCGCCGTAGACGGCGCTGCGTAGATCGGTTAGGCACCGTCATCCAGCTGGAGGACCCTGCCAATGATCAAAACAGCCTGAACATACCATGTCGCGCCTGACGGGCGCGCTGTTTTGATCTTCGGAGCAATCCCTTGCAACCTATCATCTATGACGTGGCGGTTTCCGCCGACGGCTTCATTGCAGGCCGTGATGCGGACGTGTCCGCCTTTCCCCACATTGGTCCAATCGTGGACGATTACGTCGCCCGCCTCGGCACCTATGCAGTGGCCCTCATGGGGCGCGCGACCTATGAGTTCGGCTACGCTTTCGGGTTAAAGCCGGGCGCAAATCCCTACCCGCACTTACGGTCGGTCGTGGTGTCCAAGACCCTCGATCTGCCAGCCGGGGCAGAGGTTGAAGTCTGGCGCGATCTCTTCGGCCTCGCTGACCTTCGCGAAACGGCCACGGGCCCGATCTACCTCTGCGGGGGCGGTGCCCTGGCCGGGGCCATCGCCAATGCAGGCCATCTGACCGAGATGCGCCTCAAACGCGCACCAGCAGTGCTGGGAGGCGGCACGCCGCTCTTCTCAGGCCTGACAGCGCCCCTTGCCCTCACGCCAACGGATCAGACGGATTACGGCAATAACCTGCTGTTCCAATCCTTCGGGATATCCTGACCTTGGCCCCCTTGCGCGCCGCCGTCATGGTGGCGCGCATTGAGGCATCAGATAAGGACCACATCCATGTACAAACTGACCCTGCTGGCCGGCGCCATGACCGCCGCCCTCGCCCTGCCCGCCATGGCCCAATCCGACCTCGACCGCCTCGCCACGGCAACTGAGGCCGCAGGCCAGAATATGGAGGCCTACTTGGTCGCCACCGTCCCCTCCTTGGCCGATGTCATGCCCGACTGGGCCTGGAGCCCGGAGATGCGCGAAGCCGCCTCTTGCACGCTCGACGCGATCCGCGCCGAAGGCGGGGATGAGGCCGTGACCAGCTACATCGCTGAGATGGAGGCGTTCTCCGAGATCGAGATCACCTCGCTCACCCAACTCTCAACCGTGACACCCGTCCCGATCAGCGCAGATTTCGCCGCCGCCACCGGCCAGACCTGCGGCAGCGCCGAATTGGCGATCCAGCAGATGTCCGAAAGCGGGCTGATGGCAGCAATGATGGACCCAGCGGTGATGACTGCGCTGATGGGGCAGTGATTATCGCGCGCCTCCATTGCGGGACGGTGGGGTTCGGCACGGTTCGCGAATGCGGCGATCTTTCCGGCGGAGAGATCGAGTGTCGAACGGGCGGAGCCCCGGGCAAGGCGACGCGCCTTTGGCGCAAGCGTCTCCCCCGTCCCCCTCAATAAAGCGACCGCGCCGCCCGCCGCACGCTGAACCCGTTCCCGCGGGCGTTCTGGCAGGTCACACCGGTCTCGGCCATCTGACAGTCGAACCCCAGAACCGACCAAGCCGACCCATAGCCAATCGCGCCGTGGATCGGCCAGAAGACATCACCGTGACACACCCAACGCTCCGTCGCCGGTCCATCCGGCGGCAGGATGACGATGCGCGTCCGGTCCAGATCACAGGTCGGATCGCCATCCCCATAGTCATTCGGCGGCGTCCAACTCGCCTCGAACACCAAACACACGAAAGACCGCTCCTGAGGCGGCAATGGCCGGTCCCAATCATCTTCCAGATAGCAGGTGATATTCCCACTCGGGCTCGCAAAGCCGGGCCGGTCGGCCAAAGCCGGACCAGCCACAACCATCAAGACAAGGGCAAAGGCGCTAGCCGTCCACGCGGATAACCGCATTCTTCGGATCATAGGGGCTGTCCTCCACGACTTCCGCATCCCAAAGCTCACGGAACATCCGCACCTTCAACTTGGCGCCGACCTCCGCAAGGTCTGGCCGAACGTAGCCCATCCCGATCTGCTTGCCAAAGGCCACGGAATACCCGCCCGAGGTCAAGCGCCCGACCTTCTCACCATCGACCAAAAGCGCCTCACGCCCCCACGGATCCGCGTCCTCAGGCCCGTCAATCAGCACCGTCACGCATTTCGACCGCACACCGGTCGCAACCATGGCGTCCTTACCGTGGAAGTCCTTCTCCAGATCGACAAACCGATCCAGCCCCGCCTCCAAAGGCGTCGCATCCCGGCCCAACTCTGTCCCAAACGCGCGGTAGCTCTTCTCCTGCCGCAACCAGTTCTGTGCTCTGCCTCCAACAAGCTTCATCCCGTGCTTCTCACCGGCAGCAACCAACTGATCCCACAGGTAATTCTGCATCTCGATGGGATGGTGCAATTCCCACCCCAGTTCGCCCGTATAGGCCACGCGGATCGCCCGCACCGGGCACATGCCCAATTCGATATTGCGCATGGACAGCCACGGGAACCGCTTGTTCGACAGCACCGATCCCGGGTCCGCATCCTTCACCAGCTCATTCAGCACATCGCGCGATTTCGGCCCGGCAATCGCGAAGACACCCCATTTGGTGGTGACATCTTCCTCGTTGATCCGCCCGAACCGGTCCTCGTTCGCCATCACAGCCTTATACAAGAAGTCCTGATCATAGGCGTGCCACGCCCCCGCGCTGACGAGGTAATAATCATCCTCCGCCACCCGCACGATGGTATATTCTGTCCGCGTTGTGCCCGCATCCGTCAAAGCATAAGTCAGGTTGATCCGCCCCACCTTGGGCAGCTTGTTCGTCGTGAACCAATCGAGGAAACCCGTCGCCCCCGGACCGCTGATCCGGTGCTTGGCAAAGGCCGTCGCGTCGATCAGGCCGCAGCCCTCGCGGATCGCCTCCGCCTCGGCCTTGGCATAGTCCCACCAGCCCCCACGCCGGAACGACCGCGCGTCCTTGTCGAAGGACGTCGGCGCATCCAAAGGCCCATAATAATTCGGCCGCTCAAACCCGTTCACACAGCCAAACTGCGCCCCCGCCGCCTTTTGCCGGTCATAGGCCGGCGCTGTCCGCAAAGGCCGGCACGCCTCCCGCTCCTCATCCGGGTGATGCAGGATGTAGACGTGGTCGTAGCATTCCTCGTTCTTCCGCGCGGCATATTCGGTCGTCATCCAATCCTGCCCGTAGCGCTTGGGATCAAGCGAGGCCATGTCGATCTCGGCCTCGCCGTCGACCATCATCTGCGCCAGGTAGTAGCCCGTGCCACCGGCCGCCGTGATGCCAAACGAGAACCCTTCGGCCAGCCACATATTCTCCAACCCCGGCGCGGGGCCAACCAACGGATTGCCGTCGGGCGTATAGCAAATCGGCCCGTTGAAATCGTCCTTAAGCCCGCTCTCCTCGCACGAGGGCACGCGGTGGATCATCGCCATGTATTGCTCTTCGATCCGCTCCAGATCCAACGGGAACAGATCGGCCCGGAAGCTGTCTGGAACCCCATGCTCAAAACACGCCGGCGCGCCCTTCTCGTAGACCCCCAGAATCCAACCGCCCCGCTCTTCACGCACATAGCTTTGCGCATCGGCGTCCCGGATCACCGGATGCTCAGGATTCTCCTTGCGCCAGTCCACCAGCGCCGGGTCCTGATCCATCACGATGAACTGATGCTCCACCGGCACCGCAGGCATCTTGATCCCCAGCATCTTCGCGGTGCGCTGCACATGGTTGCCCGACGCCGTCACCACATGCTCCGCCGTGATCACTTCGGTCTCGTCAGATGGCACAAGGTTCCCGCCCTTCTCCACCATCTTCGTGACCGTCACCTCCCAGGCAGACCCGTTCCATTCAAACGCATCCGCCTGCCATTTCCGCACGATCTCCACACCCCGCTGCCGCGCGCCTTTGGCCATCGCCATGGTCACGTCGGCCGGGTTAATGTAGCCGTCTGTATTGTGATAAATCGCGCCCTTCAGATCCTCGGTCCGGATCAGCGGCCAGCGGTCCTTGATCTCCTCCGGTGTCAGCCACTCAAACGGCACACCCACCGTCTCAGCGGTCGAAGCATAGAGCATATACTCATCCATCCGCTCTTGCGTCTGCGCCATGCGCAAATTGCCCACCACGGCGAACCCCGCATTAAGACCCGTCTCTTCCTCAAGCGTCTTGTAGAATTTGACCGAATAGTCGTGGATATGCGTCGTCGCGTAGGACATGTTGAACAAGGGCAGCAAACCCGCAGCATGCCACGTCGATCCGCTTGTCAGCTCGTCCCGCTCCAGCAGCATCACATCGTCCCAGCCCGCCTTGGCGAGGTGATAGGCGATCGAGGTTCCAACGGCACCGCCGCCAACAACAAGGGCTTTCACTTGGGTTTTCATCGGCGTCGCTCCGGCAAGTCTGGTCACAAACCTACCTGCCCCATAGCAGCGCACTACGCCTTACCCACCCGACCGAAACCGGCGGGAAAACGACATCTTTCGCGGCGCCCTATCTGCGCAATGTGAATAGAAGGCCTTGCGCGTCCGTTGCGACCGTAACAATGCCCCAATCCGCAAGCCCCAGACGTTGATCGCCAAAGCTGTCCATCCGACCAAATAGCGACACGATCAATCGTTCCCAGCCCCTGCGATTTGCCTCACTTTCGGGGCGAGCGGCACCGCCATCAAAGGCAAGCCGCTCCGCGTCCACCAAAGCGACGCGGGTGACAGCAAGACCGCCGGCGCGGATTGTCCAGGCCGCAGGGTCAGCGGGGATTTCCACGCGCAATGCCACATCGGGCGGAACGACACCGCCCGCCCCGATACTGAACCAGCGCCCCTCCCCCACCAGGATGAGGCCGTCCTCGTCTTCGACCGTCAGTTGTGAAAAACGCACTCTCGGCAAACGCCCAACATGCGGATCCTCCGCCAAGGCCGCGTCCAAAGCCACCCGCACCTCCGCTTGGCTGACCCGAACCTCCAGTTCCGGTGGCGCACGAAGCACCCAAACCACGGCTGCTGCCACCAGCGCCACGACCCCAAGTCCCACTACAAACCGCAAATGCATTCCTCCAACTGCCAACGGGCGCCCTACGGGATGGCGGGAGGGGCGAGGGCGTCAGCCCAGCGTCTCCCCCATCCTCACCCAAAAATCGTGGCGTCAAACATCCGCCAGGCCTCTGGCTCATAGACCTGCGTGAAGATCGTGTGCCCCAGAAACAGATCGCGGTTGGCCCAAACCAGCTCCGCCATGCTCACACCCCAATCTTCGCCGACATAGAAGGCGATCTCCGCATTCCCCAAGGCCGCCACGAAAGTTGCAAAATCCGCCACATCCGTGTGCCCCGCCTCACGCCAACTGCCCGCGTATTCGTCCCACAATTGCCGCGCCGTCTCGCGTCGCGCCTCTGCCAACGCCTCCTCCTCGCGCGCAAGAAACCCGGCTAGAAAAGCCAACATCTCTTCTGGCAACGCGCCCGCCCGAAGGGCCGGGATCGCCACGCCATTTTCCCTCAACGTAATCCGCGGGCGCTCGGCGCTGGCCAACACCAGAGCCGTCCCATCTTCTTCAAGGGATACATCGAAGGTTGCCGCGCCGAGTTTCAGGCTCACTCCACGCTCCGCCGCACCAACACCATCACCGACCACAACAACAGCACCGGCAACACCAGCACGCGCAGCACGAAAATCCCGATGATCGTCAGCGTGGCCGAAAACAGTGTATCCGCCTCTCGCGTGAACACCGCCGCCGCATCGACATAGCCCTGCACGCTGTCACGCGCCCCGGTGATGGCCGAAATGAAGCCCGACAGCATGCCCTCGCCCCCCTCAGCCGCGTCGATCAAATCACCCTCGCCTGCGCCGATCAGCACCCGCGCCTCTCCGGCCACCGCATCCAACTCCGCCATCGCCGCGTCCCACTGCGCCTGCGTGGCCACCTCGCCCAGCCAGACACCGCCCGCGAAGACCAAGGGCAAAACCAACCCCAACGCCGCGCCCAAGCGCACCGCCCGCAAACTCGCCCGCGCCGTGGAACCACGGCCCAGCCCGTAGCCCACCAGCCCCACGCCCAACACGATCAACCCGATCGCCGCCACCGGCTGCAAACCCACCGTCGCCAACGCCGCCCCCGCGGCCACAGCGAACACCACATCCGCGACCCGCTCCACCGTGTCATCAACCGGCTCCAACACCTTGAGCGGCTGTAAGCTCGCCTGCGCCCCGATGGAGGCGCCGACCTCCACCTCCTGCGCCGCCGACAAAGCCGCGTTGATCGCGCGCAAGCTCACGTAGACCCCCGCCGTCACCACGGCGACATCCTCCGCCGCATCCACCGCTGGCGGCAAGGCCGGGTTTATCCCGCCGCCCCGCACAAGGTCCCACGCGCCCACGACCAGACACACCAAGCCGACAATCGCAAAAATCACGGGCCGCAATCCGGCTCTCTGCCCCTTCGGCGCATCGCCGCGACGCTCACCCTGCAAAACAGGGCGCTCCGCATCCACCGGTCGCTCCGGTGCCTTTAGCGGAGGTTCCCTGCGCTCACTCACAGCATGCTCGGCACAACCAGATCCGGCGGCCTGTGCCCATCGGCGAAGGTCTTGATGTTGATCAGAACCTTCTCGCCCATCTCGATCCGCCCCTCTCGCGTGGACGATCCCATATGCGGCAGCAACACGACGTTCTGCAGATCGCGCAGGCGCGGGTTCACCTCGCGCCCCTTCTCGAACACGTCCAGACCCGCCCCCGCAATATCACCGGCGCGCAGCATCCGCGTCAGCGCATTCTCGTCGATCACCTCCCCGCGCGAGGTGTTCACGATCACCGCCTCCGGCTTCATCAGCTTCAGCCGCCGCGCATTCATCAGGTGGAACGTGCTTGGCGTATGGGGGCAGTTCACGCTCACCACATCCATCCGCGCGATCATCTGGTCGAGGCTTTCCCAATAGGTCGCCTGCAACTCGGTCTCCGTCTCGGAATGCAGCCTACGCCGGTTGTGGTAGTGCACCTGCATCCCGAACGCCGCCGCCCGCCGCGCCACGGCCTGCCCGATCCGGCCCATGCCCAGAATGCCCAGCCGCTTGCCCGCAATGCGCCCGCCCATGAACGCCGTGGGCGACCAGCCCTCCCAGTTTCCGGCCTGCATCGTGGCCATGCCCTCGGGCACCCGCCGCAACACACCAAGCATCAGCGCCATGACCATATCGGCGGTGTCGTCCGTCATCACACCGGGCGTGTTGCTCACTAAAATGCCCCTTTGCCGCGCGGTGGACACGTCAATATGGTCCACACCCGCGCCAAAATTCGCGATCAGCTTCAGCCGATCCCGGGCCTGGCCCAGCATCCCACCGTCGATCTTGTCGGCGATACAGGGCACCAAAACATCCGCCCGCCCCATTGCGGCCACCAGATCTTCGCGGCTCATGGGGCTGTCATCTTCGCGCAATTCCACGTCGAACAATTCGCTCATCCGTGTCTCGACCGCCTCTGGCAACCGTCGCGTAACGACAACACTTAACCGCTCACCTGCCATGCTTCTTCTCCGAACGCTTGGTTTTGGCCCTCTCCCGTGACACTCTCCTATCGTTACCGGTGGCGCAAGATCACTGGAACGATTGAGGACACGTCTGGCCCAGTACGGGTCATTGGATTCGAGGCAGGAACCCATGCGCAACGCCCTTATCGGCTTTGTCACACTTTTTCTTTGCACCTTTGCTCTGGCGCCCACCACATCCGTGGCCCAAACGACCGAAGCCGCGCCGGAACGAGTTGGCCCCGTCACCGGCTTCCCGATCCCGCGCTACGTCTCGATGCGCGCGTCCGAGGGCAATGCCCGCCGCGGCCCGTCCCGTTCCCACCGCATCGACTGGGTCTTCACCCGCCGCAACATGCCGATGATGATCGTGGCCGAACACGGCCATTGGCGCCGCGTGGTCGACCGCGACGGCGCGGGCGGCTGGATGCACTATTCGCTCCTGTCGGGCGAGCGCTCCGCGATAGTCGAGATCGACATGCTCCCCCTCTACTCCCGCCCTGACCTGACCTCGACGATCCGTGCCCATGCCGAACTTGGCGTCACCGGGCGGCTCGACGAATGCCAACCCGATTGGTGCCTGATGGAGGTCGGCGGCTATCGCGGCTGGGTCCAGACCGCCGCGCTCTGGGGTGTCGATCCGGGCGAGGTGTTCGACTGACACGGCACGAGCTGCCCGACGATCCAAGGAAGCGACCAGATGGTCACACTTACCAAACGGTCCGGATTGGCCGCAAAACTCTGACCAAATGGTCGCATTTTTCGCGAAAAATCTGACCAGATGGACACAGATGTGACCACATGGTCAGGATTTTTCGGGTGCCGGACTCGGACAAGGATTTCGGAAATCGAAAGCTGCTAACCAGATCCCGTCACGCCGCATCATCAAGTCCACGCCCCTTCAGCAGCGCCTCAACCCCGGGCATCCGCCCTCGGAATGCGGTATAAAGCACGTCCGCTTCCTGGCTTCCTCCCGCCGAAAGAATGTGTTTTTCCAGCGACTTAGCCATGCTCAAATCAAACGCGCCGCCGGCCTCTTCAAAGGCCTCGAACGCATCCGCATCCATCACTTCCGACCACATGTAGCTGTAGTATCCGCTGGAATAGCCATCACCCGCGAAGACATGGGCGAATTGCGGCGTCCGATGCCGCATCTCAATTGCGTGTGGCATCCCAATCCGCTCAAGTGTTTTTTCCTGCGATTCCATTGGGTTATCCGGCGCACCGCCATCGTGGAAATCCAGGTCCACAAGGGCCGAGGCGACATATTCCACGGTCGAAAAGCCCATATCATAGGTCTGCGCCGCCAGAAGCCGCTCCAGCATATCTTTCGGCATCGCCTCACCCGTTTCCACGTGAGTGGCAAATTTCTCAAGCACTTCAGGTACTTCCAGCCAATGTTCGTAAAGCTGACTCGGCAATTCCACAAAGTCCCGCGCCACCGACGTGCCCGAAATCGACGCATAGGTCACGTCGCTCAGCATCTGGTGAAGCGCGTGCCCGAACTCGTGAAACAACGTCCGCGCATCGTCATAAGACAGCAAGCTCGGCGCGCCTTTCGCGAAGTTGCACACGTTCACAACAATCGGTCTGGTATCGCTGCCGAGCTTCTTCTGAGACCTCATGGCCGAGCACCAGGCACCCGATCTTTTCGACCCGCGCGCGAAGTAATCTCCAATAAAAACAGCGACATGTGCGCCATCCCTCGTGACGTCCCAAGCCCGCGCATCGGGGTGGTAGAGCGGCACATCCAGCGGCTTGAACTCCAACCCGAACAGCCGATTGGCGCAGTCGAACGACGCTGCAATCATCGCCTCAAGCGACAGATACGGCTTCAACTCCGCCTCATCCAGATCATGCTCCGCCTTGCGCCGCTTTTCCGAATAATAGCGCCAATCCCAAGGCTCCAACGGCCCGTTCACGCCATCCTCGGCCATCATTGCCGCCAATTTTTCCGCATCCGCCTCGGCTTGGCGCTTCGCCGGCTCCCAAACTGCCATCAACAGATCGCGCACATTCTCCGCGGATCCCGCCATTTCGGTTTCCAACTTGAATGCCGCAAAATCCTTATATTCCAACAGCTTGGCGCGCTCATCACGCAGCACGAGCGTCTCCGCGGCAATCTCGCGATTGTCGGTCTCGCCGCCATTCGCCCCACGCGCGGCCCAGGCCTTGTAGGCCGTTTCGCGCAAATCCCGACGGGGCGAAAACTGCAAAAACGGCACGATCAAAGACCGCGACAAAGTCACCACCGGCCCGTCCGCGCCCTTCTCTTCCCCCGCCGCACGGGCGGCATCAACAACGAAATCCGGCAGGCCCTCCAGATCGGATTCCTCCAATGGCATGAACCAGTTACGCTCATCCGCGAGCAGGTTCTGCGTGAACGATGTCCCCAAAACAGACAGCCGCGCCATCACCTCTGTCAGCCGTTCCCGTGCATCCCCTTCCAATGCCGCGCCCGAGCGGACAAAGCCGCGCCGGGTCAGATGCAACACACGCATCTGCTCATCGGTCAGGCCAAGCTCATTACGACGCGACCACAAATCATCAATTCGGGCGAACAATTTGGAATTGTTGGATATTTCCGAAGACAGCGCCGACAATTTCGGGGCAAAGTCCCGCTGCAATTCCTCCCGCGCCGAGTTCGAATCCGACCCGGCAAGGTTGTAGAATACCGCTGCGACCCGGTTCAAAAGCGCATCAGACAATTCCAACGCCTCGATCGTATTCTCGAAGGTCGGCGCGTCGGGGTTCTCCGCAATCGCGATAACCCCTTGGCGCGCCTCGGAAATTGCGGCCTCCATGGCAGGCGCAAAGTCCGCGTCGGTGATCCGCTCGAACGGCGGCAATTCGAATGGCGTGTCCCAGGTCTCAAGCAATGGGTTTGTCATTGGCAGATCTCCTTTGGATCACAGATAGGCGTGGCGGCGCGGAAGGGCACCCTAGCGCCGCTCACTTTGTCTCAACCGAACCTCTAACCGCCTGAGAAGCAGAGACAATGTAACGGTCATCGTTAGGTAAATCAGCGCCACCACATTGTAGGTCTCGAAGTAGCGAAAGTTCGACGCGGCAATCACTTTGCCCAATTGCGTCACGTCCAGAACGCCCAAAACGGACACCAACGACGAGTCCTTCACCATCGCCACAAAGTCATTGCCCAAGGGCGGCAGGATCGTTCGAATGGCTTGCGGGAAAACGATATGTCTGAAGCGATTCCAACGGCTTAGACCCAAGGCATCCGCTGCCTCCAACTGTCCCTTGTCAATGGATTGCAGGCCCGCACGGAACACCTCGGCTATGAAGGCCGAATACCCAATCGCCAGCGCGATTATCGCCCGCCAGAGAAGCGGGAAATCCCGCGTGCGGATCGTATCGGCCCCGATATTTTCGGCCACCCAATTGTAGCTCGCCACTAGCGCTGGCGCGAAGACAAAGGCCACGTAAAGCAGCAATACAATGATTGGTACACCGCGCACGATTTCGACGTAAAATCTTGAAATCTGACGTAAAACCAGGCTGCGCGACAGGCTCATCAGCGCGAGACCCATCCCCATCAGCGACGCCATCGCGAAGCCAACAAGCGTCACCATCACCGTGATGCCCACACCGCGCCGCAAGGTGACGACAAGCTGTTCGTAGATCGGATCCCCCCACATCCGCCAAACAGCAAGGACCCCGAGCGCGCCAAGCGCGACGAGCCACCAGGGGAAATCCTTGTCCTGCGGTGTTGGGGAGATCATGGGGTATGGCGCGCCGGAAAACCCAGCGCGCCCAATGCTTTACTGGCCAAGCGCGTAGTCGACGAACCAACGCTGGTCGAGTTCCGCGAGCGTCCCATCCTCACGCATCGACTCGATGCCTGCATCAATGGCCGCGACCAGATCGCTGTCATTGGGGAAGATGAAGCCGAATTCCTCAGTTCCCAGCGGATCTCCGATCATCTGCAACCGGTCCGGATTCGCGCTGACATAGCCCTGCCCGCCCGCGGAGTCCGCAAGAACCATATCCACATCCGCGGTCATCAGTGCCTGAATCGCGGCGGGGATCGTCTCGAACAGCACGATCCGTGGATTGCCTTCGTCGCCGTCGAGCACGTCGTATACACCTACATAGAACGGTGTCGTGCCCGCTTGGGACCCAATCAGAAGCTCGTCATCTGCGCCGAATTCCTCTGCCGTGGCAAAGCGGTCTTCATCGGCTCCAACCAGCATGCGCATCTGGCTAACCATGTAAGGTGCTGAGAAATCGACCAATTCGTCGCGATCCTCGCGGATTGTGATGCCGGTCATGCCCATGTCGTATTGCCCCCCGGACACCGCCGGGATCATCGCGTCCCAGCTGATGTTTTCGATGACCGGGGTGAAGTTCAAGCGCTCCGCCAGGATCTCCAACGCATCATATTCCCAGCCGATGGCCATGCCCGTGACCGGATCGATGAATTGCAGCGGCGGGTAGGCGTTTTCCGTCACAACAACGATCTCGCGCCCTTCAAGGTCGGGTAAATGCCCATCAGCGGCTGCGGCGAACGGAACAAGTGCAGCCAAGGCGGCTAAAACAACGTGTTTCATGGTCAGACTCCCTGTTTTTCTGAGGTCAGTATGGCCGAGCCGCACCAAGGCACAAGGCCCGCCCGCCTAGAGCGCACCACAAACCGGGCAATCGGCCTTGCGCTGCACCTTGATGGTGCGTGTCTCGGCGTGGAGTGCATCGTAAATCAGCATCCGCCTGCGCAGGCCCTCCCCCGCCCCGGTGATCTCTTTCACGGCTTCAAGCGCCATCATCGACCCGACCACACCCGGCAACGCACCAATCACGCCGGTTTCCGCACAGGTGGCGGCAAGGTCCGGTGCCGGGGCTTGGGGAAAGATACAGGCCATGCACGGCGCGCCGCCCGCGGGATCGTAGATCGTGATCTGCCCCTCCCACGCGCTGATGGCCCCTGCAATCACGGGCCGGCCAGCCGCCACCGCAGCGCGGTTGATCATGGCACGCACCTCAAAATTATCCGTTCCATCGAGGATCAGGTCGAAATCAGCGAAAAGTGCTTCTGCGACATCCTCTGTCAGCGCGCGATCGTAAGGGCGCACATCAACATGAGGGTTCAACGCCTTCACCGCCATTTCGGCAGAAAAGACCTTGGGCATGCCCGTGCGGTCATCTGTGTGAATAATCTGGCGTTGCAGGTTCGACAGGCTGACAACGTCGTGGTCGATCACCCCAATCCGCCCCACACCCGCAGCCGCCAGATAGAACAGGACCGGCGCGCCAAGCCCGCCTGCGCCCACCACCAGTACCTTCGCGTTTTTCAGCGCAAGCTGCCCGCCGCCGCCAATATCGGGCAAAGTGATGTGGCGGGCGTAACGCTCCAACTCCACGTCCCGAAACGGTCCTTCCGGCTGGTCTGTATCGGCCTCGCGCGCGGCTTCAATCTCTTCGGCGCGGCCGCGGATGCGCCCGAGCACAAGGCGGTAGCCCAGAACAAGGGCGACGAACGCACCAAGCAAAAGCCACAGCGCCGCAGACCCGCCAGTTGCCTCGCGCAGGGGATGGCCGAGGGGCAAGGCGATCTGGACGCCAAGCACCGCAACGTAAAGCAAGCCAAGCATGTAGAGACGCGCCTGAACCGGCGTCTTCATCACATGGCCAATGCCCCACAACACGGCCGCAAGAAACAAAACGAACAGCATCAGCGCGTTCCCGTCGACCCGAACCCGCCAGCCCCCCGCGCGGTGTCGTTCAGCGTCTCGACCATACGGTATTGCGCCTGCACCACGGGTGCCACAACCACCTGCGCGATGCGTGCGCCATGGTCGACCGTGAACGGCTCATGCCCAAGGTTGATCAGGATCACCCCCAATGGCCCGCGATAGTCGCTGTCGATGGTGCCTGGCGCATTCGCGAGCGTCACTCCGTTCTTCAGCGCAAGGCCCGACCGGGGGCGGATCTGCATCTCAAACCCGTCGGGGATCGCCACCCGCAGGCCCGTCGGCACCAGCGCTCGCGTGCCGGGGGCCAGGACCAACCCGTCCCGGTCTGGCTCCGCGAAATTTGCACGCAGATCGGCACCGGCGGCACCCGCCGTTGCATAGTCAGGCAGGGCGACCTCGGCGTCGGCCCATTCCTCTCGCATCACCTCAATGTCCGGCACCTGCATCCCCCAGACGTCCCGATCCTACGCCGTCAAAGCCTCACCGATCCGCGAAGCCAAGCGGCGAGCCACCTCATCCTTTCCCAACCTAGGCCATTCCTCGGCCCCGTCTTGGGAAATCAGCACGATCCGGTTCTCTGCCCCGCCCATGATCCCAGTCTCGGGCGAGACATCGTTGGCGACGATCCAATCACAGCCTTTGCGGGTGCGCTTGGCTGTCGCGTTGGCTACGACATCATCGGTCTCGGCCGCGAAGCCAACCACCAGCGAGGGCCGCCCTTCGGTCCGCTTCGACACACTTGCAAGAATGTCCACATTCTCCGCAAATTCCAGCGCCGGGGCGTTGCCGCTGCCGTCCTTTTTCATCTTCGACCCGCTGGCATTTTCCACCCGCCAATCGGCCACCGCCGCTGCGAAAACAGCCGCGTCAGTTGGATGAGGGGCCGCATCCACGGCCGCGGCCATCTCGGCCGCCGTCTCAACCCGCACAACCTCAACCCCCGCCGGGGGCGGTACAGAGGCCGGGCCGGTCACGAACCGCACCGATGCGCCCAGATCGCGTAGGGCTGCAGCAATTGCCGTGCCCTGCGCGCCGGAGGATCGGTTGGCGATGTAGCGGACGGGATCAATCGGCTCATGCGTGGGGCCAGACGTCACCAGCACATGCTTTCCCTTCAACGGCCCATCGCTCAGCGCTGCATCCACAGCGGCGACGATATCTGGCACTTCGCTCATCCGGCCCGGGCCGAATTCCCCGCAGGCCATATTGCCTTCGTCGGGGCCAACGACCAACACACCATCACTCTGCAAAGTCGCAAGATTGCGCTGGGTCGCCGGATGCTCCCACATGCGCACGTTCATGGCGGGCGCAATCAGCACGCGCTTGTCGGTTGCCATCAAAAGAGTGGAGGCCAGATCATTGGCATGGCCATGGGCCATCTTGGCCATCAAATCTGCTGTGGCGGGGGCAACCACCACCAGATCCGCCGCGCGCGACAGCTCGATATGGCCCATCTCAGCCTCGTCAGTCAGGTCGAACAGATCGCGGTAGACCTTCTCTGCTGCCAGAGCAGACGCTGACAGAGGTGTGACAAATTCTTCGGCGGCTTTGGTCAGAACAGGCGTGACCGTCGCGCCCTGATCCCGCAGGCGCCGGATCAGGTCGAGCGATTTGAACGCGGCAATGCCGCCCCCGATGATCAGGAGAATTCGCTTATTGGTCAGCATTCTGTGCCCCTTAGCCGTCGCGCGCACACGTTAGGCGCGTGCCCGCGCCCCTTCAATCAGATTCGGGACGGCACAAATGGGGGGGATTCAGGGCGCGACTATCGCCAAAGGTGCTTCAATCGGCGACGCGGTCGGTGGCGACACGAACAGCGTCACCACAAAAAGACCAGCTAACAGCACCAATGGCGCATGGAGGATCACACGGCGAAAAATGACCGAACCTCCTTCGATTGCGCCTCAAGCGTTTTGCGCATCTTGCCGAAGGCTGCGGCTTCAAGCTGGCGCACACGTTCCTTGGAAAGGCCAAGCTCATTGCCGAGGCTTTCCAACGTCCGCGGGTCTTCACGCAACTTGCGTTCGCGCACGATGAACCGTTCCCGCTCGTTCAGGGCATTCATCGATGTAATCAGCCATTCGCGCAGCTGCATGCGGTCGTGATCGGCTTCCACAATCTCTTCCGCCTGCTCGCTGGTATCTTCCAGCGCGTCAATCCACTCGCGGCCCTCATCATCGACCGATTGCGTGGCGTTCAGCGAATAGTCGGAGCCCGCAAGGCGCCCTTCCATCATCTCGACATCGTGCAGCGGAACGCCGACTTCCGTTGCGATCATCTGGCGCAGCTGATGCTTGTCGAGCGTCTCGCCCACCTGCATCGCCTCGCGCTCCAGCCGGGCTTGCACGCGGCGCATGTTGAAGAACAGCGATTTCTGGGAAGAGGTGGAGCCTGTGCGCACCATCGACCAGTTGCGCATCACATAGTCCTGGATCGACGCCTTGATCCACCACACCGCGTAGGTTGAGAAACGCACGCCGCGGTCCGGATCGAATTTGTCGGCGGCCTTCATCAGACCAAGGCCCGCTTCCTGGATCAGGTCATTCATCGGTGCGCCGTAACGCTTGAATTTCGCGGCCATCGAAATGGCAAGGCGCATATACGCTGTCACCAAACGATGCAGGCTTTCTTCGCACCGCTCATCGCGCCAGGCATAAGCCAGCCGCAATTCCGTCTCTGCATCCAGCAATTCCGCCTTCATCGCGCGGCGGGAAAGTGACTGGTCTGATCCCATATCCAATGCCATAACGACCCCCCGGTTTTGAACCTGTCTGAACACGCCTGTTTCGGCGGCTTTCAAATAGGGTTACGCAGGTAAAAAACGTTTGGATCACAATTCGGGACATTAAATTGCGTCTGCCCCCCCTTAGCCTTGTTCTTGGCGGTGCCTCCAGCGGCAAATCCACCTTTGCCGAACGGATGGTGCATCAATCCGGCTTGGCCAAAGTCTACATCGCCACGGCTGAGATGCTGGACGGCGAGATGTCCGAAAAAATCCAGGCCCATCGCGAACGCCGTGTCGGTCAGGGGTGGCGCACGGTGGAAGCCCCCCATGATGCGGCCCGCGCCCTGGCGCAGATCGAGGGCGGCGAAGTCGCGCTCTTGGATTGCGTGACGTTTTGGCTGACCAACCTGATGATCGACGATGGCGACTGGCAGGAGGAATTGGACCTGCTGATCGACGTGCTGATCCAGATGCGCGCGCCGGTTGTTCTGGTCTCAAACGATGTCTCGGGCGGCGTGGTGCCGGAAAACGCACTGGCCCGGGCGTTCCAGCGGGCACAGGGCGAGGCCAACCAACGCATCGCAGCCGAATGTGATCTGGTCGTCTATGTCCGCGCGGGCCTGCCGCAAGTGCTCAAAGGCCAGCCAAATCTCGATGATGTGGACGATCCATGGTGAGGCGCCTGGTCTGGGTGCGCCATGGCCCAACCCATCAAAAGACGTTCACCGGATGGCGCGATGTGCCTGCCGATCTGTCAGACCATGCAGCCATAGCCCGCCTTAGCGCGTGGTTGCCCCCGGATGCGCCAATCATCTCGTCCGACCTGAAACGGGCCGTGGCCACGGCAGATGCCGTTGCAGCAGGCCGCCTGCGCCTTGCGCATGCCCCGGACCTGCGGGAATTCAACTTCGGCGACTGGGACGGCGTGCATTTCACACAAGTCGCCGCCACCCATCCCGAGCTCAGCCGCGCCTTCTGGGAAGAACCGGGCGATGTCGCGCCCCCAAAAGGCGAAAGCTGGAATGCGGTCACGCGACGTGTCGCGCGGGCAGTGGATGACGTGTTGGCGCAACAGGAAGGCGATCTGATCTGCGTCGCCCATTTCGGTGTCATCCTGTGCCATATGGCCTACGCCACCGGCATGACGCCCTATGAGGCATTGGGCCACGAGATCGACCCGCTTTCGGCGACGATGCTTGTTGAAACCAACGGTATCTGGCGGGCGGAACAAATCAATCACACCCCGTGATGGAGCACATCAGGCCCTTTGGTTTGACGCCCACGCAAATCCCGGCATTGATGCGCCCATGACATATTCTCTGCTTATCGGGCAAAAAAGCTATTCCAGTTGGTCCTTGCGCGGCTGGCTCAGTTTCGCCCCCTTCGACATCTCCGTTTCTGTGCATTCGGCGGTCATCTATTCCGATACCTTCTACGACGACGTGGCCACCTTCGGCGCGCATCGCACCGTGCCCGCCGTTCGCACGCCCGACGGAGGCATGTTGACCGACAGCCTCGCCATCGGCTGGCATCTGGCCGAAGCCTTCCCTGACAAGGGCCTGCTCCCCGCCGACCCGGTCGCACGGGCCGAGGCGCAAAGCATCATCGCCGAAATGCATTCCGGTTTCACCGCAATCCGCGGCGCCTGCCCGATGAACCTGCGCACCGCCTGGGCCGGGTTTGAGCCATCGGACGACGTGCTTGCCGATGTCGAACGCATTGAAGAGGTCTGGACCCGCGCCTTGAACCGTTCCGGCGGGCCGTTCCTTTACGGCGACTTCACCCTCGCCGATGCCTTCTACGCCCCTGTCGTCACGCGCCTTCTGACCTATGGCTTGCCGATGTCCGACACCGTCGCCACATACGCGAAGGCGCTGACCACGCATCCCAGCTTCCTCAGCTGGCGCGCGGAGGGGCTCGTGGAGGATGCAGAGGTCGCGGTCTACGACAAGGCCCCTCTGGAACGCATCCCCTTCCCGACCTTCTCTTAAGGTTCGTTAACACTTCGCTAACCATGATCCGGCTAGGACTGGATCATGTTTGATTCACCTTCTCCCGAAGCGCTCGCGCTGACCCACACCGTCGCTTTCGAAGGGTTGGAGGCGCGTCGGGTTGAAGTACAATGCGCTGTGACCGCTGGCTTGCCGGGCTTTGCCATCGTTGGCCTGCCTGACAAGGCCGTGTCAGAGGCGCGCGAACGGGTGAAGACGGCGCTGCAGGCCATGGCCATCGCGCTCCCGTCACGCCGGATCACGGTGAACCTGTCGCCTGCTGACCTGCCCAAGGAAGGCTCGCATTTCGACCTCCCCATCGCACTGGCGCTTTTGGCCGCACTGGGAATCGTGCCGAAAGAGCGTGTGGAAACCGCCATGGCCCTGGGGGAAATGTCGCTCGACGGACGCCTCGTTCCCGTGCTCGGCGCCTTGCCGACAGCCCTTGCCGCGGGGGAGGATGGGCGCACGCTCTTTTGCCCCTCCGGCTGCGGGGCGGAGGCCGCCTGGGTCGGCGCCACACCCGTTTTCGCGGCAAGCTCGCTGGCCGAACTGATCGCCCACCTGACGGACCGCGCGCCACTGGAGCCCGCGAAACCGGGCGAAGTCGCCTCCGACACAGGCCCGAAATGCTTCTCCGAGGTGCGTGGACAGGAACGCGCCAAGCGTGCGGTCGAAATCGCCGCCGCCGGGCGACACCATCTGCTGATGATTGGCTCACCAGGTTCGGGCAAATCCATGCTCGCCGCGCGCCTGCCGGGCATCCTGCCGCCACTGTCCGCGCCCGAGGCGCTGGAAACCTCGATGATCCATTCGCTTGCGGGGCTGTTGACCGAAGGCGGCATCTCGCGCACCCGGCCTTACCGCGCGCCGCATCACACGGCCTCCATGGCCGCCATCGTCGGCGGTGGGCGCGGCGCCAAACCCGGGGAGATCAGCCTCGCCCATAACGGCATTCTGTTCCTTGACGAGTTCCCCGAATACCCGCGCCAGGTGCTTGAGACCCTGCGCCAACCTATCGAGACGGGCGATGTCGTGGTCGCCCGCGCCAATGCCCATGTCACCTACCCGTGCCGCTTTCTTCTGATCGCTGCCGCCAATCCGTGCCGGTGCGGGCAGCTTTACGATGCGAACCAGGCCTGCAACCGCGCGCCCGTCTGCGGGCAGGATTACATGGGCAAGATCTCAGGCCCCCTGATGGACCGGTTCGATCTGCGCCTTGAAGTGCCGCCCGTCGCCTATTCCGACCTTGACCTGCCTGCTTCGGGCGAGACCAGCGCGACCATAGCCGCGCGCGTTGCCCAGGCGCGCGCCGTGCAAGCGGACCGTTTCTCGACCCTTGGGGCAAACGCACTAGTCAATTCCGATGCCGAAGGCGCGTTGCTCGATCAGATCGCCACGCCAGACGCGCCGGGCAAGGAGATGCTTCTGAAAGCGGCCGACGAATTCCACCTGACCGCACGCGGCTATCACCGCGTTTTGCGACTGGCGCGTACCATCGCGGATCTGGAAGGGGTCGAGACCGTAAGCACCCCGCATATCGCTGAGGCCATCGGCTACCGCCTAATCGGATCGCGCGAGACTTAGGCGAGCTTTGATAAATTGCGCGGCCTTCTCGATCGCATCGCGCGACTCCGGCAGGGCGTCGCCGAAAATCTGCCAGGTGTGGGGCGGGTTCGGCCAGGCCTGAACCACGACCTCGCCACCAGCCCGTTGCAAGACCTCGGCCATTCGCAACGCATCATCCCGCACGATCTCGGTCTGTGAGTGCTGGATGAGGGTTGGGGCCGGCGCGGTGAAATCGGCAAACAGCGGCGACAGGCGCGGGTCTGCCAGATCGGCGCCTTCAGCTACGGCAAACCCGATCAGGTCCGGCAAACGTTCAGCCGGCAAAAGCGGGTCGCGCTTTGCATTCTCGACCATCGACGCGCCCGAGCCTGTGAGGTCGGTCCAAGGGCAAAACGCAACGCAAGCCGCTGGCCGAACGCCCTCCGCCCCCAACTCCGCCATCAGCGACAGCGCTAGGCCACCGCCCGCGCTGTCGCCCGCCAGCACCATTTCTCCGGCTCGCGTGCCTTGCGCAATCAAAACATCCCAGGCCGCCCGCGCATCGTCCTGCGCGGCTGGCAAGCGATGTTCCGGCCCCAGACGGTAATCCGGTGCCACGACACGTGCGCCGCTACGCCGCACAAGGCTGCGGATCAGCGCCCGATGCGACAAAGGCGATCCGGCGATAAAGCCGCCACCGTGGAAATATAGGATTGTGCCCGCCCCACCCTCGGGCGGTTCAGTCACTGTCAGCGGTGGCACCCCAGCCAAAACCCGCTCTGTCAGGCCGTTGGCCCGGCCACTCAGAGCACGGCCCAGAAGGTCGAAATCCTTGCGCTGGCTGCCAGGTCGCTTGACGTAACGCAGCCGCGGTTTGCCAACCAAGCGGCAGCCGACATTCAGAACTGCCAGTCGCAGGCTCACCCCTCGGCGACGCGGCGCTCCACCGCCTCCCAGATCTTTGCGGCGATGTTCACGCCATCAAAGCGCTCCAGCTCTTGAATGCCGGTGGGTGAGGTCACGTTGATCTCGGTCAGCCAGCCGCCGATCACGTCGATGCCCACGAAAACCTGGCCCATTTCACGCAGGCGCGGGCCGATGATGGAGCATATCTCCAACTCCCGCTCCGTCAGTGCAGTGGCCTCGGGTCGCCCGCCAACATGCATGTTCGACCGCGTCTCGCCCTTTGCAGGCACCCGGTTGATGCCCCCGACCGGCTCTCCATCGACAAGGATCACGCGCTTATCGCCCGCCGATACATCAGGCAGGAACTTCTGCATGATCAAAGGCTCTCGGTTGATGCCGGTGAACAGCTCATGCAAAGAATTCAGGTTCCGGTCCTCGGGCGTCAGGCGGAACACGCCCGCGCCGCCATTGCCGTAGAGCGGCTTGAGGATGACATCGCCATGATCCGCCTTGAACGCCTTCAGCATCTCGATATCACGGGCGATCATCGTGGGTGGGGTCAGATCCGGGTAATCCAGCACCAACAGCTTTTCAGGGCAATTGCGCACCCAAAATGAGTCGTTCACGACCAGCGTTGTGCCTTTCAGACGGTCCAGCAGATGCGTGGTGGTGATGTAGCCCATGTCGAACGGCGGGTCCTGGCGCAGCCAGATTGCGTCCACATCGGCCAGGTCAACGATTTCCGCGGCCTCTGCCTGAACATGATCCCCGTGAACACGCTGCACCTTGATCCGACGCGCCCGCGCCAGCACGCGGTCTTCGCGGTAGAACAGATCGTCCGGCGTGTAGACCAGCAGATCATGCCCACGTGCCTGCGCTTCCTCTGCCAAACGGAACGAGGAATCGGCCGCAATATCGACCGCTTCGATCGGATCCATCTGAAACGCCACCAACATGCCTGTCCCTCCGCATATACTATCGCCTTCACTTGGCGTGGCCGTGGGGCCAGTGCAAGAGGCGATCAGGCGGACAGCGCATTCTGCAGGATATCAATACGGCCAGCACCATCGACCAAAGCGACGTCAAAACGCATCGGCGTTAGGCTGCCTCTGGGAAATCCGCCAAGGCAATGTTCCGCGCTTTGAAGAAGGCGGGCAATTTGCTTGCGGGACAGACTCTCGGCGGCACGAGCATGGGTTGTTGATTTCTTGACCTCAACGAAAACGACTTGTCCGTCGCGTTCCATGACCAGGTCAATCTCACCCCCGGTGCCGCGCCAGCGACGGGCCACCAGAATGTGCTCATGGTCCAAATAGAGCCGCATAACCTGAACTTCGGCTGCTTTCCCAGAGAGATAGGCATCCTGCCCCCTCAGCCGTCGTTTTTCAGCTTCAGGCCCAGTTGATAAAGATCCCGTTTCGACACGTTCAGCATCTCGGCCACCTGCGCCGCGGCCTTTTTCAATGGCAGATCGTCCATCGCCGCCCGCAAGGCGGCTTCGATGTCGGCATCTGAGATCGTCGGACCCGTCCCGCGCGAGAGCACCAGAACGATTTCGCCCTTCACCGGGTGCTCCGCCAACCGGTCGCGGACCTGTCCACAGGTGCCGCGCAGGACCTCCTCGAAGCGTTTGGTCAATTCCCGGCACAGCGCCACCTCTCGTTCCTCTCCCAACACCTCGCACAATTCATCTAATGTTCGGTAAACGCGTTTGGGACTTTCGTAGAGGATGATTGTGGCCTTCGCGGCATCCAGCTCGGCCAGCCATTTGCGCCGCGCCCCGGCCTGTGGGGGCGGAAAACCCGCGAACAAAAACCGGTCCGAGGCCAGCCCAGACACGCTCAGCGCCGCCAGGGCCGCCGACGCGCCGGGCGCAGAATACACTGCAATCCCCTCTTCAATCGCGGCGCGCCCCAACTGGTAGCCAGGATCTGCGACCAATGGCGTCCCCGCCTCCGAGACATAGGCCACTGATTTCCCGCCCTGCAGCAGCTTCAGCAATCCCGCCCTCGCCTGCGCACTGCTGTGATCGTGATAGGCAATCATCTGGCGGCCCGCGACGGGGACACCGTGGATTTCCATCAACCGCCGCGCCGTGCGTGTATCTTCCGCCGCGATGACATCCGCCGCAGTCAGCACATCCAATGCGCGCAACGTGATGTCACGTGCCGAGCCGATCGGCGTTGCCACAAAATGCAATCCTGGCTGCACTTTTCCCCCTGCCGTCATGCGCGCCGCTCCGCCATAAGCGGGCCGTGGGGCGTCAAGGCGCTTGCGTTCAAGGGGTCGGATGGTCCATCTGCAGCGCGGGGGCACTGGACGGCACGGTCGGATCGTTTACTTGATCTGGCATAGGCCGTAGCGTGCATGCGCGGGCTCCCGCTGTGAGAATTAAGTACGCCTCGAGGGAGGGCATCGTCCAATGGTTTCCGGTTTCGCAAAACTTCGCAACCCAGCTCGCATATTGGGCGCTCTGCTCCTGACCTTTGTTTTGACGGCTTGTCAAATCGGCGGTGGCCCGATCGGGCTTGGAACCGGCCCGCGCGTCAGTGGCCAGACCATTGAAGTTGCTATGCTTTTGCCGATGTCCGGCGGCGGTGGCGACGCGCTTCTCTCGCGCAGCTTGGAAAATGCGGCCCGGCTTGCCGCCGCAGACGTGGCGGGCAACGCCACGATCAACATCACCGTCTATGACACCGCCGGCAACGCAGCCACCGCCGCCACCCGCGCACAGGAAGCGGTGGGCAACGGCGCAGATGTGATCGTCGGCCCGCTGCGCTCAGACGCAGCTGCAGCCGTCGGTGTGGCGGTCGCGAACTCGAACGTCGCCGTGCTCAGCTTCTCCAACAACACTGAGATTGCGGGCGGCAATGTGCTTGTCCTGGGTTATACCTTCGCCAATACCGCTGACCGCATCGTCAGCTATGCGGCCCGTCAGGGTCGGGGCAATATCGTGCTTGTGCACGCCAGCAATCTAGCCGGTGAAGTGGCACGCGATGCCGTGCGCACTGCCGCGGCCCGGAGCGGTGCCAATATCACCGCAACGATTCCCTACGAGTTCAGCCAGGTCGGCGTGGTCAACGTGGTCCCACAGGTCACGTCCGCAGCCCGCAACTCGGACGCGGTTCTTCTGACCTCGGACAGCGCGGGCGCCCTGCCACTTTTTGCGCAGCTGCTGCAAGAGAACGGGTTGAACCCCGCAACCACGCAGATGATGGGCCTGACCCGCTGGGACATTCCGCCGGCAACGCTTGAGTTTTCGGGCCTTCAGGGTGGCTGGTTCACCTTGCCTGACACCGGTGCGGCCGCAGATTTCAACGCACGGTACGCCGCCACCAATGGCGGCGCGCCGCATGCGCTAGGCAGCCTGGGCTATGACGCAATCCGCGCGGTCGCACAGACCGCTGGCACGGGCCGCCTCGGCGCCGGAGATTTCGTGGCCGCCGGCCAGGTGGACGGCGCAGGCGGTGTATTCCGCTTCCTCAACGACGGAACGATCCAGCGCGCCCTCGCCGTGGCTGCAATCGTGAACCAACAGGTGAGTGTCATTGACCCCGCCCCAAGACGCCTTGGCGGTGCCGGTCTCTGACCGGCCACGCAACCCGTCCCTCTCAAACCCTTCCGAGCCGGGCACACTTCTGCTGCCCGGCGAAGCTATTGTAGACAGGCCAGCGCTGCAGGCCCGGATCGATCGCGCCTGCCAATCCGCCCCTGATGCAGCCGCGATCCGTGCGGCAACCGTCGCTGAATTGCTGGAGGCGCAGAAAACCGGCCGCGCCCGCATCGCCGATGCCATTGTGGAAAATCCGCTTGCCGCGCGCCGTGCCACGCGAACCTATGCCCACCTGACCGACATTCTGGTCACCGAAGTCATGCGCGTGGCCCAGACCTTTTTGCACCCCACTGGCGTGCCAACCGGGTCTGAACGGATGAGTGTTCTGGCGGTCGGCGGCTATGGTCGCGGGGAAATGGCCCCCCATTCAGACGTCGACCTGCTGTTCCTAACGCCCTACAAAGTTACCCCGCAGATCGAAAGCGTCATCGAAAGCGCGCTCTACATGCTGTGGGACCTGCGCCTCAAGGTCGGCCATGCCAGCCGGACCGAAAAGGAATGCCTGCGCCTTGGCAAGCAGGATTACACGATCCGCACCACGTTGCTTGAGATGCGTCACCTCTACGGCGACCCGACCCTGAGTGCCGAGTTGGCCGAAACCCTGCGCACCCAGCTGTTCGAGAAAACGACTGGCGAGTTCATCGAAGCCAAACTCGAAGAACGCGCCAGCCGCCACAAGCGCCAAGGCGGGCAACGTTACATGCTGGAGCCGAACGTCAAGGAGGGCAAAGGCGGGCTGCGCGACCTGCAGACGCTTTACTGGATCGCCAAGTACGAACATGGCGTCAGCCGCGCGGCCGAATTGGTAAAGGCAAAGGTTTTCCGGCCCGAGGAGTTTGCCGCTTTCGACGCCGCCGAACGCTTTCTATGGGCCGTGCGCTGCCACCTCCACCTGATCGCCGGACGCGCGCAGGACATGCTCAGCTTCGATATGCAGGTCGAAGTGGCCGATCGCCTTGGCTATTCCGACCATTCCGGCCGTCGCGCAGTCGAGCATTTCATGCAGGACTACTTTCGCCACGCCACTCAAGTGGGTGAGCTGACCCGCATCTTCCTGACGGGGCTGGAGGCGCGGCACGTCAAACAGGAACCGGCGATTCTGGGCTTCCTGCGCGGCGTGAACCGGCGCAAACGGCTCAAGCCCGGTTATGCGCTGAAACAAAATCGGCTGACGATCGACCGGCCCAAGACCTTCTTCAAGGACAAGCTGAATATCCTGCGTCTGTTCGAAGAGGGGCTACGGACAGGCTATCTGATCCACCCCGACGCCATGCGCGAGGTTTCCGCGCGTCTTGACCTGATCGACGACGCCATGCGCCGCGACCCGGAAGCCAACCGCATCTTCCTTGACCTGATGCTCAAACACGGCAACCCCGAACGGGGTCTGCGCAGGATGAATGAGCTTGGGGTGCTGGCGGCCTTCCTGCCAGAATTCGCGCCCATCGTCGCGATGATGCAATTCAACATGTACCACAGCTTCACGGTCGACGAGCATACGATCCAGGTCGTCTCCACCCTCGCTCAGATCGAGCGGGAGGAGCTGGTCGAAGAACTCCCCTTGGTCTCCGGCATCCTCAAGCGCGGCGTGAACCGGAAGGTTCTTTTTGTGGCCTGCCTGCTGCACGACATCGGCAAGGGCCGGAAAGAAGACCACTCGATCCTCGGCGCGCGTATGGCCCGTGCCATCTGTCCGCGCCTTGGCTTGAAACCAGCTGAATGTGAAACCGTCGAATGGCTGGTCCGCTATCATCTGCTGATGTCCGACATGGCCCAGAAACGCGACATCGCGGATCCGCGCACCGTGCGCGATTTTGCCAAGGCCGTGAAAACCCGCGAACGCCTTGATTTACTTACCGTGCTAACGGTCTGTGACATTCGCGGCGTTGGCCCGAACACCTGGAATAATTGGAAAGCGACCCTGCTGCGGGGCCTGCACCGCGCAACCGCCTCCGCGCTGGAAACAGGGCTTGAGGATATCAACCGCGAGCAGTTGGAAGGCGACGCCAAAAAGTTCCTGCGCGTGGCTTTGAGCGACTGGCCAAAGGCCGACCTCAAGGCCGAAATGGATCGCCACTACGGCCCTTATTGGCAGGGGCTCGACCTACCCACACAGGTCACCTTCGCGGAATTGCTGCGCGGGCTGGAAAACGACGAAATCCGCATCGACACCAAACAGGACGAAGATCGCGATGCCACCCGCGTCTGCTTTGCCCTACCTGACCATCCCGGCATTTTCTGCCGGCTGGCGGGCGCGCTATCGCTGGTCGGCGCAAACGTTGTCGATGCGCGAACCTATACCTCCAAGGACGGCTACGCGACCGCCGTATTCTGGGTTCAGGACCGCGACGGCCACCCGTACGAAAAAGCCCGTCTGCCGCGTCTGACCGGCATGATCCGCAAGACGCTCAAAGGCGAGGTGCTGGCGTCCGAGGCGATGGAGCGTCGCGACAAGATCAAAAAACGCGAACGCCCGTTCGACGTTCCAACCAACATCACCTTCGACAATGAAGGGTCCGAGATCTACACGATCATCGAGGTTGATACACGCGACCGGCCCGGCCTTCTTTATGATCTGACCAAGACCTTCGCGGCTTCCAACATCTACATCGCCTCTGCCGTCATCGCGACGTATGGCGTACAGGTCGTCGACACCTTCTACGTCAAGGACATGTTCGGCCTGAAACTGCACTCGGAAAGCAAACGCGCCGGGCTTGAAAAGAAACTCCGCGCCGCGATTGCGCGCGTGGCTGAACGGGCGGGGGCCTGAGGAGTTGGCAGCCGCCCGGCCCATACGACTGATCGCCGGGTTCTTCACCGTTGGTGTCTGGACCTTAGCCAGCCGCATCTTGGGCTTTGTGCGCGATATACTACTGGCCGCGTTCCTTGGTACCGGCCCGGTGAATGAGGCGTTTCTTGTCGCATTCTCGCTGCCCAACCTCTTTCGTCGCTTCTTTGCGGAAGGTGCGTTCAACACTGCCTTCGTGCCGCTTTTCTCCAAGAAGGTCGAAGGCGGCGAAGACGCTCAAACTTTTGCGCAAGACGCTTTCTCGGGCCTCGCCACCATCCTCATCGTGCTGACCTTACTCGCAACCGCTGCGATGCCCTGGTTGGTTCTTGCCATGGCAGGCGGTTTTGCGGCGGATGAACGGCTGGATCTTGCAACGGATTACGGGCGTATCACCTTCGTCTATATCCTCTTCATTTCCCTCGCCGCGCTCTTCTCGGGCGTCCTGAACGCCCTCGGCCGCTTTGCCGCCGCCGCCGCCGCGCCCGTTCTACTCAACATCATCCTCGTCGCCGCGATGCTGGGGGCCGAATGGTTCCAGCCCGACGGCAAGATGACCTCTCTCGTCTACCCGGAGGAGCGCTACGCCACCGCCCTCGCCTGGGGCGTGCCGCTCGCCGGGATCGCGCAGCTGGTGCTCGTTTGGGTCGCTGCCGAACGTGCAGGGATTCGCGTGCGGCTGCGCCTGCCCCGCCTGACGCCAGACATCAAGAAACTCGCCATCATAGCGCTTCCCGCCATGCTTGCCGGCGGCGTGGTGCAGATCAATCTGCTGGTGGGCCGTCAGGTGGCCAGCTTTTTCGACGGAGCCATTGCATGGCTCTACTACGCCGACCGCCTCTATCAACTGCCTCTAGGCATGGTGGGCATAGCGATCGGGATCGTGCTGTTGCCTGATCTGTCGCGCCGTCTGCGCGCGGGCGATGCAAAGGGTGGGCGCAATGCGCTGTCGCGCGCGGCGGAGATCTCGATGGTCCTGACTGTGCCCGCCGCCGTGGCGCTGGCTGTCATTCCCGTGCCCCTCATCTCGGTCCTGTTTGAACGCGGCGCCTTCAGCACCGATGATACTGCGGCCACCGCCCTTGCCTTGACCGTCTACGCCATCGGCCTTCCGGCCTTTGTACTGCAAAAAGTGCTGCAACCGCTTTACTTCGCACGTGAAGATACACGCACACCCTTTCGCTTCGCCTTGGTTGCGATGGTCGTGAATGCGGTCGTGGCCATTGGATTGGCTCTTCTGATCGGCTTTCTGGGGGCCGCGATTGCGACGACGGCTGCGGCTTGGGTCATGGTGGCCCTGCTGTCCAAAGGCCGTCGCAGTATGGGGGATGAGGCGCAATTCGACACCCGCTTCCGCAGCCGGATCTGGCGCATCTGCGCTGCCGCACTGTGTATGGGCGTCGTCTTGCTGGGGGCTGAGATTATCCTCGGCCCCTTCTTCGGGGCCGAGGGCATCCGCTATGTCGCCTTGGCGCTGCTGATCCTGATCGGCATGGCCAGCTATTACGGCTTTGGCCGCCTCTTCGGTGCCTTCAGCCTGGCTGAGATGCGCGGCGCACTCAGGCGGGGTTAAAGCGGCGTGAGGCGCCCGACGTAATAGATCGTCCCGCCATTGCTGTCGGGGAAGTTCAGCTGCACCTGATCCCCGTTGAACAGAACCCGCAGGCATTCCTCGTCCTCCACGGGCACCAGCGTATTGCCCTGCAACACCGACACAGTCGTACAAATCTGCCGCCCCGAAACGCGCCAGATGGCCCAGGCCTCTTCGCCGGTCGCATTGAAGCGCGCCACGTTGCCCGCGCGGAACTCCACCGTCATGGAGAAATCCGACGGCCCATTCGGGTCGCGATATTCGCTGACCGTCAAAAGCTGGTTGGTAAACGCTGCCTCAATCTCGGCCCGCGTCTGCGCTTGTGCCACAGCGCCCATCAGGCCAAGGGCCACTGCCCCGGTAGCAAGGGTTTTCAATATGTTCATATTTGCTCGATGTCCCGTGTTCTTCGCCGCCACCCCATAGTGACGGGCAACACTGGGACTCTAGCGCTGACGCATCCGGCTTAGCAACCGCGCCCACCCGCCAGGGCTGACCACAAATGACAACATCAATCCCGTCAGAAACCCGGCGAAATCTGCCACCACTGTCCCGAACTCGCCGTTGATCAACGCAAACAGCAATTGGATCGCAAGAAGCGCGCCGATCAACCCAAAGGCCCGCATCTGGCCCGACCCTTGCGCCTCTGCCCGCATCCACATCAGAAAGGTGAACGCCCCAATCAACCCGTAAACGCCGGGATAGCCGCCGACCAGCGGGAAAGGGCTGTCCATGACCAGCACGAACCCCAAGGCCCCCACCACTGCCGACACCCAGAACACCGCCAGGAACGCCAGCGTCGAATAAACCTCCGCCACCATTTTGCCCAACGCCAGGATGAACACGACCACAAAGGCCGCATGGACAAAGCTGCCATGGATCAGCGGATAGGTCACAAAGCGCAAAAGCTGCTCTGGCGGGTAGATCCCGTTGGTCACCATCCACACCCAAACCTGATCCAGAACCGCGTAATCCTCCATCGCCGCCAACCGCCAGCCAACGCCGCCCTGCCCACCCAGAAACCCGGCCGTGGCCGCCTGAAACATCAGCTCCAGCCCAAAGATGACCACGGCCAAAGCCACGACAACCGGCGGCAAGGCGTTGAAGGGGGATACGTTGTGATCTTCCACTGGCGGCGGACCTTTGGTTGACGGCTTGTGTCCCTGTGGGTAAGCCCTCCGGCGGCTCTTGGCCAGTGGGGCCAAAAGCATTGAGGGACCGACCATGGCAGAGACCCAATTCACCCCCCGCGTCTTTTCGGGCATCCAGCCGTCGGGTGGGCTGACACTTGGCAACTACCTCGGCGCCATCAAGCGTTTCGTGGATATGCAGGACGAAGGCTCGTTCGAGACGGTTTATTGCATGGTCGACCTGCACGCGATCACCGCCAAACTGCTCGACCCCGACGAACTCCGCCACAATACGCGCGAGCTTTGCGCAGGCTTCATCGCCTCCGGCATCGACCCCGAAAAATCCATTCTCATCAACCAATCCCAGGTCCCCGAACACGCGCAGCTTGCTTGGATCTTCAACTGCATCGCCCGCATGGGCTGGATGGAGCGGATGACGCAGTACAAGGACAAGGCCGGCAAAAATGCCGAAGCCGCCTCGCTCGGTCTGCTCGCCTATCCCGCGCTGATGGCCGCCGACATCCTGCTCTACCACGCGACCCATGTCCCCGTGGGCGACGACCAGAAGCAGCATCTGGAGCTGACGCGCGACATCGCTGCGAAGTTCAACCACGACTATGACGTCGATTTCTTCCCGATCACCGAGCCGGTCATCGAAGGCGCGGCCACCCGGGTGATGAACCTGCAGGACGGCACCAAGAAGATGTCTAAGTCTGATCCGTCCGAAAAGACGCGGATCAACATGACCGATGATGCCGACACCATCGCCAAGAAGATCCGCAAGGCCAAAACCGACCCCGACCCGCTCCCCGACAACATGGACGCGCTGGCCGACCGCCCCGATGCCCGCAACCTCGTCAACATTTACGCGGCACTCGCGGACATCACACCGCAAGCTGTTCTGGATCAGCACGCAGGCTCTCTCTTCGGCCACTTCAAGGTCGCGCTCTCTGAGGTTGCCGTCGAAAAACTCTCGCCCATTTCGGCCGAGATGAGCCGCCTGATGGACGACAAGGCCGAGATTGACCGCATCTTGCGCCGCGGCGCGGACCGTGCGCGCGAAATCACCGTGCCGGTGCTGGAGAAGACCTACGACATCGTGGGCATGCTGCGCAGCTGAACGCCTGAATTTTCGTACGAATAATCGGCGCACACAAACCCTGCGCGCACGCAGGATTGTGCTGCGCAACCGCACTCACCACTTCTGTCGTCGAAAGGAATTCTTCGATGACCTACAAAGCAGACCCCGGCACCACGATTGGCCACACTCATCTCAAGGTTTCCGACCTTGAGCGTTCTATTGCGTTCTACCGCGACGTGATCGGGCTGGACGTTCAGCAAACCTACGGGAGCGATGCAGCCTTCATGTCCGCCGGGGGCTACCATCACCATATCGGGCTCAACACATGGCGCAGTCGGGGTGGCCCGCGCCCGGCACCCAACGCAACCGGCCTTTTCCATGTCGCCTTTCTTTACCCCACCCGAAAGGCGCTGGCCCAAGCGTTGACAAACGTCCTCGCCCACAACGTTCGCATCGACGGGGCGTCCGATCACGGCGTGTCGCAAGCGATCTATCTCGATGATCCCGATGGCAACGGGATCGAACTCTATTGGGACCGCGCGCCTGAGGATTGGCCCCGAAATGCCGATGGTGATCTGTCCATGACAACGGATCGCCTGGATCTCGACGCTCTTTTGGCCGAGGCCTGAGGGCCAGCAAATCAAGGTGACGTTGCGCCATTGTGCATTCCTGCACAAATCTAACGCCTACGTTAACTTTACATTCACATTTCTGACGTTATGTTCCTCGATACTTCAGACATCGACAGCACCAGAAACGGGGGGATCTGCATGACTCGTCTCACCCGGTCGGATACGCCGACCGCACCCGCCACTGACCGTATCTCTGATCGGATCGTGGCCACTCAGACAACCTGCCGCACGAAGGCAGCCAAACACGCCCGGTCGGAACATCTTTCGACCCGCACCGCATCGCGCGCCGCAAAGACCGATGGCGCAAGCATGGACTATCAGCAGGGCTTCACCTCTGGACCTTCCATGTAACCACGCTCTACCCTCCCCCCATCGCAGACGGGGGAGGGCACTATGGCCAATGGCACAAACATCAAGACATACTTGAACGGCGAATGGCACGATGATGACGTGCCGGTTATGCGCGCCGCCGACCATGCTACCTTCCAAGGCACAACCTGCTTCGACGGCGCACGCTATGTGAACGGCCTCGCCCCCGACCTGCGCAACCATTGCGACCGTGTCGTCCGCTCCGCCAGGGCGCTCAGCCTGCATCCCGGCCTGACCGGCGAACAGATTTTCGACATCGTCTGGGAAGGTCTCAAACGCTATCCCAAGGACACGCCCGTTTACATCCGTCCCAATTTCTTCGGCATCGACGGCGGCGCCTACGGCATCGTGCCCGCCGAGACGGAGGCGGGCTTTTTCATCTGCCTTGAAGAGGTCCCAATCGGCGCGCCCGATGCCTATTCGACCCTGACCACCACGCGTTTTCACCGCCCCATCCTGAACACCGCCGTGCTCGACGCCAAGGCCGGCTGCCTCTACCCCAATAACGCCCGCATGCTGATGGAGGCGCGTTCCAAAGGCTATGACAACGCCCTTGTGACCGACGCCATGGGCAACGTGGCTGAGACCGCTACGGCCAACATCTTCATGGTCCGCGATGGGGAGGTCTTCACACCCATCCCCAACGGCACCTTCCTCAACGGCATCACCCGGCAACGGCACATGAAGAACCTGCGCGCGGATGGCTATCAGGTGACGGAGACCGTCCTTGGCTATGACGATTTCCGGGCTGCGGACGAGGTTTTCATGACCGGCAACCTGAACAAGGTCACGCCAGTGCTGGAATTTGACGGGACAATCTACCAGCACGGGCCCGTCACCAAACGCGCGCGGGAGCTTTACTGGGATTGGGCCGCATCTGCTGCCTGAGGGCCTTTGAATTCGTTAAAATTTGGTAAACAAAATCGCGATTACCTTAGTATATCAATAGTTTAACCCATGCGTGCAACCTTGCACACTGTGCACCCAACCCATCTTCCGCTAGACAGGCCCGCCCCCCTCCGTCATGCTCCATCGTCGGAGAGAGGGGTCCCAACAGATGCGCACATTTCTCGTCATCCTCGATGACACCCGCGAATGCCTCAACGCCATGCGCTTTGCTGCCATGCGCGCCCATAATACCGGCGGCGGGGTCGAGATCCTGTCGGTGATCCCACCCGATGAATTCAATCACTGGATCGGCGTAGGCGAGGTTATGCGCGCCGAGGCCCGCGAACGGATCGAGGCGCATTTCAACGTCTTCGCCAAATGGATGCGCGACAAGCAGGACATCGACCCGACCCTGGTGATCCGCGAAGGCGTGCCGGTCGAGGAAATCTTGGAACATATCCATATCAACAAGGAAATCGGTGTTCTTGTTCTGGGCGCAAATTCCGGCAAAGGCGGCCCCGGCCCGCTTGTGACGAGCCTGACACATCAGGCAGGCAACCTGCCCGTGCCGATGACCGTGGTGCCCGTCGAACTCAGCAAAGAGCAGCTTGAAGCCATCACATGACATCGCAAGCCGCGCGCTGACTGCATAGCAGCCCTACCTCGCTATCCGCTCGGACTGAGCATATATGTATGGCGCGAACAGGAGCGAAGCGATCCCCATGCCCAAACCTCGCATCGTCATTCTCGGTGGCGGCTTCGGCGGTCTCTACACCGCCCGTGCCCTCAAGCGCGAACTGCGCGACACCGCTGAGATTGAGCTGATCACAGCCGAAAACTACTTCGTCTTTCAACCGCTTCTGCCTGAGGTCGGCGCAGGCTCCGTCACGCCGATCCATGCAACCTCCCCCTTCCGCTTCCTCCTAAAGGGCGTGACCATCCGCAAAGCGCTCATCGACAGTGTCGATTTTGCCACCAAGACCGTCACGGTTTTCCAGGGCGTCCAGCGCCGCCCAACCGAGATCAGCTACGACCACCTCGTCGTCTCCCTTGGCCAAACCGTCGACCTCTCCCGCACCCCCGGCCTGCAGGACCATGCGTTGACGATGAAGGGCCTCGAAGACGCTCGCCGCCTGCGCGCACACGTGATCGAGCGGCTGGAACATGCCGACACCACCAACCTGCCCGAAGTCAAACGCGGTGCCCTGACCTTCACTGTCATCGGCGGCGGCTTTTCGGGGATCGAGACGGTGGGTGAGATGGCCGAACTGATCGACCGCTCCCTGAAATACTACCCGAACGTCTCGCGCGACGAGGTGCGCATCATCGTTCTGGAATTCGCCGACAAAATCCTGGCCGAAATGCCAGAATCCCTCGCGCAGTACGCAGGCGAGCAGCTCAAGAAGCGCGGCATCGAAATCCGCCTGAACACCGGCATCGCCAGCGCCACCGGCACTCAGATCACCACCACAACTGGCGACGTAATCGACTGCCGCACCGTCGTGGCCACCATCGGCAACGCGCCCGCCCCCGTGGTCGAACGGATGGACCTGCCCCTGCAACATGGCCGTATCGCCGTGGTCCGCGACCTCTCCGTCCCCGACCGCGATGGCGTCTGGTCCCTGGGCGATTGCGCCCTGATCCCGATGAAAGAGGGCGCCACCGACCGCGCCGATTTCGCCCCACCCACCGCGCAATTCGCAGTGCGAGAGGCCAAGCAACTTGCCGCCAACATCGCCCGAACGATCCGGGGCGAGCCGCGCAAACCGTTTGAATACACCTCCAAGGGCGCCATGGCCTCGCTCGGCGGGCGACGCGGCATAGCCGATGTGATGGGCATCAGGCTGAAAGGCTTCCTCGCCTGGGTGCTTTGGCGCGCCTACTACGTCGCGTTCCTGCCGGGTTTCCCCGCCAAGGTCTGGGTGCTCAGCCATTGGGTGCTGGATTGGGTGACGCCGCGCAGCCTTGTGAACCTCAATTCCTACACGCCGCCCGCCGCACGTCACGTCCATTACCGGGCGGGCGACCGCATCTACGAGACCGGCAATCGCGCCGATGGCCTCTACACCGTCATCGAAGGCGCCGTCGAAGTGCGCCGCGACACCGTGGACGCCCCCAAAACCCGCCGCGTCGGGCCCGGCGAGCATTTCGGCGAACGCATGGTGTTTGGCGCAACCCGTCGCCTTGCCACGGCCCGTGCGTTGGAAGACACGACTGTCCTTGTCCTTGACCGCGCGCATTTCCTCAAGCTTTACGAGAGCTTGCCGCCGTTCCGGGACTATTTCGAACAGCACCTTGCGCGCGAAGGCCTGAATTGGCCGCTCGACAGTCGCGAGCGCCCGGAGGCAGCGGAGTAGTTTAGAACCATTCCAATCACCTTGACTCCACGCAGGTGCAGTCGCATATCTGACTTAACCAGTAAGGATATGCGCCATGTTCATCCAAACCGAAGCCACCCCTAACCCTGCCACGCTCAAGTTCCTGCCCGGCCAGACCGTGCTTGAGGCCGGTACCGCCGATTTCCCATCGGCTGACGCGGCGGACAAATCCCCCCTCGCCACCCGCATCTTCGCGGTCGACGGTGTGACGGGCGTATTCTTCGGCACGGATTTTATCACAGTCACCAAAGCCGAAGCCATCGATTGGGACCATATCAAACCCGCGATCCTCGGCGCGATTATGGAGCATTTCCAATCCGGCGCGCCGGTGATGGACGGCGAAGCACAGGCCGCCGGCGGCCATGCCGAACATGACGGCGAAGATGGTGAAATCGTGGGCCAGATCAAAACGCTCCTCGATACCCGCGTGCGGCCCGCCGTGGCTCAGGATGGCGGCGACATCACCTTTCACGGCTTTGATCGCGGCGTGGTTTACCTGCACATGCAAGGTGCCTGCGCAGGTTGCCCCTCCTCGACCCTGACGCTGAAAATGGGCATCGAGAACCTGCTTCGCCACTACATCCCCGAAGTGGTTGAGGTCCGCCCGGTTGCCGTCTGACACGGCACCCATTACCGGACACTGCTATTGCGGGCGGACGGGCCTGACCGCCACCGCCCGCCCCCAGACTGTCACCTATTGCCATTGCACCGATTGCCGCCGCCTCAGCGGCGCGCCCGTTGCGGCCTTCGCGGCGTTCGCACAGCACCAGGTGACCTTCGCCCCCTCTCGCGGCCCCCGCAAAAGCTTCACCAAAGGCGTGAACCGCTGGTTCTGCCTCGATTGCGGCACGCAGCTTTGCGCCACCTACGACTATCTGCCGGATCAGCTCTACGTCCCCCTCGGCCTGCTCGATCAGGCCGATACACTTGCGCCCCAAGGCCACAGCCATGCCGACAGCGCACTGCCTTGGTTGCATATCGCAGACGATCTGCCGCGCGATGCCGGGTCGGGCCGCGACCGCCTGACCAACTGACCCCGCTCTCTTTGTTCCAAAAATATGCCTGGGGAGCCGCCTCTGGCGGCGGGGGCAGCGCCCCCCATAACCCGTCTCCCCCTTGGGCCATGCCTGCTGCTCGTCCGGGGCGGAGGCCGACGGGGGCGGGCGGGTGGGCCGACGGCCTCCGCCCCGGGCTTGCAAGACCAGGACAACCTGCCTAACCCCGGGGCCATGATCCTCGGCTTCGACACATCCGGCCCCTGGGTGGGCACCGCGCTGTTTCGCGACGGCGATGTTGCTGCGGCCCATTACGTCAATATGGCGAAGGGCCAGGCCGAACATCTTATGCCGATGATCGAACAGACCCTTGGGGATGCCAATGCGTCCCTTTCCGACCTCACCGCCATCGGTGTCGGTATCGGGCCGGGCAACTTCACCGGCATCCGCATCTCCGTCTCAGCAGCACGCGGGCTTGCGCTCGCCCTCGGCATCCCGGCCATTGGAGTTTCCATTCTGGACGCCTTGGCGTTTGAGGCGCCGCGCCCCACTTTGGCGTCCATCAACGCGCCGCGCGATCAGGTCTACCTGCAACGGTTCGCCACAGGCGCAGATCGTGCGCCGGAATTGGTGGCAAGATCCCAGATCGGCGACTGGCTCCTTCCCGATATCACCTTTGTGGGGCAGGACTCGCCCCAATTGTCAGCCGACCTCGGCATAGACCATGCCCCTGCGGCCTATGCGCCAGCGTCCGCCATCGCGCGCATCGCTGCGATCCGCCTTGGCACACCGCAGCCCCGCCCCGCGCCCCTCTACGTCAAGCCCGCCGACGCCGCCCCCAGCCGCGAGGCCGGGCCGAAAATGCTTTGACCCTCGCCGAAACCCTTGCCGCGCTGCACGCAGCCAGCTTTCCACGGGGCTGGTCGGCGCACGAGTTCGAAAGCCTTCTGGCCAACCCGTCCTACAAGATCGTCACGTCAGACCACGGGTTTGCGATGTTGCAGATCATCCCGCCCGAGGCGGAATTGATCACTATCTCGATCCTGCCCACAGCCCGTAAACAGGGCCATGGCCGCCACCTGTTGAACCGCAGCCTTGAGGCCGTCCAAGCCGCCGGGGCAACCACTGTCTTCCTTGACGTCGACGCCGCCAACACGGCCGCCCTTTCGCTTTACCAAAGTGCCGGCTTCACCGAGTTCGGCCGCCGCACAGGCTACTACGCCTCCGATGATGAGACGCAATCCGACGCGATCCAGATGCGGCTGGAATTCCCTGCCCAATCCTCGGGCAAATGATGCCAACGCAGGCACTGACGCCTCGTCAACCGCCAGAATCCGGTTGACCCTTCCGGCCCGCTTTGCCCTTATTCACGGCAAGGATTCCGTCCCGTGGGCGGGGTTTCTGCTTCGGGGACAGGCCAGACCAATGGCCGGCAACCCCAGAACCAACCGGGAGACCAAAGAATATGACCATGATGAAATCGCTTCTTGGCGCCGCTGCCGTAATCGCCATGTCCGCCTCCGGCGCGCTGGCCGATGGCCCTGCCGTCATCTTCGATCTGGGCGGCAAGTTCGACCGCTCCTTCAACGAGAGCGCCTTCAACGGTGCGGAGCGTTGGGCCGAGGAAACCGGCGGCACCTACCGCGAGATCGAGCTTCAGAATGACGCGCAGCGCGAACAGGCGATGCGCCGTCTGGCCGAAGCAGGCTCCAACCCCATCGTGATGGCGGGCTTCAGCCAGGCCTCCGCGCTTGAAGTTGTCGCCCCCGACTACCCTGACACAACCTTCGTCATCATCGACGGCGTGGTTGACGCACCCAACGTGCAGTCGATCATCTTTTCCGAGCATGAAGGCTCCTACCTCGTCGGCATGATGGCCGCGATGGCGTCCGAGACGGGCACCGTGTCCTTCGTCGGCGGCATGGACATCCCGCTGATCTCGCGCTTTGCCTGCGGCTATGCCCAGGGCGCAGTTGCGGCCAACCCCGATGCCACCGTGATCGCCAACATGACCGGCACCACACCCGCCGCATGGAACGACCCCGTGCGCGGTGGTGAGCTGACCCGTGGCCAGATCGGCCAGGGCTCTGACGTTGTGTTCGCAGCCGCTGGCGGCACCGGCCTCGGTGTTCTGCAAACCGCAGCCGATGAAGGCATCCTGTCGATCGGCGTGGACGCGAACCAGAACTACCTGCACCCCGGCATGGTCCTGACCTCGATGGTCAAGCGTGTTGACGTGGCCGTCTATGACAGCTTCACCGCGGGCGCCGACGGTATCGAGCCCGGCATCTTCGTCTACGGCCTGGCCGAAGACGGTGTTGGCTTCGCGCTGGATGAATTCAACGCCGAACTGGTCACCGAAGACATGATCGCCGCCGTTGAAGCCGCACAGGCCGAAATCATCGCGGGCACCCTTTCGGTGCACAACTTCACCGATGACGGCACCTGCCCGGTGGAAATGCAGTAAGGCGAAGGCCTTGCTGTAACGAAACAGACGGGCCGCGCCTTTCCCTAGGTGCGGCCCGATTCCTATCCGGCCCGACCCCCAAGCAGAGACCGCGCCCATGACAGCCCCTGCCATCGAACTCAAAGGCATCTCCAAAGCGTTCGGCCCGGTTCAGGCCAACAAGGACATTTCCCTGTCCGTGGCGAAGGGCGCAATCCATGGCATTGTCGGCGAAAACGGCGCGGGGAAATCCACGCTGATGTCGATCCTCTACGGCTTCTACAAGGCCGATGCCGGTGAGATCTGGATCAATGGCAAGCAGACCAACATCCCCGACAGCCAGGCCGCGATCCGCGCCGGCATCGGCATGGTCCACCAGCACTTCAAGCTGGTCGAGAATTTCACGGTCGTCGAAAACGTCATCCTCGGCGCCGAAGACGGCGCGATGCTGCGCCCTTCCATCTCAAAAGCGCGCAAGGTTCTGATCGACCTTGAGAAAGAATATGGGCTTGAGGTCGACCCGGACGCGGTGATCGAAGACCTCTCTGTCGGCCACCAACAGCGCGTCGAGATCCTCAAACAGCTCTACCGCGAAGCCGACATTCTGATCCTGGATGAGCCCACTGGCGTGCTGACGCCATCCGAGGCCGACCAATTGTTCCGCATCCTTGGCCGCCTCAAGGAAGAAGGCAAAACCATCATCCTGATCACCCACAAGCTGCGTGAGATCATGGATATCACCGACACCGTTTCGGTGATGCGCCGGGGCGAGATGACGGCCACCGTCAAAACGGCCGAGACCTCGCCCGCCCAGATCGCCGAGCTGATGGTGGGCCGCAAGGTCCTCCTGCAAGTCGACAAAGACCCCGCCAATCCAGGCGATGTGGTCCTCGACGTGCAAAACCTGCGCGTCGTCGATCCCACGGGTGTCGAGCGCGTCAAATCCATCTCCTTCCAGATCCGCGCCGGTGAAATCCTCGGCATCGCGGGCGTTGCGGGCAACGGCCAGACCGAATTGCTCGAAGTCTTGGGCGGCATGATTCCGGCCCAAGGCGGCACCGTGACGCTCCATGGCGAACAGATCGACCTGACAGGCCGCGAAAGCGACGGTCAATCCCGGCGGAGGCGCGGCATCGGCCATGTACCCGAAGACCGGCAGGTCGAAGGCTTGATCATGCCCTATGAAGCTTGGGAAAACGTGGCCTTCGGCTACCACTACGACGTGAAATACCAATCCGGGCCGCTCATGAACAACGCAGCCATCAAAGCCGACTGCGCTGAGAAGATGGAGCGATACGACGTCCGCCCCCCCAACCCGCGCCTGCCCGCGCGCAACTTCTCGGGCGGCAACCAGCAGAAGATCGTTGTGGCGCGTGAGATGGACCGTCAGCCTGAGCTTCTGCTCATCGGCCAGCCCACGCGCGGCGTCGACATCGGCGCCATCGAATTCATCCACAAACAGATCATCGCGCTCCGCGATGCGGGCAAAGCCGTGCTGCTCGTCAGCGTCGAACTCGACGAAATCATGGGCCTTTCCGACCGCATCGCCGTCATGTTCGACGGCGTCATCAGCGGCGAACGCCTTCCGTCAGAGACCAACGAAGGTGACCTCGGCCTGCTCATGGCGGGCGTGAACGAGACCAAGGGGGCCGCATAACATGGCCGAATCCACCTATATTGAGCGCCTTTTCCAAGGGTTTGAGCGGAGAACAAGCGGTGGCATGCCTCTCTGGGCGGACGTGATCCTGATCCCCCTGGTCAGTGTGGCGCTCGCCCTCTTCGCCTCGGGCCTCGTGGTCTACTTCATCATTGGCGAGAACCCCTTCCGCGCCATGTCCATCATGGTCAACGGGGCCTTCGGCTCGGCCTATGGCTGGGGCTACACGCTCTTCTACACCACCAACTTCATCTTCACCGGCCTCGCCGTTGCGGTGGCCTTCCACGCGCGGCTTTTCAATATCGGGGGGGAGGGGCAGGCCTATGTCGCGGGCATCGGTGCCGCCATCGCCTGCCTGCTGATCCCCTGGCCGCATTGGTCGCTGGCCCTTATCGCGGTCACCTTCCTGACGGGCCTATTTGGGGCCGGATGGGCCGCGATCCCCGCCTATCTGCAAGCCAAGCGCGGCAGCCATATCGTGATCACCACGATCATGTTCAACTTCATCGCAGCCTCGCTGATGATCTACGTGCTCAACAACATCTTCACGATCCCCGGCTCGGCCGAGACAGCTTCCGTCCGTTTCCCCGAGGCGACGCATCTGCCCAATGCAGGCGCCTTCGCGGGCTTCCTTGGCTTCCGCTCTTCTACGCCCCTGAACGTCAGTTTCTTCATTGCCCTTCTGGCGGCTGTCGGTGTCTGGCTCCTGATCTGGCGCACCCGGCTCGGGTACGAAATCCGTGCCTTCGGTCACTCCGAGACCGCTGCCGTCTACGCGGGCATCAGCCCTGTCAAAATCACCATGATTGCGATGCTCATCTCCGGCGGTTTGTCGGGCCTCATGGCCATCAACGCCGTTCAGGGCGAAAGCGAACAACTCCGCCTCGACTTCGTCGCAGGGGCGGGCTTTGTCGGCATCGCGGTGGCACTGATGGGCCGCTCGCATCCAATCGGCGTCTGCTTTGCCGCGCTTCTGTTCGGGATGCTCTACCAGGGCGGCGCAGAACTGGCGTTTGAGATGCCCGCCGTCAGCCGAGAGATGATCCTGGTCATTCAGGCCCTTGTGATCCTGTTCACCGGCGCGCTCGACAACATGGTGCGCATGCCGATGGAGAAACTCTTCATGTCGATGCGGCGGGGCGCGTCATGATCGACACGCTCCTCCCCTTTCTGCCCGCCTTCGCTGTTGCCTGGGGCATCCTCTTTGTCGGCGCCTCCTCTCCCGGCCCGGCCGTGGCGATGCTCATGGGCCTGTCGCTTGGCCAGGGCCGCACCGCCGCCCTTATCGCGTGTACCGGCATCGCGCTCGGATCGGCTACGATCAACGTCCTGACAATCCTCGGCGTTGGCCTGATCCTCAGCCAAGCCGCCTGGGCCATGATGGCCCTGAAATTCGCAGGCTCTGCCTATCTCGCCTATCTCGCCTATGGCGCGTTCAAGAAGGCCATCCATCCGCCCACGATCACGGCCCAAACCGTCGCGCGGCAATCCGCCCCGGCGCTTTTCGCCAAGGGCTACCTGCTGCAAGTCACCAACCCAAAGGCCATCGCCTTTTGGCTCGCCATCGCCGCCGTCGGGGCCACCGCCAACGCGCCGCTTTGGGTGATCGCGCTCTTCGTGATGTCCTGCGCGCTCCTCAGCTTCGCCTGCCACGCCGCCTGGGCCCTGGCGCTCTCCGCCACCCCCGTCCGCGCCGCCTATATCCGCTTGCGCGCTTACGTCGAAGGCGCACTTGGCGCCTTCTTCGCCTTCGCCGCCTACAAGCTCGCCACGTCGAGGATCTGACCCATGGATTTCATGACAATCCTGCAACTCTCCGACAGTTCCCTCCGGCTGGCCACGCCGCTCCTGCTGGCCTGCCTTGCCGGGCTCTTTTCGGAACGCGCGGGCATCTTCGACATCGGGCTTGAGGGCAAGATGCTGGCCGCCGCCTTCTTTTCAGCGGCCTTTGCCTTCCTGTCAGGCAATGTCTGGATCGGCCTTGGCGTCGGTATCCTCGCCTCCGTCGCGCTCTCCATCCTGCATGGCGTGGCCTCCATCACCTTCCGCGGCAACCAGCTGATCTCGGGCGTGGCCATCAACTTCCTCGCCGCGGGCCTGACCGTTGTGATCGCGCAGACCTGGTTCAGCCAGGGCGGCCGCACGCCCGCGCTGACCGGCGATGCACGTTTTTCCGAGATCGTGTTGCCGGGCGCGGCCTCCCGCATTCGCGACATCGCGCAACAGGAACCTATGGGGCAGGTTTATTCCGAGCTGCTCTCCGGCCATTCAATCCTTGTCTACATCGCGCTTCTGATCGTGCCGCTCACCTGGTGGGTTCTCTACCGCACCCGCTTCGGCCTGCGCCTGCGCGCCGTGGGCGAAAACCCCGCCGCCGTGGATACCGCCGGCATCTCGGTCGTAGGCCTGCGCTACGCCGCCGTCATCATCTGCGGAGTCCTGTGCGGCCTGGCGGGCGCCTACCTCGCCACCGGCCTCTCCGCAGGCTTCGTGAAAGACATGAGCGCCGGGCGCGGCTTCATCGCCCTCGCTGCCCTCATCTTCGCCAAATGGCGCCCGTGGGAAGCGCTCGGTGCCTGCCTGCTCTTCGGCTTTCTCGACGCGGTCGGAAACCGCTTCCAGAACATTGAGCTCCTGACCTTCCTCAGCCTGACCTTCCTCTTCGTTGTGCTGATCGGGGGCATCATGCTGATCCTGCGCCTCGTCGCGCTTCTGCGTGGAAAAGCCTCCGCTGGCAGCCTCGCAATCCCTGCCGTAACGCTCATCGCCGGCCTTGTCTTCGCCATTGGCCTGCCTGCGCTCGACACGTCCCAAGGCCTCGGCGCAGTGCTCAACGCCATCGTCCTTCCGGTGCAATTCATGCAAGCGCTCCCCTACATCCTGACAGTGGTTATCCTCGCGGGCTTCGTCGGCCGCGCCATCCCACCCCGCGCAGGCGGTGAGCCTTACGTGAAAGAACGCTAAAGCACTTTGCGTTTCATCCGAGGCACTCGTATCGCGTTCCGCGTTCGCGCTAACGGCGCGAGACAGCGGGTCGTGATCCGACTCAAACGCCAACTGCTTTGACAACCTCCGCACCGGCGCACAGCGCCCGTGCGCTCTCTCGCCTTTTCGCACAATCACAAACGCGCCATCTCTTGCGCATGAACGGGGCCAACCGCCCCACAACGCAGGAGAGACGCACATGTCCACCACCATCCCCGGCCTGCACCACGTGACCGCCATTTCCGGTCCCGCCCAGGCCAATGTCGATTTCTTCACCGGCACGCTGAAACAGCGCCTTGTGAAGAAGACCGTGAACTTCGACGCGCCCGACACCTACCACCTCTACTACGGCAACGACGCGGCGGAACCCGGTACGATCCTCACCTTCTTCCCCTTCGCCGATGCAGGCCCCGGCCGCGCAGGCTCCGGCATGGCCGCTGCCTACGCCTATGCCGTGCCGCAAGGCAAATTCGACGGCTGGATGGAAGACCTCGCCGAAAGCGCCATCGACTTCCTTGGACCGAAAGAGCGGTTCGGTGAGCGGGTGATCCTCCTCCGCGATCCCGACGGAGCGCCCGTCGAACTGGTGGAGACCGACCGCCAAAGCGACGCCCCCCTCGACGGCTTCCACTCCGTCACCCTGTGGGAAGACGACATCGCCCCAACCGCCCGCCTGATCACGGATCACTTCGGGTGGGAAGAGGTCGGGCATGAGGTCCAGGATGGCACCGAACGCCTCCGCCTCCGCGCACCCGGCGATGCAAGAGGCGCAGTCGTCGATATCATGCGCTCCGACGCCCCCTCCATCGGGCGGCAGGGCGCGGGCACCATCCACCACGTGGCCTTCCGCGCCCGCGATGATGCCGAGCAGCTCGACTGGCAGGAGAAACTGCAAACCGCAGGCTTTGGCGTCACGGAAGTCCGCGACCGGCAATACTTCAACGCCATCTACTTCCGCGAACCCGGCGGCGTTCTCTTCGAGATCGCCACCGATCCACCGGGTTTCGCCACCGACGAAGACCCCGCCCATCTGGGCGAGGCGCTCAAACTGCCCCCGCAATACGAGGGCATCCGCGACAAGCTGGAACGGGTCCTCCCGCCCCTCAAAGTCGCATGAGCCCCCCTACCAACCCGGCGCCCGTCACCCTGGCGGGCGCCTCCCCCACCCAAGCGCGCTTCGGCCTCGTCCTGATGCATGGCCGCGGGGGCTCCGCCGCTGACATCCTCGGCCTTGGCCAAGCCCTCGGCCTGCCCGACATCGCTCTGGCCGCCCCGCAAGCCCCCGGCCACAGCTGGTGGCCCACCTCCTTCCTCGCGCCAACGGCGCAGATGGAGCCCTTCGTTCAATCCGGCATAAACGCCATCGACGCAGCCATCGAGGCTCTCAATATGCCCCGCTCCAAGATCGCCCTCGCGGGCTTCTCTCAAGGCGGCTGCCTGGCGCTGGAATATGCCGCCCGTACGGGCGACCTCATGGCTGCCTTCGGCCTCTCGGCAGGCCTCATAGGCACCTCCGATGCAGACGGCTCCGCCACCGATGCACTCTACGGCCACGCCCCCAAACGCTTCGCCTACACCACGGACCTGAGCGAAATACCGGTCCACATATCCGTTCACGAACAAGACCCGCATATCCCCCTCACCCGCGCTCAGGAAAGCAACGCGATCTTCCACGACCTTGGCGCAGAAACAACGCTCGTCACCGCCCCCGGCGCGGGCCATTCCATTCTGCAAGACGACATCACCGCCCTACGCGCCACGCTGAACCGTTAGCGCGGTCTTCCTTGTTTCGAAAATACCTCGGGGGAGTCCGCAGGACGGGGGCAGCGCCCCCAAAATAGGGGTGGGCGGGCGGGCCCGCCCCACCTACCGAAACCAGAAGTCCCAACCGCGCTGATAAGCGGCGACCAGCGGATGCCCCTGGATCGTGTTCACCGGCACCTCGCCCGCAGGCAGCTGATCCTCCCCAAAAGCCTGCGCGCCGCGCCAAACTTCAGCGTTCAAATACCGCAACCCCTCGGGCAAGTCCGGCGCACGTCCCTCACCCGGCACACCGGGCCCGGCCATCACAAACCCCCAATTCCCGAAACTCGGCAGATAAACCTGATACGGCAGCGTGCCCAACCCCTGCCCCGGTGCCACCGGGTTGCGGGTCGCGGCCAAGGTGGCCTCGGTGATCCAGAACGCGTCGGCCGCAAAGGTGGGCGATCCGGCTTGCGTCACCATCAGCCCAACGCCCGACAGCCGTTCCATCAGCATCGCGTAGAACTCAACAGAATAAAGCTTCGACAGGGCGATACTTTTCGGATCCGGTAAATCCGCGATGATGACGTCAAAGACCTCATCCCCATGCCCCTCCGCCGCCCAGACCCAGGCATCGGTGTTCACCACCTCTACCCGCTCATCCAGCAAAGCCCCGCCATTCAGTGCCACAAGGTCCGGGTTCGTTGAAAAGAGCTCGGTCACACGCGGGTCGAGGTCCACCAAAACCACGCGCTCCACCCCCTCATGGCGCAGCACTTCACGCACGGCCATGCCGTCGCCTCCGCCCAGAACCAGAACAGACCTCACATCAGGCACCAACCCCATCGCTGGATGCACCAAAGCCTCGTGGTAACGGTGTTCGTCCAGGCTATCGAATTGGATCGCATGATCCAGAAACAGCCGATAGCGCTCATCAAAGCGGGTAATGACAATCGACTGATAGGAGGTCGTCTCTGAGAAAATCACCTCATCCTGAAACAGCCTCGCATCCACGGCGGAGACCATTCGCTCACTCATGCCAAAGGCGAGGAGCGACGCGAGGAGGAACCCGACCCACGCCACCCACATCGCGCGCCCGAACCGGTCCCGGAACAGATAAAGCGAGAACCCAGCTACCAACAGGTTCAGAATGCCAAACGCCACAGACGCCGACATCAACGGCAGGTTCGGCACGATCAGCAGCGGAAAAGCCAGCGAGGCCGCGAGCGCACCGATATAGTCTGCCGTCAGGACATTTTCGAACCGGAACTCCGCCGCCCCGATCTCCTTCATCACGCGGCTGATCAGCGGGATTTCCATCCCCGACAGGACCCCAATCGCGATCAGCCCACCATAAAGCGGCAGGCCAACCGCGCCGTAAATCGCATAGGTGAAAAACAGAAGCGGCCCCAACGCACCGCCAATGACGCCAAGCGCCATCTGCGCCCGCACGAACCCACCCAAGGCGTCACCCACAAAGCGCGACGCCCAGGCGCCCACGCCCATCGCACTCAGGAACACCCCGATCACGAACGAGAATTGGCGAATTGAGTCGCCCAGAAGATAGCTGGAGATGGTCGCCGCGATCAGCTCGTAGATCAGGCCCGCGACCGCCACCACGAAGGTGGCCGCCAGCAGCCAGGCGACCTTGGGGGTCAGCTCCGCACGGGACGAAGCTGACGCATCAGGCTTGCTCAAGACAGGATGACAGCCGCAATGATGATGGCCATCGACATGAACACCGACCCAATCAGAATGGCGAGTGAGGTGTTCTGATCCTCCTCGATCTCCTTCACGATCGGAAACGGCGACAGGAATTCGATGATCTTGTAGGCGATGTACATCAGCACCATCCCGATGACGCTGTAAAACAGCATCGAGATCAGTTCAGCGACGATGATTTGTTCAAACATCTGCAAAGGTTCCTATTGCTTGAGGCACTTCATTTGATCCGACCGAAGAAGGCAAAGCCGCCACTTCCGCCGCCCGATGATCCGGTACGGATCGATTGTGTTGACGCTGCCAGATCGCGGCTTTCGCGTCCGACACCGTAGTAACTTAGGTAAGAGGCACCCATCAGCGCCATGACCGCGCCACCGATGATGATAAGTCTGATCGGGGTCATCGCTTAATCCTCATCATGCCAATCCGAGCCCGCAAAACGCCGCGATGTATGGATCGCGCGCCGCCCGGCGACATAAAGCCAGCCCAGGCTTGCAATCCCGGCCAGGACGAACATCCAGAACGCGGTCGGTTTGCCCTCACTCACCCGCACGCCCAACGTGAAACTGTCCGCCGCATTGCCGCCCTCGGCCCGTTCCAGCCGCAAGGTATGCGTACCCACGGTCTCTGGTCGGAACCGGAAAGAGGCATTGCGCGAGCCTTCCGACCAGCTTTCACCACCTGACCGCCCGGAATAGTAGGAAATCGCCCGCTGTGCCGCGACCACCGGGTTCCCGTCGGGACCCAGCACCTCCACCGCAAACACACCCCAGGCGTTTTGCATATTGCTTTCCAACCGCACCCGCGACAGCTGGCTGCGGTTCGTCACCTCAAAGCTGTAGCTTTCGGGCAATTCGGCCAGCGTCGCGCGCGGCGTATCAAGGACAGTCCGTCCCCCCATGATCATGAAGACAATCCCCAACACGATCGAGGCGATCGCCGTCCATCCCAACGCCTTGCGCAGCAACCCTTCCTCGGCCATCGGCCTGTAAGGCTGCAACGGATGCTTCTGCGCCGGGCCAAGCGCGCTGACGTCAAAGCCCATATCCTTCGCGACGGCCTCGCGATCCATCAGCTTGGTCAGCTCCACCTCGCGCTCCCGCGCAGATTTCACCAAACCAAGCATCGCGTCCGGGCCAAGCAGGCTGACCACCTGCTTCTTCTCACCCAGTTTCGGCACCCAGTTGAATTCACCTTCCATGAACTCAATCTGCGTCACTGACGTCTCATAATATTTGTAGACCTGACCCGCATAAGACCGGCGCGGCGGCGTCTCGGCACGCTCAACGGTCGAGGGGCTCAACCAATGGCCCATATTGTAGTCGCGCACCTTGCGCGTGAACGTGATCTGCCCATTCTCGACATTCAGCCACAGATAGCCATGCGTAGGCGAGAACACCTGATGCTCCACCCAGCGCCAAGTTCGCCCGCCATGGCGCTCCATGATCCCAAGCGTACCGATGACAGTGAACTCGACGCCCTCATAAGTCAGCGTCATGCCGATGGTCATCGGGCTGGCCGGATGATCGCGCTTCCCGATATTGTCGAGGATCTTGTAATTGTCCTGCGTGTCCAGAACCGCGCCGCAATAGCCGCACACATGGCTCTGCACACGCCCGCCGCCCAGAACCGAAAGGCCCGCGCCGCACGAGGTGCAGTTGATCGAACTCAGGCCGTGCGACGCGCTCATGCCACCCGGCTCCCGTCCAACCGCTCAATCTTCAAGGTGAACGGGTCCAGCCACTCTCCATCGCTCCAGCTATGGCCACCTTCCCAGAACTCACCGGACAAAAGCTGCCCCGACGGCCCGGACGCATTGATGAAATAGTGCTCGTCCCCCACCTGGATCAGCTCCGGAAACTGCCCGCGCACCGCAATACATTTGGCCGTATCGCCCTCGGTCACCGTGTAGTCACGCCCGTTGTAGGACACCGTTTCACCCACGGCGGGCGGATCACTCCGGCGCGGCCCGGCATTGCCGGAAAACGGGTACTGCACCGCCACATCTCCTTCGTCGATGGACACCCAAGCGCCCGCGCCCTGGCTGTTCTCAACCCAGAACTCGTCCCATGTCCCGCGCCCATAATCATACCGCGCATGGCCAACGACCAGGCATTTCTGCCCGCCAATCTCGACACTGTCATTCACGGCCAGCAGCATCGGATAATCGTGCATCTCACCGTTATTGCCGATTGGGTTCAGCGCAGCGCCCTCGCGAAACAGCGTCGTGTCGCAGGACGGGCAATCAAACATCCGCGTGGATTTGCGAAGATTGTCAAAGCCATAGCCGCAATTTGGGCAGGTGACGTGTGTGTCAGACATCTAGTGCGTTGTTCCGAAATGCTTTGCCTGTAATTGCATCCAGCCTAGCCGGATCACGACGCAGCCGTAAAGGGGGGCCGGGGCTAAGGTTTCCCCCTATCCCAGAACTTCGGCGATCGCACCACGTGTGACCGATACAACCGTATCCGCCTCCGCCCGGCTCAGGCACAGGGGCGGCGCAAACCCGATAATATCCGCCTGCGGCATGGCCCGCGCGATCACTCCGCGCCGGCCCATGGCCGCCACGATCTGCGGCACGATCTTCGCTGCCGGATCAAAGCCTTTGCGCGTGCCGGGCTCCGCCACCAGCTCCACCGCCGTCAACATGCCCACACCACGCACATCCCCCACATGGGGCATGTCGCCTACGGCATCAGTCATGCTTTGCGTCAGATACGGGCCAACCTCCGCCGCGTTGTCCACCAGCCCCAGAGAGTCGAGCAGTTTCAGGTTCGCCACCCCGGCCGCCGCCCCAATCGGATGCGCCGAATAGGTCCAGCCATGGCCCAGCGGTCCATTTTCATCCGTGCCACGGGCCAGCACCTCGAACACCCGGTCATGCACGATGGAGCCTGACAGAGGCGCATAAGCGCTCGTCAGGCCCTTGGCGATGGTCATGATATCCGGCTCCAACCCGTAAAGGGGGGAGCCGAACATCGCACCCAACCGCCCGAAACCGGTAATCACCTCATCCACGATCAGCAGGATGTCATGCTTCCTCAGGATCGGCTGGATCGCCGCCCAATACCCCTCCGGCGGCGGCACGATCCCACCGGTGCCAATCACCGGTTCCGCAATAAAGGCCGCAATCGTGTCAGCCCCCTCTGTTTCGATCATGGCCTCCAGATTGGCAGCACACATGGCGACAAACTCCGCCTCGCTCTGCGCCTCATCCTCGCGCTGGAAATAGTACGGCGCCGTTGTGTGGCGGACCGTATCCAGCGGCAGATCGAATTTCTTGTGAAACAGCGAAAGCCCCGTCAGCGACCCGCTTACGATCCCCGAGCCATGATAGCCCCGCCACCGACTGATGATCTTCTTTTTCTCCGTGCGGCCGAGGATGTTGTTGTAATACCAGACCAGCTTGATGTTGGTCTCATTCGCGTCTGACCCGCCTTGCCCGAAATAGGTCCGGTTCATCCCCTCTGGCGCGCGCTCGGCGATCATCCGCGACAGCGTAACCGAAGCCTCTGTGCCATGCCCGACATAGGAGTGATAATAGGCCAACTCCCGCGCCTGATCCGCAATGGCCTCGGCCACTTCCTGCCGCCCATACCCGATGTTCACACAGTAGAGCCCCGCAAAGGCATCCAGCAGACGGTTCCCGTCGCGGTCCGTCACATGGCAGCCTTCCGCACTCTGGATGATCCGACCCGGTGCCTCGCCCCGCGCGTGCTGGCCCAGATGCGTCGAGGGATGAAAGAAATGGTCCCGATCCCACTTTGAGAGTTGATCATTCGTCAGCATGGGCGCAGCCTCCGGGTTTGCTCACTTATCCTCACGCTGGACCCGAGCGCGCATTTGCGCAACCCTTTGCGAAAGCTGATGAGAGACCGGACCAATGTCCAAGCCCTCAACCATAGATGCCTTTCACGCCACGCTTGCGCCTGAAGATCGCGCCATCGCTGACGCCTTGCGCGCAACGATCTCCGCGACCTTGCCAGAGGCTGAGGCCAAAATCTGGCACGCTCACCCCGTCTGGTTTCTAGGTGGCAATCCCATCACTGGTTATTCCAAACTGAAATCCTGTTTCCGCCTGTTCTTCTGGTCGGGCCAGTCCTTCCCAACGCCGGGCCTGACCCCCTCCGGCACCTTCAAAGCCGCCGAAAAACGCTACACTGACGCGGATCAAATCGACCACGATCTCATGGCGAAATGGCTCTCAGACGCGCGCGAGATCCAGTGGGACTACAAGAACATCTACAAAACCAAAGGCCGCCTCGACCGCCTGAAGTAGCGGCTTGCCTCTCTTTCATCTTGCCAGAAAACCTCCGGGGGAGGCGCGCGTAGCGCAGCGGGGGCAGCGCCCCCACTTGGTCGAAAACCTGCCCCTGTCGCAAACGGGCTGGACCAGCCCGTCCGCATCGGCAAACCTGACCCGCAGACCGGGCCTCGGCCCGGACCGCAGAGGACCCATACCCATGCCTGACCGCATCCCCAACTTCTCGCCCGAGGAATACGCCACCCGCCTCGCCAAGACCCGCGCCGCGATGGATGCGGCAAATGTCGAATGGCTCATCGTGACCGACCCGTCCAACATGGCCTGGCTCACCGGTTATGACGGCTGGTCCTTCTACGTGCACCAGGCGGTCCTCGTGCCGCCCACCGGCCTGCCGCTTTGGTGGGGCCGCGCGATGGACGGCCTCGGCGCGCTGCGGACGGTTTACATGCCTGACGATCACGTCATCGGCTACGATGACACCTACGTCCAGAATCCCGCGAAACATCCCCATGAAACCCTTGCCGATCTGATCCGGCAGCGCGGCGGCTCAGGCACCCGTGTGGGCGTGGAGCTGGACAATTACTACTACTCCGCTGCCGCCCACCAAACGCTGCTGCAACACCTCCCCGACACGCAATTCATCGACGCCACAGGCCTCGTGAACTGGCAACGCGCGGTAAAATCCGACGCGGAAATCACCCGCATGCGCAAAGCCGCCCGCATCGTCGAGGCCATGCACACCCGCATCCTCGAGGTCGCCGAACCCGGCCTTCCCAAACATCACCTCGTCGCTGAAATCCTGTCGACTGCCACCAAAGGCACCGGCGACGCCTGGGGCGACTACCCCGCCATCGTCCCTCTCACCCCCTCCGGCCTCGACGCCACCGCCCCGCACCTCACGTGGGACGACAAGCCCATGCAAACCGGCGAAGCCACCTTCTTCGAGATCGCCGGCGTCTACCGCCGCTACCATTGCCCGCAATCCCGCACGCTCTTCCTCGGCTCCATGCCAGAGCACTTCAAGGACGCCGAAAAAGCGGTCATCGAGGCCACCCACAAAGCCCTCGACCAGGCCAAACCGGGCAACACCTGCGAAGACGTCGCCAATGCCTTCAACGGCACCCTCAACCGGCTGGGCTTCGAAAAGGACAGCCGCACCGGTTACGCCATCGGCCTTTCCTACCCGCCCGATTGGGGCGAGCGCACCATGTCCTTCCGGCGCGGCGACACGACGCCCTTGGAACCCGGCATGACTTTCCATTTCATGCCCGCCCTCTGGCTCGCCGATGGCGGCATCGAGATCACCGAACCCATCCTCATCACGGATACCGGCCACGAATGCCTCTCCACCCTCCCTCGCGAGGTCTTCGTGAAATGACCAGCCTCACCATCCCCCTCGACCAACCCGGCAAGCACTTCGGCCATATCCGCATCCCCCATTCCGCCGATGACAGCGCCTGGGGCCATGTCATGATCCCGCTCTGCGTAATCAACGGCACCCGCCCCGGTCAAACCGCGCTCGTCACCGGCGCCACCCATGGCGACGAATATGAAGGCCCCATCGCCATCCGCCACCTCATCCGGAGCGCCGAGCCCGACCACATCCTAGGCCGCCTGATCCTGATCCCATCCCTCAACCATCCCGCCTTCATGGCCGCGACCCGCACCTCGCCCATCGACGGCGTGAACCTCAACCGCGCCTTCCCGGGCGACCCGACCGGCACCCTCACCCAGAAACTCGCCGCCTACTTCAATGACCACCTGATCCCCGCCGCCGACCTCATCATCGACATGCATTCGGGTGGCAAAACGCTCGACTTTCTGCCCATGGCCGTCAGCCACATCCTCGACGACGCGGACCAGGATCGCCGCTGCGCCCACGCCGCCCGCGCCTTCTCCGCCCCCTATACCGCACGCCTGCGCGAGATTGACGATACCGGCATGCTCGACGGGGCTGCCGAACGGGCCGGAAAGACCTTCGTCACCACCGAGCTTGGCGGCGCGGGGACGGCCACCGCCACGTGTGCCGAGATCGCGATAAACGGCCTGCGGCAGGTGCTGGCGAAACACGTCATCTACGACTGGCCCGCTGGCGTGAAACCGTCGCGCGCCCTCGATCTGTCCGACCCCACAGGCTTCCATTTCGCGACGCACAGGGGCCTCTTCCACCCGCAGGCCGATCTGGGCGACACGGTCGAGCGCCACCAGATCCTCGCCCATATCTATCACCCGGAGGATTTAGAAACGGTCCCCAAACCCATCTACGCCCAACGCGCAGGGCTGATCGCGGCCCGCCATGTGCCGGGCCTCATCAAGCCCGGCGATTGCGCATTTGTCATCGGAACCGACGGCGGGCCGCTCGATTTTCCCTGACATGGTAAACGCTTAACCATTTGTCTCGAATTGTCTGTTTCCAGACCGCACCCTTGCGTGCAAACGCCTCCCCGCCCTATTTCCACCCGGACGTCGTTGAAACCGACCGCGCGGGAGAATCCCGGTCATTTCCTCCTGAAAACAGCGAAGAAACAGACCGAGACCGATGAACCACGAAACCCTGCTCGAAACCGTTCTTGGTGCCGTGATGAACAGCGACGCCGACCCCCTCTCCGTGATCTGGGCCCTGCGCCAGAACGCCCCCGATGCCCGCGCCACCGCGCTGATCCGTGCGCTTCTCGCCGCCGATCAGGTGATCGCCTCCACCTTCAACGGAAACAGCCCCGGGCGCGCCGACGCGAAACTGGCGCGCACCATGGCACTGATTATCGCCGAAGCCGCCGATGACATGGAAGAAGACGACACCGTCACCGCCCCTTTGCGGCTTTCCGACCTGTCGATCTGACCTCGCATCCCCCGCGCGGCCCCGCTAGGGTCGCGCCATGACCACCGCCCTCGCCCCTACCTTCTCCGACGATCAGGCCATGGCCCATGATCGCGTGGCCGAGGTGCTGCGGGATATGGGCGTCGATATCGACGATGAAACCACCACCCCCGTCGCCGAAGGGCGCGGCGCGGTCCTCGCCATCACCGGCAAGGCAGGCTCGGGCAAGACGCTTCTGCTGGCCGAAATCGTCAAGGCCCTGCAACGGTCTGGCGTTGATCTGATCTCAGGCGATTGGGAAGGCAAACGCCGCAAGGATCGCCGCACCGTCGCCGTCCTCGCCCCCACCAACAAGGCCGCCTCCGTGCTGCGCAACCGGGGCGTTCCCGCGACCACGATCCACCGCATCCTCTACACGCCCGTCTACGACCCAGAATTTGAGAAAGTCGCCGAATGGATGGCCGGACAGGGTGAACGCCCAGTGATCGAAGCCCTGACCGACGCCGCCCTCGACCGCGCCAAGGAAGTCTACGACGCCACAAAATCCGTCCCCGCTGCCCTCGCCTCCGCAGGCCTGCGCGGCTCCGATTTCATCACCGGCTGGAAGCGCCGCGAAGACGCGCTCGACATTGGGCTGGTCGACGAGTCCTCCATGCTCGACGACAAGCAATATCAGGACCTCAAGGAAATCTTCCCCGTCCTCATCCTGTTTGGTGATCCGGCGCAGCTCGCCCCCGTGGGCCAATCCGGCGAAATGGTCTTCGATAAATTCAAAGGCCCCAACCTTCTGCACCTCGGTCGCGTCCACCGGCAAGACGCCGACAACCCCATCCTCGACCTCGCCCATGCCCTTGGCGACCCAGATCTCGAATTCTCTGACTTTGAGCGCATGATCACCGAGGCCGCCGCAACTGATGACCGCGTGCAGGTCGCGGGCGCCGTAAACTCCGACATGATGGCCCGCTCGCCCGTTCTGGTCTGGCGCAACGCCACCCGCATCCGCCTGATCTCCGCCTTCCGCGGCGCGCACGGCGCGGCGGATGATGAGCTTCTGCCGGGTGAGCCGCTCATCTGCGATGGCATCGAATTGCCCCTTAAACACCGCAAAAAGCGCATCGACCTGGAGGCGCGCGGCCTCATCAAAGGCGCGCCCGTCATCTACCTCGGCCCCGGCAATCGTCCTGGCTTCTCACGCCTGCACGTCATCGGCGCGGAAACCCCACGTTTCTCCGCCGCCTCCATCGTGAAGATCGAAAAACCGGATGAGGACGAGCCCTTCATTCCTTACGCCGCCCGCATGGGGGCCGCGTTCCTCCATGGTGCGGCGGTGACGACGCATAAGGCGCAAGGCTCCCAATGGCCCGAGGTTCAGGTCTTCGCGCCCGACCTCTACGCCGCGTCGCGTGCCGGTCGGATGGAGGCGGGCCAAGCCCTCTGGAAGCGCCTCGCTTATGTCGCCATCACCCGCGCCGAGGAGCGTCTGATCTGGGTCACGCGGTATCGTCTCTCGCGACCGACCGATGCGCTGGGAATAGATGATCTGGAGGTGAAGGCCGCGCCGCTGGCGCTGGAGGCCGAAACCGACGGAGTCGATCCGTGATGCACTACAATTGTAGTTATAAAAAAACTACAGATTCACTACAGGGTCTTGCACCCTGCGGAAGTGTCGGAGGACATCCATGAAAACCATCCTCATCACCGGTGCAAGCAGCGGGATTGGCCACGCCACTGCCCGCGCCTTTCTGGAAGATGGCTGGCGCGTTGGCCTCCTCGCCCGCCGCGCGGAACCGCTCGCGGAACTGGCTGCGGCGCACGAAAATGCGCTCGCCCTGCCTGGCGATGTCACGGATTTAACTCAGGTAGAACAAGCTGTTACGCAGCTATTGGGAGAATGGGGCCGCCTCGATGCCGTCTTCAACAACGCCGGCATCTTCACGCCGCAAGGCACGATTGACGAGATTGATCCCGCCGATTGGCACAATAGCGTGGCGGTAAACCTCACCGGCATGTTCAACACCGCACGCGCCGCCTTTGCCGCCATGCGCGCCCAATCCCCCCAAGGCGGCCGCATCATCAACAACGGCTCCCTATCCGCGCACACGCCACGTGAGGGAAGTATCTGTTATTCCACAACAAAACATGGCGTGACTGGGCTGACCAAGACCCTTGCCCTCGATGGTCGCCCGTTCGACATTGCAGCGTGCCAGATCGATATCGGCAATGCCCAAACTGAGCTCGTCAACGCCCTCAACGACCGCCTCATTGCCGAGGGTAAGCCCCTGATGCCAATGATGAAAGTCGAGGATGCCGCTCGTTCGGTCCTGCACATGGCGAACATGCCACTGTCGACAAATGTTCTGTTTCAGACGGTCATGGCCACCAACATGCCCTATGTCGGCCGCGGCTAGTCCCCCGGTCGCCGAACCCATTGCCGCCGCCAGGCCGGTGCCTCGAATGGGTCGGGCCAGAATTCTCTTTGCAAAGCAATGAGATCGCCGCGCACCGTGTGAAAGGTGATGGCTGTTGCGCGCATCTCACCATCGCTGATCCCAACCTCGGTGACGATCTGGTCGCCCTCGCCAACAATCCGGCGCAAATCAAAGGTACAAAGCCCGTTGGCCGGATACGCCGTATTGACCGCAGCGAAGTTCTCTCGCCCTTCGATCATCTCTTCAGATTGCGGCCATTGCAGGCGGAAATCTTCAGTTAAACAAAGGCTTGCAGCTTGGAAATCGTTTGTCGCCATAGCCTTCCAGAACCGGCGGACGACAGCTTGGGCTTCGGCGGACACGGCCCTTCAGGCCCGGATATAGCGGAAGACGGCTGAGGCCAGCCATCCAGCCGCAATGGCAATGGCGAGCGAAAGGATGCCGTAAACCAACGGCCGTTCGTGGGCGAGGTTGTAGATAAACCGTTCCAATCCGACTTTCCGCACCGCGATATCCTGCTCAAACACATCGAGGACTTCGCCCCCACGCGTCAAGAATATGCGGGTCCTGTAGTCACCTTCAACAAGGTTTGCAGGCAAACGGATCGAAGTGTCGAACAAGGTTTCGTTACGAAGAGTGACGCCACCCTCGATGGTTTGGTAGAGATCCTCGGATTCTCGTATACGGATCAAAGCGTTGGTGAACTCTTCGGGATGCTCGACTCCAACGCCAACCGCCCGGATCGCGCGGGAGATTGAAACGTGGTGCCGCAGGTCTTCCACCTGACTTAACGCCTCATCAAAGGGTCCAGTCGTGGAAACGGCGTAGAACGACGGCGCTTCGTCGACCTCAATCGAGGCCGCATTTACCCAAATCCCAAAGCGTCGGTCCTTGCGCCGGACGGAAACTGGCTGGGACGGCCCTTCGATCGTGATGATGACTTCCAGATCACCCTCAGGCGACGGGGCATCCCGCTCAACTGCCCCGAAAATCAGGATCTCAGAACCCACGAAATTGGCCGTGATGTTAATCGCATCGCGGCTCAGGCCTGCCACCACCGTTTCGGCCCGCAAAGGCAGACAAACTGCGAGGAGAGCTGCAAGCCCGACGAGAGTTTGGCCCATGCGTCTCAATGTGCCGCTCCCGCGCCAATCGAGTAGAGCTCAGAGGGCATAACCAACAGATCAAACGCCAGTTTCCCACAAACCGCGAGCACCATCACCGCGAGCAGAATGCGCAATTGCTCAGCCTTCAGACGCGTCCCGATCCTCGCCCCGATCTGCGCGCCAACCACACCGCCGACCAACAGCAGAACGGCCAGCACCATATCGACAGTGAAGTTCGTGGTCGCGTGCATCAGTGTCGCGAAACCTGTCACAAAGATGATCTGGAACAGCGACGTGCCGACGACAACTTTCGTTGGCATTCCAAGCAGATAGATCATGGCGGGCACCATGATGAAGCCGCCGCCCACACCCATGATGGCTGCCAGAACCCCGACGAACAGGCCCACCAAAAGAGGCGGGATCACCGAGATATAAAGGCCGGAGGTCCGGAAGCGCATCTTGAAGGGCAGCGCATCGATCCACCCACGCTGGCGTCGTTTGGGTACGGCCACGGCTCCACCGGCGGCGCGAGCCTTGCGGATGGCGTTCAGGCTTTCGAAGAACATCAGCCCGCCGATGATCCCCAGGAAGACCACGTAACAAAGCTTCACCAGCAGATCGACTTGCCCAATCGCGGTCAGTGCGGCGAAGACCTGCACCCCGATCGCGGCCCCGACAAGGCCGCCGATCAGAAGGACGACCCCCATCCTGAGGTCCACCGTCTTTCGTTTGAAATGCGCCAGCACGCCGGAAAACGACGACGCGACGATCTGGTTCGCCTCAGTCGCAACGGCGACGGCTGGCGGGATGCCGATGAAAAACAGCAGCGGGGTCATCAGAAACCCGCCACCGACGCCAAACATGCCCGATAGAATGCCGACAAGCCCACCCAGCCCCAGCAGAAGGAAAGCGTTTACGCTCACCTCGGCGATGGGGAGATAGATCTGCATTGGCACTGAGCTTTCGTTGAGTCGCGACGCGTGTACCCCGGCTATCGGGATTCTGCACTGCGGCACCATGGCCAATCACGGCAATAGACTCAGCCAATGGGGCAGTGCCTTCGTGTGGGACGGCACGCCTCCCTTCGTCAAGGGTCTTTTGAGAATAAAAGTCTCAATTATCGAAAGCATGTTCGTTCAACTTTTTTCTGAAATCGACCCAAGGATCGCCCCGCGCGCGCCGTCATAAGGTATGAGATGCGCATGGATGTGAGTGACGAAGACTTGGCCCTTGCGGCTGCAGGCGGTGACGCGACCGCGTTCGAGCTTTTGCTCGCGCGCGTCTACGACCGGCTGTTCGGCCTGTGCTTCCGTCTGACCGGGGCCAAGGCAGAGGCCGAGGATCTCACACAAGACATATGCCTCGCCTTACCCGGCAAGCTCGCGGGATACCGGGGCGATGCGAAGGTTACAACGTGGCTCTACCGGGTGGCGGTGAACGCCGCGACCGACCGACGAAGACGCGCGGCAAGTTACAGCCGGGCCGCGGATGGATGGGCCGATTGGGAAGTGGATCGCCAGAAGACTGTGGCCGAGGCAGCAGAGGGCGTCGATTGGCTGTACAGCGCGATGGCAGGTTTGTCGCCCAGTCTGCGCGACACGCTCGCCCTGGTTTTGGATGATGTCACGCAGGCGCAAGCCGCTGAAATCCTTGGGGTATCCGAGGGAACGATCGCATGGCGTGTCTCTGAGGCAAAGAAGATGCTGCGCGAGATGAAAACAAGGGAGGAGGCTGAATGACCTCCGACGATATGGACCTCAACGACCTGAAACGCGCGATGGAGGCAGCGACGCCCGCGCCCGATGCCGCGCGCAAGGCCGAGACACTGGCGCGGTCGCAGGAATTTTTCACGCGCACCCAAGGATTGCTACAGGCGGCCCGTCAAAGCTCTGACCCTTCGCCGAAGAAGGGATTTTTCAGAGGAGCTTTTGATATGCTTTTGACCCGCACCACCGGCGCATTGACCGCCACAACCGCCCTTGTCGCTGTGGGCGTCCTGACGCTCAGCCCTTATGGGCAGGAGCTTTTGCGCGGCCCTGAGACGCTTACAAATCCCGGCATAAGCGAAGTTGATCCGCTGCCTGCCGAGGCAGAGACCGGATCGGTCCCAAACGCACAGGCCGAAGAGCTTGTGCTGGATGACGTGGCCCTGGCGCCTATCAGCACCGATGGCGCACCTGCTCCGGCTCCGGCCCCGCAGCCGCGAACCGAGATCGCCGATGCTGAAGCTGCACCCGACATCGCTTTGCCAAGCGTGGCCGTACCAAATGGCTTCAATGCGACGGCAAGTGGTGAGCAAAATGGGGTCTTATCCTTTGAGGAGTCCAGCGCAGTCGGCATCACTCAGTTTGGCAATGGCAACGCCACAGTGATCCAGCAGGAAGGCCGCGTCGCGACCGGATTTTTCCAGGACGCCGCACCTCTTCCCACCCCGCAAAACACCGAGGAATTCGCCAACGCAGACGACAACCCGGTGCAGGTTGTGGCTGAGAACCCGGTCTCGACCTTCTCCAGCGACGTAGACACGGCGGCCTATTCCCTGCTGCGGTCGTCCCTGAACCGCGGCCAGCTTCCCGACCCCGATGCCATCCGCATCGAGGAGATGATGAACTACTTCCCCTATGACCTGCCCGCGCCCGATGCAGATGATGTTAGCCCGTTCCGTCCGACTGTTGAGGTCTTCCAGACCCCGTGGAACCCCGACACGCAGCTGGTCCATATTGGCATTCGGGGGGAGCTTCCGGCGATTGAAGATCGCCCGCCGCTAAACCTCGTGTTCCTTGTGGATACGTCGGGTTCCATGAACGACCCGACCAAACTACCCCTGCTGATCCAGTCGTTCCGCCTTATGCTTGATCGGCTGAACCCCGAGGATCAGGTCGCCATTGTTACTTATGCCGGCAGCGCCGGTGTGGCATTGGAGCCGACCTCGGCCAGTGACACGGCCACGATTTCAGCAGCATTGACGGCGTTGCAAGCGGGCGGCTCCACCAATGGCGTGGGAGGCTTGCAGGCCGCCTATGATCTGGCAGCTGAGATGACTGAAGAGGGTGAGGTGTCCCGCGTGCTGCTGGCAACGGATGGGGATTTCAACGTTGGGATCAGCGATCCTAACGCGCTGGAAGACTATATCAGCGAGCAGCGGGATACGGGCATTTACCTGTCCGTCCTGGGCTTCGGGCGCGGCAACCTGCAAGACGACACGATGCAGGCGCTGGCCCAGAACGGGAATGGTACGGCTGCCTTTATCGACACCCTGCACGAAGCACAGCGGGTGCTGGTTGATCAACTGGCCGGGGCCCTCTTCCCAATTGCCGATGACCTGAAAATCCAGGTGGAATTCAACCCAGAGGTCATTGCTGAATACCGCCTGATCGGCTACGAGACGCGCGGACTCGCCCGTGAAGACTTCGCCAATGACGCGGTTGATGCCGGTGAATTGGGTGCCGGCCATTCCGTGACGGCGATCTATGAGGTCACACCCGTCGGCTCCCCCGCCACGTTGGTTGCCCCCCTGCGCTATGCCGCTGACGACGGGGCAGAGACGGAGTTTGGCGATGAGCTTGGCTTCATCTCGCTGCGCTGGAAAGAGCCAGGCGAAGAAGACAGTGCGCTGGTCGATTTCGCCATCCCCGCAGCACCTTCGGAGCCGGGGCAGGAGGCACAATTCGCCGCTGCCATCGCAGGTTTTGGCCAGCTTCTGCGCGGCAACGAGTTCCTCGGCGATTGGGGCTATGACGAGGCGATCGCACTCGCAAATGCCAATCGCGGTGAAGACGAGTTCGGTTACCGGCAGGAGGCCGTGCAGCTGATGCGCCTGGCACAAAGCCTCTCCCAATAGACCCTTTTTCATGACGTTCAGGCGCCCGGTCCTTTAGGGCTCGGGCGCCTTATTTCATTGCAAGTGGAACGGATCGCGCGCAGGCTTCCGCTGGGTAACACAAAGACGCGTATGACAAATTTCCGCCGGTTCACCGGCCTGCAATACTACCTCGCCCATGCACGCAATACTGTGCATGTGGTGGTCGATCTGCCCCGTGCCGTGACGGAAGAATCGTTTCTGCAGCTCGTGGGCGACGTTGTGGAAGCAGCACCCCAGTTGATGTGGCGCGAGTCTTTACAGGACAACGGCCATGACTGTGACGCCACCGGCGATTGGCACACTCAATGCGCGTTCCAGGAATACGATAACGCGCAAATCGCGGCGCGGGACCTGTCCCATCGCCTCGGCCATCCGCTGCACGATACCGGCAAACCTGCATTTCGTGCGCTATGCCAGATCATTCCCTCCCCGAACGGCCCGCAAAGCCGGATCGTTTTTCAGACAACCCATGCCCTGATGGAAGGCGGGGATGTGGCCGACCTGCTTCGTGGACGCGACGCGATCCGGTCTGAGCGTTCGACTATCTCAGCCCGAATACCTGTATTGGCGCGACTGGGTGTCTGGCTTGTGATCCCGCTTCTGTGGGTAATCAACCTGAGCATGGCCGCGTTCGAGAAAACAGACCGCGCCGACTTTGCCATGGCGCGGATCCTTTTGGACCGAACGGACCTCAAGCGCGTCGCGAAGGGGATCGGCATTAGCCAGCGTGACCTTCTATTCGCCTTGACCACACACCACCGAAAGCCCGGCAAGAAGGGGATCTTTGCGGCTTATTCGAACCGGCCCGCAGCCCGCGTACACCTGTGCGACGACGAGTATCTGACCGTCCGCATGGATGAGGTGCGCATTCCCAAATCGGACGCTTTCGAAACCTACGCAAAAGATCTGGCCACAACGCTTAAGGCGCGCGGCCCAAGCCCGCTTTTCACTCAGATGTGGTATAGGCGGATCACGCAAGTGCATCGCTGGCTGCATCCCCGTGCGCCCTGGCTTTATCCCAGGCAGCTTTTCGGGTTTGCGCCCTACGACGTCATTCTATCGCTCCTGCCGCCCGTCCGCGTCGGTCGCAACTTCCCGCTCCTTGCGGGCTCCCGGATCTTTGCCGGTAGCAATACGGGCACCGCTGAAAGCTGCATCTTCGCAATGGGCCCAAAGGAATTGACGATAAGCTTGTGGAGCGGGGCAGAGCGGGAAAGTCACGTCGCCGCCATCCGCGCCCGCGCAGCGGAGCTTGGGATCGACGCAGACGTCGAACGCTAGGCCCGGAACGCCGGGTTGCGCAGCCAGCCAAGCGTTGGGTCCGTAGGCCCACCGGGTTTGTATTCCGCCCCAAGCGGCGCGGTCCACCCAAGTGCGCGAATATGCTGAAAGATATGCGGGTAGTTGACCTCACCCACATCAGGCGGCCCACGATCCGGGACAGAGGCGAATTGGATGTGGCCGGTGAACGGCATGCATTCGGTCAGCAGGCGCGTCAGGTCGCCTTGCATGATCTGCAAGTGATAGCAGTCAAACATCAGCTTCAGGTTTGGGGCAGCGACCGCATCGATGATTTCGCGGGCCTTATGCGTCGTCTGCAGATGGTAGCCAGGCGCGTCGTGATGGTTCAGTGGCTCAATCAGGATCGTGATGCCATGCGGCGTCGCCTCTGCGCAGGCATAGGTAAGATTCGCGATAAAGGTGGCATCTGCCTCAGGCCCTTGTGCGAACCCGGCCATGACGTGGACGGCGTGCGTACCAATCTCTGTCGCATAGGCGATGGATTGATCGATGGCCGCGCGCGCCTCCGCCTCGCGGCCTGGCAAGGCCGAGAGGCCGTTTTCACCGGCAGAGGTGTCGCCCCGAACCGTGTTGAGTCCGATCATGGGCAAGCCCGTCTCTCGCAATGCGGCGGCCACGTCTTGCGATGGCGTGTCATAGGGCCAATGGCATTCGACCGCATCGAACCCGGCAGTTTTCGCGGCCCGGATGGCATTGGGCAGCGAAAGGTCCGTCCAGAGGAAGCCAAGGTTTGCGGAAAACGGCATGTGGGCTTGGTAACTCGCACCACAGGAAGTGTCTATATTGGGGGCCATTTGCCCTTTCGGGAGCTTTTCGTTGAAAAGCCCCTGCCGGGCGACGTGTTTTTCGCTCTGCGAAAAATACTTGGTGGAGCCTAGCGGGATCGAACCGCTGACCTCCTGCATGCCATGCAGGCGCTCTCCCAGCTGAGCTAAGGCCCCATCGGTGGTGCGGTTTAAGGCCGGGCGGCGGACCGTGCAAGCGAAAAAATCGCTGCAAAGCCGCGTATCCCGGCCTCAACCAATATCAGTCGTCGTCGCTGCCTTCGGCGGCAACATCAGCCAGATCATCAAGTGCGACGGTATCTTCGTCGTCATCATCCAGCACATCATCATCATCGATGTCGGCGTCGGCATCTTCTTCGATGTCGAGATCGTCATCGAGGACCAGATCTTCTTCCTCGGTCTCCGCTTCCTTAGCTTTGGTCGCGGATTTGTCGGCGACAAGGCTCTGCGCGCCGCCTTTGCCGGTCTCAAGGATTACAACTTCGCCCGTGTAGGGGCTGACGATCGGATCAGCGCCCAGATCGTAGAAGCGTTTTCCAGTGGTGGGGCAGACGCGCTTAACGCCCCATTCCTCTTTGGGCATGACACCCCCTTGCATAATCGGTATCGCGGGATGCGGTCCTCTGCCATAGTGTCAGAGGACTGTCAAAGGCTTTCCCCTATCCCGCCTGAGAGGTGTCATTTGGCAACGCGCGCGCCCGTTTCAACCCACGTCCTGCCGGGTGATCCCCCGGTTGAGGTTTTGGTGCGCCGCAATGCCCGCGCGAAACGGTTTTCCTTGAGGGTCAGCCGGGCCGATGGGCGGGTGTCCCTTAGCCTTCCGACATGGGCGCCAGAGTCTGAAGCTCTGGCCTTTCTGCGCGCGCGGGAGGATTGGGTGCGCCAGCATTTGCAGCGCGCACCCGGGGTTCAGCGCGCGCAAATCGGGGCTAGCGTTCCGATCTGTGGGCAGCTTCGCGAGGTCGTCGAAGGGCCGGGCCGGGCCGCACGTTTCACGGATGGTCGCATCGAAGTGCCCATTGGCCCACGGGAAGGACCGCGCATCAAGGCCCTGCTGACTGCCCTTGCGCGAGAGCGGCTGGCTGCGGCGGTGACGCGCCATGCAGGAACGCTGGGCCGCCCCTATGGCCGCATCACCCTGCGCGACCCCCGGTCGCGGTGGGGCAGTTGTTCGTCGAAGGGTGATCTGATGTTCTCCTGGCGGCTGATCATGGCCCCGCCTGAGGTGCTCGACTATGTCGCCGCCCATGAAGTCGCGCATCTGGCCGAGATGAACCATTCGGATCGCTTCTGGGCGGTCTGCAAGCGGTTGTGCCCTGACACGGACCTCCACCGCCGTTGGATCAAGCAAAACGGCGCCGACCTGTTGGCCTGGCGCTTTGATGGAGACCCGAGCTGACATGCTGATGAACCCTCGCCCCACGGAAACCGGTGCCGCCGTCGCCCATGATCGGGTCTACCGGGCCCTGCGAACCCGCATCATGTACGGCGAAGTCGGCCCGGGTGAGGCGATGACCCTGCGCGGCCTGGGCAAGGAGTTCGGCACGTCCATGACGCCTGCGCGGGAGGCCGTGCGCCGGTTGGTGAGCGAAGGCGCGCTGTTTCTGTCCGCCTCGGGCCGGGTTTCGACGCCTGAGCTGTCCAACGAACGCATTGAGGAGCTTGCCGCGATCCGCGCGCTGCTGGAGCCTGAATTGGCCTCCCGCGCCCTGCCCCGCGCCCATCCGGCATTGATCGAACGGATGGAAGCGATCAACACGCAAGTCGCCCAGGTGATCGCGCGCCGTGATGCGGTCGGATACATCCGCGCAAATCTTGAATTCCATCGCACCCTCTATTTGCGCGCGCAAGCGCCCGCGATGCTGGCATTGGCCGAAACCGTCTGGCTGCAGATGGGCCCGACCATGCGCGCGCTCTACGGCCGCTTGGGACGGACCGAGGCGCCACCGCACCACCGCCTGATCCTTGCAGCCTTGAAGGCGGGGGATGAACCGGGTCTGCGGCTCGCTCTGCGAGCCGATGTCACCCAAGGGTTGCGGCTCTTGGCGAACTGATCAGACCGACCTCCGGGCCGTGCCCGAGGGTTCCGGAAACCCGTACTTGCGGCCCATGCGGCAGGTTGCAACCATCTGGCATGACCCGTTCATTGCACACAGCCTCAGGCGTTTTGTTTGCCGCGCTTTATCTGCTGATCCCGACTGCAGCCGTCAGTGACAGCCTGTGGTCCATGCCAGATGGGTCAGTGTTGCGCCTGTCCGATGCAGGGCAAGCCCGCATCATCCGGCACCTTTCCCCCAGCGAAGAGGCGCAATATGCAGGCGAATTTCCAAACGCCACCTTCTTCCAAGGACGCATAAATGGCAGCACGCTCGCCGGGTCCGTCATTCTGCGCAGCGAGGTATGTGGTCAGACAACTTTCCCCGTGCGCGGACAGGTTGAACAAGACCCTCTGCGGATCACTTTCACCGGGGAAAGCATCGTTCGAGATTGCCTGATCCCGACGAGCCAGTTCCGCGCACACCAGATTGTCTTGAGCTATATTGGGCCAGCCGAGTGACGGCAGCGCCAGCGCGCCGCCGCCACCAGACACGCTTTACTCAGCTGTGGATCGGACCGTCGCCGCAGGCCAAAGCCGCTTCGCGCACCGCTTCCGAATAGGTCGGATGCGCGTGACAGGTCAGCGCCAGATCCTCGGCTGAGGCCCCGAATTCCATCGCCACACAGACTTCGTGGATCAGATCACCGGCCATCGGCCCGATGATATGCGCCCCCAAGATGCGGTCGGTTTCCTTGTCGGCGAGTATCTTCACAAAGCCATCGCCTGCGAAATTCGCCTTGGCGCGGCCATTTCCCATGAAGCTGAACTTTCCGACCTTGTAGGCCCGGCCTTGCTCTTTCAGGCTCTCCTCGGTTTCACCCACCGTGGACACTTCGGGGTGGGTGTAGATTACGCCCGGGATCACACCGTAATTCACATGGCCATGCTTGCCTGCCGCCACCTCGGCGGCTGCCATGCCCTCATCCTCGGCCTTATGGGCCAGCATCGGCCCCTTGATCGCATCGCCGATGGCAAGAATGCCCGGCACGTTCGTGCGATATTGCCCATCCACTTCGATCTGGCCGCGATCCGACATCTTCACGCCAAGCGCCTCAAGCCCCAGCCCGTCGGTGTAGGGCTTCCGCCCCGTCGCTACGAGGACGACATCGGCATCGGCGACAACTTCGCTGTCATCCTTGCGCAGCTTGTAAGTGACCTTTGCCTTGGTCTTCGTCGCATCCACTTTCTGCACGGCTGCACCAAGCACGAAATCAATGCCTTGTTTCTTGAGCGTCCGCTGGAACACCTTCGACACCTCGGCATCCATGCCTGGTGTGATGTGATCAAGGAATTCGATCACCTGCACCTGCGTGCCAAGCCGCGCATAGACCGAGCCCAGTTCAAGCCCGATCACGCCCGCGCCAATCACCACCATCTTCTTGGGGATTTTCGGCAGGCTCAGCGCACCCTCGCTGTCTACAACAACCTTCTGGTCAATCTCGATCCCCGGCAGGCTCGATGGCTCAGACCCTGAGGCAATGATGATGTGCTTGGCCTCGTGCACCTCATCGCCGACTTTGACTTTCCCCGCTTCGGGAATAGAGCCCCAACCCTTGAGCCAGTCGATCTTGTTCTTCTTGAACAGAAACTCGATACCCTTGGTGTTCTGGCCGATCACATCGGTCTTGTAGGCCTGCATCTGGGTCCAATCGACGGACGGGCTTTTGCCCTTCAGACCCATCTTGGGGAAGTTGTGCTCGGCCTCATGCAGTTGATGGCTGGCATGAAGCAGTGCCTTTGAGGGAATGCAGCCGATGTTCAGACACGTGCCGCCAAGGGTTTCGCGACCCTCCACACACGCCGTCTTCAGTCCCAGTTGCGCGCAACGGATCGCACAAACATACCCACCGGGGCCGGAGCCGATTACGATGACATCATAGCTGGACATTGGGGCCTCCTGAGGCGTGCTGGTCATTAGCCTGAACCTATGGAGCAGCAGCCCCTGCAACAACCCCAAGTTGCCGAACGCGCCCGCGTGTCGCGGGCATTTTCGGAGCTTGTGATCACAAACGGAGGTTCAGGCGATAAGCGTCGCCAAAATCATCGCAACCGTCGCCAGAAATCCGGCAAACCAGATGAAACTGCGCCACGGCACCCAGCCAAAGGCATATGCGGGAACATAAAGGATCCGCGCGGCAAGGTAGATCCAGGCACAGAGTGCCGTGAAGGATGTCGATGCATCGCCAAGCGCGACCACGACGACCGCGATCGTGAAGAGGATCAACGCCTCGAAATGGTTGTTCATCGCACGGATCAACCGCCCAGTGCGCGGGCTCACCTGTTCCTCGATCGACCCGCCGGATCGCCCCTTGTCGCGGGGCGACAGGGTCTTTCCCGTGCCAACCTCCAGATTGGCCGGAATCGCCATAAGGCCGAACTGGACGGCCTGCAAAAGGCCCGCCAAGGCAAGAACGGTCAGCTCAGGGGTCATTTACATCTCCGAAATGAGTTCAGCCGCAATGTGCGCTGATCCCACCTCGGGTCAACTGGCCTCTTCAGGTGCGAAGTCGAGCGCGGCCCCATTGATACAATGCAGTATCTCACCCTGCACGATCAGGTAGTGGCCCAAATGGCTGCCACAGCGGCGGCAATGCACCTCTGTTACTTGGCGGACCTCTTCAATCTCGGTCTCCGACATCTGCGCAGGCCATTCGTCGATGCCAAGCAGCACGTTTTCGGGTCGGGCGTGGTGGAAGAAGACCCAGCCGATCAGGCGATTGGTCTTCTGATCACTGTCATAGATCGTCAGATCGCAGCCCTTGCAATGGTAATGGCCGGGCTCTTCCGTCTGCCAATAATCCGAGGAAAATCGCGGCTCCGTCCCGAATTCCCGAAGAATGCGGTACTCGTGCTCGGATAGTATGGCACGCCATTCTTCCTCGGTGCGGGTTACCTCATAAGCGAGGTCTTCGCTGCCAGGCGCTTCGGTGTGGGCCTTGGCCATCGGTGCGGCCAGTGCAGTTGCGGCAGCTGTCCCGAGGAAGGCCCGGCGGTTCGGGTGGTGTGTCATGTCAGTGGCTCCTTGTCCTTTTGGCAAGGTCGCACGCGGGGGCGATCACTGGGAAAACACGAAGACGGGAGGTGCCGGGGATGTGAGGGGGCGGATATCTTTACCTTCAGTCATCCAACGACCCGCTCAGAATAACAGAAAAAGCCCCCAACAAGCGTCGGGGGCTTTCTGGAATTCTGATCCAATGCTTTGACGGGTTACAAATCCATCAGCAACCGACGTGGATCCTCCAGCGCTTCTTTCACGCGCACAAGGAACGTCACCGCGCCTTTGCCGTCCACGATCCGGTGGTCATAGGACAGCGCCAGGTACATCATCGGGCGGATGACGATCTCGCCATTCACCACCATTGGACGGTCCTGGATCTTGTGCATCCCCAGAATACCCGATTGCGGCGGGTTCAGAATGGGTGAGGACATCAGAGAGCCATAGACCCCACCGTTGGAGATCGTGAAGGTCCCGCCCTGCATTTCGGCCATGGACAGCTTGCCGTCCCGCGCCCGCGCACCCTTCTCGGCAATCGCTTTCTCGATGTCGGCAAAGCTCATCGCATCCGCGTCGCGGATCACAGGCACCACAAGGCCCTGCGGCGTGCCAGCGGCGATGCCCATATGGACGAAGTTCTTATAGACGATTTCCTGCCCGTCGATCTCCGCATTCACCTCCGGCACTTCGCGCAGGGCATGCACGCAGGCCTTGGTGAAGAACGACATGAAGCCAAGTTTCACGCCATGCTTCTTCAGGAACAGATCCTTGTATTCGTTGCGCAGCGCCATGACCTCGGTCATGTCGACCTCGTTGTAGGTCGTCAGGATCGCAGCGGTGTTCTGCGCGTCCTTCAGGCGCCGCGCGATGGTCTGGCGTAGGCGGGTCATCTTGACCCGCTCCTCACGGCTGGCATCTTCCGCCGAACTTGGGGCACGCGGGGCGGGCGCGGTCGCCGCAGGCGCCGGGGCCGGTGCCGCGACGGCCTTCATCACGTCTTCTTTCATGATCCGGCCATCTCGACCCGACCCTTGGACCTGATCCGCCGTCAAACCCTTCTCGGCCATCATCTTCTCAGCGGCCGGCGCATTGGCGACATCCTTCCCGCCCTCAGACGGCTGCGCGGCGGGCGTCGCCTTAGCGGGCGCCGAGGAGGAACCGGTTGCAACCGCGCCACCAATCACAGCCAGCTTGGCGGAGGCATCAACAGTCGTGCCTTCGGGCGCGAGGATTTCCGACAGGACCCCCGCCGCCGGCGCGGGCACCTCGACCGAGACCTTGTCTGTCTCCAACTCACACAGCATCTCGTCTTGCGCAACTGTGTCACCGACCGCCTTGAACCAGGAGGAGACCGTCGCTTCGGTCACGCTTTCGCCGAGGGTCGGCACCATCACGTCAACTGCATCGCCGCTTGCCTCTTCTCGGGGCGAGGCAGAGGCGCCATCCGTGGCGGCCTCCTTCGCTTTCGGGGCGGCAGTTGATCCGGCATCGCCTTCGCTGAGCGTCGCCAACAGCGCGTCAACGCCAACCGTTTCCCCTTCTGCGGCGACAATCTCGCCGAGGGTCCCTGCGGCGGGCGACGGCACTTCGACCGTCACCTTGTCAGTCTCCAACTCGCACAGCATTTCGTCCACTGCCACGGCATCACCGGGCTTCTTGAACCAGGTCGCTACAGTGGCCTCGGTCACGCTTTCCCCCAGCGTCGGCACTCGGATTTCTACGGACATGTCTATTTATCCTTCGATGGTCAGCGCGCTGTCGATCAGCGCGGCTTGTTGGGATTTGTGGACGGAGGCCAGGCCCGTCGCGGGCGAGGCAGAGGCATTGCGACCCGCGTACCGGGGCCGTTTGGTATCAGCGCCGATGCGGGTCAGAACCCATTCCAGGTTCGGCTCGATGAACGACCAGGCGCCCTGGTTCTTGGGCTCTTCCTGGCACCAGACGATCTTGGCCTGCTTGAAGCGCTCCAACTCCTTGACCAAGGCAAGGGCCGGGAAGGGATAGAATTGCTCCAACCGCAACAAGTAAACGTCGTCGATCCCGCGCGCATCACGCTCTTCAAGAAGGTCGTAGTAGACCTTGCCCGAACAGATCACGACTTGTTTGATCTTGTCGTCGGCCACCAGCTTAGTGTCCGAATTGCCCTTTTGCGCATCGTCCCACAGGCACCGATGGAAGCTGGAGCCTGTGGTGAAATCCTCGGCTTCGCTGACGGCCAGCTTGTGACGCAACAGTGATTTCGGGGTCATTAGAACCAGCGGCTTGCGGAAGTCGCGATGGATCTGCCGCCGCAGGATGTGGAAGTAGTTTGCAGGCGTCGTGCAATTGGCGACAATCCAATTGTCCTCTGCCGACATCTGCAGGAACCGCTCCAGCCGGGCGGACGAGTGCTCAGGCCCTTGGCCCTCAAACCCGTGCGGCAACAGCATGACCAGGCCGGACATCCGCAGCCATTTCCGCTCACCGGACGAGATGAACTGATCGAACATGATCTGCGCACCATTGGCGAAATCGCCAAACTGCGCCTCCCACAGTGTCAGCGCGTTGGGTTCGGCCAGCGAATAGCCATACTCGAACCCAAGCACCGCATATTCCGACAGCATCGAGTCGATGACCTCGTAATGCGCCTGTCCATCCCGGATATGGTTGAGCGGATAATATCGTTCTTCCGTCGATTGATCGATCAACCCCGAATGTCGCTGGCTAAACGTGCCGCGCGTGGAATCCTGGCCCGACAGGCGCACGGGGTAGCCCTCAGTCATCAGGCTGCCAAACGCCAACGCCTCGCCAGTGGCCCAGTCAAAGCCCTTGCCGGTTTCAAACAACTGCTTCTTCGTCTCAAGCAGACGCCCAACCGTCTTGTGCAAGTTGAACCCATCAGGCGCTGTCGTCAGCGCACGGCCGATCTCTGCGAAGGTTTCCGGCTTGATCGAGGTCGTGCCCCGATCATATTCGTCCTTCTCGCGGTCGAGATGGCTCCACCGCCCATCCAGCCAATCGGCCTTGTTGGGCTTGTAATCCTTGCCGGCTTCGAACTCGTCATTCAGGTAGCTCTGGAACGCCGCCTTCATATCCTCGATCTCGCCCTCGGGGATGAGGCCGTCCTTGACCAGCCGCTCGGTATAGAGCGCAAGGGTCGTTTTGTGGCCCTTGATCTTCTTATACATGATCGGATTGGTGAACATCGGCTCATCACCTTCGTTATGGCCGAAACGGCGATAACAGATGATGTCGAGCACCACGTCCTTGTGGAACATCTGCCGGTATTCCGTCGCCACGCGGGCGGCGTGCACCACGGCTTCAGGGTCATCCCCATTGACGTGGAAGATCGGCGCCTCAACCATCAGCGCGATATCTGTCGGATAGGGGCTGGACCGGCTGAAATGCGGCGCTGTCGTAAAGCCGATCTGGTTGTTCACGACGATGTGGATCGTCCCGCCGGTCTTGTGCCCACGCAGGCCCGACAGGCCAAAGCCCTCGGCCACCACGCCCTGGCCCGCAAAGGCCGCGTCGCCATGCAGCAAAATGCCCATGACCTTGGTGCGATCCACATCGCCTTTCTGATCCTGCTTGGCGCGCACTTTGCCCAGAACCACCGGGTTCACGGCCTCAAGGTGCGACGGGTTCGCGGTCAGCGACAGGTGCACGTTGTTGCCGTCAAATTCACGGTCACTCGACGCGCCAAGGTGATACTTCACATCGCCCGACCCATCGACATCCTCAGGCTTGAACGACCCGCCCTGGAATTCGTTGAAAATCGCGCGGTAGGGCTTGCCCATCACGTTGGCCAGAACGCTTAACCGGCCCCGGTGGGGCATCCCGATCACGATTTCTTCCAGCCCCAGCGCACCGCCGCGCTTGATGATCTGCTCCATCGCGGGGATCAGGCTTTCGCCGCCATCCAGTCCGAACCGCTTGGTGCCCATGTACTTGACGTGCAGGAACTTCTCGAAACCCTCGGCCTCGACCATCTTGTTCAGGATGGCCTTGCGCCCGTTCTTGGTGAAGGCGATTTCCTTGCCATAACCCTCGATCCGCTCTTTCAGCCAGCTGGCCTGAACGGGATCAGAGATGTGCATGTATTGCAGCGCAAAGGTGCCGCAATAGGTGCGGCGCACAATCTCGACGATCTGCCGCATGGAGGCCATTTGAAGCCCAAGCACATTGTCGATGAAAATCGGGCGGTCCATGTCGCCTTCCGCAAACCCGTAGGAGGCCGGATCAAGTTCCGGGTGCGGGGTCTGGTCCCGCATGCCAAGCGGGTCGAGATCCGCGACCAGATGGCCCCGGATCCGGTAGGCGCGGATGATCATCAGCGCCCGGATCGAATCCAGAACGGCACGCTGGATCTGATCATCCGTCAGCTCGACCTGGGCTTCCTTCGCCTTCTCGGCAATCTTCTTGCCTGCGGATTTGGCCTCCTCCACTGGCCATTCACCGGTCAGCGCTGCTGTCAGGTCATCTCCCGGAACCGGCGGCCAATCGCGGCGCGCCCACGATGGCCCTTCGGCCTCGGCGGGCGCCGCATCCGCATCGCCTAGCGCCTGGAAAAAGTCCGCCCAGGCCGCGTCAACCGCCGAGGGGTCCTTGGCATATTGCGCGTACAACTGCTCCAGATATTCCGCGTTGTGCCCCTGCATGAAGCTGGAGGCATGGAACTGGTCGTTGGGGGATTGCTCGGTCATCACAAGACCTCCCGGTTTGAACGTGGAACAAAGGTTGCGGAGTGGATCGAGAAGGTCATTCCAACGGGTCCTCCCCATATTGGTTTGGGCCAGACGTGCCGCGCGACGCCCAGAAGACGATGTTCACAATCGAAAAGGCGATGACACCGGCCAGACCCAGCCAGAACAACGGACCGGCAGGGTTGAACGGATCACCCGTGAACATGCCAATGAACATCACGATAAGCGGGATCAGCGGCACCAAGGTCCAAAGACCGGTCCGGTCGGTGTCATGCAACCGCCGCCAGGCCACCGCCGCATAGGGCAGAAGCGTGCCAAGATTCCAAAGCCCCGACAACGCATCCGACACGAGGGACAAGGCGATGTCGACTATCGCAAGGAACAGCGCAAACCACCAAAACTCCGACCGCCGCGCGCGCCCGGAGAAATCGACATATTTGCTGAAACAGGTGGCGATGCTCTCGGTGAAACTCATGCGACAGGATCCTCCCCATGGCGGTTCGGGCCAATGGTCCCGCGCGACGCCATCCAGATGATGATCACGATGCTCGGCAGGGTCTGGATGGCCGACAGCATCGACGATGTGCGGTTCAGCTCTTCGAAATCCGCGACAGCCTGGTTCAGCTCGAAAACCGAAGAATTCGGGTCGAACACCACACTCATCAACTCGGCCGTCTGTGGGCCGGTGATATTGAAGACGACCACCGACATGACCGAAACGAATACAATCGTGGCCACAAACCACCATGCGGGCCGGTTCTGATCATTCATCCGACGCACACCACAGGCCAGGATCGGAAGGTAGTTTAGCAAATACCAGAAGGTCGTGATCGGCATCACGTTGATGTAGAAATCGGTGATCGACTGGAAGTTCTCAGCCAGAAACCGACCGACCTCTCCGTCGCCGATCCCCGGCCAGAAAATCGCGAAGTCGAGGATGAACGCCGGGATAGACCCAAGAAACACGAACAACACATACCACCAATAGGCCGACCGCGGGTCGCGATCCCGGAAGTTGGTGCAGTGGACGATGTTGTGCCGGATAGCCTCGGTGAATGTCATGCCAAAGGATCCTCGCCGTACTGGTTCGGACCATCCGTGCCTTTTGAGGCCATCATTATCAGGATGATGATCCCGGCCACGAACTGGACCAACGACAAGACAGACGCGATGCCCATGAAGCCCACAAGCGACATCAGTGCCTCATCGTCCTCAAAGGGAGAGGTTGCGAAATTGGGATCCTGGGCCGAGGTCATCGCGAAATCCATCATCACGCTGAAGAACTGGAACATGTAGATCGTGGCCACGACGGTTGAAACCAGCGCCAGCAGACAGATGATCGCGAAGGCCGTGCCAGACTTGTCGCAATCATGCCTGCGCCGGATGCCGCAGGAAAACAGCGGCACGATATTGATCACCGACCAGATGATCGTCACCGGCGCCAGAGTGAAATAAATCCACGGGCCTCCGGCAAACAGCTCAAGGATCTGCTCAGGCTCCTCCAGCGACTCCATCATGTTCAGAAACGAGTCCGCGCGCAGAAGCAGAAGGGATGCATCAATCGCATTCGCCACAATCGAGCCGACAACCACGAACAGCACGTACCACCAGAAGGACGACCGCGGATCGCGCCCGGCGAACCGGAACATGTTGCGAAGGTTGTGGGATATCGCCTCGCCGAAGGTCATGGCTCTACCCAATCGCCTTCAGAACTGCTTCACCCAGTGTCGCGGGGCTATCGGCGACAACGATACCGGCGCTTTTCATCGCCTCGATCTTGTCCTCGGCGCCGCCCTTGCCGCCGGCAACAATCGCACCGGCATGGCCCATGCGCCGGCCCGGAGGGGCCGTGCGACCCGCGATGAAACCGGCAACCGGCTTCTTGCGGCCACGCTTGGCTTCATCCGCCAGGAACTGCGCGGCTTCTTCCTCGGCCGAGCCGCCGATCTCACCGATCATAATGATCGAATGCGTCTCGTCGTCGGCCAGGAACCATTCCAGCACATCGATATGCTCCGTCCCTTTGATCGGGTCGCCGCCGATGCCGACGCAGGTGGATTGGCCCAAACCGACGTCCGAGGTCTGCTTGACCGCCTCATAGGTCAGCGTCCCCGAACGGGACACAACGCCAACCGACCCGCGGCGGTGGATATGGCCGGGCATGATGCCGATCTTGCAAGCGTCGGGCGTGATAATACCCGGGCAGTTCGGCCCGATCAGGATGCTGCTGGACCCTTCCAGCGCACGCTTGACCTTCATCATGTCCAGAACCGGAATGCCTTCGGTGATGCAGCAGATGAGCTCCATCTCGGCATCAATGGCCTCAAGGATCGAGTCCGCTGCGAAGGGCGGCGGCACATAGATCACCGACGCATTCGCCTCCGTCACGGCCTTGGCCTCATGAACCGAATTGAAGACGGGCAGATCCAGATGGGTCATGCCCCCTTTACCGGGCGTCACACCGCCGACCATCTTGGTGCCATAGGCAATCGCCTGTTCCGAATGGAACGTGCCCTGCGAGCCGGTGAAGCCCTGGCAAATCACCTTGGTATTTTCATCAACGAGTACGGCCATCGGGGCCTCCTGTGGTCGTTTGAGTGCGAGAATTCATCATGCGGCTTGCCTGAGATCGGGGCCGCCATGGGCGTTGGAGTAAAGTGCGATCAGCCCGGCCAGCTCTTCCAGCGAGCCTTCGATCTGATTGTGCCAAACCGTCAGGCCCTTTGACCCGAGCAAGGCTTGGTCCAGTTTCGCGGCCGAACGCATGGCGCGCGACGGCACGACACGCGCGTGCGCCGCATCCGTGATCTGAACAATCAAACCGGATTGCCCCTTCACGTTGATCGAGCCAAGGCCCGTGACCTCCGACCAGGCCACCGGCCCGCCGCCTTGAACCTCAAAGGTCACACCGTCCGGTGCCAGCGTGATCATGGGCTGACCGGCCTTGCGTTTTGTCACCACGACGGCAGCCAAGCCAAGCACACCGATGACGATACAAATCACGGCGGCAATCACGATGCCGGTTTCACCTTCTTCCGGTCCGATCCAGAAAATGCTTCCGCCAAGCGCAACCATAAACAGCGCCACTAGGATGTATTTCCAGCCTAGCGCACGTCTGTGGAGCGTCAGGGCCTCATTGGGGTTCACTTCAATGGTCATGGCGCAATCGGCATCAGCCGCTCCACGAACATGAACGTCTCGATCCCATTGGGCCCCGGGCGAGTGCCAACATGAACAACCGCAATCCGGCGCGGGTTCAACTGGCGCGCACCTAGAAGCGCTGTGCCTTCATTCGGCTGATACCTGTCGGGGATCGGGGCCTCCGTGCGAATGCCTTCCGTCTCCAACCCGGCAATCGCGGCGCTGGCGGCCAAATCGGCGTAATCTCCGTCGAACGCGACTTCACACCGGCGATCAGTGCCGGTTGTCGCAGGACGCCCCGTCACGGGGGACGGCGCCGCGTTGGAGAACGGATCAAGGTCGTAGAAATCGACCCGCACACCGGGGCCCGCAAGAACCTCACCCGCACGCGCTGCGGTCATGAAGGGGCTGAAACAGTTCAGCGCAAAGGCTTCACTGGCATCCTCGGCCACCTGGCCTGCATCTTCCTGCCCCTGCGCCCGCGTGGTCGTGGCAAGCGCCATCAGCCCGACAATCCCGGCCACATGCAGCATCGCCCAGATCAGGCTGCGTTTGCGCGACGGGCCGATCATGCTGCCTCCCGCTCGAACAGGACGTTGATATTGTCATCCAGAGGCAGCCGGATGGGATTCAGCAACCGCACCGAAAACCCGGTCCGGCGCGCAAGGTCGCGCAAGGTATCCAACGTGAAATACTGGACATGGTCCGGGTAACGCAGCCCGACCCATTTGCGCTGAAAGATCATGCGGCCAAGGCTGTTGAAATTCGGCACACGCACATAAGCGCGCCCACCGGGTTTCAGGATGCGCGCCACATGTTGCAGAACCGTATGCGGGTGGTCCTCATGCTCAAGGTAGGATCGCAGGATCACCCCATCAAACATGGCATCCGGAAAGGCCTTGATCGCCTCTGCACCTGGCCCGTGCACGCAATATCCGCCATGCGTCCGCAGGTTTTCGTCGGCCTTCGCCGCCAGATCCTCGGAGATTTCGATGCCGTATTGCGTGAAGCCCGGATATTGCACCGACGCTGCCGCGCATCCAACATTCAACAGATTGCCGCTGCCAAACCAGTCCGCATAGCGCACCGCATCCGGTTTGCGCCCGATCCGGTGCCGCCAGCGCGTGGCAAGATCAGCGCGCTGCAGAAAAGGCCGCGCCTCAAGCCGTGCGGCCTTTTCGGCGGCCCAAGTCTTTTCCCAGGCGAAATCGTCGACAAGGGCCTCGTATCCCGGCGGGTTGGTCAGATAGACCAGATCGCACGACCGACAGCGCCCCATCCGCCACTCATCGCGATGGAATTTGGGCATCTCCGCGGGCCCTTCCGCCCCACAGGACGGGCAGGCGCGAACGGGCGTTTCCATTTGAACACCATCCGCCATCACCAACGCGCCTCCACGCTGGCCCGGAAGAAATTCTCTGCCACGCCGTCCAATTGCAGGATTTCGATATCCGTGGCCTGCACACCAATCATGGTCGCGGCAGAGGTGCGGAACGTGTCAGCGGCCAAGTTGGCATCCTCTACCGAAAAAACCATCGAACAACGCTCACCCGCCGGGTTGACCGACATGTCGAATTGCTGATGGAAATAGGTCCCCGTTTCCGGGTTTGGCACCATGCTCGCATTGGCCAGCATCTGTTGCGCATCCCCCAAACTGCTGCTTTGCATGCAGGCAGCGACGAACACGCGCGCCAGCACGGCCGGATTGGCCTCGGCACTGCCGACGGACGGGGCCTGTGCGCCGGCCGCGCCGCCCAAGCCAAGGGCAACCAAACCGCTCAAACATGCAAAGCGGACCCACCCCATGATGATATGACGCTTCGTCTGGCTCACGCCTTTTCTCGCGCCTCCAACACGTCGCAACACTGCAGGTGGCCGCATTGCGCCAAGGTCCGTCGCACCATCAAGCCGCAGCCAGAGCGTGACGTGCCCATTGCCCCGCAAGCCCAGGTCACAGTCTCAGAGCCGTCCTGAAGGTTGCGGTCCATAGGCCTACCCCTTCACAGCGGCCACGATCTTTTCCGCACCGTCTTTCAAATCGTCGGCCGCGATCACGTTCAGGCCGGAGGTATTGATGATCTCCTTGCCCTTCTCGACGTTCGTGCCCTCAAGGCGCACGACAAGCGGCACTTCCAGACCCACCTCTTTCACGGCGGCAACAACGCCTTCTGCGATGATGTCACAGCGCATGATGCCACCGAAAATGTTGACAAGGATGCCCTTCACGTTCGGGTCGCTGGTGATGATCTTGAAGGCTTCCGTCACCTTCTCCTTCGTCGCACCACCACCCACGTCCAGGAAGTTCGCAGGCTCAGCCCCGTAAAGCTTGATGATATCCATCGTCGCCATCGCAAGGCCCGCGCCGTTGACCATGCAGCCAATCTCGCCATCCAACGCGATGTAGTTGAGGTCGAATTTCGATGCCGCCAATTCCTTGGGGTCTTCTTCCGTCTCGTCCCGCAGCGCGGCGATATCGGCATGGCGGTAGACGGCGTTTCCGTCGAAACCCACTTTCGCGTCCAGCACCTTCAGGTCCCCGCCATCGGTCACGATCAGCGGGTTGATCTCCAGCATCTCCATATCCTTCTCGACGAAGGCGTTAAACAGGATGCCCATCAGCTTCACGCATTGTTTGACCTGCTGACCTTCCAGACCAAGCGAGAACGCCACGCGGCGTCCATGGTAAGGCTGGTAGCCCGTCGCAGGATCAACGCTGAACGAAAGGATCTTTTCAGGCGTTGCTGCGGCGACTTCTTCAATGTCCATGCCGCCTTCGGTGGAGCAGACAAAGCTGATCCGGCTGGTCTGACGGTCGACCAAAAGCGCCAGATACATCTCGGTCTCAATGCCTGAGCCGTCTTCGATGTAGATGCGGTTGACCTGTTTGCCGACGGGTCCGGTCTGATGCGTAACCAGCGTACGGCCGAGCATCTTCTTTGCCTCGTCCGCCGCTTCTTCGACCGACTTGGCCAGACGCACACCGCCCGCCGCGCCGGCATCGGCTTCCTTGAAGCTGCCCTTGCCGCGTCCACCTGCGTGGATCTGCGCCTTCACCACCCACAACGGCCCGTCCAGCTCACCCGCGGCTGTCTTGGCATCTTCCGCTTTCAGAACCACACGCCCGTCCGAGACCGGAGCCCCATATTGCCGCAGAAGTGCCTTCGCCTGGTACTCGTGGATGTTCATGGGATCGGTCCGTCTGTTAGGTCACGTTCCCTCTGGATAAGCACAACTTTTAGGTGCAAGGAAACGGGAAAGTTCAGCTTTTACAGGGTTTCCATCGAAAATCCGACATTTGTGATCACAGTCTGAAAAAGTGTGATCACAAATTCCAAGCTGTATACTTCTCGCATCGACTCACCCCGGGACTTGCCCCATTGCGCAATCCATCGCAGCTTGCAGGCGACGGGATGGCGGAGCGGCAAGAGGGCACATGACAGGCACACCTCGCTGGGGCATCGTCGCAACCGTGGCCGAACCTGCGCCCCTGGTCCTGGCCTTTGTGGCCCACCACCTGACGCTCGGTGCGTCCGAAATCCACATCTACCTTGATGAGCCCAACGATCCGGTGGGCGACGCGCTCGAATGGCTGCCCCCTGTCCGCGTGACCCGATGCGACAAATCCTATTGGCAGGCAGTTGCCCCGCGCAGGCCACGCCGTCACAACAACCGACAATCCATCAATGCCACCCATGCGCAGTCCGTCTGCAACCTCGACTACCTGCTCAGTTGCGATGCCGATGAATTCCTGCGCCCCAGCTCTCGCGTCGATGACCAGATCGCGGAAATCCCAGAATGGGCGACGTGGACAAAGGTCTTCAACCTCGAACGCACAATGGTGCGCGGCGCCCCGCAACAGTCCATTTTTGATGGCGCATTCAAGGTCCACTACCAGGGGCGCGAGGATACGCAATTGCGCACCTCCGACCTCATGCCAATCGGGTTTACGGGGCATGCCGCGGGCAAGCCTATGGTGCGCACGAAGATCGGCATGAATATCGGCATTCACGTGCCCCGCTATGGCCACATCAAAGACCGCGTCGTGCCGCCCCACTACCCGGCGGATCAGATCGAATTGATCCATTTCGACGGGCTCACGCCGCTCCATTGGGCCGGGAAATTCATCCGCCAAGCGGCCAAAACCCCCGACCGCCTCGAACAATTGCCCCCCTTCCGCATCGCGCAATGGCGCAAGATCGCCGCCAGCCTGCACGACGATCAAGCCCTGCGCACGCTCTATGACGAGGTGAACGCCTATGATGAGGGTGAGCTGACCCGCCTCGAAGACGAAGGCTACGTCGTGCGCGAGGTCTTCGACCCCACAAAGGCTTTGGAAAGCGTTTTTCCCGGCCAACATGTTGACCTGACCCCTGAGGCGTTTGATGCAGCGCTCCGCCCGCGCATCGACCAATGGCTGCGCACGGCTCGCAAACACGGAGTCCTCTAGGTGGCCACAGCCTTCAGGAACCCGTCAAACTTGGCGTTTGCGTCCTTCCATCCGAAGGTCCAGCCCTCGTTGGGAACACGCCAGCTATCGCCATAGTTCGAAGCCAGCATCGCCTTGGCATCCGCTGGAATTCTCAATCCTGTCACGTCATGTTTGCTGAACGGCAGCAAGTGTTCGCGGGTCAGATTGCCAAATGTGTGTGGGTAGACATAGACGCACTCCGCCGCATCGATCCATGCCGGAAACAGGTCAACGCCGAAGGCCCCGATCTTGTTGAGTTTCAGGGTCACACCACTCCACGACGACCGTTCGACCCCAACGCCTTCGGCAATGAGCCGGTCGCACAACGCAATCCATTCCGTCGCGGCACTGGCCTCATCACGGGCCTCAAGCAATACGCCCAGATCAATGTCGTTGTCGTATTGCAGCAGCGTGCCCTCGCGCACGATGCCAAGAAGCGTGCCGGAATTGGCAAACACTTCCAGCCCAAGCTCGGCCATACGGTCAGCAAGCGCGTGGCAATCGGCCAGCACGGCATCCACATCCGCCCCCCGAAAACTCTCCGTGTAGGAACTTCCGTTGGGCAGATGCAAACCAAGATCGTCCTCAACGAGACGCAGGAATTCGTAATACTCGGCTTCCTGCCCGTTCTTGCGGCTGACCCGGCTTAAACGGGCAATCAGACGCTGCGCGGCAATTGCCTTGTTGCGTGTCGCACAGTGCAAGACGATCCATGCCTGCATCCAGTCCGTGTCGTTACGATCACGTACCGCTTCCAGCGCATCGAACAGGCGGCTGTAATCGGCTTTGGAAAACCCGTCGCCCCGTGCCCTTTCCCAGACTTCGGCAAGCAGATCGCTCATAGGGACGTGGCCTTGTCGCTAAGGGTCTCGATCAGATGCTTGATCTCGCTCAACTGTTCGGTGCGCAACGCATCCATGTAGGCTTTCAGCGAAGTGGTCGAGATATCCTCGGTTCGGGGCAGATAAACAACCTCGCATAGGTCCCCAAGATCATCGAACTTCCCGCTCCAATCATTGCCCATCGCAAAAATATCGATCTTTTCCCGCACGATGTCGTTGCGCTTCTGGGCCCAATCATTCTCCGGCAAAACCGCGTCCACGTAGCGACAGGCGGTCAGGATCTCGACGCGCTGTTCATACGGGATCACAGAGCTTTTGCCCTTGATTGCATTGAATTCATCGGTCGAAACACAGACCGTTAGATGGTCGCCCAATCCGGCCAGCCGTTGCAGCAACCGAACATGGCCGATGTGGAACAAATCGAATGTCCCGTAGGTAATCACGCGCTTGGGCAAGGTCTGCTCTCTGCCTTCATTGTTTGACCCAAGTAGACGCCAGTGCGCCGGGTGGATCAAGGGCACCGTTTCGCCTTATCGCCAAACCGTTGCCCGCCGCGCACAAAAAAGGCCGGGCGCACGGCCCGGCCTGTTCATTCGTTGCAAACGGCTATCAGGCCAGCGTCTCGTCGATTTGCTTGCACGCATCGACCAGGCCTTTGACGGCCTCGACCGAGGCGTCGAACATGGCCTGCTCGTCCTTGTTCAGCTTCACGTCAACGACCCGCTCGATGCCGCCCGCACCGATCACGGTCGGAACGCCAACATACATGCCCTTCAGGCCGAACTGGCCGTCGCAATGGGCCGCACAGGGCAGCACGCGTTTTTGGTCTTTCAGATAGGCTTCGGCCATTTCGATGGCCGACGTTGCAGGCGCATAGAAGGCCGAGCCGGTCTTCAGCAGGCCAACGATCTCGGCACCGCCATCGCGCGTCCGCTGCACGATTTCGTCCAGTTTCTCCTGGCTGGTCCAGCCCATCTCAACCAGATCCGGCAGCGGGATACCGGCCACGGTCGAATAACGCACCGACGGCACCATCGTATCACCATGCCCGCCCAGAACGAACGCGGTGACGTCTTTCATCGAGACGTCAAATTCTTCGGCCAGGAAGTGACGGAAGCGTGCGCTGTCCAGAACACCCGCCATGCCGCACACTTTCGCATGGGGCAGACCGCTGAATTCTCGCAGGGCCCAGACCATCGCGTCCAGCGGGTTGGTGATGCAGATGACAAAGGCGTCGGGTGCATTGTCGCGGATGCCTTCACCCACGGCCTTCATGACCTTCAGGTTGATGCCCAAAAGGTCGTCCCGGCTCATGCCCGGCTTGCGCGGCACGCCGGCCGTCACGATGCACACATCCGCGCCCGCGATATCGGCGTAGTCGTTGGTGCCCTTCAGCTTGGCATCAAACTTTTCGGACGGGCCGGATTCGGCAATGTCGAGTGCTTTGCCCTGTGGCACGCCTTCGGCAATATCGAACAGGACGACGTCGCCCAATTCCTTCAATGCCGCAAGGTGGGCAAGGGTGCCCCCGATCTGTCCCGCGCCAATCAGCGCAATCTTGGGTCTGGCCATATCTCTGGTCCTCGGTCCGGTGATTTGTCGGGCGGAGGGGTAGCCCCAGCCCGGCCCCGGCGCAAGGGTGCTGCGGCGCGGCGGATGGCCTCAACCAGAGGGCGAGCGCCTCAGATCAGAGGTCTTCACCCGCCGCCACAGGCTCCATCGTGGCGAAATGCTGGCCCGCAGCCATAAGGCACGTCATGCCATTGGGTGAGGTTACCGTGATCGTCCAAGTCCCTGTTTCCTCTGAAACAAACACCTCCACGATGCGGTTCTGGTGTGCCAGCCCCATGCCCCTTACCTCTTCGCCGTAGCGGCCGGTAAGCTCGCCAACGACCATCTCGCGTTGGCCGCACAGCATGTTCTGCGCCTCAGCGGGAAGGCCCACAATTGTGATCAGCCCGGCAAAGGCAATGGATGCGAATCTGTTCATCATGTCGTCAGTCCCGTGTCAGGGGCGCGACAGATTGCAGGCCGAAGCATTGGCAAATCGGCGCCCGGTTCCTCATGGAACGACCTCCGAATGTGCAAGGCTCTTGGGGCCTTTGATTTGGAAAGCATAGGCGCGGAAGGGTTAATTTCCGATGAACCGTCTCAAAATTCTCGAAAATCTGCGCGAAACTTTATTGCGCAACATTCTGCATTGCAGCAAGAGACTTGCGCTTGCGGCGTAGATATGGTCCCTCAAAGGAAACGACAGCCAAGGATTCCACCTGCGCCATGACCCGCCCGTATCGTTCCGTCCTTTACATTCCGGCCTCGCGCGCCCGTGCGATGGAAAAGGCCAAGACCCTGCCCATCGACGCCATCATCTTCGATCTCGAAGACGCCGTCGCGGTCGATGAAAAGGCAAATGCGCGCGCGCTGCTTCAGGAAACACTGGTCACAGGCGGCTTTGGGAACCGCGCACAAATCGTGCGGATCAACGGCTTTGACACCGATTGGGGTGCCGATGATCTGGCCACCATCGCGGCGGCAAAACCGCAGGCCGTCTTGCTGCCCAAGGTCAACGGGGCGGCAGATATCGAGGCGCTCGCAGCCCTGCTCGACACCAATCCTGACACCGCCGAGACGCAAATCTGGGCGATGATGGAAACGCCCGAAGGCATCCTGAACGCCGCCCAGATCGCTGCCGCACCGCGCATGGCGGGTTTCGTTATGGGCACTAATGACCTCGCCAAGGATCTGAATGCCCGCACCCGCGAGGCGATGCTGACTTCGCTGCAGCTTTGCCTTTTGGCCGCCCGTGCCCATGGCCTTGTCTGCATTGACGGCGTCTACAACGCCTTCCGCGATGAAGAGGGGCTGGCACAAGAATGCGCGCAAGGCCGTGACTTCGGCTTCGATGGCAAGACCCTGATCCACCCGGCGCAAATCGCCACCGCCAACGCCATCTTCGCGCCAAGCGCGGACGAAATCGACCTAGCTCGCCGCCAGATTGAAGCCTTCGAACTGGCTGAAGCGCGCGGTGAGGGTGTGGCCGTTGTCGACGGCAAGATCGTTGAAAACCTGCATGTTGAGACAGCCCGCGCAACGCTCGCCAAGGCCAATGCAATCGCCGCGACGGAGGCTGCGTGATGGGCTGGTTCTTGCTGATCGCAGGCCTGGCTGTCTGGTACGGTGCGCATTTCTGGAAACGGCTTTCGCCCACCACACGAGAGCGTTTTGGCGATCCGGGCAAAGGCATTGTGGCGGTTCTCGTCGTGGCGTCGATCGTATTGATGGTATTCGGTTACCGAAACGCCTTCGGTCCCGTCTGGTGGGGCCGGTCCGGCGCGCTTGTCGGCATCAACAATCTGCTGATGATTGTTGCCTTCTACATCTATGCAAGCGGGGCCACGCCGCCCGGCAAACCCCGCAATCGCCTCGGCACGAAACTCCGTCATCCGCAACTCATCGGCTTCACACTCTGGGCTTTCGCGCACCTCATCCCCAATGGTGACCTTGCCTCGTTCGTGCTTTTCGGCGGCTTGCTGATTTGGGCGCTCATGGAAATCATGCTGATCAACCGGGCCGAGCCTGCATGGACCCCACCTGAATGGGGCGGCCGTGCGTCGGAAATTCGGATCGCCGTGATCGGGGCCGTGGTGCTGATCTTGACGATGGGCATCCACTTCTGGCTTGGCGTAACCCCCTGGGGATAAACGATGAAAATCTACCGCTTGCTGACCGAGGATGACACCTCGGCCTTCTGCCACAAGGTGTCCGAGGCCCTGTCAAAAGGCTGGGAGCTTCATGGCGACCCGACCATGACATTCGACGCCGCGCGCGGTGTCGTGCGCTGCGGTCAGGCCGTCACCAAGGACATCGACACGCCCTACACGCCAGACATGAAGCTGGGACAGCAATGAGCAGCACGAAAACCAACCCAGGCTACTTTTTTGAGGATTACAGCGTCGGCCAAATCCTCGATCACGCCACGCCGCGCACGCTGACGGACGGCGACGTGGCGATGTATCAGGCCCTCTACGGCCCTCGCTTCGCGATGCAAAGCGCGCGGACATTCGGCGGTTTGGCTGCGCTCGACGATCTGATCACTTTTCACGCCGTCTTCGGAAAAACCGTTCCCGACATCTCCCTCAATGCCGTCGCCAATCTCGGCTATGCCGAAGGCCGGTTTCTGGCGCGCGTCGAGTCCGGCGATACCATTCGCTCGACGTCCGAAATCATCGGCTTGAAAGAGAATTCCAACGGCAATACCGGCATTGTCTGGGTCCGCACGCGCGGCTTCAAAAACCAGGATGTGCCCGTGCTGGAATACGTCCGTTGGGTCATGGTCCGCAAACGCGACACCGGCGCCCCCGCACCAGAACCTGTCGTGCCTGACCTCGCCAAGGCCGTTCCAGGCGACGCGCTCAGCGTTCCCGAAGGACTGGATTGGTCCGCCTACGATTTCGCGGCAGCGGGTGAGCCGCACCGCTGGGGCGACTACGAGGTGGGCGAGATCATCGACCATGTCGATGGCGTCACCCTCACCGACCCCGAGCACATGATGGCCACGCGCCTCTGGCAGAACACCGCCAAGGTGCATTTCGACGTCACCGCGCGGCCCGATGGCAAGCGCCTGATCTATGGCGGCCACATCATCTCCATGGCGCGCGCGCTGTCGTTCAACGGGCTGGCCAACGCGCAGCTCATCGCCGGCATCAACGCCGGCGCCCACGCCAACCCGGCCATGGCGGGCGACACGATCTACGCCTGGTCTGAGGTTCTGGACCGCGCCGAAACCACGTCACCCGATGTCGGCGCGCTGCGTTTGCGGCTTGTGGCGACCAAGGGCAAGGCAGGCGATCTGCGCGGCGAAGACGGCAAATACCTGCCCGACGTTCTGCTGGATCTGGACTATTGGGTGCTGATTCCGCGCTAGCGGCATCAATGTGATCACACCACTCCAAAGTGTGATCACACACATGCATTCTGCGGCGTTAAGCCCCATAATTCACCGCATTTTCAACACCTGCTCGCGTGACAGTTGCGTGAAACTTGCTATTGATATGGAAACGACCGGCATCCGCCAGACCTGACGGCAAACCCATAGGGGGACTCCAGCCATGGCCGACGTGAACCGCGGCAACCGCCCGCTTTCACCCCACCTGACGATCTATCGTCCGCAGCTTAACTCGATCACCTCGATCTTCGTGCGCATCACCGGCAACGCGATGCTGGTCTCCGCGATCCTCGTCGTCTGGTGGATGATGGCCGCCGCCTCCGGGCCAGAGTACTTCGCCACAATCGACGGCCTGATCACGTCCTTCTTCGGTGACCTCGTCATGACGCTCTCGGTCCTCGGCCTCTGGTATCACGCCCTTGGCGGCGTGCGGCATCTGATCTGGGACACCGGGCGGGGCCTCGATGTCGACACGTCCGACAAGATGGGCTGGGGCATGATCATCGGCTCCGTCGCGCTCACCTTCCTGACCCTCATCGCGATCTAAGGGAGGCACGACATGGCATTCGTAACCGACCGCAAACGTGTCACCGGCCTGGGCGCCGCCCGCTCCGGCACCGGCCATCACTGGACGATGACCGTCACCTCCGTGGCGCTCTTGATCCTGACGCCCTTCTTCCTCGGCATCATCGGCTCGGCCCTTGGCTCTGACCACGCCGACGTCGTGGCCACGTTGTCGCGCCCCATTCCCGCGCTGATTGTTGCGGCCTACCTCATTGTTGGCAGCCACCACCTGCGCCTCGGCATGCAAACGCTGATTGAGGATTACACCCGCGGCCTGACCCGCAAGGCCTGCATCATTGTGACGACGATCCTTAGCTACGGCATCGCGCTTGGCGGCCTCGTGGCCCTTGTTCAAATCGCTCTCTGAGAGGCATTTCAGATGAAAGATACCATCTCCCCGGCCTACGATGTGACCCATCACACCTACGACGTTGTAGTCGTGGGCGCAGGCGGCTCCGGTCTCCGCGCTACGCTCGGCATGGCCGAACAGGGCCTGAAAACTGCGTGCATCTCTAAGGTCTTCCCGACCCGCTCGCACACCGTGGCGGCCCAGGGTGGCATCGCCGCCTCGCTCGGCAATATGGGCCCGGACCATTGGCACTGGCACATGTATGACACCGTCAAAGGCTCGGACTGGCTCGGCGACACGGATGCGATGGAATATCTCGCCCGCGAAGCACCCAAGGCCGTGTATGAGCTTGAGCACTACGGCGTCCCCTTCTCGCGCACCGAGGACGGCACCATCTACCAGCGCCCCTTCGGTGGTCACACGACAGAATTTGGCGAAGGCCCCCCGGTGCAGCGCACTTGCGCCGCCGCTGACCGCACCGGACACGCGATCCTACACACGCTCTACGGCCAATCGCTCAAGAACGACGCCGAGTTCTACATCGAATATTTCGCCACCGACCTTTTGATGGACGATGACGGCCAATGCGTCGGCGTCGTGGCCTGGAAGCTCGACGATGGCACGATGCACGTCTTCCACGCCAAGATGACGGTCCTGGCCACCGGCGGCTATGGCCGCGCCTATTTCTCGGCCACTTCCGCGCACACCTGCACCGGCGATGGCGGCGGCATGGTCGCGCGCGCGGGCCTGCCGCTTCAGGATATGGAATTCGTGCAATTCCACCCCACTGGCATCTACGGCTCCGGCTGTCTAATCACCGAAGGCGCGCGCGGCGAAGGCGGCTACCTGACGAACTCCGAGGGCGAGCGTTTCATGGAACGCTACGCGCCGACCTACAAAGACCTCGCCTCGCGCGATGTGGTCTCGCGTTGCATGACCATGGAAATCCGCGAAGGCCGTGGCGTGGGTGCCGATGGCGACCACATTCACCTGCACCTCAACCACCTGCCACCCGAAACGCTGGCCGAACGCCTGCCGGGCATCTCGGAATCCGCCCGCATCTTCGCCGGTGTGGACCTCACGAAAGAGCCGATCCCGGTCCTGCCGACCGTCCACTACAACATGGGCGGCATCCCCACGAACTACTGGGGCGAGGTACTCAACCCGACCAAGAAGGACCCCGACGCGATCGTGCCGGGCCTGATGGCAGTTGGCGAAGCGGGCTGTGCCTCCGTGCACGGCGCAAACCGCCTTGGCTCCAACTCCCTCATCGACCTCGTGGTGTTCGGCCGCGCAGCTGCGATCAAGGCGGGCGAAGTGGTGGATCCAAATTCCGCCACCCCCCGTGCCTCGCAGGCGGAAATCGACAAGGCCCTCAGCCGTTTCGATGCGGTCCGCTACGCCGACGGTGGCACCCCAACCGCCGAGCTGCGTCTTGAGATGCAGAAAACAATGCAGGCCGACGCCGCCGTTTTCCGCACCGACAAAACGCTCGCAGAGGGCTTGGAGAAAATGACCGACGTCGCGGGCAAACTCGACGACATAGCCGTCACCGATCGCTCCCTCATCTGGAACTCCGACCTGATGGAGACGCTGGAACTAGGCAACCTGATGCCCAACGCGCTCGCCACCATCGCAGGAGCCGAGGCGCGCAAAGAATCCCGCGGCGCCCACGCGCATGAGGATTACCCGGACCGCGACGACAACGATTGGCGCGTGCACACCATCTCCCGCGTCGATGGCAACAAGGTCGATCTCGAATACCGTCCTGTGCACCTCAACCCGCTGATGGGCCACAACGAAGGCGGCATCGATCTGGACAAGATCAAGCCCAAGGCCCGGGTATATTGATGCGAACAGCCCTGCTTGCCTTTGCCCTGATGGCCACGCCGGCCTTCGCCCAAATGGTTCTCGATGACGTCAACATGATGATCATGGAGGACAGCGTGAACAACGGCGTGCCACAGGACGTTGCGCAAGCAGTGGCGGACTGCTTCACCGAGAACATGACAACAGACGAAGCCGAAGCGATCCTCGACGCAGAAGGTCTTGAAGCTCAGCAAATGGCGACGTCGCAGATGGGGGCCTACGACCTCGCGCTGGCCTGCACCGCGGAAGCCTTCCAATGATGCGTTCTCTGGCGATCATAGCACTTCTTGCGACGTCCGCCTGCGTCGGCGGCTTCCAGGACGCCGCCGACCAGATCGCCCGCGAACAGGCCCGCACTTACGTGAACCAGGAGGTTGAGCGCCGCTTCCCCGGCGTCGATGCAACCCTTGTGACCGATTGCGTCATCAACAACGCCTCCGCGCAGGAAATCATCACCATTGCGGGCGGCATTGCGCTTGGAAACACCGATGCGGCCTCCAGCACGGTGGGCGACATCCTGTCCCGCCCCTCGACGATCCAATGCACCGCGTCCGGCGCCCTCGGCCCGCTCGTTGGCGGTGGCCAGAACATCCTTCAGGGGTTGCTGCGATGATCCGCCCCTGCCTGAAACAACGCGCGCCACAGGCGCGACCCCGAATGACCCGAGTGGAGACCTGAGACTATGGTTGAACTGACCCTCCCGAAGAATTCCCGCATCCGCACCGGCAAGACCTGGCCCAAACCAGAAGGCGCCACCAATGTGCGCAAGTTCCAGATTTACCGCTGGAACCCCGATGATGGCGAAAACCCCTCCGTCGACACCTATTTCGTCGACATGGACACCTGCGGGCCAATGGTTCTCGACGCACTCATCAAGATCAAGAATGAGATCGACCCAACCCTCACCTTCCGCCGCTCCTGCCGCGAAGGCATCTGCGGGTCCTGTGCGATGAACATCGACGGCATCAACACGCTCGCCTGCATCTACGGCCATGACGAGGTGAAGGGCGACGTCAAAATCTACCCCCTTCCCCACATGCCCGTGGTGAAGGACCTTATCCCCGACCTCACGCATTTCTACGCCCAGCACGCCTCTATCATGCCGTGGCTTGAGACCAAGACGAAACGCCCCGAAAAGGAATGGCGCCAGTCCATCGAGGATCGCAAGAAGCTCGACGGCCTTTATGAATGCGTGATGTGCGCCTCCTGCTCCACCTCCTGCCCGTCCTACTGGTGGAACGGCGACCGCTACCTTGGGCCAGCCGCCCTCCTGCACGCCTATCGCTGGATCATCGACAGCCGCGATGAGGCAACGGGGGAGCGTCTGGATGAGCTGGAAGATCCCTTCAAGCTCTACCGCTGCCACACCATCATGAACTGCACCAAGACCTGCCCCAAGGGCCTCAACCCCGCGGCGGCGATTGCGTCCATCAAGAAGATGATGGTCGAACGGCAGCTCTAAACGAGTGCCCTCGGCCGGCGGAGCGTTTCTTTTCGCGATCCTCTGGATCGTTCTGGTCCTGGTTTGCGGCGGCCTGTGGATGTTTTTCGCAATCCGGGGCCTGATCCGAATGGCAAACGGCACTGGTGGCACCTGGGCCTCTGCGATGGCGCAACTCTCCGTGGTTGCGATGCTCATAGGTCTTCTTCGGTTCGGCCCGACCTGGGGCATCGGAATAGTTCTGTTTCCACCGGTGCTCCTTGTGTTTGTCTCCGATATCGCCGCCCTGTCGATCACAGGGCAAATCGCCCTCTACGCGGTCCCCCTCACGGCTGTCGTCCTGGCGCTCACACTCACCCGCGCGCCGCTGCGCCCGTTCAGCATCACGCTGACCAGCGCCACCCTCCTCGTCGCCACCCTCATCGTGGGGGAGGTCATTTCCGCCAACGCCATGTGCCGCACGGCAACCGAGCAAGGGCTCACCAACGTCACCCGCAACTCATTCCGCTGGTCAGTCTCGAACATCGGCAATGACTACGAATACTTCCTCCACGGCTTGGCCCTGCGTGGCGAGGATCGCGTCGCATGGAGCTACGCGGAAATGGATTGGTATGATGTACCCGATATTGTCTGGCCGGATGTGACCTCCGGCGACCCCGCGTGTGGCGCCTGAACTGAGCGTCTGCTCACCCCAACACCACCAACTCCTCAAACCAGGTCATATCCGCAAATGCGCAAAACGCAGGCGGCCTGAGCGGCAAAACCGGCGCCGCTGCCACCAACTCAGCCTCAATGCGCGCCAATCCCTCTTCCCAGATGGCGACCTGCTCATCCGGCAGCCAATCCAGCGAATAGGCAAAGGTCATGTGGAACCCGTACCGATCATGCTCCCCCTGCCGATACCCGAACACTTTGGCCAAAGCCTCCCGCCACTCGCGCGCCACAGCCTCATCCGCGTCCGTCGCACCCACCAGATCCAATCCCCCGGGGCGTACCGTGGCCACACGCACCGCAAATTCCCCCGGCCCTTCAAACCCGCTCAGCCGTGCGCGCATCGCCTCCGTCACATCCTCAACCGACGCATCCGCGTCCATCCAATCCGGCCAGGCATCCGCCTGCCTGCGGTTGTCCAGGACCCCTTCAAACACCGTCATGTGCAGGCTCTCGACCGGCGTAAAGATGAACCGCTCCGCCCCCGGCAGCGCCATCATCGCCGCCCGCGCCGCAACCACCGCCTGCCCGCCGGGCGTATCCAGATCCAGATGCCGCACAACCGTGTTACCCGGATCGGGAAGAAACCGCTGCCGGTCATACCGCTGGCCCAATCGTTGCGGCGGACCCGTCCGATTGCGCGCTGCAACAAACCCGACACCCTGCTCCATTTCGCCACCCTCCAAAAATGTCTGCCCAGTCAGCCTATGCACAACGGCAGAACACCGCACTGTGCAATCTCAAACTGAAGAAGCAGCCCCTCTGGTCGCGCGGCGGCAAGCCGCCTAACGTCGCGTCCATGCTTGATCTCCTCACAACGCTGCCCGGTGGCCTCCTGCTGGCCACTTTTGCGGGCCTCTCGATCCCGCTCGGCGCCGCCCTGTCGCGCGTGCCAACTTTTCTTCCGGGATGGAGCACGGAAGAATACCGCCACGGCGTCACCGCCTTTGGCGGCGGCGCGCTGGCCTCAGCCATTTGTTTCGTGCTGGTTCCCGAAGCCGCCGACCGCCTGCCCGCCATCCTTCTCGTGACACTCTTCATCGCTGGCGGCCTCCTCTTCCGCCTTATCGACGCCGCCCTGGAAAAACGCGGCGGTGCAGGCTCGATGTTCATGGCGATGCTCCTCGACTACCTGCCGGAGGCGCTGGCCCTTGGTGCCATCCTGATGATCAATCCCGCCGCCGCCCTGCTGACAGCCGCCCTCATCTTCCTGCAAAACGTCCCCGAAGGCTTTTCCGCCTGGCGCGAGATGGAGCGTGCCCATACCATCCCTACCTCCCGCCTCTGGCTGCTTTTTGCGCTGACGGTCCCCCTCGGCCCCCTCTGCGCCTGGATCGGCCGCGATATCCTTGCAGAGGCCGACCTGATGCTCGGTTCCATCCTCGCCCTCGCAGGCGGCGGCATCCTCTACCTGCTTTTTGAGGACATTGCCCCCGAAGCGCAGATCAAAGGGTCAACCCGCCCCGCCCTCGGCGCCGTGCTTGGCTTTGCGCTGGGCCTTGCCGGCCATCTCGCCGTTGGCTGATCCAAAGGACCTCAACCATGTCGAACCCGTGGGACAAACTCCGCCACTCGATCTGGCGACGCAACGCCCCTGAAGCCGCGGCCGCCACCAGGTCGGAGCCTCTCTCCGAATCCGCGCTGAAGGCCGCCCTCGAACGGCCCTGCCAACCCTTCACCGTTGGTGGCTTTCGCCCAACCAATAGCCCCACCGCCTCGGTCTTTGGTGGCATCCGGGTCGCCGCACCGGACTCCGACTGGCCCCTCTGCAACGGCCAGCCCATGATCCCGTTGTTCCAACTGAACCTGTTCGAGCCCTCGCTCGTCCCCGACGCGCTCGGCGACATCACCATGCTACAGGTGTTCGTCCGCTCGGGCGCCATCGACGCCCACGGCATCATCCTCGACCACGCTGTGCCCGCGTCTGACGCGCCGGTCCTGATCCGCGCATTCGCATCCCTCGAAGGCCTCGAAACGATCCAGACCCCCGACCTCGACCACCCGTTCAAACCATTCGAAATCGCATGGGATGCCCCGACACCCGATTATGCCAATAATGACGTCGCCCCGCCTGAGATCGACCGCGTCGCCAAAGATGTCTACGCATACGATTGGGCGAAGTCCGTCTACACGTCCAAACTCGGCGGCTGGCCCGCCACCATCCAATCCGAGCCGTGGTGGGACTACAAGAAAACCCCAAACACCTTCGAGTACGTGCTGCAACTGGGCCCTGAACCCAAATCCGGCTGGGGCGCGGACAGCCTCTTTCTGGCCCGGGCCAAAGATGACCCGACCAAATGGGCCGTAGACCTGCAAATGTACTGACGCAACGCCCGGATCGACACGGGCCTATCCCCGCCGTAGCCTGCCGCCCATGGATTACGACACGATCATAATCGGTGCGGGCCTCTCGGGCCTTGTCGCCGCCTATCACGCGGCTGAGCGCGGTCGCAAAGTCGCCCTTCTCGACATGGAAGGCCCGCAATCGCTGGGTGGTCAGGCGTGGTGGAGCCTCGGGGGCCTCTTCATGGTCGACACGCCCGAACAACGCCGTCTCGGCCTGCGCGACAGCCGGGATCTGGCCGCAAGCGACTGGTTCGGCTCCGCCCAGTTCGACCGCTCTGAGGACGCCAATCCCCGCGCCTGGGCCGAGGCCTATCTCGACTTCGCCGCAGGCCCGATGCGCGACTACCTCCACGACCTCGGGCTGCGCTGGTTCCCCGTGGTCGGATGGGCCGAACGCGGCGGCGCGCTGGCCTCAGGCCATGGCAATTCCATCCCCCGCTTCCACGTCACCTGGGGCACCGGCACCGGCGTCGTGAAGCCCTACGCCGAGCGCGTCCAAACGCACCCCAACATCACCCTCCACTTCCGCCATCGCGTCACGTCGCTGATCATCGAGGGCGGCACCGTCAAAGGCGTCGAGGGCGAGATCCTCGCCGACGACATGGCCGAACGCGGCCAATCCACCAACCGTACCGTCACCGGCCAATTCAGCTACACATCAGAAACAACGGCCATCACCACCGGCGGCATCGGCGGCAACCACGACCTCGTTCGCGAACACTGGCCCGTGGAACGCCTCGGCCCGCCGCCAATCCACATGATTTCCGGCGTCCCCGATTACGTGGACGGCCAAATGGCCGGACAGGCCAAAGCCCAAGGCGCCGCCGCCATCAACGAAGACCGCATGTGGCACTACACCGAAGGCCTGCGAAACTACGATCCCATCTGGCCCAACCACGGCATCCGCATCCTGCCTGGGCCCTCGTCCATGTGGTTCGACGCGGAAGGCACGCGGATGGAGGCCCCTTGCCTGCCCGGCCACGACACCACTTCCACCCTCAAACGCATCCTGCAAACCGGCCACGACCACAGCTGGTTCATCCTGACCCAATCGATCATCGAAAAGGAATTCGCGCTCTCAGGCAGCGAACAAAACCCCGACCTCACCTCCGCCAAATGGTCCGCAGTCTTGAAGGAACGCCTCGGCAAAGGCGCCACCCAAGCTGTCGAAGCCTTCAAGGAAAAGGGTGAGGATTTCGTCGTCGCCACCGACCTCGACACCCTGATCGCCGGCATGAACCGCATCACCCCCCAGGCCCCCCTCGACCCCACAAAAATCCGCGCCCAGATCGAGGCGCGCGATGCCCAACTCACCAACAAGGTCTCCAAGGACGCGCAAATCAACGCCATCCGCGCGACCCGCAAATATATCGGCGACAAGCTGATCCGCGCAGCCAAACCGCACAAAATCCTCGACCCCGCCCACGGCCCCCTGATCGCCGTGCGCCTCAACATCATCACCCGCAAGTCCCTTGGTGGCTTGCACACCAACCTCACCGGCCAATGCCTCCGCCCCGACGGCACGCCCTTGCCCGGCCTCTACGCAGCAGGCGAGGTCGCAGGCTTCGGCGGCGGTGGCTATCACGGACACAACGCGCTCGAAGGCACGTTCCTCGGCGGCTGCATTTTCTCCGGCAAAACCCTGGGCGAAATACTCTGAGCCCGGTCGCTCCTCGGCCCGGACGGCCCTCCTCGCAGCCGCCCCCTTCCTTGTTTCAGAAATACCTCGGTGGGTCGTCCTTTGGTGCGCCATTGGTTCAAGCCCAATGGACGACAGGCAGCGCCTCCAATCGGGCCAACGGCCCGACCGCCGCGCGCCAGCGCAAAACAATCAAACGCGGCGCAAGCCGCTCCTTTTGACAGACCAAAACAACCCCGAAACCTGCACATCTCCTGCACACAGCCGCGAAAACAGCGCCCTAGGGTCGGCCCATCTGCCCCAACCCAAGGACCCGTCCATGCGCTCCCTCGGCACCCGCTTCCTCATCGTTGGCCTTCTGGCCGTCCTGATGTTCATCCCCACCTTCTTCGTCTCCCTCGTCGTCGAGGAACGCGATTACCTCGCCCAACAAACCATCCGCGACATCGGCCGCGAATGGGGCGGGGAACAGCTCCTCTCCGGCCCCGTCCTGATCCTCCCCGTCCAGGGCACCTTCCAGGTCAACGAAACCTTCACAGTGACTGACCCCGAAACCGGTGAAGAGTCCGAGGAGGTCCGCCAAGTCCCGCGCATTCGCCGCACCGACCCGATCTACCTGCTCCCCGAAAACTTCACCCTCAACCTCAACACGGAAACCGAGATCCGCTCCCGTGGCCTTTTCGACGTGCCCGTCTTCCAAGCGCTTGCCACTATGGGCCTGACCTACGACCTCGACGCGGCCGAAGGCCTGATCCGCTCCAACGAGGAAATCCTCTGGTCCGAGGCGTCCTTGCGCCTCACGGTCTCCGACAACCGTGCGCTGCGCGGCGTGGCAAACCTTCAAACCGGCACCGACACGATCCAACTTGAACCCCGCGCCGACGGCCAGGCCGGTGTCATTGCCGCCCTCGGCGACCCCCGTGGCCATGACGGCTACACGCTCACCCTCGGCTTCAACGGCGCCGACACCCTGCGTGCCACCCCGATGGGCCGCCAATCCACTGTGACGATCACCTCCGATTGGCCCCATCCCAGCTTCACCGGGGCCTTCCTGCCCAACACGCGTGAGATCACCGAGGATGGCTTCACTGCGACATGGGACATCCCCCACCTCGCCCGTCCCTTGCCCCAAGCCTCGCGGCAGGACCATGACGCCACCGCCCGGCAACAAGCCGCCTTCGGTGTGCAGTATTTCCAACCCAACGATTTCTACCAAAAGGCCTACCGCGCCGCCCGTTATGGCATCCTGTTCGTGGCGCTGACCTTCCTGACCGTCCTGCTGATCGAAGGGGCCACCAAACGCCCGACCCATCCGGTGCAATACATCCTCATCGGCCTTGCCCAGTCGACCTTCGTGCTGCTCATGGTCTCCTACGCCGAACAGATCGGCTTCGGCGCGGCCTATCTGCTCTCCGCCGGGGCCACGACGGCGCTCCTGACCCTCTTCGGTCTCGTAGGCCTCAAACTCGGCATCCGCACACTGATCCTCGGCCTTATGCTCGCGATCACATACGCGGTCCTCTACCTGATCCTCCAATCGGCCGATTACGCCCTGCTCGCAGGCTCCACGCTCGCCTTCTTCGCCCTGGCGCTGACGATGTACATGACTCGGAACGAAGATTGGTACGGCCCCCCACGCGACCCCTCCAAAACCGTCTGGGGCACCCCCCGCCATGGCCATCCGCAGACTCCACTCCGTCCCCAGCAGAAGACCCAGGCACAAGACGCCGCACAGGCGCCGCCCGAGCTCTCCGCCTCTCCCGGAAGCTCCTAAGCGGCAGGCACGTGCCCCATATCTTCTGCTCCCTGGCCCCGAGGTTCTTGTACTTACCTCGGGGCCATTTTTTCGATCTTTCGCATCTTGGCGCGAACCCCGTAGGGTGGGTGCAACCCACCATCCCCGGATCACCACCATGCCCAACCGCCGCCCCAAGCTCTCTCCCCCGCCGCCCGACGCCGAAACCCGCCGCGCCATCGAGCCCGTCATCTGCTACCCGCCCGAAACGCTCCCCGAACCGCAAAACCTGGGCCCCGCCACACCCGCTGGCCCGATAACCACGCACCTCGCCCAACCGCGCGAGGCCGCCGCCTTCCGCGCCAAAGCGGGCCAGACCATCCGCATTTCCTCCGTCGACGGCCCGCAGGTCGGCGACCTCAACCTCTGGAACGCCGACGACCTGACTGAGCGCTTCTTCTCTGGCAAAACCCGCGCGCTCCACGGAACCCATGTCACCACCGGCGACACGCTCTGGTCCAACATCCCCCACCTGCGCGCCATGGCCACGGTCACCCATGACAGCCTCGACTGGTACGGCATCGACGAATATGGCGGCGCGGTACACGACGTCATCGGCACTCGCTGCGACCCCTATACCAACGCGCTGCTGAACTCCGGCGACCAGTATCACCATTGCTGCCACTCAAACCTCACCCGCGCACTAGCCGACGAGACTGGCCTAACGCTCCACGAGGCCGAACTTCTTGTACATGATGTCCTCAACGTCTTCATGTGCACCGGCTTCACCAGCGACACGGGCCAGTACTTCATGAAGGCCTCCCCCGTCCGCCCCGGCGACATGCTGGAATTCCGCGCCGAGATCGACCTCCTCGGTGCCCTCTCCGCCTGCCCCGGCGGCGATTGCGGGGCTGAACACTCATCCGACACCACCCCCTGCTACCCGCTCAAGATCGAGGTCTTCGATACCGCTCACACCCCGACCCACCAGGCACCGTGGCCGAACCGATACGACCGCACGCACGGTCGGTGATTGGCGACGGGCACCCCCGCAAAAGTGCGACCATCTGGTCACAGTTGAACCCTGACCGTTTGGTTGCACCAAACCCTGACCAAATGGACGCATTTTTCGGGAAAACCCTGACCAAATGGACACAAGTCCGACCATCTGGTCACAGTTTTCGCAGGGCATTCGGCGGAAAAATAATCAGCGCAAAAGTTTTCTCTTGATCCGAATCTGCATCTGCCCCAGATGCGCGCCATAGACGCCAACGCACGCGCCTCTGTCACGGGTGGTAAGTCGGTTTCGCGCAAGGCTCACGCGCCAAGCCGGGATAACCATCGCAGTTACGTAGCGACGGTAACGTCTCCCTTTGAATGCAACGCGTCCCCTTAAATGGGGCGTTCCGTCCACTTGGAGAACGTGATGACCGCTACGTTTACCGCCCTTTCCGGGGCGCCCGTTTCCGTATCCCGCACTGAAGCCTATGCCCGCGCGCACAGCTTTGACCGCCCGACGCTGATCGTCGATGTCGACCGCGTCGCACAGCAATATCAAGCACTTAGCGCCGGTTTAGGCCGCGCCCACATCCATTATGCCGTCAAGGCCAACCCGCAGCCCGAGATCTTGGAACGCCTTGTCGCGCTCGGCTCCGGCTTCGATGCCGCATCGCGCCACGAGATCCAGATTTGCCTCGATGCCGGGGCTGCGCCTGCACACATCTCCTTTGGCAACACCGTCAAAAAGCCCGCCGATATTGCGTTTGCCCATTCCGTCGGCGTCGATGTCTTCGCCGCTGATGCTGTCGAAGAGCTTGAAAAAATTGCAGAACACGCCCCCGGCGCGCAGGTCTACATCCGCCTTCTGGTCGAGGCGTCCGGCGCCGATTGGCCCCTGACGCGCAAATTCGGAACAACCCGCGACAACGCAATTTCCCTCATGCATGACGCCCGCGCCCTTGGCCTGCGCCCCGTCGGTCTGTCGTTCCATGTCGGCTCCCAAACCCGCGATCCCGCGATGTGGGCGCCGGTCCTCGACGGCATCGCGCAGGTCTGGAAAATGGCGCAAGATCAGGGCTTTACCCTCGACCTTTTAAACATCGGCGGTGGCTTTCCGGCCTTCTACGGTGACGACATTCCACACCCGACAGCCTATGCCGCCAAGGTCATGGACCTGGTCCAGTCCCGCTTCGGCGACGTTCCCCGCATCATGGCCGAGCCGGGCCGCGGCCTTGTGGCCGAGGCCGGCATGATTGCCGCCGAGGTCCTTCTGGTGTCGCGCAAATCGCCCGATGACCTGCACCGCTGGGTCTATCTCGATATCGGCAAATTCTCGGGCCTTGCCGAGACAATGGACGAAGCCATCCGCTATCAATTCGCCACAGACCGCGACCATGAGGCCACCGGCCCCTGCATCCTCGCAGGCCCGTCGTGCGATTCCGCGGACGTTTTGTACGAAAAACGCCCCGTCGCCCTGCCGCTTGGCCTCAAGGCTGGCGACCGTATCTGGATCCGGAATTGTGGCGCCTATACAACCACTTACGCCTCTATCGGCTTCAACGGCTTTCCACCACTCGACGTCGTGATCCTGTAAGGCACCTTACGGGACGGCGGGAGGGGCGAAGTTCGCGATCTTTTGCACAGCAAAAGAAGCGGACCAGCGTCTCCCCGTCGCGCCCGCCTAGCCGTAGATCTCGACCGCCGCCCATTGTGACGGCGCGTAACGCGCGCCATGCGCGAACCCGATGGGCAACAGCCGCTCGATCTCAGCCAGATCCTCGTCCGACAATGCGATCTCCGCGCCTTTAACCAGTTCCGTCAGATGCGCCGCCGACCGCGTTCCGGGGATTGGGATAACGTGTTCCCCTTGCGCAAGCACCCATGCCAAAGCCGTCGCTGCCGTGCTCCAACCCCGCTGCGCGCACCAAGACCTAAATCCCTGAATATACGCCATATTCGCCTGGTAATTCGGGTCCAAAAACCTTGGTTGCCCCTTCCGGAAATCTCCTTCTGGAAACGCGTCTCGCCCGGGAAAGCCATCGCTTAACACGCCACGGGCCAGCGGTGAGAACGCAACAAAGGCCACGCCCAGTTCCGCACAGGTCTGGATCATCCCAAGCTCCGGCTGGCGCGACCATAGGGAGTATTCGGACTGAACTGCGGCCACCAGATGCACCGCATGGGCACGCCGCAAGCTGGCCGGTGAAATCTCGGAAAACCCGATGCCGCCGATAAGCCCCTCTTCGACAAACCGCGCAAGTGTTTCCGTCACCTCCTCAATCGGACGATCTGCTTCGCGCCGGTGGACGTAGAACAACTCGACCCGGTCCCGCTCCAACCGCTCCAATGACCCTTCCAGGGAACGCCGCAGGTCATCTGCTGCGTTGCTGAAATGCCGTGTAGGTTGCGTGTAGATGCCGGCCTTGGTGGCCAACATCACCTGCGCACCCGTCTCAGCCAGAAACTGACCAATGGCTTTCTCACTGACGCCCGCGCCGTAGATTTCAGCCACATCCCAATGGGTTACACCCAGATCCACGGCGGCCTGCATGCACGCGAAGCTCTCCTCCACGTCCGTGGCCCCGTAGATGCCGCCAAAACTCATGCAGCCCAAGCCGACAGGCCCGACCGGATGCCCCGCCAGGCGCCTCATGCGAAGGCCGCTTCCAGCGCGATTTCCACCATGTCCGAGAAACTGGATTGGCGATCCTCTGATGGCAGCGCCTCCTCTGTCAGCAGGTGATCTGAAACGGTCAATACTGCAAGCGCCCGGCACCCATATCGCGCCGCCAATGTGTAAAGCTCCGCTGCCTCCATCTCGACTGCCAGAACGCCATGGCGCACCATCTGTTCATTCAGATCCGGCCGCTCATCGTAGAAAACATCGGACGAATAAATCCCGCCCACGTGAACTGGCATCTTGCGCGCGTCCGCGACGTGAAACGCTTTGTGGAGCAGCCCGAAATCCGCGCTCGGTGCGAAATTCAACTCCCGGAAGAACCCGCTCGATGGGGTTGAAAGAGTTGACGAGGTGGTCGCCAAGATCACATCGCGCAGCTTGATATGCTTCTGCATCGCCCCACAGGATCCGATGCGGATCAGTGTCTTGGCGCCATAGTCGCGGATCAATTCATTGGTATAGATCGACAGGCTCGGCATCCCCATGCCTGAGCCGTGGATCGTGACGCGATTTCCACGCCAAGTGCCCGTGAACCCCAGCATGCCCCGCACTTCATTGACGCAAACCGGGTTCTCAAGGAACCGCTCCGCCGCCCATTTGGCGCGCAGCGGGTCGCCTGGCATCAGAACCGTCTCCGCAATGTCTCCGGGCTGTGCCCCAATATGAACCGTCATCGCCGCGCTCCCTGATGGATGTGTTTGCAACGGGATACCCCGCCAAGGCAGCGACGCATAGCCAATTGCCCACGAAAAAGGCCGCCCCGCATGGGACGGCCTTTTTCAAATCAACGCAAAGCGCAGTTCAGATCGCCATGGAGTCGAGCGTTTTGCCCTTTGCCAGCGCCTCTTTCACCCAATTGGGCTGACGTCCGCGTCCGGTCCATGTTTGCGAGCTATCCGCAGGGTTGGCATATTTAGCCACGCCCTTGGGTTTCGCTCCGCCTTTTGCTTTGCCACCAACAACGTCTTCCAGCGAGAAACCATATTTCTTGGCCACTGCTTTCAGTTCGCTGAGGCATTCGGAACGCCGCTTTTTCTCGTAGCCCTTAATGGTGGCTGCGACTTCCTTTTGATGGACTTCCAGTTCTTCCAAGGTCATTTTGTCCAATGCTTTTGCCATTTTGGTCTTCCTTCTTTTTAGGCAGTCTGCAATTCGCGCATGCAGGAATGACATGCCAATGGCAAGCAAACTTTTAGACATGTCCTTTTTTGAGCGGAAAGCGCCGAAGGCGTTATTCAGCGGCGATTGGAGCCGGATCAACGAGTGTCACGATGTCCATCATGATGCGATTCAACTCGAAATCCTTAGGCGTATAAACCCGTGCAACGCCATATCCCAAAAGGGTTGCGCGATCCTCGTCAGGAATAATGCCGCCAACCATGACAGGGATATCGAGCCCTTCGGCGTGCAGTCGCTCCATCACATCCTTGATCAACGGCACGTGGCTTCCGGACAGGATAGAAAGCCCGATAACATGGGCATTGTCCGCTTTGGCGGCCTCCACGATTTCGGCAGGCGTCAGGCGAATTCCTTCATAGGAAATATCCATGCCGCAATCCCGCGCGCGGAATGCAATTTGTTCGGCGCCATTCGAATGGCCATCAAGCCCCGGCTTTCCGACAAGGAATTTCAGGCGACGGCCGAGCTTGTCTGACACCGCATCAACCGCCTCACGAATATCATCAAGCCCTTCGGTCTTGTTCGACACCGCGCCAGACACTCCCGTTGGCCCGCGATATTCACCATGCACGGCGCGCATCACACCGGCCCATTCGCCCGTCGTGACACCGACCTTTGCGGCCCGGATCGAGGCCGGCATGACATTCTTTCCGTCTTTTGCCGCAGCCCGCAAATCCGCCAATGCCGCTGCAACCGCCTCCGGGTCGCGCTCTGCACGCCACGCGTCCAGCCGCGTAATCTGGTCTTGCTCCACCGCAGGGTCGACAACCATGATCCCGCCATCTTCGCCCATCAACGGCGACGGCTCGGAGGCTGTGTATTTATTCACACCGACCACGACCGTCTCGCCCCGTTCAATGGCATTCACACGATCGGCATTCGATTCAACCAAGCGGCCCTTCATGTAATCAATCGCAGCAATTGCCCCGCCCATTGACTCAAGGTTCGCCAACTCTGCCCGTGCGCCTTCTTTCAGGGCTTCGACCTTGCCATCGACCACGGGATTTCCATCAAACAGGTCATCGTATTCCAGAAGGTCCGTCTCAAACGCCATGATCTGCTGCATCCGCATCGACCATTGCTGATCCCAGGGCCGCGGAAGACCAAGCGCTTCATTCCACGCCGGCAATTGTACCGCGCGCGCGCGTGCCTTTTTCGAAAGCGTCACCGCAAGCATTTCTATCAGAATACGATAGACGTTATTCTCTGGCTGCTGTTCCGTCAGCCCTAACGAATTGACCTGCACTCCGTAGCGGAAGCGCCGCATTTTCGGATCGCTCACGCCATAGCGCGCTTCGCAAATCTCATCCCACAGATCGACAAAGGCGCGCATCTTGCACATCTCGGTCACGAACCGAATGCCCGCATTCACGAAGAAGGAAATGCGCCCCACCAACGTTGGGAAATCCGCTGCTGGAACGCGGGGGCGCAATTCATCCAGAACCGAAATCGCTGTGGCCAATGCAAAGGCCAATTCCTGCTCCGGCGTCGCACCGGCCTCTTGCAGGTGATAGGAACACACATTCATCGGGTTCCATTTCGGAACCTCTTTGTAACAATACTCGGCCACATCCGCGATCATCGCCAGGCTCGGCTTGGGCGGGCAGATATAGGTCCCCCGCGACAGGTATTCCTTCATCAGATCGTTCTGGACCGTGCCTTGCAGCTTGCTGATATCCGCGCCCTGCTCCTCCGCCACCGCGATATAAAGCGCCAGAAGCCAGGGCGCGGTCGCGTTGATCGTCATGGAGGTGTTCATCTGCTCAAGCGGGATCTCGTCAAAGAGTGTCCGCATATCGCCAAGGTGGCTGATTGGCACGCCGACCTTTCCGACCTCACCCCGCGCCAGAACATGGTCGCTGTCATAGCCCGTTTGCGTTGGCAGATCGAAGGCCACCGAAAGCCCTGTCTGGCCTTTCGCCAGATTACCCCGATAGAGCGCGTTGGATGCCTGCGCCGTGGAATGGCCGGCATAGGTCCGGATCAACCAGGGCCGGTCGGCTTGCCGCGTGGCGTCACCAGCTATGCGGTCCTTCTTCACATCCGACATGGCATTCTCCGACTCGATCCAAGCAACATCATTTCGTCAGGCCGCATCTAGACGGAACAAAATATCCCTGTCAATTCGCTGCACACGCAAAGCTGCACTGCGGCGCGGTCGGACAATTGCGGGACGGTGGGAGGGGCGAGATGCGGCTTGACCGCATCAGCGTCTCCCCCGGCCCATCCGCAAATGCGGCGCCAGAAGGCCAACAGCCAAAAGGCACCACCCCAACACTCCCTTGCCGTGCGACGACAACGTACTGCGGCCAGTGAAGCTCAAATGCCCCCACAACTCGGCCACACTCGGGGCTTGCGGGATCACCCAGCGCGGCGGCAAATCCTCAAAGATCACACGGTAATAGGCATAGTAGGCCTGCGGTGACATCCAGACGAACGCCCAGAACACCAAAACCGCGACGACGACGCGAACCGCCCAAACACGCCCTCGCGCCACCAACCACAGACCGCACAGGCAGGCCGCCGCCATCACGCAGGAGAGGGCCACAAGCCCCACACGTTCCCATTGGGTCAGCGTGAAGAAGGAATCAAATTCGTACATCACCGCAGCATCGTCACCGGTCTCGCTTCGGGCACAAGCAACGGCGCATCACGAACGCGCCAGATTGCACCACGGACGGATTCCTGACACCTTCCGCCCATGACGGCGCCCGTAACACTTCCCCTCTGGCTTTTTGTCCTGATTGTCTTGTTTGCGGCCTTCACCTTCGCATCGCATTTCCTGTTTCCGTCGGTCCGCTGGTTCCTCCGCCGTAGGCTCGAACGGGCCGTCTCGCGCCTCAACACCCGCCTCAAACGCCCGATCCAGCCCTTCAAACTGGCGCGCCGCGCCGACACCGTCCGGCGTCTCCTGTTTGACCCACAAGTCGCCCAAGCCATCGCCGACCATGCGCGTGAGAACAACATCCGTGTCGATGTGGCTGCCGAAAAGGCCGAGCGCTATGCGCGCGAAATCGTGCCGGGCTTCTCTGCCTTCACCTATTTCTCGTTCGGCACCCGTGCCGCCCGCTGGCTAAGTCAATCGCTCTACCGTGTGCGGCTAACCAACCCCAATGATGACGCGCTGGAACAGGTTCCCGAAGACAGCACGGTCATCTTCGTGATGAACCACCGCTCCAACATGGATTACGTGCTGGTCACGTGGATCGTCGCCGAGCGTTCCACGTTGGCCTATGCGGTCGGCGAATGGGCGCGGGTCTGGCCGCTGCGTAGCCTGGTGCGCGCCATGGGCGGCTATTTCATTCGCCGCCGCCACAATAACCCGCTCTACCGCAAAGTCCTTGCCCGCTATGTGCAGATCGCGACCGACGAGGGGGTCACCCAAGCTGTTTTCCCCGAAGGCGGGCTCTCACGCACCGGCGGCTTAGGCAAACCCAAGCTAGGCCTCATCTCCTACATTCTTGACGGCTTCAGCCCCGGCACCTCCCGCGATGTCGTGTTTGTTCCTGTCGCGCTGAACTACGATCGCGTCATGGAAGACCGGAACCTGATCGAGGCACAGACAGGCGGCACAGCCGGGTTCAAGTTTTCCCTCACCCCTATCTTCCGCTACCTCCGCCGCCAGATCTGGCACCGCATCACTGGGAAGTTCCACCGCTACGGTTATGCCGCGGTCAGCTTTGGCGATCCGCTGTCCCTCACCGACTTCCTCGCGACCGACCGCACCGACCAACCTGCTGCCCTGGGTGATGCCCTGATGGACCGCATCGCAGCCGTCACGCCCGTTGTGCCCGTCCCCCTCGTTGCCCACGCACTCCGCGACGGCAACGTCACGGCCGAGGCGCTGGATACCGCCATCGCCGCCCGCATCACGCGCGCCGAGACCAAGGGCGTCGGCATCCACCTCGCCCGCGACGATTTGCAATACACCGTCGAGGCCGGCCTGCGTGCCCTTGAGGAGCGTGGCTTCATCGATCGCGACGAAGACCCCGAGCGGATCACGATCCCCGACCGCGGCAAACCCGTGGTCGACTACTACGCCGCCAGTGTCGCGCATCTATTGGATGCGGAGCGGTTGGAGGATGCGGCAGAATAGCTCCACTGCCGTCTGCTTCTGGCCAGCCCGCAATGACGAAGGTCCCTCCTCCGTCAGCTCGCCTCGGCACATCTGATGATCCGTGACGACATAAAATTACCCAAAAGTACACTTTCGTGTTGCTTTCTTGCGTGTCCACAAATATCCCTCGCATCAGCAGCAAATGATTCCGCAGTGCGGCATGCCCGCCCGGAGGTACCTGATGACGGAGACAGCCATGGCCCTCGACGCCCCCACGCAAGATGCCCCCTACGACGCGCCTATGAAGGACCTCTACGAGATGGGCGAAATGCCCCCCATGGGCTACGTGCCGCCCAAGATGTACGCGTGGACCATCCGCCGCGAGCGCCATGGCGAACCGGACAAGGCGTTTGAGGTCGAAGTTGTCGACACCCCCACGCTCGACAGCAACGAAGTCCTCGTCCTCGTGATGGCCGCAGGCGTGAACTACAACGGCGTCTGGGCCGGTCTCGGCCAGCCGATCAGCCCCTTTGACGGCCACGGTGCGCCGTACCATATCGCGGGTTCTGATGCTTCGGGCATCGTCTGGGCCGTGGGCGAGAAGGTGAAGCGCTGGAAGGTTGGCGACGAAGTGGTGATCCACTGCAACCAGGACGACGGCGATGATGAGGAATGTAACGGCGGCGACCCGATGTATTCCAACAGCCAGCGGATCTGGGGCTATGAGACGCCCGACGGCTCCTTCGCGCAGTTCACCAACGTGCAATCGCAGCAGCTCATGCCGCGCCCCAAGCACCTGACCTGGGAAGAGGCCGCGTGCTACACGCTGACGCTGGCCACCGCTTACCGGATGCTGTTTGGCCACGAACCCCACGACCTCAAGCCCGGCCAGAACGTGCTGGTTTGGGGCGCGTCGGGTGGTCTCGGCTCCTACGCGATCCAGCTGGCGAATACGGCGGGTGCCAACGCCATCGCCGTCATCTCGGACGAGAGCAAACGCGACTTCGTCATGTCCCTCGGCGCAAAAGGCGCCATCAACCGACGTGATTTCAACTGCTGGGGCCAGCTTCCCACGGTGAACACGCCCGAATATGCCGAATGGTTCAAGGAAGCCCGCAAGTTCGGCAAGGCGATCTGGGATATCACCGGCAAGGGCAACAATGTCGACATGGTCTTCGAGCACCCGGGTGAGGCAACCTTCCCCGTCTCCACATTCGTCTGCAAAAAGGGCGGCATGGTCGTGATCTGCGCGGGCACCTCCGGCTTCAACTGCACCTTCGATGTCCGCTACATGTGGATGCACCAGAAGCGCCTGCAGGGCAGCCACTTCGCCCATCTCAAGCAAGCGTCAGCCGCCAACAAGCTGATGTGCGAACAGCGTCTTGATCCCTGCATGTCCGAAGTCTTCCCTTGGGCCGAACTGCCCGAGGCGCACATGAAAATGCTCCGCAACGAACACAAGCCCGGCAACATGTCGGTGCTCGTTCAGGCCCCACGCACTGGCCTGCGGACTTTGGAGGATGTGCTGGAAGCCGGACCCACCGCCACCTGACCCAATAGAATGCACCCCAAGACTACGCGCCCCGCGTCGGAGAAACCGGCGTGGGGCTTTTTGTGGTGTGGCCCACGATTCTGGCGAGAAACAGAGCCGCCATCAAAAAAACGCAATCCAGCGCTCTTGCGGAAACAATGACCGGCAGGCCGGAGGACTTGTTCCGCCGCTGACCATGGACATGACCTTTTGGTCAAGTAGCCGTGGGCTGTGAAATGATGGCATATATTGCATACCGGTGGCCCGATTTCAGGCCCCGCGGCTTTCGAGTTGTGTTGCCGCATGTAGCGGCTCGCGTGACCAGTCCAGTTGAATTCATCTACCGACCCCGCACAACCCGCACGCGTGCGAGGGTCCCTTGAGATCGACAACGTAACGCGAGGGAGCGCCTCTGCCTCCCTCGCACCGCGCGTCACGCGTCAAAATTCCGCAAAACCTGACGGCATACGGTTCGCTCCGCAGGTAAGTGCTTGCTTCTGAACGTATTTGCGTTCGAAATTCCGGTATGGATGTATTGATCGCGTTCTTTCTTCTTTGTGGGATTATCTGGCTTGTGTATCGCATCGGGGTTTCCGCGTTTCGTGCACCCGACCTGATCGACGACCGGGACACTGCAAATCGGGCCGACCGGCGGCCACCGAACCCGGTCAGGCCAAGCACCCTCCAAAATCCCGCACCGCCTGCTGAGAAATGGCGCGAAAGCCGTCGACCGGAACGCCCGGCGTCTAGCTATGACAGTCAGCCCACCCCAGCCGGGGCGCAAGGGCGGTTTTCGGCGGCGACGGCTGCCCAAGTTCGCACGCCCCAGATCCTTTCCGGGCCCGCCTACATCGTCGATGGCGACACCATCCGGATCAAGAAGACGCAAATCAGGCTCTTCGGCATCGATGCGCCTGAGATGAACCATCCCTTTGGCAAGAAAGCAAAGTGGGCGCTGGTCCATTTGTGCAAAGGGCAACATGTCCGGGCAGAGATTCTTGAAAAAGACGCCCATGGCCGCACCGTCGCCAAATGCACCCTGCCCGATGGTCGCGACCTGTCGGCCGAGATGGTGAAGGCAGGAATGGCGATTGATTGGCCGAAGTTCTCTGGCGGACTCTATACCGCGCTTGAGGTGCCGGGTGTACGCAAGAAGCTTTGGCTCGCCGATGCCCGACAGAAAGGCCGGATGCATGTCTGGGAGGCGTTCGAAGCCCGTCAACAGCAAGGCGCGAAATGAGCCGATTCTTGGGTAAACAGGATTTTAAGAAGGAACGATATTTCGTTTTGAAACAGACATCTAAGTGCCTTGCTCACGCGTGAGCAAACCCGATCAGCCCCCCGCCTTCACCGCCGCCACATGCTCGGCGACGGCTTCCTTGTACAGCGCCTGTATCCGCGCCGTCACAGGCCGTTGACCCGTCCCCACCGGTTTCCCATCCAGCGACGCAACCGGCGTCTGCGCGCCGAAGGTGCCAGTGAGAAACGCCTCCTCCGCGCCGTGCACATCGACCAGCGAAAAATTCCGCTCGAACACCGGGATCCCATCGTGGCGACACAATTCGATGACCTTCGCCCGTGTGACGCCGTTCATGCAGTAATCGCCGGTCGAGGTCCAAACCTCGCCCCGCTTCACGATGAAGAAGTTGCACGCATTCGTTGTGTTCACGAACCCATGCGGGTCCAACATCAACCCCTCATCCGCACCCGCCTGTTCGGCCTGCAAACAGGCGATCACGCAATTCAGCTTCGAGTGGGAATTGTACTTCGGATCCTGGCTCATCGGCAGCCCGCGCACCTGCGGAACGGTGGCCAGCCGAATGCCCGCGCCCTGCAAACGGTCGACAGGCTTCGAATGCTCCATGATGATCACAAGCGTCGGCCCCGATTGGCTGAGCGACGGATGCTGAAACGGCCGCACCTTCACGCCGCGCGTCAGCATCAAGCGGCAATGCACATCTGTTTCCATCCCATTCGCAGCGCGGGTCATCTCCAAAGCATCAAAGATGCCCTGCCGGTCCATCCCGACATCAAGGCTCACGGCTTTGCAACTGTCGAAGAACCGATCCATGTGCTCATCGAAAAAGGCCCAGACCCCATCGTAGAGCCGCAACCCCTCCCACATGCCATCCCCCAGCATGAAACCGCTGTCATAAACCGAGACTTTCGCGTCATCCCGGTGCACGATCTCGCCATTCACATAAATGCCGATATCGGCATTGCGTGGGTCTTCCAGCGCGTCGTGGGTGGTGTGCCCATTCATCCGGCGGCGGCCCTGATGGCCCGGATATTCTCACCGTAAGGACCAGGGGTTTCGACCGAGCCGCCCCGGAACACGGCAGAGCCAGCGACCAGCACGTCCGCGCCTGCCCCCGCCACAATCGGCGCGGTGTTCACGTCAACACCACCGTCAATCTCGATGTGCACCTCACGGTCCCCGATCATGGCGCGTAACTGGGCAATCTTGCCGGACATGTCGATAAAGCTTTGCCCCCCGAAGCCCGGGTTCACGGTCATCACGCAGATCAGATCACACAGGTCCAGAACATGCGCTATGGCGCTGGCAGGTGTGCCGGGATTGAGCGCAACGCCCGCCTTCATCCCCGTCCCACGAATGGCCTGGAGCGTTCTGTGGATGTGCGGCCCGGCCTCCACGTGCGCGGTCAAAACGTCCGCGCCCGCATCTGCATAGGCCTCGATATACGGATCGACGGGTGCGATCATCAAATGAACATCCATCACCGTCGACACATGGCGGCGCAACGCTTTGACCATCGGCGGGCCGAATGTGAGGTTTGGCACGAAATGCCCGTCCATCACGTCAATGTGGATCCAGTCTGCCCCCTGCGCCTCGACCGCCTGAACTTCAGCGCCAAAATTGGCGAAGTCGGCGGCAAGGATCGACGGCGCGATCTTGATGGAACGGTCAAACGACATGGGCTTCCCTCCGGTTATCGCGGTCCTAGCTTGCGCGTGCACTCTTGGCAATTCCGGTTGGTCGGCGCATCGTCACACTCCACTCTGCCGGAGGCGCGCCATGTCCAGCCAATACATCTTCGCCCTGATAGCCGTCGCCGTGGGCGGGGCGTGTATTTCTACGCAGGCCCCCATCAACGCTCGGTTAGGCAGCCATGCGGGCGATCCGGTCGTGGCGGCTGCGATTAGCTTCATCGTGGGGGCCATTGTCTTGTCCATCATTGTGGTTCTGCGCGGAGCGGTGCCCAGTGTCGGCCAAGTGGCCGCTGCCCCCTGGTGGGCCTGGGTGGGTGGTGCACTTGGCGCCGTTTATGTTTGGGCTGCAGTCTGGTCAGTCGGCACTCTTGGGGTGGTGACTCTGGTCGCCGCCTTGATTTTCGGCCAGCTTGCCGCGGCCCTTGTGCTGGATGCGATCGGCGCGTTTGGCTTGCAGGTGCGAGAGGTCAGTTGGACACGTATCGCCGCCATTGGGCTGGTCGCCGCAGGTCTTGTTCTGTCCCGCATCTGATTTTTGACCGTTTGGTCAACCTTGCCTTCCATGCCCCCGCGTGAGACCTTAGGGACAACGCGCATCAGGGCCGTCCCATGACCGACACGCTTCACCACGCCACCACAACCACCACCGACCAACTGCCACAGGTTCACCTGCCTCGAAACGATGGCATGGAGCTGGACCTCGACTGGGTTGCCTCGGTTCAGGCCAATACCTCGGCCATCGAACGCCGTGCAGCGACCTTGCCGGGTCGGCGCTCCGTCAAGAAAACGCATCAGGCCGCGTGGCTGGCCAAGGCGATCACTCTGATCGACCTGACGACATTGTCGGGCGATGACACAGAAGGCCGGGTGCGCCGTCTGTGCGCCAAGGCGCGCCAACCGGTCCGCGCCGATCTGCTGGAGGCGCTTGGCCTGCCGCCAATCACCACCGGTGCAGTGTGCGTCTATCATGACATGATCGAGACCGCCGTTGAGGCGCTGCAGGGCACGAATATCCCCGTCGCCGCCGTCTCCACCGGCTTTCCCGCTGGCCTCAGCCCGTTCGAACTCCGCGTGAAAGAGATAGAGATGTCGGTCGCCGCCGGTGCGAAGGAAATCGACATCGTCATCTCCCGTCGTCACGCGCTGACCGGGAACTGGCAGGCCCTTTACGATGAAATGAAGGCATTCCGCGAAGCCTGCGGCGCGGCGCATGTGAAGGCGATCCTGGCCACCGGCGAACTCGGCACGTTGCGCAACGTCGCCAAAGCATCGCTTGTGTGCATGATGGCCGGTGCCGATTTCATCAAGACTTCCACCGGCAAGGAAAGCGTGAACGCTACGCTTCCCGTCAGCCTCACCATGATCCGCGCCATCCGCGCGTTCGAGGCGCGGACTGGCTACAAGGTCGGCTACAAACCGGCAGGCGGAATTTCAAAGGCGAAGGACAGCCTCGTTTACCTGAGCCTGATGAAAGAGGAATTGGGCAATCGTTGGCTGCAACCGGATCTGTTCCGGTTCGGAGCGTCTTCGCTTTTGGGCGATATCGAACGGCAACTTGAGCACCATGTCACCGGCGCCTATTCCGCCGGTTGGCGGCATCCGATTGGGTGAGGCCATGCCAATAGACTTCAACTTCATCCTCCTGCTCATCGTGATTGGCGTCAGCCTTTGGCTGATGATGCGCGTCAATCGACCGCTCAAGGAAGAAGCGCTGAAGCTAACGGTCGATCAGGCACGTACCTTCAACAAGAAGTACCGCAACAAGGCCAATCGCGCCGACATGCCCGCGGAGTTCCGCGCCGTGGCCGACGCCGCAGACCGTGCGCGCCCCGTGACCATTGCTGCAGCCCTTACCATGACCGCGTCCCTTGCCGCCTACATCCTGATTGGGGCGTGATCGATGCACCTGAGTTTCAACGCAATCATCATTCTCTGCCTTGTCCTTTACGTCATCTGGATGGGCTATTCGGAGCATCGCAAGGAAACCGCTTCAACCGCGACGCTGACGCCCGAACAACAGGCGCGCTTCAACGCAGCTTATGCCTTTGCCCAACCCGCCGCAGAATACGACGCCGACTTGCAACCTCACGCAGCCATTGCGCAACGCGCACGGATCCGAAAAGCAGTGGCGTTGATCCTGCTTGTGGCGGTGGCTGCCCTCATCCTTTTCAGGGGTCTTTGATATGAACACCCGCGATATCTTCGAAAGCATGGAGTACGGCCCGGCCCCTGAATCGTCTGCCGAAGCCATTGGATGGCTGGCCGATCGCGGTGGCATCGCAGGCCATTTCATCGGCGGCAAATGGGGCCCTCTGCGCGATGATTTCGCGTCGAACAACCCCGCAACCGGCGAGAAATTGGCGGGCGTGACCAAGGGCAGTCCTGAAGAGGTTACCAAGGCCGTTGCCGCCGCCCGCAAGGCGCAACCGAAATGGGCCAAGGATGCCTCCGCACGTGCCCGCGTCCTTTATGCCATCGCGCGGTTGATGCAGAAGCATTCGCGCCTGCTGGCGACGATGGAGACGCTCGACAACGGCAAACCGATCCGCGAGTCCCGCGACATCGACGTGCCGCTTGCGATCCGACATTTCTATTACCACGCGGGCCTTGCGCAGCTGGTCGATGCTGAGATGCCCGGCTTTGCCCCCATCGGCGTATGCGGCCAGATCATCCCGTGGAACTTCCCGCTTTTGATGCTGGCCTGGAAGATCGCGCCTGCTCTGGCCGCCGGGAACACGGTGGTCCTGAAACCCGCCGAATACACGTCACTTTCGGCCATGGTCTTTGCGGAGATCTGTCAGGAGGCGGGCGTGCCGCCTGGCGTTGTGAACATCGTCACCGGGGACGGGGAAACCGGGGCCGCGTTGGTCGACGCGGACGTCGACAAGATCGCCTTCACCGGCTCCACCGCCGTAGGCCGTCGTATCCGGGAACAGACTGCAGGCACCGGCAAAAGCCTGACGTTGGAGCTTGGCGGCAAGTCCCCCTACATCGTGTTCGAGGACGCCGATATCGACAGCGCCATCGAAGGGCTGGTGGATGCGATCTGGTTCAATCAGGGCCAGGTGTGCTGCGCAGGCTCTCGCCTTCTGGTGCAAGAAGGCATCGCCGAAGATTTCCATGCCCGCCTCAAGGCCCGCATGGCGAACCTGCGCATCGGCGATCCGATGGACAAGTGCATCGATGTGGGCGCCATCGTCGACCCGGTGCAACATGCCACCATCACCAAGATGGTCAGCGAAACGGACGGCAAGGTCTACCAAGCGCCGATCCCTGTGCCGGAGACCGGCTGCTTCTATCCGCCCACGCTGATCACGGGCCTGCATACGGCAGCCCCCCTGATGCAGGAAGAGATCTTTGGGCCGGTGCTTGTCTCCACCACTTTCCGCACGCCGGCGGAGGCCGTGGAGGTCGCCAACAACACCCGATACGGGCTGGCCGCGACGCTGTGGACGGAAAACCTGAACCTTGCCCTCGACATCGCGCCGAAGCTGGTGGCAGGCGTGGTCTGGGTGAATGCCACGAACCTGTTTGACGCCGCGGCCCCCTTCGGCGGCGTGCGCGAAAGCGGGTTTGGCCGCGAAGGCGGGTGGGAGGGGCTGCAAGCCTATCTCAAACCGACCTCGAAACTGTCCCCCGCAAAGGCGCTGCCTGTGCCGAACGCACCCGAGGCTCCGACAGCCGAGGGGATGGACCGCACCGCGAAGATGTATGTCGGCGGCAAGCAGGTCCGGCCTGATGGCGGCTACAGCCAAGCCCACTACAGTAAATCGGGGGCGCTTTGGGGCCATACGGGTCTGGGCAATCGCAAGGATATTCGCAACGCCGTGGAAGCCGCTGCGGCCGCCAAAGGCTGGTCCAAGACCACAGGCCATCTGCGCGCGCAAATCCTGTACTATCTGGGCGAGAACCTATCGGCCCGCGCGACGGAATTCGCCGACCGGATCCGCGACACGACGAACACCTCCGCCGCGAAGGCACGGGCCGAAGTCGATGCCACGATCAACGCGCTTTTCACCTATGCCGCCTTCGCTGACAAATATGACGGCGCGGCCAACGGCGTTCCGATCCGCGGCATAGCTTTGGCCATGCACGAGCCGGTCGGTGTGATCGGCGCGCTCGCGCCCGATGACGCGCCCCTCCTCGGGTCTGCGACCCTCCTTGCCGCGGCCATGACGATGGGCAACCGGCTGGTTCTTGTGCCAAGTCAGGCGGCCCCGCTGGTCGCGACGGACCTCTATCAAGTGCTGGAAACCTCAGACGTTCCGGCGGGCGTCGCGAATATCGTCACGGGTCTGCATGGCGATATGGCAGCAACTTTGGCGGCACATGCCAACGTGGACGCATTGTGGTCCTTCACCCCGCATGTGGATTTGGCCGAGCTGGAGCGTGCAAGCGCCTTGAACCTGAAACGGACCTGGGTGAACCACGGCGGCAATCCGGATTGGGCGACGCTTGATCCAAAGCTGGCCCTCGCACAGGCGACCGAGACCAAGACGATCTGGGTGCCTTACGGCGAGTGATCCACCAGATTTGCTTGCACGCAAGCAATGCCTCCGGCGGGCATTTTCGGGGAACAAAATTGGGGCGGAGAAGGATGGCTCAGCCGCGACCGGAGAGCCGATCTCTGATCTTCGCCCACCTGACCGATGCGGCATCCACGATGGGCAGGATCACCCGATCTTCAAAGCGCTCCCAAATGCGCCAGATCATGAACAGGATCAGAGCAAACACCAGCAGGATCACGATGGGCATCCACGGGATCAGGGTAACATCTGGGCCATCGACCCGTTCAATCGACAGGGCATTGGGGTAGGACGACAAAAGGTTGTTCCGCCATCCGTAGTGCGTGATCGCCACCCAGACTGGCGCATCCCGGGTTGAGCGGAGATCCTGCGCCTCAGTCTGCAAATCCTGGCTGTCGATCTTGAAATAAGGCGGCCAGCCAAAGATACCGGTATCTTCGTTGCGGTAATCAATCGGCGTATCGTCGGGCCGTACGGCGCTGATGATGCGCACATCTCGCTGCACGGATGTGCCCTCAACGCCGCTGTCGGATTGCGCGTAGAACCACGCCGTCCAACCGGAAATCTCGGTCAACTGCAGCTGCGTGTCCACGATCCGCACGACATCGCGCTGCGGCAGTGTGTAGTGCAGGAACGCCCCGAAGACCGCGAACACACACAGCAGAAAGATGATCCGGGCCCAACGCATGAGACGTCCTTCAGTTGGTCAGCGCCACAAAGGCGAACAATCCAACGACCGGAATGACATAGACAAACAGGACAAGCCACACCCGAATGCGCGATGCGGCCTCCCCGATCCGGGCATCGACCCAGGCCTCGCGCGTGTCAGGTCGTCCGGCCTGCACCCATTCCTCTTCCAGCCGCATGCGCGCGCCCGAACGGAGGTAGAAGAACATGCAAACGTAAACGACGGTCAGCCCGATCATCATCACAATGGCAATGCGGCCCAGTCCAAGCATTCCGTCCTCCGTCAGTATGGGTCCCAACAGATATAGGGCGAAACCCGGTCGAATGGCAGGGCTTGCGGCCAGATCACGCGCGGCGCAGATTTGGCCCATGTCTGAGCACGCCCTTCTGAACGCCATCACGGCCCGCCGCGACGACCTGATCGCGCTGACCCAAGACCTGATCCGCATTCCAACGCTGAACCCGCCCGGCCGGAATTACCGCGAGATTTGCGGCTACCTAGCCGACCGGCTCGGCCCGCTCGGCTTTGAGGTTGAACTGATCCGCGCCGAAGGGGCGCCAGCTGACAGCACCACCTATCCCCGCTGGAACCTTGTCGCGCGGTATAAGGGCGGACCGGGCGAGTGTGTGCATTTCAACAGCCACCATGATGTCGTGGCCGTGGGCCATGGCTGGACGAAGGACCCCTTCGGCGGCGAACTCGAAGACGGCAAGATCTTCGGGCGCGGGGCGTGTGACATGAAGGGCGGGCTCGCCGCCTCCATCATCGCGGCCGAGGCCTTCGTCGACACGCACCCAAGCTTCAACGGATCGGTTGAGATCAGCGCCACAGCCGACGAAGAATCCGGCGGCTATGGCGGCGTCGCTTATCTGGCGGAGCAGGGCTATTTCGACCCGGACCGGGTGCAGCACGTCATCATCCCGGAACCACTCAACAAGGATCGCATCTGTCTCGGCCATCGCGGGGTTTGGTGGGCCGAGATCGAGACCCATGGCCGGATCGCCCATGGCTCCATGCCCTTCCTTGGTGACTGCGCCGTCCGCCATATGGGTGCGGTGCTGGAAGAGATGGAGCGCTCGCTCTTCCCGCTTCTGGCCACCAAACACACTGAGATGCCCGTGGTGCCCGAAGGCGCACGGCAATCCACGATGAACATCAATGCCATCCATGGCGGCGAGCCTGTGCAGGACGCGGACTACACCGGCTTTCCCTCTGCCTGTGTGCCGGATCGCTGCAAGATCACGATCGACCGCCGCTACCTGATCGAGGAAAACGAAGGCGAAGTGCGGGCCGAAATCGAAGCTGTGCTGGAGAAGGTAAAGGCTGCACGCCCCAACTTCCGCTACGAACTGAAAGAGCTCTGGTCCGTCTCCCCCACCATGACAGAGCGCGATGCGCCGGTTGTGAAAACGGTCGAGGCCGCAATTGCCAAGGTCCTCGACACCCAAGCTGATTTCGTGGTCTCACCCGGCACCTACGACCAAAAGCACATCGACCGGATCGGCAAATTGAAAAACTGCATCGCCTACGGGCCAGGGATCCTTGACCTTGCCCACCAGCCAGACGAATGGGTGGGCGTGCAGGATATGGAGGACAGCGCCAAGGTCATGGCGCTGACGCTAGCAGAGTTGCTGCTTTAGTGGCGCTCAGGCGTATTCGACGAACCCAAGATGACGCAATGCGCGACTTGCAAGGTCCCGCGCGGCAGCGTCTCCGGCAATCAGATCCTCGTTCAGGCGCTTGATCAGGTCTGTCAGCGTTTTCGCGCTGGCCTGATCCTGGATGAATTTTGCGATCTGATCGCGTCCCAGCGCCAGAATATCTTCCGAACTTGGCATTTGGCGTCCCCCCAATGCGCGTTTCGTTGACCGTTCGCACACCCACGCTAGAGGGATTCGCATCAGGCGAGATGCCAAAAACGACCCATGTGACACTTCTATCCACAGAAAATTTTCGCCTTGCCCAATCTCGCAGCAGCGCACTCTGACGCCGCGTTTCGCACTTTTCAGTAGGATTCCGCCCCAACCCTGCGCCACAATGGGAAAAACACGACCTCAGGGAGATCATACCATGACCCGTCACCTTCGCCTGTCCGCCGCCATGCTGGCACTGACCGCAGGTGCTGCTTTCGCGCAGCAAACCGACATCACCATCGGAATGCAGCTTGAGCCGCCCATGCTCGACCCTACCGGCGGGGCCGCCGCCGCGATTGATGAGGTCGTCTATGCGAATGTCTTCGAAGGGCTGACCCGCTTTGCCGCCGACGGCTCCATCATCCCCGGCCTGGCTGAGTCGTGGGAGATTTCCGAGGATGGTACCACCTACACCTTCACCCTGCGCTCAGGCGTCACCTTCCACGACGGCGAAGCGATGACGGCCGAAGATGTCGTCTTCTCGCTCGACCGTGCGCGGGCCGAGGATACGACCAACGCGCAAGCCGCGCTTTTCGCCAACATCGTCAGCGCCGAGGCGGTGGATGACACCACCGTTGTTATCACCCTCGACGGCCCCGACGGCGCATTCCTGTTCGATATGGCTTGGGGGGACGCCGTGATCGTCGACCCGGCCTCCGCCGATAACAACGCCACCAACCCCATCGGCACTGGCCCCTTCCGCTTTGTCGAATGGCGGCAGGGCGACAGCATCGAGTTGGCCCGCAACGATGACTATTGGGGGGAGGCCGTGGCGCTTGAAGCCGCGACCTTCCGTTTCATCTCCGACCCCAACGCCGCTTTCGCCGCAATGATGGCGGGTGACGTGGATGCCTTCCCTGTCTTCCCCGCGCCGGAGACGTTGGCGCAGTTCGACGGCAACCCGCAATTCAACGTCATCGTCGGCTCCACCGAGGGTGAGACGATCCTTGCCATGAACAACGGCGCCGAAGCGCTCATGGATGTGCGCGTTCGCCAAGCCATCACCCATGCGATCAACCGCCAGGATATCATCGACGGCGCCATGTTCGGCTACGGTACGCCTATTGGCACCCACTTTGCGCCGCATAACCCCGACTACGTGGACCTGACTGGAAATTCCGAATTCAACCCGGACCGCGCCCGCGAACTGCTGGCGGAGGCGGGTGTTGAGAACCTGACCCTGCGCATGATGCTGCCGCCGCCCTCCTACGCCCGGCGCGGTGGAGAAATCATCGCCAGCCAACTGCGCGATGTCGGCATCGAGACCGAGATCACCAACCTCGAATGGGCGCAGTGGCTGGAACAGGTGTTCCGCGGCTATGACTATGATCTGACCATCGTCAGCCATACGGAACCCGCCGACATCAACATCTATGCGCGGCCGGAATACTACTTCCAATACGACAGCGCTGAGTTCCAAGCCCTTATGGACGAACTTTCCGTCACCTCAGACCCGGCAGAGCGCACCCGCATCAACCAGGCGGCGCAGGCGATGATCTCGGAAAACTACGTCAACGCGTACCTGTTCCAGCTCGCCAAAACCGGTGTCGCCAACGCCAATATCGTGGGGCTTTGGGAAAACTCACCCACACAGGCCAACGACCTGACAGGCGTCAGCTGGACCCAGTGATACGCTCCTTTATCATTGCTTTGGCCCTCGCATGTGCGGGGGCCTTTCCGTCTGCGGCCGATGACCTTCCGCAGGGTGAATTCCTTCTGGCCGCGCAAATCGTGCCGGACGAATTTCTTGCCCGTTATGTGACGCTTGCAATCGAAGGGGATCGGATCGATGTGATCCTGTCCTCGCGCCTGCCGCTGGACTACGAGGCCTGCATGCAGGATCAATTAGCCTGTGTTTACCGCCAGATCGCAGCCACTGCACGGGCCGCACTGGACGGCGGAGAGCTTCAACTACAGGACGTCGCAATCCAAACCGATGCGGTGATCGAAGAGCAATTCCGCCACGACGCACCCCTTTACACGTTGATCACCGAGCCGCTGGTGGAGGTGCTGGAGAAGACACAATTCACGCCCACCGATACGGGATTCACCCTAACCGCAAACGGCACATCCCTGCCGTTCTACCGCGCGACGACGCAAGCACAGCAAGCGATCATGGTGTTCCCGTTCATGATGGAAATGTCGATCCGGACGCTTGGCGGCTGCGAAGTTGCTGCAATCGCCCCGCAATTTGAGGCCGGCGGCACGGCCTTCACCGATGCGCTTCTGGCCGCAACACGGGTGCACGATCTGGTGCGCGAGGCCGACGCGCTTGCACCGATCACCCGCGATGTCAGTGCGGAGGATGAACAACGCGCGTCGCGGCTCAACCGCATCGCAAGCCTCCCACAAATGCTGGCCTTCGCCACCGACCCAGGCCCGCTGGAGCCGCGGGTGGAGGCGCTTTGGACCGATGGCCCAGGTGCCGCGATGTTCAACAATGATCGGCAGGCGTTTGACGAGGCGGTCGCGGGCTTTGGGTCGGAGCTTGAGCCTCTGGTCGGCTTCCTGACTCATCTGCGGACAAGCGGCGCGCAACCGACGGCAGAGGCCGCGTGCGGCGACCCCAGCTTTGGCTTTCTCGCAGCGCAGGGCGGTTAAGCCCCGCGCCGCGACGGGTTCATTCCGGGTAAACCGCACCCACGGCCATCTGTACGGCAAAGCCAAGGCCCAGATCCTCGCGCCCGTCCATCATGCGGGCGGTCAATTCCTCCGCTGACGAGGTCTCTTCCAGTGCCTGTTGCCAGACATCCAGATAGGCACGCGTGAAGGCTAAGACACTGGCGTCGTTGGCGGAACTCTCCAGCCGGTGGCCCGGGATCACCGTCGCCGCGCCCATAGCCTCCAACGCGTCAAGGTTCGCGCGCCAAAGGTCCAGCCGTTCAACACTCGTGTTCTCCGCCACCCAGACATGGCAATCGGCATAGGCCATATCCGCCGCGATCAGTGTATCGAGCGAGGCCACGTAGAGTGGCGTGATCACGTCTGTATCGCCGTGCATCGGGCCCAAAACCTCGATCTCTTCGGCCTCCAGCATCAGCGGGCCATCCAGCGCTTCGACCGCACCAATATCGGCGACGGGCAGCAGGGCCAGCACGTCCGGGTGCGCCACGGCGCGCAGATCAGGGAAGCGTTCGCGGATGATCGGCAGGCCGGAATAGTGATCGGGATGGGCATGGGTGATGAACACCGTCTCCAGCGTGCGGCCAGTGACCTCGATCACATCGGCCAGACGTGTCGCGTTTTCCGGAGTGAATTGCGTGTCGACGAGCAGCGCATTGCTATCCCCCATCAAAACGACGCTGTCGACATTGCCGCCCATGGCGTCCCCGGTGAAGACCTCAGCGCCCGTAGGTGCGGCATTGGCAGAGGCGGGCCAAAGGGCTGCGGCCCCGGCACTGGCGGCGGTCAGTTGAACGAAGGTGCGGCGATCAAGCAGGAACATCTGGTTCTCCTTGCAAGGTTGGTTACGAATCAATACCAACACTACATACGGAACCGATTTGATCCGTGAAGGAGGCACTTTTTGGTAACCAAGCCCACCGTCCCGGATGCCTATGGTCATCTGATCGAATACGACCCGCAAATCTGCCCGGTGCGCCATGTCCTGAACGGGATTGGCGACAAGTGGACCATTCTGGTGCTGACGGCGCTGAAATCCGGGCCCATGCGGTTTTCGGAGCTGCGCAGGGCAATTGCCGATATCTCGCAACGCATGCTGACCGTGACACTGCGCAAGCTGGAACGCGACGGCTTTGTAAGCCGGGAGGTCACGCCAACAGTGCCTGCGCGGGTCGATTATGAGCTAACGGATCTGGGTAAATCGCTGGTCGGCACACTTGCCCCGCTGGCGGAATGGGCGCTCAACCACCGTGATCCCATCGCCAAATCCCGCGCTCTCTACGACCACGCAAACAATAGCTGACCCCACGGTCCCGATCATGTCATGGTGCTGTCATGTCGCGCGTCTAGACCACGCGCGAACCGAACGATTGGGGGATGACACGCAATGACTTTGACCCGTTTTCTGGGCGCAACCGCGCTGACCCTTTCCTTTGCCTCGCCCGGCCTGGCGGACACTTTCATTGTGACAAACCCCGGCGACAGCGGCGGCGGCACTTTGCGCCAGGTCTTGGCCGATGCCGCGGCAAATACGGACGGCGTCGATTTCATCCACATTACAACCGATGATGACATCACGCTGGACGCGCCCCTTCTCTACGACGGGGAAGACCCGCTGGAGATCACCGGCCATGGCCATATCCTTCAGGCATCCGGCGATTTTGCCATCCTGACCACAACCCGCACAACCAGCCTGACCCTCAATCGCCTGCACCTTGCAGGAACGGGCGGCTATTCCATTGAAGCGCAGGGAGAAACGGGCGCCCCTGGGCTACTCGTGGACGTGCCAGAAAATGCGTCCGGCCTCGTTCAGCTATTCCTCAATAGCGTCGAGGTGTCCGGCACAGCCGGGCACGGCATCCATGTCTCCGACTGCACGCTGGCTGAGGCCTGCGGCAGCGGTGAAGGCGGGGCTGGCGAAGGCTCGGATGCCTCCATTGCGCTGACTTTGACGCAAGTGACCGTCCGAAACAGCGCAAACGGGCGCTTCGATGCCGACGGCATCCGCGTCGATGAACGCGGCCCCGGCAGTATCCATTTCAATGCCATCGACCTTGTCGTCGAAGGCGTCGGCGCCGATGGCGTGGAGCTTGATGAAGGACAAGCCGGTGATGTGATCGTGACCGCTGCGGGCGGCAGTTACGTTGGAAATGGGGCGTATTGCGACCCCGGAATGCTGGCCGGCTTCCTGCCCGCCGAGGATGAAGGCGAATTTTTCGAAGGCACCACAGCCGCCGACGCAATCCCCGGCCCGATCACCGGCTCACCCGACGATGGCTGCTTCGAGCGTGAGGTGGACCTCTACGACGATGGCACCGTCGAGGCCTATGAATTCGGGATCGACGTGGACGACGGCTTCGACATTGACGAAGATGGACCGGGCGACATCCTCGCCACCTTTCACGGCACGGCCATGACCGGCAATTTCGATGAAGGCTTCGACTTTGACGAAGCAGGCATGGGAGATGTCGAGGCAAGTTTCGTCGCCGTCTTCGCCGCAGACAATGTGGACGACGCCATCAAGATTTCCGAGGAAGGCCCGGGCGACGTGGTTGGTACGGTGACGACAACCGAAGCCATCAGCAATGGCGGCGTCGGCATTGTCTTCGAGGAAGACGATGACGGCGATCTACACCTTGTCATCCTGCGCTCTGCCACTGTTGGCAATGACGGCGGGGCGCTTGGCATAGAGGCCGTGCAGGACGGGGAGGGGGATGGCTTCGTGTCCGTCATCGACACCGAAGTTGCCGATGGCATCGAAGTTGACGGCGCACAGATCGACCCGGACTGATCCGGGGACCCCGACCCTGACAGGATCGGGGTACTTGATCTCAGATCACGTTGAACTCCGGGCCATACGGATAGCCCGTAATGTTCTCCGCGCCGTCGTCCGTGACGATCAGAATGTCATGCTCGCGGTAGCCGCCCGCGCCGGAGTGACCATGGGGGATGGTCAGCATCGGCTCCATCGAGATGACCATGCCGGGCTCGAGGACCGTATGGATATCTTCGCGCAACTCCAGCCCGGCCTCGCGCCCGTAATAATGGCTCAACACACCGAAGGAATGACCGTACCCAAAGCTGCGATATTGCAGCAGGTCCCGTTCAGCGAAGAAAGCGTTGATCTGATGTGTGATCTCAGCACAGCTGACGCCGGGACGGATCAGGGATAACCCCAATTCATGCGCACCGATATTGGCCTGCCATATGGCCAGCGAGGCCGCGTCGACATCTTGCGCAAAAAGCGTCCGCTCAAGCGCGGTATAGTATCCTGAAATCATCGGAAAAGCGTTCAGGCTCAGCACATCGCCCCGCTCAATCGCGCGGCCCGTCACCGGGTTGTGCGCCCCGTCCGTGTTAAGACCGGATTGAAACCAGACCCACGTGTCGCGGTATTCCGCATCGGGGAAGGTGTCTGCGATATGCCGCTCCATCGCGTCACGTCCTGCCATGGCCACGTCGATTTCCCGCGCACCAACCTTGATCGCCTCGCGGATCGCATACCCGCCCACATCAGCGGCCTTTGCGCCTGCGCGGATCAGATCCCGTTCGGCGGGCGATTTCACCATGCGCTGCTGCATCGTCGCGGCGGCGATATCAACCGTCCCGGACGCGGCCAAAAACGTCTGCATCCCTTGATGCTGCGCCAAGGTCAGGTGGTCGCCCTCAAACGCCACGCGCCGCCCGCGACCGGCCACATGTGCCACCGCGCGCCAGAAATTGTCGCGCTCCCAATCCGTGTAAGTGATCGCCTCGAACGCGGACCGGCGCCAGGGCTGACCCGCATCAATGCCGGCGCTGACCACAACAGCCCGATCTGCGGTGACAACCAGCGCGTAGGGCCGACCGAACGCACAATAGAGGAAGCCGGAATAATAGGCGACGTTGTGCATTGAGGTCAGAACGGCAACCTCCGCGCCCTCCGCCTCAAGGATGTCCCGCAACCCGGCTAAGCGCGCCTCGTATTCAGATTGCGCAAATGGCAACGCAGCCTTTTCGCCGTTTTCGAAGGAATGAAACTGGGGGCGTGTGGCAGATGTTAGCATGACGCCGACCCTCCCTTTTACAAGAAGACCCCGGCGTTCAGGGCAGTATGGCCTATGGGGGGTGACGCCATCACCCAAGCCGTGCCGGTTCGGTAAACTGCCAATGCGCGTTCGGTCAAGTCCCCTCTGGCCCCGGCTGCGCCGGCACCTTAACCTGCGCGGCAATGCTGCGTTACCTCCTCATCCGCGCCCTGTCGCTTTCGCTCAGCCTGATCGTGGCCAGCATCGTGATCTTTGCGGTGATCGAGGTCATTCCCGGCGATCCTGCCGCGTTCATGTTGGGCCTGAACGCCACGGACGAGGCCATTGCCAATCTTCGCGCGGAACTTGGCCTGGGTGGATCACTGGTGGAGCGCTATGCGAGCTGGATCACCGGGATGCTTCAGGGCGATTTCGGCACCTCCTACACCTACCGTGTGCCGGTGGCCGAGCTGATCGCCGACCGCATCTGGGTCTCCTTGCCATTGGCAATCTTCGCCCTCATCCTCTCCACCCTTATCGCCATTCCAGTGGGCATCATTGCGGCCACCAATCGGGGCGGCGCGGGCGACTTTTCCATCATGGGTCTCACACAGCTTGGCATTGCGATCCCGAACTTCTGGTTCGCCATGTTGCTGGTCCTGCTTTTCGCGGTGACATTGCCGTGGTTCTCCGCCGGTGGCTTTCCGGGGTGGGACAATCCCGGCCCCGCCCTGAAATCCCTCGTCCTGCCCGCCATCGCACTCGCGCTCCCACAGGCCTCCATCCTCGCCCGTGTCATGCGCTCCGCCCTGATCGAGACACTCGATCAGGACTATATCCGCACCGCCCGCGCCCGGGGCCTCACGCGCGGCCAAACGATCCGCCGCCACGCGCTGCGCAATGCGCTGATCCCGGTGCTCACCATCATCGGCCTGCAATTCAGCTTCCTTCTGGCGGGCGCAATCATCATCGAAAACGTCTTCTTCCTGCCCGGCCTTGGACGGCTGGTGTTCCAGGGCATCACGCAGCGCGATCTGGTGGTCGTGGAATCCGTCACCATGCTGCTGGTCTTCGCGGTGATCGTCGTCACTTTCCTCGTCGATATCGCCTACGCCATCGCCGACCCAAGGCTGCGCCGCAAATGACGAGGCTGCCCCCTGCCCTCGTGATCGGTGCCGCCATCACGCTGATTTACGCCGCCGTTGCGCTGCTCTCGCTGGTCTGGACACCTTACGACATCACCAACCTGCAAATCTCCAACCGCCTACAGGACTGGTCGGCGACACACCTCCTTGGCACCGACCAGTTCGGCCGCGACATGGTCTCCATGCTGATGGAAGGCGCGCGCACCTCCATCGCCGTGGCCATCGTCGCTGTGGGCATCGGTGTTGCCATCGGTGTCCCCCTGGGCCTCGCCGCCGCCGCGAACCGAGGCTCCCTGCTTGATGAGATCATCATGCGCGGCAACGATCTGATTTTCGCCTTCCCCTCGCTGGTCATCGCGATCCTCATCACCGCGATCTGGGGCCCGTCGGCCACCAATGCCATCCTCGCCATCGGCATCTTCAACATCCCCGTCTTCGCCCGTGTGGCCCGTGGGGGCGCGCTCCCAATCTGGACGCTCGACTACATCCTCGCCGCCCGCACCGCTGGCAAATCCCGCGCCCGCATCAGCGCCGAACACGTCCTACCCAACATCGCCAACCTCCTGATCGTGCAAGCCACGATCCAGTTCTCCCTCGGCATCCTGGCCGAAGCGGGCCTCAGCTATGTGGGCCTCGGCGCGCAGCCCCCCACCTCCTCGCTCGGCCGGATGCTCAGTGAAAGCCAAACGATGATCTATTCGAATGCCTGGCTCGCCGTCCTGCCGGGTCTCGCCATCGTCATCCTCGTCCTCGGCCTCAACCTTCTGGGCGACGGCCTGCGCGATGCCCTCGACCCCAGGCTGCGGAGGGTGCGGGAATGATCGACATCCGCAACCTCTCCATCCGCATCGCCGCGCTCGACATTCTGCGCGACGTATCATTGACCATCGCCCCCGGCGAAATCTTCGGCCTTGTCGGAGAAAGTGGCTCGGGCAAATCCATGACTGCGCTCTCGCTCATGGGCCTGTTGCCCCGCGTGATGCGGGCCGAAGGGAGTGCAACCCTGGACGGCACAGACCTGATCTCCCTTCCCGAAGACGCCCTCTGCGCCCTTCGCGGCAACGACATTTCGATGATCTTTCAAGAGCCGATGACGGCGCTCAACCCGGTCCAGACCATCGGCAATCAGGTGGCCGAAGTGCTCTCGATCCATGGCAAGGCAGACGGCCAACAGGCCCGCGACATCGCCCGCAACCGCCTCGACCGCGTGGGCCTGTCCCATATCGGCCTCGACCGCTACCCTCACGAGCTTTCCGGCGGCCAGCGCCAGCGCGTCTGCATCGCCGCCGCCATCGCACTCCACCCGCGCATCCTGATCGCGGATGAACCCACAACCGCCCTCGACGTCACCACGCAAGCGCAAATCCTCGACCTCCTGCGCGACTTGGTGGCCGAGGAAAACATGTCCCTCCTGCTCATCACCCACGACCTCGCCGTGGTCTCGGAAATGGCCGACCGCATCGCGGTGATGGAGCGCGGCGTGATCGTCGAACAGGGTGACACCGCACAAGTCCTGCGAGATCAATCCCACCCCTATACCCGCAAACTCTTCGCAGCGTCCTCTCACCAACCTGACCGCGATGGCGACGCAGCCTCCGACGCCATCCTCAACGTCTCGGATGTCCACCGCCACTATCCCGGCGCGCGTGAAGGCTTTCGGCGCGGCCCGCCCGTGACGGCCGTGAACGGCGTCAGTTTCGAAATTCAACGCGGCGAGAGCCTTGGCCTCGTGGGCGAGTCGGGCTGCGGAAAGTCCACGCTGACCCGCACGATCCTCGGCCTCGATCCGGTCACATCCGGCGCCATCACCCTGAACGGCAACGCCGTCTCGCCATTCATGCCCCGCGCCCAACGCGCCGACATGCAGGTCGTATTCCAAGACCCTTATGGCAGCTTCAATCCCCGCTGGCGCGTCGACCGGATTATCGCCGAGCCCTTCCATCTGCTCGCCCGCAAGCCCGAGCCCTCCGACATCGCCGAGGCCCTCGACGCGGTCCGCCTCTCCCCCGATGACGCCCTCAAATACCCGCACGAATTCTCCGGCGGACAACGCCAGCGCATCGCCATCGCCCGCGCGCTCATTACACGGCCGAAGCTGCTGGTGCTGGATGAAGCCGTCAGCGCGCTGGACGTCTCGGTCCGCGCCCAAATCCTCGACCTGCTGGCCGACCTGCAAAACCGCTTCGACCTGTCCTACCTGTTCATCTCCCATGATCTGACCGTCGTGCGCTCCATCACCGACCGCGTGCTGGTGATGCAGGCCGGTGAGATCGTGGAACAGGGCGCGACCCAACAAGTCTTCACCGCGCCCACCCATCCTTATACCCAAAACCTCCTCGCCTCGGCCCCAACGCTGGAGATCCCCGCATGACCGACCTGCCCCTCTGGTTTGACCCATCTCTCGTCTTCATTGGTGGTGAATGGCGCCCGCCCACAGGTGGCGACACGCTGCCAGTTGTGGACCCGTCCACCGGCGCGGAAATCGCCCGCATCGCGCGCGGGACTAAGGCCGACATCAGCGCCGCTGTCGATGCAGCCCAAGCCGCCCTCGGCAGCGACTGGGGTGCCCTGACCGCCGCCGAACGGGGGCGTATCCTGTTCAAACTCGGCGATCTTGTTCTTCAAAACGCCGATGCGCTGGCAACGTTGGAGGCCATCGACGTCGGCAAACCCCTGAAACAGGCGAAGAACGACGTCGTGGCCCTCGCCCGCTACTGTGAATTTTATGGCGGCGCAGCAGATAAGCTGACCGGTGAGACGATCCCCTTCAACGCAGGCTTCACGGTCTACACCCTACGCGAACCCCATGGCGTGACAGGCCATATCATCCCGTGGAACTACCCGATGCAGATCATCGGGCGTTCCATCGGCGCGGCGCTTGCCACCGGCAATGCCTGCGTCCTGAAACCGGCCGAGGAAGCGTGCCTGACGGCACTGGCCTTCGCCGACCTCGCGCGGCAGGCAGGCCTCCCGGAAGGCGCGCTGAACGTTGTGCCGGGCCTTGGGATCGAAGCAGGCGCAGCGCTCACATCCGATGCCCGCATACGGCACTTGTCGTTCACAGGCTCGGTCGCCACAGGCAAGAAGGTCCAGATCGCGGCGGCCGAAAACATCGTGCCCGTCACGCTGGAATTGGGCGGCAAATCCCCGCAAGTTGTGTTCGAAGATGCAGACCTCGAAAAGGCACTACCCATCCTTGTGAACGCGGGCATTCAGAACGCGGGCCAAACCTGCTCGGCCGGGTCGCGCATTCTGGTGCAGCGTTCGATCCACGATGAACTGGCTGCCCGGCTGGCCGGGGCCATCTCCGCCCTCAAAGTCGCCCCCGCCATGGCAGATGCCGATGTAGGTCCCCTCGTCTCCACCCGGCAGAAAAGCATCGTCGATGGCTTCCTCGCGCAAGCCACGCCGGATCAAATCCTGACCCAAGCCACGTTGCCAGGTGGCCTGCCCGAAGGCGGCAACTACGTGCCCCCAACGCTGCTCGGCAATCTCTCTGCCGATCATTCCCTAGCCCAGGACGAAATCTTCGGCCCGGTTCAGACTTTGATCCCCTTCGACGATGAAGAGGATGCCGTCCGCATCGCCAATGGCACGAAATATGGCCTCGTCGCCTCCGTCTGGTCCGCCGATGGTGGCCGCCAAATGCGTCTCGCCAAACGGCTCCACGCGGGCCAGGTCTTCCTCAATAACTACGGGGCCGCTGGCGGCGTGGAGTTGCCCTTTGGAGGTGTCGGTCACTCCGGCCATGGCCGCGAAAAGGGGTTCGAGGCACTCTATGCCTTCACTAGCCTGAAGACCGTCGCGGCGCATCACGGCTGACCCTGTCACCTGCAAGGGCTTCCCCATGGACGGACGCCCGGCACCGGGGTAGCGTTCAACCGGAAGCTGAGGGCCGCATGATGGGCAAATTTCCAATCTTCTTTCTGCTGCTGTTCCTGGCGGCCTTGGCCGCCGCCCTGTTCGGCGCCGCGCACAACCAACTCAGCTATTCCGTGGGCCCGACCTATTTCACCGAATTCAAATTCGACCAGTTCCAGATCGCGGAAGACACGCCAAACCGCCTTGGTGCGTCCATGGTCGGCGTGCTGGCCAGCTGGTGGATGGGTCCGCTCATCGGGTTGCCTGCGTTCCTCTACGGCCTCATCGCCGTGCCCAAGGCGCGCACCTACCTCGCAGCCGGTCTCGGCGCGATCTTCCTTGTCGTGCTGCTGACGACCTTCGGGGCGCTCACCGGCCTGATCGGCGGCCTCGTGGCCGACAATACTGGCCTCCTCGACCCCTATCTGACCTTCCGCGACGGCCCCACGCGCTCGGACTTCCTGCGCGCAGGCTTCATGCACGACGCCAGTTACCTTGGCGGCGCGCTCGGCCTGATTGCCGCCTTCTTCCCGATGCGGCGCGCGCGCAAGATTGACCATCACACTGCAAGTCAGGAGGCCCAGAATGCTGCGACTTGAGGGTAAGACCGCCATCGTTACCGGTGCCGCCTCTGGCTTTGGCGCAGGCATCGCACGGGTCTTTTCGCGCGAAGGCGCGTCGGTGATGGTGGCCGACCTGAACGAGGAAGCCGCCGTTGCAATAGCCGATGAAATCGGCGGAGCCGCGATCAGGACGGACGTGGCAGACGGCGCATCGGTCAAGGCCATGACACAAGCGGCGCTCGATCAATGGGGCCAGATCGACATCGTGGTCAACAACGCCGGGATTACGCACCAAAAAGGCAATCTGGAGAATGTCAGCGAGGATGAATTCGACCGCGTCCTGGCCGTGAACGCCAAGTCTGTCTACCTCACAGCCCGCGAAATCGTGCCGCACATGAAGGAAGCAGGCACCGGCGCAATCCTCAACGTCGCCTCAACCGCTGGCCTCTCCCCCCGCCCGCAGCTCAATTGGTACAATGCGTCGAAGGGCTGGATGATCACGGCGACCAAGACCATGGCCGTCGAACTCGCGCCATCGGGCATCCGCGTGAACGCGATCTGCCCGGTTGCCGGTGAAACGCCGCTTCTGGCCAGCTTCATGGGCGAAGACACGCCCGAAATGCGCGAAAAGTTCCTCGCCACGATCCCCATTGGCCGCTTCAGCCAGCCGGAAGATATGGGTGAAGCCGCGGCCTTCCTCTGCTCGGACGCGGCCTCGATGATCACCGGCGTCGCATTGGAAGTCGACGGAGGCCGCTGCATATGAAGGCCATCAACCTCACCGAAAAGCTCAGCCTTTTCTCTGACCATTGGAGCCCCAAGACCATCGGTCAATTCAACGGCCATGACCTGATGGTGGTGAAGGTGGAAGGCGAATTTGTCTGGCACTCCCACCCCGAAACAGACGACCTTTTCCTCGTCCTGAAAGGTGAGATCGACATCGAGATGCGCGACCGGACCGTGACCCTCCGCGAAGGGGAGCTTTTCGTCGTCCCCAAAGGCGTCGAACACCGCCCCGTCGCGCGATCCGAAGTGCATCTGCTGCTGATCGAACCCGCTGGCACACCGAACACGGGCGACCCGAACACCGCCGCCAAACAGGTCACGATTTGACCAATTACACCCGCCACGACCAGCCGGCCGACATTGCAGTCTTTGCGGGCGAGTTCGCCAGTCAGCCCCTTGTCTTCGCGCACCTGCTCGACGAAGCACCCGACCTCGACCTCACCCATGTGGAAGTTATCCAGTCCAACCATGCCGCCCGCTTGGCGACTTATTTCAACCCAGTGCCCGAACTCCCCAAGGATCAAACCCTTGTCCTGATCCTGCCCGCTGCCCATCCGGGCCTTGCCTGCCCAATCGGTGAAACCGCCCATCTCCGCTCGCTTGGCACGTTCCGTGGTACGATCCCGCACCTTACGGAAGCCCCATGATCCAACCCGGCCCCCGAAACCTCATCACAGATGTCGCGGGCCTCCGTGTCGGCAATGCGCAGGACGCCGATATTAAAACCGGAACCACCGTCCTTGTCGGCGACCGTCCCTTCACCGCGGCCGTTCACGTCATGGGCGGCGCGCCCGGCACCCGCGAAACCGACCTGCTGGCGCCTGACAAACTGGTGCAGGAGGCCGACGCGCTGGTCCTCTCCGGCGGCTCTGCCTTCGGCCTTGATGCCGCATCCGGCGTTGCCGATGCCCTCCGCGCGCAGGGGCGCGGCTTTGCAGTGGGGGATCAGACCGTGCCGATTGTCCCTGGTGCGATCCTGTTCGACCTGATCAACGGCGGCGACAAGAACTGGCCCGAGAACCCCTATAAGGCCCTCGGCGCGGAGGCGCTCGCAAACGCCTCCGACGCCTTCCAACTCGGCAGCCATGGCGCAGGTACCGGCACGCTCATCGCCGATCTCAAGGGCGGTCTCGGCTCCGCCTCCGCCACCTTAAATGGCATCACCGTTGGCGCGCTGGTCGCTGTTAACGCCTTGGGCCGCGTGACAATAGGCGACACAAAACACTTCTGGGCGGCCCCGTTTGAGATGCAGGCTGAATTCGGCGGCCATGGCCCCGCTCAATCGTTCGACCCACACGCCATCCCCCCTGTCAAAGGCGGCGACGCGCAGAACACCACGATCGCCATCGTCGCCACCGACGCCGCACTCACGCAAGCACAAGCCACCCGCATGGCCACCGCTTCCCATGACGGCATGGCCCGCGCGATCTATCCCAGCCACACGCCAATGGACGGCGATCTGGTCTTCGCCGCGGCGACCGGCACCGCCGATGCGCAGGCTGACCCCCTCATGCTCGGCCACCTCGCCGCCCTCTGCCTCGCCCGCGCCATCGCGCGCGGCGTTTATGCCGCGACAGCAGCGCAGGACGATCTGCTCCCGACCTATTCCGCAAAACACGGGTGAGTCTTCTGGGGGTCAAGGACGGCGAAGCCGCCGCGCGAGCGGGCAATCCTTGAGGCCCAGACGACTCGCCCAGACCATCGCAACCGCGCCTTGACGGGGCAGACCTGCCCCTCAAGCGCTTCTCAGCAGAATTCACTCCCTCACCTCCGACACAACACGAGGATCTTTTCGCAAGGCGGGATGGTGCGACGGGGCGGGCGGATGGGCGGCGCGCCATCCCGCCGCCCTCTCAAAAACAAAAAAGCCCCGCCTCAAATCGGGCGGGGCTTCTCAATCCAGAAACGCGACAACCTCAGTGCAGCTGACGCTCCACCTCAGCAATCGCATCGTCGATCATCTTGTTCTGATCGGCCGCTTTCGTACCCTTGGCAATCACCTCAGCCGCAGCCGCAACCGCCACCGAAGCCGCCTGATCGCGCACAGCGCGATTGGCTTTCTGTTCGGCACTGGCGATCTGATCTTCCGCCGCCGCCAAACGCCGCGCGATGGACCGCGCGATCTCACCTTTGGCCTGCTCGGCAGCGTCCTCGGCATTGGCCTTCGCCTCGGCCACGATCCGCTGGCTCTGCTCTTCGACCTCGCGCGCCTTGCGCTCGTAAGAGGCCAGAAGCGTCTGCGCCTCTTCGCGCAACGCGCGGGCTTCATCCAGCTCGGCCTTGATGCCTGCCGCGCGTTTGTCGAGCATCCCGCCCAACATGGCAGGCACGCCGAAGTAGAAGACAATGCCAAGGAAGACGAGGAAGCCAATCAGAACAACCCAGTCGGTGTTGAACAGCGAGACAAGGCCATAGCCCGGCTCATATCCATCCTCAGCGGCCATGGCGGGTGTCGCCAGCGCAAGGAATGCAATCGTCAGATACCGCATGTCTCTCACCCCTGCACCCGCGCCGACACTGCGGCAGCCACCGCGTCAGCATCTACATCCTGCCCAGGCGCCAGCGCCTGAACGATTTCCGCGGCCACGTCGCGCGCCACTTCTTCCGCGGTCGCCACGGCGCTCGCTTGGATCTCACCGATCCGTGCGGTCGACTCCGCAGTCTTGGCAGCGATCTCGGCATCTGCCTTGTCGATCTCGACCTGCAGCTGCGCCTGAATCTCGTCACGGGTCTCCTGGCTGATCCGCTGCGCTTCCGCGCGTGCATTGGCCAGAGCCGTGTTATAGCTTTCTTCCGCCTCAGCCGCCTGACGCTTCAGATCTTCGGCAGCCGCCAGATCGTTCGTCAGCGTCCCCTGCCGTTCCGCAATCACCGCCGAAATCCGCGGCAAGGCGATCTTCGACAGGATCAGGTAAATCGCGACCAGCGTCACAACCAACCAGAAGACCTGGTTGTCGAACGTGGCAAAATCCAGTTGCGGCATACCGGGGGCGTCCGTCGCACCGTGATCGGTTCCGATGGCAACCTCTAGGCCGGCTTCAACACCGCCATGGCCTGTATTTTCGGCATCGTCTGCCATGATATCCTCCGGGCCGGGTGGTTTACGTGGCGCGCCACCGCTTGGATGGCGCGCCCGACGTAAGGATCTTAGCTCTCTGTCTTAGACAGCGAACATCAGCAGCAGCGCGACGAGGAAGGCAAAGATGCCCAGTGCCTCGGCGAACGCGATGCCGATGAAGAGGGTTGCGGTCTGACCAGCAGCCGCGGAGGGGTTGCGCAGGGCGCCGGCGAGGAAGTTGCCGGCCACGTGGCCCACACCGATGGCAGCAGCGCCCGAGCCGATGGCTGCGAGGCCTGCACCGATGAATTGACCCATGCTTGCGATATCGCCTTCCATAACAGTTCTCCTTACGTTGGAAGTTGCGTTCCTTCAGGGCACCAGCCCCGAAGAGAATTAGTGATGCGGGTGAAGCGCGTCCTTCAGATAGACACACGTCAGAATGGTGAACACGTAGGCCTGAATGGCCGACACCAGCACTTCAAGGCCGTAGATCGCCACGACCCCAAGGATCGGCGCGATACCGGCCAGGCCCAAAGCGCCCGCAAAGCCCGCGAACACCTTCAGAACCGCGTGGCCCGCCATGACGTTACCGGCCAGACGAATGGAATGGCTGACGGGACGCACGAAGTACGAAATCAACTCGATGATCGCCAGGATCGGGCGCAGCGCAAGCGGTGCCGACGACACCCAGAACAGGCTCAGGAACCCGGCGCCATTCTTCACGAAACCCAGGATCGTCACCGTCAGGAACACCGCCGCCGCAAGGATCGCCGTCACGGCGATATGCGACGTCGTGGTGAAACTGCCGGGGATCAGGCCCAGAAAGTTGGCGCACAGAATGTAGAGGAACAGTGTGAAGATGTAGGGGAAATACGGCAGCGCATCCTTGCCCGCCACGTCCTCCACCATGTTGCGCACGAACCCATAGGCGAGCTCCGCGATAGACTGGCTGCGCGACGGGATAACCGCACGACCGCGCGTGCCCAGCACCATGATCGCAATCACCGCCAAAACCGCCAGACCGAACCACATCGTCGCGTTGGTGATCGTGAACGGACCAACCGCTCCGTCCCCAAACAGCGGCGACACGATGAACTGATCCATCGGGTGGATCGACAGCCCGCCTTCATAGTCATCCAGCAATGCTGCGATGAAGGCGATTGCAGCCAGACCGAACAGAACAAAGCCTACAACCTTGCCGCCACCGCTTTTGGCCTGCGAATTCGTACTTTCAGTCGCCATCCTGCGTCTCCGTTTGCGCCTGCTTTTCAGCGGCTTTTTGAACCTCTTTCGCCGAGCGGATCATGGTTTTGACCCCAGCGATGAAGCCCAGAAGTATAAACACGATCATCAGCCAAGGCGTTGTACCAAGTGCCCAATCGAGCCCGTATCCAATTCCAAAGCCAATCGCCATGCCGGCCACCAGCTCAATCACCATCCGCCAGGCAAGCTGCGCCTGCGAATAATGCTCCTCCATGTGCTTGCGCTCCGGCTCGGCCCTGGACTTTGCCGCCGCGATCCGCGCTTCCAGCGCGCGCATGCGGTCTTCGTCACTCTCGGCCATGCCAAAAAACACCCCACGGGGAAGTTGCGCGGAACCTATGCAGCACCCGGGCCAGAGTCAACGCATCGGTTGAGCATTCAAGCTATTGAAAATGCTACACAAATTTCCAGTGCGACAGTCATGCCGCACCCTTTGCGCCTCAAACTTATATTCAACCAATCGGTTGACGATTGCGCCTCAAACGCCCTAATCGCTCCATGGCCCAAACGCTCGACACTGTCTTTGCCGCCCTGGCGGACCCCACCCGCCGCGCGATCCTGCAGATGTTGCTGGAGGATGACATGGCCGTCACCGACGTGGCCGATCCGTTCGAGATGTCACTTGCAGCCATCTCCAAACACCTCAACGTCCTGACCAATGCGGGCCTCATAACCCAGGAAAAACGCGGCCGCGTGAAATGGTGCAAGCTGGAGCCCGACGCGATGAAAGCCGCCTCCGTCTGGATGCAGGGGTTCGGTCAGTTCGAGCCGGTGAACCTCGATGCGTTCGAGGCGTTTCTGGAACGTGAACTCGGCACCTCCGAAAGCCCCGACCCATGATGGAGCCGCCTTGGGTCAAATTTCCCCAAGCCCACCCCATCTCCATCGCATGGCGGATGGGCGCGGGCGAAGACTATATCCACACCTTCCACGCCTGGTGGCGCGATCATGCAGCAGACCTCGATGAAACCGGCCGTCTCGCCTATCTCGCGCAATGGCCGATGCCGCCCGCATGGGCCCACATTGCCATCGAAATGGTCTGGCCGGGGCTTTCTGAGGCCATCGACATGATCTTCGATCCGGATCACCCGTCCCGCGCCCGTATTTTTGCAAAGGCCCAAGCCGCAGGCCTGCCCTCAGAAGCGGCATGGTGGGCTGATTTCAACGACGAACGCTGGAAACCCTGACCTCATGGCCCCGCACAAACGTGCTATGCTTTGCGGGAAAGGATTCATACATGCGCATTTTGCCCTTTGCTGCCCTCCTTCTCTCGGCCTCCCCAGCCCTCTCGCAAGCCTTCTGCACCGAGCCCACTGGCCCGATCGAGTCCTGCCTCGTCGGCGCCTGGATCGGCGACAGCACGATCCCCGAAGCACTGGAACAGGCGATGCGCTCCATGCCTGACACGGTGCGCGCCAATTTCAACGACCTCGGCCGCCCCGTGGGCATGGTCATCTACGACGACGGCTTCTTTGAAACCTTCCCCATCGGCGTGAACGGCGTCACCGCCACCCGCGACGACGAAGGCAACGTCACCACGTTCGAGATGACGGGCCAGACCGTCACGACCGTTGGCTATTTCTCCGCCATCGGCGGCACGCTCGACATGTGCTTCCTGCCCGGCGGTGCCGGCAATCTGACCGGGCAGACGACCGTTACGACGTCTGACGGAACAACCGGCACGATCCCCCTCATGCCCGCGCCCCCGGGTGGCGGCTTCAACCCGGTCATCACCTACACCTGCTCCGGCGACCGCATGACCCAAACCGTAGCTCTCCCCGCGCCCCTCGGCGCGATCACCTACGACCTGTCCCGCATTCCCGACGATATGTTCGAGATGGTGATGCAATGGACAACCGAGGATTTGCCGGGTGAGGGCGGAGATGATGGCTGGGACATCCCGGAGTCCGAATAGTCACCGCGCTGCCTTCAACCGCGCCCGCACATACTTCGCCGCAGACCGGAAATGGCTCGGCCCCGCAGCCTCGGCATAGCGCCCCCGCGTCCAACCCGTGCCACCCGGCATGGGCCCGCCGTATAGCGTGGCCTCGTCCTGTGCCGCGATCCAGTCGCGCAGCCGCTGGGCCTCCCGCGCCAAGTTCGCTCGGGCCTCCGTCCAAGGGACGTCCGCATAAAGCTTCCGCAAGCCCGCATTGTACGGCTTCAACGCATTCCACTTCACCCCATGGTCCGGCATCTTCGCGGCCTCGCCCTCTGCCAGCCATTGAAAGAACAACCCGATCCAATGCGCCCGGTGTGTCAGAATATCCTTGATGCTGGTCTCATCCGCATCCTTCGCCTCTGCCAAATCATCCGGCACGGCCTCCAGCAACGCCGACAGCTTGCTCCATTCCTTGTCGTGAACGTCCAATAGCTCCGCTTGGGTGGTCGCAGCGGGCATGGAAAGTCTCCTTTCCCGCCAAAGCTAACAAACGTGGCCAAAGCGCGCCTTGATCCGCCTCAAAGCACCCGCACAGCGCTCACTCCTTCAACAGCATCGCCAGCGCCAGCACCGTCAACCCGATGCCCACCAGAACCAGCCCGCCGGGCACCGGCTGGCCCAGCGCGATTTCCCACAGGATCACCCAGCTTGGCGTCAGGTAGGTGTAGGCCATCACCTTGGACGATGGCAGCCGCATCGAGGCGAACTGGATCAGAAACACCGTCGCGGCCGAGGCAAAGACCGCCACATATCCAATCGCGATCCACACCATCGGCCGCAACCCGCTCCAATCCGTCGCCGCCAAATCCCCCACACCCCATATCGCGATGCACCCCGCGCAGGCCACCAGCGTAAGGAAGGAGAAGACCAGAACCGGCTCCCCCCGGTTCAGCTTCCGCACCATCGGCGTGTAAGCCGCATGCGCAATGCAGCCCACGAAATAGATCGCCTCCCCCCGACCCACTTCGAACGCCAGCAGCGCCGAAAGGTCCGCGCGAAAGATCACCCAAGCCGCACCCACCGCCCCGATCGCCAGCGCCAGCGCAATCCGTCCATCCACCACCTGCCGCAGCAAAAACCAGCCAAACAACGCCGACATCAAAGGCGTCAACGTGAACACCGCCGCCGCACTAACTGGCGGCGCCGTCTTCAACCCCTCGAACATCAGCACGAAGTAGATGGCGAACAACCCACCCAGGATCAGATAGCGCCACGGCGCCACCATAGCCGGTCGAACCGCGGCACCCCGCGCCCACACAACCGCCCCCATAATCACCGCGGCAATCGCGAACCGCACCGCGTTCAAAGCCGTCGGCGCAATCTCCTCCGCCACCTGCCCACCAAGGCTAAACGATCCCGCCACCAGCGCCGAGAACAGGAGCATCGCCAGATGTCCGCCGCGTGCCGTGCCGATGGCCGCGCTCATCTTTGTTCCCTAAATATGCTCGGGGGGAGCGTCAGCGGGGGGCAGACAGCCCCCCTCGACCGTCCGCAATCCCGCGCCGCCCCGAACCGACCGGATGCAACCGCCGGCGCAGGCACGGGGCGCATGCGCCCCCGGCTGCGCCGGCCTGGTCGCGCGCGGCCGCGCCGCGGCGAAACACCTGGCGCGGTCCGGCTCATGGCATCACTCAACGGGCCAGGTCTTCACCTCATCCTTCAGGTGGCGCACGAAGGTCTGCACCTTCGCCGTGCGATGCAGATCCATATGCGTCACAAGCCAGATCTTCGCTGTCCAATCCTCAAGCGGCGGCAACATCTCCACCAGATCATCGGTCCGGTCCAGATCCCAGGACGCCACAAAACCGATCCCGATCCCCGCCAAAACCGCCTCCTTCACCGCCACCATTGAAGACGCGCGGAAAAAGATGGTGCTGCCTGGAACATTCTCATTCAGCCAGCGAAAGTACGGCGCACGCGGGGTCTCTTCCGTGGTGCCGACAAACCGATGCTCACTCACATTATCACCCGTCAGCATCCCGAACCGGTTCACATAACTGCGGCTGGCAACCAGCTTCAGGGTCTGTGTGAAGAAGTGCTGCACGATATTGTCCGGCTGGTCCGGTAACTTGCCCGCCCGGATCGCGACATGTGCCTCGCCATATTCCAGCCGGAACAACCGCGCGTCCGAGATCAGGCGCACCCGCAGATCCGAATGCTTTTCCTGAAACCGCGCGACCGTTGGTACAAGCAAAGGCGACAACGCCCCAAGCGAGGTGACGATCAACTCGCCCGTAACCTCATCTCCGCGCCCCTTGATCCGGCCCGCAAGCTGCGTGAACTGATCGTCCGTCTGGCCAGCCACCGAAAGCAGATCCTGCCCCGCCTCGGTCGCGGTGTAGCCGCGAGCATGGCGTTGGAACAGCTTCGCTCCAAGCCGCCCTTCCAGCGCATCTATGTGCCGAATGACCGTTGCATGGTGAACGCCCAGCGCCTCCGCAGCCCCGGACACAGTCCCCAGCTTGGCGACCTGAAACGCCGTTCGCACCTCATCCCAATTGTCCATGGTTCTGTGCGTCCTTTCACAAAGATCAGCATTTCCCCGACCATGCGCGCACTAATCGCGCAATGCAACGTCAACAAATCAACGGCTTTGCAGAAATGGTGCGGAAATGAACAGAATAGCTGCGCAATCATCGAATTGTGGATTTTGGCGCACATCGCAACTTTCGGGCATCGAATGCATCCCAAAAGGACCCGACCATGACAGATACCGTTCTCCGCATTGATGCCTCCGCCCGCCGCGAAGGATCGACCTCACGCGACCTGACCACCAAGGTCATTGACCATCTGGCGCCTGTGCAGATCATCACCCGCGACCTCGCCTACGGCCTTCCCTTGATTGATGAAGCCTGGGTCGGCGCAAACTTCACCCCCGCTGATCAACGCAGCGCCGAACAGGCCGAAAAACTCGCCCTTTCCGACACCCTCGTGGCCGAGATCAAATCCGCCGACACCCTCGTCATCGGTGTTCCGATCTACAATTTCGGCGTGCCAGCCGCGTTGAAAGCATGGGTGGATCAGGTCGCCCGCGCCGGCGTGACGTTCAAATACACCGAGACCGGGCCAAAGGGCTTGCTGACTGGCAAGCGCGCGATCCTCGTCGTCGCCTCCGGCGGGACCGAGGCCGGGTCCGACATCGACTTTGCCACCGACTATATGCGTCACGTCCTTGGCTTCATCGGCATCACCGATGTCAGCCTTGTCACGGCTGACAGGCTCATGGTGGATGCCGAAGCGTCCATGTCGAAAGCAAACGCGCAGGTTGAGGCGCTGGCAGCATGATCGGCAAATACCTCCCCCTCGCCGCAAAAGCCCTGCTGACGCTGGCCTTTGTCGCGGCAGGTGCTGCGAAACTGATCGGCGCCGAGATGATGGTCGCCACGTTTGACGCCATCGGCTGGGGCCAGTGGTTCCGCTATGTCACCGGAGTGATCGAGGTTGGCGCCGCCATCCTGCTTTGGGTGCCGGGCAGGCAAGCAATCGGGGCGGCCCTTTTGGTGGCAACCATGATCTGCGCAATTGGCTTCCACCTTCTGGTGCTCGGGCCCTCGGCGCTCCCCGCCGCTGTTTTGGGTCTTCTCGCCGCCTACGTGCTCTACGTGCATCGCGGGCAATTGACCGGCCAGCCAGCCTGAACAGGCCAAACCCGCCGCGCTCGATTTGTGCGGCGGGCAATCCGTGCTACCCTCGCGCAATGCGCTGGATCACGACCGCCCTTGCCCTGTGCCATGCTGCCCCTGCCACGGCGCAAATCTGCACCATCGACTTCACCATCGAGGTCACGCAAGGCGTGGGCTTCATCGCACCGGGAACCGAGATGCCCGGCACGGCCGAGTTTGAGACCGACGGCCGGACCTTCCGGCAAGAGGGCGGAACAATGGCCCATTTCGCCACTGGCCAGATGACCATTGGCGATGCCATCTCGGGCCGGATCTGGACGCTTATCACCACCTCGCGCGGATCGGCGGCGGACCTGATCGGGGTCTACGCCTATGATGTAGAAGGGCTGACCTTCGCCGGCCAAAACTTCGATGGCCCCATGGCGCTGACCTTGTTCGGCGATCCCGGCACAAGGCCAACCACAGCGCCCCCCGCCACACAGGCAGAGTGGGACGAGATGAGCCTGCGACGCTCCTTCACGCTCCATGCGGACGCGGACATGCTGGCCGGTGATGTTGTCGACCTGACTGCGACGTGCACAGGCTAGGTTTGACAGGGCACCGGAATCCACTTAAACGCACTCTCGAATAGCCGGAAAGCCAAAGCTTCCCGGTCCCGCGCGCGTTCGTAGGATCGCCCCCCGTCAGCGAGTTTCGCCCACGGGGGTAAGTCGCATTGGGACTTGGGTTCACGGGCACCGCCCCCATCTAGGGGGTTCACCCGGCAAACCGCGAGAAGGGGCACCGCCCATGTTTGAAAATCTGTCCGAACGCCTTTCCGGCGTCTTTGACCGCCTCACCAAGCAAGGCGCGCTCAGCGAGGATGACGTCCGCACCGCCATGCGCGAAGTGCGCGTCGCCTTGCTGGAAGCCGACGTCTCCCTCCCCGTCGCCCGCTCCTTCATCAAAGCAGTCGAAAAGAAAGCCACCGGTGCCGCCGTCACCAAATCGGTCACGCCCGGCCAGCAGGTCATCAAGATCGTCCATGATGAGCTGATCGCCACCCTCACCGGCGACAGCGACCCCGGCAAACTCAAAATCGACAATCCGCCCGCCCCGATCCTCATGGTGGGTCTCCAGGGCTCGGGCAAGACGACGACCACCGCCAAACTCGCCAAGCGCCTCAAGGACCGCGAGGGCAAGAAAGTCCTCATGGCGTCCCTCGACACCAACCGCCCCGCGGCCATGGAACAACTGGCCATCCTCGGCACGCAGATCGGCGTCGACACGCTGCCCATCGTGCCCGGCGAAGACCCCGTCCAGATCGCCAAGCGCGCCAAGACCCAAGCCTCCCTCGCGGGCTACGACGTCTACATGCTCGACACCGCAGGCCGGTTGCACATCGACCAGGAACTGATCGCGCAAGCCGCCGCCGTCCGCGACGTGGCCCAACCCCGTGAAACGCTGCTCGTCGTTGACGGCCTCACCGGGCAGGACGCCGTGAACGTCGCCACCGAGTTCGACGACAAGATCGGCGTCTCCGGCGTCGTCCTCACCCGGATGGACGGCGATGGCCGCGGCGGTGCTGCGCTCTCCATGCGACAGATCACCGGCAAACCGATCCGCTTTGTCGGTCTCGGCGAAAAGATGGACGCCATCGAGACCTTTGAGCCCGAACGCATCGCGGGCCGCATCCTCGGCATGGGCGACATCGTGGCCCTCGTCGAGAAAGCGCAGGAAACCCTTGAGGCCGAACAGGCCGAGCGCATGATGAAGCGCTTCCAGAAGGGCATGTTCAACATGAACGACCTGCGCAGCCAGCTTGAGCAGATGCAGAAGATGGGCGGCATGCAGGGCATGATGGGCATGATGCCCGGCATGGCCAAAATGTCGAAACAGATCGAAGAGGCGGGCTTTGACGACACGATGGTCAAACGCCAGATCGCGCTGATCAACTCCATGACCAAACGCGAACGCGCCAATCCGGGCCTCCTCCAAGCCTCCCGCAAGAAGCGCATCGCCGCCGGTGCGGGGCAAGAGGTCTCAGACCTCAACAAGCTTCTCAAGATGCAGCGCCAGATGGCCGATGCCATGAAGAAGCTCGGCAAGATGGGCAAGAAGGGCATGATGAAGGGCGGCCTCGGCGCGCTTCTGGGCAAAGGCGGCATGCCCGGTGGGATGCCCGGCGGACTGCCCGCCGGCATGGACCCATCCAAGATGGACCCCGCAGCTTTGGAACAGGCCATGAAGGGTATGGGCGGTGGCCTTCCGGGCGGCATGCCCGGCCTCCCGGGCCTCGGGGGCGACAAGAAGAAATGACCGCAAAGCGCTGCACCCAGCCCCCCACGGGGCCGGCAGCGGACGCTGCGGCGATGCATCGGGCCTCCATCCCGGTGCTGGAAACCGCACGCCTGCGCCTGCGCGCGCCCACCTTGCACGACCTCCCCGCCTGGACCGCGATCTTCGCCGCGCCCCCGTTTGAGGCGGACGCCGAAGAAGCCTGGACGGAGTTCAGCTACTACTCCGCCGGTTGGATGCTCCATGGTCATGGCCTTTGGGCGGTCGAACTGCACGACAGCACGCTCGTTGGGTTCACCCATGTTGGCCTCGAATGGGGCGACGACGAACCTGAGCTTGGCTGGATGTATCTGCCCGAGCATCACGGCCATGGCTACGCCACTGAAGCCGCCAAAGCCGCCCGTGATTTCGGCCTGTCGCACCTGCCCACCTGCGTCAGCTACATCGACCCCGACAATGCCGCATCCAGCGCCGTCGCCCGCCGCCTAGGCGCGCAGCGCGATGCCGCCGCAGAGACGCAGATCGCGGAAACCGAAAACGTGACCATCGAGGTATGGCGGCACGGAGATGCCGCATGATCTTGCACATCCGAGCCATACTCACAGATTTATCCACCGTTTCCCGTCCAATCCTTTGCGGTTTCTCAACCTTGTGGAGGAATGCGGCATGATCCCCCGCCTTGTGGATATCCCCCAGCTCGGGACTGAGCGTCTGATCCTCCGCGCCCCAGAGGCGAGCGATTTTGACGTGCTCGCCCCCTTCGTCATGTCCGACCGGGCCAGCTTCATCGGCGGCGGTGCAGACAAGGATGTCAGCCATGCCTGGCGCATCCTCGCGATCCTGTCCGGCCACTGGCACCTGCGTGGCTACGGCGTCTACGTCCTCCAACCCAAAGGCTCCGACAAACCCATCGGTTCCATGGGCCCATGGAACCCCGAAGGCTGGCCCGAACCCGAACTCAGCTGGACGATCTGGGACGCTGACGCCGAGGGCCAAGGCTATGCCTACGAGGCGATGGTCGAAATCCGCCGCTACGCCTATGACGTACTCGGCTGGGAAACGGCGGTCAGCTATATCGACGCCGCCAACACCCGCTCCATTGCGCTCGCAGAACGGATGGGCTGCACCATCGACCGCGCCGCCTCCGGCCCGCACCCCGACGATGTCGTCTACCGCCACCCACCCTTCGCGGAGGTGCTGGCATGAGCGTGACCCTGACCACCGAACGCCTGACCCTGCGCGTGCCAACGCTCGCCGACTGGCCCGCCTACCGCGATTTCTACGCCTCTGATACCACCACGCATATCGGCGGTCCGGTCCCGGCCTCGAAAAGCTGGTACTACTTCTCCGGTGATCGCGGCCATTGGGAGCTTTTTGGCTTCGGCTGGTTCACCCTCGTCGATGCAAATGGCGTGGTCGGAACCTGCGGACTGCACCACCCGCCGCATCACGACGACGTGGAAATCGGTTGGAACGTTTACACCGACGGCCAGGGAAAAGGCTACGCGACCGAGGCTGCGCGCACGGTCCTCGATTGGGCTGCGACAGCTCTCGGTCAAATCCGCATCGTCAGCTACATCGACCGCGAAAACGGTGCTTCCAAACGCGTCGCCGAAAAACTTGGCGCACGCTTCGGTGGCGTGATGGCCGCCCACGATCCGGACTGCGAAGTCTGGGTGCATGGAGGTGCGGCATGATCCCTGTCCTCCACACCGCACGGCTCACCCTGCGCGGCCCCGAGGCGCGCGACTATCCCGCCTTCCGCGATTTCTTCGCCTCGGATCGGTCCATCCACACCGGCGGTCCGAAAGACCCGAAAAGCGCCTGGATTCTCTTCGCGGCCGAGATCGGCCATTGGCACCTGCACGGCTTCGGCATGTGGACCGTCGAACGTGATGGCGCACCCATCGGTCTTGTTGGCTGCTGGTATCCGGACGAATGGCCCGAGCGTGAGATCGGCTGGCTGATTTGGGACGGCTTCGAGGGCAAGGGATACGCCTACGAGGCCGCCCAGGCCGTGCGCATCCAATGCTATGGCCCCTTCGGCTGGGACACCGCCGTCAGCTACATCCACCGCGACAACACGCGCTCCATTGCGCTCGCCGAACGGCTCGGCTGCACCCGCGATGAGGCGGCCGCGCACCCCAATCCCGACGCGCTGGTCTTCCGCCACCCCGGCCCGCAGGAGGTCGCCGCATGATCCGCGCATGCACTACAAATGTAGTTACAGAAAAACTACAGGAAAACTACAGCTTCACTACAGCGGTTTTTGCCGCCCCGGAGGCCCCATGACACAAGACGCCACCACGCGCGCCGCCGAGGTTTTGGCAGGCCACCGCGACAGCATCGACCGCCTCGATGCGATCCTCATTTACACCCTGGGTGAGCGCTTCAAGCACACCCAGGCCGTCGGCCAATTGAAGGCCGAACACGACCTTCCCCCGAGCGATCCGGCCCGCGAGGCCACGCAGATCGCCCGGCTCGAAGACCTGGCAAGCCGGGCCGATCTGGACCCGGAATTCGCCAAGAAATTCCTACGTTTCGTGATCGACGAAGTCATTCGCCATCACGAGCAACATCAATCGTAAGGCACCCGCCTTACTCAGCCAATTCAAGGAGTTATCACTCATGGCAATGAAAATCAGACTGGCCCGCGGCGGCTCCAAAAAGCGCCCCTTCTACCGCATCGTGGCCGCAGACAGCCGCATGCCCCGCGACGGCCGCTTCATCGAAAAGCTCGGCACCTACAACCCGCTCCTGCCCAAAGACAGCGAAGAGCGCGTGAAGATGGACATGGAGCGTGTGCAGCACTGGCTCGACAAAGGCGCCCAGCCCACCGACCGCGTGAGCCGCTTCCTTGAGGCCGCTGGCGTGATCGAGAAGAAAGAGCGCGCCAACATGCAAAAAGCGCAACCCGGCAAGAAAGCCGTCGAGCGCGCCGAAGAGAAAGCCGCCAAAGCCGCCGCCGCAGAAGAAGCCGCAGCCGCCCCCGCCGAGGAAGAAGCCCCGGTTGAAGAGGCCCCCGCTGAGGAAGCCGCAGCCGAAGAAACCGCATCCGAATAAGGATGTTGCTTGGGGTGGGCCTGTATTGCGCCCACCCCTTTTTCGCTCTTCTACAGAAAGGCTTGCGCCTTGTGGGTCGCTCCGTTCTTTATTCTGTTTCTTGTGGTCAGCCTCATAATGATCATCACGGGAAACCGTTTGGGCGGCGTGCTTGTAGCACTTTTCTCGATCCCGGCTTTCGTCTTGATCACCGTGTATTTTCAAAGCTGATGGAGAATGCCACCGATGTCTGACCACATCTGCGTCGGCGCCATCATGGGCGCCTTTGGCGTGCGCGGCGAAGTGCGCGTGAAAAGCTTCTGCGCGGAACCTTCCGATATCGCTTCCTACGGCCCGCTTGGGACGGAGGATGGCACCACCACCTACAAGATCACCCTGACCCGCCCCGTCAAAACCGGCTACGCGGTCAAACTCTCGGGCGTGCAAACCAAGGAACAGGCCGACGCGCTTAAGGGCACCCGCCTTTACGCCCCGCGCACGGCCTTGCCTAACTTGCCGGATGATGAGTTCTACCATACCGACCTGATCGGCCTCACCGTCCTCGACACGGGTGGCGAGACAATCGGCAAGATCGCCGCCGTTCTCAACCATGGCGCAGGCGACCTGTTGGAAGTGCGCGGAAAAGGCCTCGGCAATGGCGTCCTTATCCCCTTCACTGCCGCCATCGTGCCTACCGTCGACCTCACATCCGGTCGCGCCATCATCGACCCGCCAGAGGGCCTACTGGACGCTCCGGCCAAGACGGGCAAACACACCGACTAGGACTCTTCCTTGTTTCAAAAATACCTCGGGGGAGTCGCGCAACGCGCGGCGGGGGCAGCGCCCCCTTGCCTGAGTGCCGCCTGCGCCAGCAGGCAAGCGAGGCAAAAACAACGCGGCGCAAGCCGCTCCTTCAGATCACGCGCGGATCCGCCAGCCGGTTTTGAAGATCCAGCCGATGGTCAAGATACACGCCCCGGTGAACCCCAGAATCGCGATGATCGACCAGACCAAAGCCACATCCGCCGTACCAAAGAAACTCCAGCGAAAGCCGCTCACCAGATAGACCACCGGGTTGAACAGGCTGATCGTCTGCCAGACATCCGGCAACATGGTGATCGAATAGAATGATCCCCCCAGGAACACCAAGGGCGTCACCGCCAAAAGCGGGATCAACTGCAATTGCTCGAAATTCTGCGCCCAGATGCCGATGATGAACCCGAACAGGCTGAAAGACAGGCATGTCAGGACAAGGAAGGTCAGCATCCAGACCGGATGCAGGATCTGCAGATCGACGAAGAAAAACGCCGTGATTAGGATGATGATCCCGATCATGAATGACTTCGTCGCTGCGGCCAACACATACCCCGCCGTGATTTCCAGGAACGAGGCCGGGGCGGACAACAACTCGTAAATCGTGCCGATAAACTTCGGGAAATAGATCCCGAACGACGCGTTCGAGATCGACTGAGTCAGTACCGTCAGCATGATCAACCCCGGCACGATGAACGCGCCATAGCTCACCCCCTCGACTTGGTCGATGCGAGATCCAATCGCCGTGCCGAACACCACGAAGTAGAGCGATGTCGACAGGACCGGCGACACGATGGACTGCGCAATCGTGCGGAATGTGCGTGCCATTTCAAAGCGATAGATCGCGCGGACAGCTTGCAGGTTCATGGCTGCTCTCCCTCTTGAACAAGGCCCACGAAGATTTCCTCAAGGCTCGATTGCTTGGTTTCCACATCGGCTACCTGAACGCCCGCCTCCTGCAAGGCGCTCAGCAGCCGGACAATGCCCGTCCGCTCCGCGCGCGTGTCATAGCGATAGGTCAGGCGCTTGCCATTCTCGGCCAGTTCCAGATCGCGGTCGGCCACCGCCTCGGGCACAGCCTCCAAAGGAGCCGCCAGATCAATGCGCAATTCCTTCTGACCCATCCGAGCCATCAGATCGCCCTTCTCCTCGACCAACAGGATTTGACCCTTGTTGATCACGCCCACCCGGTCGGCCATCGCCTCGGCCTCTTCGATGTAGTGCGTTGTCAGAATGATCGTCACGCCAGACTCCTGCAGGCGGCGCACGACCTCCCACATGTCACGGCGCAATTCCACGTCGACACCCGCCGTCGGCTCATCCAGGAACAGCACCCGCGGCTCATGGCTCAGCGCCTTGGCAATCAGAACCCGGCGCTTCATGCCGCCCGACAACTCGCGGATGGCACTGTCTTTCTTGTCCCACAAAGACAGGTCGCGCAGGATCGCTTCGATCTTCGCGTCATCGGGCGCCTTGCCAAACAGCCCACGCGAGAAACGCACCGTGTTGATGACCTTCTCAAATGGCTCAAGATTGATTTCCTGCGGCACCAATCCGATCAGCTTACGTGCTTCGCGGTAGTCGCGTTGCGTGTCATGGCCACCCACCGTCACAGCACCGCTGGTCGGCTGCACAATCCCGCAGATCGCCGAGATCAGCGTTGTCTTCCCGGCACCGTTCGGCCCCAGAAGAGCGAGGATCTCCCCCTCCATGATCTCAAGCGAGACCGCATCGAGCGCGGTGAACCCGCCCTCATAGGTCTTGGTCAGCGTGTCGACTTTCAGGATCGGGGATGTCATCGGCGTCTCTCCTTGGGCCGCAACAGCTACGCCCATGGCTCGCGCTCGGCAAGGCACGCCCATGCATGGGACCTCTGCATTTCTGAACAATGCTGACATCATCTGCCACGATTGATCCCGCGCGCACGCGGGCGTAAACCCGCCCCATGAATGACAAACCTGCCCGGTCCCATGGCCGTCTTAGCCAATCCGCCAGCCTCCAACCGCGTGAGCTGATGACAGACCGGCCGCGCCTGAAAGGCGCATGGACGGCAAAGGTACTGACCCTTTTTCCTGAGACCTTCCCCGGCGTCCTTGGCGCCTCGCTGACGGGTAAGGCCTTGAAGGACGGACTTTGGGCGCTGGAGCCCATTGGACTGCGAACGTTCGGCACCGGCAAGCACAGGCAGGTCGATGACACACCTGCGGGTGGCGGCGCGGGTCTGGTGATGAAGCCCGACGTCATGGGCCGCGCGCTGGATATGGCTTCGTCCGGCACACCAAACGACCCAGCCAAATGGCCGCGCGTCTACCTTTCCCCACGTGGCAAACCCTTTGACCAACGCGACGCGGAACGCTTCGCGCAAGCCGAGGGGATGACGTTGGTCTGCGGTCGCTTTGAAGGCCTCGATCAACGGGTGATCGACCACTACGCGCTCGAAGAAATCAGCATCGGCGACTACGTCCTGACCGGCGGGGAACTGGCCGCGCAGGTCCTGCTCGATGCGACGGTGCGCCTGATCCCAGGTGTCCTTGGCAACGCGGAAAGCACGCAGGAGGAGAGCTTCCAGAACGACCTCCTGGAGCACCCGCAATACACCAAGCCAGCGGAATGGCGCGGCCACGACATCCCTCCGGTCCTGCTGTCTGGCGACCATGGCGCGGTCGCGAAATGGCGGCGGGAGCAGGCGGAGAATTTGACGTTGGAGAGGCGGCCGGATTTGTGGATTCGCTACAACCAACCAGATGCCGAGACAAACTAGCGTTTCATGTAGCAGGCTGCACAAACCTTTGGGAAGTTAGCAAAGGCACTGAAACATCCGTTCGCTTTTGCAAATTCGCAATCATGGACAGTATGTCGCTGTCGTCCTCCAGACAGCCGGAGCATCATGGTCAAACAAGTCAACTTTTCGAACTTGCACAATCCGGTTAGGGCACACTCTGAATTTCATTTTTTTTTAATGTATTATTAATTTTTGCTTAAAGTTTTTCAGAACATATAAAAAACAAACCAAAAACTTTACGGGATTGGTTAGAAATGCATTGATTGTAACCAAGAGTGGACATTTTTGGTTACCTATTCAAAAATTTGGTTGTCGCGAAACAATCTGCCACCTAGTTTATCATTGTGGACAGATTGTTGCGCCTCGGATTCCTTCCACAAGAATCTGGCCGAGAGGCACGCGCGCCAATCTGGAAGGCGGACTGGCCGCAAAGCCCCTTCCACCGGGCCAACCAGAGGAGGAAGAGCCATGCTACTAGGTTCTGATCTGTATGTTGCCTTTGGTACGTCAATCGTACTGATCGGCTGCATCCTGAAGTTGTTTGAGTGAGTGCCAACAGAACTCAAACATCGGACGCGCAGACTAGCAAGCTCGTCCTAAAAAAGAACGGGTCGGCCTGCCGGCCCGTTCGCCTAACCGACAAGCTCTTACGGGTCAAGCACGCCGAGATGATGAATGACTAACCATACTCCAACCGATATCGAAGTCCAGGCGGCAGCCCATGCCTTGAGGCAGCTGGTTAAGGCCCTGTCCGATTCCAAATTTAGCTATCAGAAAATCATCTATGCCGTGGGTGAGAAGTCAGGATGGACGCTCTCTGCGCTCAAGCAGTTCGCTCGCGGGCACACACCCAAGCGTCTTTCGCAAAAGCACAGTATTCTTGCCAACGTAGTACAATATGAAATCCTGATGCAGCGCGGTTTCCTTGCAAAACAACCCGAAAACGCTGAACACCTCAGGGTCATCCAAGAAAACCTGATCAACGGCGACCATACGGCCCGCTTACAAGCGGAACAGTTAACCCGAGAAATTGGAAACACCTTCCAGCGGCTGCGCAAAAGCGGGCGGAACACGACATGGCCTCAACCGTTAGCCTTGGTGCGTTACGATTGGACGCACGAAAATCTCATCATCATGCTGGTTAAGATCCGAAGTTCTGCGGCTGGCATTTCCTTCACGATGCAGATCGAGGGGCGTCATGAAAACCGTCGTGTCATCGTTGGCGACATCCTCACGGCAGCGGGGAACACGTCTTTCTCCGGTCTGGCCTACAATGTGATGTCCCAAATGGACTCGGATGAATTCTTCAGACTCGATATGTTCGACAAAGATGTAAGAACCAAGGTCATCAACCCTATGGAAATTGGTCTTGAGTGTTTCACACTCTCCCAGGCCGAAGTGACAGCTCCCTTTGCACCTGTCACCTTCCAAGGCTTAGACAGTCGTGGACATTCTGTTTCGGGCGTTGGAATGATAGTTTCTCCAGACCGTTTCAACGCTTTCAACATAAACCCCGATGGGCGCACCGCTGTCATACATGCTAATCAAAATTCCGCGTTAACTGAACTCATGGAGAAGTTTGGTGCACAAACCATCGCCCCAGCATCTCCCGGCAACATGAGGAGTAGAAGCGCCTCACGTTGACAGACCTTTTGCAAAGACTCAATTCCCTTGAAACTCTCCAGTCCTTCGCACTGGAGATCATGGCGCGGTGGGGAAATGGCGGCGGGAGCAGGCGGAAGCGCTGACCAAAGCGCGTCGGCCCGATTTGTGGACGAAACACCAAGACAATAAGGCTTGATCGCCCCCGCCTACCCCCCTATACGCAGCCCATTGCAACGGCCCCATACGACTCGGGCCGCTGCGATCGTTTGCCGGAACGTGTCCGGCGGCAAAAAAGAAATGATCCGCGGGCAAACCGCGCAGAACCATATGAAAGGAGCGCATCAGATGGACCTGATCGCACAGATCGAGGCGGAACAAGTCGCCGCCCTCGGGAAAGACATTCCCGATTTCAAAGCCGGGGATACCGTGCGCGTGGGCTTCCGCGTGACGGAAGGCACCCGCACCCGTATTCAGAATTTTGAGGGCGTCTGCATCGCGCGCAAGAACGGCGACGGCATTGCCGGATCGTTCACCGTACGCAAGATTTCCTCCGGTGAGGGCGTGGAACGTGTGTTCCCCCTGCACTCGACCAACATCGACGCGATCACCGTCGTGCGCCGTGGCCGTGTTCGCCGCGCCAAGCTCTACTACCTCCGTTCGCGCCGCGGTAAGTCCGCGCGGATCGCCGAGGATACCAACTACAAAGCGCCCAAGGGCGCCGAAGCGTAAGGAGAACGTGAGATGAAAAAGGATCTGCATCCCGATTATCACGTGATCGACGTGAAAATGACCAACGGCGACATCGTTCAGATGCGCTCCTCCTGGGGCTCCGAGGGCGACACCCTGTCCCTCGACATCGACCCCACGGTGCACCCGGCCTGGACCGGCGGCGGCGCCCGCCTGCTCGACACCGGCGGCCGTGTTTCGAAGTTCAAGAAGAAGTACGAAGGCCTGGGCTTCTAACCAGAACCTTCTGTCACAACGTCCAAAGCCGCCCCCAGTCGGGGCGGCTTTTTTTGTGGACCCTTTCGCGTTTCATTGGCCATGTCCGTAGTGTCGGCCTATGGTCTGGCAATCCGCCACGCTCAGGGCCTTCCCGACGATGAAACTTGTCTTATTCTTCTGCCTCGGCTTTGTCTTCGCCACGGCGTTTCTCTACCAAAGGGCAAGTTGGCTTCATTCCTACGAAATCAGGCTCGGCTTCCCGCCCGTCCCTGCCGAAATCACGACCCGCATACGCGCAGCTGAAGCCGCCTATTACGAGGATCAGCCGCTATGGCGGCGAGCCCTGGAAGATGCGCAAGACATTGCGACCTTCGCTATTCCACGGATCACGACACGCCTCGACTTCTCGCTTGGGCCTTATCGGATCAAGGCCAGTACCGTCGAAGGCACGCTTTTGCCATTTGCACTGGAGAATGACTATCTGACGCTGATCGACGTACCGCGGCGTCATGCGATAGATGCGATTGGCTATTTTGCCGAACAACCCGAATTCTCGACCTGGTCCGCAGCCGTATATCTTGAATACTTGCGACGGGACCATCCTGACCTCGCCCAAATGGACTGGCCCGAGATTGCCGCATCGCCCCTTTTGATTGCCAAACTCTACAGTGGCTACATGGGCGCGGGCGGCGCGTGGGATATGTGGCGGGCCGATCTGCAACCCGGCCCCATCGCGTTGTCCCGCTTAGGCATCCCCGCATCGGAGCTGACCGAATGATCCAATCCATCCGCGAATTTGATCGCCAACGCCCTCTCCTGACGGCCGCTTTGATCGTCTTGCTCTTTGTCCTCTATTTCCTTTCACCCCTCGTGCTTGGCACGTCAGGCCAATCTGGCGCGGAAGGGGTCGACAGTAGCGAAGCGGCTTCCATGGCGATCCCGGAACTTGGCTTGGTGGTTGCTGTCCTGCTGATCGTTTCGATCCTCGGGGCCTGGCACGACATCTACGGCACATCGGCGCCGACGCTCCGCCATCTGTGGGTGCTTCTGCCAGTTTTGGCCTATTTGTCGCTGTTCTGGATTGCCGCTTATAGCGGTTACAGTGCATTGGAGCCGAATGTCGTCCAATCCATGGTGCCGTTGTTGATTGGTATCGTTGCGACCACGGCCCTTGTCGGGATCTTCGAGGAATTCCTGTTCCGCGGCCTCGTCTTTCGCGGAATGAAGGCCGCATGGGGGCCCGTTGCCGCCTTCTTCCTGTCATCCCTTGTCTTCGGGGCAATGCACTATGTAAACTTGGTGAACGGCCAATCCTTCGGGAACACGACGATCCAGGTTCTTCACGCCGCGGGCGGTGGTCTGCTCTATTGCGCGCTGATGATGTATCTGAATTCGATCTGGCCAAGTGTCATACTTCACGCCGTTTGGGATTCGACGGTTTTCGTCAGCGAGACGTTTCGCGGCCCGACCGACCCTAACGAAATTGCAGCTTCCACCGAGAGCGTTTCGCTCTTCCAATATGCGATCTATGGCTTCGAACCCATCTTTGGGGTGATCGTTTTTTGGCTATGGCTGCGGCAACGAAAAACAACCTGACAGGATCACGTTACGCATAACCGGCCAAAGGGGCTGCCTCGGCAAAAATCGGGCGTCGCGTCGCCGCGGCCCGCTTGGCCTCGTCCTTCCGGCCCAGACGCATCAGGCACAACATCCATGTCAGCTCCAGCAGGTCCCGCTGCGCCCGGCTGCCGCCGAACCGCGCATGATCGGCCATCACTGGCGTCAGCGCGTCCAACGCGCCCTCCCAATCCTGCCGCGCTACCGCGCCCCAGCCAAGGGCAACGGGGCGCACAAGGTCTGCCGCAAACCCACGTGACGCCTCGACCAACCGCGCCAGCGCCGCCCCATCACCGGCCATTGCATGGGCCAGGGCCGCATGCATGTCTGCGAAACTCTGTCCGGGATTGGCGAACTGCGCGCAGGCATAAGCGCTCACATCCCGCCAACGTTCGGGCGCGATGCTGTGCCCGGCCAACTCCGCGCGCCACAACAGCGCCGCGGCATCTGTCAACACGTTGATCGGAAGGGCCGATCCCGGCCCGGTGCCCGGCCCAACACCGCCGTCATACCAGGCCCAGAACGCCTCCATATCGCCCTGCTCCAGCGCCCAGAGCGCCGCGTGCCACGACAAATGGCCATGCAACAATCCACGCGCGTCATACCCCTCCATCCAAGCATCAAGATAGGCGCGGCCCTCTGCCGTCTGCCCCATCTCGTACATGGCGTGGGATTTGAAATGGCTGGCATTGGCGTTGCCATTGTTCAACTCCAGCGAGCGTTCCATGACCTCAAGCGCCCGGTCCGGACGCCCATTCTCGCACAAGGATTGCGCATGGACGGACAGGAACCACCAATCCTCTCCGTAAGCAGGCGCAAGCGCCGAGGTATAGGCAAGCATCTCCGCCTCCCGCCCCGCGCATCCCGAAAACCCGATCAGCCCGAACACCTGACAGTTCAACTGCGCCACAATCGGATCACAGGGCCAGTCACGCACATGGGTGTTGACGGCGGCGCGTGCCTCAACCGGTTTGCCGTCCATCAAAAGCTCATAGATGCGAATATGCGACCGCTCCCGGTCGCTTAACCCGTCCGCAAGCGCAACGGCACGCCCCACCGCGTCGCGCGCGCCACCCATGTCATTGGCGTACATCAAAGCCCGCGCATGGGCGATGTGGCCCAGGGCAAAGCGATCATCCAATTCGACCGCACGCGCCAGCGCCTCAACCCCGCCATAGGTGTTGCCCAAAACATGGTCCACGCCCTCCACATAAGCCATGGCCGCCTCGGCCGAGCCTGTGCTCAAGGCATTCCCATACCGATCCTGCTGCATATGGTCCCCTCCCCGTTGCGGCAAAAGCGTCGCACGGGCGGCACGATTCGGTCCATTCCCCTGCGCTTTCACCTTAACAGCCCCCCAGACCGCCCTTATACTTTGGCCCAACACCTCGCGCCCCATCAATGAAGGGCGCCCAGAAAAGGCGGCCCGGCACATGAGGGTCGCACAGCCAAAAGGCGGGACAGGCAGATGGCACATATTATCGTGCTCGGGAATGAGAAGGGCGGTTCGGGCAAATCCACCACCGCCATGCATATCGCCACGGCCTTGGCGCGGATGGGCCATGTGGTCGGCGGGTTGGATCTGGACCTGCGCCAGCGCAGCTTTCACCGCTACCTGCAAAACCGCGAGGCCACCATCGCCCGCAAAGGCATGGATGTCGCCTGCCCGTTGGTCCTCGACCTGCCCGACATGTCGCCCGATGACATTGGCGAAGGCGAGAATATTTACGACCGCCGCCTCTCCGCCGCCGTCGCCGACCAGGAAGAGCGGTGCGACTTCATCGTCATCGATTGCCCCGGCAGCCACACGCGCCTCAGCCAGGTGGCCCACAGCTTGGCCGACACGCTTGTCACGCCCCTCAACGACAGCTTCGTCGATTTCGACTTGCTGGCAAAGATCGACCCCGAGACCTATGAGCTCAAGGGCCCGTCCGTCTATTCCGAGATGGTCTGGCACGCCCGCCAGCTGCGCGCGAAAGCCGGGCTTCAGCCCACCGATTGGGTGGTCGTGCGCAATCGTTTGCCCTCGCAGCAGATGCACAACAAACGCAAGATCGGCAAAGCGCTGGAGGAACTCGCCAAACGCATCGGCTTCCGCGTCGCCCCCGGCTTTTCCGAGCGCGTGATTTTCCGCGAACTCTTTCCCTCGGGCATGACCCTGCTGGACCTGCGCGATCTGGGCGTTGAGCGGCTCAACATCTCTAACGTCGCCGCCCGGCAAGAGGTCCGCGATCTGGTGAGCGCGCTGAACCTGCCCGGCGTCAGCGTCGATTTCTAATCGGGTTTCGCCGCGCTTTGCGCGTCGACCGACTGGGGGGCCAGCCCCCCAGACCCCCCGAGGTATTTTTGACCAATGGAAGACAGGCGCCGAACCCCCTAGTCGTACCGCAGCGCCGTCGCCTTGCCGCGGAAGATGTAATAGGCCAGCAACGAATATCCCGCGATGGTCGGCACAACGAAACAAGCGCCCACGAGAATGATCATCAGGCTTTCCGGCGCCGCCGCAGCCTCATAAATTGTCAGCTGCTCCGGCACCACGTAAGGGTAGAAGCTGTAAGCAAGGCCAATATAGGCCAGTGCAAAGATCGCAGTAGAAACGGCAAAAGGCAGCCAGGACCGCGCATCATTCTCGAACGGCATTTGGCGGATCATCCGCCACAGCACCACCACCAGCACCAGCGAGATGATCGGGATCGGCGCCAGATAGAACGCGTTGGGGAAATCCAGCCACCGGTCGAAAATCCGCGTCGACACCAGCGGTGTGGCCAATGACACCGCCCCGATCCCTATGATGATGCCCCACAGGCTCTCCTTCGCCCATTGCACCGCTTTCAACTGCAATCCGCCTTCAGCCTTGTGGATCAGCCAGGTCGCCCCGATAAAACTGTAACCCACCGCCAGTGCCACGGCGGTCAGCGCCCCGAAGGCATAGGTGGCCAGCGTCTGCTCCAGCCCCATGATGTAGAGGCCCAACATGAAACCTTGCGAAAGCGCCGTCAGGGTGGAACCCGCAAAGAACAGGTTGTTCCACAGCCGCTTGTGCTTGGCATGGGCCTTGGCCCGGAACTCGAACGCCACGCCGCGCAGGATCAGGCCAATCAGCATGATGAACACCGGCAGATATAGCGCCGTCAGGATCATTCCGTGCGCCGTCGGAAACGCCACCAGAAGCAGCCCGACTGCCAACACCAGCCACGTCTCGTTTGCATCCCAGAACGGCCCGATGGAGCCGATCATCTTATCCTTCTCGACATCATCGGCGAGAGGAAACAGGATCCCCACGCCCAGATCAAAGCCGTCGAGGACCACGTAGACGAGGATGGAAAAGCCCATCAGCGAGGCAAAGGCCCAAGGCAGCCACTCGGCGGGGTTGGCAAAATCAGGAAACATCTGTGCTTACTCCGCCGGTTGCAGCGCAGCGACCTGCGCCTTGCCGGAATGTTCCATATCGATCGCGCGGCCATCGTCGCCTCGCGCCGCTTTGCGGGCGAGGTAGACGATCACGCTGATATAGGCGAAGAGCAACGCCGCGTAGGCTACGAGGTACCCGACCAGCGTGCCAGCAACCATGCCAGCGGGCACCTGCGCCACCGCCTCGGCGGTCGTCACGACACCGTTCACCAACCAAGGCTGGCGGCCAATCTCGGTCGTGTACCAGCCCGCAAGGGTCGCCACCCAACCGCTGAACGCCATCGGCACCAACGCGTAGAGCATGACCTTCGGCAAACCTTCAACGGCCAACCAGTGCTTCGTTGTCGACGCATCGTGCATCCGCCGCCGTTTCCACATCAGGAACACGCCAAGCCACGACATGGCCAACATCGCCATGCCGGTGCCCACCATGGTCCGGAAGCTCCAGAACACAGGCGCCACGGGTGGGTGCATCACAGTGCCGTCTTCTTCGACGAACTCATTCAAGCCCACAACTTCCCCGTCCCAAGAATGGGTCAGGATCAGTGAGGCAAGGCCCGGAATGCCGATTTCATAGTCATTCGACCGCGTTTCTTCATTCGGCAAGGCGAACAGGATCAGTGGCACATTGGTCCCCGTCTCCCAATTGCCCTCCATCGCCGCCACTTTGGCAGGCTGATAGACCTTGGTGTTCAGACCATGCAGGTCGCCCACATAGATCTGTGCCGGGATCAACATCGCGCCCAGAACCAAACCAGTCTTCAACATCGTCTTCACTTCGCGCGACCCGTCGCCCATCAGGCGGCGCAGCGCGCTGACGCCTGCGATCAGGAAAGCCACGGTCAGGAAGCTGGCGATCATCATGTGCGCAAAGCGGTACGGCATGGAGGGGTTGAAGATGATCTCCCACCAGTTCGTCGCGAAGGCCACGCCGTCGACCATCTCAAAGCCCTGCGGTGTGTGCATCCAGCTGTTCAGCACGATGATCCAGAACGCCGACATCGTGGTGCCGAACGCCACAAGGAACGTGGCCAGCATGTGCAGCCAGCCCGGCACGCGCGAAAAGCCGAACAGCATGATGCCGATGAACACCGCCTCAAGGAAGAAGGCTGTCATCACCTCGTAGGCCAGAAGCGGCCCGGCAATATTGCCCACGGTTTCCATGAAGCCCGGCCAGTTGGTACCGAACTGGAACGACATCGTGATGCCGCTGACGACACCCATCGCGAACGATAGAGCGAAGATCTTCACCCAGAACCGATAGGCATTCATCCACTTTTCATCACTCGTTTGCGCAAAGCGCACCCGGAAGAAAAACAGCACCCAGCCCAAAGCGATCGTGATCGTCGGGAACAGGATGTGGAATGAGATATTGGCCGCAAACTGAATGCGGCTGAGCATCAATGTGTCGAGCGCTTCCATGTCACTTAACCTCTTTCCGGCGCCCGAGCGTGAGGGCACCACTTGTCTTGTCGATCAGGCCAGCAATCTTGCTGCCAAGGGTCATCATCTTGACCAGCCGTTCGGTCTCCAGCTTCTCCATGTCGTCGTAGAAGCCGGTCATCAGTTCGATCATCTCGCGCAGCTCGGCGATGCGCGCCTCGGCGTAGTCGTCACCGGCAGGCGCTTGCATCTCCAGCTCGCGCAATTTCGTTAAGGTCGGGTCAATCTCGCGCTTCTTGCGTTCTGCAATCAGGATGCGCGTGATCTCCCACATATCCTCTGGGGTGGTGAAATAGTCCCGCCGGTCGCCAGGGAAATGGCGCAGGCGCACCAAATTCCACGCCTGAAGCTCTTTCAGGCCCATCGAGGTGTTCGACCGGCTGACACCAAGCCCTTCGGTAATCTGCTCCGCGTTCAGCGGCTCCGAGGACAAAAACAGCAGCGCGTAGATCTGACCAACCGTGCGGTTGATCCCCCACCGGCTGCCCATCTCACCGAAATGCAGGACAAAATCCTGCTGTAAGTTCGTCAGTTTCATCAGTCCCGTTCGCGCGATTCTGTGATTTCAGTAATTTCTGAAATTTAGATAACGCTTGCACCCGCAAAGGCAAACGGGATCGGGTGCGACACGTTGGCCGCACTGAAATTCAGGGATCAGTCAGACAGATCATCCGGTCGCTTCGGGAACGGCATCTTTGGCATCTCGCCACCGTCCAGCTTTGCGCGGGCCTCTTCCATCACAGTGACCGCTTCTGCCACGCGGTCCGGATCCAGACCCAGGTTCATCCACCCTTGGTGAACCACCCGCCGCGCTTCGGTTAAAACCGTGTGCCCGTAAGGCGTAAGCTCCAACACGATACGCCGTTCATCCTTCGGATCGCGGATCCGGTCGATGATTCCGAAATTCGCCATCTTCTTCACGATGGGCGAGATTGAGTTCGGCTCCACTCCAATCCGGGCGGACAACTCTCCCAGCGATTGCGCCCCACCCTCGCCCAAAGCCATCAAGATAACGAATTTCGCATAGGTAAAGCCTGTCTCACCGAAACCGGCGCTGTAATAGCGGCCAAAGGCAAGGTTCAGCCGATATGCGCTGAAGCACATCAGATCATCCAAAGCCATGTCGTCTTGGGTTTTACTCATGGCCAAAGACATAGAGTCGGCCCTTCCGAAAAGAAAGCGTTGACGTAGATTATATCTTATACGATTACTTCTATCACGAACTAATCGTTTCCGATTCTTTATGAGGTTCCCATGACACGTCTCTCTCGCCGCGCCTTCGGCGCCGCCGCCCTTTCCTCACCGCTGCTTGCCGCCACCCTTCCAACACTGGCCAAGGCCGATGGCCACGCAGCCCCGTCGGGCGCACCCGCGCTCTATGACGCGTCGCTTGGCAATTACACCATCACTGCTATCCTCGACGGCGTCGCGCCGTTGGGGCGTAACTTCTTCTTCGGCGAGGATGCCGCCGCTATTGATATGACACTGGCCGAGGCGGGTGTTGGCCCCGATGTTCTGCCGGCACCCGTGTCGGCCTTCCTGCTTCGATCCGCCGATCGCACGATCCTGATCGATGCCGGTATGGGCGACATTCAGATGCTTGGGCCGGGTTTCGGGCGGCTTTCGGCGGGTCTGGCTGCACTTGGCGTCGCGCCCAGTGATGTCGACACCATCCTCCTCACCCACGCCCATCCCGACCATCTGGGCGGCCTCTTGGCCGACAACGCCCCCGCCTTCCCCAATGCAGAACTGATCGTGGCCGAGGTTGAGGCCGGGTTTTGGTCCGACACAGCCATGATGGCGCAAGCCCCGGAAGAGGCTCAGGGCCTGTTCCAGATGGCTCAGGGCACGCTCGGTGCGTATGGCGACCAGGTCACACTGGTGGCTGCCGGGGCAGAGGTTGCCCCCGGCATCACCCTGCAGATCTCGCCAGGCCACACGCCGGGCCATTCCATCCTGCGCATCGACGGTGGCGACCGGCAGTTGATGATGGTGGCAGACAGCCTGCATTCCGCCGATCTGCACACCGCCATGCCAGAGGTTGGCTTCGGTTTCGACACTGACCCAGCCCTGGCGGCGCAATCGCGGGCCGCCTTGTTCGACATGCTGGCCACGGATCAGATGCTTGTAGCCGGCAGCCACATCCACTTTCCCGGCTTTGGCCGCATCCTGCGTGCGGACGACGCCTATCGCTTCGCCCCCGCCACCTGGACCTGAGCCGAGGCACATCGTGAAAAGGGCCCCGTGAACCAAATCACGGGGCCAGTATTAAGCGGATGAGACGTCGGGACAGAGGGGATAGGACGCTCACCCGGCTTGCATGGAGGATCAGACGGCGATTTGCCCCCCTCCCTGCCGCGTGACCACCACAACCGATGGGCGTGGTGGCATGTTGTCGGCGAAGTCCGGCCAGCGCGTGGCGGGATCCTCAAAAGTCGAGGCACGCTCGAAACCTGCAAATTCGCCGGTGCCATCTGTGCCGGGGTGCTGGACGGCCAGGAACAGCGTCTGGTCATTGTCGGCAAAGTAGGGCCCGCACAATTCACCCCCCACAGGGCAGCGGAAGAACAGCTTCGCGTGGCCGCGCAGATCGCCTTCGGTCTCAAGCGAGTAGAGGCCATCTGATTTGCCCGTGCGACCCCAGCCAGAGCCCTGGTCGGTCGAAATCCAAAGGCGTCCCGCCGTATCGACCGCCGCATTATCAGGCGAGCTGAACCAACCGTTCTCGGACGTGGCAGGGTTCCAGACCGCGCCGACCTCGGCAATCTCCGGGTCGCCGCATTGCACAAGGATGTCCCAGGTGCCGGTCAGTGCCGCATGGTCGCCGTCCGCTTCGTTCATCTGCAGGATATGGCCGAAATAGCTTTCCGGTCTCGGGTTCACAGCATTGACCTCTTCGCGCCGCGAATTGTTGGTCAGCATCAGGAACACCGCCCCGCCTTCACGCGGCTGGATGTCCTCGGGCCGATCCATCGGCGTAGCCCCCAGAAGATCGGCGGCAAGCCGGGTGTCGATCAGCACGTCCGCCTGGCTCATAAAGCCATTTTCCTCCGTCAACGGACCTTCGCCGTGGACAAGGGGCAGCCACTGGTACGTGCCATCATCGTTGTATTGCGCAACGTAGAGGGTCCCTTCGCTCAAGAGCTGCATGTTCGCCGCGCGGTCGTCGGTCACAACGCCGCTGGAGACGAACTTGTAGGCATAGTCAAAGCGGTTATCGTCACCAGAATAGACAACGATCTGGCCGGACGGAGCGATGATCGACTTCGCACCTTCATGGCGGAAACGACCAAGCGCCGTGTGCTTCACGGGCACCGAATTCGGATCAAGCGGATCAACCTCCACAATCCAGCCAAACCGGTTCGGCTCGTTGGGTTCCACGTCGATGTTGAACCGGTCGTGGTACTGACCCCACGCATACCAGCGCCCCGGCGTGCCATAGCGCGCCATCGACACGGCCTCTGCCTGCGCCGACACGTCAGGATCACCGTCGGCATCCAGAACGTCCGTCCAGAAATAGCCGTGGAAGTTCTCCTCAGCCATCAGGTAGGTGCCCCAGGGCGTGATCCCGCCCGCACAATTGTTGATCGTGCCCAGAACGGTCATGCCTTCGGGGTCTGCGCCCGTCTGCATCCGCGCATGTCCGGCAGCGGGGCCGCTAAAGGTCATCTCCGTTCCGGCATGGATGCGCCGGTTGTATTGGCTTCCCAGCACAACTTCCCACACACCATCGCCATTCTTCGCAATCTCGAAGACGGATCCGCCATGGGCAGCCATCTCGATATCCACGATCTCCTGCGTCATGCCCTCGAAATCAGCGCGATCCTGACGGCCAAGGCCGGGGAACATGACCTCTTCATTCGTGTATTCGTGGTTGACGCACAGGACACCACGGCCCGGCTCAAGCTCCACAAAGCCCACATAATCGTTGTTGTAGCCAAAGCGCTGCAATTGATCTTCGGCGGACTGGTTCATCGGGTCGAATTCAGCCACACCTTCAAAGATCGGGTCGCCCCAACGGATCAGGACATTGGCATCATAGCCATCGGCAATGTGGTGCGTTTCGTCATTACCCCAGGCCAATTCGTCAAACGCATAGCGATCGCCATGGGCGTCCGCCTGCGCGCGGCCCGTGCTCAGCGCGGTGGTGCCAAACAGCGTCGTTGTGGCCGTCACGGCCAAGGCACCGCGCATCAGCTCACGGCGGCCGAAGCGGCGGTTGATCACGTCGCCAATCGTATTGCCGAGGTTCGGGTTGGTCGGAATATCGTCGAACGCCTCAAAGGCTTCGGCCTTGTTGCCATGCTCTGCGCTGGCAATGATTTCTTTGCGGTTCATCTGGGTCTCCCTGGACAGAACAAACGGACCGATCGGGCAAACACCCCGACCATCCGTTTTATGCGTGCAGTCCCAGTTGCAGGGCCCAGTGTAACAGAGAGATGGCGATTCCGTTACAGCTCAAAGTTATCCACAGATTTCCGTCAGCGCCGGGCCAATGGCCCCGCGTCCGATTACAAGCCGCGCAAAAGCAGCTCGTAATATTGCACCGCCAACCCAAGGTTCTCGACCGAGATCCGCTCATCCGGCGCGTGCAACAGCCCCACATCCTCTCCGGTCGCGACAAACGGCAAGAACCGGTAGCTGTGATCGGTCAGCACCGCGTAGTGCGACGAATCCGTTCCCGCGACGGTCAGGCCCGGAACGACCACCACATCGCCGAACACCTGCCGCGCCGTGTCGGCCAGATGGGCGAAGACCGGCCCCTCATGGTCGGCAACAGGGCTTGCCGCCCGCGCGGACAGGGTTTCGACCTCAAAGCCCTCGCCGGGCAAAAGCCCCTCTATATGGGCCAGAACCATCTCCGGCGTGTCGCGCGGATGCAGGCGGAAGTTGACGACGACACTGGCCGACGTCGGCAGCACATTCTCCGTCTCTGACCCCGACAGCATCGTGGGCGCGGTGGTCGTCCTCAGGATCGCGTTGGTTGTGTTCGTTCCCGACAGTACGCCCTCAATCACAGGCGCGAACAGCCATTGGTTGGCGAACAGCATCCGTTCCACAAAACTCATATGCGGCCCAAGCGTGTCGAACATATCACCCGTCACGCCATCCAAACCGCCGGGCACCTGGTTCTCCTGCAACGCCGTGATCACTTGTGCCAACTGCGCAATCGCATTGTCGTTTTGGGGCATGGAGCTGTGGCCACCATCGGCCGTCGCCGTGATGCGGACGCTCATATAGCCCTTCTCGGCCAGATTGATCATGGCGATGTCGCTGGAAATCCCGCTTAACATATCGCGCAACACGAAGGAGCCTTCGTCGAGCGTCCAGTCGATCTCGATACCCTGGTCCAGCATGTATTGCGCCACCGCCGCCGCGCCGCCCTGCCCGCCGATTTCCTCGTCCTGCGTCAGGGCAATGTAGATGTCCTGCTGCGGTGCAAACCCACTTGCCGCGAGCCGGTCAACCGCATGCAGCAAGGCCACCAAACCGCCCTTCATGTCCATGGCGCCCCGGCCCCAGACATAGCCATCGGCAATCTCGCCGGCCCAGGGGTCGCGCGACCAATCGCCCTCGATCGGGACCACGTCGTAATGCCCGCTGATCAGGATCGCACCTGCATCCGGATCGCCGCCTTCCCAGTGGTAGATCGGGGTGAACCCGCTCACCAATGTGCGATCCATGGCCTCCTCGATATGGGGAAAGGTCGTGCCAACCCAGTCAAGGAACGCCTCATAATCGTCTGGCCGATCCGGCGCGCCCAACGGGTGAGAGATCGTCTGGAATTGGATCGCCTGGCTCACCTGCTCCGCCACGAGCATCGCATCGACACTCGGCACCTCAACCGCTGCAACCTCCACCGACTCCGGGGACATCCGGAAAGTGTTCACCAGCAAGACCGCGACAAGGGCCACGATGGCCAGACCAACCCATTTCAAAGCGCGCAGCATGAATGCCCCTCCCCGATGCGGACCATGCCAGCAGCCTAAGCGTCAGGGGGCGAGGTGGGAACTGTGACGCAGGGTCAAAGGGGCACGGCGACTGGTCATGCCCCTCTGGTGCTTTCTTGGATCAGCCGCCAGACTGCGCATCAAAGAAGGCAATCACCTCGGACGCGATCATCGCGTGATCGGCCGCACGGTCCGCACCACCATTCTCGCACACCATCACATCTTCGGGGTTTTCCTCCGTCAGGATGCCAATCGCCTGTTCGGTGCAAAGCCCCAGGAAATCGAAATGCGCCAGCCCTTCAGGCTCGATATACCGAACCCCGTCCGGCAAGCGGGCCACCAAGGCACGGCTTTCCACATCCAGATCGATCCCCGAATTTGCGATTGGTGCGCCAAACACGATCAAAGGTGTCTCGATCCCGGCAAGGCTCTCGTCCGAGAAGGTCTGCGTGCCCCCCAGATCAAAAACCGCGACACCGGCCAACCTTGGGTCAGACCAATCCTGCGCAATCACCGCGCGATCGGCCTCAGCCATACCCACCTGCCACATCTGAAAGATGCCGCAGACCAGATCATCGGGGTTTGCGGCGCAAAAGCCGTCAATCCGTGCGGTATCGTATTGGCCACCGGCCAGCATCACCGCCGTCCATCCGCCAAGCGAATGGCCCGCCATGAAGATCCGGTCTTCGTCGATCTCGACCGCGTCCATCGACAGCACGTGGTCGATGGTCCGGCTGATATCATGGGGCCGCTCCCACAGCTCCCGCGCATCGTCGGGGTCGCGCTGGAACGTGCTGGTCCCGGGGTGATCGATCGCCGCCACAACATAGCCCGCCGCCGTCAGCTCTGCCGCCAGCCAGGCCTGATTGCGCGCATTGCCGAACATGCCGTGGGACAAGACGACAAGCGGGCGCGCACCCCCGGCAGGCTCCGCATCCGGCAATACCCGAATAGCCTCCCACACGGCATTGCCATGGGCGCGCAGGGCTTGCCCCTCCGCTTCCGTCGGATACCAAAGGAACCCGTCCAAGGGACGCGCTCCATCGGGCACATTCATTTGTATCAGGCCAGTATTGTAGTCCTGCGCCATCGCCACGGATGCGGCCAGCCCCATAAAGGCGGCCAGGATTGGTGTTTTGATCTGCATTGGTCTATCTCCTCAAACCGAGCTAGTGATGACCCAGACATTTCCCGCAAACCCCAATAAAACAACGGGTTGAGGGGCAGATCCCTGTCCTTGATCGTGATGCGGGACACGATCTGCAGGATCGAGGACAGCGCATACGCGAAGAAGGACAGACAAGATGATGCAGGCCCTGCCCCTTCCGATCTTCACGTTCGTGCTGAGCGGTGTGGCCTGCGTGATGTTCTGGCGGCTGGATGTCGGCAATCGCCTGGCACGTACCTTCTTCACTCTGGTCTTCGTCCTGATCGCCGCAGGTACCTTGCTGACCGGACTACGCTTTGGCTACGGGATGCAGCACCTCGCCCCCATCCAGCGCGTGATCCCGCTGTTTGTCGGGCCTCTGATCTACCTCGGCTTTCGCACTTACACCTGCACGCCGGCCGCCTTGCGCCTCCCCATGGTGGCCCATATCGGCGCCTGGCTGGCGGTGGCCATTCTTCCGCAAGCGATCCCGGAGTTTCGTGGCGCCTACGATATCGCCATCGGCGCAAGCTACCTGATCTACGCAGCACTCCTGTTCCAGATGTACCGGCGCGGGCCGGACGCGCTGCGCTTTGCGCCGCTGCACCTGACCCGGGGCCTTCGCATCTGGATGCTCGTCTCTGCCGGCATGCTGCTGTTGATGCTGGCGTTCGACACCGCCATCGCGGTCAGCTTCGCAACAGGGCAGACGGAAAATGCCCTGACCCTCATTTCCCTGGGCTCCGTTGTCTCTGCCATCAGCCTGATCGCGGCCATCATGGCCTTCTCCGGCCGGCCAGCGCCCGCAAACGCGCCTCAGGGCAAGCGCCCAACGTCCGAGGCCGAGACAGTGGAACAAGCCGCACGCGCACTTTTGACCGAGACGCGGCTTTACCTCGAAACAGATCTCACCCTCGACCGCCTCGCCCGCCGCCTGACATTGCCGACCCGAACGGTGTCCGAGGCCATCAACCAGACGCAAGGCATGAATGTCTCGCAATACGTCAATGGCTTCCGCCTCGCCCATGCCGCGCGCCTGCTCCGCGAAACAAACGACCCCGTTACACAAGTGATGGAAGCCTCAGGCTTTCTCACCCGGTCCAATTTCTATCGCGAATTCGAACGGGTCTATGCGCAGTCGCCATCGGCCTATCGCAAAACCGCGCCCTAGGCGCGCCGTTCAGTCAGCTTCCCACCGAAACGCGTCCCCATCCGCCCGAACCCGACCGGTCGAGGGCAGCAGGAAATGCGTGCCCAGAACCTTGGCACCACTCTCCGCGACCGTCTCAAGCAGATGCCGCCGCGCGGCAACCGCCGCCTCCTTGTCGGCGTCATAGACGAAATGCCAGTCCGGATAGGCGCATTGCGGCGTGCAGTGGATCGCATCGCCGGTGATCACGGCCTCCGCCCCGCCCGACGCGATCCTGACGGAGACATGGCCCGGCGTATGCCCGGGCGTCGCAATGAGTGAGACCGCCTCGCCAATCCTGTAATCCGGGCCGACCTCCTCGACCTGCCCTGCCTCAACCACCGGCAAAACGCTCTCGCGGTATTGATCCGGCCCAACCTCCTCCAGAAACGGCAGGTCCGATCCCGGCATCAGATAGGTGGCATTGGGAAAGGTCGGCACCCACCGCCCATCGACCAACTGCGTGTTCCAGCCCACATGGTCGGTGTGCAGATGCGTGCACATCACATAATCCACATCCCCCGGCGCCGTGCCCGACGCCTCAAGGGCCGCCATGAACCGACCCGTATCGCGCATGTTCCAATCGGGGAAATTGTTGGTCTTGTGATTGCCCACACAGGCATCGACCAACACCACATGGGTCGGCGTCTTCAGCAGAAACCCCTGGACCGGCAAGATCACCTTGCCCGCGGCATCCACCTGCCCCGGCGCCATCTCGTTCATGATCCGCGCCACGTCCGGCCCCGCTGTCGGAAACAGCATCTCCGCCTCGCGAAACGGGCCGTTCATCTCAAGGATGCGCCACACTTCGACATCACCGATTTTGCACAGCATCGCCTTACCCTCCGTTGCCGCTCCGCCCCACCCTAGCGCGCAATCTTCGCCTCGTCCCGTGACATCTGCCGTCACCCCGCGCAGGCTGCGCGGATGGAGTTGTTCGACGGAGAAGATGGCCTGTTCAAAGCCGCGCTGGAAGGCTGCCGCACCTATGGCGAGTATGGCCTTGGCGCCTCAACCCTTTGGGTGGACGCCCAGACTGAGGCCACCATCATCGGTGTCGAAACAGACCGCGCCTGGGTCGAACAGACCCAAGCCGCCCTCACCCGCCCCACAGTCCATGACCTGCGCCATATCGATGTCGGCCCCGTCGCCAAATGGGGCAAGCCGCGCACCTATCGAAAACGCCGCAACTTCATCCAATATATCGAAGGACCGTGGTCCAGCCTCGCCAAACCCGAGGTGGTGCTGATCGACGGACGCTTTCGGGTGGCCTGTTTCCTGACCAGCCTGCGCATCGCCGATCCGGGTACGGCGATCATCTTCGACGACTACATGGGCCGAAAGACCTACCACATCGTGGAGGAATTCCTGCGGCCCGAGGCGACGAACACCCGCCAGGCCGTCTTCATCGTGCCAAAGGCGCGCAACAAGCCGGCGATCGAACGGATGCGAGACCAATTCCTCATGGTCATGGACTAATCCGCCCCACCGGGCCGGCGCGAAATCCCTAAAAGGCTCCCTTTAAGGTAAGGCGCATCTTTACCTGTGGGCGCTAGGCGTTGGGGAACGTGAACGTAGTCCCGAGTCTTCGTGTCCATGCCCCGAGTCCAGAACCCCCGGCTACAGAACCTGATCGAACTGTTCAGATTCGCGCCCTACCGCGCAGATCAGTTCCCCCCTGATGCCGCGAAACGGTTCCGGCGCGACTTGATTTGCGGGACGCTGGACGAAACGCAATGGCTCTTGCTGTGCAACACGATCTTTGCCCCGATGTTCGCGGTTCAGGTTCTTCCGGCGGTTGGGTGGATCCCGGTTGCCGCTTGGTCGGTCGCGATGGTGGCCATGTCATGGTGGCTCTATTTCTGGACCAAGCCCCTGCACCACAGCGAAGGAACGATCGCAGATATGCGGCGCATGAAACTGCGCGCGATGATCGACGGTGCGATCTGGGCAATCGGCATGGCCTTGTTCTACCCGCTTGCGGAAGACGGCGGGAAAACCATCATCGGCATCATCGCGACAGGTGCTGTCGCCCTTGGAACCTTGGGGTATTCGCGCGCCGTGGGCCCGGGGATGATCTATCTGTCTTGCACGGCCTTGGGCTGCGGGGCGTCCGCTTTGGTCACAGGCCTGACCATTGGCACGTCAACGGATATTGCCGTCGGCATCCTTTCTGTTTTCGCCTTTGCGGCCCTCACGAAATCGGTGCTCGACCGGGGGCGATCCACAATCGAAGCCTTCTCAAACCTCGAAAAACTGGCCGAAAAGACCGAGGTCGTCGAACTGCTGGTCAAGGATTATGAAGCGAAGGCAACGGAATGGCTCTGGCAGACCGACCGCGACGGCCAAATCATCATGGCCCCTGACCTGATTGTAGAGCTTTTGGGCGGCCCGGATGTGTACGATGGCACGGAAATGACCCTGCAAAGGGTCGAACGCCTCGTCAGCCCGGAATCTCAGGCCGATTTCGACCGCCTGGCGCATGCCGTACGCTCCCGAAGGGAATTTCATGACATTGTTCTCGCCTTTCCGCACGGGGCGTCGGGCGATCTGCGCTGGATCGCGGTGAAAGCGAAACCACAGTTCGACAAGGCTGAGTTTCTGGGCTTCCGCGGGATTGTGGCCGATGTCACACAAGCTGTTGTGGCAGAGCGTCAGGTGCAGAAGCTGGCGGCCTACGATTCCCTCACTGATCTCTATAATCGCAACTCCGTGCAAAAGCATTTGGGCGCCCTCGACCCTGCAGCCGATCGCGCGGCTGCCTTCATGATCGACCTCGATGGCTTCAAGCAGATCAACGACAGCTACGGCCACGACATTGGCGATGCTCTACTCTGCGCCGCCGCCGACCGGATGCGCACCTTTCTCAACGGGGATGCCTGGGCCGCACGGCTGGCCGGTGATGAATTCATGATGCTGTTCCCAGATCCGGGAACCCGATCAGATGAAGACCTCTTCATGCTTGGCCAGGACGTTTGCGACCGCATGTCCGAGCCGTTCCAGATCAAGGATTTTGAACTGCAAATCTCGGCCTCCGTCGGCATCGCCCGCTTCCCCACCGACACCGAGCGCGGGAATGATCTGCTCTCCTTGTGCGACTTGGCCCTATATGAGGCCAAGAATGGCGGGCGCGACCGGCCTTGCCTGTTCAATCCCGATATGTTGACTCAACTCAACAAGCGCATCGCGGTGGTTGATCGGCTCAAGCTCGCCGTGCGCACCGGAAAAGTGACCCTCTACTACCAATCGCAACATCGCCTGTCCGATGGCCGCCTCATCGGGTTCGAGGCACTGGCACGCTGGATCGACGATGACCTCGGGTTTGTCGGCCCGGACATCTTCATCCCTATTGCCGAACAGACAGGCTTGATCGTGGATCTTGGCGAACAGCTTCTGCGTCGTGCCTGTGACGATGCAAAGCGGTGGTATAATCAACTGGGCGCGGCGGCCCCCGTCGTTTCCGTCAACATCTCGCCCGTGCAATTCGCCCGCATCGACGTCGCCGGGCTCATGGCCAATTTGCTTGAGGAAACGGGCCTCCCCCCCTGTCTGATCGAGATCGAAGTGACCGAGGGCGTCCTGATTTCAGACAAAAGCCGCGTCGCCAAAACGCTAGAACGCTTGTCCGCAATGGGCATATCGATCGCGCTCGACGATTTTGGCACCGGATATTCCTCTCTCAGCTACCTCAAGGCTTTGCCGCTCAACCGCCTCAAGATCGACCGTTCCTTCGTGAACGACCTTGTCGATGACCCCGACAATCCAATCGTCAGCACCGTTGTTCAATTGGGCCACAACCTCGACCTCAACGTAATCGCCGAAGGGGTCGAAACAGCTGATCAAGTGGAAAAACTGGTCGCCTTGGGCTGCGATGACGGACAGGGCTACCACTATTCCCGCCCTGTCCCCGTGGAAGAGGCGGACGCTTATGTCGCGTCACTGCAAACGGCGCGCAAGGCTGGCTAGGCGCGCATTCCTACCCGTCCGGCCACAAAGCAGTGTCGGGATGGAACTGCGACCACGCAAACCAGAACGCTTCATGGCTGCCCAGATCCGCCCCATCGGGACCGATCGCGCGCAGCCCACCGGCCGCCTGCACGATCCGCACATCTTCGAACACAACCTCCGCCCCATCCGTCAATGCCGCAAGCGCCAGTCCGCGAGGAAACGCCACCGGACGCCCCGCGCCGGTGAACACCCCCACAACGTCCTCCTGCACCGGCAGGCGCGGGTCCACATCGCCCACCGGAAAGATCGGCCCATCGGCATCGCGCGTATTGCGGAAATCGAAATCCCGGCCCAGGGCAAGCTCTTCCACCAGAACCGTCGTTTCCGGATAGGCGTCCCGCCAGGAGGCCCAGTCGGTCGTGATCACGCTCGCCTGTTCCAGCTGCAATCCACGCTCTGCCAACGGGCCAGTCACGGCCTCCCCGGTAAAGGTGTCAAACACCGACATTGAGGTGATGTCGTACATCACCTTGTTCGACCGGATCAGCAAACCGGAGGTGCGCAACACGGGTCGCTCCACCCCAATTGGCAGCTCATCAGTGAAATAGGCCTGCGCCGCACCGCACAAGGTGCAGTAAGGAATGCCCAGATGCCGCCCGCCAAGCGTGTCATTGACCATCTCGCGCACTTCCATGATCTGGCGCGGATAGGCGCGGGCCTCGCCGTTGATCTCGATCCCGAAGACGATGTCGTCGTCGTCCAGCCAGGTCGCCTCATCCGCGGTCTGAACCGGTGGATTGTCCGAGGCCGGGATGCACTGGCATGGCGTCGCGGTCGTGTCATAAGGCCGGTCGTCAATCCGCACTCCGCCCCAGGACACGAGGTGCCAGTCGATATCTCCCTCGACCATCAACTCCTCCAATCCGGGCAGGTATCCGGTGTAGATCTCTCGCTTATGGGCAAGGTAGCCAGGATAGTCTGGCACCTCCCACGCGATCAAATGGTCGGCAATCTCGGCGCGGGGCCGGAAGCTTTGCGGCTCCACACCAAGCAGTTCAACGCTCACATCGCGCAAGGCCACGAAAACTTCAGGCCGCCAGGTGAAGCGCATCAGATCCGTGATAAGCCAGGCCGCGCGCGGATCGCCCGAGGCGGCGATGGTCTCATAGGCCTCCGTATCAATCAGATCCCACCCTGCCTGATCTCTCCCAATCTCGATTGCCCGCTGCAAGGCGGCCTCAAGCTCGGGCGCAAGCGGGCCTTCTGGCACGCTTGGCGGCTGGCCGAACGCCTCGATTACATAGTCGGGCAGGGCCGTTTGTGCCGGCACCGCCCATGGCAAGATGGCCAAACACAACGCCGCCGCGAGTGTGCGGAATACTCCAAAGGACATCACTGGCCGCCTCCCCAAGACAAGATGGTCCTGAAAAGCTACCACGATTGCCGCTGTGCTCCCTTCACGTTTGCTTCAACGCAAGCGGATCAATCAATCCGAGTGCACCGCCTCGCCCCGTGCGATGCCCAGATGGTGGGCGCGATGATGGTCTTGGCTTGCCATTAGGCCAAAGAACCCAAGCCCCTGAATACGCGCGACAACAACAGGGTCGTCGCTTGTCACCCGCAAGACGACACCGTCCGTCCCTGCCTCCGCTAATACGCTCCACCGCTCGTCCGTCGCAAGCTGTGCGGCATGGGCCGGCACCATCCGAGTGAGCGCCGCAATGGTCTCGACATCGCCCGTGGCAACGGCACGCAGGCCATTGGGCAAAACCTCTTCCGTCACCTGGGTTCCCGTCACAAGATGATCCATATCGACCAGATGCGCCCTCAGGCCCGCAAGATCCACACGCGCCCAATCCGTCTCCGGGTCTGCCTCCAGGACACGGACCACTTCAGACAAGGCCGCAAACGCCCCCTGCCCCGGCTCATTCAGCACAGGATCAATCTGGCCATGTGCAACATGATCCATTCCCGCTCCGTGCCCCTCGTGCGCAGTCTGGGCCTGCGCCACAGCCGTGCCACCCACCAACACCAAAACACCTAACCCGTATCTGATCCGCATAAACCGTCCTTCCTTGTTTCAGTTCAGTCTATATGTCGGCCGAAGCCGCATGTATGATATCTATCATGTCTGACTGGACTCAGATCTTTGACGACGCGCCTCGGCGGTCTGTCGCTTTGGGCGCATCCCTGTTCCGCCAAGATGACCCGGTGACAAACATGTACCTTGTCACGGACGGCGCCATAGCGCTTGAACGCACGCTTACCGATGGCGTTCCGCTGACATTGCACATGGCCAGCAAAGGCACGCCGCTTGCCGAAGCCTCTCTGTTTGCCGACGCCTATCACTGCGATGCTGTCGCGCGCGCCGAGGCTGAAGTCGCGGTATTGCCGCGGGCGATGATCCTCGCCACGCTCCGGCAATCGCCCGCCGCCGCTCTCAGCTTGATCGAAACACAATCGCGCATGTTACAGGCCCAACGCGCCCGTATTGAAATCATGCGTCTGCGCCGGGTATCCGAGCGTCTGGACGCTTGGCTCGCGCTGCACGGCCCTCCGGGCAAAGGCGGTTGGGTGGCGGTGGCCGATCAGATTGGCGTCTCACCCCCCGCCCTTTATCGCGAGCTGGCGCGTCGACGGCGCTAGGCGGCCTTCCACGGACAAAGTCCAAGCGATCAGGGATATTTGCTCGATTTCAGCATTTTTACCCACCCAATCACCCTTGATACCCCAAAAGAAAAAGGCCCCACCGCAACCGGCAGGGCCTTCCTCAATTCTCGAAGCCTGAAGGCTTACTCGTCGTCGCTCTTCAGCGCGGCGCCAAGGATATCCCCCAGCGATGCACCGGAGTCGGAAGAGCCGAACTGTTCCACGGCCTCTTTCTCTTCCGCGATCTCGCGTGCCTTGATCGACAGACCCAGACGGCGCGACTTGGCGTCGATGTTCGTCACACGGACGTCCACCTTGTCGCCAACGCCGAAACGCTCGGGGCGCTGTTCCGAGCGATCCCGCGACAGGTCCGAGCGGCGGATGAAGGACTTCATGCCCTCATATTCCACTTCGATCCCGCCATCCTCGATCGCGGTGACTTCCACCGTGATGACCGAGCCGCGCTTCACGCCCTCAACCGATTCCGCAAACGGATCGCCGTCCATCGCCTTGATCGACAGGCTGATACGCTCCTTGTCGGTATCGACCTCGGTGACAACCGCCTTCACGATATCGCCCTTGCGATAATCGTTGATGACGTCCTCGCCACGGCCTTCCCAGGTCAGGTCGGACAGGTGAACCATGCCGTCGATCTCGCCTTCGAGGCCCACGAACAGACCGAACTCGGTGATGTTCTTGACCTCGCCCTCGACCTGCGTGCCCTCGGGGTGGCTCTCGGCGAACACTTCCCACGGGTTGCGCATGGTCTGCTTGAGGCCAAGCGAAACGCGACGCTTCACGGTGTCGATCTCCAGCACCATCACTTCGACTTCCTGAGAAGTGGAAACGATCTTGCCCGGATGGACGTTCTTCTTGGTCCACGACATTTCAGAGACGTGCACCAGACCTTCAACACCCGGCTCCAGCTCAACAAACGCACCGTAATCGGTGATGTTCGTCACGCGGCCCGTATGGGTGCTCTCCAGCGGGTACTTGCCGGAAACGGCATCCCACGGATCGTCCTGCAGCTGCTTCATGCCAAGGCTGATGCGGTGCGTGTCCTTGTTGACCTTGATGACCTGAACCTTGACCGTCTCGCCGATGGTCAGGATGTCTTTGGGGTCGTTCACACGGCGCCAGGCCATGTCGGTCACGTGCAGCAGGCCGTCCACGCCACCCAGATCGACGAACGCGCCGTACTCGGTGATGTTCTTGACGACACCGTCCACCACGTCGCCTTCGTTCAGCTTGCCGATCACCTCGGCACGCTGCTCGGCGCGGGACTCTTCAAGGATCGCACGGCGCGAGACAACGATGTTGCCGCGACGACGGTCCATCTTCAGGATCTGGAACGGCTGCTTGAGGCCCATCAACGGACCCGCATCGCGCACGGGGCGGACGTCAACCTGCGAGCCTGGAAGGAACGCAACAGCGCCACCCAGATCCACGGTGAAACCACCCTTCACGCGGCCAAAGATCGCGCCTTCGACGCGCTCTTCCGCGGCATATGCCTTTTCCAGACGATCCCAGGCGGCCTCACGGCGGGCCATCTCGTGCGACAGCACGGCCTCACCACGGGCGTTCTCGACGTTGCGAAGGTAGACTTCGACTTCGTCACCGACCTCGATCGAGGGCGCTTCACCGGGATTTGCGAATTCTTTGAGTTCGACACGGCCTTCCATTTTGTAGCCGACGTCGATGATGGCTTGTCCCGCTTCAATCGCGATGACCTTGCCTTTGACAACAGAGCCCTCTTCGGGCGTGTCAACTTCGAAGCTTTCGTTCAGGAGGGCTTCGAATTCCTCCATGGTTGCATTTGCCATGTGGCTTTGGGTTCCTATTCGGTTTTGATCTGGCCGCGCGGTTGTCTCCGCCGGTCTTGGTTGGGTGCACATCTTTGATGCGACAGGTTGGTCGTTGATGGCGGGGCCGGGAAAATAAAGAGGGCCGGAGAACGTCCGACCCTGCCCATCTCATGCCCCCGACTTATCCGCCGAGTTGACGAGCGCGCGTATATAGTGCGAATCCCAACAACGCAAGGCCCGAGGCCCGGTCCATCGCCGACCCGGCGGGATGGCGTTCCAACGGCTGCGCATGGCACTTTATGGTAGCCAAACACATGTGCCCTCGAAACGGAGCACCGAGCCTCACCAAATCGCCAACCCGATGGGACGGGTCGGCGATGGACCGGGCCGCTGCGCGGCTGTTAACCGGTCCGGGCGCGAGGATCAATCAGCGGCGAATTTATGGACCTGGTTTAGCATGGCTTGGTGTTCGGGGATGTAGGTCGGGGCGAGCCGCTCAGATAATAATTTCGCCCACCACGCCGTGAGGGCGCCCTGTTTCTTGTCCTTCGGCAATAACGCAAGTTCCAACCACGGTTCAGACGTCAGGCCAAGACGTTGCAACGGGATTCCAAACGAAATCGGTCGGGCTTTTTGGGGTTCTTTCGGATAGTAAACTCCTTCGGCGACGTAGCCAAACAGACCAAGTTCACCATACGGGAAGAGTTCAGGCACGAGCTTGATGTTATCCTCAAGAGCAAAATCTGGATCCGCAATGGCTGATCGATGTAATGCCCCGAAGAAGCGGTCCTTTAGTTCAGTGTTTTCTTTGGTGCTGGTACTCTCGTCAAACCCCAACCAAACCAACAGCGGCACATCAACCGGCGTCCCCTGATACGCCCGCACCGCCAATTCCACCCGCAACAACACCCGCTTGATTTGCCGCAGAGACAGCCCGCTCAACGGCGCCAAATCCGCCGCCACCTTGGCCGCGCGCTCAACCGTAAACTCCGGCCCCTCCCCAAATGGCTCGTCCGGCTCCGGCAACTCCTGCGCCAAAGCCCGAGCCGCATCCGCAAGCGTCCCCTCAGGCAGCTTCAGCCGCATATCCACGAACTTATCGAGATACGGCTCCCGCGCCTCGTCATTTTCCTCCTCGTGCCACCCCACAAACCGATGCGCCGCAATCCGCTCGAGATGTTCCGAGTTCACCATCAACACGAACACATAACCGGGCCGGTCAAAGACAAGCTTCATCGCCTCCAACAAAGTGATCGCGTAATCTGGGTGGCATCGGTCCAACTCGTCGATCAGAACAACAACTCGCTCTGTGTCCTTCTCTTTGGTCAATGCCTCACGCAGATCATCAAGCTGGTCCGGCAATTCCTGCCGCGCTTTCTCTGCTTGCAACTGCGCTGCGATCAGCGCCCCAGCTTGCTTCGACATACCTTCACCAACATCGTTGACGGTGCGCTCAAGCAAAGGTTTACCCGCGACCATCTTCCCGGCATCGTCTGTGAATAGTTGGATTATGTGGTCTGCCCCGCTCCGCAGCACCATTCCGGCCGCCCCTTTCAGCAACGCGCCTCCGTACTTCTTGCTGAGGTCACCGACCTTCTGCATCCCGCTTTGGTCCGCATCCGGCAAAGCCCCCACCAACGCCCCGATAAACGTCACCACCGCATCGCCCGAATGGTCCGACTGCCGCGCATCGATCTCCACGACGACCTCACCGGCGCCGCGCAGCTCCTTCGCCCAATTCTCCCGAAAGAACGTCTTGCCTCGCCCGAACCCGGCCTCGATGGAGATCACCTTCGATCCCGGCTCATCTGCGCCGACCGATTGCACCAATTTCGTGAAGGTCGCCCCGACCTCCCGAAACCCCAGAAGGTCGCCGTCCCAAATACCCGTCTGCTCTGTCACGCCCGTCGCTCTCGTGCTGCCTTGCCCAGACATCACGTTAAGCCAGACCGCCCGCGCCGCACCACGGGAAATGCGTTCAGTTGAACGCATCCGGATGCATTCACGTGAACACATCGAAATCTGCTCAAATGAACGCACTTTTCGAGAATTATCTGCTCAAATGAACGCATATGCGTTCAAAGGAACGCGGTTCAAAGCTCCTCACCCAGCTCCAAAAGCTCCTCGATCAGGCCCCGCGTGTCGCCCCCGCCGAACATCACCGCGCCCGACGAATAGGTGTCGCCATAGGTCTGCGCCAACGTCACCGTTTGCGCGATGCCCGAGATCAACTGATCGGTCTCCAAAGGCGACAGCGGATGGATGAACGTCGACCAAACCCTATTGTTTGCAATGGCATAGCGGGCGTCGAGCGCTGTGTCGAAGTTCGCTTGCATCAGCCGCAGAAGCGCCCCGTCATCCAGACCCTCGGCCGAGGAGATCGGCACCAGAATGCGCATTCGGTCCGCGACCGGGTCCATGATCACCGTGACCGGAACATTGGCCACCGTGAACGACATGCCGTTCGACTCGATCACTGCCTCCGGATCCAGAACCGTAAAGATTTCCGCCATCCGCTCCGGCGTCATCGGCGGCTCGGATTCCTGGGCTGAGAGGCCAAAAGGTAGCAATGAAATCAGTAAGATAAGAGATATGGCGTGGCGCATGTTCAGGTCTCCGGCGGCAGGTTTTGTGGCAGCAGCCTAGCCTGCACCGCGCCATCCCCCTAGACTCAATCGCCTCACCCCCGGTCACGAGACCGGCACCGGATCACGCGCCTTTTCGGGCCTCCACAGCGGCAATTGCGGCCGCCACAGCCTCATCAATGCTCAGATCACTGGTATCGAGCACGATCGCATCGTCTGCGGCCACCATCGGCGCTGTCGCGCGCTCCGCATCGCGGGCATCGCGCGCCTTCACATCGGCCAAAACCTCTGCAAAATCAGCAACATGGCCACGGCTCGCGAACTCATCCAGGCGACGCTGTGCGCGCACCTCGGCGCTGGCCGTGACGAACAGTTTGACCTCTGCACGGGGGCAGATAACAGTGCCGATGTCTCGCCCGTCCAGCACGGCACCGCCCGCGCGATTGGCGAAAGCACGTTGAAAATCAAGCAGATGCGCGCGCACTTCGGGAATGACGGCCACTTTTGACGCCGCCTGCGCCACATCTGCCGTCCGCAGCTTGTCCGGGTCGCTCAAATCCTCGGGCGTCAGCATCCGCGCCGCATCCTCCGCCCGCTCCCCGGCCAACGTACGCGCGCCCACCGCGCGATACAAAAGCCCCGTGTCCAGATGTCCAAACCCAAACCGGGCCGCAACCGCGCGCCCAATCGTTCCTTTGCCCGCCGCTGCAGGCCCGTCGATCGCAACCGTGAATCTCATGGCTTTCTGGTTCTCACATAGACGATGAGAAGTGCAATCGTGCTCAACGCCAAAGACGCATATTTTACCTGGGTCAGACGGCTCGCCTGCATGGTCAGTGTAGGAACAACAGGGAGGCCCGCTTCCAGAAGGTGTGCGACTGCTGCATTTTCCGTCAGGTCTGCGCACAGGTAGATCATTGGAAGTAAAACAAGAATCCGAGAGATCCCGGATGGACGCCGCCAAAGCGGCCAGGCCAGAAGCAACGCCAGCGCTAGGGGAAAGAGTGTATCAAGCCGCCGCACGTCGTTGAGGTAGATCGCGCGGCCACGATCGCTCAACACGGCCAAAAACGTCGTCGCATCGTCAACCGAATAACCAAACAGCCGCCCATCAAACGGCGTCAGGCCGCCGGCCTCAGGCACAAGTTGCGTGAACCAAAGCCAAGATAACCCCGCATAAAGAAGCGCAGTCAAAACGGCCAATGCCTGCCACAGCCGCCATTCGGTCAACCGGCCACCCGTGTCGTCAGGTCGGGATCATAACCGGGCGCTTTAGGCAGATCATCGGTTAACTCGTAGTAGCCACCTTTGTCGTCGCAATAGATGTGGCCAGCCGTCTTCAAGCCAGGATCCCCGTCCAACGTCCCTGCAAAGATTGAGATATTCGCGCCACCGCCGTCCCAAAACAGGTTCGACCCACAGGTTCCGCAAAAACCCCGTTTTGCGGTGTCAGACGATACGTACCAGACCGGATCGCCCTTGATGGAGATATCGCCTCGCGCGACCGAGGTTGCCGCAACATGGTGGCCCGAAGTTTTGCGGCATTGCGTGCAATGGCACGCGATCACAGGGCGTAATGGCCCGTTGATCTGAAATTCAATCGCGCCGCAAAGGCAGGATCCGGTGATGTCGGTCATGGGATGCCCCTATCTTTGTTGGGGCAAGGCTAGCATCAATGGCCCGTCAGGGTGTCACGTCACCGACGGATCAGCTTTCGGATCCGCCGCCCCCTGCTCCATCTCTTCGCGCACCTCACGACGCAGCGCGCGGGACGGCGGGCAGACCTCTTGCATAAAGGTCCACAGGTGCCCGGCAAGATTTTCCTGCTCCATCCCATAGAGAATGAACTGCCCTTCGCGCTTCTTCCAGATCAGCCCCGCCGATTCGAGAACCGACAAATGCTTGCTGACCGCGGGCTTCGACATATCGAACCGATCGGCGATTGCACCGGCGTGCAGCGGCCTTTCCCTCAGATAAGCAAGGATTTTTCGGCGTGTGGTCGAAGAAAGGGCTTCGAAGACTTTCTCAGGGCTTGACATGTTTCACCAATTAACTCACAGGTTAAATAGAGATTTCAATTATTAGTTAAATGCTGAAGCGTGGAGGTGCAAGGGATGACTTCGAAATTGAGCAAAACAGATCGGGTGACGCCACGCCCCGACAGCTCTGCCACCCAAGGCCGTGCTGTCTGGGCGCCTGCGAAATCGCTTTGGTTCACCTCCATGGCGGCTATGGGCCTTATTGGTGTGATATTCTTCCCGTCATGGGAAGCGGCAGGCGTGACCCTCCTCCTCATGCTGCTGACGCTTTGTCTGGGCCATTCGGTCGGCATGCACCGCTTGCTGATCCACCGCAGTTTTGAGGCGCCCATCTGGCTGGAACATATCCTGGTCTACCTCGGCACGCTGGTCGGCATGGCTGGTCCCATCGGCATGTTCCGCATCCATGAGATCCGCGATTGGCAGCAGCAACAGCCCGATTGCCACTCTTTCGCCAAGCACGATGTCGGCTTTTGGCGCGATGCGTTGTGGCAGATGCACTACGAGCAGGTGCTTGACCATCCACCCGTGCTGCACATCGAAGAGCGGGCGACACACGATCGCTTCTACCGCTTCCTTGAGGCCACTTGGCGCTGGCAACAGGTGCCGCTGGCGTTTGCGCTGTTCGCAATCGGCGGCATCGGCTTTGTCCTGTGGGGCATCGGGCTGCGGGTGGCGGTTTCTTTGGCGGGCCACTGGGTCACTGTCCATTTCGCTCACACCCGCGGCGAACGCCCCTTCGTTCAGGACGACATCGCCATCGACGGGCGCAACCTTCCCGCCCTCGGCCTCGTGACCTTCGGCGAGGCTTTCCACAACAACCACCACGCTTTCCCGCGTTCGGCCCGCATGGGCCATGACGCGAGCCAGATCGACCCCGGTTGGTGGGTGATCCGCACGCTGGCGGCCATTGGCCTCGCCTGGAACATCCGCACGCCAAACGGGGTCGAAGCCCCTGCCCTGAAAGGAGCGATCCAATGAAACTGATCGACACCGACCGCGTCTTCGCGGACCCGCAAACCTCAGCCACGCAAGGGCGCATCGTCTGGGACACCCCGAAATCCCTTTGGACGCTCGCCCATATGGCAGGCGGCGCAGCGGCCTTGATCTGGTTCCCTAGCTGGGGCGGTTTTGCAGCCTTCCTTACCCTCGCCGCGATCACCCTGTGTGCCGGGCATTCGGTCGGCATGCACCGCCTTCTGATCCACCGCAGCTTCACCGCGCCCAAATGGCTGGAACGCACGCTTGTCTGGCTTGGCACCCTAGTCGGTATGGCGGGACCGTTCGGCATGATCCGCGCCCATGACATGCGCGATTGGCACCAGCGGCAGGTGGAATGCCCACCGCATCCCTCCCACGGCGCGGGCTGGCTGCGCGATGCCTGGTGGCAAATGCACTGCCGCTTTGCCCTGACCCACCCGCCGCGCTTCGAGATTGAGCCTGAGATCGCCGGCGATCCTTTTTATCGCTGGATGGAGCGTCACTGGATGGCGCAGCAGCTGATCCCTGCCATGGTTCTGTTCGCGATCGGCGGCATTGGATGGGTCCTGTGGGGCATCTGCCTGCGCGTCTCAGTCTCGTTGATTGGCCATTGGGCGGTGGGGCACGCGGCCCACAAGGACGGCCATCAGGGCTGGGAAATACGGGGACTTCCGGTGCAGGGGTATAACCTGCGCGGGCTAGGGTTCCTGACCTTCGGCGAAAGCTTCCACGGCAACCATCATGCATTCCCGCATTCCGCGCAGCTTGGCGTTGAGGCGGGTCAGTTGGACCCGGGCTATTGGTTCATCAAGGTGCTGGAGGCTGTTGGATTGGCGTGGGACGTGAAAGGCCCGCAGTCCGAGCCGGCGCGCGAGGGACTGACCCGTTTATCCAAACCCACGCACAACGATGTTGGAGATCTGATCAATGCGTTTCAGTGATGTTTTGCGCGGATGCCTCGCATCCTATGCGACCTGCGTTCTAGTTGGGGCTTTCATAGCGACGGCACGCGCCGCCCCGCCGTCAGAGGTGGTTGGGGGATTTTTTCTCGCCCTGCTGATTTTAGGGGGATATGGCCTGCTCTTCCTCGTTCCTGCGACCCTGCTGGCTTTCTTGAGCTACGGCGCGCTGAGGCTGGTCCTGAAGCAAGCTTTTTGGTGGCAAGCCATACTCGTTATGTTTGCCTGGGCTTCACTGTTAATGTTGGCGCTTGAGGTGAGTTTGGCATCCTTGCTTGCAGCCGGTGTGCTGGGAGTTGGCTTGGGCGGCGCATTCTGGATTGGGTCCGCTGGCATGAGATGGTCCGTCCCACTTGCTGACACAGAGGTAGGGTAGGAAAAACGGTCGTGCGTAGTCTTGTTTTGATGGCAGCTCTGCTTTGGGCGGTTCCCTCCGCCGCGCAAACCCATTTCGGCTATGCGGGTGTTCTGTGTGGCCTGGAAAGCGAAGGTCAGGATTTCGCCACCGAAGTCGCGCCCTTCACCAACATCGCCCATGTCTGTCCGACAGGAGACATCGGGACCGACGCCATGCGCCTGTCGCGCGCGTGGGAGCTTGGGATGACCCCGCTTTTCCACGTGGAGCCGTTCTTTTTCTCGGGCAATCAACGCAGGCGAACCTACGATCTGTGGACCGCTGGCCAGAGGTCTATTGCCCTAAGCGGTGTGCCACCGGAGGAGATCATCCTCTACGTCGCTGATGAGCCTTCGCTTCGGCGGTTCCGGCCGTCTGACATCTACGGTGTGTTGACCCGGATCCGTGCCGATCTTCCCGCCATACGCACCATGATCATTGATGGATATCGCGGCCCCCGCCACCCGCCTTTGATCTCCTCCAGCCTCGATTACTGGGGCTTCAACATGTACCTGCTGCGGGATCCCGCGGAGGATACGGCGTTCATGGATTACCTGCAGGATGTTCAAAACCTGACCCCATCGGGGGTGGAGCTTGTGTTGGTCATGGACGCAACCCACACACCGACGCACGCCGAGGCCGGGCTAAACCCGGAAGACATGGCGGACGTGGCGCGGAACTATGCCGCGCTTGCCGCCGAGACCGAGAATGTCGCGATGCTGTTGGCCTATGCTTGGCCAAGCGGCATTGAGTGGGAGGATGAATTGGGCGCGCGAGACCTCCCGCAGATCGTGCGTGACGCCCATGAACAGATTGGGCGTGCGATTACTGGGCGCTAGCGGGCACTCACCAGATCAAGGCGCGCGCCGAGGTCGCGCATCAGCGGCTCGAATATTGGGAAGCTGGTCGATATTGGCCCCGCATCGTCGATTGTGATGCCCTGTTGGCTCGCAAATCCCGCGCAGAGGAAGGACATGGCGATGCGGTGGTCAAGATGGGTGGCGACGGTAACGCCGCCTTTCACACCACCGGGGCCGCGACCGTGCACGATCCACCAATCGGGGCCGTCTTCAACCTCAACCCCAGCTGCGCGCAGGCCATCGGCCATCGCGGCGATCCGGTCACTTTCCTTCACGCGCAATTCCCGAACGCCGCGCATGACCGTGGCGCCCTCGGCGTTAGCCGCGAACACGGACAGGATCGGATATTCGTCAATCATCGAGGCCGCGCGTTCGGGCGGCACCTCGATGCCCTTCATGTTGGGCGAGAAACGCGCGCGGAGGTCGGCGGCGGGTTCGCCCCCTTCCTCGCGCATATTCTCATAGGTCAGGTCCGCGCCCATGTCGCGCAGCGTCTCGAACAGCCCCGCGCGGGTGGGGTTGAGGCCAATATTCGGCACCAACACATCCGAACCCTCGGTGATCAGCGCAGCGCAAACTGGGAAAGCCGCAGAACTCGGGTCGCGGGGCACAGCGATGGTTTGGGGGTTCAGCTCGGGCTGGCCTGTCAGGGTGATGACACGACCCTCAGGCGTCACCTCGGTGGTGATCTCGGCCCCAAAGCCCGCCAGCATCCGCTCAGAATGATCGCGCGTGGCCTCAGCCTCGATCACGACTGTCTGCCCGGGCGCATTCAGTCCGGCCAACAGGACGGCGGATTTCACCTGAGCCGAGGGAACGGGCGTGGTGTAGGTAATGGGCAAAGGCTCCGCCGCGCCAACAAGCGTCATGGGCAAGCGCCCCTGCGCCCGGCCATAGGATTTTGTGCCAAACAGAGCCAGCGGATCCGTCACGCGCGCCATGGGCCGTGATCTGAGGGAGGCATCGCCCGTAAACGTCGCTGCAATCGGAGAGGTCGCCATGGCCCCCATGATCAGGCGAACGCCGGTGCCGGAGTTGCCGCAATCAAGGACGTCTTCAGGTTCCGCAAAGCCGCCAACGCCAACCCCGTGGATATGCCAGGTGCCGTCGTCATCGCGAACGACATCAGCCCCAAACGCGCGCATCGCGGCGGCGGTGTCGAGCACATCCTGCCCTTCGAGAAGGCCTGTCACCTTGGTCTCACCCACAGCCATGGCACCCAGGATCAGGGACCGGTGCGAGATCGACTTGTCGCCGGGCACCTCCGCCACGCCTTTCAAGGCCGTCCCTTTGCGGGCTATCATGGGCTTGGGTTCACCATGTGCTGACATATGGGGCCTCTTGGCTGGCGATTGCCGGGCGGTGATAGACGGGGCGTCGGCGGGCGTCCACACCCCTTTGCCGTTGTGGGCGAACCGACGGGCCTGTCAGATCTTTCGAAAGGTCAGGTAGTGCGGTGTGCGGCCTTCGCGCAGTGCCTTTTGTTCGTACCGCGTGGAATACCAATCGGGCCAAGCTTCGCGCCAGTCTTCGGCACGCTCCGCCGTCCACTCAAACCCCGCGCGCGGGACCTCTTCCAAAGTCTGCCGGACGTAATCGGCAATATCGGTCGCAACGCGGAACTCCGCGCCGGGCTTCAATGCACGGACCAGCGGTTCGAGATGCTCGGGCGTGACAAAACGTCGGCGATGGTGCCGTTTCTTGGGCCATGGATCGGGGTAAAGCAGAAAAGCCTTGGCAATGCTTGCTTCGGGCAACACATCGAACAAATCGCGGGCATCGCCGGGATGGACGCGCAGATTGTCCACGCCCGCCTGCCGGATCTTGCCCAAAAGCATGGCAACGCCGTTGATGTAAGGCTCACATCCGATGATGCCGACGTCAGGGTTCTGGGCCGCTTGATGCACCAGGTGCTCCCCGCCGCCGAACCCGACCTCAAGCCAGACCTCCTTGCCGTCGAAGAGCGTCGCAAGATCCAACGGCAAGCGGTCCGGGTTTGCATCCCAATCCACGGGGCCCGGCGAAAGCGCGTCGAGATCCTCGGCCAGATAGCGTTCCTGGCTGTCTTTCAGGTGCTGGCCCTTGCGACGGCCGTAGAAATTGCGGTGTGGGCGTTCCATGGCTGGCGCTTAGCGTTCCGCGACGGGGTGCTCAAGCCCCGCTGCGCTCTGCCCGTTTGATCTGGCCACGGATCGCTGCCCAGAAAAACAGCCGGTAGACCAGCATCAGGAACACAGCGAGCAAAGCAAGGGGGAGGATCGCGATCACAACGTCTCCACCAATCTCGCGCTGCAAGTCAGCAAGTGCGGCTTGGTTTTGCGACAGGCGCAGGTAGACCACACTGCTCATCACCACAACGAGCAGGAGCGCGCCGATAACGGCCAACCCCCAGCCTTCCCCACCGGACATGTGACGCTGTTCATGGCGAAAGAAGGTCTGGGCCAGTTGCAGAGGTGGAAAGATCATGATCGCGATAAAGACGCCCATCGCAAACGGGCCATTGGATAGCGTCATTGCAAGGTCTGGCGCGAATTGTGCCAGCAGGTTGGAGGCGGCCCAAAGAAAGGCAAACAGTCCCACAACCGTCAGTGCAAACCGCATGACGTAGTATCCAAAGGACTTTTGCATCCCCTCAGAGCGCACCCTTGATCGCATCAACCAGATCGGTGCGTTCCCATGAGAAGCCACCATCCGCCTCAGGCGCGCGGCCGAAATGCCCGTATGCCGCCGTGCGCTGATAAATTGGCTTGTTCAGGCCAAGATGGGTCCGGATGCCACGGGGGGTGAGATCCATGACCTGGCTCAAGGCCGTCTCAATCTCGGCCTCATGGACTTGCCCGGTGCCATGCGTGTCGCAATAGATCGAAAGGGGCTTGGCCACGCCGATCGCATAGCTCAGCTGGATCGTACAGCGATGCGCAAGGCCCGCCGCAACCACGTTCTTGGCCAGATAGCGCGAGGCGTAGGCCGCCGAACGGTCCACTTTGGTCGGGTCTTTGCCCGAGAACGCGCCGCCGCCATGGGGCGCCGCGCCGCCATAAGTATCAACGATGATCTTGCGGCCCGTGAGGCCGGCGTCGCCGTCTGGCCCGCCGATGACGAACTTGCCGGTGGGGTTCACGTGCCATTCGGTTTCGGCGCTGATCCATCCATCGGGCAGCTCTTGGCGAATATAGGGTTCAACCATCGCGCGCACGTCATCGGAACTGAGGCTCTCGTCGAGGTGCTGCGTCGACAGAACAATCGACGTGACGCCGACCGGCTTGCCATCTTCATACCGCACTGAAAGCTGAGACTTCGCGTCGGGGCCAAGGGCAGGCTCCGCCCCCGATTTGCGGACATCCGCAAGACGCTTGAGCACGGCATGAGCGTAGTGAATTGGGGCGGGCATCAGCTCGGGCGTTTCATCAACGGCGTAGCCGAACATGATGCCCTGATCGCCTGCACCTTCATCCTTGTTATCCGCTGCATCGACGCCTTGCGCGATATGGGCGGATTGTTCGTGCAGAAGGTTGGTGATTTCCACGGTCTCGTGGTGGAACTTGTCCTGCTCGTACCCGATGTCGCGAATGCAATCGCGTGCGATGGCATCGATACGGCCCATATATTCCTTGAGCTTTGCCTGATCACTAAGACCAACTTCACCACCGATGACAACGCGGTTGGTTGTTGCAAAGGTTTCGGCCGCCACGCGCGCCTCGGGCTCTTCAGCCAGGAATGCATCCAGAACGGCATCCGAGATCCGGTCGCAGACTTTGTCTGGGTGGCCTTCGGACACGGATTCCGAAGTGAAGAGGTAGTTGTTACGCGCCATAGGGAGTGCTCCATTGTCTGTTCCGTCCCACGTCAGGAAGCCGTTGTGGGATTTGCGAAGCGCTTACGCGCCTTTGCGGATGGGTTCAATGGCCGTTGCGGAGGCGCGGCCACGCAATGCCTATGCCTGTGACAAATACGGCAAGCACGATCACTGGCACGTGGCCCACGCGAGAAAACAGGGTCGGTGGCAATGCGGCTGGCAGTTGGGCATCAATCACGCCCTCCACATCCATGGGAAGTGCCTCGACAATCTGACCATGCGCATCGACCACAGCCGAGATGCCCGTGTTGGCCGCACGGATAAGGGGCAATCCCTGCTCAGCCGCGCGCAATTGCGCCAAGGCGAGATGCTGGTACGGCATGGCGAAACTGCCGAACCAGGCGTCATTGGTGACCTGCACCATCCAGTCCGGCCGCTCGACCTGCCCAATGTAGTGGGGAAAGATCGCCTCGTAGCAGATCATGGGAAAGGCTCGACCGAGTGGGCCAAGGTCCATCACGGCCGGCCCCACACCCGGACGGTATCCACCTGAAAGCTGCTGCGCCAATCCGGCAAGACCCAGATCGTCGGCAAGTTCGCGCAAAGGCATGTATTCGCCAAATGGCACGAGATGGTGTTTGTCGTAGACCTGCACGACCGCCCCATCCGCATCGAGATGCGCCAGCATATTGCGCGGCTCAATCCCGGAATATCGTTGACCGCCGACCAAGACCTCCGCCCCGCCGGCCGCCGCTGCAATCTGCGCCCGCGCCTCTTCCGAACTGCGCAGGATTGTCGGAAGGCTGGTCTCTGGCCAGATCACAAGATCGGGCTGACCCTCTGAGGCTGTCAGGTTCAGGCCGCGATCAAAGAAGACCGGGATCATGTCCGGTTCCCACTTCAGGTGCTGAGGCGCGTTGATCTGCACGACTCGGATCGTTGGCGCCAAAGGCGCGGGCAGCGGGCCTGTCCATGGGGTCAGAGCAGCGGCAATGCCGGCCGCGATCGGAAAGATGAACAAGATTGGGAAGCGAGAGAGCAACAAGGCGCCGGCAAATGCTGCAATCAACACGGCAGAAAAGGTCAGCGCCAGCGGCCCCCCAAGGCTGGATAGCACAAGAACCTCGGTGCTTATCAAGCCATGACCGGGCTGCGCCCACGGCAATCCACTTAACACACGACCCCGTGCGGCTTCGGCAAGCGTCAACGCACCTGCAAACACAACGGCGCGCGCGCCATTGTGCGGGCAAAGCAGCGCCGAGGCTAGGCCCGCCACTGCCCAAAAGAGTGCCAAGCCACCGGCCATCAAAATGATGGCGAAAGGCGCCATCCAGCCATGGGTTGCCGCATCTACGAAAAAGGGTTGGACGATCCAGTGCATGGCCACGCCGAACCATCCCAAACCCGCGAACCAGGCCCGCCACGCAGCCGATCTTGTATCAGGTGCCGTCGCCACCAGCGCGCACACCAAAGCAAGCGCTGGAAACAGCAGCGGCCATAGATCGAAAGGGGGAAGCGCAAGCGCGGCAAGGGCCCCGCCAAACGCCGCCGAAAGCCGTCCTTGCCATCGCCCCAATCTCTCAAGGCGCGCGCGAACGCTTTGGCTCACTCCGCCGCCTCTTTCGGCATGCGAACACGAAGACGCTTGATCCGACGCGGATCAGCGTCGATCACCTCAAACTCTACTCCGGACGGATGGGGAACAACCTCACCCCGGGTCGGGACGCGCCCCGACAGCAAAAAGACAAGACCGCCGAGCGTGTCGACCTCTTCTTCTTCGGCCTCGTCCACCAGGTCCATGCCGATTTCACCCTCGAACTCGTCAAGCGGCGCGCGGGCCAAGGCAAGGAACGCACCATCCTCTTCCCGCATCCAGGGCTGCGCCTCTTCAACGTCATGTTCGTCTTCGATTTCACCAATGACCTGTTCAATCAGATCTTCGATGGTCAACAAGCCATCGACGCCGCCGTATTCATCGATGACCAACGCCATATGCGTACGCTCGGTCTGCATCTTGGTCAGCAAGACACCGATGGGCATCGACGGAGGTACGTACAGGACTGGCCGAAGTCGTTCGGACAGTGTGAAGGCCTCTTCCTCCCCGTTGAAGCCGTGCTTCAAGGCGATATCCTTCAGGTGCACAAGCCCAACAGGTTCATCCAACGTGCCATCGTAAACCGGCAGGCGGGTCAAACCGCTGTCGCGAAAAACCTGGACGAGATCGGGAAGGTCAACGTCGATCGAGACTGAGACAATCTCGGCACGCGGGATCGCCACGTCTTCCACGCGCATCTTGCGGAGGTTGGACATAGACGGAAGCGGTGGGCCAAGTTGCGCGGGCGCGGCCTGACTATCCTGTTGAAGGTCGAGATCAGGTTCAGCGGCCGCAGGTGCGGTGCCGAACAATCGGGCGAAAAAGCCCGGCCTCTGGGCCGGTGCATCGTCACTCTCCGGGGGCGCGCCACGCGCCGCGGGAGACGACGGATCGGGATTTGAGCTCATGGCTCCTTTCCAAGAAACTAACCGGGCCAGAATTGCCCGTGCCTCTAATATGGGTCAGGGACCCCCAGTGTGGCAAGTATACGTGTTTCAAAGCCTTCCATCAGCGCGGCATCTTCGTCGGTTTCATGGTCGAAGCCAAGGCAATGCATCAGCCCATGCACGATCAGATGGGTGGTGTGGTGGGCGAGCGATTTGTTGCCTTCTTCGGCTTCACGCGCGCAGGTTTCGAAGGCCAGCGCGATATCGCCAAGCTCCGCAGGTGGGCTGCTTGGGTCCGTTTGCGGGAAGATCGGCATCGCACCCGATTTGTCTGGTGCACGATCCTCTGCGGGCCAAGAGAGGACATTTGTAGGTGTGGGCTTGCCGCGAAAATCCGAATTCAGTTTTGCGATCCTGGCGTCGCTCGCGGCCAGCACCGACAGAGCGCAATTATCAGGGTTCAGGGAAAGCGTCTTAAGGGTTGCAGTCGCGGCCTCCGCAACGAGTACTTCCAGATCGAGCGCCTCCCAAGCTGGGTCTTCAATGAGAATGTCCAATTCCATGGGCTTCGCATAGGCCAAGCCCATTCAATGGGCAATTGTCCTCATGCGACGGCAGCAAAGGTGCAATTCGAAACAAGCCGCCAAACTTCTGCCCCATTGTTTCGGTATTGGGGACAAAACTACAAAATTGATGAGGCAAAGCACCTATGGATAGCATCTCCCTATCCTTGATGACCTTCGGCGACGCCATCGGCGCGACGGTTTCTGACAACCCAATCCTTCTGGTCTTGGGTATCGGATTGGCGACTGCCATCTGGCGTTTCAGCGGAAAACCAAAACAGCCGGAGTGAGCCGCCCGCTCAGCCCTGTGGCGCGTCCTTGTCATAGGCTTCGATGATCTTGGCTACCATCGGGTGGCGCACGACGTCCTTGGCCGTGAAGTAGTTGAAGCTGATGCCGGAGGTGCCTTTGAGAATGCGCTCAGCCTCGCTGAGGCCGCTCGTGACCCCGCGGGGCAGGTCGACCTGAGATCGGTCGCCCGTGATCACCATCCGGCTGCCCTGCCCCAAACGGGTCAGGAACATCTTCATCTGCATCGAGGTCGCATTCTGCGCCTCGTCCAGCACGACATAAGCATTTGAAAGCGTCCGCCCGCGCATGAAGGCGAGCGGTGCGATTTCGATGGTCTTTTCCTCAATCAGCTTCGCCAATTGCTTGCCCGGCAGGAAATCGTTCAGCGCGTCGTAGAGCGGCTGCATGTATGGATCGACCTTGTCCTTCATATCGCCAGGCAGGAAACCAAGCCGTTCGCCTGCTTCCACCGCGGGACGGCTAAGGATGATCTTGTCGACATGGCCGCCCATCATCTGGTTCACGGCGACGGCAACGGCGAGGTACGTCTTGCCGGTGCCAGCCGGGCCGATGCCGAAGGCGAGTTCGTTCTGGAATAGAGCTCGGACATAGGCTTGCTGTGCCTGGGTCCGCGGCTCCACCGTTTTCTTTCGGGTGCCGATCTCGAGATCGCCACCCTTGAACATCTCGATCTGGTCGCCGTCGCGCACGCCGGTGCCTTCATCGGAACCGCCGAGGCGAACGGCAGCGTCTATGTCGCCGGGTTCGAGGGATTTGCCGGACTCGACCCGGTCGTAGAGAGCCTGAAGGATATCGGCGGCGTGGTCGCGTGCCTCGCCCAGAATGGCCAGCGCATTACCGCGGCGCAGGATATGAACAGATAGCAAGTGCTCGATCTGCGCGAGGTTGCGGTCAAACTCTCCACACAGCTCGATCAGAAGCCTGTTGTCGGGGAATTCGAGAAGGCGTTCCGAAGAATCGCTGGCAACTGGGGTTTCGCTGGAGGGGTCTGGATGGGGCAGCGGATTGATTGCCAAGGAAAACTCCGGTCAAGGCGTGCGCACCCCGGACCATCCGGAGTGTCTGGCTAATCTGAGTCTGACCCCGCAAGGCCCACCTTGTCCACCGCCGATCTGCGATTGTCACCAATATTTCGTATGCGCGGGGGTGTGACCCGCCACACCTGCCCCATTTATAAACAAAACAGGCGGCCCCAACGGGGCCGCCTGCAACATTGCCAAATCGGCAAATTAGCGAATGCGTGGCACGCGATCCGGGATGCCTGGGCTGCCGGAGCTGTAATCGCCGACGATCGAGCCCGGAGGTGCGGGCTGGGTGCAAACCGGCAGACCCGAGCGTGGGTCAAGGCGGCGCGACCAGTAGCCCTCAAGACCATCGTCGATCATCCAGATGTGACACCCGTCCGGATCAATGAAGATACCCGCTTCAAGCCGCGACAGCGAACCTGCATCGCGGCCCCGGTCTTCACCGATGGCAATGACGGGCGGCTCACCGTTCGGGCCGACGCGGGCCGCGGTCGTGCCTTCGAAGCTTTCGACGCAGCCCATCAGGGCAAGCGGCGCAACAGCCAGAAGGGGAAGTTTGAAAAAGCTCATCTGTTTGTCCCTTTCCGGTTCAGCGGTAGCACACGATTTCAACGCGACGGTTGCGCGCCATGTTGGCAGCACTGTCGTTCGGTGCAACCGGGCGGCGTTCGCCATAGCCGATCTCACGCGCAACGCGCGCGCCGACCGAACGTGCGACGTTTGCCACGGCTGCAGCGCGACGCTCACTCAGGCGGATATTGTATTCGTCCGACGCGCGGCTGTCGGTATGGCCGTAGATGGCGTAAGCAAACGCACCGGCACCTTGGAAGAACTGCTGAAGATGCGCGCGACCTGACGAGGTCAGCCGCGCACTGTCGGTGTGGAACATCGTATCCGTATTCGCCACGCCGCACGGGTTCACGTCGAGGCAAACGGGCATGCCGTTTTCCGGGTTCACGCGACCCTCCATATATCCCTCGATACCACCATCTGCCACCCAGTGCAGACAGCCGTCGGGATCAACCCAAAGGCCGGGCTGAACCTGGCCGCTTACGATGATCTGTTGTTGTGCAGCTGCCGGGGTTGCGAGGGCAAAGAACGCCCCTGCAACCAGGGCCGTCGCACCAATCGCACCTTTGAGTGCGCGAGTCAGAGTGTTGATCACACCTGCATCCCCCTGTTGTTCCGATTCTGCCGACCTTGCCTGCGCAAGTTTCGGTCGTTCAAGTTTCCCTCGCGGCAGTTTTCAAGCGGCTTGGCAGCACCATTTCCGAAAACGCCTTAGATTACGGCACGATAGCACCTTATCCACACATGGGAAGGGGTTTAATCGCGTATGAGTTGCCTAATCGGAAACAGCAACGGGCCGATTCGGCCATTTTTTCGCGCCAAGCGACGCACGTTCCGATTTTTGCGTTACACCAAGGTCTGGAGCCACGCCTTCAGTATTGAATTCGGAAACAATTCACCGAATCGAGACGAACTGTAGATCAACCAGCCGAATCTTAACCTTTTGGTAAGATGTGATGCGCGTTTCCTTCGCTGCCATGCTACCGTGATCGCGTTCTGGCCGTGATGTTTCGTCTGCCTAAAGGGAATTAGCCCTGAGCGTCGCGGCCCGTATGATTGGGGGAACAGGTATGTTCAAAAACTTTGCACCCGCCGCAATCTGCGGCGCACTTCTGGTTGGCGCATCCATGCCGGCCGCTGCCACCACCTACGAATATCGCATGGTGGTTAACACCGTCCACGTCACAGTCAGTTGCTTCCGTGGCCCATTCTCCGAGGTCATTTGGGATCGGCCAAACCCGGTGTTCATCGACAGTCTTGTCAGCGCTGGCTACACCTTCCCAGAAGCCCACGCCATTGGTGAGCGGGTCTGCCGTGATCCATCAACCGTGGATCGGCCTGATGCGGCCGTTCAGGTCATGTACCAGATCATCGCTGAAAACCCGCCGGGTCGGTAAAACACCGTCCCAGGCCTAGATCTTTGAATACCCGCCTGGTCTACACCAGGCGGCCGCGGAGGGAGTTTGAGCGGCTCTCGACAATCTCGACAGGGGCGATCTTGCCACGCAGGTCAGACGGTCCATCAACGTGGACCGCATGCAGGTATTCGGATTTCCCAACCATCTGCCCGGGCTCGCGTCCTGACTTCTCGAACAAGACCTTTACCTCGCGCCCGACCATGGCATCCTGAGTGGCCTTTTGCTGTTCACCCAACAACTCTTGCAGCCGCTGCAATCGCGCGCTGGCCTCGACCTCCGGCACTTGGCCGTCACGCTCCATTGCAGGCGTGCCGGGGCGTGCCGAATACCTGAAGGAATAGGCCGTGCCATAGCCCACCTGCCGCACCAGATCGAGCGTATCTTCGAAATCCGCCTCAGTCTCACCCGGGAAGCCCACGATGAAATCGCCGGACAGGTGCAAATCGGGGCGCACGGCGCGAATACGCTCGATCAAACGCATATAATCATCGCGTGTGTGTTTGCGGTTCATTGCCTTCAGGATTTTGTCACTGCCCGCCTGAACCGGCAAATGCAGGTAAGGCATCAGTTTTTCGCTATCGGCGTGGGCTGCGATCAGATCATCGTCCATGTCGTTGGGATGGCTGGTGGTAAATCGAATACGGTCAAGCCCATCAATCTTAGCCATTTCACGGATCAGCCGCGCAAGGCCCCATTCGGCACCATCCGCCCCTTCGCCGTGGTATGCATTCACGTTCTGCCCAAGCAATGTGATCTCGCGCACGCCACGCTCAACCAGCGCCTGCGCCTCACCCAACAGGCGCGCAGCGGGGCGGCTAACTTCAGCTCCGCGCGTGTACGGAACGACGCAGAATGAACAGAACTTGTCGCACCCCTCCTGCACCGTCAGAAAGGCCGTGGGCCCACGTGTTGTGCGCAACTTGGGAAGATGGGCAAACTTGTCTTCTTCCGGAAAATCGGTGTCCAAAGCCTTTTCGCCCTTGTCGAGCGCTTCCATCATCTTGGGAAGGCGATGGTAGGTTTGCGGGCCGACCACCAAATCGACCATGGGCTGACGCCGCATAATCTCTTCGCCCTCTGCCTGCGCAACGCAGCCCGCGACCCCGATCTTCAGATCCGGATTTGCCTCGCGCAGGGGACGGAACCGCCCAAGTTCGGAATACACCTTTTCCGCTGCCTTTTCGCGGATGTGACAAGTGTTAAGCAGGATCATGTCCGCCCCATCGGGGCTATCGACCTGCTCATATCCTTCGCCGCCCAACGCTTCGGCCATACGCTCGCTGTCGTAGACGTTCATCTGGCAGCCATAGGTCTTTACGAAAAGTTTCTTTTTCATAAGCAGTGCGCCACCCCGAGGTGTAAGAAAAACTCAATCGCGCCCATGTATCGTGAGCCTGCCCCCGCATCAACCAACGCTTCAATTGCAAATGATGCACGAGGCAGGCATTTTGAGGAAAAGACAGTGCGAGCAGACACCAAATGGAATTTTCGAGCCTGAACGACTTCAAGGGTGCTGCGGCCTCTTCCCTGGGGAAGGGTCCGTATGCCGTGTTGATCGTTGAAGACCGGGTGGAGTTTCAGAGCTCACTCGATCATCTGCAATCGCTCGGCTTTGGCGCAATCCTGATCGTTGCGCCCGACGAACTTACCGTGCCCGACGCCCCGTCAGACTCGAAAAGCATGCAACATGTGATCCGGCACCCGTCGCGCAAGCCGGGGGCAACGGAAGACGTGGTAAACGCCCTCATCGAAAAGGTGCCCGGTCAGTGGATCCATTATTGCTACAACGGCGAATACCTTTTCTTCCCCTTCTGCGAAGACCGGACGGTGGGCGAGTTGGTGACATGGGTCATGGAGGAACGTCGCGAAGCTGTCCTGACCTACGTCATTGATCTTTACGCAGGCGATCTGACGGCCCATCCAAACGCCGTCGACCTCGATGGCGCACTTCTTGACAGCTCGGGCTACTACGCAGACACGCGCAAGGGTGGTGTGGATGGCGACGATGTCATGGAACGGCAGCTCAACTTTTACGGCGGCCTGCGCTGGCGGTTCGAAGAGCATGTCGCAAAACCAAAGCGCAAAATTGATCGGACCGGTCTGTTTCAGGCCAAACCGGGTCTGAAACTACGTGAAAACCATACGCTGTCCGACGAAGAAATGAACACCTATGCCTGCCCCTGGCACCATTCGCTCACGGCGTCGATCTGTTCGTTTCGGGTCGCCAAGGCATTGCGGACCAACCCTGGATCGCGCCACGACATCAGTGATTTCCGCTGGCATAAATCGACCCAATTCCACTGGTCGTCGATGCAGTTGATGGAGCTGGGGCTCATGGAGCCAGGTCAGTGGTTTTAGACTAAAATTAAGGGCACTTTAGATTTCATCCTTTACCGCAATTTATTCAGATTGCGGGAGCTTCCGCTCGTATTTCCAATGCGAGAAGAGGCTGCGTCATGGCCACGATCAATGGCACAGGTGGCGACGACACACGTCGCGGCGATGCAGATCAAGACAAGTTAGATGCTGTCGCTGGGGACAGCACCGTTGATGGCGGTGAAGATGCCGATACGGCCGAAGCTGCTGAGGTCACGGAGGCCCTGAGGGGTGGTGAAAGTGGTGAGGGCGACGGAGACGACACCGTGGTTATTCGCGACGGCCATGGCACAGACGTCATCGCTGATTTCGCGCCCGGCAAAAACAATATCGCCTTCGTTATGACGGAGATGACCTCATACTCCGACGTGTTGGCGCGCATGACGGAAGATGGTGGAAACACGGTCATCACGTTTGACAACGGCGATAGCGTCACTTTGCAGGGCGTTTCCAATGCGTCGCTCTCAAGTTCGGATTTTGTCTATTCGGCAGGACCCGTCTGCCTGATGGAAGGTACGCTGATCCAGACTGAACGCGGAGAAATTACGATCGAGGCGCTACGGCCCGATGACATTATCTGGACCAAGGATCATGGCTGGCAGGCCATCCGGATCGTTACGTTCGAGCGGATAAAATTCAAACATCGCGATGACCCGGCAAAACCGATCCTGATCCCAAAGGGGGCATTGGGTCGAGATATGCCAAAGACCGACCTTATTACGTCCCCACAGCAAAGAATTCTGCAGGTCTATCCAAAGACGGGCCGCGAAGTTCTCGTCCCTGCCGTAGAGCTCATTGGGCGCAACGGTATTCGACGGATGCGGGGCAAGAAGTCGGCGCATTACTTGAATATTGTGATGGAACGCCACTCGATCATTCAGGCCGCGGGATGCTGGGTCGAATCCTTGCTGGTGACCTCTCGCAGCCTCGAACGGCAAGGGGCGGCTGCGCGCAGGTTGATGGATCACTGTCGCAACATGAAGCCCGCACGACGCATTGAAGACAAAGGGGTGCGGCCTAGACGGCTGCGCAGGGCATGATACGAAAAGGGCGGCCCAAAGCGGGCCGCCCAAAGCAAAGCGATGTCAGGAGCAATCACGCTTCGACGGTGTCAGCCTCGATTGCTTTGGCACCGCTGGTTCCAATCTCGATACGGCGCGGCTTAAGGGCCTCAGGCACCTCGCGTACCAGATCGATATGAAGCATGCCGTTGTCCGCAACAGCGCCTGTCACACGGACATGATCCGCAAGCTGGAAGCGCTTCTCAAACGCGCGGGTCGCAATGCCACGGTGCAGATAGGTGCGCTGCTCGGCCTCGTCTTTGTCTTTTTTCGCGGCGATCACAAGCTGATGCTCGCGCTGCTCGACGCTCAGATCGGCCTCAGAAAATCCCGCAACGGCAACCGAGATGCGATACGCATTCTCATCGGTCTTTTCGATGTTGTACGGCGGGTAGGAATTGCCTCCGGCATCCTGCGTCAGCACACGGTCGAGCATGTCTGCGACACGATCAAAGCCAACGGTTGCACGGTAAAGCGGTGAAAAATCATAAGTGCGCATGGGTTATCCTCCATTGAGCGACAACGATATGGATGGGCTGCCCTGTTCTAAGGCGCAGGCCCGTTTGCGATGAATGCCGGCCCGCTCAGCGGCACCGACTATGCAAATGTGGGAAGCGAATTTGGGGCTTTCAAGCCCCCGAATTACGGTCTCACAAAACGAGCGCCAATCCCGTCGCGGGTGTCGTTTGAGGGTGAGACAAAGCTGGTCGATCCGCCAAATGTTGTGAAGGTTGCCGCCGGTCCGGCGGCGTTCATCTGATCCATCAGAGTTTCAAGCTGGCCGTCCAGCATCACGGCGAGGGAGATGTCTTCCCCATCCGCCTGTCCGCTCGCTGACATGACGGCAATGACTTGTGCGCGTCCTTGGTTCACGTAAAGGACGGGCGCACCCGACGTTCCTTGCGCAACCTCGCAACTAAGCGACCGCACCGAACCTTGCCGGGCCAAAACCTCGCACCCTTCCTCGATGGATGCGTAAGCCGCGCGATCCTCGCCATACGACACGACGGTCACGGCTCCGTCGGGGACACGCGTTTCTGCGGCACCGATATGTGGAATCGTCGCCGGTGAGATGGGCTGGCGCAATTCCAGCAGGGCCAGATCGCGCCCAATCATCTCGAGTTCTGGTCCACGCTCATGGCGGTAGCCGGGCATGACAACGGTGCGGCGCACCTGGCGGATGGATTCCGCGCGCCCATTCCTCAATCCGGCAAGGAAAGTGAGATTTTCGGCATCAATCGGCGCGTGCGTTTCGGGATGATACACGCAATGCGCCGCCGTCAGAACAAGATCCGGCGCAATCAGAGTGGCCGAGCAGAAAGAGACACCGGTATCGAGCCGTCCAACGGCGCGCCATTGGCGAGCCTCTGTCGCACTTGCCATGTCACGCAGTCCACTTTCCCCGTCGCCTGGCCGCACTTGCGGCAGAACCTGCGCCGAAAGCGGGATCGCTAGAAGACACGCGACAAGGGCAAAGTACACGCGGTGCATTGGCAAACTCCGAAATAACACTTCGGCCGGAGCTAACCGTTAACCGGGGCGAAAATATGACTGCCGCCAGGCGCTAGCGCAACATCGGAACCGCAGGGTCTTCCCGGCCACGATCGAGTGCTGCGGGCCGCGGACCGCCGGTGGCCCAATCCAAAAGTTCGACCGTATGGACGATTGGGATCTCCGATGCAGACCCAATCTGCATCATGCATCCGATATTCCCTGCAGCTATGATGTCGGGCCTCGTAGCCTCCAACGTCTCAACTTTGCGGGCCTGAAGCTGTTTCGAGATTTCTGGCTGCATCAGATTGTAAGTGCCGGCACTTCCACAACACAGGTGGCTGTCGGCAGGCTCCATAACCTTAAACCCGGCGCGCTTCAGCAGATCCTTTGGGAACGTCTTGATCTGTTGGCCATGCTGCAGCGAACAGGCCGCATGGTACGCGACGCGAACCCCTTCCCCGCTTTGCGTAACGGCGCTCTCGGGCAGCAACTCCATCAAGACTTCACTGACATCCTTCGCAATGGACGCAACCGCTGCCGCGTCTTCTGCCAGGCCAGCATCTTCGCGGAACATGTGCCCGTAATCCTTCACGGTCGTGCCGCATCCGGAGGTATTGATCACAATTGCATCCAGTCCCTGCCCTTTCATTTCATCCGCCCAGGCGCGGATGTTCTTGGCAGCTGTCGCGTGGCTTTCCTGCGTTTTTCCCATGTGATGGGTCAGCGCCCCACAGCACCCCGCGCCCTCGGCCACAACGACCTCGGCGCCCAATCGGGTCAACAGGCGGATCGTGGCATCATTGATGTCGGTATTCAGGGCTTTCTGAGCGCACCCTGTCATCAAGGCGACGCGCATTTTCCGCTCGGCCACGGGAAAGACCTGCGGGTCGTCGTTCCGGCTGACGGGCGGGATGTATTTTGGCGCCATCTCAAGCATCGCGCGCAGCCGCGCGTCCGGCATCATCCAGGCGAACGGCTTGCCAATCTTCGCCCCCAGAAGCGCCAGACGAAACCGCGTCGGGTAAGGCAGGATTTGCGCTAGGGTCCAACGCAGGACTCGCTCAAAGAACGGCCGCTTGTAGGTCTGCTCGATATACTCCCTCGCGTGATCCACGAGGTGCATGTAATGCACGCCGGACGGGCAGGTTGTCATACAGGCGAGGCACGACAGGCATCGGTCGATATGCTTGACGGTCTTCTCATCCGCCGGACGCCCATTCTCCAGCATGTCCTTGATCAGGTAGATGCGCCCGCGCGGACTGTCCAACTCATCGCCCAGAACCTGATAGGTCGGGCAAGTGGCTGTGCAGAACCCGCAATGCACGCAGGTCCGGAGGATCTCATTGGACCGCGCCGTAGCGGCATCTTTCAGCTGCTCCGGTGTGAAAGTCGTCTGCATCGTTTCAGCCCCCCATCAATCCAGTATTCAGTATGCCGCGTGGATCGAACTTCGCCCGCAGCCCCGCCGACAATCGGGCGACACCTGGGGCCTCCGGTTGGAACGCGTTGACTTGGCTCAGAACGGCATCGGGCGCCTTGAACAAGCTCGCATGGCCACCGGTCATCGTGCTGCACATTTGTTGAAGCGAATTGTGGAACGCGATGATGCCAGCCTCTGCGCTCCTCTCACCTGTCGCCAACGCCTGCGCGGCTTCAACGGCTCCGTCGTGGGTCAGGTTCACCCAGGCCAGCCCCCCGGCCCAGTCGAGCCGATAGTCAAAGCGAACTGACTGGCTGGCACCCGCCAGAAATGTCTCAACCATGTCCGACGCCTTCATCGAAATGCGCCAAACCGCGGCAGACCCCTCGGCAAAGTCCGTCACATCGCGCAGGCGCGCCCACAGCGCGGCGGAGGCTTCGGGGTCATCAATCACTGTGGTATCACCGCCGATCAGAGCTGTGAGTTGCTTCACGCGGTAGTCGACTGATCCTTCCAGTCCCTCAACCCGGATGTACGCAGCTTCGCCCGGCACATAGGCCGCCCCGTTCACATCGAACGGAGAGGTCATGGCCTTCGTCATCACATCGAGCGCGGCAGAGGCGGAATTCACCTCAACCGCAATCGTCGCCCCGTTCAGCTTCGGCAACACTTTGAAGGCAACCTCGCTCATCACACCCAAGGTGCCCCAGGAGCCCGCCATCAGCTTCACCAGATCGTAGCCTGTGACGTTCTTCATCACGCGCCCACCGTTCTTGATCACGGCGCCTGCGCCATCCACGAACCGCACCCCAATGAGCGAGTCGCGACACGCCCCCGCCTGTAGCCGCCGAGGGCCGGATGCATTGGCCGCCACAACGCCGCCAATGGTCGAGGTCCCATCGCGCCCCAAAAGAGCACCTATATGCGGCGGCTCAAACGGCAGCATCTGTCCTTCACCCGCCAGCAGCGCCTCGATCTCAGCCAGTGGCGTCCCGGCGCGCGCAACCAGCGTCAACGCACCAGGCTCGTACAGCTCAACGCCCGCCATACCGGCCATGGACAAGACTTCTCCCGGGGCGGCAGTCCCGATGGATCGCGTCCCACCGCCCACCACGCGAAGCGGGCCTTTGGCATCCGCCACCATATTGGCCAGTTCGGCCTCATTCGCGGGGCTCAACATCATGCCCGTCCTTCTTTGTTCCAGAAATATGCTGGGGGAGCGCGAGGGGGTGAAACCCCCTCGCATTGGTCGACGCCGTCAGGCGGCGAAATCCTTCTCTCGGCGCGCTTGCGACACGTCCAGCGGAAAGACCTTGGCGGGGTTCAGCAACCAGGCCGGGTCAAAGACATCCTTCACCCGCATCTGCGCCTCCATATCCGCGTCCGTGAACTGCGCGCCCATCAGATCGCGCTTTTCGATCCCGACACCATGCTCACCTGTCAGGCATCCGCCCACCTCAACGCAAAGCCGCAGGATATCCGCTCCACACTGCTCGCAAAGCTCAAGGTCTCCGGGCTTGTTGGCGTCAAACATGATCAGGGGATGCATATTCCCGTCGCCAGCATGGAACACGTTGCCCACATTCAGCCCGTATTTCGCGGAAATCTCCTCGATCCCCTTCAACACACGCGGCAGTTCGCTGACCGGGATGGTCCCGTCCAGGCACATATAGTCCGCAACCTGCCCGACGGCGCCAAACGCGCTTTTGCGGCCAAGCCAGATGCGACCAGCCTCCTCTGCCGTTTCTGCTTCGCGCAATTCTACGGGGTTGTGGGACCGCGCAATCTGCTTGATCAGACCAAGCTGCGTGTCAATTTCGGCCTCGCTGCCCTCGACCTCGACGATCAACAGCGCTTCGCAGTCCGGGTAGCCCGCTTTCGCGTGCCGTTCGGTGATTTCAAGGATAGGGCGGTCCATGAACTCAATCGCGACGGGCAAAACCCCCGCCTTGATGATATCACTGACACAGGCCCCGGCCACTTCGTTCGAGTCGAACGCGATCAAAACCGGGCGCGCACCTTCCGGTTTGCGCAAGATGCGTAGGGTGGCTTCGGTCACAACGCCCAACTGTCCCTCGCTGCCGCAAATCAGGCCAAGCAAATCGTACCCGCCAGAATCCAGATGCGCGCCACCGATCTCGATCACCTCACCTTCCATCGTGACCATCGTCACGCCCAGAAGGTTGTTGGTCGTCACACCATATTTCAGGCAGTGAGCGCCGCCGGAATTCATCGCGATATTGCCGGCAATCGCGCAGGCAAGCTGCGAAGACGGATCCGGCGCATAGAAGAAGTCTTCGGCCTCCACCGCGCCGGTGACCGACAGGTTTGTCCGCCCCGTCTGCACGCGAATAATGCGGTTATCGTAGTCCGTTTCCAGCACCCGGTTCATGCGGGCCACGCCGAGAATTACCGAGTCGGCAGTCGGGAGCGCCCCGCCGGCAAGCGACGTGCCAGACCCGCGCGGCACGACGGGTACCCCTTCCTCGTGGCAAATCTTCAGCGCTGCGGCGACTTCTTCTGTGCTGCTTGGCAGGATCGCCGCAAGCGGTGGGCATTTGTACGCTGTCAGGGCGTCGCATTCATAGGCGAGCGTCTCAGCCTCATCATGGATCACAGCCGACTTCGGAAGCACCTTCTGGAGCCGCTCAACAATGCGGGATTTACGCGCCAGAACACTGGCATCGGGCTTGGGCATTTCCATCGGCGTCTCTCCTCAGGCAATCGAATTGGTAAAAATATATAACCAATCTGGAAAATTGGCAAAGGTTTTCATCTATCGGCCACGTCTCACCTTGCAGGCGCATGGAATTGACCTCAGAACCCAGAGCCATGGAATGGGTCAAGGTCTTGCATCTGTTGTGCGTTCTGGGGTGGATGACCGGCATCTTTGCCGCGCCCCGCGCCATCATTTTCTGGAAGCGCGAATATGCGGCGACCGGTTCTTTCGGCCCCACGGGCGACCTGACGATCCGCATTTACCGCTTTTCCCTGGGCCTTGGGTTCATTGCGATTCTCTCTGGCCTTTACCTTGCCCACCTTTGGGGCTGGCCGACCTGGAGCCATGCCAAGATCGCTGTGGTCGCCGCCCTGGCCGCCCATTACGGCTGGACCGGTCGGCTCGTTCTGCGCGCGAAGAACGGCATCTTCACCGAGAGTGATCGCTGGCTGCGCGTCTACAATGAAATCAGCGTTCTGGGGGCCATCGGTGTTCTGATCCTCGTCGTCTACAAACCTTGGGGCTAGGCGGCCAATCGCGCTTCACACCTTTGTTGCTTTGAACCTGAACGCTGCCGTGTATCGTGAGGGGATGAAGTACATCATTCCCCTCCTTCTGCTCGCCTTGCCAGCCCAGGCCGACCCGGCTGAAGTCGTGGGCATCGAAGCGCAGCCTGCAGCGGAGGGATGGCGCTTTTCCGTGACACTTGCCCATGGCGATACTGGCTGGGACGATTACGCCGATGGATGGCGGGTTGAACTCGAAGATGGGACTGTAATTGGCGAACGCCCGCTCGCGCATCCGCATGTGAACGAACAACCCTTCACACGGTCAACCTCTGGCGTCGTGATCCCAGAGGACGTCACACAAGTGTACATTCGGGCGCGCACGAACGTGGATGGATGGGCTGACGATACGACCCCGTTCGCGCTTCCACGCTGAAAATCGCCTTAACTGCGCCGCAACTCGTTCCCGAAATCGCCGCGATATGCCTGCATCCATAGTCCACAAGAAACGGAGGCAGTCCCATGCTCGACACCTACAAACCGCACCATGCATCTCGCAAACCCAAGGCCGCGGTCGCGACGCGCCGTTGTCACCGTTGCCGGTCGAGCGGGATGTGTCCGTGCCGGACCTGCGGTGGCTCGGGCAAGATTTTCGCTGGTGCAGACCGGGCCGGGCGCCCATCATTCCGGACGTGCCAGGGCTGCTCAGGCCGCAGACAGATGCGCTGCACGACGTGCAACGGTGCTCTGTTCATCTGAGGCGGCAGGCGCGGGCGGTTAGGCGCCCTGCGCACCAAGCAATGCAGCAATTGCCGGGATCAGGCTCGACTGGAACTGCGCCAAGGCATTCCTGCCGCCGTACACGGAAAGCGAGCCCGCCTCCGGATCAAACTGCACGCCATCGGGTAAAGCGCAAACCGAGTTTAGTTTTTCCGCCCAATCATGGCCCGACCATTCAGGATCGTGGAACCCGTTCAAATAGTCGATGTTGACAGTGAAACTGCCAGAGCGTGCGACGTTGGAAACCGCGCGCTTTCGGTCAAACGGCAAGTGCTTGTCCATCCGGATCAGTTCGAGCCGTTCTGCACGTGCAGCAAGTGTTGCAAATGGTGTGGGGTCAGGGCCTTTCACTGCGTTCAACCAAAGACGCTCCATTCTGTGGCTTGGCAAGCAATCCCAATCGGGCAATGTCAGGCTTTGTAGGCGTAACTCAGCCAGTGCATTGCAGTCCTTCAGAGCGGAAATCCCTTTCGAATAACCCATGACATAGAGCGTCTTGAGCCGATCCAGCCCCGCCAGACCCGATAGATCGACCGCCTTGGAGGCCTTGCCTTCCCGAATGAGAGACAGGCCTTCCAGTTCTGACCATCCGCCCAGGATTTCGCCCAAAGGGTATGCGGCGCGGATCTCCAGCTCGGCGGATTTCAAATTGCGCAAGGACGCAAGTGGCGCCGCGTCGGCAATGGCCGGAACCCCGTAGTGAAGCTGGAGGTGTTGCACATCTGGCAGCGCGTTCAACCCATCCAGATCAACCGTCGCGAAACGGTCCAGCGACGCATAAAGCCGCAAGCGCAATTTGGGAGCTACGGCATAAACTGCGTTCAGCGCCTCAAGCACGTCACGGGGCACCGTTGCGAATTGGTCGGACAGGCACTGCAACGTGGCGATCGGCGCATCGTCTCGCTGCAAATCATGTTTGAGGTTTTCCAGATCCTCGACAGTCGCAGTAGGCAGCTCGATGATCATGGCCGCACTACGCCCGTCCTTCGCGCAACCATCCCGCCAACATCAAGCCTGCCGCGATGATCAGGAACAGCCACGCTGACACCAAGGGCGTGACCGCCACATCTGTCGTGACATAGGCTTCGCGGGTCGTCAGCCCCAACCAACCGCGCCCATGGGCCACCCGGCCCTCTCCAACACGGCGAATATCTGGCAGGCCATCCTCCAAACGGAACGTCCGCCCGCCCGTGGCCTCCGCCAACGGGTCGATTTGATCAGCACCGGCAATCGTCACCTCAAATTCGCGGGGAGCTGCGGGCCCCAGTGCGATGACACGTTCCAGATCCCCTTCGACCAACCGGTACAGCCCTTGCTCGGCCCCCTCGATCTCAGCGGTGAATGCGCCGGGCGCGGTCTCTTCCAAAAGAACCTCAATCTCTTCGCCATCTGGTGTGGTCACAGACACGGCACCGGTACTATCGGAAAGGGTGCGGCGCGTGATCAGGATCGTTTGGCCTTCAACCTCGGCAATCAGCGCCTCTTCCTCAAGGTCAGGCTCGCCCATCATCCAATGGGCAAGCCGGCGCAGCAATTCCAGTTGGGGACCGCCGCCCTCATACCCGCGATCCCACAGCCAGGCATGGTCCGACGCCAGAAGCGCCACGCGCCCCTCACCCACGCGGTCCAGCATCAAGAGCGGTGCACCGTTCACGCCTTCCATCACCGTTTGCCCGCCCTGTTCGGTCAATTCGATCTGGCGGAACCAGCGCCCCCAAGGGTCATCACTTGTGGGCAACGGCGTATGTTCCATCTCAAGGCCGGTGGTCACGGGGTGGCGCGCGCCCAACTCACTGATGGTCGGCAAATAAGGTTCTTCCAGAACGCGCGCTGTGGGGCGCCCGGGCAGGATATCGGCCAAGGGCGTACGGAACAGCGACGAGGCACCCGCAAAGTCAGGCCCCGCCGCCAGCAAAAGCGCCCCGCCGTCTTCGACATAGCGGCGGATATTGTCGAGGTAGAGCATCGGCAGAATGCCGCGACGCTGATAGCGGTCAAAAATGATCAGGTCGAATTCGTCCACCGCTTCCATGAACAACTCGCGCGTTGGGAACGCGATCAGTGAGAGTTCGGAGACCGGCACGCCGTCCTGCCGATCAGGTGGACGAAGGATCGTGAAGTGTACAAGATCGACGGACGGGTCGGATTTCAAAAGATTCCGCCAGGTGCGCTGGCCCGGGTGCGGCTCACCACTCACCAGCAACACGCGCAGGCGGTCCCGGATTCCGTTGATCTGCACGACAGCGGCATTGTTGCGTGTCGTCAGTTCATCCGCCGCTTCGGGGACCGTGAACTGGATGACATTTTGACCCGCATGTTCAAGTGTCAGCGGCAATTCAAGGCTTTCGCCAACGGGAACCGTATAGGTTTGCGGTGGGCCGCCATCGACCGAGATCACGATATCAGACCGACCGCCAATCACCGCCGGTGGCAGCGCACCCTGGTCCTCGATCCGCAAGGTGAGCGTCAGTTCTTCCCCGATGATCCCAAAGGCTGGTGCCGTCTCGATCACCAAGCGCCGATCCCAATCCGTTTCACGGCCGGTGATCAAGGCATGGATCGGGGCAGGCATGTCTGGAACAAGCTCCGCATCATGCAACCGACCATCCGTGACCAGCAAGGCGCCAGCCACACGGGCACGCGGCTCCTCCGCCATCATCCGCTGCAGCTCCGCCATTAGTAGCGTGCCGGAGTTTTCTTCGGCATCGCGCACGCGGGCAATCCGCGCCTCCATGCCAAGGTCTTCAATCTCCGCTTCCAGCGCCTCCAACGCCTCCGCGGTCTGCTCTGGCCTGTCACTGATACGCTGGGATGCACTTTCATCAACAACGACAAGAACAATATCCGTCAGCGGATCACGCTCTTCGTTTTGCAGCGACGGGTTGATCAAAGCCGCCAAAAGGGCGGCGCCCGCCAGCAGGCGATAGGGCCAACCGGACAATCCACGCCAGATGCCAAGCGCTGTCATCAGCACCAATGCGATCCCCAACCCGTAGATCACGGTCCATTGCAGCAAAGGGTCAAACAGGATCTGGTTTTCCATGGTTATTGCCCCAACCGATCCAAAAGTGCGGGCACATGCACTTGGTCGCTTTTGTAGTTCCCAGACAGGACGTGCATCACAAGGTTCACACCGAAGCGCAGGGCAATCTCGCGCTGGCGTTCGCCGGTCTGACCGCGGCCCACCGGGAACATCGGCCGCCCGCTTTCATCCTGCGCCCAGGCCGCAGCCCAATCATTCCCGCCGATCAAAACCGGCGTGACCCCGTCGTTGAGATTGCGGAAGGGCATGCCCTCGATTTGCTCCGCATCGGCAGGTGCGGCCTCAACCCAAACATCGCGGCTGATGTGACGGCCGGGAAAGTCCTGCAGCAAGTAGAAAGTGCGCGTCAGAACATGATCATCCGGGATCGGCTCCAGCGGCGGAATATCAAGCGGCGCGGCGATCAACTGTAGCCGCCGCCCCTCTGGCGTGCCTGACCCGAACCGCCCGACATGGGCATCGCGCGTGTCGAACACGATCATCCCACCTCCGCGCAGATAATCGTTCAAACGACGGTAGGCAGCCGCCGATGGGATGTCCTGGTTCGGCGTGATCGGCCAGTAGATCATTGGGAAAAAGGCCAGTTCATCCAACTCCAGATCAATGCCGAGCGGCGGGGCGGGCTCTACACTGGTGCGTTGATAAAGCGTGTTGGAAAGCCCCTGCAAACCAGCGCGCGAGGTCTCATCAACATCGGCATCGCCCGTTAAGACGTAGGCGAGGGTCGCCTCGGAAGTGGCCAACAGCGCAAGCTCCTCTTCCACCGAAAGGCCCTGCGCATCCGCGCCCTGCGGAAGCGACAACGCGGCCAATACCATTGCCGCGCGAGTCAATCCACCCAGCCGACCAGCTAGCCAAAGCGCCGCAATTGCATCGATCAGCAACAGGACCAAAGCACCGGTCAGAAACGCCGCCATCAGGTCGGTGGGCTCCACAACAACCATTCCTTCCACCGGAACACTCGCGGGCCATTGCGCCGCGGCAAGGGCCATTCCTTGCGCCATCACGTTGCGCGCCAGCCGCCGATCTTCACCGGAATAAAGCCCTGGCAGCAACTCCGCCGATAGCGGCGCCGTCGCCAAATCCTCACCCAGCACACCGGGCCGCGTCCCGGCGTCGCGTAGGACGCCGTAGCCATCCAACGCCTCTTCCGGTGTCCAGACGGTGCCTTCCAAATCCTCGACCTCGGGCGCAACCGGGCGGGTCGACACGGCCAACCGTTCAAGCATCTGCACGAAAAGACCCGACAACGGCAGAGTCGACCACTCAGCATTCGCCGTTACATGAAACAAAACGACACTGCCCTGGCCCAAGGACGCGCGGGTCACAAGGGGCGTGCCGTCCGAAAGGCTGGCAATCGTGCGTTCGCTAAGCGTTGGGTCAGGCTGCGCCACAACCTGGCTGGTGACCTCAACATCATCCGGAATCGATAGGCCGAAAAAGGGCGATCCCTCAGCGAAGGGCTCTAGCGATTTGGGCTCCCCCCAAGACATTGCACCACCAACCGTTCGCCCGCCGATGCGCAACCGCACCGGCATCAACGGTCCGGCTTCATCCCGTGCGACATCGGATCCTGCCAGACGTGTTCCCGCAAACCGTACCAACAATCCGCCGCCTTCGACCCATTCAATCAGGGCTTGTTCTTCCTCGGACGCAAAGGTGGCGACGTCCGCCAGCATGATCACGTCAGGCGACGCCACGAGGATATCCGACAGAGCGCCTTCCATGAGGTCGGCGGTCGGCTCCAACGCTTCGCGCAGATAGTGCAGCGGCGAAAGAAGCGCTTGCTGTTCATCCTCCGCCCCGCCGGAAATCAGGGCCACCTGACGACGCTGCAATGCATCGTCGGTCAGCGCCACGGCGCCCGCATGGCGCTCAGAGCTCAGCTCAAAACGGGTGATGCGGTTGCGCAATTCCGGCGGTAGGTCGAACTCGACCTGAGCGACCATCGCACCCGGTTCGAAGGTGGCGCTTGCCTGCGCCAGGTCGCGGGGCAAACCGGAAGGGTCCAGCCCATACGCCACAACCGCGACATCGCGCGGCGTGTCCGATCCGATCCGGGACAAATCCGCTCGGACCGCGCCATCCTCGAACCTTGGCGGCGCAAGGGCAATCAGATCCCGGTCGCCCTGGAACACCGACAAAGAGCCAAGACTTTCGAAAGCCGCCGTCAGCTCAGCACGCCCATCATGGGCCACGCCGTCCGAGAACCAGAACACCTCGATCGGGCCCTCCAGCGCCTCGGCCCATGTTGTGGCTGCCGCCATGTCGGGGGCGAAAGGCGCGGGCTCGAACGTAGGCACGCGCGGCGCCCAAGCGCCCGCCGTCTGAAAGGCCAGCTCGCCAGCGGGCAAATCGGTCAGCTGAACAACGGCCACTTCACGCCCGGCGCGCCCGGCATCATCCAAAAGCAGGCCCGCCCGGTCCAACCGCGATTGCCAGTCACGGGCCGATGCCCAGGATCCATCCATCACAATCAGCAACGGCCCGTCGCCCGCCGCCCGGTCGACTTGCGGGTTCAGCACCGGGCCAGCAAAGCCGATGATGGCAGCAGCAACCGCCAACATGCGCAGCAGTAGCAACCACCACGGCGTTTTGTCCGTCTGGCTTTCATCGTCCTTCAACCCAAGCAGCAGCGCGATGCCGGGAAACCGCCGCCGGATCGGCGCGGGTGGCACCGCGCGCAACAGCCACCACAAAACCGGCAAAGCGATCAGCGCCAGCAACAGCAATGGCGTGGCGAAGGCGAGCGATCCGATCATTGCCGCTCCAACACTTGATAAAGCCACAGCAGCGCAGGCTCAGCCGGGCCATCCGTGTGATGTACATGGAACTGCCAACCCGTGCGCCGCGCCATCGCGCGCAGTGCATCCTTCCGCGCGGCCAACCGCGCCAGATATTCCTCACGCAGGGATTTTGCCTTCAACGTCTCAAACCGGATGGCGCCAGACATCGATTCAAACAGGGTCCGCCCGTCAAATGGAAAGGCTTCCTCGTCCGGGTCCAGAACCATCACCAACGCGCCTTTGACCCCGCGATCTGCGGACCGGCCAAGCACCTCTTCTATCGCACCGGGCTCACCCAGGAAATCACTGAAGAAGACCGCGCGCGCGCCGCTTGGCATCATTTGCGGCTTGGGCGCGCCATATTCCGGTCGGTCTTCGCCATCCATCAGCGCCGCTGCCATTCGCATCAGCTGCGCTTGCCCGCCGCGTGGCGGCTCTGCCAGATGGGTCAGCCCCACGCGCTCTCCGCCCCGCACGGCAATCACGGCCAACGCCATCGCAAGCGTTTGCGCACGCCGCAGTTTCGATGGCCGAGATTTGGCACCAGAATAGGTCATGGAGGCTGCATCATCGACGCCAATCATAACGGCTTGTGCCGCTTGCCATTCCGTCTGCCGCAGGAAATGCCCGTCAGAGCGTGCTGATCGTCGCCAATCTATCGCGCGGTAACTGTCACCCGCTTCTGCCGGGCGATATTGCCAGAATTCATCCCCCGTCCCCGCACGTTTGCGGCCGTGAACCCCCAACAGAACCGACGCCGCCAGATGCTGCGCATCGGCCAAGAGGGCCGGCATGGAGGCTGCAACCGCCTCTGATCGGGATCGCAGCGTGTCCGGAGTATGAAGGGAAAGTTCGCTCAAGCGGCGGCCTCGATCCGGGTCACGCGCGCTGTCACTTCGTCAATGACCTGCTCCAGGACCGCACCCTCTGCACGGGCCGCGAAGGTCAGCGCCATGCGATGTGACAGAACAGGACGAGCAAGCGCTGCCACATCGTCCGCCGATGGGGAAAGCCGCCCGTCTAAAAGCGCGCGCGCCCGCGACGTCAGCATCAATGCCTGTGCCGCGCGGGGGCCCGGCCCCCAGGCCACGGCATTCTTCACAACGTCCGGTGCATCCGCCTCATCCGGGCGACAGGCCCGCACAAGATCAAGGATCAGCTCAACAACCGCTTCGCCCACCGGCATCTGGCGCACAACCTGTTGCGCCCTGATCAGCTCTTCGCCACTGAACACCTCGCGTGAAACGGCTTCTTCCGTGCCGGTCGTTGCGATCAAAATACCGCGCTCCGTCTCCCGATCGGGGTACGGCACATCGATTTTCACAAGGAATCGGTCCAACTGCGCTTCGGGCAGCGGATAGGTCCCTTCTTGCTCAATTGGGTTCTGCGTTGCCAGAACATGAAACGGCGCAGGCAGTGGCCTGTGCTCGCCAGCAATCGTCACTTCCCGTTCCTGCATCGCTTGCAAGAGCGCCGACTGCGTCCGCGGCGAGGCGCGGTTGATCTCATCGGCCATCAACAGCTGGCAAAAGATCGGCCCCTCAAGAAACCGGAAATTGCGCGATCCATCATCCGCTGTTTCAAGCACTTCCGAGCCGAGGATATCCGCCGGCATCAGGTCGGGTGTGAATTGAACTCGGTTGGCCGACAGCCCCATGACCGTCGAAAGCGTGTCCACCAGCAGCGTCTTCCCAAGGCCCGGCAACCCCATCAACAGCGCATGGCCGCCCGACAGCATCGCTGCCAGCGACAGCTCCACGACACTTTCCTGCCCGATGATCCGTTGCCCGATCGAGGCCTTCGCCTCCCCCAATTTGGCCCCCAGGGATTCGATATCGGCGATCAGCTGCGGGCCGGGAAGTTCAGGGGGGGTCATGGCAATGCTCCGCTGGGACGTTAAATATGCATGTAATAGGTAGAGACCTATGCCGCCGACCACAAATGGCAAAAGCCAAAGGCGGACAAATGATCGTGAAAGCGCGTGCGTAAGGGAGGGCCGCGATGAACCCGGCAACAGATCAACTGCTCAAAGCGGCGCAGGATGCCCAGAAACAGGGCAAATTGCCCCCGGTTCACCTGTGGAACCCCGACTTTTGCGGTGATCTGGATATGGAGATCAAACGCGACGGCACTTGGTTCTACGAAGGCACGCCGATTGGCCGAAAGCCGCTGGTGCGTCTGTTCTCCACGATCCTAAAGCTGGAAGACGGCAAGTATTTCCTCGTCACCCCCGTCGAAAAGGTCGGCATCCGCGTGGAAGATGCCCCCTTTGTGGCGGTCGACATCGAAGCAATGGGAGAAGGCCCCGGGCAGTCCATCTCCTTCACCACGAATGTCGGCGACACGGTGGTAGCGGGACAAGACCATGTCATTCGCGTTGATCGCGACGAGGCGGGTGAGCCCTCGCCGTACGTCCATGTTCGTGCGGGGCTGGAGGCGCTGATAGACCGCAAAAGCTTTTATCGCCTGGTCGATATGGGCGAGGCACATGAAGTAGACGGGACCGAGATGTTTGGCGTCTGGTCGGACGGTACGTTCTTCCCGATCATCCCCGTGGCAGAGCTGGATCTGAGCGACGCCTGAGCGAACTTCCTAGAAAGCAGAACCCTCCGACACGCTCCTGACACAACCCTGTCAGGAGGGGGGTGCTAGACCCGCTTCATCACAACCTCAGATGGAGCGATACACATGTCACATACTTGCATGAACCCTGGCTGCTGGTTCGAAATCGCAGTCTCAGACCTTGAAGCGGCGCGCAAATTCTACTCCGCTGTCCTGCAAACCGAGCTTGCCATTACCGACGACATGGGCCCGAACCCCGTCGTCTTCTTCCCCCACAATGACGAAGATCCCGGCATCGGCGGCCACCTTTACCCGGGCGCACCGTCCCGTGACGGGAATACCATTCATCTCATGGCCCCACCGGACCTCGACGCCATGCGCGAAAGGATCACGGCGGCGGGCGGCACAGTTGAAAGCCCCGACATCCCGATCCCGTCCGGCGCGTTCTTCTACGCGCGTGACCCGGACGGAAATTCCATCGGCTTTTTCAATTTCAACGCCAAGCAACAGGCAGCCTAGCACTCCTGGCGGGTCGCGAGAGTGCGGCCCGCACGCCCGTATCCCTATCGCACAGCTTCAACCCAAGGTAGAAACGCCCCATGCGCCGCGCTGACCGCCTCTTCCGTCTGATTGATCGCCTTCGCCCCGGCAAACTGACCACGGCACGAGAATTGGCCGAGGCCATGGAAGTCTCCGAACGCACAATCTACCGCGACATAGCCCACCTTCAGGGCTCTGGCGTTCCGGTCGAGGGTGAGGCAGGCTTGGGTTACATGATGCGCGATGGCTACGACCTTCCGCCACTCATGTTTACTGAAGAGGAAATCATCGCCCTCAGCGTGGGCGCCCGCATGGTGCAAACCTGGGGCGGGACAAGCATGGCCCGCGGGGCGCAACAAGCGCTGGAAAAGATCACCGGGGTCATCCCAGAGGCGACGCGCGACAAGGCTGACAGGTTGCAATTCAAGGCATGGGCCAGCCGACCGATGGACGCCCAGACCCGCATCACAATCGACACGGTGGAAGCCGCAATTCGCGCGCCAGAGCGGGTCATGCTCGATTATGCCGACGAAAAAGGTGCCCGCACCGAACGCCCGATCCGCCCCCTCGGCCTGTGGTTTTGGGGCGCTGTTTGGACATTGGTTGCATGGTGCGAATTGCGCAAAGACTTCAGGATGTTCCGACTGGACCGGATTCAAACGGCAACCGCACTTGGCCCTTACGTGCCCGAGGCCAGTCAGACCCTGGACGCATTCTACGAAAGTGAAGAGTTCAGAGGTCGTCCGCTTGACGGCGGTTAAGTCGCGTTTGACATCGCGCGCTCTTGGTAGCGCGCTTTTGCGCAATCAAGCGCCGCGTCCAGATCGGACACCGCCGTCTCCAATCCGTCAATAACACCATCGTAGAAGGGTATTTGCGCCAAGGCCAATGGGTCTTGAGTGACCGCGCCCGCAACAACAATGGCCAGCGCCGGCCGGCGTGCGTGCACGTCGGCGATAAGCCGGTTCAACGCATCCATCGTCAACGATCCTGCGCAGCTGATACCCAGCACCGGTCTGTCATCGGACAGGATCTGCCGCACCAGGGTGTCATGGTCCAACCCAACCAATGCACTCACATCCCACCCCAGACGGCGAAAATGATCAGCGGCCATAAGCACACCCAACGTATGGGTTTCTCCTGGCGTCGCAACGAACAGGGCTTCCTGCACATTACCCGTCAGCCGCGGAGCCTCACCACCCGGCAAGTTTCGCAAAATCGCATGCATGCGCGCGCTCGCCATCGCAACTTCGGTGAAAGGCAGCTTGTCGCAATCCCAAAGCCGCCCAAGTTCCCGCGCGGCAGGCGCAAAATAGGACAGGCAAAGATCACGCACCGTCAGTCCTGCGTTCATCAGGTCATCAACCATGACCTCCGCATCGTCGCTTTCGGCATCAGCCAAAAGGCGTGCCATTGCACTCACACTCGGATTTGGAAGAGCAGCCATAGCGTCTGCCGAAAGTTCGGCCTCCCTTGGTCCCGCTGCAAGTTTTGCCAAAGCGAGCGCTGCTAGGTCGCTGATCCCGTCCTGGTCCGCCAGGGCCTCAGGATCATGCGAAGTCACCTTGCCGCGTCTGCTGCGGGTCTCATCGAAATGGGTCGTCACGTCAGGTCTCTCCACCTGAGCGGAGGAGGGAATCAGCCGATCCGGAGGCTTCCCCTCACGCTCCCCATATGTATACCACGGTATCCACTTAATGTGTCAACTTTTGTTTACATCTTGCTTTTCGCAGGTGGACAGCCGCACTGCGTGATGCACGTCTTCTCCTTGTTATCCCACGGCTTTTGCTGCAATATTTCCAGAACGGAGGCGCCACCATGCTCGACATTTCCGGCTTCGATTTGAATGCGATTGATGCCGCGTTCATCGAATACCCCTACCCCACGCTTGCGCAATTGCGCCGTGACGATCCGGTTCACCACAATGCAGATGGATCCGTTTTTCTGACGCGCCATGACGATTGCCTTGCGACCTATCGCTCGCGCGACATGCTCTCCGACAAAACCGAAGCGTTTGGTGCAAAGTTCGGGGAATGCCCGCTCAAGGTCCATCACACGACGAGCCTGATTTTCAACGATCCGCCCTATCACACCACGGTCCGCAAGCTGATTGCCGGGGCGTTCACGCCACGCAAACTGGCCGAGATGGAGCGCTTGATTGAGGGCATCGTCGATCGCCTTCTGGACCGCGTTGAAGATCTCGGCGAACTCGATCTGATTGCGGATTTCGCGATGATGCTGCCCACCGAGATCATCAGCTTCATGTTGGGCGTGCCCGACGACTATCGCGCCGAGTTACGGGGCTATTCCATAGCGATCCTGGGCGCGTTGGACCCGGTGGTTCCGCCAGAGCGGATGGCAGCGGGCAACAAGGCGGTGGAGGATTTCGGCGCAATCCTGTCGGAGCTGATTGATCATCGACGCGCAAACCCGGATAGCGCGGGCGAAGGTGAGGTGCTGGAAGCGCTGATCTTTGGCGAACATGATGGCCGGCGTCTGACACAAGAAGAACTCGTCCAGAATTGCATCTTCCTGCTGAATGCCGGGCACGAGACGACCACGTCTCTTGTCGGAAACTCCATTGGCCTGTTCCTCGATCACCCCGATCAGCATCGACGCCTTCTGGACGATCCAGCCCTGATCGGATCTGCCGTGGAGGAATGCTTGCGCGTCGAAAGTCCGCTCCAGATCGGTAACCGCTTGGCGGCTGAGAACATTGCTCTGCCATCGGGGCACATGGTTCCGAAGGGCACCTATATCCACACGTCGATTGCAGCGGCGAACCGGGATCCCGAGGTCTTTGAGGACCCCGACACCTTCGACATCGCGCGCAAACCGAACCCGCACATCGCCTTCATCACTGGCATCCATGTCTGCCTCGGCGCGAGCCTAGCGCGGATGGAAGGGAAGATTGCATTGGGGCGGTTCATCGAACGGTTCCCGAACCTGGCCGCCACCGGCCCGCGAGAGCGTCTGGGGCTGGCTCGGTTCAGGGGCTACACGTCCCTACCAATCCGGGTAAGTTGAGGGCGCTTATCAAGGTTGATAAGCGGGCTTAAGCAGCTGATTCAAAACCAGTTTCAACGAGCATTAACGATTGACGCGGCGTGTTTCGGAGCGCCGCACATCCCCTGGAACCGCAGCACAATCGGAACGTTTGGGACGCCTCCGGCGGGCATTTTCATGGAACAAAGATGGGCAGACCCCACCTAGCCCTGCGTCCATTGCGCGAGGTTCAAACCACGTTCCGCACAGTCGGCGAGGACGGGCGATAGCTTCCATGCCACAGGATCCTCAGCCTGCAATGCTGTGATCCGCTCCACGATATGCGGCACGCCAATGGTGTCGGCATAGTGCATCAAACCACCGCGCCAGCGCGGGAAGCCGTAGCCGAAAACTGTGACCAGATCGATGCCGGCCGCGGACTGCGCGATGCCCTCGGCCAGCACATCCGCCGCCTCGTTGATCATGGCCAACGTTAAACGCTCAATAATCTGCGCTTCGTCATATTCGGTCCGTTCGATGCCCGCAAAATGCGCCTCTTCCAGCGCCAGATCGGCCACGATCGGATCTTCGACCTTGCCACCGCCCCCGGGGTAACGATACCAGCCGGCCCCGACTTTTTTGCCAAGCTTGCCAAGCTCCACCATGCGATCCGCAATGGGGATGTAGCGCCTGTTGGGGTCTCGGGTCGCATCTTGTCTGCGCCGCGCGGCATAGCCGATGTCGAGGCCGGAGAGGTCGGCGACCTCATAGGGGCCCATGGCATAGCCGAAATTCTCCATCGCCTCATCGACTTCCCATGGAGTCGAGCCATCCATGAAGACGGTATCCGCCGCCTCGCGATAGCGCGAATAGATGCGGTTGCCGATGAACCCGTCACAGACACCCGCCAAAACCGGCACCTTCTTGAGCAATTTGCCGAGCGCATAGCCAGTCGCCAGCGCATGGTCCGATGTCTGCGCGCCCTTCACAATCTCCAGCAGGCGCATGATATGGGCAGGCGCGAAGAAGTGGAGGCCAAGAACACGGGACGGATCCCGTGTGGAGGCCGCAATCTCGTCTACATCAAGGTAAGACGTGTTGGTGGCCAAAACCGCCCCAGGTGACAGGGCCGCGTCGAGTTGGGCGAAGATGGCCTTCTTGACCTCCATATCCTCAAACGCGGCCTCGATGGCGAGCGGCGCATTGGCGGCCTTGCCATAGTCAGTCGTTGCGGTGAGCCGGTCGCGCAGCGCTTGCGCGCCATCCGCAGACAGGCGCCCGCGGTCCATGCCGGACTGGATCAACTTGCCGATATTCGCCTCGGCCCGGTCAACGCCGTCCTGATCCGTTTCCAACAACGTCACCGGAAGCCCGATCGACAGGCATGCATAGGCGATGCCCGCCCCCATCGTTCCGCCGCCAACCACAGCGATTTCCGTCAGCTCTGGCGCGGCGGGCAAATTCTTCGGCGGCTTCGCGGCCCGCTCAGCGAAAAACATATGGCGAAGTGCGCGGGATTGGTCCCCTTGCTTGAGGTCCATGAACGCGGCGCGTTCCTGCTTCATCGCCTCGGCAAAGGGCAGCGAAAGCCCCTGTTCGATCACCTCAACCGCGCGCAGCGGCGCAATTTGACCAGGGGAGCGTTGGGCGAGCCTTTCGCGGATCGCTGCAAACGCCGCATCGTCATGGGCAGGCGCGGGCAACTCCCACGTGGGCACCACGCACTGCAGTTCCTCGGTGTTGATCATGTCGGCGGCCTCGACCGGATCATCTTCGACCGCATGGATAAGCCCAGCCTTGAGCGCATCGACGGCGCGCAAGGGCCGCCCGAACGCGATCATGTCGAGTGCTTTATCCAAACCGCACAGCCGCATGGCGCGCTGGGTACCGCCTGCGCCGGGGATTACCCCAAGAGTGACTTCCGGCAGGCCGATCTGCGCCCTTGGCCCGGCGATGCGCATCCGGCACGCCAGCGCGATTTCGGCACCTCCGCCCAGGGCGACGCCGTTGATCGCGGCGATCCAAGGCACAAAGCTGCGTTCGATGGCATCGCAGACATCCGGCAGATACGGCTCCAACGCCGCACCGTCGAATTCCTTTGCGTCGGCACCTGCGGCGAAGGCGCGGCCCGCGCCAGTCACGATCACCCGGTCGAAATTCTCGCGCTCGGCCCAGGTCACGGCTTCCATCAGCCCGTCGCGCATCGCCTTGTCGATCGCGTTGACGGGCGGATTATCGAGAGTGACGAAGCCGGTCAGGCCGTCGGCGCGCATAGAAAGGCTCATCATGGCTCCAGGGGCAGGAATGCGTGTTGGTCAACAAGGGCAAGCAGATCGGTCACAGACGAGTCCAACGACGCGCCGGAGGTGTCGAGCACGGCATCGGCACGACCATATTCCGCCTCGCGCCCGGTCAGGATCAGGCGCAGCTGCGCCATGGCCTGTGGGTTGCCGTCCATGGGGCGCGTGTCACCTTGGGCCCGGACTCGTGCCATATGCTCCTCCGGCGTGGCTTTGACCCAGATCGTGTGAAACCGCGACAGAAGGGCGGTAAACGTCCGCGCCTCATCTACGATTCCGCCGCCCACCGCAACGATGGCACGGTCCTGCTCGGCCACGATGGCATCAAGGGCGTCGGCCTCAAGCTGGCGATAACCGTCCGCGCCATAAAGCGCCATGATCTCAGCCACGGGCATGCCACCTGCGGCCTCAATCTGCTTGTTGAGTTCGATGAAAGGCACGCCACGTGCCTGTGCCAGAGCGGCGCCAAGGGTCGACTTGCCGGCCCCGCGCAGGCCGATCAGGCAGATGCGGTTGGCCTTTTCGGCATCCGCCTGGTGCAGCAGCGCCTGCACACGCGCCTGCGTGTCCGTATCCGCGCGGGCAAAGGCGGCCGCGATCCGCGCGCAATCCGGGCTCAGCGTCTGCCGCGCCACGAGAGCCTCGATGGGCAAATCAAGCGCGGAGGCCACGCGCAGCAACAAACCGATGGAGATATTGCCTTCCCCGCTTTCAAGCTGCGCCAGGTAGCGGGGCGAGACGCCCGAGGCTTCCGACAACACACGGCGAGACATGCCTTTGGCCGCACGCGCCGCGCGCACGCGATCCCCGACCTGCGCTTGCAGGGCGGTTACAGCGCTATCGCTGGCAACGGGCGGATGGCCGGATTGGTCTGTCATGTCGGAATATGAGCCTCAACAAGGGTGCGGATATCGTCGGGCGCGGGGCGCGACTTGAACTGATCGGCAATGATGAAGACGCAGGTGAATGTGCCCTCGAAACAAGTGGTTCCATCCTGAACGCCGTCGACGCGAAAGGTGATCGACTTGGTGCCAAGGGCTGACGGCCAGGTGTGGCAGTGCAGGATATGGCGCGGGGTAACGGGGCTTTTGAAATCCATCTCCATCCGCACGAAAGGCGTGCCGACATTTTTGTCGAGTTCCATCTCGAACCAACCCGCATCGGCATAATGCGTCGCCCACCAGGCGTTGATCGCATCCAGCGCGAACCACGGTAGCCGCGCAGTGTAGGCGATGCGCGCCGGGTCACAATCACCCCAAGTAACACGGATGTCATGCACGAGGGCCGTCTCGGGGCGGGGTTGCATTTAAGCGGCCTCAGCCTTGGCGAGCCCCATGATCTCCTGCGCCCATGGCACAGCGATGTCTTCCGGCAGATCGGGGGAGGAGGCGTCATGGATGCCGCGTTCGCCCACCATCTTGGCCCCGCAGTCCACCAGCTTCTCCATCATGATCTTTGAGCCGAACGCAAAGGTTTCGGAAAAGACCATGTCACCCAATCCGAAAATCGCGAATTTGACGTGGGACAGATCAGGCTTCTCCGCCTCCAGCTTGTCGTAAAACGGCTGTGCCGCCATGGGCAGGTCGCCGTTGCCGTAGGTCGAGGTGACGACGAAGTAGAACGTCTCCCCGTCCAGATCGGCAGGATCAATGTCACCCAGCGACGTGATGGTGCAGTCGAACCCGTCGCCCAGATCGGCCTCGATATCCTCGCACAGGATCTCGGCCGTGCTGGTTTCGGTACCGTAGAGAAAGTGGATATTCATCGCGCTTTTCCTTTTGTCGGACGCGCCCGGAGGCGCGTCCCGTAGGCCCTCAGGCCATATGCAATTTGACGTATTCGAAATCGCCAGGCTTGTTGTCGATTCCCTGTTTGGGCGGCGCAATCCAGCCAGCAAATTCACCGGGCTGGTAGCACGGTACCATCAGCGACTGGATATAGGCGCCGTCCTCTTTCGTGGGCAGCCATTTGTCGACGTTGGCGGCCCATTCCTCGTTGGAGATCAACGCGCCCTCGGGGTTTGCCTTGATGGCGGAGAACACGCCGATCTGGCGGTGGAACGCCTGATCCGGCAGCTTCAGCTCAAACTCAACGCCGGTCTTCTGGATCGTCTTGTTCCAGCGCCGCAAACCACCCGAGGCGTCGCGGATGTAGTCATCCCGCAGGCGCATGTTGATCGCCGTCAACGCGGGCACTTCCTTATCGAAAATCTTGCCGTCCTCCAGCACCTTCACCACGTAGGTCGCGTCGGTCAGCTTGTGATCATCATCGATCCGCTGCTCCATATAGCGACCCTTGATGCCCGCGTTGAATGCATTGGCCGCGTTGGTCGAAACCTCTTGCCCGAACAGATCGAGCGACAGGGAATAGTGCAGGTTCAGCTTCTTCTGGATCGTCGGCAGGTCGATCACACCCAGATCACGCACCCTGCCGATTTCATAGGGGTCGGTGATTCCGGCCTCTTTCATCGCCTCACAGGTGCGCTGCACGATGCGACTGACGCCCGTCTCACCCACAAACATGTGGTGCGCTTCCTCGGTCAGCATGAAGCGGCAGGTGCGGCTGAGCGGGTCAAACCCCGACTGCGCCAACGACTCAAGCTGCATCTTGCCGTCACGGTCCGTGAAATAGGTGAACATGAAGAACGACAGCCAATCCGGCGTCTCCTCGTTGAACGCACCGAGCATCCTGGGCGCCTCATCCGAGCCAGACGACCGGCGCAGCAGATCATCCGCCTCCTCCCGGCCATCCTTCCCGAAATACTTTTGCAGCAGGTAGACCATCGCCCAAAGATGCCGACCCTCTTCCACATTTACCTGGAAAAGGTTGCGCATGTCGTAAAGCGATGGCGCTGTCAGGCCGAGGAAACGCTGCTGTTCGACCGAGCCCGGCTCCGTGTCACCCTGGATCACGATCAGACGCTTGAGCATATTCCGGTATTCGCCCGGCACTTCCTGCCAGGCCGGCTGACCGGCATGTTCCCCCATCGGGATCGTGCGGCCTTCGACAGCGGGGGCCAGCAGAACACCCCAGCGATATTCCGGCATTTTCACGTAGTCGAATTTCGCCCACCCCTTGGGGTCGACCGACACAGCTGTCCGCAGATAGACCATGCTTTCCTGGAAATTCTGCGGGATCAGGCGGTTCCACCAATCCAGATATCCCGGGTGCCATTTCTCCAGCGCCTTCAGGACCTTGCGGTCACTGGACAGGCCCACATTGTTGGGGATCTTCGTATCATAGGAAATGTCTTGTGCGGTCATGTCTTGCTCCCAAATCTTCTAGAAGATTTGAACAGGCCGAGCCTCTAAGAGGCCTCGGTTACACCCGTTCCATGTTGTAGTCGCCCCGGATGCCCGAGCCGTAGCGCTGTAGTGCGCCGTTTTCGCCAACCGCGTTAGGTCGGTTGAAAATCCAGTTTTGCCACGCGGTCAGGCGCCCGAAGATGCGTGTCTCCATCGTCTCGGGTCCCGCAAACCGCAGGTTCGCCTCCATCCCCGTCATTGCGTCGGGCGAGAAGCTCGCACGTTCTTCCAGGATGATCCTGATCTCGTCCTCCCAGTCGATATCGTCCATGATCATCGTCACAAGGCCATGCTCTTCGGCCTCTTCGGCCTCCAGCGGGTTGCCGATTTCATCCCGCATGGCCTCGACCGCATCCGGTGTCGCCAAGAACCGCGTTTGCAGGCGCGTCAGGTCATTGCCCATCGGATAGGTGCCGAAATTGTCAGGCGTCAGTGTGATCGTGGCCATCGGGCGATTGTCGCCCTCAAACTCGTCTTCCATCATGTAGCTGCGGTCCGCGGCCCAGATCAGCTCGGCCAGCACACCCGCAAAGCAGGAGCCGTGTTCGACCAGCGTCACCAGACTGCGCGACGTCACATCAAGGCGCTTCAGGACCCGCTTCCAATAGTGCCGGATTTCATTGGCCAGCCAGTGATCCGCATTATCCCGCAAAAGCGCCTCATGGGCTGCAACCGCTTCCGGGTCGCCCTGCGTTCGCAAGGTCCACAACCCACATTCCATCTCATTCAAGCGCAAGTGCAGGATCGCATCCTCGAACTCACGTGCGAGGCGCAGCATGTATCCCTGATCGCCCTGCGCCTGCACCGCATCCATGTCGGCCGGGGCCTCACCCTCCGGCCCGCTCAATGTGATCGTGGCGGTGCGGGCCGCGCGATCCACTTGCACTTCGACCAGCGTGTAAGAAAGCGAGCCATCGTCGGCCACGGTCTTCGCAAGCGGGCCAAGCTCAATTCCAGTGGCGTCCGCCTTGTCGCTCGCCGCCGCAAACTCCGCAGCACGTTCAGCCACAACCTCATCAAACCGACTGTTCGGCACGGCCTCATCCACCAGCCGCCAGTCAACGGCCCGCTTGCCCTTAACGCCCTCTTCCGTCGCACAGAAAACGTCCGCCAAATCGCGCCGCACCTTGCGCTTGTCAGTCACCCGGGTCAGGCCGCCGGTGCCGGGCAACACGGCAAGCAGCGGCACCTCCGGCAGCGAGACGGAAGACGTCGCATCGTCCACCAGCATCAGGTGGTTGCACGCCAGCGCCAGTTCATACCCGCCGCCCGCGCACGCGCCTTTGATGGCCGCGATGTACTTCTGCCCGGATTCCGCCTCCGCGGCTTCGTAGCTGTTGCGCGTCTCGTTCGTGAACTTGCAGAAATTCACCTTGTGCGAATGGGCCGCGCCACCAAGCATGCGGATATTCGCCCCTGCGCAGAACACCTTGTCCTTGCCCGACTGCATCACCACGACCTTCACCTCCGGATGCTCGAACCGCATCCGCTGCACGATGTCATTCAGCTCGATATCAACGCCCAGATCGTAGGAATTCAGCTTCAGCTCATAGCCCTCGAACAGGCCGCCGGTCTCGTCCACATCCATCGTCAGGGTCGCAACCGAGCCGTCATAATCCACCCGCCAGTGGCGGTATTTGGAGGGGTCGGTCTGAAAATCGATGACCTTGGACATGGGAATCTCCTGTTGCACAGATGCAGGATAGCGCCACTTTGCCAGCCTTCAAGCATTAAGATGCCGAAAACTGGCCCAATAACTTACATAAATGCATTATGATGCATAAATTGGAGAACAAGAGCCAATGTCGCCGCCGGCTGCTCAAGATGCGGGACATGCTGGCAATCCTCCAACACCTCCACCTGCGCATGGGCCACCTGTCGGCGAACGGCCTCCATCTGCGCGAGCGTCCCGTACTGGTCCTGCCGCCCCTGCATGGCCAACAGGGGGCAGCCGACCTGCGGGAGCACGGATTCGATCTGCCACGCGCGAAACTGCGGATGCAGCCAGACATCGGCCCACCCCCGGAACATGGCCACCGGGTCACTGTGATATTTTGCCATGCGCGCGGCCATATCGCTGTCGTCAAACTGGGCGTTGACCCTTGCGATCTCCGCAATGCCTTCCTCCTCGGTGAAGAAATGCGGGGCGACCAGGATGGCGGCTTCCGTGTGCGCATGAACGCTTGCACAAATCGCCGCAATCGACGCGCCATCAGAATGGCCGAGGTAAATCGGGCGCGTGATCCCAAACGGGGCAAGGACCTTCGGGACGATCGCGACAGCCTCATGCGTCATCCAATCCAGATCACGCGGCAGATCTGCGGCGTCCGACTGGCCGTGACCCGCACGCGAATAGGCCATCACCGGCAGTCCCGTGGCCTCCTGCAACCGCTGGGGAAAATCGCGCCATAACGCGACGCATCCCAGCCCCTCATGCATCAGCACAATGGCCCGTCCGTCGCTTGGCTCAGGCCCCCAACAGCGATATTCCAGCCGCTTGCCACCGACCGAAACGAAGCCGTCGCCCCACATCAGCCGCGCAGCTTGAAGCGTTGGATCTTGCCGGTCGCCGTCTTCGGCAGATCGTCCACATATTCGACCCAGCGCGGGTATTTCCACATGCCGATCTTGTCCTTCACGAAGTCCTTCAGCGCCTCCGCCTCCGGCGCCTCCGCGCCATCCTTCAGCACCACATAAGCCGCAGGCTTATCCAGCCCCGCCTCATCCGCGCGGGCCACAACCGCAGCCTCCAACACCGCAGGATGGTCAATCAGCGCGCTTTCCACCTCGAACGGGCTGACCCAAATGCCAGAGACCTTGAACATGTCATCCGTGCGCCCGCAGTAGACATACCGCCCATTGTGGAATTCGTACTTGTCCCCGGTACGCGTCCAGGCGCCTTCAAAAGTCTCCTGCGACTTGCTGCGCCGGTTCCAATACCCCTCCGCGCTCGATGGGCCACGGACGAGCAACTCGCCGACATCCCCATCGGCGACATCCTCGTCATGCTCATCGACCAGCCGCACCTCATATCCCGGCACGGCTGTGCCGCTGGTGCCATACACGCAATCACCGGGGCGGTTGGACAGGAAGATGTGCAACATCTCGGTCGATCCGACGCCATCTACGATTTCCGTTCCCGTCAACCGCTGCCAGCCTTCGCCGACCTCGCGTGGCAAGGCCTCTCCGGCTGAGGTGCACAGCCGCAATGCATGGGCCGGCGCAGCGGGCGCGGCCTGCACCATCGCCGCAAACAGCGTCGGCACCGCACACAGGATCGTCGGCTTGAAGTCCGCCATGATGCCATAAACCGCATCCGGCGTTGGCCGCCCACCGAACAGAATGGTTGTGGCCCCGGCCGACATCGGGAAGGACATGCCATTCCCCAACCCATAGGCAAAGAACAGCTTTGCCACCGAATAGACCCTATCGTCTTCACGGATGCCCAGAACCTGATCACCAAACGTGTCGCATGTCGCCTTCAACGAGCCATGCACATGGCGCACGCCCTTGGGCTGGCCCGTGGACCCGCTGGAATAAAGCCAGAAGGCCAGCTCATCCTCATGGGCTTCGACCGTTTCAACCGGCTCTGCCCCGTCGATGAAATCGCGATAGCTTTCGGTCATTTCCGGCGCATCACCGATCACGAGGATGGCGCGCAGATACCGGTTGTCGCGCGTCGCAGGCTCCACAACATCCCACATTTCCTCGGACACGACGAGGATCGAGGCCCGGCTATCCGACAGGATCGTCTCATAGACATCAGCACTCAGCAGCGTGTTCAGCGGCACGGGGATGGCCCCGGCCTTCATCGCGCCCCAAAAGACCACGGGAAACTCGATCTGGTCCCGCACGATCATCGCGATGCGTTCTTCCCGCCGCACGCCATGCCGGTAGAGTGCTCCGGCAAAGCGCGCGCAATGGTCGTGCAGCTCTTGGTAAGTCAGTGTCCGCTGGCGTCCGTCAGCCTCGATGAAGGCGGTCTTGTCGCCCCGCCCCTCGTCCAGATGACGGTCCACGAAAAAGCGTGCTGCATTTGTCATCTCTGGTCCTCCTCAATGCACCTTCAGGATCACGGCCATGGCCGAGTCCCCAGCAGCACAGCCTTGAAACAGGCCTGTCCCCCCGCCGCGCATGGTAAGTTCTTCTATAAGTTCAATCATCGCACGCAGCCCTGTTGGCCCCTGCGGATGCCCCCAGATCAGCGAGCTGCCAAAGTTGTTCATTGAGCGCCAGTCGATGCCAAAGGCGCGCGCGAAGGCGATGTCGTTTACGGCGAATGGATTGTGCGACTTGATCACATCGACCTGATTGATCAAAAGCCGCGCCCGGTCCAACGCGGCAATACTCGCCTTGATCGGCGCCGCAGGCATGAACCCCTTCTCTTCGCGCGCCTGGGCAATCGCAATCACCTCGACCAGCGGATGATCCACGCCACCGATGTCCCGCGCGCGGGCTTTATCGGCCACAACAACCATGCCCGCATTGCCGTCCGCCGGATGCGTCTGGCTGGCAAACGTGATCGTGCCCCCCGGCACCACGGGCCGCAGCCCGGCGATCTTATCGGCGTTTGCGGGCTCCACGCCTTCATCACTTTCCAGCCGCGCAACGGTCTTGCGAAAGCGCGCATCCGGCACGTCAAGCACCGGCATATACCGCCGCTGAAAGGCGCAATCATCGGCCAAAGCAGCGTCGTATTGGGCGCGGCGATGCAAGGCCAGCTCATGCTGTTCTTCGGTGGTGATCCCCTCGCGCCGGGCCACGTTTTCACCCGTCTCGATCATCGCGTTGCAGGCCCAGGGGTCATGGCCGAAATTGTCCATGACGATATCTTCCGACGCCCCGGTCCCTCCCGGTCCATGGGGTGCCGGAAAGTAGACGTGCGGGCCGTTCGATGTTCGGTCACCGGATACGATCAGCGCCTGTTCGGCCCCCTGCAACGTCTCGCCCACGGCAGTCGCCAACAACCGCGCGCCCGTGGCGCAGGCTTGGCTCACCATCGGCGCGGCCAAACCGTCTGCCCCCAGCATCGCGGTGAACCACGGCCCACCGTAAAAGCTGCCCTTCTGGATCACGGTCTGCCCGAAAGCGGCAAAATCGAAGCTGCCGGGGGGCAGATCCATCCGCGCGATCTGCGTCCTGGCGAGATGGGCCGCAAATTCAACCGAGTTCAGGTGCGCAAGGCTGCCCTGCCATCTGGCAAACGGCGTCGACCAATAGGCACCATAGGGAATGTAAGCCATCATCCAGCTCCAATCGTGATGGTGGCCGGGTCCGCGTCGTCATAAAGCCGCGCGATTAACGCCGCCCGCAGGGCCTTGATCCTTGCGAAGTTCAGATTGCCCTTGGCCGTAATCTCTCCGTCCGCGATGGACGGCGGCACAGACAGGATAAGCGCGCGCGCAATCGTTTGGGCCGAACCACCGGTGAAGCCCGAAAGCCTGGCCCGGATCGGCAGCGCGTCGGCCAGCAGCGCCCCGCCATCTTCTTCCGCCTGATCCCGCAGGGCTTGCGTCGGCACAATCAACAGCCCCAACTGATCACGCCCCTCCCCGGTCACGATCACGTCCTGGGCCAGCCCTTTGAGTGCCACCAAAACCTCCAACCTAAGCGTCGCTGCCCGCACCCAGATGCCGGTGCTGAGTTTGAAGTCTTCCGAGATGCGCCCATCAAAGGCGAGGCCCTGGTTCGGGTCAGACGGATCGACAAACCGCATCGCGTCGCCCGTGATGAAAAAGCCTTCGTCGTCAAAAGCCTCCGCCGTCTTCTCCGGCGCACTTAGATAGCTGGTGAAGATCGACGGGCCTTTTACCCGCACCTCCAGCCGGTCCTCGACCGGCACCAGTTTCACATCGACCCCGGGCAGCGGCACGCCGACCACGCCCGACCGCTCCGTCGGCTCATGCTGCAAAAGCGCTGCAGGGGCCGTCTCCGTCAAACCCCAACTCGAAGTGAAGAAGGGCTGCGTCCCGGCCTCTTCCGCCATCGCCCACAGATCGGCCCAGACATCCTGCGGCAGCGACGCGCCCGCATAAAACAGCATGTCGAGATCTTCGAAGAACGCCCGCGCAAAGCCCGGATCGTCGCGCATCGCGTCGCGCAACGCGGCAAAGCCCACCGGCACGTTGAAACTGATCGTGCCCTGCTTGATCCGGTTGTTCTCGATCGTTTTGCCGATCAGCGCCGGGATCGGCTTGCCACCATCGATATAAAGGCTGCCGCCATTGGCCAGCACAAGGTTGAAATTGTGCGACCCTCCAAAGACGTGGTTCCACGGCAGCCAATCCACAAGCACGGGCGGACGGTCGCGTAGAAACGGCAAGCAGGCTGCAATCTGCGCCTGATTGGTGGTCAGCATCCTGTGCGTGGTCAGCACCCCTTTCGGGGCGGACGTGCTGCCCGACGTCATCAGGATCTTGGCGACAGAGTCCGGCGTCACGGTAACATCCAACGCGCCACCAGCCCTTGCCAGATCATCCAATGTCAGCCCGGGCCCATGCGCCATGATCGGCCGCGCATCCGCAAACACGTCGCGCTCCAACACCTCGGCCAGTGCAAAGCCATCCTCGACGAAGACCGCCGCAGGCCGGATAAGCGCCGCGATCTCATCAAGCCGCGCGCGCGCCGCCGGGATTGCCGCATATTGCTCGGCCACCGGGCAAAACGGCACGCCCGCATATTGCGCGGCCAAGACCAGCAGGCCATGGGCCACCGAATTGCCCGTCAGGATCATCAGGGGGCGTTCCGCACCAAGGCCAAGGCCCAGCAAACCCGCTGCAATCGCGCGGGCCTGATCGCGAGCCACCCCATAGCTCACCTCGCGCCAGCCATCGCCTGATCGTTCCGCCAGGAACATAGCCTCCGGCGTCACATCGGCCCAATGATCCAACCAATCGGTCGTGCGCGCAGCCACCTCACCCAGCGGGTCCCGCGCGCGCAGCAAGATCGTGGCATCCGGCCGATCTTCCCGGATCACATCATGGGGCTTGAACGCCACGGCGCGCCTCCCCCTCTTCTGCCTCCGGCCCCGCTTCCTCCACCGCATTCAAACCGTCAATCAACGCCCAGATCGCGGGCTGATCCAGGGCCGATGTCAGCTTGGCGTCAAACGCCATCAACGCGCCCCGCGCCTCGGTATAGTGTGCGCGCCCAGCCAATGTCGGGTGCAGCTCATAAGCGCGGCGATCCCCCTCGGCCTGCCGGCGACTGATCCAACCGGCCTGCTCCAAAGCATCAATGATCTGCACCAGATTGGGCCGCTCGATCGCAAGCACATCCGACACATCCGCCTGCCGCAAACCCGGCGTTTCCACCACGACCGACAGCACCGAATAGGAGGCACGGCGCAGGCCGAACGGCTTCAAAACCCTATTCACCGCCCCCATCACAGCACTCGACGCGCGCTGGATGTTATAGCCGACAAGGCGGCGGAGGTCGGCGTCACTACTCATTCGAATTTCGGCGCCCGCTTCTCAAGGAAGGCGCGGAAGCCTTCTTCCGCGTCAGGTGAGGTCTGGGCGAGTGCGGTGCACAATGCCTCGGTAAAGAACCCCTCCTCCGGCGCCATCGCATTGATCCGCGCGACCCCGTGGATCGCGAAATAATTCGACAACCGCGCATTCGCGGCGATCTGTTCTGCCAGTTCCCGCGCAGTCTCCATCGGGTCGTCGGCCACGTAATGGCACAGGCCCAACAACGCGCCCTCGTCGGCGCCATAGCTCCGACCGGTCAGCATCATCTCGGTCAGCCGATCCGGCCCAATGATCCGCCCTACACGCACCGTCGCACCACCGCCCACAAAGAAGCCGCGCTTCCCTTCGGGCAGTTGAAACTGCACGTCCGGCGCGGCCACACGCACATGACAGGCCGAGGCCACTTCCAGCCCGCCCCCGATCACCGCACCCCGCATGGCCGAAACCATCGGCAGACCGCCAAACTGGACCTTATCAAGATGCGCATGCCACATCCGCGAATGCGCCATCGCCTCATCCGTTGAACGCTCGACCTGCTCGGCCAGATCAAGGCCCGCGCAGAAATGGTCCCCCTCACCAGTCAGAATGCCAACCCGCACACCCTCGGGCGGCGCGGCACAAAACCCCGCCAGTTCCGCAATCAGCGCGTCGTTCATCGCGTTGCGCTTTTCGGGCCGGTTCAGCGTCAGCGTGGCGATAGGGCCATCTATGTCGACAAGCAAACTCACCGCGGAGGCAGTCTTGTTGCGCCGTCCAGGCGGATGACTTCGCCGTTCAGGTAAGGGTTCTGCACGATATCGGCGACCAGCTGGCCGAATTCCGATGGCGCGCCGAGGCGGTGCGGAAAAGGCACATTGGCCACAATCGCCTGCACCGTTTCCTCCGGCAGGCTCTCCATCATCGGCGTGTTGAACAGCCCCGGCGCAATCGCGTTCACACGAATGCCGGGCTTGGCCAGTTCGCGGGCCAGCGGCAGGCACATGCTCGCAATCGCCCCTTTCGACGCTGCATAGGCCGATTGCCCCACCTGCCCGTCCTGATACGCCGCACTTGCCGTGTTGATCACGACGCCCCGCTCGCCGGTATCCAGCGGCGGCAGGTCCATCATCGCCTGCACCGCGTAGGTCATGACGTTGTACGTGCCGATCAGGTTCACCTCGATCACGCGCCGGAACAGGTCGAGCGAGGTCTTCCCCTCCCGCCCCACGATCCGCGCCGCATGGCCGATGCCCGCGCAGTTCACGCAGATACGCGCCGCCTGCCCAAACCGCGCCATGGTCGAGGTCACGGCGGTCGCGGCATGCTCCGCGTCTGTCACATCGCATTGCTGGGAATAGCCGCCGATCTCGGCCGCCACCTCCCGCGCGCGGTCGCCGTCCATATCCAGAACGGCAACATCTGCGCCCTTGTCCGCCAGGTAGCGGGCCGTGGCCTCCCCCAGCCCACTCGCGCCACCCGTGACGATGGCGACTTGTCCGTCGAGTTGCATCCGGCCTCCCGTTCTTTCTTTGCGCTACCGCCTTCGGCTACTTGAGCGCCCGTCAGCATCCGATTCCCGGATAGTTATATCACATAATCATCTACCACGTGATGAAGACCAGCGTGATCACCGGGAACGCCACCAACAGCACCACGCGCAGCAGATCCGACGCGATGAAGTAGAGAACCGCGCGGTATGTCGCGGTCATCTTCGTCGTCTTCTCCATCGCGTTGATGATGAACAGGTTCATGCCCACCGGCGGTGTGATCAGGCCCACCTCAACCACGATCAGCACGAGGATCCCGAACCAGATCGCCACCTGTTCGGAGTTGATCCGGTTCAGCGCGCCTTGGTTCACCCGCCGCAATTCCAACGCGCGCGTCTGGTCTCGGGTCAGTTCCTCCCCCATGGCCAGCGCCCGCAGCGCCTCGTCCAGCGGCACGATATCCGCCTCGAAATGGGCCATGATCGTGTCGAACTGCACCGTCTGCGCAAGGCTCAATTGCGCCCCCTCACGGTAGGTCGTAAGCAACGCATCGATGCTGTCCCGCGTCATGTCCGGCACCGACAGCAACGCCTCCATCCCCCGCGCGGCGTGCAGCTCGGCCATCGAGACAAAGCCGAAATCGAGGCCCTGCATCACCGGCCAGAAGATCGGGATTGTCAGCAGGATCATGGAGAGAGAGTCCATGAAACACCCAAGGATCAGGTAGAAAATCAGGATCAGGATCAGGATCGTGTAGGGGCTGAACCCGGATGTCGTCACCCATTCCGCGATGCCCTGCGGCACTTGGGTCAGCGCGAGGAACCCGTTGTAGAAGGCCGCGCCAAGGATGATGAAAAAGATCATCGCCGTGGACCGTGCAGTCACCATGAAGCTGTCGACCAGCGACGCCCGGTTCAGCCCGCCGTTGAAATAGGCAATCAGCCCTGTCCCAAGCGCGCCCACCGCCGCGCCCTCTGTCGGTGTGAACCAACCTGCGTAGATGCCGCCCACAACAGCGCCGAACACCAGCAAAACAGGCCAGATCTTCGCCAAAGCGGCAAAACGTTCCGAATACGGCATGCGCGGCCCAACGCCCGCGCTTTCGGGGTTCAAGGCCACATAGACACGGATCGCGATGATGTAGCCAAGGGCCGCAATGATCCCCGGAATGAAGGCCGCAAGGAACAGCTTGGCGATATTCTGCTCGGTCAGGATCGCGTAGATCACCAGCACGATGGACGGCGGGATCAGGATGCCAAGCGTGCCCCCCGCCGCCAGCGCCGCCGTCGAAAACCCACCGTCATAGCCGTACCGCCGCAACTCCGGCAGCGCGACACGCCCCATCGTGGCCGCCGTCGCCAAAGACGAGCCGCAGATCGCCCCGAACCCCGCGCACGCCCCTACGGCCGCCATCGCCACGCCGCCTTTGCGGTGGCCCAGAAACCCCTCCGCCGCCTTGAACAGCGCCTGAGACATGCCGCCCAACGTCGCGAAATGCCCCATCAACAGGAACATCGGGATGATCGTCAGCGAATAGCTGGAAAAGGTCGTAAAGGTCTCTGACTTCAACCGGCCGAACGGCACCTGCGTATCGCCCGTCACCATGATCAGGCCAACAAGCCCGGTGAAAAACATCGACAGGCCAATCGGCACCCGCAGGAAGATCAGCGTCAGAAGGAAGGGAAACGACAGAATGCCGATCAGCTGGTCGCTCAATGCTCCGCCCCCAAATCAGGGGGCAGGACCGTGCGGCCCGACACCATCTCGATGAACCGAACCACGCCCAGATAGACGGCCACCACAGCCGCCAAGGCTGCGCCGACAAAGCCAATCGCGTAGGAATACCAGACTGGCAATTGCAGCTCCAAGGTGGTCTGGCCAGAGTTGAACTTCGTCATCAGCCCGCCGAACAACTGCACCGCAATCAGCACCATCACCGCGCCGAACAGCACCTCCGTCACACCGCGCAACCAGCGATTGGTGCGCTCGGACATGGCCGAGGTGAAAATATCCACCGTCGCATGGCCTCCAGTGATCTGACAGATCGGCAGAAATGCGAAGATCACAAACGCCACGCCCGCCTCGATCAGCTCAAACGTGCCAAGGATCGGCCCCACGCCCGCGTCGATCATCCATTGGCCCAGGCCAGCAAGGACGCCGTCCTCAACCATCCAGTGAAACAGCCGATCCAGCAGCCGCATCACGATGTTGAAGACCGTCAGAAGAATAAGCACCGACAGCATGATCCCACCCAGGATCGCCATCAGGCGCGACAAAAACAGGAGCGCGCGATGCATGAATGTCCCCGAAAGAAGAAAGGGGCCGCGTGTGCCGCGACCCCCTCACTTGGCTTATTGAGCGCAGTCGCCTGCCATCAGCTCTTGCGCGCGATCGATCAGCGCCTGGCCGTCCAACCCGCTGCCGGCCACATCGTCGATCCAGCTCTGGTAGATCGGCTGCACAACCGGCATCCACACCTCTTGGGCGGTCGCCTCATCAATCATGATGATGTTGTTGCCCGCTTCCACGGCCAGCTCACGCGCCGGTCCATCGGCATCGGCCTGCGTGCCACCCGCGAAGATGGAGAACTCAAGCCCCGAATTCTCATCCAGGATCTGCTGAAGATCTTCCGGCATGTTGTTGTAGGCATCGTTGTTCATCGCCAGCACGAAGGTCAGCGTGTAAAGCCCGTTGCCCTCAAACCCGGTATGGTTCTCGACGAGTTCAGGCACGCGCAGCGCTGCGGTAACTTCCCACGGGATCGTGGTGCCGTCGATTGTGCCACGCGACAGACCTTCCGGCACCGCAGGCACAGGCATGCCGACAGGCGTTGCACCGGTCAATTCCAGCAACTGGTTCACAAGGCGAGAGCCACCGCGGATCTGCATACCCTGCAAATCCTCTGGCGTCTCGACCGGATCAGCCGTGTGGAACATGCCGGGGCCATGGACCCAGGTGCCCAGCAGGTGAACGTCCGAGAACTCTTCCTGCATGCCCTCTTCATACATCGTCCAATAGGCACACGACGCGGCGCGCGCATCGGCCACCATGAACGGCAGCTCGAACACTTCCGTCGATGGGAAACGGCCCGGCGTATAGCCCACCACGGTCCAGACAATATCGGCCACGCCGTCAATCGCCTGGTCCATCAGCTCTGGCGGGGCACCGCCCAGCTGCATGGACGGATAGCGCTCGATCTCGATGCGCCCGCCCGAGGCCTCCTCGACCTGATCGGCCCAGACATCCAGAACCAGCGCCGGAACGTTGGCCTGTGCGGGCAGAAACTGGTGCAGCTTCAGCGTGACCTCTGCCTGCGCAAAGGCACCAGTGGCGGCCATCGCCCCCACCGCAACGGTGCCAAGCGCCGTCATAAGGGTTTTGGTTTTCATGTATCTTCCTCCCTAAAAACTCGGTGTGGCGCGGGTTTTCCCGCGTCTGTATTGGCGCCGGTCACATCCGGCCCCCATTAGATAGATATGATGCATAACTATTAGCGTCTGTCACCATATTCGATTGCTCTGCCCTATCCTTTTGCGCCTTCGCCCAAAAAAGGAAGCGCGCTTATCATCTGCCTTGGCCAACACAGCCAGGGGCGGTAGAATCACCCCATGTCTGAAATCTACACGATGCCCGGCCATCTGATACGGCGTTTGCAACAAATCTCGATCAGCGTCTTTGCAGACCGGATGAAATCGCTCGGCCATGATCTGACCGCGCCGCAATTCGCGACGCTTGCGGTCCTGTCGAAATCGCCCGGAATTGATCAGGCGACGCTGGCCGGTTTGATCGCCCATGACCGCCCGACCATCGGCGGCGTGGTGGAACGGTTGGAGGCCAAGGGCCTGCTCACCCGTCGCCGGAACGAAAAAGACCGCCGCGCCATGGTCCTCGACCTGACCAACACAGGCGCCGCGCTGCTCGAGAGCCTCGTCCCTGAAGTGCGCGCCCTGCAAGACGATATCCTTCCGGGCCTGTCCGAGGCGGAGCGTCGCGAATTCGTCCGCCTTGCCGCGAAGGTCGCCAAGATCGGCAATGACGCCGCCCGGGCGCCGATGGTTCTGCCCCCGGACGCTCAAGACGCAACCTGATCGGGTTGCGCCGGGCCGAGCGCGTCCAGCAATTCCGCAACCCGCGTCCGGCACATCACCTCAGCGCGGTCTAGCCCCAAAGCGGCTTCTGCCGCCGGGTTCGACCGCAACACCAAGCGGCGCCAGCCGTGCAGAACCAGCACGCGCAACGCGAACCGGTCAAGCGGATCGTCTGGCACTGCCGCCACGGCGGGCAGTGCGCTGGCCAGTGCCGCAAATTCTGCCTCACACGCGGCTTCATCCAGAGCCTCACGGACCCAGCCGGGCCAATTGCCGCGCTCGGGCGCGGCGACGAGCCAATCCTCCGGCAAATCCACATCCAGCCCACAGACCAAAGCAAAACTGCGAGAGATCGGCACAGCCGAAACGGCTTCTGGCAGGAGCGCCAGCGCGTCCGGCGCGTCCGGCGGGAACCCCACAAGGCGGCACGGCGCAAGGTCCACCTGCGCCCCATAGACCCTGTCCGCCACAGCCCGCGTCTGCGCCTTCGCGCTGTCGGTCAGCCGATGAAATCCCACACGGCCCTCGCGTCGGCTATCGACCCAGCCATCGCGCTTCAACCGGTGCAACGCCACCCGCATTGCCTGCGGCTGCAACCCGATCCGTTCCACCAGGGTCGACAAGACCAGGCCAGAGACCTCGCCCCGCCCCGCCTGCGCGCAATCGCCGAGGCACGACACGATCACAGACCACAATTTCAGCGGGCTCGCCTCTGACAGGGCATTGGCGAGGGCAAGAACCGGGTCGTCGGACTGCAGGGGGATCACGTTCATTTCGCCACCATCGTCAGCAACTCATATTCCGCAACCGGCTCATCATCCTGATTGCGCACATCCGCATGCCAACGCACCTCGCCGTAGTCCTCATTCCGCGACTTCTTATCCATCGCCGTCAGATGAACCCGGATGCTGTCGCCCGGGCTGACGGGCTTGAGAAACCGCAAGCTGTCCAGCCCGGTATTGGCCAGAACCGGCCCTTCATTCGGCTCCACAAACAGCCCCGCCGCAAAGCTCAGGATCAGATAGCCATGCGCCACCCGCCCCGGGAAGAACGGGTTCCGCTTGGCGGCTTCCTCATCCATGTGCGCGTAAAACGTATCGCCCGTGAAATGCGCGAAGGTCTCGATATCCTCCAGCGTGATCTCGCGGGCATCAGTCTCCAGAGTCCGCCCAACCTCCAGATCGCCAAAGCGCACCTGAAACGGATGCACGTCGGCGGAACGCTTCGACCCGCCCGGCACATAGCGCCCCGTCACGGCGGTCAAGATATCCGGCGAGCCCTGCACAGCGACCCGCTGCATGTAATGCTTCACCGCCCGGATACCGCCCAACTCCTCTCCGCCGCCCGCGCGCCCCGGTCCGCCATGGGTCAGATGCGGCATCGGCGCACCATGCCCCGTCGCCTCTTTCGCCGAGTCCCGGTTGTTGACGTAAACCCGCCCATGCCACGCCCCGATGCCCTGCACGACCTCCCGCGCGACATCGCCCGAATGGGTAATCAGCGAGGCCACCAACGACCCCTCCCCCCGGTTCGCCAACACGCAGGCATGACTCAGATCGCGATAGGGCATCAGGGTCGAAACCGGCCCGAACGCCTCCGTCTCATGAACCTTTTCAGCTGCATCAGGATCACTGCAAACGAACAGGTGCGGCGCCACAAACGCGCCCTTTTCCGGGCCATTCACCTCACCCTCAAATACCCGCTCCGCCTCTCCGGCGATCACCGCAACCTTGTCAAACACATCCCGCCGCTGGCTTAAGGAAACAACCGGCCCCATCCGCGTCTCGGCCTCCCTCGGATCGCCTACCACGACCTTCGACAACTGCGAGGATAGCCGATCAACGAGCGGCTGGAGGAGCGGCTGCGGCACCATCACCCGCCGGATCGCCGTGCATTTCTGCCCGGCTTTCGTCGTCATCTCGCGGGCGATTTCCTTAACCGCGATGTCGAATTCCGGGCTCTCCACCGTCACATCCGGCCCCAGAATACTCGCATTCAGCGAATCCTGCTCCGCGGTGAACGGCACGCCTCTCGGCAACCCGCTTTGCACCACACCAGCCGTCGCGGCCGACCCGGTAAACGTCACCGCATCCTGCGGCCCCAGCACGCCCAAGCCCTCGCCAACACCACCCGTCACCAACTGCAATGCCCCGTCCGGCAACACGCCCGCCTCCAGCATCAGCCGCACACACAGCTCCGTCACATGGGCCGTCGCGGTCGCAGGTTTCACGATACTCGGCACTCCTGCCAGAAAGGCAGGCGCGATCTTTTCCAGCATCCCCCAGACCGGGAAGTTGAACGCATTGATGTGGAACGCCACGCCCAGCCGCGGCGTATAAATATGCTGCCCACCAAAGGCTCCGGTTTTGCCCAGCGGCTCCCATGCACCATCGACCAGAACATGCCCCTCCGGCATCTCCCGCCGCCCCTTGGAGGCGAACACAAACAGCGTTCCGATCCCACCATCCACGTCGAACCCATGGTCCGCCTGCGTGGCCCCGGTCGTAAACGACAGATCATACAGCTTCTGCTTGTTCGCATTCAGATGCAGCGCCAAAGCTTTCAGCATCCGCGCCCGGTCGTGGAAATCCATCGCCCTGAGCGCCGGCCCGCCGACCTCTCGCGCATAGGACACCATGCCCGCCACATCGAGCGTGTCATTGCCCGCCTCGGCAATCACCTCGCCCGTTGCCGCATCCGCAATGGGTCGCGCTCCTGGCCCGGCCTCAACCCAGACGCCTTTTGCGAAGCTTCCAATGCGTTGCATGATTTTCCCCTCCCGAAAAATCTTGTAACACTTTGCGAGATGCGGCAGGCTGACGCAAGGGGAGAGTTCGCGATGCCAATCACGCCAAAAGAGCGCGCCGAAAAAAGCGCCGCCGCCATGTGGAAAGGCGACCGCGCCTCCGCTTGGGTCGGCATGGAAATCGCAGACACCGACGAAGGCCGCGCCACCCTGACCCTCAAGATCCGCGAAGATCACTGCAACGGACACGGCATCGGCCACGGCGGCGTCACCTTCATGCTGGCCGACAGCGCCTTCGCCTTCGCCTGCAACTCCCGCAACGTCGCCACGGTCGCCCAGCACAACACGATCAGCTTTCTTGCGCCCGTCCGGCTCGGCGATACGCTGACCGCCGACGCCCGCGAGATCACGCAAGCCGGGCGCTCCGGCATAACCGATGTCACCGTCACCAATCAGGACGGCGTCATCGTCGCAGAATTCCGCGGTGCATCCCGCGCCATCGGCGGGCAACTGTTTGAGGAAAAGACATGAGAGACCTCACCCCACCCCGCGACATGCTCGATCCCATTGAGATCGCCTCCCGCGATGAAATCGCAAGCCTCCAGCTTGAGCGGATGAAATGGTCCCTCACCCACGCCTACGAAAACGTCCCTTTCTACCGCGCCCAGTTCGACGCAAAGGGCGTCCATCCCGACGATCTGCAGAGCCTCGCCGATCTCGCCAAGTTCCCCTTCACCGTTAAATCCGATCTCCGCGACAATTACCCCTTCGGCCTCTTCGCCGTCCCCCGCGATCAAATCGCCCGCATCCATGCCTCTTCGGGCACAACCGGCAAACCCACCGTTGTCGGCTACACCAAGGGCGACGTTGAGATGTGGGGCAACATGGTCGCCCGCTCCATGCGCGCTTCCGGCACCGCCCCCGGCGATATGGTCCACATCGCCTATGGCTACGGCCTCTTCACTGGCGGCCTAGGCGCACACTACGGGGCCGAAGCGCTCGGCTGCACGGTCGTCCCCGTCTCCGGCGGCATGACGGCGCGGCAGGTCACTCTTATAGAAGATTTTCGGCCGACCACGATCATGGTCACGCCCTCCTACATGCTCAACATCCTCGAAGAGTATCACCGCCAGGGCCTCGACCCACGCTCCTCCAGCTTGGAGGTCGGCATCTTCGGCGCCGAACCCTGGACCAACAAGATGCGCGCCGAGGTCGAAAGCGCCTTCGACATGCACGCCGTCGACATTTACGGCCTCTCCGAAGTCATGGGCCCCGGCGTTGCCAACGAATGCGTCGAGACGAAAGACGGTCTGCACATCTGGGAAGACCATTTCTACCCCGAGATCATCGACCCACAGACCGGCGAAGTCCTGCCAGACGGCGAAATGGGCGAACTCGTCTTCACCACCCTCACCAAAGAGGGCCTGCCGATCATCCGCTACCGCACCCGCGACCTGACCCGGCTTCTGCCCGGCACGGCACGGTCTATGCGGCGGATGGAGAAGATCACCGGCCGCTCCGACGACATGATCATCCTGCGCGGCGTTAATGTCTTCCCCACCCAGATCGAGGAACAAGTCCTGACAGTCGACGGCCTCGCCCCCTACTACCAAATCGAACTGCTCAAGGACGGCCACATGGATGCGATGACGGTCCATGTCGAAAGCCTGCCCGGCGCAGCGGATGGAGAGGCCCGCGCCGTGCAAGCCGCCACACTCAGCCATCGCATCAAAGAGGTCGTCGGGATCTCCGTCGAAGTAATCGTCGCCGAACCCGGCGCGGTTGAACGGAGCCAGGGCAAGGCACGTCGCGTGGTGGACAATCGCGCCTAAGGTCCGCGCGCCGCGCTCAATGCGTTACAGAATTTCCTCGCGCACGTTTCTGTGTAACATTTCAATGGACCGACCCACGCCGATCTGCTAAAAGCGTTCACGTGAACGGATAACGATGCGTTCGCATGAACGGGTCGAAATCTGCTCAACTGAACGCAGTTTTCTCAAAATACCCGCTCAGATGAACGCAGTTTTGCTCAGGTGAACGCATCTCATGTACGCACAAATGGTCAAATCCGAAGCGACGCAGGACGATCCTGAAAAGCTCGCCGCCTTCCAGGCCCGCATCGACGCAGGCGAAAAGATCGAGCCCAAGGATTGGATGCCCGAAGGCTACCGCAAGACTCTGATCCGCCAGATCGGCCAACACGCCCATTCCGAGATTGTCGGCCAACTGCCCGAAGGAAACTGGATCACCCGCGCCCCCACGCTGGAGCGCAAGGCGATCCTTTTGGCCAAGGTGCAGGATGAGGCCGGGCATGGTTTGTATCTCTATTGCGCCGCCGAAACCCTTGGCGTTTCCCGCGATGAGATGACGGAAATGCTGCTGGATGGCCGCATGAAATACTCCTCCATCTTCGCCTATCCAACGCTCACATGGGCCGATATGGGCGCAGTCGGCTGGCTTGTTGATGGCGCCGCGATCATGAACCAGGTACCGCTCCAACGCACATCCTTCGGCCCCTATGCGCGCGCTATGATACGGATTTGCAAGGAGGAATCCTTCCACCAACGGCAGGGCTTCGACATCATGATGAAGATGTGCGCCGGCACACCTGCGCAAAAACGCATGGCCCAAGACGCCCTCAACCGCTTCTGGTTCCCGGCGCTGATGATGTTCGGCCCGTCGGACGCGGAGTCCAAACACTCCGCGCAAAGCATGGCGTGGAAGATCAAGATGAATTCCAATGACGAGCTGCGCCAGAAATTTGTCGACCAGACCGTTCCACAAGCCGAATATCTAGGCCTTACCGTCCCGGATGAAACGCTGGCGTGGAACGAGGAAAAAGGTGGCTACGATTTCGCCGAGCCCGATTGGGACGAATTCTTCGAGGTCCTCAAAGGCAACGGCCCCTGCTCCGCCGAGCGCATCGCGACCCGCCAAAAGGCGTGGGACGACGGGGCTTGGGTTCGGGAAGGGCTGATGGCCCATGCTGCCAAGAAACGCGCGTCGCAAATGGCCGCGGAATAAGGTGAAATCATGCGCCTGGATCACGTCGCATTGACCGTATCGGACCGCGAAATTTCGGCGGCGTTCTACAGCCGATACTTCGGATTGGACCAACGTTTGCACGAGGATGATCACCTTCTCATCCTGTCCGGAGAGGGCGGCGGGCTTTTGGCTTTGAGCGAGGGGGACGTGCCCGGTGATTTGCCGCGCACCAACCATTTCGGCTTCCAAGCCTCAAGTTCAGCCGAGGTTCTGGAATTGCGGGAAGCATTCGCCCGAGACCAGGTTGAAGAGGCAGAATTTCAGCCGACCGGGCCCACACGGGTTCAGGTATTCGATCCCGACGGCAACCGGGTTGAAGCCTATGCCTTCTGAAAAAATCGAGATTGGGAGCCCGAAAAGATGAGTGGCGAATGGCCCCTGTGGGAAATCTTCATCCGCGGCCAGCACGGTGCATCCCACCGGCATGTCGGAAGCCTCCACGCGCCCGATGCCGAGATGGCGATCAAACACGCGCGCGACGTCTATACCCGCCGCAAAGAGGGCGTCAGCATCTGGGCCGTGCCCTCGTCGGCGATCGCCGCCTCCAGTCCCTCCAAGAAGGGGCCGATGTACGACCCGGCGGACGATAAGACATATCGCCACCCGACCTTTTTCGACATCCCCAAAGACGTGGGACCCATGTGATGAGCGCCGCGCCCACTGCACAAGACGCAACCGCGCCCTTGGACATCGATCCGCAGGTCCATGTCGAATTCCTTCTGCAACTGGGTGATGACGCCCTCATCCTCGGCCACCGGCTCAGCGAATGGTGCGGCAAAGCTCCGGTGCTGGAAGAAGATATCGCGCTTGCCAACACTGCGCTCGATCTCATCGGACACGCACAGATGTGGCTTGGTTATGCGGCAGAACTCGAAGGGGCCGGGCGCAGTGCCGACAGGCTCGCCTTTTTCCGCGATCCCTATGATTTTCGGTGCTGTCTTTTGGTCCAGCAACCCAATGGCGATTTCGGCCAGACGATCATGCGGCAGTTTCTGTTCGACACCTACCACCTCGCGCTCCTGCGGATGCTGGCCACCGGCAAGGGGCTTGTGGCCCATCGCAGCTTCCCCTCCGCCGATCCGCGTATCGCCGAAATTGCAGCGAAGGCAGAGAAGGAAGTGACCTACCAACAGGAACGCTCCGCCGATCTGGTGATCAGGCTCGGCGACGGGTCCGAGGAAAGCCATCGCCGGATGCAGGCCACACTGGACGCGCTGTGGCCCTTTACCCGCGAATTGACCGACCGCGATCCGGTCCGCGTCGCGGCGGCCGAGGCGCGGCTGATCGGCGACCCGGGTGGGCTGACGCCGATCTGGGAGCACGAAGTGACCAAGGTCCTCAAGGCCGCGACCCTCACACCGCCCGACCTGTCGCATTTCCAATCAGGCGGCCGCGATGGCCGGCGACACACCGAGCATTTGGGTCATCTGCTGGCGGTGATGCAAAGCCTGCCGCGCAGCCACCCCGACGCCACATGGTGAAACCCGACACCGACCAGATTTGGGACTGGCTCGATTCCGTCCCCGACCCCGAAATCCCGGTGATTTCCATCGTCGATCTCGGCATCGTCCGGGACATCTCATGGCAAGGCGACACGCTTGAGGTCTCTGTCACACCCACTTATTCCGGCTGTCCCGCGACTGCCGTAATCGAGCTGTCGATCACCAGCGCTCTTGCGCAACACGGGCTCACAAACACGCGCCTCAAACGCCAGATCGCACCGCCCTGGACAACCGATTGGCTATCCGACAAGGGCCGCACCAAGCTCACCGAATACGGCATCGCTCCACCCAACCCGGCAGGCGGCCCGTCCGAATGCCCCCGCTGCCAGTCGCAAAATGTCGAACGGATCAGCCAATTCGGCTCCACGCCCTGCAAAGCCCAATGGCGCTGCACCGACTGTCTTGAGCCGTTCGACTATTTCAAGTGCATCTGAGGACACGCTCTCCTTTGGCTAAATTCATTCCCCTCATCGTCACCGACATCCACCGCACCACGGCGGACGCCATCGCTGTTCGCCTCAAACCCGTCGACGGGTCCACCCTGCCCTTTACGCAGGGCCAATACCTGACTTTTCGCACAGAAATCGACGGCACCGAAATCCGCCGCGCCTATTCCATCAGCGCGGGCGTCACTGACCAGACGCTCGAAGTTGGCATCAAACGCGTCAAGGGCGGCGCCTTCTCCAACTGGGCGCACGACAACCTCAAACCTGGCGACATGATCGAGGCGCTGTCGCCCATGGGCGCTTTCCACACGCCCCTCTCACCCGACCGCGCCAAGCATTACCTGGGCTTCGCCATCGGCTCCGGCATCACGCCCATCCTGTCGATCCTGCGGTCCGTCCTTGCAGTGGAGCCGCACTCGCGCTTCACGCTGATCTACGCCAACCGCGCCGCGCGCGACGTGATGTTCCGCGAGGAACTTGAAGATCTGAAGAACGAACACCTCACTCGGCTCAACATCGTCCACATCCTCAAGAATGACCCGCAGGGCATCGACCTGTTCACGGGCCGCATCGACGCTGAAAAACTCGACCAGATGTTCAAGATCTGGGTGCCGGTGCGCTCGGCCGATGCTGCCTTCATCTGCGGGCCGGAACCGGCGATGGAGGTTATTGCCGAACGCCTGCAAGCCCACGGGATGCCGAAAGACGCAATCAAATATGAGCTTTTCGCAAGCGCCCAACCCGGCCAACTCCCGCAGCGCGCCATCGCTGACGACAAGGCCACCGGCACCAAGGCCACCATCATCCTCGACGGAACTGCGCAGGCCATCGACATGGCGGCTGGCGAAACCGTCCTCGACGCCGCCCTGCGCGCGGGCCTTGATGCGCCTTATGCGTGCAAGGCCGGGGTGTGCTCAACCTGCATGTGCACGGTCCGCGAAGGGGCAGCTGAAATGCTGACCAACCACGCTCTGGAAGACTACGAGGTTGCGCGCGGCGTGGTGCTATCCTGCCAGGCAGTACCCACGGGCGATGAGATCACGGTGGAATATCTCGATCACTAACGTCCCGGAGCATCTGACGCACGAAACGCCACCCTGTTACAGGGCGGCGCTCCGCATTTCGGAAGGCTCTTAGGCCAAAGCCCGGTTGGAAGAGGTCACAACCGCCGGGTCGTCGCCCTATCGGCGCAACCGAAATTCCCGTTTCTGGCTCAGCTGACGCAAAATTCGCAGTCAATGGCGCGCAGGAACCCAAGGCGCTGCGCCGGGGAAAGGTGCTGCATCGTCGGGTTCGTCCAATCCGCGTCCAGCGCATTCAATTCAAGGGCGTCGCGGTTGATCGCAAGAATGAAGGCCTCGACGTAGGCGATGCCCGGGGCGTCCAGTATGACGTAATGCGCGTCGCCCTCTGCAAAGCTCTCGATCACGGACACCCGAAGCGTGTCCATCAGCCTCAGGTCTGCACCGTCATAAGCATCGTCAATTTGAACGGCGAATTGGTCGGCTGCCGCGGGAAGGGCAAGCATGGTGGCAAGGAGGGCTGTGGGGATCATGGAACGTTTCATCGGGGTCTCCTGTCATGTTTGTCGGTTAGCGATGAAGAGAAACTGCATTCGTCACGCCCCCTCCGACAAACGAGATTGCTTTCCCGCTTGGGCAAGTTATTCTTGCGTGAATGAACAAGCGCCTTCCTTCGCTGACGTCGCTGCGCACATTCGAGGCCGCTGCCCGCAACCTCAGTTTTGCCAAGGCGGCCGACGAACTCTTTGTCACGCCTGCGGCGGTCGGCTTCCAGGTCAAACAATTGGAACAAGAGCTTGGCGGCGCGTTGTTCACGCGCAAGCACCGCGCCATCGAATTGACCGACAAGGGCCAGATCCTGCGCAAAAGCCTTGGGCAAGTGTTCGAAACCATTCAGGCGGCCTGGGACGAAGCGCACGAACCGCTCCATGAAACCGTGCTCAAGATCAGCGGTCCGGCCAAAGCGGTGCATTCCTGGGTAATGCCGTCGCTTGCCAGCGCAAGGGCGCAGCGGCCCGATATCAAGGTGTCATGGGATCTGAGCAAACAGAACAGGGATTTGCTGACGTCCGAATTCGATATGGCAATTCGCTGGGCGCAGGAACCTGACCCCGGGGGCGCGGGCGATCTCATTTGGGCGCCTTTGCTGCGCACATGGTTCACACCGATCATGCGTCCAGACGTGGCCCGGTTTGTCCGCAAGCCCGCCGATATGAAGAAGCTTGGATTCATTGATGTGGAATTCGCGACCGATGCCGACAGCGATGACACGACATGGAACGCTTGGCATCGCGTCAACGGGCTGCAACCGCCCACCTCCTACGCCGTGAGTTGCACCGATACGGCGAGCGCTGTGGAAACGGCGATTGCGACTGGGCATGTGGCCATCGGCGGCTCCTTTCTGGCCAGTGCGCAGTTGGAATCGGGGGCGCTCGTGGCCCCGTTCGACACCGCGATTGCGCCGTTTTCTCGGTTTTGGCTGGTGTGCCGCGACGGGATGCAGGCCACGCCCGAATATCAATGGTTTCTGGACGCAGTTCGCGAAGGGGCCAAAGTGTTTGAAGCCGCCTCGGCGGATATGAAGCTCTACTTCCCGAATGGAATCGAAAACACTGAAAAACATTTCTAGATTCATAGAAATGTTTGAAATTCTAAGCTTTTGCTTTCATGGCTTTTTTTGCGGAAACGGGCTCCAGATCAACCTTGCTCACGCGTGCTCCCCTGCCCTTCAAACCGCCTCCAATGCCACCGCGATGCCTTGTCCGACCCCGATACACATCGTCGCCAGCGCCCGCTTCCCGCCGTTCAGCTTCATCTCCAACGCGGCCGTCCCGGTGATCCGCGCGCCGCTCATCCCCAGCGGATGACCCAAAGCAATCGCACCCCCATTTGGGTTCACGCGCGGATCGTCATCCGCCACGCCAAGCTCCCGCAGAACCGCCAAGCCCTGGGCCGCGAAGGCCTCGTTCAGCTCGATGACATCAAAGTCCGAGATAGTCAGACCCAGACGCGTCATCAGCTTTTGCGACGCTGGGACTGGCCCGATCCCCATTACCCTCGGCGGCACGCCCGCAACGGCCCCGCCCAAGACCCGTGCGATCGGCGTCAGCCCGTGTTTCGCCGCTGCCGCCTCTGACGCGATGATCAATGCAGCGGCCCCGTCATTCACGCCCGATGCGTTGCCGGCCGTCACCGATCCGCCCTCCCGAAACGGGGCGCGTAAGGCGGTGAGCTTGTCCAACGTCGTCGCGCGCGGATGTTCGTCGGTCGAGACAATCACATCCTCTCGCTTCCGCTGCGGGATCGCGACCGGTGCGATCTCCGCCGCCAACCGACCCGCCGCCGCAGCCGCCTTCTGTTGCGAGCGTAGCGCGAACGCATCCTGATCCGCCCGCGAAACCTGGTAATCCTCAGCCACATTCTCAGCCGTTTCAGGCATGGAATCGATCCCGTACTGTGCCTTCATCACCGGGTTCACAAAGCGCCAGCCAATCGTCGTGTCATAGATCTCCGCCTTCCGCGAGAAGGCGGTATCGGCCTTGGGCATCACGAACGGCGCGCGCGACATCGACTCCACGCCACCCGCGATCATCAATTCAGCCTCGCCAGCCTTGACCGCCCGCGCGGCTGCAATCACGGCGTCCATACCCGATCCACAAAGTCGGTTGATTGTTGTGCCGGGAACCGCCTCTGGCAAACCGGCAAGAAGCGCCGACATGCGCGCCACATTGCGGTTGTCTTCGCCCGCCTGATTGGCGCAACCGAACCAAACATCTTCAACGGCGTCCCAATCAAGCTGAGCATTGCGCGCCATCAACGCACGCAGTGGAACGGCCCCCAAATCGTCCGCTCGGACAGACGCGAGCGCGCCCCCGAACCGTCCAATGGGCGTGCGGATATAGTCGCAGATGAATGCCTCGGGCATAGCAGCCTCCCGTTCGTTTGGGGCAAGCTAGCAGGCCAAGGGAGCGGAGGGAATGCGTTACTCAGGAAAGCGTCTCTTGCACGCCCGAGTAACGCTTCATCGATGTAGGCGTTCGATCCGCAAGTGCCCAAGATCGGGGCCAGCGTATTGCTCGGAAGCCCAGGCGAAACCGTTGCCATCAATCCAGTAGCGGTTCTCAAAATCAGCCAAATCGGACCCCGGCTGCGCGGTACACCGCTCTACAACGCGGGTGAGCGTCTGGACGCGGCCGAAAATGTTTACCTGTTCCGCGCCGACAAAACCGACCTCACAACCATAGGCCGAAATTTGCGTCTCCAGGTCCCCGACGACGCGCGTGTGCACACGCGGAGCAAGCCCGCCGCTTCGCTGGACCAAGGCCTGCCGGATCGCCGAAATGTCTGCAGAATAGAGGTCGAACAGGTATCCGCGCGTGGCGCGCAAGACACCTTCGCGGCTAAGCGTGACGGTGACATCGTCATCGCCCTGCCAGGTCTCGTTTGCCCCGTTGGTCGCGATGCGCGTCAGCGTCGACGCCGTTCCAAGGGACTGGCTTTCCAGAAGGATCAACGGAACACCGGCTCTGTCGATCACATCGCGGGTCAGCACCGCGCGCGGATCGACAGGTGCGGCAACTGGAACATCCCGGTTCAGAAGGCCTGATCCAAGTTCGCGTGCCACGCCCAAAAGCGGATCATTCGCACGGCTTCCGCAGCCTGCAAGAACGGCCAATCCAACAAATGCGGCAATGACGGACTTCAGCGCCATATCATCGCCTCCGTCTCTTCAAAGGACGGTCGGGTATAGTCGATGACCATATCATGGAGCCGCCCTTCAACATCCAGACGTGCGCCCCCGTCGCGCAGGACAGGGCGGATCAAACCGCTGCGGCTGTCGCGCGTTGAGGTTCCAGTGAACCAGGCAAGCGGGATTTCGATGGTCAGACCCTTGTCAAAGGACCCCTCGCCAAAACTCTCGAACGAGACATCTGTGAAGGTGGCGAAGGCACCAACGCGCCAGCCGTTGTCGAAACTGCGTTCCAACGCAATGGTCGTGCCCCAATCGCCCGCAAGGTAACGGCCCGCATCAACTTGCAGGTCAAAGCCGTCATTCAAGCGGTAATAGGCTGAGACATGGCCGGAGGTGACGTCATAGTCCCGCAATCCGAACAAGCCGTCATATTCACGCTGCCAGACATGGTTCAACTCAACCCCAAGGCCAAGGCGCGAATGCGCGGGCTGCCAAAGCAACTCGCCGGATACGCCTGCAAACATACGCTCCAGATATCCGATGCTGACGCGGCTATAGAGGTTTTCTCCGGGTCGCCCGTAGTGGCTAAACGTCAGGCGGTCGATGTAGACGTGGCTTTCCTGATGATAGAGCGCGCCGTCGGAGCGTACGACTGGCGGCGGATTTGGCGGAGGTATTTCGTTCGTGATTGCCGCCTGATCCAGCGTGCCCACAATTGGTGCACGCACCAAGCCCTCGGCTACAAATCCGTTTCCGAAGCGATATTGCGCGGAGAATTCGACACCAAGGTCGAAGAGAAACGGATTGTCTGGGTCAAAAACGGATGTGTTGACATAAGGGCCGATACCCCACGTGAACCTGGGGCGTTCCACCGCGACGTCCAAACCAGTCGGATCCGGGGTCGTCCGGGCATCCTCGATCTCGGCAACCGCAAGTGCAACCTCGGCGCCACCGGGATCAAATTCCAGGAGCTCTAGATCACTGCGTGCAATGCGGACGCGGCTGGTATCGAGGCCTTCGACCACGAAAATGACTTCGAACACCTCAACCGAGGGCGGCAAAGCGGCACTCATCGCACGCAGAACACGGCCAAGTGCCTGGCTTTCGTGGTTGTAGCGTGTGTTGCGGACGCGAACGGTGGCACGGTGGGCGTCCAGTGTAAGCCGTTCAAGGTGGAGCCCCTGATCTTCGAACAATTGTTCGAAGTTGTCCCGAAGGATCGGGCCTCCGCCGGGCTGCTCCACCCAATCCGTTGTGTAAGGCGCAGCGGAAGGTGCCCGAGCGGCCACAGGCCGGGGCGCAGGATCGCCCGCGCTGGCTGGCACGGGTGGGTTGTTGGGGTTGAGCGCCAATTGAAGGCTGAGGCCGAACGTGTCGCCACCGATCACGTACGCGCTGCCAATGAACGAGTCCGAAAAAGCGTAGGTGGCACCAATGTTGAAAGGCGATGACGCGTCGACGAGTCCATCCGCAGCCTCACGCGAATAGATTTCTGAAGAGTATTCAACTTGTAGGCGCAGGCGATCTGAAGCCTGCCATTCGATCCCGCCGAAAACCGCTGCATCACCTCGGAAGAACTGATTGAGGTTCAGTGTTCCGCCTTGCCCAGCCGAAGACCTGGGTGGCCGTGTCTCGAACCGGTCATCGAGAACGCCAAGAGGGTTGTCGAAGCTATTGCGCCCACCGAGGCGCCCCCACCCGATGCCCCCTGTCACTGAGAGCTGATCATACTCGCCGAAATGCCGTGTCGCGACGATGTATTCACCGCTGTACAGGCCAGTTCCCGCAATATCGCGAACCCCCACTGCAATGCCCGGAACCCACCCGCGCTCTTCAAGTATCTGCCAATGCAAATCAAAGCTGCGGTCGAAAAGGAGGTCCCTACCGTTGGCAACGTTGGCAAAATCCACAGCACTGTAGCGGAAAGACGCGGTGACATTTGGCAAAACCTGGAAGGCCAACGTGCCACGTGTCCCAACCCTAGAATGCGAGACCGTGAATGACAGTTCGCCATCGGGAAACGTGTTGGCTGTCGGCATGTCGATCAGGCCCGGGAGGCCATAAGTATTTACAGTTGCGGATCGGAAGATGTCGGAAGTGTCGTCCGCGACAGCTGGAGCTGAGAAAACGCATCCGAGGCCGACGGATAGGGCTGCAACCGAGAACCGCAGTTTGCCATTGCGTCGCAAGTTTAGCCCCACCGAGTTGATTCTGAGCGATCTCCGAGGTCACTCAATCAGAGCTAAGGAATAGCCGCATTGCTCGTGTGGCGGCAATCCCCGGATCGGCAGTTTCGCTCCATGCAGATGCAAAGCAGTGACGCCACTGGTCGCCGGGTTGTCTATTCGCGGGAATAGACGTCCTAACAGCGGACAATGTCATACTCACCGAGGTATCCACCGGTGTGCACCTAGACGAAACGAAACGGCTCCTTACCAATGTTTTCCCGACGGTGCGCCGTCGAGAACGGGACGTAAACCGATTGGCTTTCGGATTCTGGATGAACATCATCAGCAACAGTGACCTTGGCGGTGCCCTCCACGACGGTTCAGTGCACAACCCTCTATGCGTGGCTTTGCAGAGATAGTGCTGCACCAGGTTCTATAAGGATCTGCTTGGCCTAGAGCCGATTGTCGACGCTTAGCGTTTCAAACCTTCCCGAAGGACGCACCCATCTTTCACGACGTCTCAGGTGCATGCCGGTCGAGTTGGGCGAGAAGTGTTTTGGTTGAGGACAAGAAGACGCTCGAAATTCAAAGATGGCGCAAATTTTGCAGAAGGTGATTTGCGGTACCGGCCTCGAGGTTTTCAACACCACCGTTCAAGGAAGCGGTTTCAACTGCAATTTCCTTTCCATACAGCTTCTCTAGTTCAAGCAAACCATTGACGTAATTGGGCCGATCCGGTCGGATTCCAAGGGCAAAAAAACCGGTCTCCGTCGCAGGAATTTCTATTTCGACAACAGCACGGAATAGGGCGGCCTCACGAATCAGATGATCGCTATCGGTCACAAGCATCAGGGGCGACCCGCTTGGCGCTTCAAGGGACAGAGCCGCCGCGCAAATTGCAGCCGCGATGTTTTTCTGTGATTGCTCCAACAAGAAATCGAACCGCGCGGCGCCTCATTCATATCCAATTGCTCCGGAGAAAAGAACCGAAATCGAACGCGGTGACGATGGCATGTGAACCGAAACCATTACTCACAATCGAGCGGAGGCCACTCAAAGAGAGCTTTAGCCAGAAAGTTCGCTGAAATTCTTGGGTATATACTACCGCGTAACAGCTCAAAGCCGACCTCCCAATCCGTCGCAAAGGATCACCGGAGAATACGATTTGATTTGGAGGACTTTTTAGGAATACAGCTTGGCATAGATCATTAGGAAACGGTCAACCCTAGTTTTTGGATAAATCATCGTTCCAGATTCGCTTTTGATTTATACGAGATGACGCATGAATCTGCCTACAATACAAATGTTGAACGAATGCGTACATCATCAGATCAATTTGTGTGTATACACTAAGAGAGCTCTCGCAACCGAAGGAACTGAAAATAACCCCATGCACAGAAGAATGGATTAGTAACATAACGACGCCGGGCAAATACGTTGGCGTGCGGTTAGAATTGCATGACTTGCGCGAGTTGCGTAGTTACGCGTACGTATCTCGCCTATTCTGAGCACATGTTACGGATGACTTACCTTCGATTCTGCTATAGCGAACTCTTTGAGCTATGGGCTACATCGTAATCTGCATGACTACCTAGAGAACGATTACGTGCATAACTTGGTACATCTGATCGTCCCACAAATTCTAGACCAACTAGTATGCGATTCGGAGCAGATTCACTCATTTAGGACAAATTTTTCGGCAATTTTGGCATTGCCGCAGGCAAGTCGTAGTAACCGTATTCTGGCTTGAAAAGCCAAGATAAGATTCACAAGCAAGAAAATGGATAAATCGTGAGACTGTAAGGTGAACGAAGTGGAGATTGAAATCAAAGAAGTTAGCATCAAGGAAGCTCGAACTGACGGAATTCATAGAGTTAAGCTGTATAATTTCACTCTGATTTGGCGAATGATATATGTTCGCCTCAAAGAAGATTTTATCGGTCAAAATCATGAATAAAGCAGAATAGACGCAGCGAGCTTTTCTAGAACATTCACACCCAACATTCAAACCAACGTATTATTTCCGATGAGCGATTTAGTTCAGAATGTCACAGTCGCCACCACCTTTTTCTTGCTAAATTTTTATGTTCTCGACCTGCCTTACATGCAAAAATGGGAACACCGACGCATGTAATTGAGAGACTTCTTTACTAGAGGGCCGGAGCTGTCAGCGGGGCTGCGGGGATCTACACTCGGCATCGCCATATGCGAGAGATGCAAAACGCGACGGCAGAATATCAGAGCTGCCGCGAGCGCGTTTCATGCTGAACGAGCCATCGTCGTTCTGGGCTAACCAGTCTGTCGATGCCCGCCCGAGAGCCGCTCTCAATCCGTCAGGTGGTTGACACATTGAATATCCACGTTTCAGAAAATCGAAGTCTGGGCAGCCTGAATTAAGCCACCAAAGCCTCGGAAAAACGGATACTGCGCAAAGTTCAACGCCCTGATCCACGTCGAACCATTCCGTGACGGTAACATCTAAACCTTGTGGGAGGCTCAAAGTGCAATCACGCGACGGGGGATGCGAAAGCGCGGTCAAGCTGCGGCCCGCGAAGGGGAACCATGAAAGCCCGTAAACATTCCGGGCGATTCAGAAGATACTTGGGGGGGAGTATTCGGCGATTTGCGCCGGTCGGAGGACCTGAAAATCCACAGCCAGCCTTCAAACTCGCGACATGAATGAAGGACCGGCAAGGAAGCATTTCACCTTCGCTTTCTGCAGGAGCCAGAAGTTTCCGGACAGCGTTCCGCTACCCTGGCATGCCTAGTGCTTGCCAGGGTGCGACTTCGAGAATACACCTTCGAGCAGTTAAATTGCTGCTAGAACGCGGCCTGCTGTAGCTTGTTTCTGCATGTCCCTTTGTGCAAGAACCTGTCGCTGCCGGAGTGAAAGAGATAAATGAACTCAGCGCTGCAACAGGGTTTGCCCAAGGCTGAAGTCGATGCTGACTTGGGTACTTTGGCCATTTTGGCCATTTTGTGGCGAGGAAAGTGGTGGATCACGGGCCTGAGCCTCCTGGGTGCTTTGTGCTTGGCAACATACGCTATCTTCTTTGCGACACCGCTGTTTCCCGCGCAGGCAACTGTTGTTCTGGAGGATCAAGAACAACAAGTCATCGGTGACATTGATAGTATCTTCGCTGCTGGAGGCACCGACACTACTGCAATAAACACTGAAATAGAGGTCTTCCTTTCTGGAACGCTGGTGGGTGAGCTTGTTGATGAGTTGAACCTAGTGGAAGATCCCGAATTCAATGGGTTAGGTCGTGAGAGCTCGCTCATTGGACTGCTGGTCAGCTATTTTTCGTCGCCTGAGTCAGTTGAACCCTCGCCCGAACAGCGTCGCAATCACACGATAGACACACTGACCAGTAGACTGCGCGTTACGAACGTTCGGCAATCGTTCGTGTTCAGATTGTCGATCGAGACAGAATCCGCAGCAAAGTCGGCGCTCATCGTGAACCGGTGGGCCGAGCTCTACACAGAAAGCCAGATACGCCGCCGACTAGACGAAGCGACGCGCGCAATTGAGTTCCTTTCCGAACGAACGACCGAGTTGGAAGCGAATTTGGAGATGATGGAGCAAGACCTGGCACGGCAGACCGAGGAGTCGAACGTCGTGAATGCCGAGGTGTTGCAGGCCCAGAACTTGCAGCTGCGCGACTTGCGGGAACGCGTTGAAGAGCAACGAACCCGCTTGATCGACGATCAGGTGTTGCTCGCGCAACTTCAGAGCGCAGAAGATTCGGAAACGCTTGCAGATCTGGCTGAGGCTTCAGGCGATGGCCGATTCACCAGTGTCCTTCGCAGGCTCCGCGCGGGTCAATTGAGCGAAGATGGTGCCATACTTGCATTTCAGGCTTTGGTCGAAGATCTGGACGAGGGTATTCGCCGCGCCACGACCCAACTCATGACCCTCGAACGGTCCGCTGAAGCGCTGGTCGAGCAAATTAACGAACAATCAAACGAGCTGATCGTACTTCAGCAGATGGAGCGAGAGGTCGAAACCGCTCGCCTTCTCTACCAATCCTTCTTGACGCGGCTGCAAGAGGCAAGCGTTCAGCAAGGACTAGAGGATGCCAATAGCCGTATCATAACCCTTGCAGTGCCTCGCGACGCCTCCAGTCCTCGAACAGCGCTACTCGCAATGTTGGGTTGCCTTCTCGGGGCAATGGCAGGAGTGGCGTTTGTGGTTATTCGGGAACTGCGGTTTGCGAGCTTCCGTACCGTTGACGATCTGCGGAACCTGGTCAGTGTTCCAGTCCTCGGAACGCTCCCTTCGTTGAAAAAACGCGGCCGTAGAGAAGTTCTGGCTAACCTGATCAACAATCCAAACTCTATCTTTGCCGAGGCAGTGCGCAACCTGCGCACCTCCATTTTGATGACAAATATGGATCGCGAGACGAAGGTGATCCTGGTCACCTCTTCAATTCCGGCGGAAGGTAAAACCACAGCTTCTATCGCGCTCAGTCGCTATTTCGGCTCGTTGGAGCAAGAGCGGGTTCTGTTAGTTGAGGCTGATGTTCGGCGTCAAACTTTGCGCGCATATGTTAATGAAGATCGCAACCATGGCGTACAACTCATTGATGTGATGTTGGGTCGAGTAAATTTAGATGATGTTGACCTCTCGGATGCCGAAATCGGAGTGGATGTTCTGATGGGCTCCGGTGGCAATATGAATGCTACTGACATGTTTGAATCACGCCGGTTCGCGGATCTCATGTCGCGTCTGCGTGAGCGCTATGACTACATCATCATTGACAGCCCCCCGGTGCTAGCGGTGCCCGATGCTCGGGTTTTGGCGCGCTTTTCGGACATCACTGTGTTCGCCGTACGCTGGAATTATACGACACGCACACAGCTGCGTCAGGGTCTGGAAATGTTGGATGGCATCGGCGTCACGGCCGACGGCCTCGTGCTGACACAGGTAGATGCCAAGAAAATGCGCAAATACGGTTATTCAGGGCAATACGGCTACGATGCGTATTCGTCGGGCTATTATTCCGCAGAAAGCTGAAGGTATCTTCGAACGCAGCTTCCGCCCTCACGAAACCAAAGTTTTCAATTGCGAGGCACCGTAAGAACAGCAACAGCACTATTGTGCAATCGAGTGTTGGTATACCCAGTTACATCTGGCTATCGCGGGCTTTGTGCGTTTGTACCGACTTCGTATTCTTCTGTTGCCATGAAGATTTCGTCGTCCGAAGACTTGTGCTCTTCGGTTCTCACCTTGTTTGGAGCGGTTGCTACAACGTCGGTAGGGAGATCCTACGGATTGTGTCAGCGGCATCAGTCAGGGGGAAGCCCACTTGCAGTACGGTGAAGCACAGGAGCACTGCAAGGAACACGCTCATATTTCTCAAAGTATTTGAGAGGTTTTCTGTGTAATCGCGCGTCGAAGCTGAAATGAAAACGCCCCGCACCCGACTTTACCGCTTCGACTTAGATCGCCTTTTTTAGTCATGCACTTCGCAGACAATCGGAACTACTATTCAGGTGAAAACAGAAGGATCGAGAACGAATTGGAGCGTTCGCTGGTGTGGGACATATTTTGACCGGTTTGCCCTCAAAGGGTTGAGAGTGGCTTCAGCTTTCGAAGAAGGATTTTTTGGGCCTTTCACCGCATGACATGTGATGTCGAAAGTGAGCTCGATGACGAACTTTGCCACTCAGGTAGGCCGATCAAGTCGATTGTATAGGCGCAACACCCCGGACTCGTTTGGGACTCCAACGCGCCAATAAAGGCAAACAAAGACACAAAAGTACAGTTTCCAGTGTGAGTTGGAAAGCGAACGCTCCGAATGAGGAATTCAAGAATAAGCTGAATTTTGAGACTATCAGCAGCAAGAAAAGGAGCTTTCCTATCGATTGGAAACAGCCGGTGATAATCCTCTTCTCCAGCGCCAGAAAACTAGCAATCGCAAGGCTGAGAAAGAGGACTCCGCCCACTACACCGAAAGACAGAATTGCCTCGAGATACGCGCCAGGCGTAATGCCATTCTCAGTGCGGTAGAGATAGGCTTCCGACGCGATAATCGGACCGATTTCTTTGTAAAAGATCACCCGATCGCCGAGGAACGGCTCGAACAGAAAGCCCACTGAGACCGGACCGAGCCAAGTCGTCTCGCTGTCCCAGAGAAACACCGTCCCGAGTTTGGCGAAGTCGAAGAAATAGCGCGAATACACTATCCGCTCGGCGCCGAAGAGCAGACCCTCCCAAATACTGGCGAACTGGACCCCGGGGCGCAACGCCGAGACTGCCACAAGGACTGCGGCAACGAGCAGTCCAATAAGGAAAATTCGCCGTAGACGAAATGTCCCCAACAGTAGCTGAATGTAGATCATCTCAATTACGAAGCTAATCAAAATAGCGCGCTGGGAAAAAACCAACGTCGTCGAACAGAGGGTTACCAGGCTGGCCCAAAAAAGCACTTTGTCAAATGTCCGTCCTGTCTGGACTGCACGAATATAAAGCAGGCAGCACACCAGGTGCATGAAGACCGCGACCTTCAGAAGCGCCCATAAGAGCCCCCTCTCCCCCAGTTCCGACCGTTTTGACGAGAAGGCTTCAAGCAGTGCTTGGCTTCCCACCATCAGCACAGCCGCGAAAGAGGCCAGGAATACTGCAGCAGCTATGACGTATATCCCGGCAGAAATACGCGGCAGGTCAAAGCCGACAGACGGAACACTGTAAACCGGGCGCATGACGAGCACGATTAGGGCCATGAGCATAACAGCACACGCCAGTAGGCTGAGCCCAATAAAGATGACGTCCACCGGGTCATAGACGGAAAAAAAATGAACCCGCACTGCGTTCCCAGTTGTCGCAGAATTCATTACGTACGCTACGTAGGGTAGCCGTACCATCAGCTCGAATGCGGTCGCGGCAAAAATCAATATGACCAGCGGCGAGACAACGCGGGAAGACCTTCTTAGCAAAGGAAATTTCACTCGAGCTACGTTCACTGGTCTATCTCCATCTTAGGAGTATCACCAGATACGCTCCGGCCACAGCTGTATAGAGGCTGTAGGCTAAAGCAATACCGTCGTTTCCGGAATGCAAGTACGCAAAGACTGCCGCAGTAATCAAGGTAACCTTGACCAAAGCAGCGCGTCGATAAACGTGCGATGCGTTGCAGGTATAGACAAGCATGTGTCCGGCGCGGTCAAGGACGATTGCAGTTACAAGAAGCCAAAACCACCATACTGGCGCCTCGAGAAACGGGAACGCTAAAGCATTCAGCGGGATCCAAAAGGCACCTACGCATGCGGCATAAAGCGCAGCTCCGCCAGCAAAGATCATGACACGTCGTAGATAGCCTCTTGTATCGAATGCTGTCTGATGGCGGTTCGGGTTGGAAAAGATGTCTCGCGCGTCGGCGCGGAAGATCGTGGCGAAAAAGGTGGAAACCGGCGAGAGCGCCCATGTCATCAACGCACCAGTTGTCGCAATGAGTTCGGGTGCAGGGATTTGCGAGTAGAGCAATCGATCCCATTGAAAGGACAGACTGCCAACCCCAACAAAAAAGAGTACTGGCACCCAATCACGAGCCGAGGTGGGATGACTATTGCGCATTTCACGCACCGACACCTGAACCCGCTGCCGCAGAAGTCTTTGTCCGGCAGCCGGGACTACATACCAAGCCAGCGCGGCGGCCAAGAAGCTGACCGCGGGCGTCCAACCGAGCGCTATCGCTCCGCAACAAGCACTAACCCGTGCGAACGCGGTAAGGATGGGGATGATGGGCGAAAGCCGGGAGCTCGCATCATATTGAATTTGGGCAAGCCCAGTTGTTCCCCAAAAAGAGAGCGGGAGCGCGGCAGAATAGAGCAAAATATCCAACGGTTCGAAATAGCCTGTGCGTCCTAGGGCCGCTAACGCGATCAGCGCCAACACAAAGGCTCCGAAATCTATCGCAAGCACACCTTGGCGCTGGCCATCTGCACGAAACATCATCAGCATCTTGGACTGCGACAGCAACGTGAAGAGTGGGAAATACACCGCCTGATACAGAAAAAATGCCGCCCTTTCAGCCTCGGATGCGTCGCGCACAATCAAGACCACGATCAAGATCGAAGCGCCAAAGCTCGCGCCGACATAGACGCCGGAGAGCAGGAGCCGGCTCATTGATAACCAAATCGCTGCAAAAGGGTCCCTGCATCGGCTTCGATTTGCTTCAGTGACCGGCGAGACAGCACTTCCATTCCCTCGCCCACTTTGCCACTGCGGACGAAGTATTTCCTAGGATCGTCACCGTCCTCGCGCGCAGCCAGGACGCGCCCGATATCATGGGCGGCCACGGCGGATTGGAGCTTGGCGGGATCGAAGCTCTGGCCCAAAGCCTCACATGCACGAACCAATGTGCCGAACGTATCAGCGCGCAGGTCTTCATACCGCACGAAGTGGCTGCCTTCACGGGCTGCATGGCCATAGAATTGGCCCCATGTGAAGCGCGGAAAGACCGGATCCTTGACCATGTGCGTGACAAACCTTTCAAGCGCCTCTTCTTCAGATTGCTCCGCTTTGAAGACGTCTTCGGCCATTAGGGCCACGATCCCCGAATTGAACGCACTGTCGCTTTTGAGAGAGCGGCTATAGTGAAAGAAGGACACCGCCACGTCACGCGGGTCCCGCACCAAAGTGATGACCCTTTTGGGCTGGATCCCCGGCAGTGTTAGTCGGTGGTGTTTGATCAGCGAGTTTCCGAACCATGGATACGCATTATCGTCGAAGCGCCAGCCCAATCCTTGGGCCAATACTTTGCACAGCCATGTTCCGCCACATTTTGGAAATTCATTGACGTGGAGCGTTTGGAACATCCTCGAATTGAGCGGTCCGTGGATGCGCCGCCAGACAGAGCGGAGGGGCGCCGGGTGTCTTGTAAGAAAGTTGGCCATGGATCAAGGACCACTCAACCGGGCGAAATTCAATTGTAGCCACAAATGCCGCAGACCTTTTTGCAGCATCGTTGGTAGGGTGCCCGCAGCGCATCGCCCAGACTTTTCGAAATAGGAAACGGGGCGCAACGCAAAACGTGCCAGCCGAAAGCGAGTCTGATTTTCACAGCGAACAGCTTGCCGGCGATTTTCGGTGTCGGTCACGAAGATAGGTCTTTCTTTGTGGCTGCAAAGGTCGGTTCACGTAAAGCATAAAGGGGCCCACGCATCAGCCCAAGGCCCCGAGCAAGTGTCTCCATTTGGCGAGTGCAGCTGATCGGCTGCCGTTTTCGGCATGCCAAGCGGCGATGGTCGCGGCAGAGGGAGGTGAATCGATGAGGGCGAGCGCGGCTTCTGCGACGGCCTCGACACTCATAGCGCGGGTGGCTCGGCCAATGCCCGATGAATTGATGTCTCGCGACAGGCTGCTTTGCGGTTCGACAAGAGCCAAAATAGCAAGCCCCTGACCCGTATATGTGAGCACCTTTGAGGGATTGGACGTGCGGAAAATGCCCGGCGCCAGTGAAACAAGCCCAACTCGCGCCGCCACGATGATTTTTTGAGCCTCTTCGAATGGGCAAAAGGGAAGGAACTCTATCTGTGGATGGTTCGCATAGCGTGCTTTGAGTTCGGGTACGACTACCCCGTCACCTAGCAGCGTTAGCCGCGCCTCCGGTCGAGCTTCGAATGCGGCGGCGAGACCTTCAACCAAGAGTGGGACTTGCTGAAAGCGGCCCATATTGCCAGCAAAGATGAAGTGCGGCGGCTTAGCGGAAGGCTCCGTCGGTGGCACTGGGGCTTGGAGTGTGCCTTCCCCCAACTCAAAATTGTTGATCACTTCGATATCAAGCGGCCCTATCCCTCGCGCGCGCAGCGTATCGGCCATGTCCTCTGACAAGACCACGATTTTTGCTGCACGTCTGAGCGTGCCATTGTCCAGCCAGCGGAATAGCGCGGCGACGGGACTCTTGCCCATGATCCCGCCACTGTTTTCAGACACTTCAGGGTGAACATCCATCATGTGGTAGACAAAGTGTGCGCCGGAAAGCTTTGCCGCAAGGCTTACGGCCACGCCTGCCAATACCGGCGGAAAGGTGGAGGCCAGCACAACATCCGCCCGCGAACGGAAAACAAAAACAAACGCGGCCAGCGAATAGAGCAATGCGTTGAGGCCTCGTAGCAATGCTCCGCTTTGTTTTTCAGGGAACGTGCCAATGCGCCGGACCGCGACCCGGCCATCCTCGATCCCGTCGATGGTTGCCCTCTCGCGATAGGAGGGCTTGGACGAAAACACTGAAACCTCGTGCCCCATTTCGGAAAAGCCGAGTGCCATCTGCCGCAGGATCGCGGCAAAAGGCGGGGTGTCAGGCCAGTAGTAGCGGTGGGTGATCAGGATTTTCATTGCGCTGAATCAAGCTTGGAACCGGCGAGATACACCCGAGCGGCAGGAATGTCGGCACTGGCAGCAGGCCCTGGAAGGCTGGTTGCCACGGCCACTACGGCCCAAGCAGTCTGAAAAATCACCTGAATGTCGCTCAGCACTGTGGCGCGGTCGATATAAACGCGCTCGACGGCAAGTTTCATCGGCAGGAGGTCGCGAATATAGCTGCCCTCGGGATCAGCATCGTCGATGAGGTCCTCGCTGTTCATGTAGTAATAGACCGACCCTGGACTTGTCAGGCCAGGACGCACGTCGAGCGTCTCCATCATCCAAGGCTCATACGCGGCGTGCACGATGGCGGGGTCTTCGGGGCGGGGGCCCACCACTGACATATCGCCCCGAAGCACGTTGAAAAGCTGAGGCAACTCGTCGATCTTCGAGGCACGCAGGAAACGGCCCCAAGCAAAAATGCGAGAGTCTCCTCGAGATGTGATAACCGGCCCACCATCCGTGACATGCATGGACCGCAATTTTAGCATCTCAAAAAGGGTACCGCCCTTTCCCACCCGCTTTGCGCGGTAAAGCATCGGACCGGGGCTTGTAACTTTGATCCCGATGATGCCGATCAGTAGAAGTGGCGCGGTCAAAAAAAGGGCCACTACCGCAGCCATGATGTCGACCGACCGTTTCATCCCAACAGCTCGCGCAGCGCGGCAATGACGTACTCCTGTTCAGCTTCCGTCATCGCCATGAAAAGCGGAAGCGTCACACAACGCTCGAAGTAGGCGTCGGCTACAGGAAAGGTCCGCCCCACGCTGTACGGTTTCCAGACACTCATCTGGTGAAGGGGCCGATAATGGACGGACGTTCCAATGCCCCGCGCGTTGAGCTCGTCGATAAGCGTGTTGCGCTCGACGGGAGCATCGTCTTGGACCTGCACGATATAAAGGTGCCAGGAATGCAGGCTGCCGTCCGGTGCATGGGGCGGCAGTGTCAGCGGCAGGTCCGCAAGCGCGGCATCGTATCGCGCAACGCGTGCAGTGCGCGCGGCACGGAAGGCTTCGATTTGGCGCAGTTGCACGCGGCCAAGGGCGGCGGCCATGTCGGTGAGGTTATATTTGAACCCCGGTTCCACGACATCGTAGATCCACGAGGCTTTCACATCGGTGAAACGGTTGAACACGTCCCGATCGATACCGTGGAGCCGCATGACCCGAGCGCGGCGGGCGATCTCGGGATCGGCGGTCGTCAATGCGCCGCCCTCACCGGTGGTCATCGTTTTGTTGGCATAGAAACTCAGCGCTGTGGCGTCGGCCCCGGCGGCGGGGCTTCCGATGGTGGCATTGCCCGCCTGTGACGGCAGCGCATGGGCCGCATCGTCGAGGATCTTGAGGCCGTGGGAGTCTGCAACGCGGCGCAGTGCCACCATGTCACAGGGATACCCCGCAAAATGCACCGGCATGATGACCCGCGTTTTGGGTGTTATTGCGGCCTCAAGCGCTGCCATGTCTAGGCACAGAGTGGCGGGGTCCATGTCCACGAAGACAGGCGTGGCTCCCAAATAGCGCACGACCTCGGCGGTCGCGGTGAAGGTGAGCGTGGGAACGATCACCTCGTCGCCTGCCACCACACCCAGCGCGTCGAGCCCCAAATGCAGCGCGGCAGTCGCCGAATTGACCGCCACTGTCAACGTACCATCGCCCAAGGCCTCGGCCAGCTCGGTCTCGAAAGCGGCGGCATTGGGCCCCGTGGTCAGCCACCCCGACCGCATGGCGGCGGTTACAGCCTCGATCTCGGCCTCGCCGATAGAGGGGCGGAAGAAAGGAACATTCATGGGGCTCATGGGCAGTACCCCAAGCGTCCCAACACCGGGGCGGTAATGCGGGTGATAGCGGAACGGTCCGTGTCAGGCAGCTCGCACCACTTGGCCGGGCGGGGCGGACGCAGTTCAGCGGCGTGACGTGCAAGCACGGCATCTGCATCGGGCAGGCCCAACCAGTCGATCAAAGCTTCAAGCGCCTCGGTCCCAGCGACAAGGTCCTCGTACCGGATCTCGAAGACCCGGTCGGACGGGATGTTGGCCAGATCGGCATGAGCCGTCTCCACCGATACGGCCCATTGAGTGGCACATATGTCGGCAAGCGGAGCGGTTTTGGCCATTTCAGCCGCCCCTTTGAAGCGCGGGCCCCAAATGCTGCCGCCCTGGCGGCCTTTGGCCCGTCCACGCAGGAAGTTCTTCGCAAACCACGCCACATAGCCCAAGTTCGCCAGCGGCAACGCCCGCAGTTTCGTCCAAAGCGCTCTCCAGTCCGGTGGCGCCTGCCAAAGCCGCATCGCGCTTTCGGTCACGTCGCGCCCATCGCGAATAAGGTGCACGTAACGCGCGCCCGGCAGGACGGCCTCTACGAACGGGACCCTGAGTGTGTTCGAAACCGTTTTCTCAAGGATTGCCTCGGTTCCCTTTCGTTTTGAAAGTCGCGCCAGCTCGCGCCGGATGAACCGCCGCTGCTTTTCGGTCAGCGTGGCGGGGTCCAGATGGTCATGGGGCAAATCCTTCTGCCCAAAGCGCCAGATGTAATTGACGTCATACGGGACTCGCGCCAACGCACCGGATGCGTTCAGCACGTCGCGCAGATACTTTGTGCCCGAACGCGCCGCGCCAATCAGCACGACCGGAGCAGGAATTGCGGGTTCAGTCATTGATGCGAATTCCGTCCCATTGGTTCGACAGCTTCGCAGTCCCCATGATCAGCGCCAGCACGCGTTCGGACGTGTTCGTGATGCAGTAGTCGTCCGGCACCGGATGAGGATGCCCCGCGGCCTCCCGCTCGGCGAACAGCCGTGTCACCGTGTCAACTCCCGACAGAATGGTGTCCTGGTCGACGCCGGTCATGAGGATACATCCAACATCGACCGCCTCGGGTCGTTCGATGGCGTCCCGCGGGCTGATCGCGGGAAATCCGAGGATCGACGCTTCTTCGGCAATGGTCCCGCTGTCGGAGATCGCGCAGAAGGCGTGTTTCTGAAGGTTGTTGTAGTCATGGAAGCCAAAGGGCTTCATATCCTGCACGCGGTCGTCGAAGCGCAGGTCAAACGCCTCAAGCCGTTTCCGGGTGCGGGGATGGGTCGAAAGGATCACGGGCATGTCGTGCCGCTGGGCCAGTGCATTCAGGGCGCCGACCAATTCCGTGAGGCGCGCGCGATTATCGACGTTTTCCTCGCGGTGCAGCGAGGCTATCAGATAGCGGCGCTTCTTCAGCCCCAATCGCGCCACGACATCTGAAGCCTCGATCTGGTCGCGATAATGGTCAAGTACCTCGCGCATGGGTGATCCGGTCAGATTGATCCGCCTGTGCTCCAGCCCCTCGGACAAAAGGTGCCGGCGGGCGTGTTCGGTGTAGACAAGGTTGAAATCGGCGATGTGGTCCACAATGCGTCGATTGGTTTCCTCGGGTACGTTGCGGTCAAACGATCGGTTGCCCGCTTCCATGTGATAGACCGGGATTTTCATGCGCCGTGCCATAATGGCCGCGATGGCAGAGTTCGTATCCCCCAGGATCAGCACCGCATCAGGGCGCTCCTCAGACAAAACAGCCTCTGACCTGGTCAGAATGCCGCCCAGGGTTTCGCCCAGGGTGCCCCCGCCCACATCAAGGAAATGGTCAGGTTTCCGCGCGCCTAGATCCTCGAAAAAGACCTCGTTGAGTTCGTAGTCGTAATTTTGCCCGGTATGAGTGATGATGTGATCGGCGTGCGCATCGAGCCGCGCCATCACCCGCGAAAGCCGGATGATTTCGGGGCGGGTCCCCAGGATGGTCATGACTTTGAGCTTGCTCATCGCAATACCTTGTCAGCGTAGGTGTCCGGGTTGACCGGATCGAAGAGATCATGCGTCCAGAACAGCGTAAGCAGCGGACCCGTACCTACATTTTTGATGGAGTGGGTGTGGAGCGTGGGCATGTCGACCGGTGCCGGCGTTTCGCCACACACACGATATTCCCAGACTTCTTCGCTCAACACCTTGCGGATACGGATCACGGCGTCGCCCTGCACGACAAGGAAGCGTTCAACCTTCGACAGGTGAAAGTGATCGCCACGGGTGACGCCCGGCTCAGTTGTCGACAGGAAGGTCTGCCCGCCACCACCGCCTTTGACCGCTTCGAAAAGCGTGCCGCGGGCATCGGTGTTCAGTTTCAGCGGACGCGGCCAGCCGTCGGGATAAGTGGCCGCTCGGTAGCTGTTGAAAAGCGCCACATCGAACGGGTCCGACAGATCGGGATAGACATTCGCTTGCATCGAGGCATGAAAGCCCGTCAGCGTCTCGCAAAGGTCCGGGACGGACAACGGCCTGCCTTCCAAGGCGACCGTCTCTGCACGGCCCGTCACAACCGCATCGATGGCTGCCTGCGCAGCACTGCCAGCATGACACAGGGAAACCTTGCCATCGGGGTTCACCTGCAACGGGCGTCCGGCCAGGATGTCATCGATGAGCGTTGCCGTCACGTTGTTGTAGCGCGGCCTCGCGCCCTCCCCGAAGATATGGGGCAGAATAAGGTCGGTGTAACGCGGTGCATATGCGCTAAGGATGTCGCCTGCGATGCGTTTGGACCGCCCATATGGCGTGTCTGAGCTCGCATGGGTTGAGTTGGCGTAAACGATATGGGGCGCGGCCTCAACCGCGCGACACGCAGCGACCAGCCGCCGGGCGATCGCGGGGTTTGCGGCTTCGACCTCGTCGTCGGGGGCACGGTTCACACCGGCAAAATGCAAAACCGCTTCCGCGCCTGTTATGGCCGCTTCAAGTGTAGCATCGTCATCGAACTCCGCGTGCCCCAATGGCACAATCTCAAACGGCGTAGGCGCACCTTTGAATGAAGCTGCGCAATTCGCGGCATGAAGCCGAGCATGGGCGTGCCAGCCGATCAATCCCCGTGCACCGGTAACGACGATCCGAATTGCCACGCCCCCCTCTGTCCCTACTCTACGATGCGGGCCGCCGTGAAGCCACGGTCATCCAGCGCCATGTTGCGAAAGCCGACACTCTGGGCGAGCGCGTGAACCTCTTCACCGGTTTCTGCCAACGCAAGGTAGTCGGCCTTGGCCAGCGTTTTTTCTGCCCCCGACAGGATCTCATCTTCCGATCCGTTTGTCGTGATGCTGACCATCTTGACGGTGGTGACATTCGCCGCGTCCAGAACGCCGTCGATCGTTGTGACCGGCACCTCGCTGGGCTGATACTGACGCGCGCGCAATTCCGTTTCGTCCCATTTTGAGACGTCTTCCAAAAGGTTAGAGGCCGGATGATCTGGATTGGACCAAAAACGCAATACCCGATCCGAGGACCAACACCCCTTTTCGACCACCGTGGCGCGGTCTTTCATCCCGTTGCGTTGCAAATAGTCGCGCATGGCCTTGGCGGAATTGGGTTCCGGTTCGAAGATAAAGACATGACCCGAAGCACCGACCCGCATCGCAAAGAAGACGGCCCGTGAACGTCCAATGCGCAACAGGTCGGCGGGTGCACCAACTTGAATTGCGGTGTCGCCCTCGGTGATCAGGCAATAGGGATAGCTGTTCTTGCGCAAAGCCATGCCAACTTTGAACACCAATGACTGCGGCATCAGCTTCAAGCCAAACGCAATCGGCCGGGTGATGACCCGCCATACCCGATGCCCCACAACGCGCTTGATGCGCAACGCTATGGACTTCTGGTTCGTGATGAGGCCTGTCCCTGTCTGATTTGTCATTGCCGAAAATCCTTCGGTTGAAAGCGTTAGCGCGAAGCCGACCACCCAGCCAACTCCGCCTGCACCTCTGGCAAGCTCAGAAGCAGCTTTTTTATCTCAGAAACGTTGAGACGTTCGGTATTGTGGGAATGGTAGTCTTCCTGAACGACGAGTTTGTCATCGCCTTCGCTGAAGAACGGCTTGTAGTTCAGATCGCGGATGTCGAGGCGGATGCGGTAGTAATCGCCCATATCCTCCGAAGTCGCCAATTCCTGCGCGGAAGCCAGCGTCTCGTAGAGCTTTTCCGCGTGCCGCCATCCAATGAGTTCAATCGGATGATCCGGTACGTCGAACAATTGTTTCAGCGCCTCAACAAGATTCAGGATCGTCGCAGCCGGTGCTTTCTTGATGAAGAGGTCGCCTTGATTGGCATGCTCGAACGCGTACCGCACCAACTCCACAGAGTCTCGGAGCGGCATGAGAAAGCGAGTCATCGTCGGTTCGGTTAACGTAATCGGCTTGCCCGTTTTCAGTTGTTTGACGAAGAGTGGTATGGCTGAGCCACGCGAATACATTACGTTGCCGTAGCGAACGCATGAGATCGTGGTCTCGCTCTGATCGCCCAATTCGCGTGCCACACACTGGGCCAGCTTTTCCATCATGGCCTTGGAAAGGCCCATTGCATTCACCGGAAAAACCGCCTTGTCAGTGGAAAGGCAGACAAGGCTTTTTACCTTCGCTTCAACGGCCGAGCGGATAACGTTTTCTGAGCCCAAAACGTTTGTGCGAACCGCCTCCATGGGAAAAAATTCGCATGAGGGCACCTGTTTCAACGCTGCAGCATGAAACACGCAGTCAACGCCCTTCATCGCGTTCGCGATGCTCGAACGGTCCCGAATATCACCTATGTAGTAGCGGACCCGGTCATCACGCAGGCTGACCCGCAGAGCGTCCTGTTTTTCCTCGTCACGGCTGAACACGCGAACCTGTTCGGCGCCATCGCCCAACAAGGAACGGAGCATTGTCTTGCCAAATGATCCCGTGCCGCCAGTGATCAGGACGGTTGCGCCTTCAAGTTTCATGCAGTGAGTACCGCCTCAAGGTCCGGATTCAAGGACGTAGTCGCGGATGCTTACGCCACACAATATCTTTTTCCAAGCGTCTTGGGCTGCGTTCCGGTTTGTCGAATCGAGTCCCTTGTTTAAGAGCAAGATTGGTTGTGCCTTCTGACTATTAGACAGAAAGAGCCAAAATCTAGGTCGCGCATCGACCTATGTTCAGGCGCTTCGTTTCTGCATCTTGCCTAAGCGCGCCAAAAGGTGAGCGTCCTCTCGGTTAGCTCACTCTTTGCAGTCCCGTGTGACTACCACTGCGCGCAGCTCTCAATTCTCAATCGAGCAGTTTTTTTGGAGCCTAGAAATCGCCGCGTCTAGCGCCTTCTGTATCCCAGCGCGCGACAAGCCTTAGCCCCACAAGAAGGGTACTAGAATATTGAATCAGTTATATTTTTCCTTACCATTTTCGAGGATCCAGAGATGATAGACCAACCGAACTCCGCCGCTAAGTTCTTCCAAACGAATCTCAAACCCCTAATCTGGATGAGGAACACGAGCATGAGCAAAATACCGGTCCGTTTGCTCTGTCGTCTCTAGGTTCCGTTTACGAACTACCTGCATCACTTCATGGCTGCTGTGAGCGTCAAGATAGGCATCGTGCTAGTTTGTCCTAGAGACATGCCTTGTCCGAACTGCACGATGAAACGGAAACTCGGATCGGCAACCATCTGCATTCGGCCCAAACCGACTGACTCGTTTCGGGCCTCACTTGCACGGAAAATCGGCTTCACAACTCGACCGAGAGGGAGGGTTTTCAGGGAAACAAACATCACCCATCCCAAAATGCATTGGCTACGGGCCATTTCTCAGCCCCAAGACGCCATTGTCTCACGAATTTCTTTATGGGTTTCATGTTTGGATGGCGCGCTGGGGAGGATTCGAACCCCCGACCCCTTGATTCGTAGTCAAGTACTCTATCCAACTGAGCTACCAGCGCACGATGCGGTCGTTTAACCCCGGTGTCCGTGCAGCGCAAGGGCCAATCAGGAGGTCATGCCAGCCGGCAGGAAAAGCGTAAAGGTCGTCCCCTCTTCGTCACTTTTCTTGAGGTCAAGCCTGCCACCGTGACCTCGAATGATCTCAGAGCAGATCGCAAGACCCAGGCCCGTACCCCCCGCCTTTTGTGCTGACGAGAACGGCTTGAACAGGTTGTCACGCGCTTTGGCCGGAAGACCGGGGCCTGTGTCGCAAATCTCGATGCACCACCCATTGTCCAACTCCATCGCCGAGATCTTGACCTCACCCGGCATATGGGTGGCGGCAATGGCCTGTCGCGCGTTACGGACAAGATTTGAGAGCACGCGATGAAGTTGTTCTCCATCCGCACGAACGTGCATGTCACGCGGCACGTCGGCGGTATAACTTACATCGCCATCGCCCTGCGCAAGGTTGTCATTGTCCAGAACATCGTCGACCAACGGCTCAAGGGGCAAGCGATCCAACTTTGGCGCAGGCTCCTCCGCGCGGCCAAAGGCCAAGGTTGCCTCGGTCAGATTGATGGCGCGGTTCAATGAATTGATCAGCTTGGGTGCGATGCGTTGCACCGTCGGGTCCGGGACGGTCTCAAGCCTGTCGGCAACAAGTGTCGCGACCGAAAGCATGTTACGCAGGTCGTGGCTGATCTTTGCGACGGCCTCCCCCAACTGCGCCAGACGCTCGCGCTGCCGCAAAAGGCTGGTCAACTGCGTCTGCATCCCGTTCAACGCCTCCTCGGCGTTCCGCAACTCTCTCACGGAGCCTTGGGGCTGGATGATCCGGTTGGCGTCTTCCGGCGCTTCGGCATAGCTCATCATCGAGCCGACAACGCGTTTGATCGGGTTCACCATCAAGATGCGCACTGCCACAAACAACAGTAGGGCGGTAAAGATGGAAATGGCGGCTGACAGCACCAGGATCCGCTGACCATAGTCGATCATCGCCATCCGCAACGGAGCGGTTTCCATGGTCACTTCAATCAGCAAGCCCGCTTCGCGCACAGGCTCTCCGATCACCCGGATATTCTGATCCTCGGTCTCCAGAATGCGCATGGTCGCGTCGCGGATCAGCTCCCATGCGGGTGCGTCGCGCAGGTCGAACGTGCCCGAAATCGGCTCCATTCCATCGGTAGAAAGGATCAACTGACGCACTGCATCGCGCCTCAACACGACGTTCAAGACCTCGGCATTTTCCAGAAGCTCGTATTCCAGATCGTCATCAATCATGCCGTCGGTCGCCAATAGCGCAAGCGAGGCGATTTGCGCCCGTTCAAGGCGCGCCAGCAGATAATCCTCGCGGAAGCGGGCGATGGAGGGGACGAAAATGAAGACCTCCGCCAGCATCACGAAGATGATGGTGAGGATCAGAAATCGCCCTGACAGTGAGTTGGCCAATCGCCGCCCCCCCGAATGGGCCCGAAGGCCCTGTTGCGTGACCGGGCGCCTAAGGACGCCCGAACCGTTGCACGAACCGCACGACCTTCTTGACCGTGTCGCTTTCGAACAGCTTGGGTGAGAAATACGCGCTTGCGGCCCGTTTGTTAATCTCTCCCAGCGTTGGGTAGGGCGCAATCATGCCGGCGACTGCGCTCATCTTCATCTTGTTTGCGATTGCCATGGACCAGATCTGAATCAGATCACCCGCCTGTGGCCCAACGATTGTGGCACCCACTGGCCTGCCTTTCACAACCATGACCTTGGCAAAGCCCTTGGTCTGACCGGTCGCGATGCCGCGATCGTTGTGATGGAATTCAGCCTTAGCGATGAACACGCCGTCTCCATGCTTTTCTTTGGCTTGCGCTTCCGTCAGGCCGACCTGCGCCAGTTCCGGCGACGTGTAGGTCGCCCAGGGAATATGATCGGTGCGTGCCTTTGCGGGCAGGCCAAACAACATGGGGCGAATGATGACACCGGCATGGTATCCCGCGACATGGGTGAACTGGTAGCCTCCGGCCACATCGCCAACAGCATAGACCCGCTTGTTGGTGGACCGCAGACCCGCATCAACCGTCACACCGCGCCGGTCATAATCCACGCCGGCCTTTTCCAGATCGAGCTTGTCGACATTGACCTGCCGACCGACCGCCACCAAAAGATGCGTGCCCTCATAACGCGTGCCATCCTTGGTCTCGACGGTGATGGCGCCTTCGGATCCGCTGATCTGACTGGCCAAGGCGCCCTCGATGATCTCGATGCCCTCCGCGCGCAGGTTTTCCAACACGATGGCGGCGGCCTCTGGGTCATCCTTGCCCATGGCTTTGTCGCCTTCAAGAACGGTGACTTTGCTGCCAAGACGGCGGTGGGCCTGGGCCATTTCAAGTCCGATGGGGCCACCGCCAATGATGATCAGATGCTCGGGCCGCTCACGCAGATCGAAAATCGTCTCGTTCGTGTGGTATGGCACATCCGCGAGCCCCGGGATCGGCGGCACGAAGGGGCGTGAGCCCGTGGCAATCACAAAGCGCCGTGCCTTGATCGTGTCTTCGCCCGCCTGAACCTCGGTCTCACTTATGAAACGTCCGAATTGACGGATGACATGGACACCAAGGCCCTCGAACCGGTCCTGGCTGTCCACTGGCTCTATCTCGGCAATCACGGCATGGACGTGGTCTTTGGCAGCGGCGTAGTCTGGGTTTGGTGCATGACCGGCCACGCCAAACGCGCCTTCTGACGTTCCATGGGCCTTGTGCCCGGCGGCGAGCAGAGCCTTCGAGGGAACACAGCCATAGTTCAGGCAATCCCCGCCCATCTTGTGGCCTTCCAGCAAGACCACTTTCGCGCCCATCTGCACGGCACCAGCCGCCACAGACAAGCCGCCAGAGCCTGCGCCGATGACGCAGATGTCCGTCTCAATCGTGGCCATGGATCAAATCCCTTTTTTGCCGCGCAGAGCTTTGAGCGCAACTGGAAGTGCCGCAAGTGCACACAGGCCAAGGATTGGAAGCAATACCTGCGGCTCGAAGATAATGCCAAGGTTTGGGGTCTCGCCCCGCGCGAAGACGTCTCCAAGACCGGCCCCGACAGAGGTATACACAATCGCACCGGGCATGATCCCGAAGAACGTGGTGATCACGTAGCGACGCACCGGGACCTCAAACAAGGCCGGCAGGACGTTTGCGACGAAAAACGGAACGGCCGGAACCAGCCGCAGCAAGAACAGCGCCGACCACTGGTTCTCATCAATGGCATCTTTGAAGCGCTTTGTGATACCTTCCGAGCCCTCCAACCGCGCCCCGATCCGCGCGCCAAAGCTGGTCTGCGCGGCCAGGAAAATGGCGGTCGCCCCAACGGTCGCACCGGTGATATTGAACAAGGCGCCCGGAAAGGTCGCAAACAAGAACCCACCCGTCAGGGTGGCGATCGTAGCGCCGGGCAGCGAGAACGCCACAATCAACGCATAAGCCAAGATGAACAGGGCCGCCGTCAGCACATAATTGGCGTCCCGAAAGGCCAGCAGCGCCTCGCGGTTATCGGCCAGGGCCTGAAAACTGAGATAGTCGCGGAAGAAATAGTAGCCGATGCCCGCACCGATCACGACAGCGATCAGCGGAAAGTAACGCCCTAGTCCTGAGTTCTGCGGGTCTGACACGCTGTCCGACATTTCCCAATTTCCTTGTCCCGTGAGTTGGACCCTAGATGCGACATCCGGCGCAAGGGCGATATCCCCCCTCACGCGCGAGTGATGCGACGTGACGCGAATGCAGGATTTCGTGACCTTGCCCGCGAAAACTCGTAACAAACGGGCAAAGTGATGTTTCAGTTCCCCGGGGGATACGTGGAAAAGGTACTGATCAGTTCCTGCCTGATGGGCGCTCGGGTCCGCTACGACGGCAAATCCAAGACGCTGGAAAACCAGCTCTTGGCCACCTGGCGCGCTGAAGGACGCCTGATCAGCCTGTGTCCCGAAATGGCCGCTGGCCTTCCGACACCCCGCGCCCCGGCCGAGATTGCGCCAGGCGCAACGGCCCAAGCTGTTCTGCGGGGGCGTGGCGCCGTCTATGACAAGGACGGCCTCGATATGACCGCTGACTTTGTAAACGGTGCAAATCTTGCGCTGGAGGTCGCTAAAGAAAACGGCTGCCGCTTTGCACTGTTGACCGATGGCAGTCCGTCCTGCGGCTCCTCTCGCGTCTATTCCGGTGATTTCAACGGCCAGACACATCAGGGCGAAGGTGTTGTTGCGGCAAGGCTGCGGGCCGCCGGGGTGCGGGTTTTTGCCCAACATCAATTGAACGATCTCGCCCGTGCGCTGGAAGAAGCGGAAAATTCCGGGCAATAGGCGATCTGGTTTGTTGACTCCGCCCCGGCCTTTGCCTATTGGCCGGGCTTCAATGTTATTCCTGCCGTTCGAGGGTCGCATCCGGCGCCCTCCGGCCAACCAGTAATTCGGAGCGAGACACATGTCCAAACGCACGTTCCAGCCGTCCAACCTCGTGCGCAAGCGTCGCCACGGGTTCCGTGCACGCATGGCCACCAAAGCCGGGCGCAAGATCCTGAACGCCCGCCGCGCCCGCGGTCGGAAGTCGCTCAGCGCCTGATCGGCACTTCATGTCGGATTTGAAGCCTCCGCCGAGCGTCGCCTCGCCGGGGGCTTTGTCTGTTCATACCTTGCGCAATCGGCCTGATTTCTTGCGTGCAGCCTCTGCCCGCCGAATGCCGTGCCCTGCCTTTTTGCTTCAGGCCCGCGAACGCAAACCGGGTGAAGCCGAGGGCATTCGTATCGGCTACACATGCTCCAAAAAAGTCGGCAATGCCGTCGCCCGCAACCGCGCCAAGCGCCGCCTGCGCGAAATTGCGCGCGCGGTCCTGCCCGTCGAGGGGCGTGATGGCTGGGATTACGTCCTGATCGGCCGCAAGGACGCCACAGCCAACCGACCCTTCACCGAATTGCAGGCCGACCTCGTCCGGGCCTTGCAGAAGGTCCATAAATGAGCCCGCTGGCGTTCATCATTTCGCTCCCCATCCGCTTCTACCGGGCGGCCATTAGCCCGTGGCTTGGCAGCAATTGCCGATACCACCCAACCTGCTCCACCTATGCGATGGAGGCCCTTCGCAAACACGGTGCGCTCAAAGGCACATGGCTTGCCACCCGCCGCATCCTGCGGTGCCATCCCTGGGGCGGCTCAGGGATCGACAACGTGCCGGACTAAGAGCCCCTTTATGGCCTCAGCACCTGATCTGGCGGCTGCGTTGACGGCAAACGCGTTGTAATTTGCGAAGCGGACCGGCCAAGCATCACCTGCGCTAAATCCTTCATCCAGACTTCATCATCAAAATACCATGTATGCGAATTCACCCGGTCCTTCTTGGGCGGCTCGGGGCGCGCCTGATACCGGTTCGAACATGCCACATCCTGCTGCGACGGCTTGGCGAGCCGCGACAGACCAACACCGCCGACCCGGGGCTCTCCGTGGATCCATGTGGCAGACAAATCCAGGACACGGTCGATCGGACTGTAGTAATTCGTCAGCCGCTCGGTATGGTCGTGGACCACCTTCTCTGCATCCTCGCCCGGTCGCATCCAGCTTGCGTCAATATCCGCTGCAACAAACGCCAACTGCCCAGTTTTCTGCGCAGTGGTCAGGTTCGACAGTGAATTCAGGAATACATACGAGCCCATGGAATGGCACAGCACATGGACCTTGGGTTTTTTGGCCATGGATTGAATAGGCTGAATACCGTGGGTCAAAAGCGACGCCCCGATTTTCGGAACGTCCCGCCGGTCGGCACCATAGCCTGTCAGACGTTCGCGATTGGGCCAGGAATAGCCAACAACCAGCCCCTCAAAGCCGTTGGCTTGTAACCCTTTTCTCAGCTTTCGCAGGCGCGTCAGCATGGTCGCCTGTGTCGTATTGAACCCGTGCACAAAGACCAGAACCTCAGGCACAACCATGGCGTTGGAGAGTTTGCCTAGCCAATCCGCTTGCGAAAGGCGGTGCCCCTTGTTGCTGTTATCGCGGGGCAAGTAGACGTAATTGGTATCTGGCGAGATTTTGGTGGTGAAAGTATCACTGGCAGCGTCATATTCACGCCGGGTAAAAAAGAAATTCATAATGCAGCTCCGAAATACGAATGGAGCCTTTTACCCTATTTGTGCGATTTCCCAAAATTCGTACGCAGATTATTGACGCTCAAAAGTAATGATCACTTCGCCAATTGGCACACCAAACCGACTCATATAGGCGCGGTTGAGCAGACGATCCTCGGTCAACTGCCACATCCAATCGTCGAAGGTCACGCGCAAGGGCTCGCGATCCGGCAACGGCAAGTCAATCGTGTATTGCCAGTTGAACGTATCTCCGACTTCGCGTCCCGTCGCCGTTCCAATGACACCGGGTGCCGACCCCACCCAAGTGTCTGGGCTCGTCTGCGTCAGGGTCCAGATGCGCTGCTCGGTCAAGCCGTCCTCGTACACGAAATCCTCCACCAAACGCAGGTTTTGGCCATCCCATGTGCCGTGAATGTCCACCGTGAAACGGCGGCGCACTTCGCCAAAGACATCCTGGAACTGGCCATAGGCCGTCAAACGCCCATCAAAGAACTCCTCAAGGTTCAATTGACGGTCACTCAACGGCTGATCCGTAAGGGAGGGCCGCCCGCAGGCTGCAAGGCCGACAAGGGCCAGAATGATCAGAATACGTTTCATCATGATCGGGCATCTAAACCGCCAAGCCGCCCCGGCAAGCCATCTTGACGCACGGCCCCCGCGCCGCATAGCTGCGCCCATGCTCGATTCAGATCACGACGACATCCACCCGCTGTTCAATGGCGCGCCCTCCACGACGGAATTCAAGAAGTTGCGCAAGCGTCTGATCCGCGACACGCGCGAGGCGATTGATCGTTATGGCATGGCGCGCAAAGGCGACCGCTGGCTTGTCTGCCTGTCCGGCGGCAAGGATAGCTACACCCTTCTCGCGGCCTTGACCGAGCTTCAATGGCGTGGCCTTCTGCCGGTCGACATCCTTGCCTGCAATCTCGATCAGGGTCAGCCCGGTTTCCCGGCGACGGTTCTGCCAGAATTTCTGGAACGGATGGGCGTGCCCCACCGCATCGAATACCAGGACACCTATTCCATCGTCGTCGACAAAGTGCCCGCCGGGCGCACCTACTGCGCGCTGTGCTCGCGGCTCCGGCGCGGCAACCTCTATCGCATTGCGCGGGAGGAGGGATGCTCCGCCGTCGTCCTCGGCCATCATCGCGACGATATTCTGGAGACGTTTTTCCTGAATCTCTTTCACGGCGGAAAGCTGGCGACCATGCCGCCCAAGCTGGTCAACGACGAAGGCGACCTGATGGTTCTGCGCCCCCTCGCCCATGTGGCCGAAGCAGATTGTGAGACGTTCTCGCGCGCCATGAACTACCCAATCATTCCCTGCGATCTCTGCGGGTCGCAAGACGGCCTTCAGAGGCAACAAATCAAAGGCATGCTTGATGAATGGGAGGCACGCAGCCCCGGGCGTCGAGGCAAGATGTTTTCAGCCCTCATGAGCGCCCGGCCCTCACATCTTCTGGACCCGGAATTGTTCGATTTTTCGACACTTTTTCCAAGAAATACCGCCGCTGACACAGGCTCCACCGAAGGCGATTAACGTGCTGTAAACCCTGTATGCGCTAACCCGAAGGCCACCAACTTCAGCGGGCGTTATACATGAGCGACACAAGACCGGGCACAAGGCAACACATCAGCCTTTTGGCAAACTCGGCGTTGGGCCGGCTCGAAGTATTGGCGCTCTTCCCGATATTGGTACTGGCGGCGGAATTCCTTGGGTTTCAGAATGTTGCATTGGTCACTGCACTCGGCTTGTCGGGTTTGCTGGCGGTGTCCGTTTTGCTCCCGACGCGTGCGAGGCCTGGCGTGGTCACGTCCGGGCTGCAACTTGGCAAAGCTTCAATGATAGATGCCCTATCGCAGATCGCACAAAACGAAAGCCGCGATACTGTTTGCTTGATTTTGCAAATCGACGATTGGTCCAATCTTGTTGACACTTGGGGGCATGATTCCTCCCAGTTCGTCGCCCAACGCCTTGAGGATCGGCTTAGAGCGGCACTTCGGGCAGACGATGTGCTGTGTCAGTTGGGTGAGTCACGCTTCGGGATTGTTCTGGGGGACATGCCAGCCGCGCGGCTCGGCATTCGCGATACAGTCGCGGCACGGCTGTCAGATGTCGCCAAAGATCCATTGCCACTTCACGGCGCAACAGTTCGCCTAACGGTCACTATCGGACATGCCTCGTTGCGCCGCCGTGCAAACGATGTCGCCACCGCGACATTCAAAGCCGCCGAAGCCGCCCTTTCGGCGGCCAAGCTGCACGGCCCTGGCAGTATCCTCGCCTATGCCAACGGAATGGGCCGCGCCCAGACGGCGGAATCTGAGCTTGCCGGTGAAGTTGAAGACGCCATCCATTCTGGCGCAATAGATGTGTGGTTCCAGCCGCAAATCTGCGCACAAACCGGTGCTGTAACAGGGGTTGAAACTCTGGCACGTTGGCAGCATCCGCAACATGGTTTGCTAGGACCGGCTGAGATCATGCCTGCGCTGCGATCCGCCGGGCATATGCGATTACTTGGCCAAACCTTGACGCATCGCGCGCTGAAAGTGCTGGCCGAACTTGATGCTGCCCAGGCCCATGTGCCCACTATCTCGATCAATGTCTCCAGCGACGAACTTCAGGATCCGGACCTTCCCGACAGTTTCGCATTCGAACTTGAACGCTATGGTTTGAATGCAGACAGACTGGCCCTCGAGATTTCGCCTGACATAGCCGCTCAAGAACCGAGTGACGCGGTTGTGGCGAACCTGATCGCCCTGAAAGAAAACGGACATACGCTTGACCTCGAAGCAGTAGGAACCGGGGCGATCCCCTTGGCCGCGCTGCAAAGATTCTCCGTTGACCGCGTCAAGATCGACCGCGCCTTGGTGGTTGGAAGTGAGGCAGACCCGGACAAAGATCGCATGTTGCGCGCGATCGTGTCCCTGGCCGACGCGATGGAGATTCAGACAGTCGCCACCGGCGTCGAGACCTCGCACGAGGCTGACTTTTTGGCGCAGATTGGGTGCCATCATCTTCAGGGCTTCGGCATTGCCCGCCCGATGAAACCGGATCAGATCCATGCCTGGCTTACATCGCCGACCCAAGCTCACAAGACCATCGCGCTAGAACAGCGTCGCGCGGGGTGATCCCCGTTGCGCAACTACAATCATTACATGCTCGCTCAATCAACGTGAAACGACACCTCCCGCGCCGATTTCGCCCCTTGACCTTCACGCGCCCCTTCTGTTGAACCGCTGGGAATTGGCCAATCCCCCCTTGGATTGGTCCAAATGCCTTTTATCTAAGGGCAAACGCGCGGAGAGGTATCGCCGAAATGGACGATCAGAACAGAAACCTGATCCTTGCCACAGGGCTCAGCTTTGTCGTCATTCTTGTTTGGTTTCTCCTGTTCCCGCCACCAGAACCGGTGGAAGACCCCAATGCCCTGCCACCCGCGGCAGAAACCGGCGTCGATCCCGTCACCGGTGAAACAGGCATCGCGCTCACCCCACCCGTAGAAGACGCTGGCACAACGGTCGCCGCAGGCGATGAAGGCACGCCGGTCGAAGTGGCGCTTGCCGAAGCCGCCCGTATTCCGATTGAGACCCCATCCGTCGAAGGCTCGATCTCGCTGCTTGGCGGTCGGATCGATGATCTTTCGCTGCGCAACTACTTTACCGAAGTCGACGGCGACGAAATCGTCCGCCTCCTTGCCCCAGTTGGCAGCGACGATCCCTACTACGCCCTCTACGGCTGGCGCCCCTCCTCGGGCATGACCTACGATGATGTGCCCACGTCAAATACGCCTTGGGAGCTTGAAAGCGGCGAAACGCTCACCCCCGACAGCCCCGTAACGCTCAGCTGGGACAATGGCAGCGGTTTGGTCTTCCGTCGCACCATCGAAATCGACGAAAACTACATGTTCCAGGTCACCCAGTCGGTCGAAAACACGACCGAGGTTGAGGTCACTCTGGCACCCTACGGCATCGTGGCGCGCCATGGCCTGCCCTCGGACTTGCAGAATTTCTTCATCCTGCACGAAGGCGTCGTGCGCAAAGTCGACGGCACGCTGGACGAAATCAGCTACGATGATCTGCCCGACCTCGATGTGATCGACCGCGAAGGTGCCCCGGCAGAGCTTGTCGATGTCGAAGCCAATGGCTGGATCGGCTTCACAGACAAGTACTGGATGACGACGCTGATCCCCGAAGATGGTCAGCCGTTCACAACCGTCATCAAATACGTCCCCTCCGCCGACATCTACCAGACCGAAGCGCGCCTCCCCTTCATGGCCATCGCGCCAGGTGAGACCTCAGAAGTGACCACGCAACTCTTCGCAGGCGCGAAAGAGGCTGAGGTCATCCGCGACTATGAAAACGCGGAGCCGGGCATGATCGCCTCGCTCTTCGGGGCTGAACAGGACCCCGACCGACCCGAGGTTGCCCGCTTCATCGACTCGATCGATTGGGGCTGGTTCTACTTCTTGACCAAACCGATCTTCTGGCTGCTGCACTGGCTGAATGGCTGGATCGGCAATATGGGTATCTCAATCATTGCCCTGACGTTCATCATCAAGGCCATCCTCTTCCCACTCGCCTACCGCTCCTACGTGTCGATGGCGAAGATGAAAGAGCTTCAGCCCGAGATGGAGAAGCTTAAGGAAAGCGCCGGTGACGACCGTGAGAAGCTTCAGAAGGGTATGATGGAGCTTTACCGCAAGAACAAGGTGAACCCGGCGGGTGGCTGTCTGCCGATCCTGTTGCAGATCCCCATCTTCTTCTCGCTCTACAAGGTGATCTTCGTCACGCTGGAACTGCGCCACGCGCCGTTCTTTGGCTGGCTGAACGACCTCAGCGCACCCGACAGCTCATCCATTATCAACCTGTTTGGACTGCTGCCCAACGCCGCGCCCGAGCCGGAAAGCATCATGGCGCTGATCTTCATCGGCATCCTTCCGATCCTCCTTGGCATCACAATGTGGCTCCAGCAAAAGCTGAACCCGGCGCCCACGGATCCGACACAGGCGATGATCTTCGCATGGCTGCCATGGGTCTTCATGTTCATGCTCGGCAGCTTCGCATCGGGCCTGCTGGTCTACTGGATCGCGAACAACACGCTGACGTTCAGCCAACAATATCTGATCATGCGCAGCCAGGGGTACAAACCCGACGTCTTTGGCAATATCCGCAGAAGCTTCGCGAAAAAGCCGAAAGACGGGGCATGACCTGGACGCTCGACCAGATCTGGCGCTACCCGATCAAAGGGATTGGCGCGGAGCTGTTGGATCAGGTCGCGCTGTCAGAAGGCTTGCCACTTCCGCTCGACCGGGCCTGGGCCGTCCTCGAGGACGGTGGTGATGCGTCCGAGGGCTGGCGCTCGTGCCGCAACTTTCTGCGCGGGGCAAAGGGACCGTCGCTAATGGCGGTCATGGCGCGCACGGACGGCGGCCTTGTGCATCTGTCCCACCCCGAGCGGCCCGATATCGCTATTGACCCGGCGCAGGATCAGGCTGCCCTGTTCGACTGGCTGCAGCCAATCTACCCGGCTGAACGCAAGGCCCCCGCAGCACTTGTCCAATCCCCGCCTGAGGGGATGAGCGATGCGCCCTTCGCCTCGATCTCAATCCTGAACCCGTCCTCACTCCGCGCGCTCGGCCAGAAAATTGGCCAAACGCTCGATGTTCGCCGCTTCCGCGGCAACCTCATCGTCGACGGCCTCGCCCCGTGGGAGGAATTCGACCTCGTTGGCAAGACCCTGGCCATCGGCGACGCACGCCTCGAAGTCGTGGAACGCATCACCCGCTGCCGGGCGACCGAGGCGAACCCCGAGACCGGCAAACGCGACGCCAACACGCTGCGCGCCTTGGAAGACGGTTGGGGCCATCAGGATTTCGGCATCTACGCCATGGTTCGAACGGGCGGCCCCATCGCCAAAGGCGACACGGTTAGCCTCACATGAACACCCTGCCCTTCCCACTTGCCGACGCCCCAGACGATGCAACGGCCGAACGCGGCCGCAAGCTTTTCGCGGCAGGCGCGGATTTCCTCAAAGGCGTCGTCGCGATGGACGGCCTGCCCCCCGCCGACCGTACCGAAGTCTGTTTCGCAGGTCGCTCCAACGTGGGCAAATCCACCCTCATCAACGCGCTCACAAACCGCAAAGGCCTCGCCCGCGCCTCAAACACACCCGGCCGCACGCAGGAAATCAACTACTTCACTCTCACCGACAGCCATTACCTCGTGGACCTGCCCGGCTACGGCTATGCCGACGCCCCCCTACCTGTCGTCAAGCAGTGGCAGGCGCTCCTCAAGGCCTACCTCCGGGGCCGCGCCACGCTGCGCCGGGCATTTGTCCTGATCGACGCGCGCCACGGCGCAAAGCCCGTCGATGATGAGATCATGACGCTCCTCGACGTCGCCGCCGTCCCTTTTCAGGCCGTGCTGACCAAGGCAGACAAGGTAAAAGGCAAAGACCGTGAGACCTCGCTGAAACGCACGCGAGAGGCGCTTGCTAAACACCCCGCCGCCTTCCCCGAGATGATCCTGACCAGCTCGGAAAAGGGCGATGGCATTGCCACTTTGCGCGCCACCATCGCGACCCTTTAACCCCGATTAAGGTTAACGCGCGCCGCGCCTTTTCATCTTGCCCGAAAACTCCGGGGGTTTGGGGGCTGGCCCCCAAGACCTCTCCATCCTACCCTCCCGACACTTCAGCACGATTCCGGCGCCAGCCCATGAGAAAACAGATGACCCGCGACTACCTTGCAACCGCCCGCACGCTCAGCGAGGCGCTGCCCTACCTGCAACGGTTCAACGACGCCATTATTGTGGTCAAATTCGGCGGCAACGCGATGGGCGACGACGATGAGATGGCCAGCTTCGCGCGCGATATTGTCCTGCTGCGTCAGGTCGGCGTGAACCCGGTGGTTGTCCACGGTGGCGGCCCCATGATCAACGACATGCTTGCCAAACTGGGCATTGAAAGCACCTTTAAGGATGGCAAACGCGTGACCGACGCCGCCACGGTTGAGGTGGTCGAAATGGTGCTGTCAGGCCGTGTGAACAAGCGCATCGTACAGGCGATCAATGCAGAAGGCGGCAAGGCCGTGGGGCTTTCGGGAAAAGACGCCAACCTCATCACCTGCGACCCCGCCAATCCCGATCTGGGCTTCGTGGGTGAGCCGGCGCATATAGACCCTGCCGTCCTCAACAACCTGTTCGAAGACGATATGATCCCTGTCATCGCACCCCTCGGCATGGGCCGCGCAGGCGAGACCTTCAACATAAACGGTGACACCGCCGCCGGTGCCATTGCGGCAGCCCTGCAAGCCGACCGCCTTTTGCTGTTGACCAACGTGGCGGGCGTCAAGAATGCCGACGGGGATGTTGTCACCGAACTCAGCGCGGCGGACGTCGATGCCATGACCGCGGACGGCACCATCGCTGGTGGCATGATCCCAAAGACCGAAACGGCGCTCAAGGCCGTCCGCGCCGGAGTGCGCGCCTGCACCATTGTCGATGGTCGTGTCCCAAACGCTGTGCTGCTGGAGCTGTTTACAGAACACGGCGCCGGCTCAATGATCAGGGCGTGACACACATGGATTACGAGACGATCGCAACCGCTGCCGCCGCCCACCACCTGACCATCGTGGGCGCCTTCCACCCGGGGCCCGATGACAACGCGCCAGATGGCGCTGGCACGCTCGTGCTCCTCGCCCCAATGGAGCCCGGCTTCTGGGCCTGGTTCCAGACACAACCCGAGGCGCAAGATGGCCAGCCCGATATGATGGATCGCTGGTCGCAGCGCGTCATTGACGCGATCGCCGACGAAGTCGATGCGGCCTCCCTCTTTCCCTTCGGTGGCTCGCCTTGGCATCCGTTTATTTCCTGGGCCACGAAATCCGGCTCGATCCATTCAAGCCCGGTCTCGCTGCTCGTCCACAATGATCAGGGCCTCATGATCTCCTTCCGAGGCGCCCTCGCCGTGCGAGAGAAGATCGAGCTAACGCCACCGCGTCTCACGCCGTGCTTGCTCTGCGCCGCCCCGTGTGAAACCGCTTGCCCCGTCGACGCGCTCAGCGAAGATGGCTACGACACCGCCGCCTGCCACGCTTTTCTCGATACGCCCGAAGGTGCTGATTGTATGGAAAACGGCTGCAAGGCCCGCCGCGCCTGCCCGGTCAGCCAGGACTATCCCCGCGACCCCGCGCAATCGGCCTATCATATGCGGCACTTCCACAGATGACCCACACGCTGATCCTCATCCGCCACTGCAAGTCCGATTGGACGGCCAATCAGGAGGATCACGCCCGCCCTCTGAACCCGCGCGGCAAGCGTGCGGCGCCCCGCCTTGGCGCCTTTCTGTTGGCCGAGGGGCTGGCCCCGGACATGGTGCTTTGCTCTGACGCAATTCGTACACGCGAAACCTGGGCCGGGATCGCCTCGCAATTGCCCGGCGCCCCTGCTCCGACGCTCAGCCGCGATCTCTACCTCGCGGACCCGCCTGCAATCCTCAGCGCAATCCGGGCCGAAACTGGCAACACAATCGCCGTGATCGGTCACAACCCCGGCATTGGTGAATTGGCTTGGGCGCTGGCGGAAACCCCTCCGGGTGACGAGCGTTTCGGCATGTATCCAACCGGCGCAACAACTGTGTTCCGCATCGGGACATCGTGGTCAGACCTTGCCTCCGGCGACGTCATCCACTTCACCACCCCAAGGGATCTCCCTGATCCGGCGTGATCGCGCCCATCTTTGTTCCATGAAAATGCAAAAAGTTAACGCCCGCCCCTCTTTGAAGGGACGGGCGCAATTGACGTGCAAATCGAACGCGTTCAGTGACCCAGGATCTGGCTCAGGAACAATTGCGTGCGCTCAGACTGCGGGTTCGTGAAGAACTCTTCCGGCTCGTTCTGTTCCACGATCTGACCAGCATCCATGAAGATCACGCGGTTGGCGACCTGACGGGCAAAACCCATCTCGTGGGTCACACACAGCATGGTCATGCCTTCCTCGGCCAGCTGGATCATGGTGTCGAGCACTTCCTTGATCATCTCCGGGTCAAGGGCCGAAGTTGGCTCGTCAAACAGCATGATGCGCGGACGCATGCACAGCGAACGGGCAATGGCCACACGCTGCTGCTGACCGCCCGAAAGCTGGCCGGGGTACTTGTCGGCCTGTTCCGGGATCTTCACTTTCTCAAGGAAATACATCGCCGTCTCTTCGGCTTCCTTCTTGGGCGTTTTGCGGACCCAGATCGGTGCCAGCGTGCAGTTCTCCAGGATCGTCAGATGCGGGAATAGGTTGAAGTGCTGGAAGCACATGCCAACTTCGGACCGGATCTTGTCGATGTTTTTGAGGTCGTTGGACAGCAGCGTGCCGTCCACTGTGATCCTGCCCTGCTGATGCTCCTCCAGCGCATTGATGCACCGGATAAGGGTCGACTTGCCCGATCCGGACGGCCCGCAAATCACGATCCGCTCGCCCCGCTGCACGGTCAGGTTGATGTCGCGCAGAACGTGGAACGTCCCGTACCACTTGTTCATCCCCGTGATTTCAATGGCCACCTCGTCGGAGACCTTCATTTGCGAGCGGTCGATTTCGCGCTCTTCTGCCATGTTTGTATCAGCCATGGATCAGGCCTCCTTTAACGGTGATCGGTGCGCAGTTTGCGCTCGAGATATTGCGAATACCGGGACATGCCGTAGCAACAGATGAAGAAGCACAGCCCGATGAAGATGAAGAGTTCCCAGTAGATCCCGTTCCAGTCGGTCGTCGCCCGGATCAGGTTCGAGAAACCGATTGGATCGCTGAGGCCCACAAAGACCACCAGAACGGTGTCCTTGAAGAGGCCGATGAACGACGACACGATACCAGGGATCGAGATTTTCAATGCCTGCGGCAGGATGATCAGCTGCATGGACTGCCAGTAGTTCAGACCAAGGCTGTCAGCCCCCTCATACTGACCCCGCGGCAAGGCGGCCAAGCCACCCCGGATCACCTCCGCGATATAGGCCGAGGAGAACAGCGTCACCATGATGATCACGCGCAGCATCAGGTCAAAGTTCGTGCCCGGTGGCAGGAAGTAGTTCAGCAACAGTGACGCCGTGAACAGCCACACGATCAGCGGCACGCCCCGGATCACCTCAATGAAGATCACCGAGAACTTGTTGATGATGAACAGATCCGACTGCCGCCCGAGGGCCAAAACAATCCCCAACGGCATCGACAGGATGATCCCCGAGGCGCCGATCACGAAGGCCAGAAGGAAGCCCCCAAAATCGTCGGAAGGTACGGCCTCGATCCCAATCGGGATCGCGCCGGACAAAGCGCCAGCAATAGGACCCGCGATGAACAGCCAGTAGAGGATCGGGATAAGGATCGCGGCAATCGTTGCGCTCAACGCGCCAATGGCAGGCGCCCCGAACTTGAAGATCGCCCAACCGATCACAAAGCCCACGGCAATCATCAGCGGACCCCAAATGGTGCCGCCCCACAAAAGCCAGGCGCAGATGAAGGGCGCGGCCGCCGTCAGGATGAACATCTTGCGCGGCACCGTGTCGAACAGCACCGGCGCAAGGGCCGCAAGGAACAAGGCCAGCGCAAGGATCGGCCGCCAGTACAGGTCGGACGGGTAGAACCCGAAAGTCAGCTGGTGCCAACGGTCGCCCAACACGGCCCAACAAGCCACCCCGTGGCCATGCTCACTCGAGCCGCCCCGCGCATCCCGGATTTCGCGACACTCGCTCAGCGAGTCCGCATTCCAGATGCCGTTGACCATCCATGGAAGGATGCCTTGCAAGACATAGTAGATCACGATGATCGACAGCACCGTCAGGATCGCATTCAGCGGTGAAGAAAACAGGTTCTCCCGCATCCACTTGACCGGCCCAGCCGCGGTGATCGGCGGCGCCTGCTCCGGCAACATCTCTGTGCGGACATAGGCGGTTTCAGCATGAATCTCGCTCATATCAACGCTCCTGCAACTTGACGGAATTGTTGTAGATGTTCATCGCGCCAGAAATGATCAGCGACGTGATCAAGTAGAACAGGCCCAACAAAAGCATCCCTTCCAATTCCCGACCGGTCTGGTTGATCGTGATCCCCCCAAGGGTGGACCGCACATCCATGTACCCCACGGCAATCGCCAAAGAGGAGTTCTTGGTCAGGTTCAGGAATTGCGAAATCAGCGGCGGAATGATCACCCGCAGCGCTTGCGGCAGGATCACAAGGTTCATGGTCCAGCTTGGACGCATACCCAGTGCGAAGGCCGCCTCGGTCTGGCCCTTGCTGACCGCCATGATACCGGCCCGCACAATCTCGGCGATGAAGGCTCCGGTATAAAGCGACAGGGCGAACCATAGCGCGATCAGGGAGTTCCGAAGGTGAATGCCGTCAGCGAAGTTGAAGCCGCGCAATTCGGGGTATTCCAGCGTTGCACCCAATGCGACCAACACGATCAAGGCGGGTACAACCACGGCCCCTAATCGCATCCAGAACGTGCCCGGCGGGCGAACGCCTGTCTTTTCCTGAATGGCGGTCGCACGGCGTCCGATAAAGCCGGATGCCAGGAAGCCTGCAATGATCACAGCAAGCAGCAAGATGATGTCCCCGGCGCTCTGCGATGCAATCACCGCGCCGGTATCCGCATCAACCTCGTTACCACCAAGCGAGCGATTGAAGACAAGGTTGGGAATATAGATGCCGCGGTTCGTGATGGCGACGCTGTCGCCAAGGATCATCGACGCTTCAGCATCCTCGCCGCGGAAATCGCGCGGCTGCGGTGTGCCTTCCGTCATGACCGCGAAGATCACAAGGATCCAAAGCAGCAGCGGAATGTTGCGGAAGCCTTCGACGTAGACCGACATCAGGCGTGACACAATCCAGTTCTTCGACAGGCGCAGAACACCAGCGAACACACCCAGCACAGTGGCCGTGATACAGCCTAGAACAGCCACCAAAAGGGTGTTCAGGATGCCGACAATGGCGGCTCGACCGTGGGTCGAGTCATTCGAATACTCAACAAGGCGCTGGTTGATGTCGTACCCGGCGCGATTGCCGAGGAAACCGAAGTCAAAGTCTTTGCCCAGTGCTTGAAGGTTGGTGACGACGTTGTTCGCCAGCCAGACTAGACCAAGCATGATCAGGACAAATGCAACCACCTGGATCGTCATCGATCTGTAGCGCGTGTCGTAGATAAGCTGGCTTAGCCGGAACCCCTCCACCGGTGGGTCGGTCATCGTTGCCATCTCTGTGGCCCCCTGTCGTTGGTTTCGTTGTTGCGGTACGGGCCGTCTTTTGCGGTCCCTTGCATCACTGCAACTTACGTTTGTCTGTATATGAGAAGGGCGCGAACTTTACGCTCGCGCCCTCTCGTTTTTAGGTCTTACCGGAAGGGCGGGCTGTAGAGCAGGCCGCCATCGGTCCACTGAGCGTTCAGGCCGCGGGCCAGACCGATCGGGGTGGATTCGCCGATATTGCCTTCGAACAGCTCACCGTAGTTGCCCACGGCTGCGATTGCGTTGGCAGCCCAATCCGCTTCGAGGCCGAGCATTGCGCCCAGTTCACCCTCGGTGCCGAGCAGGCGGCGGATTTCCGGGTTCTCGGTGGTGCCACCGATTTCGCCAACATTGGCCGAGGTCACGCCGAGCTCTTCAGCAGTGATCAGAGCGTTCAGCGTCCAGCGAACGATGTCGCCCCACTCGTGGTCGCCGTGGCGAACCAGCGGGCCGAGCGGCTCTTTCGAGACGATCTCGGGCAGAACGACGTGCGCCGACGGATCTTCGAACGTGGCGCGCGTTGCGGCCAGGCCCGAGGCATCCGTGGTGTAAACGTCGCAAGCACCGGCCAGGTACTGCTGCTGTGCTTCTGCGTTGGTCTCGATCGGCACGGGCTCGTAGCTCATGTTGTTCGAGGAGAAGAAGTCAGCAAGGTTCAGTTCGGTCGTGGTACCGGTCTGGATGCAGACGGTTGCGCCGTCCAGTTCCAGGGCCGACGAAACGCCGAGTTCACGGGGGACCATGAAGCCCTGACCATCGTAATAGTTAACACCGGTGAATTCGAACGCGAGGTCGACATCGCGCGAGAACGTCCAGGTGGTGTTACGAGCCAGCATGTCGACTTCGCCCGAAGCCAGCGCAGTAAAGCGGGTCTGGCCAGTGGTCGGAACGAATTCAACGGCGGTCGGATCGCCAAGAACAGCTGCAGCAACCGCGCGGCACACGCCGACGTCGAAGCCTTCCCACTCGCCTTCGGCGTTGGGGGCTGCGAAGCCGGTCAGACCGGTGGTCACGCCGCAGTTCAGCGAGCCGCGCTCTTGGATCTGGCCCAGCGTGGTGTCGCCGTGGCCGTCAGCAAACGCTGCGCCCGATGCAACACCGGCTACGGCGAGCGTGCCGAGAAGTACGGATTTTTTCATTGTTAACCTCTTCCTGTGGGATCGCCCTAAGGGATCATATTATTTGCCCTTCGGGCGTTGGCATATGCCGGGAGGGGCTTTTCGCCCCCCGCCGCTGCCAAAATGGGCAAATCCTGTGCACAAGGTCAAGGGCATCGGGCGCTCAAAACACACTGGAAACACTTCGTTTGCAGGCCGCTCAGCGTACGCTGCCTGCATTTTATGCAACAGGCACTGGCCCATGCCCGAAGAAACGTCAGTTCTCAGAGCATAGCGACAAGAACCGCTCGGCATGAAGCAATTGGCTGCGCTTTGCCTCTGCCATCTGCGTGGCCTCGTCATCTTCGCCCCATTGGGAGATTTGCCAATCCTCATCGATTCGGCTCAAAAGCCATGCTTCGTTGGCCGAAATGTGGCCATCTGCGATCGCCAAACCGAGCACCAAAGACCCGGTCAACGTGATCAGGTCATGCAGAGCCGTCAGCGGAAACGCCTCAGTGCGCAACACCCGCTTGGACAATGCGCGCAGGGCGTCGGGATCCTGCTCAACCGGCAAGACGCCCGCCACTGGCACCAAGCGGGCGCCATAGCGATCCGCGGCCCAATCCAGCATCGGATCCCAAGCGCCTTTCTGACGTTGCGTCAACTCAAGCGGCCCCTCCGCCCGATAGCACAGCAGATCGGTTTCGCCGTAGGCTGACAGCATCGCACAGATCTCGGCATGCTGTGGCGCGACTCGCTCAATCGCCGAATTTGCAGAGCGCGTGTTGGGCATGGTCAGCGGTTGAATATGCCCCTCCTGCGCCCGCCATTCCTCGGCCACTGCATCAGCCATCGCGCGCGTCGGCATGACCAGCGGCAGCTTGCCCGGTGTGTTGAGCGCCCGCGCGTCTAGCAACACCCGGAACCCACCATCTTCCGCGCGCACATTTACCTCGGTCCAGAACCGCTTTGCTTTCCATTCCGTCATGCGAAGGCCCAACATTCTTCTAACGCAGCGGGCATATCCACGAACCGCTCCACCACGCGCACAGCCCCGGCCTGCACCAGCGCATCTTCGGGGTGATATCCCCAGCCAACCGCCAGCGCCGTCACCGACCCCGCGCGCGCCATCTCCATATCGAAACTTGTATCACCCACCATCACGGCCCTGCCCGCCTCAACCCCTGTCTCGGCCAAGCACGCCTGCACCATCGACGGATGCGGTTTGGAGGGATGGAAATCGGCGACCTGCACCGTCTGAAACACCCGCGCCCAGCCGTGCAGCTCGATCAGATGGTCGAGCCCTCGCTTGCTCTTGCCCGTTGCCACCCCCAACAGCACGTCGTCCCGTGCCGCCAATCCGGCCAACACCTCCGCCGCACCGGGATAGAGGGGTGAAGCACCCTCACCCGACATCCGCAGCCCCGCGAACGTGTCCTTGTAAGCCTCGGTCAAACGACCCGCCAACTCCGCCCGCTCCGGCACCAGCCGTGCAAAGGCCTCCGGCAGCGACAAGCCCACGATCCCCAGCACTGCCTCACGTGGCGGCACCGCCATACCATGCGCCTCGAACGCGCCTTTCATCGACGCCAAGATATGCGCCTGGCTGTCGACCAGCGTGCCGTCCACATCGAAGATGACCAGCTTCAGGTCCATTCATCCTCCGCAAACGGATCCGCCGGCACGTCCGAGGCCTGCCATCCCAACGTCTCCCACGTCTTCGCCATATGCTCAGACAGTGGTGCAATCAGGTTCACTTGGGCCCCGCCAATCGGATGCTGAAACGAAAGGCTCCGCGCATGAAGATGCAGCTTGCGGCTGATCTCACCGCCCAATTGCGCGCCCCAGCCGTCGCCCAGGTTTTCCTGGCCCGAGCCGCCGTATTTCCCATCGCCGATGATCGGATGCCCGATCTCGGCCATGTGCGCGCGCAGCTGATGCGTCCGCCCCGTAATCGGCACCAAAGCACACCACGAAACGCGCCCGCCAAGGTTCGACAGTACCGCGTAATCCGTCTCCGCCCGCTTGGCCCCTTCAATGCTGCGCACCTCATCGGGCATGACCGCACGCATCTTCTCGTTCTCGCCGCCCTTGCCATGGCCCGGCGCTTTCACCAGCCCGTACTTGATCGTGCCCATCTTGGGCAGCGGCGTACCGGCGACGGCGGCCCAATAGATTTTGCGCGTCTCGCGCGCCCTGAAAGCATCGGTCAGCGCCTTGGCACTGGCCCGCGTCCGCGCCATCAGCAAAACGCCCGATGTGTCCTTGTCGAGCCGATGCACCAGCCTCGGCTTCTCTTCGAACCCGAACTTCAAAGCCTCGCTCAACCCATCCACATGGCGGCTCTGCCCCGAACCCCCTTGCGACGGCAAGCCAGCTGGCTTGTTCAGCGCGATGATATGATCGTCCCGATAGATCACAGCTTCCCGCATCATCTCCGCATCTGCGTCGCTGATCTTGGGCTGCTTGTGCACCACCGGCGCGGCCGTATCAGGCAGCGGCGGCACGCGCACGCTCTGCCCCACCTCCACACGGGTCGAACTCTTCACCCGTCCCCCATCAACGCGAATCTCGCCCTTGCGGCACATCTTCTCGATCCGGCCTTGAGAGACCTGCGGGAACCGCTTGCGAAACCAGCGGTCCAACCGCTGATCGCCCTCATCCGGGCCAACCTCAACCGTCTGGACACCACTCATGCGAACATCCCCCGCGCGACCCAGAGGCCTAACATCAGCCCACCAATCGATAGAACCACCGAAGCCCCCACATACAGTGCCGTCTGCCCGACATCGCCGCGCTCATACAGCGTCACAGCCTCCAGCGAAAAGGCGGAGAAGGTCGTGAACCCGCCCAACAGGCCCGTCATCACAAAGGGCGACAAATGCGTCAGCCCGCGCTGCGCGGCGACCACCACAAAGACCCCCATCAGGAACGAGCCTACGATGTTCACCGTCAGGATCGGCAAGGGGAACGCGCTGTGCCCGAGCAGCCGGATCATGCCGATACCCATCAGGTATCGAAGCACGGCACCAACGGCGCCGCCAAAGGCCACTTGCAGGATCGCTGTCATAGGGGCGGGATGCGCCGGGCGGGTTGGGATGTCAACGTATCGCCTGTCACTTGCCGCGCTTCTTCCTCAACCCGTCGAACCATTCCACGCGCTTCTTCAGATCGCGTTCGAACCCGCGTTCCTTCGGCTCATAGAACCGCGCGCGCGACATCGTATCGGGGAAGTAGTTCGCCCCCGAAAACCCGTCCTCATGATCGTGGTCATAAGCATAGCCCTCGCCGTAGCCCTGATCTTTCATCATGGACGTCGGCGCATTCAGGATATGCTTTGGCGGCATGGACGAGCCGGTCGATTTCGCCGAAGCGCGCGCCGCCTTATAAGCCACGTAGTTCGCGTTCGATTTCGGGGCGAGCGCCAGGTAGATGATCGCCTGAGACAACGCAAGCTCGCCCTCGGGCGACCCCAACCGCTCATACGTCTCCCACGCATCCAGACAGACGCGCTGCGCCTGCGGGTCGGCCAGCCCGACATCTTCCACCGCCATCCGCACCATACGCCGCGCGAGATAGCGTGGGTCCTCGCCCCCCTCCAGCATCCGTGCGAACCAATAAAGGCACGCATCCGGGTCGCTGCCCCGCATCGACTTATGCAAGGCAGAGATCAGGTTGTAATGGGCGTCGCCTGACTTGTCGTATTGCGCGGCGCGCCGCTGCAAACGCGCACCCAACGCCTTGGTATCGAGCGGCTCAACATTCCAGGCCGCGACCTGTTCCACCAGATTAAGCAACGCGCGCCCATCACCATCGGCCATCTCGCGCAAGCTGACCCGCGCATCGGGCAGCAAGGGCAGCTTGCGGTCCAGCTCCGCTTCGGCCCGCAGCAGCAGAGCCTCAAGATCGTCGTCGCTCAAGCGCTCAAGAACCATGACCTGAGACCGCGACATGACAGCCGCATTCAACTCGAACGAGGGGTTCTCTGTGGTCGCCCCCACCAGAAGGATCGTGCCGTCCTCCATATGCGGCAGGAAGCTGTCCTGCTGCGCCTTGTTGAAACGGTGGATTTCGTCGACGAACAGAAGTGTGCCCTTGCCGTTCTGGCGGCGCAGTTTCGCGCCCTCGAACACTTTGCGCAGGTCTGGCACGCCGGTGAAAATCGCGCTGATCTGGACGAAATGCAGGTCGGTCTCGTCGGCCAGTAGGCGCGCAATCGTGGTCTTGCCCACGCCCGGCGGCCCCCAGAAGATCAGGCTCGACAGCGACCCGGAGTCCAGCATCACGCGCAAACTGCCCTCCGGCCCCAAAATGTGCTGCTGACCGATGACCTCCGACAATGCGGCGGGCCGCAACCGATCCGCCAGCGGTCGCGGTCCTGTGGAGGCGTCCTGCGCCGCCGCAGATGTGTCGAAGAGATCAGCCATAATGGGCAAAGCTACGCCCGCGCCACAGTGGCGGCAAGGGTAAAGAAAAGGTTAAAGAAATCTCTTTTGTTGTTATTTATCATAGGTTTAAGTGGTTTGTGCAAGCTTGCACAAACCACTTGAATCCTCCGTTTCAGTGCATTTTCGAGGCCATCGAGACAAAGTAGCACCGATGCGCCACGCCGCCGATCTTCATGATCGGCCCTCCGGCCTCCATATCAATGCCAAGGCGGCGGCCGAGCCGCGGGATGCCGATGGGCAGTAGCCCCAAAAGCGTCGTGGCCCCCAGCTCCCGCGCCGACCGAACCATATGACCCATAAGCGACATCTGGACGTCCCGCCGGATCTCAGTTTCCACGCCCTCAGCCACGAACAGACGGTTGGCGTCCCAGATATGCTCCGCAATCGGAGCCGGATCATCCAGCAGATTGGCGGGGATCGAGTCCAGCAACCCCCGCTGCGCGTCCCGCACCATATAGCTGTAGATCCCGCAAGACGCCGTCGTCGGCGTCAGCCGCACCCCGGCCAGCACGCGAAGGCCATCATGGACGCAAACCCACCGGCTCTGCGCCGTGTCGTACTGGTCAAACTCCATCCCGTCTTCGGAGGGGATCTCCCAGCCCATTTCTTCAATGAATGTCCGGTGTCGTGCTTTCAGCATGTTCGTGAACAACGGCCCATGCCGGTGGAAGTTCTCGAACGAGAGTGTCGTCATTTGCATATGAGTCTCCAATGAGGTGAATCGCGTATTTCGAAACACCACGCAGTTGGCTCTCATGCGGGGCTGCGACCCCTGACGCTCAGATCAACCCGTACTCCTTGGCCCTTTGAACGGCTTCTGCCGTCGTTCGGGCCATCAGCTTCTGACGCGCAGACGTCAGTCGCGCCTTGAAGGCGCTTTCGGATATGCCGAGCTTTGCGGCAGCAGCTGCATGGCGGTCCCCCTCCGCGATGCATTTCAGTGCGTCGGCCTGAGCCTTGGACAGGCGGGCCGGCGGTTCGGACAGATCATGCATGCGGTGCACGATCCGATAAACAAGCTCCATCTCGTCTTCGGTGAACTCGCGATCTTCGCGGCTGGCCCCGGCGATGGTGCGCGAAGACATCGGACCGATGGATGCGATCATCCCGTATCTCAGGCCGTATTCCGCAGATTCCTTCAGGATCCCGAACGGGTCAGGAAGGCCAATCTGGCTCCAACGACGTGTCCCCGTATGGCTTAGCCCCCAAGCCAAGGTGGGGTCGCGCAGACCGTAGAGCTTTGACGTGTAAACCTCCTGCCAGGAGTCGGGATATGTGTTCACCATGATTAGCGGAGAGACGTAGCGAATATGCAGACCCACGGCGAACCCGGCAGGGGCCGCCAACGAAAGCTCGTGCAGCAATAGGTCTAGAACCGGCGCTTTTGTCATCTAACCCACCAAATGGACATGTCCATTTAGATAGGTTGCCCGAAACGGGGTCAAGCCGGATGATCAAGCGCTAACGCAAGGTGAGACGAATGACCAAAAGGATCGAACCCGATCTTTTCGCGCGTCTCATGAAGTTATCTTCTGAAACGCGCCGTGACCTACTCGAATTCCTGGGGCAATCGCCTTTGGATGCAGATTTTGTCGTGGCCGGCATCCACTTGCCGACGCCTTCACCGCACACGGGCAAACTACACTAGAGCCCCCAAAAGCCTCCTGCCAAAGAGAAAACCCTCCGACACGGCCGGAGGGTTCAATCAAGTAGCCGCTGCAAAGGGATCAGCCTTCGACGGCGTCCTCTTCTTCAACACGCGCACGGTCTGCGGCGCCCTTGGCGTCAACATCGCGGTCAACGAATTCGATGATCGCCATCGGCGCCATGTCGCCATAGCGGAAGCCCGCCTTCATGATGCGGATGTAACCGCCCTGGCGTTCCGCATAGCGCGGGCCCAAAACGTCAAACAGCTTGGTGACAAACTGGTCTTGCTTCAGCTGCGATGCAGCCTGGCGGCGCGCGTGCAGGTCGCCGCGCTTGGCAAGCGTGATCAGCTTTTCAACGATCGGACGCAGTTCCTTTGCTTTGGGCAAGGTCGTCTTGATCTGTTCATGTTCAATCAGCGAGCCGGCCATGTTCGAGAACATCGCCTTGCGGTGTTCGTGGGTCCGGTTCAGGCGGCGGTATCCGCGGGCGTGACGCATGTGTCTTCTCCAATTCAGGTGCCCTCTACGGGCGTTTTTGCTTTGTCTGGGGCCCCATGCGTGCGGGGCCCTCTCCTTGGGGCGTTAAGACCCGAATAATCCCCGGCGCGACCGGGCATTCATTCAGCAGCTTAGAAGTTGTCTTCGTACTTCTTCGCCAGTTCTTCAATGTTGTCGGGCGGCCAGTCCACGATATCCATACCGAGGTGCAGGCCCATACCGGACAGCACTTCCTTGATCTCATTGAGCGACTTGCGGCCAAAGTTCGGCGTGCGCAGCATCTCTGCTTCGGTCTTCTGAATCAGGTCCCCGATGTAGACGATGTTGTCGTTCTTGAGGCAGTTCGCGGAGCGGACCGAAAGCTCCAGCTCATCAACCTTCTTCAACAGAAGCGGGTTGAATTCCAGATCATCCTCGTCGTCCTGACGGGTCGCCGATTCCGGCTCGTCGAAGTTCACGAAGATCGACAGCTGGTCCTGGATGATCCGCGCGGCATAGGCCACGGCATCGTCCGGCGTGACGGAGCCGTCGGTTTCCAGCTTGAGCGTCAGTTTGTCATAGTCGAGCACCTGACCTTCACGGGTCGGCTGCACGTCATAGGACACCTTCTTGACCGGCGAATAGATGGCATCGATTGGCATCAGGCCGATGGGTGCATCTTCCGGTCGGTTCTTGTCAGCCGCAACATAGCCTTTGCCAGTGTTAACCGTCAGTTCGATGTAGAGGTCTGCGCCATCGTCGAGGTGACAGATCACGTGATCCTTGTTCAGGATCTCGATGCCTGCAGACTCCGAGATGTCGCCAGCCGTCACTACGCGCGGGCCCTTGGCAGAGATCGAAACGCGCTTGGGCCCTTCGGCTTCCATGCGGATCGCGACACCCTTCAGGTTCAGCACGATGTCAGTCACGTCTTCCCGCACACCAGCCACGCTGGAGAACTCGTGCAGAACGCCGTCGATTTGGACGGAGGTGATGGCCGCGCCTTGCAGCGAGGACATCAGAACGCGGCGCAGCGCGTTCCCAAGCGTCAGGCCGAAGCCCCGCTCAAGCGGTTCAGCAACGACAGTTGCCTTCCGCGCCGGGTCGGTCCCAGGCTGGACTACCAGCTGGGTGGGCTTGATCAGCTCTTGCCAATTTTTGTGGATCATGCGTCGCCTCCATGCTCGTGTCGGGGGGATCCATCCCGGACACACTCGAGGTAAAAATGACGAATCCGGGCCACGGAAAACCGCAGCCCGGCAGGAATTCTTCTGACCTTAGACGCGACGGCGCTTCGGTGGGCGGCAGCCGTTATGGGCCATCGGGGTCACGTCGCGGATCGACGTGATCTGGAAGCCGAGGGCCGCCAGGGCGCGCAGTGCACTTTCACGGCCCGAACCGGGGCCCTGAACTTCGACCTCAAGCGTTTTCACGCCGTGGTCCTGCGCCTTCTTGCCCGCATCTTCCGCAGCCATCTGGGCGGCGAACGGTGTGGATTTACGGCTACCCTTGAAGCCCATAGTGCCAGCGGACGACCACGAAATGGCGTTGCCCTGCACGTCAGAGATTAGGATCTTGGTGTTGTTGAACGAAGAGTTCACATGCGCAACGCCAGTGGCGATGTTCTTGGAAACCTTCTTCTTCGCGGGACGACGATCACGTGCCATGTGTCCAGCCCTCCCTTATTTCTTCTTACCGGCAATGGCCTTTGCGGGGCCTTTGCGGGTACGAGCGTTGGTGTGCGTGCGCTGACCGCGGACGGGCAGGTTACGGCGATGGCGCAGACCGCGGTAGCAGCCCAGGTCCATCAGACGCTTGATGTTCATCTGCGTCTCGCGGCGCAGGTCACCTTCGACGTTGTAATTGGCGTCAATGTGCTCGCGGATTTGCAGAACCTCTGCGTCCGACAGCTCATTCACGCGGCGCGCGGCATCGATGCCAACGGCTTCGCAGATGGCTGCGGCGGAGGTGTGACCAATTCCGGTGATGTAGGTCAGCGCGATCGGAACGCGCTTTGCGGTGGGGATATTGACCCCGGCAATACGTGCCATGTGTGGCGTATCCTTCGGTTGCGAGCCCGTAACCCCAGGCCCTTTTTTCACAACGTAAGCCCGGGCGGTTTTTCCCGGGCTTGCAATGCATCCTGGCAGGGTGATTCCTGCGGAGATGGCGGTAATTATGACTTGATGACCAAAAGGTCAATAGGCCCGGATCAGGCGTCCATGATGCCCGCAATCTCGGCAGCAACTTCGTCCATCGTGCCGAGGCCTTCAACACCCCGAAGCATCCCCTTGGCATAGTAATAACCAAGCAGAGGCGAGGTCTGTTTGTAATAGACGAACAGGCGTTCCTGCATCGCTTCTGCTGTATCGTCCGCGCGCGGTTCCTTACCCGCGGCGACAGCTTCGGCGGCACGGTTGACAACACGCTCGACCAGGACTTCATCCTTGTCGACACGCATCTCGATCACCGCATCAAGGCTTTGGCCCATATCTGCAAGCAGCTGCTCGAGCGCGTCAGCCTGAGGCAGCGTCCGGGGGAAGCCGTCAAAGATGAAACCATTGCCACCGGTTTCCAACTTTTCGCGGATCAGGCCGATGACGATCTCATCCGTCACCAGATGGCCCTTGGCCATAACCTCGGCCACCTTCTGGCCCATCTCGGTGCCGCTTGTCTTGGCTTCCCGCAGCATGTCCCCCGTGGACAACTGCGTCATGCCGCGTGCTTCGACAAGGCGCGAGGCCTGCGTTCCCTTACCCGCACCCGGCGGGCCCAAAAGAATGATGTTCATCGACGCGCCGGTCCCTTCCGCGGTTTCTTGGCGCCACTCTTGCGCCCGCGGAGCTGGGACTTTTCGAGCAGGCCTTCGTATTGGTGGGCCAACAGATGTGATTGGATCTGCTGTACCGTATCCATCCCCACCGAAACGATGATGAGAATCGAAGTGCCGCCAAAGTAAGCAGTAATCGCCAGGTTTGTCCGCACAATTTCTGGCATGAGACAAACCAGCGCAAGATAGGCCGAGCCAAGCACCAGGATGCGGCGCACCACATATTCCAGATACTCCGCCGTCCGTGCGCCCGGGCGAATGCCAGGAATAAAGCCGTTCTGGTTCTTTAGATTGTCGGCCACATCCTCGGTCTTGAACGAGACGTTCAGCGTATAGAAATACGTGAAGAAGATGATCATGGACGCGAAGAACAGCAGGTACAGCGGCTGACCGGGCCCGAAGTTTGCAAGGATCCAGCCCATGACCGGGCCATTGCCCTCAGCTCCACCAAAGGTGGTCAGCGTCGTGGGCAGCAGCAAAAGCGACGAGGCGAAGATCGCCGGGATCACACCCGCCGGGTTCACCTTCACGGGCAGGTGGCTCGACCCGCCGTCATAGACCTTCATACCCACCTGACGACGCGGATACTGAATGTGTATCTTCCTCAAGCTGCGCTCCATGAACACAACGAAGAAGAGCGTGCCGATCAGCATCACAATCACGCCGAGGATCGCAGGCGTGCTGAGTGCACCCTGGCGACCCGACTCGAAGAACTGCGCCAAAGCAGCGGGGATTTCCGCGATGATACCAACGAAGATAATCAGCGAGATGCCGTTGCCAATGCCACGCTGGGTGATCTGTTCACCCAACCACATCAGGAACATCGTGCCACCGACAAGCGTGATCACGCAGGCCGCGCGGAAGAACCAGCCCGGATCGGTCACAAGTCCACCAGATTCCATCGAAACGGCAAGCCCGTAGGCCTGCGCGGTCGCCAAAACCACCGTGCCGTAGCGCGTCCATTGGTTCAGCTTCTTGCGGCCCTGCTCACCCTCTTTCTTCAGCTGCTCCATCGCCGGCACCATGGCCGACATAAGCTGCACGATGATCGAGGCCGAGATGTAGGGCATGATGCCAAGCGCAAAGACACCCATGCGCGACAGCGCGCCACCGGTGAACATGTTCAGAACGCCACCAAGACCAGCCGCCGCTTGATCGAAGAAGTTCTGCAACTCGATCGCGTCGATGCCAGGCACCGGAATATAGGTGCCGATCCGGTAGATGATCAGAAGGCCCAGGGTGAACCAGATCCGTTGGCGAAGCTCTGTCGCTTTGCCAAACGCGCTCCAGCTCATGTTGGAGGCCATTTGCTCCGCTGCTGATGCCATGCCGTCTCTCTTATGCGCTAAAGCCGCCGGGCCCTTTGCGGGGCCCCTGCGGCGCAGGAATTCCTTGGGGTAGGATGTAGGCGGAGAGGGCCCCGCCCACAAGCGTTACGGGGTGATTAACACCCCGAACGGGTTACTCCGCCGCAGCAGCCGCAGCCACGGTCAGCGAACCGCCGGCCTTTTCGACGGCCTCAACAGCCGCCTTTGAGGCGCCAGTCACGTTGATGTTCAGCTTGGCTGAAACGTCGCCTTTCGCCAGAACACGCACACCGTCCAGTTTGCGGCGCACGAGGCCGGACGCGACCAGCGCATCTTCGGTGATCTCGGATTTCGCATCGATCTTGCCGGCGTCTACGAACTTCTGGATCAGGCCCAGGTTCACAACAGCGAATTTCTTGCGATTTGGCTTGTTGAAGCCGCGCTTTGGCAAGCGCTGGTAGAGGGGCATCTGGCCGCCTTCATAGGCGTTGATTGCCACACCCGAACGGGATTTCTGGCCTTTGATACCACGGCCAGCGGTCTTACCCATGCCCGAACCCGGGCCGCGGCCCACGCGCTTGCGCCGTTTGGTTGCACCGGGATTGTCCCGCAATTCATGCAGTTTCATGTCGCTTCTCCTTTGCCGGAACACCTCCCTTGAAGCGAAAATGGGAGGGACGCGGCTTACGTTAATGTAGAATGCCCCGAAGAACACCGGGCGCGTATAAGGAAACAGACCGCACACCGCAAGAGGGCATGTATGGGCAGTCAGCCGTTAGGCGATCGTCTCCTGCGCAGAGCCCTGCGCACGGCGGCAGGCCGGCTTGAAATCATTGTCTTCCAACAGATCCGCAAAGCTCTTGTAAGTGTCGAGCAATTCCAGCGCCGCTAACGCCTCTTCCTCGGTTCGGAAAATCTCCACGCGAATGCCATGGGCCAGCTCGGAGAGGAGCTGGTACATCCGCCCGACTCCGAAAACAGTGTCGTTCGGCGAATAGATGACCGTGTGGGTGTCGACGATAATCGAGGGCGACTGTTCATTCACCGTGCGCAGCAACGTGCGCATGATATCAAAATTGATGTCCAGCTCGGTAATGCCCGAATGGTCGATCAATTCCGGTCGCCCGGGCACGTAATACTTGTCGTTGAGATAAGCATCGAAATTCGCCTGGAACTGGTCGAAATCGACGTAACCCCACCAACGCGCGTAAAGCAGGTCACGCTCGAGGCATGTTGAAAATTCGATGGGCATATTCGCGCCGAGGCCCTTGTCGTTTATGGTCTGTGTAAAGAAAAATAGACTGAATTGATTTAAATCCCATAAAAAAAGCCGCCCCACCGTACGGTGGGGCAGCCTTTCATTAACCAATTCGAAGGCGCTTAGCCGCGCTCTTCGACGATCTCCACGAGATGCGGGATCTTGTTGATCATACCGCGGACGGAAGGGGTATCCTCCAGCTCGCGGGTTTTGTGCATCTTGTTCAGGCCCAGGCCGATCAGCGTGGCACGCTGTTCCTGCGGGCGGCGGATGGGCGAGCCCACCTGCTTGACGACGATGGTTTTTGCCATGGGTCTCAGGCCTCCTCAGTCTCTGCCGCGGGGGCGTCATCGCGCTTGGGCAGAATGTCGGCGACCTTCTTGCCGCGACGCGCTGCCACCTGACGGGGCGAGCTTTCCTTGCGCAAACCGTCCAGCGTGGCACGGATCATGTTGTAAGGGTTCTGCGAACCGGTCGACTTCGACACGACGTCCTTCACACCCAACATCTCAAACACGGCGCGCATCGGACCACCTGCGATGATCCCGGTCCCTTCCGGTGCGGTCCGCATCACAACCTTGCCTGCGCCGTGACGGCCCAGAATGTCGTGGTGCAACGTGCGGCCTTCCTTCAGCGGCACGCGGATCAGGTTGCGCTTGGCCTGCTCGGTCGCCTTGCGGATCGCCTCGGGCACCTCTTTGGCCTTACCTTTGCCGAAGCCCACGCGACCACGCTGGTCACCAACCACGACGAGAGCGGCGAAGCCGAAACGCTTACCACCCTTCACGGTCTTGGAAACGCGGTTGATCGCAACCAGACGGTCGGCAAATTCCGGCGTTTCCTCTTCACGGTTGCGACCGCGGCCGCGCCCTCTATTTTCACGTTCTGCCATATGGCAATTCCTTCAAATCAAAGCGCGAGGATCGCGCCGGAGTTATCTCAATCCTCGTGAGCAACAGGGCCCCGGGATCATCGAGGGCGCCCCGAGGGACGCCCTTCAAGGTCTCTTAGAACTTCAGACCACCTTCACGCGCGGCATCGGCCAAGGCCTTCACACGCCCGTGGAACAGGAAGCCGCCGCGGTCGAAATAGCATTCTTCGATCCCGGCCTTCTTCGCCCGCTCGGCAATCGCGGCGCCCACCTTTGCGGCGGCCTCCACATTGTTCTTTCCGACCACGCCGAGCGACGATTCGAGGGAAGACGCGGACGCGAGCGTGCGGCCTTCCACATCGTCGATCAGCTGGACGCTGATGTTCTTGTTCGAACGATGAACCGAAAGACGCGCGCGCCCTGCAGCCATCTTCTTCATTTTGTTCCGGTTGCGCAGGCGGCGCTTCTGGAACAGATCGCGTTTGCTCATAGCCATGGTGCCAGCCCTTACTTCTTCTTGCCTTCCTTACGGAAGATATACTCACCCTTGTAGCGAATGCCTTTGCCTTTGTAGGGCTCGGGCGCACGCCACTCACGAATGTTCGCAGCCACCTGACCAACAAGCTGTTGGTCGTTGCCCTCGATCACCACTTCGGTGTTCTTCGGGCAGGTGACGGTCACACCGGCGGGCACTTCGAAATCGACGTCATGGCTATAGCCGAGCGACAGCTTCAGGGTGTTGCCCTGCATCTGTGCACGGTAACCAACGCCGGTGATCTCAAGCTCTTTCTTGAAACCGTCGGTGACGCCGGTGACGAGGTTCTGCACCATGGTGCGGGACATGCCCCACTGCTGACGCGCGCGCTTGGACTTGCCGCGCGGCTCAACAGTGATGGCGTTGTCCGCCACGGCCAACGAAACATCGTCGGTTGCGGTGAAGTTGCGGGCACCCTTGGGGCCCTTCACTTCGATGGTCTGACCCGACACGGAGGCTTCGACACCCCCGGGCAGCTCGACCGGTCTTTTACCAATACGAGACATTGCCAGATCTCCTTAGAAGATGGTGCAAAGCACTTCGCCGCCAACATTCTGGCTGCGAGCGTTTGCATCGGACATGACGCCCTTTGAGGTGGATACGATCGACACACCCAGACCCTGACGGACCTGCGGGATGTCGCCCACGCTCATGTAGACGCGGCGGCCGGGTTTCGACACGCGCTTGAGCTCACGGATCACCGGGGTGCCTTCATAGTACTTCAGGCTGATTTCAAAGGCGGGGTGACCGTCTTTGCCAGTCGTGGGCTCGTAGCCGCGGATATAGCCTTCGTCCGCCAGCACATCCAAAACGCGCGCACGCTGCTTGGAGGCCGGGGTCTCGACCGTGGATTTACCGCGCATCTGGCTATTGCGGATGCGGGTCAGCATATCGCCGATAGGATCATTCATCTTATCTGCTCCTTACCAGCTCGACTTGACCATGCCGGGGATCTGACCGTTGGAGGCCAAATCACGCAGCTTGATCCGCGACATTTTCAGCTTGCGGTAATACGCCTTCGGGCGACCGGTCAGCTGGCAACGGTTGTGAAGACGGGTGGCCGAGCTGTTGCGCGGCAGTTTCGCCAGTTTCAGACGCGCCTTGAAGCGCTCTTCCATCGGCTTGTCTTCGTCATTTGCGATCTCTTTCAGCGCGGCACGCTTGGCGGCATACTTCTCCACCAGGCGCTGACGCTTGAGTTCACGTTGAACCATGGAAACTTTGGCCATGTGTCTATTCCTCTCGCGTCAGGCGTTGAACGGCATGTTGAAGTGCTTCAGAAGCGACTTCGCCTCGGCGTCCGTGTCCGCCGTTGTGACAATGATCACGTCGATGCCCCAGACTTCGTCGACTTTGTCGAAGTTGATCTCGGGGAAAACGATGTGCTCCTTGATGCCCATGGCAAAGTTGCCACGACCGTCGAACGACGGCTTCACACCACGGAAGTCGCGAATGCGGGGCATTGCGATGGTGGTGAGGCGGTCAAGGAAGTCGTACATGCGGTCGCCGCGCAGCGTGACCTTCGTGCCAAGCGGCATGTCTTCCCGAACGCGGAAGCCAGCGATGGACTTCTTTGCTTTGGTGATGACAGCGTGCTGGCCTGCGATGGCGGTCAGATCTTCCTGAGCCGATTTGGCCTTCTTGGAATCCTTCACGCTTTCAGCCCCGGCGCCGATGTTGAGAACGATCTTCTCAAGGCGCGGGATCTGCATGTCGTTCTTGTAGCCGAATTCCTCTTTCATGGCTGCCTTGATGGCATCCTTGTAAGCGGCCTTCAGACGCGGGGTGTAGTTGGCGGTATCCAGCATCAGATCACGTCCCCCGTGGTCTTGGCGAAGCGGACCTTCTTGCCGTCTTCCTCACGGAAGCCAACGCGGGTTGCTTTGCCGTTGCTATCCAGCAGGGCAAGGTTCGACAGGTCGATGGGCATCGCCTGAGGGATGCGGCCACCTTGGCTGGACTGGCTTTGCTTGGTGTGACGGATGGCGATGTTCACGCCGTCCACAATGGCTTTGCCGGCCTTGGGGTTCACGGAGGCGATTTCGCCTTCCTTGCCCTTGTCCTTACCGGCAAGCACGACGACCTTGTCGCCCTTCTTGAGCTTAGCTGCCATCTTACAGCACCTCCGGCGCAAGCGAGATGATCTTCATGAAGTTCTTCGCGCGCAGCTCACGAACAACCGGCCCGAAGATACGGGTGCCGATCGGCTCGTTGTTGTTGTTGAGGATGACGGCGGCGTTGCGGTCGAAGCGAATGGCGGTGCCATCCTCACGACGCACTTCCTTGGCGGTGCGAACGACGACGGCCTTACGGACATCACCCTTCTTCACACGACCACGCGGAATAGCCTCTTTGACCGACACCACGATGATGTCGCCCACAGAGGCGTACTTGCGTTTGGAACCACCCAGGACCTTGATGCACTGAACACGGCGAGCGCCGCTATTGTCAGCAACATCCAGATTGGTCTGCATCTGGATCATATTGGTTTCTCCCGACGTCCCGAACCGGCAGTTTGCACATTGGCCCGGGGGTTTCGATCAAACCGAAAGGTTGACGCTTCTCAGGAAGCGAGAACCTCCCAGCGCTTGGATTTCGAGACAGGGGCACATTCCTGAATGCGGACTGTGTCACCTACCTTGAACGTGTTCTCCGGATCATGTGCCCGATACTTCTTGGACTTCCGGATGGTCTTCTGCATGACCGGGTGCTTGAAGCGGCGCTCCACGGAAACGGTCACGGTCTGTTCGTTGGCGTCGCTGGTCACGGTGCCGGTCAAAATACGCTTGGGCATAGATCAGGCCTCCGCTGCGGCAGCGGCCGCTTTTTCGTTCAGAATGGTCTTGACGCGCGCGGCGTCACGGCGAACCTGACGCATACGAGCAGTGTTTTCGAGCTGGCCGGTGGCCTGCTGGAAGCGGAGGTTGAAGGCCTCCTTCTTGAGCGCCGTCAGCTCATCACGAAGCTGGTCCGGCGTCTTGTCACGCAGTTCCTGGGCGTTCATCGCCTTTTTCCTTTCAACATCACGAGGGCGCGCCGCATGGGCGGGTTACGCTGATTCCCGTGGAGTTCGGTGAATGAGGGGGCCGTATAGGGGGGTTAGGGGCGGTTGGCAAGCGGTAGTTCCGAGCGGAACCCGACTAGGCTTTTTTTCGATCCGCCGGGTTAATATGAAAATGAATACTGTTTGTTGGCTTTGCCAATGAAGCAGTCGTATCAATAAGCCTCCATACATACACCTGATACGCGCGGTTCTTGGCCTCAGTCATCAATGGCGATGCACGTCTCGTGGCAAGTGCTGTTGGGAATTCTACCTCCTGATACTTGCTGTAGATTTCTCTGAGAATTTTCCTGCGAAAGACATCTGTGGAGTCCAGCCGCACACGATTGAGAGCATTGGCGTCAAGCCTCAGCAAGGGACGCCCACGACCTTTGGACTTTTTGTCCTTGAACCCGGCTTTGTTGGATAGGGCTTCAAGCTTCTTCTTTGTTCCTGCCATAATGAAGAAGCACTCTGCGTCAAATTCACGGCGGATAAGCTCCAAGCGCATCAAGTCCCACAAAATCATTTTTGGAGTAGGACTCGAACGGCCAACCCATTTGGACTCAATCGCAACGGCAATTGCATCGTCGTGATCACAGACAACGAAATCAGTTGTCGGTCGTCTTCCAGAGGTAGAAGACAGTGGTGCCAAAATCGGATGACGAAATTCAGAAACTACTCGTTTGCCGGTATGTGAGTTAAGGATTTGTGCGATAGGCAAAGACAAGTAGGCTTCGCTCAACAACTCAGTTCGCTTACACGCCCTCTCGAAGTTCACCCAGCCTTCGAGGCCAACGCTCAGCATTTTTTCAAGCCTGGTCAATCTTGGCTCCTCTTCGCTCGATAAGCATCCGTTCTTTCACCGACAGTGCGCCCACTCTGGAGTAAGCAGAACACATGCTGGTGCAGTTGCGTCCACCCACTCTCGATAACTCCATCGTAGTCAAAACTCTCCCCATGCCCAACCTCTCCACCCTCCCGCTCACCGCCCTAACCCTCGACGAGGCCGCCCGCCCCACGCCGCCGCCGGTCCCCGAGGCAACCGACCAGCACCGCCAACAGGGCAAGCAACTCGCCCTCATCCACCGTCACTACCTGATGGAGATGGCCCGCCTCAGTGCCGTCCTTGCCCGGATCGAGGCCGGGGACGCCCCGCCCGAGCATCTCAAGCGGATCGTCCTGTCCCTCGACATGTCCGAAAACCTGCGCGCCTTTGGCTCCCTCTGTGGGCAAGAATGCCGCATCCTGATGATGCACCACGATATCGAGGCCGCCGACATGTTCCCCCGGATCGAGGCCGCAGGCTCCGGCCTTTTCGCCGAGATCGTCGCCAAGCTGAAGGCCGAGCATGAGGTCGTGCACGAGCTCCTCATCCGCCTCGACCGCGCCGCCGACGCACTCATCGCTGACCCCACGGACGAAAACTTCGGTAAGGCCGCCGCCATCTTCCGGCACCTCGAATCCGTCATCCGCTCCCATTTCGGCTACGAGGAAACGGAACTCGCCGAGGCCATCGGCTACTATCTCGGGCACATCTGATCGTCTGAGAGTAAGGTTTCCCGCACTACCCGAACGTCCCGTTTCCCTTAACGTCACCCTATTGATTTGACGTATTGGTTTCGGGGCTTTCATGGACCTTTGGGTTTCCATCGACGTATTGATCTGGCTCGGCCTCGCCTCTGCCGCGCTCAGCACCGTGGGCTACCTGCCGTACCTTCGCGACATCATCACCGGCCGCACGCAGCCCCAGCGCGCGTGCTGGCTGATCTGGTCCATCCTGGGCTCCGTCGCGCTGGCCTCGCAAATCAGCGAAGGTGCCATGGCCTCCCTCGGCTTTGCAGTCGTCCAAGTCGGCGGCACGATCCTTGTCTTCGCAATGTCCATCATCTGTGGTGTTGGCCGTTTCCTGCGCCCCGGCGATTGGGCGGTCCTCGCCCTTGCGGCCTTCGGCCTTATCTTGTGGTACTTCACCGCCAATTCAGCCTACGCCCTCGGCATCACCATCTCGATCAGCCTGCTGGGTGGAGCCCTTACCGTAGCGAAAGCCTATTGTGACCCTCAGTCCGAGACACTCTCGACCTGGGTCACGTTCTGGATCGCCTCGGCCCTCGCAACCCTCGCCGTAGGCGCATGGGAGCCCGTCTTGATTGCCTATCCGCTCTACCTGCTGACACTCTACACCGCGATCCTGGGTGCCATCGCACTGGGACGGTCGCAGTCACCAAACGCAATCATTCCTGCCGAGTGACCATCATTTCGGCTTGCGCAATATCTCAATCGCCACGCTCTCAACCGAGAAGCTGATATATTGGTAATCGTCTTCCTTCAGCACCTCGGTCAGGGCCTTGTATTCGTGGTGCTTCCAACCGGGATAACCATATAGCTCGTCAAACAGGATCACCGTTCCCTTCACCAGCCGCTTCTTGATCGCCTTCAGTGAATAAGCGGTCGGTGTGTAGGTATCCATATCCAGATGCACGAAGGCGAACGGCCTTTTTCCAGTATCCTTCAGATAGTCCGGAAGCGTGTCCTGCACCCAGCCCTTCACCAGCGTCACATTGCCCGGCACTTTCGGCAATTTTCCCCCTTGGGTGAATGCGCCCGCCTCGCGGCCTGTCTGAATGCCGGTCCAATCCTCTTCCAACCCTTCGAAACTGTCGAAGCCAGTCAGCGCCAGGCCATGGGGCTTCAATGCCTCCCCGAACCGGCGGGAGCCGTCACCACCTGCAACACCGAACTCGACGTAAAGACCATCCTCGATCCCGTTCTTGATCGCACGGTTGATTGCATAGTCGCGATTTCTGTCTTGGTTTCGGAACAGCATGGACTGCTCCATATGCTCCTTGAAGAACTCAAAGCTCTCTCGCCGCGATGCCTCCGTGAGGTACGTTATTGGGTTTCCGCTCGCCATGTGCCTGCTCCGCCTGTTTTTGTTTGGCGCACCAGAACACGAGGCAACGTCCTCGTGCAAGAAAAGCCTTCAGGCCCAGCTGTAATTGAAGCTGACACTAATCCGGTCATCTTCATCCATGTTCATGGGCACTTCGTGGCGCAGCCAGCTTTCCCACAACAGTACGTCCCCGGCTTGCGGGTTGGGGTAGACGAAGGCCCGCAACTCCTCCCGCGCATCCGCCTTGCGCGCAGGCGCGGCCATCATCATCGCATGGCGCGGGTCTTCCAGCTTGATCGACCGCGCACCCGGCGGCACCGCCACGTAGGTCGTGCCCGAAATGACAGAATGCGGATGGATATGAGAGGTATGGATGCCCCCCTCGGGCAAGATGTTGATCCAGATATCTTCCAGCTTGAGCGCGCGGTCTTCCAGATCGAATTCCAGATCCTCCGCAAACGCCGCAACGTGCTTGTCCAGAGCCTCAACCACCTGCGCGAAAATCGGAAACCGCCACGGCAGGTCCGTCAGCGATGCGTAAGAGGTATAGCCCGGAAACCCGTTTTCCTCGCACCATTCCTGCCCCGCCTCATCGTCATCGGCGATGGAAAAGCACGAGGCCATCAACTCATCCCCATCCACGGCCGGGCCGAACTCGGCCAGCTTGGCGTGATAAAGTCGGGTCGCGAAAAGGGATTTGATCTGAGCCATGGGCGCTTGTGTAGGCGCGCGGCAACGGTTTGGAAAGATATTGCCGCCATGCTGCGCCCAAGACGAACGATTGAGGCTTGGCCAGAATGGCAAACCGGCTTTACGGGGCACTCTTCCTGCCCCTCACGCTCATCTTCCTGATCGCAGGGCTGGCCAAGGCCGATGTAGCGCCTCTCGTCACCCGAGCCGCACCGCTGATCGAAGGCGGCCTAGGTTCCACGACCGCAATCAATGGATCACTGTTCGCGGGCACACAGGATGGCAGCTTCTTCGCGCCCTTTCCGGTCCGCGCCCCCGCCCCCACCGGTGTTGGCCAATCAACCGCGCGGCTCCTCACCTTGATTTCTCGTGCTGAAGCCGGGCAAGCGGGCTACGACGCCGTCCAGCACGGCGCGCGCATCCGCACACCGCGTCCGCCCACGCAGATGACCCTTGGGGAGATTTACGCCTGGATCACCGCCACCCCCGGCCAACCCCACGCCATCGGACGCTACCAGTTCATCCCTGACACGCTGCGCCGCGTCGCCCGGATCCGCGGCTATGGGCCGGAGGTCCGCTTCACGGCTGAGGTGCAGGATAGCCTCGCAACCGTCCTGCTGGACGAGGCAGGCCTGCAGGCGTTCGAAGGGGGAGAACTCGGTCGCCGCGACTTCATGCACAACCTCGCCCGCATCTGGGCCGGCCTGCCGCTCCCCAATGGACGGTCCTACTACCAAGGCTACGCCGGCAACCGCGCGACGATGTCTTGGGCCGAATTCAGCGGCGGGATGGAGGCGATCTGGCCCACAGGTTGACCGGCACAATCAGACGGCCTCTAGTGGCCCCATGACCAACGCCCTCGACACCGCGTTTCGCCGCCTCGACGAACTGGACCTTTCAGCCATCCAATCGACTGGCGACTGGGATCTGGGACGCACCTTCAGCCATCTCGCCCAAGGGGTGGAGTTCTCCATGTCCGGCTACCCGGAGGAGAAGCCGAAGCTCTTCCAGATGACCGCTGGCAAACTCGCCTTCACAGTCTTCAAGATGCGAGGTCGGATGAGCCACGGCCTTGATGAGCCGATCCCCGGTGAAGTCATCGGCGACGTGTCAGCCGATGCAGGCCTTCATCGTCTCGTGAGGTCCCTCGAAACCTTCCGGGACTTCAACGGAGCGCTCCGCCCGCACTTCGCCTTCGGCGCGCTCGGCAAGGACCAGTTCGCTCTGGCGCACCTGATGCACATCGAAAACCATCTGGAAGAGGTGCGGTTGGGCTAGGCACAGCACACTACGGCCATTGCCCGAAAGCATCTTCTGCGGGGTCCGTTCCCTTCTGTGCCCGGTAGTAATCCAGCGCGCCCTGAAGCCCGATGGGCCGTGTCGGCTCAACGGCTGCGATGCTTTGGGAGGTCAAAACCAATTCTCGCGCCCCAGCATCCTCGAATTGGCTCAGGACCAGCCCGAGTTCCTCGTAGGCAAGCGACCCACCCTGAATTTGATCGGTGCCGCCGTTCATTCGATCCAGTGCGGCCAGCATCTGATCCAGTGGCTGCTGCAACAGGTCGACTTCACCAAGCAGAACAGATTTTGCAACGCTACGGTTGATGGTGAGAGCCTCAAGGCGATCTTCCGTGAAATCACAGGACGAAAAAGCCAAACCATCCCAGATCTGGCACACACCACCACCGCCGCCGATACGGAAACTGTTCTGCGGCGGCCCAAGCAACGCCGCGACCGCCTCTTGGCTCGTGCCGAATTCAAGCGGACCGACTGACAGGCGCGGTATGATGACAAGCTGTTCCATTCCACCAAGGGACACCAGAGCAGCACAGCTGACAAGGGAAAGCCCCCGCCGATCTGTCGACGGGGGCTTTCTGATTTCTTTACCGGCGTGGGCTTGGAGCAATTTCTGCGAAATCACCAATGCGCCACTGGTGAGAGCCCGCCTGCGGCAGACTCTACCCTTACCAGTCTTCGCGGACCACGGTGCGGGTCTTGACCGGAAGCTTCATCGCAGCAAGGCGCAGGGCCTCACGGGCGATCGGCTCCGACACACCGTCGATCTCGAACATGATCCGGCCAGGCTTGACCTTGCAGGCCCAGAAATCGACTGAACCCTTACCCTTACCCATACGCACTTCGACGGGCTTGGAGGTGACCGGGGTGTCCGGGAAGATCCGGATCCAGACGCGACCCTGACGCTTCATGTGACGCGTCATGGCCCGACGGGCGGCTTCGATTTGGCGCGCAGTGACGCGCTCGGGCTGCAGGGCTTTCAGACCAAAGGTGCCGAAGTTCAGGTCAGACCCGCCCTTCGCTTCGCCTTTGATCCGGCCTTTGTGCATCTTGCGGAACTTTGTCCGTTTGGGTTGCAACATTGATCAGACCTCCTCAGCGGTCACGGCGCGGGCGCGAGGCCCCACCGCTTTCCTGGATTTCCTGATTGCGGCGATCACGGGCCGACGGATCGTGCTCCATGATCTCACCTTTGAAGATCCAAGTTTTGATGCCGATGATGCCATAAGGTGTCGAGGCCTCGGCATGTGCATAGTCGATATCCGCACGCAGGGTGTGAAGCGGCACACGGCCCTCACGATACCACTCGGTCCGGGCGATCTCGGCACCGCCAAGGCGGCCCGCGACGTTGACCCGGATGCCAAGGGCACCCATGCGCATGGCGTTTTGAACGGCACGCTTCATGGCACGGCGGAAAGACACACGGCGTTCCAGCTGCTGAGCAATGCTCTCAGCCACCAGTTGCGCGTCCAGCTCGGGCTTGCGGATCTCAACGATGTTGAGATGCAGTTCCGAGTCGGTGATCTTCGCCAATTCCTTGCGCAGGCCTTCGATATCCGCACCCTTCTTGCCGATGATGACACCCGGACGGGCCGAGTGGATCGTCACACGGCACTTCTTGTGCGGACGCTCGATGATGACCTTTGCGATCCCGGCATCACCGGGGTTGCGGCGGTCACGCTTGGCAACCAGATCCCACCAGCCCTTCTTGATGAACTCGCGGATCTTGATGTCTTCCAGCAGCAGATCACCATATTCCTTGGTGTTCGCGTACCAGCGGCTGTCCCAGGTCCGGTTGACCTGCAGACGCATGCCGATGGGGTTTACCTTATGTCCCATTAGGCGGTCTCCTCAACCTGACGGACCGTGATGGTCAGTTCTGCAAACGGCTTGTGAATGCGGCCAAACCGGCCACGCGCCCGCGGACGACCGCGCTTCATCACAAGGTTCTTGCCCACATAGGCCTCGGACACGACAAGCTCGTCGACATCCAGACCGTGGTTGTTTTCCGCATTGGCGATGGCCGACTGAAGGCATTTCTTCACGTCGATCGCGATACGCTTTTTCGAGAAAGTGAGGTCGGTCAACGCCTTCTCCACCTTCTTGCCGCGAATGAGGCCGGCAACGAGGTTCAGCTTCTGCGGGCTGGTCTTCAGCATCCGCAGCTTGGCGCGCGCCTCGTTGTCCGCCACGCGGCGGGGATTTTTATCCTTGCCCATGGCTTACTTCCTCTTGGCTTTCTTATCCGCCGCGTGCCCGTAATAGGTGCGCGTGGGCGAATATTCCCCGAACTTCTGACCAATCATGTCTTCGGTCACGTTCACCGGCACATGCTTCTGGCCGTTGTACACACCGAACGTCAGACCGACGAACTGGGGCAGGATGGTGGAGCGGCGCGACCAGATCTTGATCACGTCGTTGCGCCCGCTTTCGCGCGCGGCTTCGGCCTTCTTGAGGACGTAAGAGTCGACAAAAGGCCCTTTCCAGACGGAGCGGCTCATGACTTAGCGCCCTTTCTTCTTGGCGTGACGCGAGCGGATGATCAGCTTCTGCGACGCCTTGTTCTTGTTGCGGGTACGCTTGCCCTTGGTGTCGTTACCCCAAGGTGTCACCGGCGTACGGCCACCCGAAGTACGACCCTCACCACCACCATGCGGGTGATCGATCGGGTTCATGGCAACACCGCGAACGCTCGGGCGCTTACCCATGTGACGCACACGACCGGCCTTACCGAGGTTCTGGTTCGAGTTGTCGGGGTTCGACACCGCGCCAACCGTTGCCATGCATTCCTGACGGACGAGGCGAAGCTCACCCGAGGACAGGCGGATCTGAGCGTAACCACCATCACGACCGACAAACTGGGCATAGGTGCCCGCGGCGCGTGCGATCTGGCCACCCTTGCCGGGCTTCAGCTCGATGTTGTGCACGATGGTACCAATCGGCAGGCCCGAGAACGGCATCGCGTTGCCCGGCTTGATGTCGGCTTTGGCGGAGGAAACCACCTTGTCGCCAATCGCCAGACGCTGCGGAGCAAGGATATAGGCCTGCTCACCATCACTGTATTGCACCAGTGCGATGAAGGCGGTCCGGTTCGGGTCATATTCGATCCGAACGACAGTTGCTTCAACGTCGAACTTGGTGCGCTTGAAATCTACGATACGGTAAAGGCGTTTTGCCCCACCACCACGACGACGCGCCGTGATCCGTCCGGTGTTGTTCCGGCCGCCCTTCTTGGTCAAACCCTCGGTGAGAGATTTGACCGGACGTCCTTTCCACAGCTCCGAACGGTCGATCAGTACCAGCCCACGCTGGCCCGGCGTCGTCGGCTTATACGACTTGAGTGCCATGTTAACTGTCTTCCGTTTGCTTGGTGGATCCGCGCTAGGCGGACCCTGATGTTATAGGCCCCCGTAGGTGCCCGTAGAGATGGCCATACAACCAAAAACACAGCCCCGGACGAATCCGGGGCTATGCCGATGCGGTCTGTTAGGGGGTTGAAGGGTGGGGGTCAAGGGCTGACCGGCCCTTTCGCGACCGCTGGTTTGGGCCAGCGCCCGTCCGACCTTGTAAGGCCATGGGAGCGGGTGACCGACACCGCCGATTTATCAACCTCCCGTGTAATCCTCGTATCCCTGAACCTCTCCTCCGATCACAGTGCAATTCCCGGCAGCGCGGATCGTGGGTTGGTCCCAAGACACATTCCAGTTGACCACAATAGTGTCCCCGTCAACTGACCCTGGGTAAACCGAAATCGCCGCATTTGGCAGCCCGTCAAACGCCGGAACGGTCCACAGATAATCATGGCACGCATTGAGGGCAGATACCGTCTGCCGGTCGAACGCTTGGGCTGAAGTCGCGACTGCAACAAAACAAAGCCCCAGAAGAATTCTTGATTTGGACATTTCACCTCTCCAGTTCAGAATTCGCCCATGCTTAGCTGTCTTTGCCCTTCAAGCTCACAAGGCAAGCTCAGCTGATTGACTATCTGAATGATGCGATTATTGAGCTGACAAGGGAACCAACTAAATCCAACCTCGGAATTTGGGCAAATAGTTCCCCTCAATTTTGGCTTTGGCGCCATCGCAGCGACACAACGCCTAGCCGTCGAGAAGCCAACCGAAGAAAAGAGGCTCCATTGGAAAACTTAACATCCGCAGTCCGCAGTGTCCTTACCCAATATGCCACCTTTTCAGGGCGCGCTTCGCGGTCCGAATTGTGGTGGTGGGTTCTGGCCCTGATCATCGTACTTATTGGCACACAAATAGTCGATGCCTTTGCAATCACACCCTTGCTCGGCTTCGATTTTGGCGATGCGAATTCTGGCCAGCCGCTGTCGTGGCTTGTCAGTCTTGCAGTGCTCCTGCCCAACATCGCGGTCGGCGTGCGCAGGCTGCACGACACCGATCGTTCCGGTTGGTGGATCTTGATTGGATTTGTGCCCGTGGTTGGGGCCTTGGTGCTGCTGTTTTTCTATGTCTCCGCAGGCACAGACGGATCAAACCGCTTCGGGCCAAAGCCAAATTGGCCACCTATGGACTGAGCCATTGTAAGGGGCCGACACCGAAGACCACCTCCACTCAAAACAACAGCCCCATCACCCCCAACGACACCACCAAAAACAGCACCGTCATGATCCCGCCGGACTTCATGAAGTCCGTCACCTTGTACCCCGCCGGCCCCATGATCAGCGCGTTCACCTGATGGGTCGGGATCAGGAAGCTGTTCGACGTTGAAATCGCCACGGTCAGCGCGAAGATCGCCGGGTTGCCGCCCGCCGCCACCGCAATCGACACCGCCAGTGGCACCAGCAGAACCGTGGCCCCCACGTTCGACATGATCAGCGTGAAGATCGTGGCCAGCACCGCGACGCCCGCCTGCAAGGCCCAGATCGGCCAGCCATCCAGCAGCATCAGGATGCGATCCGCAATCCACTCCGCCGTGCCCGTGCTCTGCACCGCCAGCCCCAGCGGGATCAGGCTCGCCAACAAAAACACCGTGCTCCAACTGACCGCGCGATAAGCCTCATCAATCGACAGCACCCGCATGATGATCATCCCAACAGCCCCGGTCAGCAGACACAGAGACAGCAAGATGTCAGTGAACAGGATCATAACAAGCGCCACTGCGAAGAAGGTCAGCGCCCATCCCACCTTGGTCGGGCGCAGTTCCTCTTGCGGGAAGTCGGTGGTCACGACCACGAAATCGCGATCCTTGGTCAGGCGCGTCAACGCTTCCCAAGTCGAATGGATCACCAGCGTATCACCCGCCTTGAAGGGCACGTTGGCAATCGCCGTGGGCGCGTGATCCTCCGTCTCGACATAACTGAGCGTGTCTTCGTCGCGATGGATCGCCAGCATGCTTGCGCCGTAGGTCTTGCGGAAGATCACATCATGCGCGCATTTCCCGATCAGCGATGAGCCCGGCGGGATAACCACCTCGGCCACACCCGATTTCGTCGGTGCATAATCCTCGGCGAACACATCCAGCGACGAATGCATGGTCAGGCCCCGATCGAGGACCATCGTGTTCACATCCCGCCCCCGGCCCAGAACCGCCAGGCGGCAAGGCGTGGTGATCGGCGTATCGATCGTCGGCGCAAACCAACGCTGCCCGCGATAGGCACTGCCGATGATGTAGACGTGATACTCCTGCATCAGATCGTCGAACGTCATCCCCTCGCACGGATGGCCGACCGGGATGCTCACCTCGAAAATATCGGCGTGCAGTCCGTAGATCTTCTGCAGATATTCCCGCAGCGATTGGCCGCTGGTCGCGTCCTCTGCATCTGGTTGCCCGGGAAGAACCCAACGCCCCAAAAGCACGAAATACAGGATCCCCGTCAGGATCAGTGCGATGCCAATAGGCGTAACGTCGAACAGGCCAAACGGCTCCATCTGCTGATCTGCGGGCAAGCTGTCATTGGCATTCGCGATCAGGTCGTTCAGCAGGATCAGCGGGGAAGACCCCACCATTGTCATCGTGCCGCCCAGGATGGCGCAAAAGCCCATCGGCATCAGCAACCGGCTCAACGGCAATTCCGTCCGCACGCTGATCCGGCTGACCACGGGCAGAAACAACGCCGCAGCACCCACATTCTGCATGAAAGAAGAAATCACACCCACAGTGCCGGAGATGATCGGCACAATCCGCGCTTCGGTCCGCCCGCCATGTTTCAGGATAAAGGCGGCCACCTTCGACATGATCCCGGTCTTGTCGAGGCCCGCGCCAATGATCATCACCGCAATGATCGACACAACCGCGTTCGAGGCCAGCCCCGAGAACAGCTCGCTCGTGTCCGCGATGTTTCCCAGCCCGGGCAATTGGCTTACCAAACCCAGCAGCACAAGCACGGAAATCGCGGCCAGATCAATGCGCACGACCTCGGTCACGAACAACGTGACCGTCAATGCCAGCAGCCCTAAGACCACTGTCATTTCAAGCGTCAGTCCAAGTGCGTCCAATCGTGCCTCCCTTGTCCCCACTTAACCCCACACCGGCCCCCGGGCGAAAGGGCCAGTTCCACACAACGGTCAGGACAGCGCCTTAATGGGGCAGGCGCGCCACAGCATTGCCTGTCGCGGAGCTTCACGAAACCGTGATGGGTCTTTCGACCACCTCCCTCCTACCCTTCAGGTGAAACGCAATCACCGGAGCCCGTCCCATGTCTCTGCCCACCCCCTACCTGTCCCGTCGTGCCCTGATGGCCACTGCCGCCGCCGCGCCCCTCGCTGGCCTCGCCGCAGGCGCTTCTCGTGCTGAAGCCCCGATGCTCGGGGATAGTTTCGCGCAGCATCGCCGCTTCATGGTCGGCGAGTTCGAGGTCACAACAATCCTTGCCGGCACCGCAGCCCGGGAAGATGCCCAAAGCATCTTCGGCATGAACGTCCCGGCAGAGACCTTCGATGCCGTGTCCGAACAGAACTTCCTGCCCACCGACACGATGCGCTTTTTCTTCACGCCCACGCTTGTGAACACCGGATCTGAACTGATCCTCTTCGACGCCGGTCTGAACGCCGCGGCTACCACGGGGGCGCTCGCCTCCGCAGGGTATACACCGGATCAAGTCGATGTCTTGGTCCTCACCCACATGCACGGCGACCATATCGGCGGATTGATGCGTGAAGGCGCGCCGACTTTCGCCAATGCCCGTTATGTGACGGGCGAGGCGGAGTTCGATTATTGGGCCAGCGCTGAGAATGACGGTTTTGAGGCCAATGTCCGCCCCCTGGCGGATCAAATGACATTCATCGGCAACGGTGCCGATGTTGTCACCGGTGTCACCGGCCTCGCAGCCTTTGGACATACGCCTGGCCACATGGTCTTTCGCTTGGAAAGCGAGGGCGAAGGCCTCGTCATTTTCGCCGATCTCGCCAACCACCCGGTCTGGTCGCTCGCACGCCCCGATTGGGAGGTGCGCTTCGATGCCGATAAAGAGGCCGCCGCCGCCGCCCGCCGAAATATCCTCGGCATGATCGCGGCAGACCGCGTGCCCGCCGTGGGCTACCACATGCCCTTCCCCGCCGTGGGATATGTCGCGCCGGAGACCGGTGATGCAGAATTCCAATGGGTGCCAGAAGCGGGGCAATTGATGGGCTAACCCGACCTTGATCACCGGGCTCGCTCAAAGAAAAAACCCCGCCGCAGACGCGACGGGGTTTTCCGAATTCAGTGGATCACAAGGATCAAAGGCCGGTCGATACGTCGATCGTGTTGCCTTCTTCCAGCGTCACATAGGCCTTCTTGACGTCTTTCCGCGTGCCGAGCTGGCCACGGAAGCGCTTGACCTTGCCCTTTGTGATGGTCGTGTTCACGGCCTTCACCTTCACACCAAAGACGGCCTCAACGGCTTCCTTGATCATGGGCTTGTTCGCGTCGATGGCCACCTCGAACACCACGGCCCCATTCTCGGAAGCCATCGTGGTTTTCTCGGTGATCAGCGGCTTGCGGATCACATCGTAATGCTTGGCGTCTGCACTCATTTCAGGCGAGCCTCCAATGCTTCGACACCCGCCTTCGTGATCACCAGCGTGTCACGCTTCAGGATGTCATAGACGTTTGCACCCATGGTCGGCAGCACATCGAGACCCTCGATGTTGCGCGCGGCCTGGGCGAAGTTGGCGTCCACGTCAGCACCGTCAATGATAAGCGCACGCTTCCAACCCATTTCCTTGACCTGTTTGGCAAGGGCAGAGGTCTTTGCGTCCTTCAATGCGATGCTGTCGATCACGACCAGACGACCTTCCGCAGCCTTCGCGGAAAGCGCATGGCGCAGACCCAGCTTGCGGAACTTCTTCGGCAGATCATGGCCGTGGCTGCGCGGGGTCGGACCCTTGTAGATACCACCTTTGCGGAAGATCGGCGCGTTGCGGTCACCATGGCGTGCGCCACCGGTGCCCTTCTGGCGATAGATCTTCTTGGTGGAATAGCTCGTCTCCGAGCGGGTCTTCACCTTGTGCGTGCCGGCTTGCGCATTGTTGCGCTGCCAGCGGACGACGCGATGCAGGATGTCGGCGCGTGGCTCCAGCCCGAACAGGGCCTCGTCCAGGTCGACCGAACCGGCTTTCTTACCGTCCAGTTTGATAACGTCGACTTTCATCATTCACCGTCCTTCTTCTCGGCATCGTCACCCTCGGGGGCAGCGTCGCCTTCAGCCGCGATTTCAGCTTCGGCCTGAGCCAGCGCTTCTGCTTCCGCAGCCGCCTGCTCTTCCGCCAGACGTGCCGCTTCCGCTTCAGCTTCCGCAGCAGCGGCAGCAGCCGCTTCTTCAGCCGCTTTCGCAGCTTCAGCAGCAGCAGAGGCCAGAGCAGCAGGCAGAATGGCGTTCTCAGGGAACGGCTTCTTCACCGCATCCTTGACCGTCACCCAGCCGCCCTTGGAACCCGGAACAGCGCCCTTGATCATGATCAGGCCACGGTCGCTGTCGGTCTTCACAACCTGCAAGTTCTGCGTGGTGACACGGGCAGCACCCATGTGACCGGCCATCTTCTTGCCTTTGAAGACGCGACCCGGGTCCTGACACTGACCGGTCGAACCGTGCGAACGGTGCGAAATCGACACACCGTGCGTCGCGCGCAGGCCGCCGAAGTTGTGCCGCTTCATGGCACCGGCAAAACCCTTACCGATCGAGGTGCCCGTCACATCGACGAACTGACCCTCGAAATAGTGGTCGGCGATGATTTCCTCGCCCACATCCAGCAGGTTCTCCGCATCAACGCGGAATTCCACCAGCTTGCGCTTGGGCTCCACATTCGCCTTGGCGAAGTGGCCGCGCATCGGCGCCGACGTCCGCTTGGCCTTTGCCGTACCGGCACCAAGCTGAACAGCCGAATAGCCGTCGCTGTCGGAGGTCTTCTTCGCGACCACCTGAAGTTTATCTAATTGAAGAACGGTCACAGGGATCTGCTTGCCGTCTTCCATGAAAAGGCGGGTCATCCCGACCTTTTTCGCGATCACACCAGAGCGCAACATAATCTGTAACCCTCCTTAGACCGAAATCTGAACGTCAACGCCCGCGGCGAGGTCGAGCTTCATCAGCGCGTCCACGGTCTGCGGGGTCGGGTCAACGATGTCGAGCAGACGCTTGTGCGTCCGGATTTCCCACTGGTCGCGGGATTTCTTGTCGACGTGCGGGCCACGGAGAACCGTGAACTTCTCGATCTTGTTCGGCAGCGGGATCGGACCACGAACCGTCGCGCCGGTGCGCTTGGCCGTGTTTACGATTTCCTGCGTGGAAGCGTCGAGAACCCGATAATCAAACGCCTTGAGGCGGATACGGATATTCTGGCTGGCAACTGCCATGCTTGTCCCCTTCTTTCGGGGTTTCACCGGATTGGACGAATGCCGCTCATCGGCACCCCTCGTCGCGGATTTGATCCAACGAAATGGGGGCACGCAATGGCGCACCCCGTTGGATGAGCGGCGTATAGGGGACAGCGAAAGCACTGGCAAGTAGATTCGAGCTGAATTGCACCATGACATCGTCAGGTCTCGAAGCCGCGTCATCGACGGGCCGGGGACTGTCGATCCAACGGCATTTCTGCTGCGCTTTATGGCAGCCAAGTCATCGCACAAAATAATCGGTGCACCCAGCTTCAGCAAATCGACAGGCCGCCGGACGGCCCGTCGATGGCGGTGAACGTCTTGGACAAAGAAATATCGGCGAACCAGTAGACACTGTTTTCGTTTCGGCCAAACCTGTTCTTATGTCGGCGCTTATCATCTCCGGGCCCATTTACTTTATCCTTACACTCCAGGTGGCATCGGGCTTCTCCCCATTCTACCGTTACAACATCGGCGGTCACAGAGCGACTGAGCACTTCACTCCGTTTTTTATCGCGATGGCACTGACAGGATTGGGCGCCACGGTCGCCACAATCTTCATCTTATTCTTTGTCGCCACATTTTTTTGGGCCGGACTGCGAGTCCGCCGATTAGTTGAGAAACACATGGACTGGCCCGGGCGCTGGCAAGAGAAGTCGCGCAAAGAGACAATTTTTGACCGTTGGCCAATGTTCGCCTTTGACGCTTGGACAATCGGTCTCGCGGCGGTGCCCGGCGTGATCCATTTGCTAAACCGCTAAATTGTATCTGTGGGGCGAGTGCATTTCGCCATTTCGCCTCGGATCATGGTTAGCGGAAGGTTAACGGATTTTAGCTTTTCGTTTGGGGACAGGGGCTTAACCCCTCTGCTCAACCTTGAGCACGCAAGGCCTCTCAAGCAAAAGGCCCCGCCGGTGGGGCGGGGCCTTTCTTTATTCTGAACCGTCGTCGGCACCGGGTTCTCGGGAGCTTTTGCCGAGGCAAAAACCCCTGCCACCCGGCACTTTCTGGCCAGAGTTTCCTGTGGAAACTCGACCTTATTCGATGATCTTCGACACAACGCCGGCACCCACGGTACGTCCACCTTCGCGGATGGCGAAGCGGAGGCCGTTTTCCATGGCGATCGGCGCGATCAGTTCCACGTTGAACTTCAGGTTGTCGCCCGGCATCACCATCTCGGTGCCCGACGGCAGCTCAACCGTGCC
>CANLEH010000003.1 GCA_947489665.1 uncultured Roseicyclus sp. | reverse complement strand
TCTTGCCGTGGTCAACGTGACCAATCGTGCCGATGTTCACATGCGGCTTCGTACGTTCAAACTTTTCCTTTGCCATGCGTTTGGCACCCCGTCCTTGGAGGGTCTGGCATCTTAGACTGCGCAGACCTGTTACATCATCGCGCGCCACCTATTCGGGCGGCGCGGAAAAATCAAGTCATGTTGGTGGTCAGGCGGCCGATCAGTTGCCTGAAGCAGCCTCATCCGCGGCCTCTTCCGCGGCCTCTTCGATGGCGGCGGCTTCTTCGGCGGCCTCGGCCAGCGCTTCGACATTGCCAAGGGCCTCAGCCGCCTCAGCGTCGGAGATGTTGAACCATTCCGGGTTCTCCAGCATGAACAGCTGGACGCGGCGCGCGGCATTGCGGGCCAGAACCTGCATCTGTTCATTGCGGTTGCGCGCGATGCCGGACCCCACAAGCAGCGTCTCGGGCGAGGCGCCTTCGAAGACGATGATCTGCTCGGGCTCTTCATGAAGTTTGCGACCCAGCGCGTCGTCCCAGATGTTCACGGACAACACGAGGACCGAACGCGGGCTCAGCACAATCGGAATACCCGGAGGGGCCAGCGAATAGCCATCGACCGCGATGCCAATGTGATAGAGGCGATCCCCTTCGTACCCACCAAATCGCCGGTCGATTTCGGCCACGAGAATTTCTTCCCATTCCTCAGGCGTCGCATTTCGCGACGGCGGGACCTGCTGCATGTTGTCGGCAACCACGATGTTATGGGCCAGCCGGAAATCGCCCATCGGCGGCAACTCTTCATCTAGCGGGTCACCTGCGGCACAGCCCATCAAGGCAAGAACAGGGACAATCACTGCAAATCGGACAATGCGAAGCATCAAAAAACTCCCGAAGGAAAGGTCTGGGTCAGCGCGCAAGATAGGTCGCGTGACGAAGGGGGTAAAGGCGTCGATTGACCGGTCGCGTGGAAGTGTTACCCAAGGGCCAAATAGTTAGGGAAGGGCCATTGCCTTGCAGGACGTACCATTTGACCCAACGACGATCCCTTCCATGGGCACGCATGACGTCGGACCGGCCTTGCGCGATCTGGCGGCCAAGGTGAGCCCCGAGCAGGCCATCGTGGAAGTTGGCACCTGGCTGGGGGGTGGGACGGCCTGGCTTGCACTGGGTGCGAGTGCGCAGCCCGACGCGCCGACAATCCATACATTCGATCAGTTCCAAGCGCGCCCGGAAGAGGTGTATAAGGCCCTGCGTGGCGCGGTCGAGATGCAAGTGGGCACGGACACGTTACCCATTGTTCAAAATCTTCTTGCGCCCACCAAAGCGGACATCGTGTTCCACAAAGGCGATCTGTTGCAGGCACGTTGGACTGGTGGCCCAATCGGCCTCTATGTCGATGATGCCGCAAAAACGCCGACGCTTTTCTACCATGCCCTATCGACATTCGCGCCGCATTGGGTGTCGGGCGAAACGATCATCGTCTTGATGGACTACAGGTTTTGGGAACGCGTGAAATCGGCACGAGGGAAAAAGCGGTTCAGGGTGCAGCAGAAAATCATTGAGCAACACCCGGACTGCTTCGAAGAGATCCTGCAAGACACGTTCGCACCTGCGGGAATGGGTGCCTTTCGCTATACAGCACCGCTGCCCATGCAAAGCATCCGCCGACAGGCGAAACTGCGCCGGATGCTCGACAAACTGCCGGGCTAAGGCCGATCAGGTAAACCGGTTGTCCCGTGGGAAGCCCCGTGGTGCCATGCGCCCGGCCGACGCGCGCTTGGCGGTCCATTCGGCCAGCTCAACTTCTGTTCGGGTGCGGCCCGCAGGGTCAAGCCAGGTGAGGCCCTCGGACAGATTGAACGTGCGCGCGTCGCTGAGGCCGCCATCCTTGAACTTCTGAAGGCGAACGCCCTTGCCGCGGCCCATTTCCGGCAATTCTTCCAGCGGGAAGATCAGGAGTTTGCGATTTTCGCCAACGGTGGTGACATGGGTATCCCCCTCGGCAATTGCGCGACACACCAGGGCGGTGACGCCGTCCTTCACGTTCAGGACCTGCTTGCCAGAGCGGGTCTGGGCGAGGATTTCTTCCTCCGCCACAACAAATCCATCGCCTGCGCTGGACGCCATGAGGCGTTTGGTGCCGGGGACATGGGTGAACAAATCAACGATCTGCACCTCGTTGGGGAGGTCGACCATCAGGCGCACAGGTTCCCCCAGACCACGACCACCGGGCAGGCCATTGGCGGCAAGCGTGTAAACGCGGCCCTGGCTGCCAAGGATCAGGAGTTTGTCTGTCGTTTGTGCATGGAAGGCGAAACGCGGGCCGTCGCCGTCGCGGAATTTCATCTCAGACGACAGGTCCACATGGCCCTTCATCGCCCGGATCCAGCCCATTTGGGAGCAGACGACCGTGATCGGCTCTTTCTCGATCATCGCTTCAAGGGGCACGTCTTCGACTTCGCCCGCTTCGGCAAACATCGTTCGGCGCGCGCCGCCTTCGACTTTCGCACCGAATTTGCCGCGCACCTCGCGCAATTCTTCGGCGATCTTGTTCCACTGAAGATCTTCTTCGGCCAGCAGGTCGTCGAGGTTGGCGCGTTCTTCCATCAAGCGATCACGTTCTGCCTGCAACTCCATCTCTTCCAGACGGCGCAGGCTGCGCAGGCGCATGTTGAGTATGGCCTCGGCCTGAACCTCGGTGAGTTCGCCCTCACCCGGAGCCGGGCTGCGATAGTCCGCCTCAGACGTGGCACGCACGAAATCCTGATCCCAGGTCTCGCGCATCAGGGCGGCCTTTGGCGCATCGTCGTAGCGAATGATGTCGATCACGCGGTCGAGGTTGAGGAAGGCGATCAGGAAGCCTTCCAGCACTTCGAGCCGATGGTCGATCTGCGCCATCCGATGCTTGGAACGGCGGATGAGAACGTCGCGACGGTGATCGAGGAAGGCGCGCAGAACCTCCTTGAGTGAGCACACCTTGGGCGTGCGCCCGTCGATCAGCACGTTCATGTTCAGGCTGAAGCGGTTTTCCAGATCGGACTGGCGGAACAGCGTACCCATCAGCACTTCGGGATCGACTGTCTTGGCGCGGGGTTCCAGCACGATGCGGATGTCATCGGCGGATTCGTCCCGGACATCGGCGAGGATTGGCACCTTTTTTTGCTGGATCAGTTCGGCCAGCTTCTCGATCAGCTTGGACTTCTGCACCTGATAGGGGATTTCCGTGACCACGATCTGCCATTGGCCGCGGCCCAGATCCTCGATCTCCCACTTCGACCTCAGGCGAAATCCGCCTTTGCCGGTGCGGTAGGTTTCAGCGATGCTTTCAGGCGGTTCGACGATCACGCCGCCGGTGGGGAAATCAGGGCCCTGCACGTAATTCAACAGCGTATCGTCGCGCGCGTCCGGCGTTTTGATCAGGTGCAGGCAGGCTGCGATCAGCTCATCAAGGTTGTGGGGCGGGATGTTCGTGGCCATGCCCACGGCAATCCCGGAGGAGCCGTTGGCCAGAAGGTTCGGGACCTGGGCGGGAAGAACTTCAGGCTCTGTCAGGGTGCCGTCATAGTTGTCGCGGAAATTGACGGCATCCTCGGAGAGACCTTCAAGCAAAGCCTCCGCCATCGGCGTCATACGTGCCTCGGTGTAGCGGGAGGCAGCCGGGTTATCGCCGTCGATATTGCCGAAATTGCCCTGCCCATCGACCAGCGGGTAGCGGATGACGAAATCCTGCGCCAGGCGTGCCATCGCGTCGTAGATCGCGGCATCACCGTGCGGGTGGTAATTGCCCATCACATCGCCGCTGATCTTTGCGGATTTGCGGAAACCGCCATTCGAGGCCAACCGCAATTCTCGCATCGCATATAGAATCCGACGATGGACTGGCTTCAACCCATCGCGCGCGTCCGGCAAGGCGCGGTGCATGATCGTCGACAGGGCGTATTGCAGGTAGCGCGAGCCGATTGCGCGGCTTAGCGATTCCTGTTCCTGCCGGTCATCTTGTGTGTCGTTATCACTGCTCATCTAGATCATGTGCATATCCTGCGGTTGCTTGTATCGGCAAGGGAACAAAGCCGCGCGGACCGGGTTTTTCCCCCGAAGAATCTCTATTTTCGAATCGGCAGAAGGCTTATCCACAGATTCTCCGGGGCAAATTAGAATGAGGGCGCGGTATGATCCGCATGACCGTCACGTTGATCGTGGCCATTTACATCGTTTTGATCGTTGTCCCCGGTGAGGACCACGGCACGCAGCAAGTCGAAGTGACGCGCAGCGCAGGGCAAAATTGGCTCGTCGCGATGATCAGTGACGCGCAGGCCGGGGCGCAGCGCCCGCCGCGTGTGGCGCCGCCCGATGCCTCGCGCACCCTGCGCCACGAGCTGACCGATGATCTGCTGGAAACCGATGACGGCTATGCGCTTGAGCGCGCCGATGGCGAATTGCTGGAAATCACTGCCGTGATTGATCCTGTTGACCTTATGCCCACGGACGGCCGCGCCACGGTCGCCGCGGTCTCGGTTGTGGACCCGGACGCGGTTGAGGTTGCGCAAGAACAGGCCGAAGGCGCGCGCATCATTTGGCGCGTCGCCGGCAGCAACGTGAACTTCCGTGCAGGCCCGTCGACCAACACAGCCGTTCTGGCGGGCCTGGTGCGTGGCGATGAGGTCGAATTCCTTGCCGACGCGCCGGACGGATGGGCGCATCTGCGTGTGTTGGAAAGTGGCCTGGAAGGCTACATGGCCGCGCGCTTCCTTGAACCCGTCAACTGACTTGCGCGCCTTGGGTGCGGTGTTTTACCCATAGGGGCACAAAACGCGCGGGCAGAACCTTTGGCAAAAAGCATATTGATTACAGGATCCTCCAGCGGGATCGGTTATGCGGCGGCGCATGCTTTGCAGGGGCGCGGCTGGCGCGTTTTCGCAAGTGTCCGCAAGCCGGAAGACAAGGCCCGCCTTGAACAAGAGGGGTTCGAAAGCGTCCTTCTGAATTGCGCCGACACAACCAGCATTGATGGCGGCTTGGCAGAAGTGCTGGAACGCACCGGCGGGCGTCTGGATGCCTTGTTCAACAATGCTGGTTTCGGCCTGCCTGGCGCGGTTGAGGACCTTCCCACGGATGGCCTACGCGAGACATTTGAGACCAACGTCTTCGGCCTGCACCACCTGACCCGCGCGGTAATCCCCACCATGCGCGCACAGGGCCATGGTCGGATCGTGCAGCATTCGTCGGGTTTTGGACGGCACGTTATGAAATGGCGGGGGGCCTATAATGCCTCCAAACATGCGGTGGAGGGGCTGACGGACACTCTGCGGCTGGAGATGCGGGGGACGGGCATCTACATCTCGACGCTCAACACCGGGCCGGTCACGTCGAAGTTTCGCATCAATTCCATCCCGCATTTCGAGCGTTGGATCGATTGGGAAAACTCCGCTGATCCTGAGCGCTACAAGCGTGAACTGTTCCATCATCTTTACGAGGATACGGGCCGTGCGCCGTTCCAGAAGGAACCCGACGCGGTCATCCGCCGGTTGATCCACGCAATCGAGTCGCCCAACCCGCGCCCGCGCTACCATATCACGGGGGCCACCCATATCGCCGAGGGTCTGCGCCGTTTCCTGCCACAACGCGCGCTGGACGCGATTGCAGCACGGCTCTAGCCTTTTGCGCCTGAACCGCTAGGTAGGCCCGGACGAGTCGAGCGGAGTGACCATGACAGACGACCCCCTCCTTATTGCAGCATTGGTGGCGTGCGCCGCTGTGTTGATTATTTTACTTTTGGGCATCAACTCTTTCCGCAAGGGCGGCGCGGATGCGGCCAAGGAAAGCAACAAGTTCATGCGGTGGCGGTTGGGCGCGCAGTTTGTGGCGATCCTTTTGATCCTCGCGTTCGTCTATTTCCGTCGCCAATCGGGGGGCTGAACCATGGTTGTACTGAACAAGATTTACACACGCACCGGGGATGCCGGGGAAACTGCGCTGGGGGATGGCAGCCGCGTGGCCAAGCATTCCGCCCGCGTGACGGCCTATGGCACGGTGGATGAGCTGAACGCGACGCTCGGCGTGGCCAAGCTGCATGCCGACGGGCAAATGGCCGAGCGTCTGGCGATGATCCAGAATGACCTGTTCGACCTGGGCGCAGACCTGTGCACGCCGAACATGGAGATGGACGGCGAACGCGAATACCCGCCGCTGCGCGTCGCAGAGGCGCAAGTGGATCGCTTGGAAGCCGAGATTGACGAGATGAACGGCGCTTTGGAGCCTTTGCGGTCGTTCATCCTGCCCGGCGGCTCTGCACTCGCGGCGCATTTGCATATCTGCCGCACAGTGGCGCGGCGTGCGGAGCGGCTTTCGGTGGAGTTGGGTGGCGTCGAGTCGATCAATCCGGCGGGGGTGAAATACCTCAATCGATTGTCGGATTGGTTCTTTGTTGCGGGGCGCATCGCCAACAACAGCGGCAAGGATGACGTGTTGTGGGTTCCGGGCGCAAACCGGTAACGCCCGTCTAGCGCCGGTCCATCAGGGTTTCTGTCGCCCGGTCCGACCATTGGGTCGACAGCAACGTCGCCTCGCGCCATTGCAACAAACGCGACAAGTAGCGCGCCCAATCTTCGTCTTGCGCTGCAAGCGCGTAACGTTCGATCAGGCGCTCGGTTGCCGGGTCTTCCAAGGCGGCGCAAAGGGCCTCTCGCCCCGCGACGGGCATCGCGATGTGGTACTGATGCAGGTCGATGCCATGCACCGGATTGCGCGGGTGTGGGCTGTGGTCGATCCACCCGCAAAGGGAGGTCCAGAACCGGAGCTGCCGCCGCGCTGGCCAGCCCTTGATCGAGGCCAAAAAGGGCGGCAAGCCGTCGCCCGTCAACGCAAGAAAGCCCAGAGCGTCACGGAGAAGGCGCCCCCCTTTCGCCGCGGCAAGAGCCACGCAATCCGTCAAAACGGCCTGCACCTGCGCGTTGTCTTGCGCGCGGCGTGTTTGGACCACGCCGGTGCGCAGCAGGTTCATAGTCCAATATTCCGGCTCGATAAAATGATTGGCCCGCATGAAATCACGCTGTTCGTCACGCGGCAGGGCGATGCCCTCGGCTAGGAGAGCAATGGTATGGACAAGGACGATCCATGCTTCTTCTTGCCCCTCGGGGCTATCGTCCCCGCCCACGGCGCCCGCACCGCCGTAATATTGCGATATCAGATCGCATGACCACTCTTGCGGAGGCGTTCGCATAATGGCGCTGAGTGCCGGCGGATCAATGCACCGATCACAACAACACACCAATCGCGGTGTGCCTATCAGCGTTGCGGGCAGAGTTGAGACCAAGGCACTTGCGGCGGCAACAAGGTCCCGCCCAGCCCGAGCCAGCTCCGCATTTTTATAGCCTGTTCTTACCGCCATGACGCAACGACACAATTTGTTTTTGATTGTTTACATGGTTGTTAACCGAACATGGGCTATCCTCTCGGCATGTCACACGTCAAACCCAACCGGGAATACAGCCGGGCCGAGTATATCTCGGACGCGGTCGTTCATGGTCTGGGCATTGGCGGGGCGCTGATTGCGGGGCCGGTTCTGGTCACGCTGGTCGCCGTTTGGATCGGGGATCCGGGTGCGGTGACGGCCGCCGTAATCTATGCCGTGACGATGTTGGCAATGTGGGTCTGCTCAGCCCTCTACAACCTGGTTCAGCGGGAAGATTTGGTGCCGGGTCTGCGGCGGCTCGATCAATCTGCGATCTCTCTAAAGATTGCCGGAACGTATACGCCATTTATCGCGCTGGCCTCAGGCTCCCTTGGGTTTTTGGCGGGGATTTGGGCCGTGGCCCTTGCGGGGGCCACGATCATTCTGGCGTCGCGACGTCAGTTCAATGCGCTAACGATCATGCTGTATCTGGGCCTGGGATGGGCAGGGGCCGTGATGGGCGGCCCGTTGGTCAGCACCCTATCGCCTGTGGCGTTCTGGCTGCTGGTCGCCGGGGGCCTGACCTATTCCGCCGGTGTGATCTTCAATGTCTGGGGCAGCCTGCCGTTTCACAACACAATCTGGCATGTCTTTGTCCTGGCCGGGACTGGTCTTTGCTACGCCGCCATCGCTGCGGAAGTCGCATTCATGGCCTGACCCGGAGCGGTCAAGATTCGGAATTTTGACGACTCGGCGGAACATGCATTCCTTGACGTGCACGTAACGCGGCGTCGGAACGCCAAACCGCGTCGATTTTGGCCTATTTTCCGGCGCCGCTTGGGTCTATCTCTCGAGCCAAGATAATTGCTTGGGTCCGCCCGGCTTGTGACAGAGGAGAACGCCATGAAGGTCCTGGTGCCTGTTAAGCGCGTGATCGACTACAACGTGAAGGTTCGCGTGAAAGCGGACGGTTCTGGCGTCGATCTTGCCAACGTAAAGATGTCGATGAACCCGTTTGACGAGATTGCCGTCGAAGAGGCGATCCGCCTGAAAGAATCCGGGAAAGCCGACGAGGTGGTCGCAGTTTCCATCGGCGTGAAGCAAAGCCAGGAAACCCTGCGCACGGCTTTGGCCATGGGTGCGGATCGCGCGATCCTCGTGGTTGCGGCAGACGATGTGCACACGGATATTGAGCCGCTGGCAGTCGCCAAGATCCTCAAGGCCGTGATCGATGAAGAGCAGCCCGGCCTTGTGCTGGCGGGCAAGCAGGCCATCGACAATGACATGAACGCCACGGGCCAGATGCTGTCGGCGCTTTTGGGTTGGTCGCAGGGCACGTTCGCTTCTGAGGTCGATATCGACGGCGACACCGCAAAGGTCACACGCGAAGTCGACGGCGGCCTGCAGACGATCGAAGTGAAGATGCCCGCCATCATCACCGTTGATCTGCGCCTGAACGAGCCGCGCTATGCCTCGCTGCCCAACATCATGAAGGCGAAGAAGAAGCCGCTGGATGAAAAGACGGCCGCCGATTACGGCGTCGATGTCACGCCGCGACTGGCCGTGGTTTCCACGACGGAGCCCGAAGCGCGCGCCGCTGGCGTCAAGGTCGGGTCGGTCGACGAACTTCTCACGAAACTCAAAGACGAAGCGGGGGTCATCTGATGGCTGTTCTTCTCCTTGCCGAAGTGAACGCGGGCGAACTGGCGATGGACGCCACCGCCAAGGCTGTAACGGCTGCCAAGATGCTGGGTGATGTGACCGTGCTGTGTGCCGGTGCATCCGCGAAGGCGGCTGCTGACGAAGCGGCCACCATTGACGGTGTCGCCAAGGTGCTTTGCGCCGAAGACGATAGCCTTGGCCATCGCCTGGCTGAACCCACCGCGGCCCTGATCGTGGCGCTGGCCGGTGACTATGAGCACATCGTGGCACCCGCCACGACCGACGCCAAGAACGTCATGCCGCGCGTCGCCGCGCTGCTGGACGTCATGGTGATCTCGGACGCATCCGCCGTGGTCGATGGCGATACGTTTGAGCGCCCGATCTACGCAGGTAACGCGATCCAGACGGTCAAATCGTCGGATGCGAAGAAGGTCGTAACCTTCCGCACATCCACCTTCGATGCTGCGGGCACCGGTGGGTCTGCCGCGGTCGAGATGATCGACGCCGCGGGCAACCCGGGCCTGTCGAGCTGGATTGAAGACAAAGTTGCAGCCTCGGATCGTCCGGAACTGACCTCAGCCGGTATCGTTGTCTCCGGCGGTCGCGGCGTCGGCTCGGAAGAGCAATTTGCCCTGATCGAAGGTCTGGCTGACAAGCTGGGTGCCGCCGTTGGCGCGTCCCGCGCCGCTGTCGACTCGGGTTATGCACCGAACGATTGGCAGGTGGGTCAGACGGGCAAGGTCGTGGCACCTGAGCTGTATGTGGCTGTTGGTATCTCTGGCGCCATTCAGCATCTGGCCGGCATGAAGGACTCCAAAGTGATCGTTGCGATCAACAAGGACGAAGAGGCTCCGATTTTCCAGGTCGCCGATTACGGTCTGGTTGCGGACCTGTTCGATGCCGTGCCGGAACTGACCGGCAAGCTCTGATCAGAGACGTCTAGATTGTCGTGAAGCCCCGCCCGGTCTGTCCGGCGCGGGGCTTTTTCGTGTGCGATCAGAGCTTTCGCAGAAGCTCTTCCGTCGCGAGTGCATGCAGTTTCGGCCCCGGCAACAGCCGCGCGGCGGCTTCGTCTTTCGGGCCAAAATACTTCCCTTGAAGCGTGTCAGATGCCTCAACTCCATCTGGCGTCACAACCGTCAGACTGGTGGCGTGCCGGGCGACCTGGTTCAACATGTCGGTCGTCACAAACAGGGGGTCGGTCGACATATCGCCGCTTGCCCCAGTATCGGGCGCGCGGTTCGACAACCACAGCAAATGGACCGGGGCCGCAATATGCTTGAGAAAGCGGATCATGCGCGCGGTCCACGCCGCCTCCAACTCAGTACGAATGATCTCGAACCGGTCAGCGGACAGGTCGTGCAACTGCGTCAGCATGTGACGGGTAAAGTTGAACTCGGTGAAATCAACCTGCGGATAGATCGTCCGCAGCATGGTACTGGCCGTCAGGAACCTGTCATTGCGGCGGGGATGCACCGTGTAAAACCGGTTCGACATGTTATGTGCTGAAATGATCTGCAGGATCACGGCATCGGCAGCGTCCAGAGCGCCAAGGATTGCATGATCCGTCATCAATACATCCAGACCCGCATTCATGACGCCAAGGTTCAGGACCGGTTGGTCACGATGTTCGTTCAGCTGCGCCGGAAAGGGCGCATCGATGAAGCGGCCAAAGGTTTCAGACCCGCCGATGCAGACGATCGACGGCTGCCGATCCGCTTCCAAAGGCCCGCGAAATCGCAGGACCGACCCCGGTAGGACCACAGGGTTATAGTCGAGGGGCATCCGCCCTCGTTGTTCAATGCTCATCACTCTCGCTCCGACTCATAGGAGACTCACCCGCAGATAGATTTGGCCCACAATCGTTGATACTTCCCTAACCCATTGTATTGATTATTATTTTAGGAAATTCGGAGCGATCTGGCGTGCGGATATGCGCATCCGAGACGGCTTGTCCTTACCCGCCCGGCACGCATAGTCTGCGCCTGACGCACGGGAACACAAAGGGGCCAGTCATGGGCATCCAAAGCATCGGAATTGTCGGCGCTGGACAGATGGGCAACGGGATCGCGCATGTCTGCGCGTTGGCCGGATATGATGTGATCCTGTCGGACGTCAGCCAGGATGCGCTGAATGCGGCCACGGCGCTGATCGACAAAAACCTTGAACGGCAAGTCAGCCGCGAGAAAATCGCAGCCGCCGAGAAAGATGCCGCCATGGGCCGCATCCGGACGACGCTGCAACTGGCGGAGGTGGGGCCGACCGATCTGATCATCGAGGCCGCGACTGAGAGGGAGACCGTCAAACAAGCGATTTTCGAGGATCTTCTGCCGCACCTGAAGCCGAACACGATCCTGACATCGAATACCTCTTCGATTTCCATCACGCGGCTGGCGAGCCGCACGGACCGGCCCGAAAAGTTCATGGGGTTCCACTTCATGAATCCGGTTCCCGTGATGCAGCTTGTGGAATTGATCCGCGGCATCGCGACCGACGAAGAGACCTTCAAGGCATGTAAATCTGTGGTGGATGCGATCGGCAAAACCGCGGCCACGGCCGAGGACTTTCCGGCATTTATCGTGAACCGCATCCTCATGCCGATGATCAACGAGGCGGTCTATACGCTCTACGAAGGGGTCGGAAACGTCACTTCAATCGACATGGCGATGAAACTGGGAACCAACCATCCCATGGGCCCGCTTGAACTGGCGGATTTCATCGGATTGGACACCTGCCTTGCGATCATGAATGTCCTGCATGACGGCCTGGCTGACACCAAGTACAGGCCCTGCCCACTTCTGACCAAGTATGTGGAGGCCGGTTGGTTGGGCCGCAAAACGCAACGCGGATTCTACGACTACCGTGGGGACAGCCCGGTTCCGACGCGCTGAACTAGGCCTATTGGTCGGGGTTGTCGCGGAGTGAAAGCGTGCGCTCGCGCAGCCAAGCCATGAACTCGCGCGGCTTGCCAATCCGATCTTGCCACTCATCCGGGGTGATCGGATTGCCGATGATCGGAGCTTGCGGCTTGTCAAAGCTGCGCACAACCTCATGGATCAAAAGGCCCTGGCGGATCACCGGGCTGATGCGATTGGCGATCTGGTAGGCGCGGCTGTTCTGCCCCGTGAAGAAACACGGAACGATTGTCGCGCCTGAGGTTCGGATCATCTTGGCGGTGAATACATTCCATTCACCTTCAATAGGCTGCCCCATCATCCTGTCCGAGGCAGCGACGGCACCCGAAGGGAACAGGGCAATCAGACCGTTTTCCTTCAAATGCGCCATGGCCTGCGCGCGCATATCCAGCATCTTTTGCTGCGCATCCGCTTCGTGCGGGAAGGGAACGGAGATCATGTAGCTCGACGCAGATTCGTCGATCCCGGTCAGCAAAGCCCGGGTCAGGATGCGGTAGTCATTGCGGCGGCGCCCAATCAGGTCTGCCAGGATCATCCCATCGACCAGACCGTGGGGATGGTTGGCGACGAAAACCACGGGGCCCTCTTCGGGGATGCGCGCCAGCTGGTGTTCCGGCGTCTGCAATTCGATGCCCATCACCTTCATGGTCGCAGGCCAGAACGCCTGGCCCTTGAACTCACCCAGGCTTTCGAATTTGCGGACCCGGTTGATGATGGTGATCTTCCCGGTCATCCACTCGATGGCTCTGATCGTGAAGCGCACAAACGGATTGGGAAAGGAATTCGAATAGGTCAGAGACCGGCGGTCATAGGTTCCGTCCGGCCCAGGGGTCCTGGTCGGCGCAGGTGCCGAAATGTTTCGGGAACCCAAATCCGTCAACTGCTCTTGTCCCTTCCAAACTGCCCGATCAAACCGTGCGGCCAAGCGCCGATTTCATCAGCTGTCTTCGCCGAACCGGTCGGCGACCAGAGCTTCCAAAGCGTCTGCCAAGGCGTTTGCCTCGGCCCCAATGGTTTCGACTTCAATAAAGGTTCCCTTGGATGCTGCCAACATTAAAAGGCCCATAATGCTATCCCCGGCGGCGCTTAGCCCATCCTTTCGGACCTCGGCAGTGGCATTGTGATCTTCTACAACTTCCACGAAACGGGCGGACGCACGCGCGTGCAATCCCTTGGTGTTCACGATCTCCAGGGTCCGGGTGGCGGTAGTGGCGCTGTCGCTCATGAAGTCACATTATTCCTATTCGGGTGCGCCATCGAAGCTGTTGATGTAGCGCCGGCCCGCTTCCGCGGCGCGGCTGACAGCCTCGTCCACCGGCAATTGCCGCGATTTGGCCAGTTTGACCAGCATAGGCAGGTTCATACCGGTCAGGATCTTGCGGTTTGCAGGCCGGCAGGCGCGCAAGGACAGGTTCGATGGGCTGCCACCGTACATGTCCGTCACAACGACCACGCCATCGCCCTGATCCACGGAATCCGCGGCATCGCAAATCTCGCGCGTGCGTGCCGTTCGGTCATCTTCAGGGCCGATGGAGATGGCAACCATGGCATGTTGTGCACCCACAACATGTTCGGTTGCGCGTTTCAGCTCTTTCGCTAGGCCACCATGGGCAACGATGACGACGCCAATCACGGTTTGGCAGCCTCTCCCGGTTTGATCGCGGTGCTGCTGTCAGCGCGAATCCGATCGTTCTCTACATCTCGGTGCCGTATAGACACCTGCCAGCCTTGTTCCGCAAGCGCCTGGCCGCTTATCTCGGTCATCGCAACGGACCGATGCTTGCCGCCCGTGCACCCGAAGGCGACGGTCAGGTGGCTCTTCCCCTCTTCCTTGAAGGCCGGCAAAAGCAGGTCGAGCATCCCCATGACTTGATCGCGGAACGGCGCGAAACGGTCATCTTCTGCGATATACGCACGCACCGCGTCGTCGCGGCCATCCTTCGGACGCAGGGTTGCATCCCAGTGCGGATTTCGCAGGAAGCGGCAGTCAAACACCATGTCAGCGGCTTGGGGCACCCCGCGCCGGTACGAGAACGAGGTCAACTGTATCGCCATGCGCGCGCCGCTGCCCGGGGCGAATACATGCTCGATCCGGAGGCGGGTGTCATGAACGCTCAGGCTCGTCGTATCGATCAGAACGTCCGCGCGGTCGCGCAATGGGGCGAGCATCTGACGTTCAAGCGCAATTCCGTCTGCCGGGTCCGCATCTGGGGCCAGCGGATGCCGGCGCCGCGTCTCGGAATAGCGGCGCAAGAGCGTGCCGGGTTCGCAATCAAGGTAGATCAGATCGACGGTATAGGCCGCATCAGCGCGCAATCCGTCATAAGCCCGCAGCAATTCCTCTGCCCCGAAATCCCTCGTACGTGGATCAATGCCAAGGGCCAGCGGGCGATCTGGCGGCGTGCCCTTCAAGAGGCGGGGCAACAGGCGTAGCGGCAAATTGTCGATCGCCTCAAAACCCAAATCCTCCAACGCATTGATCGCGGTGCTCCGTCCGGCGCCAGATGGGCCGGTGACAATGACGACATGGGCGGATGGGCCGGGCATTCGTGGCTTTCAGGTCAATAATTGCCGCGTCCATGACGCAGCACTTGCAGGATCGCTGTTTCAAGGGTGGGGCCGTGTTCTGCCCGGATCAACGGAACTTTTTCGTCATCTACGGCGACGAACCGTCGCGGCGGAAGCCGTTGGCCCTCGGTCTGACCAAGTTCCACCACAAGCGACAACGGGGCCGAAGGGCAAAGCGGGCCTGTGTTCAAAAGCCCAATCCCTCGTGCCTCGATCAGGTTTGGGGCGCCCTGCGGTGGCGTGAGCAATCCGGCCCGGAGCCATATTCCGTCGTCGCAGATCAGCTCGGCCCCGAAGGCCAGAAGACCAAGCGCAACAGAAGACTTGCCGCTGCCGGAAGGGCCCAAAAGCAAAACGCCGCGGCCCTGATAGGCAACGGCGCTTGCGTTGAAATACAGATCCTCGCTGTCGCGTGCGGCTATCCAGGGATCTAGTGGTTCGACTATAACCACACCTTAGATCGGCAGGCCGACAACAAAGCGTGCGCCGAGCGGCTCGGAGGTCACATCCGCCTCGGTCGGGCGGATATTCTCGGCCCAGATCACGCCGCCATGGGCCTCCACAATCTGCTTGGAAATGGCGAGGCCGAGGCCGGAATGGTTGCCAAACTGCTGCACGGGGCGCTCCGAATAGAAGCGATTGAACACCTTTGTCAGCGCCTCTTCCGGGATGCCTGGGCCTGTATCTTCGACCACGATCAGCACGCGATTTTCGCGCTGTCGGGTCCACAGGCGTACCGCATCACCTTCGTCACAGAAAGAAATCGCATTGCCGATGAGGTTCACGAAGACCTGCGCCAGGCGCCCTTCCAGACCAGCAATGCTGATGGAGCGATCCGGCAGGTCAGTGATGAACTCGACGCCCTTCTTCGCAGCTTCTTCCGAGTGGTAATGGCTGATATTGTCGAGTGTGCGGACGAGGTCGAATTCCTCTTCCTCTTCCTTCACCAGTTCCGAGTCGAGGCGCGAGGCGTTGGAGATATCGCTGACCAGACGGTCCAGCCGCTGCACGTCATGTTCGATCACTTCCACAAGCCGCGCGCGCTGTTCATCCGTTCGCGCGACGTTCAACGTGCCGACCGCTGATCGCAAGGAGGCCAGCGGGTTCTTGATTTCGTGGCTTACATCGGCCGCGAACTGTTCGTTGCTGTCGATCCGATCGTAAAGCGCGGCAACCATGCCCCTGAGCGCGCCCGATAGGCGGCCAATCTCATCCGGCCGCCCAGTCAGGTCGGGGATGCGGACGCGCGTGGGCGACATCTTGCGCGCATTCTTGTCGCGCCCAAGCTCAGCCGCTGCTGAAAGATCAGCGAGCGGATTGGCAATGGTCGACGCCAACACCAACGACAAGGCAATCGACACGATCAACGCGACAACGAAGACCTGCATGGCCTGTTCCTGATTGACGCGCACAAGCTGGTCGATTTCCCCGGCAGCCGTCGTCACAACCAAAACGCCCAAGGGACCGGTCGCGCCGTCAATGGGTGTGGCCGCTGCAAACAAGGTGCCGGTCGCGTCTTCGCCGCGTTGCAGGATGGTCGCGCCGCCAAGGGCGGCTTCCACCATAGCCACATGCGCCTCTGGCCCGGCGGGCAAGGCGGTGGATTCGGTACGCCCCAGAATGCCGGACAATCCGTTCCAGATCGAATTCAGGAAATCAGTGATCAGCAGGGTCTCGCCCGCCTGCGGCGCCAGCCCACGCACCGGGCGTGCAACGCTGCGGCCGACTTCCTGAGTCGACGTCACAAGCGTGCCATCCGCCGCAAAGACGAAAATATCGACCCCTTCGGTCAGACCGATCCGAGATAAGACAGCCTCTGCATCAACGCCATCACCGGTCACAAGGTTGGCCGGTGCGGCCTGGGGCAGATTTGCCTCGAACACATCCGCAATCAACTGGGCTTCCACGGCAAGCGCCCGTTCCCGCTGCGCCACCAGGGAGTCGCGGAACGGGTTGAGCCACATGAACCCGATCCCGAGGATCAGGATCGCAAGCAGGTTGAACAGGATGATCTTGCGCGCAAGCGGCGAGGAGTTGAGCGAAATCAGCGACCTGCGCGCCCGCGCGGCCCTAAGTTCGCTCTCCAGGTTCGCCTGGGGGCGATCCCAATCCTCACCCAACACAATGTCCGCCCGCTCTGCGGCGCGGCGGTTGGTCATCGAGACGTCGGCTGGCACGGGATGCGCCCCTTATTCTTCGTTGTAGCGGTAGCCAATGCCGTAGAGTGTCTCGATCGCAGAGAACTCATCATCGACCGATCGCATCTTCTTGCGCAGGCGTTTGATGTGGCTGTCGATCGTACGGTCATCGACATAGACCTGCTCATCATAAGCAACGTCCATCAACTGATCGCGCGACTTCACGAAACCGGGCCGTTGCGCCAGCGCCTGAAGCAGCAGGAACTCGGTGACCGTCAGCGTGACGTCCCGGCCCTTCCAGCTTACGGCGTGGCGCAGTGGATCCATCTGAAGATCGCCGCGGTCCAGCACCGTGCTTTCCTCCGGTGCGCCGGTCGCATCAGACGCGATCGCGTCCTGGCGGCGCAGGATCGAGCGGATGCGTTCGACCAGCAGACGCTGCGAGAACGGCTTTTTCACATAGTCATCCGCCCCCATGCGCAGGCCCATAAGCTCGTCAATCTCGTCGTCTTTCGACGTCAGGAAGATCACGGGCATCTGGGATTTCTGGCGCAGGCGCTGGAGTAGATCCATGCCATCCATGCGCGGCATCTTGATGTCGAAGACACCCAGATCCGGCAATTTGCGGTTGAAGGCGTCCAGCGCGGACTGCCCATCATTATAAGTTTCTACGTCAAAACCCTCTGCCTCAAGGGTCATCGACACAGACGTCAGGATGTTCCTGTCGTCATCGACAAGTGCGATGCGGGCCATACTTTCATGTCCTCGATTACTGCTCGGTACATTATTTTTTCGGGCAGCTTCCAGTTTTCGCGCTTGAGAATCAATCGGAAATCTCCCGCGCGACTCACCAGCACGCCGGAAGTGTGGCCATTTTGCGTTAATGCCGGGTGAAGGCATGGCTGGTTCGAGGGCATTTGCGCAGGAAAACAGCAATTTCGGCGAACGTGCTCCGCGCGCAACTTTATTTCGCACTGATTGCGCTAATGGTTGCGCTAACTGTGCGGTCGCGTCCTGTTCAGGCCGAAAAACGTCATGTTATAGCTCGGAGCAGGCAGTGCAATTCTGCGCCGCCAGCATAAAGGACCGGGCGATACTCAGCCCTTCAGGAGCATTCCAGCCATGACCAATGGACGCGTGAACCCCGCACACACGCTTGATCAACAAGGCATTACGGGGCTCGGATCGGTCTATTATAACCTGCTGGAACCCGCGTTGATGCAGGCCGCGGTCGAGCGTGGCGAAGGGCGCATCGGCAAGGGCGGCACCTTCCTTGTCTCTACCGGACAGTTCACCGGACGCTCCCCCAACGACAAATTCGTCGTGCGCACCCCCGCGGTCGAAGACCATATCTGGTGGGACAACAACGCGCCCATGGCGCCTGAGGCGTTCGATCTGCTCCACGCCGATATGCTGGAGCATATGAAGGGCAACGACTACTACGTGCAGGACCTCTACGCAGGTGCCGATCCCGAACATCGCCTTGATGTGCGTGTGATCAGCGAGCTTGCGTGGCACAACCTCTTTATCCGCCATCTGCTGCGCCGCCCCGATGCAGAGGAACTGGCGAGCTTCGTGCCAGAGTTCACCATCATCAACTGCCCAACCTTCAAGGCAGACCCCGCGCGGCACGGCTGCCGGTCGGAGACGGTGATAGCGCTGAATTTCGAGAAGAAGCTGATCCTGATCGGCAACACGGAATATGCGGGTGAGAACAAGAAATCTGTCTTCACCCTGCTAAACTACATGCTGCCCGAAAAAGGCGTGATGGCGATGCATTGCTCCGCCAACCACGCCATTGGCGACCCGGATGATGCCGCCGTGTTCTTCGGCCTTAGTGGCACCGGCAAGACAACCCTTTCCGCTGATCCATCCCGCACGCTGATCGGCGATGATGAACACGGCTGGTCCGACAACGGCACCTTCAACTTCGAAGGCGGTTGCTATGCCAAGACGATCAACCTGCGCGAAGAGGCCGAGCCAGAGATCTACGCCACCACCCAGAAGTTCGGCACCGTGATCGAAAACATGGTCTACGACGAAGACACGCTTGAGCTGGACTTCGACGACGACAGCCTGACCGCGAATATGCGCTGCGCTTACCCGCTCGACATGATCTCCAACGCGTCGGACACCGGCGTCGCGGGCCATCCCAAGAACATCGTCATGCTCACCTGCGATGCCTTCGGCGTTCTGCCCCCGATCGCACGGCTGACCCCGGCGCAGGCCATGTACCACTTCCTCAGCGGCTTCACGGCCAAGGTTGCGGGGACGGAGCGTGGCGTGACGGAGCCTACGCCGACCTTCTCCACCTGCTTCGGCGCGCCCTTCATGCCGCGCCGCCCGGAGGTTTACGGTGACCTGCTGCGCGAGAAGATCGCAGAACACGGGGCCACCTGCTGGCTGGTGAACACGGGCTGGACCGGCGGCGCCTTTGGCACCGGCAATCGCATGCCCATCAAAGCCACGCGCGCTTTGTTGACCGCGGCGCTCGACGGCACGCTCAACCGCGGCAAATTCCGCAAGGATCCGCATTTTGGGTTCGAGGTTCCAACCACCTGCCCGGGCTGCGAGGATGATCTGCTCGATCCGCGCGGCACGTGGGCCGACGGGGCGGCTTATGACAAACAGGCCTCCATGCTGGTGCAGATGTTTGCGGACAACTTTGCGCAATACGTCGCCCATATCGATGAAGATGTGCGCGCCGCTGCCATCTAGGCCCCGCGCAATACCCTTACCTTGAGTTTCAAGGGCTGGTGGTTATCTAACCTCCAGCCCTTTTTCGTATCCATCGGAGGCGCCATGCTGGCCCGCATCCTCTTCGTCCTTGCGTTGATCCTGCCCGCTTCCGTTTTCGCACAGTCCGGCACAGACAACCCTCGCATCAGCGACGGCATAGCTGAGCTGGTTTACGGCATCTACTGCGCCCAGGAACCCGAACGGCGCGACCCCGCGCCCGATACCGCCTCTGGCCATCTCAACATCGTGCCGATCATCCCCGACTTCCAATTCCGCCAGAAACTTGTTCCCGCCGAGATTGGCATCGGGTTCGGCGTGCTGGCCACGGCGCCTTTGGGGACGATTCATGACCCCATCACCGTCACCGTGACCCACCCACCCTACCCCGACAGCGGGATCGAAGTGGAACAATGGATCAGTGATATCGAAGATCTCGGCCCCAGCCTGATGGGCTTCAGCTTCGACACGCCGAACGAGCTGCTGTTGGGCGAATGGACGTTTTCCGCCCATACGCTCGACGGAGAGGAGTTATTTCACATCGCTTTTGAAGTCGTGCAGCCCGAACTGATGCCGCAGGTGGTCAGCACCTGCCTCGGGTCGTTCATGTCCTGAACGAATGCCACCCGGCCCCTCCTCCGGCCACAAGTACAATCCTCGCCCGTTGGCACAGCCGGCACATCTTTGTTCCCTGAAAATGCACCTTTTGGTGCGCACCCTCGGACAGTGATCTATCTCGACCCACTCCGACCGTGCCTTGCACGCGATGGGGGAGCGCGAGGGGGCTTGCCCCCTCGCCCCCGGCGATCGCGTCAGCGAGCGCATCACCTAGCCAAACACACCGCGCCGGATCAGGTTCGCACCGGCCAGAACCAGAACGATCAGAATGATCTTGCGGATGCGTTCCCCATCCATCCGGTCGCCGATCCGGAACCCGATCTGCATGCCGATAAAGGTCGGGATCAACAGCACAGCCGAAAACAGAAAGGTAGTGCCGTTCAGAACACCCGATTGCGCATGGCCCGCCACCAATGCGATCGCGCCAATCGAATAGATCACCCCCTGCACCAGCATCTGGCGCGCCTTGGGCGTCTCTAGCGCCATCAAATAAAGGACGGTTGGCGGCCCCCAACTGCCCGTAATGCCACCGGTGCACCCTGCCATCCCGCCGATCACCCATTCGGCCATCCGACGCCGCTCCGCCGGGATCACAAGGCGCCAGCCGAACAATTGTACTAGCGACAGGCCAATCACAGGAATGCCGAGGATCAGGTAGAACGCCCGCTCCGGCAGCATTACCACGATTTGCGCCACGATCAGGATCATCAAACAGACCATCAGGATGAACCGCCAATGCTCCCCGATGGCATCCTTGATGTCGGACAATGGGTGGCGGGCCGCCTGCAACACGTTGGAAAACAGCGCGGGCAGGATCACACCGGCCAGGGCCAACAACGGATCAAGCACCAGCGACAGCCCCGACACGATGATCAACGGCAGCGCAAAGCCGATTGCGCCCTTCACCAACCCCGCCAACAGGGTCACGCCAAGCACAACCGCAAAGATCCAGCCAGGCATCAGGTTGAGCAATTCAGACAACATAACGCCCTTCTATGCCCCGCGCTTAGGGGCCGCACCCCAAATTCCGTTGCGACATTTTCATGCGCATTATGATGCAATGCAGCATTTTTGTTGCGCTGCACCTGCAAACAAACTACGTACACCGAGACGTGCTATTCTGCCATGACACCCGCTTTTTGCTGAGAGGTGATTCCATGCCCCGTGACGGCCAATTCGACGCTGAATTCGTGATCCTGCCGGACCTTCTGAAACTGACCGGCGCCGCCGTCGCCCCGGCTGAGGCTCTGCTGGCCGTTGCAAAGGATCGTGTGCGCGGCCTCGTCAGTGAAGGCAACCGCGTCTCGGGCGCTTTGATCGAGGCCAATCAGACAGCCGCCCACGGCCTGGCCTGGCTCGCCACCTATGTCGAGGCTCTGCGCCAGATGCACAAATGGGCGGAGCGCCTCGACGCTGACGGCAAATTCGGCGAGGTCGAACAGCTGATCCTGCAAATCACCTTCGGCGAATACCTCTGGCAGATGTATGGCGGACTGCAGATGAACCAGGGCGAGATGCTGCGTCCGCAGGATATGGGCCTGACGCAAGACGACCAGCGCGCCATGATGGACGATGCGGTCATGACCTTGACCCAGGGCGGCAACACCCAGGCCGCCCGGACGCGCCTCGTGGAACTGATGCGCGAACGCTCCGCTGAAATCACGGTGGGCAACCCTGGCCTTGATGATGAACTTGAGATGATCCGCGAACAATTCCGCCGCTATTCGGTCGACCGCGTGATCCCCGACGCCCATGAATGGCACCTCAAAGACGAACTCATCCCGATGGAGGTCATCAACGAACTGGCCGAAATGGGCGTGTTCGGTCTGACCATCCCCGAAGAGTTCGGCGGCTTTGGCCTCAGCAAAGCCTCCATGTGCGTCGTCTCCGAAGAACTGTCGCGCGGCTATATCGGCGTGGGGTCCCTCGGCACCCGCAGCGAGATCGCGGCCGAGCTGATCCTGGCCGGTGGCACCGACGAACAGAAAGCCAAATGGCTCCCCGGTCTCGCCTCCGGCGAAATCCTGCCGACCGCCGTCTTCACGGAACCAAATACCGGCTCCGACCTCGGTTCGCTCCGCACCAAGGCCACGCAAGACGAAAACGGCGACTGGATCATCAATGGCAACAAGACGTGGATCACACACGCCGCCCGCACCCATGTCATGACCGTCCTCGCCCGCACGGTGCCCGACACCGACAACTATAAGGGCCTGTCGATGTTCCTGGCCGAAAAGACCCCCGGCACGGATGAGGCGCCTTGGCAGGACCCGGGCATTTCAGGCGGCGAGATCGAAGTGCTCGGTTATCGCGGCATGAAGGAATACACGGTCAACTTTGACGACTTCAAAGTGAAGGGTGAAAACCTTCTGGGCGGCAAGGAGGGCGAGGGCTTTAAGCAGCTGATGCAGACGTTTGAAAGCGCCCGCATCCAGACCGCCGCCCGCGCCGTTGGCGTTGCCTGCTCCGCACTCGACGCAGGCATGGCCTATGCCGAAGACCGCAAGCAATTCGGCAAGGCCTTGATCGAATTCCCCCGCGTTTCAGGCAAGCTTGCGATGATGGCGGTAGAGATCATGGTCGCCCGGCAGCTGACTTACTTCTCAGCCTGGGAAAAAGACAATGACCGCCGCTGCGATGTGGAGGCCGGGATGGCCAAGCTGCTGGGTGCGCGCGTTGCATGGTCTTGCGCCGACAACGCGCTGCAAATCCACGGCGGCAACGGCTTCGCGCTGGAATATGGGATCAGCCGCATCCTGTGTGACGCGCGCATCCTCAATATCTTTGAGGGTGCCGCCGAAATCCAGGCACAGGTCATCGCCCGCCGCTTGCTTGGCTGATTGCCCTTGAACGATCGCCTCTGGCTTCTACATCGAAAGTGAACTAAGCAGTTCACTTTCGATGATTGGAGTCAACATGTCCAAGAACGTCTTCCTGACCGGTGTCACCGGTTTCATTGCCAAGCGCATTGCCCTTGATCTGCTTGAAGCCGGACATTCCGTGACGGGATCGCTCCGCAGCGTGTCTCGTGCAGAGGAAGTCCGGGACGCAGTCCGCCCGCATCTCAGCAACGCAGGCGCGCTGGACAGGCTTTCGTTTGTCGAACTTGACCTGACCCGCGACGACGGCTGGAGCGATGCGTTGCAAGGCCATGATGTGCTTATGCACACCGCCTCTCCGTTCCCGATGTCGCAGCCGAAGAACGAAGACGATATCATCCGCCCGGCCGTCGACGGTACGATGCGCGCCCTCAAAGCCGCACAGGCGGCGGGTGTCACGCGCGTTATCCTGACATCGTCCGTTGTGGCGATTGAAGCGAATGATCTGCCTAATCCCAAGGGCCCGGACCAGTGGACGGACCCCAACCATCCCCGCGCCACGGCCTATTACAAATCCAAAACGCTGGCCGAGAAGGCCGCTTGGGCGTTCGTCGAAGACCACCCCGAGATGCAAATGACAACCATCCATCCATCCCTCGTCCTCGGCGCGCCGCTTGATGAGAACTACGGTACCTCCCTGAACCTCATCGCACGGATCATGGGCGGCAAGGACCCTGCCCTGCCGGGAATGGGCTTTGGGATGGTGGACGTCGCCGACATCTCAGCCATGCATATCGCGGCGATGGACCGTCCCGAAAGCGCAGGAAAACGCTATATCGGCTCAGCCGGGTCAATGATGATGCCCGCCATCGCCCAGCATCTGGCACCGCAATACCCCGACCGCAAAATCGCAACCCGGCAAGCGCCGGGATGGCTCCTGAAGGTTTTGGCGCTTTTCGATCCGGCGGTGAAAGGCATCCTGCCGCAAGTCGGCTATATGCCGGAGTTCGACACCTCCGCCACACAGGGCGATCTGGGCATCACCTTCACGCCCGTGAAAACCACCATCGACCGTGCGGCTGCTGCGGTGGCCTGATGCGCAGTTTCGTGGCGCTTCCGATGGAAGAAGGCGCCGTGGACGCTCTGGTCGCTGCGCAATCGCACCTGCCCTTTGGCAAGCCAGTGCCCGAGGCGAACCTGCATCTGACGCTGGCCTATCTGGGTGAGGTGCAGGAGCCCGTGGTTGAGGCGCTGCACGACCTGCTCGACAGTGCCCGCCTTCCCGCGCCAGAGATCCATTTTGGGGCATTGGGCACTTTCGCCGAGATGGAGCGTGGTCTCGTCTATGCCGAGGTGCAAGCGACGCCGACATTGACCTCGTTGCAATCCAAAGTCGCGCAAGTCACGCGGCAAGCCGGCGCAGACCTTCCGCGCCGCCGCTTCCGACCCCACGTCACGCTCATGCGCGCCAACCGCCAGCCTGTTGGCCCCGCGCGTGACCGTCTTGCCACCGCAATCGGCCAGCCCTGCGCGATCCCTGCATTCACGGCCCACCGCATGTGCCTGTACCAATCTACACTCACGCCCCATGGCGCGGTGCATGAGGTTATGGCGCACTATCCGCTCGGCTAAGCAGATCCACGTAGCGCTGCCGCGCGGCGGGGAGGGCGCGATCGCCCAGGCTTCGGGCCAGGTGATGAGTCAGGAAATGCCCTGTGGTCTGCAAGCCAAGGGATATGTCCGACAAGGTTGCCACCCCCCCGCGCAGAACTGCAGGAAGCGGCAATAGCCGATCCGCCCATTCCCCCGCCGCAGTGCGCGACACCGCGCGCCCGGTCTTGGGCGACACATAGACAAGATCCTCGGTCGCGCCGGTCACAGCGCACGTGCTGAGATCCAATCCAAACCCCATCTCTTCAAGAAGCGCCATCTCCCAGCCCAGATAGGCCTCAGACCATTTCTCGGCTCCCAACGCATCAAGCAAGGCAAGGGACCGTGCATGGAGCGCCGGATAGGGCGCGCGTTCAGGAAGACTGAACGACAGAAGGGCACAAACGGCCGCCATTCCGGCAAGTGCCGTCCGGTCGTCCAACACTTCCGCGGCGCGGCTCTGCTTCAGCTCGACCGTATAGCTGCCCATATGCTCTGCCAGCCGGGCCTTCCACGTCGCATCCAACTGCGCGCCGATCTGCAACAAAGGTGCCATTTTTCGGGACGCCCCGCCGCGCACAACGCCCAGATGGCGCCCGTGCTCGGTGGTAAACAGCTCCACAATCGCCGCGGATTCGCCGTGGCGGCGCAGGGCTATCAAGATGCCATCGGCTCGCCATTCCATGGGTACAACTATCCGGCAGACCGGTGCTGTTGTCGATCCACACCCTGTGGATAAAATTTTTGGCGGTGCTGGAAACACCCGCGAACAAATGGCATGGAGCATCCATGTTTCCCGCGCTTCCCCTTCGCGCCCGTGTGACGGCCTTTCTGATCGCCAGCATCTCGGTGGCGTCCCTCGTGGGCATCTATGCGTTCAACATGCAAACGGATCGGTATGGGTCAGAATGGGCGACCGTTTGGGGCATGGCGCGCTTCTTCACGATCCTCAGCCATGTCCTGATTGCGCTGACCTTCTTTACAGCGGCATTCAGGCGCGAGGGCATCAGCGCCCCATGGATCGCGGCATTGACGCTGACCATCGTTCTGGTTGGGGCGGTCTATCATGCGTTACTGCGCGGCATCACTGAATTTACCGGGATCGGGTATTGGGCAGACCTTGGCCTTCACACCGTTGTGCCTGTTGCAACACTGCTGTGGTGGTTTGCCTTCGCGCCGAAAGGCCGGCTGCGTTACGGTGATTTGCCAATGTTCATTGTGTGGCCCTGCGTCTACGTCGCCTACGCGCTGGGGCGCGGAGCATCCGACGGGATCTACCCTTATCCGTTCATGAACGTTGCCGAGATCGGCCCGCTCGCCACGGCCACAAACCTGGCGGGCCTGCTTCTGGCGCTTTTGCTTGGTGGTGTGATCTTCGTCATGATCGGACGCTTCGCCGACCGCTAGGGATTGCGCCGCGCGGTGCGTGTCGCCGGGGGCAAATTTCCAAGGGAAATTTGGGGGCATTTGGGGGCCAGGCTGAGTGCCGCCAGCCGAGGCTGCACATGGCAGAAATGGTGCCTTTGCATTTTCAGGGAACAAAGATGGGCAGGCCGTCACTCCAACCCCGGCTCTCCCAACAGGTGGCGACCATCGCGGTCTTCGACCTCTATGACCCATAGATCCGGGTCGAAGTCGCGTTGGCGTGCGACCGCCGCGTCAACATCGGCCTCTGGGCCTTGGGCCAGCACCATCCACTGACGCTCGCCTGTCACAGGGTCAAAACTGCGCTGGTGCAAAGTGGCCGTGCCATCCAGCGGCGATTGCTTGACCAGGATCGCACCGGCTGTCCCGTCGCCCCGCGCCACAATGAACGCCGCAATATCCTCCAGCCGCAGCCGCGCCAGATAGGCGGCAACCCAAAGATCCGCAGTAAGGCGCGGACCGCTCATGCGTTTCCATCTTTGAAATCGAGACCCATTTCCGAATATCGCTCGGCCTCTTCCAGCCAGTTCGGGCGCACCTTCACTTGAAGGAACAGGTGCACGGGGTGGCCCGCAAACTCCGCAATCTCTTCGCGCGCGGCCTTCGAGACCGCCTTGATCGTTTCACCGCCCTTGCCCAACACAATGCCCTTATGGCCATCCCGGGCCACATAGATGATCTGTTCGATCCGGGCCGAGCCGTCTTTCTTGGCCTCCCAGCTCTCTGTCTCGACCGTCAGCTGATAGGGCAGCTCCTGATGCAGGCGCAGCGTCAGCTTTTCGCGCGTCATCTCGGCGGCAATCATGCGCATGGGCAAATCGGCGATCTGGTCTTCGGGGTAAAGGTAGGGCCCCTCGGGCACTTCGCCCGCCAGCCATTTGCGCAAATCGTCGACGCCGTGCCCCTTCTCTGCGGAAATCATGAATGTCTCCGCGAAGGCGAACGCGCTGTTCAGGTCTTCGGTCAGTTTCAGAAGGGCCTTCGCCTCCACCCGGTCGATCTTGTTGATCGCCAGCGCGATCTTCGTGGCCTGTGTCCGCTCTGCCAAGCCATCCAGAATGGCCCGCACCCCGTCTGTCAGTCCGCGATGCGCCTCAATCAGAACGACAACAACATCGGCATCCGCTGCCCCCGTCCATGCAGCCGCCACCATGGCCCGATCCAAGCGTCGCTTTGGGCGAAAGAGCCCCGGCGTATCCACAAAGATCAGCTGGCTTTCGCCTTCCATCGCGACGCCGCGAATGCGTGCGCGCGTTGTCTGCACCTTGTGCGTCACGATCGAGACCTTGGCCCCCACCATGCGATTGAGCAGCGTGGATTTGCCCGCATTGGGCTCTCCGATCAGGGCAACAAAACCGGCGCGGGTTGTCATGGGCGCTCCTTGGAACGTTGGCGTCGGGGCGGCATAGCCGGAATCAGGGCGCGACGTAAGGGGCGACTATTCCAGACGCCCCAGCAGGTCTTTGGCAGCCGCCTGTTCGGCCTGCCGCTTGGCCTTGGCCTCGGCCTCGGCGCTTTCGCCACTGGGCAGGGTCACGCGAATACGAAAGATCGGGGCATGATCCGGGCCAGAGCGGGCGATTTCTTCGTAGACGGGCGGCGTCATCCGCCGCGCTTGCGCCCATTCCTGCAACGCCGTCTTGGCATCGCGGGCGTCTTCCTCGACCGAGGCGATGCGCGCGCCCCACAACCGCAGGACCAGCGCCTTTGCATCGGCAAAACCGGCATCCAGATAGACGGCGGCAATCACCGCCTCCATCGCGTCACCCAGCAGGGCCATGCGGCGACGCCCGCCGGCACTCATCTCGGATTTTCCCAAACGCATGGCGGAGCCCAGATCAATCTCGCGCGCCACGTCCGCACAAGTTTCCTTACGCACGAGGGCGTTGAACCGGGGGGCGAGCTGGCCTTCCTTGGCCTCCACATCGGCGGCAAGGACGGCCTCAGCCATCACAAGGCCCAGGACCCGGTCGCCCAGAAACTCCATACGTTGATTGTCGGGCCGTGAGGGCGAAGACAGCGAGGAATGCGTCAGCGCGCGCTGCAACAGGGCCGGGTCCGCGAAATCGTGTCCCAGCCGCTCCATGAACGCGACAAGATCCTTGGCTGGCTTCACTCGATCTCCCGGAAGAAACGATCAGAGCGCCAGGTCCAGAAATAGACCATACGCGCACCAGCAGAAGAGAAGATCACCCGATCCGCCCGGCCCAACAGGTTCTCATGCGGCACGAAGCCCACACCACCGATGCTCTGCGGAAAACGCGAGTCGATGGAATTGTCGCGGTTGTCACCCATCACGAAGTAATGGCCTTCCGGCACAACGAATTCCGGCGTGTTGTCACCCCGAGTGCCGTCTTCGATATTGAGGATCGAATGCGTCACACCGCCGGGCAATGTCTCGGTCGCACGCTCCTTCGTGCAGAGCGCTCCCTCACCCACAGGCGCGTTGCTGCACCGGGGCTGGTGCCCCTGCGGACCTTGTGGGCCGACAACCTCTTCGAAATCCGGCTGCGGCGTGATCTGCACCGGCTCCCCGTTCAGATGCAGCACCCCGTCGATCATCTGCACCCGGTCGCCCGGCAGGCCAATCACCCGCTTGATGAAATCGGTGCCGTTCGTGGGGTGGCGGAAGACAACCACATCACCGCGCTCGGGCTCAGAGCCGAAAATGCGACCCTCAAATGGGCAGGCCGAAAACGGGCAGGAATGGCGCGAATAGCCATAGGCCATTTTGTTGACGAACAGGAAATCGCCGATCAACAGCGTGTCTTTCATCGACCCTGAAGGGATCCAGAACGGCTGGAAGAACAGGGTGCGAAAGATGCCTGCGATCAACAAGGCCCAGAACACGGTTTTCACCGTCTCCATGATCCCGCCTTCGGATTTGGCCATGCTCTGGCTCTCCTGCCATTTAAACTGCGTTCGGGCGGTTCTGGCCCGCGCCCCTGCGCTAGTCAAGCAAAGCGGCGCCACTTTCGTGTCAGGACAAGCAGCAACTGCCTACGGGACGGCGGGAGGGGCGAGGCGCTTTGCGCGAGCGTCTCCTCGCCGGTCTCAAGACATTCGTCGGCTTCCACGCCCTTCCGGTACGGGGCGCACCTCCTCAACATCCGCAGGCAAGGCCTCGATCACCACCATCGCCTGCGCCCAGGGATGATCGTCGGTCAGCGTCACATGGATCACGGCGACATGGCCCTCAGGTGTCATGGCATCCAAACGCTCCTTTGCCCAACCCGTGACTTCCATGACAGGCTGCCCGGTGCGCAAGTTGCGCACGGCCATGTCTTTCCAGGCAATCCCCATCCGCAACCCCGTGCCAAGCGCCTTTGAACAGGCCTCTTTCGCGGCCCACCGCTTTGCATAGACCGCCGGCGGCTCGGGCACACGCTCGGCCCTCGCCTGCTCGATTTCGGTATAGACACGGTTCCGAAATCGGTCGCCAAACCGTTCCAGCGTCCGCTCAATCCGCTCGATATTCGCCAGATCCGTGCCGATCCCCAGGATCATCGCAGCGTCACCGTCCCCGTCGCCTGATTCACGGCAAAGCTGACCGGGCGTGTGCCGCTGCCATCCGCAAATGCAATGGGCACCGTGATGATCAGACCAACCGAGGCGTCGTAAACCGCTGTGGCCTGCGAGACGAAAGCCTGCCCGAAAAAGCGCGTCACGCCCGAAGCATAGATCGCCGTGCAGCGCCGAAAGGGACCACCTGCGTCAGACGGCACCGGATGCAATACGCCCAAAGCCGCGCCGCTGGCCACGTTTGGGTCGACAAAAATCTCGAAGATACGGATCGCACCATTGGCAAAGGTTTGGGAGTTTTCTTCCCACGGTTCGGTGATCGTCATGGGTGTGAATTCAGGCCCACATTCCCCGACGACAAAAGCACTCGCCGGTGCAGCAAACGCGCAGATCGCGGCAAATGCGGTAAAAACTCTCTTCATCAGAAACTCCAAAGGCAATGATCTCAACAGATTGGAAATCTTCCGCATCCCAGGCAACCGCGCAATGGCGTTAAACCCGCGCCGCATCCATGCGCACACGCATCCCCGCAATCGCGGCTTCCAGCCCGACGAAAAGCGCCTCACCCATCAGGAAATGCCCGATGTTCAGCTCCCGCACCTCCGGCAAAGCGGCGATCGGCGCCACGGTGTCGTAGTTCAGCCCATGGCCCACATGCACTTCCAGCCCAAGATCATGGCCAAGCTTCACGCCGTCCACGATCCGGGCAAGCTCCGCATCGCGCGCCTCGATATTCCCCTCACTGTCGAAATCCGTGTAGGCGCCGGAATGGATCTCGATCACTGGCGCACCGATCCGCGCAGCGGCCTCGATCTGAGATCGCTCGGCGGCAATAAAAAGCGACACGCGAATGCCCGCATCGCTGAGCGGCCCAATGTAATGGGACAGCCGGTTCTGATCGCCAGCGACCTCAAGCCCGCCTTCGGTTGTCCGCTCTTCCCGCTTCTCTGGCACGATGCAGGCGGCGTGGGGCATATGCTGCAACGCGATCCCTTGCATTTCTTCCGTGGCCGCCATCTCAAAATTCAGTGGGATCGAGATTGCGTCCATGATCGCGCCAATATCCGCATCCCGGATATGCCGCCGATCTTCGCGCAGATGCGCCGTGATCCCATCGGCCCCCGCCTGCTCGGCTAGCGCAGCCGCGCGTACAGGGTCCGGCGTGGCCCCGCCCCGCGCATTCCGCAGCGTTGCCACATGATCAATGTTCACCCCAAGGCGTAGTTTTTCCATTGGCATCACTCCGCTGCTTCCGCCTGCTGGCGAAGCTTGTCCATTTTCTTGCGCAGCCGCGCCGCGCGACGGTTCTGATAAGCCCGGATCACGGGAACACTCAGGTAATAGCAAACGATGCCGCAGATCAGGCCCGGCAGGATGCCGCCAACCGTCCAGGGCCATACGACCGTGTCCCAGAAGATATGCAATTCCCGCCACGAGGCGACATCATCGGTGAAGATCGCCTTGAAATTGTGCCACAAATCCCCGGCCGCGTTGCCGAACCGCGCAAACATGGAATCGTTGATCTCACCATGCATGCGCGTGCCCAGCATGAAGTGCCCGATCTCCAAAGAGACAAAGGCAATCGGCACATAGGTCAGCGGATTGCCGATGAACGTCGCCAGAAGTGACGCGATAATCGACCCGCGCATGACACGCGCCAGAAACGCCGCCAATACGAAATGCAGCCCGAAATAAGGGGTGAAGACAACGAAGGCCCCGGCCATGATGCCACGCGCAATTTGCTCAGGTGTGCCGGGCAGGCGCCGCATCCGATGCTTCACATATTGCGCTGCACGCACCCAGCCCCCCCGGGGCCAGAGCGCCTCGAGGATCACACGATACCAGGGTCTGTAATCACGGCGTCTGAACACGCGCCGCCCCTTCCGTCATGATGCTGTCCTAAGTGACAGATATGGACCGCATAACCGCGTTGAACAACTCTTGTTCCGAAGATGGCATACGCCCGGGAAGGTGGCGTTGCAGTCCTGCCCGTCAGGGCCGCCGATCCAGATCACGGAACCGGTCCAGCGTGGCCACATCGCCTTCCGCCTCAACCGCAATCATCACGGCATGCAAATGCTCGGCATCGCGGACATCCACGTCAATCAGCAGGCGGAAGAAATCAGGTTTCCGGTCCACAAAATGCAGGTCCGAGATGTTGGCATTCTGCTCCCCGATCAGGGTGCAGATCCGGCCCAGAACGCCATTTTCGTTCGAGATCGTGACATCGAGTGTCACGTTGTGGATCGCCGCGTGACGGCCTTCAGTCCAATGCAGATCAATCCAGCGATCGGGCAAGTCGTCAAAGGCGGCCAGCGCGGCGCAGTCAATCGAATGCACCAAAGGCCCCTTGCCCGGATAGGCAATCCCGATGATCCGCTCGCCCGGCACGGCCTGACAGCATTGCGCCCTTTGTGTGCGCGCGCCGGGCGGCAGGCCGATCACCGCGCGCGTCTCTTCGATCACCGCCTCGTCACCCTTATCGGCCAGCTCAGGATACAGCTGCTGCACCACGTTCCGAGCGCTCAACTCAGCGGAGCCGATGCGCGCCAGTACTTCATCAGCATCTTTGAATGCCAATGCCTTTGCGGCTGTCGAAAGGGCCTGATCAGTTGCTTTCTTGCCAAACTGTTCAAACGCCACCCGCGCCAGTTCCCGACCAAGTTTGATGTACCGGTCCCGGTCCACTTCGCGCAACGACCGTCGGATCGCTGCCTTGGCCCGGCCCGTTGTGGCAATGTCAATCCAGGTGGCCTGCGGTGTCTGGCCTTCAGCGGTAATGATATCGACCGATTGGCCATTCTTCAGCCGCGTCCAAAGCGGCACGCGGATGCCATCGACCTTCGCCCCCACGCAGGAATGTCCGATCCGGGTGTGGATCGAGTAGGCAAAATCGATGGGCGTGGCCCCGCGTGGCAGCTTGACCACATCGCCTTTGGGCGTGAAGCAGAAAACCTGGTCCGAATACATCTCCAGCTTCACATGCTCGAGGAATTCGTCATGGTCGTCCGCGTTCTCAAACCGCTCGGTCAGGCCTTCCAGCCATTTGGCGGGGTCGACGGCAAAGGGGTTCTGCGCCCGTACACCGTCGCGATAGGCCCAGTGGGCGGCGACACCGGCCTCGGCCACTTCGTGCATCTGGCGCGTGCGGATCTGCACCTCGACCCGCTTGCCGTCACGCCCGCTGACAGTCGTGTGGATGGAGCGATAGCCGTTCGATTTCGGCTGGCTGATATAATCCTTGAACCGCCCCGGGACAGACTTCCACCGCTGGTGGATCGCGCCCAGCACACGGTAGCAATCGTCTTCCGTATCGGTGATCACCCGAAAACCGTAGATGTCTGACAAGCGGCTGAAGGCCAGCTTTTTATCCTGCATCTTGCGCCAGATCGAATAGGGCTTCTTGGCACGCCCAAAGACCTGACCCGACACACCATGTTTGGTCAGGACAGCTTCGATGTCGTCCGTAATCTTGGGGATCACATCGCCCGTCTCGCGTTGCAGTGTGATGAACCGTCGAAGGATCGAGGAACGCGCTTCAGGATTCACCACCCGAAAACTCAGATCCTCCAACTCCTCCCGCATCCAGTGCATCCCCATCCGTCCTGCGAGCGGCGCGAAGATGTCCATCGTCTCCTGCGCCTTCTGGCGCTGCTTTTCGGGGCGCATATGCCGGATCGTACGCATGTTGTGCAGCCGGTCCGCCAGCTTCACCAGGATCACCCGCAGGTCCTTGGACATCGCCATGAACAGCTTGCGGAAATTCTCGGCCTGCTTGCTTTCGCGGTTCGACAGCTGCAGGTTGGTCAGCTTCGTGACACCATCCACCAGCCCGGCAATCTCCTCGCCAAACCGGTCCGACACCTCGCTATAGGTCGAGCGTGTGTCTTCAATGGTGTCATGCAAAAGGGCCGTGACGATGGTGGCATCATCCAATTGCTGCTCGGTCAGGATCGCGGCCACGGCAACAGGATGGGTGAAATAGGGCTCACCCGAATGCCGCGTCTGCCCCTCGTGCATCTCGCGGCCATAGTCAAAGGCGCCGCGGATCAGCGCCTCACTTGTGTTCGGATTGTAGTTGCGGATCAGGCTGAGCAGATCGTCGGCGTCGATAGCATCTTCGGCACCGTGGGTATGATCAAGCGCAGCCTGCGCGCTCACTTCTGGCCCTGAGCTTCCATGAGCGCACGCAGCATCTGCTCTTCGCTCATATCATCCTGGGCCGGGCGATCCTGCTCGACACCCTGCAGAAGCGCCATGGCGTCTTCTTCGGGCTCGTCGACTTCGATCTGGGTCTGGTGCGACTCAATCAGACGCTCACGCAGATCATCGGCGCCTTGCGTCTCATCCGCGATCTCGCGCAGCGCAACGACAGGATTCTTGTCGTTGTCGCGGTCAATGGTCAGCGGATCACCGGCAGAAATCTCACGCGCGCGGTGCGACGCAAGCATCACCAGTTCGAACCGGTTCGGGACCTTATCAACGCAATCTTCAACCGTGACGCGGGCCATGGGGGCACTCCAGACGTATAGAACAGATGGATTAGAGCGGCCTACATAAGGGCCAATCCCTTTATTGACAACCTGATTCCGACGCTAGTCGAGGGGCCGAATTGTTTCCAATTCTTCCGCGCCCAGCGCGTCCAGCATGGCCCGCACAGAACGCCCCGTCGCCGGGTCCACCCAATCAGGCGCAACATCCGCCAGGGGGACCAGCACAAATCCGCGATCGGCCAGCCTGGGATGCGGCAGGATCAACTGATCCGGCACCACCTTGGCGGCCTCTTCTGGTGACAGGGCCGCCCATTTCGCACGCACCTCAGCACTCGGCAAAATCGCGTCTCCAAACCCGATCAGGTCCAGGTCCATCACACGCGCTTCCCACCGATTGTCACGCGTACGCCCAAACGCCTCCTCGATGCCGTGCAAAGCGTCCAGCAACGCCTCGGCCGTGCCGCGCCATTCCACCCGCATCGCCGCATTGACGAAGTCAGGCCCCGCGCCCGCAGGAAAAGCCGGGGTCGCAAACAGCCGACTGCGTGCGGTGCCTTCTCCGCACATCTCTTCCAGCTGGTCCATGGCCCGGGGAACGCTCAGTTCCGGCGGAATGCTGCCCGAAGGCAGGTTTGCGCCCAGCGCAATCAAGCCGGTCGTCGCGTCACCTGTATACATGCCGTATTGCACCCAACCCACCGAACATCCATATTAACACGCATCCCGTGCCGCGGGCGCCCGGTCTCACTCCCCGGACATTACTATTGTCAGCGGTGCATTACACTCACTCACGGGCTTTGGACATATTATGTTTTATCGTGACGAACGTCTGGCGCTGTTTATCGACGGCTCCAACCTATACGCCGCTGCAAAAGCGCTTGGATTCGACATCGACTACAAACTGCTGCGGCAGGAATTCATGCAGCGCGGCAAACTCCTGCGGGCCTACTACTACACCGCTCTGCTGGAAAATGACGACTATTCGCCGATCCGGCCGCTGGTCGATTGGCTGCACTACAACGGCTTCACCATGGTCACCAAACCGGCCAAGGAATTCACCGACAGCCAAGGCCGCCGCAAGGTCAAAGGCAACATGGATATCGAGCTGACGGTCGATGCCATGGAAACCGCCGAACATGTCGACCACATCGTCCTGTTCTCGGGCGATGGCGATTTCCGGCCCCTGGTCGCTGCGCTCCAGCGCAGGGGCTGCCGGGTCTCCGTGGTGTCGACGATCCGCTCGCAGCCACCGATGATTGCCGATGATCTGCGCCGCCAGGCCGACAATTTCATCGAACTCGATGAACTCAAGGACGTCGTCGGCCGCCCGCCGCGTGAACCCCGGATGATGGACGACCGCGCCGAAGAAGAAACCGTCGAATGATGTGGCCCCTGCGCCCAATCGTGACCGTGGCCCTGATGTTCAGCGCTCCGGTTGCGATGGCGCAGGACAATCAGACATGCGCCAGCACCGGCACGATCGCCACCGACGAAAGCTATACTACTTTCGCCGCCCAGGCCTTTCTGGGCAGCGAATGGGGCCAGCCGGGCGAGGCGATCAGCGCGATCACCCCGGGCGATCACGAACGCATCATCGCCGAAGGGGATGAGCCCACGCTTTATCCCGGCGCGTTCATTGAAACATCGGCGGGACGCCAGCTTCACGTCACCACATTCGGTGATGTGCAGGGCGGCGGCGTGATCCCATACCACCGGGTGGGTGTTGTCAGATCCGTCGACGTGCAGGGCTTGCTGGCCCTTACGGCATGCGGGGACGTCTATTTCAGCACCTGGACGCAACCCACCTTCCTTGCGCAATTCACTTGGCCTGATCCCGGCTGACATACGCCGCTCAAGGCTTCCCGCTCAGCGCGAGCAATCCCAGACCTGTCAGCATCAATGCCCCGCCCGATGCGATGGTCCGGGCGATGTTGTAGGCTTGCCATCTTGGCGAGTAATCGGCCCAAATCTGGCGCGCTGTGTCTATGTCGTCCGGCACCACGATCTCGGCCAAGGCCTCGTTTATGGGCACGTTGACCGCCATGGTCAGGACCAATCCACCAATCAGATACAGGACACCGCCCGCCGCAAAGATCAGGCCTGCACGCGCATTGCCTGTGCCAAACGCCAAGGCGCCGGTCAGCAGCAAGGCAAAGGGTGTTCCAAAAAACGCAGGCGCGAACACCATATTCCGCACGCTCGCATTCATGCCCTGCATCGCCTCGATGGCGACACGCGGGTCAATCGCATCCAGCCCCCACATGGTCGAGCAGACCCAGGCATAGAAGAACCCGAAGATCGCACCCGCAAGCAGCAGGGACAAAAATCCGAACACGTAAGTGGTTGTCGTCATCTCACTCTCCATCTCTAACCGTAATATATATTACGGCTTGATGACCTACGTAACCGTAATTACGATTACACGTCAAGAGGGGGAGAGATCATGAAGTCCGAAAAGCAGGAAGAACGCCGCGCCCAGATCGAGGAGGCCGCCTACCGGATGCTCGGCGAAAAGGGCTATCAGGGCACCTCGGTGCAGGCGATTGCGAAGGCGGCGAAAGCGTCGAATGAGACGCTTTACAATTGGTACGGCGACAAGAAGGGCCTGATGGCGGCCTTGGTTGCGCGCAACACGGAGGTTGTGCGCACGGCCCTCGCGGAAAACGAGGCAACCGATCCGATGGATCAACTCGCCCGCCTCGGCCCCATCCTGCTTGGCATGGTCCTCGGACCCCGCGCCGTGGCCCTTAACCGCGCCGCCGCGGCAGATCCTTCGGGTGATCTGGGCCGGGCGATTTCAGCGGGCGGGCGGGAGGTGGTCGCCCCCATGGTCACCGCTGTCATGGCCCGTGCCGTGGCCGAGGGTGCATTGCGCGGAACGCCCGATGACCTCACTCATCTGTACCTCACCCTACTGATCGGCGACCTGCAAATCCGCCGCGTCACCGGTGCAATGGATGTGCCGACGCCCGAGGCCAACCAAGCGAGGACTGTGGGCGCGCTGCAATCCCTACGCCGCGCGTCAAATTCCTAATTTTCGGTTAACGAGAACACCAAAATCACGGTATTTCAGATGCTTAACCCTGCTTATCAACCGTGATAAGTTAGCGCTAGACCGGCCCTTCATACTCGCCGCGGGCCGGATAATTCTTCTCAATCGCGAAATCGACCGCGCCCAGTAGCTCCCGAAAATGGGGCCGCACGAACGGCATCGTCTGCACGCTCATATAGTAGAGCGTCTGGTCCGGATTGATCAGGAACAGCCCTGGCTCGGCAAACAGGGCGGGCTCCTCGATCCCGATGGATGTCTTGCCCCGAGAGGTCGAGATATAAAGCCCCCATTCCCGCGCCTTGGCGAGCGGCAGGTCATGGCCGAACCGCAGCTTGCTCGCCCCGATCTTCTCCTTCATCTGCGCCGCACGTTCCTCTCCGTCACTGGAAATCGCGACTGAAGCCACGCCGCGGTCGGCAAAATCATCCACCAACTTCTCAAACTCCGTCAGGTACGTCGCGCAAACCGGGCAATGCAGCCCGCGATAAAAGCAGACAACCGTGCCCCGCTCCGCCGTCTCGGCAGACAGATCAAACGTTCCGCCCCCAATCAGTGGCACGGACAAATCAGGGGTTTTCTGGCGCGGCATCAGCATCGGGCAATCTCCTTGGACGTCACACGAACTCAACACGTTCGCATCCGCCATCGCAACACGTCGCGGCTGCCAAACACGCAAATGTCACCCACCCGCATCTGCGTTGATCTGGTTATGGATCTCGATTACCTCATCCGGCCAGGTCGACTTGATGTAGCTCAGTACAGCAATGATCTCGTCTTCGCTCAACCTGTCACCGAAGCCCATCATATTGCTCTGATAATCCCCGCCTACCAAAGCCGCCGTTCCGTATGTGGTCAGAGCGATGAGCACCTCGTCAGGATGATGCCATGTATGCCCAGTCTCGTCATGGGGCGGCGCTGGAAGGAATCCAGCGTCATCCCGCACTCTCCAATCCGGCGCCCCTTCAAGATCGGCACCATGGCAGGAGGCGCACTCAGCCTCATAAATCGCCCGCCCAAGCGCCACGACCTCCTCATTCTGCCAAGCCAACCGGGAAACTGGCTGCTGATCGGTTTGAGCCTGTATCGGCAAGACGGCGCCCAATACCGCAACAAGCCCAACGGCTGCCAATCCCGCAATCCATATCGACTTCATTGATTCTCTCCCGTCCTTTTGCCCTACTTGCCATCCCTCCTGCACAGGAGGGCAAGCCCCTCTGGACCCGGGCGACCTAGACCCTTACCTCTGTGCTGACCAGGAGAGTACGACCATGACCAAGCCCCCCCTCACGATCTACCTCGCCGCCCCACGCGGCTTTTGCGCAGGTGTGGACCGCGCCATCAAGATCGTGGAGATGGCTCTGGAAAAATGGGGCGCGCCGGTCTTCGTGCGGCACGAGATCGTGCACAACAAATTCGTGGTCGATGACCTGCGCGCAAAAGGCGCCGTCTTCGTCGAGGAACTCGAAGAATGCCCCGATGACCGCCCCGTCATCTTCTCCGCCCATGGCGTTCCAAAATCCGTCCCCGCTGCCGCCCAGGCGCGCGAGATGGTCTATGTCGATGCCACCTGCCCGCTTGTGTCCAAAGTCCATATCGAGGCGCAGCGCCATGCCGACAATGGCCTTCAGATGATCATGATCGGTCATAATGGCCACCCGGAGACGGTCGGCACCATGGGGCAATTGCCCGAAGGTGAAGTGCTCTTGGTCGAAACCGTCGAAGACGTGGCAACGGTGGACGTGCGCGACCCGTCGAAACTGGCCTTCGTGACCCAAACAACGCTTTCCGTCGACGACACCGCCGACATCGTGGCCGCCCTTCAATCCCGCTTCCCTGCCATCGTCGGCCCCCACAAGGAAGACATCTGCTACGCCACCACCAACCGGCAAGAGGCCGTGAAGGCCGCAGCCCCCAAATGCGATGCGATGCTGGTGGTTGGCGCACCAAACAGCTCCAACTCCAAACGCCTCGTCGAAGTCGCCGCGCGGGCCGGGTGCAGCTATTCGCAGCTTGTGCAACGCGCCACCGACATCGATTGGCGCGCGCTGGAAGGGATCAAATCGCTCGGCATCACCGCTGGCGCCTCGGCCCCTGAAGTGCTGATCGAAGAGGTCATCGGAGCGTTTGAAGATCGTTTCGATGTCACCCGCGAACTGGTCGAGACCGCCGTCGAGAACGTCGAATTCAAGGTGCCCCGCGTGCTGCGCGAACCGGCATGAGCGACCCGGATCTTCACCCCGCTGTTGCTGCCCTCCAGGCGCTTGGGCGCCCGATCACCGATGACGACTACAATCTGATCGCCACAGCCCATCCGCTGACAGACGACCTGCCCGCGCACCTGAGCGCTGCTGAGATCGAAGTGCTTCTCTCTGTCATGCCTGCCAACGGCGACACGGGGTCGGGCCTGAATTGGACCATCCTGCATCGTATTGAAGCGTCCCCCGAATGGCCGATTTGGGATCTGATCGCAAAGCCAGGCCACGAATGGCACGACATCCTGCGCAAGCGCCTGGAAAATGGCGGATATTGCCCGCCAAAGACCTCTTTTCTCAAACGCCTGTTCGGAGGCTGAGGCGTGCGGGAAATCCTCTACGTCTATTCCGCCCATTCCGCCTACGCCTATCTTGGCTCGCGCGAGTTATACCGCATCGCCGCCGTCCACGACGCAACGGTCATCCACCGCCCAATCCTTCTGTCCCCCGTTGTAGAACAGCAAGGTAGCCTTCCCTTTGCGGCCCGGACGCAGGCGCATGTCGATTACTTCTTCGGACGTGAGATTGAGCGTTGGTCCGAATTCCGTGACGTTCCCATCCTTCACCATCGCCCGACCCACCACGATGCCGATTACAGCCTCGCGTCCGGCATGATCCTCACGCTGGGGGAAAGCGGGCCAGCCGTCGATGACATGGCGCACCGCCTGCTGGAGGCCCATTGGCGCGACGATGCCGACTTGTCGAACCGAGAGACGCTTCTCAAGCTCGCCGCCGACGCCGGCCATGGCGCACGCGCCCTTCTCATCAAGGCGGGATCAGCTACGGTTCAAAGCAGGCTAGAGGCCAACAACGATTGGGCCATCGCCAATTCGATCTTCGGCTCCCCCACCTACATCGTGGATGGCGATCCGTTCTACGGGCAGGACCATCTGGCGATGGTCGAACGCGCCCTGCAACAGCCCTTCGCCGCAAGCACGTGGCGAAATCCGCCGGTCGGGTGACGCAAATACCGTTGTGAAAACGCGGACCCAGGGTCAGACTGGGCCCATGCTCGACCTCCCGACTCTTCCCGCCGATACCCTCGCCGACTTCCGCCGTGACGGAGCCGTCGCTATCCGCAAAGCCTTCGCCCCCGACTGGCTCGAGACGCTGCGCAACGGCATCGACTGCGCCACGGCCGCACCGCATCCCAATGTCGCGCGCCACACCAAAGACCCCGACGCCCCGGCCTATCTGGAGGGCTATTGGCTCTGGTCCGAGATCCCGGAATTCACCGACTTTGTTCACAATTCGCCTTGCGCCCCACTTGCGGCACAGCTGCTCAATGCACCGAGCGTCAACCTGGTGATGGACAATTGGTTCCTGCGTGAGGCGGGCTCAACCTCCCGCCCGCCCTTCCACCAGGACCTCGCCTATTTCGATTTCGAGGGCACGATGTGCGTCCTGTGGTTGCCGCTGGAACCCGTGACAAAGGAAAACGGGATCGCCTTCGTCAAAGGCTCCCACCTGTGGGACAAGCTGTTCATGCGGGTGCGCTTCGCCGATGGCCATGCCAGCATGGAACCCCAGACCGTCAACGGAAAGACCTACCACATCCCGCCCGACGTGACCGCCGACAGCCACGACTTGCTGCAATGGGACCTCGACCTTGGCGATTGCATTTTCTTCGATATGCGCACGCTGCACGGCGGGCTGGCCTCGGTCACGCCGTCTGAAACCGTGCGCCGTTTCACCCTGCGCATGACCGCGCCGGATGGCATGATCCGCTACCGCGGCGATTGGGCCAAGGACGAACGCGCGCAGTTTGAAGCGGCGGGATACAGCGAAGGCGACCGCATCGCAGGCGATTTCTTCCCGCAGCTTTGGCCCCGCACGTGACCGACTATGTAACTTTCGAAGCCCGTGTGCAGCCCATGCCCTGGGGGGACGCCGTCTATACGGTGGTCGCCCTGCCCGAAGCGGTGTTGGACGCGCTCGGCCCGACAAAACGCGTGGAGGGAGAGTTCAACGACCATCCCGTCAACCTCGCCATCTCCAAGGCACCGGCCAAGGTGATCGACACCCCCTTTCTCTGGGCCGGCAAGAGCCTGTTGGACCGGATTGGCCTTGAGCCCGGGGATGTGTTCGAAGCCCGCCTTCGCCCCGCACCCGACGATGCGGTGGACGTGCCGCGTGACCTTCTCAACGCGCTGCGATCCTCGGGCCTGTCCGAGCGATGGGAAAAGCTGACACCAGGAAAAAAGCGCAGCGCGCTCTATCCGATCGAGACAGCCAAACGACCCGAGACGCGCGCAAAGCGCATCTCGAAACTGCTGGCCGCACTTCAGGACTGAAGGGCACCACTGCTGTAGCCTTGCGCAGAGCATACAAACCTGTAACACTCAAACCGTAATACTTGTTACGGATGCAAACAAAATGCTCAGCACCCAATTCCTCCTGACCGCCTTCGTCGTTGTCATCGCCCCCGGAACGGGTGTGCTCTACACGCTGGCCCTCGGCCTTGGCCGCGGCAAACGCGCCGCGCTTTGGGCCGCGCTTGGCTGCACCTTCGGCATCGTCCCGCACCTGCTGGCCGCAACCCTTGGCCTTGCCGCCGTCCTCCACACCTCGGCGCTGCTGTTCAATATCGTGAAATTCGCGGGCGTGGCTTACCTGCTCTACCTCGCTTACTCGGCCCTGCGCTCAGGCGGCGCGTTGAATGTGGAGCCGTCCACAAATTCTGAGCCCGGCATCGCCATCGCCCGGCGCGGCGCGCTCATCAATATCCTGAACCCGAAACTCTCGATCTTCTTCCTGTCGCTGCTGACGCCCTTCCTGTCCGGCAACCCGGCCACCGTCACGCAGGAAATCGTCATCCTCGGCTCCGTCTTCATGGCCATGACCTTTGCGGTCTTCGTTCTCTACGGCCTCTTCGCCTCGCAGGCCCGCGCCAAGATCCTCGGCTCCGTCCGCATCATGGCGTGGCTCAACCGCTCCTTCGCCGCGATCTTTGCGTTACTGGCGGGCCGCCTCGCCCTTGAGCGCGCCTGACCCTTCCTTGTTTCAAAAATACCTCGGGGTCCGGGGCAGCGCCCCGGAATCTTCCCTTCAACGACTTTGTCCGCTGTGCCGTCTCAGGCCCTTGCCGAACCCAATGGCACGCGCCACATAGGCCCCCATGTCTCGCATCCCCTCTTCCGCCCTTTTCCTCGGCCTCGCAGGCCTGATCCCTTTTCTCTGGGGGGCGGCCAGCGCCGCGTGGATCGTCATCGCCTATCTGGATGTCCCGGACATTGTGCTGATCTACAGCGGCGTTCCAGTCCTTCTGGCCTATGGCACGATCATCCTCAGCTTCATGGCGGGCGTGATCTGGGGCTTTGCGGCCAAGGCGGGCGGACCATGGATGCCCATCGGACTGACACTATCCGTCCTGCCCGCGATCCTGATGTTTTTCATGTTCAACATGTCGCCTCTGACACAGATCTTCGCGTTGATCTTCGGCTTTGTCAGCCTTCTGGCGGTCGACTGGATATGCGCACGCAAGGGCCTCGCGCCCGAGTGGTGGATGAGCCTGCGATTGATCCTCACTTCGGTGGTTGTCTTTTGCCTCGCCATCGGCGCAGCCTTCGTTCCATGACCGATCGCAAAACCATCGACGTGTACGAGGCGCAGGCACAACGCTACGCCGACCTGCCCATCAGCCAAATGCAGCGAGAGGCGATCGACCGCTTCCTCTCCATGCTGCCCACCCGCGCCACGATCCTCGATGCAGGGTGCGGGCCGGGGGTGCATGCGGCGGTGATGGTCTCCGCCGGGCATGAGGTGCACGGCATTGACCCGACCGAGGCCTTTGTCAGCGATGCCCTCCACCGGGGCGTCAACGCGCGCCTTGGCAGCTTTGACGATATCAGCGGCACGGCCGTCTTCGACGGCGTCTATGCCAGCTTCAGCCTGCTCCACGCACCGCGCGCCGACCTGCCCCGGCACCTCGCGGCCATGGTCCAAGCCCTCAAACCCGGCGGTGCGCTCTTCATCGGCATGAAATCCGGCAGTGGCGAAGATCGCGACACAATCGGCCGCCGCTACACCTACGTGACCGAGCTTGAGATGCGCGGGCTTCTGCGCGACCTGGGCGCCTCGGTCACCCATGTCGAAACCGGCGAAGAGGCCGGTCTGTCCGGTGAGGTCGCCCCGTTCTTCCTGATGCACGCAAGAGGCCCCAATGCCTGATCTCTACGCCTACACGGACGGCGCTTGCTCCGGCAATCCGGGCCCCGGCGGCTGGGGCGCGCTGTTGCAAGCCAAGGACGGCGAAACCGTCGTGAAAGAGAGGGAGCTCAAGGGGGGCGAGGCCGAGACCACCAACAACCGGATGGAGCTGCTCGCCGCAATCCACGCCCTCGAAGCGCTCGAACGCCCCTCGTCCCTGACCGTTGTGACGGACAGCGCCTATGTGAAAAACGGTATCACCGGTTGGCTGCACGGCTGGAAGCGCAACGGCTGGAAGACCTCTACCAAGAAGCCCGTCAAAAACGTGGAGCTGTGGCAACGCCTGGACGAAGCCGCCGCCCGCCACGATGTGACCTGGGAATGGGTCAAGGGTCATGCCGGCCATCCGGAGAATGAGCGCGCCGACGAACTGGCCCGCGCAGGCATGGAGCCGTTCAAACCAAAGCGACGCTCCAACGATGGATAAGGTCTGCCCGCTCGTGCTGCGCTCAGATGGCCGCATTCTGGCGTTCCGGCACCCCATGGCGGGGTTACAATTTGTCAAAGGCACGCTGGAAGAGGAGGAAACAACTCCTGAAACCGCCATGCGCGAACTCTACGAAGAAACAGGTTTTGTCCTTGCGGCGGTCCATTATCTTGGTGAAAGCGATGCGATCGTGGACGGCGAAACCTGGCATTTCTGGCTGATGCAGGACGCCGACCTGCCCGAGACTTGGGACCATGCCTGCGCCGATGACGGCGGACATGTCTTCTCCTTCTTCTGGCAAAGCCTGAATGATCCACTGCCCGCCGCCTTCGCCCCAGCCTTCCAGCGCGCGGCCACGCACATTCGGGCGGCCTTGGCATGACCGCGCTTGCCCTCGACTATGCCTCTGCCCTGATCTTCGCTCTGACCGGCGCACTCGCCGCCTCCCGTGCGCAACTCGACATTGTGGGCTTCGTATTCTTCGCGGCGCTCACCGCCGTAGGCGGCGGCACCGTGCGCGATTTGCTCCTCGACCGTGATCCTGTCTTCTGGATCGCAGACCCCACACCGCTCGGCATTGCGGCGCTCGCTGCCGTGCTCGTCTTTTTCACCGCCCACCTTCTGGAAAGCCGGTTGAAATGGCTCATCTGGCTGGATGCGATGGCCTTGGCCATTGCCGTCGCTGCCGGGGTTGCCGTCGCGCGGAACCTCGGCGCCTCTGCCCCGGTTGTGCTGGTCATGGGCGTGGCAACCGGAACCTTCGGCGGGTTGGCTCGCGATGTCATCGCCAATGAGGTACCGCTTGTCCTCAAACAGGGGGAGCTTTACGTGACCGCCGCATTTGGCGGCGCGGGCGCCGCCCTTCTCGGCGTGCGTCTCCTCAATGCCGATCCGATCTGGGGCACGGCCATTTGCGTCACCGTCACATTTGGTCTCCGCACGGGCTCTTTGCTGTTTGGCTGGTCCCTGCCCGTCTACAAAGCGCGCCCCCCGCGCGAGTAAGAGCGATCGACTCGACCCCAGGCAGGCATCCGGCGAGTCGGCCTGAGCCGCACCGAATCTTCCAAATATTTCAAAGCCCACGCCCGTTTCTCACGCCCCCGCGACTGGCGTTCACGCGGGCGTGGGGTTCGTGCAGGGCCTGAGCATGTCTGTGCGCATGCGCACCTATATCCGCAATTGCTCGCGCTTCCGTGTATGGATTGCGCCGCCACTCCCCCTCATATTCATCTCATCGGACGGCCACAGAGGCTCTCCACCGAAACCAAACCAACCCCGGGCCCCCTCCCAAATCGGGCCCACACACACGAAACTGAGTAGGACCAGTACAATGAAAAAGATCGCTCTTATCGCCGCCGTCGCCGCCACCGTTGCCGCCCCGGCCTTCGCCCAATCCGCAGCGTCCGTCGCCGCGATCCAGCACTTCAACCTGTCGGAAAACAGCGTTCTGGAGCAGACCAACGTGAACGGTGTTGGCCAGCGTGTGACACCCGCCGGCAGCCTCGGCACCACCTTCAGCGTCCTCAACGGCACGCAAGACGTCGCCTCCGACCTGCGCGGCGTGAATGGCGCGACGCTGGTCAACGGCCAGCCCGCCTACGGCGCAGACATCTTCGACCGCCTGCGCGCAGCCTCGCTTGAAGACGAGTAAGACCAGTCAACCGAATGAGCCCTTTTGAGGCTCTGGTCCGGGTGCCCTCCGCCAGCAATGGCGGGGGGCATTCGAACTTTCGGAGTCTGAACCTTAGTCAAACGTGCCGGTCACACGCCCCAGCAACATGAACGCCCGCGCCGTGCGTGTGTCGGACAGTTCCGCAATCTCGGCGTCCGAGGCGTTCTTCTCAAACTCCATGAACGTCCGGTCGAAGTGGCGCAGGAAATGGTGCACTGCGTCGCGGAACACCGGATCTTTGCGCATCCGACCGGCCGCAAGCACCAGCGATGAACGGTCATGGATGCCGCCAAGCGCCGCAATCGGGCGCCCACGCTCGCCCTTGGCAAAGCGCCGCCAGACCTCGGGCCGTGAGCGATCGGGCCGCAGATCATCCATGTAGATGCCGTCCTGGGACAACAGCGTCAGCACATCCTGGCTCGCGCGGATCAACCGCTCTGTCGCGCGATCTTCCAGCGCCCGGCGCAACGTGCGGAAGCCTTCCTTGTCATGCTCATTCTCGGGGAAATTCAGCGCCTTGATGAAATCAGCCACCGAAATCGGCTCAACCTCGGCAGGCTGAACCAGGCCAAGCACCGGTTGTGGCTGCGCGGGATCTTCCAGAAGCGCCGCGGGTGGAACCGCTGCTCTGATCTCCGCCGGGCCCGCCGTCCGCAGCGAGGTGAAGGTCGCAAGCTTGGTCTCCGCCGCCGCCTGCGCGGCCACCAGATCATCTAGCTTCTGCACCAGCTCGGGCTTCATCTCCATGCTCTGGCGCTGCTGCTGTTCAACGTATGCGGCGCGCATCGCATCGATCGACGCCTGCAGCCGGGCCGCCTCTTGCCTGAGCGCACGCGCGGTCCGCGCGGCCATCGCGGCCACCCAGATCAACGCCAGCGGCAGGATCACCGCCAGAAACGACAGCAACATGCTCAGGCCGGTTTGTGCATCCGACGCCTCGCCCCCGCCAAAGCCCAGAAAGACCACAGCGATGATCCACAGAAGCGACACGCCGATGGCGACGATCTCGATGACAGTGATCTTTGGCCCCGCCTCGGCACGCGCATAAAGCCCAAGGTCCAGTGCCGTGGGAACGGCCTGTGTCGGGGTGCGGTCCTGTGCTGTTTCCGAGGACGGCATCTGCGGCCTCAACCTGCGTTGCGTTTGTCTGTGCTTGGCGCCTGCCGCGTCAGGTCAAACATAGGAAATCTTGACGATTTCATAGTCCTTCGACCCGCCGGGCGTGCGCACTTCGACGCTATCGCCCTCCTCCTTGCCGATCAAGGCGCGGGCGAGCGGAGATTTGATGTTCAGCAGACCCTTCTCGATATCGGCCTCGGCCTCACCGACAATCATGTAGGTCTTCTCTTCCTCGGTCTCTTCATCGACCAGATCAACCGTCGCGCCAAACTTGATCGCGCCCGACAGCGTCTTGGGATCAATGACCTGGGCCAGCGAGATCATCCCCTCAAGTTCCTTGATCCGGCCCTCGATGAACGACTGCTTCTCCTTGGCCGAGTGATATTCGGCATTTTCCGAAAGATCACCATGCTCGCGCGCTTCGGAAATCGCTTTGATGATGGCGGGCCGCTCAACGCTTTTGAGCTGTTTGAGTTCGGCATTCAGGGCCTCAAGCCCTTTCGGCGTCATCGGGATCTTGTCCATGGGTCGAAACCTTGTGACGGGTTGGCAAACAAAGCCCCGGCCAAGGCGCGTGCCAACCGGGGGAGAGAAGAAGTTAGGCGCGAACGCGCGCGGGATCAACTGGGATTGCAAGCCCCCGGAAAGCGCCGGCTAGTTGCTGCCAGCAATCCCGAAAGACACGCTGCCAGAAACACTGATCCCGGTGTGCGCACGATCCGGCTGCTCAGGCTCCCCATCCACGCCGCAAGCGGCAAGGGCAAGCACCGAAAACAGGGTGGCAATAACGGCAATGGGCTTCATAGCGGATCTCCAAACCTTTGGATCAGTATAGATCAGCCCAACGCGCCTCGCCACCGTGCAATCTGCTCGCGCACCCGCACCGGCGCGGTGCCACCGTATGATGTGCGCGACGCAACCGAGTTATGGACGCCGAGCACCTCAAAGACGGCCTCGGTGATCTCACCGTGGACGCCTTGCATCTCCTCCAGCGACAAGTCCGGCAGGTCACAGCCCTTATCCTCGGCCAGCTTCACCAATGACCCCGTCACATGATGCGCATCACGGAACGGCATGTCCAAAGCCCGCACCAGCCAATCGGCCAAATCCGTCGCAGTAGAGAATCCGCTGGCCGCCGCCGCCTCAAGCTCCGGCACCCGCGCCTGCATGTCTCCCGCCATCCCGGTCATCGCGGCCAGCGCCAGCATCAGGTTATCCGCTGCGTCAAAGACCTGCTCTTTGTCTTCCTGCATATCCTTGGAATAGGTCAGAGCCAGCCCCTTCATCACCGTCATCAAGGCCACATTCGCCCCGAAGATCCGCCCGATCTTTGCGCGGATCAGCTCCGCCGCATCGGGGTTCTTCTTCTGCGGCATGATCGACGACCCGGTCGAGAACCGATCACTCAAGCTGACAAACCGGAACTGTGCCGAGGACCAGATCACCAATTCCTCTGCCAGCCGGCTCAGATGCATCGCGCAGATGCTCGCACTGCTCAGAAACTCCAAGGCAAAGTCCCGGTCGCTCACCGCATCCAGCGAATTCGCGCAAGGCCGGTCAAAGCCAAGCGCCTTCGCCGTCATCTCCCGGTCAATCGGAAACGACGTTCCCGCCAAAGCCGCCGCACCCAACGGCGACTCGTTCATCCGCACCCGCGCATCGCGGAACCGGCTCGCGTCCCGGCCGAACATCTCCACATAGGCCATCATGTGATGGCCCCACGTGACAGGCTGCGCAGTCTGCAAATGGGTGAAGCCCGGCATCACCCAATCCGCGCCCGCCTCGGCCTGCCCCAACAACGCCCGCTGAAGCGCCTCCAACCCCTCAATCGCGGCATCCATCTGCTCCCGTACCCACAGCCGAAAGTCTGTGGCCACCTGGTCATTGCGCGACCGCGCGGTGTGCAGCCGCCCTGCCGGTTCGCCGACAAGCTCCTTCAGCCGCGCTTCCACATTCATGTGAATGTCTTCCAGCGCCGTCGAAAAGGCGAAATTCCCACCTTCAATCTCTGACAAGACCGTGAGCAGCCCTTCCCGGATCGCCTCCGCATCGTTATCCCTGACGATGCCCTGCGCGGCCAACATGGCCGCATGGGCGCGGGAGCCTTCGATATCCTGCCGTGCCATCCGCTGGTCGAAACTGATCGAGGCATTGATCGCCTCCATGATCGCATCCGGCCCGGCGGCAAAGCGCCCGCCCCACATGGCGTTCGCGGTGCTGGTCTGGTCGTCGTTGGAACCCGTGTTGGTCATGTGCCTCTGCCTTGTCGAAGAAGGGAACCCGATGGTCCGCAAAGTCTTGATCACCGCCGCTTACCTTGCCCTTGGCCTCGGTGCAAATCCCGCCGTCGCACAAGACCTGTCCGGGCTTTTGACCGGTGAGATGCGCGGCCTCGTCGTACACGACAGCCCCGCCACGACCTCTGCCCTGCCCTTCGAACTGGCCGATGGGTCCGAGGCCAGCCTGGCCGTGTATCAGGGCCAATACGTGCTGTTGAACTTCTGGGCCACCTGGTGCGCCCCCTGCCGGGAGGAGATGCCGTCGCTGCAAAACCTGCAAACCGAACTGGGCGGTGACAACTTCCGGGTCGTGACGCTGGCCACCGGGCGCAACCCGCCGCAAGCGATCCAACGCTTCTTCGACGAAATCGGCGTCACCAACCTGCCGCAGCACCGCGACATCAACCAGCAGATCGCGCGCGAAATGGGGATTTTCGGCCTGCCCATCACGGTCATCCTGAACCCAGAGGGTCAGGAAATCGCCCGCCTGCGCGGTGACGCCCATTGGGACAGCCCCGAAGCCATCGCCGTGATCGAGGCATTGCTGGCCGGTCAAAGCTGACCCGGTCCAATGCGTTTCTTGTTTCGCAAATACCTCGGGGGAAGTCCGCCAGGACAGGGGGCAGAGCCCCCATACGGGACGGCGGGAGGGGCGAAGGCGTGAGCCGAGCGTCTCACCGTCCCGAGATCACTTTGCGTTTGATTTGAATCGCAACCCGCTGCCTCGCGCCGATGGCGCGAACGCGGAACGCGATAAGAGGGCCTCAGATAAAACGCAAAGTGCTTTAACGCGCCAGCGCCGCAACCTCGCCATGGCGAAAACACCCAACAAGATGGTCGTTCACCACGCCCGTGGCCTCCAACCAGGCATAGACAATCGTGGGTCCGCAAAACCGGAACCCGGCCTTCTTCATATCCTTCGACATGCGCTCGGACAGGGGCGTTTTGGGCGGTACCTCGTCCATCGACCGAAACCTGTTCTGCAGGGGTGTGCCGTCAAAATAGTCCCACACAAAGGCATCGAACCCGCCCCGCGCCTCCATCGCCTGCCAGGCTTTGGCATTGCCAATCGCCGCTTCAATCTTGCCGCGATGGCGCACAATGCCCGCGTCGCGCAACCGCCGCTCGACATCCCGCTCCCCCCAGGTGGCGATCACATTGGGATCAAACCCCTCGAACGCGGCCCGAAAGGCGTCGCGCTTGCGCAGGATGGTGATCCAGGCCAATCCTGCCTGAAACCCGTCAAGGATCAGCTTCTCCCACAGGGCCCGGCTGTCATATTCCGGCACACCCCATTCCGTGTCGTGATAGGCAACATAGTCCGGCGCCGTCCCGCACCAATCGCACCGCGCGCCCGCCAATTCCGCCATCACCACTTTCCCTGCATTTTCCGCGAATACCGATTTTCACCCTTCTTTAAGGGGCAGCCAGTCACAACTGCAAAGACGATCGTGAGATTCTTTCGGAGTGGGATAATGCCCGACAACCGTGTTGAACTGGTAGAACCCGGCATGGAAAGCCCGCTGGACGCTGCACTCTCACAGCGCGACCGTGGCACCCTGGCGATGGTTGAACAGGCATTGGCACGGGGTGATGCGCGGCTGGCCTATCAACCCATCATGCGCGCCGACGGCAAAGGCATTGCGTTTTTCGAAGGGCTTATTCGCGTGCTGGATGAAACCGGCCGCGTGATCCCGGCCCGCGATTTCATGGGCGCGGTTGAGGACACCGATATTGGCCGACAGATTGACTGCACGGCCCTCAAGATCGGGCTTGAGGCACTCAAAGCCCATCCGACGCTTCGGCTGTCCATCAACATGTCTGCCCGTTCAGTAGGCTATCCCCGGTGGATGAAAACCCTGCGCAGCTATCTTGCGGAGCATCCCACCATCGTTGAACGCCTGATCCTTGAGATCACCGAAAGCTCCGTCATGATCATGCCGGAGATTGTCGCCATTTTTATGGAAGATCTCCAGGACAAAGGCATCACCTTCGCCCTCGATGATTTCGGTGCCGGGTACACGGCCTTCCGCTATTTCAAGACCTTCTACTTCGACATCCTGAAGATCGACGGCCAGTTTTCCCGCAACGTAGCGCAAGACCCTGACAATCAGGTTCTTACAGAAGCGCTCATTTCACTGGCCCGCCATTTCGACATGCTCGTGGTGTCCGAAGCTGTGGAGAGTGCGGCCGATGCCGCATGGCTGGCACGGGCCGGCGTGGATTGCCTGCAAGGCTATTACTACGGCGCACCCTCGATGCGATTGCCTGACCTCACCGGGTCCGTCATGGCAAAATCCGCCTGACCATCCGGCACCTAGCCCTGCAATCGGCGCATATCCGCCCTTATAATATTGCCTGAGACACTGTGTCGGTTGCCCACCCCCACACCTGACCCTTATGACGCACCGCAGCATAAGCATGTGGCCGGACCTTCACGCACTGCCCCGGCCCGGACAGGAAAGGACACCTCAATATGACCAATGTCGTCATCGCCTCCGCCGCTCGCACACCGGTCGGTAGCTTCCTCGGCTCTTTCGCCAACACCCCCGCCCACGACCTCGGCAAGACCGTGATCGAAGCGGTGGTCGACCGCGCCGGCATCGACAAGGCCGAGGTGTCTGAAACCATTCTTGGACAAGTTCTCACCGCCGCTCAGGGCCAGAACCCCGCGCGCCAGGCCCACATCAACGCAGGTCTTCCGCAGGAAGCCGCCGCTTGGGGCATCAACCAGGTCTGCGGCTCCGGCCTGCGCGCCGTGGCCCTCGGCGCTCAGCACATCCAGTTGGGTGACGCCGCCATCGTCGTCGCCGGTGGTCAGGAAAACATGTCCATGTCCCCCCACGCCGCTGCACTCCGCGCCGGTCAGAAGATGGGCGATATGAAGTATATCGACACCATGATCCGCGATGGCCTGTGGGATGCGTTCAACGGCTACCACATGGGCCAGACCGCCGAGAACGTGGCGCAGCAATGGCAAATCTCCCGCGAACAGCAGGACGAATTCGCCGTCGCCTCGCAGAACAAGGCGGAAGCCGCCCAAAAGGCGGGCAAATTCGCCGACGAGATCACCGCCGTGACCGTGCCGAACCGCAAGGGCGACATTATCGTCGAGAACGATGAATATATCCGCCACGGCGCCACCATGGACGCGATGCAAAAACTGCGCCCCGCCTTCACCAAGGATGGCTCGGTGACTGCCGCGAACGCGTCTGGCCTCAACGACGGTGCTGCCGCAACGCTCCTAATGTCCGCAGACGATGCCGAAAAGCGCGGCATCCAGCCACTCGCCCGCATCGCCTCTTACGCGACCGCTGGCCTCGACCCGTCGATCATGGGCGTGGGCCCGATCTACGCCTCGCGCAAAGCCCTCGACAAGGCTGGCTGGAAGGTTGAAGACCTCGACCTCGTGGAAGCCAACGAAGCCTTCGCCGCCCAGGCCTGCGCCGTGAACAAGGACATGGGCTGGGATCCAGCCATCGTGAACGTGAACGGCGGAGCCATCGCCATCGGTCACCCGATCGGCGCCTCCGGCTGCCGCGTCCTCAACACGCTTCTGTTCGAAATGCAGCGCCGCGACGCGAAGAAGGGCCTCGCCACGCTCTGCATCGGCGGCGGAATGGGCGTCGCCCTCTGCGTCGAGCGCGACTGATCAGATGAACACGATACGGCTGCGCAAGATAATTGCGCAGCCGTTTCTATTTCGCTAACAAGATTTCAAGAACACCCAGAAGGAGAGACAGACATGGGACGAGTCGCACTGGTCACCGGCGGCAGCCGCGGAATCGGCGAAGCCATTTCCAAGGCCCTGCAGGCCGAAGGCTACACGGTCGCCGCTACTTACGCGGGCAATGACGAAGCCGCCGCCAAGTTCACGGCAGAGACCGGCATCAAGACCTACAAATGGAACGTGGCCGACTACGACAGCTCCAAAGCGGGCATCGAACAGGTCGAAGCGGACCTCGGCCCGATCGAAGTGGTCGTTGCCAATGCGGGCATCACCCGCGATGCGCCGTTCCACAAAATGACCCCTGAGCAATGGCACCAGGTCATCGACACCAACCTGACCGGCGTTTTCAATACCGTGCACCCGATCTGGCCCGGCATGCGCGAACGCAAGTTCGGCCGCATCATCGTGATCTCCTCGATCAACGGCCAAAAGGGTCAGTTCGCCCAGGTCAACTACGCCGCCACCAAAGCCGGCGACCTCGGCATCGTGAAGAGCCTGGCCCAGGAAGGCGCGCGCGCAGGCATTACCGCCAACGCCATCTGCCCCGGCTATATCGCGACCGAAATGGTCATGGCCGTGCCCGAGAAGGTCCGCGAGTCGATCATCGGCCAGATCCCCGCAGGCCGCCTGGGCGAACCGGAAGAAATCGCGCGCTGCGTCTGTTTCCTCGCCTCCGACGATAGCGGCTTCATCAACGGCTCGACGATCTCTGCCAACGGCGCGCAATTCTTCGTCTGACCTGCAAAGCCACACGAACCCAAAGGCCCCCGCGATCCTGATGGGGGCCTTTTTTTGCGCCCACCCCATCTTTGTTCCATGAAAATGCCCGCCGGAGGCACCTGCCAGTCGCCCAACAGCACAGAGTCCAACAATAAGCCCAACACGGGCCACGCGCGCCCTGTCGGAGGCGGACGGGGGCGGGCGGGTGGGCCGTTCGCCTCCGACAGGGCTTTTGCAATGCCCCCAAAGCCCCTAACGCTGTGCCATGACCCGCCGCACCGCCACATCCATCGGCTTCATCGCCGTCCTGCTCTGGGCGCTTCTTGCGCTGTTCACCATCGGCACGGCCCCGGTCCCCCCTTTCCAACTCAACGCCATGACCTTCGCCGTGGGCGGCACGATCGGCTTGACCTGGGTGACAGCCACAAACGGCTGGTCCCGCCTGCGCACGGTTCCGCTGCACGTCTACATCCTCGGCACGCTTGGCCTCTTCGGCTACCACGCGCTCTATTTCAGCGCCCTGCGCCTCGCCCCCCCGGCAGAGGCCAGCCTCATCGCCTATCTCTGGCCGCTCTTTATCGTGCTCTTCTCCGGCCTCCTGCCCGGCGAACGACTGGGCCTCCTCCATATCCTCGGCGCCATTGTCGCCTTCGCTGGCGCGGCCCTCCTGATCGCGCCCGATGCCGATGGCTTTACGGGCGGCACCGGCCTGATCCTCGCGGGCCTCTGCGCGCTCACCTGGTCAGGTTATTCCGTACTGTCCCGCTCCTTCGGCGCTGTGCCGACCGACAGCGTGGCGGTGTTCTGCATCCTGACAGCCCTCCTGTCTGTCCCGCTGCATCTGATGCTGGAACAAACCCAATGGCCCTCAGGCGCACTCGGATGGGGTGCGGTTCTGGCGCTTGGCCTCGGCCCTGTTGGACTCGCCTTTTACGTCTGGGATGTGGGGGTCAAGGCAGGGGACATTCAGCTTTTGGGCGTCGCAAGCTACGCAGCCCCGCTTCTGTCGACCCTGATCCTTGTCATCGTGGGGGTGGCCGCGGCCTCCCTCACACTTCTTCTTGCCGCCGCCCTGATCGCGGGCGGCGCGGGACTGGCCGCGTATGGCTCAGCCCGAGTTCAGCGCAAACTCAGCGCAACGCGCCGAGATAGCCCATAAGGCGCGCCATGTCGCGAGCCTCAACGGCGCGGCGATTGGCGACCATTGCCGAGATGCGGCGCAGATTGGTAAAGAGCATTTTAATCGACCTTTTCTGATCCTGAGTTCAAATGGCAGCAGACCTGCCCCTTACACCCAAGCGCCAGATCACCCAATTGCCATTTTGGAATGGCTGGTATCAGCCCAGTGCAACGCGCGAAGATGTGTCTGCCGAACGGCGCGTGACGCGCGTCCAAACTGCGCTGATATAGGCGCGGCGCGCAGCCCGTGCTTCTGCAACAACGGCCTGGAATTTGGGGTCACAGTAAAACTCGTACATGATGCACCTCTTTCAGCGGATTTAGCGTATGCATCAGAGCATAGGTACTTTTTGCGGCTACAGAATTGCGTTCTGCGCAACCCTGCATCCCGTTGCGTCGCCGTCAGCGACGGCCGGTCAAAAAGCCCCAAACTTCGCCCAGGATCTTGCCACGCTCCGCATGGGCGCGGGCGATGGCATTGCGGGCGGCGGGGTTGGTTGTGTTGTCGAAGAACATCGGGAACCTCATTCGTCTTGATTGCTGTTGAACCCTATTTGGGGCCAATGGTGATTTTTCACAAACGAGACTTTCCCTCACCTCAGATAAGGAATACTTAAGTGAAATGTCTGATCGTCTCCCTCCCCTCACCGCCCTTCGTGCGTTTGATGCCGCCGCCCGCCAAATGAGCTTTTCCAAAGCGGCGGCCGAGCTAAACGTGACCCCCGCCGCCCTGTCCTTCCAGATCAAGTCACTGGAAGAACATCTGGAGGCACCCTTGTTTCGCCGCATGAACCGTGCAGTTGAACTGACGGATGCAGGCCGCGCTCTGGCCCCGGGGGCCGCCGACGGCTTCACCGCGCTCTCGGCCGCATGGCGCGCGGCGCGGCGCACCGTGGATCAGTCCACGCTGACTGTGACCGCTGGCCCCGCCTTCACCGCCAAATGGCTCGCCCCGCGCCTCTTCCCCTTCGCGGAAGAACATCCGGGCATTGAGCTGCGCTTCTCGGCCACCCTTCGGATCATGGATTTTACCCGTGACGACGTCGACGTCGCCATCCGCTTCGGCTTCCCGCGGGAGGAGGAGGGGCTGTTTTCTCGCAAGATCATCGACGAATGGCTGACCCCGATGATGAGCCCGGCCCTGGCGGCACAATACCCAGACCCCTCCGACCTCGCCCGGGCGCCGCTTTTGCATCAGGATGACACCGCAGGCTTCAAGCCCGCCTTCGATTGGGCCGCGTGGTTCCGCGCCGCAGGCCTGCCACCGCGCTTTGCGTCCGGCACACGTTTCAGTCAGGCCGACCATGCACTCGATGCCGCAATTGCAGGGGGTGGAGTTGTTCTGGGTCGCATTTCACTGGCCGAAGGCGATCTGCGTGAAGGGCGGCTTGTTGCCCCCTACAAGATCGGTCTCCGGACCGAGGCGCAGTATCGCTTCGTCTGCCCGGAAGGGTCCGAGCATCGCCCGCAAGTGCGCGCATTCCTCGATTTCCTTGAGACGCACACAGCGGCGCTCAAGACCTATCAGGAAGGTATGTCTTTCGTGGACGCAGCCGAGGTTGCCGAATAACGCGGCCATCCCCGGCCAGCGTCACCGCATCAGCTGTCGAGCCGCGCGATTTCTTCCTTGAGGCGGAGTTTCTCTTTCTTCAGCTCGCGAATGATCAGATCATCCGTGGCAGGGCTCCGCTGGCTTTCCTCGACCTTGGCCGAGAGGGTGGCGTGCTTCTTCTTGAGTTCCTGAAGATGGGCGCCTAGCGACATATGAGTCTCCTCTCGTTGTGGAATGTGAACGTCGAAAGTGCAGCACAAAACAGGCTCCATGTCACGTCCGACGAGGCCGTCCGATAAAAAGCTTGGCATTAAATGGGTTAATCGAATGTTAACGGCGCCCCGTCGCGCAGGACGGCCCGCGCTGTTGCGGAATAGTCATCCCCATCGCGCAGATGCTCGACGCCTTCATGTATAAGAACCGGCGCGCACAGGCGAAACGCCCCGCGCCCGCCCTTCCGCGCCCGCACCAGAACACGCCCTGCAGCACGCCCCTCTCGCGCAGCCAATGGCAGAACCGAAACCGATCCGAACCCGTTCAGCCCGGCCAAAACATCCGGCAAACGTTCCGCCAGATGGATCATCGTCAGCCACCCACCGGGTTTTAGCCGCGCACGCGCCACCACGCACCATTCAGCCAACGGCGTGTCTTCCCGAAACGCGCCCTCGCGCCCGGCATCGTCCGCCGCCGTCCCGGCCCCGACTGCCAGGTAGGGCGGGTTTGCAATCACATGGTCAAAGGATAGCTGCCGCACCTCTGCAGGCAGCGCGGTCAAATCCGCCTCCACAACGTCCACGCCATTGCGCCTTGCCAAATCCGCATAGAATGCCTGCCGTTCCACCCCGGTCACGTGGCACTCCACCCGCGCTGCCAGGCACAACGCCGCAACCCCGGCCCCGCACCCCAGCTCCAGCACATGCTCCCCCGCCTGCGCCGGGCAAGCCGCCGCCAGGAACACCGGGTCCGTCGCCGCGCGGTATCCGTCCTTGGGTTGCCATGCCTGCACACAGCCGCCCAGAAATCCGTCTTGCGTCAGCCCGTCCGTCACTCACTCACCGGCAGATCATTGTCGCGCAGCGTGGCGCGCGCCGCGAACGCATCCTCGCGCCGCACCAGCAGACGGCGCGGCAATATGCCGATGCTGCCTTCCAGGGCGCTCATATGGACGTCCATCTCGAACACCTCTATATCCTCGCCGGATAGAAGCGCCGAGGCGAAGGCAATCACGGTCGGGTCGTTGCTGCGCAGAATTTCAAGCATATCCGACAGGTAAGCAGCCGCCGCCGGGATGTCGAGACAGGGGATAAGGCATATGAGCCTCGATCACGCCGCCGCCAAGCCGCATGAACGCCTCAGCGCGCTGTTGGCCGATGACCTCGATGGCGTGAACGCGCTGATCCGCGACCGTATGGCGTCCGAACATGCCCCCCGCATCCCCGAGGTCACGGCCCATCTGGTTGAGGCGGGCGGCAAACGCGTCCGTCCCATGCTCACCCTCGCCTGCGCCCGGCTCTGCGGCTACACGGGCGAGGACCACATCAAGCTGGCTGCAACGGTCGAGTTCATCCACACCGCGACGCTGCTGCACGACGATGTCGTCGATGAAAGCGAGAAACGGCGCGGTCGGCCCACAGCCAATCTGCTGTGGGACAACAAATCGAGCGTTCTGGTCGGCGACTACCTCTTTGCGCGCGCCTTTCAGTTGATGGTCGAACCAGGCTCCCTCCGCGTTCTGTCCATCCTGTCCAACGCCGCCGCCACGATTGCCGAGGGCGAAGTCCTGCAACTCTCCGCCGCAATGAACATCGACACGAGTGAAGCGACATATCTGCAAGTCATCCGCGGCAAGACCGCCGCCTTGTTCGAGGCCGCTTGTGAGGTTGGCGGTGTGATCTCCGACAGCGACGAAAAAATCGTCAAAGCGCTCGCCGCCTATGGCGACGGCCTCGGCGTGGCCTTCCAGATGGCGGACGACCTTCTCGATTGGGGCGGCGTCGATGCCGCAAGCCGCGAAACGCTCGACAAGAATATCGGCGACGATTTCCGCGAACGGAAGCTGACCCTGCCCGTGATCCGCGCCATCGCCGCCGCCGATGCCGACCAACGTGCCTTCTGGTCCCGCACAATCGCCAAAGGCGACCAACGCGACGGTGATCTGGAAGAGGCGCTGCGCCTGCTCACGCTGCACGGCACCCTCGCCCAAACCCGCGACGCCGCAAACGCACATGTGGCGCGGGCCAAGGCCGCCCTCGCGGACCTGCCAGACGATCCAATCCGCGAGATGCTGGGGGATTTGGCCGATTACGTTGTGGCGCGCCTGAACTAGGCGAGAGCCTCCGCCGCTTCGGCCCACCATGCATCCGGCAGCGATACCGCAGCCGCCCGCGCGTCGGATTCCGTTTCAAACAGCCCAAAGCAGGTCGCACCGGATCCGCTCATCCGCGCCAACGCGCATCCTCGCGCGCCTCCCAGACGGCTCAGCGCGTCGCCGATGACCGGCTGCATCGCCTCGGCGGGTCCCTGCATGTCATTCCGCGCTTTGGACAACCAACTGATAAAGCTGTCGAAATCGTGCCATTCGGGCGCATCCAGCGGCGCATTGTCCACCCGCCTCATCGCCCCAAAGACCGATCCGGTCGGAACCTCCACACCCGGATTGGCCAGTACGATCCACATCGGCGGCAAAGGCGGCACCTCTTCCAGAACCTCGCCAATCCCCTGCATCCGCACGGGCCGCCCGTGCACGCACACCGGCACATCCGCGCCAAGCACTTCGCTGCCTTCAGCCACGCCACCTAGCGCGCGGATCACCGCAGCCGCATCCGCAGATCCGCCACCAATGCCCGCCGCATGGGGCAGATGTTTTTCTATAAGAATATCTGCTGGCTGGCCGACCCATTCCGCCGCCCGCCACGCGATGTTGCGCGCGTCCACTGGCACGCCCTCGGCACGTGGCCCCTTCACGCGCAGACGCATATGCTCGGTTGGCTCAACCTCCACCCAGTCGCCGACCCCGGCAAACACAACCAGCGAGTCGAGCAGATGCAGCCCATCCCCGCGCCGCCCAACAACATGCAACGCCAGGTTGACCTTCGCAGGCGCCAGCAGCCTCACTGGCTTTCGCCCACGCCACCTTCCTCTTCGAGTACAACATCCAAGCCCACCTCCAGCTTGCGCCGGATGCGCTCGGCCTCGACCTCGTCGTCGGGGTCGAAGCTCAACGCGCGGTGCCACTGGAACTCTGCCTCGCGGTGGCGGCCCACCATCCAGTAGACATCCCCCAGATGGTCGTTGAGGATCCAGTCGTTCGGCTCTAGTTCCACGGCGCGCTCCATCGGCGCCACGGCATCATCGAACCGACCGAGGCGGTAATAGACCCAGCCAAGGCTATCCACGATGAACCCGCTTTCCGGGCGCGCCGCAACGGCGCGCTGGATCATGTCCAGCGCCTCGTCAAAGTTCCGGCGCTGCTCGACCAGGGAATAGCCAAGGTAATTCAGGACGTTGGGCTGTTCGGGGTTCAACTCCAACGCACGGCGAAAATCGGCCTCCGCCGGGGGCCAATCATCCAGCTGATGATAGCAGATCGCCCGCGCATAGTGGATGAACCAATAACGCGGCAGGTCCGCGTCCACGAGGTCGAGCACCGCGGAATAGGCCGCGATGGCCTCCTCAAACCGCTCATTCCGCCGCAGGATATCGCCATAGGCTGCCTGCAGGGATGCCAGTTCCGGCCGCGCCTCAACCAGCGCAGTCAGCGTGCCGATCGCCTCCTCGCTCTGGCCCAACTCTTCCAGCGCATTGGCCCGCCCCATCTGCGCTTCGATGTAGTTCGGATCGTCTTCCGGAACCGAAGCCAAGGTCGACGCGGCCAAAGCGTGCTGGCCATCCTCGGCCATCAACTCACCCGCCAACAGGGCCGCATCGGTATGCGTCGGGTCAATCCCACGCGCCGACTGTGTCATCAACAGTGGCAGCGTCCGGTTGCGATCACCGGACAACAGCTGCGCCACGGTAAAGAACACCTCGGCCACGCCGTCCTGTGCAGTGATCACGAAGTCATAGGGTGTCTCGGCCCCACTGCCGATTTCGGCCTGCAGCGCCAGCAAACCGGGGTCCGGCACAGCCTGCGTATACCCATCCAGCAGGTCCAACGCTTCACCCCGCAGCCCAAGCTGCACCATGATCTGCGCCCGCGCGCGCACCACCCGCTCGGTATTGGTGATCTGCACGCCCGTCTCGCCGGACAGGATCGCATGGGCCGCCTCAAAATCACCAACCGCCGCGCGGGCCAGCGCCAGATGCAGGGCCGCCAATTCCTCAAGCCCCCGCTCGCTGGCAAGGGCCTCAAACCGCTCCACCGCACCGGACATGTCGCCCTGGCCAAAGGTCAGCCAAGCGCGCGCCAGATCATCGGCCAACGGCCCCGGCCCATCCCCGGCCTCGATCATCGCAACCGCCTCAGGCAACTCGTCCAACGCGACATGGCGCACGAACCGGACCAGCTCCACCAATTCCTGCCCATCCGCATCGGCAGGCAAAGCCGTGGCCACTTCGGCGGCACGCTCCCACTCCGCGAGGGACGCATGGGCAAAGACTGCGTTGGAAATCAGGAACGGATTGCCCGGATCAAGCTCCAGCGCGCGGTCAAAATACCGCGCCGCTTCCTCATGGTTGCCCGAAATCGCCGCCGAGCGCGCAGCAAGGTACGACCCGGCCAGCCCATCCGCTGAAACCGGCCCCGCAAGCCCCGCCACTAAGGCGAGAACGGACAAGGAAAATTTGAAGGCCATGGCGAATGCTCTCCCGGTAAGGCGCGGCTTTGGTCGGAAGACTAGGCCGCGCCCATGGGAAGGGCAATCGCAGGTCACTTACATGTTAGGGTAATTCGGCCCGTCGCCACCCTGCGGGACCGTCCAGACGATATTCTGGCTCGGATCCTTGATGTCACAGGTCTTGCAGTGCACGCAGTTCTGGAAGTTGATCTGGAAGCGCGGGTCTTTGCCCTCCTCCTCAACCACCTCGTAAACGCCCGCCGGGCAATAGCGCTGCGCCGGCTCCGCATACTCCGGCAGATTGACTGCAATCGGAATGCTCGGGTCCTTCAGCTTCAGATGCGCAGGCTGGCTTTCTTCGTGGTTGGTGAAGGAATAGCTCACATTCGTCAGCCGGTCGAAGCTCAGCTTTCCATCGGGCTTGGGGTAGTCGATCGGGTTCCAGCGCGCCGCCTTCATTGTGGCATCCGCATCGGACTTGCCATGGCCCTTCGTCCCAAAGATCGAAAAGCCAATCGTGTTCGTCCACATATCGAACCCGCCCAGACCCAGCGCGCTCAAGACACCACCGTTCGATTGGAACGGCTTCACGTTGCGCACTTTGTAGAGGTCGCGGCCCACCGGCCCTTCACGCAGCTCGGTGTTGTATTCGACCAACTCGTCGCTCGCACGCCCTTCACCAATCGCGGCAAACGCGGCCTCGGCCGCCGCAATGCCCGACAGCATCGCGTTATGGTTGCCCTTGATCCGCGGCACGTTCACCAGCCCGACCGAGCAGCCCAACAGCGCCCCACCGGGGAAACACGCCTTGGGCATCGACTGATAGCCACCCTGCGTGATCGCCCGCGCGCCGTAAGCCACGCGTTTCCCGCCTTCCAGCAACTCTGCAATCATCGGATGATGCTTGAAGCGCTGGAACTCCATGTAGGGCGATAGATGCGGGTTCTTGTAGCCCAAAGCCGTGACCAGACCGATGAAGATCTGGTTATTCTCTGCGTGATAAACGAACGATCCGCCCTGCGCATTTTTGCCAAGCGGCCAACCCAGCGAGTGGAACACCGTGCCTTCGCGGTGCTTGTCGGGGTCGATTTCCCAGATTTCCTTGATCCCGATCCCGTATTTCTGCGGCTCGGCATCCTTGTCCAACTCGAACTTCGCGATCACTTCCTTCGACAGCGACCCCCGTACGCCTTCACTCAGGAACACGTACTTGCCGTGCAACTCCATGCCCGGCTCGGTGTTCTCGCCGATGGAGCCGTCTTCTTCCAACCCAAAGACACCGGCCACAACGCCCTTCACTTCCCCGTTCTCGCCGTAGACGAGCTCGGAACAGGCCATGCCCGGGAAAATCTCAACGCCCAGCTCTTCCGCCTGCTCCGCCATCCAGCGGCAGACATTGCCCATCGAGACGATGTAATTGCCGTGGTTGTTCATCAGCGGCGGCATCGGGAAGTTGGGGATGCGGATACCGCCCGCCTCACCCAGCATGTAGAACTTATCGTCCTTCACCGGCACATTCAGCGGCGCACCCTTTTCCTTCCAATCAGGGATCAGCGTGTCCAGACCCACGGGGTCCAGCACCGCGCCCGAAAGGATATGCGCGCCCACTTCCGAGCCCTTTTCAAGGACCACAACGTTCAGATCGGCGTCCAACTGCTTCAGCCGAATGGCCGCGCTCAGCCCCGCAGGCCCCGCGCCCACGATGACCACATCGTATTCCATGCTTTCGCGTTCGATCTCGGACATGTCCGTCGTCCCTCTAATGCTGTCGTCGGGCGCAGTATGCGCCGCCCGGTTTGGCGTCCGGCGAGAGGTAGCGTGCCGCTTGGGGAAAGGTCAATTGGAACCCTGCGTCGCAGGCCTTGTCAGGGAAAGAGAGAAAGACGCCGCCGAAATGTCGTGCAACTTTATAAACGGAGCATCTTGTGCCAAGCTTCCGCTCAATTAAAGCTGTTGGAATAAGGAGGAATAAGGTGAATAGGTTTCTAAAGGCGCTGGTCCTATCTGGGTTGGCATTGTCCTTCATCGGCGGAGTTGCTTCAGCGCAGCACACACACCGCAGCACTGTAGATTTTGCTGGATGGACTGGATCCTCCATCGATGGCGAAGTCTCCGGCCAAGACGTGATCGAATACCAGATCTCAGCTCTGAGCACCGACACTTTGAACGTTCAATTGCACTCTGTGAGCAATCTCATCGTTTTTGACGTCTATGGTCCCGGAAGCGGTCCGGGTGATACGCCAATCGCGAACAGCCGTACAATTTCGCCAGATGTACCCGCCCGAAACGTATTCCGTTCAACACTTGCGCAAACCGGAACTTATACGTTGGCGGTCCACATTGGGGGCGATGCGGCACGACTGGATGGGTCTGCGATGTTTGCCCTCGAAATTGATCTGCTTCCCGCTGCGTCCGCAGGTGATCCAAACGCACAGCCGCTCACATTTCAGGTGCGCACACGGAACCCGGGTGGTCATCTGAACATACACACATCGCCCGATGTGAACGCACCGCGTATTGGCCGATTGAACAACGGAACCATCCTTCAGAACGTCGATGGTTGTAGCGTTCACAGCGGCCGTGAATGGTGCGAGGTCATGGTCATGGGTGGCAGCACATCCGGCTACGTGGCCCGTGAATTCCTGGCGGGTGTTCAGGCAGTGCCTGCGGGCCGTGGAACGGGACTTGCCCCAGCGCGACCAGCGGCGGCTCAAGCGCCTGTCCCGGCGCCGCACATCGCCATGCCGGTTTCGGGATCGTCTGACTACTTTCACGTGCATTTGCCGGACCCCACTCGTCACCTGAACGTGCATTCATCGCCTTCCGTGAACGCGCCCCTGATCGGACGCTTCCCGGACGGTGCGGACCTTGCCAATATCGGAGGGTGCCGGATCAACGAGAACCGGAGCTGGTGTGAAATCATGGCCGCCGGTGGCGGCATTTCGGGTTGGGCTGCGGCTGAGTATCTGCGCGACGGGCATCCCCCCGCAGCGCACATTGCAGCGGCACCCATCACCGGCGATTTCGCAGATGGCCTCGCGGGTGGCCCGGACTACTGGCAGGTTCAGCTGAGCTCCGCTGGCTCCGCGCTGCGCGTTCACGGGCAGCCTTCCCGCAGCTCCAATGTGTTTGCCCGATTCCCGAATGGAACGATCCTGCGGAACGAGGACGGTTGCCGCCTGAACGGGGGCGAACGTTGGTGCTATATCTCCTCGATCACAGGTGATGTAAGAGGCTGGGTTGCCGGTGCATTCCTCGTCGAAGGTGGTGAACCGGGCGTAGCGGTCCATCTGCCTGAACCTGTTCCGGCGGAACCGCTCACTTCTGACCCTCAATTGAACGCTGAATTGGCACTCGAAGACGAACTGGTCGCCGGAACGAATTTCAACGCCGTTGGTTACTTCCGCTGTTTTCTTGACGGCAGTGCTGACGAGTCGTTGTGCGAGTTCGGGGTGGTCCGCGAAGGCAGTGGAAACGGCTACCTTACCATTCGGCAACCTGACGGATTCCGGGTCATTCACTTTGAGGGGAATGAACCTGTCTATTTCGTGCAGGGCGATGATGAGCGTGAAGTAGAGATGAACGTCTCGCTCGAAGGCGACACCTACATCGTAGGCATCGGCAACGACACGTTCCAAATTCCTGAAGCTGCCATGACGGGCGGCTGACCAGCCGCGCCCAAATTATCGAAAACAAAACGCCCCGAACATCGGGGCGTTTTTTTCTGACTTTCGCCCAACACGACCCAGATAAGTGGAAGTCATGGGAACGGAGTAGAAATGATGCGATTTGTCTACCTCATTATCTTTGCCCTCGGGGTCTACTATCCTTGGCGCCACTTCTACGCTTGGTTCGCAGAGCACGGCTGGGACTTGGGCCCAATGATCGATGCCTGGTATGTGAACGAGGCGACGACCGGGCTGACGTGGGACCTTACGATTGCTGCGCTTGCATTAATGGTCTGGGCGTTGGTGGAAATCGTGCGCTACCGCGATTGGTGGTTCCTGCTGGTGGTCCCGGCGACCTTCGGGATTGGCGTTTCCGCGGGCCTGCCTTTGGCGTTGTTTCTGGTGGCGCGGCGTGCAGCGTAGATGCAACCAAATGGTCAGGGTTTTCAGAGCGACCGGAAACGCGCATCAGATGTGACCAGATGGACGCATTTTTCCCGAAAAAAGTGACCAGTTGGACGCAACTGTGACCAGATGGTCAGGGTTTGACCGACCTGAAAACGGTGTTACGAGCGCGCCGAACAAGTCTGAAGGATGGCTGTAGATGGACCACTTTCTTTACCGGAACGGCATTCTTCACGCCGAAGACGTGCCTTTGCCCGACATCGCGGCACAGGTCGGCACGCCGTTCTACGTCTATTCCACCGCCACCCTGACCCGCCATTTCGACGTGTTTACCGAGGCGCTTTCAGGCATGGATCATCTGATCTGCTACGCCATGAAAAGCAATTCAAATCAGGCGGTTATCGCGCATATGGCCGCGCTCGGTGCGGGCATGGATGTGGTCTCCGGCGGGGAATATTTGCGCGCGAAGGCAGCGGGCGTTCCAGGCGATAAGATCGTCTTTTCCGGCGTCGGCAAAACCCATGACGAGATGCGCATGGCGCTGGAAGGCGGCATCCGTCAATTCAACGTCGAATCTGAGCCTGAGATGGAACGGCTCAGCCAAGTCGCTGATAGTATGGGAAAAATTGCCCCCATCACCATCCGTGTAAACCCGGATGTGGACGCGAAAACGCACGAAAAAATCAGCACGGGCCGCAAGGAAGACAAGTTCGGCATCCCCATCGCCCGCGCGCGCGAGGTTTATGCCCGCGCCGCCGCCCTGCCCGGCCTTAAGGTTATTGGCATAGACGTCCATATCGGCAGCCAGCTGACTGACCTCGAACCCTATGAAATCGCTTATAAAAAAGTGGCTGAACTGACTCATGCCTTACGCGCGGATGGCCACGAAATCACCCGCCTCGACCTCGGCGGCGGGCTTGGTATTCCCTATGAACGCTCCAACACAGCCCCCCCGCTTCCCATCGAATATGGTGAGGTCGTACGACGCACCGTGGGTGATCTGGGCTGTGAAATCGAGATTGAACCCGGCCGCCTGATCTCCGGCAACGCGGGCCTCCTCGTCGCCTCCACGATCTACGTAAAGCACGGAGAAGGCAGGGATTTTCTGATCCTCGACGCCGCCATGAACGATCTGATCCGCCCCGCAATGTACGGGGCATGGCACGACATCGTGCCTGTCCGCGAACCCGCACCGGGCGCGGAACAGACGCCCTATGATATCGTCGGTCCGGTCTGCGAAAGCGGCGACACCTTCGCCAAACAGCGCAACCTACCGGAAGTGAAAGAAAATGACTTGATCGCCTTCCGCTCCGCCGGTGCATACGGCGCGGTGATGAGCAGCGAATACAACTCTCGCCCGCTTATTCCGGAGGTTATGGTGAACGGCGATCAATTCGCCGTCATCCGCGCACGTCCATCGTTTGACGACATGATAAACCGCGATACTATTCCCATATGGGCCTGACGCCCGCAGGGCGCAGCCCGGAAAAGGGAATATGACCGAGCGCGATCCCAAAACCTCCGCCTTTCAGCGCCTGATCTGGCCGCTCCGCCTGACCCGGTTGGGTATGGTTGCGGAGCGATTGGTGAGGTCATTCTGGCCGGTCTGGACCCTGCTGTTTGTCCTGTTGGCTGCCGCTGCCTTTGGTGCGGGCAGCTTACTTCCCCCAAGCTGGGGCTGGCCTGCTTTGGGCATTACGGCTTTGATTTTGTTGGTATTTGTGGCCTATGGCGTTCGCCACTATCGCCATCCAACCCGGGATGAGGCGTTAGTGCGGCTCGACAGCACCATGCCCGGACGCCCGATCACGACCCTGATGGATACACCCGCCGTGGGCGGCGATGATCCGGCCAGCCGCTCCGTCTGGGCCGCCCATGTCCGCCGCATGGCCGACCGCGCCGCATCCGCCCGCGCGCCCGAGCCTGATCTGCGCCTGTCCCAGCGCGACCCCTACGCTCTGCGCTATATCGGCGCGACCGCGATTGCGATGGCCCTGATGTTCGGCGCGTTCAGCCGTGTGGGCGAAGTGGGCGAAGTTCCGCTTGGCGCGGGCGCTGCGACCGCCTCGTCGGGGCCAAGCTGGGAAGGCTGGGTGGAACCGCCGCTCTACACCGGTCTGCCCTCACTCTACCTCAACGACATCACCGCCGATCAGTTTGAAGCGCCGCTCGGCTCCGAGATCACCTTCCGTGCCTATGGGGCGCCCGGCGACATCACGCTGCGCACCGATATCGGCCAGATGCCTGACCTCGACCCCGATGCCTACGCCCAAACTATTGTTATGGAACAAGGCGGTACGCTGGCTGTCGACGGCCCCGGTGGCCGCGAATGGCGCGTCATCGTACGCCCGGATCAGCCACCAACCGTTGCGCTGGAAGGCGAAGTTGAAGGCGAACCGCCCGGCGCGATGGAGTTCGGTTTCACGGCGTCAGATGATTACGGCGTTCGCTCTGGCACGGCGACGATCCGTCTGAACCTGAACGCAGTCGATCGCCGTTACGGGCTTGCGCTGGATCCCGAACCGCGGGAGCCGGTCGTTCTGGATCTGCCGATGCCCTTCCGTGGCAACCGTGACGAATTCACCGAAGTCGTGCTTGAAGATCTAAGCCAACATCCCTTCGCGAACCTGCCTATCACCCTGACACTCACGGTGAATGACGATGCCGGGCAGATCGCCACGGTCAGCTATGATGTCGACCGCCTGCCGGGCCAGCGGTTCTTCGACCCGATGGCCAACGCCTTGATCGAATTGCGCCGCGATATCCTTTGGAATCGCGACAATGCCGGCCGGTCTGCCCGCCTACTGCGCGCCATGACGCATCTGCCCGAACCGGGATTGCCAGAAGGCGTCTACCTTTCGCTGCGATCCGCCATTCAGCGGCTGGAAAGCGCCATCGACCTTGTTTCGCTCGAAGTGCAGGAAGATGTGGCCGAAATCCTTTGGGAAGCCGCGCTTGAGCTGGAATTCGGCGATCTCGCCTCCGCCCTCGACCGTCTGCGCCGTGCTCAGGAACGCCTCGAAGAGGCCATGCGCCAAGGGGCCAGCGAGGAAGAAATCGCCGAGCTGATGCAGGAAATGCGCGAGGCAATGGACGATTACATGCAGGAATTGGCTGACAATACCGAGTTCGGCGATGACACCGATCAGCCTGATCAGGGTGACGGCGAACGCATGGAGATGTCCTCAGCCGATCTCGACGCCATGCTGGAACGCATTCAGGAGCTGATGGAAGAAGGCCGCATGGCCGAAGCGATGGAGCTGTTGCAGCAGCTGCAAGAGCTTTTGGAGAATATGGAAATCACCCAAGGCGAAGGCGGCGGGGATGGCCCGCAAACGCCCGGCCAGCAGGCGATGGAAGGGTTGCAGGATACGCTTCGTGGCCAGCAGGGCCTGAGCGACGACAGCTTCCAGGAGCTTCAGGATCAGTTCAATCCCAACCGCCCGGGCCAGCAAAGCGAACAGCAAGGCCAGGCCCCGCAAGGCAACCAGCAAGGGCAGGACGGTGAAAATCCCGGCCAGGGCCAAGGTGGTGAGAATGAGCAAGGTGGAGGCTCGCTTGCCGAGCGTCAGGAAGAACTCCGTCGCCAGCTAGAGGAACAGGCGCGTCGCCTCCCCGGCACCGGAACAGAGGCTGGTGATGAAGCCCTTGATCAATTGGAGGGCGCCGGGCGGGCGATGGAAGAGGCCGCCGAGGCCCTGGAACGCGGTGACATTGCAGAAGCGTTGGATCTGCAATCCGAGGCCATGGAAGCGATCCGCGAAGGCATGACCCAGTTGGGCGAAGCGCTTGCCCAGGAACAGGGGGCCGAGCCGGGCCAGGGTCAAGCCGAAGGCAATATGGCCGAAAGCCGCCCACTTCAGGATCCGCTGGGGCGACAGGCTGGCAACAACGGTGCGTTCGGATCAGATGAAGAAGGCAGCATTGGTGGTGAAGAGGCTCGACGCCGGGCGCGCGAATTGCTTGACCTACTGCGCGACCGCGCAGCCGAACAGGGCCGGCCTGAGATCGAGTTGGATTATCTGCGCAGGCTGCTTGATCAGTTCTGAAGCAGCTTCATTCGCCTGATCCGGTGGCCCCACCTGCAATCGAGCGCGCCAAATCGTCCAGCCAGAAACGCGCAGAATTCACCGCGCCCACGTAGCTTTCCAGCACGGACTCGAGTTGCGGCACAGCGGCCGCAATTTGGTCGGCGTAGACGTACACGCCCACTCCAATCACCGCGAGGAGCAGGATCAGAAAGAAGCCTCGGCGGACCTGACCCCGACGCTTTGCACTTTCGACGATGGTATCAACGTCGCTGGCATCTTCCTCGGACTCGCTCCGATCGCCGGTAGCGCGCAAAGTCGAATTGATCTCTTCGATGTCCGGCAAAAGCTCACTTCGCGACGCAGCAGCGGCTGCCACACCGGAAACGGCCAGGTCTTCCGCTTCGAACGCATCCTCGGCCTCTTCCAGATCGGCCAAGCGACGCGACCGCGCCTCGGCTTCTTCGCTTTCCAGCGGCATCTCGGACTGGGTTTCAACGGGATCGGGCTGCGCGTCGCCGCGCCGCAGGCGGGCTTCACGCTCAGCCTCTTCGCGGAGGATGTCGGCAACGCCCGCGTCAATCTGGCGGCGGGCCGGGCGTTCGGGTGTCCCCTCACCGGGCTCTTCGCCGGGGGCGCCACTTGGCCCCTCGACCGCAATCTCTTCAAGTTGCGGCTCGGGATCAGGCTCAGGGGGCTGCGGCGGCATCTCCGGCGCAGGCGGCGGCGTTTCGGGCTCAGGTTCCGGATCAGGCGCCACGACCCGCGGACCCGGCTGGAACCAGGTTGTCGAGCAGTTTGAGCATTGCACATCCCGTCCACCGGGCGGGATCATGCTTTCATCGACTTCGTATCGGGCACTGCAATTGGGGCACGTCAGCCGCATGGTTCACTGCTCTCGTGGCTAGGCCAAAAAACCGGCCGCGACGGCTCCGACGACATGGGGCCGACTGCTTGTATTTGGCAAAGATTAACAATCCCCGTGACTGTTTCCAATCCCTGCATGATCTCAACCATTTGGCCGTTGCATCTGCGTGTCAGATCAGGCGCGCGTTTGCGCCCTGCGATTGCAAGTGCGCCCCCAAGAGTGCAAGACAGGGGCAACAAGAATGGCGCGGGGGCGCGGGGCCAGATGATCGAGATGCAGGACGCAGCCTATGGCTACGGAGCGGAGCCGCTGCTTTCCGACTTGTCGCTGCAACTGCCGCCGGGATCCTTCCACTTTCTGACAGGTCCATCGGGGGCGGGAAAGACCACCTTTCTCAAGCTTTGCTACGCGGAATTGCTGCCGACGGGCGGCAATATCACCCTATTCGGGCACACAGCTACGGGCCTTAGCCGCGACGGGATCGCGGACATCCGCCAGAAGATCGGCGTGGTCCATCAGGATTGCAAATTCCTGGACCACCTTTCGGTGTCCGAAAACATCGCCTTGCCGCTTCCTGTGACTGGAAAGGGCGGGATGGCGCAGGAGTCCAACCTCAATGAACTGGTCGGCTGGGTTGGCTTGACCGCGCGGGCCGAGGCTTTGCCACCTGAACTATCGGGGGGCGAACGGCAGAGGGCCGCACTGGCCCGCGCGATCATCATGGACCCGGACTTGATCCTGGCCGATGAACCGACCGGCAACGTCGATTGGGATATGTCGCTGCGGCTTCTCAACTTGCTGATTGAATTGAACAAACTCGGCAAAACCGTGGTCATCGCAACCCATGACCTTGCCCTGATCCGTGCCGCAAAGCAGCGCGTGCAAGCCCGCGTCTTGCGCATTCAAGGTGGTCAGATCACAGCGGCGGGGGCGGACCTTTGAGCCTTCGAAGTGATCTGCTGGCCCTTGTTCGCGGTGATCGCGGTGCCGACCGGGTTGTGCCCCGTAGCGGGCAATCCGCGCGCCTGACCTTTGCAACCTCGGCGGCCATGGCCTTTCTTGCGGTGTTCGCAATGGCTTTGTCGATGGCCGCAGGCCGATTGGCCGATCGCTGGTCGGACGCATTGGCACAATCCTCGACCATCCGCATCTCCGCCCCGCCCGCCGAGATGGAGGCACAGACCTGGGCTGTCCTGACCGTGCTGGAGCAGACGCCCGGTGTCGAAAGCGCCCGTGCCTTGAGCGATGAAGATCAGCAAGCGCTCCTTGCGCCCTGGTTCGGACCGGACCTGCCGTTGGACGACCTGCCCGTACCGCAGTTGATCGAAATCACGGAAACCGCCGACGGCTATGATGCGGATGGGTTGCGGCAACGTCTGGCCGCCGAAGCCCCCGGCGCTGTTCTGGACGATCATGACCGGTGGCGACGTCCTCTGGCAGAGGCGGCCGGGCGGCTTCGCGTGCTGGGGTGGCTTGCTCTTGTCCTCATTCTCGGGGCTACGGGCGCGATGGTGACACTGGCCGCGCAGTCGGCGCTTAGCGCGAACGAGCAGGTGATCCGCGTGCTGCGCCTAGTCGGTGCCCGCGACAGCTACATCGCCCGCGCCTTTGTGCGGCGCTTTACGATCCGCGCTTTGACCGGTGCTGCTCTTGGGGTGATTGTAGGTCTGCTTGCCGTGGCCATACTGCCTTCTGCCCGCGACACCGCTGCCATATTGACCGGCCTCAGCTTCTCCGGCGCTGGCTGGTTCTGGCCGCTGATCATCCCGCCGCTGGCCGGGGCCACCGCGTTTGCCGCTACGCGCATCGCTGCCTTCCGCACGCTAAGGAGCCTTCAATGATCCAATGGCTCCGCTCACTGCTGCACATCGTTCAGATGTATGTCGCCATGTTGGTTCTGTCGGTTGCGTTCTTTCCCTATGCGCTGCTCAGCGCTTCGGGCGGCCATGCCGCCTGCCACACCTTTTGCCGCTGGGTATTCTGGACGCTTGGGTGGATGGTCGGCCTGAAGACGGAAGTGCGCGGGACGCCACCGACCGATGAAGTGATGATCGCCGCAAAGCACCAGAGTTTTCTGGACATCATGATGATCTATAACGCCGTGCCGCGCGGCAAATTCATCATGAAGAAGCAGCTCATGTTCTCGCCTCTTCTTGGGCAATATGCGTTGCGCATCGGATGTGTCCCCGTGAACCGGGGCAAGCGAGGTGCCGCGATCAAGAAGATGTTGCACGACGTGAAATCCGGCAAACAGCAGGGCGGGCAGTTGATCATCTACCCGCAAGGCACGCGCGTGGCACCGGGCGTATCTGTGCCGTATAAGGTTGGCACGGCAGCTTTGTATGAACAGCTTGGCCAGCCCTGCGTTCCTGTTGCTGCCAATGTCGGTGTCTTCTGGCCCCGGCACGGCATTTTGCGCAAAAAAGGTGTGGCCGTTGTGGAGTTTCTCCCGCGGATCGAGCCCGGTCTGGATACCGCTTCCTTCATGGAACGGCTTGAGTCTGAGATTGAGACCGCAAGTGATTTGCTTCTGGACGAAGCAGGATTTTAACGGAGCGCATGATGCGGAAAATCACCGATCTGGACGCGCTCGGTCATCTCTATGGCACGCCGGTGCCAGCCTCCGTCACCAAGGTGATGAAGGGCGTGACCCCGCTCTATCAGCGCTGGATTGATGCCTCCCGTTTTGTCGTCCTGTCGACCGTTGGACCTGAGGGAACGGATGCAAGCCCGCGTGGGGACGCAGGCCCGGTGGTGAAATTGGTAGATGACCGAACCATCTGGCTGCCGGATTGGCGGGGGAACAACCGCATCGACAATCTGCGCAATATCGTGCGCGATCCGCGAGTATCGCTGATGTTCATGGTGCCAGGCTGCAACAATGTGGTGCGGGTTAATGGCTCTGCGTTTCTGACCGATGATCCGCAAGCAACAGAGGCGTTTGAGCAGCGCGGGAAGCATCCAAAGACCGTAATCGTAATCAAAACGGAAGAGGTTTATTTCCAATGTGCCAAGGCGCTGATGCGCTCGGGGCTTTGGTCTCGCGACGATTCCGAAGGGCTTCCTACGCCGGGGGATTTTGTGAAGGCCGTCGATGCCGATTTCGACGGTGCGGCCTATGACAGTGGCTATGCGGACTATGCCAAGGACCGTATGTGGTGAGAGCGCTTGGCTACATCCTGTTTACACTTGCCGTCCTTATGGGGACCGTCGCGGGGTTCGTGTTTTTTGCGGCGATCACGGACTGGCGCGACCGTGGCTGTCCCGGGGCCGAGCAATGCTCGGACGCGGTCAGCGTCATGGTTCTGACAGGCTGTGCGTTGGTCGGCGCAGCCGTAATGGCGTTTGCCGGGATGGTGTTCGTGCGCCGTTAGGCCGCCAGACCTTTTGACCCGAGATCCAGGAATTTGCGGCGGCGGTTCGCGATCACCTCGTCCCGCGCAGGCGTGCCCAGGTCCGCCAACAGACCTGAAATCGCTTTCCCAACAGCCTCAATCGTGGCGGGCTTGTCGCGCTGTGCGCCCCCCAGTGGCTCACCAATAATGTGGTCACAGACGCCAAGCTTGTTCAGGTCCTGCGCCGTCAGACGCAAGGCTTCTGCGGCCTCGCGCATCTTCTCGGCGTCTTTCCAAAGGATTGAGGCACAGCCTTCCGGGCTGATGACCGAGTAGATGGAATGCTCCAGCATGGCCAACTTGTCGGCTGTCGCGAACGCGACGGCGCCGCCGGACCCCCCTTCGCCGATGATAATCGAAATCAAGGGAACGCCGATCTGTAGGCATTTTTCGGTTGAGCGTGCAATGGCCTCGGACTGGCCACGCTCCTCTGCGCCTTTGCCGGGATAGGCGCCGGGCGTGTCGACAAGGCTGATCACTGGCAAATTGAAGCGGTCCGCAAGATCCATCAGGCGGACCGCTTTGCGGTAGCCTTCCGGGCGCGCCATTCCGAAATTCCGCTCGATCCGGGTCTTCGTGTCATGGCCTTTTTCGTGGCCGATCACGACAACTGGCTTGTCATCGAAACGCGCCAAGCCGCCCATGACCGCATGGTCATCAGCAAAGTTTCTGTCGCCCGCCAGCGGGGTATATTCGGTGAACAAGGTCTCGATATAGTCGCGGCAATGGGGCCGGTCAGGATGGCGGGCAATCTGGCATTTCCGCCAAGGCGTCAGATCCCGGTAGAGATCGCGCAGCATATCGGCGGCTTTCTTGTCGAGTGCTGCGGCCTGCTCTTCAACGTCCATGCCTTCTTCGCGGCGGGCCATGGCGCGCAGCTCTTCCGCTTTGCCCTCGATCTCGGCCAACGGCTTTTCGAAGTCCAGATAGTTCATTGCGGCACTCACTGCTCGGTTCTTGACGCAATGTATATGGCTGGGGCGCGGGCGGGATGCAACTCAGCCCGCGCGATTGCTGTAAGGCATGATCAGCTGCGGCCGCGCTCAATCAAGAAGTTCGCTTTTGCAAAAAGCGCCTCATGCTCATCGGGATTGAAAAGCGTTGAGCGGCGTACATGGGTCGGCCCCTTGGGATTAAGCAACGCACTGCGCAATGCTTTTGTGCGTCCGACCCAATCTGGTTGAGAGGTCAGCGCAGCACGTTCCACCAGTTTGAGGAAATCCGAAGGATCATTGGCTTCGATCCCGGACACGTCCCAGTACAGGGGTGTTTGCCCATCAAGCGCATGATCTGAAAGCAATGCACGGACCGTGGGGCGCAACCGATGTATGATCTCACATTCTTGCTGCGTTATGGGGATGATGATCTTTCCATCGGCAGAGCGGCCGGCAAGCTGCCAATGCGTCAGATCATTTGCAAAGACCTTCGCTTCGACTTCCGGCAAATCCGACTTTGCGCTGCGGGTGAACAGACTCCGCCAAACAGACCGGTCAGGTTCAATGACGAGGAGGCCAGACAGGGCGCCCAAGGGATGAGCCGCGAACGAGTTGGTGATTTCGCGCACCAAGGTATGCCCGCTGAGGAATCCAGCATGTGGGTGTCGCGCACGAATGTCTGCATTTGCTTCCTCTGCCAAAATGCGGCGATTTTCACGCTCCAGCAACGCGCCGATAAGGGGAACGGTGATCAGGTTCATGATAAGGATCGGGCCTGCTGCGGAGGTATAAAACCACACGGCCAAATCGCGTGGCAGAGCCAAGGCGCCGAGCAAGTGCGTCGACATTGCAAGGGCGAGCAGCAAAAGCATCGCGAAGTTGCGTTTCGGCAGGCTTGCGAGTTTGCGGCACCAGATCATGCCCGCCAGGCCCGCGATGACCATGGCCCACAAGCCCGAAACCATGCCAACACCACCAATCTCGAACCGGACGGCCATGGCGATCAGCAGACACGGCACCAAGCCACGCCAGCCCAGAAAAGCGCCGGCCAGGGCAACGGGGATGTTTCTAAGGTCGATGATCAGCCCGTCAAAAGGCTCGATCGGCGTATGCATTTGCAAAGCCGACATTGCCCCAAACATTACGCCCAGAACGACGGGCGCAACGGAATTACCGGCAATGCGCCGACGCACGGCCCCATAGCTTTCAGCAAGCAAGGCCGTGACTGCCAAAGCGGCAACCATGTCCATCAGGATCGGAAAATTCATATTGCCCCCTAGATGCCCAGACATTTGGGCAAGCCTTAGGGCGACTGAGTTTCGGACCTGTTAATTCGCGAAATCAGCCAGCGAGCATTTCGGATTGTTTTACGATAACTTCGGCCTGTTTTATCGACGCGATGTCAACCAAACGGCCCTTGTAGACCGTGGCACCGGACCCGTCAGCCTTCGCCTGTTCCATCGCGGCGAGGATTTCACGCGCTTCCGTGACCGCTTGCTCGGAGGGCGTAAACACCTCATTTGCAAGGGCAATTTGCTTTGGATGGATCGCCCACTTGCCCACCATGCCCAGAGTGGCCGATCGCTTCGCCTGGGCGCGGTAGCCTTCATCGTCGGAGAAGTCGCCAAACGGTCCATCGACCGGCAACACCCCATGGGTGCGGCATGCCGCAACGATGGCTGTCTGTGCCCAATGCCAGGGGTCGGACCAATGCTTTTGGCCCTCATGCAGCATGTAATAGGCTTCTTGCGTGCCGCCGATGCCCGTTGTTTGCATGCCCATAGACGCCGCGAAATCGGCAGCGCCGAGGCTCATGGCTTGCATCCGGGGGGACGCGGCCGCGATCTCTTCCACATGGGCGATGCCGGCGGCGCTTTCGATGATGACCTCGAACCCGATCGGCTTGGTGCGCCCTTTCGCGGTCTCAATGGCGGTGACCAAGGCGTCGACCGCGTAAATGTCCGATGCACACCCCACTTTCGGGATCATGATGATATCGAGGCGGGGTGTATCCGCCTCCAGCAGCTCAACAACATCGCGGTACCAATAGGGCGTATCAAGGCCGTTGATCCGTACGGAAAGGGTCTTGTTTCCCCAATCAACCGTTTGAATCGCCTCAATAATATTAGCACGCGCCTGATCTTTATCGGACGGCGCGACCGAGTCTTCGAGATCGAGGTTGATCACGTCCGCGTCGGAGGCTGCCATCTTGGCAAAGAGCTTGGTGTTCGAGCCGGGGCCGAACAACTGGCAACGGTTAGGACGGGCAACAGGGGCTGGTTGCAGGCGAAAGCTCATGGGCGGACCTCAGCGAAAGGATGTTTCGTTCACACTCGCCAGAGGGGTAGATTATTGCGCTGCGGCGTGCAAGTGCTGCGATGCAGAATGCCGTCAGGCGCACGCAAAAGTCGCCAATCAGCCGTGTAGTGATCCCGTAGTGAATCTGTAGTTTTTCTGTAGTTACAGATTTCCACACAGATCGAGGCAAAAGTGGGGATTTCTGTGCGCGCGAACTCAGCGGTCGCGTCGGTCCCGTTTGCGTCGATTGGCAGCATATTCTGTAGGAATTAGGATCAGCGCCGCCGCCGATCCGATGGCCGCATCGAACCCGGGCGAGCCAATTGAGAGACCGAATGTCGTACGGATCATGAACAACACGAAGACTGCGCCGAGGGCGATCAACATCGAGGGCAGAATGCCATTGTGCGTCCAGCCCCATTTCTCGGACAGGAAAGCTACGACACCGGCGATCATCATCGACCCGAAAAAAGCGAAAAAGCCCATCCTACTCTCCCATCAGGTCGCCAGGCGCGATCCGCGCGCCGCGCAACCAATCCTCTGCTGCCATCGGTCCTTTGCCTTCCGGCTGGACCTGCATGATCTCAACCGCGCCTCGGCCGCACGCGACCGTCAAACCGCGCAGCACTGTCCCGGCAGTGCCCGACCCTGTTGCCACCCGGGACACCAGCAGTTTCAAGCGCTTTCCATTGACCGTAGTCCATGCCCCAGGAAACGGGGAAAGACCACGGATCTGAGCATCTATATGGGCGGCAGGCGCGGTCCAATCCACCTTTGCTTCGGATTTGTCTATCTTTTGGGCGTAGGTGACGCCCTCCGTCGGTTGCGGCTTTGGCTGCAACGCCTCCAGCTTGGGCAGCGCGGCACGGACAATCGCGGCCCCTGCGACGAAGAGTTTGTCGTGCAAGGTACCAGCCGTCTCATCCGAGGCAATGGCCACCTCTTCCCGCAAAAGGACCGGGCCGGTATCGAGGCCCGCTTCCATCTGCATCAGGCACACGGCGGTCGTTTCATCCCCGGCCATGATCGCGCGCTGGATGGGCGCAGCCCCGCGCCAGCGGGGCAAGTCCGAGGCATGGACATTCACGCAGCCGAGCCGGGGTGCATCAAGGATCGTTTGCGGCAGCAAAAGGCCATAGGCGACTACCACTGCGACATCGGCTTGCAACGCTGCAAAGGCCTCCTGTTCCTCAGGCCCTTTGAGGCTCACCGGATGGCGGACGAGAAGGCCAAGCGCGTCAGCGCGCTGGTGCACCGGGCTGGGGCGTTCCTTTTTGCCACGGCCAGCGGGGCGCGGCGGCTGGGAATATACGGCTGCAACGTCGTGCCCCTGATCCACAATCGCATCGAGGATCGGGACGGAGAAATCCGGCGTGCCCATGAACACCACACGCATCAGCGGGCCTTCCTTGCCTTCTTGAGCAACATCTCGCGCTTCACCTTGCTGAGATTGTCAAAATACATCCGTCCGTTCAGGTGGTCGATCTGGTGCTGAACGGAGGTCGCCCAGAGGTCAACGAATTCCTGGCGCACGCGCATACCCATGTGATCGGTGAACGCCACGGTGACACGGGCGGGCCGGGTGATCTTGGCGGACACACCCGGAAGATTGGGGGACCCTTCGGGATAGGTGCTTTGATCGTTCGACACCGCGATGATTTCGGGGTCGGCCATGCGGATCGCCTGGCCCCGTTCATCGCTGGCGTCCACGACCGCCAGGCGCAACATTACGCCGATCTGCGGCGCGGCCAGACCGACGCCGGGCATGGCATCCATCGTCTCGATCATGTCGTCCCAGATCTGGCGGTGTTCATCCGTGATTGCGCCCACGGGATCGGCGGGCGTGCGCAAGGCCTTGTTTGGCCAGGGAATGAACGGGCGGGTGGGCATGGAGGCATCTCCGACGGGTGCAGCCCCTTCCTCCAACCTAGCGGCTGTCCTTGCGGCTGCGCTTCGCTTAGGCCTTTTCGGTGGCCTTGTTGCGTTTGAACTTGACCATCTTGCGGGTGATCAGCTGCCGCTTGAGCGGGCTGAGATAGTCGATGAAGAGTTTGCCATCGAGGTGGTCAATCTCGTGCTGGACGCAGGTGGCCCAGAGGCCGTCGAAGGTTTCCTCCTGCTCGGCGCCGTTCACATCAAGCCAGCGGACGGTCACAGCCTCGGGCCGGGTCACATCGGCGTAGATATCGGGGATCGAGAGGCAGCCTTCCTCGTAAACGTTGGTCTCTTCCGACGCGGCCACAACCTGCGGGTTGAACATGGCCATCGGGCGGGGCGCGGCGCCTTCTTCCTTCACGCAATCCAGCACGATCAAGCGCTGCGAGACACCTATCTGCGGCGCGGCCAATCCTATGCCCGGGGCGTCATACATGGTCGCCAGCATATCATCGGCCAAACTCCGCAACTCATCGCTGAGATCGGCAACGGGCGCGGCCACTTTTTTCAGGCGTGGATCGGGGTGGAGGACGATAGGGCGTTTCATGGAGGCCCATGTAAGACAATCCCGCGCCCGAATAAAGGGCGCGGGGTTGCGGCCAAATTTGCGCGCGCTAGGGTCCGGAGCGACGCACCAAGGAGAGGTCCCATGTCCTTTGACGAAATCATCGACCGCCGCGGCACCCATTGCGTGAAATGGGACATGATGGAGAGCCTTTACGGCGTCTCGCCCAAAGATGGTGTTTCGATGTGGGTGGCCGACATGGATTTCAGGCCACCGGGCTGCGTTCAAGACGCGGTTCAGGCGATGATGGACCATGGCGTCTACGGCTACTTCGGTGATGACAGCAAATACCGCGCGGCGATCTGCTGGTGGATGGCGGAACGCCATGGGTGGGAGGTTGACCCTAGCCACATATTCTCCACCCACGGGCTGGTGAATGGCACGGCCATGTGTGTCGATGCGTTCACAAACGAGGGCGACGGCGTTGTGCTGTTCACGCCGGTCTACCATGCTTTTGCAAAGGTGATCCGAGCGGCGAACCGCGACCTGCGGGAGCTGGAGATGGGGCAGGAGGGCGGGAAATACGTCCTCGATTTCGACGCGTTTGATGCGCAGATGACCGGCAATGAGAAGATGCTCGTCCTGTGCTCGCCCCATAATCCCGGCGGGCGCGTCTGGACGCGGGCGGAGCTTGAGGGCGTGGCAGAATTTGCCAAGCGCCACGACCTGATCATCGTCTCCGACGAGATCCACCATGACCTGCTGATGCCGGGCCAGACGCATATTCCGATGACCAAGATCGACGGGATCGCGGACCGGCTGGTCATGATGACGGCCGCCACGAAGACCTTCAACATCGCGGGGTCCCACATCGGGAACGTGATCATTGCCGACGACGCCCTGCGGGCCCGGTTCGGGGCGCGCATGATGGCGTTGGGGATGTCGCCGAACTCCTTCGGGTTGTTCATGGTCACCGCAGCCTATTCACCGGCCGGGGCGGAGTGGTTGGACGAGTTGCGCGGATATCTGGCGGAGAATGCGCGGATCTTTGACGAGGGGATCAATGCGATCCCCGGATTGCGATCCATGCCGCTGGAAGCGACCTACCTCGCATGGGTGGATTTCGACGGCACCGGGATGACGCGGGAGGAGTTTACCGACCGTGTCACCAACTCTGCCAAGATCGCTGCGAATTACGGGCCGACCTTCGGCAAGGGTGGGGACAGTTTCCTGCGCTTCAACATCGCGGCCCCGCGTGCGGTCATCGAAGACGCCGTAGCGCGGATGACGACGGCGTTCGGCGACCTTCAATAGCGGCGACGCTGGAGGCCGAGATAAAGGGCGAGGCTGCCGACAACGATCGCCCCGCCCACCAGCATCAACGCTGTTGGCGCCTCGCCGATGGCCAGCCAGACCCAAAGCGGCCCCAACACGGTTTCCAAAAGCAAAAGCAAGCTGACATTCGCGGTGGCGGTGTGGCGCGATGCGAGGGACAGGCAATAGAAGCTGACCGGCAGGACAAGCGCGCCCGTCAGGATGATGGGCCACAAAGCGATGCCGTCAAAGGATTGGCCGGGTCCCGTCAGCCCAAGGCCCGTCAGGCCAGCAAGCAAGGCCCCGACGCCAACGGCCAGCGGGATCGGGACGGCCTGATGATGCCGGATCAGTACAAATGACAGTGCCAGACAAAGCGCGACGCCAAGCCCGAACGCCGCGCCAACCAAAGAGGCCGCATCAAAGCCAATCCCGCCAGACTTTCCGAATATCGCCAGCGACAGCCCCACAAGGACCGCCCCGATGGTGATCCATGTGGCGCGGCTTGTGGCCTCTCCCATCATCAACCACGACAACAGGGCAGACAGAACCGGCACGGTGGCAACGCCCAAAAGCACGGGCGTGACCGGATAGCCGACAATACCGAACGTGAAGAGCGCGCCGTTCACCGCCTGACACAGGGCAATGGCAATCCCCCCAAACCCAAAAAGCGCTGCCAGATCCACGCGCCTTTGGCGACTGGTCGCGGCCCAGGCCGCCAGCAGCACCAACCCCATCAGGCTGGACCGCCACCCGAGCATCTGCACACCGTCCATCCCCGAAAGGCGCATCAGCATGGCGTCGGGGGTCAGGACAAGCGCGCCAAAGGTTGCAAGGCCAAGGCCGAAAAAGGGGCTATGTCGCATCAATCAAGGCCCGCGACCAACGCGTCTTCGGCGCCGAGGCCTAGGATCCAGCCTTCCACAGGGTCGCCCTCATTCAAGAGATGGCTCAGATGGGACGTCTCCAACTGCGAAAAGGCGCGCGCGACCAGTCGGACTTGCACAGCGTCGAGGATTTCACCCTCTTTCGCGCGGGACTTGATCGCAGTGTCGATGAGGCCGGGATAGATCTCGGCCAGAACAATCGGTGTGTCGGGTGCCTCGAACGGACTGACGCTGAGGTCTGATCCATAGCGACGGCGCAACCCATGCAAGTGCGGCAGACCCAACAAGACCTGCGACCCAACTGAGCCTGTTGTGAACAGCTTCCAACAGGGCTGCGCACGCGGGAGCTTTTGTTCGACCAAACGGCGTTCGGGCAGGCCGTGGCCGTGCCGGAGGGTACCCTTTGCGGGCAGAGCCTGCGTCGCGCGGGGGGCGGGGCAGCCCCAAAACGGGCCGATCCCGGGGAAGAGGTCGTTAAGCTGCTCCGCGATGTCGAACCGGTTGTTGCTGTTGTCCGGGCCGTCCCGGATCACATCGGACAGGTGCGACCACAGCACGAGCGGATCGTCCGAGCCTGTCACGGCCTTCCCGAAACCCCGCGGATAACCAAATGGGAAATCGAACCCGACAAGGACGCGACGCTTTGCCAGAAGCTCCGCATCCAAGAGACCCTGCAGTGCGCGCATCGCGGCGTGGCGGGTTCGGTGATACGTGACCGTCTCGCGCCCTTTGCGGCTGATGCCCACGAAGATCGCATCCTTTGTGGGCTTGGCGGGCGAGGGTTTGGAGCGTGCCGACCAGTCGACCGCAATGATCGTGTCGAAAGCTAGCATTCCAACCAACGTTCGGCTTGGGCAAGGTCTTCGGCTGTGTTCACGTTGAAGAAGGGCGGCGGCACGGCGTCGGGGAACCGGATGCGGGAACATTCATGGCCCGCAATCCAGTCTGTCACCTTGCGGGTGCCATGGTCGAGCGCATGCGCGAGGTTCTGTGAAAGATGCACCGGCCAAAGGGCGGTGGTGCCATGCAGGCCATCTTGCGTTTCGGCGATGGCAATCCCTGTGCCGCTGGCCAATTGCTCAACAAGGTCGAAAGGAAGAAAAGGTGTGTCGACAGCGACCGTCAGCACACGCTCGGCCCCGATGGTCTCGGCCCACGTCATGGCCGCGAGGATGCCGCCTAAGGGTCCAAGGCCTGGCACAGCGTCTTTGATGAGCGGAACGGGTCCGAAGGCGTCCTGCGCATTAATCGCCAGCTTTGTGACCTGGGGCTCAACCCGGTCGCGCACATGGTGCAACAGGGGTCTTCCAGCCAACATCCGCTGCGCCTTGTGGCCGCCAATGCGGCGGCCCTGACCCCCGGCCAGAATGACACCGGGAATGGTCATTCCCGTGCTGCCGCCTGCCAGCTGCGCATTTGGGAAAGGGCCGCGTTTGCCGCCTCTGTTGAGGAGAAACCGCTGAGCGGGATCAACATCCAGGCAAATCCCGAAAGCACAAGGATTGAGGCCTGGGTAACCTCGATCCGATCGATATCTGCCCAATCCCAGATCGCTTCTGACCGGCCCGAGACGGTGCGGAGATTTTCTGCGGCTATAATCGTGTGAGCCTGCGCATGCATCGGGTCGGCGCAATATTTGCGCCAGAAGCGGCGGGTGTTGGCCCGGTCGAAAAGGCCGAATAGCACCGCGAAGAGGCCGCCGCCTGCCAAGATGGGAATAAACGCCGCGAATTGAGGGGCGAAGCCCGCGGATTCAAGTATCGGGTAAAGCCAAAGCGCCATCAGCCCGGCGCAGCAGACGGCCGCCAGCAAATAGGTGGCCCATCCCAGAAAGGCGACGTTTTCGGTGACGCCTGCACGCTCCATCAAGATGGCTTCGGCGGCTGCACTGGCCTGCGCTAGAACGTCCGGGCCGCCGGTCCCCTCGATCCTGTAAGACGCCGTCATGCCCCGCGATCCTTTCCGTGATTGCCCTGATCAAAAGGCTTCATTTGCATCCCTCCATCACCGGACTTATGGCGAGGCATAGCGTCAGGAGTAGTCGACCCCATGGCCAGTGCCAACTCATCTCGAAGCGCGTTTTTGCAAGGGGCCCGCGATGCCGGGCCATTCCTGTTGGTCGCCGGGCCATTCGGGGCCCTGTTCGGTGTGGTGGCGACAGAGGCCGGTTTAAACCTGGCGCAGGTGATGGGCTTCTCGGTTGTGGTAATTGCTGGAGCGTCGCAGCTTGCGGCGATGCAGTTGATGCTGGATCAGGCGCCCGCCGTGATCGTGCTGCTTTCTGCCATCGCTGTGAACCTGCGCATGGCGATGTATTCCGCCTCCCTCGCGCCGCATCTGGGCGCGGCGCCGCTTTGGAAGCGGGCGTTGGTCGCGTACATGAATGTGGACCAGACCTATGCGGTTTCTGTCCTGAAGTATGAGGACGCGCCCGAGATGAGTCTGGCCCAAAAGCTGGGGTACTTCTTTGGCACTTGCGTTCCGATCATCCCGGTCTGGATTATCGCGACTTATATCGGTGCGCTATTGGGGGAGGTGATCCCCAGCGACTGGGATATTGCCTTTGCGGTGCCGGTGGCTTTCCTCGCGATGGTCGCTCCGGCGCTGCGTACGGCTGCGCATGTGGCGGCGGCCTTCGCGTCGGTCGTGTTGGCCATCGTGTTTGCGGGCTTGCCCTATAACCTGGGCCTGATGCCAGCAGGCATCGGGGCGATGATCGTGGGCGCTGAGGTGGAGCGGCGGATGGGTGCGCGGTTTGTCCCACCGGCGGGGGGCAGCAAATGACGGGTTGGACGGGGGCGGAAATCTGGCTGATCATCGTGGCGCTTGGGGTAGCGACCTACGCGATCCGCTTCTCGTTTCTTGGCCTGATCGGCAACCGGGAGTTGCCCGATTGGCTGTTGCGTCATCTGCGGTACACGCCTGTGGCGATCCTGCCAGCGCTGGTTACGCCCGGCGTGCTGTGGCCCGCGGGCAGCGATGGAAGCTTGAGTTTGCCCCATATCGCATCCGCGCTGGTCGCGCTTGGCGTGGGGTATTGGCGCAAGAGCGCTGTTCTGGCGGCGATCTGCGGTGTGCTGGCTTTTGTCGGGTTGAATGCCCTTGCCTAGACCGGCAGCGCCGTTGTCTTGAACACAGTCTTCAGGGCGAAACTGGATTGCATCTGCGCCACGCCGGGCAATCGGGACAGATGCTGGCGGTGGATGCGGGCGAAATCCTCAGAATCGCGGGCAACGACCTTAAGAAGATAGTCCGCCGTGCCCGCCATAAGGTGGCATTCCAGGACATCAGGGACGCGCGCGACGGCCTTCTCAAACGCATCAAGGATCTCGTCCGACTGCCCCTGCAACTTGATCTCAACAAACACGGTGGTGACGCGCCCGACGGAACGCGGGTTCAGGAGGGCAACGTAATCGCGGATCACGCCTGACGCCTCCAACCGCTGAACGCGCCTGTGACAAGCGGACGGAGACAAGTTCACCCGTTCAGACAATTCTGCATGGGTCATGCGGCCTTGTCGCTGAAGCACCCTGAGAATCGCTGAATCTGTGCTGTCCAGCTCCTGCTCGACGCTCATTTGTTCTACCTTTGACTATTTGTGTGCATGTTTCTTGCATTGATTACGCTAACGGCGGGCGAATTATCAAAGTATTTCCGCCATTTCAGGCGCACTTTCCATGCACCGCAGTGACCCGTCCAAAGGAGGAGTGGACCATGCACATCGGCTGCCCGAAAGAGATCAAACCACAGGAATTTCGCGTCGGGCTTACCCCCGCCGCTGCGCGAGAAGCCATTTCGCACGGCCATAGGGTGACGGTACAGACAGGCGCAGGCGAAGGCGCCGGGTTTTCTGACGAAGATTACCGCGCTATCGGCGCTGCCATCGCCGACACCGCGGAGGCGATTTTCGCCGAGGCCGAGATGATCGTGAAGGTGAAGGAGCCGCAGGCTGTTGAACGCAAACAACTGCGTGAGGGGCAGATCCTGTTCACCTTTCTTCACCTCGCCCCTGACCCCGATCAGACGCGCGATCTTCTCGACAGCGGCGTAACAGCGATTGCCTATGAGACCGTCACCGACGCCGCAGGGGGATTGCCCCTGCTTGCACCGATGTCCGAAGTGGCCGGACGGCTTGCCCCTCAGGTCGGGTCTTGGGCCTTGCAAAAGGCCAATGGCGGGCGTGGTGTTTTGATGGGCGGTGTTCCAGGTGTCGGCCCGGCGGAGGTCGTGGTGATTGGCGGCGGTGTTGTCGGCACACAGGCCGCGCGCGTCGCCGCTGGCATGGGCGCGGATGTGACGATCCTTGATCGATCCCTGCCCCGGCTGCGCTACCTAGACGATGCCTATCGCGGCGCCTTCAAAACGCGATACGCGAGCGCAGACGCAACCGCGACGCTAATCCAAACCGCTGATCTGGTGATTGGCGCAGTCCTGATCCCCGGTGCCGCTGCGCCCAAGCTTGTGACCAAGACACAGCTTTCGACGATGAAACCGGGCTCCGTGATCGTCGATGTCGCCATCGACCAGGGTGGCTGCTTTGAGACATCGAAGGCCACCACTCACCAGGACCCGATCTACGAGGTCGACGGCGTGGTGCATTACTGCGTGGCAAACATGCCAGGTGCCGTTGCGCGCACATCCACGCTGGCGCTCGGCAATGCCACGATGCCGTTCATGCTGGCTTTGGCGGACAAGGGGTGGAAGCAGGCCTGTGCCGACGATCCACACCTGTTGGAGGGTCTTAATACCCATGCGGGTAAATTGACGAACTACGCTGTGGGCGTGGCGCTTGGGATTGACGTGCTGTCACCCGGCCTTGCCGTCAAGGGTTGATTTAGAGGGCGTGGCCCCATGCGAGGCCGCGCCTTTGTTCACAGATTTTCGGCGTTGCCGGGTACAATCCGCACCACTGTTCCGCGAGCTTCACCGCTGGCCGCATCGCTGAAGGCAATTGCACCATCAGATTTGGTCACGCGAGTGCAGCTGTTTTGCGGCCCATTCTCCCAATCGACGCAATAACCGTCCCCATCGATCGTCCAGGTGCCCACCAACGTCACACCATTGGGCAGGGCGGCGGCACTGCGCCCGTCTGCGCCATACCAAACCGGCGCCTCACCACCTGGCGTCGCAATGTAGACCGTATGACCGGTCAGCAGCACATCGAGCCCTTCCGCGCTCAAGACCGTTTCGGCAGAAGCGCCCCCCGCCGCGAGGGTTGAAATCAAGCTGACCATTGCAATTCGTCCTTTCATGGTATCCTCCAAGGAATAAGATCATCACAGAAAGACAAGTGGGTTGACTATATTCGATAGTCAACCAAGTTGACCATTATGCCTCAAGAACCCCCTCCCCATATCGGTGTCGCCCTTTGGACTGCCTTTCGAGCGTTTGAACACGCCATGTTCAATCGTGCAGCTTTGGCCGGTTTCCCAGATATCACCCAGGCGGACAGTGATGTGCTGGTCCATGTCGGGCCCGACGGCACGACAATGGCCGCGATTGCACGCGCGCGAGGCGTCAGCAAGCAGGCGATGCAGGGGGCGGTCAAAAGCCTTGTGACACGCGGTTATCTGGAGATCGCGCCGGACCCGGATGATGCGCGCGCCCGCCGGGTGACCCATACGCAAAAGGGCCGCGACCTGGTCGCGACCCTTGATCTGATCAAATCAGAACTTCATGCAGCCATCGAAGCCGAACTTGGCCCCGACCGCCTGCAAGATTTGCGGGAGGCCCTTGATGTGGCCACCCGCGTTGCAACAAGCCGGAAGACTTAGCCGCGCGCCTTCAGGGCGTCGCGGATTTCTGCCAGAAGCTCTTCCTGCGTGGGGCCTGCGGGCTCCTCGGGGGCTTCCTCTTTCGGGCCTTCAGCCGCCGCCTTCACCTTGTTCACGTAGCGTACCAGCATGAACACAACGAAGGCGATGATCAGGAAGTTGATAACCGCCATGATGAAGGCACCATAGGCGAACACACTGGCCCCGGCTTCTCGGGCGGCTTCAAGCGACGCACCTTCCGGCACTTCGCCGCCAAGCACGGCATAATTGTTCGTAAAGTCGATCCCGCCCGATACCAGGCCGATGATCGGGTTGATCAGATCGCCCACCAGCGAGGTGACGATTGCAGTAAAGGCCGCGCCGATAATGATACCGACGGCCATATCCATCACATTGCCTTTGGCAATGAAGTCCTTGAATTCTGAAAGCATGTAGTCGCTCCACCCAGTCCTGTTCCGTTGATCGGGCGGCATTCGTTGGTGCGCATGCGCACAGGCCCCCCTATAGCGCGTGTAGAAAGACCGGTCTGGCGCATCGTTTCAAGGGGAACTATCTGCCATAGGTCGCATTTCGCCTGTGAGGTAAACCATGAGCACGCTTGAAAATTTCCCGATCAACACCCGCTGGACGGCGGAGGACCCCACTGTCATCCAGCTTTATTCCTTCCCCACACCCAATGGTGTGAAGGCCTCCATCGCGCTGGAAGAGATGGGCCTGCCCTATGAAGCGCACCGCGTGACGCTGTCGGACAGTGACGTCAAAAGTGATGAATTCCTGTCGCTAAATCCCAACAACAAGATCCCGGCCCTGATTGACCCGAACGGTCCCGATGGTGCACCGATCGCCTTGTGGGAATCCGGTGCGATCCTGATTTACCTCGGCGAGAAGACCGGGAAGTTCATCGGACGGACCGACGCCGAAAAGTACCAGATCATCAAATGGGTGATGTTCCAGATGGGCGGCCTTGGCCCGATGTTAGGCCAGCTTGGCTTCTTCGTGAAGTTCGCAGGATCCGAAATCGAAGATCCCCGCCCGCGGGAGCGGTACGTGGCGGAAGCCAAGCGCCTGCTCAACGTGCTTGAGGGTGAATTGGCCGGTAAGGAGTGGATTGCGGGCGACTATTCGATTGCCGACATGGCAATTGCGCCATGGTTGGCCGCACTCGATTTCTACGGTGCGAAAGAGATTGTTGGTTGGGACGATCTGAAAAACGTACCCGCCTATCTGGAGCGTTTCCTCGCCCGGCCCGCCGTTCAAAAGGGCCGCGCAACGCCGCCGCGCGAAGGGTAAGCGAGGTAGCCCGGCGTCACGGGTGCGCCGGGCCGCTTCGTCAGCCGGGAAGTGCCCCGGTCAGGACGTAGCGCAGGACCTGCACCACCTGTGCGGGTTCTTCGGCAACCGCCAAGGCGGCTGCGTGAACTTCCTTCAGCGGGTGCTGATGTTCGGGCCGCGAAAGGACGATCAAGGGTTTGCCGAGTGCGCTAGCATAGCCTGCGTCAAAGGCCGCGTTCCACTGCTTGTATTGCTCGCCAAAGCGCACCACGACCACATCGGCGTTTTCGATGCCATGCCGCGTCCGGATCGCATTGACCATGGCGCCCTTGTGGTCATGCCAATACTTGCTTGGCTCTTCCCCAAGGATGGCGACACCGCAATCATCGCTGGCGCCGTGATCCGTGACCGGGCTGGAAAAGGACACATCCAGATCGGTTGACCCCTCCACAATCTGTTCGCGCCAATCTGTGTGGATCTCTCCCGATAGATAGACTTTCAAGGTCATCACCCGTTCTTCCTCGTTTCCAAAATACCTGGTCCGGGCCTACACCCACACCCCAAAACTAGCCCCATTCAACGGGTTGCCCACCGCGCACGCCTCAATTTTCCCTTGGAAAATTGCCCCGGCGACCGCGACAGCGGGCGCAATTCCGGCTCATTCACGCGCATCTCTTCCCGAAAACCGGTCCCGCTTTTCGGATTGCGCTTTAGCCTCGCAATGTGCCGCCGGTGGCCTTCGTGACCTTATCGACGATCTTCGCGCCAACGGCGTCGATTTCCTCTTCCGTGAGGGTCTTGTCTGTTGGTTGCAGGCGCACCGTGATCGCAAGCGATTTCTGTCCGTCGCCAAGTGAGCCGCCGATGAACTCATCGAACACACGCACATCCTCGATCAGGGCCTTGTCGGCGCCCGCTGCCGCGTTCACCAGATCGAGCGCTGCCACCTCTGCCCCCACCACGAACGCAAAGTCCCGCTCCACCGCCTGGAGGTCGGACATCGTCACAGCCCCTCGGCTGGCCGAGGTTTTCCGGGGCATGGGCACCTCTTCGGGGAATAGGGTGAAGGCCATCGCCGGGCCTTTGACGTCCATCGCGTCAAGGATCTTCGGGTGTACTTCGCCAAAGATGCCAAGCACTTTCTTGGGTCCAAGGCAGATCATCCCGTGCCGACCGGGATGCCACCACTCGCGCGCGCCGCGCAAAATCTGGGATTTTGCGGGCGCACCAATGGCGGCCAGAATGGCCTCTGCATCCGCTTTGACGTCGAAGACATCCACTCCGCGCCGCGCACCATGCGGGTCGCGAGGGCCGGTCTGGCCGATCAAAAGGCCGCTCACTACCAAATGCTGTTCGCCCGGCTCGCCGCCATGGAAGGCCGAGCCAACCTCGAACAAGGCCATGTCCATCATACCGCGCGACTGGTTGCGCGCCGCCGCCTGCAAGAGGCCGGGTAGAACGGCGGGCCTCATATGTGACAATTCCGAGCTGATCGGATTCTCCAACATCACGTCATCACTGCCGCCGCCAAACAATTCGGCTGAGGCTTTGTCGATGAAGCTGTAGGTCACGCATTCATTGTAGCCGAGCGCCGCTGCCGTCCGCCGTGCCGCGCGTTCGCGTAGCTGCATGGGCGTTAAAACCGGCGCAGGGACGCCAGGCGCACGCGGCAGTGGCTGCGGCTTGAGGCCGGTCAACGAGGTCACGCGCGCGACCTCTTCCACCAGATCCGCCTCACCCTGCACATCGCGCCGCCAGGACGGCACCCAGACCTCCAGCGCGTCACCGGAGCCTGATGCACTGAAGCCGAGCGCGGTCAGGATGCGTACCTGTTCGTCGCGGGCAATCTCCATACCCACAAGACTTTCAACCCGCTTGGGATCAAGCGTGTAGCTGCGCGCGGTCTGCGGGGCTGCGCCTGCCTCAACAACCTCGGAGGCCTCGCCGCCACACAGGTCCAAAACCATCTGCGTCGCGGCCTCCAGCCCGGGGCGAGTATATTCGGGGTCAACGCCGCGCTCGAACCTGTACCGCGCATCGGAATTGATCTTCAATTCGCGGCCGGTATAGGCGATGCGCACAGGCTCCCACCAGGCGCTTTCAAGGAAGACGTTTACGGTCTCCCCGGTGCAGCCCGTCTCGGCCCCACCCATGACACCGGCGATGCTTTCCGGGCCATTGTCGTCCGAGATCACAACCTGCCCGGCGACAAAGGTGTAGTCCTTGTCGTCCAGCGCTGTGATCGTCTCACCACCTGCGGCACGATGCACACGCAGGTTGCCAGCCACTTTGTCCGCGTCGAACACGTGCAGGGGCCGGTTCTGGTCGAACGTGAAGAAGTTGGTGATGTCCACAAGCGCCGAGATCGGGCGCAGGCCGATGGCGCGGAGACGGTCCTGGAGCCATTGCGGACTAGGGCCATTTTTGACACCCCGGATCAGACGACCCGTGAAATGGGGCGCGTCGTCAAGCGTGTCGGCGTCAATGGTGACATTGATCGGGCATGGATACGTGCCGGGCACCTCTGACGGCTCGTGGAGTTTCAACGTCCCCAGGCCGCGCGCCGCCAAATCGCGGGCAATGCCGCGCACGCCCAGGGCATCCTGCCGGTTGGGTGTGATTGCAATTTCGATGACCGGATCGACTTTCGCCGGATCATTTGCTGCCAGCCAATCGACGAAGCGGTCGCCGACCTCGCCCGAGGGCAATTCGATGATGCCGTCATGTTCGTCGGAAAGCTCCAACTCCCGTTCGGAGGCCATCATGCCAAAGCTCTCGATCCCGCGGATCTTGCCCACGCCGATGGTCGTATCAATGCCCGGGACATACGTGCCGGGTTTGGCAAGGACGACAGTGATCCCCTCGCGCGCATTGGGCGCGCCGCAGATGATCTGCTGCACACCGTCATCGGTTTCGACTTGGCACACACGCAGCTTGTCGGCATCGGGGTGCTTTTCAGCGGATTTGACCTTGGCAATGGTAAAATCCTTCAGCCGCGCCGCGCGGTCCTCGACCTCTTCCACCTCAAGGCCAAGGTCGGTGAGGGCTTCAAGGATTTCATCAAGGCTCGCCTCGGTTTCGAGGTGATCTTTCAGCCAGGACAGCGTGAACTTCATAATGGGCCCCAGGTGTCAAATTCATCGGCCCCGGACATGGCAAAGAATGCCCTCAGACACAAGCCATCAGGGGTAGCTGTTGGGCAGCCCCAGCAACTCGTCCAACTGCCGCGCGATCCAGCCATGGGGGATGAAATGCCCGCCGGGATGCGTATCCAGTGCCACACGCCCCTCTGCGCAATCCCATTCGGTGCGGGTCAGGGTCAGGAACGAGCGTTGCTGCCATTCGCCGATGACCTCACCTTCGCCGCAGCCCATAGTGTTGCGCCAAAGGGCCACGGGATGATCTGTTTCACCATTCGGCCCATAGGGGAAACGCAGGACCGTATCGTCAAAACCATAGACCTGCCGGGCGTTTCGGGGATGTGTCGGGCATTCAGTGGATTGCGGCAGCGCACCAGAGATGGCGAGGAGGGCCGCGATATCTGCGCCGTCTTCACACACAAACCGCCACGCCATCCGCGCGCCATAGCTGTAGCCCGAGACGAAGATGTTGTCGGCGTCGATAGGGTAGCGCGCAGCGATGTCGTCGAGGACGGCGCGGGCGAACGGGATATCCACCGAATTGGCCGTGCGGAACGTCCATGTGCCGTTGTTGCCGTTAGGCGCCACGAGGAGGACGCCCCGGCGTTCCGTGGCGCCGGCAATACGGTCATGCTGGACGATCAGCGTGCCCTGGCGTTGCCAGCCGTGGAAATGGAGCAGGACCGGGAGGGGTGTTTCACCGTTCCAGCCATCGGGTTCGAGGACGTGATAGGAACGGTCGCCGACGGGGCACGGCGTTTGGCCGGTGCAGGCATAGGATTGGGTCGTGGCGAAGAGAAATGCAGCAAGAGCGACGAGCGTTTTCATACCGCACACACTTGCGCTCTGCTCGGCGGTGTCAATTCACGGATGGGTCAACGACCGAGAATAAGAGGGCTTCGAACTTCGGTCATTGTCAGCGGCGTCCGTCAAATCCCAGAAAATGCATCAACTCAACCGACAATATGATCGAAACGATTGGGACAACGACCAGAACGATCAGGGGAACAACGACGGTCCTGAACTTCGTCGACGCCCATTTCCGGATGCGCAGTATGTTCCGTCGGACAGGGGTATTGTCGCGGTGCCACGACAGCCTGTCGCGACCGCCACGGAGAAGCCGGGCCGTCATTCCTGCATCGGTCTTCCAGATCCGGATAAAGCCGCGTTCCGACATCTGCTCAAGGTGAAACAGGGTGTCATTCGTACGCTTCGTCACGTCCTCGTAAAGCCGAATAGTGGCGTCAATCTTGTCGGGATCCGGGTACAGTTCTGCATTGGTCCAGCGCTGCGTGCCCGCCTCTTTGATCGAAAGCAGAAGCTGCCGTTCAACCTCCAGATTGTACCTCACACCCCCGCGTGCACCGTCGGGACCTCCAGCGACGCAAAGCCATAGTGGCGCAGCCACCGCAGGTCGCTGGCGAAGAAGTCGCGCAGGTCAGGGATTCCGTATTTCAGCATGGCGATGCGGTCGATGCCCATCCCGAACGCGAAGCCTTGGTATTTGGACGGGTCGATCTTGCCCGCTTCCAGCACTTTGGGGTGGACCATGCCGGAACCAAGGATCTCCAGCCAATCGTTGCCCTCGCCGATCTTGACCGTGCCGCCTTCGAAGCTGCACTGGATATCGACCTCTGCCCCCGGTTCAACGAAGGGGAAGTGGGAGGCGCGGAAACGGGTTTTGACGGCGACACCGAAGAAGGCGGAGTAGAACTCTTCCAACACCCATTTCAGGTTCGCCATGGAGATATCTTCGCCCAGAACCAGACCTTCGACCTGATGGAACATCGGGGTGTGGGTCTGGTCGTAGTCGGCGCGGTAGACACGGCCCGGCGCGATAATGCGGCAGGGGGCGCCGTATTGCTCCATGTGCCTGATCTGCACGGGGCTCGTATGGGTGCGCAGCACATGGGGCGGGCGGTTATCGCCCTCTTTGCGGTGCGTGTAGAACGTGTCCATCTCGGCCCGCGCAGGGTGGTGACCGGGGATGTTGAGTGCGTCGAAGTTATAGAAATCGGTTTCGATCTGCGGACCTTCGGCCACCGAGAAACCCATATCAGCGAAGATCGCCGTAACCTCTTCCATCACCTGAGAAACCGGATGGATCGTGCCCTGTCGGCGATGGCGTGCGGGCAACGTGACATCCAGCCACTCGGCTTTCAGCCGTTCGTCGAGCGCCGCGTCCGCAAGGCCCGCCTTCTTGGCGACAATGGCAGCGTTGACCTCGTCCTTGAGGGCGTTCAGCGCGGGGCCGGCCACCTGACGCTCCTCAGGTGACATCTTCCCAAGTTCGCGCATTTTCAGGCTGATCTCGCCCTTCTTGCCGAGCGCGGCCACGCGGAATTCTTCCAAAGCGCCTTCATCCGTGGCCCCGCCGATACGGTCCAGCCAGCTTTTGCGCAGCTCGTCCAAGCCGTCCATTTTTGCACGCTCCATCCAGAAGATTTCCGGCTTGTCCCCTACCAGAGCGGCCCCGGATTGCAAGCCAGCGCAGTGGACCTGCCCCATTCTCGCCACATTTGGACATATTTCAGATCGCGTGACGCAAGGACCTACAAAAGAACCGGCTTCCGCTTGTAAAACTTGACCAAAACGTAATCCCGGACGGCCTGGCAAAAAGGTTAACGGCGGCATTCCTGCAACAGCGTGACTGCTGCGATCGCCGTAAATGCGTCAAATCGTTGACTGAAATTAGGCTTGGCCTCAATTTGGGAACCAAGCCGGACAAAAAAACACCGGCAAACATTGGGCAGGAACACGTGAGTAAGTTGGTCTCAGTACGGTCGGAATCCGACCCGTTTGGCGCGGTATATGCGCCAGCAGCCGTCGCCGGTATATGCGACGGGATCGCCACATCATCAGATCAGCAACGTGTGTCCGTAACGGGTCAGATCCGCATGCGTCCCCTTTTGGCGTGCGGTCACAATACGGAGTAGAGTTATGGCGATCTTCAACAAGCGTCGCAAAGCCGACCAAGCGCGGGAAGAGGCCGGGCAGCGCCTTGCACATGCAGCACGCCGCGCAGATCATTATCGCAAGCTGGTGGCGACGCCTTCCGTCCTTGCGGCGGCAGGGTTGTTCACCCTTTCCGGGATCGCTGGTGGTTTCCTGGCCACCGGGCAAACCACAGTGGCGCGCACGCCCGTGGCCCCTGTGCAGCCCGCAGTCGTTCCTGTCGCAGCCGTGCCGGAGGCACCGATGCCGCCGACGGTGATTGATATGACCGGTGCCGATACAGACACAGCAAGCGTCGTCCCCATCGCGCGCCCTGTCGCGCTGGAGGCTGTCCTGGACCTCGCCGAAGTGGGTGCTGACGCCGCGCCGGAAGAGCCGGAAGAGCAAATCTTCACCTCCCTCTCCATCGACGCGGCCACAGGTCGGGAAGAACGGCGCGCCAACCGCCCGGCCCTGACCGAAGCCCAGGCGGAGGTTTGTCGCGAAAATCTCGCAGCCGCAGCCGACCGCCTGTCTGTCCGCTTCTCGGCCAGCTCAACCGACGCAGCGCCTGAGGATCTGGATGCCGCCTTCTCGTTCGCCGAGGGCGTCGCAAGCTGCTCGGGCCTGCGGATCCTGGTGCGCGGCCATGCAGATGCCACCGGGGATGAAACGCAAAACCTGTTGCTGTCGTGGGAACGTGCCGAGGCCATCATCGAGGCCATCGAGGCGGCTGGTCATGACACAACGATTTATGAACCCGTCGGCTACGGGTCGCGTCAGCTTCTGAGTGATGCGCCCGCCGAGCAAGCCGAAGCCCTGAGCCGCCGCGTGGAATTCGCGGTCGTGCCAGCGCGCCAGTAACAAAGGACTATAGGTCATGTCACTTCTTCTAAACCTCACCCTTGTCCTTGTGCTGATCGCATCGGCAGGTGTCGGCGGCTACCTTCTGGCCCGCGCCCATTTCACCGCAACCATTGCAAACCGGGTTCTGGCCTATCAGGCGCGTTTGGCCCGGGCGAACCGCGACACCAAGCAGGCGCAAAAGGATATCGACCGTCTCGTTGCGGAAGCAGACGTCTTGAAAGCCGATCTTGGCCGCGCGCGCGACAGCCTGCAACGCTATGAGACGGCCTTGTTCGAAGCGCAGCCCGCAGCCCCGGTCAGCATGGCAGCAGCCCCTGCTACGGTCGAGGTCGCGCCTGCGCCCGAAATGCCACTGGAGCAACAGGCCGAGGCCTATATCCAGCATGTTGGCGGCTACGATGATTTTGAGCGTTCAAGCGGGACGGAAGAGGCCGAGACGACCTCTATCGAGCCACACCCCCATACACTGAGCCGCGCAATCGCCTGATCCGCGGCGCATCCGCAAAAGAAAACCCCCGCCAGGCATGACGCTCGGCGGGGGTTTTCGTTTCAAAAGGCGCGTCGCTTAGAGCGCAGCTTTTGCCTGATCGACAATGGCACCGAACGCTTCGGGCTCATGCACGGCAAGATCGGCGAGAACCTTACGGTCCACCTCGATCCCGGCTTTCGCAAGACCGTTGATGAAGCGGCTGTACGTCAGCGCTTCGTCATGGGCGCGGACAGCTGCGTTGATGCGCTGGATCCACAGGGCACGGAACTGACGCTTGCGGGCCTTGCGGTCGCGCGTGGCGTACTGGTTCGCCTTGTCGACAGCCTGCGTAGCGGTACGGAAGTTCCGGCTACGGGCGCCATAATAACCTTTGGCCGCGTCAAGAACCTTCTTGTGACGGCGATGAGTGACGGTTCCACCTTTGGTACGGGACATATCCGGATCTCCTTAGCGGTCGTAGGGCATATAGGATTTGGCGATCTTCGTGTCGGGGGCGGACAATTCGCTTGTTCCCCGAGCATTGCGGAGAAACTTGTTCGTCCGCTTGATCATCCCGTGCCGCTTACCGGCCTGACCGGCCAGCACCTTACCGGTGCCCGTCACTTTGAAGCGCTTCTTGGCGCTCGACTTTGTCTTCATCTTCGGCATTTCCAACTCCTCAAGTCTTACGAGTGGTTCGGGCGCGTCGCGGCATGCCGTTTTAGGCCGGATGCACCGTTCGGAAGCTGCCGCATAAAGCCAATCCCGCCGTCTGACAAGAGGAGTCTGCAAAGGGCAAAGGTTCTTGATGAATACGGTGTGGCCACATAGGTGCGGAGCGCAATGGAAGAGACCACATCATCCGATGCCGAGGCCCCGCCCGCATCCCTGCCCGAGATCATTGACCGGGTGCTTCAGGCGGCTGTTGCCGAAACCACGGACATTCGCGCGATCCTGCAATCCTTCGGGCGGGCAAGCTTTACGCCAGTATTGTTGTTGCCCGCCATCGCAGTGGCCACACCGCTAAGCGGCATTCCCCTCTTCTCTTCCCTGATGGGCATCTTCATCGCGATTGTGTCCGCGCAAATGCTGGCTCGACGCCGACACCTCTGGCTTCCAGATTTCATCCTGTCGCGCCAGATCAGTGGCCAGAAGCTGCGCGCTGCCTTCTCCCGCATTCGCCCGGCGGCTGCCTGGCTTGACGCACGCACGGCAAAACGCCTTCGGCTGCTGTCACAGCGGCCCCTCATCTTCATTCCGCAACTCATCTGCCTGCTTTCAGGGCTGCTGATGCCGTTCCTGGAGTTTGTGCCGTTCTCCTCCTCGGTCGCTGGCATTGGAGTGGCCATTCTGGCCCTTGGAATGCTGGCCAGGGACGGTGTGGTGATCCTGTTGGGATTGCTACCCTATGCGGGCGTGGCCTGGTTAATCCTGCGGGTCATCTAACGCGCACAGGCAGCCGTAAGCAGGCGGCGTGCCTCGCTTCAATTCACGAGGCGCGCGGCCACCGATATGAACGCATTTGGAATGTCCAACGGGGTGAGGCCATCTGTCAGCTCAAAATGCAGATAGGCTAACAAACCCGCCGCGATCGTGAACGAGATCATGGCCAGCCAAGGCCACCGTTTGACCGTCCAGGCCCCGATGATCGACGAGAAGGAGAAGACCGCCACAATGGTGGCGATCACCAGAAGGATGTCTGGCGTAACAGCCAAGCCTATTCCAGCTCGGACGCGTAGATAAGCCGTTCATCACAGGGTGCGATACGCAGGATGTTCGTCGATCCCGACTGGCCGAAGGGCACACCGGCAGTTACGACGATCAGGTCCGACTGGTCTGCGAGCTTTTCCTCGGTTGCGGCGCGGACCGCGTTGATGACCGCTTCCTTGAAGCGCCCAACGGTTCCCACCTTCACGCAATGGCAACCCCAGGTCAGACACATGCGCCGGGCCGTGGCCTGGCGGCTCGTCAGCGCAAGGATAGGCACGTTGGGCCGTTCGCGCGCCGTCAACGCGGCGGTGGAACCACTTTCCGAGAAACAGCAGATCAACTTGATGTTGGTCGTCTCAGCAATCTCACGCGCGGCCGACACGATTGCGTCAGCGACGGTCTCCTTGTCGCCACCGCGCGAGGCCTCGATGATGTTGCGATAGGTTGGGTCGTTTTCGACTTCCTTGGCCACGTTGTTCATCGTGGTCACCGCTTCGATCGGATAGTCGCCAGCGGCGGATTCCGCGCTCAACATCACAGCGTCGGCACCTTCGTAGATCGCGGCCGCAACGTCTGAAACCTCGGCCCGGGTCGGCATCGGCGACTCGATCATGCTTTCAAGCATTTGGGTCGCAACGATCACGGGCTTGGCAGCATTGCGGCACTTGCGCACAAGGCGTTTCTGGATCGGGGGGACAGCCTGCACAGGGCATTCCACGCCAAGATCGCCCCGCGCGACCATGATCCCGTCCGATGCCTTGAGGATTGCATCAAAGTTTTCGACCGCAGCGGGCTTTTCGATTTTCGACAGGATCGCCGCGCGGCCCTTCGCAAGCCCGCGTGCCTCTTCAACGTCGTCGGGCCGCTGGACGAACGAAAGCGCCAGCCAGTCGACCCCCAACTCACAAACGAATTCCAGATCCTTGCGATCTTTCTCGGACAGCGCGGCAAGCGGCAGGACAACGTCAGGAACGTTGACACCCTTGCGGTTGGAAATGCGGCCACCGGCCAGTACTTCGCAATTGGCATAGTCCTTGCCGCATTCCAGGACCTTCACGCGGATCTTTCCGTCATTCACCAGAAGCGTCGCGCCGGGTTTCAGCGCATCGAAGATTTCCTTGTGAGGAAGCTGAACGCGCGTCTCGTCACCCGGCGCATCATCCAGATCGAACCGGAACGACCCACCATCTTCCAGATCGTGGCCTTCGTCGTTCGCGAAAACGCCGCATCGCAATTTCGGCCCTTGCAGGTCGGCCAGAATGGCAATCGGACGGCCAAGATCGACTTCGATCTGGCGAATGATAGCATGGCGCGCGGCAATCTCTTCATGGTCGCCATGGGACATATTCAGACGGAAAACATCTGCGCCGGCCTCGTGCAAGGCGCGGATCATCTCGTAATCGTTGGACGCCGGCCCAAGTGTGGCGACGATTTTGACATTGCGGTCGCGTTTCATGGAAGTCTTCCCCCGGGTCCCGTACATCTGCCTGAAAACAGGCATGTTGGCGCTATCATTCAACAGTCGCGCCTCTATTGACGCAAAACATCTCCCAGAACAACCGCTGAGCGGCTGGTCTTTGGCGGTGCGTCGAAATACGCAGTCGTGAAGCACTCCTTTGCGACAGAGGCATGACAAGCGACATGGCGAAGGCCTTTACTTTGACCGGAGGGGACCGGGCCGGGCGCTGGGTCGTGACGTGTGATCACGCCAGCAACGCCGTGCCGCCCGAGGTGTGTGATGGGGATCTAGGGCTTTCCGCATCCGATATGGAACGTCACATCGCCTATGATGTGGGCGCCTTGGGTGTGGCGCAGGCCATTGGAGAGGCGCTGTGTGCACCCGTGATCGCCTCGACCTTTTCGCGGCTGGTGATCGATCCCAACCGAGGAGAGGACGATCCGACCCTTTTGATGCAGGTCTACGACGGGTCCATCATCCCGGCCAATCGCGGTGCGACCGCGGACGAGATTGAGCGGCGGCTGGAGTTGTTCCACAGGCCCTACCATCGCACCGTGGCCGAGGTGTTGGCCGCCCGGGACAATCCGTTGATCGTGTCCATTCATAGCTTTACCCCCCAATTTCTGGGGCGCCCGAAACGGCCATGGCATGTGGGAGTGCTCTATGCCGAGGACCGCCGCCTTGCGACGCCGCTCATCGACCGGCTGATCGTGGAAGGTGATCTGTGTGTGGGCGACAACGAACCCTATTCCGGGCACTTGCCAGGGGACGCCATGGACCGCCATGGGGTGCAGGCCGGGCGGAAACATGTGTTGATCGAGGTCCGCAATGACCTGATCGAGACACCTGAACAGCAGCAAGCCTGGGGTAAACGGCTGGCGCGGGTGCTTGAAGACACGCTGGCGCACACCGATTTATGACCTGAACCAGAGGAGGGACCATGTCTGACCCAACCCAAACGGAACTGGAAGCCGCCGCGTTTCGGAGGCTTTTGGCCCATCTTGATGAGCGCAAGGACGTCCAGAACATCGACATGATGAACCTGGCGGGGTTTTGCAGGAATTGCCTGAGCCGTTGGTATGCTGAAGAGGCGGCCGCGCGGGGTTTGGAGATGGACAAGGAAACTGCGCGGGAGATCGTCTACGGGATGCCATATGCGGAGTGGAAAGCGAAGTATCAGACCGAGGCGAGTGCGGATCAGGCCGCCAAGTTCGAGGCATCGAAGCCGGATCACTGAGATCGTAGGCCCCGCGGCTGTTCTCACTGCTTATCACGCGTGATAGGTAGGCTTAACCTACTGTTTTAAATAATTTATCAGAATGCCGTTTACCATTTCTCAATCCGAAATGGGGGGCTCTGCCCCGTCCTTCGGACTCCCCCGAGGTATTTTTGAAACAAGGAAGGCAGGGTGGCCTTAGGCGGCTGCGGCTTGTGCCCGTTCCTCGGTGCGGAAGAAGGCCGGCTTGCCCGGTGTGCTGAGGTCGGGGGCGTGTTCATAACCGCCGGTGTCAAAATCGAGGATTTGATCCGGTGATGTCAGGCGGTGCTCAACGATAAACCGGGCCATGGCGCCGCGCGCCTTCTTGGCGAAGAAGCTGACGATTTTGGGTCCGGCTGGTTTGTCTTCAAAGAATTGTGGGGTGATGATTTGCAGGTCGAGGGCCTTTTCATCGACGGCGGAGAAATACTCGACCGAGGCACAGTTCACGAGGGTATCCGTGCCGACGCCTTTCGCCTGTTCGTTCAAAGCCTCGGCGATACGCGGCCCCCAATAGGCGTAGAGGTTTGCGCCTTTGCGGGTCTTCAATCGGCTGCCCATTTCCAGACGATAGGGTCGGATCGCATCGAGGGGGCGCAGGAGACCGTAGAGCCCTGAGAGAATGCGCAGATGGTCCTGCGCATAGGCCATCGTGTCGTCGTCGAGGCTGGCGGCTTCCAACCCCATATAGGTGTCTCCGGCAAACGCCAGCGCCGCCGGACGTTCGCCTTCGGGCGCATCCTCGAACGCCTTGAAGCGGCCCGCGTTTAACTTGGCGAGGTCGGGGCTGATATCCATCAGCTTCGATAGGTCCTTTTGGCTAAGTCGCTTGGCCACGCGCGCCAGTTTCACCGCGTCATCCGCGAAATCGGGCGCCGTCATGTGGGTCGTGCGCTCCGCCCAATCGAGGCGTTTGGCGGGCGAGATTACGGTCAGCATGGGCGGTCCTCCTTTTGGTTGGATGTAAGCGGCAGCGCGCTGTTATCCAGCTTCTCTCAACACATCGAGGAAGGCTTCGCCAAAGCGGTCGGCCTTTTGGTCGGACATGCCGTTGATACGGGCCAGCGCCTCCAGGCTGTCGGGCTTACGTTCTGCGATTTTCCGCAATGTCGAATGGGTGACAGAGAGGTATTTTCCGGTCCCGTCATCGCCGCGCATCAGCTCCTGACTGGCTTCCATCAGGCGGTCGAAGACATCGCCCGCGTCACGGCCTGCCAGCGCACGGCGGGCGGGGTGGACGGGCTCTGGCGCGTCGCCGGTAATGACCTCAAGGAAGGCCGCGCCGTAACGCTCCAGTTTGGTCGCGCCGACGCCCGAGATGCGCGCCATGGCGTCGAGGCTGGTGGGTTTGGTTTCGGCCATTTCGATCAGTGTCTTGTCGGTGAAGATCACATAGGCCGGCACGCGCGCATCCTCGGCCAATGCGCGGCGCCTGGCCTTGAGGGCCGACATCAGAGGTGCGTCTTCTTCGCTGACCAGCATCTTCACGGCGGGCCGGCGGGGGGCCTTGGTAATGGTGTCTTTGCGCAGCGTGATCGAGGCCTCACCCCGCAGGATTGGCCGAGCGGCATCGGTCATGCGGAAGGCACCGTGGCGGCCCGGATCCGGGCGGATCAAATCGCGACCCATCATCTGCCGGAAGACAGCCTGCCATTGGCGTTTGTCGAATTCGGTTCCAACACCGTAGACGGACAGCCGATCATGACCGCGTTGACGGATCTTGTCGTTGTCCGCGCCAAGCAGCACATCGATCAGATGACCTGCCCCGAAAAATTCACCTGTGCGCAGCATGGCTGACAGCGCCTTTTGCACGGCGACAGAGGCATCGAACAGCTCAGGTGGCTTTTCGCAGAGATCGCAATTGCCGCAGCCGTCGGCCTGTTCGCCAAAATAGCCAAGCAAAACCTGACGGCGACATCCCTGCGCCTCAGCCAGACCCAGCAGTGCGTTCAGGCGGGCATGGTCGGCTTCTTTCCGTTCGGGGGGGGCCAGGCCTTCGTCGATCTGTTGGCGGCGAAAGCGAATATCATCGGGGCCGTAGAGCGTGAGTGTATCGGCAGGTGACCCATCCCGGCCCGCGCGGCCGATTTCCTGATAGTAACTTTCAATGCTTTTCGGCAGGTCGGCATGGGCGACCCAGCGGATGTCGGGTTTGTCGACGCCCATCCCGAAGGCCACCGTGGCGCAGACGATCAAGCCATCTTCCGTGTTGAAGCGCTGTTCAACGACGCGGCGATCATCGACATCCATACCGGCATGGTAGTGACAAGCATTGTGCCCGGCCTCGCGCAGGCCCTGTGCCAGTGTCTCTGTCTTGGCGCGGGTACCGGTGTAGACGATGCCGGATTGGCCTTTACGGGCGGCGGCGAAGGAGAGGATTTGTTGGCGGGGTTGGTTTTTGACCTCAAAGGCCAGAGCGAGGTTTGGGCGGTCAAAGCCGCGCAGGAAGATCTCGGGCTCGTTATCGTCGAACAGGCGGTGGCAGATCTCGGTGCGGGTTTCAGCGTCGGCGGTGGCGGTGAAGGCGGCGATGGGCACATTGAGCGCGCGGCGCAGCGCCCCGATGCGCAGGTAGTCGGGGCGGAAATCATGGCCCCATTGGCTGACACAATGGGCCTCATCCACGGCGATCAGGCTGACACCGGCGCGACTGAGCATCCGTTCGGTGCCGCCTGAGGCAAGGCGTTCGGGCGCGATGTAGAGGAGTTTCAGGGTACCGTTTTGCAGGCCTTCCCAGACGGCATCCGTTTCCTCGGGCGTATTGCCGGAGGTTAGAGCGCCTGCCTCAACCCCTGCCTCGCGCAGGCCGCGGACCTGATCGCGCATCAGTGCGATGAGGGGCGAGATGACAACAGTAACCCCGTCGCGCATCAGCGCAGGCAGCTGAAAGCACAGGCTTTTGCCGCCGCCAGTTGGCATGATAGCGAGCACGTTTTTGCCTGACGCGACAGCCTCCACGATCTCGGCCTGGCCAGGCCGAAAGTCGTCGAAGCCAAAAGTCGACTTCAGGATTGCAGAGGCGTCGGGATGCGCGACCAGCATGGGTGGAGGGCAGCCTGCTTAAAGTTTGGTTCGAATGCTCGTTATTGAGTGAACGTCCCATATTGAGATTCGGTAAACAAGACCCACAACATGCGGTTTCTGTGGATTACTTCAGACCGAGAAGCGCAGGCAGGTCGTGCATGTCGCGGAAGATCGTCGCGCCGTGTTGGGCGAGGCCTTCGCCGTCCTCGGGCGCATAGCCAAAGCAGGCCATGCCTGCGCGTTTGGCTGCCAACGCGCCGGTGGCGCTGTCTTCTATAACGACGGCGCGGTCCGGGGTGACGCCCATGTCGCGGGCGGCGATTTCGAACAGGTCGGGGTCGGGTTTGGAGACGCCAAGCGCATGGGCCGAAAACAATCGCCCTTTCATCCGGGAGGTCATGCCAGTGGCGCCGAGGGTGATCTCCATCTTTTCGTCTGACCCGTTGGACGCCACGCAATAGGGCAGGCCCGCCGCATCAAGCGTGTCAAGCACGGCAATGACACCGGGGATCGGATCAACGCCTTCGCGCAGGCGCGCGTACATTTTGGTGTAGATCTGCTCTACCCAATCGTCGGGAATATCCGCCCCCATATCGCGCGCCTTTACGGCCACGCCGGGGATGGTGCCGCCGATGAAATGCGTCATCGCTTCTTCGGCGGTCAAGGGAAGGCCGCGTTCCGTCAGGTCTTCGGCCATGACAGCATTGGTCAAAGGTTCGCTGTCCACGAGCACGCCGTCGCAATCGAAGATGACAAGATCGGGTGTCATGGGAACCTCAGGAGGGTGATGGTTGTATTGCCGTATTTGCGTTGGTCGAGGGTCTCGAAGGGGGCGGGGACGATGGGGGCGGCGTCCTCCTCCCAAACGACCGTGGCGCCGGAGGCGAGCCAGCCTTCGTTGGCGAGGATCGGGAGCACCTCTTCACCGAGGGCCTGACCATAGGGCGGGTCGAGAAAAATCAGGCCGCAGGCTTTTTGCGCAGGGCCAATCTGGCGCACATCCTTGCGGAAGACCTTGGTGATGCCTTGGACGGAGCAAGCGGCGATGTTTTCGCGCAGGAGCGCGCGGGCTGCAGTGCCATTGTCGACGAAGGTGGCGTGGATTGCGCCGCGGCTGAGCGCCTCCAGACCGAGTGCGCCGGTGCCTGCGAAAAGGTCGAGCACGCGGGTTCCGGTGACCAAATCACCGTTGCGACCGTTTGTCAGAAGGTTGAACAGGCTTTCGCGCACGCGGTCCGTGGTGGGACGCAGATGCGCGGCTGCATCGCCTGCACCCACATCGGCCAGCTTTTTGCCGCGCAGACGGCCGCCGACGATCCTCATGTCCTTGGCCTCATGCCTTGAGAAGTGCCTTCAGATCACTTTCCGGGTCCGCGACCACCGCGGGCGCAGGGGACTTCCCAGCCTCGATCAGGCGCTTGCCGATCATGTAGCCACGCGGGTCATTCATCGCATCAACGGCCAGCAAATCATCACCCTTGTAATACCAATGCGAGCGCGCCTTACCGCCGTCGCGGACGGCCACGCGGTCATAGCCAAGGTTCAGACCCGCGATCTGTAGTTTGACGTCGTACTGGTCCGACCAGAACCACGGCTTGGGCTCATAATCCTCGCCTGCGCCGAGAATGTTTTTCGCGACAGCTTCTGCCTGATCAATCGCATTCTGGACAGATTCCAGCCGGATGCGTTCGCCCCGGAACGGCAAGGACGCACAATCCCCAGCCGCCCAGATGGACGGGTCCGAGGTGCGCCCGCGCGCGTCTGTTGCGATGCCGTTTTCCAGCGTTACGCCAGCCATTGCCGCCAAAGCGTCATTTGGCGTCACACCAATCCCGGCGACCACCAGATCATAGGGATGCTCTTCGCCGTTGTTAAGCATCGCACCGACAACCCTGCGGTCGGCGGCATCAAGACATTCCAGCCCGACGCCTTCCTTGATGGTCACGCCATGGCTTTCGTGTAGGTCGCGAAAATAATCCGCCGTCTCAGCACAGGCAACGCGGCCAAGAATGCGAGGGGCGGCCTCAATCACGGTCACGTCCATGCCGCGTTTGCGCGCCACTGCCGCCGCCTCCAGCCCGATATAACCGCCGCCAACGATCAGGGCCCGGCCATCCTCGCGCACTTGGGGTTCCATTGCATCGACATCCGCCAAGGTGCGTACAACGTGGACGCCACGCAGGTTGCCACCGATCTCGGCCGGAAGATGGCGAGGCGTGGATCCGGTGGCGAAGACAAGCGCGTCGTAGGGCAGAGCCTCGCCGCCAACGGTGACCGTCTTGGCAGAGGCATCGACGGCCTCAACCGGTTGGCCCATCCGCAAATCAATTGTGTTTTCAGCATACCATTCGAGCGGGCGGAGGTAGAGCCGCTCCAACTCCATGTCACCCAGCAGGTAGGCCTTGGAAAGTGGCGGACGTTGATAGGGGGGCGCGGGCTCATCGCCAATCAGGGTGATTGCGCCCTCAAATCCCTCGGCCCGCAATTTCGCAACACAGGCAGCCCCGGCCTGCCCTGCCCCGACAACGATTATCCGATCCATGGTGCTTTCCTGTTGGCGTGCTTCGAGCGGACCCTATATGCGCAACAACGAACTCGACAAGCAGGAGAGACCCCCATGTCCATTTCCGCAGGCGATACACTGCCCAATGCCACCGTCCTTCGCATCGGCGCCGAAGGCCCTGAGCAGGTTGAAATGGACAGCCTGACCAAAGGCCGCAAAGTTGTGATCTTCGGGCTGCCCGGCGCGTATACCGGCACCTGCACCTCAGCCCATGTGCCGTCGTTCATGCGCACCAAAGATGGTTTCGACGCCAAAGGCGTAGATGAGATCATCTGCGTGTCAGTGAACGACCCATTCGTGATGGACGCCTGGGGTGATAGCACGGGCGCAAAAGACGCGGGGATTACGATGCTCGGCGATGCGTCTGCTGCGTTCACCAAGGCCATCGGCATGAATTGGACGGCGGAGCCGGTGGGCTTTTACGACCGCTCACGCCGCTATGCGATGTATACCGAGGACGGCGTCGTGAAGGTCGTGAATGTCGAAGAAGGCCCGGGCGTTTGCGAGGTTTCGGCGGGCGAGACGCTGTTGGACCAGATCTGAGGTCTGTGCTGACATTCCCCTGCAAATAAAAAAAGCCCCGGAGCAACCTCCGGGGCTTTCCTTTATTCGGCGGCAACCTCTTGCGGGCTCGCCGCCAACCGGATTGGCGCATTGTCGTGGATGACGGTTCGTGTGGGGAACGGAATATCGATACCCTTCTCGTCAAATGCCTCTTTCAGCTTGCGTTTGATATCGGCCTGATAATCCCAGTATTGCGGCTGGTCGACCCAGGCGCGGACGAGGAAATCTACCGATGAATCGTTCCAGTTGTTCACTTGCACCCATGGCGCGGGCTCCGCATGGGTGCGCCCATCGTTGGACAATACTTCGCGGATGATCCGCTCGGCCTCGGCCAGGTTAACGCCGTAGCCCACGCCAAAGGTCCATTCGGCGCGGCGGGTGTCGTAGCCCGAATAGTTCTTGATTTCGTTCCCCCAGACATCGGAATTCGGAACGAACACCTGTACGTTACCGTTACTGGCCAGTTCGGTCATGTTGAGCGAGATGTTCTTGACCGTACCCGTCTCATCGCCCACTTCGACGAAATCGCCAATTTTGATGGGGCGGAAGAGGATGATCATGATCCCAGCCGCCACGTTTGAAAGCGTACCCTGAAGCGCAAGGCCGATGGCAACACCCGCCGCACCGAGGGCCGCGATGATCGAAGTGGTCTGCACCCCAAAGGTGTTCAGGATGAACAGCAGCGCAAACGCCATGATGACGTAACGCGCGATATTGCCGAGGAAGGCGAACAGCGTGTTGTCGAGGTGCACATGGTTTTCGCCGATCTTGCGGATGCGTTTCTTGACCCAACCCGCAAACAGGATCGCGGCCACGAGGATTAGGATGGCGGCGACGACGCTGCCGAGGATGCTCGCCAGGAATTCAATCGTGAAGACATCGCCGACGGTCGTACCGGCGGCGATTTCGGTGTTCAGGATACTTTCAAAGTCCATGTCGGGCCCTTATTGTGGCCCCGGAGGTCAGCCCGCCATGCGATCCATCTTGGATGCCATGGCGATATCGAGTGTGGAAAGTCCGCCGACATCGTGTGTTGTCAGCGTGACCTCGACCGTCTTGTAGACGTTCGACCATTCCGGGTGGTGGTTTATCTGTTCCGCCACCATCGCAACGCGGGTCATCCAGCCAAAGGCTTCCGAGAAATCCGTGAAGGAGAAGGTCTTCGAGATCGCATCACGGGCTGTATCGTGGCTCCAGCCACGCCCAGTGACCTCGGCCAATGCCGCATCACGATCTGCGCCTTGCAGGTTCTCCGCCGTCATTCCGGCTCCTCCACATTTGCTTTTCTGAACGGGCCGTAGCCTGTCAGAACCTCGATTTCTTCGTCCACTGCTGCACGTTCGGCCTCAAGATATTTGCCGATCGCTTCAGCGAATCCCGCATCTCGCACCCAATGAAGTGAGTGCGTGGTGACGGGCATATAACCCCTGGCAAGCTTATGGGTTCCCTGTGCGCCTGCTTCGACCCGCTTCAAGCCATGGGCAATCGCATAGTCTATGGCCTGATAGTAGCACAGCTCGAAGTGCAGACAGGGGTGATCTTCGACACAGCCCCAGTAACGGCCATAGAGTGTCTCGGCCCCGATGAAGTTGAGCGCGCCAGCGACAGGTTGGCCCTCCCGGATGGCGAGGCACAGAAGCATGTCATCAGCCATCGTGGCATGGGCGCGATCGAAGAAGTCGCGTGTCAGGTAGGGCTGGCCCCATTTGCGCGCGCCGGTGTCCTGGTAGAACCGCCAGAACGCATCCCAATGCGCGGGCTGGATGGCGTCGCCCGTAAGCGAGACGATCTCACCCCCGAAATCCTGCGCCCGCGCCCGTTCCTTGCGGATGTTCTTGCGTTTGCGGCTGGAAAGCGAGCCGAGGAAATCGTCAAAGCTGGCATAGTTGTTGTTGAACCAGTGGAATTGCTGGGACCAGCGCCGCATCAGACCGATCTTTTCACCGGCAATCGCCTCATCCTCGGTACAGAAGGTGACGTGGAGAGACGATAAATCATTATCAGCCGCGATCTGCACGGCGCCCTGGATCAGGGCGGAGATCCCGACCGCCTCCCATCCCGGGCGGGTCAGGAACCGCCGCCCAGTCGCAGGTGTGAATGGGGCCGCGATCTGCAGCTTCGGGTAATATTCACCGCCTGCATTCTCATAGGCATGGGCCCAATTGTGGTCGAAGATATATTCACCCTGGGAATGGCCCTTGGCGTACATCGGCGCGCAGGCAATCGCCTGATCTTCGTGTCGAGCGACAAGGTAGCGCGGTTGCCAACCGCTGCCGGGCCCGACGCTGCCTGATTGTTCCAGCGCGTCAAGGAACCGATAGGCCGTGAAGGGATCAAGCGGGCGTCCCACTTCCGGACAAGCGCAGGAATCCCACTCCGCCGCATCGATTTGCGAGAGGCTGCTGAGCAGGTCAATCGTGATGGGGGTGTCGCCGTCCAACAGGCCACTCCATATCTGGCTTATCCCAAAGATGGGTTCGCACGGGCGCTGGTCAACGGATCAGCGCGGAAACGGTGCGGCATACCCCTCGAACGTGATGTTGTCGGCAACCTTTCGGACCATTGCCTCATCCGCGGGCGATTTCACGGTCCAGCACAAGATGGGCACGCCCTTGGCCTTCAGATCCAGAACACGCGGGGCATTGAGGTCATGGCAATCGTGGCTGATGAAGCTGGCGCCAACCAGATCAAAGGCCGCAATCTCGCGCAATTGATGCAGCGTATCGGGCGACAGATCCGGCCATTCCTTTTCGGCATAGCCGTCGGTCGTGATCCCGCGCACCACCTGCGGCGCGCGCTTGGCGAGATTGGCCACCATATGCGGGTTGAACGACATCACGGCGACAGGGCCGGGATACCCCTCCAGCGCGCGCGCGACGGCGCGTTCCAGATCATCGGCTGCGACGCCAGTGCCACCGGATTGGTCCTTCAGCTCGATCAACAGCGGGACCTGCCCCGCAACCACATCCAAAACCTCTGGCAAGGTCGGCACGCATTCGTCGGACCCGGTCAGCCGCAATTTGCTCAGATCGCGGGACGCCCAGCCACGGATCGGCCCGCTTTCGCCCGTCAGGCGGTCCAGCCGGTCGTCATGGAACACCATCGCGGCATTGTCGGAGGCAAGCTGAACATCAATCTCGATCCCGTAGCCCGCCGCGATGGCGGCCTTCACGGCGCCCATCGAATTCTCGATCACACCATTCGCACGGTCGTGCAGCCCGCGATGGGCCAGCGGGATTGTCAAAAACGCGGGATCGAGTGTCATGGTTTGATCTGGAAGATGCCTTCGATTTCAACCGCGACGTTGAACGGCAAGGCACCTGCACTGACAGCAGAGCGGGCATGACGGCCGGCATCACCCAACGCCTCCACAAGGAAATCGGAGCAGCCATTGATCACCGCCGGTTGCTGGCCGAAATCGTGGGTGGAGTTCACAAAGCCCGTCAGCTTCACGACCCGCACCAGGCGGTCCAGATCGCCACCACAGGCCGCTTTGACTTGGGCCAGCAGGTTGATGCCGCACACCCGCGCTGCTGCGGCTCCCTGCTCTACGCTGAGATCCGCACCAACTGTTCCAGTGATCATCTCACCGTTTTCCATGCTGATCTGGCCAGAGACATACAGCGTTTCGCCCACCTGAACGAACGGCACATAGTTTGCGGCGGGCGCCGTGGCCTCACCCAACGTGACGCCGAGTTCCGCCAGACGCGCTTCGAAATTTCCGCTCATATCGAGCCTCCCTTGAACCTTGGATTCGGCGCGAACCGTAAGGTGCACTATCGCCAAGGGAAAGAGGCGTCCGAAGCCCCAGAGGGGCGTGGCATAAGACGATATCCGCCCAAATCACACGGTCTTGTCATTTGAAACGACAATTCAGGTGTCGTGCCCCGCGACCTTGCCCTATATCCATAATTACACGCTTCCGTTTCCGAACTTTGCAGTCGGGACCACGCCGCATTGGGGGATATTGTGCGCAATCGGATTTCAATCCATTCGGCAAGCACAGTCGGTATCGTTGCGCTGACCCTTCTGGTCACCGCTTGTGGCCCGGCAACCTTGCCCCCCGGCGATCAGGTCGAAGACCAATACGAGGCGCGCAATCGCGCCGCACACGAATTCAATCTGTCGTTGGATCAAGCGGTTCTGGGGCCGACCTCTGACGCCTACGGCACGTCCGTGCCTGAACCTGTGCGCGACGGCGTCTCAAACTTCGCGTCGAACCTGAACCAGCCCGGCTATGTGATTAACAATCTGCTGCAACTTCGCATTGGCGATGCCGCACAGAACACCCTGCGGTTTGCCATCAATTCGACACTTGGTTTGGCCGGCCTGTTCGATGTTGCGTCTGAGCTTGGCGTACCCGCCGAGTCCACTGATTTCGGTGAAACCCTGCATATCTATGGATTTGGAGAAGGTGATTACATCGTGCACCCCGTGCTTGGCCCGTCCACGACGCGCGACACGGTTGGCATGGTTGTGGACTTCGCCATGAACCCGCTGCGCCACCATGTGGACACGCCAGAAAGCTACTACCTGACGGCGACCTCTGTCGCCTCGGGTCTCGACAGCCGCTACGAATTCGGCGGCACCATCGACTCGATCCTCTACGAGTCTGCCGATAGCTACGCTCAACTCCGCTCGCTCTACTTGCAGCAGCGACGGTTCGAACTGGGCGGCGATGCGATCGTCTACGAAGACCCTTACGCCGGGGATGACCCTGCTGCCGCGGCCGCGGCCGTTGCAGCCGATCCCTATTATGACCCCTACTCGGACCCGTATTTTGATCCCTATGCCCAATAACCTGCTCAAATTCCGCCGCCGCGCCTTTCTCTCCACCGCCCTCGCCGGGACGACGCTTCCGTTTCTGCCGAGACAGGCGCAGGCGTTGAACGCGAGCCAAGCCCAAGCGTTGGTTGATGCGGCGGTGGCCGAGGTGAACCGTGTGATCGCGTCGGGCCAATCCGAGGGCGCCATGCTGCGGGAGTTCGAGCGAATTTTTCAGACCTACGCCGACGTGCCGACCATCGCACGTTCGGTCCTTGGGCCGCCCGCGCGATCAGCCAGCAATGCGCAGCTTCGCGCCTTCACCGATGCCTTTCAGGATTACTTTGCCGCCAAATATGGCCGTCGGTTCCGCGAGTTCATCGGCGGTTCGATCACCGTCAACAACACCCGCGCCGTACGGTCTTTCTTTGAAGTCATCACCACGGTGAACCTGCGTGGCGAGGCCCCGTTCGAGTTGCGCTGGCTTGTGTCCGACGGGTCGGGCAGCCCACGCTTTTTCAACCTGATCATCGCAGGCGTAAACCTGATGATCTCGGAACGAACGGAAATTGGGGCGATGTTGGAGGCACGCGGCGGATCCATCGACGCGCTGACACAGCATCTGCGCACCCTGGCCTAATCGAGGCTCAGTTCAGCTGATATTCCAGCGGATAGTGCCCGTCCTGAAAATCGCCGAATAGATCAGGTAGATCGGGGTGGCCCACCGGCTCTCCGGTCTCGTCCGGGATCAGGTTCTGCTCGGACACATAGGCCACGTAGTAGGTTTGATCATTCTCAGCGAGCAGGTGGTAGAATGGCTGCTCCTTCCGAGGCCGCGCCTCTTCCGGAATCGCTTCGTACCATTCATCGGTGTTCGAGAATTCGGCATCGATGTCGAAAACCACCCCACGAAAGGGGTGTTTGCGGTGCCGAACCACCTGGCCGATATTGTATTTGGCGTGTGTCTCAAGCATGGCTTGCCCCCGGGTAGTAGCCTGTTTGTTAACGAAAACGGGCGCGGTTTGTCCATGCCGAGACGCGGAATCTAAGGGAAACAGTCTGTGAACCTTGCCCTAACAGTGCTTGAGATCACGGCCCCTGTGTTCCTTCTGGGCGCCGCTGGCTTTGGCTGGGTGCGGTTGGGTTACGACTATCCGACGGAGTTTGTGACCCGGCTTGCGATGACATTTGCTGTGCCCTGTCTGATCTTCACGGCTTTGGTTGAGGCGGATATTGACGCGGGCGCAGTCTTGTCGCTGGGGGCGGCCACGGCCCTGGCTTACGGGGTGGCGGCGGTGCTGGTTCTGGGCCTTTTGCGGCTGACCGGGCAGAATGTGCGCGCTTTCCTTGCCCCGCTGACCTTCGGCAATACGGGCAATTTGGGCCTGCCTTTGGCGCTGTTCGCTTTTGGCGATCTAGGCCTTGGCCTGGCAGTCGTGGTCTTTGCCATCATGGCCATTGCAATGTTCACCTTTGGTCTGTGGATGGTGGCAGGTACCGCCAATCCGTTGCGCGTGTTGAAGGAGCCGATCCTTTGGGCATCGGTCCTCGGCGTCGTGTTCCTAACGCTTGACCTGTCCCCGCCAGAGGTTGCGATGAACGCGTTGGGATTGATGGGTCAGATGGGCATTCCGTTGATGCTGCTGACACTCGGGGCAGCCGTCGCTCGGCTGAAACCCGCCGGGGCTTTGATGGCGATTGGTCTGTCGCTCGCCAAGCTGGCGATCGGACTTGCAGCGGCCCTTATGGCCGTGTGGGCCCTTGGCCTGACTGGCCTGTCGGCTGCCGTCTTGATCCTGCAGATGGCAACGCCTGTTGGCGTGACCTCCTACCTTCTGGCCGAGCGCTACAAGCAGGCGCCCGAGGCCGTGGCAGGCCTCGTCGTCATCTCCACTCTGCTGGCCATAGCCACCCTGCCGGTCACATTGTCGTTTCTGCTCGCCAACTGAGGCATTCCGCCAGTTTTCCTGCGCGGCTTTTTCCGCTATACTTATCCACAACGTCGAAAAATCGGCACCAGAGGCAGAGCAGGCCCATGTACAGACGAACGTTTACCTTGGGCCTTGTGGCCCTTGTCAGCGCGTGCGGTTCGCGCGAATTCGAATCTCCCCGCAATCTGGATGATGCCTGTGCGCTGATCCGCGAACGGCCGAATTATGGCCGCGCCATGCGCCGGACAGAGCGGCGCTGGAATGTGCCGGTGCACGTGCAGATGGCAATCATTCATCAGGAAAGCCGGTTTGACGGCGATATTCGCCCGCCCTTCCGTTATGCATTAGGCGTAATCCCGATGGGTCGCCAAAGCTCGGCCATCGGCTACAGCCAAGCGCTTGATGGGACATGGGAAGAGTATCAGGAGGCCGAGGGCCGCCCCCGCGCGCGCCGCACCGACATTGACGACGCCACGGATTTCATGGGCTGGTACATGAACCTGACGCTGGAGCGGAACAACATCCCGCTAGATGACACGCGCCGCCAATACCTGGCCTATCACGAAGGGCATACGGGCTACGCGCGTGGGTCGTACAATTCAAAGCCTTGGCTTCTGGATGTCGCCACGCGCGTTGAACAACGCGCCGAGATGTATCGCCAGCAGCTTGAGCGCTGTTAACCCGCGCGCGCGTTGATTTCTTGCTGAATCGCAAAGTATCGGGCGGGGATTGAACCGCCCGTCTCAAGCCCGCCCAACACCACGGTTGTGCGCTGACCGCCTTCGTCGGTGATGATCCACTGGCGCAGCTCAATCGGGTTGGGCGTGAAGACCAGTGTGATGGAGCCGATATTCGGGCGCTCCGGGTCACGGGCGACAACGCGGGTGGCCGTGCCGTCGAACGAATGCTCGCTGACCATGCCCGATTGGCCAAGGTTCACGTTGCGTTGCAGGATGATGCGCAGCGGCGTCTCGCTCAGCGGGTATTGCTCGGGCGGGCCCGAGGCGCGGCCATCGAAGATCGCGACTTGGCTGCCACCGGCCATGACCAGCAAGTCTTCCCCATCATATTCGAACCGAACCCGGCCCGGGCGATGGATGAACACTGTCCCTGTTGAGACCGACCCGTCCGAATTGATCTGCGTGAACGGGCTTTGCGCCGTCGCAATACCGTTGAGGTAGCTCGACAGCTGGCCCAGAGGAATGGCGTTGGCATGGGCCGCCCTCACGCCCAGAAGCGAGGCAGAGGTTGCGGCGGCGGTGGCACCCAGCAGGGTGCGTCGTGTGATCGGCATGGGGATTTCTCTCCGATTCGAGTTGCTTACCCAAAATATAGGCATAGCCGGGTCGCTATACGATAACAGTGGTGGAAAACCGGCCTTCAAAGGCGCGTGACGCCTGTGTTGCCCGCTCTTTATCTTCCATACCTCGCCGTGATGCGCGCCGAGCCCAAAGCATGGTCTTCGATGGTTGCCTGCACATCTGCCGGTCTTGCCTCGGCAGATAGCCCCAGTGACGCCACACCAAGCGCATAGACCGTGAATTCGTAGCGATGCTCCTGCCCTCTTGGTGGACAGGAGCCATCATATCCCGTCTCGCCAAAATCCGTCACGCTTTGGACCGTACCGGGTGGCATCGCACCATCGTCAGACCCCGCGCCCTGGTCGAGCGCGGCGACATCCGCAGGGATGTCGAAGGCCAGCCAATGCCACCATCCGCCATCACGCGGGGCGTCTGGATCGAAGACTGTAAAGGCAAAACTCTCGGTGCCCTCTGGCGCATCGCTCCACACGAAAGCGGGGGAAAGGTTTTCGCCCGTGCAGCCGAAGCCGTCATAGACGAACGTATCCGACAATCGCTCCCCTTCCGCGATGTCGTTGCTCGTCAGGGTCATGGAATCTTGCGCATTGGCTGGCGCGACCAGCGCAAGTCCGAGGATGAGCGGAATGATGCAACGGTGCATGTTCGTCTCTCCAGCGGGTTTGTGTGGTGTGGGTCTTGCAAGGCTAGCAGACTCCGTCACCCTCGCAATTGCCGCGCCGTTGAATTTGGGCGGAACAGCCAAAATCCGCCATCGTCTCGCAGATCCGTCGACATGGTCTACAACTGTTTTTCCGGACCGACGTTTGAGAAGAATTACAGAGACTTAATGCCTTTTTTCAAGCTTCCAAATGCGCCCCTCATTCCTGTTCGGGCACGAGAATCTCGCGCTTGCCGACATGGTTGGCGGCTGAGACCAGACCTTGTTCTTCCATCTGCTCCACCAACCGCGCGGCCTTGTTATAGCCGATGCCAAGTTTACGCTGGATGTAGCTGGTCGAACACTTCCGGTCTTTTACGACAACCGCGACCGCCTGATCGTAAAGCGCATCTTCGCCAGTCGTATTGCCACCCGTGTTCAGGCCCAGAACCGCATCGATATCCGCTTCTTTGTCTTCCGCGGGTCCATCGAGAACGCTGGTCGCGTATTCCGGCGGCCCGAAGGATTTCAGGTGGCGGACAATCTCTTCCACTTCCTCATCGGAACAGAACGGCCCGTGCACGCGGGTGATCTTCGATCCCCCCGCCATGTAGAGCATGTCGCCCATGCCCAGCAGTTGCTCTGCGCCCATCTCCCCCAGGATGGTGCGACTGTCGACCTTTGACGTCACGTGGAACGAAATCCGCGTCGGGAAGTTCGCCTTGATCGTGCCGGTGATCACGTCGACCGAGGGCCGCTGCGTGGCCATCACAAGGTGGATGCCAGAGGCCCGCGCCATCTGTGCAAGACGCTGGATGCAGGCCTCGATCTCTTTGCCCGCGACCATCATCAGGTCAGCCATCTCATCCACAACGACGACGATGTAGGGCATTTTTTCGGGCAGATATTCCTCGGTCTCGAACACCGGCTCACCGGTTTCATCGTCAAAGCCCGTCTGGAACGTGCGCGAGAACATCTCACCCTTGTCGAGCGCGTCTTTCACACGTCCATTGTAGCCATCGATGTTGCGGACGCCCATCTTGGACATCTTGCGGTACCGCTCCTCCATCTCGCCCACGGTCCACTTCAGGGCCACAACGGCCTTCTTCGGGTCCGTCACCACCGGCGACAGCAGATGCGGGATGCCGTCATAGACGGAGAGTTCCAGCATCTTCGGGTCGATCATGATCATCCGGCAATCTTCGGGCTTCAGTTTGTAAAGCAGCGACAGGATCATCGTGTTGATCGCCACGGATTTACCGGAACCGGTCGTCCCCGCGATCAGAAGGTGGGGCATCTTCGCAAGGTTCGCGATGATCGGCTCCCCGCCGATGTCCTTACCGAGCGCCAACGGCAGCTTGTGGTTGCCGTCCCCGAAATCGCGGTGGGACAGCATCTCTCGCAGCACCACCATCTCGCGGTTCTGGTTCGGCAGTTCGATGCCAATCACCGTGCGACCCGGAACGGTCGAAACACGAGCCGACAGTGCCGACATCGAACGTGCAATATCGTCTGCGAGGCCGATTACACGGGAAGCCTTCAGGCCCGGCGCGGGCTCAAGCTCATACATCGTGACAACGGGACCGGGGCGAACCGAGACGATCTCACCCTTCACGCCGTAGTCATCCAGCACGTTCTCCAGCATCCGAGCATTCTCTTCCAGCGCTTCATCGGACAAGTGATGGCGTTCAATCGTGACCGGATTGGTCAAAAGCGTTAGTGGCGGAAACTCATAAGGCTCCGGCTCGGACAGGGGCAGCGAAGGCTGGCTATCGGCCTTGGCCTGCCTCGATTGCGCGGGCGCCTTGCGGGCCGGTTGCTGCACGACTCGTCGCTGGATACCCGGCTGTGGCGCAGGTGCTGCGGGGATCGGTTCCGGCTCGGGCTGATGCAATTCAACCGGCTCAACCTCGGCCATGGGGGCCTCTTGCGGCGCAGCATGGGCGGCGGTCAGGGGCGGCTCAGCGCGGTTCAAACCGGGCACCTTGGAAGGCGTTCCAGGCGTGACGCGGGCACGGGCCGCGATCTCGGCAATTGTGTTGCCCTTGGATTCCGGTGCTGAAGGCCGCACTCGGGCGCGAATGGCGTCCGAGATGCGGGACCGCACGCGTTCTTCACCGACAGGTGCGCCATGCAAGTCTTCGGCCAGAACCGGATCAGCCTCGGGCAATGGCGCCTCCAGCGGCGGCTCGGCATCACGCATCAGGCGCGGCATCCGGGCGAACAGACCCGTTGGCTGTGCAGCAGGGGCGGGCTGCGCGTAAGGGTCATCAACAACCTCAAAGTCTTGCTCCACCGGCACTTCAGCACGATGAACGCGCGGCTCGGCGGCGGCGGCTGCGGCAACCGGCGCATTCGCGCGCGCCTCGGCCCGGGCAGCACGAGCCGCTTGGATCGCATGGGCCGTCGCACCGGCCCCCTGCCCCACACCGCGCCCAAGGCTACGCATCATGACCATGACGGCAGAACCCGTGGCGACCATCCCGACAAGCAGGAATCGCAGGGTCAGCCCGAACTCACGCTTGGTCACGCCAAGTACGTAAAGCACCAACACGGCCATCGCCACGAACGCCCCGAAAGCCGCAATCTTGATGCCAACCTGCGGCGCGAACGGCATCGCACTTAGCAGCGCGCCAAGGATCGTGTCGCCGAACAGACCACCGGCCCCAAAGTTATGTGGCCACACTTGCGGTGGCACATGGCTTGCCGCATAGATCGCAGCCAAAGCAATTGCGATAGGCAAGAACAGGACGCGGCCAAGGGCACGTTCCTGACCACGGTGAAACAGAAAACGCGCACCCCAAGCCAGCGCAGCAGCAGGCAGAACCCACGCTGCAAAGCCCATGATCATGATGAGAACCGCGGCCACGGACGCCCCGCCACGCCCCAACAGATTTTCAGGCTGCGCATCAGTCGCGGCCATCCAGTTGGGATCTTCGGGAACATAGCTCCACAACAAGGCAGCCAGGGCCAGACCCAGGCCGACCAGCGCCATGCCGATCATCTCTCGTCCGCGACGGACAAGAATGTCGTGCATGTGTCCGTCCAGAAGCGGTTCACGTCCGCTGCGGGTCTGATAGGCCATTCTCTCGCCTCCTCAATCGTAGAGCGTTTCGCGGAGCGTTTTCAGCCCGCGTCGCATTTCTTCTTGTTCTGCAACCATGGCAACGCGGATACGGTCGTGCCCGGGGGTCACCCCATCGACCTCGCGCGCCAGATACGCGCCGGGCAGAACCCGAACGCCTGTTTCGCGCCACAGCTTCAGCGTGGCCTCTTCGCCATTCTCAACCGGAAGCCACAGGAAGAAACCCGCCTCCGGCGCCTGATATCCGGGCACATCCCCAAGGATATCGTCAGCGATCTTGTACTTCGCGCGGTAGAGGTCACGGTTCTCTTCCACATGGTCTTCATCGGCCCACAGCCGGTCAGCCACCGCCTGCAACGGCATCGGCAGGGGGGAGCCCGCATAGCTGCGCAGCGTCTTCATCCGTGTGATGCTTTCCGCGCCACCTGCACAAAAACCCGACCGCAGCCCGGGAAGGTTCGAGCGCTTCGATAGCGAATGGAACACCAGCACGCGATCTGGGTCCGCGCCCATCTTCTGCGCCACCTGCAACGCGCCAGGCGGCGGGGCATCACGGTAAATCTCGGAATAGCACTCATCCGCGAAAATCTTGAAATCGTGCTTTTCGGCCAACGTGATCAGCGCTTCCCAATACGCCTCGGACGCCACCGCGCCCTGCGGGTTCGCGGGTGAGCAAATATAAGCGATGGCGGTCCGATCCAGGATTGCGGGATCAACGACGTGGAAATCGGGCAAGTCGCCAGTTTCCGACGTCGCGGGAAGGTAAACAGGCTCAGCCCCGACAGACAGCGCCGCGACAGCATAGACCTGATAAAACGGATTCGGCGTTAGGACGACAGGCTGTTGCCCGTTCTTCTGCTCGGGACACAGCGCCATGCACGCGTTGTAGAGGCCTTCGCGCGTCCCGTTCAGCGCAAGGACGTTTTTCGATGGATCAACCGAAACACCATAGCGCTGCGCTAGCCAGGCGGCCTGCGTCTCACGCAGCGGGTCCGAGCCCTCATTGACCGGGTAATTGCCGAAGCCAGGAAGGTTTTGTGCAATAATTTCAGCGATCCAAGGCGGGAAGGCATGGCGCGGTTCGCCAATGGTCATCGCAATCGGATCGCCGCCCGGTTCATGGACGTCAAGAAGCTTCCGCAGACGCGGGAACGCATAGTCCGGAAGGTTCGAAAACCGCTCGGGGAACACCATAACTGCCTCAATTTCAGGGTCATTGACGCCCTGTTTGGAAGCAGAATAGCGAAGGCAGGCGCTCCGGTCCAGAAAAAGGCGCGCAGAATCAGGCGGGTGTGGCCCTTAGGCCAGCGCAGCTTCTGCGGCCGCCGCAAGCCGCAACAGGCGCGCATCGCTGCCGGGATGACCCATCAGCATGATCCCGGTCGAGGGCACGCCTGTGGGCAGCGTGATGGCACATAGGCCCATCAGGTTGCCGACGCGCGTGTTGCGCAGGGTCATCAGGTTTTCTGTCACGAAATAATCGTCATCGCTGTCTAGCCGCGCAATATCCGGTGGCAGGTTTGCAGCTGACGGGATCAGCACGGCATCATATTCCGCTGTTGCCGCAAGATACGCCTCCCGCAACGTGCGCAATCGCCGCCAAAGCGCTACGAAATCCGCAGCCTTCACATCGGCGCCTTGGCGGAACCGGTCACGGATACGGTGGAACATCTTGTCTGGATCAGCCTCGATCACCTTGCCCCACGTCCCGTAAGCCTCTGCGGTGTAGAGCGATAAGGTTGTTTCCATCGCCTCGTTCACGGCAGGAATATCGCCAGTCTCGATCCGCGCGCCTGCGTTGTTCAGGCGTTCGACCGCCGATTGAAAGGCTGCCCCCGGCGCTTCTCGCACATCAGATGAATAGGGCTGCAGCACCAAAAGGCGCGTGCCTGTCAGCGTCGCCTCCCGCAGGTCGGGGGCTTGCCCGTTGCCCATCACCGCAAACAGCTCCGCGCAATCCTCGACAGTTCGACAAAGCGGTCCCACGGTATCAAAGCTCTCACACAGCGGCACGACGCCTTTCAACGACAGCGCGTTGTGCGTGGGTTTGAACCCGACAAGGTCATTCCAAGCCGACGGCAAGCGGACCGAACCGCCTGTATCCGACCCGATGCCTGCCGCCGCCAGGCCGAAAGCAACCGACGCCGCCGCCCCAGATGAGGATCCACCGGGTGCAAGGTCGGCCCCATGCACATTCGGCGGTGTCGCGGTGGACGGATTCACACCAAGGCCCGAGAATGCCAGTTCCGTCATATGGGTCTTGCCCAAGCAAACGAGCCCGGCATAGGTGGCATTCACCAGAACCTCGGCATCATCCGTCGGCACACGCCCCTGCAGCAGCTTTGTGCCCGCCTCGGTCCCGACACCTGCGGTATCGAACAGGTCCTTCCAACTGATCGGCACCCCATCCAGCAGCCCGCGCCTGATCCCGAACTTCGCGCGGTCATGGGCGGCTATCGCCTCGGACAGGGCGCGCCCCCGGGTTCGGCGCGCGTAGATCTGGTCGCCCTGCGGATGGTCGCGGGCGGCATCAAGATAGGCTTCGGTCAATTCCACCGGATCAACTCGGCCCTCGCCAATGCCACGCCCAATCTCGCAGGCGCTTTTGCGCATCCAATCCATTGACGTGCCCCCTTTTGCCGCAGCGAAAGGCTAACCGGGGGCCGCGGCATGGACAATCCCCGCGCCGCCACCATTATCAAGGGTATGGCGGAATTGGATGCAGATATCCTGATCGTTGGGGGCGGGCTGAATGGCCCCTGCCTCGCCCTGGCGTGCGCCCAAGCGGGCCTCAGCAGCATCGTGCTGGACGCGCTTCCGGCTGAAACTCGGACCGACCATGATTTCGACGGTCGCGCCTATGCGTTGGCCCTGGCCTCCGTTCGCATGTTGGGCGCGCTTGGCATTTGGGACGGTGTTGCCGACCACGCGCAGCCGATGCTGGAGATCAAGGCATCTGACGGGCGCGCGGGCGAAGGGGCTGCGCCGTTCTTTCTTCATTTCGATCACGCCGAGATCGAAGAAGGCCCGATGGGGCATATGCTCGAAGATCGCTACTTGCGCGGCGCGTTGATGGCCTCGTTGACGGCAGAGCCGCTTGCTCAGCATCGCCCAAGCGCACGCGTTGTGGCGCAGTCAAACGGCTCCGTCACTCTGGAAAACGGCGATGTTCTACAGGGCCATCTGCTCGTCGGTGCCGACGGTCGGCGGTCAGGCGTGGCAGAGCGGGCCGGGATCAAGCGCACCGGGTGGGGCTACGTCCAAACCGCTCTTGTCTGCGCCGTTAATCACGAGCGGCCCCACAACGGCGTCGCCCATCAATTCTTCATGCCCGGCGGGCCGCTTGCGATCCTGCCCCTGCCCGGCAACCGATCGTCCATCGTCTGGTCCGAGACCGAACCGCGCGCCAGCGAGCTGGCCGCCTCGGATGACGAAACATTCCTTTCCGCGCTGCGTCCTGCCTTTGGTGATTTCTTGGGCGAGATCACCCTGACCGGTAAGCGTCACAGCTACCCGCTTGGCCTGTCGCTGGCGCAGTCGTTCATTGGCGACAAGCTGGCATTGGTCGGCGATGCCGCCCATGGCATCCATCCCATCGCAGGTCAGGGCCTCAACCTTGGTCTGCGGGATGTGGGCGCACTGGCTGAGGTGCTGGCCAGCGCCAAGCGCCGGGGCGAAGACATCGCAGCCCCGGATGTTTTGGCCCGCTATCAGCAGTGGCGCCGCTTCGACACAGCCGGACTTGCGGTCGTAACCGACACCGTCAATCGCCTGTTCTCGAACGATAATTCGGCCCTGCGCGCGGTCCGCGACATTGGAATGGGCGCGATCAGCGCCCTTCCCGCCCTGCGCCGCCGCTTTATCCGAGAGGCCGCGGGCCTGACCGGCGATTTGCCCAAATTGATGCAAGGACGCGCGCTGTAGCGCAGGTTTCCCGGACTTCTCCCCGCTCAGAGCAGCGGGCTATATTGGGGCTGCCTTACCCAGCCCCACCGAAGGACGCTTCAATGACCGGCCCCAAATTGACAGCCCTGATCCTGTTTTGCGCCCTGTCCATACTGTTTGGATTTCTTCTGAGCGTCGGCATCGCGGGCGGCACCGTGGCCCTCCTCGTGGGGTGTCTTGCAGCTGCCGGCACCGGGGCCCTGATCTGGTTCGCAACAACCGGAAGGATCGCCTTTGCACGCGGATTTCTCGGATTGGGATGCGTTTTGGTCGTCGTGCCTATCATCACCCTTGGTGGCTTGGGCGAAGCGTTCACCGATGCCGCCGGTCAGGCCATCGACCCTGGCGAAGTCGTCACGGATGAGGAATTGAGCACCCTTGCCCTGCAATCCATCTTCGCCTCCGCGGGCCTGGTGTTCGGACTGGTTGTCGGCCTTATCCTGATCCTGATCGGCGGCTTGATGCACAAGCGCACTGCCGCGCCGCCGCCCCTGCCGCCCTCAACGGACTGACTCCGTTCAATCCAGCTTGCGCGCTTCTTCTTCCAGCATGATCGGAATGCCGCCGCGGATTGGATAGGCCAGATGGGCCGCTTTTGAGATCAGTTCCTGCGCCTCCGCATCGTAGGTCAACGGCGCCTGTGTAACCGGGCAGACCAACGCCTCCAGCATACGGCGATCGACGGCCGCATCACTCATTGCATGCGCTCTTCATCGCTGCCTGCACGCAGGGCAAATTCCAGCAACGTAACAATGGTCTCGCGCCGCGTGCTCAGCGATGGCGCCTCCAGCAGCGCCTGCTTTTCCTCAGGATCGAAGGGGCACAGCATCGACAGCGAATTGATCAATAGCTCATCATCCGCTTCTTTCAGGCTTTCCCAATCCGTCGACAGCGACAGCGCATCGAAATACCGCGCCAGAAGATCAAGGAAAGTGTCGCGATCAAAACCCTTGTCGACTTCCGCCGGGCCAAGATCGGCACCGAACCCGTCCCACGACACATCGCAGCGGCGATAGGGCGTGAACCCTGTCACTTCCTGCTGGATGCGGAACCGCGACATGCCCGACAGGGTGATCATGTAGCGGCCATCCTCCGTCTCAGAGAACTGGGTCAATCGCCCCGCACATCCGATGGTGTGCAGTTTTTTCTCCCCCCCGCCCGGTGCGTCATATGGCTGAACCATCCCAATCAACCGATGCGAGGTCTTCAGCGTGTCGTCCAACATCTGCAGGTAACGCGGCTCGAACAGGTGCAACGGCAAGCGCGCACGCGGCAGCATCAAGGCACCCGGCAACGGGAACACCGGGATGGTTTGGGGAAGGTCGGCCGCAGACATCATGACAGCAGACCTAGGCTGATACTTGTATTTGGCAACGAATGCGCCGCCCGCTCACATGAAAATCATCGAACTCAGGCGACGGCGACCATTCAGCGCCACAGGGTCCTGGGGCTTCAGCGCATCGAAGATGGTGAACAGCTGCGTCTTCGCCGCTGCATCGTTCCATTCCCGATCCCGCTTGAACAGGTCCAGCAATTCCTCGACCGCGTCCTCGACCTTGCCATCGGCGTGAAGCGCCAGGGCATAGTCAAACCGCGCCTGATGATCATCGGGGTTGGCCTCGACCGCGGCCTTCAGATCACCCAGTGGGCCGGCACTGGCGGCCTGACGCGCGAGTTCGATCTGCGCGCGCACAGCTTCGATCTCGGGCGCATTGAAAATCGCCTCAGGCGCGGTGTTCAAAAGGCCCTCGGCCTCATCCAACTGGTCCATCGCCAGATGCGCGCGGGCCAAACCACCCATCGCGGCGGCATTCTCAGGCTCTTCGCCAAGGATCGCGGCAAAGGTCTGCGTGGCATCGGCCACGGCCCCCTGCGCCAACATCTCTTCTGCGGCTTCCAGTGCCTCACCCAAGCCACCGTCGCTGCCTGCCATATCGCAGAGCTTCTTGATGAACTCCTTGATCTGGCTTTCCGGCACCGCGCCCTGGAACATGTCCACCGGGCGACCCTGCACAAAGCCCACAACGGTCGGGATCGACTGCAATGGCAAACCCTGCTGCGCCAAGGCACCCGCAAGGCGCTGCTCGGCATCAACGTCGATCTTGACCATCTTCACCTTGCCCTTGGCCTCGGTGACAGCCTTTTCCAGCATCGGCCCAAGCGTCTTGCACGGCCCGCACCAGGTCGCCCAGAAATCGACGATCACAGGCACCTCAGCGCTGCCTTCGATGACATCGGCCATGAAGCTGGCTTCCGTGCCGTCCTTGATCAGGTCAGCGGGGGCGGCAGTGTCGGTTCCGAATTCGAGCATGACGGGCTCCGTCTATAAGGCGTGTTGCGGCCTATATGCGGGCGCGACCGGTCAGGGACAAGGTCATAGGTCGAATGTCGCGAAAACCGGCGCGTGATCCGAGGGTTTTTCGCTCCACCCACGCGCCGCGCGCAAGATGCGGCTGGAATGGCCTGCATTGGAAATATCCGACGTCGCCCAGATATGGTCCAACCGCCGCCCCTTGTCGGCATCCGCCCAATTCGGGGACCGGTAAGACCACCAGCTGTATAGATTGCCCTCGGGGATATCCTGCCGGGTGATGTCGACCCATTTACCGGCCTCCTGCGTCTCGGCCATATGCTCCACCTCGATCGGCGTATGCGACACGACCTTCAGAAGCTGCTTGTGGCTCCACACATCATCCTCGCGCGGCGCGATATTCAGATCGCCCACAAGGATGGATTTCTCGGGCTTTTCCGTGCGCGCCCAGTCCCGCATGTCTGTCAGATAGTCGAGTTTCTGGCCAAACTTCACATTCTTCTCGCGGTCCGGCACGTCACCGCCTGCCGGCACATAGAAATTGTGGACCGTCACACCATTTTCCAGCCGCCCGGCGATATGGCGGGCATGATCAAGACCGGCAAATTCAAAGCTGCCCGCCTGTTCCATCGGAATTTTCGAAAGGATGGCGACGCCGTTGTACATCTTCTGACCACGCGCAACCATGTGGGTATATCCCAGCGCCTGAAACACATCGAACGGGATCTGCTCTTCCAGGCATTTGCACTCCTGAAGGCACAGAACGTCAGGCGCTTCCTCCTCCATCAACTGGGCGACAATGCCTTGCCGCAAACGGACGGAGTTGATGTTCCAGGTGGCAAGTGTGAAGGGCATGGTCCGGGCTCCGTCCTGTGATGGAGGGCGGAGGATAGGCCCATGAATTCCGGTGTCCAGAGCCCTCCTGACACACGGCCCATTTACACCTGCGAAGCGGGGGTCGGCCTCTTACGGCGCGCTGTTGCGCGCCAGCGCGGCCAGCAGCGCCCGGTGAAACGCCGCCTCGTCTTCGATCATCGGGATATGCCCCACATCCGGGATCACGGTCAGTGTCGCGCCGGGGATCAATGCGGCCAGGTTTTCACCGTCCGCCAGTGGCGTGGTCGTGTCCTCGGCCCCCCAGATCAACTCGACGGGCAAGGACAGCTCGCGGTAAGCCTGCGATCGGACAGAGGGCAGGTCGCTTGGCGGAACCAGCAGCGTCGGAAGCCAGCGGGCCAACGCTTCGGTCGCACCCTCTTGCGTGGCCGGCATTCGCAGGGTCGTCAGCACTTCGTCGGTGGCCGCGTCATCCCGGTGCAGGAAGGCCTGCAACAGCGGACGCGCCGCAATCGGGTTGGTCACAGTGGCAGAGACAATCACCTCCCGCAGCCAAACCGGGCGCAGATAGGCTGGCAATTCCGCCGTCCCGTCAGGATCAAGCGGCAGCGCGCCCGCGATAATCGTCAGCGACTGGGCGCTGGCGGGCCAATCCATGACCGCCTCAACCGCCGCCCCTGCCCCAAAGGAATGGGCCACGATGTGCGGGTCGATGCCAAGGGTGTCGATAAACGCCAGAATACGGTCGGCATTTGCGGCGCGGCCATAATCCCCATCCGGCGCGCGCCCGGAATACCCCATCGGCGGCACATCAATGGCCACCGCAAAATATCCCGCCTCTGCCAGAACCTCCATCGTGTGCAGCCAAGCGCCTGACCAGCCGACAGACCCGTGGATCAGAAGCACATGCTCACCCTCGGGCGGGCCCATCGCAATGGCGTAGATCGGCCCGAGCTCGGTATGAACAAAGCGCCCCATATCGGGGCTGGCATAGGCATCCTCCGTCTCGCGTAGATGCGCGGCAAGCCTCAGCCCGGCCAACGCCAGGACAATCAGCAAGACAAGACACATCAAAAGGCGGATGAGAAATCGCATCCCCAACATTGTGCCCAGCCTGTGCTTCTGCGCAAGCTGTCAGCATGGCCGCATTGCTCAAGGAAAACCGCAACTTTCGCCTGCTCATGTCGGGGGCGGGGCTGTCGAACCTGTCCGATGGCATCGGCGTGCTGGCCTTTCCCTGGCTTGCGACACTCATCACCACAGACCCCAGGGCGCTTGCGATCGTGGCCTTCGCCACGCGCGTCCCGTGGTTCCTGTGGTCGCTGCCAGTGGGCGTTCTGACCGACCGTGCCGACCGTCAGCGCATGATGGTGCGGGCCGATCTGACGCGTATGGCGCTGGCGCTTGCCGTTGTCGCCCTGATCCTGTCCGGCCCCGGCGATGGGGCCGTGGCCTGGCAAATTGCGGGGCTTTCAGCACTGGCCTTCCTGATGGGCACCGCTGAGGTATTCCGTGACAACGCCGCGCAAACGGCTTTGCCAAGCCTCGTTCACAAAGATCGCCTGGAAGAGGCCAACGGCCAGATTTGGTCGGTTGAGCAAATCATGGGCCAGTTCGTCGGCCCGCCCTTGGCCGGCCTTCTGATCGCCTTGGCCGTCCCCGCGCCTTTCCTGTTTGAGGCTTTGGGCTTTGCCCTGGCCGCATGGGCCGTCTGGGCCATCGCCTTCCCGGCCCGCGCCGTTGTGAGCCAACGCGACGGCTTCTGGGCCGAGATGCGCGCAGGCTGGACGTGGATCCGCGAACACAAGGTGATTCTGCAACTCGCGCTGATCCTCGGCGGCTTGAACGCCGCCCATATGGCGGGCTTCACAATCCTTGTGCTCTATAGTCAGGAGGTTCTGGGCCTCGGCGCGGTCGGCCATGGCATGTTGCTCACGGCAGGGGCAGCAGGCGGGGTCGCGGGCGGGCTTCTGTGCCCCGCGCTGGCCCGCCGCTTTGGATCGGAACGCAGCCTATGGATCGCACTGGCCTTGATGCCGGTGCCGTTCATCGGCCTCTATCTCTTCAGCTCGATCCCCCTTGCCATCGGATTGCTGTTTCTCGAAACCTTTGTCGCCGTCCTGTGGAATGTCGTGACGGTCTCCTACCGCCAACGTGTCATTCCCGACGCCCTGCTTGGGCGGGTCAACGCGATTTACCGCTTCTTCGGCTGGGGCATGATGCCCATCGGGGCGTTGGCCGGCGGCTGGATCATGGCCCTGGCTGAGCCGTCCTTGGGCCGCGAAGACGCCTTGCGACTGGTGTTCCTGATCGGCGCGGGCGCGTTCATCGCGCTTTTCGCGTATGGTGTGGCCCGCCTTCGCCTCCCGAAAGGCTAGGCAAAAGAAAACCCGACGCTGCTCGCGCCGGGCAAAGTCACAACAGGGAGGTTGTGAAGTATCTATATGCGATCCGAGTGGCCGCCGATTTGACACAGGTCAATATTCTACAACTTCAATCTCCAGCCCATTCTCGTCGCGAAAGTAAAAGCGGCGGCCCGGTTCGTAATTTCCATGGCTATAGGCCTCGTAGCCGCGTGCCTTCACCCGCGCCTCAACCGCATCCAGATCGCCAACGGTGACACCCAGATGGTTCAGCCCACCCACCTGCGTGTAGGAATCGGCAGCGTCCTGCAAGTCTGGACCCGGCGCATAAAGCGCGACGTAGCTGTCATCGCCCCCAACATGCACAGAATACCCGTCCCCTTTGGCACTGCCTTGCCAGCGAATGCGCCATCCGAAGATATCCTCCAGCATAGCGGCAGAAGCGACGGGGTCCGGCACTGTCACGTTAAGATGTTCGAGAGTGGCTTGCATGGTCTTCTCCTGAAGTTCGGGACGACTCATCTATAATTCCTCAAGTCCACTTGAGGTAAAGCGCTTTTTCAAAAAAAGACCCGGGCAAGAAGCCCGGGCCAAGTCCAACAGGGAGAGATGATGCCGTAACCCGGGCATCGACGGGTACTGAACTACCGTTCACGCAACCAGACGATAGCCGCCCGATTCGGTCACAAGAAGGCGCGCATTAGACGGATCTGGTTCGATTTTCTGCCGCAGACGGTAGATATGTGTCTCAAGCGTGTGGGTCGTGACACCGGCATTGTAGCCCCAGACTTCATGCAGAAGAATGTCACGCGCAACGACGCCATCCTGTGCACGATACAGGAACTTGAGGATGTTTGTTTCCTTCTCCGTAAGGCGAATCTTACGCTCATCCTCGGTGATCAGCATCTTCATGGCGGGCTTGAATGTGTACGGCCCAAGCTGGAAAACGGCGTCTTCCGATTGCTCGTGCTGCCGCAATTGCGCCCGAATACGGGCCAGAAGCACCGGAAAGCGGAATGGCTTGGTGACATAATCGTTGGCGCCCGCATCCAGGCCCAGGATTGTGTCGGCGTCGCTGTCATGGCCGGTCAGCATCAAGACAGGGCATTTCACGCCTTGCTTGCGCATCAAGCGGCACAATTCGCGGCCATCGGTATCGGGCAGGCCCACGTCAAGGATCACGAGGTCGTAGATGCCTTCCTTCGCACGCTCCATCGCCTGGCTTCCGTTGGCGGCCTCAAAGACATCGAAGTCTTCGGTCATCACCAGCTGTTCGCTGAGCGCTTCGCGCAGATCGTCATCATCGTCGACGAGAAGGATTTTCTTCAGGTTAGCCATGTGCCGCGTCCCCGTAATGTCTTGTTCCGTTGGCATGACATGACCCCGCGGAACGCCGCTTGTCTATGGATGTAACCGTCCCTCACGCGCGTGTGTGAGTTGGTGAGGGAATGTTTCAATTTCTGTCATTGGGGGGTTATGTGGGGTGAAATGACCTTATTGCCGTCCTCATCCGAACTTGTAGCCCGCGCGCGCAGCGATTTGCGCGTGGGTCTGCCTGTTGTGCTGCAGGGCTCGGATGGACTGCTGATGGTGCTGGCATCCGAGACTGCGGGCGAAGATCGGCTGGCGGCCATGCGTGCCCTTGGCCCGGTCGTTGCCGCCATTACCGGCTGGCGGGCGGCCACTCTGAAGGTCCGCGTCTATGACGGCGATATCGCGCGGATCGCGTTGCCAGCGGATGCAGGGGCGGCGTGGCTTTGCGATCTGGCCGATCCCGCCTGTGATCTGGCGGCCCCCCTGCGCGGCCCGTTCCGCGAGGTGCGCGAAGGCGATGCCACGCTGCACCGCCTGGCGCTGGTTCTCGCGAAATCCGCGCAACTTCTTCCCGCCGTCGCCGCCGTCGCGGTGTCCGAGGTGCCAGAGGGCCTTACGGTCTTGAACGCCGCATTGGCGGCGGAGGATCTCGCCGCAGCCCCGGCCCTTGCGCCGGTCGCCGCCGCTGGCCTTCCAATGGAAGCCAGCGAGGCCGGGCGTCTCCATATCTTCCGCCCCGGCAATGGGGAGATCGAGCATTACGCAATCGAGATCGGGCGACCCGACCGCTCCCAACCAGTGCTGGCCCGTCTGCATTCCGCCTGTTTCACCGGCGATGTGCTTGGGTCCCTGAAATGCGATTGTGGCCCGCAATTGCGGACCGCGCTGGCGGATATGGGCAAAGCGGGCGCAGGCGTGCTGCTCTATCTCAACCAGGAAGGGCGCGGGATTGGGCTGGCAAACAAGATGCGCGCCTACGCCTTGCAGGATCAGGGCTTTGATACGGTGGAGGCCAATCATCGCCTGGGATTCGAGGATGATGAACGCGACTTCCGCTTGGGCGCGGGCCTGCTGAAACGCATGGGCTTTGGCGCGGTTCGCTTGATGACGAACAATCCCCGCAAGGTGGACATGATGGGGGCCGAGGGAATCGACGTGGTGGAGCGTGTGCCGCTTGTGACGCCCACGAACCGGTTCAACGCCCACTATCTTGATGTGAAGCGCGAGAAGTCGGGGCATTTGCTGTGACAGGCGCAGCGTCACAGCCCCCTTCCGGCATCCCCACAGCTGTGAGCTGAGAATGCAGACCACACCGGAAGATATGGTACTGACGCCCTCTGGCTTGCGCTTTTGGGGCGCGCGCCTGCCGTTTACCGTTGGGCGCGGCGGCGTTGTCCGGGACAAGCGCGAAGGCGATGGCGGGACACCCATTGGCGCGCATCGCATTGTCGGATGCCTCTATCGCCCCGACCGTCTGGCGCGGCCCTGTGACTGGGCTGTCCCGATCGGGCCCGGCGATCTGTGGTCTGACGATGCGCAACAAGACGATTACAACACCATGGTCCGCGCACCCTATCCCGGCTCAGCCGAGCGGTTGATGCGGGGCGATCCGCTCTACGACATCGTGCTGATTACCGATTGGAATTGGCCCTACGCCGAGGCGGGCCGAGGCTCTGCGATCTTCATCCACCAATGGCGTGGGCCGGGGCGACCGACGGAAGGCTGCGTCGGGCTGCGACCAGATCATTTGCGCTGGGTGGTACCGCGCATCAGCTATGCGACACGCCTGATCGTGCCCACGTCTCTCGCAACTCAGCCGTAATCACGCTCACCAAAAATGGCCGAACCCACACGGATATGCGTGGCACCCTGCCCGATGGCCGTCTCGAAGTCCGATGACATGCCCATCGAAAGCCCTGCAAGGCCATTGCGCGCGGCAATCTTGGCAAGCAGGGCGAAGTGCAGGCTGGGTTCTTCCTCAATGGGCGGGATGCACATCAATCCTTTGAGCGGCAGATCAAGCGCGCGGACCTCAGCGATAAAGGCGTCCGCCTCGGACGGCAGACAGCCCGCTTTCTGAGGCTCTTCGCCCGTGTTCACCTGAACGAAAACCTCCGGGCTCTCGCCGCGCTCCTGCGCCAGACGCGCCAGCGTCGTCGCCAGCTTTGGCCGGTCGACCGTGTGGATCGTCGAAAACATCTCAACCGCCTGCCGCGCCTTGTTGGTTTGCAGCGGCCCGATCAGATGGAGGTCGATATTGTCATACGCCTCCTGAAACGCAGGCCAGCGCCCCTGCGCCTCTTGCACCCGGTTCTCGCCGTAAATGCGATGGCCCTGGTCCAACACAGCCCGCACCCGTTCAGGCGGCTGCACCTTTGAGACGGCGATCAGGGTGATGTCTGCGGGGTCCCGGCCGTGGGACGTGGCAGAAGCGGCGATACGGGATGTGATTTCATCAAGCGACATGCCTGCCGTTCCACCAAAAGAAAAGAGCGGGCACAAGGCCCGCTCTCTCCGTAATCCGATAATCCGTTAGGATTAGAAGGACATTGCAACGCCAACCGACCAGTTGGAGGAAGTACCAGTGGTCGCAGCAGCTGCACCGTTCGAAACAACGGCAAGACCAGTTGCTTCTGCGTTGATCGCGTCGATCGAGGACGAACCGTAACCGATGTGCGCCGAGAGGCCGCCACCGAGGTCGTAGGACGCTGCCAGACCGAAGCCCGAGGAGTCGACTGCTGTTGCTGTCGGATCCCAATCGAACTGGCCGTAGTTGGCGTGCACAGTGATGTCGCCGAATGCATAAGAAGCACCGATCGCCATGTGCGTACCGCTGAAGTCAGCAGTGGTAACGAGACCGCTCACGTCGATCTGCGAGTAGTTCACGCCAGCCGACAGACCGTTGTCGAGAGCAACCGTTGCCGAGATGCCCATCACGGTGATGCTCTGCGAGCCAGCATTCACTGCGTCGATGTCGTTCACGGTCTGGTAACCTGCACCGATGGTGTAGGAACCGCCACCGAACGAGCCAGCGTAGCTTGCGCCGATGCCGTAAACGGCGTCGCCGGTCAGGCCATCACCGTTGATCATCGATGCGTCTGCGAGGTCGATGTTGAACGGCAGAGGCGCTGCGGTCGGAGCTGCAGTCGGCTGCGAGTTCGTGTTGCCGTCATCGTCCATCTCGATCGAGCCGGTGATCGTGAAGCCCGAAACCGAGTAGGAGTAGGACAGGACCTGGCCGTCATACAGACCGTCGAGGCCAGCGTTACCGGAGTAACCGGAGTGCGAGGTCTCGTTGTCGTTGATCGAACCCGGCGAACCGATGTTCACTTCCTGCATGCCTGCGTCGAAGCCGCCATCGGTGTCGCCCATGGTGAGCGTGCCGAAGTCGCCGGAGACGAAGATTGCAACGCCTGCGTCGTCACGGCCAACGCCGCCAGCCGACTCGTCGAGGTCAACTGCTGCACCAAAGGTGATGCCGCTGTCGGTCTCGCCGGAGAGCGTGAAAGTTACGTCGATGTCCTGAACGAACTGGGTGATAGCGCCGCCGGAGCCGCCCTGGACGCCCATTTGTGCCGAACCGCTGAGCGCGACGTCGGCCGATGCGTAGCCAGCAGTCGCAACAAGCGCTGTGGTCGCAAAGAGAACCTTTTTCATGGTTTTTCCCTCGTGTTCACTTTAGAAGGTGCACCCCAAAACGGAACATCCGTGCTGGGTATGCCTCTGTCTCGCTCTTTGCCCCCGTGAATGCAAGAAACCGTCCCAGAGCCTCAAAAGGTTGCCTCTCGCATGGTGCAGACATGCCACAGTCTGCACCGAGGCCCGGCATAACAATGCCCCACCCGCGCCAGAAAGTGGCGGAAATAAGGCGGATACCAAGGAAAAGGCTCGCAAATTCGCGATGCCCGGGAATCGATCCGACTCGTTTTCATCTGCCCCATGACACCCACATCACGCGCGCGCCCACGCACAAAGATGCACGCTCGCTATTCGAATCGATGGCTGCGCCCTGCCCTATTCGACCCCCTGGCGCATTCTAGGCGGCTCTACCAACGCAGCGATTCCCTGCGGCCATTTGGAAGCATTTGGCCGGCCAGCCGTTCTGCGGCCTTGCCGCTATAGATGCGCTTGGGTAGAACAACGCGACAGATTTGAGCAGGGCAGTTGAGAATGGGTATGCGTTCAGGAAACTTTGTCGCCTTTGGCGCGGTGCTGGCCCTCTTGGCGGCGTGCGGCGGAACGGGCGATTTCGCCAACGACACAGACCTGCAGGCTGAACGTCTGCAGCGCGAGGGGATCGCCCTCGACCCAGACCGCGAAACCATCTGGGATCTGTTCGGCAACAACGAAGACCCGTCCGTCACTGTCGAGGTAAACAGCTATCTCTGGCAGGCCTCCCTCGAAATTCTCGATTTCATGCCGCTTGAAGCAGCCGACCCCTTCACCGGCATCATCGCCTTTGGCTATGCGACACCGCCCGGCGGCAACCGCGCCTATCGCGCAACGGTCTACGTGACGGACCCGGCGTTGGAGGCGCGCTCGCTGCGTGTCGCCCTGCAGGGCCGCAACGGCACTGCCGTCAGCCGCGCCACCGCCCGCCAGGTCGAAGACGCCATCCTGACCCGCGCGCGCCAACTACGGGTTGCGGACGGTCGGCTGTAGACCAGCCCGACTTGTCCGCTTAAACACGCGCCGGGCTGGTTCAGCCCGGCTTTTTAATGTCCCGCTCCTCCAAGGAAGACCAAGATGTCCCGCTACGACCCCGCCAAGATTGAGCCGAAATGGCAGAAAGCCTGGGAAGAGGCCGGGACCTTCCTTGCCAAGATGTCCGCCGACAAGCCGAAGTATTACGTGCTGGAGATGTTCCCCTATCCGTCGGGTCGCATCCATATCGGGCACGTGCGCAATTACACGATGGGCGACGTGATCGCGCGCTATAAGCTGAGCACTGGCCACAACGTTTTGCACCCGATGGGCTTTGATGCATTCGGGATGCCTGCTGAGAACGCAGCGATGGCGCAAGGCGGCCACCCCGCCGATTGGACCTATCAGAACATCGATACGATGGTCGAACAGATGAAGCCGCTTGGCTTCGGCATCGACTGGTCCCGCATGTTCGCAACATGTGATCCGGAATATTACGGCCAACAGCAGGCGCTGTTTCTGGACATGCTGGAGGCCGGGTTCATCGACCGAAAGAACGCCGTCGTGAACTGGGATCCGGTCGATATGACCGTTCTGGCCAACGAACAGGTCATCGACGGCAAGGGCTGGCGCTCGGGTGCTGAGGTGGAGCGCCGCGAACTCACGCAATGGTTCTTCAAGATCTCCGACATGGCAGACGAGTTGCTCGAGGCGTTGGACGGTCTGGACGATTGGCCCGCCAAGGTCCGCCTGATGCAGGAAAACTGGATCGGACGCTCGCGCGGCTTGCAATTCGCCTTCGGGCTAGTCGATGCCGTTGGCGGCCATGACCGGGTAGAAGTCTATACGACCCGCCCCGACACGCTGTTGGGGGCGAGTTTCGTGGGCATCTCCCCCGATCATCCGATTGCCAAGGAGCTGGAGGCCAAGGACGATGCCGTCGCCGCCTTCTGCGCCGAGTGCCGCAAGGGCGGCACCACGGCCGAGGCCATCGAGAAGGCCGAGAAGATGGGCTACGACACCGGCCTGCGCGTCCGCCACCCGTTCGACACGGCGGCGGAACTGCCCGTCTACATCGCCAACTTCATCCTGATGGATTACGGCACCGGCGCGATCTTTGGCTGCCCGGCCCACGACGAACGCGATCTGGAATTCGCGCGCAAATACGACCTGCCCGTCGTCTCCACGTACGTGCCCGAGGCCGGAGAAGACGGCTTCACCCGCCCCGAAGACGGGGGCGAGGCCTACGTGCCGCCCAAAACGGAACCTGTCCGCTACGTGGCGGGCTTCGCAGGGGATGAAGTCCAGACCGGCAACGCCGCCATTGATGCCGCCATCGCATTCTGTGAGGGCGAAGGCGTCGGCCAAGGCGTCACCAAGTTCCGCCTGCGTGATTGGGGCCTCTCCCGGCAGCGCTATTGGGGCGCGCCGATCCCGGTTGTGCACTGCAAGGCCTGCGGTGTCGTGCCCGAGAAGAAAGAGAACTTGCCGGTCGAACTGCCCAAGGACGTCACCTTCGACATCCCCGGTAATCCGCTCGACCGTCACCCGACCTGGCGCGATGTGCCCTGCCCGTCCTGCGGTGCACCAGCCACGCGTGAGACGGACACGATGGACACATTCGTCGACTCAAGCTGGTACTTCGCCCGCTTCACTTCCCCTCATGCCGACACGCCGACGGCGCGGGAAGAAGCGGAATACTGGATGAACGTTGACCAATATATCGGTGGCATCGAGCACGCGATCCTGCACCTGCTCTATTCCCGGTTCTTCGCCCGCGCCATGCACCTGACCGGCCACCTGCCCCGCAAATCGATCGAGCCCTTCAACGCGCTCTTCACCCAAGGCATGGTGACCCACGCGATCTTCAAGACGACCGGGGCCGATGGCCGCCCCGTCTACCATTACCCCGAGGCTGTGGACCTGCGGGACGGCAAGGGCTTCCTGGAGGATGGCACGGAAGTCGAAATCGTCCCCTCCGCCAAGATGTCGAAATCCAAGAACAATGTCGTCGACCCCGTGGCGATCATCGAACAATACGGCGCCGACACCGCGCGTTGGTTCGTGTTGTCCGACTCACCCCCCGAACGTGACGTCGAATGGACTGCCGCCGGGGCCGAGGCCGCCTATAAACATCTGGGCCGGGTCTGGTCGCTCTGCGACCGCATCGGCAATATGGACCGCAACGCAGCAGGCGAAGGCGACACGTCTTCTGGGCGCGCTTCCAGCGACGAGGACCTCCTGCGCGCCATGCACAAAGCGATCCACGACGTCACGATGGGCATCGAGAGCTTCGGCTTCAACGCCGCCATCGCCAAGCTCTATGGCTTCACCAACACGCTGCAGAAATCCAAAGCGTCCTACGCCGCCCAGCGCGAAGCGATCCTGACGCTCGCCCAATTGATGGCCCCCTTCACGCCGCACCTGGCCGAAGACATCTGGGCTTACCAAGGCGGCAAGGGCCTGATCGCCAATGCCGAGTGGCCCAAAGCGGATGAGGCCATGCTGGTGGAAGACACCGTCACCATGCCCATCCAGATCAACGGCAAACGCAAGTCCGAGATCAAGGTCGCCAAGGACGCCTCTAAGGAAGAGGTTGAAAAGATCGCGCTGGCAGACGACGCTGTGGTGAAGGCTTTGGACGGCAACGCGCCCAAGAAGCTGATCGTTGTGCCCGGACGGATCGTAAATGTCGTCGTTTAACCGCCGCCTTGCCCTGATACTCCTGCTGGCCCCTTTGGCGGCCTGCAATTTCCAGCCCGTCTACGGGCCGGGCAGGTCGGGAACGGCCATCCGCGACCAGATCCGTGTGACTGATCCGGATACGCGGATCGAATTTGAAGTGCTGTCGCGCTTTGAGGATCGGCTTGGCACGGGCAACACCTATGAGCTCGACTATTCCATCGAAACCGGCCAGCGCAATCTGGCCATCGATGAAGCCGAGAATATCGACCGGATCAATGTGATCGGCTCTCTGGCATTCACTTTGCGTGAAGCCGGCACAGGGCGCATTCTCGAACAGGGTGAGGTTTCGACCTTCACCGCCTACGCCACCACGGCTTCTCCGGTTGCAACGGCTTCAGCCCGTCGCGACGCTGAGAACAGGCTGGCCGTCGCCTTGGCCGACCAGCTTGTCACCCGCCTGCTCGCAGGCGCGCCCGGCTGGTCATGAAGCTCAGCACGCGCGACGCAAACACCTATTTCAAACGCCCTGATCAAAGCGCCGCGGGCTGCCTGATCTTCGGCGAAGACGCCATGCGTGTCGCCCTCAAGCGCCAGGACCTTCTCGCGGCCCTCCTCGGTCCCAATGCCGAAGAGGAAATGCGCCTGACCCGCCTTTCAGGCGCGGATCTCCGTTCGGACGGCGCGGCCCTTCTGGATGCTGTCAAAGCCGTGGGTTTCTTCCCCGGTCCCCGCGCCGTTCTGGTCGAAGGGGCCACCGACGGTCTCGCCAAGGTCTTCACCGCCGCGATGGAGGATTGGGCGGAGGGCGACGCACAAATCATCGCCACTGCCGGCCGCCTCACCCCCAAATCGGCGCTGCGCAAGGTGTTCGAAGGCTCCAAACGCGCCTATGCCGCCGCAATCTATGATGACCCGCCCGATCGTGCCCAGATCGAGGATTGGCTGAAGGAAGCCGGGCTGACCGCCCCCGACCGTGACGCCATGGCTGACCTTGAAGGCCTCGCTCGCTCCGTCCCGCCCGGCGACTTCCGGCAGATGATCGACAAACTGGGTCTCTACAAACGCGGCGACGCCACGCCCGTTTCGCCCGCGGATATCGAGGCCGTGGCCCCCCTGACCCGCGAGGCCGAACTTGATGACATCCTCCACGCCACGGCGGAGGCCGAGACCGGCGCCATTGGTCCGATCCTGAACCGTCTCAAACAGCAGGGCACCACGCCTGTCTCGCTTTGCATCGCAGCCCTTCGCCATTTCCGCGCTTTGCATTTGGCGGCGAGCCACCCGAATGGCCCCGCCGCAGGGTTGCAGGCCATGCGCCCCCCCGTTTTCGGCCCGCGTCGCGACCGCATGGTCCGGCAAGCCAGCCGCTGGGGCCGCGATGCGTTGGAATCAGCGCTGTCCATGCTTGTCGAAACCGACCTGACCTTGCGCTCAACCAGCGCGGCACCGCAGATGGCGGTCATGGAACGCACATTGATCCGGCTGGCCATGCTGCCGGGCAGAGGGAGAAGATAATGTATAAGATCTACGGCTCCGTGCGTAGCCGCGCGATGCGCGCCCTTTGGACCGCTGAAGAATTGAACGTGGACTACGAATTTGTCGAAGCCGCCCCCCGCTCGCCTGAAGCCAAAGCCATCAACCCGTCCGGCAAGGTGCCGTTCATGATGGCCGATGATCAGATCATCCCCGACAGCGTCGCGATCATGACCTATCTCGCCGACAAGCATGGCAGCCTGACCGCGCCCGCCGGAACAATTGCCCGCGCGCAGCAGGACAGCTTCGTGCAACTGGTGAATGACGAGATCGACAGCCTCCTGTGGACCGCTGCGCGCCACAGCTTCATCCTGCCCGAAGATCACCGCGTTCCGGCGATCAAGGAGTCCCTCAAATGGGAGTTCGCCACGACCCAGAATACGGTTGCGGACCGGATGAACGCGGACGGTCCTTTCGTTGCGGGGGCTGAGATCTCGATTGCCGACATCCTGCTCAGCCACTGTGTCGGGTGGGCATCAAACGCGAAATTCGACGTCACGAACGAACGGCTGATCGACCACAATGCGATGATGCGCGCGCGGCCCGCCTTCAAACGCGCGTTGAGCCAGGGCGGCTGAGCGTGCACTACAATTGTAGTTACGGAAAAACTACAGATTCACTACAGGTTCATTATGCCCATTTCAGGGCCAATATCGCGCCGCATGCTCTCCCGCCCAACGCCCGGTCGCCAGGCACGCACTGATCAGATAGCCACCTGTTGGCGCCTCCCAATCCAGCATCTCGCCGGCCACATGTATACCGGGTAGGTCCCGAAGCATAAGGCCAGATGTCACAGCGTTTTGCGTGACACCGCCCGCCGTCGAAATCGCCTCGTCCATCGGTCGCGGGCCGTTATGTTTGATGGGCAGTGCCTTGATCAAAGCGGCCAGCGCAACGGCATCCTCCGGCAACGGATGCGCGAATTCTCTCAACAGCGCGCGCTTCGCGTCGTCCAGCCCCAGCTTGGTCAATGCCTTGGTCAGCGTCTGCTTTTTCGGGCGTCCCTTTAGGCGACGCGCAAGCTCCGCCTCGTCACGTCCCGGCAACAAATCCATCGCCAGATCAGCCCCGTCGCGCACGGCGGCCGAGACCGCGTAGATCCCGCCACCCTCAAGCCCACGCTGCGACAGAACCGCTTCGCCTTTCACCGATTTTCCGTTCACGATCAATGCGATGTTCTTAAGCGGCGCACCGAAATTCGGGGCCATATACTCAGACCATTCAACCACGAACCCCATATTCGCAGGCTTGAACGGCGCGATTTCAACACCCTTCTCTACCAGCCACGGCGCCCATGCGCCGTCGCTGCCCAGCCGCGCCCAGGACGCGCCGCCAAGCGCCAGAACAGTCACCTGAGGATGCAGGACGTGCCGCCCGTCCGGCGCGTCGAAGGCAAGCCCCTCACCTTCAAACCCAACCCATTGCCAACGCAACCGCAGCTCCGCCTCGATCCGCTTGAGCCACGCCCGCAACAGCGGCGAGGCCTTCATCGCACGCGGAAAGACACGGCCCGTCGAGCCGGTGAAAACGGGCTGCCCAAGGTCCTCGGCAAAGGCCATGACCTCCACCGGGTCAAGCCGCGCGATCATCGGATAGAGCCAATCGGCGGCGTCGCCATAGGCATTCACAAAGCGGCCAAGGTCTTCATCCTTGGTCAGGTTCAGCCCCGACTTGCCCGCCATCAGAAACTTGCGCCCGGCGGAAGGTTTCCCCTCACAAATCAGCACCTTACGCCCCGCCCTCGCCAACGTCTCCGCTGCCATCAGACCGGCAGGACCGGACCCCACAACAAGCGCATCGACCTTGCCTTCCATGCCCACCGCGCCATCCTCATCCGCCATGGACGACACCCCGATTTGCCCGCTGTGCGACCGCCCCATTCCGCCGGATGCACCGCAAAGCCTGCACCATCTGGTGCCAAAGCTGCGCGGCGGCAAAGGTGGGCCGACGGTGCTCATCCATCAGATTTGCCATAACGAGATTCATGCCACCCTGTCCGAGGCCGAGCTTGCGCGCGTTTACAACACGCCCGACGCCTTGCGCGGCCATCCGCGCTTGGCAAAGTTCTTTAAATGGGTCGCCAAACGCCCGCCCGATTTTCATTCCAAAACCGCCGGTGGCCGCCGCGCGTGGAAACACAAATAGGCACCAAGAAGGGGCAAGCCCGCTCACCCCACCATCGCCTTGATTGCACGCACATTTTCCGCGTCCCCGGCCAGGGCGGGCGCGCACAGCGCCTTGGCCTCTGTCAGCAAAGCGTCGCGCTCCACGACACGGTCCACCAACCCAAAGGCCAGCGCCTCATCCGTGGTGAGGCGCGCGCCGGACATCAGCACCAACTTGGCCCGTGCCGGTCCAATCAGTGCCGCAAGGCGCCCCGGATCAGATGGCTGCGGCAGAAACCCAAGCTTCGCGACTGGATAAAAGAACGACGCACCCGGCACACACAGCCGGATATCGCAGGCCAATGCCATCCCGAATGCACCCCCCGCAAGCGTGCCGTTCAAGGCAGCAATAGTGGGGCACGGCATCGCCGCCAAAGCGCCCGAGACGCGTTCCCAGAGCGGCGATATGGCCAGGCCCGCGCGTGCTTCATCAAGGTCGGCTCCGGCCGAGAACACCTTCTCTCCGGCGCCCGTCAAGATGACCGCTTTAGGGTTCGCACCCTCAAAAAGCTCCGCCAATTCCTGCAGCATGGCGCCGGTCAGAGAGTTTGCTTTTTCTGGCCGGTTCAGGGCGACGTTTAACAATCCGCCCTTCTCTGAAACATCGATCAAATCAGTCCCACCGCTTTCCGAACGCCTTCATCCCGAAGGGAAATATCGCCACCCAAATACTCATCCGCGTCGGCCGTGCACATCCAGGCGAGCGCCTTGGCGGGCCATTCCGGAGGAATGTGATCTTCCCAATTCAACGCGCTGACAGGGTTCACGCCCGAGGCCTTGATCTCTTTTTGCATCTGCGTGGCAACCGTACCGGGGCTCAGCCCAAGCGCACGAATGCCCCTATCGGCCATCTCCTTGTGCAGACAGCGCGTCAGCATCAACGCCGCCGCTTTGGAGGAGCAGTAGTGCGACCAGCCTTCCAGCGCATTGGTGGCAGCCCCCGACGAAATCCCGATGATTGTCCCACCGTTCGCCGCCATATGAGGCAAAGCAGCCCGCGCGCCGTTGAACGTGCCTTTCAGGTTGATGTCGATCACCTGCCCCCACGCGTCAGCGTCGGCCTCTTCAATCCGCGCGACGGGTTCGATCACACCGGCATTGTTGATGACAACATCCAGCGACCCAAACGTATCGACGGCGGCGTTGTAGGCGGCCTCAACCTCCCAATAGCGGGCCACGTCGCACGGCACGGCAAGGGCCGCATCCCCAATCTCGCCCGCAAGTTCCACGATGGCATCACGACTGCGCGCCATCAGAACAACCTTCGCCCCAAGGGCCACAAATTCCCGTGCAGCGGCGGCACCGATCCCACGACTTGCGCCCGAAATCGCAACGACCTTCCCAGATACAGCATGTGTCATCTGCCTGACCTTTCGCGTTTGGAATATCGTGGGTCCAGCCCTACCGCCCCAGCCCGACTTGGGCCAGCCCCTTCCCCGTGACCGCGCGCTGCCGGGCAAGCTAGGGTGATCCCTACTTGACCCAACGCGCAGAGAGTCCGACCTTGTTTTGATAAGCCTTCCCGTAGATGGAGCCGATAATTTGATGACACGTTTCTGTTTTTCGCTTTCAACCCTTGCTCTTGTTGCCGCCAGCCCCGCCTTTTCTGACACATTGGCCACCGAGGTTTGGGCCGAATGGCAGGCTCAGGCCGCGATTTCCGGGCAAACCATATCTGCCACCGAAACTCCGACGGATACCGGTTTGACCCTGACGAACTTCATCTCGGCCTTTGAGGATGATGACATCATGACCCGTGGCGTCATCGATGAAATCCAAATGACCGAGAACCCGGACGGCACGCTCTCCATCACCTTCTCCGAGCTTTATTCGCTGACCTTCACGTTCGAAGTCGACGACGATGATCCACCCGGGAATATCGAACTGCAATTGCGCCATGAAGGGCTCGACGTGCGCGTATCGGGCGATGCGGGCAACCGCACCTATGCCTATTCCGCCGACCGTATCCTGATCACGGATGGCGCGATCTGGGGCGGCGGAAGTGAGCCGCCGACCATCGACCTCGACATGGTGATGACTGATGTGGAAAGCACCTATTCCGTAACCGGGGACACGCCTGAAACCATGCGTTTTGCAAGCACTGGATCCGCCGGTGGCATGCAAATGGCGTTGGAGTTGCTTCCCCCGTCTGGTGAAACGGGCCGCTTCAAGGCCGGTCTGCTCATCGGCGCCATCGAAGGCAACAGCAGCGGCACATTCTCTTCCATCGCGGCCCTGAACCAGGTCAGCACGGAGTTGCCAGACGGCGTCGAGCTCAGCGGGACAACGGCTTACGATTCCTTTGCGCTGGAATTCGAATTCGAAGATGTGGGCGAGCAATTTGCGGTCGCCTATTCCAATGAAGGTGGCAGCCTGGGCGTTGCCTTCAGCGAGGATGAAATATCCTACGACATCTCCGGGACCGGCATGCAAACCCGTATCACCGCCATCGACCTGCCGGTGCCGGTCGATGTATCGGTTGCATCCTCCGAGATCGCCTTTGCGATCCCGCTTTCCGCTGGGGACGCACCGCAGGACGTCTCAGTCCGTCTGGCCTATGAGGACCTCGTATTGGGTGATGGGATTTGGGCTATGATGGACCCGACCAATGCCATTCCACGTGATCCGGCCAGCCTGATCCTTGATGCAACCGGTCAGATTCAATTGTTCGTGGATCTCATGACACTGGACCCCGAAGAGATGACCGGACCGCCCGGTGAATTGCGCGCGCTCAACATCAGCGAATTGCGCGTTGGCGCAGGCGGCGCCGAGCTTTCCGGTACCGCGGATGTGAGTTTTGCGCCCGGGCAGTTGATGCCGATGCCTGTTGGCGCGGCCGAGCTGCAATTGTCCGGCGGCAACGCGCTTCTGGATGCGTTGATGGCGGGCGGGCTCGTTCCATCCGATCAAGGTGCCTTTGTGCGCGGCATGGCCAATGTCTTCGCTCGGCCCGGTGCCGCGCCAGACACGCTGGAGACCAGTGTTCAGTTCGGCGCGGATGGATCGATCACGGCAAACGGGATCCCGCTGCAATAGCCCCAAGTTTCACGCGTCTTTGCGGCCCGGTTCATCACGGATCGGGCCGTTTCGCTTGCATGCCCCTGACCCGCGCCCTACGTCGAGAATGACAAGAGCCAAAGGGGTATCCATGAGCCATTCCGAGATTGCACCGCTGACCGAGGCTCTGCTGAGTGCCGCAAAAGCCGCCGGAGCGGATGCAGCTGACGCGATTGCCGTTGACGGCACCTCGATCCGCATCGAGGTCTTGAATGGCGCGCTCGAAATGGCGGAACGCTCGGAGGGGGTGGACCTTGGCTTGCGCGTGCTGGTCGGCCAACGGCAGGCCTGCGTTTCGGCCTCGGATACGGAACCCGGCACGCTGACGGAAATGGCCGAACGCGCGGTCGCGATGGCACGCCTTGCCCCCGAAGACCCCAATATCGGGCTGGCCGAGCCAGAGGCTTTGTCAGACATCCGGGATGGCGATGCGCTGGACCTGAATGATCCGGGCGAAAACCCGGACCCCGCCGGGCTGGAGGTCCGCGCCCTGGAAGCCGAGGCCGCCGCCCTTGCCGTCAACGGGATCAGCCAGGTCTCTACCGCCGGGGCCGGTTATAGCCGTCGGCGCATCCATCTTGCCGCATCCAACGGTTTTTCCGGCGGTTACGCGCGCAGCGACCATAGCGTCTTCTGCGTTGCCATTACGGGTGAAGGCACCGGGATGGAGCGCGACTATTTCGGCGACGGTCGCAACCATCTAAGCGATTTGATGCACGCCTCAGACGTGGGCCGCATCGCGGCCGAGCGCACAGTGGCGCGCGCAGGCGCAAAGAAGCCACCCACGGGCGCGTTTCCTGTTATCTACGATGAACGGATATCCTCGGGCCTGATCGGCCATCTTCTATCGGCCACCAATGGGGTGTCCATTGCCCGCGGATCCTCATGGGCGCGCGATCTCTTGGGCGAAGAGGTACTGCCCGCACATCTTTCCCTGATTGAGGAGCCACACCGCCCCCGCACGTCAGGCAGCCGCCCGTTTGACGCCGAAGGCTTGCCGACACGGGACCGCGCGATTGTGGAAAACGGCGTGTTGACCGGTTGGACCCTCGACCTTGCATCAGGGCGGCAACTTGACATGCCATCAACAGCCAGCGCCAGCCGGGGCACGGGAGGGCCGCCTTCCCCGAGCGTCGGCAATGTGCGCCTCACCGCCGGTGACGCGTCGCTTGAGGCACTTCTCGCGGACATGGGCACTGGCCTTCTGATCACGTCGATGATCGGCTCGTCCATCAACGCAACCACGGGCGACTATTCGCGCGGCGCGTCCGGCTTCTGGGTCGAGAATGGTGAGATCACTTATCCGGTGAATGAATGTACGGTCGCCGGAAATCTGAAGGACATGCTGCGCACAATCGTGCCTGCCAATGATGCGAGGCCGCATCTGAGCCGCGTGGTCCCCTCGCTCCTCGTTGAAGGATTGACGATTGCCGGGGCCTGACGACGACCTTGAGCTGCTGATCCAGGCCGCGGAACGCGCAGGCGACATTGCGGGGCAATATTTCCAACGCGATCCGCAGATCTGGGACAAAGGCGCTGAAGGCCCCGTGACCGAGGCCGACCTCGCCGTCGACACTATGCTGCGCGAAACACTGCTTGGCGCGCGCCCGCACTACGGCTGGTTGTCCGAGGAGACCGAGGATGATCCAGCACGCCTTTCCACCGAGACGGTTTTCATTTGCGACCCCATCGACGGCACGCGCGCCTTCATTGAAGGCGGGCGCAGCTTTGCGCACTCTCTTTCGGTGGTGCATCGCGGACAGGTGATCGCGGGCGTTGTTTTCCTTCCGATGCGCGAAAAACTCTACGCGGCCGCAAAGGGGCGGGGTACAACGCTAAACGGTCAGGCGGTTCGCGTGACGGGCGCAACGGACCCGGCCCAATCCACCTTCCTGACCACCAAGGCGAACCTCACGCCCGAGCATTGGCCGGGCGGCATCCCCGCGGTCGAGCGCGCCTATCGCCCGTCTTTGGCCTATCGCATGTCTTTGGTGGGGGAAGGCCGTTTCGATGGCATGATGACGTTCCGCCCAACATGGGAATGGGACATCGCCGCCGGCACGCTCATCATCGAAGAAGCCGGGGGCCGGGCCACGTCAAGTCGCGGCGCGCCACTGGTATTCAATGGGCAAAGCGCTCAGGTCGATGGAGTTTTGGCTGGTGCGCCGGACGTCCATCAGGCGCTGGTGACGCAACGGGCTTAGCGCCCCGACAATTCGAACACGATCACGTTCAACGGCCCGGTGGACATCATCCGGGCGGAGGACAGCGTGTCGTCCCCCTCGGGCGGTATGGCATAGGCGTCGGCAGGCAGGGAAAGTGTTGCAAGCACGGTGATAAACAGAAGCGAGGCCAGGAGAACAAGGGATATGCGAAGGGTCATGGCAGCAATCTGTGGCTCAAAATGGGAGGGCGGCGAAATCTTCCGTTCGTCTACCGTACTTACCCCTTGAACATACGCCGAGCCGCGAAGTCGCGCGAGTAAGGCTCTCCTTACCTGCATGTCCGAAAAGGAAAGCCCCCGGCGCGGAGGGGAGGACGCGCCAGGGGCCGGGGAGGGAGACGGACAGGGGTTTGACGGAGCGACCCCGGAGAGAGGGGGGGAGAGAGGGACAAGGGCCGCTCCGCATTGGGTTCGCCGCGGATTAGCGGCTGGACCCGAGATCAAGGCCAGAGACACCGTTGACACGGCCAGAGCCGAGATCAGTGCCCGAAACGGTCGCTGGCGCCTCGACGCCGAAGGACCAAGCCTGGGCGGGCGAGGTGTCGATTGCGAGCGTGGCGGTAATTGCCAGTGCAGCGATCAGAGCGGTAAATGCTTTGGTCATTGGAAAAGTTCCTCCGTTTCGATGACATCAATATGCGCCTTCACGTTGCCCGGCGCGAGACAGGGAAACCCGACCCTCACAATCCTGTCAGCCGCTTGTAACGGGCCCGTCGCTTGACGCCCCCGCCACACGTCGTAAGGGTTCACGCAGTATCCAGAACGACCGGAGACCTCCCCATGCCCCAACGCCTGCACCTTGTTTTCGGCGGTGAGCTTGTCGACCCGCAGAAGACAGAATTCGAGAACGTCGATGACATCCATATCGTCGGCATGTTCAGCGATTACGACAGCGCCTATGACGCCTGGAAATCCGAAGCACAGCGCACCGTGGACAACGCCCATATGCGGTATTTCATCGCCCATATTCACCGTCTCAGGGATGAAGAGGCTGAAGCCTCCTCGACCGAGGAACTGGGCAGCTAAGCCTCGACATGGCGCGTTCGATCTTCCTTGGCCTCTACCTTGCATGGTCTGCGCGCGGCGGACGTGCGTTTGCCGAGCGCAAACTGCGCGAGCGTGTGGCCGCGGGGAAGGAAGACGCGCCGCGCCTTGATGAGCGGCGCGGGATCGCAAGCCAGCCCCGGCCTGATGGACCTTTGATCTGGTTCCATGCGGCCTCGGTCGGTGAGTCCGTTGCCATCCTCGAACTTGTCCGCCGTGTGCTGGAAGAGCGTGACGATGCCCATGTGCTCGTGACAACCGGCACGGTGACATCGGCCGAAGTCATGGCGGACCGCCTGCCGGAGCGTGCGATCCACCATTACGCGCCCCTTGATGCCAAAGCCTTTGTGACCGCATTCCTCGACCATTGGCGCCCCGATGTGGCGATCTGGACAGAAAGTGAGCTCTGGCCAACGCTTGTCGTCGAAACCGACGCGCGTGGCATTCCGATGCTCCTTCTCAATGCCCGCATGTCGAAAGCCAGCCACGACAAATGGCGTTTTGCCAAAGGGGTTGTGCGCAACCTTCTTGAACGATTTCACATGGCCTTGGTGCAGGATGAGCTGACCCAAAGCTACTTGCGGCGACTGGGAATGCCCGCGGACCGCATGAAAGTGCTTGGCACGCTCAAGGAAGGGGCCGCTGCCCTGCCATGTGATGAAGAGGAGCGTGCGGAACTGGCCAAGGTGTTGGCAGGCCGCCCCGTCTGGTTGGCTGCCTCAACCCACGATGGCGAGGAGAAGCTGGTGCTGAAGGCCCATCGCATGGCGATGCGTGCCTCTCCCCGCTTGCTGTTGATCCTGGTGCCCCGTCACCCCGAACGCGGTGATGAAATTGCCACACTGCTGCAAAGCGACGGCTGGCGCTTCACGCGCCGCGCGGCCGATGAAAGCCTCACGGATGATGCACAAGTCTACCTTGCCGATACCATGGGTGAGATGGGCCTGTGGTACAGGCTGGCCCCCATCAGCTTTGTGGGCGGCTCGCTTGTGGCGATTGGCGGGCACAATCCGTTTGAGCCCGCAGCCCTTGGCTCCGCCATCTTGCATGGGCCTTATGTGACGAATTTTGTCGACATCTACCAACGCCTGTCTGAAGCCGAAGCCGCCAGGCTTGCACCGTCGCCCGAAAAGCTGGCGGACCATGTTGTCACCCTTCTCAGCCCGGAGGAGGCGGCGGGTATGGCAGCCTCAGCCTGGGGGGTGATTTCGGATGGGGCGGATGTGACGGACCGGGCCTTGGCCCTGATCCTGGATACATGGGACGAGGCGGAGCTGCGCACCATTCGGAAAGGCGCAGCCTGATGCGCGCCCCGGGCTTTTGGCATCAACCGGCGGGGCTTGCCTCTGCCCTGCTTTCGCCGTTTGGCGCACTTTATGCGAAAGGCACGGCACGGCGGCTGGCAAATGGCCCGCGCGAAAAAGTGGCCGTGCCAATCATCTGCATCGGCAATATCAACGCAGGCGGCACCGGCAAGACGCCGACGGTAATCGCCCTGGCAGAAAAGCTGCGAGGGCGCGGGCTCAAGCCCCATGTCGTCAGCCGTGGGTACGGCGGGTCGATTTCGGGGCCGACACAGGTGGACGAGCGCAACCACAGTGCTGACGAAGTGGGAGACGAGCCTCTGTTGCTGGCCGCCTTCGTTCCGGCATGGATTGCAACGGATCGTGCCGCCGGTGCACGCGCGGCGGTGGCTGCCGGGGCAGAAGTGATCCTGCTGGACGATGGGTTCCAGAACCCCGCTTTGCATCACGATCTGTCGCTTGTCGTGGTCGACGCGTGGCGCGGCTTCGGCAATGGCAAGGTCATGCCAGCAGGTCCGTTGCGGGAACCTATCGCCGTCGGCATGGCGCGCGCTGATCTGCTGCTGTCGATAGGCGCGGACCCCGCGCAGCAAAGGTTCGCCGACCGTTGGGGCGCATCGGTGACAAAGCCGCATCTGACTGGCACGTTGGTCCCCCTGCCCACCGGCCTGCCGCTTGATGGAATGCCGGTGCTGGCCTTTGCCGGGATCGGCCATCCAGAGAAATTCTTCGCGACCCTGCGCAGCCTCGGCGCGGATTTGCATGCGGCGCATGCCTTGGCGGATCACCAACCGCTTAGCGACACCCTGATGACTCGCCTGATCCGCGAGGCCGACATGAGGGGCGCGCAAGTGGTCACGACCGAAAAGGACGCGGTGCGCCTGAAGCCCGAGTTTCGCGCCCGAGTCACGACTTTGCCCGTACGCCTACGCCTCAACGAAGAAGGGCCGCTTGATGCGGCCCTGGATCGTATTCTTGGATCTGACGAAGACTAGGTCTTAGCCAGCTGCTTCAAGCTCGGCATCAATCAGACCGCTCAACGACGCGTAGTTCATGTTTCCGTGCAACTCGTCGTTCAGAACGAAGGCGGGCGTGCCCGGAATGTCATGGACTTCGATATTTGCCTCGTAATTGGCGATCATCGCTTCGGCCATGGCGGCGTCCGTCATGCAAGCATCAAGCTCTTCGTTTGTCAGGCCGGCAGTACGTCCGATCCGGCGCAGGTTCTCGGCCACCTCGGCGGGGGAGCCTTGCGTCCATTCCGACTGGTTTTCATACAGCAAATCGACAATGCCGAAATACCGCAGCGGGCCGCCGCAACGCGCCATCATCCCGGCCCAAAGACCGTAGCGATCGAAATACACCTCACGGTAGATGAAGTTGATCAGGCCTGGCTCGATATAATTGGCCTCAAGCTGCGGATAGACGTTTTCGTGGAAGCTGCGGCAATGCGGGCAGGTGAAGCTGGCATACTCAATCAGCGTGACCGCCGCGTCCGGATTGCCTTTCGACATCTCGATGACCTCGGGCAGATCGCCCGACACTTCCTGCGCGTTGGCAGGCTGGAAGGGCAGAAGGTCGGAGGCCGTATCCGGGGCCTGTGCGCCTTGGCCCTGCCAAAGCAGGTAGCCACCTGCGCCCAAAACGCCGGTGGCGCCGCCCAACAACATGGCTCTGCGATGCATCGTGATCTCCTCAGGTGTTCGAATTCGTTTGATTGCTAATTATGTTCCCCGCCAGCCTGCGCAAGGCATCGCGCAACGTGGGGTCGGTGATCGTGTCCAACCCTTCTGTCGCATTGGACAGGCGCGCCGGGTCGGGTTTGCGCTTTTCGCGCGGCTTTTGGCCTTCAAAGGCGACTTTGCCCTCGGCAAAGCCGGTGGGCGCGGTTTGCGTGATCTGCACATCCTTGATCGCGGAATAGCCGTAGCAGGCATTCACGCGGGTGATGATCACCTCTTTCTGCATGGCCAGCATCGGGGCATGAGCCCCGGTGGTCAGCACCTGCAAGGTGCCACCCATGCCGCGCCCGAACTTGATCTTTAACGGCAGTGCAACGTCCGCAATATCGGGGCCAACGATCTCGGCCCAATGGGTGAGCAGCTTGGTTTCGGCAAAGCCGCGCTTTTCTGCGGGGCTGCGCAGCTCTGGCCCCACGAGCGACACGGCACGCTCAAACCCGCGCATTCGGCGGCGCGGCTGAGCATTTGTCGGTGTGGGGCTTTTTGCCATGCCGGGTTGATCCTTTCGTCAGGCGCACTCTATGCGTTCATGAGGTGCTAACCAATAACAAGCGGCACAGGTTGGATAACGCATGCGTGATGAGGCCATCGGGAGCGAGCTTTTGGCGTGGTATGACGCGAATGCCCGCGTTTTGCCATGGCGTGTGCCGCCTGGTTCCACAGAACCGGCGGATCCCTACCGCGTCTGGATGTCCGAAATCATGCTGCAGCAAACGACCGTTGCAGCCGTCAAAGCGTATTTTGAGCGGTTCACGACGCTTTGGCCAACCGTATCAGACCTCGCAGCGGCAGAGGATTCGGCGGTGATGGGGGAATGGGCGGGCCTTGGCTACTACGCCCGCGCCCGCAACCTGCTGAAGTGCGCGCGAGTAGTTGTGGCAGAGCACGGCGGCCAGTTTCCCGACACCGAAGAGGGGCTTCTGACCTTGCCCGGCGTGGGGCCCTACACGGCCGCCGCCATCGCCTCCATCGCGTTCAATCGCCAGGCTGCGGTCATGGACGGCAATATCGAGCGTGTCATGTCGCGCTTGTTTTGCGTGGAAGAGCCGTTGCCGACCTCCAAGCCGGCGCTCAAGGCCTATGCAACGCGGCTTACCCCGACCCATCGGCCCGGCGATCATGCGCAAGCGTTGATGGATCTGGGCGCCACGATTTGTACGCCGAAGTCGCCCGCCTGTGGCATCTGCCCGCTGATGGCAGGATGCGCCGCACGCAAACAAGGTGTCGCCGCTGAGTTGCCCCGCAAGCTGCCGAAAAAGGCAAAGCCGACACGCCTTGGCTATGTCTACATCGCGCGCCGAACCGATGGCGCATTGTTGCTGGAAACACGGCCAGACAAGGGGTTGTTGGGCGGTATGCTGGCCTTTCCCACCTCTGACTGGTCCGAAGCGCCCACGGATACGCCACCGCTCAACGCCAGCTGGTACGACCCGAAACTTGAGGTGCGTCACACTTTCACCCATTTCCACCTTCGGCTTGCGCTGCGTGTGGCCGAGGCCGACCAGGATGCGACACCCGACCGCGGCGCGTTCACGCCCGTCGCCCAATTTTCGCCCAGTACCTTGCCTACCGTATTTCGCAAAGCCTTCGACCTTGGCCGTGGCGTCACCGTTGACGCAGCGGGGGCGAAAAGTTGATTTTGCAAGGGAACCGTAAGGACGACCCGATGATCCAACCCTCCGCCATGGCGAAACTGCATCGCGCCTTGCCGTTCTGGCTGAGCCTTCTGCTGATCCCGCTCATTGCTTTCGTTGCCATGCAAGGCGGCTGGTGGCTGGCTCTGGTGCCGCTGAGTACTTGGTGGCTGTTTTCGGTCCTTGATCAATTTGCCGGCCTGGAACTGGAAAACGCGGACCTGTCGACATCGGACACGCAATTGTTCTGGTACCGCCTCATCACCCTGATCTGGCCGCCCCTGCAAATCATCACGATCTTTGGCGTCATCGCCTATGCGGTCAGTGCCGATCACTTGTCGGGTGTCGAGTTGTGGGCCCTGTCCTTCGGCCTTGGGATTCTGAGCGGAACCATCGGCATCAACTATTCGCACGAACTGATGCACCAGCGGCCCAAACATGAACGCTGGCTGGGTGATGTGCTTCTGGCCTCTGTCCTTTATTCGCATTTCCGGTCCGAGCACCTTTTGGTCCATCACCGCTATGTCGGCACGCGCCGCGACCCGGTGACGGCGCGCTACAACGAAGGTTTCCACCGCTTCTTCCCGCGCGTCCTGCGCGAGTCGCTGCTGTCGGCCTGGGGTGCAGAAAAAGCGATGCTCGCCCGCAAGGGCCTACCGGTTTGGGACGGGTCCAACCCCTTCTGGCGATATCTCGCCCTACAGGCCGGGTTCCTTGCCCTCGCACTGATGGTCGGTGGTTGGATCGGTCTGCTGATGTTCCTCAACCAGGCCTTTGTCGCGATCTGGCAGTTGGAACTGACCAACTACATCGAGCACTACGGACTGACACGAAAGCACCTTGGTGGCGGCAAATACGAACATGTTCAGCCACGCCATTCCTGGAATGCGGCGCACAAGGCCTCCAACTGGTTGCTGATCAACTTGCAGCGCCATTCGGATCATCACTATAAGCCCGACCGCCGCTTTCCCCTATTGCAGACCTACACCGAGGCAGAGGCCCCGCAACTGCCATTTGGGTACCCGGTCATGACCGCGGTGGCGATGCTGCCGCCTGTGTGGAAGCGGGTCATGAACAGACGGGTCAGGCGCTGGCGCGAAATGTATTATCCGGAAATCACGGATTGGCAGGCCTACAACAAGGGCCAGCATCCCCTTCCGCGCTGAAGGCACGCGAGGGATTGCGCCGACTTCGTCGTCGCCGAACTGGGGGGGTCGCCCCCCAGACCCCCCAGCATATTTGTTGAACAACGATGGGGGCGCTGACCCGCAGAGAGGCGTGGATCAGCGCTGCAGCGCCGGCGTCTTGCCAACCATTTCGGAGCCTTCCGCAGCAGTCACAAGGAAGTCCGCAACATCTGCACGGCTGATCAGACCGTTGCGCCACTCCGCCTTTTCGGTCAGCACCTTGTACGCGCCGCTTTTTCGATTGTCTCTCAGGATGCCCGGGCGCGCGATGGTCCAGTCCAGATCGCTTTCTCGGATCAATTGCTCCTGCACATCCTTGTCCGCATAGGCCCGCCCTAGGAACGCGTTCTGTGTCAGCCTCTCGGGTGTCGAGAGTTTTTCTGCCGAGTCGCCCGCGCCGAACCCGGTGACGGTCAGCAATCGTTTGATCCCGGCTTTCTCCATCTGCGCGATCAGCACGCGCGTGGCATCCGAGAAAAGGGTCGTCTTCTTCAGTACCCGTGCATCGCGCGGCACACCAAGCGTCAGGATCACCGCGTCACACCCATCAATCGCGTTGAACACATCCACGTCGTTGGTGGCATCGCCCTCCATCCACTCGAAGCCCTCGGCCTCCAGATCCATCGCGCTGCGCGACATAGCGCGGACTTGATGGCCGCGCTCCAGCGCTTCGTCGACCGCTTTGCGGCCTATGCCGCGGCTTGCTCCGATAATGGCGAGTTTCATGGGCGATTCCTCCTGCCTTCATAAATAGGGAAGGATCGCCTAATGGCCAAATCAGGCGGCGGCCTGAAACGGCAAATGTCCGGTTTTCACGTAGATCAGGCAGCCTTCATCCGACCATGGCGTATGCCGCGACATGTGCGGCGAACGAATCCAACTGCCCGCCGGATAGTCGCCATGCTCATCCTGAAACGTACCCTCGATCACGAAGATTTCTTCGCCGCCACAATGGGCGTGCTGCGAGAACCTTGTGCCGGGTGCCCATCGCACCAGCGCGACGTTTTCGCCTTCGACCGAATGCAGGGGAAGCACCGTGAGGCCGGGCGCAGACCCCGGCAGAAACTCCGCCGATCTGGTGTCGACGGCAAATTGCGCCGTGTCGGCTTCGTCGAACTGGCACAGCTTCACAAGGATCGTTGCGCCCTCAGGTCCAATATGGGGGGTATGGGAGGTGCCGATCGGGTTCCGCACATATGTACCAGCAGGATAGTCGGCATGTTCATCCGAGAAGACGCCATCCAGCACCAGAAACTCCTCCCCGCCTCCGTGAGAATGTGCGTCGAAACTCGAATTCGGGGCGAACCGCACGATTGTGGTTGCTCGCGCGATCTCATCCCCGATCCGGTCAAGCATCATGCGCTCCACTCCGCTGGCGGGCGACGAAACCCAATCGTAGTCTTGGGGCCGGATGACAACCCGTTCGTTGAAATCAGCATTCAGTCGCATGGACAGCCCCTTCGCGCCAATAATCCTTCGTCACAAATAGACATATCGCGATGCTGGCACCAGATTGGCACGGACCAATGCGCAACTTCCGGGCAATGCGCACGAAAAGACCCGCCGGAAGACCGGCGGGCTGAAGTTGGCCCGCGCCACACCTGATAAAGCGCGCGGGCGGCAAGGTTCGGGATCGGGGGTCTTGGGAGCCCCCAAAAACCTTATCCGGCCATTTCGGCCCGAATTTGCTGGCGAAGCACGTCGATGGAGACGCTTTTCCCGTCGCGTTTGAAGGCCCAATATGTCCAGCCATTGCAGGACGGAGCACCCTCAAGCTCGGCGCCAACCTTGTGGATCGAGCCTTTCACATCATCGGCGATCAGGGTCCCATCCGCCCGCACTTTGGCCTGTTGGCCGCGTGGGTTGGTCAGCATCTCGCCTGGGCGCAGCATGCCGCGTTCAACCAACTGTCCGAAGGGCACACGCGGCTCAGCCCGTTTGCCTTGGGTGACTTCCAGCGCGGATTTGTCGAACTTGCGCACTTTCGACAGGCGCTTTTCAGCGACCTTGCGGTAAGCCTCTTCCCGTTCGATGCCGATGAAATCACGCCCAAGCATCTTGGCCACAGCCCCGGTCGTGCCGGTTCCAAAGAACGGATCGAGCACCACATCACCGGGCTTGGTCGCACCAACCAGCACGCGATGCAGCAACGCTTCGGGCTTCTGCGTCGGATGCGCCTTGTCGCCGTTTTCGTCCTTCAAACGTTCACCGCCATTGCAGATCGGCAGCACCCAATCCGAACGCATCTGGATGCCTTCGTTCAACTCTTTCAGCGCCTCATAGTTGAAGGTGTATTTCGCACCTTCTTCCTTGGAGGCCCAGATCATCGTCTCGTGGGCATTAGTGAACCGCTTGCCGCGGAAGTTCGGCATCGGGTTCGTCTTGCGCCAGACCACGTCGTTGAGGATCCAGAAGCCCTGCGTCTGCAACTCGGCGCCCACACGGAAGATGTTGTGGTAGCTGCCGATCACCCAAATCGCACCATTGGGTTTCAGCAGGCGGCGCGCGGCCGACAGCCACTCACGGGTGAACTGATCATAGACCTTGAAGCTGTCGAACTGGTCCCACGCATCATCAACGGCGTCGACCTTGGTGTTGTTCGGGCGGTGAAGATCGCCCTTCAGCTGAAGGTTGTAGGGCGGATCGGCGAAGATCAGGTCAACCGATGCCTCGGGCAGCGACCGCATGATCTCGATGCAATCGCCCGCAAGAATGGTGTTAAGCGGCAGCGGTTTGGCTGCCTCCGGCTTTGTCTTTGTTGTCATTTTCTGCCTCTGGTGGGCGCCTCTATTGGGCGCTTTGATGTCCACTGAATGCAGAATCGCCGATCTTCTTGAATCGGTCAATTTTGTTTCGAATCAGCCGTTTACGATTTTATCCACACAATATCTTGTGGATGGGGGCAAAGCTGCGCCGGTGATGTTGGGTGACCCCTAGATCGTGTAGACCGGCAGTGTGTTTTGCCGTGCCATAGCCCATGTTCGTCTCCCAACCGTAACCCGGATGCATCACCGCAAGCTCCTTCATCAAGGCGTCGCGCCGCACTTTCGCCACAATCGAGGCCGCCGCGATGGAAACGGACCTGCCATCCCCCTTCACCACGCACGTCGCCGCGCATGGCAGGTCCGGCGGCACGGCGTTGCCGTCGATCAGCGCGTGGGCCGGGGTGTGTGCCAATCCGCCCAAAGCACGGCGCATCGCCAGAAACGTTGCCTGTCGAATATTGAGCGTGTCGATTTCTTCGACACTGGCCCATCCCAGAGACACGTCTGCGACGGCCTCAATCTGAAGGGCGAGGGCATCGCGACGCGCCTCCGACAGTTTCTTGGAATCGTTCAGCCCTTCGGGAATCTGCGCCGGGTCTAGAATGACCGCGCATGCCGTCACTGGCCCGGCCCAGGGACCCCGGCCCACTTCATCCACCCCTGCGACAAGGCCGCCAAGCGACGCTTCCAATGAAAAATCAGGTCCCATACCCGCGATGTGGGCCAAAGAAAGAGGCGACGCAACCGGTTGGTCACGTCGCCTCGCTGCTCGGGTCGGCTACTGCCGCGCAGCTCGCCCGGCGATCTCACGCCGCCGGACTGCGCCTCTCAATGGGGTTATCCGTGCGACCAGCCATGGTTCGCCAGGCAACGCGCGCCGTAGATCTGACGCTGGCCTCGCTGCGTCTGAACCGTGCGCAGGCAATTTGACGGCAGCAGATGCGCCTGTTGCGCGTGGTTCTGCATGCACCGGCGCAGGTAGCCGCTGTAATTGCCATAGTAACCATGGCCCTGAATATGACAGCGAGACGGCGCAATACGGTGATATTGGGGCTGCGGTTGCGGCTGGTGGATCACCGGGGGGTTGTGGCGGTTGCCGTTGTTCCGGTTGGCCTGGCTGAGCCCATAAAGCAGCAGCAGACCACCAAAGATGGCCGCGGCCTCGGCGCCCTGGTTGTTGCGATGTCCATTCGCGCTGGCGGGCGTTGCAGTTGCGGTGATGCCGGTTGCGGCCAGAGTGACGGCCAAAACACCAGCGGTCAGAGTCTTGGAGAAGGTGCGAAACATGTCTTGGGTCCCTTGTTTCGGTTTCGAGGAGGGGTTCAGGTCTTGGGTTGGGGCGCACTCATTCGGCGCTTGTGGGTCAACCCTCCCCCCTCCTCGCTTCGCCATGCAATTACGGCGCCGCGCTATCGGATAACGGGGGGCGCATTAGTCGATGGCGATGGGACCCAGCACCATCGGACGCATCTCGAAGATGTAGCAATCACCTAGGGGGCGTTCGTCATTGGCGTAGTAATCATCCCACGCCAGACACCGGTTGGTGACGACCCAACCATCCGGGACAGGCATTGGAATCAATCCGACATATCCAGGTCCGGGATGGGCCAACTGATAGGGAGCTGTTTCCAAGCCCCATGTATGGGCGCGCGTGGAAGACAATCGCATCAAGGCAATATCCCGGGCGGATCGGTCGCCTTGCGCGAATACCCAATCGGGTACCTCGGCTGTCTCCAGTGTCTGCGGATGATGGTTTGGGTACGGCAAACTTCCCAGCAAATCGTTTGGCCCAAGGATCAAGATCCGATCAGAGGCACCGATTTGCCCTGGTACAATCGGTGCAGGTCCACCGTGAAAGGGTTGGATCATGGCGCCGAAGTCGTAGCGCTCCAGGACCGTTTGCAAATTTTGATCAAGGTCATCGGCATGAGCCGGGAGGCACAAGGCCGTCACAATCGAAGCCACAAGGGCGGAGAAGGATTTGGTCATCGAAATCGCCTATCTGTAATCGCCAACGGGCCAAAATGCCCAAGCATATGAAAAGGTGTTGTACGCGGCGGAAATTGCCGTTGGCGCGACCCTCCCAAACCCAGGCATGCAAGGCAAAAACGCACCCCTGCTATCCGATAACAGCCCCGTGAACGGGTCCCGGTCATTGAATGACAGGCCACACCTGCCCCATCTTCATTCGTGAAGCTGCCCCCTTTCAGCAAACAAACGAGCCATCACAATGAAACGATTCTTTAAACCCCTCCTCGCTGCCGCCGCTCTTGCGGTTCTGGCAGGCCCCCTCCACGCCGCATGTTTTGCGGACTATCGCGCAAGGATGGATAACCCCTTGCGTCTGCATTACGGTGTGATCGAAGTGCCCCAAAGCGCATGTTCGGTCGGCGCCGCCTCATCCGTCGTCTCCGGTCGCATTGCGTCACAAGGCTGGACGTTGGTGCAGGTGATTTCGGTGTTTGACGATTCCGGACTCGCCTCAAGGAGGGCGGATGCCGGACAATACTACCTCAGTTTCTGACCCGAAACTGTCGGTCGCGGATACGCGGATTGCATCCACGCGTGTCGTTCAACTGGGTGTCTTGGCGGTGGTCGCGGTTCTCGTGGTCTCCGCCATTTTGCTGTTTGTGAACCTGCCGGACGCCGAAGCCTTCAACAACGCCGTTGTCACAGTCTTTGAAGTCAACGACGTGCGCGACCCAGACGCGACGCGCGTGCTTGAGATCATGGCCCAGACCGGCACCACCTTTTCCAAGGTTCTGGCCAGCTACCGCGCAGTGATCTTCGTGTTGCTCGTCTTTGCCACCGCCCTTCTGGTTGCCTGCCTCGTGTTTCTTGTCACCATCGTCACCCTCAACCGCCGCATCGGCGAGATCGAGCGTCAGGGTATCCAGGTCTCCTCGCTGATCCTGTCTCGTGAGGAACGGGTGGTTCTGATCAACAACCTCGAATTCAAGCTGACTGATGCGGCGATGGAAACCCTCTCCGTTCTGGCAGAGGCGCGCCTGGACGACGACGTTCTCAGCGGCGCGCAGATTGAGGCGATGGTCTCCGGCAAGTCTGAAACGGATGTGGACGAAGCCGCAGGTGCGACGCGCATCAAGCGCTTGCGCGATACCCTCGGCAACCAGATGGTGTCCGAGCTTCTGGTCAAGAACATCGCGCGGCGCGGCTATATTCTCGCCATCGACAAAGACGTCATCAAGATGGTCTGACCCATGGCGGGCGCACCCTATCCGGGGCTTGCACCCGACCTTTGGGATCTGGTCGCTGAGATGGCCGCAGATCCCGACCCCGTTCCTGAAGAGGAACGCTCAGTTGAAACGTTGCGTGCCGCCGTCGCCCGGATGGAGGCCGCCCTCCCCCCGCTCCCCTCTACGATTGCGACCCGCGACTGGCGCATTCCCTGCAATGGGCGCAACGTCCCAGTGCGCAGTTACACGGCGCCAAACCCACGAAACGGGTCGATGCTGTATATGCATGGCGGAGGGTGGATGCTCGGCTCCATCAATGGCCATGATCACGTCTGCGCCGATCTGGCGCTCGAGACTGGTTTGACCATTGTAAGTCTCGACTACACCCTTGCTCCGGAACATCCGTACCCCGCGGCGCTTACGGAATGCCTTGGCGCGATTGCCCAATTCCGCGGCACGGGCCCGTTTTGGCTTGGCGGCGATAGTGCGGGCGCAAATCTGGCCCTTGGTTGCGCGCTCCACCTGCGCGATCAGGGTGCGCCGCAAGCTGACGGGTTGTTTCTTGTCTACCCCGCAACAGACCCATCCTGTGCAACACCCTCCCACACACGCCACGCCCACGCGCCCTATCTATCCAACAGAGTCATGCACCGGTGCTGGCATGAGTATCTGGGCGGCGCGCCAGATGCACCCTATGCGGATATTACCAAATGCGATCTATACGGACTGCCGCAATCCGTGATCCTGACCGCTGAACTTGATCCGTTAGTGGATGAAGGCGATACCCTCGCCAAAGCCCTCTCGCATCACGCACCGGTCTGGCACGAACAGGCCAAAGGCCTGATCCATGGCTTCTTACGCTTTCGCGCCGCCTCACCCTCGTCCGACGCCGCCTTCCGCCGCGCCGCGCGCACCCTTGCCTACCGCCTGTCCTGAAAATGCGAAACGGGCCGCCCGAAAGGACGACCCGCTCCATCTTTGTTCTTCAAATATGCCGGGGGAGGCGTAGCCGGGGGCAGAGCCCCCTCCTCACCAGCCCATGGGCACTGGCCTTAGCAGTAAGGCGCGCCGCGGCCCCAGCCGGCGGCATCGGTGATCGAGCCGTTGTCGGCATCGGTCGCACCGGTGGCCACGCCACCGCTGCCACGCGGGCAGGAACCGGCGTCGGTCCAGGTGCCGTTGTCGATGTCAGCCGCTGCTGCTGCCGTCGGGATCGTCGCAACTGCACCGGCTGCGCCACCGGCTGCCACGAGGCCAAGGAAGCCGCGGCGGCCCTTCGGGCGATCCGTCGAGATTTCTGCGTCGGTCAGGGTCTTCTGTTTTTTATCGCTGGACATGAGCCGAAGCTCCTTTCGTGATGTCTTGCTATTTACTGCGCGGCACATTGTCCGAAGACACGCATTCGGTCAATGACGGGATTCCCTGCATCGAGTCGAAGATTGAACATGGTCGCCGACCGTGGTCTGACTGTCACAAATCACACTGCAAGCCATGAACGAGCCAGAATAAATGAGCCAGCCAATTTCCTTCGACTGGGCCATCGCGCCTGAAACCCCAGACACCTTCTTTTCCGAGTATTTTGAGAAGAAGCCCATGCTCATCAAACGCGGGCAGCCCGGCTATTTCGCCGACCTGCTGAGCTATGCCGAGATTGACCGCGTCGTCTCGACGATGGGCCTCAACCATCCTGAGATCAACGTCACCAAGTCGGACGGCAATATCACACCTGCCGATTTCGCGTATGAGACCGGCCAGATCGACCCGGTGCGCGTGAACCAGCTTTTCGCAGACGGCGCGACAGTGATCCTGTCAGGCCTGCACGAACGCCTGCCGCAGCTCGCCCGCTATTGCCGTGCGATGGAACAGGTGATGTCGGCCCGCGTTCAGACGAACATCTACATGACCCCTCCAGGCAATCAGGGCTTCAACCCGCATTACGACAGCCACGATGTGCTGGTTCTGCAAATCGCAGGCTCCAAGGAATGGCGCATTTACGGCACTCCGGTCGAACTGCCGCTGAATGATCAGGGCTTTGAGCGCGGGATGGATGTCGGGGAAGAGGTTCAGCGGTTTGTACTGGAACCAGGCGATACGCTCTACGTGCCGCGCGGTGTGGCGCACGATGCCGTCGCCACGGACGAGACCTCCCTTCACATCACCACCGGCCTGATGTTCCGCACCTGGGCCGATGTGCTGGCCGAGGCCGTGATTGCAAAAGCCCATCGCGAACCCGCGATGCGCCGCGCGCTTCCGCCCGGGTTTGCAAACCATGGCGCAGATCTGGGTGCCTATGACGACACCTTCAAAGAGCTCATGGATCTTGTCGCTGATGCGCCGGCGGGCAAACTTCTGGCCGGTTTCCGCGAGGATTTCCTGACCGGCCGCGTGCCTCGGGTTGAAGGGCAGATGGCACAACTGGCCGCGCTCGACACCCTCACAGTCGACAGCCGCGTGGGTGGCCGCCCGCATCTGGTCTACGCCCTCCACATGGAGACTGAGGACGAGCAGGTGCGCCTCTCCTGTCAGGGAGCAGAGATCGTCATGCCCGACTTCGCGGCCTCCGCGATGGAATTCTGCCTGACCACACCCGAATTCCGCCTCGGCGATATGGGCGGCGAGTTGGATGATGCCGGCAAGCTGGTCTTGGCGAAACGGTTGGTGCGCGAAGGGTTGATGCAGGTTCTCTGAGCGCGCCGCAGCACCCGCGGCGGGTGCACCTCCAAAAGATGCATATTTTTGGAACAAAGATGGGGAGGGGCGTCAGAAAAACGCCCGCCCCGCGCGCGCGGCAAACAGGGTCAGGCCCGCGGCGGGTTAGGGATCACCAATTGCCCGGGCAGGTCCCCGAATGGCAGTCGACCACTTCCAGCAACATACCCGGATGCGCGTCAGGGAAAGTATTTGCCGGGCAAGCCCCCTCATCCAGGATGTAGGTTCCGCCCGCGACACGGAAGAAAAACAGACCATAGTCGACCGGCGCCGCTGACCCACACCACGCCGAAATGCACCCGACCGCGATGGTGACTGGCAACACGCGCGAGCTGTCAAAATCCGTACCCGTGAAAAGTTCACCATCGAATTGGGCGGGCTGGGTAAAGCCGATCATCTGGTTGGGATCGCCCCCCTGCATCGTCGGCCCGTGGGGCGGGTCGCTTGGCCCGGTGAAGCTGAGCCGCCCCACACCAATCACGTAATCCGCGGGGCTATCGGCAGCATTCAAATAGGCGCCCGCAACCGTCGGATAGGCGCAGGACAACGCCAGGGCAGGCGTTGCCGAAAGGGCGGCCAAAGCCGCCGCAGAAAGGATCCGTCCAAACATCAAAACGCCTCCCGCTCCGCTCGTGCCGGTCAATTGCACTGGCCAAGATAGCATTGAATGACAGCGTCCATATCCGCGCGGGTCGGGTCAAGGTGAACCATCCCGCCGCATCCGCCAGCGACATATTCAAGCCTGCCATCGACCCGTTCGAAAAAGAAAAGCCCTTCGCGGTCCACAGGATGCGTGCCGCAGCCCCCGCCATAGCACCAGCCGAACACCTCGACATCGGCGCTCCAGCCTGGCGCAAAAGCCTCTCCGATCAGGACCTCCCCCTCGAACCGGGTCATCTGACTGTAGCTGCCCTGATCATCAATGGTCTGGCGCGGCCCGCTATTCGCCAGCCGCCCAATTGCAATTATGAAGTCGGACTCGGACTCGGCGGCAAAGGTGTAGTTCGACGCGATGCTGGATTCCCCAACACAACTCAGCGCCCAGGTTGGAGCCGGAGCAAACAGAGCCAAGCCAATGGCAAACATCCGCATCATAGGCCAAATTCCTCAAAAACCACCGCATAGATATCACGTTTGAAGGGAACAATCGCCCTCAGGATCTCTGGCGCAGACATCCAGCGCCATGCGCTGAATTCGATATCCTTATGGGTCAGGTCGATCACGCTATCGGACGCCTCCAGCCGGAACTGCGCCCACATCTGTTTTTGGCCACGGAACCGTCCGTTCCAACGGTTCGGGACCACGTCCAGCGGCAGGTCGTAGTAGAGCCAATCCGCCGTCTCTCTAACAAACGCCAAATGGGCACGCCCAACGCCGGTCTCTTCTTCCAACTCACGATATGCGGCCTCCAGCGGTGTCTCGCCATCATCCACGCCCCCTTGCGGCATCTGCCAGGCGGGCGTTTCCATATCTGCCCGCTGCCCCGCAAAAATAAGCCCCTGCGCATTGGTCAGAACGACCCCCACGCAAGGGCGATACGGTAGCTTTGCGGCCTCCTCTGGGGTCAATTCGGCCCCAGAGCGTTCAGGCCGGTCAGAATATCGATGGCATAGGCCAGCTGATAGTCGTCATTCCGGAGTGTCGCCGCAGCTTCCGCTGCTGCACGCTCTTCTTCCAGCAGGTTCAATTCGTCCTCGGTCAGCGAGGAGTTCTCGATTGCCCCGCGCAGACCAGCTTCGCTGCGATCTGGGCGATCTTCGTCCTCGTCCACCTCGACCGGATCACGCTGCTCGACGATGATATCAGGCGCCACACCCAGCGCTTGGATCGAGCGGCCCGACGGCGTGTAGTAAAGCGATGTGGTCAACCGCATCGCGCCATCTCCTGCCAGCGGCATCACTGACTGGACCGAGCCTTTGCCGAAGCTTTGCGTGCCCACAACCACCGCGCGGCGGTGGTCCTGCAGCGCACCCGCCACGATTTCCGAGGCCGAGGCCGAGCCACCGTTGATCAGCACGACCATCGGCAAGCCGTTTATCATGTCGCCCGGCGTCGCGTTATATCGCTCACCATCCTGTGGCTCGCGCCCACGGGTGGAGACGATCTCACCCTGCTCAAGGAACGCATCCGACACGCGGATCGCCTGGCTTAGCAACCCGCCGGGATTATTGCGCAGATCCAGAACAACGCCGTTCATGTTTTCCAGGCCGCCGACCTCTTCGATCAGCCCCTCCAACCCATCGCGCAGGTTCGGGAAGGTCTGGTCGCTGAAGGTCGAAACGCGCAGCACGGCAGTATTGCCTTCAAGCCGCGCACGCACGGCCGTCAACTGAATACGATCCCGAGTGATGGTGATGTCGAACGGCTCGTCCGCACCCTCACGCACCACCGTAATGATGATGTCACTGCCCACCGGCCCGCGCATCAGATCAACCGCTTCTTCCAGGGTCAGACCCAAAAGCGCTTCGCTGTCGACATGCGTGATGTAATCACCCGCCTCGACACCGGCCTCCATGGCTGGCGTGCCGTCCATCGGCGTGATGACGCGCACAAAACCGTCTTCCTGCGTCACTTCAATGCCAAGCCCACCGAATTCACCGCGGGTTTGCACCTGCATATCCTCAAAGTCGCTGGCCGAGATGTAGCTCGAATGCGGATCAAGCGAGATCAGCATGCCGTTGATTGCCGCCTCAATCAGCTCGGCCTCGTCGACCTCTTCCACGTAGTTCTCGCGGATGCGCTCGAAGATGTCTCCGAACAGGTCCAACTGCTCATAGACCGAGGTATTGTTGGCCGCTTCCTGTGCCAGCAGCGGTCCGGCAATCTGGGTGCTGACCAGCACACCACCTGCAATTCCGCCTACGGCGGCCATCATCAGCTTCTTCATCGCGCGTCGTCCTTCCTCAACATCTGTCACAGCCGGAGCCTCAGTTCGCGGCGAACCAGTCCAGCGGATTCACCGGGCTCCCGCCCTGTCTCAGTTCCATATAAAGCGTTTCCGTCAGCCCGGCGCCACCGCCTTGCGCGTCGGAAACGATCAAATCCGTCTCATCCTCACCGGTCTGACCCGGCATTAAGCCCAATGGGGCGCCTCCGGGCACCAATTCACCTGCGGTCACGAACAAATCACCCGCACCCGCCAGAATGAGAAGATAATCCGCGTCGGGCTCGAGAATAATGACATTTCCGTAATCCAGCAGCGGCCCGGCATAGCGGATCGAGGCTGGCCATGGTGCCGTCAGCAACGCGCGCGGCTCCACGGCGTATAAAACCCCGGGCCGGGCAATGCCTGCAGCATCCGCCTCATCGAAGCGACGCAACAAGGCGCCAAGCACAGGGAATGGCAATTCCCCCCGCGCGCTTTCGAAATCCGGCAGATCAGCCGTGGTCTCAGCCGTGCTTTCGCCAAGCAGCGACGCGAAACTCGACAGGCTGTCGATGCTACCCGCCAGTTGCGCCATGGCTGCGCCGTCCAGATCGAACCGTTCGGGCAGATCCACCCGGTCAGCAATCGCCTGGCTCAGCGCAGTGCGCGCCTCCTGCACGCCTTGCACGGCGCGCTCCAACTCAGCGATTGCACCGTCCTGCAAGGCCCGCAACACGGCCAACTCCTCCAACTGCTCCCGAAGTGCTACCGCCTCGCGGGCCACGGCAGGTGTCACGTCAGCAACGATCATGCCAAGCCGCGCGGTGCCAAGCGGGCCTTCCGGATGCAGCAGCGTCGCAGGCGCAGGGGCCTCCTCGATCCGTTGCAGCACGCCGAGCAACTGCGCCAATCGTTCGCGCTCCGCCTCGAACACCAGAACAATGGTCTGCTCGCGCAAGGCGGCTTCGCGGATACCGGCGCGCAATGCATCCAATCCGTGCTCATAAGCGCGCACCGTCTCTGTCAGGGCCTCGACCCGGTCACGTGCACCGTCAGCATCCCGAAGCGCGCTGGCCGCATCCTCCAACATCCGCGTGGCCTCCCGCGCTGTCATCGACGGGTCCGTCTGCGCCCCGCCGGGCGCAGCTGCGAGGAGGGCTGAAAGGCCGAGGAGGGCTGCGCGCAGGATCATGCGATCAAGCTCTCCCCGGTCATTTCTTCCGGCTGCTCCAGCCCCATCAACTGCAACAGCGATGGGGCCAGATCCGCCAAACGCCCGTCCCGCAAGGTTGCACCTTCGGGTCCACCAACCATCACCACTGGCACCAAATTCGTCGTATGGGCCGTGTGCGGCCCGCCCGTTTCCGGATCCACCATCGTTTCGCAATTGCCGTGATCGGCGCAGACGATCATGGCACCCCCAACTTCTTCCAGCGCCGCAACCGCTTGCCCGAGGCCCTCATCCACCGCCTCACAGGCCGCAATCGCCGCCTGCAAATCGCCCGTATGCCCGACCATGTCCGGGTTGGCGAAGTTCACCACGATCAGATCATAGCCCTCGCGGATCGCGCCCACGAACTGCGCCGTCACCTCGCCCGCGCTCATCTCTGGCTGCAGGTCGTAAGTTGCCACATCGGGGGATTTCGGCATCGACCGATCCTCACCCTCCTCCGGCACCTCAACCCCACCGTTCAGGAAGAACGTCACATGCGGATACTTCTCCGTCTCCGCCAGCCGGAACTGCCGCAATCCCTTCTTCGCGACCCACTCGCCCAGTGTGTTCACGATCTCCTGCTTCGGGAAAACAGTCGTCATGTATTCGTCATGCGCCTTGGAATAGTCGACCATCCCCAGCCGCGCCGCCAGCTCGGGCCGACCGAACACATCAAACGCATCGAAATCCGGATCGCCAATCGCCGCCAGGATCTCCCGCGCCCGGTCCGCCCGGTAGTTCAGCATGAATATGCCATCGTCATCCTGCATTCCGGGATAGTCACCGATCACACTCGGCGGGATGAACTCGTCGGTCTTGTCTGCGTCATAGGCAGCGCGCACCGCTTCTAGTGGGTCGCCAAAAGCGTCACCGCCCCCCAGAACCATCGCACCGTACGCCTTTTGCACCCGATCCCACCGGTTATCGCGATCCATCGCAAAGTAGCGTCCCAGAACCGTGCCAATCCGCGCGCCGTCCGGAAGCCGCGCCATCAGCCCTTCCACGAAACCCGCAGCACTTTTCGGCGCCACGTCACGCCCATCCGTGATCGCATGGATCACCACCGGCACGCCCGCACCCGCGATCACCTCCACCGCCGTCTCCAGATGCGTCAGTTGCGAATGCACGCCGCCATCGCTGACGAGCCCCATCAAATGCGCCGTCCCGCCAGAGCCCTTCAGCGTCTCGATGAACTCCACCAGCGCGGGGCGCGAGGCAAAGGTCCCCTCCGCAATCGCATCGTTGATCTCAACGAGGTCCATCTTCACGACCCGACCAGCCCCGATATTCGTGTGTCCGACCTCGGAATTGCCCATCTGGCCGTCTGGCAGGCCCACATCGCGCCCATGGGTCAGCAGCGTGGCATTCGGGCACGTGTCCATCAACCGATCCATCGTCGGGGTCCGCGCCAGCAACGGCGCGTTGTCGGCCTCGGTCTGACCAATCCCCCACCCGTCCAGGATACACAAAACCACCGGTTTCGGCGTGTCTGCCATGCTGCCTTAGCCTTTTCTTACTGCTTCGTTTCGATGGCTATCAGCCTTTGAGACAAGAGACAAAGTCTTGCCCCAATTTTCGCCCGCTTTCCGACGCCGCGGGCCGCTTCATGGGCCAACACGCTTCTGCCACGACACGGAAAGGCCGGCTTCACATGTGTACGATCTGCGCCGCATTCCGCCCGCAAGACAAGGAATGCACCTACGCTGAACTTCTGGCCGATGACATAGCCCTTGGCGTGGCGCCGCTGCCTTTCACCGCCATTCCGTCCGGATATGACGGCCCTTTCCTGTTCTCGCAAAGCGATGGCTCAGGCGTCGAAAAGGCCAATATTGATGCGGCCAATGGCCCGGCAACGGCCTATTTCATGGGCACCAACGATACGTTTGACGGCACCATTTCCTTCGCGGGCGACCGCGATTGGGTCGCCATCGACCTGACCGCGGGCCAGCATTATTCGTTCTCAGTCACGGGACGCACTGGTGATCCGCTGGACGACAGCTTCCTGCGTCTGCGCGATGACGAGGGCACGGTGATCGCAATCAACGATGATGGGGGCACCGACTACAACGCCCTGCTCAACTTCCAGGCGCAGGAAACGGGGACGTATTTCATCGATGTGGGTGCGTTCATCAGCTCTTCCAGCAACAGCGAATGGATGACCGGTGGCTACCGGTTGACCACCGATGTCCTGAACCCGTCCAAATCCATCGTCAGCCAGGACACGCTCGCCAATTATCTGACCGACGGCTTCTGGCAGGATCGTGGCGGTGTTGGCCATTCCTTCAACACCGGTTCCAGCAAAATCATCACGGTGGACATCGACGCGCTGAATGCCGCCGGGCAAAAACTTGCCCTCTGGGCGCTGCAAAGCTTCGAGATGGTGATCGACGTGACGTTCGACGTTGTCACCTCAGGCGCGGACATCACGTTCGATGATGAACAAACCGGCGCCTATGCGACCTACAACTCCGCCTGGAACAACCCGACCGTCACCACCTCGGCCTTCATCAACATTCACAAAAGCTGGATCGCGACGGGCCAGGACGACATCAACGATTACGGTTTCCAGACCTATATCCATGAAATCGGGCACGCCCTCGGCCTTGGCCACCAAGGCAATTATAACGGCTCGGCCAGCTATGGCCTGAACAATGTCGGTGCCAGCAACACCAACACCTTCCTTAACGACAGCTGGCTGGCCTCGGTCATGTCCTACTTTGACCAGAACGAGAACCCGTTCACCGGCTCCACCAACGCCGCCGTCATCTCGCCCATGCTTGTCGATATCATCGCGTTGGAAAACCTCTACGGAGCCGCTGATACCGCAAGCAGCCCAACAGCCGGGAACACGATCTTCGGCGCGGGCCACACCTTGGGCGACGCCTTTGCCGGGTCTGACCTCAACACCAACGGCAGCTACCTTGCCGCCCTGTTCGACTATCTGGAGACCGGGACAAATCCCGGCGGCATGTTCGACAATTCGGCCATCGCCTTTACGATCAACGATGTCGGTGGAACCGACCTGATCGATTTTTCCTTCGACACATCCGACCAGTTTGTCTCGCTAGAGGCCGAGACCCTCTCAACCATCCTCAACCCCTACGGCGCGGGCCACAATGACAACATGTGGATCGCACGGGGCACGGTGATCGAGAATTATACCGCTGGCACCGGAAACGACTCCGTTGATGGCAATGGCGTCGCAAACCAGATCATCGGCAATGACGGGGCCGACACCCTGAACGGCGCCGCCGGAAATGACACGCTGATGGGCGGCGAAGGCGGCGATTTTCTGGATGGTGGCGCCGACCGTGACCTGCTCAACGGCAATGCGGGCGACGACACACTCGAAGGGGGGGCCGGGGCCGATACCCTTGTGGGCGGCACGGGCGCAGACATTCTGCTTGGCGGGCTCAGCACAGACATCCTGATCGGCGAAGACGGCAATGACAGCATGGATGGCGGGGCCGAAGATGACACCTACTACGTCACCACCGGCGACGTCGTGACCGACTCTGGTGCGAATGGCTACGACCTTGCGCAGATCGTGGTCGCCACCGGCCAGAACCTGCAAATGTCTGGCTGGTCCGGTGTGGAACGGGTCGAAGGCTTCACCGGAAATGATACGATCAATGCCACCGGCCAACAGGACCAAATCCTCATCTGGGGCCATAACGGCAACGACGTGATCACCGGCGGCAATGGCAATGACATCCTGTTGGGGGGCAATGGAAATGACATTCTGTCCGGGGGGGGCGGCAACGACACGATCCTCGGCGAAGCTGGCAACGACACCATGTCAGGCGGGGCCGGGCTCGACGTCTTCTACATCGACGGCGGTGGTGACAGTATCTCCGACGGCGGATCGGGCTATGACGTCGCGACCGTCAACAACGCATCGGGCGTCTCGCTTTCCATCGGAGGTTGGGCCTCGGTTGAGCGGGTCGAAGGGTTCACCGGCAACGACACGATCGACGCGACCGGGGCCAATGATACGCGGCTGATTTGGGGCGGGGCCGGGAACGATCAGATCACCGGCGGCGCGGGCGACGACATCCTCCTCGGTGGCACCGGAAACGACATCTTGAGCGGCGGCGCAGGCGCTGACACCTTGCAAGGTGGAACCGGCAACGACACCTTCAACGGCGGCGATGGCCACGACCAGTTCTTCATCGGCGAAAGCGGCGATGTCGTGGCTGACGGGGGCGACGGATATGACACCGCAATCCTGAATACCGCGGGCGGAGTGAACATCGCCGTTGGCGCGTGGTCGGGTGTTGAGCGGATCGAAGGGTTCATCGGCAACGATACGATTGATGCCACCGGGGCTGGCGCAGGCTTTGTCATCACCGGCGGAACTGGGGATGACCGGATCATCGGTGGCAACGGCAATGACACCGTCTATGCCGACGGCGATGATGATGACGTTTTCGGCGGCGCGGGCGACGATGCCCTGATCGGTGACGCGGGTAATGACACGCTTCAGGGCGGGCAGGGAAAGGACTTCCTCCTTGGTGGGGCTGGCGCAGACGAGTTCAAGTTCGACGACGGTTGGGGCGAAGACGTGATCGCCGATTTCGCGCAAGGCAGCGACGTTATGAACCTGTCTGAGGTCAGCGGCACGGCGTCGATCAATGACCTTTCAATCACCTCCGACAGCTCCCACACCTACATCAACCTCGTGTCCGGCGGTGGAGACCTAATAACTTTGGCCAACTTTAACGGAGTTTTGACCGAATCCGATTTTAACTTCGTCTGAAGGTCGCGGGGGGAACCCGCGCAGCACGCATGGGTGCCGGGGGCCGTTAGGCTTCTCAACCCTCCAGACGAAGGACATTCGAGCATGCAGACGTTGGTCGCCCTCGGCCGCGGTTTCTTGAACCGTGTCATCCACCGATCCTCCAGACAGGCTGGCGAATTGGAACGGATGCGCCCCGATTTCGACCCCGACTTCTACCTGGCTCAGTTCTCCGACGATGATCTTCTGTCCGACCCCTTGGCGCACTACCTGCGCACCGGCTGGCAGGACGGCCTCGATCCTCATCCTGACTTCTCGACCAACGGCTATCTCGACATGCATCTCGATGTAGCCGATGCCGGGATGAACCCCCTACTGCACTACGTCAACTTCGGCCGCGACGAAGGGCGCGAAGTGCCGCCATCCACGGTCTCACATCTCAGCCGACAGGCCCGCGCAACCGCCGCCATCAATTCGGCCCAACAACTCGATCGCGACGCCAAAGAGATCGCGGATGAAATCGACTTGGCCTTCTACACGGCAACCAGCGGCAGGACCTTCGATGATCCGGTCAGCGCCGCGCGCCACTATCTCCAGATCGGCTGGGAACAGGGGCTGGATCCCACGGCGACTTTCTCGACCCGCGCCTATCTCAGCCACTATCCCGACATCGCAGATGCCAATATTCCACCCTTCCTCCACTACATCCGCGCAGGCCGCAACGAAGGGCGGCTGGCTCAGGACCGTGCCGATGATGTCGCCCGTATTCTGGCGGCTTCGCCGACCCTGGAAAGCGTTGAAAACGATTGGCTCTTCGCCCATCCCGAACAAGTGCCGTTGCAACGCGAACTGGGCGCGCAACAGCTTCTCGCAGCGGTGGAGGCGACATCAGAGCGGCTCGTTTTTGCATTCACCCACGACGATTTCCTGAAAATTCGCGGCGGCATTCAGCTTTGCGTCGGCAAGGAAATGCAACAGGCTACGGAGCGCGGTATTGGCTACATCGCGCTGCACCCCGCACGCCCGCGCCCGCGCCTGGCACCCTTGGGTGAAAGCCCGATCCTTTACGCCACGATCGCCGGAAACCGCATCGGTCCCCTTCACATCGACAGCCTGCTCGACGTGGCCCGCCGCTTTCGCGACAGCCGCAAGATCGACATCGTCCTGCACGCGCTATTGGGCCATTCCCCCGAAGACGTCGCAGCGCTTAGCAAAAGCGCCGGGGTCACGCGCCTGAACGCCTGGCTGCATGATCAGTTTTTCCTTTGCCCAAGCTACGCCCTGCAAAGCAACCTGGTGCGCCAATGCGGCGCCCCTGATCCGGGCTCCACCGCATGCCGCATGTGCCTGTTCGGGGACGAACGGCATGAACATCTCAGCCGCCTGAAGGCCCTGCTGCAATTGATCCCGACAGTGGCCATAGCCCCCTCCAAGGCGGCGGCCGATATCGTGTTCGCCAAGGGCGATTTGCCGTTCGAACGGTTCGAAATTGCGCCCCACGCCCATCTCAGCGAAGGCCCCTTCACCGCACCCGCGAAATCCGGGCCGACGACCATCGCTTTCATCGGGGCGCCCAAACGTCACAAGGGGTACGCCACCTTCCGCGATATCGCCCGGCGCAACCTTGGGCGGAACGATGTGCGCTTTCTCTACTTCGGCTCGGCGAAACATATTGAACCCGGCGTTCAGACGATCCCCGTTGATGTCACCGCCGAAACACCCACCGCCATGATCAACGCCCTGCAACGCGAGAATGTCGATTTCGTCGTGCACTGGGCGCAATTTGTCGAAACCTACTCCTTCGCCACTGTCGAAGCCATGCAGGCCGGCGCCCATGTCATCACACATCCCGAAAGCGGAAATGTCGCCGCTTTGGTGCGTGAAACCGGACGCGGCCACATCCTGGCGGACGCGGCCGACCTCGACACCTTTCTCGAACGCAAGGCTTTGGCCAAGGCGACCCGCCAACGCCGCAAAAAGCAGCCTGCGCTCTTGGCCGCTCCTAGCACTCTCAGCTTCTCGGTGCTCGATGCACCTTCAAAGCCAACAACGCTTCCCAAGCTCCCAAAGAACGGGGCCACAAAGAAATCCGCACAAAGCCGGAAAGTACGGGCCGTTTCATGACCATCTACGCCTTTTCGTCCTTCACCTATTCCTACCTCGACCGGGCCCGTGTCCTCGCCCAAAGCCTGCGGCAGGTGCACCCAACCTGGCACCTTTGTGCCGTTGTCACGGATTTGCCGCCGGACGGCACATCGCAGCAGGATCTGTTGTCTGACTTCGACAGCATCCTCACCGCCGAAGATCTCTTGTCGGTTGAAATTGGCACGCGCTTTGCCAGCTGGATGTTCTGCCACAACATTGTTGAGGCCTGCACCGCCGTGAAAGGCCGCGCGCTGGCGCATCTGCTCGACAAACCCGACGCCGAGAAGGTCTTTTTCTTCGATCCCGACATCGCGATCTTCGATGATCTCTCCTCCCTTGTGACCGCGCTGGATGACGCCGACATCCTGCTGACCCCCCATCAGCTCCATCCGGAACCGCGCACCAACACCGTCGCAATCGGCGACAACGAAATCGCCTCTCTGAAATGGGGGGCCTATAACCTTGGCTTTGTCGGCGTCGCCAACACGCCGGATGGCGAGGGGCGGCGCTTTGCCAAATGGTGGGGCGACCGCCTGCTGGATTGGTGCCAGGACAATCTTCCTAAGGGGCTCTTTACCGACCAGAAATGGTGTGACCTTGTCCCCAGCTTCTTTGACGATGTCCACGTCCTGCGGGACCCGGGCTGCAATGTCGCCAGCTGGAACCTGTCGCAACGCCGCCTCGCCTTTACCGCAGCCGGCGACATCACCGTGAACGCCGCACCCTTGCGGTTTTTCCATTTCACAAAACTTGGCCCCGTCGGCGATCAGATGACCCGACGCTACGCCCATGACAATCCCGAGGTGCTGGAGATTTGGGCCTGGTACAAACGCGCCGTCGCCAAGGCGAGCGCAGCAGAAATACCGGCGCGCTACTGGCACTACGGCACGTTCAGCAATGGGCGCCGCATCCCGGACACGGTGCGCCAACTCTACCGCGATCGCGCTGACCTGCGTGCCGCATTCAGTGATCCGTTTGACGTGGAAAATGGCTTTCACGATTGGCTGGTTGCCGAAGGCCATTTGCAGCCTCTTACCCCCGGCAGCCCCGCACCGCTCAGCCAAGGGGCCGCCCTGTGACTGAGATCTACGGCGTTGTCTTTCAGATGGGCAAGGTGGCCAGCACCGCCATCACCAAGGCGCTTGGCTCCCTCAGGCAGGTCGAAGCCGCCCATTGCCACTTCCTGGGCGAAGACGCCTTGCGCAAGGTCCTGCGCGTGGCGCTGAACCCCGCCAATACGGACTATTTCTTCAATCATCAGATGGGGCAGATGGCCGAAAATGCCGCCATCACCCGCGCCATCAACCGCATCCGGGCCGGCACGGATCCGCGCCGTCTGGTGGTTCTGTCCCTGACGCGTGATCCGTTCACCTGGTTCCGGTCCAGCGTCCTGCAAGACATCAGCGGCTACGCTGACCTGCTGTGCGACCTGGCACCCGAACATGCCAGCGCCAGCCGCGATGCGCGCGTCCGCCTTGGCCTCACCCGCTTTCTCGGCCAACTGGAACAGCATCTATCGGATTTCGCGTCCGTCGAAGACTGTCTTGAGGCCAGCCGCTCCGGCGATCCGCACCAAATGGGTCGGGCCCGCGATTGGCCGCACCAGCAGCGCCAGCTTTTGCTGTCCGCTCTGCGCCCCGCCGACTGGTTCAACCAGCATTACCGCATGGGTCTCGGCCTCGATCTGGCGCAATTCCACTGTGACACGCCCCTGTGGCACACCACGGACGGGAACGCGCAATTCGGGATCATCCGGTATGAGGAACTCGATACCGCCTTCCCCGTCTTTTGTGACTGGGCGCTCGGTCAGACACCGCGTCTGCCGGTTGCAAACGAAAGCGGGCGAAAACCATTCTCCAACGCCATTTCCGCAGCCTTCGCCACGCAAGAGGCCGCGCGCCTGCAAGCCGCCCTCAAACGATCAGACTATGCGCGCCATTTCGGTTATGCGGCGTGAGCCAGACCCTCAAAAGATGAAGTCGCTGGCTCCAAGTCCAAGCGTGTAATCTGCCAGCGTCACGAAATTCTGTGGATCGCCATCGGCATGCACAAAGGTATGCCCGCCCGCACTCCAAATCGTCAGATCCGCAAAACCCGAAACGCCGCTCAGACCGCTGACATCCAGCCGGTCCAGACCATCCTCATACCCGGCGATCACGTCTTCGCCGAACCCGTCATCGAAGATGAACACATCTGCGCCCGCGCCTCCGGCGAGGTAGTCCTTGCCCTGGCCGCCTTCCAGCGTGTCATTGCCCCCGGACCCGATCAACGCATCGTCACCGGCGCTGCCATACAGATAGTCGTTGCCCGCATCAGCGTAGATGGTGTCGTTGCCCTGCCCGGCCGAGATTACGTCCGCGCCGTTGCCGCCCACAAGAACGATATCCTCACCATATCCGATGGCGTTGAGCGTATCATTGCCGGTGAACCCCATGACCCATTCAACGCCACTCCAACCGCCGATGCTCAGATCAACGCCAGCTGCATTCCGAATGACAACCTCGTCGTAGCCCGCGCCTCCGTGCACCACGTCCCCATCGTCGAAGACGTAAATCAGATCATCTCCCGCCCCGGCATCAACCGTGTCATGTCCCGTCCAGCCCAGGATCGTGTCCTGCCCAGACCCGCCTGAGATGCTATCGGCCCCATCGCCACCCAGAAGCGTGTCATTCCCCGCACCACCGCGCACCGTGTCGTTGCCCGCATTGGCCCAGATAAAGATGGCGTCGCTCAGCGCACTGCCGTCAATCACGTCATGGCCGACATTGCCCTCAACACGCTCCACCCCGGACCATCCGCTCAGCGAAATCGTGTCGCCCGCGCCGTCCAGAATGATCGCCACATCAAACCCCTGCGTGCCAGTGTCGGTCAGCAAATGCCCGGCGCCCACATAGTAAAGGTCATCGCCCTCACCACCGTCCAGCGTATCGGCCCCGCTCAACCCCAGCAGAATATCCGGGTCATCGCCCCCGAAGATAAGGTCATCACCGTCGCCACCCACCAAAGTGTCGACCCCGGCCATGCCGTAAAGCGTGTCGTTGCCCGCGCCACCGTTCAGCGTGTCGTTGTTGATCCCGCCGTCCATCTGGTCGGCACCATCCCCACCAAAAAGGGTGTCATCCCCAAAGCCACCGGCAATGCTGTCCGCATCGGCGCCGCCATCCACGAAATCATCCCCCAAACCAGCCGTGATCGTGTCATTCCCCGCGCCCGTCACAAACACATCGTCCAGCGAAGTCCCCTGCACGTCCTGCGCTCCGGAATTGCCAAAGATCGCGTCAAAATCCGGCGCGCGGCTGGCCGTTGACAGGATCGCGGCCTGTACCTCCGCCGCGCTCAGCATCTGCGCGTTGCGCGTCACGATCTCCAGCGTCTCTGACCGCCAGGTCAGAAGGGCCCCAGTGGCCGTCGCCGTGTATTCGATTTGACTGGGGTCGTAGAACATCGGCCAATCGCTCAGGTCCAACCGATCTTGTCCGGGTTGGAAATCCTCGATCCGGTCGGCCAGGCCATCGGCCCGCAAGATGTAGGTATCCGCCCCGTCGCCGCCGATCAGCGTGTCCGCGCCATGCCCATCCTCGATCAGGTCATCCCCGGCAAAGCCCTGCAACAGGTCCGCACCCGCGCCGCCAATCAGAATATCATCTAGGCCGCCGCCGGAAAGCGTGGCCCCCTGATGGCTCGCAACTTGCGTTGTGCCCTGATCCGATAGATCCAGCGTCACCTCCGCATAACCGCCCTGTGCCTCAGTCGCGGCAAAGATGCGCATCGTATCGCCATCCATCATCGTCGCGGTGGCCGCGACATTGTCGAACCCCGTGGTCTCCGCCGACGTCATGATATCGAGCAATTGCAACCGACCGCTTGGCAGCATGGCAAACAGGGTCAGGCCATCATCGCCGCCGCCCGCCAGAACATAGACCTGCCCATTATGCTCCACCACGTCCAGCGTCTGCACCTGCCCGAACCGCGTATCCGCCGTATCGTTAAGGTGCTCGACATCCCGGATGGACCCATCTTCGCCAATCTCCAGAACCGTCAGCGCGCCCGATTGGCCCTGCCCGTCATTGGGCGCGGAGGCCACGATGATGAACACCTTGTCGCCGATGCTGACCAGCGCGCTATCGGTCGGGGTCATGATGCCGAGCCCCTGGTTCACACCCATATTTGCGGTGTTGAACAACTTGTTCGTGGGGTCGATGTAGAAGACGGACACGCCGCTATCGGCCTGGCTGACGCTCGCCATGAACTCCACGCCGTTCACCTCGAACGTGTTGATACCGATGGCGTCGCTCACATAGGTCTGCGCGGTGTCTGTTACGGTGATCTGCTGGGTCAGGGTCCCGTTCGCGGCCATGGCGTAGCCCTGAATTTCACCTGAGCTTTCCGGGGCCATAAACAGCATGTCCGCGCCCCATTGGGACAGGTCGATGGACCGATCATTGGCCGCGTTCACGCCCGACAACAGGCTGCTTTGCTCGATATCTCCGTTGCTGGCCAATTCAAACAAGCGCACCTGTTGGCTGCCTGAGGCCGCGACGGCCAATGAAACCGTGCCATTGTTGTCCACCAACGCCAGATCGCGCATCACGCCATCGGACCAGGCCGCATCGAAATAGGCAAAATCGGCAAGGCTGGCCGATCCGGGCTGGCCAAGGTCGTAGGCCGTCAATCCACCCAACTGCCCCGAGGTCGCGTACAACATCGGGCCAGCCGCTCCCGCGACGACCATAAGGTCCGTGATCCCTACATCCAAACTGGTTTGGCCGGCACTAAACCGACTTTCGAATACCAACTGCGGCATCGTTCAAATTCCCGTATCGCTCAGCAGGGAAGATGGGCGCGGACCGGGATTTGGCTGTGGAATAATCGCGGCGGAATGGCGAACAATCTGGGCGGAAGGGCGAAAATCCCGCTCAATTTTCAGGTCGTTCTTAACGTTTTCGGAGGGTGCCGCGTTGCGCCGGGCGCTCGCCTGGGCCAGCCCGGCGGTGCTGCACGTCAACTGGAAAACGGCAAAGGACTAAGCTTCGTGAGGGCGGCGCAGCAACGTTGTTTGGTGAATCTCGATCGCTTCATCCAGGTCGGTGAAATACCGCAACCGCCCCTCTTCCAGCACAAGGGCATGGTCGCAATATTCCCGCAACTCAGTGAGGTTGTGGTTGACCATGATCGCCCCGGCCTTTTGCATCCGGTCCCGAAACACCGCCTTGCTCTTTTGCCGGAACGAGGCATCGCCTGCCCCCGTCACCTCATCGACCAGATAGGTGTCGAACGCGATCCCCATCGAAAGGCCAAAGGTCAGGCGCGACCGCATACCCTGGCTATAGGTGCGCACCGGCATCCGGAAATGCGCGCCAAGTTCCGCGAAGTCCTGCACGAAGTCGGCCAACTCGTCCGTATCGACGCCGTAGATGCGTGCAATGAAACGCGTGTTCTGCGCGCCCGTCAGTTGCGGATGGAACGAGCCCGCGAAACCCACCGGCCAACTGATCGACCCATCGCTGACCACGCGCCCGGCATCGGGCCGCATATTGCCTGCGATGATCTGCATCAACGTCGACTTTCCTGCTCCGTTCCGCCCAAGCAAGGCCAGCGACTGCCCCGACGGGATCGTCAGGTTCAGGTTGTTGATCACCACGCGCCGCGTGCCGTTGACCATGAAGCTCTTGGTGAGGTTCTCGAACCGGATCATCGGGCAAGCCGCCTTATTGCCGGTCCCGGATCGAATAGACGATCAGCGCAAGGATTGACCAGGTGATCAGCAGGAACAGCCCCGCCTGCGCCAGGATCATTGCATTGCGCGGATATTCGGGGCCGTCCGGCACGCTCGGCTCGATATAGACGGCCAGATACCGGCTTTGCCGGGCCGCATTTGTCCGCGCCAGATCCAGCGCGGCAACGGCAAGCCCATGGGTCGTCTCCGCCAATTCGCGCGCCACGACCAAACCTTCATATTCCGTCATCAGGTCGGAATACGCCTCGTCCCGGCCGGTCTCACCCACCACATTGAACGTACCCCGCTCCTCTGCAATCCGCGCCCGGATCGCTTCGATCCGCTGACGCATCTGTTGCAGGCGCGTGTCGTTGGGGTTGCTCGTATTGGCGTTCAGCAGGTCGTATTCCACCAGCACCTCGGCCAGTTGCTGCTGCAAATTCGTCAGAACCCCCAGCCTTCCTTCCAGATCAATCTCCGGGTCCACGATCTGCGTGCGTGACCGGAACGCCGCCAAATCCTCCCGCGCGCGGACAAGGCGTTGCGTCGTCACCGCCAGATCATCCTCGGCATAGCGAACCGAGTCCGTGCGCACGACCGCGTTCAACTCGTTCAAAAGCGCTTGGCTTTCCTCGATAATCGCCTGTGTGATCCCGTGTGCCGTCTGCGGATCGAAGGCCAACACCTGCAACTCCATCAGCCCGGTCGCCTGATCATAGCTCAGCCGGACAACCCGCTGCCAATAGCTGACGAAATCCTCAATCGTGGCATCTGGCGCCAGCGCGAAAATCGGATCCCGCTCGTGGGTCTGCGCGTAATGCGCGCGCAGGTCCTGCCGCTCCAACAGCCGTTCCACCAAGGTCTGGCTTTCGATGAATTCATGCAGAATGTCGCCATCCACATTCGCAGGCCCCGCCGCAAGCTGGGTGATCCCACCCAGCAGATCCGTCGGCATCGTCATCTCGTTCGAGCGCACGGTGAACCCAACGGTCGAGGCATATTGCGGCGTCGCCCGCTCGTTCAGGTAAAGGGCCGCCAACGCAAAAGGCGCCACAACCAACAGCAGGAACGAGCATATCTGCCCCCAATGCCGGAACCGCATTTTCGCGGGCCCAACCGTGGCGCGCACCTGAATGACCCGCGCCGGGTCGACGGCCCGCGCAGCCTTGGCCGCCGCTGCAATCCTGGCGGCTGCCCCATCCTCATCGACCAGCGTTGGTTTCGGCCTTGCAGACATTCTGCCCCCAGATTGCAGCGTGCATTCATCACTTGTTGACCAGCGCCATAGATACTGAGTCCCGTTAATTCCCGATGAATGCCCCGCCCGAAATGTGAGGACCGCGTGACAAGCCACGCCCAACCGCAACGCGTCGCCCTGCCCACCGGCAAGCTAACCCGCGCAACGCGCGCCACGCTTGCGCTCATGCTCCGCGAGATGTCGACGCGCTATGGCCGCTCACCCGGCGGCTATGTCTGGGCAGTGTTGGAGCCTGTCGGCGCCGTCATCGTGATCTCCATCGCCCTGCAATTCCTGATCCGCGTGCCGCCGCTCGGGTCGTCATTTCTGCTGTTCTACGCCTCGGGCTACCTGGTTTTTTACCTCTACAACAATCTGCAACAGCATATCAGCCTGGCGCTGACCTTCTCCAAACCGCTGCTGATGTACCCCGCCGTGTCGTGGATCGACGCGGTGCTGGCGCGTTTCTTCCTCAACACGCTCACCGGCATCGGCGTCGTCGCCATCTCCATGGCAGGCATCATCTGGTGGACGGAAACGAACACCACGCTCGACCTTGTTCCAATCCTCGGCGCACTCTTCATGATGGCGATGCTTGGCTTGGGCCACGGCACCCTCAACTGCGCGCTTGCTGGCCTGTTTCCGGCATGGGCACAGGTCTGGGGTATCCTCTCGCGCCCGTTGCTGGTGGCCGCCGGCGTGTTCTTCATCGTCGAAGACCTGCCCCAAAACGCGCAGGACGTGCTGTGGTGGACGCCGTGGATTCACGCCACCACGCTGTTCCGGCAAGGGGTCTACCCGACCTACCAGCCCGACTACGTGTCCTTCACATTGGTCATGCTCTGGGCGCTGATCCCGCTGTTCTTCGGGCTCTTACTGCTGCGCCGTCACCGCCAGGACATCCTGATGCAGTGAAGCGCGCCGCGGATTTCTGCAGAAATTCAACAGGAAAACTCCAGTTTTCCTGTCCTTCAAACCCGATGATAGGGGGAGCCCGACAGGATCGACGCCGCCCGGTACAACTGCTCGGACAGCATCACGCGGGCCAGCATATGGGGCCACACCATCTTGCCAAAGGAAATCGCCAGCCCGGCCTGCGCGCGAAAGCCCGGGTCGGTGCCATCGGCCCCACCGATCACAATCGCCAGGTCCCCGGCCCCACGATCCCTTTGCGCGCCCAGACGCCTGGAGAAGTCAGGCGAGGTCATGACGTCCCCGCGCTCATCCATCACCCAAAAGGCCTCACACGGCAGGGCTTTGCGCAACAGTTCCGCTTCCGCCGCCATGCCACCGCCCTTGCGGTCTTCCACTTCCACAACACGGCCAAGCGTCAGCCCAAGGCCACGCCCCGTCTTGTCGAAACGGTCCAGATATTCGTCAATCAGCGCCTTCTCCGGCCCGCCTTTCAGGCGACCGACGACGCAAAGATGAACCTTCATCCAAGCCTCAGGTGGCCGCCGGGGGCTGCCACATCTTTTCCAGCTGGTAGAAGTCACGCACCTCGGGCCGGAACACGTGGACAATCACGTCCGCCGTGTCGATCAGGACCCAATCGCCCGCATCCTTGCCTTCCATTTTCGCAAGCAGGCCAAACTCGGCCTTCAAACGCTCAACAAGCTTTTCCGAAATCGCCGCAACCTGCCGGGTCGAGCGGCCAGAGGCCACGACCATGTAGTCGGCAATCGACGACTTGCCGCGCAGATCAATCTGCACAACGTCTTCGGCCTTGTCTTCATCAAGAGAGGTCAGGATCCGCTTCAACAGCTCCTCGCTGGAGTAAGTCGGCTCTGGGCGCGCATGGCGTGCGCTGGGTGCGGCCGTTGGTGCCGCCTGAGTAAGTCCGGTCAGGACCTTATCCTCCATGGTTCATGCGCCTGAGTCGCCCGGCGCCGGATGCCGATAATATAACAGCACCAAATGGGCATCTCAACGGAGTGTCGCGGAATTGATGCGGCCCTGTGACCTGACAGGACCGCATCCTTTCTCATGAACAGGGTTGCAGCTCGCTGATAGAGTGCCCGATCAACCGCCGCAGACGCATGTCATCAACGACGTTGATGAAACCGCTCTCCTGATCTGCCTGCAAATCGATGGAGACACGCGCGCGGCGCGGTTGGCCCAGGCCCGTCACACAAGGATCCAGCGTGACTGAAAAGCTGCCGTCCACATCAATGCCCGCATCCATATATTGCCGGATCAATCCCTGCTGCCGCGCCACGCGCACACGGTCCGTGGTTGAGAACACGAAATGCCCCGGCTCCTGCGCAGGTCGCAGAATGTAGCGTTCGACAAAGCGCTGCCCCGTATCAGGCAGCACAGCCGACAGGGTCGCCTCAACGCCGCCCTCCGCCACGTCCACGCTGTCAGGCATGGAAAGCCGAGCCACGAAATCCGCAGGGTCCGCCGTGATCGGGTCCGGTTCCGTCGCCGAAGCCGGCAGGCAAAGCGCTGCTATTACGGTCCCCAGAAGGGCCGCACGAAGATCAGTTTTCGACATGTGAAGTGATTCCTCTTTTCAAAATGAGTTTTTAATGTAAAGCATGAAACTTATGATGTTTGGAGTCGAAAAATGAACGAACGAACTTTCCCTCGCATTCAACGCCTTGCACGGGTTCTCAAGCTCATCTGCACGGCCTGTCTGATCCTAATGCCGGCCTTCTTTATCTATGCCATTGCGACGGGTCTGGCCGGTGAACCCGCCCTTCAGCGGGAATTTGCCGACTACGTTCTTCCAAGCGTGGTGCCCACCTGGACCCTCATTCTCGTGCGCGCGATACAGGCCGTCAGCGTCCCGCTCATATTCTACGTCCTGTGGCAGATGCGCGGACTGTTCAGCCTCTATCTCGACGGAGAAACCATCAGCGATCGCTGCGCCACCCGCATTCGACATTGCGGTCAGGGCCTCATCTACATCGGACTGGCGGGGGTGCTGTCGAACACTGTGATCGTGCTCTTGCTCACCATGGTGAATGAAACCGGGCCGCAAACCGTCGTCATCACCTTCTCGCAGGGTGACATCGGCTTCTTTCTTGGCGGAGGGTTGATCGTGGTCATCGGCTGGGTCATGGGCGAAGCGGCACGCATCGCCGAAGACAATCGTGGGTTTATCTAGTGGAAATCGTGGTCCGACTCGATGTCATGCTTGCTCTGCGCAAGATGAAAAGCCGGGAGCTTGCGGCACAGATCGGCATTTCGGAACAAAATCTGAGCCTTCTCAAAAGCGGCAAGGTAAAGGGCATCCGGTTCGAAACCCTGGCGAAGATCTGCGAGGTGCTCGAATGCCAGCCCGGTGACCTGCTCGAGGCGGTCGCAGGAAACGAAACGCCCAACTGAAACTGTGACCAGTTGGACGCTTTTTTCCGGAAAAATGTGACCAGATGGACGCATGTCTGACCAGATGGTCACAGTTCCCACCGGGCTTGGGCCACTGGGTCGACGCTATCATATATTTGCCCACGACCCGCATATCTTGGGGATAACCCGCCGAAACACGCGAGATGAAGCGTGCCGCTGTTGACTCACCGCAGAGCGATCCGGAAACTCTCCCGACCCAAGAATCGAAGAATACAGGCAGGCATCCCGTGCGGTTTACCAAGCTCAGGCTCAATGGATTCAAATCCTTCGTCGACCCCACGGACCTCGTGATTGCCGATGGTCTGACGGGCGTTGTGGGTCCCAACGGCTGCGGAAAATCCAATCTTCTTGAGGCGTTACGCTGGGTGATGGGCGAAAATCGCCCCACTGCGATGCGCGGCGCAGGCATGGAAGACGTGATCTTCGGCGGTGCCGCCACGCGCCCCGCCCGCAACTTTGCCGAGGTGTCGCTGCAGATCGATAACGAGGACCGTCTGGCCCCCGCAGGGTTCAACGATGAAGACCAAATCGACATCGTCCGCCGCATCACCCGGGACGCCGGAAGTGCTTATAAACTCAACGGAAAAGACGTCCGCGCGCGCGATGTGTCGATGCTTTTTGCCGATGCCTCCACCGGCGCGCACAGCCCCGCGCTCGTCCGTCAGGGCCAGATTGCCGAGCTGATCAACGCCCGCCCCAAGGCGCGCCGTCGCGTGCTTGAAGAGGCCGCCGGCATCTCCGGCCTCTATCAGCGCCGCCATGAAGCAGAACTGAAATTGAAAGCGGCCGAGACCAATCTCGCCCGTATCGACGACGTGCTCGAACAACTCGCCTCGCAGCTTAACTCATTGGCAAGGCAGGCAAAACAGGCGGCCCGTTACCGCGAAATCGGGTCCGAGCTGCGCATCGCCGAGGGCCTATTCCTGTTCCTGCGCTGGCGCGACGCCGACGCAGCCCGCCTCCGCGCGGAAGAGGCTTTGCGTGCAGGCCTGGCCACTGCCGCTCAAGCCGAAGCCGCCGCACGCGACGCCGTGAAGGCCCGCGAAGCCGCGGAAGAGGCGCTGCCGCCCCTCCGCGAAGAAGACGCCGTCGCCGCCGCGATCCTCCAACGTCTCATGGTCGAACGCGACTCGCTGCAGGCCGAGGCCGATCGCGCCGAAGCCGCCGTTGAAACCCTCTCCGCCCGCATCGCGCAAATCAACAAGGACCGCGAGCGGGAGGAGACGCTGAACGCCGACGCATCCGAAACCGTGGAGCGTTTGCGCACCGAACGGGTGGAACTTCAGGCCCAACAAGACGGGCAGGATGAACGCCTGGCCCTTGCCCGCGATGAAGTCACCGACGCGCGATCCGTTCTTGCAGGGCAGGAGGCGGAACTCTCTGATCTCACGGAACAATCCGCTGCACTGGCGGCCCGCCATCAGGCGATTGAACGCCGCATTGGCGAAGCTGAAAAAGCGGTGTCCCGCAACGAGACCGACGCCGAAAACGCCAAAGCCGCCGCGTCCGAGGCGGCGACGCGTCTCGAGGGGTTGAAGCGCGAAGCCACGGACGCAGCGGATGCTCTGACCGCCGCCACCGATCTTGCAGCCCGTGCGGAAGAGGCGCTCCTTTCGACCGAGGCCGCCCGCGCTGAAGCGCAGACCACGGAGGCAGAGGCCCGCTCTGCCAGGTCCGAGGCCGAAGGCCAAGCCGGAACGCTCGACGCCGAAGTCAACGCGCTGTCCCGCGTGCTGGAGCGCGAGCGGGGCGATGGCGGCCAAGTCCTTGATGAGGTTAGCGTTTCTCCGGGGTTTGAGGCCGCAATCGGTGCCGCTTTGTCCGACGATCTCAAAGCCGCGCGCGCCGAAACGCCTGGGGCCTCCGGCTGGTCCGATTTGCCCGGCTACGACGGCGCTGCGCCGCTGCCAACAGGTGCGCAACCGGCAACTGACGTCACCACCGCACCGGCAATCCTTTCGCGCCGACTTTCCCAGATCGGCATCATCGATGTGGCTGACGGTCCGCGCCTGCAGCCGCTTCTCCAGCCCGGCCAGCGCCTTGTCAGCCGTGAAGGCGACCTCTGGCGGTGGGATGGGTTCGCCGTCGCCGCCGCGGATGCCGTTTCGACGGCAGCGCGCCGTCTGGAACAGGCCAACCGCTTGACGGAGTTGCAGGCTGAGCAACGCAAGGCCCGCGCCGCTGCGGATGCGGAAGTTGAAAAACACGAAGCCGCCACGAAGCGCCTCGCGGATCTGACCGAGGCCGACAAGGCCGCCCGCACCGCCCGGCGCGACGCTGAAACGCAGTTGAGCCAAGCCAGCCGCGCTGCTGCGCGAGCTGAGGCGGATCAAAGTGTGCTGGATGGCAAGCTGGAGACTTTGCGGCTGACAGCGGCCCGCCATGCAGAAGAGGCTGAGACGGCGCGCGCTGAGTTGGTTCGGGCGCAGGACGCTTTGGCCGAGCTGGATGATCTGGAGGCCGTGCGTCAGAAGCTCGCCGATGTGAAAACCACCGTCGAAGCCGCGCGGATGACCATGCTGGCCAAACGCGCCGCCTTTGATGAGGTGAAGCGCGATGGTGAGGACCGCGTCTCTCGCATCACCAAGATCGGGCAGGAGATCACCAGCTGGCAGAACCGTTTGACGAATGCAGCAACGCGGCTTGCCGAGCTTGAGAAGCGGCGCGGTGAGGCTGAGGGTGCGCTAGCGGATGCCAAGCAGAAGCCTGGGGAAATCGCGGAGCGGCGGGAAACTCTGGCAATTCAGATCACCGAGGCTGAGACGCGGAAGGCGGCGGCGGCGGATGCTTTGTCTGTCGGTGAGTCGAACCTGCGTGCGGCGACGGCTGCGGAGCGGGATTCGGAGCGCGCGGCCTCGGAAGCGCGGGAAGGGCGGGCTGCGGCGGAAGCGCGGCGGGATGCGGCGGCGGAGGCTGTGCAGGCGGCGGCTGAGCGGATTGCTGAGGATACGGAGATGTCACCGGAGGCTTTGCGTGACTCCTTGGGCGAATTGCCGGAGCCTTTGCCGTCGCTCGACCGGATTGAGGCGGATGTTATGCGTCTACGGCGTCAGCGGGACGCTTTGGGCGCGGTGAACCTGCGGGCGGAAGAGGATGCGCGGGAGGTTCGGGAGGAGCATGACGGGCTTCTGACCGAGAAAGAGGACCTGGAAGCGGCGATTGCGAAGCTGCGAACGGGGATTGCCTCGCTGAACAAGGAAGGGCGGGAGCGGTTGTTGAAGGCGTTCGACGAGGTGAACGCGAACTTCTCGAAACTGTTCACGCACCTCTTTGGGGGCGGGGAAGCGCGGCTGGTGCTGGTGGAATCGGACGATCCGCTGGAAGCGGGGCTGGAGATCCTGTGCCAACCGCCGGGCAAGAAACTCTCGACGCTTTCGCTGCTTTCCGGGGGCGAGCAGACGTTGACGGCGCTGGCGCTGATCTTTGGGGTGTTCCTGGCGAACCCGGCGCCGATCTGTGTGCTGGACGAGGTCGACGCGCCGCTGGACGACGCCAACGTGAACCGGTTCTGCGACATGCTCGACGAGATGACCCGCCAGACGGATACACGGTTCCTGACGATCACGCACCACGCGGTCACGATGGCCCGCATGGACCGGCTGTTCGGGGTGACGATGGGCGAGCAGGGGGTGAGCCAGCTGGTGTCGGTGGACCTGAAAAAGGCCGAGGCCCTGGTGGCGTGAGGGGTTTGTGCACGCGTGCACAAAGGGGTTAAGTGATTGGGATTGTTGGGTTTTAGGTTTGGCGTTAAGGTTTTGTTAGGGAAATTCTAGACTTGTTGACTGCAGACAACGCATCCAGGCAGGGACGACACGGCGAAGCTTTATTTTCCGAGCGGTGCCAAAGTCCAGCCGCAGGAATCGACGCTGTAGTAAATAAAGCCTCTGACGACGAGAACGGCTGGGATCATGTTATTGATCTCAGACCGCCTTCGAATCAGCAATTGCCTAGCGATCTGGCCAATCATTTGTTTCAATGCTTTGCCCAAATCAAGACCACTAGCGCGGAACAGCCCAAGACCCGACTTAAACTCAGCAACGCGGTGAAGGCTGCAAAATCTCCTAGTCCCACATTCATTTTTCTATTTCATCATCAGAGGATGAAAGAAGGACCCGTTCTTTATGGTCGTCATATTTGGCGCGAAGAAATTGAAGCCATACTAAAACGTGCGCGAATGCACTCACAAAAGGGGGGCGGAGCCCCCCTCCATAAATCAACTTGGTCGCTATCATTTTCGCAGGCAGATGCTATCGAAGTATGCCCAAGTGACTGGCTATATGAGGTCATCCAAAAACATGGGGCCGGAAAGTACTCTGCAAGAAAGATCGAATTGATCGACACCGTTGGCTACGGTGAATTCACACATCGAGGAGTTTTCTCCATCCCAAACACTGCGTCCGCTGAGGAGGTCGTACTACACGAACTTGGGCTTTCAGAAGATATACCAGTAGCCAACTTCCAATTATTTGATCAGCGCTTTGGGATTGAAGTACCGGTACAGAATCGCTTCGGTGATGATGGTCGGATGAAGATCACATCAGAACCCATGCCCGCAGTACTGAAAATTCTAGATGAAAACGGCCGCTTTTTTGATATTTCAGCGATTTGCCGCGTGCCGAAACTGATTCACCCAACGGACCCGAACTTTCGCATCCGTATCGATGCGGGCGGCATCGATATTCTCACATCTCCAAATCAGAGTGTAAACGACATTCGGTTCTCACTTGACCTAGATGGGTACGGCCCCTTCGACCAAAAGATCGGATTGGTTTCAATGCTCGCGTATGCGAGCAAGAAGCCGCTACGTTTTGAAGTACACTTAGAACACGGAAAATTGTTTGGTGGCGAGGTCAGCGATCCGCCGCTTCCCGGTGACTGGATTTATCAGCATGCCAAAGTTGGAGCGCACATTTGCGACCTTCTCGGGCCCCAAAAATCTAGCGAAGTACAGACTAGTTTCTCGGAATTTCAGAAAAACGTTGCCGATATGCACCTGGCAACTGCCATTATGCAATCAGGGTCGTTGCGTTTTGACGGTGAATTCAAGAGTGACGTGGATGAGTTTGAACTTTTGATCGGCTATTCTTGTACGAAAATTGGCTCTTGGAGCGTGGGTGCGATTTACCAAATCGACCACAAAGCCCGCAAGAGAGACAGATTGCGTCAGACATTTTATTTTGGCAATCCAAAGATCGTAAAGTCTTTTGCATTCAAACAGCCCATTAGTTCGCTTGAAAAAACGTTGACCCAAGAACTTGAATCAATCCGTTTGGAAGCCACCGCTCCGAGCGCGATAATCATGGACGGAAATCTAACGACTTGGTGGCGGGCGATGGAGAATGGGGAAGGGATATCAATTGATATCGAATAGTCATCTCTATTGATTGTAAGTACAGGCCCATCGACGGGCCGCAGTGCGGCGATCCGACGGTCGTTTCAAGGCGCTTAATGGTAGCCAAGCACGTCCCACAGAACAAGCGGAGTACCAAGATCAGCCAAATCGCCGTGCCGGGGGGCGGCCCGGCGATGGGCAGCGCGCTTGCGCGCTTGATTCTGCCCGGGTGTGTTGAACTGGCCGGGGCGGCGGGACTAGTCCCGCCCTACGGTTCGGAATGGTGGGTTTCACCCACCCTACGGGTGCCAGCCGTCAGCGTTGGCGGTGGCCGAAGGTGTCTTCGACGTAATCCATGATGTCCTCCATCAGCGGACCGCACGCCGTCCTCCCCGTGAACCGCAGGGTCCAGCCATCTTTCGTGCGCTCTCGGCGGACGGTTAGGTCGTTTTGGACGCGGACGTGATGCCGGGGGCGGCCTTCCTTGTATTGGAGTCTGGAGGCTTTGGCCTCGGCCTCTGCGTCCTCACAGATGGCAGCCAAGAGGCTCCATTGGGTGGCGGGGGACTTGTCGGAGGACTCTTGGAGGGCGACCAGCATGGTGTCGCCCATGCCCGCGCGCAGGTTGGTGGCGAGGCGGGTGAGTTGGCGTTGGGAGAGGGCGCGTGGGTCGGTCAGAGTGGACTCGCCGAAATGGGCCACGACCTCGGCCACGGCGCGGAGGCGGGTTTGGCGGAACCGGTCGTAGGTGGGGTAGAGGCGGGGGAGGGCCGCGTCGATGGTGTCGAAATGGCCGTGGTCGATGGCGGTGAGGACGATTTTGGCGCGCTCCCACGGGGTGATGTCGGCGCGGATCTCATTCTCCTCGATCATGGCGGCGAGGGCTGAGGGGATGTCGGCGGGTTGGCGGATGAAGGCGGGGATGGTGTCGAGGGTGAGCTCGCGGTGGGCGGAGAGGCGGCGGAAGCCGGAGATGAGGCCGTAGGGTTTGGGGCCGGTTGCGGGGAAGACTTCGATCGGCATGCGGAGGCCGTGGGCGGCGATGGAGAGGGTGAGGTCGGAGAGGTCGGTCTGATCGAGGGCGTCGCGGTCGCGGGGGAGGGCGTATTCGTCGATGTCGTTCAGTGGGATTTGGTGGATTTCGGGCATGGGTGTCGATCCTGCGAGCGGAGAAGGGCAAGCAGGATCGACTGGTTGGGTTAGCGAGAGGTTAAAGCGCGTTCAGGAGCGCGGTGGTGGGCCAGGCGTCGGCGGGGAGGCCGAGGCGGCGCTGTTCCTCACGCACGGCGGCGCGGGTGCCGACGCCGAGGATGCCGTCGATGCGGCCCACGTCATGGCCGCGGGCGGCGAGGAGTTCTTGCAGGCGGCGCATCTGGTCGCCGTTCAGGCCCGCGTCGGGGTTGCGGGCGTCGAAGACCGGCGCACCTTCAAGCCGGGTGGCGAAATAGGCGGCGGTCAGGACGTAGGTGAAGGACTGGTTCCACTCGAACAGGACGTTGAAGTTCGGGTAGGCGATGAAGGCGGGGCCGTTGCGGCCCTGGGGGATGACGATGGAGGCCTGGGTGTTGGGCATGGGCAGGGTGCCACCGGCACGGGCGCGGACGCCGTCAGCCTCCCACTCCGCCACGGAGCGGGTGGTGTGGACGCCGGTCTGGTACCAGTCGAGATCGGTGGGCAGGGTGACTTCGACGAGCCAGGGTTCGTTGGCGCGCCAGCCGAGGGAGGAGAGGATATTGGCGCCGGAAAGCAGCGCGTCGGGGGCGGAGGTTTGCAGATTGACCTGCCCGTCGCCATCGCCGTCGATGCCGAAGTTCACGATGTCTTCGGGGAGCATCTGGACCATGCCGATTTCACCCGCCCAAGCGCCGACGGTGTTCACGGGGTCGAAATCGCCCTGCTCGAAGAGTTCCAGCGCGCCGAAGACCTCGGGGCGGAAGAGTTCGGGGCGGCGGCAATCGTGGGCAAGGGTCACGAGGCTGTCGAGCGTGTTGTAGTCTCCCTGGAAGGCGCCGTAGTCGGTCTCGAACGCCCAGAAGGCCAGAAGGATGCCGCGGGAGACGCCGAAGCGTTCCTGGATGGCGTTGAAGGTGGCGGCTTGACGGTCGGCGTTGCGGCGGCCCGCATCCATTCGGTTTTGGCTGATCAGGCGGCGTGCGAAATCAGTAAAGGGGACGGTGAAGATGCCTTGCCTGCGGTCGGCATCGAGCGCGCGTTGGTAGTAGGACGCATGGCGGAAGAAGCCGTCGATGGCCTCTTGGCTGTGGCCGCGCTCAGCCGCTTCGGCGCGGAGGCCCTGGACGAATTGCCCGAAATCCCCGCCACATTGTTGGGCGGTCGCGGTGGTGCCGAGGGTTAGGGAAAGAAGCAGCGGAACGAGGAAACGGCGCATAAAAAAGACCCTTTTGGTGAAGTGTTTGCGCGGGAAGATACAGGGCGGGGGGTGTGAAGCAAGGGGGTGGAAAAACCGCCGAGGCGGCATAACGGGCGCGGCCATCTTTTAGACAATCCGCACAGATGTCGCGTGTAAGCCACTATAGATGAGGTCAACGCTTTGGGGTCCCGCGCCAACCGATGTGAATTCGGTTACTAATGCCGTACTTAGCAGGAGACTTACCGTGCGCACTTGCCTTGCATTCTTTTTGGCCGTCGCAGTTTCGATTGGGCCAGCCTTCGCCGGGGGAGTTGCGCCTGCAGCTCCGGTTGCCGCGGCACCTACCACGGTTGAGGACAACAGTTGGTCAGGTGCCTATGTCGGTGTCACGTACAGCGCAAATGCACATCTTGACGAATCCCTCGAAACGTTTGGTTTCGTGGCGGATTTTGAAGGCGATCTCTCTGGCATCTTTGGCGGCATACGCCACGACTTTGGTGACATTGTTGTGGGTCTTGAGGTTGCATCCTTGTCCGGCGCTTTGCCCAGAGACACTGTGGCGCCAGGCGTCATCGTGACTGGCGGAGGGCCAGACGTTAGGATCAACCGGCTCGGCGCGGAGGTGGGATACGACTTCGGCCGCATCCTGGCTTACGGAACGGCAGGCACAGCATCAGCGTACATCGAATTCCCAACCACTTTTACTAACCGACAAGGCATGTTTTTCGGGGTCGGTGCAGATTTTCAGGTGTTCGACAACCTGCTCGTCGGAGCCCAGTGGACGGTCTACGAGTTCTATGATGATGGGCCGATACCTTTGCCCGACTTCGACCTGGAAACGCTCGAATTGGGTATAGCCATCACGTTCTGATCGCCTGTTCGCCGTTTCAGCCCGGTTGTTTCAAGGCGCTTCGGACCGGGCCAGGTCTTCTGCCAGATATTGACCTGCTGGGTGCCTTCGAAAGGACGGTTTTGGCGAGGCCAGTCGCAGGTAGGTTTGCGGGCAAGGACGTGCGGATTGGGTGACGGGGTCGCGCGTTAGTATCTTTCTGTTGCCGCTGCACTTATGATCCATTCAACATCCATGCTGGAGCGAGAGCGCTGAACAACAAACTGCTGATCGTAGGCATTGTCGGGTCAATCCTTGCCGCGCTGTGTTGTTTCACGCCGCTTTTGCCGATCGTGCTTGGCGCACTTGGGATGACTGGGTTGATTGGAGTCCTGTACAATGACGCGATCCTGTTGCCGCTGCTGGCCGGGTTCCTTCTCCTGACGGGGTACGCATGGTGGCGAAAGACGCGACGGAGTTGACCTTGGTGTCGACGCTCACCTGCCCTGAATGCGGGCATGCTGAGGCGGAGACGATGCCGACGGATGCTTGCCAATGGTTTTACCAATGCACGTCCTGCCGCGTTGTGCTGCGCCCTCGCGAGGGGGATTGCTGCGTTTATTGTTCCTACGGGGATGTTGCGTGCCCGCCGATCCAGAACGGAGTGTCCTGCTGTTCTTGAGCACCGGTCTGTTTGGCAGGGGGCTGGGTGGATCGCCCCGATGCAGGAACGAGAGATTTAGCCCAACCTTGTTCTGATGACCTACCTGATGCAGGATCGCCCATGGAAGCGCGATGTCAGTATCACCGCCGGGCCGTGTGACACATGACCGGGGCGGTGCCATGCCTTGGAAGGATATGACATGACGTCCGGTTCCGCAGGTTCCACACCACCGAAAGATCTGTCGCCGCATCGGCAAGAGATGCCGCGTGTGAATGCTGTCACCGCTGAAGACATTCGCGCGTCCCTTAAAGCGGGGTTTTCTGACTTTCTGGCGCGGCCCGTGATGAGTGGCTTTTTCGGGCTGTTCTACGCGATATTCGGGATCTTCTTCGTCTGGTGCCTCGTCTGGCTTGAGATGCTGTGGATGATCATTCCCGCCGCCGTGGGCTTTCCGTTGGTCGCGCCATTCGCGGCAGCGGGGCTTTACGAGATGTCGCGCCGGATGGAGCGGGGTGAGCCTTTCGGCTGGTCCGAGATCCTGACGGTTATGGCCAACCAAAGGAACCGCGAGATGGGCTGGATGGCGTTTGTCACGCTGTTCGTCTTCTGGGTGTGGGTTTACCAGATCCGGCTTTGGTTGGCGCTGATCTTGCAGAATTCCTCCTTCTCGGATTTCGAGGGCTTTCTGAATGTGGTCTTCTTCACGCCGGAGGGCTGGACCTTCCTTGCCGTGGGCACCGTGGTTGGCGCGGCTTTGTCAGCGGTTCTGTTTGCGGTGACGGTGATTGCGATGCCGATGTTGCTGGACCGGGAGACGAATTTTGTGACCGCGATGGTGACGTCGGTTCGGGCTGTTGTGGAAAACCCGGTGGTGATGCTGGGCTGGGCGGCGATCGTCTCGGTCACGATGGTGCTGTCGCTGGTGCCCGCCTTTCTGGGTCTGATCTTTACGTTGCCGATCCTTGGGCACGCGACATGGCATTTGTATCGGCGGGTCTTGGCGCCGGTGGAGGGGTGAGGCGTTAGACCAGCGCCAGGGCGGTGACCATCGCCAGCAGCAGCGCCCACACCCGCCACAGGACACTGACGGCCGCCGCGATGTCGCCCGGGGTCGCGTCGCGCGTGCCATGGGCGTTCATCGGGGGGTCGTTGGTCATTTCACCGCCGTAAGCGCGCGGGCCGGAGAGGGAGAGGCCAAGGGCGGCGGCCATGGCGGCTTCGGGCCAGCCAGCGTTGACCGAGCGGTGTTTGGGGCCGTCTTGGGCGGCGATCTTGAGGGCACTGAGCTTGGTGGTCAGCGCGATCAGCAGCGCGGTGAGGCGGGCGGGTATGTAGTTGAGGACATCGTCGAGGCGGGCGGCGGCCCAACCAAAGTCGGCGTAGCGCGGGGTGCGGTGGCCAATCATTGAGTCCGCGGTGTTGATGATCTTGTAGGCGAGGATGCCGGGCAGGCCCGCAACGAGGAACCAGAAGGCGGGAGCGATGACGCCGTCGGAGAGGTTCTCAGCCGCGCTTTCGATGGCAGCGCGGGCGACGGCGGGCTCGTCCAATGCCTCGGGGTCGCGGCCAACGATCATGGAGACAGTTTTCCGGCCTTCGGGGAGGGAGAGGCGCAAGGCGTCGGCGACGGCGGTGACGTGCTCGGTCAGGCTGCGTTGCGCGAGGAGGATGGCGGTCAGGATCAGGGACCAGAGCCAGCCAAGAGGGAGGCTCTGGATCGGCAGGCCGAGGGTGATGGCAAGGGCGGAGAGGGCGGCTGTGACGGCGACGCCTTTGAGTTTGCGGGCATTGCCTTGGTTAAATGTTCGGTCGCAGTAGCCCACGAGGCGACCCATGAGGACGGCGGGATGGGGGACGCGGGACCAGAGCCAATTGGGCTCGCCAAGCAGGGCGTCGAGGATCAGCGCGGCGGCGAGGATGGCGGGGGCGGTCATAGGGCGGCTTGGAGTTGGGCCCAATGGGCCTCGGTCCCCGGAAGGCCGAAACGGATCCAGCCGTCGGAATAGGGGAAGATGCGGGTCCAGATGTGGGACGCCGCGAGTTGGGTTTGGAGGGCGGCGGCATTGCGGACAGCGTAGGTGCGGAAGAGCGTCGTGCCGCCGACAAGGGTCGCGCCCTGGGCGGTGACCAGGGCGTCGAGGCGGGCGGTGTCAGCGGTGAGGCGCGCACGGGTGGCGTCGGCCCAGGCGTGGTCTTCCAGCGCGCGTGCGCCGACCTCGAGCGCGGGGCCGGACACCGGCCACGGCCCGAGCAATTCGGCGAAGGGTGCGACCGTTTCGAGCTGGCCGATGGCAAAGCCGAGGCGGAGGCCACCGAGGCCCCAAAACTTCCCCAGACCCTTGTAAACGATCACGCCGGGGCGGGCGGTGTGGTCGATCAGGGTCTCGGTCATGCAGGTCTCAGCGAAGCTTTCGTCGATGACGGTCAGCGGCGCGCTCTTCGCCCAGTTGATCACGGCGAAGCGGCCGTCGGGGTTGTTCGGGTGGACGTGGATATGGGTCGGGTTCGAAGGGTCGGTCGGATCGCCAAGCGTGCCATGTGCAGCAAAGGCGGCGGCGTGTTCGTTGTAGGTGGGACCGGGGATATAGGCACCAGGCGGCACCATCGTCGGCAGGCGCGCGATCAGGGACGAGACGCCGGGGGCCGCGATGATCTGCGCGGTGTCGGGCACGTTCCAGAACGTGCGGGCGGCCTGCAGAAGCCGGTCCATTGCGCCTGCATCGGGCAGGCGGGTCCAAGCTTCAGCAGGGATATTTCCCACGGGATAGGGGACCGGGTTGATGCCGGTCGAGAGGTCGAGCCACTGGTCGCGCGTTCCGCCGTAGCGGGCCATGGCGGCGTCGAGGCCGCCGCCGTGATCGCGTTTTGAAACCGGGGCATCCATGGCACCGGTTGAAGCCTGAATTCAAGCGGCCCGCAAGCCCTCGCGCCCGTGTGGCTCGTGCCAATCGATCACAGGATTGATCGGAACGATGCGGTGCGGGTTAATGCTCTCGTGGCTGTAATGGTAGTGGCGCACGATGTGGTCGAAGTTGATCGTGTCGGCAATGCCAGGGCGTTGGTAGAGTTCGCGCGTGTAGGCCCAGAGGTGGGGATAATCCACGATCCGCGCACGGTTGCACTTGAAGTGCAGGTGGTAGACCAGATCGAACCGGATCAGCGTGGTGAAAAGGCGCCAATCGGCCTCGGTCAGGCGGTCGCCGGTGAGGTAGCGGTTCTGGCTTAGGATGCCTTCAAGCCAATCGAGGGCATCGAAGAGGGTGTGGACGGCTTTGTCGTAGGCCTCTTGCGTGGTGGCGAAGCCGGATTTGTAGACGCCGTTGTTCACCTCGGAATAGACGCGGTCGTTGATGGCGTCGATCTTCTCGCGCAGGTCGGCGGGGTAGTAATCATCCGTGTTGCCGGTGAGATCGTTGAAGGCCGTGTTGAACATGCGGGTTATTTCGGAGGATTCGTTCGACACGATGGTCTCACGCTGCTTGTCCCACAGGATCGGCACGGTGACGCGGGTGGTCACATCGGGCTGCGCCTTGACATAGAGGTCCCGGGCAAAGGGCAGGTTGTAGAGCGTGTCGCCGGTGGCGCCGTTATAGCCATCGTCGAAGGTCCAGCCGTCGCCGAGCATGTCAGGGTGGACGACCGAGATGTCGATGTGATCCTCAAGCCCCTTCAACGCGCGGAAGATCAGGGTGCGGTTGGCCCATGGGCAGGCGTGAGAGACGTAAAGGTGGTAGCGGCCAGATTCGGCCTTGAAGCCGCCCTCACCCGTTGGACCAGCGCTGCCATCGGCGGTGATCCAATTGCGAAACTGCGCCTCGGTGCGTTTGAACGCGCCGCCGGATTTCTTGGTGTCGTACCACGTGTCGTGCCATTCGCCGTCAATCAACAGGCCCATGGGAAAGCTCCTTCGCTGTGCTCGAGGGCGAGATAGACCGCCCCTTTCCTCGCATAAACGCCCAAGGGCGCACGTGCGGTTCCGCATCAGCGCACAGCTTCCCCTTCGGCACGCTTGCGGGCGCGGAAGCTTTCGGCCTTGGCGCGGTTGCCGCAGCGGGACATGTCGCACCAGCGCCGCCCCTTGCCGCGCCCCCGGTCGATGAACATGCGTGTGCAGCGGTGGCATTCCTTCAGGCGGGTGATGTCGTCTGACCTCAGAAGATCATAGGCGGACAGCGCCAGTACGTCGGTTTGCGTGCTTTCAGGACCGGGGCCGAGGCGCAGACCGTCGGGCGATATCGACAGCGCGACCCGCGCCAGGGCCGCTGAGATCGCCGATCGCACGACCATGTCGTGCGCCGGATCGGGCGCGGTTCCTGCGGCGATGGCAGACAGGGTTGAAAAGAGCGCCTCACGAAATGCCAGAAGCTCTTCCAATGGAACGGCGCGTGCGGATGGCAGCGCAGGATCAGCCACAAGGTGTAGTAATCCGGCCTGGTCCCGGAACGCATTTTTGCCCCGCGTCTTTCCATCATCCTCGATGGAATTCACGAATCTCAAGGCCGCGTTTTCGGCGTGATACATGGTATTTTTGCAACCCGCTCAAGTCGACTGACAGATCATGCGCAATTCTTATATAAGTTCTCTGCGCTGCCGCATTCCTGCGATTTCCAATAGAATCGGGCGGATTAGCGCGCCTGTCCACTCTCCATGCTGCGATGCCGCTAAATCGGCGGAGTTCCGTCATTGACCTGACATTAACCACGTCCAAGTTATTGATCGAACGGCCTTTATCTGACCGCAGAGGATGCGATGTCTGAATACCTGCCCAAAGAGGTGCGCGACCAGCTGGCCGCCGCGCACCGCAAAGCGAAGCGCAAGCGCGCGACCCGTTCCGTTCATATCGGGGATGAGGCGTTTGCGATCCTTGAGATGTCAGACAACGGCTTTGCCGTGGCCACCGATGAGGCCCCGCGCCTGCGCGGTCTGGTGGATATTTATGAGGGACCGCGGCACCTGTATCAGGCGCTGATCGTTGCCTCGGCTGAGGCCGGTGATCTGATGCGGTACGACTTCAAACGCAACACGGCCGCAGTCCCCGCGCCGCCGGTTGATTTCGAGCAACGGGCCAATCGCCCGATTGGATTGTTGTCCAAAGCGTAGAGCATGCGCACGGATCCCCCGCGCACTGGCCTGTTGGCGCGATAATCTCCCGCCGCTGGCCTTATTGCACGCAGCCTTTCCGAAGTAATTGCGCCGGGTCGCACATATGGTGCGACTCGACGAAAATTCGGCCCCCGGGGATGCACAGCCATGATCGAAACACCGTACCTCCTGTTCTTGGGCGATGCGCCCGACCAGCTTGCCGCAAAAGTGGCCCAGGGCATCCGTGATTGGCGCCCGGAGAACGTAATCGGCCAATTCCGCATGGACGGCTGCGGCGCAGACGTGAAAGTGGCGGACATGGATTTGGCGGCTGCCAAGGCCTCCGGCGCGAAAACGCTGGTGGTGGGTGTGGCCAACCGCGGCGGCGTAATCTCCAGCGCGTGGAAGCGCGTGCTGATCGAGGCGCTGAGCGAGGGGTTTGACCTGGCCTCCGGCCTGCATAACCTGCTGCGCGATGAGCCGGATCTGGTGGCCGTGGCCAAGGAATATGGCCGCGAGTTGCACGATGTGCGCATCCCGTCGGTCGACTACCCGATTGCCAATGGTGTGAAGCGCTCCGGCAAGCGTTGCCTTGCCGTGGGCACCGATTGTTCGGTCGGCAAGATGTACACGTCGCTGGCGATGGACAAGGAGATGAAGGCGCGTGGGCTGAAGTCTTCGTTCCGGGCGACGGGGCAGACGGGCATTCTGGTGACTGGTGACGGCGTGCCGCTGGACGCGGTGATTGCCGATTTCATGGCCGGTGCCGTCGAATGGCTGACGCCTGACAATGACGACGATCACTGGGACATGATCGAGGGGCAGGGCAGCTTGTTCCACGTCTCCTATTCCGGTGTGACGATGGCGTTGATCCACGGCGGGCAGCCTGATGCGCTGATCCTGAGCCATGAACCCACGCGAAAGCACATGCGCGGCCTGCCGAGTTATGAATTGCCGTCGCTTGAGGCGCTGCGCGACATGGCGCTGCCGTTGGCGAAGATCGCCAATCCGGCGGCGGAGGTTGTTGGGATTTCGGTGAATACGGCTGCGATGGGTGAGGATGAGGCGTTGACGTATCTGGAAGGTGTCGAGAAGCGCATGGGCCTGCCCACCTGCGACCCGTTCCGTCAGGGTGCGGGCAAGCTGTGTGATGCCTTGGAAGCGATCTGATGTATCGGATCACGCACGACAGCTTTCGTCTGGCCGAGGTGTTCACGATCTCTCGCGGATCGCGGACCGAGGCGCAGGTGCTGACGTTCGAGATTGATCAAGGGGCCAGCGGCAAGGGGCACGGTGAATGCGTGCCCTATGCCCGTTATGGTGAGACCATGGAGAGCGTCGAGGCGCAGATCCAGAGCTACATCGACAACGGTGACAGTGCGGCGATGCCGGCTGGTGCTGCGCGCAATGCCGTGGATTGCGCGGTCATCGATGCGGAGTGCAAGGCAACAGGGATGCGAGCGTGGGAGTTGCTGAATGAGCCCGCGCCCGGGCCAGTGGTGAGCGCCTATACGCTGTCGCTGGATGAGCCTGAGAAGATGCGGGCGTCGGCGGCGAAGCACAGTCACCGCCCGCTTCTGAAGATCAAACTCGGCAGTGCGGGTGATATGGCGCGGCTGGAGGCGGTGCGCGCAGGCGCGCCGAAGACGCCGATCATCATCGACGCGAATGAAGGCTGGACGGCGGAGGTTTATTCCGACCTTGCGCCGCATCTGGTGCGGTTGGGCGTGCAGATGGTGGAGCAGCCTTTGCCTGCCGGTGGGGACGATATGCTGGCCGAGATTGAACGGCCCCTGCCCGTTTGTGCGGATGAGTCTTGCCATGATCGGGCCTCCCTGCCCGGGCTCAAGGGCAAGTACGACATGGTGAACATCAAGCTCGACAAGACCGGCGGGCTGACCGAGGCGCTGGCTTTGCGCGATGCCGCTCGGGCAGAGGGCTACACGGTGATGGTGGGCTGCATGGTGGGCTCGTCGCTCGCCATGGCGCCCGCGATGATCGTGGCGCAAGGGGCGGAGATTGTAGACCTGGATGGGCCGCTCCTGCTGGCCGAGGATCGGGTGCCGCCGCTGCGGTTTGATGGCTCGACCGTGTATCCGCCGGACGCCGCTTTGTGGGGCTGATCACTTGGGTGTGATGTGCATCCCGGCGCGCTATCTTCCACCGTTGAAGCACATGCTTTGATGGAGTCCCCGATGCGCCACGTTCTCGCCGCCTTACTTGCTCTGACCGCCACGCCTGCCCCCGCTTGCGGACCGGATACCGATTGCTCTGTTCCGGGCGGCGACCGCACCTACCGCTACTACATGCCCGAAAGCGTCGAAGGTCCCGTCGGCGCTTTTTTCCATGCGCACGGTTATCGCGGCAGCGCGAATGGCGCGATGCGGAATGCGGCGTTGCGCGAGATGGCGGATCGGTTGGGGATGGCGTTCATCGCGATGAACGCGGATGCCGATGATTGGAACCTGGCCCACCGCCCGCGCGAACCTGATCAGGCCGAGGCGCGGGAATACGAATATGTAGCGGCCGTGATCGACGATGTGGCAGGGCGGATCGATCTGGACCGCGAGCGCCTGATCGCCACCGGCTTCAGCGCAGGCGGCATGATGACATGGACGCTCGCCTGCGGCATGGGTGAGACCTTTGCAGGCTTCGTGCCTTATGCGGGCACGTTCTGGGCGCCGGTGCCCGAAAGCTGCCCAAGCCCGCCTGCGACGCTGATCCACATCCACGGGCTTCAGGACACGACCGTGCCGCTGGAAGGCCGCCCTATCGGGCAAACGCGGCAAGGCAGCGTGATCGAGGCGTTCCGCATGTACGTGGCCCATTCCGGCATGCCGGACCCTACCCAAACAGGGTTTCCCCATGGCGAAGGCTGCCTTGTCAGCATGGATCCGGGGGCCAGCACAGGCGGGTTGGCCCTATGCGTTTTTGACGGTGGCCATTCCTATTCTACGACCCGTGTGGAATGGGCGATTGAACAGATCCTTGAGGGGCTTTAGAGCATCTCGAGACCCGTTTCAGGAGGCACGACCATGACCCGCACTGTTTACGTCAATGGGCAGTATCTGCCCGAACATGAAGCGACCGTTTCGATCTTTGATCGCGGGTTTTTGTTTGCGGACGGGGTCTATGAGGTGACGAGCGTTCTCGACGGCAAGCTGATCGACTTTGACGGGCACGCAAAGCGGTTGCAGCGCTCGCTGGATGAGTTGGAGATGAAGAACCCAACGACCGAGGACGAGCTGCTGGAGATCCACCGCGAGTTGGTGCGGCTGAACGGGATCGAAGAAGGGCTCATCTACCTGCAAGTCACGCGCGGCGCGGCGGATCGGGATTTTGCCTATCCGGGCGATGATACCGAGCCAACCATTGTGCTGTTCACTCAAGCCAAAACCGGGCTGGCGGACAATCCGATGGCGCAGACGGGGATGAAGGTCATCTCGATCGAGGATCAGCGTTGGGGGCGACGGGATATCAAGACCGTGCAGCTCCTCTACCCGTCCATGGGCAAGATGGCGGCGAAGGCTGCTGGCGCCCATGATGCGTGGATGGTGGAAGATGGCGTCGTGACCGAGGGGACCTCAAACAACGCCTATATCGTGAAGGGCAATACCATCGTCACGCGGCATCTGGGCAACGAGATCCTGCACGGGATCACGCGCGCCGCGGTTCTGCGGATGGCGCGCGAAGCGCAGATGCAGGTGGAAGAGCGGCCCTTTACCATGGACGAGGCGAAGGCCGCGGATGAGGCGTTCATCACCTCGGCCTCCACCTTCGTGATGCCCGTGGTGGAGATCGATGGGGAAGCCGTGGGCACGGGCCAGCCGGGCAACGTGACGGCACGCTTGCGTGAGATTTACCTGGACGAGATGCGCAAGGCCGCGATCTGAGGGGTTTCGCCCGCTTCGCGGTCGACCAACTGGGGGGAGGCGCTGCCTCCCCCCAGACCCCCCTCCGAGGTATTTTTGACCAATGGAAGACAGGATCAATCCTTGAGGGCGGCCTCATAGGCCACAAGCTCCACTGTATTTCCTTCGGGGTCTTCGGTGAAGATGCCGCGCCAGCCAACCCAGCCGAAATGCTCCACCCGGTAAGACAGGCCAAGCTGGTCGTACCAGTCCATCACCGCTTGCTGCTCGGCATAGGGCAGGCTGAGTGCGATGTGGTGGAGAGAGGAGCGTGTGCCGGTTTCAGGCGCGTGTGATCCAGTGGGGTGCAGGCCGGGGCGGGTCGCATAGGCTTTGTCGAACAGAGCCAGGATTTGCGTATGGCCGCCGAACCCCTCGCCGATACGAAAGAAGACAATGCCGTCAGCAGCACTGCCTTCCATCCGGTCCAGCCCGAGGATGTCTTCGTAGAAAGACGCCATCCGCTGGACATCGTCGCAGCGGATGGCAATTTCGCCTAAAGCGCGTGGTTTGAAGCCCCGCTTATGGGATGGCGAAGACAACGTTCACCGTTGGATTATCGGCCACAGTGATGCCCGCGAGCTTCACGTAGACTTCACCATCGACCACAACCTCGACCCCGGAGGCATCAGCGGCATCCTGAAGGGTAAAGGCCAGCGAGGAGGCTGCTGTTTCGTCGAAGATCGAGATGTTCACTTCTTCCGTGGCGACCTCGAAATCAGCGATTTCGGTCACAAGGACATCGCCGGTGGGCTCTGCGCCCGGATCAACGACATAGGTGCGGTTGACGCGGAATTCGTCCACACCATCGCCGCCGGTCAGCATGCTGTTGCCGTCACCGACGATCAGCGTGTCATCGCCATCGCCGCCCAAGAGCACATCCCCGAGCACTTCAGTCGCGCCGACATTGGGGCCGCCCAGGTCGATCAGGCGGTCATTGCCTGCGCCACCGATCAGATCATCCTGACCGGCACCGCCGTCGAGCGTATCATCGCCCTCACCGCCGTCGAGGACATCCTTGCCACCATTGCCGTTCAGAACGTCATTGCCGCCAAGGCCATTGATGGTGTCATTGTCATCATCGCCGTTGAAGGTATTGGCGTCGTTATTGAGGGTGCGGAACTCCTCCAGCCCGACAACGCTGCCCATCTCGGAGGTCACAACGTCGATCTTGAGTTCGTCGCTTTCGGTCACACCGGCCAGCACGGCGAAAGTTTCGCCATTCACCGCGACGGCAAGGCCATCGGCGGTATCAGACGTGGTGACTTCCAGTTCGAAATCATCCGCGCGCGGGTCGCCGAATTCGAACAGGTCGACGGCCAGCGTCAGGCGGTCATCGGCAGGGTCGTAGTCCTGAATTGCAGCAGGCATCAGAGCGGAATCGCCCGTGCCGGTGTTGATCACGAACTCATCCTTGCCGGCGCCGCCGAACAGGACATCGCCCAGATCGCCGATCACCTGGTCAGAGCCGAAGCCACCGTTCAGGGTCTGGCCGCCATCGCCATCCTCGGAGCCGGACGCGTCCAGCGTGTCGGACCCGGCAAAGCCGCGCAGGGTGCTGGCGCCATCGTTGTCGAAGACGACGTCATTGCCGCCGCCGCCGACCAGATCATCGTCGCCAGCATCGCCCAGAACGGTGTCATCACCAGCGCCGCCGCGTACATTGTCGTCGCCAAAGCCACCGGCGACGAAGTCGTCGCCGCCAGCGCCATCAATCGTGTCTTTGCCGAGGCCACCCAGCAGCGTGTCATTGCCATCGCCACCGTTCATGTCGTCGTTGCCGGCGCCGCCGTTGACGGACATCGCGCCTGCGCCGGCGTTCACGGTGTCATCGCCCTCGCCCAGAACGGCAGAGGCCGGGCCCGTCCCACCATTGACGACATCATCGCCACGGCCCGCAAAGACCGTGCTGTTGCCTTCGCCGAGATCGATGCTGTCATTCCCGTCACCCAGGAAAATCGTGTAATCGTCGGGGCCCGCAACGGTGACGGTGTCGTCACCCGCAAAGGCGAGGATGTCATCCTCGGCGCGGCCATCAACGGTGAGCTCGTCATCGCCGGGGGTCCCGTTTGGACCGGTCGGGCCGGGGTTGAACAGACCACCCCCATTGTCATCATCGTCATCTCCGCCAAGCAGGAAAGCGAGGCCAAGGCCAATCAGAAGAAGTGGCAGAATGGTCAACATCGTGTCATCCCCTCGCGCCGCGCATTTTGGGACCGCTGGCGCACTCTTTTTTGTTTAATCACATGCGGAGTGGCGCGGCACTTGTCGTGTCGCCAGTGGCAGCTGGCAGACCGGTCACCCTCGTTATGGGCCTAGTGTTCACTTTGATTCAAACTTTGGGAAGACTCTTTTTCGCCATGTTTTTGACTATTTTTCAATTGGGTAGGATACATTAACTATGATTAAGCGCGGTTGTTTCCGTTGCGTTATCAATTGCCACAATTCAGCAAAAATCACCGTGAGCGAACCAACCCGCTGAATTGAGCCCGCCATGGGCATAGTAGAGCCATAGTCGCGCGCCGTCCTCGGTGACCACCCGCCAGTAATCCCGCACGCCCGAGCGCCAGTCGGGATCATCCAGCCACCATTCCGGCGCGATGCGTTCCGGACCCGCCGCGCTGAGGGTCTGAAACACGCGCCCGCGCCACCGGAAACTGGCGGGAATGTCCGGTGTGTCCGGGGCGCTCACAGGCTCGGGCCGGAAGAGGGTCAGGGGCCGGGGGCGGGCCGGTTTGGGCCAGGTGCCGGGGGCCTCGGCCATGGACCAGGCGGCGGCCAGCGGCACATCGGTTTTCTCGGGCACATGGCTGTCGGCGGGCCGCGCACGGCGGATCGCCTCCAACCCAACACGCGCACCGAGACGTGCGATCAGGTCAGCCATCTCATCGCTTTCACCGCGTTTCTGGGCGGCTTCCTCGGCCGCGATCAGCCCGCCCTTGTGGGTCGCAGTGTGCAGTGGTTCCGTCACATGGGCGACAAGGCGCAACTGGTCGATGCCAAAGCCTGCATCGACCTCATCCAGTTTCATCGCAAAAAGCGGGCGTAGCTTGTCGGGGCGGTCAGCGGGCCGGGCGAGGCCAACCTCGATCCCCTGGCGCGTGCTGTCGACGCGGGACAGCTCCAACCGCACCCGCCGCGCGCCGCGCGCCTTGGCCCTGAGCTTGTCACACAGCACTGGAAGCATACGGTCGAGCCCGGCGAGAATATCCTCTTCCAACCCGATCGGGTCCGGCAGGCTGAGGCGGACGGCGAAATGCAGCGGGGCGGCGGCGGGTGAGATCGGCTCGGGCTCCATTCCCAGCGCCTGATCCAGCCGCCAGGTCAGCGCGCGCCCGAAGCGGCGGCTCAGGCTGGCGCGCGGCAGGCCCAAGACATCGTCGATGCGGCGCAAACCCAGTCGGGCCAGACCTGCGGTGATGTCCGCCTCCACACGCAACGCGGCGATGGGCAAGGGGCCAATGGCCTGCCGGGTGCCGCCGCGCGGGGCGATGCGCGCCACCCCGCCCCTGGCCACTTTGGCTTGCGGGGCCGCGCCGCCTTTCACCCAGTGCCGCTTGCTGGCGCGCGACCGCGTCGCCCGCGCCTCCTGATCTATCGCATCCCCATTGCGCGCCTCAGCCAGCCCACCGCCGCCCGCATAGCGCGCCAAGGCCCAGGCTGCCCCGGCGGTATCGGCAATGCCCGCGCAGACACTCAGGCCCAGATCGGCGCAATCCTCGTGCACCTGCGCAAACAGCTTGTCCTCCCCCCCGAACAGATGCGCGCAACCCGTCAGGTCGATCATCAGCCCTTCAGGCGCTTCCTCGGACACCCAGGGGCTGAACTTGCCCGCCCATCGGCGCAGCGCGGCCAACAACGCCGCCTCCCGCGCGGGGTCCGCGGGGCGGGTGATGAGATCGGGGCACAGAACCATCGCTTCGCTCAGCGCCTGCCCGCGCGACAGGCCCTGACGTTCGGCCAAGGCCGTGGTGGAGGCGAGTTGGCGCAGATTGCCAATCTCCGCGACCGTTACAAGTGCAGCCTCAGCCAGCCCCGGCTCGGCCCGCAACACACGCTCCGCGCCCAGGCGTGGAAACCAGAGCGACAGGATCCGACGCTGCGGATCGCGGGAATTGGTGGATCTTGTGGACATCAGGCAGCAGTTTGTTCACATTTTGTTCTCAAGTTAGAGCGCGCGCCTCTGGGAGTCGAGTCCAACACCGGATAGGAGTCCCCCATGGAAACCCTCGCCACCCTGACAGCCCGCCATGCCGGCCCCGGACGCATCGACTGGATCGGCCTGCGCCCCGAACGGCTGGCCGGGATCAAAGCGGTGGACAGCGCTCATCTGGGCGAGGCCGGGCTGGACGGCGATCACGCCCGCCCCGGCAAACGCGCGGTGACGCTGATCCAAGCCGAACATCTGCCAGTGATCGCCGCACTGGCCCATATCCCACAGGTCGCGCCTGAGACGCTGCGCCGAAATCTTGTGATCTCGGGCCTCAACCTCTCGGCCCTGCGTGGCAAACGCCTGACATTGGGGGAGGCCGTGATCGAGCTTACCATCCCCTGCGCGCCGTGTTCGCGCATGGAGGCCGCCCTGGGCCCCGGCGGTTACAACGCCATACGCAGCCATGGCGGCTGGTGCGCGCGCGTGCTGCACCCGGGACCGCTCTGCATCGGGCTGACCGTCCAGCCGGATTGAGCCTCCTTCCTTGTTTCGAAAATACCTCGGGGGTCAGCGTCCTTTTCCCTGAAAAGGGCGCGGAAGGGGGCAGCGCCCCCTGCTATCCGTTGCGCAACCGCTCAAGGATCGAAAGCGAGGCATAACCATCGGGCACCAACCCCTGCCCTTCCTGATAGGCCCGCACAGCGGCGATGGTCATCGGCCCAACCAGGCCGTCTATGTTGCCGGAGTAATATCCAGCCGCTTCCAGATGGCGCTGCATCTCTTGCCGCTCATCAAAGCTCAACGCGCGATCCCCGCGGGGCCAAGAGGCGCGGAAGGACGGGCCACCTTCGATCCGGTCACTCAGATGTCCTATGGCAATGACGTAGGCATCGGCGGGATTATAGCGCTCGATCACCCGGAAATTGTTGAAGGTGATCAGCGCCACGCCCTCAGCTCCCATCGGCAGACGCAGCGAAGCCGGGCCGTGATCCGGAATCGGATCACCGTTCATCAGCCGCACGCCTTGTCCATTCCAGAAGGCCACGCCGATGCGTTCCTGTTCGCCCGCGAGACGGTAATCAAAGCCCTCTGGCAAGCGCACCTCCAGCCCCCAGGGCTGGCCATAGGTCCAGCCATGTTCCGCGAGGTAGTGCGCGGTGGAGGCCAGCGCATCGACCGGATTGTCGCCCCAGATATTGCGTCGCCCGTCGCCATTGAAATCCTGCGCGTATTGCAGGTAGCTCGTCGGCATGAACTGCGTATGGCCCATGGCCCCCGCCCAGGAGCCGACCATGTTGCGGGGCGAGGTGTCACCCGACTGCAGGATCTGCAACGCGGCGATCAGCTGTTCCTCGAAAAAGTCCTGCCGCCGCCCGTCATAGGCCAGCGTCGCCATGGCCGCGATGATATCGGTGGAGCCGCGCGTCGCCCCGTAGGCGCTTTCAAGGCCCCAGACGGCGACAACCACTTCGGCCTCAACCTGATATTGCTCTTCGATGCGACCCAATGTCGTGCGCCATTCCGCGAGGTTATCGCGGCCATTGCGGATGCGGGCGTCCGACACGGCGGTATCGAGGTAGTCCCAAAGAGCGCGAGAGAATTCCGCCTGGTTGCGGTCGCGTTCCAGCACGCGGTCCTGCAACTGCACCCCTTCAAACGCGCGGTTCAGGGTGCCTTGGGAGATGCCAGCCGCCCGCGCGCGGGCTTGGAATGCGGTGATCCAAGCGAGGAAGTCGGGGTCGCGTGTTGGCTCGGCGCTGCGCGCGGCCAGAGCCGCGTCATGGGCGCGACCGCGCTCTTCCGCTGCCTCAAGAAAGTCCTCGGGTATATCGCCACGCTGCGTGGGGCGGGGAGAGGTTGCAGTGGCCAGCGGGCTGATTTCAGGCCCATCTGACGGATCGGGCGCATCCGCAGCCTCAATCGCGCTGGCCGCAAGGGTCGCAATGTCGACGGGTTCAGGCGCAGGAGCCGCCTCGTCGATCACCTCAACGATCACACGCGGCAGAGTCGTCGCCTGCACCTCGGCCGGGGCGGACACAGCCCATTCCGGGCGCGGCAACGGCAACGGCGATGCAACCGGCGGCGCAGCCAAAGCTGGCGCGGACAGGGCAAGTGTAAGGAAAAGGGTCAAGCGGATCATCGTCAGGCGCGCGTTTCTTTGTGCTCGATCACGCAACAATATAGCGAATTTCAGCGGAATTCACAGCATTTAGCGGAATGTGGGCGGAGTCTTGCCGCCTCTTTTGCCGCAAAACCGGTTACCGCGGGGTTACTTGCCCTTCCGCGCGGCCTTCTTGCGCAGTTTGGTGCGTTTGCCCTTGGTGGCGCCGGCCTTGCGGCGGACGGGGGATTTGCGCCGGCCAGAACGGCGCGTTGCGGGCCGCGCGCGGCCTTCATGTTCCAACAGTTCGAGGATCAGACCGCCGGTAACAGGCACCGCCTCGGCCAGTTTCACCTGCACGCGGTCGCCAATGCCAATCACAAGGCCCGTATCCGCACCCATCAGTGTCTGCGCCTCGGCGTCGAAATGGAAATATTCATCACCCAGCGCGCGCATCGGCAAAAGGCCGTCTGCGCCGGTCTCATCCAGTTTCACGAACACCCCGAACCGCGCGATGCCAGAGATGCGGCCTGCAAACTCGGCGCCCACGCGGTCGGACAGGTAGGCGGCCAGATAACGGTCATTCGTGTCGCGTTCGGCGACCATGGACCGGCGCTCCGTGTCGGAAATCAGCTTAGCCGTTTCTTCCAACCGATCGATCTCGTCCGGTTGTAGGCCATCCTTCCCCCAACCGTGGGCCGAGATCAGCGCGCGGTGCACGATCAAGTCCGCATAGCGTCGGATCGGTGAAGTGAAATGCGCATAGTGCTGCAGGGCAAGGCCGAAATGGCCGAAATTCTCAGGGTTGTAATAGGCCTGCTGCATCGACCGCAGGGTGGAGATGGAGATCAGTTCGGCATGTTCCTCGCTCGCCTGTGTGAGCAGCGCGTTGAGGTGGGAAGTCTTGAGGACCTGCCCTTTCGCCAAAGTCAGACCTGATGCCTGGGCAACCTCTCGCAACGCATCGAGTTTCTGGGGCGAAGGTTCTTCATGCACCCGGAACAGAAGCGGTGTGCGCTTGGCAATCAGCGTTTCAGCCGCGCAGACATTGGCCAGCACCATGAACTCTTCGATCAGGCGGTGGGCGTCGAGCCGTTCCTTGAACGCGACGGAGGTAACTTTCCCGTCGTCGCTTAACTCGATCCGGCGTTCGGGCAGATCCAATTCCAGCGGCTGACGTTTTTCGCGCGCGGTAACGAGCGCGGCATAGGCGGCATAGAGCGGGCGGATCACGTCATCGAGCAATGGCGCCGTGCGGTCGTTGGGCGCGCCGCCCTGGGCGGCCTGAACCTCTTCGTAGTGCAAGCTCGCCGGCGAGCGCATCAGGGCGCGGTGGAAGCTGTGGCTGCATTTCTGCCCCTCAGCCGTCACCACGATCCGCACGGCAATCACGGCACGATCGACGCCTTCATGCAGGCTGCACAGATCACCCGATAGCGTATCGGGCAACATCGGCACGACACGGTCGGGGAAGTAGGTCGAATTGCCCCGCTTGCGCGCCTCGCGGTCCAGCGCGGAGCCCGGGCGCACGTAATGGGCGACATCGGCGATGGCGACCCAGATCACATGGCCACCCTCATTCTTCGGATCGGTATCGGCGTGCGCATAACAAGCATCGTCATGGTCGCGGGCATCGGCCGGGTCGATGGTTATCAGCGGCAGATCGCGCAGATCTTCGCGGCCTTTCATCGTGGCGGGTTTGGCGGCATCAGCCTCGGCCACCACGGCATCGGGGAAGGCATCGGGAATACCGTTTTCGTGGATTGCAATCAGCGACACGGCGCGCGGCGCGCCGGGGTCTCCCAACCGGTCTGTGATCCGTGCACGCGGCAGGCCCATGCGCGCCTTGGGGCCGGCCAATTCGCCTTCAACCAGTTCGCCATCCTTCGCGCCGTGAGTATCGCCTGAGCGTACGATCCATTCCTTGTCGGACCCCTTGGAGATGGGCTGGATGCGCCCCCCTTCGTCGGACTTGCGGAAGATGCCGAGGATTTTGCGGGGGTTTGTGCCGATCTTCCGGATCAGCTTCGCGGTGTACTGGTGATCTTCGCCGTCAGCCTCGAACAGCTTGGCGAGGATACGGTCGCCTTCGCCTACCGCCGGATCGCTTTGGCGCGGGGTGAACAGGATACGCGGCTCCGGCCCCTCCCCATCCCAATTCATCGGGCGGGCGAACAGATCACCGTCGCTGTCAGGGGCCTGGATGATCAACACACCCACAGGCGGCAGCTTACCGGGGTCGCGATAAAGGCGGCCCTTCTTCTCGATCTGCCCCTCTTCCTCCAGCTCTTTCAGCATACGCTTGAGGTCGATCCGCGCCGCACCCTTGATGCCGAACGCCTTGGCGATATCGCGCTTGGTCCGCTTGCCGGGATTGTCGTTGATCCAGGTGAGGACGTCGTCTTTGGAGGGAAGGCTGCTCATGTCTGCGGGCGTATCATGGGCGCGTGGAGGCGTCATGGGGGAATTCGCAGGGCCGTAGGCGCGGGTGGAGAGTACGGACGCTCCGCGGGAGGTATTTTTGAAACAAGGAAGACAGGGCAGCGCAGGGGCAGGCGCGCGTTAACCCTAACGTTCGGTCACGCGAAATAGTCGGTGAGTACGCGCGCATAGATGCGCTTGAGGTCGTGGATGTCGCTGATGCGGACACGTTCATCGACCTGGTGCATGCGGTGACCGACAAGACCGAATTCCACCACAGGGCAATGGTTTTTCACGAACCGCGCGTCGGAGGTGCCGCCTGTTGTGGACATTTCGGGCGTGCGGCCAGTCTCGGCCTTTACGGCCGACGCGACGAGAGACGAGAGGTCACCGGGGGGCGTCAAGAAGGCCTCGCCGCTGAGTTTGGTGGTCATCTCGATGCGGGTGCCGGTTTCCTCGGCCACCTTATCAGCCTCAGTCCGCATCCATTTGGTCAGACTCTCGCCGGTATGCGTATCGTTGAAGCGCAGGTTCACGGTCATGCGGGTCTTGGCCGGGATGACGTTGTTGGCCGCATTGCCGGTATCGATGGTGGTGATTGCACAGGTGGACGGGTCGAAATGGTCGGTGCCGTCGTCCAGCACATGGGTCGACAGGCGGTGGCCCAGCAGGGCCACGGCAGGCATCGGGTTGATGACCTTGTGCAGATAGGCGGAATGGCCTTGCTTGCCGATCACCTCGAAGAACGCGGTCAGCGCGCCGCGGCGACCGATCTTCATCATGTCGCCCATCTGCTCAGGGCAGGTCGGTTCGCCCACGATGCAATGGTCCATGCGTTCGCCTGCCTCGGCCATCCAGTCGAGCAGCGCGATGGTGCCATCGGTGCTTTCGCCCTCCTCATCGCCGGTAATGGCGAGCACGACAGCCCCGTCGGGGGGCGTCTCACGCACGAAATCGATGGCGGCGGCGGCAAAGGCGGCCACGCCGGATTTCATATCGGTGGCGCCGCGCCCATACATCCATTCGCCGTCCACCTCGGCCCCGAAGGGCGGGTGGGTCCAAGCGGCCTCATCCCCCACAGGCACCACGTCCGTGTGGCCGTTGAAGCCGAACGCCTTGCCGTTCCCGCGTTCGCCCCATTTGGCATAGAGGTTTGCGATCCCGTTGCGATCAACGCGGGTGCAGGTGAACCCGGCCTCCGAGAGCAGCTTTTCCAACAGCACAAGTGCCCCCCCTTCCAGCGGCGTGACGGAGTTGCAGCGGATCAGATCGGCGGTCAGGGCGACGGGATCGACGGGGGCAGCGGGCATGGAAACCTCGGAAATCACTGGTGAAACCCTAGCCTATCGGCGTGGCAGAGAGACCACAATGCGGCGCGAACATGTCGCTTACGCAGCGGAAACTTGGATTTATCCACAGGCGATATGGTAACGAGGCTCATAAAAATACGCCGAGGCAGGCAGTGGACGCCGTAAAAACAAGGCGCCACATCGAGTAGAGTAACGAGAGCATTCGCCATGACCGCATGGGCCTTTGGGCCGTGCGGCAGTTGCGTGATAGTGTGCGATGTCTTGCCAGACCTCGGCCCGAGAAGGGTGAAGGCAGGTCATGCCCGCGACGGGACAAGAGCTACCAATCGATACCAGCGCTTCAGCGCTTGATATGGCGCTGGCGATCTTCGGTCCCGGCGTGACGGTGAATACCGCCAGCTATACGGGCTGGAGCGAGTCGTCTGGCATCTACTCGGACGGCGACAACGTCTCGAACGCGCTGACACCGTCGGACACCGGCGTGATCCTCTCGACGGGCCGGGCCACCGACATCACGCGCTCAAACGGCGACCCGAACCGCCAGGGCAATGAGACGACCAATACGTCCGGCCCCAATAACGACCCGGATTTCAACGCGATTGCAGGCCGCTCGACCTTTGATGCGTCGTTCATGGAGGTGAACTTCACCCCCACGACCGATTTCATTACCATGCAGTTCACTTTCGCGTCCGAGGAATACCCGGAATTCACGGGCTCGATCTACAATGACGCCGTCGGGGTTTGGATCAACGGCAACCTGGTTACATCACCCACTGTGAACGTCACGCAGATCAACTCGGTCAACCAGAACGAAAACGCGACGCTTTTCAACGATAATACCAACGACGACTACAACACCGAGATGGACGGCTTCACCGTGACGCTGTCACTGGTGATCCCGGTCAACAACGGTGTTCCCAACGACATCAAGATCGGCATCGCGGATGTGGGCGACAGCAGCTATGACAGTTCGGTCCTGATTGCGGCGAACTCGCTGCAGGGTGAATTCATCGCCTATGACGATGCGATCACGCGCCAGGAAACGATTACTGGCGTCCTTGATGTGCTTGCCAATGACCCGACGAGCGGCGGTATTGCCTTCATTACCCACATCAACGGGATTGAGGTGAGCCTCGGCGATACGATCACCCTGTCGTCAGGCCATGACATCACGCTGTTGTTGGACGGAACGCTAGAGATCGTTCCACCGGCCACGCAGGTGGGCCTCACGGCACCGGAATCGATCAACTTCACCTACACCGCCGACGATGGCACGGGCATCACCGACACCGCCTTTGTCACGGTCACGGCCATTCCCTGCTTCGTACGCGGTACGATGATCCTGACAGATCAGGGTGAGAAGCCGGTGGAAGACCTTGCGCCCGGCGACATGGTTGAGACCCGGGACAACGGCCTGCAACCGATCCGTTGGATCGGCACCCGCACCGTCGCAGCCGAAGGGCGTCTTGCCCCCGTAGTGATTGAAGCCGGTACGTTCGGGATGCACCGCCGGTTGGTCGTCTCACCCCAGCATCGCGTGATGCTGACCCACTGGATGGCCGAGCTGATGTTTGGCGAGGATGAGGTGCTGGTCGCCGCCAAGGACCTGGTCAACGAATGCTCCGTCCGCGTGCTGGAAGGCGGCGAGGTGGAATATTTCCACCTGCTCTTCGACAAGCACCAGATCATCTGGTCCGAAGGGCTGGCGACGGAAAGCTTCCTGCCGGGCCCCACGGTCATGAACGATCTCGATGCTGCGGTTCAGGAAGAGGTGCTGACACTCTTCCCCGAAATCGACCGTGAAACAAAAGATGGCTACGGGCCCGCCGCCCGCCTGCCCCTGCGCGGGTATGAGGCCCGCGCGATGCTGGGTTGAGCGGGGCTATCGAACAGATGTCGTGGCACGCCATATGGAGCGAGGGACGCGTGCTGAAACGGCCGCAGGCCGCGTGCGACACGCCGCTGCGCGCCATGACCCTTTGGCTGGAGCTGTCCGGCCCGCGCCGTCCTGCGCCCCGTCGCGGGCGGATACGGCCCAAACAGGTGCCGTTGCGGCTCTGGCGCGGCATGGCCGAAGAACCGGGCCACGCCATCACCATCTACCTGATGCCAAACGATGCCCTGCGCCTTGTGCACGGCGACATTGATCTGATTTCTGCACCGAACATGATGCGCAGCGGGGAAACCGTGGGCCTGCGGTACGTGACCTGCGCAGAGGGTCGGCACGACACGTTCGAGATCACGAATTTCGATCAGGGCCGCACGCAAAGCCTGCGCGCGGGTTTGGCCCACCTTGCGACCATGGCCGAAGCCATCCCTGCCGCCGACGGCTATCTGAAGGTCGCCCACATCGCGGCTGTTGCCCCAACCCTGGTTCCGGCCACCGATCTGCCCGGCGTTGAAAGCGGCGCGATCATCGCCACATCGCAAGGCCCCCGCCCCGTAGATGCTCTGCGCGCGGGCGACACGGTTCTCGACGCCCAGGGAGGCGCCCATCCCCTGCGCTGGATCGAGGCGCGACCACGCCTGTGCATGGGCCGCAACGCCCCCATGCGCCTGCGCGCGCCCTATTTCGGCCTTGCCCGTGATCTCATCGTCACCCCCCAAACGCGGATTCTGCAGACCGGGCCCGTGGTCGATTATCTGTGTGGGACCGATGCCGTTTTGGCGCAGGTGGGTGATCTTGCGAACGGGCGGGCTGTGTTCCGCGATCGGCACCAGGCGGTGCGCACCTTCTATCATATGATGCTGGATGATCCCGCCTGTATCCTGGTGGAGAATTGCCCGATCGAGACCTCGCATCTGGGCGATGTCATGGCCTTGGGGGATCCCCAAGTCGGTCAGGCCGCCGCCCCAAGTGAAAGCGATCTCACGCCGTCTCTGCCCCTGTTGGACCGGGCATCGGCAAGGGCCTTGCTGACCGCGAATTCGCGCGCGGCTTAGGCCTTTTCCTCGCCGTCGAAGAATGGCGTCATCTGCACAACGATCACGGCGTTCTCGGCCTTCGCGCGGTCCATCAGGCCGCGTTCCTCATCGTTGATCTCATCGCCCTGCGCCTCGCGCTCGGCGCGGGTGCCGTAGCCCGTTACATCCAGCGGGTTCAAGTCGGCCTGCTTCAGAACGGCCACGGTCTCGCGCACCGCTTCGGCCTCATCCACGCCGCTGGCGAAACACAACAGCCCCGCCCCGGTGGAGCCATCTGGCAATCCATCGCCGTCCTTGCGCCCAACCTGGACCAGCAAGGTGTAGACGTCATGCTTCGCTTTGGGCTTCTTCGGTTTCTCTGCCATCCCGCGCGGATGACGCAGGAGGGCAGGATCTGTCAAGCGGCCTTAGCGCCGTCCGGTGAAATCCGAGCTGACCTCGCCCATGAAACAACGCGGGAAGAACGGGAAGGTATCGGTGGCAAAGTAGACATAGTCGCCGCCCATCATGGCGCCGTTGCACTGGTCCAGATTGCCGGAGCCTGCTACGAATTCCCAATCCTCCTCATAGCTGCCATCAAACACGCCATACGGTGCGGTCGACCGTGTACCATCGCGCAGCTGCCACGATGATTGTGCCTGATCGCCGACATAGTGGATCTCGAACCCATCGGCGGCCCATCCGATCAAGCTATCGTCGCGGTTGTCCAGGAAACTGTCCGCGACGGCGTGGTAGTGATAGAGGCCTCGATGATCGACATGCGCGTTAGCTGCATCCATGCCTAGCGCATCGGCCGAACCCATCCCCTCCAAATTCCAGCCGCTTGACGGGTCGCGTGAATGCCCGCGCGGGCTGGAGGCGTCGTAGTAGTCGGCAGTGCCGGGGCGAAATAGGATACCGGTGACCGAAATGCCCGATGAATGCGTCTCGGTCGTCATCTGGCCGGTATAGGTCGGCGTGGCATCGACACAGACCGAAACGTTCTGCGCCTGAAAGCTGTGTGGATTGCCGGAATTGGGGAACGACCCAATGTCGTGGTCCGGGCTTCCATTGGACGCAATGCATAGCGCGTCGCCCTGCCGTGTGATGCTGACGTCATTTTCGTGGGCGATGGCAGAGGTTGCGACAGTACCGGCCAGAAGGGCGGCGAGGGTCAGAAGGCGAAACATTTTGGGTGGTCCTTTCAACTTGTGTCAGGACGTACCACGCGGCGCACGACGTATTCCGTCGCTTGGTGTCAGCGCCCCCGGATCATGCGCCAAGCTGCAATCAGGATACATGCGCCCAGAAGGCCTACTGCGCCTTGGGCGAGCCATGTGGCCGAGGCATTGATCCCGATCAGACCAAGCAGGACATTGGCAACCATCGCGCCCACAATCCCGAGAATGACGTTCGTGATCAGCCCGGTATTCGCCCCATGATGCGCGAGCCGATCCAACCGGCAAGGCCGCCTACGAAAATGGCGGCGATCCAACCTAGTCCCTGCATGGTAAGCCCTCCTGATACGATGCAGTGAGTATCGCGAAATCTCCGCTTGCAGGCAAATGGGCGCTATTCGACCGGCACACCGGGGCATCGCATGAAGGTGGCATGGGCTTCGACGTAGTCGCCACCATCCATGGCGATGTAGCTTGTCATCTCAGCCCGCGCGGTGATCCAAAGCGTGGCGTCAACACCGTCCGGTCCCGCGCCCTGCCCGCCGCAATCAAGGCCAAGTTCCACTGTGTCAGAACGGCCTTCCGTGGTGTTTTCGCTGATCACGTCGATGCCCGCGATCGCACATGTCAGACCTGCGGTCATGACGCGGTCGGCGTCCACGCGAAGGATGCCTTCAGGGGGCACCTCAGAGGTGTTCGCGCACAGCGCCTCCCTGCCCTCCATCACGGTGATGCGGACAAAGCTGCCTTGGTAATCCGTGGGAACGCTATCCTCGGCCAATCGCTGCCAGGCCCAGCCCGATGCCATCAGACAGACAAACAGGGCCAGACCAAGCAGAAGGCGCTTTTGCATCAATCGCGCAGAAGCTCGTTGATCGAGGTCTTCGACCGCGTCTGCGCATCGACGCGCTTCACGATCACCGCGCAGTAGAGGTTGATGCCGTTCTTCGACGGCATGGAGCCTGCCACGACGACCGAGCCTGCGGGCACTTCGCCGTAGGAGACATTGCCCGTTTCACGATCCACGATCTTGGTGGATTTGCCGATAAACACGCCCATGCCCAGAACCGAGCCTTCGCGGACGATACAGCCTTCGACAACTTCCGAACGCGCGCCGATAAAGCAATCGTCTTCGATGATCGTCGGGCCCGCCTGCATCGGCTCCAACACGCCGCCAATGCCCACGCCACCCGACAGGTGCACGTTTTTGCCGATCTGCGCGCACGACCCCACCGTGGCCCATGTATCGACCATCGTGCCGCTGTCCACATATGCGCCGAGGTTCACAAAGGACGGCATCAGCACCACGCCCGGCGCGATATAGGCGGACTTGCGGACGACGCAGTTGGGCACCGCACGGAAGCCCGCAGCACCCCATTCATTCTCGCCCCAGCCCTTCCACTTGCTGTCGACCTTGTCCCACCAGGACCCGCCCTGGGCCGAGCCGCCCTGCATCTCCATGTCCTTCAGGCGGAAGCCCAGCAGCACCGCCTTCTTGGCCCACTGGTTCACATGCCAATCACCGCTGTCCTGCTTTTCCGCCACCCGCAGCGATCCGCTATCGAGCGCGTTCAGCGTGTCCTCGATGGCTTCGCGGGTCTCGCCCGTTGTTGCTGGGGTGATCTGATCGCGCGCCTCCCAGGCGGCTTCGATGGCGGTTTCGAGTTGAGCGTTCGACATGGGCTAGGCTCCGTAAAGCAAGGGCGGCGTTCCGCGCGGGCTATAGAGACCGCCAGAACGCATTGCAACGCACCACTGCGTCCAAGGCGGACCAGGACAGGAAGCGCTTCGGCAGAAAGTCTTTACTTTTGAACGCGCTATGCGCACCTTTCCCAAGGTCAATTTGCTAAGAAAGTGCCCTAAGAATGCGTAAACCCCTAGCCCTCCTCTCTGCCCTTGCAATGTCGGGCTGTGTTGCCGCCACCGTTCCGGGCACGTCGCCCACGCCACAAGGCGCGTCGCTGCAGCAGCGCCTGACGGGTGCACAGCTTATCAACAACGATGAGCTGCACACGCTTCTTCCCGGTGGGCAGGTCGCTGGTCGTTTCTATTTCGGCCCGTCTGAGCGGGACTTCTCTCCAGTCAACGGCACTTGGTCGGTCAACGGAAACAACTTCTGTTTTGGCGTCGAGGTCAGTGAGCCTTTCTGCGGCCCAGCCGAGATTTCAGGAAACACGCTGACCCACTATTCCGACGGCGGCACCATGATTTGGACGATCGAGTAGCGCACCGCCGCCAACTGAAACGAGGCACCACGCCAGTCGCTACGCTTGATCAGCCGCTGGCCAATGGGGCGGCGCGTTGAAGCGCTCCTCCAGATCAGCGTTGAACGCGTCCAGCGGCAGGCTGGTGTCCAGCCCGCCATCCAGCCGCTCGATCGTGATGTTGACGTGCCGCCGACCCTTGAAGATGCCAAGGAAACTCCAGAACAGGTCCCGGATGGATTTGTCGAATTTACTCAAGCCCTGAATGCGCAGGATCGCAACGGGGCAGTCGGGGTTGGCGCGCAGTGTCTCATATGCGCCGCTGAAATGCGGCTGGATGATTTCGCGCGCCTGCCGCTTGGCCTGACCACCGGGAAACAGCAGCACGATCTTGCCGCTTTGGATGGTGTCGTTCAGTTTTCCCTGCGCCCACAACTTCCGCTCGGCGCGCTTTTCCGCCGGCCAATCCTTGGGCGACGACAGCGGGATACACCCCGACGGCGCAAGCACCAGGAATTGGGCGGGATGGAAATATTCGTTGTAGTGCACCGCAGGCAGAACCCGCCGCGTGGGATACAGGAGCGAGGCCACCATGGGCCCATCCAGCCGGGTGACATGCGTGGCCAGGATCAGGCCGCCAGGCATGTCCTGCAACAAATGCTTGTTGGAAATGCTGATATTATAGAACAGGCCGAAATAGGTCCGAAGGCACACAAAAAAGAAATGGCGCAAGACCCGCCCGAGGGTCGCATCCACAAACCGTTGAATTGCCTTCATGGAAACGTCCAGTTGCCGCTCTGCCCCCGGTGAGGGTATAGGCATTCAACTGACCTGCAACTACGGAATTCCGTAATGAAAGACGACCGCAAGCCTTTTCGCGATGCCCATCAGGATATCGCCTACGCGCAATCGCTGCCCGACACGCCCCAGGCGCAATCGCCCGCCTACCGTCTGGCCTTTGCGGATGACGATTTCCTGTGCCGGGATGAGTTGCGGCCCGTCCGGTTGCAGCTTGAACTTCTCAAGCCCGAACTTGGCCTCGATGCGCATGGGATCAAATCGACCATCGTGCTGTTCGGCGGCGCACGTATTCCTCGGCCCGAGGACCGCGACGGTGCCCGCAGCGAAACGCTGCGTGATATGTCGAAATACTACGAAGAGGCCCGCGAATTTGCCCGTGTGATTACCGAGCGTTCGGTGGAGTCGGGCTGCACCGAGAATGTCGTCGTCACGGGCGGTGGCCCCGGTGTGATGGAAGCCGGGAACCGTGGCGCGCAGGATGCGGGTGGCTGTTCCATCGGCCTCAACATCGTGTTGCCCCATGAGCAGGAGCCGAACCACTACATCACGCCCGAGCTGTGCTTCAACTTCCACTACTTCGCGATCCGCAAGATGCACTTCCTGATGCGCGCCAAGGCCATCGCCGTCTTCCCCGGCGGTTTCGGCACCATGGACGAGACGTTTGAAGCGCTGACCCTGATCCAGACCGGCCGGATGGAGCAGGTGCCTGTGTTGCTGTTTGGTGAGGATTTCTGGCGCGAGATCGTCAACTGGGACGCACTCGTGCGCGCGGGCACCATCTCAGCCGACGACCTGAACCTCTTCCGCTTTGTGGAAACGGCGCAGGACGCGCTGGATGTAATCGACAACTGGACGCTCAGCGGCAAGCGCGGTGAAATCCCGGGTCGGTGAAACGGCCCGGTTCAAAACCGGAATGCGGCGTTCACGCCAACGGTGCCGAATTCAAGATCCCCTGTGCCACCAAAACCGTCAAACTGGTGGTGCAGGATCTCGACCCCGAGACTGACCTGCTCAGACACCAGAAAATCGACGCCAGCGCCCCAAAAGAACCCGTCACCATCCAGCGTGGCGCCGCCGCTTTCCCACTCGATCCAGGCGGCCCCTGCTGTGCCGTAGATCAACACCTGTCCAAGATCGGCGCCGACCTCGCCCCCAAATCGCAACAGCGTTGTGTCGATGTCGTTGTCCGCGATGGGAAAGTTGCCCCCGACACCAGCGGCACTGAGCGTGCCGAACATGGCATCCGCCTCAACCCCCAGCACAAGCGTGCCCAGATCGTGCCGATACCCTGCAAAGGCTCCGAAAAGAGTGCCCTCTATGTCCGCGAGCGGCGCCCCACCGTCCGACAAAAGGCCATCGAACAGCTGGTCCACCTGCCCACCGGCGTAGAAGCCTGTCCAATCCGTTCCGCTTGGCGCGACGATCACGGGGGCAGGCGCGGGGTGCGGCGCGTCGCCGCCCGCGATGGCGGCATGGGCAGAAAGGCTGAGAATAGCGAGGGCAAGGAATGAACGCATAGCGGTCTCCTGAACAATAGCTGATTGCTGAAACGGGTCAGCCGTGCAGGCGCACCACCTCCCCGTTTTGCAAGGTCACGAAAGGCTAGAACGTGAAGGCGACGTTGACGCCGAATGTCGTCATGTCGAATTCCAGCGCGGTTCCGAAATCGCTGAACGAATGCTGCAACAGCTCCGCGCCGACCGTGACATTCTCCGCAACGCGGTAGTCGACCCCGGCACCGAAGAAATAGCCGTTGCTTTCGTTGTCCGGGGTTGCCCCAAAGGCGAAGTTGATATGGGCGAAACCGGCGGTTCCGTAGATCAGCGCCGGCCCCGCGTCATACCCGACCTCGCCGCCAACCCGGACCAGTGTCACGTCGGCGTCAGGCGCGACGAGAAAGATGTTGGGTGCGATATTGGTCGCCTCAAGTGTTCCGACCATATAGTCGATCTCGCCACCCACAACGAGATCACCAAAATCGTATCGGTACCCGGCAAAGACGCCCGCCAGATGCCCTTCCAGATCGTAAAGATCCAGCGCCCCGACTGCGATGTCCGTTGATGCGACGAAATCGACCTGACCCCCGATATAGAATTCCGTCCAGTCATTGTCCGCGATGGGCACGATCACAGGTGGCGGGGCGGGTTGTGGGGCAACGCCACCGGCAATAGCTGGGGATGAAAGAAGGAGGGCCGTAATGCAAAGAGACAAGCGAAGCATGAATAACTCCAAGGATATGTGAATATCCTGAAATCATCTCACAGCACGCCGGATTCTCCATGCGCTTAGAAATCTGACTTGTCAGAGGGTTAGGGGGCTGGCGCCGTCTGGCGGCTCAACGCCACGGCCAAACGGCGCTGCCAAAAGACTCAGTTCAACCCACTCAACAGGCTTACACATTGGTTCGGCACTTCCCCCAGGGCCACGCGCATTCCGCGTGGCGGGCGGTCAGGCGGCGGGTCGGTGTTGGGCGGGCCGGGCGGGGGCGGGTTGAGGATGCGCGCGGCGCGGTCATAGGCCTCTTGGCAGCCATCGCCCTGCGGCAGGGGTTGGTTCTGGCAATTCCGGTCTCCGTCCGGGCACTGAAGCCGGACGTGGAAATGGTAATGGTGGCCATTGGCCGGGCGAATATGGCTCAGCCAGCTGCGATCGCCGGTGACGTTTTCGCACAGCCAGACCTTCACACCCGTGGTTACAAAGATGCGGGCCACGCGCGGGTCGGTTGCGGCAAGGCGCAGCACCTCGGCGTGCTCCGCCGTCCAATTGCCATTCACCGACGCGCCCCGTTGTGCGCGCACAGAGATGGAAGAGAGGTTTTCGCGCTCCTCTTCCGACAGGTTCAGACGCTCGGGCGGCAGCATCCAGATGTCGACATCAATCCCCGATTGATGGCTTGCATGCCCGGTCAGCATCGGACCACCCCGCGGCTGCGACATGTCCCCGACATAAAGCCCCGCCCAAGACGTGTTCGCCGCAACGTTGGCCGACAATGTCTGCACATAGTCGATCAGTTCGGCATGACCCCAGTTCCGGTTTCGGCTCAACCGCATGGCCTGCCAGGTCGGGCCGGTTTCGGCCAACTCAACGCCGCCGGCGAGACACCCGTTTGAGTAAAAGCCAATCGCCTCGGACGCGCCGCCGGACCCTCGGGTCTCTGCCCCGAAATACTGTCGAGCTTCCTGCCCTGAAATCGTCGGATCAAGCTCGATAGCGGGTCCGCCGCCCCCTGCGCCGCAGGCCGCAAGCACCATCAATGCGAATGGAAAAAGCCGTTTCATGCAACTCCCTCGTCTTCAAAATTTCGGCCAATCGGATCCACCCAGAATAGAAGGATCAGGCCGATCAAGAATAGAACAACCAGCGGCACAACGCCAATCTGCTGCGATCCGCTGATCTGGGTCATGAACCCGATGGACAGCGGCGCAATGAAGGAGGTGGCTTTGCCGGCCAGCGCGTAAAGCCCAAACGCCTCTGTCATGCGATCAGGGTAAGCCTGCCGCACCAGCATCGTACGCGAGGCCGATTGAAGCATCCCGCCACAAGCGCCAATGAACGCGCCCAGGATGTAGAAGCCGACATCAGGCGCGCTCGACCCCTCAGCCACGGGAATGCCAAACACGCTGTCACGGCTGACGAACACAACGGCCAACGCCACCAGCGTCAGGACGATCACGTTCAGCACGATCACCGGCTTCGGCCCCAACGCGCCGTCCATCTTGCCGCCCAGCCACGCAAACAACGCGCCCGTCAGGATCGCGAGAATGCCGAAGATCCCGACATCCACAACCTCCCAGCCCAGAACGCCCGCCGCGTAGATGCCGCCAAACACATACATCCCGTTCAGCGCATCGCGGTAGAACATCGACGAGGCGAGGTAGAACATCAGCGGCCGCTCAGACGGCAACCGCTTCAGCGACACCTTCAACGACGGCCACGCCCCGCGCAGCGCCTGCCCCATCCCGATCGCGCCCGGCGGGGGCGTGTCGCGCACCCACAGGAAGAACGGGATCATGCCCACTGCAAACCAGATCGCCGTCAGCGGCCCGACCGACCGGGTCCCCTCCCGCGCGCTGGCATCAAGGCCAAAGGCCGGATCCCAGCCCAGCAAGGTCTTTCCGCTCTCCGGGTTCTCGGCCAGAAACAGCAACATGATCACCAAAGCGATCAACCCGCCGACATACCCCCACGCAAAGCCGGTGCCCGAGATGCGCCCGATCTCCTCCCGGTTGCCAAGTGACGGCAACATCGAGTTGGTGAAGATCGTCGCAAACTCCATCCCGATCAGCCCCACGGCAAACAGGATCAGCGTCAGCAGCAGATTGAAATCGCCGGGCGCCGCCCACCACAGGCCGAATGCGCCCACCACGTACATCACGGAAAACAGCCAGATGAACGGCAAGCGCCGGCCCGAAAGGTCGGCCATGGCTCCGAGAAACGGGGCTGAAATGGCGATCAGAAAGCCCGCGGCGCCCACGCCAAAGCCCCAGGCCGCCTGTGCCTGCGTCCCGTCGCCCAAAAGGTCGTTGATGTACGGACCGAAGATGAACGTCAGAAGCAACGTGTTGTAGGGCTGGCTTGCCCAGTCGAAGGCCCACCAACCCCAGATGCGCTTGCGCAAGGACGGGCCGGTGTCAGAAGTCGCGGTCGTTTCCATGCCCGCAACCTTCCTGTGGCGGGCGATGTTTGTCCACGACTTTAACCGCGCTCAGAATTCCGGTGGCCAGGGGCGTGTCGCATCGGCCTCAGCCCAGGCCTGCGCGTAAGGCGGCAATGGACGGCTGCCGTCGGTTATGCCCATTGCATGGGCCACGTCTTCGACAGGGGCGAGCCGCCCTTTCTGCGTCACACCGGTGCGCAACAACGCGTGGTGACAACAGGTCTCGCCCCGCCACATCGCCTGTTCCAGATAGAAGAACCGCGCATCCCACCCCAGGAACCGTGTGCGCATCTCGAACCGCTGAAACGGGCGGATACGGGACCGGTAGCGCACCGTCGATCCGGCCACCACAAGGCCCCATCCTTCGCGCTTGAGAATGTCCCAAAGCCCGATACGGATGGCCAGCGCCGTCCGGCCCAGATCAAACAGTGTCAGGACACGACCGTTGTTCATCTCAACGAAGTAATCGACGTCGAACGGCCAGCACGTCATCTGCATCTTGTGGGTGTCGTAAAGGCCAAGCCGCGGCTTGCGGCTTTCGCGGGCGGCGACAGAGAGGGTGCGTGCGAATGGATACATGCCCTCCAATGTGACTGTGCGTGCGGCAAGGACAACCACGCCGTCGCGTCAAATGCGCGTCGTTTTCTGCAAATCCGCGCCGATTGCTTGCGGGAAAGGCATCGCTTGCCTATTTGCCCTGCATCACTCCACTGTTCGGACGCCCAACATGACCTCCATCCTTCAGATCCTGATGCTGCTTCTCAGCGTCGCGAAGTTCATCGTGATCGCCCATATCATCATGTCGTGGCTGATCAATTTCGGCGTGCTGAACATGGCGCAACCCATCGTTGCGCAAATCTGGGATGGTCTAAACCGCCTGCTGCAACCGATTTACGACCCGATCCGGCGCATCCTGCCGAATATGGGCGGGCTGGATCTGGCCCCACTGGTCGTGATCCTCGGCATCCTCGCGCTTGAGATCGTGATCCGAAACAACGCCTACCTGCTGATCTGACCCTATAGGTGATCGGCGGCAAAGGCCGCCTCTTGCCCCCAGATGTTCAGCACCCGCTGATCGCGTCCGCAGGACTGTCGGTATAGCTCATAGGCCACCGATTTCCGACGCGGGCCAAAACGGGTCAGGATGATCTCGTCCGAGCGGTAGTAATCCTGATGGTAGTCGTCCGCCGCATAGAACGGTGCGGCATCCCGGATCGGCGTAACAATGCTTTGGCCCAGCGCACCCTCAGCCTCAAGAATCGCGCCACGCGCAATCTCACGCTCCGCCGCGTCATTCACGAAAATCGCAGTGGTGTAGCTTTCGCCCCGGTCACAGAACTGCCCGCCCGCATCCAGCGGATCGATGGAGCGCAGGAACAGGCGCAGAAGGCCCGCATAGGGCAGCACTTCGGCGTCGTATGTGATCTCGACCACCTCAAGATGGCCCGTACCGCCACGCACGACATCACGGTATTCGGGGTTCGGAACGGAACCGCCCGCAAAGCCTGACACCACCTCGATCACGCCCTGCACCCGCTCAAAATCGCTCTCCACACACCAGAAGCATCCGCCCGCCACGACCGCGGTACGAATGTCCTGCGCATGGGCCTTGCCGTGGCCCAGGACCGCGCCGGTCAGGATCGCGACGCTAAGGATCAGGGTTTTGATGTTCTCTCGGATCGGGGTGCGAGACATGGGAATTGGTCCTTGGATTGCCGTCGCCTGCTAGCGAAACGCGATGAGAGCGGCATTGCAAGACACGCCCGCTTGATGTCACGAAAGGGTGAAAGCTGCACTACAATTGTAGTTATAGAAAAACTACAGATTCACTACAGGATCATGCACATGAAAATCGCGATGTGGTCGGGGCCACGAAACCTGTCGACAGCGATGATGTATGCCTTTGGAAATCGCGCGGATTGCGAGGCCGTGGATGAGCCGTTCTACGCCGCCTACCTCGCCGCGTCCGGCGCTGATCACCCGATGCGCGACGCCTGCATCGCAGCGCAACCTACCGATCCGAATGCGGTTGTTGCGGGGATCGCAGGGCAATCAAAGCCGGTCCAATACCTGAAGCTCATGACCCATCATATGCTGCCCGATTTCCCGCTGGATTGGGCGAAGGATTGCGTGAATATCCACCTCATCCGCCACCCCGCGCGCGTCATCGCAAGCTACGCCAACAAGCGCAAAACGATCACGATGGAGGACATCGGTTTTGCGGATGTGGAGCGGGTTTTTGCATCCCTTCCCGGCCCAATTGTCGATAGCGCCGACATCCGCGCCAACCCACAAGGCGTGCTGGAAAAACTAAGCGAATCCATTGGCTTGCCGTTCGATGACGCCATGCTCTCTTGGCCCGCCGGTCCGAAAGTCTTCGACGGCGCTTGGGCCCCGCATTGGTACGACGCCGTGCACCGCTCAACCGGGTTTGCAGGCGCCGAAGGCCCGCTTCCCGAAGTGGCGCCCCAGCATCAGACCCTCCTCGCAGAGGCGCTTCCGATCTACGAGGCACTGCACAGCAAGCGCCTCACCGCCTGACATCCAATCGTCACTTGCAGCCCCTCGGCGCTTCGGCAAAACTGCGCCATGGAGCACGCCCCTTTCCCCACATGGCCCGATGTCGCCGCCGACCTTGTCGCAACCGCTGCCGGGCGGGCGCCCGCTGACCTTGTCCTGACCAACGCGAAGGTCGTACTTGTTCAAACCCGCGAGGTCATGGACGGCTGGCAAGTCGCTGTAAAACAAGGTCGTTTCGCCTATGTCGGCCCTGATGCCACCCATTGCATCGGCGCTGCGACCGAGGTTCAGGATCTCGCTGGAAAATACCTGATCCCCGGCCTTTGCGACGGCCATATGCATATCGAGTCGGGCATGCTGACCCCCGCCGAATTCGCCCGCGCCGTGATCCCGCACGGCACCACGTCAATGTTCACGGACCCCCACGAAATCGCCAACGTCTTCGGCCTGCGCGGCGTGCGCCTGATGCATGACGAGGCGCTGATGCAGCCGGTCAATATCTGGACGCAGATGCCCTCCTGCGCGCCCTCTGCTCCGGGTCTTGAGACGACCGGATATGAGATCGGGCCCGACGATGTCGCCGAGGCGATGGCGTGGCCCGGTATCATCGGTCTGGGCGAGATGATGAACTTCCCCGGCGTGGTGGCTGGAAGCCAGCAAATGCTGGCCGAAATTGCCGAAACCCAGAAAGCCGGAAAGACCGTTGGCGGGCATTATGCCTCGCCCGATCTGGGCCCGGATTTCCACGCCTACGCGGCGGGTGGACCCGCCGATGATCACGAAGGGACCCATGAGGCCGACGCCATCGCGCGGATGCGTCAGGGCATGCGGTCAATGATCCGTTTGGGCTCTGCCTGGTATGACATTGAAAGCCAGATCACGGCCATAACGGAACGGGGCCTCGACCCGCGCAACATGATCATTTGCACCGATGATTGCTTTGCGAAGACGCTGGTGGACGACGGCCATATGAACCGCGCCGTGCGGCACGCGAATGCCTGCGGATGCGACCCGCTGATTGCGCTGCAGATGGCCACAATCAACACCGCGACGCATTTCGGGCTGGAGCGTGAGATTGGCCAGATTGCACCGGGGCGGCGGGCCGATATGATTGTGACAAGCGATCTGCACAGCCTTCCGATTGAGGTTGTCTACGCGCGCGGCGTATCGGTCGCGAAAGGTGGCGCTGTCTTGGTGGATTGCCCGCATCTGGATTGGCCCGACGACACCCGCGCCTCCGTCCATCTGGGCAAGACCTTGGAGGCGGCGGATTTCGAAATCCATTCGGACGCGTCGCAGGTGAGCGCAAATGTGATTGGCGTCGTGGAAAACCAAGCGCCGACAAAGGCGCTAGTAATGGATCTGCCCGTACGGGGCGGCGTGGTTGAACCAGACGGCATCGCGCAGATCGCCCTCGTGGAGCGGCACCGTGGAACAGGCGGCGTGACGAATGGCTTTGTCAGCGGCTTCGGCTATGGGCCGGGCATGGCAATGGCCTCAACCGTGGCCCATGACAGCCACCATATGATCGTGGTCGGTACCGACCGAGCCATGATGGCGAAGGCCGCTAACCGGCTGGCCGAAGTTGGTGGCGGTGTCACATTGTGGCGCGACGGCGAGGAGCAAGCGCTAGTTGAATTGCCCATTGCAGGCCTGATGTCGGATGCCCCGGCGACCGACGTAGCGGCGAAAGTCACGCGCCTGGTGGATGCAATGGAGGCAGCAGGCTGCACGCTGAACAACGCCTATATGCAGCATTCGTTGCTGGCGTTGGTCGTGATCCCGGAGCTGCGGATTTCCGATCTGGGTCTGGTCGATGTGCGCACCTTTGAGCTGACCGAAGTGATCCAATGAGTTTCTCCAGCGCCTTCAAAGCCCATATGCCGGCAAACATGGTCTTGCCAGACGCCTTTGCCGACACGTTTGATTGGCTGGAAGCGCAGGGATGGGGGGGACAGCTGACCTACCACCCAGATCCCGGCAGCTTCGCGCAGAACTACCTTTCGATCTATCCAGCAAAACAAATGGATCACCCGAATGGCAGTTTTGTCCTTTTTTCGTATGAAGCTGGTCCACCGCTGGCCCAACCTCCCGACGATGTCAAAAACCGCTTTGTGAAACTTGCAACCATCGCAGGGGATGGCGGTATCTTGGCCCTCTGGCTGGACGATGACGGGGCGCAGCATTTCGTCCTGTTCAACCACGGCATTCCCCACGTGCTGACCCAAGATCCTGTGATTGCGCTGCAATTTCTGGCGATTGGGTACCCGGAGCCTGCGGCATCCAACCCAAAGCTGACGGCCGACGAACAGGCCAAACAGGATGGTGGGGGGCCGCCCCTGCTCCCAATGGCATTTCGATCCTTCTTGGAAGAGCGCTTCCATGTCACGATCCCCGACCGCGCGAGCGATCTGGGCATCCATGTCCCGCCGGACGAGGCAACTGACCAGGTCCGCGACTACTTGGATCGGGCTATGCCGATTGATACGCTTGCCGACATCGCGACAGGCGATTTCAACATGCTCGGCCTTGTCCCCGAGCAGCCCTTTGTTATTTCAGCCGCACTTCGCGACATACTGTCAGAGGAACAGTTGGACGCAATTCGGCAGAGCTTTCCCTACATCTCCGAGGAAGAATGACGCAAAACAATCCAAAAGTCCGGTCCCCCGATCAGGGCGAGCCCCGCAGCTTCACCGACGCCAAAGCAGCGGTCGCGCATTTGCAGACACTCTATAAAGAGGCCGCGCAATTCCTGTGCGACAGCTTCTCGGCAACGCTGACGGATGGCGCTCCCGAGGCCACGCGCTATCGGGCCTACTACCCAGAGGTCCGTATTCGCACGACCAGCTTTGCCGGTGTCGATAGCCGGTTGAGCTTTGGTCACGTGTCTGAGCCCGGGATTTATGCGGCCACCATCTCGCGTCCAGACCTGTTCGAAAACTACCTGATCCAGCAGATTGGACTGCTTCTAAAAAACCATGGCGTGCCGGTCAGTGTGGGGCCGTCGATGACGCCGATGCCGGTGCACTTTGCCGTTGCCAATGACAGCGCCATTTCCGTGCCGCAGGAAGGCGCAGGCGAATTCACCTTGCGCGACGTGTTCGATGTGCCAGACTTGGCCACGACGAACGACGATATCGTCAACGGAACAGGCTTCACGTACGAGGATGGCGCCCATCCGCTGGGGCCGTTTACAGCGCAGCGGGTCGACTATTCGCTAGCGCGATTGTCCCACTACACGGCGACGGACCCGAGCCACTTTCAGAACCATGTTCTGTTCACGAACTACCAGTTCTACGTCGATGAGTTCGAGGCTTACGCGCGCGCGCAATTGGCTGATCCCGAAAGCGGCTATGTCAGCTTTGTCGCGACCGGAAATGTCGAAATCACGGATGCCGAGACGGCCATCACGCCACCGGCGAAGATGCCGCAGATGCCAACGTATCACCTAAAGCGCGCCGATGGTGGCGGGATCACATTGGTCAATATCGGGGTGGGGCCGTCGAACGCGAAAACGGCGACCGATCATATTGCCGTCTTGCGCCCCCATGCCTGGCTGATGGTGGGCCATTGTGCGGGCCTGCGCAATTCGCAGCAGCTTGGCGATTTCGTGCTCGCCCACGCCTATCTGCGCGAGGACAAGGTTCTGGACGACGACTTGCCCGTCTGGGTTCCGGTGCCGGCCCTGGCTGAATTGCAGGTCGCCTTGGAAACAGCTGTGGCGAACGTCACCGAGCTGGAAGGCTTTGACCTCAAGCGCATCATGCGCACGGGCACGGTGGCCAGTTTTGACAATCGCAACTGGGAATTGCGGGACCAGACGGGTCCGGTGCAGCGGCTCAGCCAATCTCGGGCGGTTGCCCTCGACATGGAAAGCGCAACCATCGCGGCCAATGGGTTCCGATTTCGCGTCCCCTACGGCACGCTTCTGTGTGTGTCCGACAAACCCCTCCATGGCGAATTGAAGCTGCCGGGCATGGCATCAGACTTCTATAAAACGCAGGTCGCGCGGCACTTGTTGATCGGAATTTGCGCCATGGAGCATCTGCGGGAGATGCCGCTGGAACGCCTTCACAGCCGGAAATTGCGCTCATTCCAGGAGACTGCCTTCCTCTAACAGGACAAAAATCGCCGATTCCCCATATTTTTCTGCCCAAAACGCACACGAGGCGTTGTGTGGGCCCACAATATTCGGTTAGCTTCGCCGCAACCGGCCCAAGGGCTCGGGGGAAAGAATGCAGGAGAATAATACCATGGCAACCAAACCCATGACCAAAACCCAACTCGTCGCTGCTCTGGCCGAAGAGATGGGCGCAGACAAAAAAGCTGCAGGCGCAGCGCTTGACGCAGTGACCGCCGTTGTCACCAAGGAAGTTGCAAACGGCGGCGCCGTGACCCTTCCTGGCATCGGCAAAGTCTACTGCCGCGAGCGTCCTGAGCGTATGGTTCGCAACCCCGCCACGGGCGAGCAGATCAAGAAAGAAGCCGACAAGCAGGTCAAGATGACCATTGCCAAGGCACTCAAGGATTCCGTGAACGGCTAATTGCTGTCCACCTGAAGACGTGAAAGGGTCGCGCCGAAGGGCGTGGCCCTTTTGCTTTGACGGGGACAGAGAATGGACGTGCGCGCGGTTTTGATGGGGCTGACCTTTGCCCTGATCTGGTCGTCAGCCTTCACCTCTGCCCGGATCATTGTTGAGGCCGCGCCTCCGCTATTTTCCCTGTCAGCGCGATTTGCGATTTCGGGTCTGATTGGCGTCGGGATCGCGCTGGCCCTGGGGCAGCGCTTCAACCTTACACGCGGACAATGGCGGGCCGTGTTGATCTTCGGCTTGTGCCAGAACGCGATCTACCTGGGCCTTAACTTCGTCGCGATGCAAACGATTGAGGCGTCTCTGGCCGCCATCATCGCCTCGACCATGCCGCTGCTGGTGGCGCTGGCGAACTGGACCATCTTCAAGGAGCGTTTGCCCGTGATGGGTATCTTCGGAATGGTTGCCGGTTTCGCCGGTGTTGCGCTGATCATGGCGCAACGGTTTGGCGGCGGCGCAGACCCGTTCGCCATAGTTTTGTGCATGATCGCGGCCGTCGCGTTGGCGGCGGCCACACTGACAGTCAAAAGCGCTTCCAGCGATGGCGGCAATCTGTTGATGATCGTTGGATTGCAGATGCTGGTGGGATCCGTCGCGCTCCTTTTCCCGGCGATGGCATTGGAAGAGTTGGCCGTCGATTGGACAACGCCGTTCATCCTTGCGTTCCTCTACACCACTCTGATGCCGGGCCTCGCCGCGACGTTTATCTGGTTTCTTCTGGTCGGACGGATTGGGCCGACGCGGGCTGCGACATATCACTTCCTGAACCCGGTCTTCGGCGTAGCGATAGCCTATGCGCTTTTGTCCGAACAACTCAGTTGGATCGACGCGGTCGGCGTGGCGATCATTGCGGGCGGCATTCTGGCTGTGCAGCGCGCGCGCATCGCAACCTGAGCGTGTCTCACGAACGTTTCATGTGACAGAGGGAGAGCGGTCCGGCATGACCGGCCTATGGAATTCATCCTCGCATATGGCGCGGGTCTACTGACCCTTATCAACCCGTGCGTCCTGCCGGTCTTGCCGATCGTGCTTGCCGGTTCGCTGCAATCAAGCCGCTATGGGCCCTTGGCCCTGGCCGGCGGCATGGGGTTAGCGTTTGTAACGCTCGGCTTTGGGATCATCGCCGCGGGACATTTGGTGGGTTTGCGAGAGGAAACGGTCAGCACGGCGGGCGCTGTCTTGATGATGGTGTTTGGCGCGGTTCTTATGGTGCCGCAACTTTCCGCACGGTTTGCCACTGCAACGGGTGGATTTGCGGAACGGGCCGATGACGGCATGCGAAACATGTCCACCGATGGCTGGCAGGGGCAGTTTCTGGGCGGCCTTCTTCTGGGCGCGGTCTGGAGCCCTTGCGTTGGCCCGGTCCTCGGCTCCGCGATCTCATTGGCGTCCCAAGGTGAGGAACTGCTCCGCGCCTTCTTCATCATGGTGTCGTTTGCGCTTGGGATCGGCAGTGTGATCCTTGCGCTTGGCTATGGTGCCCGCGCTGCCTTGCAAAAACGTATGGGCGCCTTGCGCAGGTTTGCCCAATCCTCCCGCCCCATTCTGGGGGGTGTGTTTTTCCTCGTCGGTCTTGCGATCTATATGCGTTGGCATCTGATGGCTGAAATCTGGCTGCTGGATCGGATGCCGATCTGGCTGCAGGACCTTTCCGTTTCCCTCTGACCCTTACGGAGAATGACCATGAACCGTCGCACGCTTCTTGCCGCAACTGCGGCCCTTGCACTGGCCCCGCTGGCAGCAAACGCAAACATGATCGATTACACGCCCGGCGCAGCCGAGCAGGCGATCAATGCGGGTGAGACCGTAATGCTGGATTTCGCAGCCGATTGGTGTTCGACCTGCCGCAGCCAGGAACGCACGATCAATGCCTTGATCGAAGCCAACCCGGCGTACGGCGAAGCAATCACAATCTACCGGGTGGATTGGGACGACTATGGCAATGGCGCCTTGGTCAACCAGCTGAACATCCCGCGTCGTTCGACCCTTGTGATGTTCCGTGACGGGGCCGAAGTTGGCCGCATTGTTGCCGGCACACGCGAAGCCGACATTCGGGCCTTGATGGACGCTGGCCTTTAGGCCAGCCTAGACCTCACCGTCCGTGGTCGCCACGACTGCGAGGTTATCCAAGGTCCACGACGCGCCTTCAGACGGACGTGCCTGCAACCCAAGCGAAAGGATGTCGGAGCGGGGCACCGTTTGAAGCACGATATGCAGCGTCACAATTGCCTCTTCCGTCGTCGTGGGAAGGGCCGGTTCCGCGGCGCGTGGCGAAATGATCGTTTGTTCAAGCAGAACGTCCACTCCTACTGCGTCGGGGATTGTGTGGGTGGCGAAGACTTCGGCCCTGTCGCGGGTCTCAAGCGTGATCGTGACAGCCTCCGTTTCATCCAAAGCGACACGCAATTCATCTGTATCCGACCAATCGCCAAGCAGGTGAATATCGAAGCTGACTTGCACGGTACTGGTATCAATCGGAAGGCGGAAACTCCGTTCAACCGGATCATCGGTGAAGGGGCCCAGGACCGGGCCTAAACCGGTCAAACGACTGGACGTCGTTGCGGGCGACCAGTCACCGCCGCCATGGCTGAAATCTTCAAACGCCAGAAGACTGTCAGCAGAATTCAACGCAAGAAGCCCGTGCTGCTGACGCAGGGCATGAGGTTCAGCCGTGATGCGGATAAAGGCGCCAATGCAGACAAGCATCACAAACAACGCGACAGCCAGAAGCATCCCGTCGATTGAAATCAGTGCACGCTCTGCGCGGCCCGGTCGAGCATTCTGCCCCATGAGACATCCATTGGCTTACCCCAGCACCCCCTGTATTTTTTCCGAATTGTGGCGGAAAAATGGCGAGGCTAAGGCAGTATTGCCACATTGTTCCAAGCCCGGAACAAATGCGCCATTCCACGAAAAATTAGGCGAATTTTTGCAAAAAGGTTAGCGAATGCCTAACCGATTTGGCCCTGATTAACCCCGACTTGCCCGCGATGGAGCAGCATGTGGTCAAGCAGCACGCAGGCCATCATCGCCTCACCGACGGGCACGGCGCGGATGCCCACGCATGGGTCGTGCCGACCTTTGGTGACGATCTCGGTCGCGTCACCTGATTTGGTGATCGTCTTGCGCGGCGTCAGGATCGAAGAAGTCGGCTTGACGGCAAACCGCACGATCACGTCCTGCCCGGTCGAAATACCGCCAAGGATACCACCGGCATGGTTCGAGGAATATTCGGGCCCGTTCGGCCCCATCGTGATCTCGTCGGCATTGGCCGTACCGGTCAGGGCAGCGGCGGCCATGCCGTCCCCGATCTCAACACCTTTCACGGCATTGATGCTCATCATGGCTGCTGCCAGATCGGTATCTAGTTTGCCGTAAATCGGCGCACCAAGCCCGGTGGGAACACCACTGGCACGTACTTCGATCACGGCACCGACACTATCGCCAGACTTGCGCAGTGCATCGAGGTAGTCGGCCCAGTCCGCCGCTGCCGTTGCATCCGGTGCCCAGAACGGATTATTCTCGACCTCCGCCAGATCGATGTCCGACACACGCCGGTCACCCATCTGCACCATGTAGCCGATGATCTTCATGTCGGGTGCCATCTGCGTCAGCGCCGCGCGCGCCACACCACCGGCTGCAACACGTGCTGCCGTTTCACGGGCCGAAGACCGCCCGCCCCCGCGGTAATCGCGAATCCCGTATTTCTGCCAATAGGTGATGTCGGCGTGGCCGGGGCGAAACTTCTCGACGATGTCTCCATAGTCTTTCGACCGCTGGTCCGTGTTGCGGATCATCAACTGTATTGGCGTGCCGGTGCTTTGGCCTTCAAACACACCGGACAATACTTCAACCTCATCCGGTTCGCGCCGTTGGGTCGTGTATTTGTTCTGACCGGGCTTCCGGCGGTCGAGCCAATGCTGGATTGCGCTGGCTTCAATCGGGACACCCGGAGGGCAGCCATCAACAGTCGCGCCCAGGGCAGGACCATGGCTTTCGCCCCAGGTGGTGACGCGGAAAAGGTGGCCGTAGGAATTCATGCTCATGGCCTTGGGGATTAGCGATGCTACGCCCGATGGACAAGCCCGCAGCTTTGCCCTAGCTGTTGTCGTACCTCGGGGGGGCTCGGGCGCCATACGGCACCTTGGCCTGAGATTGCGAAAGCTGACCCGTTGAACCTGAACCGGTTAGAACCGGCGGAGGGAAGGTTGACGGCATTGCCAAACTTCACTTCGCCCACAGTTATTGGAGGAGTGAGGTCATGAAACTCACCACACCTATCATCGCTGCGGGATTGTCCACCATTGCGGGGGCTGCTTTGGCGCAGACCCCTGTTCTGACAGTCTATACCTATGACAGCTTTGCGTCCGACTGGGGCCCCGGCCCGCAAGTGGAACTGGCCTTTGAAGAGGTCTGCGGTTGCGACCTGCAATTCACCGCCACGGGGGACGGGGCCGCGCTCCTGTCGCGCCTGCGCTTGGAAGGATCACGGTCCGAGGCGGATATCGTCCTGGGCCTCGACACCAACCTGATCGCCGCGGCGGATGAGGCCGGGTTGATGCAGCCCCATGGAATGGATGCAACGGGCCTGACCCTGCCGATCGAATGGGACGACGAGAATTTCATGCCGTTCGACTGGGGTTACTTCGCGTTCGTCCATCGCCAGACGCTTGAAGACGTGCCGACCAGTTTTGAAGAGCTTGCCGCCTCCGACGTGAGCATTGTCATTCAGGACCCACGCTCCTCCACCCCTGGCCTTGGGCTGTTGATGTGGGTGCAGCACGCCTATGGCGATGAGCGTGCCTCTGAGATCTGGGAAGGTCTGGCGGACAACGTGGTGACAGTCACCCCCGGTTGGTCCGAGGCGTATGGCCTGTTCCTTGATGGTGAGGCCGACATGGTTCTGTCCTACACCACATCACCTGCCTATCACCTGATCGCGGAAGAGGATGACAGCTACACCGCCGCGCCCTTCACCGAAGGCCACTACATGCAGGTCGAAGTGGGGGGCATCCTTGCGACCGCCGACAATGTCGAGCTTGCGCAGCAATTCATGGAATTCATGGTCTCTGCCGCGTTCCAAGAGGTGATCCCGACGACCAACTGGATGTATCCCGCCGCCTTGCCAACGGATGCTTTGCCCGATGGCTTTGAGACGCTGATCCAGCCAGATCAATCCCTGATCTTCTCATCCACCGGCGCCGCCGAAGTGCGAGAGGACGCTTTGGCCACATGGCAAAACGCGCTGAGCCAGTAACATCACTTCAGGCGACCGGCGGGGTTTTGGCCCTGCTGGTCGTTTTGTGCATCCTCGGGCCGCTGATTGCCGTAATCTTGCGGGCCGAGGGCCTTTCAGATCTGCGCGCGGCCGATTGGGCTGCCATCAGGTTCACGCTTTTGCAGGCGGCCCTTTCGGCCGTCGTCTCTTGCCTTGCGGCTATCCCGGTGGCACGCGCCTTGGCGCGCAGGCGCTTTCCCGGGCGCAGTGCGTTCATAGCGCTTCTTGGGGCACCCTTCATCCTTCCGGTGATCGTTGCGGTTATGGGCTTACTGGCCATTTTTGGCCGGTCTGGCTGGATCAACAGCGCGCTTGAAGGGATCGGCGCAGGCACGATTGAGATCTACGGCCTATTGGGGGTCGTTTTGGCACATGTGTTTCTGAACTTGCCATTGGCCACACGGCTGTTGTTGCAGGGCTGGTTGTCCATCCCGTCTGAACGCATCCGGCTGGCACGATCTTTGAATTTCCAAAGGCGCCATATGCAGCGGCATTTCGAATGGCCGCTTCTTGCAGCGACATTGCCCGGCGCCCTGCTGGTGATCTTCCTGATCTGCACCACGAGTTTCGCTGTTGCCCTGATCCTGGGCGGCGGGCCCGCTGCCACGACAGTGGAACTGGCGATCTATCAGGCGTTTCGGTTCGACTTTGATCTTGGTCGTGCCGCATATCTGGGCCTAGTCCAGGTCACGATCTGCGTTGCGGCGGGTCTGCTGGCCTGGCGCTTCGCAAAGGCCGCCCAGTTTGGAGGTGGGTTGGATCGACCTGCAATGCGCTGGCCGGACGATACCCCTGCTTCGCGCCGGTTCGATTTGGCTGTTCTGACGGCAGCTGGCGCTTTTCTGCTTTTGCCGCTTCTGGCCGTTGTTGCGGAAGGGATCGGGGCGGTCTTCGGCCTTCCTTTGTCCACGTGGGAGGCGGCGCTGAGATCCATTGCACTCGCACTCGCCTCTACCGCTCTGGCGGTTGGCCTCGCCCTGCCGATGGCATTGCTGATTGCCGGCCACGCGGTGCGCGCGGGGTTGGAAGGGGTTGGCTTGCTGTCAATTGCAGTCTCCCCTCTTGTCGTAGGGACAGGCCTTTTCATTATCGTTTTTCCAATTGCGGACCCAGTGACTCTTTCCCTGCCCATCACCGGGCTTGTGAACGCGCTGGTCGCCTTGCCGTTCCTGCTACGGGCTTTGATACCCGCCGCTGCGGCCGCGGAGGCCACACAGGGACGCCTGGCCGATGCTCTTGGCATGCGAGGCTCCGCCCGGTTGCGCCATGCCATTCTACCCCGCCTCCGGCGGCCTCTGGGGTTTGGCGCAGGATTGGCTGCGGCCTTTTCCATGGGGGATCTTGGCGTGATTGCCCTGTTCTCAGCTCCCGGGCAGGAAACACTGCCGCTGGAAATGTACCGCCTCTTCGGGTCTTACCGCACCGACGACGCGCAGGGCGCAGCAGTTGTTTTGATGGCGCTGTCTTTGGGGTTGTTCTGGCTCTTCGATCGTGGAGGACGCGTGAATGCTGCGGCTTGAAAATATTCGGGTTGAGCAAGGGGATTTTAGTCTGTCGCTTGCGCTGGAAATTCCCAAGGGTGCCCGCGTCGCGCTCATGGGGGCCTCGGGCTCAGGCAAATCGACGTTCCTATCGCTCGTTGCCGGTTTCACTTGGCCAGATGCGGGCCGGGTGTGGATCGACGGCACCGACGTGTCGCGCGCGACGGTTGCGCAGCACCCGATGTCGATCTTGTTTCAGGATGGCAATTTGTTCCCGCACCTTTCGGTGTTCCAAAACGTGGCGCTTGGCTTGGAGCCGAGCTTGAAACTGCAAGACGACGACAAGGCACGAGTCTCAGACGCCTTGGAGAAAGTTGGTCTGAAGGGGTTTGAACATCGCAAGCCCGCCGAGCTTTCAGGTGGACAACAAAGCCGTGTCGCACTTGCCAGAACACTGTTGCAGGATCGCCCGCTTGTTCTGTTGGATGAACCCTTCTCGGCACTCGATCCCGGATTGCGGCGCGATATGCTGGAGTTGGTGGCGGCGCTTTGCGCAGAGACCGGGCAAACGCTTGTGATGGCAACGCACGACTTGCGCGATGCAACGCGGCTCTGTGATCGGCTGGTCTTGTTGGATGCAGGGCAGATCGTTTTAGAGGGTGATCTTGCACGGTTGGTCGCGCAAGAGAACGAGGCGCTGCAGCCCTGGCTCTAGCCACAAAAAAACGCGCCCCTTAGAGGAGCGCGTTTTCAATTTAGAGCGTCGAGCGAATTACTCGGCGGCTTGTGTACCGCGCTTGGCCGCTGCCTTGACCGGCGCCCACAGGCGCTTGTTGGTCAGGTACAAGAGCACCGAGAAAATGCCGAGGATGATGACCGCGAGGAAGCCCATCTGCTTACGTGCCATCATGTGCGGCTCTGCCGTCCACATCAGGAACGCAGCAACGTCCTGCGCCATTTGGTCGACGGTGGCGGGTGTACCATCGGCATATACCACGGCGTCTTCCCACAATGGTGGCGCCATGGAGATCAGGCCGCCTTCCATCGTCTCGTTCTCGTAAAGGATCGCGCCATATTGCTCGACCTCTTCACCCGTATAGTGGGTCAAAAGCGAGGCAATATATTCGGGTCCGCCGATCCCGTTGATCAGGGGATTGATCCCCAAACCGTAAGGGCCGGAGAAGCCAGTGCGGGCCTTAGCCATCAGGCTGAGGTCCGGTGCGCCAACACCGTCATTGACGGGGAAGTTGTCGTTCGGAGTGGCCATCCGCCAGTCTTGCAGATCGGGGTCGTAAACCTCGATGAAGTTCTGGTCGATGTATTCCAGCACCTCTTCCTCTGTCCAGCCGATGCCGCCTTCATCCGCAAGCGTGCGGATCGGCACGTACTGCAGGCCGTGACAGCCTGAGCAAATCTCAGTGTAGACCTGAAGGCCACGCTGAAGCTGGTTCTGGTCGAATGTGCCGAACGGACCTTCGAACGAGAAGGCGTAGTTTTCGACGTAACCCGCGCCACCCGCAGCATGTGCCGCGCCGGAGGTGAGGGCCAGCGCCGCGGTGGCGCTGATTGCAAGTTTCCTGAACATCGTCAGTTTCCTCTCTCTCACTCTGCCGGGGTCGGCGCTGCGGCCGTACCGGAGCCGGGGGTGCCCGAAGACCCGCCACCGACATGTTCGTTGAAGTCCTCTTCGATGGTCGAGGGCTGCGGCAGCGGCTTCTCGATCACGCCCAGAAGCGGCAGGATCACCAGGAAGTAGGCGAACCAGTAGGTCGAACCGATCAGTGCGATGTAGGGATAGATCCCTTCCGCCGGACGGGCACCGACCCACATCAGAACGAAGAAGTTCACGATGAAGACCCAAAACCACGCCTTGAACATCGGGCGATAGCGGCCCGAGCGGACCGACGACGTGTCGAGCCATGGGGCCAGCGCCATCACCACGATCGCGCCGAACATCGCCACCACGCCGAAGAACGCGGCATCAACGATGCCACCGGTGAGGAAGTTGGCGGCGATCACAACCCAAACCTCGTTATCGAAGGCGCGCAGGATCGCGTAGAACGGCAGGAAGTACCATTCGGGCACGATGTGCGCTGGCGTCGCCAGCGGGTTCGCCTCGATATAGTTGTCGGGGTGGCCGAGGTAGTTCGGCATGAAGCCCACGACCGCGAAGAAGGCGACGAGGATCACGGCAAGCGCGAAAAGGTCCTTGATCACGAAATAGGGCCAGAACGGCAGCGTGTCTTTTTCCGCCTCGGCCTTCGACGTGCGGCGCACTTCAACACCCGTGGGGTTATTGTTGCCGGTCGTGTGGAAGGCCCAGACGTGCACGATCACAAGGCCCAGGATCAGGAAGGGCAGCAGATAGTGCAGCGACAGGAAGCGGTTCAGCGTGGCATTGTCCACGGCGGGTCCGCCCAGAAGCCAGGTCTGGATGCCTTCACCGATGAACGGAATGGCGCCGAAGAGGCCGGTGATCACGGTCGCGCCCCAGAAGGACATCTGACCCCAGGGCAGAACGTAGCCCATGAACGCGGTGCCCATCATCAGGACGTAGATCAGCATTCCGATGATCCACGTGACCTCACGCGGCGCCTTGTACGAGCCGTAGTAGAGGCCGCGGAAGATGTGCAAGTAAACGGCAATGAAGAACAACGATGCGCCGTTCTGGTGGATGTAGCGGATCGCCCACCCTCCGTTCACGTTGCGCATGATGTGCTCGACAGAGGCGAAGGCCAGATCGACATGCGGCGTGTAATGCATCACCAGCAAGATGCCGGTGATGATCTGCATCACCAGCGTGAAAACAAGAACAATACCCCAGATCCACATCCAATTGAGGTTCTTGGGCGTGGGGATCATCAAGGTGTCGTACATCAAACCGACGATCGGCAGGCGGCGGTGAAGCCACTTTTCGCCGCGCGAATTCGGTTCGTAATGGTCGTGGGGAATACCACCCATGTGTCGTTCCTCCCTTAACCGAGCAAAATGGTTGTTTCGTCGATGAACTCTGCCGCCGGGATGGGCAGGTTCCGGGGCGCAGGCCCGCGACGAATACGGCCGGCAGCGTCATAGTGCGACCCGTGGCACGGGCAGAACCAGCCGCCGAAATCGCCAGCGCCGTCACCAAGCGGAACGCAACCCAGGTGCGTGCACACACCCTGCATCACGAGCCATTCGCCGGTATCGTCGCCCTCAAACGGGGCCAGCGTGCGGTTGGCGTCGGCTGCGTCGGCCGCTTCGTCGTTGGCGTTGCGCGATTCAGGGTCGGGAAGCTCAGACACTTCCACGGCGCGGGCCGATTCAATCTCTTCCGCGGTGCGACGACGAATGAAGATGGGTTTACCCAGGAACAAAACCGTCAACTGCGAACCTTCGGCCACGCCCGATACGTCAACGCGCATCTGGCTGGCCGCGCGGGTGTCGGCGGACGGGTTCATGGAATTCACAAGCGGCCAAGCGGCCGCGCCTGCCACGACAACGCCGGTGCCGGCGGTTGCGTAGTACAGAAAGTCCCGGCGCTCGCCGGAAGGATCCTCTGCGTGTGACACGAGCTCTCCTGTTCTCTCTATCGGGGTCGGACGTCTCCGGCGCCCCATGGGAAACTGCAAAGAGGGCCACGGAATCTATCCGTCACCCAGCTTGCGCTGCTGTTACTGTCTGACGTTATAGGCGTCCAGCGGACAAACGCGCGCATGGGGGCTGAAATGTCGCATTCTTTCCGGTGGCTTCCATTTCCGGGCGACTTTGCTGCGCATGCACGCGGCTACAGGTTGAATCGACCCTATTCCTCGAACAGACCTGTCGGATACCCGTCAATGGTTTCAGTATTCTTGCGCTGCCAATAGTCCTGAACGCCATCCTCGCCCATTTCAGCGTAAAACGGCAGGAGTTCCGTGTGCACGCGGTCCGCCTCGAACGGCATAAGTGGGACGCCAGTACCACAGGATGTCTGTACAAGATCTATGCGCATATCGAAGATCTGCCGCGTGCCAGCCATCTCGGGAAATTCTGCGGCAGCCTCGGACCAACCGACATCGCGCGGGTGCAAGGTGCTTGCCGTGCCATAGACCCGCAGGATCAGCGCGTCGCCCTCAAACGCGCAGAACATCAAGGTCATGCGATCAGCTTTCCGAAGATGCCCTGCCGTTTCATTGCCGCTGCCAGACAGATTGAGCCACCGGATATGCGTATCGCTTATGATCCGCAGGCTGTCTGCGCCCTTGGGCGACAGGTTCACCCGCCCTTCTGGCGCCGCTGTGGCCACGAAGAAGAGCCTTTGGCGTTCAATAAAGGCCCGCAGGCTTCGGTTTAGCTTCGGTCCCGTTGGCATCGCGTGCCTCCCCTTTTGCGGGAACATACGACGAACACGGCGCAATCACCACAGACCTTTGAGAGCCTCCTGTCAGGCTCCCGCCAACATCGGAATTCTAGAGTTTGGCCCGCATCATACGATGCATGATGCCGGATCCATCATCATAATCCGGCCCCTCTGCGGCAAACCCCAGCCGTTCATAAAAGGCGATGGCATGGACCTGGCTTTCGAGCGCCGCAAATTTGAACCCACGTGTCCTTGCGTCGTCCAGAAGCGTACGCATGATCTGCGCGCCAAGGCCGGTCCCGCGACGGGCCTTCAAGACAGCAACGCGCCCAATCTTTGCCGTATCGCCCTTGGCGACAATGCGCGCCGCTCCCGCCAAACCGGTATCGTCCTGCGCCAGGTAGTGAAGCGCGTCGGCGTCAAACTCATCAATGTCTGGCGGGTCCGTGATTCCCTGCTCGACCGTGAATACGGCATCACGCACGTCAAAACAGGCCTGCCGCTCGGCCTCGGTCGTCGCAAGCGTAATTCTCATGCGGGCGCTGTGGCCACCATGGACGGGCGTTCGGCAAACTTGGCGTACCACGCCGCCAGCGCCTCCCGCCCGGCGCGCCAATCGTCGTCCGGAAAGCGGAAATCGAGATAGCCAAGCGCACACGCCACACTGACCTGCCCCATATCCACCGGGCCATGCAGATGGCTCATCCATTGGCGTTCGATGGTGTCGAGTGCGCGGTTGATCTTGGTCCACTGGGCTTCGAACCACGGGGTCCAGATCTTCGTCTTTGGGCGGAAACGCTGTTCGTAGATCATGCCTACAGCCGCTTCCATGACGCCGTCACCTGTGGCTTCCAGCGTCAGCACTTCCCACAAGCGCGCCTCAGGGTAGAGGCCTGCCATCGCGTGATCGTCCAGAAATCTGCAGATCACGTTGCTATCGTAGATCGTCGGCCCACTGTCGCGCGTCAGCGCCGGAATTTTGCCCAACGGGTTGGCCGCGTTGATCTTGTCTTCGCCCCCCATGGGCGAGGCGGTGACTTCGACGTACGGAATGTCTGTGATCCCGGCTTCAACCACCAAGATCCGCGCTTTGCGCACAAACGGGGACGCCCCCGATCCGAGCAGTTCCATCATGTCAGCCGCCTTATCTTGAGACGCGCGAGCGCCGTTCCATCAATTCGAAATCTCGGGCCAAAACGCCACAACCGGGTGTGGCGCGTGATGCGCGCCGATCCGCTGATTTGCCCATGGGCCCGACGCAGGCGAAGCCCTTTTGGCGCCCTGTCCATCTGCGCCTCGACCACGTTGGGAAAGCGTCCGCGCGGAATAAGGCGTGCGGCGACAAATCCGGCGGTCGCCACCGCGCCATAACGCAAAGCGATCGCCGCAAATGGTGTCAGTTGTAGTGCCATAAGAACCGCTCCTCCTCGGGACTGGTTCCCCTAGATGTAGGTAAGCGAACTGCCCTTGTCTATCGACGGGACGCCACCGGTCATCAACGCGCCCAATGTCTCAAGCTCGTGACCGATGGGGCTTTGCTTGATCTGTTCGGCAGCGCCCTGGCGGGCCTCATCGCTTTTGTTCTGGTTCAGCTTCCAGGTGCCTTCGACGTCCTGCACATTGAATTTGAACGGCAGGATCTGGCGCATCATCCGTTCCAATGCGTCTTTAGACATCTTGTCGGTTGTCCATGCAGGCTTGGGCGAAAGCCGCCCCTCGAAATGGGCCGAAAGCCGATCAAGATGTTCACGCATCAAGCCGCCGTCCATGGGCTCGATCGTCCCGCGCAAGTGAACGGCGACATAGTTCCATGTTGGCACTTGATCTGACGTCTCATACCAGTCTGGCGAGACGTAGCCATCGGGCCCCAACACGGCGATCACCGCCGGGGTTGGCGTCTGAACAGCGCGCGCGATTGGATTGGACCGCACAAGGTGCAATTCCGCCATTTCACCACTGTCATCCAGAAAGAATGGCACGTGGCTGATCAAAGGGGCCGGGTCGGCGTTCATGCTCAACATGCCAAAGCCGCGCTTGCGGCACATGGCAAGGTTCATGAATTTCGGTTCCCCTCGGAATGCTGGATTAGGATGCATGGCCTTCCTTAGTACTTGCGGTCGCTACTGGTGAGACGCCACAAGTTGGCGTTCCGTTGCGCCAGCGATCTGGGCTTGGACAATCTGTCCCTCGGGCTGATCATGGTCGAACACAACCTCGGCGAATTGTTCTGTGCGCCCCAAGCGGGGCTTTTCGACAAGTATGTTGTGTTTCTGCCCTATCTGTTTGGACAGGTGAGACTTCACGCGATCTTCCCCCTTGCGCCTCAATTGGCCCGCACGCTCTTTGATAGCCTTGCCGCTGACCTGCGGCATACGGGCAGCAGGCGTGCCCGGGCGAGGGCTATAGGGAAATACGTGAAGCCAAGTCAGGTCGCAATCTTCGACCAGTTTCAGCGAGTTCTCGAAATGCGACTCAGTCTCTGTCGGGAAGCCCGCGATGATGTCCGCACCAAAGGTCATGTCAGGGCGCAGGCGTTTGGCCTCCTCACAAAAGGCAATTGCATCGTCGCGCAGGTGGCGGCGTTTCATTCGTTTCAGGATCAGGTCATCACCGTGTTGTAGCGACAGGTGAAGATGCGGCATCAAGCGCGGCTCCGTCGCTATGGCCTGCATCAAGTTTTCATCCACCTCAATCGAGTCGATGGAGCTGATCCTCATCCGCGGCAGGTCCGGCACCAGCTTGAGGATGCGCATGACCAGATCACCAAGCTTAGGTTCCCCCGGCAAGTCAGCACCCCAAGACGTCAGATCGACCCCGGTCAACACGACTTCGTTAAACCCGCGATCCACCAGCCGCTTGATCTGCTCGACCACAACACCGGCTGGGACCGAGCGGCTGTTTCCGCGGCCATAGGGGATGATGCAAAACGTGCAGCGATGATCGCAGCCGTTTTGGACTTGGACATAAGCCCGATGCCGTCCAAATCCGTCGATCAGGTGACCTGCCGTTTCTTCCACCGACATGATGTCATCGACCCTGACCTTTTCGGTTTCACCGATGAAATCAGTGGGCAGATTGGCCCAGGTCTCAGGCTGCATCTTTTCGGTATTGCCCAAGACAAGGTCGACCTCATCCATCGCTTCGAAAGTCTGCGGTTCGGTCTGGGCCGCGCAGCCGGTCACGATCAATCGCGCCTTGGGGTTCTCGCGGCGCAGCTTGCGAATTTCCTGCCGCGCCTTGCGCACTGCTTCAGACGTCACCGCGCAGGTATTCACGATCACCGCATCCGCCACTCCAGCGGCCTGCGTCATCTCACGCATCGCTTCGGTTTCATATGCGTTGAGCCGGCAACCGAGCGTGTGGAACACGGGCGGATTGCTCATTCAAGGCTGTCCAGGAACGCAGGCGTAAGCTCGCCCGAAAAGACATGTGCCGTGGGGCCAGTCATCCAGACCCCATCGTCGCGCCAATCAATCGCGATTTCGCCGCCATCGAGGGTCAGGCGCACCTTGCGCCCGGTCAGCCCCCGTCGCGCCGCTGCCACCGCAACCGCACATGAGGACGAGCCAGAGGCAAGCGTCACACCAACACCCCGTTCCCACACCCGCATTCTGAGGTGATCGGGGCCAACCACATGCGCAAATTGCACATTGGTTCGTTCCGGAAACAGCGGATGATGTTCGAATTTCGCACCCAAAGTTTCAAGATCAACCGCGTCAGCGTCGTCCACAAAGAACGTGCAGTGCGGGTTGCCCATGCCAGTCGCAACAGGCGCGCCATCAATGGGCAAATGCAGCGTGTCACATGCGCCTTTCAGCGGAATGCCCTGCCAAGCCATCACGGGCTGGCCCATGTTCACGGAGGTCAGGCCATTGCCTTCATCCACGGCCTCCAGAACACCGCGCTCAGTCCGCAAGGTGATGCGATGATTGCCGGTCAGCTCCATCTCGCGCCGCGCAATGCAGCGGGTTGCGTTCCCGCAAGCCGCGGAGGTCGAGCCGTCCGCATTCCAGAATGCAAGCTCCAGGTCAGCGTCGGTACCGGTTTCAATAACGGCCAACTGATCAAACCCAACTCCACGATGCCTGTCGCCGAGCGCCTGCGCCAAAGCGGACGTAATCGTCCGGGATTCGCCCCGGGCATCAACAACAACGAAGTCATTGCCGAGGCCATGCATCTTGAGAAAAGGAAGGCCGGGATATGAGTCTGCGTTGGACATTCCGCGCATATACGCCTGCGTCACGTAAGTTCAAAGGGGCTACCGGATTTTCGCTTGACGACGCGCGGGCCTCCTCTTAGGTACGCGCCCCTGAGTGGGCCCGTAGCTCAGTTGGTAGAGCAGTTGACTTTTAATCAATTGGTCACAGGTTCGAATCCTGTCGGGCTCACCATTTTTCTACTGGATTGCGCGACTAAAGGTTAGCGAGCTTTGCGACGCCGATTGCGGCTTCTGTCGTTGCCGCACTTTCGATAGGCGCGCCGATAACGCGCGATCGGATGGCCGTGAATACGGGATTTTGGGCACCGCCACCTGCCGTGAAGATCGTCTTTGGCACTGGACCTCCCCCCGCCTGGATCGCTGCGTAGCATTGGGCCTCAATCCGCGCGATCCCTTCAAGCAAGCCACCAAAAAAGGCGGCATCGTCCGACGGTCTTGGCTCCATCCGAGGGGGATAATTTGGATCGTTGATCGGGAAACGCTCACCCGGGTTCAGAAGCGGGTAGTAATCGAGCTCGCTTGGAACGGATGGATCAATCCGGGCAGACAGCGACTTCATCTGGCCGGGCGAAAAGAAGTGGGCAAGCACACCCCCGCCCGTGTTCGACGCACCCCCAACGAGCCAGAAATCCCCGATCTTATGGGAATAGAGCCCAATCTCCGGTGCATCGAACCGTTCTTCACTAAGGATTTTGATGGCCAACGTAGTGCCAAGCGACGTGACGGCAGCTCCGCGCTCCAACGGCGAGGCCGCAAGGAAGGCTGCAATGCTATCTGTCGTGCCAGTGTGCACCGTTGCGTGTGGTGACAGGCCAAGCTGATCGGCAAGGTCGGTACGCACCTCCGCAAACGCAGTGCCTGCTGGCAGCACTTTTGGCAGGAGCGAGCGATTCAGACCCATGGGCGCAAACCAATCGGGCCAAGTGCCGGATTCGGGATCAAACCCAGTTTTCAGAGAATTGTTTTGGTCGGATACGCCGCCGACACCGCTGAGTCGTGCTGCGATGAAATCCGCCTGATGCATGAGGTGCTTGACTACCCCGTTCGCGGCTTCGGATCGCAGCCGCAGAACCCGGGATAAGGCAGATGCCGGACCGCGAGTGATGTGCGGATCTGGCGCGAATTTTGCAATCAGGGCGGCCTCGTCGCTGAACCCGCCATCGTTGTACATCAACGTCCGCGTCACTGGGCGCAGGTTGGCATCGGTCAGAACGACACTGCCAGAGGTGCCGTCAACCGCGATGCGCGTGATCTCTGACGGATCATATCCCGCGGTGCGTAGGCACTCGATTTGAGACCTGAGGCAGTCCAAAGCACCGGCCCACCAGACCTCCGCATCTGAGGATGCATCGCCGGGATAGGCTGCGCGCGCTTGCGCAAGGACAGCTCCCGACGCATCCACCACGGCAGAGCGCAAACCCGAGGTGCCCAAATCCAGGCCAAGCGAAAGGGTCATTGCCGAGCCGCCAGAGCCTGCCGGTATTTCTCGGCGTCCCAATTCAGAAGCTCCGCCTCAGCCTCGGCGCCGATGGCTTCGGGCACCCAGTCTTCAGGCAGGCGGATCAGCAGGTCAGACAGGCACCGCAACATGGCCTTTTGGCTTGGAGTCGCATCGTCGCGCAAGGCAATGCCCTTGCCGGGGTGCAGAATGACGGGCGGCTTGGCATCGCTGTCTCGCACCGGCAGAGCAGGCCCAAGAAAGACCACGTGGTCAGGGTAGTAGGAGCCAGCCTGAGCCAGCGCGCATGCGCGGGCGTCCCGGGCGATCCAACTATAGGTAGCATCAGATTGGTCCACCTCGCCGCGTGGGGCCATGGCGAGGCGTTCCTCCACCGTCTCCGTCAGGTCGTGCACCTCCTGAACACTTGAGCCGCAGATAATGAGCCCATGGTTTTCCAGCATAATCACCTGGGTCTGAGCAGTGACCCGAGACAGGATTTCACGCGTCAAAGGCAGGCCCGGTTTTGCATAGGGCACTGAAACAAAAGGCAGATCCGCCAGTTTGTCAGCCGCAACGACGCGCCCCTTGGTGCTGACACCGTGAGTAAGAGTGGCAATGGAATGGGTGTGGGCAATGACAGGCCAGTCCAGCGCAGCGTGAAAGGTCGTCTCAATAGATGGGCGAAGGGTTTGGGAAGGGTCCAAAACAGTCGCCTTGCAGGTCCCATCCCCTGCGCCATGGGCCTCGGCCCTGGCCGCTTCGCGGTCGACGGCGACAAAGATGTCCTTTGTTTCGGCATCAGCCAACTCGGTGCCTGAAGCCTTGATCCACATGGTCCCGCCTTCCTTGATAGAGGTGTTCCCGCCAGGCCCCTGCACGCGAAGCGGGTCTTGGCCGAGGCGGGCGGAGAGGGCGCGGAACGCGTCGAATTCAACAGGTTGAGACATGCAACTACCCTAGATGAGAAAGGTGATATGTGGGGAGAGGCGCGTTTTCCTTGGCCGCAAGGGTGCGGATCGCGGTTTCGGCGTCGCCGGCCATCGCGCTTGCGTGGAGGCCCCCACGGATGAAGGCCGTGGACCAACCAGCCCGGTGCCCACCGGCGATGTCATGTTCCAGGCTATCGCCCACCATCAGCAGGTTAGAGGTGCCTAGGGCGGTCTCGACAGCGCGAAAAATCGGCAGATGGGGTTTGCCGTAGAACGTCACATCGCCGCCCTTGTCTTTGTGATCGTGCGCGAGCGCGCCAGGTGAGACGACCGTTTTACCACCCGCGCGCGGAGAAGCGCGATCGGGGTTGGTGCAATAGACCGGTAGATCGGGCAGCACATGCACAGCCCCTTCATCGGGCAGACCCATAAGCAAGACCGCGTCCGGCGTATCAGAGGTCAGCGTGATGTCGAGACCGTCGGCCCATCTTTCGGCATCGCCATCGTCGCGGGTGATCGGGTGGAAGCGCGTGTGCGGCACACGTCCCGCTGCAATGTCTTGCCAAAGCGCCTCGCCCGAGGTCATCACGATCTCAAACATGTCGCCGGGAAAGCCCATCGCCGCTATGCAGTCCGCATTCGGCGCCGCGCGCTTCCCGGAATTGGAAAGGACTGCAAGACGCTTACCCGATGACCTCAATGCGTGAATCGCGTCTACAGCGCCGGGATAAGGCGTGGTGCCGTCATGCAGCACGCCCCATTGGTCCAGCACAACGGCGTCGAATTGGTCCGCCACCGCCAGAAGGCTATCAAGCGCCTGCATGGGTCAGCTTTCGGCCATGTCCTTGGGGTCTTTCAGGCCCGCAAGATAGCCATTGACCTCGTCGCGCGGCATTGCGGGCGCTGCTTTTTCGACCGCGCCGTCTGGCATGTCGCCGAAGTAGAACTGGAAACCAGGGATTGTCTGCCGACGCTTGCGAAGCGGCATGCCCTTATATGGAAAGACGTCCGAACGCCCGTTTGCCTCGGCGTCGTGGCACGGCAAGATGTAGTCGGCGCGTTTGTCGAGCTCTTCCACCGACTTCCAGCCTTCATAAGAGTTCACGAAGCGGGCAGGCACCCAGTAACGCCAGCCTTCCGCCGGGTTTGGTGCCAGATTGCGTTCGACGAAAATCGCGTCGCCCGCGATAACGATATCGCCTGCTGAGGTTGCGACTGTGACAGCCATGTGACCGACCGAGTGGCCGGGAGTGTGGAACATGGTGATGCCGGGCAGGACTTCACATTCATCTTCGACTGCCTCGAAAACACAACCGGCATACGCGGGCTCGATACCCAGGTATCCGGATTCGTAGGTGCGGTAGTAGAGGGGCAAGGGATTGTAGGCCATTTCGATCTCGGCCTTGGGGGCGATGTAGCGGGCGTTTTTGAACTTCTTCATATTCTGCACGTGGTCCCAGTGCAGGTGGGTGAATACGATCGCGTCAATCTCATCCGGATGAACGCCAAGCTTTTGTTCGAGGTGATCGTGCACTTCGAGGCAGCCGCGCTTGTCGCATTTGTGGTGATATTTGGTGGCACGTTCTGCGTCACACAGGCCGGTGTCGATCAGGATCTTGTGGGTGCCCGTATCTACGTAGTGGCAGTAGACAGGGTTCCAGTACTTCTTACCCGCAGGGCCCTTCCAAAAGATGTAAGTGCCGAGATCGGCCTCCAGCCAGCCGGTGTTGATCGGGTAGATTTTGGTTTCCTGAACGCCCATTCGCACATCCCTTCGCGTCTCGAGTCAAGTTTGTATACAAACTGACATCTATGTGTGCGAATGCAAGTCGAAAAATGCGCAGCTCGTCAGTTGACCGCCAAAGTTTCTTTGAAAGAGCGCGCCATATGCTCACGCATGCCGTCTGACGCGGCGTCCGAATCCTCTGAGAAAATGAGGGCAACCAAGCTTTCGTGGCTTTTCGCCGATGCCAGCAAATCCTCAGGCTTGGCAAATTTTTTGGCCCGTGCAGCGCCGGTGCGATTGCGGAACTCCGACGCGATTTCGGCCATGTAAGGATTGCCGGTCGCCTTGTAGATGGCGAGGTGAAATGCCTCGTTCGCCTTAAGGTAAGAGGAACGGTCCCCAGCCTCGGCCGCAGCCATGCAATCAGCCTGCGCGGCCTCAATCTCGACTCTGGACAAAAGGGTCAGTCGTTGAGCCGCAACGCGGGCACATGCAGCTTCAATTTCATGCATGGCTTCAAATATTTGCGCCAATTGCTCTCGTGTATATTCGGCGACCCGAACTCCACGTTTTTCGCCCGGAATCAGGATGCCTTGGGCGACCAATCGCGACAGGGCCTCACGCACTGGCGTGCGCGACACGCCAAATCTTTCGGTCAGCTTCACTTCGTCAATTCGCTCGCCCGGCGAAAGCGCCCCGGCGGAAATCTCTTCAGTCAAAGTGGCTTCGATCCGCCGGACTGTTGAGCCGCGCCCGTTCGGCGCTTGTTTTCCTGAATCTTTCGGCATCTGGGCCCCTTTCGTTGAGCCTGTGTATCGCAATCTTCTTAGCCCACAATCGAGGAAAATGCAATTTTGGATATTTACAATCAAGTTTGTATACAGAATGCTGTTTGAAAGTCCGGGGAAGGGAATCAATGCCGACGATCCGCCTAGAGAATTTGGTGAAGCGCTATGGGGCCGTTGAGGTCCTGCATGGCATTGAGCTTGAGATGGCCGAGCACGAATTCACCGTGTTGGTGGGCCCCTCAGGCTGCGGCAAGTCCACGACGCTTCGCATGCTGGCGGGGCTGGAGACCGTTTCGGACGGTGAGATTTACATGAACGACCAGCCGATCAGCGCGAAGGACCCAAAGGATCGGGACATCGCGATGGTCTTCCAGGACTATGCGCTTTACCCGCACATGAATGTCGCGCGGAACATGTCCTTCAGCCTGCGCCTGCAGAAGACCCCGCAGAACGTGATCGATAAGAAGGTCAAGGAAGTGGCCGAGATGCTTGGCCTGTCCGATTTTCTTGCGCGCAAACCCGGTGAATTGTCAGGCGGTCAACGTCAGCGTGTCGCCATGGGGCGCGCGCTATGCCGCGATGCCAGCACGTTCCTGTTTGATGAGCCGCTGTCGAACCTTGACGCGAAGCTGCGCGGGCAGATGCGGGCGGAACTGGCGCTTATGCGTCAGAACGTGAAAAAGAATATGATTTACGTCACCCATGACCAGATCGAGGCCATGACCCTCGCCGATCGGATCGTTGTGATGCACGGCGGCCATATTCAACAACAGGGCACGCCGACTGAGCTGTTCAAGAACCCGGTCAACAAGTTCGTCGCGGGCTTCCTTGGGTCCCCTCCGATGAATTTCCTTGAGGCTGACCTTGTGGAAGACGGCGGCGACCTGCGCGCCAAGGGTCAGGGCTTTGATATCCGGCTGCCAGATACATTGGCCGCGCGCGCGAAGCAGAAAGCGGTGCATCAAGCGACCCTCGGCATTCGCCCTTCGGATCTGGAGTTCGACGCAAATGCACCCGCCGATCAGAGCCTCGATCTGAATGTCGTGGTCTCGGAATATATCGGCGCACAATCCGTGCTGATCTGTGACTGCGGCGGCGCCAAGGTCACGGTCGAGCTGAAATCAGAAACACCTATCGCGTTAGGGGAAACCCTGCGCTTTGCAGTGCGGCCTGAGGGGCTGCACCTGTTCGACAAGACAACGGAAACGGCACTGTAAACGGTGCCCGATCAGCAAACTGGGAGGATGAGTATGCTGAAAAGACTCTTAGCAACAACTATGGTCGCCGGGGTCGCAATGACCGGCGCGGCCTTCGCAGACGGGCATTCCAACCCGTACGCGGAATATGAAGGGACAACGCTTGTTGTGAACTTCCCTGCACACCCCCATTACAACGCTGTGATGGAAGTGCTGCCGGAATTCACTGCACAGACGGGCATCGAGGTCGAGGTGGATATGCTTCCCTACCTCGATATGCGCGAGCGTCAGACGCTTGAGCTAGCCTTGGACGAAGGCGCCTATGACATGATCGCGTATGTGGTCTTCTCTAAGGCCGATTACGTTTACGCAGATCAGATCCTGAACCTTGCGCCGTTCTTCATGAACCCGCGTCTGGCCGATCCGAACTATGACGCTGAAGACCTGATCGACGGCTACGTCCAGAACATCGGCGTCGCCGGTGGCGAACGTGGCTATCTACCTGGTCCGACAGGTTCGCTTTACGGCCTGCCGTTCGGGTCTGAGACGTCGGTGCTCTACTATCGGACGGACGTGTTCGAAGAGCATGGTCTGGAAGTGCCGGAAACCTATGACGATTTCCTGGCTCTGGCCTGTGAAATCCCTGAGCTTGTTCCGGGCATGGGTGGCGTCGCCTCCCGCGCGGCATCGGGCCACCAGGCCTCGCACGCGTTCCTTCTGCACCTCGCCCCCCTTGGCGGTCGTGTCTTTGGCGACGGTTGGGACCCCACCATCAACTCGCCCGAAGGTGTAGCCGCAGCGGAAGCCCTGCGCTCCATCGTTGAGTGTGGTCCGGAAGGCTCGTCGGCGTTTGGTCCGGCAGAAGCAGCCAATGCGTTTGCCCAAGGCCAGGCGGCCATGTTCCTCGACTCCATCGCGTTCGCCGCGACGTTTGAGGACGAAAGCCGCTCGACCGTGGCAGGTAATGTTGGTTGGGCTCCGCATCCCGTGGGTGTCCGTGCTGCGTCGCAGACCGGTGGCTTCGGCATCGCCATTCCGCGCAACGGAGCCAACCCGGAAGCAGCTTTCCTGCTGATGCAGTGGCTGACCAGCCGTGAAGGCGATCTGGCCGTCGCAATGGCCGGTGGTAACCCATCGCGCTTCTCGACCTATGCCAATGAAGAGCTGAACGCCCAGTACCCCTGGTCGTCGACCTTTGGTGAGGCTCTGGCCGATGCTGATCCCGATTGGCGCCCGATCATCCCGCCATGGGGCCGCATCAATGCCGATATCGGCACCACGATGTCTCAGGTTCTGACCGAGGGTCTTGACCCGCAGGAAGCCCTGGACGGCATCGCAGAGCGCACCCGCGCCCTGATGGAAGAAGAAGGCTACTACACCTGGCAGTAAGCCAGTGAGCTCTGGGCCCGCCGCGCGTGATGCGGCGGGTCTTCTCCCGGCCCCCGGACCGTCCAGCACGTGCCCGGGGGTTCCGTTAAGGGCCCCATGCTGAGAGACCCCAATGAACCGCTCGACCCCTTATCTGTTCATCGCTCCGGCGGCCCTCGTTATGGCTTTGGCGCTGTTTTACCCAATCGGCTACATGATGTGGGGCAGCTTCCGCGACTGGGACCCGACGCAGAATATCTCGGAGACTGAATTCGTCGGTTTTGCCAATTACGTACGGCTCTGGGGCGATGCGTTCTTCTGGGAAAGCTTTTCGGTCACGCTGATCTTTGCCTTCACCGTTGTGGTGGTCGAAATGGTGATCGGGGTGGGGCTAGCGCTTTTGCTGGACCGAAATATTCGCGGCATGTCCGTGCTGCGGACGCTTTTTATCCTGCCGATGATGATCGCGCCGGTGGTTGTGGGTCTTGTCTGGCGCTTCATGTTTCACCAGACCTACGGCACGTTTAACCGGTTCCTGAATTGGATCGGGGATACGTGGTGGGGCAACCTCCTGGGCATAGGCCCGGTCGATTGGCTGGGGCAGAACCCGCTTCTGAGCGTCATTTTCGCCGACATCTGGCAGTGGACGCCGTTTATTTTCATTCTCAGCCTCGCCGCGTTGCAATCCCTGCCGCGCTCGGCTTTGGAGGCTGCCCGCATCGACGGCGCGACGGGGTGGCAACAGGTGTGGTTCATCAAACTGCCGCTGATGGCGCCGGTGTTGGTTGTGACCATGCTGCTGCGCTTGATTGATGCGTTCAAGGTGCTTGAGGTGATCCTGGTGATGACCGGCGGTGGACCCGGCCTGTCGACCGAAATCCTTGCCTTGCGGATTGCGCGGACGGCGCGGGAGTTCCGCGAGTTGGGTGAGGCGGCGGCGATGTCGAATTACCTGCTGATGCTTCTGATGCTGCTGACGCTTGGCATGTTTGCCTTCAACCGCTGGACCGAGGCGCGGTCGCGCAAGTTGAAATTCGCCGCAGAAGAGGAAGGTTGAGCCATGGCTGACACCAATTACGACCGCCAGAACCCGGCCTTCTACGTTCTGATTGCGATCCTGATCCTGATGAGCGTTGGGCCGGTGATCATCCTGCTGGCCAATTCGATGCGGCTGGACGTGGATATTACGTCGGGCGTGGGCGGGCTGATCTTCATGCCCACGATCCGCAACTACGAGACCGCGTTGTGCGATATCCTGTGGTACGAGCCCGAACATCTGCGGTTTTGTCAGATCCGGTTTGGCGGGGCCTTCATCAACTCGATCATCATTGCGCTGATCTCCACCGCGCTCACGCTGATTTTCGGTTGCATGGCGGCCTATGCGCTGGTGCGGTTCAAGTTCATGGGGCGCGACACGGTCTCGCTGTCTACGCTGGCCGTGCGGATGATCCCGCCTGCGGTTCTACTGGTGCCGGTGTTTGGGCTTTGGAACAACGCTTTCTGCCTCGACAATGACTACGGGCTTGGCGCTTGGATCCGCGACACCTTCGGTGGGCGCGGGGATGTGTGCCTTGCAGGGACGCATTCAGGCATCATCATCGTTTACGTGGCAATGAACCTGCCGTTTGTGATCTGGATCCTGCAGAGCTTCATCGTGCAGGTGCCGAAATCGCTTGAGGAAGCTGCCCGTGTCGATGGCGCCGGGCCATTCCAGGTTTTCTTCCTGGTCGTGCTTCCCTTGATCAAGCCGGGTCTTGCGGCGGCGTCGATCTTCACGTTCCGCATCGCCTGGAACGAGTATCTGCTCGCGTCGGCGCTGGCAGATCGGGACACCATGACGGTGCCGATCCTGATCGTGAACAACGCATCCGAATTCGACGGCCTTGGCACGATCTTTGCCACTGGCATGTTGCTGGCCATTCCGCCGATCCTGTTCACACTGTTTGCGTCGCGGCAGATCATCACTGGCATGACGGCTGGTGCAGTGAAAGGCTGACCCAATGAAGGTCTTGCTGATCGGAACGTTCGAAACCAAGGGGGTCGAGCTTGGCTACCTGTCCGATGCGCTTGCGCGCAACGGGCTGGAGGTCGAGCGTGTCGATGTCTCGCTTGGCGCAGGCGGCACGGTGCTGTCGGGCGCGGAAAAGCTGAAGCGCATGGAAGAGCGTGCGCAGCAGGCGGCGGCCCACATCGCGGCAATGTGTGATGAATGCTACGTCGCACTCGGCGTCGGCGGCGGCACGGGGGGTGAGATTGTGTTGGCGGCCCTCAAGGGCTTGCCGGCGGTCTATCCCAAAGTGCTGATCACAACGATGGCCTTCGACCCCCGCGCGGCGCTTGCCGACACAGCGATCACGTTGATCCCGACGCTTTGCGATATCGAGGGTCTGAACCCCATGCTGCGGCAGGTGTTCGAAAACGCAGCTTCAATGGTGGCGGGGCTTTACCGGGCGCACATCCCTTCAGCGGAGCGGGCGACTGCGGTGGCGGTCACCACTCTAGGTGCCACAGGACGCGCCGGGGCCGAAGTGGCCCGACTTTTGGGCACCCATAACTTCGAGCCCACAGTCTTCCACGCCAACGGCTATGGCGGCGCAGCCTTTGCGCGGTTCGTGGCGGAAAGCCCGGTGGCCGGTGTCATCGACCTGAACGTGCACGAGCTGGGGCGACTGCGTCTGGCAGGGGCTCATGTGCCCATGCCAACCCGGTTCTCCTGCGCCAATCACCTGCCGCGTGTTGTTCTGCCCGGTGGCCTCAACTTCATTGGTTTGGGTGAGATCAGCACAGTCTCGCCCGAACATCTGGAACGCCCCCATTACCGACACTCCGCCTATTTCACCCACATCAAGCTGACGGAGTCCGAGATGGCCGCGCAAGCCCAGGCCTTGGCGGGATTGCTGAACGAGGCCAAGGCCCCCTGCCACGTCATCGTGCCCATGGGTGGGCTGAGCCACGAGGATCGGATCGGCGGCGCGATCGAAGACCCGAACCTGCGAGGGATTGCGGCTGAGGTGCTGGAGGCCGAAGCGCGCGCATACACAGTTTCCCGAATTCCGGATCACATCAACACGACCGAAACGGCCCTTGCCGCGGTCGACTCGCTACAAAACGCCATGAGCAAAAGGACCGAAGATGCCTGATTTCCCCGACCTGCACGACCAGATGGATGCCCTTATCGCGACCGCCAAGCGGTGCTTTGACGGGGGCCTTCAGACCAATGCAGGTGGCAATCTGTCGGTGCGTCTGAACAGCAGGGATGCAATTGTCATCAAACCGTCGGGCGTGGGGTTCAACGAGTGCACGCGCGACAATCTGCAAGTTGTGATGCTCGACGGAACGATCCTGCCGAGCGATGTCGCGCTCAAGCCGTCAAAGGACCTCGACTTTCACCTCGACCTCTACCGCATCCGCGACGACATCAACGCCATTGTCCATTGCCATAGCCCTTGGGCCACCGGCTATGCCAGCGCGGGGATCGAAATCCCCTGCCTGACCGTGCAGACCATCGAAAAGATCGGGCGTATGCCGTTGATCCCGCTGTCATCGAACGGTGGCCCGCAGACGGAAGTTGAGATCAGCCCCGTTTTCCGCGACCCGAAAATCCGGGCCGCTGTGCTGGCCAATCACGGCACAATTGGCGCAGGCCCGACGCTGATGGCAGCGCAATACCTGGCCGAGATCATCGAGGAGACCGCCCATATTGCCTATGTCCGCGACACGCTGATGGCAGCCCACGGCAAGACGCAGGCCGATCTGCCGCAATATGGCACCGCGATGGACGCGAGGGCCGCAAGCTAAAGCACTTTGCGTTTTACCCGAGGCACTCTTATCGCGTTCCGCGTTCGCGCCATCGGCGCGAGGCAGCGGGTTGGGATTCAAATCAAACGCAAAGTGCTCTAGACAAGGCTTTCTGCCGACCGCCGACGCGCTATATCCCCTGCCCATTTCTTTGCGGAGCGTCGGAAAAAGACGCACTCTGTCGCCTTCGCCCATTGGGAATCACGCGCCCACACGATAGACGCGATCCCATGTTCCTATCGATCTTCGACATCTTCAAAATCGGCGTCGGCCCGTCTTCGTCTCATACCATGGGGCCGATGACAGCCGCAGCACGTTTTCTGGAAGATCTCCGTTCCGGCCGCGAGAAGGAGCCGGGTGCTGGCGCCCTGGCTGGCTTGGGCGCGTCCTTGCACGGATCGCTGGCCTTTACCGGCAAGGGCCATGCCACCGACCGCGCCGTTGTCCTTGGCTTTGCCGGATTTGAGCCTGCCACGCTCGACCCGGATCGCGCCGAAGCGTTGGAGGCGGAGATAAATGCAAGCGGCACCGTCACGCCGCCCGGGCTGCCGCCGCTCAAATTTCAGCCCGCAACGGACTTGATCTTCGACTATGACCGCACGCTACCAGGGCACGCCAATGGAATGATTTTGCGGGCCTTCGATGATGCGGGACATCTGTATCTTGAGGAAACGTATTATTCGATCGGCGGCGGATTTGTCCTGACAGCGACGGAACTTGCGGGCCAAGGCGAAGGGCCCGATGCCCTGCACGCCGAAAAGGAAGAGGCTGGCTTCCCCCACCCGTTCGGATCTGCGCAGGAAATGCTGCAAATGGGGCGCGCAACCGGCAAAAGCATTGCCCGGATGAAGTGGGAGAATGAGGCAGCCCTCGCCCCGCGGGCCGAGGTTCAGACACGCCTCGACAACGTTTGGAAGGCCATGGACGATTGCATCGACCGGGGCCTTCGGATGGAGGGGGAACTGCCCGGCGGCCTTGCCGTGAAGCGCCGCGCGAAAAACATCTACGATCAATTGAAGGCTGAGGCTGGAACAAACCTCGCTCAACCCCATGTCGCGAACGATTGGCTCAGCGTCTACGCCATGGCTGTGAACGAGGAGAATGCCGCCGGTGGGCGCGTTGTGACGTCCCCTACGAATGGCGCCGCAGGTGTCGTGCCTGCCGTCCTGCGCTACTACCGCGACCATTGCATCGGCGCGACAGAAGAAGGTCGCCGCACCTTCCTGATGACCGCCGCCGCCATCGGCGGGCTGATCAAACACAACGCATCGATCTCGGGCGCCGAGGTTGGATGCCAGGGTGAAGTCGGCAGCGCATCCGCCATGGCCGCCGCCGGGCTATGCGCGGCGCTTGGCGGCACGAATGAACAGGTCGAAAACGCCGCTGAGATTGCGCTGGAACATCACCTTGGCATGACATGTGATCCTGTTGCCGGGCTTGTTCAGGTCCCCTGCATCGAGCGCAACGGATTGGGCGCGATCAAGGCCGTTTCAGCCGCTTCTCTCGCCTTGCGCGGGGACGGCACGCATTTCATGCCACTCGACAATTGCATCGAGGCGATGCGCCAAACCGGCATCGATATGAGCACGAAGTACAAGGAAACCAGCCAGGGCGGCCTGGCTGTTAACCTGCCTGAGTGTTGAGCCGGGGTTAAGCGCGTCTCACCGTGTCGCCGGGCAGAAATTCCGGCTCAAGTCGGATCACTTCGGATGTCAGCTCATTGGCCACCATCAGCTCTGCCGCCTTGCGGCCAATCGCATCGCGTTGGCTGTCCATCGTGGCGATACGCAGGGGCAATCCGTCCAACACTTCAAAGGAATTGAACCCGGCCAACCCAATCTCATCAGGAATGCGCATACCTTTTTCGAGGCAATAGAGCAGCCCACCGGCAGCGTTCATGTCTGTGTTATAGTAGAGAAAATCGAGGTCAGGCGTTCGCTCTAGCAGCGCTTGGGTCATGCCACGCCCGGTGCCAAACCCCGACGCGCCTTCATAAAAAATCTCATCCGTCAGGCCCAGGCCAGCGTCTGCTAGGCCCGCCTTGAAGCCGCGATACCGCTTCTGCGCGCGCGCATCCGCAATCGAACTCGACCCGAGATAGCCGATGCGTTTGTACCCGCGCGCCACGATTTCATTGGCCATAGACCGGCCTGCCGCTTCGTGACTGATGCCCACAACTCCTGCGACCGGGTCACCGTCAACATCCATCACCTCGACCACCGGAACACCGGCTGCACGCATCATCGCGCGGGCCGAGTCGGTATGCTCCAACCCTGCAACGATCAGGCCGGAGGGACGCCAGGACAGCATCTCGTAGATGACCTTTTCTTCCTTGTCGGCGTCGTATTGCGACGTGCCAATCACGGGCTGCAACTCGGTGCCGTCAAGCACCGCGCCGATGCCGTGCAGCACGTCTGGAAAGACCATGTTGGACAGTGACGGGATAACGACGCCTACCAAATTCACTCGGTTAGACGCCAATGCGCCCGCAATTTTGTTGGGCACATATCCCAGTTTTCGAGCAGCCTCGAAAACGCGTTCGCGCGTCTGCACCGAAACATCGCCCCGGTTTCGCAGCACGCGACTGACCGTCATTTCGCTGACGCCGGCAGCGTCGGCCACATCGCGCAGGGTCATCTGCGGCTTGCCATCAAATGGATTTCGTCCGCGCAAGGGGTCTTCCTTTGGTCGTGTGCGCCGTTTGTCCCTTGATACGCATGCCCGGCCAACGTCCGCAAGCGCTTGCGGCACAGGCCTAAATCGCGGAGAAACGAACGATCGGCCCCGTGGCTCAACTGGATAGAGCAGCCCCCTCCTAAGGGGCAGGTTGCAGGTTCGAATCCTGCCGGGGTCGCCAGCCTCAGAAGTGTCAGTTTTACTTGACATATTCGGTGTAATTTCGCAGTCTGAAGCGTCCTGTTGAGGCGTCGTAGACTTGCCTAAAGATCTGATATCATTTCCTTTTATGGCCCCGGCACTCACGGGCGAACCGCGCGCGGGAATGTGTACGGATTGCGGGATCAGCCGAATGGGCGATGGCAAGGCCTGCGGGAAAGCGTGCCAGTTCATTCAGCCGGACTACCCAGAGGCGGAGCACCGTGTTCATGGGCGAGAGACGGACGCTGATTTGGGTGATGAGGCGTTCTTCGGTGTCACCCTCTCAATGCAGCGCGCCCGTATGGCGCAGCCTGCGAAGAACGCACAATGGACTGGAATCACAACAGAATTAGCTGCGGAACTGTTGCGCAGTGGGGCTGTGACGGCCGTGCTGGCAGTGGCGCCGGACCCGAAGGATCGCTGGAAACCGATGCCCGTGATTGTCACCGATCCCGAGGAAATGGCGCAGTGTCGGGGCATGCGGATGGGGTATGGGCCGACGCTTGCGGCGTTGGAACCGGCGATGGAGGCAGGGCATAAACGCATCGCGGTGATTGGTATTCCGTGTCAGGTTTACGCGCTGCGGCAGATCGAAAGGGATCTGGGGATCGACCGGCTCTATGTCATCGGAACGCCATGCTCCGACAATACCACGACCGAGAATTTTCACCATTTTCTCAGTCTGTTAGACGATCATCCGGAATCGATCAGCTACCTTGAATTTCGCGCCGATTACCGGGTGGAATTGCGCTTTGACGATGGGCGCAAGCCGCGTGTTGTGCCTTTTCTGAGCCTGCCGATCAGCCAGCTGGACGACGATTTCTTCCCGCTGACCTGCAAAACCTGCGTGGATTACACCAACCGGTTGGCCGATATCACCGTCGGCTATATGGGGGGGGACGGCGATCAATGGGTGATCACCCGCAACCATCGCGGGGTGGAGATGCTGGAGGCCCTGGGGGATCGGATTGAGATCAAACCCCTGACAGATAAGGGAAAACGCGATGGTGCGGTGAAAGGTTTTCTCGCAAATACGGAACGCGCGGCGGGCGGAATGCCGTTGCGGCGGATGCCGGATTGGCTGCGCCCTGTGGTGTCGTTTCTGCAACCGCGGATCGGGCCGCGGGGCCTGGAATTTGCCCGTGCGCGGGTGGAAATGAAGGCGATCGAGACGATCCTGCACCTGCGCCGGGCGCACCCGGCACGGGTCAAGAATATGGTGCCGGAGCATGTCTGGCGGGTGGCCGAGAAATACGGGCTGCGTCGCGGTGAGGGTGAGTGAACTGTGACCATCTGGTCAGAGTTGCGTCCATCTGGTCACTTTTTTCCCGAAAAATGCGTCCATTTGGTCAGGGTTTGAGGCCGTGTGAGTGGGGCTTGGAACGTGTGACCATCTGGTCGTATCTGGATCTGTTTTCGAAAGACTCCTCATGAGAACAAAACGTGAATATACTGCGCGCTACCATGGGATTCGCGGAACTCTCCATCACCTCAAATTTCACCTTCCTGACCGGGGGCTCTCATCCTGAGGAGTATGCCCGGCGGGCGGCCTTGCTTGGGGTGGAGGCGATTGCGATTGCCGATGAGAACTCGGTCGCCGGTGTTGTCCGCGCCTGGGCGGAGTTGCGCAAGATCGGGGAGGAGATCGAAGACGCGAAAGAGGCCGCCAAGGATCCGATTGGGCCACCCCGGCCCAACCATATTCCACCCGCGCCCCGGGCGCCGATTGACCATATCCCGCGCCTGCTGCCCGCCAGCCGGTTGGTGTTTACCGACGGGGTCGAGATCACCGCCCTGCCCCGCAACCGGGTGGGATGGGCCAGCCTGTGCCGCTTGTTGTCGACGGGGCGGCTGAGGGCGGTGAAGGGCGATTGCGATCTGCGCCTGAGCGATCTGCTGGAGCGGCATGAGGGGTTGGAGTTGCTGCTGCACGCGCCTGCGCGGATCACGAAGCGCTGGCTGACGGCGGCGGAGCAGGTGGCAAAGCTGGCGCCCGCGCTCTGCCTGTCGCCGCTTTATGATGGGCAGGACGCGGACCGCTTTGCCAGCCACGCGCGGCTGGCCGACAGCCTTGGGTTGCAAACCATCGCCTCGGCCCGGCCCTTGATGCATCATGGATCGCGCCGGCGGTTGACCGATATTCTGACCTGTGTGCGGTTGGGTATCCGCGTGGAGGAACTTGGCACCGCCGCGCAGGCCAATGCGGAGCAGCGGTTGCGCAGCCCGGCAGAGATGGCGCGGATCTTCGAGGGTCATGAAGACGCCGTGGTGCGATCCATCGAAGTGGCGGAGCGCTGCCAGTTCGACATTCAAAGCCTGCGTTACGAATATCCCAGCGAGATCACCGAGGATGAGACCGCCAGCGAACGCCTCGCCCGGCTTGCCCGCGCGGGGCTTGAATGGCGCTATCCGGGGGGCATTCCCGACTATGCGCAAAAGCAGATGGAGCATGAGCTGACCCTGATCGGGAAGCTCGGCTACGAGCCGTATTTCCTGACGGTCCATGACATCGTGAAATTCGCCCGGTCGCGGAACATTCTGTGCCAGGGGCGCGGATCGGCGGCCAATTCGATCACCTGTTTTGCTTTGGGGGTGACGAGCGTTTCGCCCGAGATCGGGACGATGGTGTTCGAGCGGTTCGTGAGCGAGGCCCGCAATGAGCCGCCCGATATCGACGTCGATTTCGAGCATGAGCGGCGCGAGGAGGTGATCCAGCACATCTATGAGCGCTATGGGCGGCACCGCGCGGGGCTGTGCGCCACGGTGATCCATTATCGCGGCAAGCGGGCGGTGCGCGAGGTAGGCAAGGCCATGGGGCTGAGCGAGGACGTGCTGTCGGCGTTGAGTAGTCAGATCTGGGGGTCGTGGTCGAAGACCGCGCCGGAGTTTGAACGGTTGGCGGAGATCGGGCTCGACCCGACCTCACCCCGCTTGCAGCAGACCATTCGGTTGATCAGCGAGATCATCGGGTTTCCGCGCCACCTGAGCCAGCATGTGGGCGGCTTCGTGATTACGGAAGGCCGCCTGGATGAGTTGGTGCCGATCGAGAATGCCACAATGGAGGACCGCACGGTCATCTGCTGGGACAAGGATGACATCGATGCGTTGGGCATCCTGAAGGTGGATGTGCTGGCGCTGGGGATGCTGACCTGCGTGCGCAAGGCGTTCGACCTGCTGCAGATGCACCATCAGATTGATTACACGCTGGCGACCCTGCCGCCGGAGGATCCGGCGACGTATGACATGCTGTGTGCGGCGGACTCGCTTGGGGTGTTCCAGGTGGAAAGTCGGGCGCAGATGAACTTTCTGCCCCGGATGCGGCCGCGCTGTTTCTATGATCTGGTGATCCAGGTGGCGATCATCCGGCCCGGGCCGATCCAGGGCGATATGGTGCATCCGTTCATAAGGCGGCGGAATGGGGAGGAGCCGGTTGAGTTCCCCTCCGACGAGTTGGGGCGGGTGTTGGGCAAGACGCTTGGCGTGCCGCTGTTCCAGGAACAGGCGATGCAGATTGCCATCACCGGGGCGGGGTTTACGCCGGATGAGGCGGATCGTTTGCGGCGGTCGCTGGCGACATTCAAGAAGCACGGGAATGTATCTGATTTCCGCACGCGGTTCCTGAAGGGGATGGGCGACAAAGGGTATGATCGCGATTTCGCGGAGCGGTGTTTTTCCCAGATCGAAGGGTTCGGGTCGTATGGCTTCCCAGAGAGCCATGCGGCCTCGTTCGCGCTGCTGGTCTATGCGTCGTCTTGGTTGAAATGCCACCACCCCGGCATCTTTGCCTGTGCGTTGTTGAATGCGCAGCCGATGGGCTTCTACGCGCCCGCCCAGATTGTCCGCGATGCCCGGGAACATGGGGTGGAGGTGCGACCGGTCTGCGTGAACAGCTCACACTGGGACAATACGATGGAGCGGACGGAGAGTGGCGATCTGGCGCTGCGGCTGGGGTTCCGGCAGATCAAGTCGATGCGCGCGGAAGAGGCCGATTGGATCGTCGCCGCGCGGGGGAACGGGTATCGCGCGGTGGAAGATGTCTGGCGGCGCGCAGGCGTGGAGGCGCGGATGCTGACGGTGCTGGCCGAGGCGGATGCCTTCGCGGCTTTGGGGATGAGCCGGCGGGAGGCGTTGTGGGCCGCGCGGGCTTTGACGCCGAAAAAGGAGCTGCCGCTGTTTGCGGGCGATCTGGATGGTGAGGGGATCGTGGAGCCTGCGGTGCTGCTGCCGCAGATGAGTGAGGGTGAAGAGGTGGTGGAGGATTATGTGTCGATGCGGCTGACGCTCAGGACGCATCCCGTGGCGCTGATCCGGGATCGGCTGAGCCCGCGGATCGATCCGCGTCTGCTGGTGAAGCCGGACGTCGTGAAGGCCCCGGCCCGGCACGATTTTCCAAGGCCCCAAAGCACATTGCCGCCGGTTCCGGTGGAGGCCATTGGCGAGAAGTTTCCGCTGGGTCGGGTGGAAAGCTGGGGGAGTGGGAAGGGGTGAGAGGGATGCGCTGGATTTCCGCCGGTCCGCATGGAAAGAGGTGTGCCTGCGCCATTGCACTACGGGGCGGCTTTCCCCAATGACCACATCATAGTGCCAAGAGGGCTAGGACAGTTGCGCTCTCGAAGCGATCAATCTGCCAACTATAAATCAAATCATGTAGAGGCCTCGTTCCAGTTGGCTCTAAACACTCGCGGTCATAGCGCAAATGATTATGGTTCATATCCGGTAGATGGCCGCTATTTTTCTGTTTCCACCGTGAAGATCCGAGGCCACGACAATTACTCGGTCAAATTTTTGTAGCCGCATAGTGACAAGCGTTCCAAAGCGCTATCGGCATGCCAACTCCATCACTTCAATTGCGCGAGCAGAACCTGAAAGGTGGAAATTGCGACTATTTCCATTCTCAACTATCGTGAAATCCGCACCACGTTGGAGCGCATCGAGCAGCGAATGATCACGTTCGACGTATGCTTCGAACATAGCGGTGCCATGCAAATCGTAGTGGCTGCCCGGCACGGTAAACGTCTCCACCCCGACCACAATATCGACGGAACCTTCGGTTCCCGGCACGTGATCTGAAACGCGGGCAAATTGCAGCCTCAATTGTCCGCGACCGTGTTCGCAAATGATGCCGAATGGACCAAGACCGCCCCCGCAACCGCTTAACGCAGCATAGCTGTTGGTCGCACCGCTAAAGTTCTCCATTGGGTGGTAATTGCCTGCGTCATCCTGTGTCGCCGGTCCGCTCCATCCAGCGTTCCAGACGGTATTGTCGCTACACACTCCCCGAACAATGCGTAGGGCAGCGTAGTCGATTTCGCAGACTGGCAGGATGCACGCCCGTCTTCGACACCGGAGGAGTGGGAATACAGCGCCTTCATGGAGCGCCCGGTCCGCAATTTCCAATACGACACGGAAATACGTCACATGTACTACAATATCGACGAGATGACCGGGATCGACTGCACAATTTCAGTTCGGGAAAGCGGTCGCCTTTCCTTTTCTCCGGTCCGGGTGACCGGCGTGTATGGAAACAGCACTGTTCTTGCGCGCTATGACCCCGCGACACCGTTGTCCATGTTGTCGGATGGAGATGTTGTGCCTCAACAACCGGGTGAAGAAGTATTGCTTCCCTCGGATGGCACGCCTGTGCCGTGGGGGCCAAGATTTGGTGGCGACCAGGTCTCATTCTGGAACCACAATGGCTCAGGCATGGCGTGGGAAAGTAGAGGCGATCAACGATGGGTCTGGTACTACCGACCTCGTCCTGGAATTGTTGCAGCCGGCGTTACGCCAGGTACCTTGCTATTCTCCGGCACCCTGACAAATGGTCAGCTTTCCGGGCAAGCACGCCGATTTTCAAACCAATGCGGCACGCTCGCATATGACGTCGCAGGCGCTGCCGTCGGAACACAGGTGACCCTCGAAGGACAGTACCAAACCCGCGATGACGCTTGTAACCTTGGGCAATACAGGCGCGATCGTTTGAGCTTCGAATTCATAGGTAATCAGCCCTGATCAACAGGGTCTCACTTCTGCTCTCCAGGTGTCACCGAGCCCGCGAAAATGACCCATGATCGCTTGTGCAGACGTTGTGGCAAACCCAGCTTGTCTGTTTAGGCCGTCTTGTTTGCGTAGGGCCAAAAGCAGGCTTTCGCTGCAACTGAAAGACACTCGTTCAGAGTCGGTTGGTCCTGTCGCTTCACTTGCTTATGCGGGGTTTGAGAAAACCATAAGCGTATGAGGTGCGCGCTCTGAAAGAACGGCGTGCCGGTCATTGACATATGAATTTCGTTTTCTCTGACGTCACTCGTAGATGGGGAAACCATGCACCAATAGGAAAACGATGCTAGAGGAGCTCCGCTAGCTTCAACCGTTGGATCTTGCCGGAAGGTCCCTTTGGCAACTCATCTAGAAAATAAACCCGTTCAGGTGCTTTGAAATCCCCTAGCTGCTTCCGGCACACGTCGATCAATGCGGCTTCTGTGATGGCTGAGCCCGGCTTGATGCTGACAGCGGCTTCAACCCTTTCGCCATAGCTGCTGCAAGGACGCGCGAAGGCGGCCGCTTCGATAATATCGGGCTCGGAATAGAGCACTTCGTCGATCTCTCGCGGGGCAATATTCTCTCCACCTTTGATGATAAGCTCCTTCAGGCGGCCGGTGACGAAAACATAGCCGTCTTCATCTATGTGACCGAGGTCGCCCGTGCGAAGCCAATCGCCGTAGAAGGTGTTCGCGGTTGCGTCTGGGTTGTGCAGATACTCGACCATGACGTTCGGCCCGCGGATTGCGATTTCCCCTTCCTGCATTGGTGGCGCCGTTTGCAAATCCGCGGTCAGGATGCAGACGTCGTTGCCGAATGCGATGCCGGGCGATCCAATCTTGCGAATGCGAGGCGGCAATGGATTAGACAAGACCTGTGCCGCCGTTTCGGTCAGGCCCATCGTCTCGATGATCGGCACGCCAAACCGTTCCTCGAAGGCTGATTGTGTCTCCTTCGCCAGGGCCGAAGACGCGGAGCGCCCGAACCTGAGCCGGCTGGTCACATCAGATGCAGGAACGGTCTTGCCATGCAAAAGGTGGCTGATGATTGTCGGCACGACAGAGAACCAAGTGGCATCCGCGTGGTCGATCTGATCCCAGAACTTCCGAGCCGAAAAGCGCGAGACGATGGCGGTGGATCCGCCGGATACCAAGGGCCCCATCAACGTCACGCAAAGTCCATTGATATGGTAGATCGGCAGTACACAGAAGGCGCGGTCTTGCGGCGTCAGTTCATGTGCGACAGCAGTGGTCCAGCCACCGGCAAGCAGGCTTGCATGGCTGTGCACAACGCCTTTCGGTGTGCCGGTTGTCCCGGACGTGTACATGAGCAATGCATGGTCCTCGGGACCGAGGTCAGGGAGCGTCGCATCCCCATCCGGGAGATCCGCTGCCGTAATGACGCGTAGATCCGCAGGTGCGATTTCTTCGATCGTCTCTGCCTGGCTGTGGTGAACGAATGCGAAGCGTGCGCCGGAATGCTCCAATGCGTAGCCGATCGCGGACGGACCGGCGGCGAGGTTGATCATCGTGGCACGGCAACCGGCATAAAGCGTGGCGTAGAGCGCGAGGACCCCTTCACGGCCGTTGGGCTGCACAATGGCCAGGCTTTCGCCTTTCTGCGCCCCTTTGGAGACGATCCCTTGCGCCATCTGGCGCACCACGTCACGCACCTCACGCCAACTCAGCGTGGCATCGCCTTCGGGAAAGACAAAGGCGGTGCCGCCATCTTCTGCGCGGGCATCCAGCCAATCGCGCACGGTACCCGCAGGTGGCATGGTCGGATCGAAGATCACTTTCCGACCTCCGCCCAATAGGTGCCGAAGATGTCGTCGAGCGCGGGCTCGCGGGACGGGATTTCGCGGACGACTTTGGTGGATTGCAGGAAGTGCTTCCAGTGCAGGTTCTCATTGATGGAATTGCCGCCCCACGATCCGCAGCCCATGGACAGCGAAAAGGGCATCCCATTGGTAAAGCTGCCGCCGGTGGCGAAGGTATGGGCCTGATTGACGATGACGCGGCTGGTCGGGATGGCGCGTGCGAGAGTCATGGGGCGGTCGGGGTCGGCGGTGTGGATGCCGACGGAATGGCCCGCGCCCTGGTGCAGTTGGATTTGCCGGGTCGTGGCAACGGCTTCGTTGAAATCAGCGGCGCGGTAGACGGTGAGGACGCGGGAGAGTTTTTCGCCTGAGAGCGGATGGCCGGGGCCGATGCCCTTGGTCTCCACGGCGATGTATTGGGTGTCTTCCGGCACTTCGCCCGTCAGCCCGAGCGCCTCGATCATGTCGCTCGCGTCTTGGGCGATAGCGCGGGGGTTGAGGGTGCCTTTGACCCAGAGCTTGTCGGTGACTTTCGTCTCGTCCGCGATGAGCGCGCCGCCAGTTTTAGCCATTTCCGCGACGAAGGTGTCGTAGATGGCGTCGACCACGACGATGGCGTTCTCGGACGAGCAGGAGGTGGCGTTGTCGAAACACTTGGAGGCCGCGATTTTCTGGGCGGCGGCGGTGAGGTCGGCGGTTTCATCGACGATTACGCAGACATTGCCTGCGCCCACGGCCAGCGCAGGCGTGCCGGAGGTATAGGCGCGTTTGACGTTGTTTTGGCTGCCGGTCACGACGATCAGGTCGGAGGTCTCTAACAGGCGTTGGGTTTTCTCTTTCGACCCGCGCCCGGGGATCATCAGCACAAGGTCGCGGTCGATCCCGGCCTTGTCGAATTCTGCGTAAATGTAGCCAAGCAGCGCCTCGCAGGTCGGCACGCCCTTGGGCGATGGCGAGACCACGATGGAATTCCCGCATTTCAGTGCGTTGATGATATTGTTGGCAGGGGTCGCGCCGGGGTTGGTGGAAGGGACGACTGCGCCGATCACACCAATTGGGCGGGCGATTTCGGTGATGCCGGTGGACGGGTCGTCGTTGATGACGCCATGGGTTTTGACGTCAGCGATATCGCGCATCAGACCCAGGGTCTTGCGGTGGTTCTTGGTAATCTTGTCGGGGACGTTGCCGAGGCCCGTGGTCTCAACGGCGAGCTCCGCCAGATGCCGGTTGCGCGTGGGCTCCATGATGGCCCATGCGGCGGCTTGGGCTGCGCGGTCGTAGAGCGCTTGGCTGCCGCCCCGCTCATAGGCGGCCTGCGCGGCGCGGGAGCGCGCGACGATGGCGTCCACTTCGGCGATGGGATCAAGGTCGGACAAGTGCGTGCATCCTTATCGAAGGGGTCCGGGGCAAGCGCTTGGCCCACCCCGGGATTGGCTCAGTTGTCGAGGTCGGCCAGAAGCGCCTCAAGCGTTTCCTGACGCGCGGCCCACATCTCTAGCACCTCGTCACGGGTCATGATGTGCATAGGTGAGCCACCGGCCTCCATGCGGGATGCGACGCGGCCATTCTCGAACATCGTTGGCACGATTGCCGCGAGGTGGTCGATGACCTCCTGCGGGGTGCCTGCGGGCACCATGACACCGCGGAAGTTCACCGATGCGTTGTCGATGTCATAGCCCTGTTCGATCATCGTGGGGACGTCCGGCAGGAAGTCGTTCCGTTCCAGATCAAACACGCCAAGGATACGGACATTGCCCGCTTCCTGCGCGCGGAAGGCATCGGAGAGGTTGTTGACGCCGCCCAGAACCTCGCCCGCAATCACGGCGCGCATGGCCCCGGCACCGCCCGCATTGTTGGGAATATAGGCAAGCTCAACACCTGCCGCCTGCTCCAACTGCAGCGCAGCAATGTGGTGGCCCACAAAGAGGCCTGCGCCCGAGAAGGTCAGCCCGCCGGGGTTTTCGGTGGCATAGGCCACAACGTCGGCCATGGACTGGAACCCGCTGTCGGTGGGGACAACGAACACGGCCGGGTCAGCGCCCCAGTTGGCGATGGGCTCGAAGCTTTCAGTGGAATACTCAACGCCGCCTTCGATGGACTGTGCGATGAAGTGCGGGATGTTGTAGGCGCCAAGCGTGTAGCCGTCGGCCTCAGCCTCGGTCGCGAACCAGTTCCAGCCAACGCGGCCACCCGCACCGGGGCGGTTCAGGATGGCGATGGGCATTCCCAGCGCGTCCTCGTTGCCCGCCGTCATCGTCACGATGCGCGCCTGAAAGTCGGTGGCCCCACCTGCGCCGTAGCTGACCATCAGCAGAAGCGGGCGTTCCGGATAGTCCCCGTGCCCATCGGCAAACGCCGCCCCGGACATCGCGGTCAGGGCCATGGCGGCCCCTGCAATCCACTTTTTCATTTCACTTTCCTCCCTAAGGTTGGCTCTGCCGCTCATGCGGTTCAGAAAAAGACCTCTCGCGGTGTGAACACGTTCAACAACAGCGCGAAAAGGCCATACATGACCGCCATGAACCCGGCGGTGATTGCGATGCGTTTGATCCACGTCTTGGCCGCACCGTGCGGGGCGGGATCATAGAGTGAGATCACGATGAAAACGGCGATGGTCGTGGCGGTATAAAAGCCGAGGGCCTTGGCGGCCCAGAACACGTAGACGAGCATAACGATCAGGCCGGGCAACATGTTCTTCATCGCCTCGGCAGACAGGCCATTGCCGACCTTGGTGCGGCCCAGAAGCGCCTTGCCAAAGGTCCAGATCGCAAGGACCGCGAAGACCGACGAGATCATGCGCGGGAAAAGATAGGCTTGGGCGGGCTCTTGCGTGAAGCTGATATAGGCGACCGTCACGCCAACAGCTGCAATCAGGCCCGACGCAATAATGTGCTGAGTACGGGGGAGATCGGTCATGTAAGGCTCTCCTCCTTGGCGACGGCATCATCCTTGGTTGTGTAGCGACGCTGGCGCAGTTCCATCCAGACGGAGTAGCCGATGGAGACGACCACGATGGCAATCAGCAGCCAGTTCAGTGCGCCGGTGAAGAAGTAGGGGCCGAGGCCCACGGTGGCATTTGCGATCATTGAGCCTTGGATGAAGTTCGCCTCGGCAATCGGGCCGAGGATCAGGCCGAGGACGAGAGGTGCCGCGGAAAAGCCAAAGCGTTCCAGGAAATACATCGCCAGCCCCAGCGTCGCCATGACGTAGACATCACCCATGGAGTTCTGGACCGAGTAGCTGCCGAAAACGGCCAGCGCGAGGACGATGGCAGCCATCACGGCGTGCGGCACCCGCGCGACTTTGGCGGCGAGGCCCGCGATGAACAGCCCGAAGATGCACATCAGGATCTGTCCGATCAGCATCGAGTCGATGAAGGTCCACGCCACGGCGGGGTAGTTCATGAAGAGGTCCGGGCCAGGGAAGATGCCGTGGATCAGAAGCCCGCCAAGCAACACGGCCGCCGTGGGGGAGCCGGGGATGGACAGGGTCAGAAGCGGCACCAGCGACGGGCCGACCATGGCGTTGTTGGCACTTTCGGCGGCGATCACACCCTCAGGATGGCCTTTGCCGAATTTCTCGCTTTCGCTGGAGAATTTCTTCGACTGGTCATAAGCCACCAGCCCCGCAATTTGGCCGCCGACACCCGGAATCAGGCCGATGATCGATCCGACAGCGGTGCCGATGCTCAACGCGCGCAGGCGGCTGAACACCTCGCGGAAGGCCGCCCCGATCGGGTGGCGCTGCACGGTGATCACCTCCGCCCCACTGTCCTTGCGGCCTTTGGTCAGCATGGTGATGACCTGCGGGATCGCGAAGAGGCCGATCAGCGCGGGGATCACGTTGATCCCGCCGCTCAGCGAAGAATGGAAAATGAAGCGCTGCGCGCCCATGATGTCGTCGAATCCAATGGTGGCGAGCCACAAACCAATACAGCCCGACAGCAACCCTTTGACGACGGATGAGGAGTCAAGCGTGCCGATCACCGTCACGCCAAGGATCGCCAGCCAGAACAGGTGCGATGGACCAAACGCCAGCGCCCATTGAGCCAAAACCGGCGTCAGGAAGATCAAGAGCAACACGCCGAAGATGCCGCCGACAGCCGAGGCCAGGAACGAAACCTGGAGCGCTTTGGCCCCTTGCCCATTCAACGCCATCGTATGTCCATCGAGTGTGGTGGCGATATTTGCAGGCGCCCCTGGTATCTTCAGCAAGATGGCTGAAACCGCACCTCCCGCCACGGTCGATGTATAGGCGGCCCCCAACAGGATCAGTCCTTGCTGTGGCTCCAATTGGAACGTGAACGGGATCAGAAGCGCCACGGCCATCGTGGGCGACAAGCCAGGCGTCGCGCCGAGGATCAGCCCTCCGACAGTGCCAAGCAAAAGCAGCGCGAAGTTCACCGGCGTGAAGACGTCACCCATGTAGAAAATAAAGTCCACGCGCCTCGGCCCTCCCAAACACTCAGCGGTTGACCAAGCAGGCTATGTCATGAAAATAGTTTTGCAAATGTTTTCATAAATCGCACCGAGAACCGTCTCTAAATGACTGATAAGAGTAAGAAAGTGGACATTTTTTCAGTCGCAAAATCCGCGAAAGTGTCTGCTTCGACGGTGTCGCGCTTTTTCAATCATCCTGAGCTGCTGAAGCCCACGACCCGTCGACGCATCGATTCTGCGATCCGGCGCACGGGATACATTCGCAACCGGGCCGCCCAGACCATCCATGGGATCAGGTCCGGCACAATCGGCGTTCTGATCCCGACGCTCGACCACGCAATATTCGCCGAAGTCGTCCAAGCGTTTTCGGACAGTGTCGCAGACAAGGGGTTTACCATTCTGCTTGCCTCGCATGGTTACGACCAACAAAAGGAGTATGAGATCCTCCGGAAATTTCTTGAGCATCGCGTGGACGGCGTAGTGCTGACCGGCCTGGACCACGATGACGCAGTGTTTCAGCTGATCGATCAGCAATCGGTTCCTTGTGTCCTGATGTGGAACTACGCCGTCGGATCTCGTTATCCGTCGATCGGAGCGGACAACGAACTTGCCGGGCAGCTGATTGCCGAACACGTGCTGTCGCTTGGCCATCGGCGCATTGCGTGCATGTTCCCACCGACAGAGGGAAATGACCGCGCGCAAGCGCGTCGGACCGTTATCCTGGAAACCTTGTCACGAGCGGGAGTCGACGTCCCTACGAACTGGTCCCTGACCACCGTCTACAGCATATCCGCATCGAAAAGAGACACCGAGACCCTGCTATCGCGGCCCGATGTTCCCACGGCCCTGATCTGCGGTAACGATATCCTCGCCACCGGGGCCCTCTATGGTGCGAAGGCTGCTCAGTTTTCCGTTCCAGAAGACATTTCGATTGTTGGTATCGGGGATTTCAAAGGATCGGCCGACATCGAACCGCCCTTAACCACCGTTCGCCTTCCGGCGAAACGCATTGGACAGGAAGCAGCAACCGCGCTCGTCAGCGCGATTGTCGATGAAGACCCGCAGGTGCAACGCAGCCTTCACTGCGCGCCGACATTGATAAACCGAAAGTCCGCTCGAATGATCGAGAGTGCGTTGCACACCGCCAAATGAAAGACCTCCGACTGCCATGCAGCCGATCGAAAGCCAGACCCTAAATCCTTTCAGCCGAACGACTGCTCACCTCACTGCGCCGCGACATTCTCTATTTGGCGAGTGGCAGGTTTAGGCCGGTCCTAGTGTCGCCGATGCCGGCTTCGGTGCTCCGCACGCATTTAAGTATGAAGCATCTTGGAGGTCTTGGCTCAAACCCGATCTTCGCTGCGGCGCCATCGCCGCCCGGTCAGGGGCACCTTTGCGCGTCTGCTACAACCCGTATTTCGGCCGCTTCTCACCCACGGATTTCATCACGCGGACGAGTTCCTGGCTGATGCCCGGCTCGCTCAGCGCGTGGCCGGCGCCGCGGATCATGTGGAGGCGGCCTGCGGACCAGACCCGGTCCAGGGCGTGGGCCGAGGCGGGGGGGCATATCATGTCGTAGCGGCCCTGGACGATGACGCCGGGGATCTGGGCGATGCGGTGGGCGTCGCGCAGGATCTGGCCGTCCTCCTCCAGGAAGCCTCTGTTGACGAAGTAGTGGTTTTCGAGACGGGCGAAGGCGCGGGCGTAATCGGCGGGGCTTTCGCCGCCATGGCCGTCGCTTTCCATGCTGGCCAACGCGTTCTCCCATGCAGCCCAGGCGCGGGCGAAGCGGGTCTCGATCATCAGATCACCGGAGAAGAGGCGGCGGTTATAGGCGGCAATCAGGTCGCCCTGCTCCTCCACCGGCACGAGGTTCGCGAACCGCGCCCATTGGTCGGGCCAGAACTGGCCTGCACCACCGCCGTAGAACCAATCAAGCTCTCGCTGCATGGACAGGAACACGCCGCGCAGGGCGAGGTAGGCGACGTTTTCGGGATGCGCCTCGGCGTAGATCAAGCCAAGCGTAGCCCCCCAGGAGCCGCCGAAAACGGCCCAACGCTCAATCCCGAGGGTGTTTCGAATGCGTTCGATATCGGCGACGAGGTGCCAGGTGGTGTTGTCATTGGTCGAGGCATGGGGGCGCGAGCGGCCGCAGCCGCGTTGATCGAACAGGATGATGCGCCAAACGGTCGGATCGAAATAGCGCCGCATTGCGGGGCTGCACCCGCCGCCGGGCCCGCCATGGAGCACCACAACAGGCGCCCCGCGCGGGTTGCCGCATTGTTCGACATAGATGTGATGGCCATCGCCCACATCGAGCATCCGTTGATCAAACGGGTCGATGGGCGGAAACAAATGCGCGGCTGCGCGCTTTTGGCCGGAGAACTTGTCCATACTCGTCCTATATAGAGCGTGACGCTATTAAGACTGACTAAAGTTGCAAGAGATGTCCATGAACGCTGCGCCGCAAACCACTGTAGATGACGGTGAAATCGCTAAATTTGAGGCAATGGCCGCCGAATGGTGGGACACGGAGGGCAAATTCAAGCCGCTCCATATGCTGAATCCGACGCGGCTGGACTACATCTGCGCCCAGATCGCGGCGGAGTTCGGGCGGGATCTTAAGGACGAGGCCCCGTTTGCGGGGCTGCGGATATTGGACATAGGCTGCGGTGGGGGCTTGCTGGCCGAGCCGATGGCGCGGCTGGGGGCGGATGTGGTGGGCGCCGACGCCGCGGAACGGAACATTCCGGTGGCGCGGGTGCATGCAGAGCAGTCAGGGTTGGAGATCGACTATCGCCACACGACGGCAGAGGCGATGGCCGCGGACGGCGAGCAATTCGACGTCGTCCTGAACATGGAAGTCGTCGAGCACGTGGCTGACCCGCTGGCCTATCTGACGGCGTGTCAGCAGTTGTTGAAGCCGGGCGGCTTGATGGTGTGCTCGACGCTGAACCGGAATCCGAAAAGCTACTTGATGGCGATCATCGGGGCGGAACATGTGATGCGTTGGTTGCCCAAGGGCACCCATGAATGGTCGAAGTTCATCACGCCGGATGAGTTGTTCGGGTTGATTGAAGAGGCGGGGTTGGACCCGGTGGACCGTAAGGGGTTCGTGTTCAACCCCGTACTGTGGACCTGGGGGTTGAGCGACCGGGATTTGAGCGTGAATTACGTGACCGCGTCGGTGAAGCGCTGACGCGCCGGGGGCCTTGCCCCCGAACCCCCAAGGTATTTTTGAAACAAGGAAGACGAGCGCGCCTAGCCTTCGCCTTCCAGCTTGATCCGCATCTCTCGCAGGATCGGAAGGGTGGCGCGGACTTTTTCGGCCCCGATTTCCGAGACGGCCTCGGACAGGATGGGCGCGATGGCGGAGATCGCGGCATCGCGCGCGCGGCGGCCGGCGGGGCTGATGGAGATCATCTTGCGGCGGGCATCATCCCAATCGGGGCGGACATGGATATGGCCCGCCCATTCCAGGCGATTGAGCGTGTTGGTCATCGCGCCACGCGTCAGATGGAAGGCACGGGCGAGTTGGGCTGGCGATTTCTCATCATTGCTTCGGGTAAGGTGGTTGAGCACGGAAAAATGGCTGAGTTCCATGCCTTTAGGCAGGGCTTTGGACAGGCGCGCGCGCGCCAGCTGGTCCACCATGAAGACCTCGCTAAAGAGCGCAACAGAGAGAGGATCATCGGCCTGCGACATGGGCCGGACTAAACGCCGCGGCGCGGCATGACGCAAGAGTTAACGGTGCCGCAGGGTCACTCAGCCGCGAGAAGCGGGTCCAGTTTGCCGGTGCGTTCCAGCGAGGCCATGTCGTCATAGCCGCCGATATGCTGATCGCCGATAAAAATCTGCGGGACGGTATGGCGCCCATTGGCGCGGCCCATCATCTCCTGCCGTTTGGCGGGATCGGCGGCCACGTCAATCTCGGCATAGCTGATGCCTTTTTCGGTGAGCATCCGTTTTGCCGCGTGGCAAAAGCCGCAAAGCGGCGAGGTGTAGATTTCGACGTGCGACATGATGTGGTCCCCGTGATCCGTCTGCGTTGCGACGCTAACCTAGGTATCCCGGCCCACGCGCGCCAGTGCCAGGACAGACACTTTTTTGGCACCGGCCGCCAGACAGGCTTGCGTGGCGGCCGCAAAGGTGGCGCCGGAGGTCATGACATCGTCCACCAGAATGACATTGCGGTCGCTCAGAACATCGCCGCGTCTGGGATGGGCGACGATGGCCTCATCAACGTTCTGATGACGCGCCTCCCTGTCTTTGCCTTCCTGAGACGGGGTTGGGCGCAGGCGCAAAAGCGCCATTGGCTCCACATCGAGCGGCACCGGCGTGTTGCGGGCCATGGACCAGGCCAACAAAGCCGCCTGGTTGAACCGGCGGCGGGCAATACGGGTCCAGTGTAGGGGAACGGGAACAATCAGTGGGGTGTCTTGCAGCATGTCGGCACCGGCACGGGCGAGCCAGGGGCCCGCCGCGCGCGCGATATCGGCCCGGTCGCCATGTTTCAGGGCGAGAACGAGTTTGCGGCCCACGCCTTCATACCCGAAGACGGCGCGCCCTTTGTCCCATGGGCGGTGCGTCGTTTCGCACTCGCTGCAAACAAGAACCTCATCCACGGCGCCGTTTTGGCCGGGAAGACCGGTGCCGCAAAGGTCGCAGGCAGCCCCGAGGATGAACGGCGTGTCGGACCAGCAGGCGCCGCAGATTGCAAACGGGTCTTCGACCCGCTCCGCACAGCTCAGGCATTCGGGCGGAAACACCGTGTGGAGCATGGTTTGCAATCTCATTTGTGCCCCCTATTTTGCGCCGGTAGACCGGACGCCGGAACAGAGCCTCTTGCACAATACAAACCCTCGCCTGACTGACGCCAAAGCGCTTGCTGCGCACCGTGCCCGCGCGGCGCGTGACCCCGCGCGCTTTTTGCATGACGAAGCCATGCTGGAGCTTCAGGAAAGACTCATGGACGTTAACAGGAGGTTTACGTCGACGGCAATTGTGACGGATTTTCCGAAAATTTGGCGTGAATTTGCCGAGGGCGCACAAATTGTGAGCATGGAGGACACGCTTGCGCTGGACGAAGGCGCGCATGATCTGGTGATCCACGCCATGTCGCTGCATTGGGCGGACGACCCGGTGGGGCAGATCGTGCAATGCAGGCGCGCATTGAAGCCGGACGGATTGTTCCTTGGCGTGGCCTTTGGGGGCGCCACACTCTCCGAGTTGCGCGCGGCGATGGGCGAGGCGGAGGCGCAGGTGATGGGTGGGATCAGCCCACGGGTCGCGCCGATGGCCGAGGTGCGGGATATGGGCAGCCTGCTGCAAAGAGCGGGGCTGGCCCTGCCGGTGGCCGACAGCTTGCGCAAGCGGGTGACCTATTCCAACGCGATTGCGTTGATGCATGACCTGCGCGCGATGGGGGAAAGTAACGCGCTGGCCGCGCGACACAGGGCTATTGTGCCGCGGGCGTTGTTTCCGACGGTCGCCGCGATTTACGCGGAATCGCACCCGGCGGAAGAAAATCGCATCCAAGCGACGTTCGAGCTCGTATTCCTTACAGGTTGGGCGCCACACGATAGCCAGCAACAGCCATTGCGCCCAGGCGCTGCCACCCACCGGCTTGCCGATGCTCTGGGCGTCGACGAGTTTGACGAAACCGCAAAACCGGTCCATGACCGGCCCGACGTTGAGAGCCCGAAAAGCCGATGAACATGATGCAAGCCAGCCCCGCGCCAGCGCTCGAACATGCCCCTGCCGACCACCCAAGGGTGAAGATGGGCAAGGTTGGCATCCTGTTGGCCAATCTCGGCACGCCGGACAATTACGATTACTGGTCGATGCGCCGGTACCTGAACGAGTTCCTGAGCGACAAGCGGGTGATCGACTATAGCCCATGGATCTGGCAACCGTTGTTGCAGTTGGTGATCCTGACGAAGCGGCCCTTCAGCTCGGGCGCGGCGTATAAGTCAATCTGGAATGAAGAGGCCGGGGAAAGCCCGCTGATGACGATCACCAAGGATCAGACCGCCAAAATGAAGACGTTGATGGCGGATCGCTACGGTAATGATGTCATTGTCGATTTCTGCATGCGCTACGGCAATCCATCGACGAAGTCGAAGGTGGATGAGCTGGTGGCGCAGGGCTGCACCAAGATCCTGTTTTTCCCGCTCTATCCGCAATATGCGGGCGCGACCTCGGCCACGGCCTGTGACCAGTTCTTCCGGTCGCTGGAGAACATCAAATGGCAGCCGCAGGTGCGCACGGTGGAGCCGTACTACGAGCATCCGCTTTACATTGAGTCGCTCGCGCAGAGCATCGAGCGCGCCTACGGCGAGTTGGAGAACCGCCCTGACGTGCTGGTCTGCAGCTATCATGGTGTGCCGAAGCGGTACCTGATGGAAGGCGACCCGTATCACTGCCAGTGTCAGAAGACGACGCGCCTTTTGAAGGAACGGCTGGGCTGGGGCGACACGGATATCGTGACGACGTTCCAGAGCCGGTTTGGGCCGGAGGAATGGCTGAAGCCATACACGGTTGAGGAAGTGGCCAATCTGGCGGAGCAGGGGAAGAAGAAGATCGCCGTGTGCGCGCCTGCGTTCAGCGCCGATTGCATCGAGACGCTGGAAGAGATCAACGAAGAGATCCGGGAAAGCTTTGAGGAAGCGGGGGGTGAGGAATTCACTTATATCCCGTGCCTGAACGACGATGACGCGCACATGCATGCGCTGGCGACAGTGGTGGAAGAGAACCTGAAAGGGTGGCTTGGCTGAGCGACCTTTGGGTGGGGGTCCTCAGCCCCGCCTCGCCGCTTTGATCCGCGGGTGATCGAACAGAAAAGGCAGCGCGTTTGGCGGGCGCCGCTTTTGCATTTTCATGGAACAAAGATGGACGGGATTGCCCTGTCAGGCGGCGAGGGCCGAGACGACGGGGTGGCCGGTAAATTGCTTGTCGCCCACGCGCACTGTCACCATGCCATTGGCCAGCTTGCGGACAAAATTGCCTTGAATGGACACACAGGTCCCGATGATCACGGTGGTCAACACAGTCATATCCCCCATAGACGTGTGCCCAAATGTTAGCCGGTTTGGTTAAGAAATCACTTACAAAATTACGCCTGAGCGCAACTTTCTGAAGTTTTTATGCGCTTTGTGGATAAATTTGCGGGTAATCCTGCCCGGATGTGGCGTGATCCGCGTGTTCAGAGCCAGTCGCGGAGAATCGGGATGAGGGGAATGTCGGCTGCTGGCATGGGGTAGTCGCGGAGTTCGTTCGCGCGGGCCCATTTCAACGTCTGCCCCTCGCGGGATTGCGGGATCCCCTCCCACTTGCGGCACGCGAAGAGGGGCATGAGCAGGTGAAAATCATCGTAGCTGTGGCTGGCAAAGGTGAGTGGTGCGAGACACGACGTCCAGGTGTCGATACCGAGTTCCTCTTGCAGCTCGCGGATCAGGGCCAGTTCGGGGGTTTCGCCCGGCTCGACCTTGCCGCCGGGGAATTCCCAGAGACCGGCCATGGATTTCCCCTCGGGCCGTTGGGCCAGGAGGATGCGGCCATCGGCGTCGATCAGGGCGACGGCGGACACCAGAACGGTCTTCACGAGCGGTAATCCGCGTTGATCTGGATGTAGCCGTGGGTCAGATCACAGGTCCACATCGTTGAGGTTCCTTGGCCCAGGCCGAGGTCGACGTCGATCAGAAGCTCAGGGTTTTTCATGTAAGCGGCGCCTGCATCTTCGGAGTAGCTGTCGGCGACCCAGCCGTTTTCCGCCACGAGAATGTCTCCGAAACGGATCGTGAGTGTATCGCGGTCGGCCTCGGCCCCGGACTTGCCGACGGCCATGACAATGCGGCCCCAATTGGGGTCCTCACCCGCGATGGCGGTTTTGACGAGGGGGGAATTGGCGATGGCGCGAGCGACCTTGCGGGCATCGGCCTCTGACGCGGCGCCGGTGACGCGGACTTCAACGAATTTGGTGGCGCCTTCGCCGTCGCGCACGATCTGGTGGGCGAGGTCTTGCATGACGGCATCGAGTGCCGACTGGAAGGTGGCGTCGGGTGCCGTGAGGGGTGCGTTCCCGGCGCGGCCCGTGGCGGCGAGCAGGACGGTGTCGGAAGTGGAGGTGTCGCTGTCGACGGTAACGGCGTTGAAGCTGACCTCGTTCGTGGCGCTGAGCATCTGTTGCAGCGCGCTTTGCGTCACGGCGGCGTCGGTGAAGACGTAGCCGAGCATTGTGGCCATATCGGGCGCGATCATGCCAGAACCCTTGGCGAAGCCCATGATCGTGACCGTCTTGCCGTCGACCTGGCAGGTGGTGACTGCGCCCTTGGGGAAAGTGTCGGTCGTCATGATGGCGCGGGCGGCGACATCAGACGCGTCGGCGCTGAGGGATTGGGCGATGGAGGGCAGCGCGTCGGTGATCTTTTGGGCTGGAAGAGGCTCACCGATGACACCGGTCGACGAAGTGAAGATGTGGCCCTGCGGCAGGCTCAGAGCCTGCGCAGCGGCTTCGGCGATCAGGGCGACGTCGGTGACGCCACGCTTGCCGGTGAAGGTGTTGGCGTTGCCCGAATTCACGACGATGGCGAGTCCGTGGTCAGCGGAAACATTCGGCAGTTTGGCTTGGCAATCGAGCACCGCGGCAGAGCGCGTCGCGGAGCGGGTGAAGACCCCCGCGAGGGTGGAGCCCGGCGCAATTTCGGCCAGCATCACATCGACGCGGTCTTTGTATTTGACGCCAACGGCGCCCGCAGCAAGGCGGACGCCGTCAATGGCGGGCAGGTCGGGGAAGGCGGCGGGAGCGAGCGGTGAGACCGCGTATTTGCTGCCGCCGGTGGCGACGGCCACCTTGCTTGGTGTTTCCGACATGGTGGCCCCTTCCGCCCGTGATTACTCCGCGATCAGAGCTTGGTCACGGATCACGGCGGGGTCAATCTCCACCTCGGGTCGGTCGATCTCGGCGGCTTCGGTCAACTCCTGCAGGCGGGTGTCGACGCGGGCACGGCGGAGCGTTTCCTCAAGCTCGGGCGCGACCTCTTCGAGGGTCGGCAGCGGCTGTTCGCGGGTCTCGTTCAGGAGAACAACGTGCCAGCCGAATTGCGTCTGTACCGGGGCAGAGACGCCACCAACCTCAAGCGCGAACACGGCTTCTTCAAACTCGGGCACCATCATGCCAGCACCGAACCAACCCAGCGCGCCACCATTGGGGCCGGACGGCCCGATGGAGTTCTCGGCGGCGAGTTCCGCGAAATCCGCACCTTCGGCGAGTTGGTCGATAATGGCCTGCGCCTCTTCCTCGGTTTCCAGAAGGATGTGGGCGGCATTGTATTCAACGGTCGGCTCGGCCGAGCCGTAGATGGCGTCATATTCTGCCTGAAGCTCTTCTTCGGTCAGTTCGGCCATGGCGACATCGTCCATGTACATGGCGGCGAGGAAGGCGCGTCGCTCATTCTCGAGGCCCAACTGCATCTCGCGGCTGATTTCGGACGCCTCGGCCGCTTCGGCGAGAACCTGTTGCTGGATCAACTGCTCCAGCATGCCGTCAAAGAGCACCTCATCGGGCAGGGTCTGGTATTCGGCGGGCAGCATCTGGCGCATCGCGATCAGGTGGCCGACGGTGATCGCCTCACCATTGACGGTCGCCAGCACGGTCTCCCCATTCACATGGCCGTCGGCAAAAGCAGGGGCGGCCAGGGCGAGCGCCATGGCGCCGGACATCAGAAAGCGTTTCATCGGGAAAATCCTTGTTGGGGGCAAAGCCGCGAAACCGCGGGATCGCCTTACGTTGACTATCATCGGGCCGACCCTTATCTCGCTGATGGGTTCATCTCGGGGCCTTGGCCGTTGGCGGAAGATGTAGACCGCCGCGATGGGCCGAACAACCCACGACACCCACACGATATGTTCAGATGCGATGGGCCGCCGAAGCGTGGTCCGAGAAGAGGTTGAGATATGTTCGGAAAGCTGGCGAAGAAGGTGTTTGGATCGCCAAACGACCGCAAGGTGAAAGCCGTCCGTTCCGTCATAGACAAGATCAACGCGCTGGAATCCGATTTCGAGCGTCTGAGCGACACGGAAATCGTCGCAAAGACAGCAGAGTTCCGCAACCGCGCGCAGAATGGCGAAAGTCTGGATGACCTGCTGCCCGAAGCGTTCGCCAATTGCCGTGAGGCCGCCAAGCGCGCCCTTGGCCTGCGCGCCTTTGATGTGCAGCTGATTGGCGCGCTGTTCATCCATCAGGGCAACATCGCCGAAATGAAAACAGGTGAGGGCAAGACGCTTGTGGCGACCTTCGCGGCCTACCTGAACGCCCTGACAGGCGAAGGCGTGCACGTTGTGACGGTGAACGACTACCTCGCCAAGCGGGACAGCGAGTGGATGGGCAAGGTGTTCACGGCGCTCGGCATGACCACGGGCGTGGTTTATCCGCGCCAGCCCGATGGTGAGAAGAAGCAAGCTTATGCCTGCGATATCACCTATGCGACGAACAACGAGCTTGGGTTCGACTACCTGCGCGACAACATGCGTGGATCGATCGACCAGATGGCGCAGCGCGGCCACAACTTCGCGATTGTGGACGAGGTCGACTCGATCCTGATCGACGAGGCGCGGACGCCGCTGATCATTTCGGGCCCGACGCAGGACAAGTCTGACCTGTATGTCAGCATCGACAAGATCATCCCGCATGTTGAAGACCAGCATTTCACGCTGGATGAAAAGACGCGCCAGGCGACCTTCACCGATGAGGGCAACGATTTCCTGGAAGAGATCCTGCACCAGGAGGGCATCCTGCCCGAGGGGCAGTCCCTTTATGACCCGGAAAGCACGTCCATCGTGCACCACGTCACCAACGCGCTGCGCGCCCACAAAGTGTTCACCAAGGACAAGGAATATATCGTCCGCGATGGTGAGGTTGTTCTGGTCGACGAATTCACCGGCCGGATGATGCCGGGCCGCCGCATGAGCGAGGGCCTGCACCAGGCGATTGAGGCGAAGGAGGGCTGCAAGATCCAGCCCGAGAACGTGACCCTGGCGAGTGTGACGTTCCAGAACTACTTCCGCCTCTACAACAAGCTGGGCGGTATGACCGGCACCGCGGCGACCGAGGCCGAGGAATTCGCCTCGATCTACGGGTTGGGTGTGGTGGAGATCCCCACGAACCGTGAAATCGCCCGGATCGATGAAGACGATGCCGTCTACCGCACTGCGCGCGAGAAGTATGAGGCCATCGTGAAGGCGATTGCCGACGCCCATGAACGCGGTCAGCCGGTGCTTGTTGGCACAACCTCCATCGAGAAATCCGAGATGCTGGGGCAGATGCTGGAAAAGGCGGGCTTGCCGTTCAACATCCTCAACGCGCGCCAGCACGAGCAGGAGGCGCAGATCGTCGCCGATGCGGGTAAGCTGGGCGCCGTGACGATTGCCACGAACATGGCCGGGCGCGGCACCGACATCAAACTGGGCGGCAATGTCGAGTTCAAGATCATGGAAGCGATTGCCGCTGATCCCGATGGCGACCCCGAAGAAATCCGTGCGCGGATCGAGGCGCAGCATGAGGCGGATGAACAAGCCGTGAAGGATGCTGGGGGCCTTTATGTTCTGGCCACCGAGCGGCACGAAAGCCGCCGCATCGACAACCAGCTGCGCGGACGCTCTGGCCGTCAGGGTGATCCGGGCAAGTCGAGCTTCTTCCTGTCCCTGGAAGATGACCTGATGCGCATCTTCGGGTCCGAGCGGTTGGACAAGATGCTCAACACGCTCGGCATGCAGGAAGGCGAGGCGATCGTGCACCCTTGGGTGAACAAGTCGCTGGAGCGCGCGCAGGCGAAGGTCGAGGGGCGCAACTTCGACATCCGCAAGCAGTTGCTGAAATTCGACGATGTGATGAACGATCAGCGGAAAGTCGTGTTCGGCCAGCGCCGCGATATCATGAGCGCGGAGGACATCGCCGAGGTCGCCAAGGATATGCGTGACCAAGTGATCGAGGACATGGTCGACACCTACATGCCGCCCAAGACCTACGCCGATCAGTGGGACGTCGACGGGCTGAAGGAAAGCGCGCAGAAGGTTCTGGGCGTCGATCTGCCGATTGAAACCTGGGCCAACGAGGACGGCGTTGACCAGGAGGTTGCGCTGGAGCGGCTGGAGAAGGCGGCGGACGAATACATGGCCTCCAAAGCCGCGCAGTTCGGCCCTGAGCAGATGCGCAACATCGAAAAGCAGGTACTGCTCCAGACCATCGACCAGAAATGGCAGGAGCATCTTCTGTCGTTGGAGCACCTGCGCTCGGTCGTTGGGTTCCGGGGCTATGCGCAGCGTGATCCGCTGAATGAATACAAGACCGACGGTTTCCAGATGTTCGAGGCGATGCTGGATGGCTTGCGGGCCGATGTGACCGAAAAGCTGGCGCGCATTCAGCCGCTGACCCCGGAACAGCAAGAGGCGCTGATGGCGCAGTTGCGCCAGCAACAGGAAGCCGCGCAACAGCAGATGGCCGGTGCAACCGCCGATGGCGGCGGTGCTGCGGCGGGTGCCGGGGCTGCGGGTGCCGCAGGTGTTGCGGCCGCCGACCCGGTGGCCGAGGCGCGCGCTGCAGGCTTTCCCAATGCTGTCGAAGGCTTCGTGGAAGACGATCCGAACAGCTGGGGCAGCCCGGGGCGGAACGATGCGTGCCCCTGCGGATCGGGCAAAAAATTCAAGCATTGCCACGGACGGCTGAGCTAGACCGATTGGGGCGAAATTGCGGAACGTGACGCGATCTCGCCCTTATTTCCCACGTTTTGAGGCTTAATGCGGCCCGAATCCCACCCCATCGTGCCCGCGGGTAAGACTATGTGGAGTGTGGGATATGTTGAATACATTGGTCATCCGAGGCGCCGCAATTTGCGTGCTTGCGTCGGGCGGCGTTCTTTATGCGATGGACAGCGGATTGATCGGCAACGCCAGTGGATCGGGTGCCGACATCGGTGAAGAGCAGACGCTGACGTCGGATTCGCGAGCGGTGCATTCGCTGACGCCGGAACTTCCCGTTATTGCGACCCATGCGGATGTGCGTTTGCCCATGGCGGCAGAGCCGGTCGCGCCCGAAGCCATGGTGGTTCCCGCGACATTTGACAATGCGCCAGAGGCGCTCGTTGTTGCCGCACCCACCGAGGTGAGCGACCTCGGCCTGCCCTGCGATATCTCGTTGAGTGCAACGGCCATGCCGGCGGCGATGGTTGCCCTGGATCTCATGGCCCCGTGCCGGACAGAAGCAGTGGTTCAGGTCATGCATTCCGGCATGATGTTTGAAGCGGAAACCGACGCGCTTGGCCTTTTGACGCTGGATATCCTCGCTTTCGAGACACCCGCCTTTTTCTCGGCCACATTTGACGATGGGGTAGAGGAAACTGTGCTGGTCGGCCTGCCTGACCTGTTGGAATTCGACCGGATCGGCCTGACTTGGCGGGGCGATATGGGCCTTGAACTTCACGCCATGGAATTTGGGGCGGAATTCGGGGGCGACGGCCATGTCTGGCAAGACGCCCCAGCCAATGCCGAAGCCGCCGTGGCGGGTGATGGTGGGTTCCTGACCCAGGTGATCGTCGGCGACAGCTTTGCCCAAGTCTACACCTTGCCCCGCGCGACGCTGCGCGAGGGCGACTCGGTGCGCCTGTCGATTGATGCACCGATCACGGCGAACAATTGTGCGGCCAGTGTTCTGGCGCGAACCTTACGCACGGAAGGCGCAGGCCCGGTGGATATCACCGAGCTGACCTTCACGGTGCCGGGCTGCGACGCGATTGGCGACGTTCTGGTCTTGCAAAACCTTCTCGACGACCTGAGACTCGCCTCGAATTGAGGTCAGTTTGCGGGATGTCCCATGGGATACCGGATCGGGGCGGCCATCGGGGCCGCCCTTTCCTTTTTCGGCTGTATCGCGGCGGCGCAGGACGTCGAATTGCGCTCGCTCGACGGGACCGTGGAACTTGAGGGCAACCTGATTTCCTATGACGGGGCGTTCTACCGGCTGGAGACAGTCTACGGCGCGCTGACAGTTGCGGCGGAGGGTGTCTCGTGCGCCGGGCCGGGATGCCCTGATCTAGGAACCTTCGTGGCGGAGGCACGGATTGCGGGGGCGGCAACGGTCGCAGAGGGCTTGTTGCCGGCGTTGTTGGAGGCCTTCGCGGACGCGCAGGGGATGACCATTGAACTGGCCGGAGATTTCGGCCCCACCTACGTCTTGCGCCGCGAGGACGGATCCCCGGCGGCGCGCTTCACGGTTGTTCCGGGCACCACCGACGATGGATTTCTGGCCTTGCTGAACGGGGAGGCGGACATTGCGCTGGCCTTACGCGAACCCTCCGCCGCGGAACTACGCGCGGCTGAGGCCGCGAGCCCTGACGACCCGCCATTGGACGACCGCGTGCGCGTTTTGGCGCTGGACGCGCTGGTGCCCGTGGTGTCGCCCGAGAACCCGTTGGACAGCCTGACCCTGCCACAGATCGCGCAGCTCTTCTCGGGCGAGGTGGTGAATTGGCAGGACCTTGGTGGGCCAGACGCGCCGGTCGCCTTGCACCTGTTGGCGCCCGGGCTCGGGCTTGCGCAGGCCTTTTCCGCGCGCGTCTTGTTGCCCTCGGATGCGGGGCTGTCGGCCAACATCGTGCGCCACGAAAGTGCGGCCGCTTTGGCGGAGGCTGTGGCGGGTGACGCCTATGCGGTGGGCGTTACGGCGCGATCCGGGATTGGGCCTGCCCGCGCCCTGCCCTTGTCCGGCGCTTGCGGTTTTGCCCAAAGCGCCACCGGCGATGCAGTAAAGGCAGAGGATTATCCGCTGACCGCGCCGGTCTACATGTATCTTGCGCCCCAACGCCTTCCGCTTTTGGTGCGGCAGTTCCTGGCCTTCACGGAGACGGAGGAGGCCGAGCGTCGCGTGCGCGATGCGGGCTTCGTTGACCAGCTGCTGACGCGCACGCCCCTGGCCTTGCAGGGCGAACGCCTGGCCAGTGCGATCCGCGCGGGGGGCGAGGATGTGGCGCTGGAGGATTTGCAGCAGATGATCGAGGTGCTTGGTACGGCGGAACGGCTGTCGACCACGCTGCGCTTCAATCCGGGCGGGACGGCGCTCGACATCCAATCGCGGGCATCGGTTGCGCGGCTGGCCATGGCGGTGGAACGCGGGGTCTTCGATGGGAGGCGATTGATCTTTGCCGGGTTCTCGGACGGGGACGGACCGGCGAATGTCAACGCGCGCCTGTCGCTGCGACGGGCGGGGGTGGTGCGCGATACGTTTCTGGCAGCCTCTGGTGCTGCGGCACCTGACAGGGTGGAGCTTGTGACCCACGGCTTTGGCGAGGCGATGCCAATGGCCTGTGATGACACGGATTGGGGGCGAGCCGTGAACCGACGGGTCGAGGTGTGGCTGGACTAGAGGTTGCGCCCGCTTCGCGGTCGCCGGGGGCGAGGGGGCAAGCCCCCTCGCGCGCCCACTTGGGAAGGTTGAACCACTACAATCGGATAGCGAGCGTTGCCCTGTTTGTGATCAGCCGGTCCAAAAAATGCATTTTCATGGAACAAAGATGGGCAGGACGCGCATAATCTGGACCTTTGGGGGCGCGGGTGACGGCGTCAGGTCAAAGATAACCTTCCGACCGGAAGCTGAGCTCGCGCGCTTTGCCGATGACCAGGTGGTCGTGAATTGTGATGTTGAAGATCTCAGCTGCGTCGCGAATGGCAAATGTCATCTCGATATCCGACTGGCTCGGGGTCGGGTCGCCGGAGGGATGGTTGTGGACAAGGATGAGCGCGGTGGCGTTGAGCTCCAGCGCACGTTTGACGACCTCGCGCGGGTAGACCGGCACGTGATCAACGGTGCCTTCGGCCTGCGCCTCATCCGCGATCAGGACATTCTTGCGGTCGAGGTAGAGGACGCGGAATTGTTCGATATCGCGATGGGCCATGGCCGTTTGACAATATTCCAGCAGCGCGTCCCATGAGCTGAGGATCGGCTTTTGCATGACCTTGGCGCGGGCCATGCGGTGACCCACGGCTTCGATCAGCTTCAGCTGGAAAACGACCTTGTCGCCGACACCGTCCACCTCTTTCAAGCGGGAGGGCGCGGCGGCGAGGACGCGGTTCAGATCGCCGAAATGGGCGATGAGGCGTTTGGCGAGCGGCTTGGTGTCGCCGCGCAGGATCGCGCCGTAGAGGACCATTTCCAGGAGCTCATAATCCGGCACGGCATCGGGCCCACCTTCGGTGAAGCGGGCACGCAGACGGTCGCGATGTTTGAGGCGGTGATCTTCGGCCCCCTTGGACGGGCCAGCCGCCTTGCGCACAGGCATGGCCTTCATGAATTGGGGCGAGGCTTCTTCAAAGGAAAAGGCGGATTGGTCAGACATGCTGCGCAGCCTGCCGCGAATTGGTTAACGAAGCGTTATTCGCCGGGCGGCGGTGTGGGTTCGCGCCGGAATTTGGAGGAGAAGGGATACATGAATTGCTTCCAGTACCCGCGGGGAACGGTATCACCAACGACGCCGTATTGCTCGGGCCATTCGCCTTTGTCGGGCAGATGGTGCGTGCCGAAGAGCCAATCGTAGATCGGGAAATGGCTGGAATAGTTGATGTCGATGGCCGCGCGGTCGGAGCCGTGGTGCCAGTGGTGAAATCGTGGGGTCACAATGAAGCGTTCCAGAAAACCCATCTTCCAACCGATATTGGCGTGGATGAAGCTGGACGAGAAATAGACGATCAGCAGATAGGCCTGGATCGCCTCGGGCATGAAGCCGAGGGTGAACATCGGCACGGCGGTCAGGCTGCGCAGAATTGCGATTTCGATGAAATGCATCCGTGCGCCGGCCAACCAATCCATCTTTTTCGTGGAATGGTGGATGGCGTGGAAATTCCACAGAAACGGGAACGTGTGAAAGGCGCGGTGGACCCAGTATTGCACAAAATCCGTGGCGGCCATGATGACCAGCACCTGCACCCAGAAGGGCATGGAGGCGATCCACGCGCGGGTGGCATCGAGGTCGATGTTGGCGTTCACGTAGTTGGCGGGGGCCAGCGTTATGAAACCTAGGACCTGCACGAACATCGACGAGATGAGGTAGTAAAACATGTCTTCCTGCCATTCGGGGCGGAAGACGGTTTGCTCGGACCTTGCCGGGAAGAAGCGTTCAAGGGGCACGAAGAGGAAGCCCACGACCAACACGTTGATGATGAAATAGTCCAGCCCGAAGTAGAGGCTTTGGGGTGGCGCGCCTGCGGTATCGGGCTGCGTCGTGGCCATGAGGCTGGCAACAACCGTGACGGCCAAAGCGGCCCATCCCAGCGATTTGCGTCGCCCGATGATCAGCGACAGAAGCGCCAGCGCGTAGCCTGACAAGAGCAGGAAGCGCATCACGACGGTCATGATCCCGTTTTGGTGGATGAAGGCGATTTCGGGGTAGCTGAACGTTTCGGGGTACCAGCGCAGCAGCACGATCAGAAGGCCCGCAAGGCCGGCCAAGAGCGCGAGGGATCCGCTGAGCCAGCCGGAACCCAGAGGACGGTCTTCGCGTGGGGTTTCAAGATGCGAGATGATTGATCGAAGGATGCCCATAGCAATCGCCTAGCCGTGTCGTTTGACGGAAGTATGGCGCAGCCCAGAGCCGTTCATAGAAGGCAGATTTTCAATTCGCTCCGGCTGTTGCCTTACCGATACTCAAACTCTTCCAGAATGCGCCCGGATGTTGTTGCGGCAAGGGTTTCACCATCGCGGACAGGGATCACATCGAGATTGATCTGGTTCAGGATCAAAAGGCTCTCGGGTTGATCCGGGTGCGGCAGGATCACGGCGCGGACCATCATCTGATCATCGAATTCGGGATCATAGTAGGCGCCGATAAGCTGCACGGCATTGGGCACAGTTCCAAGTTCGATCTCTTCCACGGCCAGAATGCGGGCCTCGGGTGCGGCGGCGAAATTGGCGCCCCAGAAATCATTCTCGAGCAGGCCAGCTGCAACTTGAACCCGAGCCTGCGACGGATCGGCTTCTTCCGCCATCAAGGGGATCGTCGCGTCTGTGACCTGCATCACCTCAAGAAACAACGAGTCAAATCCATCCGTTGGCTCGCTGGTGAAGGTGAAGCCCACAAAGGCCCCTCCGTCGGGCAGAAGCGCCGTCTGCACCTCAATCCCGTCGCGGCGCGGAATGCTTAGCCGGAACGGTACGGGCACGACAACGTCATGTTCTTCGGCGAAGTCTTCATCGAACGTGTAGGTGTCGGACAACGTGAAATTGGAGGGCTCAAAATAGGCGTCGCCCAGAAAACCCGGGACTGGTTCGGTTTGAGCAAAAGCAGGACCGGCCAGAATGAGGCCAAGCATAAATGGAAGAATGCGCATGAAGGGAAACTCCGGTGATTGCCGGAGAAGGCTAGGCGAAATGCTATATCGCGGTCAAAGGCGGGAAACCTGCAGCTTTTAGCCCCAGGTTGGGTGGAATTTCCCCGCGGGCGACAACGTAAAGATCTCGGCCCCGTCTGCGGTCACGCCGATGGAATGCTCGAACTGCGCGCTGAGGCTTTTGTCACGGGTCACGGCGGTCCAGTCGTCGGAGAGGACCTTGGTTTCGGGCCGTCCGAGATTCACCATCGGCTCAATCGTGAAGAACATGCCCTCTTCCAGCACGGGGCCCGTTCCGGGACGGCCGTAGTGCAGGACATTGGGCGGGGCGTGGAACACCTGACCCAGCCCATGGCCGCAGAAATCGCGAACAACGGACATGCGCTTGGATTCGACGAAAGATTGGATCGCGTAGCCGATATCACCGAACGTCTTGCCCGGCTTCACCGCCTCAATGCCTTTGAACAGCGCATCATGCGTCACTTGGATCAAACGCTCGGCTTTCCGAGGCAGGTTTCCGGCGACGAACATGCGGGAAGTGTCGCCAAACCAGCCATCAACGATCACGGTGACGTCGATGTTCACGATGTCGCCGTCCTTGAGCTTCTTCTCGCTCGGGATGCCATGGCAGACGACGTGGTTGATGCTGATGCAGGAGGCGTGCTGATAGCCGCGATAACCGATGGTGGCGGAGGTCGCTTCGGCCTCAGTCACCCAAGCCTCAATCTGGGCATCGAGCGCACCTGTCGTGACGCCGGGGACCACTAACGGCGCGATCCTGTCGAGGATGTCAGCCGCAAGCGCCCCCGCCCGGTGCATCCCGGCGAAGTCGTCTGGTTGGTGAATGCGGATGCCGTCTTTGGTGAGGCGGCCTTTGAAATCGTCCACGGGTGTTCTCCGATCCGAAGCGCCTATAATTTAGGGTGGCTCGCAGCGAATTGCCAGTGACGGCCCTATGACAGGGCCTGGGGGTTCGGGTCAACGGGCAGCGGGCCGGTCAATCGGATGCCGTTGGGGGAGATTTCAGTGCCGTGGCACAGAACCTCGACGCCCGCATCGCGCGCGGCGTCGAAGGCTTTGGCATAGCCGGGGTCAAGATCGGGGGCGAGGCGAAAGCGGGCGCAATCGGTGCGTTGCACGACGTAAAGCATGACAGCGCGACCGCCCTGTTGAGCGATGGCCGTCAGTTCGCGCAGGTGCTTCGCCCCACGTTCTGTGACGCAATCGGGGAACTCGGCCCAATCGCCGTCACGGCGGAGATGGCAATTCTTGACTTCGACATAGGCATCTGGGCGTGCAGGCTCGCTCAGCAGGAAGTCGATGCGGCTGTTCTCGGACCCATAACGTTGCTCTGGTTTTGTCTCTGAATAGCCGGTTAGAGCCTTGATCTGACCTTCAGCGAGGGCATCCTTCACCAGCCGGTTTGGCAAACCCGCGTCGATCCCAGCGTAGTGGCCACCCGGAAGCTCAACCAACCGCCAGCCGTATTTCAGCTTCTTCTTCGGGTCATCGTTGGGCAGTAGCCAGATGCGCGCGCCATCGTCCTTCAGGCCCATCATGGAGCCGGGATTGGGGCAGTGGGCGGTGACATCCGTTCCATCCTCCAGCACGCAATCGGCGAGGAAGCGTTTGTAGCGGCGGATCAGGCGGGCGGGGACAAGTGGGGTTGGAAAGATCATGGGGCGCGACCTATACCGTGCGAGGCTGATGTCCAAGGAGGCCCGCGCATGTCCAACCCAACCGCCGCGATGCTTGTGATCGGGGATGAGATCCTGTCGGGGCGCACGCGCGACAGCAACATGAACCATCTGGCCAAAGCGCTGACCGAGCATGGCATCGCCCTGCAAGAGGCGCGGATGATCAGCGATGATCACGCGACCATCGTGCGCCAAGTGCGTGAGATGGCGGAGGTTTATGACCACGTCTTCACGTCTGGCGGCATCGGGCCGACCCATGACGACATCACTGCCGAAGCCGTGGCCGATGCGATGGGCGCCGCTTGCGGCATCCGCGACGATGCACGTGCGATCCTGCAAGCGCATTACGACCGGTCGGGGCAGGAGCTGAATGAGGCACGCCTGCGCATGGCGCGGATTCCCGACGGCGCGGATTTGATCGACAATCCGGTCAGCGCAGCACCCGGTTTCACCCTTGGCAATGTGCACGTTATGGCGGGCGTGCCGAAGATATTTGAGGCCATGCTGGCAGGGGTACTGCCGACTTTGACGGGCGGGGCGCCGATGATCTCGGACAGTTTGCGAGTTGAACGCGGCGAGGGTGATATTGCGGCCCCCTTGGGGCACTTGGCGGAGGCGCATCCCGAGGTTTCCATCGGGTCGTACCCCTTCCAAAGCAGCAATGGGAAATATGGCTCGAACGTTGTGGTGCGCAGTCAGGACAGCGACGCGGTTGCGGTTGTTATGGGCAAGCTGCGGGGCTTGTTCCCGGAAGCGGCATGACCGGCGCAGACATCTTCGCCACGGTTGCAACGTCCTGGCCGCCAAGCGCGACCCAGTCGGTTGGCCCCTTTGTCGTCCCCGCCCCGGATGCTGGTGGCAATCGCGTCAGCGCAGCGCGGCTGAAAGACCCAAGTGCGCGGGACACAAGCGGGGAGGGATTGGATGCCGCGGAATCTGCCATGCAGGCGCAGGGGCGCGCGCCGCTGTTCCAAGTGCTCGACCATCAGGATGGCCTGAGCAATTCCCTTGATCAGCGCGGCTACATCGCGCGGGATCATACGGACATCCTTGTCATCCGCTCCGCCGATCTGGCTGCCCCGCCCCCACCCGTCACCGCCTTCACAATCTGGCCGCCACTGGCCATCCAAACCGAGATTTGGGAGGCCGGTGGCATCGACGCGGCGCGCCTTGCGGTGATGGATCGGGCGCAATTCCCCAAGACCGCCCTTTTCGGGCGCGTTAATGACAAACCCGCAGGCGCGGCCTTTGTGGGCGTGAATGGCACTGTTGCTATGTTGCACGCGCTGGAGATCGCCCCAACTGCGCGGCGGGCCGGATTGGCCAGCACGATGATGCGCGCAGCGGCAGATTGGGCACAAAAAGAGGGTGCAGCGTGGTTTTCTGTGTTAGTGACGCAGCAAAACAGTGGGGCGCAAAAGCTTTATGCTTCCTTGGGCCTGAAAGCTGTGGGAACATATTGCTACCGGGAAAAGACAGGCGGACCGACCCAGTGAGATTACAAGGCGTGCGCAAAGGAGGCGGCATGGCAGCGCTATGCCTGGCCGCTTTGTGCGCGTCGTCTGGCGCTTCGGCGTTGGACCTTGCGTTTCCGGGCGAGGCAGAATTGGTGCTAAGCACTGGGCCCGCGCAAGGGCAGCATCCGATTGCCACCGGTCCGTTCGACAATGGTCAAGTGCCTTTGGCACTGGCGGATGGAATGGTGCAGACGCTGATCTGGCAGATCAACGGCGAAGGCGTTTCGACCGCTTCGATCCTGCGCAGCGTCAATGAACAGCTCGCGGCGCAAAACTATGAGGTGACGTTTACCTGCTTTGCCGCGGCGTGTGGCGGGTTCGATTTCCGCCATGCTGTGCCCGTTGGTCAAGCGCCTGAGATGCATGTCGATCTGGGGAACTTTCAATACCTGGTTGCCAGTATCGAGCGTGAGACGGGCGCGGAGCAGGTGGCGCTAATGATCAGCCAAGGTGGTTCCACAAGTTTTGTCCACATGGCGCGCGTCATGCCGGCCGAAGTGGTCGAGACCAACCCTGTGGTTCTATCCAGTCGGTCGCCGGATGCGGCGGACGCACCATTGACCCCGCAAATGGACCCCAGCGATCTGGTGGGGATGCTGACCAGCATCGGGTCAGCCCCCCTTGACGATCTGCGCTTTGCAACGGGCGCCTCGCAGCTTTCGGGAGAGACATACCCTTCCCTCATCGCTTTGGCGGCCTTCCTTGAGGCCAACCCTGCGCGCAGCGTTGTTCTGGTTGGGCACACGGATGCAAGCGGGTCGCTTTCTGGCAATATCTCACTGTCGCAAGCACGCGCGGATGCTGTACGGCGGTTCCTGATCAGTCAGTTGGGTGCAAACCCTGCGCAGATTGAGGCGGAGGGGATTGGCTACCTTTCACCCCGCGCATCGAACACGACGTCTGAGGGACGTGAAGCCAATCGCCGTGTTGAAGTCGTCTTGGCGGATCCCGGTTAATCCAGACGATCCGGCAGGCCCTTCCCATTGTTCCACCATCGATGTGGATTGTTGCTGTTGGGATCATAGGCCGCGCGGCTGGCCCAATCTTCGCGCACAAATATCACCGGCTCTTCATAGTGGTGCACGGCAATAATCGCGTCCATCACGGCAGCCAGTTTCGTCAGGTCGCGCTCGATGGAGATTTTTAACTCGACCATCGGGTAGGTCTCGGTGCTGCCGGCTGTGAACCCCTCGACATGGGTGGTGGTGGTCGACCCCTGCTCAGGCTGCGCGGTTCCGCGCCCGACAGCCGAGATGCTGGCATTGCGCTGATACCGCCCGAAGCTGAGGGGATGCACTTCCATCACCGCATCCAGAATGCGATCGGTGTCCTCAGGGACGGTCTGCACTTCCAAGGAAAATACAGGCTCTAATGTGCCAGATAGAGCCTTATACTGTTCTAAACTTTTCATTCGACCCTCCGGTTTGTTCGCATTATGTTCCAACACACCCAGATCGCAAACAAAAAAAGCCCGGGTGATGCAAGCATCAACCCGGGACAAGTTAGGCACGTATCGTCGGCAGGGACGATACAGGCACGGCAAGAGAAAAACGGTTCAGATTACCAGTCGGTCGGGCCTTTGTCGCGGAAGCTCTCGACAAGATAGTCGATGAAGGCGCGAACCTTGGGCTGGATGTAGCGACCAGGGGGATAGACGGCATAGACGCCTTGGACGTCGACCGGCAGGTCGGGCATGGCATCCTCTAGGAGACCGTCACGCATCGGATCGGCGTAAAGGAATGAGGGCAGGTAGGCGATGCCAAGACCGCCGATCGCGGCGTTCAGCAGGCTTTGCCCGTCATTTACGGTCAGCCAACCGGCGGTGCGCACTTGGCGCAGCTCACCCGAGGGGGCCGTCAGCTTCCACACATTGCCAGTGGACGAGTTCGAGTAGTGCAAAAGCTTGTGTTCATTCAGATCATCGATGCGATCCGGGCGACCGTATTCCTTGAAATAGCTGGGTGCTGCGATCATGCGGCGCTGCGTTTCGCAGATTTTACGGGCCATGAGCGAGCTGTCTTCTAGCTCCCCCACGCGGATGGCCATATCGAAACCTTCCGAGATCAGCTCAACATAACGGTTGTTCAGAACCATGTTGACGGTGATGTCGGGGTAATTGTGCAGGAATTCGCCAAGGATGGGCGAGACGTGGTTCACGCCAAAGTCTGTCGCAATGGACACGCGCAGCGTGCCGGACGGCGCAGATTGCATGGCGGTGACGAGCGCGTCGGCCTCACCTGCGTCGTTCAGGACGCGGCGAGCGCGGTCGTAGTAGGCAAGACCAATTTCAGTCGGTGAAACGCGGCGGGTCGTGCGATTGAGAAGACGCGCACCAAGACGTGCCTCTAGCGAAGAGACATGTTTCGAGACGGCGGATTTCGAGATCCCCATCTTCTTGGCTGCATCCGTGAAGCCACCTTGGTCTACTACCGTAGCAAAGGCTTCCATTTCCGTTAAACGATCCATACCGGGCCTACTGTTGACTGCTCTGACCCTGTTGATGGCGGTGAAATGGGGCGCAAATGGGATGCGGGTTAGACCAAAGCGGGATTATTCCGCGGATCGTTGAAGGCAACGCAACAACGGTTGCGCACGGATTGACGATTGCGCAGCGCGTTGGATCGTCGTTAGCGTCCGCGCAACAATCGCACGAAACAATGGGGACGATGGACATGGATCATGCAGAAGCCCGGGCCGATATGGCCGCCGCCTTTCGCTGGACCGCGCGCGAAGACATGCATGAGGGCGTGGCCAATCATTTCTCGTTGGCGGTAAATGATGCGGGCACCGAATTCCTGATCAACCCCAAGAAGCATTTCAGCGCCATCAAGGCGTCAGACCTGTGGGTTGTGGATGCGGACGACCCGGAAAGCGCCAAGGGCAACGACGCGCCCGACCAGACGGCCTGGGGCCTGCATGGGTCTTTGCACCGCCACGTCCCGCACGCACGCTGTGCCATGCATGTGCATTCGACCTACGCAACGGTGCTTGCGTCGCTGGCGGACTCGCGGCTTCCGGCGATCGATCAGAACTCGGCCATGTTCCACAACCGGCAGGTGGTGGATGAGGGATATGGCGGGCTGGCGTTGGAGGATGAAGGCACGCGCTGCGCCCAGATGTTCCAAGACCCAAGCGTGCGGACGATGATCATGGGCAATCATGGCGTGCTGTTCATTGGTGAGACGGTCGCCGAGACCTTCATGCGGATGTATTATTTTGAGCGCGCGGCGCGGAACTACATCTTGGCACTTCAGACCGGTCGCACATTGCGGGTGTTGCCGGAAGAGGTCGCGGAACGCACGGCGCAGCAGCTCGATGAAGACCACGGCGCCGATGCAGACCTGCTGCGCGGGATCAGAACCGTGCTGGACCGCGAGGACCCGGATTACGTCAATTAAGGTGTCGCCGGGTCTAGGCCAGGTCTACGATCTGGCGTGCAGGATGCGGCCGATTAGGTTCAACAAAAGCTGCGCGGCAAGGATCGCGGTTGTTCCGTCGCGGTCATAATCCGGCGCAACCTCCACTAGGTCCACGCCGACGATCCGGCCTCGCTTGGCCAGGATGGCGAGGAATTCCAGCACCTCATAGTAAAGGAACCCGCCGTGTGACGGCGTGCCGGTACCCGGTGCGATGGATGGGTCGAAGCCGTCGATGTCGATCGTGATGTAGAGGTCAACGTCCTGTGGCACGCGGGCCGCAGCGGCCTCGGCCCCCATGGCGCGAATCTGGCGGACGGATTGAATGTCGGACCCGAAGCTGCGGGCGTCGTCATATCCTTCCTTGGCGGTGGAGCTCACGTTGCGAATGCCGAACTGGCTGAGACCCGTGACGTGATCCTGCTCGGCTGCGCGGCGCATTGGGTTGCCGTGGCCGTGGCGGACGCCGTGACGTTCATCGACAAAGTCGAGATGCGCGTCGATCTGCACGACGTGGATCGGGCCACGATCTGCAAAGGCGCGGATGCAGGGGATATTGATCGAGTGATCACCGCCAAGCGTGACTGGCATGGCACCGGCGGCCAGCGCAGCGCGCAAACCCTTCTCGATATTCGCGTGGGAGGCCTCGGTATCCGTATGGATGATGTCGGCATCACCCATATCGACGATCTTCGTACCAGGCCCAAGATAGGTGACGTCATCTTCATGGTCGTAGGCCCCGGCATGACCAAAGGCGAATAGTGTCGACGCTTCGCGAATGCCGCGCGGCCCAAACCGCGCACCGGCCCGCCATTGCGTGCCGAAATCAAAGGGCGCGCCAAGGACAGCGACATCCGCGTCAATCTTGGACCAATCGGGAACGTATTCGTATTTGCCAAAGGTGGCGATGCCCACGAAGGGCAGGTTCAGGCGGCCGGATTCGTAACCATGTGACATGGCCGCAAAGTGCGGCGGTAAGGTCGCGCCTTCAAGCGGATGTTTCGCGCGGGGCTGGTGCGGGAGCCTCCGGCGGGCATATTTAGCGGAACAAAGATGAGCAGGGAGTGTGGGCCGGTTGGCGAAGCGCACACGGAAAACCAGGAAAACAAAGACCGAGTCGCGCGCACGGCGTTGGGCACGGACGTTCCGGCGCTGGCTTTGGCGTGGGGTTTTGGGGGCCGTGGCGCTGATGCTTGTGTGGATCGTGCTTTATGCCTTCGTGCCCGTGCCAACGACCATTTACATGTTGCAAGAGCGCGCGCGCTTGGGCGGGGCATTGGAACGCGATTGGGTTCCGATGGAAGAGATCTCTCCGCATCTGGCGCGGGCCGCTGTGGCGGCGGAGGACGCGAATTTCTGCCTGCATTGGGGGTTTGATATGTCCGCCATCCGCGATGCCATCGCCGATGGCGCGGCGCGGGGCGGATCGACCATCAGCCAGCAGACGGTGAAGAATGCGTTTTTGTGGCATGGCCGATCCTGGGTGCGAAAAGCGCTGGAGGCGGCAATTACCCCGGTGATGGAGCTGATCTGGCCCAAGCGGCGTGTGCTGGAAGTTTACCTTAACGTGGCCGAATTCGCGCCGGGTGTGTTTGGGGCAGAGGCCGCGGCGCAGCATCATTTCGGGGTTTCGGCAGCCGAATTGACCGAGCGCCAGGCCTCCCTTCTGGCGGCCGTTCTGCCGAACCCGCAACAACGCAATGCCAGCGCGCCGTCGGGCAGCGTGGATCGCCGCGCACGGTCCATCGCGAACGGGGCGGCAACGATCCGCGCCGATGGGCGGGATGATTGCTTTGCGAATTGATTTTTCCGATCCAAGCCGCCAAAGAACACGAACACCAGACCGAGCAGCTGAATGAACCGCCTCTATCATTTCCCCCTTTCTCCGTTTTGCCGGAAGGTCCGGCTTGTGCTGGCCGAGAAGAAGATCGAGGTGGAGCTCGTCGAAGAGACGTATTGGGAACCCACAACCGAATTCCTGCGCCGCAATCCGGCGGGCAAGGTTCCGGTGCTGAAGATCGACGGCATGATGTTGAGCGACAGTCAGGCGATCTGCGAATATCTGGAAGAAACGGTGCCGGACCCTGCGCTTTTGCCGCGGGACCCCGCCCAACGGGCCGAAGTGCGGCGGCTGATTGCCTGGTTTGACGATAAGTTCCACAAGGAAGTGACCGTCAATCTTGTGCATGAACGGGTGCACAAGAAGCTGATGCGGTCAGGCTACCCGGACGGGCGCAACGTCAAAGCGGGCGCAACCAACGTGAAATTCCACATCAAGTACATGGACTGGCTTCTGGATCATCGCCGCTGGCTGGCGGGGGACCAGATGACAATGGCCGATTTCGCGGCCGCTGCGCAGCTGTCGTGCCTCGACTATATCTCGGACGTGGATTGGAGCCTGAGCGCGCCGGTCAAGGATTGGTATGCGAAGGTGAAATCGCGGCCGGCGTTCCGGTCGATCCTTGCGGACCAGATCTTTGGGTTCCCACAACCGGCGCATTACGCCGACCTCGACTTTTGAGTGACCTGAAAGACGCCCTGCGTGCGGAGGCCCTTGAGGCCGGATTTGCAAAGATGGGTGTGTGCCGGCCAGACGCCGTGCCAGAGCTGGCAGAGCGTTTGGCCGATTTCGTAAGCGCGGGATACCATGGACAGATGGGCTGGATGGCCGAGCGGATGCATTGGCGCGGTGCGCCGGATGCGCTGTGGCCCGAGGCTAAGTCGGTTATCATGCTGGCCGAGCCCTACACGCCCGAGGGTAATCCGCTGGACGCCCTTGCGGCGCGCGATTGCGCTACAATCAGCGTCTATGCGCAAAACCGCGACTACCATGATCTGGTGAAGAAGCGCCTCAAGCGTGTCGGACGTTGGTTGTTGGATCAGGCCCCGGGTGAGCAGATCAAGGTTTTTGTCGACACTGCCCCGGTGATGGAAAAGCCGTTGGCGCAAGCGGCGGGGCTGGGTTGGCAGGGGAAACACACCAACCTTCTCGCCCGCGATCTGGGGAATTGGTTCTTTCTCGGCGCGATCTTCACGACGGTGGAGCTGCCCGTTGATACGGCAGAGGCGGAGCATTGCGGCAGCTGCACCGCGTGCCTCGACATCTGCCCGACGGACGCCTTTCCCGCCCCGTTCAAACTGGATGCGCGGAAGTGCATTTCTTACCTGACGATTGAACATAAGGGCCCGGTGGAAACGGATTTGCGCGCAAAGATGGGCAATCGCATTTACGGCTGCGACGACTGCCTTGCCATCTGCCCATGGAACAAATTCGCCCAGACCGCACGTGACATGCGCTACGCGCCACGGCCTGAGCTGCAATCGCCTAAGCTCGCTGAGCTGGCGACGCTGGATGATGCCGCGTTTCGGGCACTCTTCTCAGGCTCTCCCATCAAACGGATCGGGCGGGATCGCTTTGTGCGAAACGTGCTTTACGCCATCGGGAATTCCGGGGAGCCTGCGTTGGCAGACGCCGCGCGCCGTTTGCTGGACGATCCTGACGCAGCGGTCGCTGACGCGGCGCGTTGGGCGGTAGAAAGGCTGACATGAGACTTCTGATCTTTGGCTACGGATTCTCGTCCCGGGCAATCGCCTTGGCCTTACCGGGTGGGTGGGACGTGCGTGCAACCACACGCAAACCGGGCAAGCTGGGGGCAATCGCCCGTGATGGCGTTACGCCGTTGCTTTTCCCTGGCTCCGATATGGCTGCGCATATCGAATGGGCTAGCCATGTCTTGATCTCAGCCGGACCGCAAAACGGGCGCGATCCTGTTCTGGCAGACCTTCGCACGGCCTTTGCCGCGGCAAGGCATCTGAAATGGGTAGGCTATCTGAGCACCACGGGCGTTTACGGCGACCATGGCGGTGGCTGGGTGACGGAGGAGACGCCGCTACAGGCCTCAACCAAGCGGGGGCAGGCGCGGATCGATGCAGAGGCTGACTGGATGACGCTGCACCAGAACCATGGCCTGCCGGTGCATTTCTTCCGCTTGGCGGGCATTTACGGGCCCGGGCGCGGGCCCTTTGCCAAAGTGCGCAACGGCACCGCACGGCGGATCATCAAGGAAGGCCAGGTGTTCAGCCGCATCCATGTTGAGGACATTGCGCAAACGGTCCTTGCCTCCATCAACCGGCCCAATCCTGGGGCCGCTTACAATGTCTGCGACGATGACCCGGCCCCACCGCAGGACGTCATTGCCCACGCGGCCGAGCTTCTCGGGCTACCGGTGCCCCCGGCGGTACCATTCGAAGACGCGGACATGACCCCCATGGCGCGCAGCTTTTACGCCGAATCCAAGAAGGTCGATAACACGCGGATCAAGACGGAGTTGGGCGTCAGCCTGCGCTATCCCGACTATCGGACAGGCCTGTCGCATCTGCTTGCGACCGAATCGGAAAGCTGAGCCTCGCGCAGAGCCAAGATTCGTGTATATATGCGGAAAAACCTAGATCGAGCAGTCGCCATGGATCGTCGCGCTTTTCTTGCCATTCCCGCTTTGTTGCCCGTCGCGGCCTGTTCGCGCTTCCCCGAATATGACGGGCCGGAGGTGACGCGGGTCGTTGTGTGGAAGAACGAACGCCTGATGTCGCTTTTCCATCGCGAAGAAGTGCTTGAAAGCTACGAGATTGAGCTTGGCTTCGCGCCGGAGGGCCACAAATTCGAGTATGGCGATGGGCGAACGCCAGAGGGTGAGTATTTCATCGACCGTCGCAACCCCAACAGCGATTTCTACCTGTCCATCGGGATCAGCTACCCCAATGCCGAAGATATTGCCCGCGCGCGGGAGGCCGGTGTGGACCCCGGCGGGGATATTTTCATTCACGGTACACCGCGTCCGTTCCGGAATATCGACGATTGGACCGTCGGCTGCATCGCCGTTCCGAACCGTGAAATGCGCCAAATCTATTCGATGGTGCAAAACGGCACCCCGATCATGATTCACCCCTGAGCCAGGCGGCGAATCAACACCAAACCCTTGATTCGCTTGCGTTCAGCACCTGTCTGGGCTGAATTTTTGCGCCACCAAATTCAGACTGGCGGCATTTTGAGCGCCATTGTGCCGCCCGAGGCCCGGAAGTGTTGCCAAATTGACGACACAAGCGATTTCGATGGCAACCGCCGATTTTCCCGCCATTGCATTCGCACAGGGTTGCTGGTTAAACATGAACACGAGGTACAGTCTTGGGTGCCCTAACCTGTGCATTGTGTACAAAAGGGGCGTATCTTGGAGGATATTATGAAGAAACTTGCTCTCGCTGCTGCTCTGTCTGTTGTCGCCACTGGCGCATTTGCAGGCGGCTACGTTGAACCCGCGGTCATCGAGCCCGTGGTCATCGTTGAAGACACCGGCTCCTCGGCCGGCGGCATCCTGGTGCCCGCCATCGCCGTGCTCCTGCTGGTTCTGGCACTGCACCACACCTGATCCCAACGGATCACGTGGTATCACGATTTGAATTGGCGCTGCCCGCAAGGGTGGCGCCATTTCTTTTTTGCAACAGGTTTGCGGCACGTAATCGCACGCGCACTTTCCTAGTTGCAGCCTGAAAGCCAGTCCGGATAGGCATGGGGCATATACACGCAAACCCGCCAAAGACATTTGGCAAGGAGACTAAAATGAAGAAGCTCGCACTTGCTGCTGCCCTGACCGTTGTCGCCACCGGCGCTTTCGCAGGCGGCTACGTTGAACCCGCCGTCATCGACCCCGTTGTCGTTGTCGACGACACAGGCTCCTCGGCTGGCGGCATCCTGGTGCCCGCAATCGCCGTTCTGCTGTTGGTTCTGGCACTGCACCACACCTGATCCCAACGGATCACGGTACGGAATTGGATTGGCGCGGCCTTCGGGCGGCGCCTTTTCTTATAGAGGAGCGGCCTAAAGCCCTGCTTCCGCCTCGATCTGCTTTTTCGATTTCCGCGCGCGTTCGGTTGCGGATTTGAGCTGACCACAGGCGGCCATGATGTCTTCCCCGCGCGGCGTGCGGATGGGCGAGGCATAGCCAGCCTTGTAGACGATATCGGCAAAGCGTTCGATCCGCTCCCAATCCGACCGCTCATACGGCGCGCCGGGCCATTCGTTGAATGGGATCAGGTTGATCTTGGCGGGAATGCCCTGGATCAGCTTCACAAGACGGCGTGCATCATCGTCGCTGTCGTTCACATCTTTCAGCATCACATATTCAAACGTGATCCGCTCGCTGTTGGACGCTTTCGGGTAGGCCCGCAGCGCATCCAGCAGTTCTTCGATATTCCAGCGCTTGTTGATTGGCACCAGCTTGTCGCGCACCTCATCCGTGGTGGCGTGGAAGGACACGGCCAATTGGCAGCCGATTTCTTCCGCGGTGCGCGCGATCTCAGGCACCACGCCAGAGGTCGACAGCGTGATCCGGCGGCGTGACAGGCTGATCCCTTCCGGGTCCATCGCGATCTTCATCGCGTCGCGCACATTCTCGAAATTATAAAGTGGCTCACCCATGCCCATCAGCACGATGTTCGACACAAGGCGCGGCTTCGCGTCTGATCCGACGCCTTCGGCAGTCCATTCATCCAGATCATCGCGGGCCAGCATGACCTGGCCGATGATCTCACCCGCCGTCAGGTTGCGAACCAGCTTCTGCGTGCCGGTATGACAGAACGAACAGGTCAGTGTGCAGCCAACCTGGCTGGAAATGCACAGAGTCCCGCGATCGACCTCTGGGATATAGACAACCTCAACCTCGTGCCCACCGGCGATCCGCACTAGGTATTTGCGCGTGCCATCTGCGCTGACCTGTTTGGACACAACCTCGGGCACCTCTGCCACGAAAGTCTCCGCCAACATGGCGCGGTAATCCTTGGACAGATTCGTCATCGCCGCAAAATCGCGGATGCCTTTCTGGTAGAGCCATTGCCAGATCTGCCCCGTGCGCATCTTGGCCTGCTTCTCAGGCGTTCCAGCCACGATCAACGCTTCGCGCAAGCCATCACGGGTCAACCCGATCAGGTTGACCGGCCCGTCGGGCAGCTTGCGTTTGATCGTGGCGACGTCTTGCGTGATAGGCGCAGTGGCGGTCATGGCGAAAATCCTCGGGAGGTCGCGCTGACATATAGGATGCAACGCGCCCGCGCAAATGGCCCACATCGAAATGCAAATATCGTGAAACATTCCTCATCACCTGACCCGTTGAAACTGAAGGTTTCAGGCAGGGTTAGGTGATTCAGTTTTTTGCATTTCTGATTTAGTTGCTACACCGGATCTCTGCGTCTTCGATGGCTGCGGTGAAACCGGTCAAGCTGAATGTATCGACAACTTCGGTGCCACGCCCTGACACGGCCGTCACGACAGCCTCGGCCCCAGTGCGCAGAGCTGCAATGATGCGCGCGTCCGATGCAGGCGACCCGGCCCAGGACATTGGGCCTTCGGTAAACAATTCAAACGTCGCTTCACCCACCGCAATCGTCACCGTGCTGCCGTTAGCGAATGGGTAGCCGCCGGTATAACTGACCTCTCCCAACCGCCCGTCCGCGGGCCAGAACGAGATGAATAACAGCGCCTCATCCCGATTGATCGCATCGGTGACGTCTTCGCCGTTCCGGCTTGCCGTTGTGCCAGCCGGAACAGATGTCACCCAGCATTGCGTCGGGTCTTCCTGCACATAGACCGACCACGCCGTCTGGCCCTGCGCAAACACAGGCCCGACGCTCAGACCGAGGGCAATTCCGCAAAGAAGGCTGGCCCGCACCGGATCAGTTTCCGCAGCGCGCTTCGGCATCCTCAACAGCGGCAGTGAACCCCAGCAGGCTGAATGTGTCCTGAGTCTGGGTGCCACGCGACGACCGCGCCGTCAGCACAGCCTCCGCGCCGCGTTTCATCGCGGTGATGATGCGGTCATCGTCCTGAGGCGATGCGGCCCAAGCCATTTCGCCTTCGGTGAACAGCTCAAAAGTCGATGAGCCAATCTCGATCGACACGGTGGAGCCATCGGCAAAGGGATAGCCGCCCGTGAAGCTGACTTCACCAAGACGCTCTTGGCCCGGCCAGAACGACACGAACATCAGAATCTCACCCCGGCGGACCGAAACAACGCGCCCGTCGCGGGTGTTCACGGTTTCCGATGGTGTGGATACGACCCAGCATTGCGTGGGGTCATCTTCGACGAATACCGACCAATCGGTTTCAGCATTCACTCGGTTTGTGGATTCTTCGCCTTCCTGTGCAAACGCAACCGTCCCCGAAATGAAGAATGCGCCCGCCAGAAGACCAGCAAGATATTGTTTCATGAATGTCAGAGCCTCCAGCCCCTGGTCTGCCTCTGGTCGGCGCCCTTTTTTTGGGTCACTAAAGTGTCAAGCGTCCGACCGTTACTGATCGGCAAGTTAGCTTAAACGGTTCGCTGAAAAAAGCCCCGGCGGCGGAAATTTGCCGGGTTGTGAAGGGATTGGGAGGGATTCGGATGGCTGAAACGGCTGATGCGCCGCTGGTTGAGGTCCATCGCGGCCCGATTCGCGAATGCGTGCACCGTGGGCACGCGGTGATTTGGCATGACGACGCCGGGATGATCGGCGCGTGGGGCGATGCTGAGGCATATGTTCTGCCACGCTCCTCCGCGAAGATGATCCAGGCCCTTCCCCTGATCGAAAGTGGGGCTGCGGACGCGGCGGGATTGACCCCTGAACATCTGGCACTGGCCTGCGCCTCGCACAACGGGGCGGCGATCCACACCGACCGCGTGACGCAATGGCTGTCAGACCTTGGGTTGAGCGAGGCCGACCTGCGGTGCGGCCCGCAAGAACCATCCGACCTCCCCGCCCGCAACGATTTGGTTTGCAGCCATACTGCGCCGGATCAGCGGCACAACAACTGTTCTGGCAAGCATTCCGGGTTTCTGACCCTGTCGCAGCATCTTGGCGCAGGCCCGGAATATATCGACCCGGATCACCCGGTTCAGCGCGCCATCGCTGATGCGACGGCTAGCGTGACAGGCGAAGATGTCAGCGACTACGCGATTGACGGCTGCTCAGCCCCGAACTTTGCCGGATCGCTTGCAGGATTTGCCTGCGCCATGGCCCGGTTCGCGGCCGCAAAGCCCGGTGGTGGGGCCCGGCAGGACGCAAAGGTCAGGTTGCGAAACGCAATGATGGCGCATCCGGATCTTGTTGCCGGCGAAGGCCGCGCCTGCACGCGGCTTATGCGCGCCATGGGCAAAGGTGCTGCTGTCAAAACCGGGGCAGAGGGGGTGTTTTTCGCGATCATCCCTGAGCACAAAATGGGCGTAGCGCTCAAGATCAGTGATGGCGCGACGCGCGGGTCCGAGGCAGCGCTTGCGCAGATCCTTGCCAATATCGGCGTGCTGGATCAGGCGCATCCGGTGTTTCAAGAATTGACACACGGACCCATTCGGAACCGCCGTGATGTTGAGACAGGTCACTACAAAGTAGTGCACGATCTGGCGGCGTGGCGGCCCTAGGCCGCACTTTGGGCACCCTCGCCGGGGTTGGGCGCCTCTGAAATCTTGGCATGGATCACCGGCTTTTTCAGCGGTTTGGTGATGTAGTCGTCAATGCCGGCTTCAAGAATACGCTCTCTGTCACCGTCGAGCGCATGGGCGGTCATGGCAATGATATGGACACGCGGCCGGCCCTGCGCAGCCTCTTCGGCCCTGATGGCCCGCGCAGCTTCAAGGCCGTCCATTTCGGGCATTGAGATGTCCGTCATGATCAGGTCCGGCGGATTGGCTTTGAACGCCTCCAACAATTCTGCGCCGTTGTTTACAATCTCAACATCCAGATCGAGGCCCTTGATCATCGACTTGAAGACCAACTGATTGGTCTTGTTGTCCTCTGCCGCCAGCAGCCGGCGCTTCGCAGGCGCTGCAGGCATGTCCTCTGCCAACGCCTCGGGCGTTTCGGCGCCGGGGCCTGAAAGCTCCTCCGGTTTGGCCGATGGGGCAGGGTCCTCCGGCACCGGCAGCAACAGGGCGCGCAATTCGGCCAAGGCGATATCCGGTTGGAACGGAACAAATCCATCATCCTGATCCGACGTGTCGCCAACCCGCAGCAAAGCACCTTTGAACCCGTAAGCGCCCAGCGCGGCACCTACATCTTCTGGGGGAACAGAATCGTCACACAGGATAACCGCCTGCGTTCCATCAAGATCTTTCTCAGACGGCACGCGCCGCACCTGTGACGCTTCCGCGTGAAGTCGGGTCAGCGCATCCATGATCAGGTCGATCGTCTCACCCGCACCCCCAACCAGCAGAATACGCGCCTGATCCGGCGGTAGGCCCGCAACAGGCTCTAACCGCGCACTAGGGTCTTCTTGCAGGGCCATATCAAAGCCAAAGGCGGCCCCATGTCCGGGCTCAGATTGCAGCCACATCGAACCACCCATGAGCTTCACAAGCCGCTGCGAGATCGCGAGGCCAAGGCCCGTCCCATCATGGCGGCGATTGGCCTCTTCCTCCACTTGGTTGAACTCGCCAAAGACGTGGGCCTGCTTTTCATGCGGGATACCGATGCCAGTATCCTCAACGATCACTTGTAGATTAAGCGCGCCCGGCGTGTCAGCAGGAAGCCCGGCCATGACCCGCACGGTAACGTGCCCTTCTTCGGTGAACTTGATCGCGTTGCCGATCAAATTGGTCAGAACCTGCCGCACCCGGCCCGGATCTCCGATCATGCGTTCCGGCAGAAAGATGTCGTAGTCCAGCCGCAACTCGACGGTTTTTCCCTCAAGCCCCGGACGCAACAGGCGGAAGATCTCAAGCACCATCGCGTTCAGGTCAAAGCTCTCGGACCTAAGCTCAAGCTTGCCAGCCTCGATCTTCGAATAGTCGAGCACATCGTTGATGATGACCAACAAAGCCTCACCGGAATTCCGGATCGTATCGGCATAGATCTTTTGATCTTCGGTCAGCTCCGTTTCGCGCAAAAGCTCCGCCATGGAGACGACACCGTTCATCGGCGTCCTGATCTCGTGGCTCATATTCGCAAGGAACGTGGATTTCGCGCGGCTCGCCGCCAAGGCTGCATCACGGGCCGTGCGAAGCTGTCGTTCGCGGCGGATATTGGGGGTAATATCAACGGCAAGCGAGACGAAATCGCCCTGCGGGGTCTGTTTGTCGTCCAGGCGAATGAAGGCCCCGTTCCACAATTTGATGTCGACACGCGGGATTGGGTTCATTTCCCAACGGGCAATCATCCGATCAACCCAATCCTCGGGCGCGACACCTTGCAGGTCGACAATGCCTTCATCGACAGCAACTCGCAGAATCGCCTCATAGGTTGCCCCCTCAGAGACATCGCCCACCCCATCGAAAGCACCGAAGAAGGCAGGATTCGCGGCAACCAGACGCAAATCACGGTCAAAAATGGCGAAGCCATCATCGGTGGCATGCAACGCGTCCCACAAACGCCGCTGCGCTGTTACCGCCCGCTCAGTCACAACCTCCAGCTTCGCTTCAGTCTCAGTGGCAATGCCACGCAGGCTTTCGTTTTCTTCCCTTTGCTCAATGACTTGGTGCGAAAGCGCGTCGGCATGTTCGGCGAGTTTGCGGTTGGCCTCGTACAGCTCCTCCGAGCGCAGGGCGAGCAATTGCTCGGCCTGAAGCCGGGCGCGACGCTCCTGCGCCATACGCTCCATCATGCTGCTCGAAGTCATTCTTATGCATCACGCAAATGGGTTTCGTCCGGTGGAATGTTCTGGGGGGAGTCGCTGAAAATACAGTTAATCACCGGTGGCGAGTCAGGGAATCCTCCATAGCCAAGGGGGAATCATAGACTCCGCGCGGATGCGCGTGGCAGCATCGCAACGAATTGTTTGATGAATTTGTGGGGTGCCTTGGATGCGTCGTTTTTCGGTCGCTTGGGCCATCGGTCTTTCGCTGTTTCTGTCCGCACCGCTGGCAGCGCAGACGATACCAGAACGGACAATCACCATCCTACGCGATACCGACCTTCCGGGCGGCGACATGCGCCCGATTTTCGACACCACGCTGACCGCCTGCGACGCGGCCTGCCGGGCAGACCCGGACTGTATTGCCTTCACGTTCAACAGCCGCTCGAACGCGTGCTTTCCAAAGTCGACAATCGGCGAGAGTGAGGCCTATGCAGGCGCCTTTTCCGGCCTGATCCGCGCAACAGATGCGAGCCTCGTCGCCCGCGCAACGGAACGCCGCGCTGCGATGGATTTCCTGAACAGTGCCGATTTCGAAGATGCCTATGCGCAGGCCGACACCTTGGGACTTGTCCACTATGGCGGCCGCTTCCCGGCCGAGGATTGGCGCCGTAGCGCACAAAACGCCTTTGCAGAGGGCGATATTGTGGGCGCCATGCGTCGCATCGGCGCCGCGATCACGGTAGAGGGCGAGGCCAATGATTGGATCACCTACGCGACCTATCTTCTGGCGATCGAGGCTGAGAATTCATCGGAACAGCGCCAATTCGACCGGCGCGCCTTGCAGGCCGCAATCAACGCGGCCCTCCGCGCCGACCCGGGCGAACCCACGGCACTTGCCAATGACCTCCTTGCAGAGGCGCTTGAACGGAACGGGCGCGGGCGCGATGCGATCTTTGCGGCAGACATGGCCGTGGCCAATGCGCCGTCAGACCAACGCACAGCGGCTGCGAACCGCCTTCGTGGCCTGTTCGGCTTTCGCGTGACCGATACGCGCGTGGATGTCGAAGCCGACTTCCCCCGGATCTGTGCCATCTTCTCCGAAGACCTCGCCGCCGGTGGCGTGATCTACGACGACTACCTGCAATCCACCGAACCCGGCCTCGCCGTCGAGGCTGAAGGCCGGCAGCTTTGCATCTCGGGCGTGTCGCACGGCGAACGCTTGGAATTCACCCTGCGTGCCGGATTGCCCGCCGCGTCGGGTGAGGTTCTGCATGAACCCGTAGCCCTTCAGCAATATGTCCGGGACCGTGCCGCCTCCGTACGCTTTGCAGGCCGCGCCTATGTCCTGCCGGCCTCTGCCGGTGGGACCATCCCGCTGGTCGCCGTCAATACGGACCTTGTTGACCTGAACCTCTACCACGTCTCTGACCGCAACATCCTGCGCAGCCTTCAGGATCGCTATTTTGGTCGCCCGCTGGCGGAATGGCAGATTGATCGCTTCGCCGACGAAATCGGTGAAGCCGTCTGGCAGGGTGAGGCCGAAGTGGCCATGGAGCAGAACCGTGGCGTGACCACGCGCATTCCCATCGGGGATGTTCTCGAAGGCCGCGCACCGGGCCTTTATGCGTTGGAGGCCCGCGTCGGCGGCGCCGGGGAAGCTGAAGGGGGTGCCACGCAATGGTTCCTCGTTAGCGATCTTGGTCTTTCCTCGGCCAGCGGCGTCGACGGAGTCCATGTCAGCGTCACATCCCTGACGACCGCGCGTCCTGTCGAAGGTGTCGCAATTGATCTGGTCTCAGAATCGAACCGTGTGTTGGCTGAAGCCATTACAGATACCGACGGCTACGCACATTTCGAAGGCGACATTGCCGCCGGGCGAGACGGGGCGGCCCCCGCCCTTTTGATCGCACGGACCGGCGACACCGATCTTGCCTTCCTGTCCCTGCGCGAGGCGGAGTTCGATCTGTCCGACCGGGGCGTTGAAGGGCGCGAACCGGCGGGCCCCATCGATGTCTTCCTTACGACCGACCGGGGCGTTTACCGGGCGGGTGAGATGATCCATGCCACCGCATTGGCCCGCGATCCGCAGGCCCAGGCCATCACTGGCCTGCCTTTGACCGCCATCCTGACCCGCGCCGATGGCGTCGAATACAGTCGAACCTTGCTGACGGATGAGGGCGCAGGCGGCTACGTCTTTTCCCTGCCCACCGGGCCAGGGGTGCCGCGCGGCACGTGGCGGTTGGCGATCCATGCGGATCCAGATGCTGCACCCCTGACGACAACGCGCCTGCTGATCGAGGATTTCTTGCCGGAACGGCTTGATCTATTCGTCAGCCTTCCGTCCCGAACCTTCGCGCCTGGCGCCGCACCGATCACCGATTTCATCGCCAATTACCTTTACGGCGCACCGGCTGAGGGTCTTCCGATCAGCGGCCGCATGGCCCTGCGGCCAACGCAATTCCTTCCCGCGCATCCCGGCTATGCCTTTGGACGCCATGACGCACCACCAGACGCGGAATTCGCCAGTTTCGGCCCGTTCGAGACCAACAATCAGGGCCGCATGGCTGTTGGCCTTGAATTCCCGGCCTTCTCTGGCGCGCCTTATCCCGGCCAGCTAACGATCACGGCAGAGATCTCTGAGGCCTCTGGCCGACCGGTGGAACGGCGCGAAACCGTCACGATCATGCCGGACGGCCCTGCCATCGGCATCCGCCCCCTGTTTGACGGAACGTTGGCGGAAGGCGTGGACGCCCCCTTTGACCTTATCGCCATTGGCACGGGCGATCCCATGCCCGCCCGGTGGACCCTGAACCGGGTTGAGCGTCGCTACCAATGGTACCGGCAGAACGGCAATTGGTCATGGGACCCGGTCACCACCCGCGAACGCATTGCCGAAGGTGACGTCACCCTTGGCCGCGATCCCACGCGCCTCGATCTGCCGATTGATTGGGGCCGGTACGAGCTTCGCGTTGAAAGCGATTTTGGCGGCTTCACGATCAGTTCGGTCGGCTTCTCCGCTGGCTTCTATGGCGCTGACGACGGCGGCGATACCCCGGACGTCCTCGATGTCACGCTTGATGCAGACAGCTACCGGCCCGGTGACACGGCAAATCTGCGTGTCTCGGCTCTGTCCGGCGGGTTATTGACGGTTCAGGTCGTCTCGAACGCGTTGATCCACCGGGAATCCGTGGTCTTTGAAGGCTCGCCCTTGACCATCCCGTTGCAGGTGACGGAAGACTGGGGATCGGGGGCGTATGTCACCGCATCCCTGATCCGCCCATTTGGGGAGGCCGACACACCCGCGCCCACTCGGGCCATCGGCATTGCACATGCCGCCGTCGACCCGGGTCCGCGCGCTTTGAACGCAACGCTGGAAGTGCCTGAAGTCACGCGGCCCCGCGGCCCGCTGGACGTTGCCTTGCGCGTCGAAGGCGCCCAGCCCGGCGAAACGGTATTCGCAACCATCTCGGCCGTTGATCTTGGGATCCTCAACCTCACCAGTTTTGAGGCCCCCGATCCGCAGGGCCATTATTTCGGCCAGCGCCGCCTCGGCATGGCATTCCGCGATCTCTATGGCCGCCTGATCGACAGCCGCGATGGCGCCGAGGGCCGCATCCGGCAGGGTGGCGATGCAGGCGCGGGCCTGCGGATGGAGGCCTCTCCTCCGACCGACGACCTTGTTGCGCTGTTCTCTGGCCCCCTGACCGTTGGCGATGACGGCTTTGCCCGCACCAGTTTTGACCTGCCCGCGTTCAACGGCACCGTCCGTGTCATGGCCACCGCCTGGTCCGAGACCGGCGTTGGACAAGCGACGCAGGATGTCATCGTCCGCGATCCTGTGGTCGTCACGGCCACCGCTCCACGCTTCCTCGCGCCCGGTGACACCGCGCGGGTTCTGCTGGAAGTGACCCATACCGAAGGCCCCACAGGCACTATGCCGCTTGAGGTCAGCGCCAATACGGGCATCCAGCTTTTTGGCCAGTTGATCCCCGAAGTCACGCTTGCGGAAGGCCAGACACAACGTATCCCGATCGTATTTCAGACCGCTGACCGCGTGGGCGACGCCGCGATCGCCATCACCCTGACCACACCCGACGGCACCGCGCTATCGCAAGAGGTCTCGATCCCTCTGCAATTCAATGACCCGCTTGTCGCTGAAACCACCCGGCTGACCCTCGCGCCCGGCCAATCCTTCACACTTGATGCCAATGCCTTCGCTGATTTCCGGCCTGAAACCGCCCGCGTGACCCTATCTGCCGGGCCGCTCGCGCGTTTCGATGCCGCGGGTCTTCTGCAACGGCTCGACCGTTACCCCTATGGCTGCACCGAGCAGGTCACAAGCCAGGCCCTCCCCCTCCTGTACCTCTCCTCCGTGGCCGAGATCATGGAACTTGGGACGGCGGATGACCTCAATGACCGTATCGCCGACGCCATCCGGTCCGTCCTGACGAACCAAAGCGCCAATGGCAGCTTCGGCCTGTGGCGTGCCGGGTCGGGCGATCTGTGGCTTGATGCCTATGTCACCGATTTCCTCTCCCGCGCGCGGGCCGAGGGGCATGGGGTTCCCGCCAACGCTTTCCAAAGCGCGCTCGATAATCTCGCAAACCGCGTCGCCGGTCATCCGGATTTCGAGAATGGGGGCGAAGGGCTTGCCTATGCGCTGATGGTCCTGGCCCGCGAAGGGCAGGCCTCCATGGGGGATCTACGCTACTATGCCGATGTGAAAGCGCAGGATTTCGCGACGCCACTGGCCCTTGCCCAACTGGGCGCCGCCCTTGCAATGTACGGCGATCAGCCACGCGCCGACGCCATGTTCACTGCAGGGTTCGCGCGCCTGACCCTTACGGGCAATGGCGGGGCGATCTCCGGCTGGCGCACGGATTACGGCACCCGCCAACGGGACGCGGCTGGCCTTGTGGCCCTTGCCGCAGCAGCAGGATCCGACACCATCAACGTGCCCGCCTATATGCCTGAGATTGCCATCCCCGTGGCCGAAGCTTCAACACAGGAGGCCGTCTGGTCCCTGCTCGCAGCCCATGCGTTGATCGACAATCCCGCCACACAGACCCTTACGCTCGACGGCGCACCGGTCTCCGGCCCGCTCATCGAAGTCCTCGACGGGAGCGAAGCGTCCGCCCATGTCATTGAGAACACCGGCCCGAATGAGGAGCTTCTGACCCTCACCCGCTTCGGCCAGCCCTATGGTGACGTCGCGCAGTTCGGCAACGGCTACCGGATCGATCGCGACTACTTCACGCTGGACGGCGACGCGACCGATCCGCAGCAGGTCCCCCTCGGCGCGCGCATGGTCGTGGTGTTGGAGGTGCGCCGCACCGGCGCGCCAGACGGGCGCCTGATGATCAACGATCCCCTTCCCGCTGGTTTCGAGATCGACAATCCAAACCTCCTTCAATCGGGGGATGTCTCGGCTTTGCAAGGCGTCGATTTTCCGGTCTCGCCGCAAATGTCGGAATTCCGGGCGGAACGTTTCCTGTCTGCCGTCGATATGCGCGGCGGCAGCGACCTTGTTCGCCTCGCCTATATCGTACGCGCCGTGACGCCCGGCTCTTTCCACCATCCCGCAGCCTCGGTGGAAGACATGTACCGCCCGACATACCGGGCACAGACTGCCTCAGGGACTGTTGAAATCCTCGAATGATCCGCCAGATCGCATCCACCCTCGTGCTCCTCATTGTGACTTTTGTCGCCGGAGCGGTGCTGTGGGTGGACGATTGGATCGACCGTACGGAGGTTCCACCCCTCACCCTGGAAACGGGCGTGGAGGTGCTGGACCGCAACGGCGACCTGCTGCGCGCCTACACAGTCGAGAATGGCCGCTGGCGCCTGCCCGTCAGCTATGATGCGGTAGATCCAGACTTTATCGACATGCTTGTGGCCTATGAGGATCGGCGCTTCTGGACCCATCCCGGCGTCGATCTCCGCGCCTTCGCCCGGGCCGCCTACCAGCGCTTCACAACGGGCCGCGTGATTTCGGGCGGCTCGACCCTGACCATGCAGGTCGCCCGCCTGTTGGAAGATTCGGGCACCGGCGCCTGGGGCGGCAAGATCCGCCAGATCAGGCTGGCCCTGGCGCTTGAGCGCCATCTAAGCAAAGAGGAAATCCTGACCCTCTACCTCCACCTCGCCCCCTATGGCGGCAATCTTGAAGGGGTGCGCGCGGCAACGCTCACCTGGTTCGGGACGGAACCTGATCGCCTGACCGCTGCGCAATCCGCCCTGCTGGTCGCCATTCCGCAAGCGCCAAATTCCCGCCGCCCTGACCGTTTCCCCGAAGCCGCCGAGATTGCCCGAAACCGGGTCTTGTCGCGGGCCGTGACCTTCACCAACCTGACCGAGGCGCAAATTGCCTGGGCTCGGGAAGAGCCGATCCCAACCGCGCGGCGCCCGTTCCCCGCGCTGGCCGCCCATCTTGCCGATCGCGCCATTCTTGAACGGCCTACGCAAGGTACGCATCATCTGACCCTCGACCGCGACCTTCAGGCGCAAATGGAACGGCTCGCCACCCGCGCTGTCACCGGTCTCGGGCCGCAGATCAGTACCGCCATCATGGTCATGGATCATGAGACGGGCGAAGTGCTCGCCAGTGTCGGCTCCCCGGACTACACCGACACCCCCCGTGACGGCTTCGTCGATATGACCCAAGCCGTTAGGTCCCCCGGCTCTGCGCTCAAACCGCTGATCTACGGCCTCGCCATGGATGCAGGGCTGATCCATCCCGAAACGTTGGTGCAGGATCGACCGATCTCCATCGCCGGTTACGCCCCGCAGAATTTTGATGAGGTCTTTCGTGGCGAAGTCACCGCGTCAGAAGCCCTGCAATTGTCCCTGAATATCCCCGCCGTAACGCTGCTGAATGAGATTGGGCCCCACCAGATGCTCGCCGCCATGGGTCGCGCGGATATGGACGTGTCCCTGCCACTTGGGGAAGAACCCGGCCTTGCCATTGCTCTCGGCGGCATTGGCATCACGATGGAGGACCTCTTGCGCCTCTATGCCGGAATTGCGCGCGGTGGTGTGGCGGCGCCCTTGCATTGGCGTGAAGGCGCAGCCGTGGGGGAAGGCCAGCGCATCCTGTCAGAAACCGCCGCCTGGTATCTGGGCGACATGCTCTCTGGCGTCATCCCGCCGCCAAATGCCCCACGCGCGGGCCTAAGCTACAAGACGGGCACCAGCTACGGCCACCGCGATGCCTGGGCCTTCGGGTTCGACGGGCAGCACGTGATCGGTATCTGGATGGGCCGCGCCGACGGGGCCTCGGTGCCCGGGGCCTTTGGCGCAGAACTGTCAGCGCCCCTGTTGTTCGAGGCGTTTGCCCATCTCGGCGACCGCCCGACGCCGCGCCCCGCGCCGCCATCCGGCGCGCTGACGCTGACAAACGCGCAACTGCCCGAAACCTTGCGCCGCTTTGATCCTGTTGCAGACATGACTGATACCGGCGGCCCTGCCATCACCTTCCCGCCCGAAGGCGCCGTTCTGGCCTACCAGCCTGGCCTGCCAGTCGTGGCGCGCGTGGCCGAGGGACAAGCGCCCTTCACCTGGCTCTGGAATGGCGCCCCGGTCGGCGTTGGCCTGCGCGACCGCGAGGTTGCCCTGGATGTCGGCCTCGGCTTCGGAGAGCTTACGGTCATCGACGCCACCGGCCGCGCCGAAAGCCGCTCAGTCGAAGTGAGGAATTAAACGCCCATCTTTGTTCTGAGAAAATGCCGGGGAGCGCGAGGGGCTGGCCCCTCGCTTAGCCGCGTCACACCCGCTCAATCGCCAGCGCGATGCCCTGACCGCCGCCGATGCACATCGTGATCAGCGCCTTCGATCCACCAATCCGCTCCAGCTCATACAACGCCTTCACCGTGATGATCGCACCCGTCGCGCCAACTGGATGGCCCAGCGCAATCGCGCCGCCATTCGGGTTCACCTTCGCCTGGTCCAGACCAAGCCCCTTGTTCACTGCAATCGCCTGTGCCGCGAAGGCCTCATTGGATTCGATCACATCGAAATCCCCAATGCTAAGGCCTGTCTTCGCCAACAGGTTCTCCACCGCGGGCACGGGACCAATGCCCATCACCTCAGGCCGCACACCGGCATGGGCATAACCCAGCACGCGCGCCCTTGGCGTCAGGCCGGCCCTCTCCGCCGCCTCGCCGCGTGCCAGCACCAATGCCGCCGCGCCATCGTTGATCCCGCTGGCATTGCCCGCCGTCACGCGCCCGTCTTTCTGGAACACCGCCCGCAGCCCGCCCAGCGCCTCCAGCGAGGTCGCCTTGGGATGCTCATCAACCTCAAACTGCACCATGTCGCGCTTGACGCGGACCTCAACCGGCACGATCTGATCCGCAAAATACCCCTGCTCAATCGCGTGCGCCGCCCGCTCCTGCGAGGCCATGGCGAAGGCATCCATCTGCTCCCGCGTCACGTCATGCTCATCCGCGACATTCTCCGCGGTCACGCCCATATGCCCCGTCCCAAACGGGCAGTTCAAAGCGCCCAACATCATGTCGAGCGTCTTGACGTCCCCCATCTTCTGCCCGAACCGCGCCTGCGGGATTACATATGGCGACCGGCTCATGCTTTCCGCGCCGCCGGCCAAGCCAAAATCGGCATCCCCCATCGCAAGCGACTGGATCACGCTGACAATCGCCTGCGCACCGGACCCACAAAGCCTGTTCACGTTCATCGCTGGCACCGTGTCCGGCACGCCCGCCTGCATCGCGGCGACGCGACTAAGATACATGTCGCGCGGCTCGGTGTTGATCACATGGCCAAAGGTCACGTGACCGATCTGGCCACCCTCAACACCGGCGCGCTCCAGTGCTGCTTTGGCCACGACTGTGCCCGTATCGATTGGGGTGGTTCCCGCAAGTGACCCACCAAATGTCCCAATCGCCGTGCGTGCGCCCGACAGAATAACGATCTCGTCCATGTAAAAAACCCTCCGCAATTGCTTGCGAAGGGTTAGAGCATCAATCAGCGGCCAGCGCCAATTTTACGCCGCGTCGAACTGCAGCGGCTGCACGCTTTGGAACAACCCCGTGTCCATCAGGTCCTTCAACGCCTTCGCAGGCGGCGGCGCGTCGAGGTACAGCAGCGCAATCGCCTCGCCCTTTGGGCCCGACCGGCCCAAGGTGAAGTTCGCGATGTTGACGTCGTTCGCCCCCATCGTCTGACCCAGCGCACCGATAATCCCCGGCACATCTTCGTTGGTGGTGTAGAGCATGTGCTCCCCGATCTCAGCATCGATGTTGATGCCCTTGATCTGGATGAAGCGCGGCTTACCGTCGCTGAAGCATGTGCCCGCAATCGACCGCTCCCGCTTGTCGGTCTTCACCACCAGCCGGATATAGCCGTCGAACACGCCGGTCTTGTCCTGCGTGGTCTGGCTCAGCTCAATCCCACGCTCTTTTGCAATCACAGGGGCCGACACCATGTTCACATCCGGGTTCGTGGCCTTCATCACACCGGCAATTGCCGCGCAATCCAGCGCCTTCAGGTTCATGCCCGTGACCACACCGTTATAGACGATCTCAATGCTCTTGATTGGCTCATCGGTAAGCTGGCCCACAAAGGCACCCAGATGCTCAGCCAATTTCACCCACGGCCCCATCACGGCGGCTTCTTCAGCCGTCACGCTCGGCATGTTCAGCGCATTTGAGACTGCGCCCGTCAGCAGGTAATCCGACATCTGTTCAGCCACCTGCAACGCCACATTCTCCTGCGCCTCGGTCGTCGCCGCGCCCAAGTGAGGCGTCACAACGACGTTCGGCAGGTTGAACAGCGGGCTGTCGGTCGCTGGCTCCACTGCGAACACATCAAACGCCGCGCCAGCGACGTGGCCGGATTTCAGGGCCTCGGCCAGCGCCTCTTCATCCACTAAACCCCCACGCGCGCAGTTCACAATGCGCACGCCCTTCTTCATCGTGGCAATCGCTTCGGCTGAGATCATGCCGCGCGTCTTGTCGGTGGCAGGCACGTGCAGCGTGATAAAGTCAGACCGCTGGAACAGCTCATCCAACTCCACCTTGGTCACACCCAGTTTCGCAGCCCGCTCTTCGCTCAGGAATGGATCATAGGCGATCACCTTCATGCGCAGCCCAACGCCACGTTCACAGACGATCCCGCCGATATTGCCCGCGCCAATCACGCCCAGAGTCTTGCCGGTCAGCTCGACGCCCATGAATTTCGACTTCTCCCATTTGCCCGCATGGGTCGAGGCGCTGGCCTCCGGGATCTGCCGCGCCACGGCAAACATCATGGCAATCGCATGTTCCGCGGTGGTGATCATGTTCCCGAAGGGCGTGTTCATCACAATGATGCCCTTCTTCGACGCATTGGGAATGTCGACATTGTCGACCCCAATACCAGCCCGCCCCACAACTTTAAGGCGATCTGCTTGCGCAATGATCTTCTCCGTCACCTTGGTGGCGGAACGGATGGCAAGACCATCATACTGATCAATCACGGACAGGAGCTTCTCCTTATCCTTGCCGATGCTCGGGTCGAAGGTCACGTCGATGCCGCGATCCCGGAAAATCTGGACGGCGGTTTCACTCAGCTTGTCTGAGACGAGGACTTTGGGGGCCATGTCAGGCACTCCTTCAAAGATAGAATTTCGATTTGGGTAGGGTCAGGCAGCGACAGCTTGCGCGTCGATCTCAGTTTGGAACGCCCAGTCGAGCCATGGCAGCATCGCCTCGATGTCCGAAAGCTCAACCGTTGCACCGCACCAGATGCGTAAGCCTGGCGGGGCATCGCGATAGGACCCGACGTCGAAGGCCGCATGTTCCGTCATCAACCGCTTGGCCACGGCCTTGGCAAACGCTTCCCCGTCCTCAATGCGTGGGTCGGTGAACTTCAGGCAAACGGACGTGTTCGACCGGGTCGCCGGATCAACCGCTAGGTTCTCGATCCAATCCCGCGCGTCGCAGAAGTCCCAGACGGCTTGCGCATTGGCATCGGCCCGCGCGTGCAACGCGGGCAGGCCACCCAGGCTTTCAGCCCATTCCAGTGCAAAATGGTAGTCCTCGACACACAGCATGGATGGCGTGTTGATCGTCGCACCGTCGAAGATTCCGTCGATCAGCTTACCGCCCTTGGTCAGGCGGAAAATCTTCGGCAGGGGCCATGGTGGTGTGTAGCTTTCCAGCCGCTCCACGGCGCGAGGGCTCAGGATCAGCACACCATGCGCCCCTTCGCCACCCATCACCTTCTGCCAAGAGAAGGTGACAACATCCAGCTTGTCCCATGGCAAGTCCTGCGCGAAGGCCGCGCTGGTTGCGTCACAAATCGTCAGCCCCGCGCGATCCGCCGGGATCACGTCGCCGCTGGGGACGCGCACGCCTGATGTCGTGCCGTTCCATGTGAAGACCACATCGGTATCCCAATCGACCGCGCCCAAGTCGGGCAGCTCGCCGTATTCGGCCGTCGTGACCGTGGCGTCCAGCTTCAGTTGCTTGACCACATCCGTCACCCAGCCCGCACCAAAGCTTTCCCATGCCAGCATCGTGCAAGGCCGCGCGCCCAGCATCGACCACATGGCCATCTCCACGGCGCCTGTGTCCGAGGCCGGTACGATGCCCACCTTGTAGTCCTCTGGCACGCCAAGCATGTGGCCAGTGGTGCCGATGACGGACTGCAGCAAGCCTTTGCCGACAGCCGCACGGTGCGACCGCCCAAGCGGCGCTTGGCGGAGGGCGTCAGGGGTCCAGGTGGGGGGTTTGGTGCAGGGGCCAGACGAAAATTTCGGATTCGACGGCTTCACGTCCGGCCGTGGGGCCGGTTGGGTCGTGGTCATAATGGTATCCTCACAGATATGCGCCCCTCGTTGGGGAGGGGTGTCCCACCGCCGGGCATAAGCAGCCGTGGTTTGGGGGACAAGCCGGAAAAACGTGCCAGGCGGTCGTTTTTGTGCTTTTCCCAATTCCCGCTGTTCACCATCGGAAACCCGGCGCGCAATCTATCGGAATTGCAATTTCGATAGATTGGCCCGGCTAAAACCGGCTAAATGTCAACTTTGCCTGACATTTTTCTTGCACCGCCATCAGACAGGCCGCTATCGTCAGGGTTGTATTCTCCTGCGTGTGGCAAAGGTGGTCCCCATGAAAGACCAATCCCAGTCTCTGACATTTGACCTGTCCGAGTTTCTGCCGTTTCAAATGTCGGTGCTGTCCGCACGGATGTTTGCACGCGTCATGGAAGATGCCGGCCTGCAAGTGCCCGAATGGCGCATCATGATGGCTTTGCCATCGAACCAGCCCTGCTCGTCCCACGATCTGTGCATCCTAACAGCCATGGATGCAGCCCGGGTCAGCCGCGCACAGCGCCGGTTGGAAGACCTCGATATGATCTCGGTCATCCGCGACAAGGCCGATCGCCGCAGGCTGGTTGTCCGTTTGTCAGATCACGGCACGGAAGAGGTCTCTCGCCTGAAATCTGCGGCCCTCGCAGCGGAAAGCCGGATGCTGGACGCGCTCGGCCCCGAAGATCGGGCACAGTTGAAGACGGCGATCTCCGCCCTGTTCGACCGAATCTAGCCAATCACCAAACGGCACAACTCCGCATTCGGGTCTTCCAGACCCTCCAGAATGCTGAAGTGATTTTCGCCCGGCAACTCAATCGCCTGCATGCGCGCGCCCAACCCCGTCCAGATATTGGCCAACAACGCGGACTGCCTGCGGAATTCGGGCCGCTCCTCTGCACCCACGACACATGACACGCGCACGCCGCTGGCCGGGGTCAAAAGGGCCGGGCTTTCCCGCACCGCCTCCTCTGGCGTCAATCGCAGCGTTTCGTTCATCCGCGTGCGCAACAGCGGGCGCAAATCATGCACCCCAGAGATTGAGATCACATGCGCCACCCGGTCCAGGACAGGTGCAGGCAAGACCCCCTCACACACCATCCGCGTCACCAAATGCCCGCCGGCAGAATGGCCCACCAGCCGGATCGGCCCCTCAACCAAAGCGGCCGCAGCCTCAACCGCTTGCGCAATTTCCGCCGTGATCTCAGAAATTCGCGCCTCAGGGGCAAGCGTATAGGTAATCGCCCCAACGGCCTGACCATGCGACAGCGGGCCCGTCACAACATGGGCGAAGTCACGGCCCTCAAAGGCCATCCAATATCCCCCATGCACAAACAACGTCAGGCCCTGCTGCGCAGTTTCGGGTCTAAATAAATCCATAAACTGCCTCGGTCGAGGCCCCGTCTCAATCCGCTCCGGCGCAAGGGTCCGGTAGGCCCGCGGAGCCTCCTCTTTCCACCGCGCCAGAATAGCATCCGCATCCGCGATATGCGCCCCATTGGCATAGGCATCATCCCAATCCGTGATCATCTGGCGCTCCCTTGCTCGCTCGAAACCTGCGGCAAAAACCGCCGCCCGCGCAATGGCCCGTGGCGAAGCGGACCCGGCCTGCTACATCTGCGCCTATGGAAAGCCCTCTGCTCGATCTGCGTGACATCCACAAATCCTATGACGAAACCCCCGTGCTTGCGGGCGTCTCGATTGGCATGGATGTGGGCGAAACCCTCGCCCTGACGGGCGAAAGCGGATCCGGCAAATCCACGCTTCTGCATCTGGCAGGCGGGTTGGACCGACCCGACAGCGGGCAGGTCATGGTGCAGGGCCAGGACATCGGCCAATTGGACGATGCCGCACGCGCATCCGCGCGGCGCACGCAGATCGGCCTGATCTTTCAACAGTTCAACCTTGTCCCGTCCCTCAACGTTGGGGCCAATATTGCGCTGCAGGCCCGCCTCTCGGGACGACACGATGCGGCGTTCTGCACGGAACTCGCCCAGCGCCTTGGCCTGGACGATCTTACCACCCGCTACCCCGAGCAACTGTCCGGCGGACAACAGCAACGCGTCGCCATCGCGCGGGCGCTGGCCCCCCGGCCCGCCCTGATCCTTGCCGATGAACCGACCGGTAACCTCGATGAAGAAACCGGCGATGCCGTCCTCTCCCTTCTGCTTGATCTGGTCGCCGATACCAATGCGGGCCTCTTGATGGTCACGCATTCCACCCGGCTTGCCGCCCGCCTATCTCGCCGCATCCACCTGTCGCGCGGCATTCTGGAAGCGGCCTGATCATGCTCTACACCGCTATTCAGAGCCTTTCTTCACACTGGAAGCGCCGCCCCGGGCAGCTGGCGATGCTGGCCATTGGTCTGGCCTTGGCAACAGCACTGTGGTCGGGTGTCCAGGCCATCAATGCAGAGGCACGATCAGCCTATGACCGGGCAGCCGCCACCCTTGGCCAGGATCAGCTTGCGCGCCTCGAACGCGCCGATGGCCGCCCCGTGTCGCTCGACACCTACCTCGCGCTCCGATCTGCTGGTTACCTCGTCTCCCCCGTGATCTCCGGTGAGATTCGCGACGCCAATGGCCGCCTGCGCGTGTTGGGAATTGACCCGCTGACAGCACCTGCCGCCGCTCAAGGCCCCGCACTGGACGGCGACTTGGATTTGAGCACTTTCTTCACCGCCCCCGGTCTGCTTCTCGTGTCGGAGGCAACCGCAAACGGCCCACTGCCCACCGATCTGCCCCCGATCACCATCTCAAGCGATGTCCCCCCGGCCGCCGCGATAACGGATATCTCGACCGCCGCGCGCCTTTTGGGGCAAACCGACCCGTCCTATCTGCTGGTGGCCCCGCAACAGCCCTTTGGTCTGCCGCCGTTGGCTGACGCAACCGATCTTCAGCTGCGCGCGCCCGAGACGGCCAATGACATCTCTCGCCTCACCGACTCCTTCCACCTGAACCTCACGGCCTTCGGCTTTCTCAGCTTCGGCGTTGGCCTCTTCATTGTGCACGCCGCCATCGGGCTGGCGTTTGAACAGCGCCGCGCGTCCATCCGAACCTTGCGCGCGCTCGGCACGCCGCTGCGCACGGTCTTGCTGGCGCTGGGGATCGAACTTGCCGCCATCGCGCTTGTCGCGGGGCTCATTGGCATCCTCATGGGCTACCTCATTGCGGCTGCCCTCATGCCGGGCGTCGCCGGAACTTTGCGCGGCCTTTATGGAGCGGAGATCGAAGGTATCCTTCGGTTTGATCCCTATTGGGCACTTTCGGCCCTTTTCATTACTTGGCTCGGCGCCGCAGCCGCCGCCGTTCAGGCCATGATCCGCACGGCCCGCATGCCCCTTCTTGCGCCCGCTCTTCCTCGGGCCTGGGCGCAGGCATCAGGCCGGGCCATGCGTGTTCAGACCGTTGCTGCGTTGGCGCTGTTCGGCTTAGCAGCAATGCTCGCTCTTTTCGGTCAAGGCCTCATCGCGGCTTTCCTTTGCCTCGCCGCCCTCCTCATTGGCGCGGCCCTGATCCTACCCGGCGTGATGAGTGTCGCGCTCAGGTTTTTGCCCACACGCGGCGCGTTCAGCGAATGGGTACTCGCCGACACACGCCAACAAATTCCCGGACTCTCCTTGGCCCTGATGGCCCTTCTGCTGGCGCTTTCTGCAAATATTGGCGTCTCCACCATGGTCGGCAGCTTCCGCAGCACGTTCATCGGCTGGCTCGATCAACGCCTCGCGTCGGAGCTCTACATCACGGCAGCTGATCCGTCCGAGGCCGCCTTCCTGATGGACGCGATCAGGCCCGACGTGGACGCCATCCTTCCAATCGTGTCGGCAGATCAACGATTGTTCGACCGCCCCGCACAGGTCTTCGGCGTGGTCGACCACCCGACATATCGCCAAGCCTGGCCCCTTCTCGCGCAATCTGAGAACCCCTGGGATCAACTCGCCACAGGCAATGCGGCGCTGATCAATGAACAACTCGCGCGCCGGGAAAACCTCTCGCCGGGCGACCTGTTGCCCATCGCGGAAGGCCTTCCAATCGTTGGCGTCTATTCCGATTACGGAAACCCAAACGGGCAGGCTATTGTGTCTCTAGACCGCTTTGCAGATACTTATCCAGAGGTTCAGCCATTTCGCTTCGCCATTCGCATCAACCCAGAGCAGGCACCGGCCATGGCAAGTCGGCTGCGCGAAGAATTCGGCCTGCCTGCCGATGCCGTCACCAATCAGGATCAGGTCAAAGCCTTCTCCATTGAGGTGTTTGATCAAACCTTCCTGGTGACGGGCGCGCTCAACATCCTCACCCTCGGCGTCGCAGGTGTCGCACTTTTGACGAGCCTGCTGACCCTCGCCAATCTACGCTTGCCGCAACTGGCCCCTCTCTGGGCCATCGGCACGTCCCGCGCGACTTTGGCCAAGGTCGAACTCATCCGCGCGCTCGGGCTTGCGATGCTGACTTTCATCTTCGCCCTCCCCGTGGGCCTGGCGCTGGCTTGGGTCCTGCTCGCTTTGGTCAATGTTGAAGCTTTCGGGTGGCGCCTGCCGATGCAGCTCTTCCCCGGCGATTGGACGCGCCTCTTTGCACTCGCCCTCATCGCAGCCGGCCTCGCGGCGCTTGGCCCCGCCCTGCGCCTCGCACGCATCCCGCCCGCCCGCTTGACCCAAATCTTCGCACAGGAACGTTGATGCGCCTTCTCGCTCTGATCCTGCTTCTCACGCTGAGCCAGGCCCACGCCCAGGGCTTCGCGGGCCTCGGCACGCAAGCCGACGGCTTCGCCATCCCCCAACCAGATCCGGTGTTCACCTTCCCCGAAGATCACGGCCCCCACCCGGAGTATCGCATCGAATGGTGGTATTTGACCGCAACCCTGCAGGGCATGGACGGCACGGATTACGGCATTCAATGGACCCTGTTTCGCAGCGCGTTAGAGCCTGAAACATCCTACGATTGGACCGCCCCACAGCTCTTCATGGGGCATGCGGGCCTCACCACTCCAACCGCCCATTTCAGCGCCGAGCGTCTTGCGCGCGGCGGAATCGGACAGGCGGGCGTAACGTCTGATCCGTTCCACGCCCAAATCGACGATTGGCACATGTACTCAACCGCCACCGATGGCGATGCCTATGACGCCCTGCACCTCACCGCGCGCGGCTCGAACTTCGCCTATGACCTCAACCTCACCGCCAATGGCCCCCTCATTTTCCACGGCGATGGCGGCTATTCCGTCAAAAGCGCCCAAGGGCAGGCCAGCTACTACTATTCGCAGCCCTTCTACGCCGTCACTGGCACGCTCAACCTACCCGACGGGGATGTTCCCGTTACGGGCACCGCCTGGCTTGACCGGGAATGGTCGTCGCAACCTCTCAGCGACGACCAAATGGGCTGGGATTGGTTCTCGCTCCAATTCGAAGATGGTGCCCGCATGATGGCGTTCGCGCTGCGCAGCACTGAGGGCGGCACCTTCACCTCCGCCACATGGATCAACGCCGATGGCACCACCGAAAGCTATGGCGACGGCCATATCGCGCTCACACCGCTGGCCACGACGCAGGTCGCAGGCCGCACTATTCCCACCCAATGGCAGCTCACCTTTCCTGTTCGAGGTATCGATATTCAGACAACACCCATCAACGCACAAAGCTGGATGGACACCAGCTTTCCCTACTGGGAGGGCCCGATCACCTTCACCGGCAGCCATACCGGCCGCGGCTATCTGGAGATGACCGGATATGAATGAACAGAGCCTAACAGGCATGCTAGATACAGTCTGGCAGCACCTCACCCGTGGCACGGCCGACCGCCACCACCCCGCGCGCCATCCGACACTGGCCACCCTTGGGCCAGATGGCCCCGATCTGCGAACGCTCGTCCTCCGCGCCGCTGATCGCCAGTCAAGCACCCTCGAATTCCACACCGACAGCGCCTCCCCCAAAGCCGCGCATATCGCCGAAAATCCCGCAATCGCCCTCCACGTCTGGATCCCCAAGGCTCGCCTCCAGATCCGCGCCCGCGGCACGGCCCATCTCACCCCAGGCGACGAAACCCTCTTCAACCAGCTCCCCCCGCAAGCTCAGTCCAACTACACCGGACCCATTCCCGGCACGCCTCTTCCCTACAACAATCCCAGCACAGCACCCCGCTTTGCCCGCCTTCTCTGCACCTTGGCCGAGATCGACGCCCTTACGCTATCGGACCCCCATCGCCGCGCCCTCTTCAAAGCCACAGACAGCTGGCAAGGCATCTGGATCGCGCCCTAAAGCACTTTGCGCCTTATCTGAGGCACTTTTATCGCGGCCCACATTCGCACCATCAGCGCGAGGCAGCGGGTTGCGATCCAAATCAAACGCAAAGTGCTCTAAGCTCTTCCTTGTTTCAAAAATACCTCGGGGGTCAGCGATCTTTTTCGCCGAAAAAGTCGCGAAGGGGGCAGCGCCCCCTTGTTCGAGCCCAAAGCGTGGCACACGCGACGGCGAGGCGAAAGGAATGCGGGCAACGCCCGCTCCGTCTGATCAGGATCCCAGTGTTTCCACATAAAGCGGAAAGGAAACGCCCAGCGCCCAGCCCAGCAACAGGCCAAGTCCGATCCCAGCCGCAAGTGTCGAGCCCGTGCGCCGCCCGACCCAACGGCCCATCATGCCAAACGTGCCGTAGAACAAGAGGATCACGGGGAAGATCAGAACCAGAAAGAACAACCGCTCGAAATCCAGCGCCACGGCCACGGACAGCGACCCAAGGAACGCTGCGCGTACCACGACCCTCTGCCAAAGGCCCGCCATCGTCGCCCGCGTCAGCACGGCATCGGCCCACATGGCCAACACCGCCCCCGGGACCATCGCCAGAATGACCGGCACGCGCCCGACATGGGGCACAAACGACGCCACATATCGATCCATCAAGAGGCCAAACAAACCGATCCCGAAGCCCGCCAAAACAAGGCCCCATACCCATCCACGGTTCTCAGGGCGCCATCCCGCGACCCAGGCCCCGATCAGCACGAACAGGCCATATAGACCCAAATGAACCGCCAGATAATCGGCCACCAAAACCGGCAGCGCGCCCACCTCAACCTGGACCGCCACCAAAGGTGCGACCACCGCAGGCCCCAGCGCCAGAGCCCAGAAGACCCGGCGCGGCAAAGCCTCTGGCGCAGGGCCTTCCGGCAGCATCCGCGACAGGGGTGCGGCCAACATCACCGCGCCTGCCAGCATCAGCAAAATGCCAAGGCCAAGCCGCGCAACCTCCGTGTCACCCGTCCGGCCAAAGCTCGCATTCGCCCATTCGATTGCCTCTTCCAGCCCGGCGGGCGCCCAAAGCACGGCCACATGCTCCGCAAAAGGCACCGAAACGGCACGTCGGGCAAAGCCATTTCCGGGCGCACCCACCGTCTCGCCTTCAACGGCATCAAGCTCGGCCATCACCCGCCTGGCTTCTGCCCTCAACGCACTTTCCCACGCCCCGTTCACGATCAGCAGGTTGTCCGGGGCATCCACTGTGACAGCTTCCGAAAACATCGAAATCGCAACCACAGCGTCCACACGGCCATCGGCAATGCCCGCCCGCACAACCAGGTCCGACGACATCGAGTGCCCGATCATCACCAGACGTGGGGCGGCCCCGGGCTGCGCCACCGCCCAATCCGTGACCCGCGCAATTTCGTCCAAAAGCAGCCGCGTTGTCCCGTCGAGGGAGGTCACGTCACCCGACATCGGCACCGGATTGCGCCCATGCCCCTCCAGATCCAGCGCAACGGCGATGTACCCGGCGCGCGCAAAGCTCTCGGACCAGGCGGCCATCATCTGCCGCGACCCCGCAAAGCCATGCACGATCACCGCAACAGGCCCGTCATCCACGGCACGCGTTACCGTCACCGGCGTGGTGCCGACCCGATCATGTACAATCTCAAGCCCGGCACGCGGTCGCTCCAGCAGAACGATCCCCACCACCAAAGCGGCCAATGCCACGGCCCCAAAAATCCAACTGCGCATTTCCATCCTCATCGCCCCCAGATAGCGCAGGGCGATGGGCGCGCCAATCCGCTGGCCCCCCTACCGCACAGCCCCTATGCTAGCCGGAACGTAAGTCAGCGACGGACCGCCTCCATGTTCACCGTAACCCTGCTGACCAACTCGGCCATGTTCCTGGACCGAGAGCTGGTCACAAACCTGCGCAATGCCATGGGCGGCGGTGACGCAATCTGGCTCGACCCCAATCACGCAGCTGAATTTGAAGTCGCCAAAATCCCCAAAGGGATCGACACGGTCTGGAAAAGCCTCTCTGCCGAGGGCGTCGATCTCGTCGTGCAGCCCTCAGGTCAGCGCAAGCGGCGCATGTTGCTGGCCGATATGGACAGCACGATGATCCAGCAGGAATGCATCGATGAACTCGCGGCTGAGGCTGGGGTGGGCGACCGGGTCGCTGCCATCACGGCCCGCGCGATGAATGGAGAGTTGGACTTTGAAGCGGCTTTGATTGAACGCGTCGGCCTCCTCAAAGGCCTGCCAGAGGCGACCATCGAAACCGTCCTTGAAAAGCGCATCACCCTAATGCCGGGCGGCACAACCCTTCTCGCGACCATGCGCGCAAACGGCGCCCACTGCGCGCTGGTCTCGGGTGGGTTCACCGCCTTTACCTCCGCAATCGCGGCCAAGCTCGGCTTCCACGAAAACCATGCCAACACATTGTTGGTGGAAGGCGGCAAGCTGACCGGCGACGTGACCCGGCCAATCCTGGGCCGCGATGCGAAGGTTGAGGCGCTTCAATCCATCTCTCAGGCGCAGGGCCTTGCCCCGTCAGACGTGCTTGCGGTGGGCGATGGCGCGAACGATCTGGGCATGCTGCAACTCGCTGGCACCGGCGTGGCACTGCACGCCAAACCCACAGTGCAGGAACAGGCCGATATCCGCATCAACCACGGCGATCTGACAGCGCTTCTGTTCATACAAGGCTACACGAAGGCTGATTTCGTCCAGTAGATGGGCGTTTCGGCGCGCCGCAGAATAGCTTGGATCAAGCCAAGGCGGCAGAGGCCTCCCGAACGCGAAGGGCCGGATAAGCGATCGTCAGCTCGTCAACCGCATCCTTGAGTTCCGGAAACAATTCCAGCACCTCGGACCGTGTGGCCTGTTCCTCCGGCTTTGCCAAATGCCCGATGAAAAAGCTCTCCGTCGGTACGCCATTGGCCCACAACATCTCATGATCGCGAAACAGCAGATGGATATAGGTGACGGACTCAGTTTCGACACGGCGAACGCTGGTGCCATTGACCAAGGCAATTGCTGGCACAAGAACCCGCTCCGCCGCGAACATCAGTTCGGCCCGCCATCCTTCGATCAGCATTCTGTGCTGCGGTGAAACAGCCAATCGGCCCGTATTGCCGATGGCGCCATCGTCAAAAACCACATGCGCATAACGGCCCTGCCCACGCACGGTCCGCGACCCGATCCAAAGCAATTCCTGCGCGCCATGGTCTTCCGTCAGCACAAGATCGCCCGGACGCAGCGTTTCCACCGCTTGTTCGCCGCCAGGCGTTGCTATCATCGTGCCAGGAGTGAAACAGGGCGGCCCAAGTTCGCCAACCGGCAACTCCGTACTGGGTGTGATCCCGTTGGAGCGTACGAACTCCGCCGATTCCAGAATCGTGCCATCGTAAGGCGTGAAGATCGCCGGTTGGCCTGAGATGTAGAAGGTCGCGCCGAAGATCTCGGTCTCGACCCCACCGATCAGAACGGTGACGGAATCGCCGTACCAGACTGCCGTGATTTCGTTGAAAACCTCCGGGTCAGACCCGGGCTGCAGAACCGTATCACCCGCATTCGGCTGAATGATACCGTTATCATCATTGTCGAAAAAGTCGAAGATCTGCGGTGTCAGAATGGTACCGGGCGTCACGTCGTTGAACGGATCGATGACGTAAAACTGGTCGGTATACTTCGTTGGCACAGCGCACCTCTAATCGAAACTTGATCAGCGGTACCGCGCTCCCGAGCCCATTTTGAGGAGAAAAAAGGGCAAACATTGGCAATTTGCCCCGATTTCCAGGAAAACCGGGGCAATTCAGCGTTATTCGGCAGGAACAGCCGTCTCTTCCACGCCCAACGGCACCTCCAGCTTGTTCAGCATCTCTTTCGGGCAGACCTGAAGGAAGTTCCCCTTCTCGCTCTCCCAATGCTGCAGGATGTCCCGCGCCTTCATGCTTCCGGTCTCCTCGGCGTGACGTTCCACCAGGCCACGCAACTGCGCCTCCCAATGCTCCATCGTCACCGGACAGGTCACCAGCGTCTCAAGGTTCATGTTCACCAAGGCCTCACCATCCGGGTCATACAGATACGCCATCCCGCCGGTCATGCCCGCGCCGAAATTCGCACCAATCGACCCAAGGATCACAGCAACCCCACCGGTCATGTATTCACACCCGTTGGAGCCGCAGCCCTCGATCACCACCTTCGCGCCGGAGTTGCGAACGGCGAACCGCTCTCCGGCCCGCCCGGCGGCAAACAGATACCCATCCGTCGCGCCATAAAGCACCGTGTTGCCGATGATCACGTTGTCGGCGGCCACCAGAGGCGAGGCCATCGGCGGACGCACCACAACAGTGCCCCCCGACAGACCCTTACCAACGTAATCGTTGGCATCGCCGCTCACTTCCAGCTTCAGCCCCGGCGCCGCAAACGCCCCCAGCGATTGCCCGGCAGACCCCTTCAACTTCACCGTCAAATGATCTGGCTGCAGGTCATTCCGCATCCCGAACCGCTTCACGATATGGCTCGACGTCCGCGTGCCGATCGTCCGCAAGGTATTCTGCACCGCATAGGACAGCTCGATCTTCTCGCCATCCTCAAGGAACCGATGCGAATCCTTCACGATTTGCGCGTCCAGCGTATCCGGCACCTCGTTCCGGGGCTTGTTCCGGTCATAGGTGATGTCCGCCGCACCATCGACGGTGATCAGCATCGGGTTCAGGTCCAGATCATCCAGATGCGCCGAGCCACGGGAAACCTGGCTCAGCAAGTCCGCGCGCCCGATCACCTCATCAAGGCTTCGTGCGCCCAATTCGGCCAGAATCTCACGCACCTCTTCCGCGTAGAAGGTGATCAGGTTCACAACCTTATCGGCATTGCCCGTGAACTTCTCACGCAACGCCTCGTCCTGCGTACACACGCCCACCGGGCAGGTGTTCGACTGGCACTGACGCACCATGATGCAGCCCATCGCGATCAGTGCCGCTGTGCCGATGCCGTATTCCTCGGCCCCCAGCATCGCGGCCATCACGATGTCCCGGCCCGTGCGCAAACCACCATCCGTGCGCAGCGTGATGCGCTCGCGCAGATTGTTCATCGCCAGAACCTGATGCGCCTCGGTCAGGCCCATCTCCCACGGCAGACCGGCATATTTGATCGACGTCGCAGGCGACGCGCCCGTGCCCCCGTTGTGCCCTGAAATCAGGATCACATCGGCCTTGGCCTTCGCCACACCGGCGGCAATCGTGCCGACACCGGAGGATGCCACCAGCTTCACCGTCACCTTACAGCGCGGGTTGATCTGCTTGAGGTCGTAGATCAGCTGCGCCAAGTCCTCGATCGAGTAGATATCGTGGTGCGGCGGCGGCGAAATCAGCGTCACACCCTTCGTCGAATGCCGCAGCCGCGCGATCAGGTCCGTGACCTTCATCCCCGGAAGCTGCCCGCCCTCACCGGGCTTGGCCCCCTGCGCGACCTTGATCTCCAACTCTTCACACTGGTTCAGGTATTCGGCGGTCACACCAAACCGGCCAGACGCCACCTGTTTGATCTTCGCAGATGGGTTGTCGCCGTTCGGTTCCGGGTGGAAATGCGCCGGATCTTCGCCGCCTTCACCGGAATCCGACTTTGCGCCAATCCGGTTCATCGCCACGTTCAGCGTTTTATGCGCCTCAGGCGACAGAGCGCCCAAGGACATGCCCGGCGTCACGAACCGCTTGCGGATCGAGGTGACGCTTTCCACCTCATCAATCGGCACCGGCGCGCCCAGCGGTTTGAAATCCATCAAGTCACGCAGGTGGATCGGCGGATTGCTCCGCATCTTCTCGGAATATTGCTTCCACAGCCCGTAGGACGCGCGATCACAGGCTGCCTGCAACATATGCATCGTCGTCGCCTGCCAGGCATGGGTCTCCCCGGACCGGCGTGCCTTGTAGAACCCACCAATCGGCAAAACACCTTCGCCGCGCAGCCAGCCCTTGTCGTGGACCTCTTCCACCTTGCGCTGCAAGCCACTAACGCCAATCCCGGAAATCCGGCTCAACATGCCAGGGAAGTATTCCGCAACCATCGCACGGCTCAGCCCCACGGCCTCAAAGTTCAGACCCCCGCGATAAGACGAGATCACCGAAATCCCCATCTTCGCCATGATCTTCAACAGACCCGCGTCAATCGCTGCACGATACCGCGCCATCGCCTCGGTCAGGTTGCTTTCAATCAGGCCTCGGTCGATCCGGTCGGCCAAGCTGTCCTGCGCCAGATAGGCGTTTACGGTCGTCGCACCGCAGCCTACCAGAACCGCGAAATAATGCGGGTCGATGCATTCCGCGCTCCGTACATTCAGCGAACAGAAGGTCCGCAGACCCTTCGCCGTCAGCCCCGAATGCACAGCGCTTGTGGCCAAGATCATCGGCATCGCCACGCGACCCTCACCCTGGTGCTGATCCGTCAGCACGATATGCCCCGCACCCGAGCGTACGGCATCCTCGGCCTCGGCCCTGATACGCGCCAAGCCTTCGCGCAACGCACCCGCAGGCGCGCCCGCATCAAAAGTACAGTCGATCTCGATGACAGAGCTTTGGAAGTAGCTCACCATCTTGTCGAACTGCGCATTCGTCACAAACGGGCTGTCGAGGACGAGGATTTCCGTCTGCGAAGAATCCTCATCCAGCACGTTCTTCAGGTTCCCGAACCGCGTCTTCAGGCTCATCACCCGATACTCGCGAAGCGAGTCGATCGGCGGGTTCGTCACCTGGCTGAAGTTCTGCCGGAAGTAGTGGCTCAGCGGGCGATATTGGCTCGACAGCACGGCAGACGGCGTATCGTCCCCCATACTCGCCAAGGCTTCCTTGGCGTCCTCCGCCATAGGTGCCAGAATCTGCTCCAGCTCCTCAATCGAATAGCCCGCCGCGATCTGCCGTTTGCGCAGCTCTGTACCGCCGAACAGGGTCTTTTCCGTGGCCCCGGCCATCTCGGCCTCAAGGTCGGTGATCCGACCGACCCATTCGCCAAACGGACGGCTGGCGGCCAGCGCATCCTTGATCTCGGTGTCATGGAACAGGGCCTGTTCCTGCATGTCCACGGCAATCATCTGCCCCGGGCCAAGCGCGCCCTTCTCGACAACGCTCGCTTCATCAATCGGCACCATCCCGGCTTCCGAGCCTGCAATCATCAGCCCGTCGCCCGTCACCACGTAGCGCATCGGGCGCAAACCGTTCCGGTCAAGGCCGGCACAAACCCAGCGCCCATCCGTCATCGCCAGGGCTGCGGGGCCATCCCACGGCTCCATGACCGAGTTGCAGTACGAATACATGTCCTGCCACGCCTGCGGCAGTTCGGTCGCCGTCTGGCTCCAGGCTTCAGGCACCAGCATGGTCTTCGCCATCGGCGCGTCGCGACCCGCGCGGACCAGCACCTCAAACACCGCATCAAGTGCCGCCGAGTCGCTCGACCCGCCCGCCACGATCGGCTTGATGTCTTCGGCCATCTCGCCAAAGAACGACGAGGCCATGCGGATCTCGTGGCTCTTCATCCAGTTGAGGTTGCCCTTCAGCGTGTTGATCTCGCCGTTGTGCGCGAGCATCCGGAACGGCTGCGCCAACCACCATTGCGGGAAGGTGTTCGTGGAATAACGCTGGTGATAGATCGCGAATGCGCTCTCGAACCGCTCATCCATCAGGTCCGGGTAGAATTCCGCCACCTGCTCGGCCAGCATCATGCCTTTGTAGATGATGCTCCGGCAGCTCAGCGAACATAGATACAACTGCCCCACACCGGCGGCCTGCGCCGCCTTCTCGATCCGACGGCGAATGACATACAACTCGCGCTCAAACGTCTCTTCATCAACGCCTTTGGCATTCGAAATGATGATCTGCTCAATCTCGGGCCGCGTCGCGTTGGCCTTCTCACCCAGGCACGCCACCTCAACCGGCACATGACGCCAGCCATAGATGTAATACCCCATCCGCAGAACCTCGGACTCCACGATGGTCCGACACGTCTCCTGCGCGCCGAAATCATTGCGCGGCAGGAACACCTGCCCCACGGCCAGCAACTCATCCCGCATCTCGTGGCCGGTGCGCTGCACCTGCTCACCGAAGAACTTGTAGGGGATCTGCACATGGATCCCGGCCCCGTCGCCGGTCTTCCCATCCGCATCCACAGCCCCCCGGTGCCAAACCGCCTTCAGCGCGTTGATCCCGTTCTCCACCACCTTCCGCGACGGCTTGCCATCAATCGCCACCACAAGCCCCACGCCACACGACGCATGCTCATGCTCCTCGCGGAACAGAGAGTTCTCCTCCATCCACGCGCGTTTGGTTTCCTCGGCCTTGGCCCAATCAGCGTCAAAACGGGTCATAGCTGTCCCTCCTCAAGGTCAGGGGTGGTGGCGGGCCGCGCGTCTGCACTCAGCGCCGTCATGTCTAGAATAAGCTTGCGGAACATCAGCGCCGCAGGGATCGAAAGAACCGATGACGCGACATCCAAGGTGGTCGCCGTCCGGAATTGATCGATCGTCTGAGCATCGAAATTCAACCGAGTCCCAACCGTGGCGGTGGCATTGCCAAACACCCACAAAAGCCACCAGATGATGGCCCAGGATGGCCAACTCGGCCCGCCGGACCCAGCCAACCCGTCCCAATGCTGCCGAAGCGCCTTGTAGGGCATCCAAAAGTTGGCAATTGGAACGGCGAACCAGCCGACAGACCAACCCGGCCCAATTGCGTCCGGGTTCGGTGTCACCGCCTGCGCATTGGTCGCCGCGCGGTAAATCCACATCCCGCTTGCGATATAGCACCCGATCAAGGTGATCATGAAAACACCCGCGACCAGAATACCAGTCCCGTCGATGCGGGCCGCCTCCGCATCCATCTCAACGGCGGACAGAAGATTGCCTTCAATCGCGTCGTAGAAGCCGAAAAGCTGGAAGGAATGCCAAGTAAACAGAACCTCCGCGGCCGCATAAGCCAGCAGAAACATCGCGGCGACGCGGCCCGTTTTTGACAAATCATATGGCATGCTCATGCACTGCCCTCCGTAACGTGGCGGTTCTTGGCTTCATATTCGGTCTTGCTGGCCCGCCGATGGTCGCCCGCCAAAGCGGCATAAGCAGGCGCGCAGTCAGTGTAGATTTCCGAGATCACCGGAAACGTAGCCGCCTCTGGGAACAGGGCCGGCATCAACTCGAACACCGCATCACCCTCGTTGTCGCGCAGCCAAAGGTTGCTGCCGCACACCGGGCAAAACGTGCGCGTCGCAAAAGGGGTGGAAGCATAGCTGGCCACGTCACCCGTGACCGTCACAGCATCGGCACTGGCCTGAAAGGCCCCCCAGACGACACCGTTCGACCGCTGGCAGATCCCGCAATGGCACACACCGACAGCCGCGACGTAGTCACCATCGACCGCGATCTGCACAGCACCGCACAGGCACGCACCGTCCAGCGTGCCACTGGTCCGATAAGGATCAGCAATGCTCATCGAAGGGCTCCTGCCTGTTTCACCGTCCAACTCCTGCTGCGACCGCGCGCCAAACCTGGGCGCACAGATGCGCCGTTAATCGAGCAATATGTCATAGTCACCCAGCGCGGTTCCGCGCATCTCAAAGCTCTGCTCGCCGCGCGTGCCCGACAACGGCACGGCAAACTCCATCTGGATCCGCATCCGTCCCTGCGGCGTGCATGCGATGTTTGAAACCGCCACACGGACATCCGTAAACCCTTCCCAAGACCGCACGGGGGCGGCGTCGCGGTTCACTTCATTGAAGAAGACGCCGGGGTTCGACACGGCCCAACCGGTGCCTGTCCGCTGAACCTCGAAAATCACATTCAGGTCCCAGCCCGGTGCCCCACGGCCACCAAAGAAATTCACTTCGAAATAGTCATAGGCCTCACAAGGCCGCGCGATCCCATCAAGGATGTAGACACTTGGGGACGCCCAAATGGTGTCGATCGTCTCGTCCCCGAAATCGTTCACCACGCCTGAGATCTCATCGGTCAGCAGCTCACTCCGCACGGAAAGCGACCAAGGCGTTTGCTGCGCGCTGACCGGCAGGGCCAGGCCCAGCAACAGCAGCGCAACGATCACAAATCGCGCTTGGACAAACGCCAACCGTGTCACTGCGACGCCCTCCAGATCAGGTCGGCGGGAAGGCCGCTCATCATGTCGCCGCAATCATATTCCGGCTGCGTCGTCAGAAAATCGGGATCACCCGCCTCATGGAATTCCACCGGGCTGTAATTGCCCTCGAAGGTCTCGCCACCCGGCGTTGTGACAGTTTCCAAACCGCCAAAGAACAACCCCATCTCGCGAGAGACGAACTGCGTGCCTTCCGTCAGGCGCGGCCCGGCGGTAGTTTCCCACTGATAGGCAAACTCCGTCACCAGCAAAGGCCGCCCGTCGATGGTGATCTGATCGCCCGTCAGCCGGTCGAACCCGGTATAGTCGCGCTGGAAAATCCCCTCGGCCCGCTCCTCACGGATCGAAAAAACCATCGTGTCATTTCCCGTCTCCAGCAGCTCAGCCATGCTTGCAGGATCTTCTTCCGGCTCGATCAGAACGTCACGGCTGCCGGTGCGCAGGTTGAAGGCCTGCAACCAACGAAATTCGCTGTCGGTGTAGTTCAGGTAAAACGGCCCGTCCTGATCCAGCGTCACGCGCCAATGGCTACCCTCCGGATCGGTCTCGCACCGCCAATGGTGCGACACGAGGCACGACCGCGACTGCACCGTCAGGAAAGCCGTACAGCCTTCGGGCACCGGAAACCGATCCGCCGTTTGCGCCGCTGCGGGCATGCTCATGGCAAGCCCGGCGATGGTCACGTTAACGATCTGTTTACAAATGCGTCCGATCACGTCAGCCTTCCTGTCCTTGTTTGTCGATGCGTTCATCTGAGCGCTTTTTCATCTCATCCGTGAAACTGTGACCAACTGGACGCTTTTTTCCGAAGAATTGCGTCCAGATGGTCGCATTTGCGTCCAAATGGTCAGGGTTTCCTATTCCGCCGCCACGGTCTTCGGCGCCGACATGACCCGTTCAAGGATCGTCTCCGCCGCTTCGCGACCGTCTCGGATCGCCCACACGACCAGCGACGCGCCGCGTACGATGTCACCCACCGCAAACACGTTTTCGAGGTCGGTTTCATGGGTCATCGGCTTGGCCTTGATCGTGCCCCAGCGCGTGACAGCCAGCTCCGGCATATCCCACAGCGTCGGCAGATCCTCAGGTTCAAAGCCAAGGGCTTTGATCACCATGTCAGCGCCCTCAATATAGTCAGCACCTTCAATGACTTCCGGGGATTGGCGCCCCGTCACATCCGGCGCGCCAAGCCGCATCTTCTGGACGAGAACCCCGTCAACCACATCATTGGTGGCGTTGAAGCCCTTGGGCGCAGAAAGCCAAACGAATTCAACGCCTTCTTCCTCTGCGTTCTGCACTTCGCGTTGCGATCCCGGCATATTGGCCCGGTCGCGGCGGTACAGGCATTTGACGCTCGTGGCACCCTGCCGGGTGGCCGTGCGCACGCAATCCATCGCCGTGTCACCGCCGCCGATCACCACGATCCGCTTGCCCTCGGCATTCAGCTCACCATTGTCGAATTCCGGCACAGCATCGCCAAAAGACTTGCGATTTGAAGCGGTTAGATAGTCGATGGCACGCACCATACCCGTTGCCGTCGCATTGGGGCCGGGCAAATCGCGCGACTTGTAGACACCCGTGGCAATGATCACGAAGTCATGCTCTTCGCGGATTTCGGCCAGTGTGATGTCCTGGCCCACATCCGTGTTCAGCTCAAACTTCACGCCGCCATCCGCCAGCAACTTGTTGCGGCGCATGACCACGTCTTTCTCCAGCTTGAAGCCGGGAATGCCATAGGTCAGAAGCCCGCCCGCGCGGTCATAGCGGTCATAGATCGTAACCTGCAGACCCGCGCGGCGCAGCATGTCCGCAGCCGCAAGTCCGCCAGGACCCGCGCCGATAATTCCAACGGATTCAGGGCGTTCCACCGAAGGCGCGATGGGCATGACCCAGCCTTCATCCCAGGCCGTGTCGGTGATGTATTTCTCGACCGAGCCGATTGTGACCGTGCCATGGCCCGATTGCTCGATCACGCAATTGCCTTCGCACAGTCGGTCTTGCGGGCAGATGCGTCCGCAGATTTCGGGGAAGGTGTTCGTGGCCTGGCTGACCTCATAGGCTTCGCGCAGGCGGCCTTCGGCGGTCAGCTTCAGCCAGTCGGGGATATTGTTGTGCAACGGGCAATGCGACTGGCAATAGGGCACGCCGCACTGGCTGCACCGCCCAGCCTGCTCCGCCGCCTTCTCGCGCGCATATTCGCCATAGATTTCGGCGAAATCCTCTTTCCGCTGGTCCGCTGCCCGCTTTTCAGGCATCTCCTTACCAACAGTCACAAACTTCAACATGGGTTGCTTAGCCAAACCACATCTCCCCTATCTGAGCGGCCCGTATATCGGGGGTCTCACGAGATAAAAAGACAATAATGCTGACCTTTTTGCTTTCAGATGTACAAAAGATACGATCATCGGGCAGAAAACATGCCTTAGTATGGCAGCTTTATTTACCTATTTATGGAAACTTCGCTCTAAATCATATACTTACAGATAGACTCGATTGACCTGATATGAGCTTGCTCCACCTGCTAATTCTTGCCCTCATCCAAGGCGTAACCGAGTTCTTGCCGGTTTCTTCCTCCGGTCACCTGATTCTGCTGCCGAATCTCACCGGCCTGGAAGACCAGGGACAGGTCATAGATGTAGCCGTACATGTGGGCACTTTGGGCGCCGTCATCCTCTACTTCTGGAGCGACGTGAAAATGGGCCTCGCGGGTCTTCCGCGCATGCTCACCGGAAAGATCGACACGCCGGGATCAAAGCTCGCCTTCCTATTGGTGCTCGCCACCATCCCCGTGATCATCTTCGGTCTCGCGTTGGAGGTGTCCGGCCTCTACGACCAACTGCGGTCCATCACCGTCATCGGTTGGACGATGTTGATTTTTGGCCTCGTCCTCTATTGGGCCGACCAGAAGGGCCCGCAGGAGAAACGCTCCGAGGATTGGACGCTTCGAGACGCCATCGTCATGGGGCTGTGGCAGGCCATCGCCCTGATCCCCGGCACATCTCGCAGCGGCATCACGATCACGGCTGGCCGCTACCTTGGATATGACCGGGAAAGCGCCGCACGCTTGGCTATGCTCATGTCGATCCCGACAATTATCGCCTCCGGCGTCTTCGCAGGGGCGGAGGTCATCGCTACCGCAGATGCAGCCGCCGCGCGCGATGGCGCGATCGCTGCCGGCTTCGCCTTCATTGCGGCCCTCGCGGCGCTTGTCCTGATGTTCAAATTGCTGCGCAGCGTCAGCTTCACGCCCTACGTGATCTACCGCGTCGTACTTGGGCTGATCCTGCTTGGGATCGCGTATACCTAGCTTTCCCGCAGGTTCTGCGCGCTTTCCTTGATGTCGGAATATTGCCCGGAGGGCCGGAAAACGTAGAGGTAGTCGTCCAGCACCGCCTCCATCGCGGTAGCCTCAACGCCGAGATCCGCAAGCGTTTGGGCCCCTTCGCCGACAACATTGTCAGACGCAAGCGAGCGCACTTGGTCCCGGGTCAGGATGCCATTGTTGAACAGGCCAAGCGTGATCATCTGCACCATGTCTAGGCTAAACGCCATGATCCGTGCGACGAAGAATGGGATGTTCAGGACAAGGCGGCGACGGCGAATGACCCGCAACATGCGGTTCATCAATTCGCGGAACGTCTCAACATCAGGGCCACCCAGCTCAAACGTGCCCTGCGCCTCGCCCAGAATGCCTTTGACCGCGGCCTGTGCCACATCGTCCACATAGACCGGTTGGAACCGCGTTTCCGCACCTGCGACGGGCAGGATCGGGCCAAGGCGCGTCATGCCCGCAAACCGGTTGAAGAATTGATCTTCCGGACCGAACACAACCGATGGCCGCAGGATCATCGCGCCGGGAAAGGTCTCCAGCACGGCGGCTTCACCGGCAGCCTTGGACTGCGCGTAAAGGCTGTTGCCCTCTGCATCCGCGCCGATGGCCGAGATATGAACCAGCGCCTCGGCACCTTCTTCCGCCGCGATGCGCGCAATGCGGGCAGCGCCTTCATGCTGGACCGCATCGAAGTTATTCTTTCCACCGGCGTCGAATGTGCCCACGCAATTCACCACGGCATCCGCGCCATGGATCGCAGCCCGGACTGAGGCATCGTCGCGAATATTGGCCAGGATCGGCTCCACTTGCCCGACAACACCATACGGCTTCACGAACAGCGCCTCATTCGGGCGACGCACGGCGACACGCACGCGCCAGCCTTCTTTGGCCATACGGCGTGCGATGTAGCGGCCCACAAAGCCCGAGCCGCCGAAAATGGTGACGAGTTTAGCCATCGATGGGCCCCTCCGGTCGCGTTTGGGTTGTGATACGGCCCCGCTCCACAAGCGGCAAGGCGCAAAACGTCTCAACTTTCCGCGCAACGGACGCGAAACTATGCATATCGGCTAGCAAATACATGAACGTCGATTTAACAATCGAGAATGTCTGCTCGTACATCGATGATCATTGCCGCAGCCGTAGGATTGGGCCTCGGCGTTGCCGAAGCGCAAAACGTACAATTCACGGCCCCGAACGCCGATGAAGACCTGCGTGATAGCCTGCGTACAGCGTCCCTGCTGCTTCAAGAAACCGAAGAGCCGCGCACTGCTCAGGATTTCATCGCAGCAGCCCGCGCGGATTACGGCAGGCTTGTCGCGGCGCTCTACAATGAAGGGCATTTCGCGCCGGTTGTGCGGATCGACGTGGACGGCCGCGAGGCCGCCAGGATTCCACCATTTGGGGCACCACGGTCGATCACAAACATTACAATCCGCGTTGATCCCGGTCCAAACTTCACACTGGGTATTGCGGATATTGGTCCCTTGGCCTCGGGCACGGAACTTCCCGGTGATTTCCGGACTGGCGGCGCGGCGTCTACGCCGCTTCTTCGCGACACGACCGGCGCGGCAATAGACGCATGGCGTGAGGCTGGGTATGCAACCGCAGGCGTGGAAGGCCAGCAGATCACCGCCCGCAACGGCGAGGCCATATTGGACGTACGGGTCCGTATCGACCCAGGGCAGGTCGTTCGTTTCGGAACGCTCAATCCACAGGGCCACGAACGCATGCGGACAGAGCGCATCTTGGCCATCGCGGGTCTGCCGGAAGGGGAGATATTCTCGCCCGAGGAGTTGGATCGTGCGGAAGAGCGTCTGCGGGACACGCAAGTCTTTTCCGCTATCGCCCTACAAGAAGGCGAGGTCGGGCCCGACGGCGTGATGAACATCGAGGCTACACTTGTCGAAAGCTTGCCCCGCAGGTTTGGCGGCGGATTGGAGTTCTCAACCGATGATGGGTTCCGGGCGAGCGCCTACTGGCTCCACCGGAATCTCTTTGGTGGCGCAGAGAGACTGCGCATCGATGGCGAAATTCGAGGCATTGGATCCGAGGGCCTTTCATCCGATGAGATTGAGGGCGTTGATGCCACTTTGGGGCTTCGTTTTTCACGCCCCGCGACGTTCACTCCCGACACGACCTTTTACACCGAGATTGGTGCTGAGTATCTGGATGAGCCAGCGTTCACGGTCAGAACTTTCGGTGTGGAAGCTGGGGTAGAGCATCGGTTCACCCGAACCCTGTCGGGGACCGCTGGACTGGCAATCGACTACTTCGAAATTGAAGATCAGTTCATTGACCGCGAGGTCTTGATGGTCTCATTGCCGGCGTCTGTAACGTGGGACCGTCGCGATGATCCTTTAGATGCGCGCCGCCTTTTCTACTTTGAGGCTGAAACGACTCCATTCGCGACCGACCAGGGTCACAGCGGCGTAAGGGCCTACGTTGACGGGCGAGCGTATTTTGGCTTTGGCGAAGAACGGGCCAGTCGAGTGGCATTGCGCGCTCAATTGGGCAGCGTGTTTGGCGGTGAGTTCACTGAAATCCCGCCAAGTTTTCTGTTCTTTTCTGGAGGAACCGGAACTGTCCGCGGTCAGGAATACCAATCCTTGGGGGCGATGCAGCTTGGCGTGGAAGCTGCGGGGCGCAGTTTTGCCGGCCTTTCTACGGAATTCAGACAAGACATAGGTGAGACCAATTTCGGCCTCGTGGCCTTTGCCGACGCTGGCTTTATTGGAGCAGACTCCCTTGGTGGCGGTGGCGACTGGCATGCAGGTGGTGGCTTGGGCGTCCGTTATGCCACTCCATTCGGCCCAATCCGGGTCGATGTAGCAACCCCGCTGCGAGGCGATGGAGTCGGTGAGGACCTCTTCCTTTACATTGGCATTGGGCACAGCTTCTGATGCGGTGGATATTTGCCCTGGTTCTGATCCTTCTTCCTTACGCATCTGTGGCTCAGGGGACGGACGATAGATCTCGCATAGTCAGATTCCTTGAGGATCGGTTGTCGGATGGGGACAACCGTCAGGTTCACATTGAGGGTTTCACTGGCGCGCTTTCCTCAGAAGCTCACTTGGACCGTATGACCATTTCGGACGCGGATGGGGCTTGGTTGGTCTTGGAAGAAGCGACCCTTGTCTGGTCGCGAAGTGCACTATTGACCGGCGCGGTTCATATCGATGCTTTGACAGCCGAACGGTTGGAAATTCTTCGGCGACCCACATCGGAAGACGAGTCTGGGTTGCCGCAAGCTGAGGCGACACCTTTTGCGCTTCCCGAAATTCCGGTCAGTGTTCGAATTGACGAATTCTCAATCGATGAAGTTGTACTGGACGAGAGCATCATTGGGCTTCCGGCGACACTTTCCGTCGATGGCTCCGCCAATCTTGACGGTGGCGCTGGCCACGCGATCCTCCAACTGGAACGCCTCGATGGGCCAGGCGGATCATTTGCGCTCGATGCGTCCTACGACAATTCGAGCCGCGATCTGGCACTTTCGCTCCTACTCGAAGAACCCGAAGATGGTCTCACTGCAGAGCTACTGAACCTTCCAGAGCGTCACGCCCTTCGCCTATCGATCGAAGGTGAAGGCCCGATCACCGATTTCTCAACCGAAATCTCACTCCAGACCGACGGCGAAGATCGCTTATCCGGGCATGTGACCACGTCCAGCTCCGCGTCTGATGATCAATTTGTCACCGTCGATATAGGCGGCGATATTCGCCCGCTCATGCTTTCGAGTTATCAGTCATTCTTTGGCGACGATACGCGCGTGCAGGCACAAGTTCATCGCGACGCCAGCGGCGGTATTACTCTCAATTCCCTTCGTCTTGTATCCGCCGCGCTTTCGTTGGAGGGAGACGCCGCTCTTACCCCGGAAGGCCTTCCAGACGTTGTGGACCTCACCGGCCAGATCACGCCGCCGGACGGCAACCGCGTCCGTTTGCCGATTGGCGGCTCGTTGGCTGAGATCGCATCAGCCGATCTGGACATCTCCTTTGATCGCTCAACAGGTGAGGCGTTCAGCCTTACTGTCGGCCTCGACAGGCTCTCCTTTGATGATCTGGAGGTCGAACTGGGCAATCTATCACTCGAAGGTGCAGTCGACATTACAGAGAACGGAATAACGGCCGCAGCCGCAGATCTGTCTGCGGTACTTTCCGGGCTAAGTCACCGCGATCCGGCGATGGCAGAGGCTATTGGTGATCGCGCCACACTTGGCGCGGATATCTCCTGGATTGATGGTGCGCCAGTCATCCTGTCGGAGCTGAGTCTCCAAAGTGGACAAATCACTGCAACGGGTGGCGCATCGGCTATGCCCGGCGACAGTAGATTGGATGTCGTGCTGAATCTGGCGGCAGCAGTGGGTGATCTCGACCGTTTCGCAGCCCTGGCGAGTCAACCACTTGACGGATCGGCGGAACTGAACCTTTCGGGGACCGCGGAACCTTTGTCTGGTGCCTTTGATATCGCGATATCCGGCACCGGCAATGATTTGCGCGTTGCCGAGGCCGTGCCAGCGCAGATGTTTTCCGGCGAAACGCAGTTGGCCGCACAAGTGACGCGGGATCTGGCTGGCATCTCCCTCCGTGACCTGCGGCTGCAGAACGCCGAAATTGACCTCACGGGCAACGCTTCCATCACATCGGGCGATACCAATGCCAATGCGGATTTCGAATTGGAGGAGGTTGGATATTTCACCGAAGTTCTTTCGGGGCCGGTGTCCATTTCCGCGGACCTTTCGCGTGCGGGCACTGATCCGTTTGATGTCAATCTCACGCTTGCAGGCCCGAACGAAATCAATGCAGCGGCAATCGGTACGTTCGATGCCGAAACAGGCGACGCCGCTTTGGAATTGACGGCATCAGCAGTCGATCTCGACGTTGGAAACGGTGTCCCGCCGGGAATTCTTGCCGGACGAACCGAGCTTTCTGCCAGCCTTGCGCGCACTGGCGATGTCCTAAGCTTGAACAGCTTGTCGCTCGGCAACCCTGAACTCACCGTGACCGGCGAAGCCAGCATTAGCCCTACAGTCAGTCGAGTCGCGGTAGATGCGCGCCTTGCAAATGTGGGCCTCATCACCGACGCGCTTACAGGACCCGTCAGCGCGAATGCCGTCCTGACGCGCCAAGGGACAAACCCTTGGCAAGTCGCATCCGATCTTGCGGGTCCCGGCGGCATGAACGCCAACGTGAGTGGTTCGGCAGCGCTGGAAGATGGAAGCGTTGATTTGCGTATCAACGGGCAAGCCCCACTTTCATTGGCCAATCGCTATATCCAACCCCGCTCGATCCGCGGAACGCTTGGCTTCGATCTGGCTATGCAGGGTGCACCCGGTCTACCCGCACTCAGTGGGCGGTTGTTCAGCAACGACGCGCGCGTTTCAGTGCCAAGCTATGGCCTGGCTATCGAAAACGTGGGCTTGAACGCTCAGATATCCGGCGGTCGAGTTAGTTTGACCGGCAGCGGCAACCTGTCCACCGGGGGCCAGTTGAATACGCAAGGCTCGATCAATCTCTCCAGTCCGGGATTAGACGGCAACATCACTTTGTCACTCGTGAACGGGCGCGTGGTCGACCCCGCATTGTATAATGCCAGCATTACGAGAGCCGATCTTGCGATCACCGGCCCGCTCGCGCGTGGACCCCTTGTGAGCGGCGAAATCAACTTGGGGGAAACAGAGGTTCACGTCCCCGAGGCAAGCCTCGCCGGGAGTGCCGCAATTCCCGACATAAATTTCGTCGAAGAAACCCGGGCTGAACGGTTGACCCGGCGCTACGCAGGCCTGCTCGGGCAGGCCGGAGGGAACGATGGTGGAAGCGCGGCAACTGGCTTGGATATAACCATCAACGCACCCGGACGCATTTACCTGCGCGGGCGCGGAATTGATGCCGAGTTCGGCGGCTCCATTCGCCTTTTCGGCAGCACAGCAAACGTCATTCCTACTGGTCAATTCGAACTTGTGCGGGGTCGTTTGTCTGTTCTGGGGACGCGATTGGATTTCGTGGAAGGGCAAGCGACCCTGCAAGGCAGTTTTGACCCCTTCCTGCGTCTCGCCGCCGTAAGCCGCTCTGCGGGATATGAAATCACCATTCGGGTCGAAGGCGCGAGCTCCAGCCCAGACATAACGTTTTCCTCTGATCCTTCTCTGCCCGAAGATGAGGTTTTGGCGCATCTTTTGTTTGGACGAACCATTTCCAGCCTGTCACCTCTTCAGCTGCTACAACTGGCCGATGCCGCGACATCACTGGCAGGTGGTTCCGGCAACTCCGGCTTCATCGCTGGTCTGCGTGACAACCTTGGGTTGGACGACTTGGACTTCAATACGGATGCTGAAGGCAATGCTGAAGTTACCGCAGGCCGTTACTTGTCTGAAAACATCTACACTGACGTAACGGTCAATGCCCAAGGCGATGCGGACCTGTCACTGAACATCGACCTGACGCCCAATTTCACAGCGCGCGGCAGCGTCGGGTCCGATGGCAGCTCAAGTATCGGCATCTTCTTCGAGCAGGACTATTGACGCCGCTTTCCGCCGGATATATCAGCCGCCAGCACGACACCTGCCCAGGTGGCGGAATTGGTAGACGCGCCAGCTTCAGGTGCTGGTGTCTGTATGGACGTGGAGGTTCGAGTCCTCTCCTGGGCACCAACCTGCACTTTCGAAGAAAGTGTCAGGGGCCGATAGGGTGATTTTCATGGAAAATCGTCCCGAAAGGCCGCTCTCCCCTTCCGCCGCTTTGACTGCCAATTCCCGACGGAGGGGCCGCGACCATGACGATCCATCTCTACCAAAACGATTTGCCCGATGACTTGTCGCTGGGTCCCATCGTGGCGATCGACTGCGAAACCATGGGTCTGCACCCCCACCGCGACCGCCTTTGCGTTGTGCAACTGTCCGATGGTGACGGCAACGCACACTTGATCCAGGTCGCCAAGGGCCAGACGTCTGCGCCGAACCTGGAACGCCTGCTGACCGATCCCGACACGCTCAAGCTGTTTCACTTCGGACGCTTCGATATTGCGGTCATGTTCCACGCCTTCGGTGCGCTGACAGCACCCGTCTACTGCACCAAGATCGCGTCCAAACTCGTGCGCACCTATACCGACCGCCATGGCCTCAAGAACCTGTTGCAGGAACTGCTCAGTGTCGACATCTCCAAACAGCAACAAAGCTCGGATTGGGGTGCCGCGACCCTGACAGATGCGCAGCAAGCCTATGCCGCCTCCGACGTGCTTTACCTTCATCAGGTCAAGGAGAAGCTCGATATCATGCTGGCCCGCGAAGGGCGGGCGGACATCGCGCAGGCGTGTTTTGAGTTTTTGCCGTCCCGTGCGAAACTCGACCTAGCCGGGTGGCCTGAGATCGACATCTTCTCGCACTGATCAGCACCGGCAGGAGGCACGGCCTTGGCGCGCAGCGATCTGTATTCGAAAACCGTGATGTGGGTGAAAGTCACCCTGCCGCTGATCGCGCTTGCCCTTTTGTCCAGCCTGTTCCTGCTCTCAGGTGCGCCCGATCCGGAAGCCGCCCTGCCATATGCCGAGGTTGACGTGGAACAAATCGCCCGTGAACAGCGCGTCACCGCGCCCCGCTTTGCCGGGATCGTCGGCGAAGATCAGGAGATTATCCTAATCGCCGCGGCCATGACGGCGGAAAGTGGGCAAACGGACCGCATCCACGCGCAAGCCATCGACGGACGTGTCGATCTGGGCATCTCCGAAGTCATGACCGTGCAAGCCACGTTGGGCGATATCGACATGGCCGGCCAGTTTGCCTCCCTGCGGGATGGGGTCGCCGTACAATCCTCGCGTGGCTATCAGATGGAAAGCGAAACGATCCTGATGGCGCTGGATGAGATTCGGCTTCGCGCACCCACACCCGTGCACATCACAGGCCCCGGCCTCGACCTGACGGCGGATGCCATGGAAATGGAGGAAGTGGACGGCGCGCCAATCCTTCGTTTCACTGGATCCGTTCGGATGCTATACGACCCGGAGAGTTAAGAGGTTTTCATGCAGCGTCTTTTTGCCCTTCTGGGCCTTGCCCTCTGTCTGTCCGGGCCAGCTTTCGCACAAGTCGACATTGGCTTTGGCGGCGTCAGCTATGACGCGCGAGAACCGATTGAGGTCACAGCCGATGGACTGACCGTCGATCAGGCAACAGGCGAGGCGGTCTTCACTGGCAATGTCATTGTCGTGCAGGGTGATCTGCGCATGTCCGCAGGCGCCGTTCGCGTCGTCTATGCCACCGACGGCGACAACCAGGATGTGCGTGAGGTGATTGCAACCGGCGGTGTCCTCGTCACCCGCGGCGCCGACGCTGCCGAGGGCGGCCAGGCCCGGTTTGATGTCGCGTCGTCCCTGCTGACCCTTTCGGGCAATGTGCTTGTGACACAAGGGCCAACTGCGATTGCCGGCGACAGCATGGTCGTGAACATGCAGACCGGAAATGGCTCGGTCGATGGCCGTGTGCGCACAGTCCTCGGCGGTGGCGATTGATATGCCGCTTGATGTCACTGAAGGTTCAGCCGGTCTCAGGGTCGAAAAGCTTCGGAAAAGCTACCGAAAGCGCCCCGTCATCCGCGACGTCACGCTGGAGTTGAACCGCGGCGAAGTGGTGGCCCTGCTGGGCCCGAACGGGTCGGGCAAGACAACCAGCTTCTACTGCATCGCAGGCCTGATCACGCCCGACGGCGGGCGCGTGACCATCGACGGCCAGGATGTGACCCTGTTCCCGATGTACCGCCGGGCCCGCGCGGGCGTCGGCTACTTGCCGCAGGAAATGTCGATCTTTCGTGGCCTGTCCGTGCAAGACAACATCATGGCGATCCTCGAAATCGTTGAACCAAAGCGCAAGAAACGCCGCGACCGGCTGGAAGAGCTTCTCAGCGAATTCACCATCGAACATCTCCGCCGCGCGCCCGCCCTGTCGCTGTCAGGCGGGGAGCGTCGCCGCGTGGAAATCGCGCGCTGCCTTGCGTCAAATCCCCGCTACGTGCTGTTGGACGAACCTTTTGCCGGGGTCGATCCCATTGCCGTGGGTGACATCCGCGCCCTGGTGGGGGAGCTCAAGACACGCGGCATCGGTGTTCTGATCACCGACCACAACGTGCAGGAAACCCTCGCCATCGTGGATCGCGCCTATATTCTGCACGATGGCAGCATCATCATGTCCGGCACCGCCGAAGAAGTGGTGAAGGACGAAAACGTCCGCCGCGTCTATCTCGGGCAGTCTTTCCGCATCGGTTAACCCGGTTTTCGTTGACAGGTGGGGGCGACTCGTCGCCAAATGGCGGGGATGGTTGCACTTGCTTCATCTCGATCCCGACCTCGCGCTTTACGGCGCACTCAGGATCACTCTTTTCGAGAAATCGATAAATATCAGAGCCTTGGCGGCTTGTGCACGCGTGCACATCCCCGGGCCATCCCCAAATAACGGAGGTTTCATGCGGTATCAGATCAGTGGAAAACAAATCGAGATCGGCCAAGCCCTGCAAACCCACGTTCAGGACAATCTCGGCGGTGTCGCCGAGAAATATGCCGAACGCCCGACCGATGCGACCGTCATATTTTCCAAGTCCGGATCTGAATTCGTCTGCGAAACCACCATCCACCTGTCGACTGGCATGACAGCATCCGCCAAGGGCCATGCCCACGAAATCTATGCCGCGTTCGAAACCACGGCAGAGAAGCTTGAAAAGCAGCTGCGTCGCTATAAACGTCGCCTAAAAGATCATCACCGCGAGCGTTCGCAGCCCATTGATGTCTTCGGCGGCTCCTCCTATATCCTCGCTTCATCTGAGGGCACGGATGAAGAGTCTGAGCCCGACAGCCTGCAGCCCATCATAGTGGCCGAGATGGAAACCAGTATCCCATCCCTGTCCGTTGGCGAGGCCGTGATGCAGATGGAAATCGCGGGCGCACCCTTGCTGGTGTTCCGCAACGAAGGACACGACCGGGTGAATGTGGTCTACCGCCGCGATGACGGCAATGTAGGCTGGATCGACCCCGCCACCGATTGAATCAGACGTCAGCCGCACCGCTCGGTTGACTGAGGGGACGCTTACAGATGGATCTCTCCACATTGCTTGCGCCGCAAGCCGTGAAAGTTGTCAGTGACGTCAGCAGCAAAAAGCGCCTGCTTCAGTCGATTTCCGAATTGGCTGAACAGACGGTCGGCGTCCCTGCGGCCCGCATCTTCGAATCCCTTCAGGAACGCGAAAGCCTGGGCCCAACGGGCGTGGGCAACGGTATCGCACTGCCCCATACCCGCCTGCCGGGTCTGGACCGGGTCAGTGGTGTGTTCATCCGCCTCGAACGCGCCATCGATTTCGATGCGGCGGACCGGATGCCTGTGGATCTTGTTTTTGCCCTGATGGCTCCGATCGACTCGGGCGTGGATCACCTCAAGGCCCTGGCCCTGGTGTCGCGAACCCTACGGGATGCGGAGCTTTGCGCGAAGTTGCGGGCCAACGCCGATCCAGCAGCCCTCTACGCGCTGATGACCGAATCTGAGGCGACCAAAGCCGCCTAGGACTTGTTCCAGCGCTTGAAGCCGAACCCGACATAGTCGCGCCTGTACGTGTCGATCAGCACCTGTTCGATCTTGCCGTCATAAACGGCCTTCAACGGAAACGCCCCGGGCATGGCTTCGCCCACAACCTCGGGCACTTCTTCAACGCCAACCTCAAACGCCAAGGCGGGCAGCGCGTCTTTCATCTGATGTTCGTGGATAACCGCCTGCGGAACCATAACCTGTGAAATGCCCTGCAAGATCGCCGTCTGGCTGGCCCAGGCCTGATCAACGCGCACGCTCGTCTGCCCGTTCAAATTGCCCTTCAAAAAGCCAATGAATCCGATGAACGCAGCCTTCTGCTCCTCTTCGGTCCAATTCTCGCCGGGGGCTTTGCCCGGGATCGGCACCTTGTAGCGCTGACGCAGGATCTTGCGCGGGTCGGAATACATCGGGCGATCATCGGGCAGGATGAACCGGTTGAACGTACAATAAGCCCGCGCGACCGGGTGGCGCAGAACACTGAAACTGCGGAACCCGGGATGGTCTTTCATCCACTGGCGCAACTGTTTCTGACTCATCTTGCGGATCAGCGTATCGCGGCCGACATCGTCGATCTTTCCCATCCAGTCGAGCACGGCATTTTCCGGCCCTCCCTTGATGGGACAGAACAAGAGGCCCTTGGTCGGATGCGCCACAAAGTTCGGCACCTGCGCGGCACGCTCGGGCTCCAATTCAGGCGACCGCTCCAACCCGAAGCGATCTAGATCGGCCAGGGCCGCGACCATTTCGTCGTAATTCTCGACCTTGTCGCGCAGCGGGCTCGGGTTCTGCTTCTTCAGCTTCTTTGACGTCGCTTCGACCCGCTCGTCCGAGCCCAAAAAGGCCGCCAACCCGTTCAGAACGTCCGCATCATTGATATCCTCGTACCGGATATGGAACGCCACCTGACCCGTTCGCTGAAGGCCGCGCCGCAGATGCTCCTGAAATCCGCCCAAGGTATCGACAAGGTCCCGAAACTCTGGCGCATCGAACCGCACCTTTGCTGTCTTGGCATGCTTCAGGTCGGTCAAACGCCACTGCCCCGTGGCGCTCGCGATCTTGCGACTGACATAGGAATCAAGCGGATTGCGCGTCAGGATCACCTTCGCAATCCTCGGGTCGGGCAGGACACGCTCAACCACACGATCATCATGGTCATGGAACAAGCGGAACCCGGGCAGCGCATCGCCTGCATTTTCGATGATCGCCTCCAACAACCCCAACGGATCCTGCTCGCGCCTATCCATGTCATAGCCGTGCATCTCGAACGTGTTGTGATGGCCGAGGAAGGTAGGGTTATAGACCTCCCCCAGACAATCGATGCTTTCAAAATTGTTCAGCGAGTCTTCCAGGTAATTCGACCCGGTCCGCATCTCGGCGAACAAAACGAAGGCGTCGTATTTACGGGCCATGTCTTACCTCACAAGGTAGGGGCGGTTGTCGGCACCGGCTGGCAGCGGCGCCACGCCCTCTTGCGGGAAATCGCCCACGGCAAATGGGTTCATCCCCTGGTTTTTCAGGTTCTGCAGGAATTTCGGCAGGCCGCTCAGGTCAGCCATGCGCGGCGCCTCGGTCAACCGGCTGGCTTGCGCGCCCTCCATCGCATCAAGGATGCGTTGCAGGTTTTCCATCGGCTCTTCCAGAAACTCCGCCAGCGACCAGATGCGGATTTCGGCCCGGCTGCGCACATGGCGCAGCGTGTTGACGAACTCCACCTCGCGCCGCTGGAGGCGTGCGGCCTCAGTCCGGATATCGCTGAAATTGCGGTTGGCCGTGAACAGCCGTACCGCCCATCCGCCCGTAATCACGCTGATCTGCGCGTTCGAGTCGCCCGCCATGAACGCGCCGGGGCGTTGATTGTCCTGTGGGCCGAACATGAAAACCTGCCGCTCGCCCCGCGTGTTCCAGATCAGGTTGGTCAGGAACCGTTCGGGGTTATAGTCCCGCAATTCCGGCGCGGCCGAAAGGCATCCGGCGTAGGTCTCGGCATCGCCCGCAAACCGGGCACGCTTCAGATCAAACAGGTTGCCATGCACCGATGCGCCAAGCCGGCGCGACAGCCACGGCTCAAAATCCAGGAAAAGATCATTAAAGCCCTGAAAGACGGAATAGGGCGCGGCCGTCTTGCCGTTTTCCCATTCATTGTTGGGATAACGACTTTGCATATAGAGCCCGGCCCGGCCCTGCGTGCGTCGCTCAAGCGCTTTGGCAAAGACGCGGTCAATCTTGCCCGGCGTGGGTTCTGACCGACGAACATCCGCGCCGGAATCGTCCAGAAACGATTGATAAAGTCGATCCGCCCGGTGCCAGATTTTCCGCGCCACAAAGCAGTCAGACCGCCGCAAAAGATGCAGGTGGTCGTCGTAGAACACATGCGGCTTGCCCTGGAAATCGAACTTCGACAGTGTCAGCGACCGGCTTTCGATGTTGCGCGAATAGTTTCGCACCAAGGTCTGCCAATAGCTTTCGTCAGGGATCCAGACCAACTTGAAGTACCGGTCGAATTCCCGCCGCTTGGGGTCCTGTAAAATCGCGCTCAGCGTCTGCCGCGACAGACACCACCATTGGCTGCCCAGATGCGGCGCAAGGCCGTCGGGGATCTTGCGTTTGAATCCGATGCGGCGCTGAAACTCCACATACCGATCAAACAGGAACCGGTGCCGCTTCCACGAAAACGGGAACCGTAGCTGGAACCGTTCGGTGTTCAGCCCGTCGATGGTCCAATCCACATCGCGGATCGTGACCGACTCGATAAAGTCGGTCATGGGCCGCGCCGCCAGATAGGCGCGCAACTCATCCACCGGGCGCAGCGGCAGACAGGACCCGGAGGCAAGGTAGACGTGCCGCACACCCGGAAACGCCTCAAGCATCAGCTCGCTGGCGGTCTGGCTGGCGGCCACAAGGCTCCACGTGCCCCACTCACATTTATGCCGCTTCGAGAATTTCACATTCTCAAGGTCTGACATTTCCTGCTTCAGCCAGTCGAATTGTGCCCGCCCCACGCGCTTGTCGACATGGATCACAACCGGGCAATCCCGTTCGGCCCAATGCCGCGCAACCTGCGCCGCCCGATCAAAGGCCGTATGACACATCATGACAAAGCCAAGCGTGCTCATGCCCAGTTCCCCTTGGACATGAGGCCGAGGATCTCAAGCTGGCGCCAGTTGATGTATTTCTCGGACCATTTGGTCCAGAAATCGGGGTTCTCGCGCAGGCCCTCCGCATAAGCCTTGTACTCGGCCGAAGCCGCGTAATGCTCGCGCCGCTCCAATTCCTCGGCGGCCTTCTTCGTGAAGGTATCCAGAAACTTTGCGTGCAACAGAACGCCCGAGGCCTTCTCACCCCCCCATTCGTCGTACACAAGGTTGAGCCCACGCGGCAGCAGCATGTGGGTGGACGACGCATAGGTGTAATGCTTCTGCCAATGGACAAGCGGCGTCTTGTTCAGCGCCGGGGCCCGTTCGGGATTGTCCTGAAAAAAGGCACGCGCCCGTGGCCCGCCCTGAATCCACAGGTTGCCGTATTCCCAATTCCGCTCGATCGAATAATTGCCGGCATCAAACCAGCAGGCGATGTCGAACGGGTTCTGACCCTCCGCATAGGGCTGCGCGGTGATCGGCCCTTTCGGATACATGTCCAACAGCATCGCGCCAAAGGACTTGATGGATGAGGCCTGCAACCAATCCGTCAGCGCCGGGATCGGACGTGTGTCCGAGAACGGGTAGACAAGAAACTCATCCGGATCGACCGTCAGGCACCAATGGTCGTGACCGTAAAGGCGCAACAGGCGGTTGATCCAATCCATGCCGAACCGGGATCTCTTGTAACTTTCGTCCGTCCACCAGACCGAGCAATCCGGTTGCTCCATCAGGTATTCGCGCGTGCCATCGCCGCTGTCATTGTCCACGAAAAGGAAATGCGAAACGCCGCGCTCGCGATAGTATTTCAGGAAGTAGGGAAGGCGGATCCGTTCGTTCCGAAGGGTGACAAAGCACAGCAATTCCCGCTCACGGATCGCATCCGTGCGGTTGGCGATCTCCTCCAAACCGCGGGATTTACGCCAGGCCCGCACAAGGAATCGCTTACGCTCAAGGCGCAAACCATATCGCCGGACAGCCTTCATCGGCGCCCTGCGTGATCCGTTGTGATGACAGCGTCTGCCACGATCTCAAAATGCTCCTGCCATGTCGGGCACCTGACCTTGTTCAGGTCAGGCCGTGTGATTTTACCATCAATGAGTTGCTTAATCGTTTCTTTCCACTGATACGCCGTTGGATTGTTTACGTAAACGGCACAATCACCAAGGGTTTCCCGGAACACGGGCAGGTCAGAACAGATCGGTGTCGCCCCAACTATGGCAGCCTCCAGCGGGGGAAGGCCGAACCCCTCGGTCATCGACGGAAAGAGCAGCGCAGACGCCTTCGACAGGTGCCTGCGCACATCCGCGTCTGGCAGCGGGCCGTGCACGTGGATGGATTGGCCAAGCATCGGGTGCGCGTTCAAACGCGCCATCAGCCCCTCTACCTTCCAGCCTGTATGTCCAATGATATGGAGGTGCGGCATGCCACTCGCAGGCACATCCTCTGCCAATGCGTCCCACGCATCCAGCATCAGCGCATGGTTTTTCCGCGGCTCAATCGTTCCCAACATCACGAAATGCAGCGGGTCCCGGTCACCTGCGATACGCTCCAACACCGGGACGCCCAGATGGGCCACGACCGTTTCAGGCCGTCTTTTTGCGCCGTGCCAATGCAGGTCCAACGCTTCGCCCGTCGCATGAGAATTCGCAATCACATGGCTCGCGAACCGGCGAACCCGGTCAACGCGCCCCGCGAAATTCGCAGGCTGATCATCGGCCACAAGATCGGGGTGGGTGATCGGGATCAGGTCATGGATCATGACCACACTGCGCCCACGCGCTCCGAATGCGGACAAAGTCGCCTCGGACAAATTCGAATGGCCGACATTCACGTAGGTCCAGCCCTGTGGTGCGGCGCGGGCCAGTAGTGCCGGCAGCGCCTTTGGCCTGCATCTATCAATGGCAACACTGCGCAACGTCGCCTCTGCCATGTGACGCGATCGCCTTCCCCGAAAGGTCAGGCGCGACAGCAGATCGGCACGGCCAAGGCCCTGACGCCCCTGCGCCAGGTCAAGCATCAAACGCCCGCCCGCCTTGTCCAACAGCAGATAGCCACGCGTTGTGCGGCACAGGAAGCGGTCACACCCGGCGTCCAGAAAGGCTTTCAGGTATTCCAGTTCAACCCGGTCAATGCCCGTTGGCGCCCGTCTGCCAAGGCGCGTCAGGGTGCGTGTCACGTCCAGCCAGAGGGCCGGGATTTGGGACAGCGCACCCATTGCCACGCTCAGGCTATTGCGCCGCGCTCCGGACCGACATCATGTCGCCCAGATAGCTCTGGAATTCGTCCCGCAGATCTTCGCGGGCCAAGCCAAAGGCGACGGTCGCTTGCAGGAAACCTGCTTTCGATCCGCAATCAAACCGCTGGCCCTTGAACCGGAAGCCATAGACGTTGTCGGCGCTGGTGATTTCCTGCGCGATGGCATCCGTCAGCTGCACTTCGCCGCCAGCCCCGGTCTTGATCCGGTTCAAATGGCCCATAACGTCAGGCGTCAGAATATAGCGGCCAATTACAGCCAGGTTTGAGGGCGCCTTGTCCGCATCAGGCTTTTCAACCATGCCCTTCACCGACACGACGGAGCCCATGTCTTCCTTGATGTCCAGAACACCGTAGGCTGAGGTTTTGTCGTCAGGCACTTCCATCGCGGCGACCATGTTGCCACCAATTTCCGCATGCGCTTCGACCATCTGCTGCAGGCACGGCGTTTCAGCCGCGATCACATCATCAGGTAAGATGACCGCAAAAGGTTCGTTCGACAGCAAGCGACGCGCACACCAGACGGCATGGCCCAGGCCAAGCGCCTTGTGCTGGCGGATATACGCGATTGCGCCGCTGTCCATGTTGGTGCTTTTTAGCTGATCCAACATGTCAGTCTTGCCCTTTTTGCGAAGGGTGTTTTCCAGCTCGGGCGAATGGTCGAAATAATCTTCCAACGCCGATTTGCCGCGACTCGTTACGAAGATGAACTCTTTAATACCTGCCGCACGCGCTTCGTCGATGGCGTACTGGATCAGGGGGCGGTCAACCAATGTCATGATCTCTTTCGGGATCGATTTGGTAGCCGGAAGGAAACGGGTCCCAAGACCCGCGACCGGAAAGATCGCCTTGGTTACTTTCTTCTTCATGCCTTGCCTCTTCTTGCGTCGCCCGGTTTTCACGGTGCGCGCAGCTTTCTTGTTATGCATTAAAGCTTAACGAAAGATCATGAAGTGGGAAATCATCAATTCGTGTCCCCCCCGACCTGTATACCGCGCGTGGCAGAAATGCGACGGACTTCGCGGGCCAGGCGCGCCCGGAAGGAATGCATCTGAAACCGGGGTTCACGGCGGTCAGCTGGGCCAAAAAGCCCGCCATATTGCTCCCACCAACCGCCATTGGTGAATTGCGTTTTGTGCTTTCTGGGGGTCGGCTCAAAAATGAACAGGCTCACGGGCTGGCCATCGTTCACGAGACGCGCCGCCTCCCGATGCAGCGCCATACGTTGAAAGGGCCGGCCGGATAAGACGACGGGCGTTGGCGGATCAACGTCAACAAAGGGCAGAAAATCTTGCGACGGTTGGCCAAGCGTCGGAACCTCACTTGAACGCGCCCTCCCTTCGGCAAGGCCGTCACGCAGACCCTCCATCAAGCCGCGCATTTTGGCCGCGTCCAGCTTCTTTCGCCGGGCCAGTGCCAACAGGCGACTACTCTGCGCCGCCTCCATATCGCGAACGGCAGCCGTCACATCGCCGCCACGGCCATGTTTTGCCAAAAACACGCTGGTCGATGCCCCAATATCAAACAAGCTCAGCGGAACCCGATCATCTGTCCGCCGCGCACTGGCCTGATAGCCATGATGCACCACCGCACCTGCGACCCATTCCGTCCGCAGCCCTGCACGCCCGACACGCACGGCCATGTCCGTGTCGTCGAGGTAGAAGTGCATCGCTTCATCAAAGCCGCCGAGGCTTTCGAACACATCGCGGCGAAAGGCCATGTTTGTGCCCTGTAATTTCCGCACAAAACCGTCCCTAAACGGCCCGTCAGGCCCGGTTTCCAGATCTTGCCCCAGCCCGTTCACTACCATCGGGCCCCATTGCATGGAAATCCCGTTGCGCCCCAGAACTGGTCCCGTTGCGGCTGCAAGATCCGGGTCGACAAAGGCCTCCAGAAGCGCATCGGCCCATGTCGGCTCCGGCACCGCATCGTCATCAATAAACGCAATGATCCCCGCAGCGGCGGCCTCGATCCCCGCGTTCCGCGCGGCTGAGATGTTCGGGACATCCTGGGACAGCAGCTTGATGCGATCGGCGAAGCCTCTGACCGCCTGCTGCCCGGCCCCATCAGCCACAACAACCACCTCGCACCCGGCATGGCGTAACTGGCTCAACCCAAGCAGACATCGATGCAAAGCCTCCGGCCGCCCGGCGCTGACAACAACTACGCTCAGGTCGGCGGGCGTCACACCGTCCCCATCTCGGCCATCATCGCCTCGATCCGGGGGATGTCCTCGGGATTGTTCAGCTCCCAGAATTTGGACCCACGCGCTTCGACTTCAACGCACAAAACCGGATGCCCGGCCTCCAGGAATCGCAGCTGCTCCAAACCCTCAAGCGTCTCTAACGGGCCAATCGGCCAATGTGGGTAAGCCCTCAAAGCCCAAGGCCGGTACGCGTAGACGCCGACATGGTGGAACACCGGCGTATCCGCGGCGGGCGCATAATCCTCCGCCGTGAACGGCACGACTTCCTTGGAAAAGTAGAGCGCGCGTCGCTTGCTGTCGGCTACCGCTGTCGTCCCGCCGACACGCCCGGCGGCGCGATCCGCTTTCAACGCTGCCAACGTCTCTCCATCGCAGCGCAGGATCGGTGTTGCCAAAGAGGCCTGACTGTCCGCCCGCAATCCCGCAATCAATTCTTCCAGAAACCAATGCGGGGTCAGAGGTGCATCGCCTTGCAGGTTCACCACCATCTCCACGTCGCCCAAAATCTCCAGCGCCTCGGCGCAGCGCTCTGTCCCGTTGCGTGCCTCGGATGAGGTCATCAAGACATCAGCCCCAAACGCACGTGCCGCATCCGCGATCCGCGCATCATCCGTGGCCACGTAAACCGCATCCAGCCCCGCCACTCCCTGCGCCGCGCGCCAGGAGCGTTCGATCAGGCTTCGCGCCTCACCCGTCGCCCCGCGCAACATTGCCAGCGGTTTGCCGGGATAGCGAGTGGAGGCATAGCGTGCCGGGATTACGCAGGCGACGGTCACGGCTGCTTCAACTCCACACCCGGCGCATAGGCGATGAAGAAGCCATTGGCGAAGCCGTCCTTGCCATAATCAAACGTCGCGTGATCCTCGAACCGAACCATCTTGCCACCGGCCCCACGCAGCACCGCATCCCCCGCCGCCGTATCCCATTCCATGGTCCGGCCCAGCCGAGGATAGATGTCAGCCTCGCCCGTCGCCACGAGACAGAACTTCAACGAAGAGCCCGCAGATTTCATATCTGCATGGGCGTATTTGTTGATGTAATCATCCGTCGCCTGATCTCGGTGCGATTTCGATGCAACCACGCGCAGCGCCCCGTTATCCGGGTCGGCAACAGCTATCTTTTTGACCCCACCCGGCGCGTTAGGGTCGAAAGGGCCCTGCTCCTCAACGCTTACGCCATTCGCATCCGTGTAGAAAAGGCGACCCTTGGCGGGGGCATAGACGATCCCGCGCACAGGCACGCCATTTTCGACCAATGCAATGTTCACTGTGAAATCGCCACGTCGCTTGATGAACTCTTTGGTGCCATCCAGCGGATCGACGATCAGAAACTGCGCGGCACTCAGATCGTGACTATCGGCCTGTTCTTCCGTCACCAAAGCCACGCCCGGAAAGGCGGCCCGCAAATGGCGGGAGATTACGGCATCCGCCTTTTCGTCCGCTTCTGTCACAGGGCTGTCGTCGGATTTAACCTTCACATCGAAATCATCGGCCTCATAGACCTGCATGATCACATCGCCCGCTTCCAACGCGGCGGCGCGCATCACGGCAACAAGTTTCTGGTGATCCATCACGCCTCACTTGCGGTTGAATTGAAAATTAACACCTCCTGCGTTATCGTCTGCACAGGTGGGAACGGCAAGCATCGCCTTTGGCGGCGCGAACGATAGAACAATCCGGACCCCTATCGGCAGGCAAGGACCACAGATGTTTGAAAGCACGCGCAACACCAGGTCCATGCTTGGCCTTATCCTCAATTTCTTTGAGGTGACGTTTCACGCATCCGTCCGGAAAGTGCGCAAGAACCACGGCAACGCCATCCTGGCGATTGCCCTGTCGGTTGTTCAAAGCCTCATGTTCATTGCAGCCTTCTACTTCATGTTCAGCTTGCTGGGCGGGCGCACCATCGCGATCCGGGGGAACTACCTGCTCTATCTTATGTCAGGCATCTTCATTTACCTGACCCATATTCAGACGCTGCGGCAGGTCATGTCGGCCGAAGGGCCAACATCGGATATGATGCAGCACGCGCCGATGAATACGCTCGTGTCGATCACGTCATCGGCGTTGTCCGTGCTCTATACGCAATTCGTGGCGCTGCTTTGCATTCTTTTGATGATCCACACGTTGATCGAACCGGTTGAGATTCATTACTGGCCCGGCGCCTTGGGCATGTTCGTCTTGTCGTGGTTCACTGGCGTGGTGCTTGGTATCATCTTCATGGGGCTAAAGATCTGGTTTCCGGATGTCGTTAGCATTCTGTCGATGGTCTATATCCGCGCGAATATGATCTTTTCAGGCAAGATGTTTGTGGCCAATGCCATGCCTGCGATGATGCTGCCGGTCTTCACGTGGAACCCGCTGTTCCACATCATTGATCAGGCCCGCGGGCACATCTTCGTAAACTACATCCCGCACAACACGAATTGGGAATACCCGTTCTACATTTCGCTGGTCTTCCTGCTGATCGGAATGATGCTTGAGCATTATACACGCCAGCACGCCTCGGCGAGCTGGGGTGCAAAACGATAGGCACTAATCTACGACCCGCAGCGTCAGATTAATCCGCCCACCATGCGGCAACAGCGTCGATGACCCCGTCCGCAGCCGATCAATCCCGTGGTAGTTCAGCCGCGCCTCTCCACCCATCACGGCAACGTCGCCCGAGCTCAACCAGATCGACTGCGTTTTGCCGCCGCGCTCAGGCCCGCCCACGCGGAACAAGGCATCATCGCCAAGGGAGATCGAGACAACCGGCATCTCGAAATTCGCCTCGTCACGATCCTGATGCATGCCCATCTTTGCATCGGCATCATAGAAGTTGATCAAACAGGATTGCGGGTCGCACGACACCCCCGACACATCCCGCCAGATATCTTTGGCAATCGCCGGGATCGGCGGCCATTCCGGCCCATCGGGGTGCGTGCGCTCGTACCGGTATCCGGCCCTGTCCGAAATCCAGCCGTACCGCCCAGCCGAGGTCATCCGAACCGACATCTTGCCACCCCGTTTGGTCTCGGGTCGAAACAGCGGGGCTGCACGCACAACGCGGCGAACCTGCTCGACCAACTCGGCCTGCTGCCCTGCATCCAGCGCCCCCTGATGCACCTTAATCCCGCCAACATCGACAATCATCGCAATTTCCCCGCGATTCCCTCCGATTCATGCGAACCGGACCGCTTGCAGCCCCAAAACCCGCTACTTATATACCCCCCGAACTCACACGGGCACTCTGGTGCTCACTCTAGTCATTGGCAATGGCGGCACGGGGGCCGCAGGGTCGGACCCGCTCCCGCCTGTTCGCTTTAAGAAAGGGACATGACACATGGCCAAAGTTATCGGTATCGACCTCGGTACAACCAACTCCTGCGTGGCAATTATGGACGGCTCGCAGCCGCGCGTGATTGAAAATTCCGAAGGCGCACGCACCACGCCCTCTATCGTTGCCTTCACGGATGACGAACGCCTCGCCGGCCAAGCCGCCAAGCGCCAGGCCGTCACCAACCCGGAAAACACCATCTTCGGCGTCAAGCGCCTGATCGGTCGCCGGATTGATGATGAACATCTGGAAAAGGACAAAAAGAACCTGCCGTTCAACGTTGTCGACGGCGGCAATGGCGACGCCTGGGTTGAGGCGAAGGGCGACAAATACAGCCCCTCCCAAATCTCGGCCTTTATCCTGCAAAAGATGAAAGAGACGGCGGAAAGCTATCTCGGCGAAGACGTGACCCAAGCGGTCATCACCGTCCCCGCCTACTTCAATGACGCCCAGCGTCAGGCCACGAAAGACGCGGGCAAGATCGCGGGCCTTGAAGTGCTGCGGATCATCAACGAACCGACAGCCGCTGCGCTCGCCTATGGCCTCGACAAACAGGAAACCAAAACCATCGCCGTCTATGACCTTGGTGGCGGTACGTTCGACGTGACCATCCTGGAAATCGACGATGGCCTCTTTGAAGTGAAATCCACCAACGGCGATACGTTCCTCGGCGGCGAAGATTTCGACATGCGCATCGTCAACTACCTCGCGGATGAGTTCAAAAAGGAACACGGCACCGACCTGACGCAAGACAAGATGGCGCTCCAGCGCCTGAAGGAAGCGGCGGAAAAGGCGAAGATCGAACTGTCGTCCTCGACCCAGACCGAGATCAACCAACCGTTCATCTCCATGGGCTCCAACGGCCAGCCGCTTCACATGGTCATGAAGCTGACCCGCGCCAAGCTGGAAAGCCTTGTGTCGGACCTGATCAAGGCATCCCTCAAGCCCTGCGCCGCAGCGCTTAAGGATGCGGGCCTGTCCAAAGGTGAGATCGACGAAGTCGTCCTCGTTGGCGGCATGACCCGTATGCCCAAGGTGATCGAGGAAGTGACCAACTTCTTCGGCAAGGAACCCCATAAGGGTGTGAACCCCGACGAAGTCGTTGCCATGGGCGCCGCCGTTCAGGCCGGTGTTCTGCAAGGTGACGTGAAGGACGTGGTCCTGCTCGACGTGACGCCCCTGTCGCTGGGGATCGAAACCCTTGGTGGTGTTTTCACCCGCCTCATCGACCGCAACACGACGATCCCGACCAAGAAGTCGCAGATCTTCTCGACCGCGGAAGACAATCAGAACGCCGTGACGATCCGCGTGTTCCAGGGTGAGCGTGAGATGGCCGCAGACAACAAGATGCTCGGCCAGTTCAACCTTGAAAATATCCCGCCTGCCCCGCGCGGCGTGCCGCAGATCGAAGTGACCTTCGACATCGACGCCAACGGCATCGTGTCGGTCGGCGCCAAGGACAAGGGCACCGGCAAAGAACAGCAGATCACGATCCAGGCCTCCGGTGGTCTCAGCGATGAGGACATCGAAAACATGGTCCGCGAAGCCGAGGAAAATGCCGAGGCCGACAAGGATCGCCGCGATCTGGTGGAAACGCTGAACCAGGCCGAAAGCCTGATCCACGGCACCGAAAAGTCGATGGAAGAGCATGGTGATAAGGTCGACGCCTCGACAATCGAAGCGATCGAGCTGGCGATCAACGCTCTGAAAGAAACTCTCGACTCTGAGGATGCGGCCAAGATCAAAGGCGGCATCCAGAACGTGACCGAAGCGGCGATGCGTCTGGGCGAAGCCATCTACAAGGCCGAGCAGGAGAAAGCGGAAGCGTCCTCCGACGAGGCCGAGGATGAAGACGAGCAGCGCGGTGTCGATGAAGACATCGTCGATGCTGACTTCGAAGATCTGAACGACGACGACCGCAACCGCGGCTGATCGCGATTTGACCCCATGCGGCCGGCTGGGGATGTCCCCGGCCGGCCCATGTATTTCCGAAAGGGAAACTCATGGCAAAACGCGATTATTACGAAGTGCTTGGCGTCGCCAAAGGCGCCGGCGCGGACGAGATCAAGAAAGCCTATCGCAAAAAAGCGAAAGAGCTTCACCCCGACCGCAACGCCGATAATCCCGACGCAGAAGCTCAGTTCAAAGAAGCGAACGAAGCCTATGACGTCCTGAAAGACGCGGACAAGAAAGCCGCCTACGACCGGTTTGGTCACGCGGCCTTTGATGGTGGCATGGGGGGCGGGCCTCGTGCCAATGCAGGCGGGCAGGGCGATTTCGCCTCTGCCTTCTCGGACGTGTTCGAAGATCTGTTCGGCGATTTCATGGGCGGCCAACGCGGACGCCCTGGCGCTGGCCGCAACCGCGCCTCGCGCGGGTCCGATCTGCGCTACAACCTGAAAATCTCGCTGGAAGAGGCGCATTCAGGCCTCACCAAACAGATCACCGTTCCCGCCTCAGTCGCCTGCGACAGCTGCGATGGCACGGGGTCCGAGGCTGGGGCCGAGCCCACAACCTGTCCGACATGTTCCGGCATGGGAAAGGTTCGCGCGCAGCAAGGCTTCTTCACGGTTGAACGCACCTGTCCGACATGCTCCGGCATGGGCCAGATCGTGAAAAACCCCTGCCGCACCTGCGGCGGCGCGGGTCGGACCGAGAAAGAACGTGCGCTAAGCGTGAACATCCCCGCCGGTGTTGAAACCGGCACCCGCATACGCCTGTCCGGCGAAGGTGAAGCCGGTCTACGCGGCGGTCCGCAAGGCGACCTCTACATCTTTGTCGAGGTGGCCGATCACCCGCTCTTCCAGCGCGACGGGATGGATCTGTTCTGCCGCGTCCCGGTCTCCATGGTCTCCGCAGCTTTGGGTGGTGAGATCGAGGTGCCCACAATTGACGGTGGCCGGTCCCGCGTGAAGGTTCCCGAAGGGTCCCAATCCGGGCGTCAGATGCGTTTGCGCAGCAAAGGCATGCCTGCTCTGCGCGGCCCGGGCGTAGGCGACATGTATATTGAGTTGCAGATCGAAACGCCGGTAAACCTCACCAGTGAGCAAAGAGATCTGCTCAAACAGCTCGACGAAAGCCTCGCTAAATCGAACAACCCGAATGCATCGGGTTTCTTCGACAAGGTCAAAACCTTCTGGGACTCGATCAAGGACTGACCGTAGACCGGGCCCTGACCCGGGACCCGGCACGCATTGACAAGCCCCCACCGCTTGCGGTCGGGGGCTTTTTGTTGTGCCAATCGCTTCACACCCCACCACATCTTGGTAACTACAAAAAAACTACAGATTCACTACAGGTTCATTACAGCGATATCGGTCTTTCAGACCCGCCCAATCTCACACGCCGCCATGACCGCCATATTCAGAATATCGTTCGCCGTGCTCACCGTCGACGCGATCTGAACCGGCCGATCCAGACCTGTCAAAATCGGCCCAATCACCGTCGCCCCCGCCATCTCCTGCATCAGTTTCACGCTGATGGAGGCCGAGTGCCGCGCAGGCACAACAAGGATATTTGCAGGGCCAGAAAGGCGGTTGAACGGATACTGCTCCCGCGTCGCCGGGTTCAGCGCCACGTCCACCGTCATCTCACCTTCATACTCGAAATCCACGCCTTTCGCGTCCAGCACTTTCGGCGCGTGATGCATCTTCTCCGCCCGTTCCGACACCGGATATCCAAAGGTCGAAAAGCTCACGAACGCGACCCGAGGTTCCAGCCCCAAGCCCCGCGCGACAGCGGCCCCACGTTCGGCAATCAACGCCAAATCCTCATCGCTCGGCCATTCATGAACCAGCGTATCGCCAATCAAAACGATGCGCCCTTTGTGCAGCAAGGCGGTGACACCCACAGCGCCGTCTTCGGCTTTCACATCAAAGACTTTGCCAATCATCTCAAGCGCCTGCGCGCTTTTTCGAGTGGCACCCGTCACCAGCCCATCGCCGTGTCCATGGGCCAGCATAAGGCTTGAGAACACATGCCGATCCCGCGCCGCAAGCCGGTGAATGTCGCTTGAATCGTGCCCCTTCCGTTGTAGCCGCTCGTAAAGGAAATCCTTGTAGGTATCGAGGTGCCGAGTATTGGCCGCATTGACGATTTCCAATTCGCGCACGGCATCGCCAAGGCCAGCTCCTTCCAGCTTCTCCTTCACATCCGCATCGCGCCCCACGACCAACGCTTTCCCAAGCCCCTGCCGTTGATAAGCCACCGCCGCGCGCAACACGCGCACGTCATCACCTTCCGCAAAGATCATCCGCGCTTGAGCATTCTTCGCCCGTGCATAGACCCCTTGCAGGATCGAAGACGTCGGATCCATCCGCGCCTGCAAATCTTTGGCGTAGCCATCGAGATCGATAATCGGCCGCCGCGCAGCCCCCGTATCCATCCCCGCCTGCGCCACCGCTGGCGGGATCGTATAGATCAGGCGCGGATCAAACGGCGTCGGAATAATGTAATCCCGCCCGAAGCTTAGTTTCCGCCCATAGGCCATCGCCACTTCATCTGGCACGTCCTCTCGCGCCAGTTCGGCCAGCGCACGGGCACAAGCAATCTTCATCTCGTCATTGATCGCCCGGGCATGCACATCCAACGCGCCGCGGAACAGGTACGGAAAGCCCAGCACGTTGTTCACCTGGTTCGGATAATCCGACCGCCCCGTGGCCACGATCGCATCCGCGCGCACCGCCTGCGCCTCTTCCGGTGTGATCTCCGGATCCGGGTTCGCCATGGCGAAAATCACCGGATTATCCGCCATACTCTGCACCATCGCAGGCGTGACAGCGCCTTTGACCGACACGCCCAGGAACACGTCCGCCCCGTCCATCGCCTCTTCCAACGTGCGGAGCTTCGTGGCGATGGCGTGACCAGATTTCCACTGGTTCATGCCCTCGGTACGTCCCTGATAAATCACGCCTTTTGTGTCACAAACGATGCAATTCTCGTGCCGCGCGCCCATCGCCTTCAGCAGCTCGATACACGCGATCCCGGCGGCCCCGGCGCCATTCAGGACGATTTTGCAATCCTCGATCTTCTTACCGCTCAAGTGCAGCGCATTAATCAGCCCCGCCGCACAGATCACCGCTGTTCCGTGCTGGTCATCATGGAACACCGGAATGTCCATGATCTCCTTCAGCTGCTGTTCGATCATGAAGCATTCGGGTGCCTTGATATCCTCAAGGTTGATGCCGCCAAAGGTCGGCCCCATCAGCTTCACGGCGTTGACGAATTCGTCCACATCCTCGGTGTCTAGCTCGATATCAATCGAGTTCACGTCGGCAAACCGTTTGAACAGAACCGACTTCCCCTCCATCACCGGCTTCGATGCCAGCGCCCCCAAATTCCCAAGGCCCAAAACGGCCGTCCCGTTGGAAATCACGGCAACCATGTTGCCTTTGGTCGTGTAGTCGTACGCTGTCTCGGGTTTTTCGGCGATCACCTCACACGGCACCGCCACTCCGGGCGAATAAGCGAGCGACAGATCGCGCTGTGTCGCCATCGGCGTGGACGCGTTGATGTCGATCTTCCCTGGGCTCGGCTCCAAGTGATAGGCCAGTGCCTCTTCGCGGGTGATCTTTTGCTTGTCGGCCATGTTCGCCCTCTCCTGACGGTGCTCAACCGGCATAGCGCGCCCTTGCGCGATTTCGCAACCGATTGCGCTTCAAACCCGCTGTTTCCTTGCGTAGATTCGCGTCCAGGGGGTGCGGATATGAACGCGCAAGTCACGCCGATGATGGCGCAATATCTTGAGATCAAGGCGCAGCACCCGGATGCGATCCTGTTCTATCGCATGGGCGATTTCTACGAGATGTTCTTTGACGACGCCGTCGCTGCGGCCGAGGCGTTGGACATTGCCCTGACCAAACGCGGCAAGCATGACGGCGATGATATCCCCATGTGCGGTGTGCCCGCGCATAGTGCCGAATCCTACCTTTTGACCCTGATCCGCAAGGGCTTCCGCGTCGCGATCGGCGAACAGATGGAAAGCCCGGAAGAGGCGAAAAAGCGCGGCTCCAAGTCCGTCGTGAAGCGCGATGTGGTTCGTGTCGTCACCCCAGGCACGTTGACCGAAGACACGCTGCTCGAAGCCCGGCGTCATAACTACCTTGCCGCTTATGCCGAAGTGCGCGGCGACGGTGCGTTGGCATGGTGCGACATCTCCACTGGCGATTTCCGCGTGATGCCCTGCCCGCCGGTGCGTCTTGGCCCCGAAATCGCACGGCTTTCTCCGAAGGAAGTGCTGGTTTCCGATGGATTGGAGGTCGCCCGCCAGGACGCGATGATCGAACTGGGCGCCGCCGTTACGCCGCTTTCGCCCGGCTCCTTCGACAGCGCGTCCGCCGAAAAGCGTCTGACCGCGCTGTTCAACGTCTCCACCCTCGAAGGATTCGGCACATTCGCCCGCCCGGAACTCAGCGCGATGGGCGCGCTCATCGACTATCTCGACCTGACCCAAAAAGGCGCGCTTCCCCTCCTTCGCGCCCCGCGTCAGCAAAAAGCCGACCGCCTCCTGCAACTCGACACCGCCACGCGGCGCAATCTCGAACTCACCCATGCTCTCTCTGGCGGCCGCGCGAATTCGCTCCTCTCGGTGCTCGACCGCACCTTGACCGCCGGTGGTGCTCGCCTGCTTGAACGTCGGCTAACCGGCCCTTCCACCGACCTCGATACAATCCGCGCGCGGCACAGTGCCGTTGCGTTCTGTGTCTCGGATACGCTTGTTAGGGACGAATTAGAGGCTGAACTCCGCCGTATCCCAGACCTCGACCGCGCGCTGTCGCGCCTTGCGCTCGACCGCGGCGGACCGCGCGATTTGGCTGCCATCCGCGACGGCCTGACCGGCGCGGACTGCTTGCAGAAACGTCTTGAGCCCATCGACCTGCCAACACTGCTCGCCGACGCAGCCGATACCCTCACTGGTCACGACCAACTCATCCGTCTGTTGGACGACGCGCTCGTCGCCGAACCGCCCGTTCAACTGCGCGATGGCGGGCTGATTGCGCCAGGCTACCACGAGGAACTCGACGAAGCCCGCACCCTCCGTGATGAAGGCCGCGGCGTGATCGCGGGCATGCAGACCGAATATGCCGAGGCAACCGGCGTCCAGAGCCTCAAGATCAAGCACAACAACGTTCTGGGCTATTTCATCGAAACTACGGCCACTCACGCTGAAAAAATGCTGAACCCGCCGCTCAGCGAACGGTTCATCCACCGCCAGACCACCGCAAACGCCGTCCGCTTCACAACCGTTGAGCTCTCGGAACTCGAGACCAAGATCCTCAACGCCGGCAACCGCGCGCTTGAGATTGAGCGTGCCCTCTTTGCTTCCCTCCGCGATGCGATTCTCGACCAACAGGACAAGATCGGCGACGCTGCCCGCGGCCTGGCCGAGCTCGACCTCGCCAGCGCCCTCGCTCGCCGCGCCCGCGAAGGCGATTGGGTTCAACCAGAAATGACCGAGGATCGCAGCTTCGAGATCGAAGGCGGCCGCCACCCTGTTGTCGAAGCCGCCCTGGCCAAAACTGGCGAGCCGTTCATCGCCAACGACTGCACCCTGAACGCCGAAGACGGTGCCGCGATCAGCCTTCTTACTGGCCCCAACATGGCCGGTAAATCCACCTACCTCCGCCAAAACGCCCTTATCGCTATTCTGGCCCAAATTGGCAGTTTTGTGCCTGCTAGGACTGCAAAAATCGGCCTTGTCAGCCAGGTATTCAGCCGTGTCGGCGCGTCTGATGATCTCGCCCGGGGTCGCTCCACCTTCATGGTCGAAATGGTCGAAACCGCCACGATCCTGAACCAGGCCGATGACCGCGCGCTCGTGATCCTTGATGAGATCGGGCGCGGCACGGCGACTTACGATGGTCTTTCCATTGCTTGGGCCACCCTCGAACACTTGCACGAAACCAACCGATGCAGGGCCCTCTTCGCCACACATTATCATGAGATGACGTCGCTTGCCGCCAAACTCGATGGCCTGACCAACGCCACCATGGCCGTGAAAGAGTGGGAGGGTGAGGTGATCTTCCTGCATGAAGTCCGCGAAGGTGCGGCGGATCGATCCTACGGCGTGCAGGTCGCAAAACTCGCCGGTCTACCGGACGCGGTGATCCAACGCGCGCAAACTGTGCTGGACGCGCTTGAAAAGGGCGAACGCGAAGGCGGCGAACGCAAGGCCGTCATTGACGACCTGCCATTGTTCAGCGCCACACCAGCCCCGGCGCCGCGCCCAAGCAAGCCATCCGAGATCGAAGAAAAACTACGCGCCGTGCATCCAGACGAGATGACGGCGCGTGAGGCTTTAAATCTGCTCTATGAACTAAAGGCGCAGCTTAACCCGCAGGGGTAGACGACACACCCACCTGCGCTGGTCGCAGCAGGCGGTCGTGCAACATGAAACCCGTCGCAGCGACTTGAATGATATCGCCTGCCTTGGTGTTCGGCACCGGCGCTTCGAACATGGCCTGATGCAGTTGCGGGTCGAATTTGTCGCCCACTTCCGGCTGGATTGGCGTGATGCCGTGCTTGCCGAAGACGCTCAGCAACTCCTTCAGGGTCAACTCAACGCCTTCGATCAGTGCGCCCGCGGTTTCCTTCGACGCCTCGTCCGAGGCCTCCAGCGCGCGATGCAGATTGTCGAACACAGGCAGCAAATCGCGTGACAGCTTGGACCCGCCGTATTGCTCCGCCTCGCGCCGATCCCGATCCGCGCGCTTGCGCATATTTTCGGCCTCGGCCAGCGCACGCAGCATGCGATCGCGGATCTCGTCCCGCTCCGCCTCAAGCGCTGCAATCACAGCCTCTGCCCCAAGATCGACGGACTCGCCCAGATCAATCTCGGGCGCATCACCCAGACCATCCTCTGCCAAACTCACCTTCGGCTCGGCTTCATCGTCATAAAACTCGTCTTTCGGTTCGCCCATACTCGTTTCGCCCCTTGGCCTCCTACGCGCGGTCCGAGATCAGTTTCCCGACCAGCTGCGCCGTATAATCCACGATCGGAACAATGCGTCCGTAGTTCAGGCGCGTGGGTCCGATCACCCCCACGGCACCAACGATCTTTCGATCAGCGTTCATATATGGGGAAACCACCAGAGAGGAACCCGAAAGTGAGAACAACTTGTTCTCAGAGCCGATGAAAATGCGCACACCATCGCCCTCTTCCGTCAATTCGAGGAAATCGGCGATGTCACGTTTGCGTTCGAGGTCATCGAAGAGGGTTCGGATGCGCTCCAGATCCTCGGCTTCCTGCGTGTCGGACAGAAGATTCGACCGCCCCCTCACGATCAGGCGCGCCGATTGCTGATCATTGTCATCCCACACCGCCAGCCCCGAATCGATCAAGCCGGAGGCGAGATCATCGATCTCGCGCCGCCGGGTCTCCATATCGGCTTCCAACTCACCCCGGATCGACGTCACTGTCTGCCCGACAATCCGCGCGTTCAGGAAATTCGCCGCCTCCCGCATCGCACTGGGCGTTGTGCCTGGCGGCGGTGTAAATAGGCGGTTCTCCACATGGCCATCCGAATAGACTAACACGACCAGCGCCTGCTCGGCATTCAGGGGCACGAACTCGATATGCTGGATCGGCGCCTCATGCTTTGGCGTCAGAACCAGGCTCGCTCCATGGGTCGCTGCCGATAGAGCAGACCCAACACGGTCCAACAGCGCCGGTACATCAGACGCATTATCGCCCAGTGTCTCATGCAGCGCATGCTTGTCGTCCTTCGACAAATCGCCTGTCTCAAGGAACCCGTCCACGAACATCCGCAGGCCCTGTTGCGTTGGGACCCGCCCGGCCGAAATGTGGGGCGAGTCCAGCAGGCCCAGATATTCCAGATCCTGCATCACATTGCGGATTGTCGCTGCGGAAACCTTCTCGGACATCGTGCGCGTCAGCGTGCGGGACCCGACCGGCGCACCACTGTCCAGATAGCCTTCCACGATCCGGCGGAATACCTCCCGGGACCGGTCGTTCAACTCTTCCAAAATTTTACCTTGCTCGGTCATCGTGTCGTTTGCCCAAAGCAACCATTCGGGGTTGTAAGCGCCAAGCCTGCCGGATTATCTCGGCGCAGCACAGCCAAAAATATCAGGGAGATATTTATGCGTCCTTCCGGCCGAAACCTAGACGAAATGCGCCCGATTTCCATCGAGACGGGCGTGACGCGCCATGCCGAAGGCTCCTGTCTGATCAAATGCGGCGATACGCATGTGCTGTGCACCGCCTCGCTTGAGGAACGCGTACCGCCCTTTCTGCGCAATTCCGGCCAGGGTTGGGTGACGGCGGAATACGGTATGCTGCCCCGCGCGACCCATACGCGAGGCCGCCGCGAAGCTGCGGCTGGCAAACAATCGGGCCGGACGCAGGAAATTCAGCGTCTCATCGGTCGATCCCTCCGCGCCTGCGTAGACCGCAACGCCCTTGGCGAGCGTCAGATCACCATCGACTGCGACGTGATCCAAGCCGATGGCGGAACCCGCTGCGCTTCCATCACCGGCGGCTGGATTGCCTTGCGTCTTGCTGTGAACAAGCTGCTGAAGGCCGGTGACATCATCACCGACCCCATCACCGACAACATCGCCGCCGTGTCCTGCGGCATCTACGCGGGCCAGCCCGTGCTCGACCTGGACTACCCCGAAGATTCGGAGGCCGGAACAGATGGCAACTTTATCATGACTGGCTCGGGTCAGGTCGTTGAACTGCAAGCGAGCGCTGAGGGCGCGACCTTCTCCCGCGACGAATTCAATCAACTCTACACGCTCGCCGAAAAGGGCGTGGCCGAGCTGGTTACAGCCCAAAACGCAGCCACTGCCTGAGATGCGCCGCTTCACCGGAACCGAACTGCTCGTCGCGACCCACAATCAGGGCAAACTCGATGAGATGAAGCACCTTTTGGAGCCGTTCGGCATCACGGTGACCGGCGCCAAGGATCACAACCTGCCGGAACCCCCCGAAGACGGCACCACCTTCGTCGAAAACGCCCGCACCAAGGCCCATGCCGCGGCCCAAGCCACCGGCCTTCCCGCTTTGTCCGATGACAGTGGCATTGAAATTGACGCCCTCGATGGCGCACCCGGCGTCTACACCGCCGATTGGGCCGAAACGCCCAATGGCCGCGATTTTGAGATGGCGATGCGTGTCACCCACGACAAACTCGAAGCCATCAACGCCCCCGCTCCGCGAACCGCGCGGTTCTGCTGCACCCTCGTCCTCGCCTGGCCCGATGGCCATGATGAGGTGTTCCCCGGGGTGATGCCCGGGCAGGTCGTTTGGCCGATGCGTGGCGATCAAGGCCACGGCTACGATCCAATCTTCCAGCCCGATGGCTACAGCATCACATTCGGTGAAATGGACCGGTGGGAGAAGAACGAGATCAGCCACCGCGCGAAGGCTGTCGAAAAACTTGTCAAAATCTTCGGCGATGGCTGATTGGCAGGAAGGGGGCTTCGGCCTCTACATCCACTGGCCGTTTTGCGAGGCCAAATGCCCCTATTGCGACTTCAACAGCCATGTCGCCGCAAAAATCGATCACGCCGCCTGGCGGAAGGCGTATCTCAGCGAACTCACCCGCGCGGCTGAGGAAACCAAGGGTCGCACCCTACAATCCATCTTCTTCGGCGGTGGCACCCCGTCCCTCATGGCACCTGAGACGACCGCCAGCATTCTTGAAGCGGTCCGCACCCTTTGGCCGACCGCAAACGACTGCGAGATCACGTTGGAGGCCAACCCCTCTTCCGTCGAGGCAGGTCGCTTCCGGGCATTTCGGGACGCTGGCGTTACCCGCATCTCCATGGGGATTCAGGCTCTAAACAACGATGATTTGCGGCGTCTCGGTCGCCTACACACTGTCGAAGAGGCCCGAAAGGCCTACGACATCGCGCGCACCTGCTTTGATCGTACCAGCTTTGATCTGATCTACGCCCGGCAAGATCAAACCTTGGAGGATTGGCGCGCTGAATTGACCGAGGCCCTCACCTGGGGCGGCGATCACCTCTCTCTCTATCAACTCACAATCGAGCCGGGCACAGCCTTCGGCGCGCGCCACAAGGCAGGCGGCCTGAAAGGCTTGCCGACCGAGGATCTCTCCGCCGATCTCTACGTACTTACGCAAGAGCTGACCGATAAAGCAGGCCTTCCCGCCTACGAGATCTCGAACCATTCCGCTGATCTCGCGCAATCGCGCCATAACCTGATCTACTGGCGCGGCGGCGATTACGTCGGTATCGGCCCTGGCGCCCATGGTCGTCTCACTCTGAACGGCCAGCGCTTTGCCACCGAAACCCTGCTTGCTCCACAAAAGTGGCTCGAAGCAGTGGCCGATGCAGGAACCGGGGAAACGTCACGCGCACCCATCACGGAGGAGGAGCAGGCCGAGGAATACCTCATGATGTCCTTGCGCCTGTCTGAAGGATCTGACCTGGCGCGGTTTGAGCGCCTCATGAGCCACCCCGTGCCGCAAACGAAGATCGAGGCTTTGATCGACCTCGGCCTGATCGAGCAAAACGGGACCCACATCAAGGCAACGCGGGCCGGTCGCCCCGTCTTGAACGGCTTGCTGCGAGAGCTTCTGACATAGCAGCCTAACCAGCGTTCAGCTTGCGCATCAGGTCGTCGAGTTGCTCTAAGTCTTTGTAATTAATAGTCATTTTTCCAGCGCCCGACTGCGCGTTATGATCGATAGACACTTTCATCGACAGCGCCGCCTTCAGGTCCGCCTCCAACGCCCGCGTGTCGGCGTCTTTCTCCGGTTTCCCTGCTGCGCTGTCACCAGGCGTCGCGCTACCGCCAGATTTCGCGGCTTTCTCGATGTCCCGCACGGACATCCCTTCGCGCACAGCCCGTTGCGCCAGCGCAATCGGGTTCTCCGCTGTCACCAACGCCCGCGCATGACCCGAACTCAACTCACCATCCCGGACCATCGCCTGGATTTCATCCGGCAATTGCAGCAACCGCATCATATTCGCCAAATGGCTCCGGCTTTTGCCCATGGCCGTGGACAGAGCCAACTGAGTGTGGCCGAACTTCTCGATCAGCTGCTTGTATCCCAAAGCCTCTTCAATCGGGTTCAGGTCCGCGCGTTGCACGTTCTCGATGATCGCAACCTGCAGCACCTCATTATCATCGAACGTACGCACGAGGGCGGGCACGTCGTGCAGTTGCGCCATTTGTGCAGCGCGCCAGCGACGTTCACCAGCAACAATCTGATACTTTCCCGAATCCGCCGTATCGGGCCGTACGATCAGCGGCTGAATGATTCCATGTTCCCGAATCGAAGCCGCCAATTCCTGCAATTGCTGGTCGTCAAAGGCGCGCCTGGGCTGTTCCGGGTTCGGCCGCACATCTTCAATTGGGATACGGCGATCTGCCCTTTCATTTGCCGGCGCTTCAGGCGATGAGGCCTCCTGCGTTGCGTTAGGCTCTATATCGGCCATAAGCGCAGAAAGACCGCGGCCCAAACGCCGCTTGTCTGTAGTTCTTGCCATTATGCGCTCTCCTGCGTTTGCGGCTGACGATCCAACAGTTCATTCGCCAGATCAACATAGGCCTGACTGCCCTTGGAGGCCGGATCGTAAGCGATAACAGGAAGCGCATAAGATGGTGCTTCGCTCAACCGAACATTCCGCGGAACGATTGTATCAAAGACCAGATCACCCAACGTGGCGCGGGCATCTTCCTCTACCTGTTTGCTGAGGTTCATCCGCGAATCGTGCATCGTCAGCACGACCCCTTCGATCCGTAGCGAAGGATTGGCCGTCTCGCGCACCTCACGCACCGTCAGCATAAGCTGCGAAAGGCCTTCAAGTGCGAAGAACTCAGCCTGCAAAGGCACGAGCAAAGTGTGCGCGGCCGTTAGTGCATTCAATGTCAGCAAGCTCAACGACGGCGGGCAATCGATAAGCACGTAGTCGTATGGCGCGCCCTGTGCCAACGCCTCTTTCAGAAGGAAGACACGGTTATCGCGCTGCCCCAATTCTACATCGGTGGAGCTAAGGTCCGTCGTAGCAGGCGCGATCCACAGGTGGTCCACCTCCGTCTCCATCGCCACATCGGAAAGGTCCGCCCCATCCAGCAGCAGGTCGTATGTCGTTTTCACCCGATCAGCCGGATCGATGCCCAACCCGGTCGAGGCATTGCCCTGCGGATCAAGGTCAACAATCAAAACCTTATACTTCATCGAAGCGAGGGTTGCGCCGAGATTGATGGCTGTTGTCGTTTTTCCGACCCCACCCTTCTGGTTCGTGATCGCAATGATGCGCATCTCAGGCGTCGCCCTCTAGTTGTCCAACGTCAAATCTTAGAATAACCGCATCGGAAAGTGTCTGGCTTGGGATGGGCTCACAGATCATCTGCCAGCGCTCAGGAAGGGTTTCAAGCTCTTCCCGCCACGCGCTGCCTTTTGGAAACAAAAGCCGAGTGTCGGCGGTGAAATGCGGCTTGGCATGGTCGATCAGCTTATCCAGCCCACTCAAGGCCCGGGCCGAGATCACGTCTGCGGATTGTTGCGGTATTTCACTGATCCGGCGCGACAAAATGTTGACCTTTACGCCCATGGCGCGCGCGACTTCGCGTAAGAACCCGCATTTGCGTACATCGCTTTCAACAAGTGTGACTGTAAGCGGGCTGCCCCCTTCTGCTCCCATCGCCGCGACGACAAGTCCTGGAAACCCTCCACCGGACCCGAGGTCGAGCCAACGCTTGGCTCCGATAGGAGTTAGCTCGAACAATTGAGCCGAATCCACAAAATGCCGCGCCCATGCGTCATCCAATGTGGCAGGAGCAACAAGGTTGATCGTCTTTTGCCATTTCAGAAGCAGGTCGTGATAGATTTCCAGCCGGTCGAGTGTTTCACGTGAAACACGCTCCCCCAGCCATGCCTTCGCATCCTCAGAATTCACGCGGAGATCCGATCTAGCTGCCGCAGCTTGGTAAGGATCAAGGCCAGCGCAGCTGGCGTCATGCCATCTATCCGACCCGCCTGGCCAAGCGTTGCGGGTTGAATGCGCGTCAGTTTGGACCGTAATTCGTTGGACAGACCAATTACCTCTGCATACGGGAAATCATTGGGGATTTGCTTAGCTTCATCCCGATCGAGAGCCTCCGCATCCTTCTGCTGACGCGCCACATAGGTCGCGTACGTGGCCTCGATCTTGAGTTGATCCGCAACTTCCGCATCAAGCGCGTCAAGCTGTGGTTCGATCTTTGCAAGATCCGCCACATGGAGTTCCGGAAACGCCAGATACTCCATACCCGTACGTCGCTTTCCATCAGCGTTCACGGTGATACCAGCTTCTGCGGCTTGTTTCGGTGTGGCAGTCATAGCTTCCAGCATGGTTCGCCCACGATCCAACCGGTCCATTTTTTCGGTAAAGATCCGTTCCCGCGCCTCGTCCACCAACCCGAGCGAAAGCCCAAGCGGCGTCAAGCGCGCATCCGCATTGTCGGCGCGCAGCGACAAGCGATATTCGGCCCGTGACGTGAACATACGATAGGGCTCTGCCACACCCCGAGTGACCAGATCATCGATCATCACACCGATATAGCTCTCGCGTCGGCTGAAGGTGATCGGATCTCGCTCAAGCGTTTTCAGCGCTGCGGAAAGTCCCGCGACAAGGCCTTGCGCCGCGGCTTCCTCATACCCGGTTGTTCCGTTGATCTGGCCCGCAAGAAACAGCCCGCTCAACGCGCGCAATTCAAGCTGATCGCTCAGGCAAGTAGGATCGACATAGTCATATTCGATCGCATATCCCGGCTGCTGGATGTCCGCATTTTCCAGCCCGACGATCGAATGGACGTAATCGTGCTGAACATCCTCGGGCAAGGACGTCGAAATCCCGTTGGGATAGACAAGGTCGGACGTAAGACCCTCAGGCTCAAGGAAAATCTGATGCGAATCCTTGTCGCTGAACCGCACAACCTTGTCTTCGATGGATGGGCAATAACGGGGCCCAACCCCTTCAATCATACCGCCATACATAGCGGACCGGCTCAAGTTCGCCTGAATGACGTCATGGGTACGGGTATTCGTATGAGTGATCCCGCATGCTACCTGGCGCGCTTGAACCCGCTTCGTCAGGAAAGAGAAGAAGGTCGGGTCTTCATCTGCCTTCTGCTCTTGCAAAATATCCCAGTTGATCGATTGGCTTTTGAGACGAGGCGGAGTTCCCGTTTTCAGCCGCCCAAGGGGCAGACTGAGGCTATCCATACGTTGCGCCAGCTTGACGGATGGGCGGTCACCCATTCTGCCGCCCTCGATCTTCCGATCGCCAATATGGATGACGCCCCGCAGAAACGTCCCCGTTGTCAGCACGACGGCGCGAGCGGAAAGCTCACTTTCATCAGCAAGCACAACACCTGCGACATTGCCTTGGTCCACGATTAAATCCGCAACCTCGGCTTCAATCACGGTCAGACCTTCGGCTTGGCCCACGTGATCCTGGATGGCTTTGGCGTAAAGCGCCCGGTCCGATTGCGTCCGCGGGCCTTGAACGGCAGCCCCCTTGCGGCGGTTCAGAAGCCTGTACTGGATCCCGGATGCATCAGCTGCACGCCCCATGACGCCCCCAAGCGCATCAATCTCGCGCACCAAATGGCCCTTGCCAAGGCCACCAATAGCGGGGTTGCAGGACATAACGCCGAGGTCGCTTTTCCGCAGTGTAACAAGGGCGGTGCGCGCACCAACACGACGCGCGGCATCCGCCGCTTCCACCCCAGCATGGCCACCGCCCACCACAACAACATCGAAGTCTGGATGTTTCACGTGAAACACTCCTATTTCCCGATACAGAACCGAGAGAAAATTTCGCCGAGAATATTCTCTACATCCACGCGGCCAATGACTGAGTCAAGCGCGCGGAGCCCGTCTTGTACATGCTCTGCTGCAATCTCAACCTCACCACTGCCGCGTACTATGGCTAACGCACGCTCGAATTCAGCCACAGCCCTTTGCATCCCACCGCGTTGACGGGCGGAAATCGCCGTTTTCACCTGAGCAACACGGTCCGCCAGAATAGCCGAGATGTCAGAAATCATCACATCCAGACCGTCCCCTGTCAGGCCAGAGACACCGCCCGCGCCCGTCAGGTCTGACTTCGCGGCGTAAGAAAGGTCCACTTTCCCCTCGAGCGCATCCGGCAACTGAAACCCATCCGTCGCAAGCAAAACACGCAGATCAGCCGCAAGCGCGCGTTCCAACGCGCGGGTGACGCCAATCTGTTCTACTTCGTCCTCTGTTTCACGGAGACCTGCGGTATCGAGGAACGTCACAGCCAAGCCATCGATATCAAGACGCGCCTCTATGACATCCCGTGTGGTGCCGGCAATGTCAGAGGTAATGGCAATCTCACGACCGGCGAGCGCGTTCAGTAAGGTGGATTTCCCTGCATTCGGCGCACCGAGAATGGCAATCTCGAACCCGTCTCGCACACGCTCAGCCACATGAGAGCCGGCGATTTCAGACGTGAGATCCGAAATTATGCCAGTCAGAAGGCTTTCCACCTCTGGCGAGACATCAACGGGAACCTCTTCGTCCGCAAAGTCGATAGTGGCAGTCAGTAGAGCTGCGGCACGAATACCACGATCCCGGAGGTCGCCCATCTTCACAGACAACGCGCCAGAGAAGACACGTTGGGCTTGCTGGCGCTGCGCCTCCGTCTCCGCCTCGACCAGATCGCCGAGCCCTTCGACCTGCGCCAGGTCGAGGCGGTCGTTCAGGAGCGCGCGTTTGGTAAACTCACCTGCCTCGGCCTCTCGAGCGAGACCCGTAGCGAGAATGGCTTGCTCCACCGCACGGATGACAGCGACACTGCCATGAAGATGCAATTCAACGACATCTTCGCCAGTGAAGCTGTTTGGACCGGAAAAAAATAGGACAAGTGGCTGATCTAGAACACTTTTATCCGAATTTCGCACTGTTCTCACAGCGTGTTGCCCTGCCTTGGGCAACGACCCACACAAAGTCGTACCAATCTGCATGGCTTCCGGCCCGGAGATACGGATGATGGCGACGCCCGCTTTCCCCCGGGCTGTGGCCAGGGCGAAAACGGTGTGCATTGCGCGGCGCCCTTAGGTGTTCATCGAGTCGAAGAACTCGGAATTTGTCTTCGTCTGTTTGAGCTTGGAGATCAGAAACTCGATCGCGTCCGTCGTGCCCATCGGGTTCAGGATGCGGCGCAGAACGAAGGTCTTTGCAAGATCGCCCTTCTCCACCAACAGATCCTCTTTCCGGGTGCCAGACTTGAGGATGTCCATCGCCGGGAAGACGCGCTTGTCGGCGACCTTACGGTCGAGCACGATTTCGCTGTTACCGGTGCCTTTGAATTCTTCAAAGATCACTTCGTCCATCCGGCTGCCGGTGTCGATCAGCGCGGTGGCGATGATGGTCAGCGAGCCGCCTTCTTCGATATTCCGCGCGGCACCAAAGAAGCGCTTGGGGCGTTGCAGGGCGTTCGCATCCACTCCACCGGTCAGAACCTTGCCCGACGACGGAACAACAGTGTTGAATGCACGACCCAGACGCGTGATCGAGTCGAGCAGGATCACAACATCACGTTTATGCTCCACCAGACGCTTAGCCTTTTCGATGACCATCTCAGACACGGCAACGTGGCGCGTGGCGGGTTCATCGAAAGTGGAGGACACAACCTCCCCCTTCACCGAGCGCTGCATGTCGGTGACTTCCTCAGGCCGTTCGTCGATCAGAAGCACGATCAGATAACATTCGGGGTGATTGGTTTCGATCGAATGCGCGATGTTCTGCATCAGGACCGTCTTACCGGTCCGCGGCGGCGCGGTGATCAGCGCACGCTGGCCTTTGCCGATAGGGGCCACGAGGTCGATGATACGCGCGGACCGGTCTTTAATGGTGGGATCTTCGATCTCCATCTTCAGACGCTCATCAGGATAGAGCGGCGTCAGGTTGTCGAAAGCCACCTTATGGCGCGCTTTCTCAGGTTCCTGGAAATTGATCTGGGTGCAAGTGACGAGGCAGAAGTAGCGCTCATTCTCTTTCGGGGCGGTGATGACTCCTTCGACGGTGTCACCGGTGCGCAGCGAATGCTGGCGGATCATCTCGGGTGAGACGTAGATGTCATCGGGGCCGGGCAGATAGTTCGCCTCAGGGCTGCGGAGAAAGCCGAAGCCGTCCTGCAAAACCTCAAGCACGCCATCGCCAGAGATCTCCCAGCCTTCTTCGGCGCGCTCGCGCAGGATCTCGAACATCATGTCGCCTTTGCGCATGGTCGAGGCATTTTCGATCTCAAGCTCTTCTGCCATCGCCAGCAGGTCTTTGGGCGACTTTGCTTTCAGGTCAGCAAGGCTCAGGGATTCAGTTGTCATGGGAATATATCCAAGGGGCGTTATCCTGACGCTGTCAGGGTCGCGAAATTCTGTTCTTGTGAAGCTGCCTCTCCGGACGGAGTGCGAGGATGGAGGTAAGGACTTCGCCTTCTCAAGTCAACTCATGCCGCCAGCTCTTTGTCCCCCAAAATAAAAAGAAAGAAAGAGTCTTTGTTGTTTTTGTTTGTTGGACCGTGGAGTTCCCGGAAAACTCAAATGCTCCCAGTTTATCCCCAAATTTCGGAACAGAGGCAAAACTCCAAGATGGGTGTGTTGAGAAGCGATATAACCGTTTTTATGATTTAAAAACAATGTTTTATATAATTCTTTATCAAAGAAAATCTGTGGATGAAATCGGGAAAACCAGGGAAAATTTGCTTCACCTGGTTCTCTGCCCCAAAAAGCATTCCCGGGGGAAAAACGTTGAGGGCGATGGCGAAAATCGCGGAACTTCTCGCTTGACGCATCTGCTTGTCGATTCTGTCACAATCCGCCCATACTATCCCGGAAGATGTCCACAGAGTTCCCCAGAAGATGGTTGATCTTATCCTCGCCTCCTCGTCGCCGATCCGGCGCGAGCTGTTGGAAAATGCCGGTCTGAGTGTCGATTGTCGGCCCGCCCGCGTGGATGAAGAGGCTATTCGCGAATCGCTTCTGGCAGAAGGTGCCGGGCCGCGCGATGTGGCCGATACACTAGCGGAGTTCAAAGCGCGGCGCGTGGCAGAGAAAGCTGCACCGGATGAGCTCGTGCTGGGTTGCGACCAGGTCCTAGCACTGAAGGGAGAGGCGTTTGGCAAGCCCGCCGATGAAGCGCAAGCCGCCGAACATCTATGCGCTTTGCAGGGAAAGACGCATCATCTGATGTCAGCTGCTGTCCTCTATGAAGATGGCAAACCGGTTTGGCGCCATGTGGGTGTCGTCCGCATGACCATGCATGCTTTATCGGATGCACAGATTGAGGCCTATTTGAAAGATGCCTGGCCAGACGTGTCCTATTGCGTGGGCGCCTACCAGGCCGAGCGTCTTGGGGCCTGCCTGTTCTCGCGGATCGAGGGTGATTGGTTCTCCGTTCTCGGTTTGCCATTGCTGGAGGTCCTTTCCCATCTGCGATTGCGCGGTATGTTAGGCACATGACGAAAGAGACGATCCCTCTGGCCGGCGTTATCGGTGATCCGATTGCGCATTCCCTGTCCCCGCGCCTGCATGGACACTGGTTGAAGCGGTATGGGTTGAAGGGGCATTATGTTCCTCTGCAGATCAACCATCAGGATCTGCCCGAGGCGTTAGGCGTCTTGCCCCGTATGGGATTTGTCGGCGCGAACGTGACGATTCCACACAAGGAATTGGTGCTTTCGCTGGCTGACACTGTAACGGATCGCGCGGCGCTGATCGGGGCGGCCAACACGCTGACCTTCACCGCCGACGGCCGCATTCAGGCAGACAATACGGATGGCATGGGGTTCCTTTCCAACATTCGCCAGACCTTGCCGGGATGGTCGGCCTCCGCGGGACCTGCCCTTGTTCTCGGATCAGGTGGCGCGGCCAAGGCGATCGTCTCAGCCCTGATCTCGGACGGTGCCCCCATCGTCCATGTTGCCAATCGAACGCGGGCCCGGGCCGATGGCTTGCGGGAACAGTTCGGCGCGCGTGTGTCGCCGATAGATTGGACGCAAATCGCGGATCATATGCGAGACGCGGCGTTGATCGTGAATACCACCGCATTGGGTATGGATGGACAAGCGCCACTGACACTGGATTGGTCGCGCCTTTCGCCGCCGACCGTGGTGACAGACATTGTCTATACCCCGCTTGAGACAGATCTTTTGCGCGAAGCGGCAGAGCGTGGCTGCGAAACTGTTGATGGGTTGGGCATGTTGTTGCATCAGGCGGTGCCCGGCTTTGAACGGTGGTTCAGCTACACGCCAATGGTCGATGATGATTTGCGCGCGGCGGTGCTCGGCGGATGCCCGTGATCCTGGGCCTGACCGGCTCCATCGGGATGGGCAAAAGCACGACTGCGCAGATGTTTCGGGATCAGGGCATTCCGGTTTGGGATGCGGATGCCACAGTTCACGCGCTGTACGCCCCGACTGGCCCGGCTCCTGCTCTTTTGAATGCCGAATTTCCGGGATCGGTCGGACCGGACGGCCATGTGGACCGCGCGCATCTGCGCAAACTGATTGCCGCTGATGCAGCGGTACTGGATCGTATCAATGCCGTCATCCACCCGCTTGTGGCCGAGAGTCGGGCTGCGTTCCTGGCAGGCGCAAGTGGGCTGGTCGTTCTGGATGTTCCGCTGCTCTTTGAAACAGGGCTGGATGCGCGATGCGACAAGATCGCGGTCGTCTCTGTGGATACTGATACTCAGCGCGACAGGGTTTTGTCCCGTGGCACGATGACGGAGGCAGACTTTGATGCGATCCTGTCGCGCCAAACACCGGATGCCGAAAAGCGGAAGCGAGCAGACTACATCATAGACACTTCATCGATGGATGTGGCACAAGATGCGGTGTCCAAAATCATTGAAGAGCTGAGCTGAGATGCGCGAGATCGTCCTCGACACCGAAACCACGGGCCTCAACCCCTTCGACAACCCGCGCCACAGGATTGTAGAGATCGGGGCGGTGGAGCTGTTCAATCAGGTGCCAACGGGCAAGACCTATCATCAATACATCAATCCCGAACGCGGCATGCCGAATGAGGCGTTCGAAGTGCACGGCATTGGTGATGATTTCCTGGCCGATAAGCCCCTTTTTGCGGCAATCGCGCAGGAATTCCTCGATTTCGTGGGGGATGCCAAAATGGTCATCCACAACGCCGAATTCGACATGCGGTTTTTGAATGCTGAGCTTGAATGGGCTGGCCATCGTTTGCTGCCAAATGATCAGGCGCTTGATACGCTCAAGATCGCGCGCAGCCGGTTTCCGGGATCCCCGGCGTCGCTGGATGCCTTGTGCCGCCGGTTCGGCATCGACAATTCCAACCGCACCTTGCACGGCGCATTGCTCGACTCGGAGATTTTGGCCGAAGTCTATCTGGAGCTCACAGGCGGCAAGCAGCCCGACTTTGCGCTGTCGCAAACGCAATCCCGCCAGAACGCAGCCGATCAAGGCGAAGATTGGCGGCCGAAGCCCCGACCTACGCCCTTACCGGCGCGGCTGACAGAAAACGAAAAGGCCGCACACGCGGCCTTTGTCGAGAAGCTCGGTGAAGACGCGCTTTGGACGCGGTTCCAGTAGATCAGGCCGTGCCCTGCGGCTCACCTGCAGCCTGCTGCGCCTGACGCTGCTGCAACTGCTGACGATAGAGCGCCACAAAGTCGATCTGGTCGAGGTTCAGCGGCGGATAGCCACCGTCACGCGTCACATCCGAGATGATGCGGCGCACAAAAGGGAACAGCATCCGGGGGCATTCGATCATCAGAAAAGGATGCAGCTGCTGTTCGGCGATGTTCTCGATGGAGAAGACGCCGCCATATTCCAGCTCGATCAGGAAAACGGACTTCGGCTCATCTTCCTTGGTCTTCGATTCGACCTTCATCTTCATGATGACGTCGTATTGGTTTTCAGTCGTCCGCTTGCGCGCATCCAAAGCGACCTGCACCTGAATGTCAGGCTGGCCTTGTGCGACGACGGCGTTTTGAACGGCGGCATTCTCGAACGACAAGTCACGGATGAACTGGCCGAGGATTTGCATTTTTGGAAGCTGGGCTGCGGGCTGTGCCGCGCCGTTTTCGGTCTCACCGTTGGCCGAAGCGTCGGACATGGATCATTCTCCTGAAATCAAAGTTGCAGGCGACATAACAGGCCCGCGCTTTGGCCTCAATGGCGAGTCCAGCCCGAAGGCCCACGGGGCCGATCCTCATCTTCTGCACTGTACGTGCCTTCGATGATCGTCTCATCCTGCGGCTGCCATCCGCGATCTGTGCGGACGGTCTGCACATTCACGCGCTTTTTCATCTCTCGCAGCACGGTGTTCCGCACACCCGGAATGAGCAGGGCGAAGCCAACAGCATCGGTAAAGAACCCCGGCGTCAGCAAAAGCGCGCCGGAAAACAGGATCATCGCGCCATGTGCCAGCGGTTCGGTCGGGTCGCGCAGATCATCGAACGAGGTTCGAAGTTGCTGCATCGCCTGCGCGCCCTGGCTTTTCACCAGCATGGTCCCGGCAATCGCCGTCAGCACCACAATCGCCAATGTGGGCCAAAGACCGAGCCATCCGCCGACCTGAATAAATAAAGCGATTTCGATCAACGGGACCGCAATGAACAACAAAAGCAGGCGCATGGGCGCGTTTCCTCTGACAAATGGCCTTATGCCGCAGATGGGCTGTCATGGACTTGACCCCACCCCTGCCTTACATATGTGGCTGCTACACCGGTTTTGAACCCATTCCCCCGCCGAGGTGCCATGAACTCGTCTCTTTTGTCCTTGCTGGTCCTGGCCGGCGTCGCGATTTTCCTGATCTTGCGCCTGCGCTCCGTCCTTGGATCGCGTGAGGGGTTTGAGCGCCCCCCGGCCCGCCCTGATGGCGCAAGCGCCAGCCGCCGCCGTGATTTCGAAGTGATTGACGGTGGCCCGGATGAGGACATCACCGATCACGTCGAAGACGGCTCCGACAGCGCCAAGGCGCTGGCCGCCATGAAGATGGCCGAGCCAGGCTTTAACGTCGGCGAGTTTCTGGGCGGTGCACGCCAAGCCTACGAGATGATTCTGATGTCGTTCGAGCGTGGCGATGTGGACGGGCTGAAGCCGTTCCTGGCCGATGACGTGATGGAAACGTTCGAGACGGTCATCAACCAGCGTAACGAACAGGGCCTGACCATCGAGGCGGAGTTTGTGGGCGTGCGCGAGATTGCCTTGCAGAATGCCACGTTCGACCGTGGCACTAGCGAGGCTGAGATTACCGTGCGGTTCGTGGGTGAATTGACCAGCGTTGTGCGCAACTCCGATGGCGAAATCATCGAAGGCGACGCGTCCGAGATCAAGCGCCAGCGCGATGTCTGGACCTTTGCCCGCACGATGGGCGCGGATGATCCGAACTGGGCCCTGGTGGCAACCGACGGATGAACGATGGAGCTGCGCGCGGTTGCGATTGCCTTGGCGCTTACCGCCACAGCGGCCATGGCAGATGAGCCCGTGCAACTTCTGACGTTCGACGATCTGGATGGCTGGGCCGAGGATGATCATTCCGCGGCCCTTTCCGTTTTCCGCAACACCTGCATGGATCTGGACGGCTCGGATTGGGAGGCTTTGTGTGCGGTGGCTGAAACGGCACCCGATGCGCGCACTTTCTTTGAATTGTTCTTCCGTCCTGTCCTGATTGGTGGCGAGGATCCCGCGTTGTTCACCGGCTACTACGAGCCGGAACTGGATGGATCGCGGACGCGGACGTCGCGCTATCGCTACCCGGTTTACCGTCTACCGCCCGAGGTGAACGGCCAATGGTTATCCCGCCGCGAAATTGAGGAAAGCCGCGTTCTGGAAGGCCGCGGGCTTGAGATTGCGTGGGTCGATGACCCGGTGGAGCTGTTCTTTCTACAAATCCAGGGCTCAGGTCGGATCCGACTGGCCGAGGGCGGGTTCCTTCGCGTCGGTTATGGCGGGCGGAACGGGCATGAATATCGTTCCGTCGGGCAAGAACTTGTTCGGCGTGGGGTGTATCAGCCCCATCAGGTCAGCGCGCAGGTGATCCAAGCGTGGGTACGGCGGAACCCTGTGGCCGGGCAAACTCTGCTGCACCACAACCCGAGCTACGTGTTCTTCCGTGAGGTGGATATCGACGACCCCAACCTCGGCCCCCTCGGTGCGATGAACCGCAATATCACGCCGCACAGGACAATTGCGGTTGACCCGGATCATACACCACTGGGCGCGCCGGTCTGGATTGAGAAGGACGGTGACGGCCCGATCCGCCGTTTGATGATCGCGCAGGATACGGGCGGTGCCATTCAAGGGCCGCAACGGGCCGACATTTTCTTTGGGTTCGGAGATGAGGCCGGCGATGCCGCCGGGGTAATCCGCGACCCCGGCCGTATGATGGTGCTGCTTCCAATCGAGCGTGCCCACCAGCTGATTCCGGACGCGTGAGATATGGCGCGGCGCGGCAAACGCGGCCTGTCCGAAGAGGATAAGGCGTTGTGGGACAGAGTCGCCGCAACCGCCACGCCGATGGATCGGACCGGCGCGCCTCAGATCACCCCCGAGGCGCCCAAGCCGAAACCACCGATCCGGCGCGAGGCTACCACGGCAGACCGTCTTCCCGCGTTCAGGATTGGGGAAAAGGCCTCCTTTTCTGCCAATCCGGTGAACCACGCACCGACGCTTTCCAGCCGACTGGCACAAGCCCCGGTTCGGATGGATCACGGGACCCACAAGCGCATGGTGCGCGGCAAGCTGAAGCCCGAAGATCGCATCGACCTACACGGCATGGTCTTGGCTGAGGCGCACCCTGCCCTGATTTCCTTCATCAGCAGCGCGTATGAACGGAACTTGCGACTGGTCTTGGTGATCACCGGCAAGGGCAAGGATCGTGCCAGCGGCGGACCAATCCCGATCCGCCGCGGTGTGTTGAAACATCAGGTGCCAAGCTGGCTACAATCGCCGCCCCTGGGTTTGATGATCCTCGATATCCGCGAAGCACACCAGAAGCACGGCGGCGGTGGGGCGTATTACGTCTACCTGAAACGTCGCCGCTAATTCGCGTTGATTGGACTCAGCATGATCTGGGTCGCATTCTGAATCGTCAGAATCGTTCCCGGCAAAAGCCCCGCTCTTTGTGTCGTGCTTTGCTCGAACGAATTGTTTACCCCGGCCGCATCGTTGAGGATTTGCACCACAGCCGGCGAGCTTGCGCCAGAGAAATGGTTGAACGTGTCCCGCACCCCGCCGCGGAAAGCGGAGACGTCGATGATCGTGATCTCATAATCGCCAAGCGCGTCTGGGATAGACAGGTTCCCGACCCGTTCAGCCTGCCCCGTGATCCGGGCCGACAAGCGCAATGCCTGATCCCGCTGCGAGGTGAAAATCACAAAGGGTTGCGGCAGCTCTCCGATCCGGTCGGCCTGCGCGCGGAAGACATCCACGTCGATGTCAGGCGAAAACAGGATCACGCCGTTGATGCGGGCCAGGACATCTGTGCGCCCCCCGATCCGAAGCTGGCGCAAAACCTCCATCACCACGGTCGACCCAAGCGAATGCGCGGTCAGCACCACGTTCAGGCCAGCGGCCTGAATATCAGTGATCAACTGCTCCAACCCATCGCGGGCAAACAGGCTCGAATCCCGGTCATAGGCATAGCCAAGCGGGTTTCCCGCACTGGGCCAGGCATAGTGCACGGCGATGCCGGGGATCTGGAAATCGTACCGGATCTGAGCCGTGCGGTAGAGGCCCGTGCCGATAGTGCTGGCAAAACCGTGGATGAAGATCATCGCTTCGTTCACACCCGTTCGACGCGCCTCGGCGCGCAGTGCGGCGCGAAAGGTGTCCCGGCTGCCCAGATGATTGCCGCTACTGGCCACGAATTCCGTTTGAAGGTCCGGACCACGCCGTCGACCGGGGCGAGCGGGCTGAACGGCGCCGGTCTCGCGTTCCGGCGGGATTTCCACCGTGAATTCGGTGAACGACAGTGTCTCTTGCCGCGCGGCCTGAAAGGCGCCATCGGCAAAGACGCGGTTCGTCGCGACAAAGACGGTTTCCGCAGTCCCGATCGTGGCGGCTTCGGGTACGATCATCAGATCAGGCACGCCGCCACACGCCGCAAGGGGCAGGGCAGCTGCTCCGCAGAGAAGGGAGCGGCGAGTGATCGAAGCGCGTGTCATGCCACCCTCATATCAGCCTTTGCCTAAAGAACGTAACGGCTGAGATCCGTACTACGCGTCAATTCGCCGAGGTTCTCCTCAACGAAAGCGGCATCAACAGTCACGGATTGCCCCGATTGATCAGGCGCATTGAAGCTGAGTTCTTCGAACACCCGCTCCAACACCGTGTAGAGCCGCCGCGCGCCGATATTCTCGACGCTTTCATTCACATCCGCCGCGATCTTGGCCAGTGCCGCGATGCCTTCTTCGGTGAAAGTGACTTTAACCTCTTCCGTTGCCATCAAAGCTTTGTATTGCCGGGTCAGCGCATTGTCGGTTTCCGTCAGGATGCGCACGAAATCCTCTTCCGTCAGCGCCCGCAGGTTCACACGGATCGGCAGGCGGCCCTGAAGCTCGGGCAACAGATCGCTCGGCTTGGCGATGTGGAATGCGCCTGAGGCAATGAACAGGATATGGTCGGTTTTCACGGGCCCATGTTTCGTGGAAACTGTGGTCCCCTCGATCAACGGCAGCAAATCCCGCTGCACCCCTTCGCGCGACACATCCGCGCCACGTGCATCGGAGCGTGCGCAGACCTTGTCGATCTCGTCGATAAAGACGATCCCGTTCTGCTCCACCGCGCGCATGGCTTCTTTCGTGACCATCTCAGGATCCAGTAGCTTATCGGCTTCCTCATCAATCAGGATGTCGTAGCTGGCGGCAACCGAAAGCCGCCGCTTCACCTTGCGCCCGCCCATGCCTTTGAACAGATCGCCCAGGTTCATCATTCCGCCCATCTGGCCCATGCCGGGCTGGCCGGGAATTTCGAACCCGCCAAGCGGGTTGGAATTGTCCGTCACCTCAAGCTCGATGATCGTATCGTCCAGCTCACCGGAGCGGAGCTTCTTGCGAAACATCTCCCGCGTCTGATCACGCGCGCCGTCGCCGGCCAGCGCCTCGATCACACGCTCTTCAGCCGCATCATGGGCCTTTGCCTTGACCTCTTCGCGCATGTTTTCGCGGATCATCACTTGGGCTGCATCGACCAGATCCCGGACGATCTGCTCCACGTCGCGGCCGACATAGCCGACCTCGGTGAATTTGGTCGCTTCCACCTTGATGAAGGGCGCACGCGCTAGCTTCGCTAACCGCCGCGAAATCTCGGTTTTGCCGACGCCGGTGGGCCCGATCATCAGGATATTCTTCGGATAGACTTCATCCCGCAGATCATCACCCAATTGCTTGCGCCGCCAGCGGTTGCGCAATGCCACGGCGACAGCGCGCTTGGCGTCCTTCTGGCCGATGATGAAGCGGTCCAGTTCCGAGACGATTTCGCGGGGGGTCAGGTCACTCATTTCAGAGCCTCATTCACTTGGCTGTCCAACATCATGTCGGCGAACCATTCGGGGTAGCGTTTTGGGGGCGGGGCCGATGCGTCGATCAAAGCCATCTCATCCGCAGTCAGGACGACAGAGCCTGATTTCAGGCTCTTTTCGAGCTGATCCGTCGAAGATGCGCCGACCAGTACGGTGTGCGTCGGGTTTCGGTTCACGATCCAAGCAAGGGCCGTTTGCGCCAAAGTCAGGTCATGCGCTTGGCCTACAGTCCCCAACGCATCCAAGACGGCCCGCGCCTGCGGTTTCGGGATTTCAAAGAAATCGTGGGTGCCGATCCGCCCGTCGCCATCTTCCAAACGGTCCAGATCGTATTTTCCTGTCAATAGGCCGCCCGCAAGCGGCGACCAGGCCATCAGCGACAGGCCGAGCTTGTCGGCCATCCGCAGAACGTCCATCTCGATATCGCGCTGCGCGGCGGAGTAGAGGTATTGCCCCGCGATGAAGGGTGCGAGGCCATGGTCCCGCTGAAACTGCACCGCCTGCGCAACTTCCCAAGCGGGCCAGTTGGAACAGCCGATGTAGCGCACCTTGCCCGATTTCACGATGTCGTCCAGCGCGCGCAACGTCTCTTCTAGTGGCGTGAAGACGTCCGTCTTATGCACCACGAGCAGGTCGACATAATCCGTACCAAGCCGTTTCAGGCACCCGTCGATGGACTTCATCAGATGCCGCCGCGACAGGCCCGCATCGGTCATCGCCTCGCCCTGCCGGAAGCCAATCTTGGTGCAAATCACGGCATGCCCACGCTTACCCTGCAAAGCCACACCCAGCGCGACTTCGGCATCGCCTTGTGAATAGCCATCGGCGCTGTCGAAGAAATTCACTCCATGATCCAGTGCGCAATCGACCATGCGCGTGGCTTCCTCCTGTCCAACGCTGGCGATGCCGGGAATGAACTCGCCCCCAAGGTTGAACGTCATCGTCCCCAACGCCATGCGCGAAACGATCAGGCCGGAATTGCCGAGCCGTGTGAAGGTCATGTCGGTCATGTTGCCTCTCTCATTGCCCATGGGGGCAATCTGTTTTTGCCGGGGAATGCGGGAAGCGCCCGCATGATCGCGCCGCGCATTGCCTCCCATTGTGCGCCCAAGACAACCAGCCCGATGCCAAGCAGCAGGATCACAAGGAACGCGCCTTCGCCCTCAACGACTGAGATCGACAGGGCAACTACGTAGCCCACGCCTGATACGAGGAACGACCTGCGGTCGATCACCACCGCGAACAGCGCCATCGCCGCCACGAACAAAACCAGTGCCACCTTCGCGCCTGCATCGGGGTTCTGAAACAGCGTCAACGCCACGGTGTTCACGATGGCCGGGGCCGCAATCACGTGCAGCCAGAAGCCTGACGCTGCCCGCCGCGTCACACGGTGCGGGTCGGACATGTCGAAGATCATCGCGATACCAAGGCCGATCAGGCCCAGGACGATTGTCAGGATTGCGAAGGGCCCATCGGCGGACAGAAGGAAGATATCCTGCGCGTTGTCCGGAAAGGTACCGCCCATGGTGACAAACCCAAAAGTAGTCAGCACCACAGACGCCGCAATCAGCGCGACCGTGAACGGAACACGAAAGATCAGGTAGTGCAGGCAAAGGAAGAAAAAGGCGACTCCGGCGCTCATCGTGAGGCTGGGTTCCAGCGACAGGTCAAGCATCGCGGCGGCGTAGAAGCCGAATTGTAGGGCCGAAACCGCAAACATGATCGCAAGCGCGATCGATGGGGCCACCATACGACGTTTGAGCGTGAAGTAGCGCGACAACCCCCCAAAGGAGAGCATGGCCACTGCCGACAAGGCCATGCCCAGAATCCACCCTTGCGTTGCGCTGAAAATGGTCAGCCCAGTCACGCCAAGCCACCCGGCGAACAGGATAGACAGGCCCACGACGATGAAGATCTCGTTGAAGCCTTTGAACAGCTCAAAAGGTTCATCCAGGCCGGTGCGCCGCGCGCGCACGCCTTCGCGTTCCTCTGCCAGGTTGATCAGCGACGCGGCCTGCGCCTCCGTCATCAGGCCGGCCCCAACCGCCGCCCGCAGATCATCGCGGGTGATCTGGCTCATGCCTCGATCACCTCAACGGTGAGGTTGCCATTGGTATAGACGCAAATATCGGCGGCAATCGCCATCGCTTCCCGGGCAATGGTCTCGGCATCCTTGTCCGTGTCCAGCATCCCACGCGCCGCAGCCAGTGCAAAGTTCCCGCCCGAGCCGATGGCGGCAATGCCGTGTTCCGGCTCCAGCACGTCGCCCGCACCGGTGATGATGTAAAGCTCCGACCCATCGGTCACGATCAGCATCGCTTCCAGCTTTTGCAGGTACTTGTCTGTCCGCCAATCCTTGGCGAGCTCCACGCTCGCGCGTTGCAGCTGCCCCGGCGTCGCTTCCAGCTTCGTCTCCAGCCGCTCAAGCAACGTAAAAGCATCCGCCGTCGACCCTGCAAACCCACAGACCACATCATGCCCGCCGGGCTTCAGCCGCCGCACCTTCCGCGCGCTGCCCTTGATGACGGTCTGCCCAAGGCTAACCTGCCCGTCACCCGCCACAACAACCTTGCCGCCCTTGCGCACGCCGATGATCGTGGTGCCATGCCAACCGGGGAAGTCTTCTTTCGCCATATCGGCCTCCATATGCTCCGGCCCTATATGGACAGCCCTGTGCGCGGCGACAACCTACGGCTTCCGCCACCTTTTGCGACGCGGCACCCGAACGGCCAGCATCGGCATCAGCCAAGGACCCCGAAAACGGTCCAGATCAAGCGCCTCATAAACACCCACCGTTTCTTCGCCGTTGATCTTCGTTTTGATGGCCGAGCGGTTGTAAAACGGCGCATCCAGCATGGCTTTCACTTGATGAGGGCGAAAATCCGCATCGGCGCGCGTATCTCGCCGAACCATCCATAACGGGCGCTTTAGTCTCTGTTTTGGCGGCATCTGGATCGCGTGCGGCGTCCCGTCTGCCGCGAAGCCGACCCCCGTGGCCAAAGTCGTGCCATCCCGCCGCTCAAGGTCATAGAAACAGGCCGATCCGTCCCGCAGCGGAAACCGGCCCCAGGTCCAATACCTGAAATCCGCCTCCAACGCGCGGGTCCCGAAATTCGCATCGAAATAGCCATGGCCCGTCCATTGCCAACCGGGGCGGTTCAAATCCACCTCGATCCGTGCCGTCGGCGCGAAAGGCCGCCACACATGCGCACCGTCATCGCTCAACAGCATTTCCTGATCCGTCAGCGCGCTTGGATGAACCGTGACCGTCCCCGTCACCTTCTGGGCGTGGGGTGTGCTCATCTCATCAATCTGCACCTCCAGCCGGTCGCCCTTCCAGACCATCGCACTGGGCCCGATCTGCAACCGATCCCGCGACAGGCCTAAGCCCTCTTCCCCGCGATCCGTCATCGTCCAGCGCCCGCCGCGCCCGTAGGTCACGACGTTCAGGCAGCAATTGTTCGCCGGGTTTTTGCGCCCGGACCAGCGATACCAGGGCGAGAAAACAGACCCTATGAAGCCGATGATCGAGATGGCGCGTTCGCCATCGTCACTGATCCCGTCGACATACCACCAGGCGTAGCCGTCGGACGGGACCTCGATGTCAAAGCAAGGTCGCTCTGTATCGCTGCGGCCGCGTGCTTGCCTGAGAGGCAGGCCATCGGGATCCCCGCCCCCGGATGCGCCCGGCCGCCCGCCAGGTAGAGGCCCTTCACCTTCGTCCGCGCCGTCGGTCGCTGGAACGTCGCTGACATCCCATGCGGGCTCCTCCCGTAAAGGGAACCGTCCGACGCTGGAAAGGCCCGGTCGAAATCCGCCGGAGTGGTCAGCGCGGTCGTCTCGGGCGGAGGTGAGAAGATCAGACCCATCGCCTGCAACGTCTCGAACGTGCGTGTTCGACATGTTTCTGTCTCCTCTTCCGTCGTCTCGAGGCCTGCTGGCCCATTCATGATAATTTCGAACCGTTGCGGCCCCGGTTTCCCGTGATCCTGCGCGCAAACGTAAAGTGTGGCGTCGCGCGGCATCCGGCCTTGGGCAAGGTCGCCAAACTCAATGCGCGGGTCTTCGCAAAAGAAGACGTTGTGGTGGGCCAACTCCACACCCTGCGGCTCCGCCGCGAACCCCCAGACAAAGGCCGACAAGCTGCGTGGCGTGGTGCCAGACTCCGGCACCGCGTGCCTGAGGCCTGACCCCAAATATCCGTCGCGCAGCGCTTTGGGGTCCCCGTTGAACACCACCAGATCGCAGGGCAGGGAGGTGCCATCAGCCAACCGAACACCGCGTACCGCTTCGGCGGCTTCAATCCGATCCACCGCCGTTCCAAACTGGAACGTCACCCCCTTCGCCTCGGCCACGCGCTGCATGGCCTGCGCCAAACAGTGCATCCCGCCTTCAACGGCCCAAACGCCTTGCGCCTCGGAATGCCAGATCAACCCCAGCACCGCTGGGCTTTGGTAGGGCGAGCCACCCACATAGGTCGCGTATCGCCCAAAAAGCTGCTGCAAACGTGGGTCGCTGAACCGCATCGCCAGCTTTCGCGCCAGGCTCAACCCCGGCGCCATTGCCGGGATCAGCCGGGGATTTTTCATCACATGGGCCGCAAGCGGTCCAAAGGCCGGGGCCTCGGCCTGCATGACCGGGCCATCGAATGCCTCATAAAGGCGCTTCGCCTCCGCCGAAAACGCTCGAAACTCCCGCGCGGCTTTGGCTCCGGCAAAGGCGCCAACGGCCTCCGCGCTGCGTTCTGGATCATCATACAGATCAAGCGATGACCCATCCCGCCACCAATGCCGCGCCAGAAGCGCGTCCCGGTGGAGAGTCACGTGGTCCGACAGCCGTTCGCCCACATCGGCAAACAACGCCTCAAACACGGGCCGCATGGTCAGAACCGTCGGCCCGATATCCACCGGGCCTGCCACAGAAGGTGTCGTGCGCATCTTGCCGCCCGGCCCTTCGGCCATCTCGACGACGTGCACATCAGGGCCTTGCGCAGCAAGACGCAGCGCAGCCGAAAGCCCGCCGATACCAGCTCCGATGACAATCACCTTGGTCAGTCGTTCACCCTCCAAGTGTCAGCTTATGTTGACACGTCGTCGTGATATGTCCAGTCTGATTTACAACAAGAGTGTCAGCCTGACGCTCCGATTCCCGTTGTGGAGGGCCCTGTCATGCCTTTGAAATCCCGTATCGAAAGCGCAGTCGCCGCCGCCATCAAGACAGGGCAGGGCGCGGTCGCGCCGCCCAAGCTGGCCTCTGCGCTCGACTATGCGGTGAACCCCGGCGGCGCGCGTATTCGGCCCACGATCTGCCTGTCCGTCGCGCTTGCGTGCGGCGACGATCAGCCCAAACTCTCCGATGCCGCCGCCACGGCGATCGAGTTGATCCATTGCGCCAGCCTCGTCCATGACGACATGCCTTGTTTCGACGACGCCGACATCCGGCGCGGCAAGCCTTCGGTCCACAAAGCCTATGGCGAACCGCTCGCCCTGCTGACTGGCGATTCGCTGATCATCGCGTCGTTCGAGACCCTGACGCGCGTAGCCGAGATTGACCCGATGCGCGCGATCACGCTCCTTCGCGTTCTTGGCGAATCCACCGGTATGCCCGGTGGAATCTGCGCCGGTCAGGGGTGGGAGAGTGAGGAGAAGATCGACCTCTCCGCCTATCACCGCGCAAAGACTGGCGCGCTGTTCACCGCCGCCACCCGGATGGGTGCCGCCGCCGCTGGCGAAGACCCCGAGCCCTGGACAGAGCTTGGCGCCCGCATTGGCGAGGCCTTTCAGGTCGCCGATGACCTGCGCGACGCGCTCTACGATGAAGAGACGCTCGGCAAACCCGCCCATCAAGATGAAATCCACGACCGCCCCAACGCCGTCACCGAATATGGCGTGCGCGGCGCGATCACCCATCTCGAGGATATCCTGTCAGGAGCGATCTCGTCGATCCCGTCCTGTCCGGGTGAGGCAATGCTGGCCGACATGGTTCGCAAGACTGCCGAGCGGCTCACGCCCGTCATGCCTCCGGTTACGGCTGCTGAATAGATGGCACTGGCCGACCCAGACGCGCCGCGCCCCTCGCTCAAGGACCGCCTCTACGCCTGGCGCACCGCTCTGATTGGCTCTCGCACGTTCCAGAAACGCGCCGCACGCCTGCCCATCGCCAAGGCTGTCGCCCGCAAGGACGGCGAGGCGCTGTTCGATTTGGTCGCAGGCTTTGTCCATTCCCAGGTTCTGATGGCTTTCGTGCAATTCGACCTGCCCCACCATCTCGCCACCCAACCCCGCACGCTCTCCGACCTCGCGCAGCGCACGGGCCTGCCCGAGCCCCGTTTGCAACGTCTTGCCCAGGCCGCCAGCGCCCTCGGCTTGATGACCCGCCAGGCCGATAACCGCTTTGCGCTTGGCCGCCTCGGCGCGGCGCTGCCCGGCATTCCCGGCCTGCAGCAGATGATCCGCCACCACGATGTGCTCTATCGCGATCTCTCTGATCCCGTCGCCTTCTTCCGCGATGGCTCCGATACCGAGCTTGCGCAATTCTGGCCCTATGTCTTCGGTGCGACCGGCGGCGTCGATCCCGGGGTCGCCGCCACCTATTCCGAGCTCATGGCCGACAGTCAGACCCTTGTGGCCGAAGAGGCCCTCGCCCATCTCGACCTGTCTCAAACCCAAACCCTTCTCGATGTCGGCGGCGGCACCGGCGTGTTCCTCACCGCCGCTGGCCACGCCAATCCCCACCTCAACCTCCACCTCTTCGACCTGCCGCAAGTCGTCGACCCCGCCACCGCCCGCTTTCAACGCGAAGGTCTGGCGGACCGCGCAACCATCACCGGTGGGTCCTTCCGCACCGACGCTCTGCCCTCCGGGGCAGACACGATCAGCCTTGTGCGCGTGCTCTATGACCATGCCGACGAGACCGTCGCCGCCCTACTGAAGAAGGTGCACGACGCCCTCCCGCAAAATGGCCGCCTCATCGTGGCCGAGCCGATGTCCGGCGGTGCGAAGCCAAGTCGCGCAGGCGACGCCTATTTCGGGATCTACTGCATGGCCATGCAAACAGGTCGCGCGCGCAGCGCCGCCGAGATTACGGACCATCTGGACGCCGCCGGGTTCACCCGGATCAAGGCAGTCAAGACAAGCCGTCCCTTCGTGACCGGCCTTGTCCATGCCCGCAAAGTGTAAACCACGACGAACACTTTCAACAGCAATGTCTATTCACGTTGACATAACAAAGTGTCAGGTTAGACTGACACCAACGAATTGCGCCCGGGGGATTCTGTCCATCGCAGTGCGCCCAAATGACCACAAGGGGAGCGGCTGAGCTTGCAAAGCACAGCGATCATACTGGAAGGCCCCAAGGCGCTTGGCCTTGGCACTGTCGATCTGACCGCGCCCGGCGCGGGCGATCTGGTCGTCGACGTGCGCCATTCCGGTATCTCCACTGGCACGGAAAAACTGTTCTGGTCCGGCCAGATGCCGCCCTTCCCTGGCATGGGCTATCCACTTGTCCCCGGCTATGAAGCCGCCGGTGAGGTGGTCGAAGCCGCACCCGGCACCGCCCTCAAGCCCGGTGACCGCGTGTTCGTTCCCGGAGCCAATTGCTACGGTGATGTGAAGGGCCTTTTCGGCGGCGCGTCGAACCGTCTTGTCACAGCCGCCGACCGCGTGGTGAAGATCGATCCCGCGCTTGGGGCCGAGGGTGCGCTGCTGGCGCTGGCCGCGACCGCGCGGCACGCCATGGCAGGCCTCGACAAGACGCTACCGGAGCTCATCATCGGACACGGCGTCTTTGGCCGCCTTCTGGCGCGGCTAACCATTGCCGCCGGTGGCAAGCCGCCGACCGTCTGGGAAATCGACGCCGACCGTCAGTCCGGCGCAACCGGCTATAGTGTCGTGCATCCCGATGAAGACGAGCGGCGCGATTACAAATGCATCTACGATGCGTCCGGCCAGTCCGACCTTCTGAACACGTTGATCTCGCGCCTCACCAAAGGCGGCGAAATCGTTCTGGCAGGTTTCTACCCCGAGCCGCTGTCCTTCGCCTTCCCACCCGCCTTCATGCGCGAGGCGCGCCTGCGTATCGCCGCCGAATGGACCCGCGAAGACCTCGTCGCCACGCGCGACCTGATCGACCACGGCGCGCTCAGCCTCGATGGGCTGATCACACATACATGTGCAGCTGAGACTGCGGCGAATGCCTACCAGACGGCCTTCGAAGATCCCGCATGTCTCAAGATGATCCTGAATTGGGAGGCATCCTCGTGAAGGATATTCCAAACCTCAAAGACTACGACCAGAACCTGCGCGACGAGGCGGCAGAGCCGACCCTTGAAGTCCCGCAAGGTGAGCCGACCAAAAAGACCCAGATCATCGCGATCTACGGCAAGGGCGGCATCGGCAAGTCCTTCACCCTCGCCAACCTCAGCCACATGATGGCCGAGCAAGGCAAGCGCGTGCTTCTGATCGGCTGCGACCCGAAATCTGACACAACCTCGCTGCTTTTCGGCGGCAAGGCGTGCCCGACGATCATTGAGACTTCGACACAGAAGAAACTCGCTGGCGAAGAAGTCCAGATTGGCGATGTCTGCTTCAAGCGCGGCGGCGTCTTCGCGATGGAACTCGGTGGCCCCGAAGTCGGTCGCGGTTGCGGCGGACGTGGGATCATCCACGGCTTTGAGCTTCTCGAAAAGCTGGGCTTCCACGATTGGGATTTCGACTATGTGTTGCTCGATTTCCTGGGTGACGTGGTGTGCGGCGGCTTCGGCCTGCCGATTGCCCGCGACATGGCGCAGAAGGTGATCCTTGTGGGCTCCAACGACCTGCAATCGCTCTATGTCGCCAATAACGTCTGCTCTGCCGTGGAATACTTTCGGAAGCTGGGCGGCAATGTCGGCGTCGCCGGTTTGGTCATCAACAAGGACGACGGCAGTGGCGAGGCTCAGGCTTTTGCCAAAGCGGTCGACATCCCCGTCCTCGCGTCGATCCCGCAAGACGACGACCTCCGCAAGAAATCCGCGAATTACCAGATCGTCGGCACAGCGGAATCCCAATGGGGCGCACTCTTCGCGGCCCTCGGCGAAAACGTCGCCGTTGCTCCGCCGATGCGCCCAACGGCCCTGACGCAAGACGAACTGCTTGAACTGTTCGACGGGTCCGAGACAGGCGCAGGCATCAAGCTGGAGCCGGCCACCGACATGGACATGCGCGGCAAGAACGCCAAGCCGCAAGAGTCGCTGGAGGTGGTCTACGATGATGTGTGATGTCTACTTCACCATGAGCCGTGCGCACGAAGCGATTGATGAGTCCACCAAACTCATCCGTGAAACACGCGCCTTCCTCCACACCATCGACACCCAGCAAAAGCAGGTCCGTGATGTGACGGACCGCGCGCAGGCCCCGAACGCCCGCAAGGATCAGGATCAGTGAGTTCCGAACTCACATATGACACCACCGCCGAGGTTGAGGTGATCGAAGGCGAGTCCGTCGACCGTGGCGCGCCGCAAGGCGGGGACGGCATGGGCTGTCACGCAGGCGCGGCTGAGATGGAGGCCGCCGCACGCACCGCGGGCAAGTCCGAGATCTTGGATCAATTCGCCAAAGACTATCCGCAAGGCCCCCACGACAAACCGCAATCGATGTGCCCTGCATTCGGCTCGCTCCGCGTGGGCCTGCGCATGCGCCGCGTCGGCACGATGCTGTCGGGCTCTGCCTGCTGCGTCTATGGCCTGACCTTCGTGTCCCACTTCTACGGCGCGCGCCGGTCGGTGGGGTACGTGCCGTTCAATTCCGAGACCCTGGTGACAGGGAAACTCTTCGAAGATATCCGCGACGCCGTGCACGAGATGGCCGACCCCGAGCGTTACGACGCCATCGTGGTCACCAACCTCTGCGTGCCGACTGCGTCCGGCGTCCCGCTGCGTTTGCTGCCGGACGAAATCAATGGGGTTCGGATCGTCGGTATCGACGTTCCGGGCTTCGGAGTGCCGACCCATGCCGAGGCGAAAGACGTCTTGGCCGGGGCGATGCTCAATTATGCCCGCCAGGAGGTGGAGGCCGGTCCAGTTATGGCTCCAGTCGCGGGTGTTTCAGACCGTCCAACAGTGACCCTGTTGGGCGAAATGTTCCCTGCGGATCCCTTGGGAATCGCCGGGATGCTCGCGCCACTCGGTCTGGCGGCAGGTCCGGTCGTTCCCTGCCGTGAGTGGCGTGAGCTCTATTCCGCGTTGGACAGTCAGGTGGTGGCCGCGATCCACCCCTTCTACACCAGCGCCGTGCGCGAGTTTCAGGCGGCGGGTCGCACCGTCGTCGGCTCCGCGCCCGTGGGCCACGATGGCACCGCCGCCTGGCTTGCAGCGATTGGCGACGCCTACAACGTGCCCGCCGAAAAGGTGGCCGAGGCGCAAAACGCCTTCCTGCCCGCGATCAAGGGCGCGCTCGCGTCCGTTCCGATCAACGGCACGATCACATTGTCGGGTTACGAGGGGTCCGAACTTCTCGTCGCCCGCCTCCTGATCGAATCCGGCGCTGATGTGCCTTATGTCGGCACCGCCTGCGCCAAGACGCCTTGGTCCGCGCCCGATCTGGAATGGTTGGAGTCGCGCGGCGTGAAGGTCAAATTCCGCGCCTCGCTCGAAGATGATTGCGCCGCGATGGAAGCGATCCAGCCGGACCTCGCCATCGGCACGACGCCGGTTGTGCAGAAGGGCAAGGAGCTCGGCATCCCCTCGCTCTATTTCACCAACCTCATCTCCGCGCGCCCCCTGATGGGCCCCGCAGGTGCGGGCTCGCTTGGTCAGGTGGTCAACGCCGCCATGGCCAACAAAGACCGCATGTCCCACATGCGCGAATTCTTTGAGGGCGTCGGCACCGAGGACACCGCCGGTGTCTGGGAAGGCGCGCCAAACCTGCGCCCCGAATTCCGCGCCCAGAACCTCAAAAAGCTGGAACGCGCCGAAAAGGCCCGCGTCGCCGCGAATGGCGGTGTAAAATGCTGATCCAGGATCACGATAGGGCAGGCGGCTATTGGGGAAGTGTTTACGCCTTCACCGCCGTCAAAGGCCTGCAATGCATCATCGATGGCCCTGTCGGCTGCGAAAACCTGCCCGTCACGTCCGTCCTGCACTACACCGATGGCCTGCCACCGCATGAGCTGCCTATCGTCGTGACCGGCCTCGCCGAAGAAGAGCTGGGCCGCGACGGCACTGAAGGCGCGATGAAACGCGCTTGGGGCACGCTCGACCCCGCGCTGCCAGCCGTGGTCGTCACGGGCTCCATCGCCGAGATGATCGGCGGCGGCGTCACGCCGCAAGGCACCAACATCCAGCGCTTCCTGCCGCGCACCATCGATGAAGACCAATGGGAAAGTGCCGACCGCGCCATGACCTGGATCTTCACCGAATTCGGCATGACCAAGGGCCGCATGCCGCCCGAGAAGAAGCGCGAAGAGGGCAGCGCGCCCCGCGTCAACATCCTCGGGCCGATGTACGGCACCTTCAACATGCCCTCGGATCTCGCCGAAATCCGTCGCCTCGTCGAAGGCATCGGGGCCGAGGTCAACATGGTCATGCCGCTCGGTTCCCACGTGGCTGAGATGCGCAACCTTGTGAATGCCGACGTCAACATCTGCATGTATCGCGAATTTGGCCGTGGCCTGTGCGAGGTGCTGGGCAAGCCCTACCTGCAGGCCCCCATCGGCATCGACAGCACCACCAAATTCCTCCGCAAACTCGGTGAGATCACCGGCCTCGATCCTGAGCCGTTCATCGAGACGGAAAAGCACTCCACCATCAAACCCGTCTGGGATCTCTGGCGCTCTGTCACGCAGGATTTCTTCGCCACCGCCTCCTTCGGGATCGTCGCGAACGAGACCTATGCGCGCGGCATCCGCAAGTTCCTCGAAGATGATCTGGGCTTTCCTTGCGCCTTCGCCGTTGCGCGCGTGGCGGGCAAAAAGACCGACAATGAACAGGTCCGCGCAATGGTGTCTGAAAAGCGCCCGCTCGTCCTGATGGGGTCGATCAACGAAAAGATGTACCTCGCGGAAATGTCTGCAGGCCACGGCCCAAAGCCCGCCTTCATTCCGGCCAGTTTCCCCGGTGCCGCCATCCGCCGCCACACCGGCACGCCGATGATGGGCTATGCCGGCGCGACCTATCTGGTGCAGGAGGTCTGCAACGGTCTCTTCGATGCGCTGTTCCACATTCTGCCGCTGGCCTCCGACATGGACAGTGCCGCGGCGACCCCAGCCACCCTGCGCCGCGACTTCCCCTGGGATCCGGAAGCACAAGCGCTTCTGGACCGGATCGTCGCAGAACACCCGATTTTGACCCGTATCTCAGCCGCGAAGACCCTTCGCGATGCCGCCGAGAAAGCCGCCCTCGAAGAAGGCGCGGAACGGGTTGTGGAAGACACCGTCAAGCGCCTCGCGCCTGCCGGTTTCAGCTTTGAGGAGGAGGACAAATCATGAGTGACATGACCTCGAACAGCCCCGTCGCGCGGACAACCAAGCCGCCAAAGACGGAGTTCATGATCTACTTTGCGATCATCTTTGCCGCGACCTTGCCGCTCGCCACGCTCACCTGGGCGCTGGCTGCGATCAAGTCGGGCAGCATGACCGACAAAGGCCCGATCAAACGGGCCTACGCGCAGGCGAGTATCATCACACCGATGATCTTCTCGGCCTGACGCAAGACAGACACGCCACGATCCGCGCAACCAAGCCTGACTAGACCCAGGTGCGCAGGTCTGAGCTACGCAAAAATCTCGGCGTGACGACCGGAGCCGGGGACTGAGCTTCCACCAAAGCCCGCAAGGGTCGAGGGGGAATGCCGGCAGGGCAATGAGGCCTTGTCGGGGCCCGGCCGCAGGGTTTGCGGCATCAGTCTGACGTTCCGGAGGAAAATATGGCTGATAATTCCGACCTGTCTTTCACAGGTCTCACCGACGAACAGGCGCAGGAACTGCACGCGGTGTATATGAGCGGGCTCTGGCTGTTCTCGGCCGTTGCCATCGTTGCTCATGTCGCCACGTATTTCTGGGCCCCTTGGTTCGGTTGAGGGAGACGAGACATGGCTAAGTTCTACAAGATCTGGCTCATCTTCGACCCGCGCCGCGTTTTCGTGGCACAGGGCGTCTTCCTCTTCCTGCTCGCGGCGATGATCCACCTGGTGGTTCTGTCGTCCGGCATGAACTGGTTCGAGTCGGCCGCCATGAACATGGGTTTCGGCGGCGAGTAAGCCCCCGACCCCGTGCTTTACGGCATCCAAAACAAAAGCTGCGGGCGGGTCCTCACCGTTCCGCCCGCGGCAAACCAAAAAACGCAAGATGACTGACGGCTACCCCGAGGGACAACGCCGCCAAACACCGGAGAGAGCGCATGGCTTTGCTGAGCTTCGAAAAGAAATATCGCGTCCGCGGAGGGACGCTTATTGGCGGCGATCTGTTCGACTTCTGGGTGGGCCCCTTCTACGTGGGCTTCTTCGGGGTCACGACTGCCTTCTTCGCCCTTTTGGGGACGATCCTGATCTTCTGGAGCGCTGCCATGCAAGGCACGTTCAACCCGTGGACCATCCACATTGCACCGCCCGATCTAAGCTACGGCCTGGGTCTTGCACCGCTCATGGAAGGCGGGCTTTGGCAAATCATCACATTCTGCGCGGTCGGGGCGTTTGTGTCCTGGGCCCTGCGCGAGGTGGAAATCTCCCGCAAACTGGGCATGGGCTATCACGTCCCCTTCGCCTTCAGCTTCGCGATCTTCGCCTATGTCACGCTGGTGGTGTTCCGCCCGCTTCTGATGGGCGCCTGGGGCCATGGCTTCCCGTACGGGATCTTCAGCCACCTCGATTGGGTCTCAAACGTGGGCTATGCCTACCTGCACTTCCACTACAATCCCGCCCACATGATCGCGGTGACCTTGTTCTTCACCACGACCTTCGCGCTGGCTTTGCATGGCGGGCTGATCCTGTCTGCGGCGAACCCGCAAAAGGGCACGATCATGAAGACGCCGGATCACGAAGACACGTTCTTCCGCGATTTCATCGGCTATTCGGTCGGCACGCTGGGCATCCACCGCGTGGGACTTCTGCTGGCACTCGCCGCCGGGTTCTGGAGCGCGGTTTGCATCGTCATCTCCGGCCCCGTCTGGACGTCAGGCTGGCCCGAATGGTGGAACTGGTGGCTCGATCTGCCGATCTGGCCCGATCACCCGCCTGCCCCGCTTTATGACACCACCGGTCTTGAGACTTACGGCACCGAGGCGGGCTATGCCGACGTGTCGGGTGCAGCCGAGGGAGGGTCCGAATAATGGCCTACTTCGAATACCAAAACATCTTCACGCAAGTGCAGGTTCAAGGCGAACCCGAAGCGGGGATGGAGTTTACCGACGACAACATCCTTGGCGGCAAGCGCTACGGCGACGGCGGATTTTCGACCCTGCTTGGCTGGTTGGGCAATGCACAGCTTGGTCCCATCTACCTTGGTTGGGCCGGTCTGATCAGCCTTGCGACGGGCCTGGCATGGTTCAACATCGTTGGCTTCAACATGCTCAGCCAGGTCGATTGGTCTGTGCCCGAGTTTATTCGGCAGCTCTTCTGGCTGGCGCTTGAGCCTCCGGGGCCGGAACATGGCCTGTCCATGCCGCCGCTCAATGATGGCGGCTGGTACATCATCTCCAGCTTCTTCCTGCTGATCTCGGTGATGTTCTGGTGGCTGCGGACCTACCTTCTGGCGGTGCAACACCAGATGGGCAAACACATCGCCTGGGCGTTCCTCGCCGCGATCTGGCTGTTCCTCGTGCTGGGCCTCTTCCGCCCGATCCTTATGGGCAGCTGGTCCGAGGCTGTGCCGTACGGCATCTTCCCGCACCTCGATTGGACCACCGCGTTCTCGATCCGGTACGGCAACCTCTACTACAACCCGTTCCACGCGCTTTCGATCGTGTTCCTCTACGGCTCCGTCCTGCTCTTCGCGATGCACGGTGCCACGATCCTCGCCGTCTCCCGCTACGGCGGCGACCGCGAGCTGGAACAGATCATCGACCGCGGCACGGCGTCTGAGCGCGCCGGCCTGTTCTGGCGCTGGACCATGGGCTTCAACGCCACGATGGAAGGCATTCACCGCTGGGCCTGGTGGTTCGCGGTTCTGACCCCCATCACCGGCGGGATCGGCATCCTTCTGACCGGTACGGTCGTGGATAACTGGTTCATCTGGGCCCAGGAACACAACTTCGCCCCCGACTACCTCGAACCCTACGGCTATGAGGCCTACGGCTCATACGAGGAGTTCGGCGGCGTGACCCGTGGGGAGGAGTAAGAGATGTTTCCCAAGTGGTTCGATAAATGGAACGATGACAATCCCACCAACATCTTCGGCCCCGCCATCGCGGTGGGGGCTCTGGGTGGGGCCATCTTCGTCGCCGTCATGATCATCGCCTGGGGGCAACCCTATGCGACAAGCTCAATGCAGACCGGCCCCCGTGGCACCGGCATGCACGTGCAGGAATTCGACCGTGACCTCGCCGCTGGCGACCCCACTGTCATCGATTTCTACACGGATGAGCCGTGGGTCCCGGAAGAGGGCGAAGAACTGGCCGGCGATATCTATGAAAACGTCCAGGTCTTGGGCGAACTCACGGATCTCAACTTTAACCGCCTGATGAACGCGATGACCCAGTGGGTCGCGCCGGAAGAAGGCTGTGCCTATTGCCACGCCAATGCGGCGGATGGCGAATATGCCGACGATGACCTCTATACCAAGGTCGTTGCGCGGAACATGCTGCTGATGACCCGCAACATCAACGTGAACTGGGATGCGCATGTGAATGCCAACTACGAAGTCGGCGTCACCTGTTACACTTGCCACCGCGGCCAACCGGTGCCCAACAACATCTGGTTCCGTGTTGGTCCGGTGAATTCCAACGCCGAAGGCTGGCCCGCGATCCAGAACCGGGCGACGATGACGTCGAATTTCACGTCGCTGCCGTCCACCTATCTGGAAACCTACCTGCTGGAAGCGGAAGGCGGCGGGTACAACCAGATCGCGGTGCATGATCTCGAAAGCCGCGTGCAACAGCAGCCCGGTGATCCGCTGATCCAGCAGGCCGAGATGACCTATGGGTTCATGAATTACATCGCGAACTCGCTGGGTGTGAATTGTGTCTTCTGCCACAACTCCCGTGCCTTCTACGACGGCGCGCAGAACACGCCGCAATGGGGCACCGCATCGCTTGGCATCATCATGGTGCAAGAGATGATCGCGGATTACCTCCTCCCGCTTGAGGATGTGTATCCCGAAAACCGCCTTGGCCCGGTCTATGGCGACGCGCCTCTGGCCGCCTGCCGCACGTGTCACCAGGGCTATCAGCAGCCGCTGCAAGGCCTGAACGTGATCGCGAACTGGCCCGAGCTGAACGTGATCGATGGCCCGCCGGACTATTCGGCCTGGGAAGAGGCCGCATCGGAATAAGAAAACGCGGCGGCGGGAATATCCCTGCCGCCGTTTGACGATCCCGGCGGATGTCAGACCCCGCCGGTTTAGGGCCTAAACAGCCCAACAGAGACGGAGAATGACCCATGGATCGCCCCGAAACCCCTGTCCTCGACCGCGTCGTCTATCCCTCTGACCTGCGCCGTCTTACAGATGCCGAGCTTGCCACCTGCGCTGATGAGCTCCGGGCTGAGGTGATTTCCGCCGTCTCTGAGACCGGCGGCCATCTGGGCTCATCGCTTGGTGTCGTCGAACTATCGGTCGCTATCCACGCCGTCTTCAACACGCCCTACGACAAACTCGTCTGGGACGTGGGCCACCAATGCTACCCCCACAAGATCCTGACCGGCCGCCGTGACCGGATCCGCACCCTTCGTCAAAAGGGCGGCCTCAGCGGCTTCACCAAACGTGCCGAGTCCGAATACGACCCCTTCGGCGCCGCGCATTCCTCCACCTCTATCTCTGCCGCCCTCGGCTTCGCCATGGCGAGCGACCTGGGTGAGGCCACGGGCGACGCCATCGCCGTCATCGGCGACGGTTCCATCTCCGCCGGCATGGCGTACGAGGCGCTGAACAACGCGGGCGACCTCGGCAAACGTCTTTTCGTGGTCCTAAACGACAATGAAATGTCCATCGCACCGCCTGTCGGTGCCATGTCCCGCTACCTGACCGACCTGCAAAGCCCGCTCGCCACCCTCAAAGACATTGCCGATGGCATGGCGCAACACCTGCCCGAACCGATCCGCCAGGGTGCCGAACGCGCCCGGGAACTCGTCACAGGGCATCAGCCCTCCGCAACGCTATTCGAACATCTGGGCTTCACCTATGTCGGCCCCATCGACGGCCACGATATGGGCGAGTTGCTCACCACGCTGCGCGCCGCCAAAGCCCGCGCCGACGGCCCGATCCTGATCCACGCCGTCACCGTGAAGGGCAAAGGGTATAGCCCCGCCGAGTTGTCCGATGATTGCTATCACGGCGTTGCAAAATTCGACGTCGCCACGGGTCAGCAAAAGAAATCTGCCCCCAACGCCCCAAGCTATACCGGCGTGTTTGGAAAGACCCTGTTACGCATGGCAGAGACTGACAACCGCATCGTCGGCGTCACTGCCGCCATGCCCGGCGGCACCGGCATTGCCACGATGCAAAAGGCCATGCCACGCCGTGTGTTTGACGTGGGCATCGCCGAACAACACGCGGTCACGTTCAGCGCAGGCATGGCCGCTGGCGGCCTCAAACCCTTCTGCGCGATCTACTCCAGCTTCCTGCAACGCGGCTACGACCAGGTCGTCCATGACGTCGCCCTGCAAAACCTACCCGTCCGTTTCATGATCGACCGCGCGGGCCTTGTCGGGGCCGATGGTCCGACCCACGCCGGCGCCTTCGACATCGGCTACCTCGCAGCACTTCCCAACATGACGGTGATGGCCTGCGCCGATGAGGCCGAGCTGGTTCACATGCTCGCCACCGCCGCCGCCCATGATGATGGCCCCGTCGCCCTGCGCTACCCGCGCGGCGAAGGCACAGGGGTCGACATGCCCGAAACCGGGGAAGTCCTGCCAATCGGCAAAGGCCGCATCCTTCAGGAAGGTAGCGACATCGCCCTCCTCTCCCTCGGCGCGCATCTCGAAGAAGCGAAAGACGCCGCCCGCGCGTTGGAGGCTCGCGGCCTCTCCGTCACCATCGCCGATGCCCGCTTCGCCAAACCGCTCGACACCGAACTGGTGGACGGCCTCATGGCAAACCACAATGCGCTCATCACCGTTGAGCAGGGCGCGACCCTCGGCTTTGGCGGCATCGTCCTCCACCATCTCGCCGCCACCGGCCAACTCAACGGCCGCTGCGCCGTCCGCACGATGCATCTGCCGGACCGTTTCATTGATCAAGCGAGCCCCGCCGATATGTACGCCGATGCGGGCCTGACCGCCGATGACATCGCCACCCAGGCGCTTGATGCGCTGGGTGTCACAGTCGGTCAATTCGAAGAGAAATCTCGCGCCTGAGCCGGGTCGAAACCCGTTCACCTGAGCAGATCTCGCGCTGACTCATCACACAGCAGAAACTCTGCTCAGATGAACGCATTTTCTGTGGAAAGAGCGTTCAATTGAACGCATATCCGTTCAGCTGGACGCAGTTTCAAAGATCACGCCCGCATGTTCCCGCAGGTAAATCTGCAACCACGGCGTGAATGTATCCGGCGCGCGCAGAACCTCTTCCGCAAGCCCGTCCAGCGGCGTCCAGATCGTGTCCATCACCTCATCGGGGTTCATCACGGGCTCAACGCCAGCAGGCATTTCACCCACGAAAATGTCCACAACCTCATGCTCGATCAACCCGCCACCCACATCGGCGCGGTACTCGACCGTATCGCGGAAATCGAGGGAAATCCCTTTGATTCCAAGCTCTTCGTCCAACCGCCGCGTCGCGCAAGTCAGCGCGTCTTCCTCCCAATAGGGATGCGTGCAGCACGCATTCGCCCAAAGCCCGGGCGTGTGATACTTGTGCAAAGCCCGCCGTTGTAGCAGCACTTTGCCATCGCGCAGGATGAACACCGAAATCGCCTTGTGCCGCAGCCCGCGCTGATGCGCCTCCAGCTTCTCAACCGGCTGAAGGGTGCCATCCACCCATGTCGGAATATGAATAGTCATGCCCGTGTTGCGCTCACGATTCCGGTCAAATGTGCCAGATTTTTGATACCAATCTTGATATGCGCCAAGGGTCGCGCCTTGACCAGCTTCTTGTTCATATAGGCCTCGAACGTCAGGCGCTGCACGTCGATGTCATGGCACAGGCTCACGAACCGTTCGCGGCGTTCGTCGGACTTGTAATAGGCGTTCTGCATCGCGCCTAACACTTTGAAAACGCTCTTATGTTCCCGCATGAACAGCTTCCGCGCGAGCTGTAGATCCTTGACGCGCCCGCTCTGCAAACAGGCCGCCGCAGCAGTCGCCGCCACGCGCCCACCGACCATCGCGTAGTAAATGCCTTCACCCGATGATGGTGCGACAACACCCGCCGCATCCCCGGCCAGCACCACGTCCTTGCCATTATCCCAACGATCCAAAGGCTTTAGCGGAATTGGCGCACCTTCCTTGCGGATCGTCTTGCAGTCATCAAGGCCTGCCGAAACGCGCAAAGCCGCCGTCGCCTGTTTTAGATCCACGTCCTTCACGAGCGAGCCCATCCCGACACTCGCGGAATTTCCATGCGGGAAAACCCAGCCGTAGAAATCGGGCGAAATCGCACCGTCATAGATCACGTCACAGCGGTCTGGATGATACTCCCCACGCGGTCCGGGGCTCTCGATTATCTCATGATAAGCAATGACATAGGGGATCTTGTCCCCACCCTCGACTTCGGCACGCGCCACGTTCGATCGGGCCCCATCGGCGCCGATCACGATCTTGCCGGTCAGAACCTTCTCGTCACCGCTTTCCTTGTCGCGGTAATGCACATGGGTGCCGCTTTCATCACGGGCGATCTTGGTAAACGTACCCGTCCGCCGATCCGCCCCGGCCAAAGCCGCACGGTCGCGCAGGAATTCATCGAAATGCTCGCGATCCACCATCCCGACAAAGCCGTTCTCAATCGGAATATCGACCTTGCGCTTGGTTGGAGAGATCATCCGTGCCGTGGTGATTTTCGCCACAAGCTGTTCATCTGGAATGAAAAAATCCTGGATCAGGCGCGGGGGAATAGCCCCGCCACAGGGCTTGATCCGCCCGGCACGATCGATGAACGCGACCGTATGGCCCGAGCGTGCCAGATCTTCGGCTGCGGTGGCGCCCGATGGCCCGCCGCCCACGACAATGGCGTCATAGATCATGGTTACTCTCCCGGTTGTAGCTGAGGCTCTGAGGGCCGTGCATGAAGAAGCCGGCCAGCGACAAGTGCTGCGGCAAGGAACAGGATCGCCTCAAGCCCGAAGACCGTGGCGTAAGCGGTTTGTGTGGGTAGCGCGAGGCGTGCGATATCAAGGATGCCGGTGGCGATCAGCCCGGCAAGGCCGGCGGCCACGGCCTGCGCCGCGCCAAAGACGCCCATGCGCGTGCCTGCAGCGCCTTGGCGTTCTGAGGCAAGCCGCATCATGGAGCCGATGGCCCCCACAACGAACAACCCGTTGCCGAGGCCAAGCACGACCGTGAAGGTCAGCAAATTCAAACCCATACCAAGACCGATCAGGCCCACGGCGGAAACGACGCAGCCGACCATTGCCCAAATCCGAAGCGATCCAATGCGGAACTGGCTCAGCCCCCCCGCCAGAAGCATTCCCAACAACGCGGCGCCGTCTTTGCCGCCGCTGAGTTTGGTGGAATCCTCGGGCGGCAGCCCGTGAACATGGCCGGCAAATGGCTCCAACACCAACTCGCTCAGGTAGAAGGCGAGGATCGAGAGGAAGACAAATCCGGTAAACGCACGCGCAGCCGGATCGGCCCATGTGGCACGCAAAGCGGGTCCAAGCTCAGGTTCATCCGGGGCAGGGACCGCCCCGATACGGGCTTCCACACCCACCGTCGCAACCCAGGCCAGCGCCAAACACACAAGTGCCACCACGGGCACAACCGCCAGCAATCGTTCCGGTGAATAGGGCTCAAGCGCGATGCCGGTCCCGATTGAGGCAATGATCGCCCCGAAAATCAGTGTCAGCCAAGCGAAGGTTGCCGCAGCAGGCTTTCGATGATCCGGCGCAGCGGTCGCCAGCAACGCAAGGAAGGATGTTCCCGCCGCCCCAATGCCAAGCCCAATTAACGCATAGGCGATGATCCAGACCACCAAAGCCACCGTGCCAGTCAACTGCGCGATCCCATATGCGGTCAGCACAAGACCAAGGCCAACAGCGGCAATCCCACCAAGGATGAACGGCGTCCGCCCCCCCTTCGCGTCCGAGCGGTGCCCCCAATACGGCCGCGTCATTTGCACGCCGTAATGCAGAGCCACCAGCAGACCGGGTAGAAGGGCAGGCCAAGACAGCTCCACCGTCATCAGCCGATTGAACAGGTTCACAGGCAGCGCGGCGAGGCCACCGATGGCCATGTTGCACAAGCAAAGCCGCGCGATGCCGCCCCAGCCCAGGGTCATGACAGCCCCCGAATTGCGACGGCCGTGACCATCATGCCAAGCACGTACAGCGTGACGCCGGTGCCATTATACCAGGGCGCCTTGCCCTTCGGATCGCGCAGCATTACGCGCATCGCGGCCAGTTGCAGGGCCAGCGAGACACCAATGGCAAGCGCATAGAAGGGCAGGGACCAGTAAACCAGGAGCCCGATCACAATGATCTGCGGCACGGCCATAACCACGCAGGCCAGCTTCGCGGCCCGCTCCGGCCCCATCGTGACGGGAAGGGAGTTCACGCCCATCTGGCGATCCCCCTCCAACGCCTTGAAATCATTCAACGTCATGATCCCGTGCGCGCCAATGCCATAAAGCAGCGCGACGATGATCACAGGCCAGGACGGCGCGCCAGCGGACAACACGGCAGCACCCGTGAACCAAGGCAGGCTCTCGTAGGACAGGCCGACCAATCCCGGCCCCCACCAGCCCGACCGCTTCATGCGGATCGGCTCCACCGAATAGGCCCATGCGGCGGCGATGGCGACAAGCGTCGCGCCAAAGCCCCAAGGACCAAGCACCAGACCAAGCAAGGCTGCAAAGACCGACATGATCAGCGCGATCCACAGACCCCAGCGACCCGGAATGCGGCCCGATGGGATCGGGCGGTTCGGCTCGTTAATGGCATCGACATGGCGGTCACACCAATCATTCGCCGCCTGGCTCATCCCGCACACAACCGGACCGGCCAAAACCACGCCCAACCCCAGCACCAGCCAATGCCCGGACGGCGCAACGCCGGCGGAGACTGCGCCGCAAAGATACGCCCACATCGGCGGAAACCATGTGATGGGCTTCAGAAGCGTCAGAACGGCCCGTGGTTCGGGCAACGTGCGGGGCGTTTCCGATGTATTGAGGTCGGTCGTTACACTCATAGTGTCAGCTTAAGCTGACACCTTACGAGTCGGCAAGTGTAAAGGCAGGTTTACGCTTGATCGCTGGACGAGCTGTCGTTCTTCGCCAGAAGCCCATATTTCCGCAGCTTCACGTAAAGCGATTGACGTGAAAGACCCAACATCTCGGCCGCGGCGACACGGTTGTTGTCCGTCAGTTCCACCGCCGTCTCGATGCACATCTTTTCGACCACATCCGTCGTGGCGGAAACGATGTCTTTCAATGGAGCGGAGCCCACAAGATCCATGACATTGCGCATCGCATCGTCAGACATCGGGGCAGGCCCCGGAAGGGCGCTGATCGGTTCGCGCACAACCTCCATCCGGCTCGTATCCCGGATGATGAACGCAAATCCGGCACGACCTGCTGCACTTAAGTGCGTCGCGGACATTTCGACCGAAAGCTGTGAGCCAAACTCACCTTCCAGCCGCGTGGAATACAAACGCATCTTCTTGTTGCGCGCTGCATTGTCGATCAGCACCTTCAGGTCGACCGATCCGCGCGCAAGGAAATCGCCAAGCGACTTACCCTTCACATCGGCAAGCTGGCCCGCATCACACAGACCAAGGAAGGCATCATTTGCCGATCGGATCACGCCATGGGCATCGGTAAAGACAACGGCGTCGGCCCCATCCCGATATAGCGCGGACAGAACCTGGCTCAGCTCGGCGGCGACGGACTCCGAATTTCCTGCCGTCTCGATTCGGCAAAGAAGGGTTTTGTCGCCAGCCGCCCGGAACACCATCGGGTGCAACACAACTTCCGCTTCGGAGCGGCGCGTTTGCACAGTGACCGAGCGCGCGGTCTCATCGCCCGCGGCAAGGACAAGCCCTTCGATAAACTCGCCGCGTCGCTTGCCTTCGAATTCCTGCGTGAAGGCTGATCCGGTCAGCGTTTCCGTCTCAGCGCCAAGTATTTGCGCCGCCGAGGAATTCAGATCGACAATGCGACCGGTTCCAACGTCGACTAGAACCAACGCATCCCGCGCGGCTTCCATGATGACCCGGTAGCGCGTCTCGTAGTCGCGATGTGTTTCGTAATCTTTCTCAAGCGCCAGCTGCGCCTTGACGAGGCGATGCTGAAGCTCGGCAATCGGGCGCAGATCGCGACCCAACATAAGGATGATATTATCACGCCCGGTCTTGTGGAGCGTGTAACGGATCGGGAATTCCCAATTCGCATTGTCGAAGTGGTTGACCTCGATCGCATCGACCTTGGCCTTTTCGCCGCTGCGATAGGCCTGCAACTGCGCCTCGATCTTGGGCATGCTGTCTTCGGCCAGGAAATCGCGAATGTCGCGATCTTTCCAATGGTCGAGACGCCCAAGCGTCGGGTTCAGTGGGTTGGTGATGACCGAGTGAACCTTCCCCTCGGTGTCGAGGACAATTGCAAGATCCGCCGCCGTGGTGACAATCTCGTTGAATTGCTCGGGCCCAATCGGGGGCGTCGAGGGTTGATCCCAAAAATCTGATCCGCGCGTGTTCATAGGAACCTACTTTCCGTCACAGATCGTTCCCCATCTTCATTCATGACTCGCCACCGTATTCTGAGAGGGGTCTGCCCTCACGATGTCCAAGCCACACTTCTTAAGCGCGTCCCTTACCGATACAGCGACATGATCCACACCTGTTGCCTGCTTCAAACCGTCTTCGGTTTCCACAAACGATCCACCAAGAACGATGGGTGTAGCGCGTGTTGCTGTCGTCCGAATTATGTCCACCAATTCTTTTGCTGATGCAAGTGTTCTGCGACCGCCGATTGTAAGTCCGACCATCACATATCGATGTTTTCTTAGCTCAAGGGCTGCTTGGCGCGCGTGTTGGTCGACGATGATATCCACCGCATATCCAAAACGTCGGAACTGATCAGCGGCCACAAACGTGCCCAGGGTGTGGTCTTCGGGCCGTGGGATGATCAGCATGATGCGCGGGGCATTCAGATGGTCGCCGGCATCGGCATCCAGCGGTGCGATGTCGCGCGCGATGAGGGCGCGAACGGTTTCCTGCAATCGGGCCGACCCGATGCTGACCTCGGCAAAACTCAATGTATCATCGGCCCACCGTTGGCCCAGGATGCGGGACACTTCCGGGATCACATGGTCGATGATCTCCGGGTCCGTCACACCTTCGTTGCGCAACTTCTGAATGGCTGCATGGCGCGCCTCTTCTTCTTCAGACAGAAAAGCTTCGCACAGATGATCCAGACGGGCGCGAAGGCGATCGGTGTGCTCTTCGCTTCGGCTTGCCAGAATCCTGATGGCTTGTCGCGCAAGACCACGCACGTCAGGACCCGCCAAAACGGAGGGCACAGGTGGTGCATATCTGCGATCGTCGGCCATCGTGATGCCAAACCTTTGCTCACGAAACACGGAGTCCCCGTGCGGAATGCGCTCTTACGGGAGCCAGCCGTCGTGGCAAGAGTGTCGCCGAGTCGGGTTACAAATGTCAAAGGAAATTGACACTGCAACGAATTGGCCGCCGTGCAAGCGATGAACTCCTATCATTCACGCCGAGAAAAGCAAAGAAAACATGGGCGCTGCGGCATCTGCGGAAACTGAGGCTGGCGCACTGAAGGCTCCTCCAAAAGTGTAAGTTTAGATTGACACTATCGGGTTTACAGCCCTACCTTTTGAGGAGGGCCTGGAGGAATCGTAATCGAATGCCGAGCGACACCTTAACGGAGCTGCCATCGAGGCAGCTTTACACAGCTGAGGAACGCCAACGCCGCGACGCCACAGTCTGGACCACGGTTCAGGGTGTGCTTGCGCCGTTGCAATTCCTGGTCTTCGTCGTCTCGCTTGCATTGGTCCTGCGCTACCTTTGGGCCGATATCGGCTATGCCGCCGCAACGGCCTCCATCATCGTGAAGACCGCCATCCTGCTGACGATCATGGTCACTGGCGCCATCTGGGAAAAAGTCGTTTTCGGCCAATACCTTTTCGCCCCTGCCTTCTTTTGGGAAGACGTCTTTTCCTTTGCCGTGATCGCGCTCCACCTTGCCTATGTCTGGGCCCTCCTGGCCGGTTGGCCAGCCGACACGCAGATGTGGATCGCCCTGGCCGCCTATGGCGCTTACGTGATCAACGCCGCTCAGTTCGTGTGGAAATTGCGCATGGCCCGGCTCGACGCGGAGGCCCGCACATGAACACGCCCACATCCGTACCCGCCGCCACCTGCCGTGACGCCCCGATCCTCAAGGAACGCGGCCAGCGAGAGGTCTTCTGCGGCCTCACAGGCATCATCTGGTTGCACAGAAAGATGCAGGATGCGTTCTTCCTCGTCATCGGCTCCCGAACCTGCGCGCACCTTCTGCAATCCGCTGCGGGCGTGATGATTTTCGCCGAACCCCGCTTCGGCACCGCGATTCTCGAGGAGGGTGATTTGGCCGGTATGGCCGACGCGCATGAGGAGTTGGACCGCGAAGTTGCCCGCCTTCTGTCGCGCAGGCCTGACATCAAGCAGCTCTTCCTAGTCGGTTCGTGCCCGTCCGAGGTGATCAAGCTCGACCTCGCGCGCGCTGCCGAGCGCCTTACCCAAGTCCACGCCCCCCATGTCCGCGTGTTGAACTATTCCGGCTCCGGCATCGAGACGACCTTCACCCAAGGCGAAGATGCCTGCCTCGCCTCCATGGTCCCGGTCCTGCCCTCCACCGACCAACGCGAGCTCCTGCTTGTCGGCGCCCTGCCCGATGTGGTCGAGGATCAAGCCGTCTCCCTCCTCACCCAAATGGGCATTGGCCCCATCCGCGTCCTGCCGGCCCCTCGCACAGCCGAGGCCCCCGGTATCGGCCCCAACACACTTTTCGCCTGCCTACAGCCCTTCCTCGGTGACACCGCCGCCGCGCTCACCCGCCGCGGCGCGCATCACATTCAAGCCCCGTTCCCCTTCGGCGAGGAAGGCACCACGCTTTGGCTCCGCGCCATAGCCGATGAATTCGGCGTGGATGATGAGACGTTCGCCCGCGTCACCGCCGCCCCCCGTGCCCGCGCCCGCAAAGCCATCGCCAATGCGTCCGAGCACCTCAACGGCAAGACCATCTTCTTCTTGCCCGACAGTCAGCTGGAAATCCCCCTCGCCCGCTTCCTGACCCGCGAATGCGGCATGGAGGCGATCGAGATCGGGCAGCCGTACATCCACAAAGGCCTTGTCGGCCCCGACATGGATCTGATCCCTGCAGGCCCCACGATCTCCGAAGGACAGGACGTCGACAAACAACTCGACCGCGTCCGCGCCGCCCGCCCCGACCTCACCGTCTGCGGCCTGGGCCTCGCCAACCCGCTGGAAGCCGAGGGCCTGACCACGAAATGGGCCATCGAACTGGTCTTCACGCCCGTCCACTTTTACGAACAGGCCGGCGATCTCGCAGGCCTCTTCTCCCGCCCCGTTCGCCGCCGTGCCCTCCTCAAACTGGAGGCTGCGGAATGAAACTGACGGTCTGGACATACGAAGGCCCGCCCCATGTCGGCGCTATGCGTGTCGCCACCGCCATGAAGGGTCTGCACTACGTCCTGCACGCGCCCCAGGGCGACACCTACGCCGACCTACTCTTCACCATGATCGAACGGCGCGATCACCGCCCGCCGGTCACCTACACGACGTTCGAAGGCCGCGACCTAGGAGAGGACACGGCTGGCATTTTCAAGGCCACCTGCCAAGATGCCTACGACCGCTACCAACCCCAGGCTCTAATCGTTGGAGCCTCCTGCACCGCGGAGCTGATCCAGGACGATCCGGGCGGTCTGGCCGAGACGATGAACATTCCCGTTCCGGTCATCCCGCTAGAATTGCCGTCCTACCAGCGGAAGGAAAACTTCGGCTCGGACGAGACGTTCTACCAGATCGTCCGTCACCTCGCGCAACCGATGGACCGCACGCCCGAAGTCACCGTCAACATCCTCGGCCCCCTCGCACTGGGCTTCCGTCACCGGGACGACATCGAAGAAGTCAAAGGCCTGCTCTACGAGATGGGCATCGGCGTGAACGTCGTGGCGCCCTTCGACGCGACCCCCGAAGATATCACCCGTCTCGGTGCGGCCCATGCGAACGTCCTCATGTATCCCGAACATGGCGAAACCGCCGCGCGCCACCTGGAGCGAACCTGTGGCCAGCCCTACACCAAAACCATCCCCATTGGCGTCGCGGCCACCCATGAATTCGTCGCAGAAGTGGCCCAACTCTGCGGTGTAGAGCCGCGCAAGGACCTCTCTCGCCTGCGTCAGCCCTGGTGGTCCAAGTCCGTCGACAGCACCTACCTCACCGGCAAGCGCGTGTTCCTCTTCGGCGATGCCACCCATGTTGCCGCTGCCGCCCGCATCGCCCGCGATGAGATGGGGTTCGAGGTCGTCGGCCTCGGCTGCTACAACCGCGAATTCGCCCGCCCCATTCGCGCGCTGGCCAAGGAATTCGGTGTCGAGGCCCTCATTACCGACGACTACCTCGAAGTCGAACAGGCGATCTCCGATGCCGCGCCCGAGATGATCCTCGGCACTCAGATGGAACGCCACATTGGCAAACGCCTTGGCATCCCCTGCGCCGTCATCTCCGCCCCCGTCCACGTGCAGGATTTTCCTGCGCGCTACTCCCCCCAGATGGGTTGGGAAGGCGCGAACGTCATCTTCGACACCTGGATCCATCCGCTGGTTATGGGCCTTGAAGAGCACCTCCTCGCAATGTTCCGCGAGGATTTTGAATTCCACGATGAAGCAGGCCCAAGCCATCACGGCGGCCACGCCCCGAAACCCGTTGAGGCGGCACAGACGCCCGAGCGCGTCGAGCCGCAGCCTGAGACCGGCTCCGACGTCATGGTCTGGCTCGCGGACGCTGAAAAAGAGCTGAAGAAAATCCCCTTCTTCGTGCGCGGCAAGGCTCGCCGCAACACGGAGAAATTCGCAGCCGACCAGGGGCTCAGCGAAATCTCCCTCGACACCCTTTACGAGGCGAAAGCACACTTTGCGCGGTGACGACACACATATCCCCGGTTATCGGGTCGTGATCGTGACCCTCGATCACCACGTCGCAGGCCCTGCGGCGCGTGTGTCTGAACGCCTGTCTGCCGAATTCCCGGGCCTCAACGTCTCCGTCCATGCCGCCGCCGAATGGGCCGAGACCCCCGAGGCGCTGGAAGAGGCAAAGCTGGCCGTAAAACACGGTGACATCATCGTCACCAACCTGTTGTTCATCGAAGAACACATCAACGCGATCCTGCCAGACCTGAAGGCGCGCCGCGATGATTGCGACGCGATGATCGGCATCATCTCGTCCAAGGAAATCGTCCAGCAAACCCGCATGGGTGAGTTGGACATGCAGAAACCGGCCTCCGGTCCGATGAAGCTTCTCAAGAAGCTGCGCGGGTCAAAGGAACCATCCGCAAACTCCGGCGAAAAGCAGATGAAGCTGCTGCGCCGTCTGCCCAAGATCCTCAAGTTCATTCCCGGCAAGGCACAGGACCTGCGCGCCTGGTTCCTGACCATGCAGTATTGGCTGGGCGGGTCGGACGACAACGTCGAACAGATGGTCCGCTTTCTCGTGGGCCGTTACGCCAGCGATGCCGCCTTCCGCGGCGCGGATGCGGCGGCCCCCATCGATTACCCGGAGGTCGGCCTCTATCATCCCGACCTGCCCGATCATCACATCACAACTGACGCCGCCGACCTACCGCAGCCGGAGAACCCGGTCGCCACTGTCGGCCTGCTGATGATGCGGTCCTACATCCTCGCCTCCGACACCGCCCATTACGATGCCGTTATCCGCCAGATGCAGGCCGCTGGCATCGCCGTGTTGCCAGCGTTCGCCGGTGGCCTCGACGGGCGACCTGCGATCAATACCTACTTTGCGGACGGCAAGATCGACGCGCTGGTCTCGCTTACAGGCTTCAGCCTGATCGGCGGCCCCGCCTACAACGACAGCGCCGCAGCGGTTGAAGTGCTGAAATCTCTCGATGTGCCCTACATCGCCGCCCATCCGATCGAGTTTCAAACCCTGGGCCAATGGGCCTCCTGCGACGGCGGACTCGGCCCGGTTGAGACAACGATGCTCGTGGCCCTGCCCGAAATCGACGGCGCCACCAATCCCACTGTTTTCGGTGGCAGGCACGGCGCGGACGGCTGCACCGGCTGCCACATGGCCTGCGAAGGCACCTCCGATACCAAGGCGATGGCCCCGTGTCCGGAACGGATCATTTCGCTTGTCGAAAAGACCCGCCGCCTCGCCGTGCTTCGCCGCAAGCAGAATGCCGAAAAGAAGGTCGGTGTCGTTCTCTTCGGCTTCCCGCCCAATGCCGGCGCCATCGGCACCGCCGCTTATCTCAGCGTCTTTGAAAGTCTCTACAATACGCTTCAGAGCCTAAAATTGCGCGGCTACGATGCAGAAGTTCCAACTTCCGTCGCCGCCCTCCGCGACGCTGTCCTGCAGGGCAACGCATCCCAATACGGACAGGAAGCCAACGTCGCCGCCCATGTCGACGCCGACACGATCGTCGCCAACACGCCCCCCTTGGCGGCCATCGAATCCGTCTGGGGCCCCGCGCCCGGCAAGATCCAGTCCGACGGGCGCGGCGTCTTCATTCTCGGAGCGCAATTCGGCAACGTCTTCGTCGGCGTCCAGCCCACCTTCGGCTATGAGGGCGACCCGATGCGCCTTCTCTTCGAGAAGGGCTTCGCCCCAACCCACGCCTTCACGCAATTCTACCTCTGGCTCCGCAACACCTTCCAGGCCGACGTCCTGCTGCATTTCGGCATGCACGGTGCGCTCGAATTCATGCCAGGCAAGCAAGCAGGTCTTGGCGCCCGCGACTGGCCCGACCGCCTGATTGGCGAGTTGCCCAACGTCTACCTCTACGCCTCCAACAATCCGTCCGAGGCGACCCTCGCCAAGCGCCGCTCCAACGCCGTCACCATCACGCATCTCACTCCGCCGCTGGCCGCGTCCGGCCTCTACAAGGGCCTTCAGGAGCTGAAAGACAGCCTCACCCGCTACCGCGCCACGCCGCCAAACGCCCCCGAGCGTGCCGACCTGGAGACGCTCATCACTACGCAAGCCGAGGCTGTGGACCTCGCGGGCACCCCCGACACCCTCTGGCTCAAACTGCTGGAAACCGAAGACGCGCTGATCCCCGATGGCCTACACATCCTTGGCAAGCCGATGGGCGAAAAAGAACTGCAAGAACATCTCCGCGTCATGGTCGACACGACCGAGGAAACACGCGCCAAAATCGCCGACCTCCTCCGCCAGCAATCCGAGATACAGGGCCTCATGCGCGCCCTCGAGGGCCGGTTCATCGAACCCGTCCCCGGCGGCGACCTGATCCGCTCGCCCGAAGTGCTGCCCACGGGCCGCAACATTCATGCCTTCGATCCGTTCCGCATGCCCACGGCCTTTGCCCTGCAGGACGGCGCAAAGCAGGCCGAGAGGCTGATCGAAGCGGCGGATGAAATGCCCCGCTCCGTCGCGCTGGTCCTTTGGGGCTCGGACAACATCAAATCCGATGGCGGACCAATCAGCCAAGCCCTCGCCCTTCTGGGCGCCACGCCCCGCTTCGACGAATATGGCCGGCTCGGCGGTGCGGACCTGATCCCCCTGGAACAACTCAAACGCCCGCGCATCGACGTCGTGATGACCCTCTCGGGCATCTTCCGGGATCTCCTGCCACTGCAAACCCGCATGCTGGCCGAAGCCGCTTTCAAGGCCGCCACCGCCGATGAACCCCTCGACCAGAACTTCGTCCGCGCCCATGCCCTCGACTACGCCGAAAAGATGGGCGTCCCAATGGAAGAAGCCGCCTTGCGCGTCTTCTCCAACGCTGAAGGCGCCTACGGCTCCAACGTCAACGCGCTGGTCGACAGCGGCGCCTGGGGCGAGGAAGACGAACTCGCCGACGCCTACGAGGCGCGCAAATGCTTCGCCTATGGCGTCAACGGCAAGGCCCAGAAGAACGCGGGCATGCTGCAAAGCGCCCTGAAGGACGTCGATCTCGCCTACCAAAACCTCGAATCCGTCGAACTGGGCGTAACGACGGTGGACCACTACTTCGACACGCTCGGCGGCATCTCCCGCGCCGTGAAGCGCGCCAAGGGCGGCACCGAAGCCCCCGTCTATATCGGCGATCAGACACGCGGCGACGGCAAGGTCCGCACGTTGCAGGAACAGGTCGCGTTGGAGACCCGCTCACGCAGCCTGAACCCCAAGTGGTTCGAAGGTCTGCTCAAGCACGGGCACGAAGGCGTGCGCCAGATCGAGGCGCAGGTGACCAACACGATGGGTTGGTCCGCCACCACGGGCCAAGTGGACCCCTGGGTCTACCAGCGCCTGACCGAGACCTTTGTTCTGGATGAAGACATGCGCCGCCGTCTCGCGGCCCTGAACCCCCAAGCCTCTGCCCGCATGGCGAACCGCCTGCTGGAGGCCCACGAACGGAATTACTGGCAACCCGATGAGGCCACCTTGGAAGCGCTGCAGGCCGGCGCGGACGAGCTCGAGGATACCCTCGAAGGCCTCAACGTGGCTGCGGAATAGGAGACGACCCGATGCTGGACGAGAAAAATCCCCCCGCCGCCCGCGCCGCGATGCGTGAAGCCGCCGGGCTTGAGGCACGCGGGATCAAATCGCCCCCGATCCTGAAAGGTCAGGACGGCGAAGGGTCGTTGCAGGTGCATCAGGATGCCTCGATGAAGATCGAAGGCGCGAAGGTCTTCGCGGTCTACGGCAAGGGCGGCATTGGCAAATCGACCACCTCGTCGAACCTGTCCGCCGCGTTCTCCAAGCTTGGCAAGAAGGTTCTGCAAATCGGCTGCGACCCCAAACACGACAGTACCTTCACGTTGACGGGGATGCTCCAGCCCACGGTCATCGACATCCTCAAGGACGTCGATTTCCACGCCGAGGAACTCCGTCCCGAAGACTTCATGACCGAAGGCTTCAACGGCGTGCAGTGCATCGAGGCCGGTGGACCGCCCGCTGGCACCGGCTGCGGCGGATACGTCGTGGGGCAGACAGTGAAACTCCTGAAGCAGCACCACCTGCTGGAAGACACCGATGTCGTTCTGTTCGACGTGCTGGGTGATGTGGTCTGCGGTGGCTTCGCCGCGCCATTGCAGCACGCCGACCGCGCAATGATCGTCACCGCCAATGACTTCGACAGCATCTACGCGATGAACCGGATCATCGCTGCCGTGCAGGCCAAGTCGAAGAACTACAACGTCCGTCTCGCGGGCTGCGTCGCCAACCGCTCCAAGGACACGGACGAGGTTGATCGCTACTGCGACGTGGTGGGCTTCAAGCGCATCGGTCACATGCCCGATGTGGACGCCATCCGCCGTTCGCGACTGAAGAAGAAGACCCTCTTCGAGATGCCCGATGACGAAGACATCGTGCGGTGCCGCGCCGAATATATCCGTCTGGCCGAGGTGCTCTATGCGGGCACCGACCCGCTTGCGCCCGCGCCGCTGGAAGACCGTGACATCTTTGAATTGCTGGGGTTCGACTGAGTGGTCAACACGCCCACATATGACGCCACCCGCAATCGGGTAGAGGCCTATTTCGACCGCACCGCGACCAAAACGTGGGAGCGGTTGACCTCTGACGCGCCGGTCTCTGGCATCCGCCAGACCGTCCGCGCGGGCCGTGACCGGATGCGTGCGACAATGCTGGCCGCCTTGCCCGAGGATCTGACGGGTCGGCGTGTGCTTGATGCGGGCTGCGGCACCGGCGCGATGACCGAAGAGTTGGCGAAGCGCGGGGCAGAGGTTGTGGCCATCGACATCTCGCCGCAACTGATCGACATCGCCGCCAAGCGCTTGCCCGAAGACCTCGCGCATCGCGTGACCTTCCGATCGGGCGATATGCTGTCGCCCGAATTGGGCGATTTCGACCACATCGTGGCGATGGATTCCATGATCTACTACACCGCGCCGGACCTTGGCCGTGCGCTGGCCGGGCTGGCCGAACGGTGCCCCCACATCGTCTTCACCGTCGCACCGCGCACGCCCTTCCTGATGGCCTTCTTCGGCCTCGGAAAACTCTTCCCGCGCAGCGACCGCTCGCCCGTGATGATCCCGCATTCGGAAAAATCGATTCAGCGAGAATTATTGAAAAACAATTGCTTAAACCCTTTGTGCACGCGTGCACAAATCACTTCCGGTTTCTACATCTCCGCCTGTCTGGAGGTGCGCGCATGAGTATGCTGAAACGCATATCCATCCGCTATCTGCCCTTCGCAGATGCCGCGTCCGAGGATCTTCCCCTCGGCCAGCTTCTGCGCCTGTCCCTCTTCCAGGTCTCCGTCGGAATGGCCGCCGTCCTGCTGCTCGGCACGCTCAATCGCGTCATGATCGTGGAGCTTCAGGTCCCCGCCTTCCTCGTCGCCTGCATGGTCGCACTCCCCGTTTTGATTGCGCCCTTCCGCGCGCTGCTGGGCTTTAAGTCCGACACCTACAAATCCGCCATTGGCTGGAAACGCATTCCCTACCTTTGGTTCGGCACGCTCTGGCAATTCGGCGGCCTCGCCATCATGCCCGCGTGCCTTCTGGTTCTGGGCGGAGAGGTCACGCAAACCACCTACGACATCCCGTTCGCCGGCGAGATCCTCGCAGGCCTCGCCTTTGTGATGACGGGCGTCGGAATGCACATGACCCAAACCGCGGGGCTTGCATTGGCCGCAGACCGCGCCACGGATGAAACCCGCCCCCGCGTCGTGGCGCTTCTTTACGTGATGTTCCTGATCGGCATGGGCGTCAGCGCCGTGGTGATCGGCTGGTTCCTCCGCGAATTCACGCCGCTTGAGCTGATCCAGGTCATCCAATCCTGCGCCGTCCTCACCCTCGTCCTGAACGTCGCCGCGCTGTGGAAACAGGAAACCGTGCGCCCGATGTCCAAGGCCGAGCGTGCCGTCGCTGGCCCGACCTTCCGTGAGGCCTGGGCCGATTACGCCAATGGCGGGACTGCTGGCCGCCTTCTGGTCGTCGTGTTCCTGGGCACCATGGCCTTCAACATGCAGGATGTGTTGCTGGAACCCTATGGCGGCGAAATCCTGGGCCTCAGTGTTTCCGCCACCACGCTCCTCACCGCGACATGGGCCGCGGGCGCGCTGACGGGTTTCGCCCTCGCCGCCCGCTGGCTTGCACAAGGCATCAACCCGTTCCGAATGGCGAGCCGTGGCCTCCTCTTCGGGCTTCTCGCATTCTCCGCTGTGATCTTCTCCAATCCTTGGGGATCGTCGGAGCTCTTCTTCATCGGCGCCTGTGCCATCGGCCTCGGCGGCGGCCTCTTCTCTGTCGCCACACTTACGGCGGCAATGACCATGCCAACGACGCAAAACGCAGGCCGGGGCTTAGCGCTTGGCGCATGGGGCGCAGCGCAAGCCACCGCGGCCGGCCTATCAATCGCCATGGGCGGAGCGATCCGCGATGGCGTCAATTCCCTCGCCTTGTCCGGACAACTTGGCGAGGCCCTCGGGAACGCGGCGACGGGATATTCCGTCGTCTACCATTTCGAGATCTTCCTGCTTTTCGCGACACTCGTGGCCCTTGGGCCGCTTGTCAGAACCAGAACGACCAAAACTACAGATGGGGGGGCCAAAATCGGCCTCGCCGACCTCCCCACTTGAAAGGACCCACACCATGGAAAATGCATTCTTTGGTAACTTCGATCTCGCCAGCCTCTCGATCTGGCTGTTCTGGATCTTCTTTGCGCTGCTGATCTACTACTTGCAGACCGAGAACATGCGCGAAGGCTATCCGCTCGAGTCTGAAGAAGGCGGCGAAGCAGCCAACCAAGGCCCGTTCCCCGTACCGGACCCCAAGACCTTCGAACTGCCCCATGGCCGTGGCAAAGTCGTCGTGCCGTCGGTCGAGAACGAAGATCAGCACCGTCGCACCGATCTGGACAGCGTGATGGAGCGGGAGCGCCCCTCCACTGGCTACCCCTGGGATGTTGTCGGCGACCCGATGAAGGCTGGTGTCGGCTCAGGCGCATGGACGCCACGCCGGGATGAGCCGGAACTGGACGGCCACGGCCACGCCAAGATTGTGCCGATGGGTGCGACCGAAGCCTATCGCGTCAGTGCCGGTAAAGACCCGCGCGGCAAGGTTGTGCGGGGCGGCGACGGAGAAGAAGTCGGCACGATCTCAGACATGTGGATCGACGCGCCGGAACAGCTGGTTCGCTACCTTGAGATCGAGCTTGATGCAGATCACGGCGGCGGCAAACGCCTTGTGCCAATCCATTTCTGCCAGATCTGGAACCGCGTCACGATCAATTCGATCCACGGCAAGCACTTTGCCGGCGTGCCGATCACCAAATCGTCCACTCAGATCACCAAGCTCGAGGAAGAGAAGATCTCCGCCTACTACGGCGCGGGCATTCTCTACGCCGACGAGGATCGCATGGAACCGTTGCTCTGACCGACGCAGCCAAACCGTAACCCAAGGAGCAACAGACCGATGCCCCACGACCACCACGACGACTTCCAGACCGAGCCGGTCCGTGGCCTTCCCGAGATGCTGCCGGAGGGGGAGCATATCCTCTGGCAGGGTCAGCCCCATTGGTGGACGCTGGCGAAAGAAGCCCTCAGCCTGTGGTGGGTCGCAGGCTATTTCGTGTTTCTTTTCGCGTGGCGCACCATCGGCGGGGCGGCAACGGAATCGTGGGTGCAAAGTGCGACCGCAGCGTCGTTCTTTCTGGTTCTGGGTTTGGTCGTTTGCGTGCTTCTGATGCTGGTGGCTTTGGTTCAGGCCAAGGCCACAGTCTATACCGTCACCAACAAGCGCGTTGCGATGCGGATTGGCGCCGCGCTGACCATGACGCTGAACCTGCCGTTCAAGCAGGTCCACAACGCCACGCTTGGCCTGCGCAAATCAGGCCATGGGACCATCGCGCTGGAGATGAACCCCGAAGGCGGTATGGGCTTTTCCTACATCATGACATGGCCGCATGTGCGCCCGTGGAAAATGAAGCACACCCAGCCCGCCTTGCGCTGCATCCCCGATGCCAAGCGTGTGGCTGACCTTCTGTCGGACGCGGCGCAGACCGCTGTGTGCGAAGCCCCGACGATCCAAGTCACCCGCGTGCCTGAAATGGCCGCTCAACCCGCGGAATGAAGGAGGAGAACGACCAATGACCCTCGATTCCACAACACCGCAGCCTGTGACGGTCCGATCAAGACCGGAACAGAAGCTGGTCGACCGCGACAAGGAGATGATCCCAACGGTTCTGATCCGCGCGATGTTCATCCTGTGCCTTTGCGTGCTGATTATCGTGACCTATGCGCGCCTGACAGACAGACCATTGTCAGCCATGCCCCCGTCCGAGGCGGACGTGCCCATCGTGACCGAACGCACGGTGCGCATCTTTGCAGAGCTTGACGGTTCGGCTCGTGTGCTTGGCCTGGATGGTCAGGTTGTCGCCGATTTCGCAGCCGATGAAGGCGGCTTTGTCGCTGGCGTCTACCGCGTGTTGGAACGCGAACGCGGCGCCGTGGGGCTTGAGGCCTCTGAGCCGATCCGCGTGGTGCGCTACGCCGATGGCCGCGTCAGCCTGCGCGATGATTTCACTGATTTCCGTGCCGAGCTTGTAGGCTTCGGCGCCACCAACGAAGCCGCCTTCGCGCGCATCTTGGAGGAATAGAAGATGGGTCTTTTGACACGAGAGTTTGAAACCGCGCCGTGTGAGGTTGAAGTCAGCCACTGCTTCGACAGCCTCCATGCGCATGTGAAATTCCTCAACGGGGCCGTGATCAACCCCGGTGACGAGGTGCAGGTTCAAGGCCCGCCCGTGATGGCGCCTTACGGTGAGGTTGTGCGCGAAGAACGCACCGCCCGCATCACCCGTGCGTCAAAGCTAGAGCAACTCTGGACCCGCATGACCGGCGATTTTGAGTTCATGGAGCTTTGCGAATTCTCCTTCTCGGAAGAGGTCGAGGTCACAGAGGAAACAGCATTGGGCCTGCCTCAAATAGCGCGAAGCGCGGTAGGCAACGGGGAGGTCTCAGCATGAAAGATACGGCTTACACCCACTCCGCTGACGCAGCCACCGTGGAAGAGGCGCTGGCCGCCGACAACCATCAGGGCATCGTCGACAGCGAAGGCGCAACCGCGCTGGCCATGCAGAACACCCTGCTGACCCCGCGTTTCTACACCACCGATTTCGATGAAATGGACAGCCTTGATGTGTCGTCCGTTCGTGAAGATTGGGACACATTGATCGCCCAGATGAAGTCCGACCCTAACCGTGGTCACTTCAAGAAAAATGAAGATTGGGACACGGTCGATTGGGAAGGCATGGAGCCTGCGCTGCGCGCGGAGTTCGTTGATTTCCTGGTATCTTCGTGCACTGCCGAATTCTCGGGCTGTGTGCTTTACAAGGAAATGAAGCGCCGTGGGAACAACGATGACATCGTCACACTGTTCCAGCTGATGGCCCGGGATGAGGCGCGCCATGCGGGTTTCATCAACGATGCGTTGCGTGAGGCTGGCATCGCGGTGAACCTTGGTTTCCTGACGCAGAAGAAGAAATACACCTACTTCCGGCCCAAGTTCATCTACTACGCGACGTATCTGTCCGAGAAGATCGGCTATGCCCGCTACATCACCATCTTCCGCCATCTGGAAGCAAACCCCGAGCATCGGTTCCACCCGATCTTCAAGTGGTTCCGTGAATGGTGCAATGATGAGTTCTCTCATGGAGAAGCCTTCGCGCTGATCATGAAGAGCGATCCGAAGTTCACTGAGACCTGGGTGAACAAGCAGTGGATCAAGTTCTTCTTAACTGCGGTTTACTCCACCATGTATGTCCGTGACCACCAGCGGCCCGTGTTCCACGCGGCCCTTGGCGTCGATCCGGATTGGTATGCTCATGAGGTCTTCACCAAGACGTCCGAGATCACAAAACAGATCTTCCCGATCACGCTCGACATCGAAAACCCACGCTGGCAGCGCGGGCTTGAGGCGATGCAGCGGGCGAATGTCGATTTGGCGGATGCGAAAGCGAACGGCAAATTCTTCAAGCGCATCGGGGCCAGTGTTCGTGCGGCGGCCGCCTTCGTGAACCTCTTCACGATACCCGCAAACAAGCACAGGGCGCCTGCGTCCGTCCGGTTGGAGCCTGCCTACTGATGCTCAGCTCGCCCTGGATCGCGGCCCTTGCGGCCCTCTTCGTCTGGTGGTTCTCCACCGGGGCGATCCTGTTTGCTGTGCGGCGCGCCGACCATGGCGGGCCGCATGCCAGACTTTGGGCGTGCCTTATGACTTTACCGATTGTCGTTTTGGGGGCGGCGGGCTTTGTCGATACGCTCGCCAACCCGTCACTCGCCGCGGTCTATGTCGCCTTCCTGTCGGCCCTCGCGATCTGGGGCTGGATCGAATTGACCTTCCTGACCGGTACGATCACCGGCCCCGTCACGTCGCATTCCGTGCCCAACGTCTCGGAAGGGGAACGCTTCATTCGCGCATGGGGAACGGTCGCCTATCATGAGATGCTTCTTGGCGCAGTCATGGTCGCTATGGTCGTCTTGTCCTGGGGCGCCGAAAACCAATTCGGCACCTGGACCTTCGCGATCCTCTTTGCCGCCCGCATCAGCGCGAAGCTGAACCTTTATCTCGGGGTCCGGAAGATCAATGTGGAGTTCATTCCCGAACCCCTGGAACATCTTCCCAGCCATTTCCGCACCGCGCGGATGAACTGGCTGTTCCCGATGTCGATCACCGCCCTGTCGTTCACCGCCGCCTGTTGGCTGGAACGACTTTGGGTGTCTGAAAGCCAGGCCGACAGTGTCGGCTTTGCCTTATTGGGCGCACTGACTGCGCTCGCCCTGTTGGAGCATTGGTTCATGGTGCTCCCACTCCCTGACGAAAAACTATGGCGATGGATGCTGCCCGAACGGCCCCAGCCTGCCCAAGCGACAAGACTAAGCGAGGAAGTCCGATGAACTTTGACCAGCTCTTTGAAGCCCAACTCGACCAATTGAAGGAAGAGGGGAATTACCGTGTATTTGCCGAGTTGGAGCGTGAAACGGGCGATTTCCCCCGCGTGAAGAACCACGGCAACGGAGAGCAGGACCGCGTGACGGTCTGGTGTTCGAACGACTATCTTGGCATGGGCCAGAACCCTAAGGTCATGCAGAAGATGATGGACACGGTTGCAAGCTGCGGCACGGGCGCGGGTGGCACACGCAACATCTCGGGCAACGCGTACCACCATAAGCTGCTGGAGGCCGAACTCGCCGACCTCCACGGCAAGGAAGCCGCACTGCTGTTCACCTCGGGCTACGTGTCGAACTGGGCGTCCCTGTCGACCCTGGGCTCTCGCTTGCCCAATGCAGTGATCTTGTCCGACGCGCTGAACCACGCGTCCATGATCGAAGGCATTCGCCACGCGAAATGCGACAAGGTCATCTGGAAGCACAACGACCCCGAAGACCTTGACCGCAAGCTCGCTGCATTGCCCGCCAATGCGACCCCGATCGTGGCCTTCGAGTCGGTCTATTCCATGGACGGTGACATCGCCCCCATCGCCGAAATCCTCGACGTTTGCGAAAAGCACGGCGCGATGTCCTACATCGATGAGGTCCACGCAGTCGGCATGTACGGCCCGCGCGGCGGCGGTGTCGCGGAACGCGAAGGCCTGATGGACCGCATCACCCTGATCGAAGGCACGCTCGGCAAGGCCTATGGATGCGTGGGCGGATATATTACCGGCTCCCACGCGCTGGTTGATTTCATCCGCTCTTTCGCAAGCGGCTTCATCTTCACCACCGCCCTGCCGCCTGCCGTCGCCGCCGCGGCGACCGAGTCGATCCGGCACTTGAAGGAAAGCGGCTGGGAACGCGCCATGCAGCGCCGCCAGGTCGAGCGTCTGCGCGCGCGCTTGGATGCCGAGGGCATTCCGCACGAACACAATCCGTCCCACATCATTCCAGTGATGGTGAAGGATCCTGTGAAGTGCAAAATGCTTGCCGATATCCTCATGGATCAGTTCGGCATCTACGTGCAGCCGATCAATTATCCCACCGTCCCCAAGGGTACAGAGCGCTTGCGCTTCACGCCCGGTCCGCTCCACTCGGATGAGGATATCGAATATCTTGTGATGGCGCTCAAAACCCTCTGGAAGCAGTGCGCAATTGCGCATGCTGTTGCCTAAGACGCGAAAACTTCACAAAAAGGTGTGGACGGATTCTGGATACACCTAGGTATACAGTCGTGAGCACACTCGAAGGGAGCAACCCATGAAAAGACTTTCTGTCCTGACAGCGGCAGCCGCACTTCTGACCACCCCCGTTCTGGCCGATGGCCATGCGACCGGTGACGCAGAAGCAGGCGAGCGCGCGTTTCGTCAGTGCATTTCCTGCCACGTTGTTGTGGACGCCGAAGGCGAAACGCTGGCAGGCCGCAACGCGCGGACCGGCCCGAACCTTTGGGGCATCCATGGCCGTACGATCGGTTCGGTCGAGGATTTCCGTTACTCCAACGGTCTGATGGCCCTGATGGAAGCGGGCACTGAGTGGGACGAGGCGGCCTTTGTCGGGTACGTGCAAGACCCGACCGGCTGGATTCGTGAAACCACCGGTGATGACAGCCTGCGCGGTGCGATGAGCTTCCGCGTGCGCTCGGAAGAGGACGCACTGAACCTCTACGCGTACCTCGTTTCGCTTGGCGGACCGGAAGAATAAGCAGCTCTGACGGCTTCTGGAATTTTTCGAATGGGCGGCCCAAGGGTCGCCCGTTTCAGTTTGCGGGGGCCATTGCGCAAAAGGCTTGGATGTCGCGCGCCACCCGTTCAGGCATCTCTTCATGCGATAGATGGCCCACACCGTCCAATACGATCAGATCCGCGTTTGGCATCGCATCCGCCGCCCGCTGCGCCGCCTTCACGCCAACGGCTTCATCCGCCGCGCCATGGATGAACAAGGTGGGCGTGTCGATTTGGGGCAACGCCTTGCCAAGCTCTGCCAGTGACCATTGCGCCATCATGGCCAGGGTCCCGTCCACATGGGATTTCCGACTTATCAGCTCGGCATAGGGCTGTAGCAAAGCATCGGGCAGTTCGGTTCCCGTCGATGCAATCACCGACCTGGCTTGTTTCACCGCTTGCGCGCCGGAGGGGAGGAAGAACCCGGTTAGGGGGTTCAGGGCCAGAACCTTTGCCATGACCGGGAATAGAACGCCGGCGGCCCCTTGGAAATCCTCCAACGCGCCGTTCAGGATGACCAAATGCCGAGGCTTGCACAGCCCACGCCGCACCAACTCAAAGGCGACAGCGCCACCGGCGGAATGGCCGATGATCACTTCTGGTTCGGCGTGCAGATGCGCCAGTAGGGCCGCAACGTCCGTCGCCACATCTGGCAGACGCGCGCGCCCACGCGGGCTTTTCGTGAACCCATGGCCCGGAAGGTCGGGCATGATCGCATCCCAGTCGCCAATACCTGCGTCCAGAAGTGGCGCCCATGTATGGGCTGAGGCACCGGCCCCGTGCAGCATCAGCGCGATCGGGCCTGCGCCTGTGCGTTGCACATGCCAGCGATGCGGCACGACCTGTACGCTTTGGCTGGCGGATCGGTTCGGCCAGCCCGGCGGAGGCAAATGAACGCTCACGGGGCCAGCGCTGCGTCCACAGCGCGCGATAGGCTTTGTCCGTCAGCGCGGGGCAGGGGCAGGTAAGGCGCGCCCATCTCACGGGCCAATCCGTCCAGGCCACGGGTTGGGCGCAATCCGGTGTCGATGACAAGTCCCGGCACACCTTCCGCCCGCAGGACGCGCGCCATTTGGGTGGCGTCCTCTGAGGCTTGCGCGCGGTTCGCGGCACCGCTGAGGTCCACATTCGCACGACCATCGGTCAGCAGGGCGATGGATGGGGTCATGCCTTTACCGCGCACCAGACCCGCCAATTCCATTGCCGCCTTCAAGCCTGCCGCAAGTGGTGTGCCGCCCCCACCGGGAAGGCTCGACAACCGCCGCTTCGTCTGGACCAGCGACCTTGTCGGCGGCAGCAACACTTCGGACCCGTCGCCCCGAAATGCGACCAAAGCCACGTGGTCGCGGCGGGCATAGGCCTCGGCCAGCAATAGCTCCACCGCGCCTTTCGCTTCGGCCAGTCGCGCCATGGCGGAAGACCCGGACGCGTCGACCACAAAGATGATCGCGCGGTCCGATGCCTCCTGATAGCGCCGGATGCGGAGGTCGGACGGACGCACGTGGATACGCGTGTGATCGCCTGTCAGATTGCGCCGAATGGTTTGCCAAGGCGCTGCGGTGCGCAGTGTCGCAACCAGATCCAGCCGCGCGCCGCCTCCAAGACGACCGGGTCGCGGGGGCAGGGGGCGCCCGCGCCGGTTGCCTGTGCGCTTTGCACCGGATCCATTTCCAGCGGGCGATTTGTTTGCCTTCGCAGCGGCCATCCGGGCCAGCAGATCCGGCGGCAGCATCGCGCGGGCCGCCTCAAGCAAAATCTCGGTCGGAACATCCTCCTGAACCGGGTCAGGTTGGTCGCTATCGTCGGCGCTTTCATCCTGCGGCGGAGGCGGCGGTGGCGGAGGGTCCTGCACGTCTTCGGCTTGTTCGGGTATCTGCGTGGCACGTGGGGCCAGCACCAATTCGACGGCCAGCAGCAAATCTTGCTCTTCCAATTCAGATGCGCCGGACAGCGCCGCAGATGCGCGCGCGATGGCCAGCGCTTGCAAAGGCGCGCGCAAGGAATGAACGCCAAGCTGCGCTGCAACGACCACCAGTTCCTCTAATGCGGCGTCAGACACTGAAACGCTCGGCAGGGCCGCGCGCGCCGCAACCAAGGCGGCCATTTCAAATTCCAACGCGGGGGCGTCGGACAGCGGATGGTCGGACAGATCTAGATGGATCGCCAACCGGTCCGATAGCGTGTCGGGTAGTCTCTCCCCCGGTTCGGCCCCCTCATCGAACGCGACCAGTGCAAGATCCGCCCGTGTATCCAGGGCTGCGGCCAGGCGCGCTGCCATTCCCGCCTCGACGCGTTCCGCCATCGGTAGAAACAACACCCCTTCGCGGTCGAGAATGCCTTGGGTCTGGCGCAACGTGCCTGTTTCCAAAGTCGCGGCCAGGTCCAGTCCGCCATAAAGCGCCTCATCGGCCATGCTCGGAGCAATACGATGAATAGGTGAATCCGCCAGAGCGACGCGCAATCCGGCTTCGAACCGCTCGCGCACGGGGCCGACACGACCCCTGACACTGATGCCTCCGACCGCTGCAGGATCAAGCGCAAAGCACGCGACGGCCAGATTGACCGAATGCCAGCGTGCAAGTGGGCCGCTCACCCCAAAACCTCATCCACGACACGCATCACGCGGGCCGTGGACCCGGCCTCGTCCAGGGGATCGCGGCGCAAGCGATGCCGCAACGCGCTCGGCGCCACCAATCGCAGATGGTCACGGGTCACTTTAGCATCACCCTCAAAGGCGGCCAGCGCCCGCGCGGCGCGTAGAAGCGTCAACTCACCCCGCAGCCCGTCCGAGCCGAGGGCAACACAGAGCGCGGCGCAATCGCGGATGATCTCGTCGTCGGCATCCACTGACCCAAGGCGTTTGCGGGCATCCACGATCTTCCCGCGCAGATCGGCATCGGCCCCTTCCCAATCCGCACAAAAGCTGAGCGCATCGCGGTCGTAGGCATCGCGACGACGGATCACGTCAATGCGCACATCCAGGTCCTTTGGGCTTTCAACCTCGACCGATAGTCCGAAGCGGTCGAGCAATTGCGGCCTAAGCTCCCCCTCTTCGGGGTTGCCGGACCCGACCAGGACGAACTTTGCCGCATGGCGGATCGAAAGACCTTCACGCTCCACCACGTTCAGGCCCGATTGCGCAACATCCAGCAGAAGATCAACGATGTGATCTTCCAGAAGGTTGACCTCATCAATGTAAAGATAACCCCGGTTTGCCCGCGCCAGCAGGCCCGGCTCAAAGGCTTTCTCGCCTTTTGTCAGGGCCTTCTCGATATCCAATGCGCCAACCACACGATCCTCGGTTGCGCCAAGGGGCAGATCGATGACGGGCGTCGGTTTGGAGACGGTATTGGCATCCAAGAGAGTGACCCAATCCGGCACATCAGAGACATACTCGGAGTTCACTGGGCACCCGGCGACCGCGTCGATTTCCGGCAAAAGCGCCGCCAATCCTCGCACGGCGGTCGACTTACCAGTACCCCGGTCGCCAAACACCAAAACCCCGCCAATGCCACCATCAATGGCTGTCAGGATCATGGCCCGTTTCATTTCATCCTGACCCACAATCGCGGAGAACGGGAAAGGGCCGGGGCGCTTCATATCTTTCATTCGGCGGCTATCCTTGTGTCATCACGCATTTGATCGGCCAGCGGCAGGTCGGGGGCCTTCCCCTCCCAAACGCCTTCGATGGCGTCCACGTTGAACCGGGCGTAGAGGTCTTCCTTGAACCATTGCTCCGTCCGGACGGCACGAATGGCGCGGGCATGGGGCCCGTCGTGGCGGGCAAAGGCGGCCATGCTGTTCGCATCTGGCCAGATCGAGAAGGTCACTTGGTGCAGCCAAGGCACCTCACCGATGCCAATCTTGAACAGAACATTCGGGTCTTCACCGATCACCTTGGAAATGCCAGGAACACGGCCCCAGAACTTGGCGGCAACCTTTGGCTTTATCGTGGCGCGTGTCAGCGCGGCGATTGGGCCATGGTCGGGCTCTGCACCGGCGTCGAAAGGCGCCTCTCCGGCCCAAGTCCCGCGTGCGGACGTGGCACTCAGGAACAGTGTCCGTGTTTCCGTGGCGTGCGCGCGGTAGCGCCGAAAGACGTCGCTGCCATGGATTGCACGCCGGGCCGCATCATGATCGGGCCATGTCGCAAGAATCGCATAAACGGCGGTGTTGGGCACTGGGGTAAAGCCCTCACCCGTGCCTGATCCGCACAACTTCCACGTCTCGATATCGCGAATTTTGGACAGGCCGCGCCGCGCCAGTCCCATCTGGGCAAACGCCCACAGGCGCGCGGACAGCGCGCCAAAGCGGAACAGGCTGAGAGTCACAGATTGCATGGCCGGTCTTTCCATGTGTCAACTTAATCTGACATAGTGATCCCTGATTTGGAAGATAAATCGCCTTTGCAATGTGTGCTTTGGGTGGATACTGTAAGTTTTAATGGACACTTAGGGAAAGAAACGACCCGATGCCCCCCAACGATCCATCCCGTGCAATCGTTATTGGCGCTGGCCTAGGTGGCCTGTCCGCCGCGATGCGACTCGGGGCCAAGGGGTACCATGTTACGGTTCTCGATCGTCTGGACCGCGCCGGCGGCCGCGGCTCGTCCATCACGCAGAATGGTCACCGCTTCGATCTGGGCCCGACCATCGTAACTGTCCCGCAGGTCTTCCGTCAGCTCTGGGCCGAGTGTGGACGCGACTTCGATGCCGATGTCGATTTGCGGCCAGTTGACCCGTATTACGAGATCCGCTGGCGCGATGGCTCTGCCCTTCGCGTGCAGCAGGATGAGACGGCGATGGAGGCTGAAATCGCCCGCCTCTCACCCGATGATCTGCCCGGATATCGCAAATTCCTGGACGACAGCGAAACGCGCTACCAATTCGGGTTCGAAGGGCTTGGCCGCCGTCCGATGAACAAGCTGATGGACCTTGTGCGTGAATTGCCCGGTTTCGTGCGCCTGCGCGCTGATCGTTCCGTCTACCGCCATGCCGCGCGCCGCGTAAAAGACGAACGACTGCGCATGGCCCTGTCCTTTCACCCGCTGTTCATCGGCGGCGATCCCACGCGCGTCACCAGCATGTACATCCTTGTCAGCCATCTCGAAAAAGAGTTCGGCGTTCACTATGCGATGGGCGGTGTGCAAGCGATGGCCGACGCCATGGTCCGTGTGATCAAGGATCAGGGCGGCGCGGTTCGCCTGAATACCGATATCAGCGAGATCACCCTTACGAACGGTCGGGCGAGTGGGGTCGTGACAGCGGATGGGGAGGCGCTGACCTCCGACATCGTCGTCTCAAACGCGGATCCCGGCACGACCTACGAACATCTGCTGGCCAAGCATCAGAAAAAGCGCTGGACGCCAAAGCGTCTCAACCGGTCGCGTTGGTCCATGGGGCTGTTTGTCTGGTATTTCGGCACCAAGGGCACACGCGCCAAGTGGGGCGATGTGGGCCACCACACCATCCTGAACGGTCCGCGTTACAACGGCCTGCTGGATGACATCTTCATCCGCCGCAAACTGGCGCAGGATATGTCGATCTACCTACACCGGCCCACGGTGTCCGACCCGAGTGCCGCGCCCGCTGGCGATGACACATTCTACGCCCTGTCTCCTGTCCCAAACCTGCATGGCGCCGGTTCTGTGGACTGGGAAGAGATGACCGAAACCTACCGCGCTCGGCTGGCCGGGGTGCTCAACGACCAGCTGATCCCCGGCTTTGAGGATCACCTGAGCGCGTCCCACATCTTCACGCCCGACACCTTCGTCTCGCGCTACCGCTCCCCCCACGGGGCCGGTTTCTCGCTAGAGCCGCGCATTTTCCAATCCGCATGGTTCCGCCCGCACAACATCTCGGAAGAGGTGCCGGGCCTGTTCCTGGTCGGCGCGGGTACGCATCCGGGGGCCGGCATCCCTTCGGTCGTGACCTCGTCCGAAGTGCTGACCCACCTTGTTCCAGATGCCCCGCGCCCGATGGTGCAACCAGACCAACGCCTTGCTGCCGAGTGACCCTATGATCGATCCCAAAGATATGGAGCATTGCCGCGCTGCGATCCGTGAAGGGTCCTATTCCTTCCATGCGGCCTCCAAGCTTCTGCCCGCGTCCGTCCGCGACCCGGCGCTCGCGCTTTATGCGTTCTGCCGGTGCGCCGATGATGAAGTCGACTTTGGCGATGACAAACCCGCGGCAGTTCTTGCGCTGTCAGAACGTCTCGATGCAGCCTATCAGGGTCGACCACGCAACACGCCAACAGACCGTGCCTTCACCGCCATGATCGAAGAATTCGACATGCCGCGCGCATTGCCTGAGGCCCTGCTTGAAGGCCTCGCCTGGGACGGGATGGAGCGGCGCTATGCAACCCTGTCGGACTTGCGGGCCTATTCCGCCCGCGTGGCCTCCGCCGTTGGTGCGATGATGTGCGTCCTGATGCGGGTGCGCGATGAACAGGCGCTGGCCCGTGCCTGCGATCTGGGCGTCGCCATGCAACTGACGAACATTGCACGCGACGTGGGCGAAGACGCGCGCGCCGGACGGCTTTACCTCCCCACCGATTGGCTGGAGGAGATGGGTCTACGCCCCGAGGATGTGATGGGCGACCCCAAGCCCTCGCCAAAACTCCAACGCCTCACCAAGCGCCTTCTGGCGGAAGCCAACCGCCTCTACCTCCGAAGCGAGCCCGGTATTGGCCGCCTGCCGATTGGCGCTCGTCCCGGCATCTTCGCCGCGCGGCATTGCTATGACGCAATCGGCCGGCAATTGGCGCGGTCCGGTTACGACAGTATCTCGATGCGTGCGACCACAACCGGTGGCCACAAGATGCGCTTGCTCGCGCTGTCTGTCTTGCGTGCGGGCCTTGTCAGCGTGCTGCCCGAAAGCCCCGTGATTTTCGCAAAACCCTTGCCCGAAACCGCGTTCCTGGTTGAGGCCGCGGCCCACCCACAACCCAATGCTCCGGTCTGGAGTGACTCGGTCATTTCCGTCCTTGGTCAATTGAAATCACAAGACCATATGACAGCCGCCGAGTGATTACGTCTGCGCCTTGGCCCTGGCGCGCCACAGGGTAAACAGCCCGGCGCCCACCACGATGCACGCACCAATGACCACGTTGGTCGCCAAATCCTCTCCAAACACCACCAACCCGATGGCCGATGCGAAAACCAATTGAAGGTATGCAAAGGGTTGAACGGTGGACGCTTCTGCAAATTCGTAGGTCTTGATCAGCAGGAAATGCCCGGTGGCCCCGGTGACGCACAGAATACCCATCCAGATCCAGTCACGCCCGCTCATCGGTTCCCAGAACCAGATGCCAATGCAGGTCATCACAACCGCGCCCACGGTGCCGGTCCAGAAAAAGCTCGTCGCTGCGCGGTCCTTGCGCGCGGCAAAGCGGGTCAGCAGATTGTAGAGCGCGAACAGAAACGCGGAGCAGAGCGGTACAAGCGCTTCCACAGAGAACACCGCGACCCCCGGCTGCAGGATCACCAGCACCCCAACAAAGCCGATTGCGATGGCGGTCCAGCGCCGCCACCCCACCTTTTCCCCAAGAATAGGGCCTGAAAGTGCGGCTACTAGCAGCGGATAGCAGGTGAAAATCGCATGCGCCTCCACCAGCCCCAGCAAAACAAACGCGCCCACCATGACGCAGATTTCAATCGCCAGAAGGGCCCCACGCAGTCCCTGAACCCAAGGCTGGCTTGTCCGCGCGGCTGCCGCCAAACCGCCCGCTTGGCGGGAGGCGACAGCGATCACGAACGCCGCAAAGAACCAGTAGCGGATCATCACGATCATCAGCACGTTGTATTCACCCGCAAGATGCCGGCTGATTCCGTCCTGCGCGGCGAACACGAAAGTCGTTGCGATCATCAAGGGGATTCCGATGCGCGGATTTTCCGTCATCTGAGCCGCCCCCTGGTCATATGCCGTTTCCGGCCAAAGCCGGGGACGCGCTCGACCTCAAAGCCGGCAGTGTCCAAGGCCCGCCTCACATCGCCAACCGCAGTGTAAGTCGCAAATGTTCCGCCCGGCGCGGTGTGCCGCCCAACCTCAGCCAGCAAGGCTTCTGACCACATCTCAGGGTTTTTTGCAGGCGCGAACCCATCCAGAAACCATGCATCCGCCGCCCCGTCCCATGGCTTGAGCGTTTCGCGTGCATCGCCGTGGATTATCGAAAGCGTGAAATCTGAACCGTGAAGATATGTCGGCAGATCCGGACCGGTGGCCGTAGTCAGCTCGCCCGTCGGAAGCCCCTTAAACGCTTCGAGCGCCTGCCTCAGGTCGTCCATCGGCATCGGGAAGGCCTCGAATGAGGTGAAGTGCAGCACGCCCTCAACCTGCGCGGCCCGCCAGCAGTGCAGCGTTGCCAGAAAGTTGAGCCCCGTCCCGAAGCCCAGTTCGGCCACATGAAACCCGTCCCGAAACCGCTGTGGCAAGTCATTCCCCTCAAGGAAAACGAACTGCGTTTCTTCAAGCCCATTGTCGAGCGAATAGTACGGATCATCGAACCGGGCCGAGACGGGAACATCCCCCCGCCATTCGATCTTGTGCTGGTCCTGATCCATGTCGCGCCCTATCACCTGACCGGCGGACGATCTGCCAAGGTGTGGGAAGTTTCAATGGCTGACATTACAATCAGGGGCGCGGGCATTATGGGCCTGATGTGTGCCTGGGTACTGACCGAACGCGGCGCGTCGGTGCAAGTGGTCGACCCGAATGGCGTGGCGGCAGGGGCCTCCGGTGGCATAGTTGGTGCACTTGCCCCCCATGTCCCAGAAAATTGGAACCCCAAAAAGGCGATGCAGTTCGACGCGCTGGATCGGGCCGAGGCGTTATGGGCTGAGATTTCCTCCGTCGCCGGCACCGATCCCGGCTACGGGCGCACCGGGCGCATCCAGCCGCTTGCTGATGAGGCCGCCATCGCACTAGCCCATGAAAGGGCAGCGACATCGGTTTCGCTTTGGCACGGCCGCTACACTTGGCAGGTCGTGCCAGCGGATCAGCTTGGCGTTCTCGTGTCCTCTCCAACCGGGATGGTCATACACGACACTCTGACAGCCCGAATTCATCCCAAACTAGCCTGTTTGAGCCTATCCATAGCCCTCAAGGCGCAGGGCGTGCCAATCGTGCCGCAAGCAGAATCAACGCCTCTCGAAATCTGGGCGACAGGTGCCGCCGATCTTGAGGAGATGTCCGCGGAGCTTGGGAAATCCATTGGGGCACCCATCAAGGGGCAGGCGGCGCTGCTCCAATGCTCCCTGCCGAATGCTCCGCAAATCTTTGCAGATGGCCTCCACATCGTGCCCCATTCGGATGGGACGGTCGCCATCGGCTCCACGACCGAGCGGGAATTCGACGATCCCACCAGCACCGATGCGCAGCTTGACCCGTTAATCGAAGCCGCCCGCAATGCCGTTCCAGTGTTGGCCGACGCGCCTGTGATCCAACGTTGGGCCGGACTCCGCCCCCGCGTGCGAAGCCGGGCGCCCATGGTGGGCCGGCATCCGACGCGGCCCAATGCCTATATCGCGAACGGGGGCTTCAAGATCGGCCTCGCCATGGCACCTGTGGTGGCTGAGATGCTGGCCGATCTGATCCTCGACGGTCACAACCGCATCCCCGAAAGCTTCCGCCCCGAGGCAAGTCTCTAAAGCCCTGCCGCTTCGCGCAAAGCTGCCATCAGCCCTTCAAGAGCCTTGCGGTTGATCGGGTTGACCAACCGCTCCCCCTCAAACTGATCCGCAGCAGCCCCGACCAACACTTCCGGTCCGGTCAAAAGCCTTGGCTGAAAGGCCACGAGGCTTTCGCGCATCATCAACTGGCCCCGCTCCCCACCCGAGCGCCCCGCCGCCGCCGACATCAGTGCAACGGGCTTACCCTTCCAAGGATTGCCCTTGGTCCGGCTGACCCAATCAAGTGCGTTTTTCAGCGCACCTGAGATCGACTTGTTGTATTCCGGCCCTGCAATCACCACCGCGTCTGCCGCCGCAATCTGGTCAGACAGGCGCTGAACAGCCTCTGGAATACCCTCCGAGGCCTCCAGATCCCCGTCATAAAGCGGTAGCCGCAAATCCCCATCCTCGAAGAGCTCGGGATCAAAGGCCGCCTTCGCCTCCATCATCAGCTTGCGGTTCAGCGAGGCTGCGCGCAGCGATCCGCAAATCCCCAATAGTCTTCCGCTGGACATATTCGTTTCTCCGCCACACAAATCGGTTGAACGGCACTTAGGGCACGGGGCGGGTATGACCAAACTCCATGGCGGAATGATTTTGGCGCAGCGTCTTGCGATGCACGGGGTCGCACGTGTGTTCTCCGTTCCCGGCGAAAGCTTCCTTGCCGCCCTCGACGGCCTGCATGATGCGGACATCCCGAATATTGTGTGCCGCCAGGAAGGTGGCGCGGCCATGATGGCCGAAGCCCATGGCAAGATGACGGGCCAGCCCGGCGTCCTGTTCGTCACGCGCGGGCCGGGGGCGACCAATGCCAGTGCGGGCCTGCATATCGCCATGCATGACGCCACGCCGATGGTCTGCTTTGTGGGTCAAATCCCCCTCAAGCACCGGGATCGCGGCGTGTTTCAGGAGGTTGATTACCGCGCCTTTTTCGGCCCCCTCGTCAAATGGTCGGCGGAGGTAGAGCGCACGGATCGTCTTGCCGAATACATCGACCGCGCGTTCGCCATTGCGCAGTCCGGGCGGCCCGGCCCTGTGGTTCTGGCCCTTCCCGAAGACATCCTGTCGGCCATGACCGATCCGCCCGAAATGCGCCCCGGCGCGCGAGCCATGCCGTCTGTCCATCCCGACATGGTCGTGCCTTTTGCCCAGATGCTGCAGCAAGCCGAACGCCCGTTGATCATCTGTGGTGGCTCCCAATGGTCCGACACCGATCGCAAAAGCGCTGAGGCTCTGGCCGAACGCTTACGTGCTCCCATCGGCGTCACATTTCGGCGACAGGACTATATCGACAACGATCACCCAAACTACGCAGGCGATTTCGGCGTCGGCATGAACCCCGCCCTCGGCGCAAGCCTAGCAACCTCCGATTGCATCCTGCTTCTGGGCGCGGAGCTCAACGATATCACCACCGCCGATTTCACACTTCTGGATCCGGCCAAAGCCCCCGCCATCCTCCAGGTTCACCCCGACGCCGACGCGATCAGCAAGACCTACCCCGCCACTTACGCCGTGGCCGCTCCTCCAAATGCCATCCTCCATCAATTGGTCGAAGCCATTGCCCCGCAGCCTGACAAAGGCGCAGCCGAGGCACGCGCGGCTTACGAGGCCTGGCAACAGCCCCAAGCCACACCCGGCGATGTGCAGATGGAGCATGTCATCACATGGCTCCGGGACAATGCCAGCCCTGATACAATCATCACCAACGGCGCGGGCAACTATGCCGCCTTTCTGCACCGCTACTACCGCTTTCGCCAATACGGTACGCAGGTCGCGCCGACATCGGGCTCGATGGGCTACGGCCTGCCTGCCGCCGTCTCCGCCAAGCTCCAGAACCCGCAAAGCCCCGTTATCTGCCTTGCAGGCGATGGCTGCCTGCAAATGACCATTCAAGAGCTGTCTACCGCCCGCCAGTACGATGCCGACATCACCGTGATTGTCGCCAACAACGGGCGCTACGGCACCATCCGCATGCATCAGGAAAAGACCTATCCCGGGCGCGTCTCAGGCACCGATCTCTTCAACCCCGATTACGCGACATTGGCCCAAGCCTATGGCGGGACCGGCCATGTGATCACATCCAATGATCAGTTCGCGGATGCCTACACCTCAACGCACTCCGGCGGCCTGCACATCATCGAACTCAAGCTCGATCCGAAGATGCTGGCGACGACAAAAAGCCTCTAATCCCCCAGTTCGGGCCTGTCATTCAGCATTTTGACCTCCCGCTGCGGGAACGGAATGCTGATACCATGCTCTTGGAATGCATCCCAAAGCGCCAGGTAAACATTGCCGCGAATGTTGGTCAGGCCGCCGGTTGGATCCTGTATCCAGAACCGCAGGATATAGTCGACTGAACTGTCGCCGAACCCGACGATATGACAAACGGGCGGCCGATTGCTCAGCACTCGGTCAACGCCCTGCGCAGCCTCAATCGCCAAGCGCCGCACCTTGTGCGGATCATCGCCATAGGCCGTCCCGAAATAGATATCGAGGCGAACGAAATCGTTCGAATGGGACCAGTTCACCACTTGATTGGTGATCAAGTCCTCGTTCGGGATCAGATATTCCTTCCCGTCCCGCGTCACGACGCTCGCATATCGCGCGCCAAGCGTCTGGATCCACCCGAACGTCTCTCCAAGGGAAATCACATCCCCCGGTTTGATCGACTTGTCGAGCAGGATGATCACCCCGGAAACGAGGTTTGACACCACCTTTTGCAGGCCAAAACCTAGGCCCACACCAATCGCACCCGACAAGACCGCAAGCCCGGTCAGATCAATTCCCGTCAGCCGAAGGCCGACATAGACAGCGACCCCGTAAAAGGCGACCTGCATGAATTTGATCGCCAGCACCCGCATCGAGGGCGAGATTTCGTCATTCCGCTCGATCCGGTTCGTAGCGCTCCCGGTTAGGAAGCGCGCCACTGTGACCAAAGCCGCAACGATCAGCAGTGCTTGAAGCAAGGTCAGCAAAGAAAGCCGCGCCTCCCCCAGGTTGAACCCAACGGAATCAAGGATCGCCGCCGCTTCATCCTGGAGGTTCAGGATCGCCAGTGTCACAAAGACCCAAGCCCCATATCGTACGATCGTCCGCAGCAGGTTCGACCGGATCAGACGCGTCGCAAACGCCACAAACAGCCAGGCCGTTGCCAGTTCGGCAATGATGGTCAAAAGGAAGGTGCGGGATGGCCACGTCACTTCGCGCATCACCAGAACCACGCTCCAGATCAACGCCACGAAGAAAATCATCTGAAGGCGGGTGTGGATCACCACAAGGATGCGCATCCGCCATGTGGGCCAGCCTTCGCGTGCAGCCATCCATGCACGCACACGTGGCCCGAACACGCGGCGCAGGATGTAAGCCGCCACAAGGACAGCAAGCGCGATACCAACTTGATACGCGTTCCACGGCCGCAAAAGGCTTTCCGCAAAGGAAAGCCCCTGTTCCCACAGGCTGTTGATCTCCCCCAGCGCGGCTTCCACGGCTTCGGCGTCTGTTGGTTGCTCGATCTCGGGGTCCATGCCTGCTCCGCTGCCCGTTTTTTCCACCATAGCCGCGCGCAGGGCCACCTTGGCAAGCCTGCCGTGCGGGTGTAATCCCCTCGGCCATGATCAGCTTCTTCGATATCGGCGACCGCGCGCGCCTCCCTTGGCGCTTCCACGGTGTCCGCGCCTCGCGGTTGGGCGGGCTATAGAGCCCCCAAACGATCCGATATTCGACCAGCCCAACACATCCGGACAAAGGACCAACCCCATGACCGGCAAGACACTCTACGACAAAATCTGGGATGCCCATCTGGCGCATGAGGCCGAAGACGGCACCTCCCTTCTCTATATTGACCGCCACCTCGTACACGAAGTGACCTCGCCGCAGGCTTTTGAAGGCCTCCGCATGGCGGGCCGCAAGGTCCACGCGCCGGACAAGACCATCGCAGTACCGGATCACAACGTGCCGACCACACCGGGCCGCGAGAACCCCGAGAACATGACCGAGGACAGCGCCATTCAGGTCGCCGCCCTCGACAAGAACGCCAAGGACTTCGGCATCCACTACTATCCGGTGACGGACGTGCGCCAAGGCATCGTGCACATCGTCGGCCCGGAACAGGGCTGGACGCTGCCGGGCATGACCGTCGTCTGCGGCGACAGCCACACAGCCACCCACGGCGCATTCGGTGCGCTGGCCCACGGCATCGGCACGTCCGAGGTTGAGCATGTGCTGGCCACACAAACGCTGATCCAGAAGAAGTCCAAGAACATGAAGGTCGAGATCACGGGCAAACTCGCGCCCGGCGTCACGGCCAAGGACATCACCCTGTCCGTCATCGGCAAGACCGGCACCGCCGGCGGCACCGGCTACGTGATCGAATACATGGGCGAAGCGATCCGCGATCTGTCCATGGAAGGCCGCATGACCGTCTGCAACATGGCCATCGAAGGCGGCGCACGTGCGGGCATCATCGCGCCCGACGAGAAGACGTTTGAATACTGCATGGGCCGCCCCCACGCCCCGAAAGGTGCGCAGTGGGAAGCAGCACTTGCGTGGTGGAAGACCCTCTATTCCGACGACGACGCCCATTGGGACGAGGTCGTCACGATCCGCGGCGAAGACATTGCACCAGTCGTCACCTGGGGCACCTCGCCCGAGGACGTCCTGCCGATCACCGCTGACGTCCCCGCGCCAGACAGCTTCACAGGCGGCAAAGTCGACGCCGCCGCGCGCTCGCTCGACTATATGGGCCTGACCCCGGGCACCGCTCTGCGGGATGTGGAAATCGACACCGTCTTCATCGGCTCCTGCACCAATGGCCGCATCGAAGACCTCCGCGCCGCCGCCGAGATCCTCAAGGGCAAGAAGGTCGCCGTGAAACGCGCCATGGTCGTGCCCGGCTCCGGCCTCGTCCGCGCGCAGGCGGAAGAGGAGGGCCTTGCCGACATCTTCAAGGAAGCCGGTTTCGAATGGCGCCTCGCGGGCTGTTCCATGTGCCTCGCCATGAACCCCGACCAACTTCAGCCGGGTGAGCGTTGCGCCGCCACGTCCAACCGGAATTTCGAAGGCCGCCAAGGTCGTGGCGGACGCACCCACCTGATGTCCCCCGCCATGGCCGCAGCAGCGGCTGTGACCGGCAAGCTGACGGATGTGCGCGAGTTGATGTGATGCCAAGAATACTGGCTGCATTCTCTGTCTCTGCTGCTGCTGTCGTTTCACCAAGCAATGCCCAGGAAGCTCTTGACGGAAGGTTAGCTTGGTCTGCGTTCACTTGCTCGGTCTACGCCGAACATGCAGAGGATGAGTCGCTCCAAGAGGAATTATTCTCGTTTGGTCACAACCGACTGCTCTCGTTTCTGGACGGTCTTTCCGATGGGTCGATCGATCCCGAGGAGGCCAATTCAGTGACACCAATTGGCGTTACTTGGCGGTTGAGCGGTCCAAGTCACGATTTCATAGCTGGCAGAGTTTTTGAAGCGGCACAGGAAGTGGCGAACGAGCAAATCTATTCACCGGGTTTTGATGATGAGATAATGCGCACGAATGCGTTACTCGAACTCCAAAACCGAAACTGCATTTTTCTTTTGCATCGCTAGGTCACTGGCTCTGGGACGAAGCGCTTGCCGCTCCGTTCCCGGCCCAAACCGACGCACAGCACCACCACAGGCAACAACCCGACGGCGGCAATGACCAGCGATGGCACCGCCGCCTCGCCCAACCGCTCGTCCGATGCCAGACGATGCGCCTGCACCGCCAACGTGTCGTAATTGAACGGTCGCATGATCAGTGTGGCAGGAAGCTCTTTCATTACGTCCACAAAAACGATCAGCAACCCCGTCAGGATCGAAGGCCGCAGGATCGGCAAATGCACCCCCCGCAACATGCTGCGCGGCGTGCGCCCCAACGTGCGCGCGACGGCGTCCACATTCGGATTGATCGTACTCAAACCCGCATCATAGGCACTCAATGCCGCGGCCATGAACCGCACCGCATAGGCCGCAACCAGCAGCCAGATCGACCCCGTGATCAGCAGTCCCGTATCAATCCCGAACCGCGCCTCCATGAACGCATCCAAGGCATTGTCGAACGCCGCAAAGGGCACGAGCAGCCCCACAGCGATCACGCCGCCCGGTACGGCATAGCCCAGCCCCGCCACGCGGACCGACGCCTTGGCCGCTCGCGTCGGATGCAGGCGCGCGTTGAAGCCGAGCACCACCGCCGCACAAACCGTCACCACCGCCGCGATCAGGGCCAAAACGACGGAGTTCCGCAGGAAGCCGAGGTACCGCTCCGTCAACAGATTATCGAAGGAGTTCCACCCAAGCTCCAACAGCAACCCGACCGGCAGGACAAATCCCAACAGCACCGGCAAACCGCAAAACGCAATCGCACCCACGCTTTGCCATCCGCTCAGGTCCACGCTCTGCATCGCTTCAAACCGCCGTCCGGCCGCATGATGCCGCTGGTCCTTGCGCTGCCGCCGCTCCAATGCGGCAATCACCAGCGCGATTACCAGTAGGCACAACGCCAACTGTGCCGCGGCACTGCGGTCAAAGAAGGAATACCAGGCCTGATAGATGCCGGTCGCAAAGGTGCGCACACCGAAATACGACACCGTCCCGTAATCGGCCAAGGTTTCCATCAGCGCCAGCAGCACACCGCCCGCAATGGCGGGGCGCGCAATAGGCAGGCTCACGCGGAAAAACGCAGCCCACGAACTCGCCCCCAGCGTCCTGGCCGCAATATAGGCGGTCGCCGATTGCTGCAGGAACGCCGCCCGGGTCAGCAAATAGACATAGGGATACAACACAAGCGTCAGCATCGCCGCCGCCCCGCCGAGCGACCGGATCTCGGGGAACCAATAGTCGCGCGGGCCCCAGCCCGTCAGGTCGCGCAGCGTCGTCTGCACCCAGCCGGGATGATCAAGGAAGTCCGTATAGGCATAGGCCAACACGTAAGCCGGAAAGGCCAAGGGCAGGGCCAGCGCAATCTCAAGCACCCGCCGCCCGGGAAACCGTGTTGCGGTTACCAACCAGGCCGAACCTGTCCCGATCACGGCGGTTCCCGTGCCTACCAGAACGATCAGCCACGCCGTCGCAATCGCGAAATCGTCCAGCACACTGTTCCAGAGACCGGCAAACGTCTCGAACCCACCGGTGAAGGCCGCCAAAGCCGCCGCAAACATCGGCAGCAGACACATGCCCGCAATCAGCCAGGACAGGCTGCCAAGCCGAAAGGCGGATGGGGTGCGGAAACGCTTTGCCATAATCCTTGGCGTTTTTGTCGGGATCAGGCCGCAATGCAACCCCGCATTCCCGCACGGGCGGCATCAGCCCCGTTGGAAGATCACCGGAAACCAATCTTCCCGCAAAGGGTCACCGGCCCTGCATCCCATGCCCCGGAAAGGGCGGCGACGTCTTGCCTGGCCGCTCCACATACCGCGCATCGTCCCCCACAAACCGCAGCGACAAGGCACGTCGTCGCTGGTCGGTGGTGTTCCCCCGCGCGCCATGCAGGATCCAGTAGTTGAAGGCCACCGCATCCCCCGGCTCCAGCGCCCATTCGCGGATATCCATGCCCTCTGCATCCGGGTCGGGCACGGGCATATAGGCGCCCTCGTCCGGATAGAAATTGTCCTCGTTCAACCAACGCGTCGGAAGCACTGGCTTTGCCCATAAATGAGACCCTGCAACGCACCTTAGGGACGCATCTACTACCGGATCGACGGGCGCCCAAAAGCTGGCTGTCTGTTGCCCGCCCACGAAGTAATAGGGCCCATCCTGATGCCAAGGCGTGGGCTTGGATGTGCCCGGCTCTTTCACCAGCACATGGTCATGGAACAACTGCGCCGTGGTCGACACCATCAGATCTGCCGCAACCTCCGCCGCAGGAGATGACCGGATCACATCCTCGATCTCGGGGATACGTTGCCAATTGCAATAATCGTCAAAGAACCGCCCGCGCTCCCCGGCCTTCAGGTTCTCCGCCGCATAGGGCCCCGGCGCGTCCATATTCCGTCCGATCCCGTCACGGATCGTTTCCACATGGTCAGCAAACAGACCCCGCACAACGCAAACGCCGTCCGTCTGAAACGCATCAATGGTGGCTTGATCTAGAAGGGCATGCATCTTTCGACCTTTCCTAAGGCTTCAATTGGGGTGCCGAGGAAGATCTGGTCGGGCTGAGAGGATTCGAACCTCCGACCCCCTGCTCCCGAAGCAGGTGCGCTACCAGGCTGCGCCACAGCCCGACCGTGCCGCGCGGAATAGCGAGGGCGCGTGCGCTTGGCAAGAGGTCTCACTCCGTATCCGTCGAACCCTGCGGGCCCCGGTTCTCGTCATTCACGAACGGCGCGATGCGCGGTCCGCCCGGCGTTCCAAGCCGCGAACGTGTGCGCAAAACCGGTGTATTCGCGGATCCGCCGCCTTTGTCTTCACGCAGCACGATGTAGATGCCCGAGGCGATGATGATCGCCGATCCTGTCACTGTCGCCCAATTCAGTCCTTCATCGAACAGCAGGACGCCGAACAAAGTGGCCCACAAGATCTGCGAATATTGCATCGGCGCGACCATCACGGCCGAGGCCATGTTGTAGGCCCGGATCAGGCAGAAGGTAGCCAAAAGGGCGAGCGCGGCGATCACCGCCAAAGCCCCCAGATCAAGCCCCGGCATCGGCTGGTAGACGAAGGGCATTGCCGCCCCCATCAGGATGAAATTCGCCACCATTGGGTACAGGATCAGTACGACTGAGCGTTCTTCCCGCCCAATCTTGCGCACCACAAGCGACGCGAAAGCCCCACAGATCGCGGCAACCAATGCTGCAGCGTGGCCCAGGGCCAGCTCGGTCTGACCCGGTTGCAGCACCACCAACACGCCGCCCAAGCCCACGAAAACCGCCAGTGTTCGCCGCCAGCCGACCTTCTCCCCCAGCATCGGGATCGCCAGCAGAGTGATCAGCAGCGGCGACGCAAAGAGGATCGCATAGGTCTGCGCCAGCGGCAGGACAGAGAACGCGTAAAACGCACAGAACCCCGTGATGACAGCCGCCAAGGTGCGGCTGGCGATCCACCACGGATGTTTCGGGATCAGGTTCGCCTCTGCCGCGTCCCGGAGCAGCATGAATGTCACAAACGGAAAGCCGAACAGGACCGAGAAGAACACGATCTGGAACGGCGCATAGGAGCCGCCCAGATATTTGATGATCACGTCATGGGTGGCGAATATGCCAAACGCCAAAAGCGCCAGAAAGGATCCACGAAGCGAAGCAGACATGCAGAACCTTGTGTGTCAGACGCAGAGGCCATCCTGCCAGGTCACGGTATTCGCGCCGCGATAGCAAAGCTGCTGCTGATGCGTGTAGATCAACGTCCAGACCCCATCCTCGCCCGGCTCCAGCACATACTGGTTGCGCACCCCCCGAACCGAGTCATCGGCAAAGCCCGTCTCGGCCACCAGGATCGTCATGTTCCCGAAGAAATCGACGCTTACATTTACCTCGATCCCCGGATTCCCCTCCTCTTCCGAAAGGAAGCCTTCGAAGACCTCGGTCGCAAGAACCATCGGGTCCTCGAACGTGTCGCCTACGGCATATCCGTTGGCATGAAGGGGCGTGGCAAGCAGGCAAAGCGCGAAAGCAAAACGAAACATGAAATGATCCTCAAGGTTTGAATGCCGCCACACTACCTACTGCGCGAACGAGTGCAAATCCCCGGCAGCGACCGAATAATGCACCTTGTCTTTCCGGGGCGCCCCCAAAGCGTCGTAGAATTTCAACGCATCAGGCTGAAAACTTCCCCATTCCAGACGCACCGCCCCGATCCGTAGGGCTGTCTCTGCCAGGTCCCGCATCAGCAACTTGCCGACGCCAAGACCGCGCGCCCCAGAGATCACGTAAAGCTCCTTGAGGTATACCGCGACCCCATCCATCGCCGGATAGACGCGGACCCATGTGCTGAAACCAAGCGGCTCACACCCGCGCCACGCGAGGCTGGCTGACATCCCGCGCGCGGCGGACAAATCAGCCAATATCTCCGCCTCAACGTCTGGTCGGGCAGGGCCAACGCCATAGTGGGTCAGGCAATCACGGTAGAGCGTCAGGAACCCATCCGCGTCCGAAGGCGCAAACGGACGGACGCTCAGCTCACTCACGCAGCCAGCTTCGCGATGATCGCGTCACCCATCTCGGACGTCGAAATAGGCGTGCCACCCTCCGGCCCCATCAGGTCCGCCGTGCGCAGCCCATCGGCCAGCACCTGCTCCACCGCCTGCTCCAGCCGCGTCGCCTCGTCGCCCAAGTCGAACGAATAGCGCAGCGCCATCGCAAAGCTCAGGATGCACGCAATCGGGTTCGCCTTGCCCTGCCCCGTGATGTCCGGCGCGGAGCCATGCACCGGCTCATACAGCGCCTTGGGTCGCCCATTCTCCATCGGCGCCCCCAAACTCGCAGACGGCAGCATCCCCAACGACCCCGTCAGCATTGCCGCGCAATCACTCAGGATATCGCCAAACAGGTTATCCGTCAGGATCACGTCAAACTGCTTCGGCGCCCGCACCAACTGCATCGCGCCATTGTCCGCATACATATGCGACAGCTCCACATCGCCATATTCCGCTGCGTGGACCTCGTTCACCACATCCCGCCACAGGATGCCGCTCTCCATCACGTTGGCCTTCTCCATGGAACAGACCTTGCCCGACCGCCGCCGCGCCAGCTCGAACGCAGACCGCGCCGCCCGCGCAATCTCGCTCTCCGTATAGCGCTGCGTGTTCACGCCCACGCGCTCATTGCCTTCCTTATGGATGCCCCGCGGCTCCCCGAAATACACACCCGAGGTCAGCTCCCGCAGGATCATGATGTCGAGGCCCGAGACGATATCGCGTTTCAGCGACGAGAAATCCGCCAGCGCATCAAAGCACTGCGCCGGGCGCAGGTTCGCATAAAGGTCCATCTCCTTGCGCAACCGCAACAACCCCCGCTCCGGCTTCACGCTGAAATCCAGATCGTCATAGGCAGGCCCGCCAACGGCACCCAGCAGCACCGCATCCACCCTCTGCGCCCGCGCCATCGTCTCGTCCGTCAGAGGCGTCCCATGCGCATCATACGAGGCCCCCCCGACGAGCCCCTCCGACACCGTAAACCCGATCCCGCGCGCCGAGCCGAACCAGTCGATCACCTTGCGGACCTCAGCCATCACCTCGGGGCCAATCCCGTCACCGGGAAGGATAAGCAAGCTGCGGTCGGACATGGGTGCGGTTCCTTTGTTGAGATGTTGCGCACCGGGTATCTCGCCGCGTCGGGAAGTTCAAGAAACGACCACCACTGCGACACCCGTAGGGTAAGTGCAATCCACCATCCAACGACAACCACCCCGCACTAAGCACCGCCATCGACGGGCCTGGGACCGGCGAACCAACAGAATCCGCGTGGCACTTTATGGCCGCCCAACCATCCCACCTAATGAACGGAGCACCCAGCCCAACCAAATCGCCGGGCCCCGGACAGGCCCGTCGATGGCGGGGCGGGCAAGCCCGCTGTTAACCCGCTGGGGAAAAGTAAGCGACAGAGCAAGTTTTTCAGATTGGCAATTTAGATCACGCGAACAAATCAAGAACAATCATATTGAACATCCAGTGCGAAGTGACAAATATAGGTGTCCCATGTCACAATGCTACAAACACAATCACTACGTGCCTGAATGGTACCAGAAGCGTTTCCTGCCAAACGGTCAAGGCAAGCAATGGTATCTTGATCTTAACCCTGAACAGGTCACGTTTGACGGGCACAAATTTTCTAGGCGTGCGCTACTCCATTGGGGACCTTCTCGTTGTTTCGCTCAAGATGACCTCTACACAACGAATTGGGGCGGAATCGAAAACCGGGACATTGAGAAATTCTTCTTCGGATATCTAGACAATGCAGCCCCTGGAGCGGTGACGCATTTCGCCAATTTCGAATTTAATTCTGCATCTAACGACGCCTTCAATATCTTAGTACCTTATATGAGCGTACAGAAATTGCGGACTCCGAAAGGTTTGGCATGGCTGCGCTCCGTACTAGGTGGAATTGGAAAGAATGAAACGCTGGTTGGTATGCAGCGTATTCAGAACATTTTCTGCAACATATGGGGTGAAGCGGTGTGGCAAATTGCTGATGCCAGCCAATCGCCTACCAAGTTCATTATCTCTGATCATCCAGTAGTCGCCTACAACCGGGAATGTTTCCCCGCCTCAAAATGGTGCTCAGGTTTCAACGATCCCGACATTCGGATGGTCGCAACACATACCTATTTTCCCCTGTCGCTGGACAAGGTGCTTATCCTTACGAATCTGGCTTGGGTCCGCGATCCATTTCAGAACCCACGCAAACTGCGTCCAAACCCGCGATACTTTCGCCAGCCCTCATTGTTCAACATTTTGGACATTCAACACCATCGGTTTCTTTCAGAGGAAGAGGTTGTTGAGATCAACTACATTACCAAGAAGAGCGCTTACCGATACATAGCCGCTCAAAAAAAAGAGTGGCTCTATCCAGAGAAGCGCCTTCGCTCGACGCATTGGCGCAAATTGGGAGATGGCTATTTGTTTATGCCTGACCCCCGCCACATCCACGGCGGTGGCACCACCTTCGTTGGGTTTGAGGGTGGCGGGGGTGACGGATGGGATGCCTATGGCCGCAAGCCTTGGGACGAAGGCTATGAAGATAACGAACTCGAGCAACATGAGTGGAAAACTATGGAAAAGTTCAAAGCCGAATGGGCAGTTGAATACGGGCCGAACTACAGAGGAGTAACGCTGGGGTTTGGTGACAATGACCTAAGATGGTCAATGGGGGATGAATATCATCGTTCGGAATGCAAGAGGGACAAGGACTATTTGAAGCTATCTGGCGAGAAGGCCCGTAGGAGGCGTTTGAAACGCACCGACCGTGGTCTGAAGGAATGTTAGTCTTTATCTGAAACGCGTCATCTTGCGATAAGCTCGGGTTGGCGCAATTTCTTGTCGCGGTCGTTGATTTTTTGAAACCCTCACCCACACACCCCACCAACCCCATCCGCCAGCATCTCCCAAACCGCCGCGACCCTTGGCTGGTGCCGCAGCCGCTGATGCGCCGTCAGCCACACCGGCAAACTCGGCAATTCCAACTCCGGCATCACCTGCACCACGTCCGGCGACCGCTCAGCCACCACCCCCTGCCCCACGCCAACGCCGCATCCGGCCAGCACAAACTGCCAATAGGCCACCTGATCGTCGGTCGTCACCGTGAACCAGTTGCGCGTCACAAGCATCCCCATCTCGCGCATCGCGCGGATGATGCGGTCGTCGCGGTCATAGCCGACCATGCCGTGATCGCGCAGGTCGTCCACCGATGTCGGCATCCCATTGGTCTCAATAAACGAGCGGCTCGCATAAAGGCCCAAGGGCAAATCCCCCAGATGCACCGTAACAGTGTCCAGCTGCGTGGGCCGGTACATGCGCAGCGCGATGTCGGCCTCGTGGAACAGCAGGTTTTCCGTCGAGTCCGTCGCCACCACGTCCAGCCTGATGCTCGGATACTTCGCCCGAATATCCGCCAGGATCGGCGGCAGGATATGCGTCGTGACGAAGACCGAGGCCGTGACCCGCACGCGCCCTTCCAGCCCCGGCTGCTCCCCCGCCACTTTCAGCGAGGCACGCCGTAGGGCATCGCGGATGTCCCGCGCCTCGGCGATCAGGCTTTCGCAGAACTCGCTGGGGGTGAACCCCGTCTCATCCCGCCAAAACAGGTAATCCCCCGCCACCTCTTCGGCGGCGCGGATCAGGCGGCTGATGGTGGGCTGGCTGGTGCCCAGAACCTTCGCCGCCCCGGTCATCGTGCCCTCTTCCGCCACCGCCAATATGGCGCGCAGCATGGGCCAGTCAAAATCATGTGCCATTCAAAAATGAATAGCGAACCTCAAAAAACAGTCAATTGCCATTCACGGATGAATGATCAACGTGATACGGGAGACCTCAACCGATGGAGAACCCCATGTCCAAAACCGCCCTCATCCTCGGCGCCACCGGCCGCTTCGGCCGCCACATGGCAGACGCCCTCACCCGCCACGGCTGGACCGTCCGCCCTTTCAACCGCGCCAAAGATGACCTCGTTCAAGCCGCCGAGGGCGCGGACCTGATCGTCAACGCCTGGAACCCACCCTATTCCAAATGGGCCGTCTTGGTTCCTGACCTGACCAAGCAAGTCATCGCCGCCGCCAAATCCTCCGGCGCCGCCGTTCTGATCCCCGGCAATGTCTATGTATTTGGCGAGGACCTCCCCGCGATCATCGGCCCCGACACACCCCACCGCGCGACAAATTCCCTCGGCCACATCCGCCGCCAGTTGGAGGCGGCGTACCGCGACGCCGGCGTGAAGACGATCATCCTGCGCGCAGGCGACTACATTGACACCGAAACCTCTGAAAACTGGCTGCATAAGATCATCGCCGCCAAGATCGCCAAAGGCCGCTTCAGCTATCCCGGCCCGCTGGACCGGCCCCACGCCTGGGCCTACTTGCCCGATCTCACTGAGGCCGGAGCAATGTTGGCGGACCGCCTGGAATCCTTACCGCTGTTCAGCGACTACATGTTCGAGGGCTACACGCTGACCGGTGCTGAGCTTGCTCAAGCGGTTCAAGCTGCGACGGGCCAGCCCGTTAAGGCAAAGGTCATGTCCTGGATGCCAATCCACCTGATGCGGCCCTTCTGGGCTGAGGCCAAGCACTTGGTCGAGATGCGCTACCTCTGGCGCCGCCCGCACCAAGGCAATGGTCAGGCCCTCGCGCAGAGTCTGCCAACGGTTCCGCATACGCCCCTCAAGGAGGCCCTTCAAAAGGCCTGCGCACCCCTGCTTCAGAAATCGACGTCGACCCAAACCAACCGGTGGTCCGAGGCCTGAGCTACCGCTTCCGCCAATGGTCCTTCCTCTGGCCAGATCACCCCCGACGCCACGACAGTCAGGGATCGGGCAGGCAGAACATAGTCGACCCGCAGATCACCGGGCGTGGGATCGGCCCAATCTGCGGTTGCGGGGCCGAAAGGACTGGTCGGCGCGGCGTCTTGCAGGGCGGAGTGAGACAAAAGATCGAGAAGGGCGTAGCGTCGCCCTTCGCCGCGCTCGGGGTCGAGGTTGAGCGTACCCAGATAGGCGAAATGCTCTGCCTCGAAGGGCTCGCCTGACGGGGACCATTCGCCATCCAGATACAAGTGCCAAAACCGCAACTCGTCCGCATTGCGCAGCCCGTTGCGATCCTCGGGGCCATCGAAGACAGGTGCAGATGCATGGGATGTAAGGATGTGGAAAGGCTGCCCCTCAACCAGCACCTCGACATCCCACGCTGCAACGGAATGCAGCCGCAGAACTGCCAAGGCCTCCTCGGGCGTTACATCGGCGGCACTTGCATCTGGCAGGTCACGCCACAAAAGTTGAGAAAAGTCGCGCACCTCACCGATAGGATGGCGGGACAGCACGGCCATACCGCCTTCACCGTTGAAGCGCCCATATCCATGCGCGTCGCGTGGCCCGTCGGTGCGCCCGTCGCCGTCGATATCCTGCCCAGTGGGCCATCCGGAATTGGGCCTCAGGGAAACGACGTGCGGGTAATCTAGCCCGCGCTCGGTCAATGCGGATTGAAGGGCGGTGACGGTTGCATGCCCGGCGTCGAAATCGATGTCCTGCAGGGCGAGAATGTCGGCCCGCGCCTCAACGATGATGTCGATCGTTGCGGCAGGCACGTCTTCCAAACGCAAGATGTCACGCAGGACTGTGCCGGGCCCGCGCCCAGATAGATCGGTGTGGAAGCTCGCTAGACGAAGGGGGTCGGCCAAGGCCGGCAGCCCGGCGACCAGACTGACTAAGAGGGCACAGCTGAACCGGGTGCGTCGGCCTCGACGCTGGCGATAAGGCGCGCGCGGCGTGCTCGGATCATCCGCGCAATCCGCAGCATCGCCATGCCGCGCATCACGAGGCTCAAAGGGAGGAACATCCATAGCGTTACGGCCCAGACCATGGTTTGCGACGAGGCCTGCACGGGGATCTGCAATTGGTTCGCCCCCATGACCGCCACTGCCGGGATAACAAATGGACTAGAAATTCCAAAGATAACGTTAACGCGTCCGTCGCGGACCAACCTTTTGATAACGTCGCCGCCTGCGGTCGGATCGAAGGTCGGCAAGTTGATCCAGACGTTGAACGCAGTCCCGCGGTTCGGCCAGTTGCCCGTACGGATTAGCGCTGAAAACAGGAACAGCGAAACGATAGTGACCAAAACGGCTAGGCCCGCCATGGCCTGAACTTGGCCTGAAACTGACGGATCAACACCGCCGGGCAGGTTTTCCACAACCATGCGCAGCGGGCTGAAGGAGAAGTCCAAAACATGGCCCACAAGGAACCCAAGGGCCGTGATCACCATCGCGAGGGTTGAGCCTTCTCGATCGACACCGGCAATGACCGATAGGCCAAACAGCATCAGGAAAAGGGCGATGATGCGGATGCGGTTGAACGGCGGGGCGTCGCGAAATTCGATCAGGCCGGGGTATTTGGCGCCATATTCGAAGGCTGTCACAAGGGCGAAGGCAAGGGCGACAAGGGTAATGACCTGCGCATTCTCTGCGTTGGCCCCCGGCGACAGCAAAGACGGCGTCAAAATGACGACGACGATCATAATCGCCCGCACAATTGCGCCGACCAATCTGGTGAACACCGCTTCTACCTCAATACTGATGCCAGTTCATGCCGACATCTTGTTCTGCCTTTTGGCCCGCTTCGTGGTGCGATCCGTCCAATTTCATGTGAATTGGTTGAGAACCGCGCAATCCGGGCACTGTTTTGACACATTTGTGCCCAATTTGGCCCAAGCCCGCAACTGAAACGGCGCGCCCGTGGGTGGGACGCGCCGGTTAAGCTGCTGACCTGTCACAGTTTTGCATCACCGCATTTGCGGTTCAGACCCAGGGGCGCGCCTGTGCGGCCTGTGCCTCAAACGCTTCGATGGAGGCGGATTTTTCAAGCGTCAGGCCAATGTCGTCGAGGCCGTTGAGCAGGCAATGCTTGCGGAACGCGTCCACCTCGAAGCTGATTTCGCCACCATCGGGGCCTGTGATGGTCTGGCTTTCCAGATCGACGGTGATGACAGCGTTGGCACCGCGCTCGGCGTCGTCCATCAGTTTGTCGACCTCTTCCTGCGGCAGAACAATGGGCAGGATGCCGTTCTTGAAGCAGTTGTTGAAGAAGATGTCGGCGAAGCTGGTAGAGATCACGCAGCGGATGCCGAAATCCAACAGCGCCCAAGGCGCGTGCTCGCGGGAGGAGCCGCAGCCGAAATTGTCCCCGGCCACAAGGATCTGTGCGTCGCGGTAGGCGGGTTTGTTCAGGACGAAATCGGCAATCTCGTTGCCATCATCGTCATAGCGCATCTCGTCGAACAAGTTCACGCCAAGGCCCGAGCGCTTGATCGTTTTCAGGAACTGCTTCGGGATGATCATGTCGGTGTCGACGTTGATCAGTGGCATCGGCGCGGCGATACCTGTCAGCTTGGTGAACTTGTCCATGGGCGCTCTCCTTTGGTCGGCAGTGGATTAGCGCCTTGGGGCGGGGGCTACAAGGTCACGTACGCCCAATTCATTCAGGCACCGCGAAGGTCATGTTGGCCCAATGGGTGACCCAGATCGCGCCCCCTTCGACTCTGGGTTCGACCGCTTCGAGGAACACCGCGTCGGCCATGTAGGTCAGACCGGGTTCGACAGGCAGATAAACAATGCCTTCTGCATCGGTGCGATGCAGGGTGATCTCAACATTGCCCTCTGCATCCATGGCGAACAGTTCCACCTGGTAATCGGGCTGAAGGGCGTCGTCGTACCAAAGCTCCATCGCGAGATCGCCGCCCAGATCATCCGTGTAGGGATTCTCCAGCGCCACCAACTCCGTCCGCATCCCGAACCGCGCATCCGCACCGGCCCCGTCCCCCACGGCGACCAGCGATTTGGCGTAACGGATATAATCCTCGCGGACATTCTCCTGGCTCAGCCCGCGCGCTTCATGCATTGCGGTCACATCGCCGAGATCCTTGTGATTGGCGAAGTTCAGAAACCGCTCCCACTCCGACCAGGTCAGATCGCTGACTCCGGTTTGGTGGACAACGACCGCCAGACCATCGTCCAGCCCTTCCATGTTCAGGGCCGGGATATCCCCGATCCGCCCCTCAACTTCACGCGTTTCTCCGCCGTTGATGACGACGAAAGTCTCATACCGACGCGGCAGGAAACTCATGGCCGAGCCGACGAATTCCTGTCCGACTCGCAAATCGCTCAACAGGACCTCGCCCGGAGCAATCGTAAAGTCTTCGGGATCAATCCAGAATTCATGGGCCGCGCTCTTGTCAGTCAGCGCCAGAAGCGCAAGTGTCGCGGCGAGAAACAGGGGTTTCATAAAGGGTCCTTCCGATGAGTGCTGTAACGATGCTTTGGCGCGTGCTGTTGTCAATCGCCGTTCTGTTCACGGTTGTGCCAGCCACCGCGCATGAGATCCGTCCGACCATCGCGGATATCGAGGTCGGCGAAGCGGACGTGACGATGAGTTTGCGGATCACGCTTGAGACGCTGATCGCCGGAATCGACCTTCGCGATATTGACGACACAAACGATGCGCCAGAGGCCGCCGTCTACGACAGCCTGCGTGCATTGGACCCCGACGCGCTGGAGGCCGCACTGCGCGAGGCCTGGCCCCGGATCAGCGAAGGCTTCATCATGGAATCCGGTGGCGAGCGCCTGTCGCCCGAGATTGCCGCCGTCCAGATCCCGCCCGTGGGCAATGTCGAACTGCCCCGCGATAGCCTGCTGACCGTCACAGCTGCCCTGCCGGATGGCGATGCAGGCGTTCAGATCGGCCTTGCCGCGCAATTCGGCACCTTCATCCCGCGCCAGATCGGCGGCGGAGAGGATGCCTATGAAGGCTTCCTCGATGGGGGCGAGTTGACCCCCGAACTGCCCCGGGCCGAGGTTTTGACCGAAGGCGCGGGCGCCGTCTTCTTGCGTTATATCGGGGCGGGGTTCGAACATATCATTCCTCTGGGCCTCGACCACATCCTGTTCGTGTTGGGCCTCTTCTTCTTTTCCACGGTTCTGCGACCGCTTTTGTTTCAGGTCACTGCCTTTACCATCGCCCATACGATTACTTTGGCGCTGGCCGCGACCAATGTCGTCAGCATCCCCGCCAGCATTGTGGAGCCGATGATCGCCGCCACAATTGTTTATGTCGGGATTGAAAACACGACCGGCTGGGGAAGTACACGCGGGCGCACGGCGTTGGTCTTTGCCTTTGGCCTTCTGCATGGTCTGGGCTTTGCCAGCGTTCTGGGCGATTACGGTATCGCGTCCGACCGCTTCCTTGTGGCGTTGATCGGCTTCAACATCGGGGTTGAGTTCGGCCAGCTTGCCGTGATTGCCATTGCCTTTGCGCTGGTCGGCTGGTTCATCACGCGGCCCTGGTATCGCAAGGTCATCGCTATTCCCGTCTCTCTCCTGATCGCATCCATCGGAGCCTATTGGGTGGTGGAACGGACCCTGCTGTGAGCTTCATCCGCGAGAATGCGCGGTGGCTGGCCACCGGGCTTCTCCTCTCGCTTGGCTCGTCTTTTGGGCAGACCTATTTCATCGCACTCTTCGCCGGCGACATTCGCGCCACCTACGGGCTGAGCGATGGGCAATGGGGTGGGATTTACACCATCGCCACCCTGTCCTCGGCCGCGCTACTGATCTTGCTAGGTGGCAAGGCCGACACCGTACGTCTGTCCCGCCTCGCAGTGATGGTCGCTGCGGCCCTTGCCGGGGCGGCACTTTTGATGGCGGTCGGGCAATCGGTTTGGCTGCTGATCCTGACTGTCTTTCTGCTACGCTTTTGCGGGCAGGGGATGATGACCCATATGAAGGCCACCGCCATGGCGCGCTGGTTTGTGGCCACGCGCGGACGGGCCATGGCGATCACTAATCTGGGTTATCCCGTGGGAGAGGCGCTTTTGCCGCTGCTTGTCATTGCGGTCGTTGCCAGCATCGGCTGGCGCACCACATGGGGACTTACTGCGGCAGTCATCGTGGTCGTCCTGATCCCACTGCTTGTCCTGCTACTGGCGCAGGATCGTGCGCCCAAAGGCTCGGACGGCGGACGCGGAGCGCCGGGGCTTTACGGGCGGCACTGGACGCGGGGGCAGGTGCTGCGCCATCCGCTGTTTTACGCCTTTATCCCCTTCCTGCTGACCCCCGGCTTTATCGGCACCGTAGTGTTCTTCCACGCCGTTCATGTGGCGGAAGTGAAGGGCTGGGACCTGATCGAACTGGGGCCAAGCTATTCCACTTATGCAATCGCCAGCGTCACCGTTGGGTTTCTGTCAGGCAGCCTCGCAGACCGCTTCGGTCCCGTGCGCTTGCTCCCCTTTGCACTGATCCCGATGGCCCTAGGCATGTTTCTGATCGGACCCGCCGAAACGCCGATCGGATGGGCCGTCGCACTTGCCCTTGTCGGCGTCACTCAAGGCGTTGCGGCAACGCTTGGTGGAACGCTTATGCCGACGCTGTTTGGCACCGATCATCTGGGCTCAGTCCGGGCAATTGCCACCGCGATCATGGTGGTCTCCACCGCCATCGGGCCGGGTCTGACAGGGTGGGTGATCGACCTTGGCGTCAGCTACCCGGAACAAGGCGTCGCGCAGGGCCTGTGGTGCCTGTTCGTGAGCGCCGCGATGGTGCCGGTGATGCTCTGGACAGTCCGCCTGCAAAACGCAGAACGGGCACCCGGTTAGGGGCGCCCGCTGATACGGTCATTTCAAAAGGGATTTATTCCCAACCCACCTCGTTGAAGATTGCTTGCGCCAGCGGAACATTTTCGGCCACGGCGGCGAGGTCCACATCGTCGGCTTCCCACTCGCCAAGGGCCATCACGGACTCGGCAATGGGTACATCGGCCACGACCGGATATTCATCATTGCCTGCGCTGAAATACTGCTGTGCCTGATCAGAGGCGAGGTATTCCAAGAACGCGACCGCCGCCTCGGCATTCGGTGCATTCGCGGCCACTCCGCCACCTGACAAATTCACATGTGCCCCGTTTCCGCCCTGATCGGGGAAGACCCAGCCAATCTGGGCGCGGTCGGCCTCGTTCAGCCCTTCCACGTCGCGGCGGATGGCGCGGGCAAAGTAGTAGGTGTTGGAGATCGAGATATCGCATTCACCCGACACAAGACCGCGCAGCTGGTCGGTATCCCCGCCCTGCGGGTCCCGGGCGAAATTGTTGACGACGCCGGCGGCCCACTCGCGAGCAGCTTCCTCACCAAAGTTCTCGATCACTGCCGACAAAAGCGTCTGGGAGTAGACGTTGCCGGAGGAGCGATGGCAGACCATGCCTTCATAGGCTGGATCGGCCAGATCAACGTAGGTCTGCGGCGGGTTTGCGACGTCGGCAGTGTCGTAGAAGATGATCCGCGCGCGCTGGCTGAAGCCGAACCACAGGTTGTCATCGTCGCGCAGGTTGGCGGGGATTCGTTCGGCCAGAACGTCGCTGTCGACAGGCTGAAGCAGGCCCATATCGGCGGCGCGTTGCAGGCGGGAGGTGTCGACGGTCAGGAAAATGTCTGCGGGGCTGTTTGCGCCCTCTGCTTCCATCCGGGCGATCAGTTCGTCCGCATTGCCTTCGATGCGGTTGATGGTGATGCCGGTCAGATCGGTAAAGTCGGAATAGAGCCGCTCATCGGTTTCATAGTGGCGCGAGGAGTAGAGGTTGAGTTCCTGCGCCTGCGCCGCAGTGGCGGCGGAAACGAAGATTGTTGTGGCAAGAAGGGCGGTCAGCGTGCGTGTCATGGATTGCTCCTACATGTTCCTGACTAAAACAGTCAGACGCTTTCAACCCGAGTCTTTGCCCCCGGTCAAGATGTTTCCGACAAAAATAATCGGATACATTCCGGCTTGCAGCTGCTGGGAGGCAGGGCCAGTCTGCCGAGGGGGCTGTAACGCAAGGGGAGGCCGAACATGCGCGCGGGCCTTGCCTGTCTGATCATCGCTTACTGCCTCAGTCAGTTCTTCCGCGCGTTCCTGGCCGTGCTTAGCCCGGCTTTGGCGCAGGATGTTGGCACCACAACCGCCGACCTCGCCCAGGCCTCAGGCCTATGGTTCGCCGCGTTTGCGGTGATGCAGCTGCCCGTTGGATGGGCGCTCGACACCATCGGGCCGCGCCGCACGTCTTTTGCGCTTTTCACAATCGGCGCAGTGGGCGGCTGCGTTGTCTTCGCCACGGCGAGCGCGCCGTGGATGATCTCGCTGGCCATGGCGATGATCGGCATCGGCTGCGCGCCAATCCTGATGTCGTCCTACTTTATCTTCGCCCGCACCTTCTCACTCGCCGTCTTCGGCACGCTGGCGGGGGTCACCGTCGGCATCTCATCGCTCGGCAACCTGCTGTCCGCCGCGCCACTCGCCACTGCCGTCGAGGCCTTCGGCTGGCGCGAGACGCTGTGGGCCACTGCCGCCTTTACCGCCCTCATCGCCATAGGGATCGGTGCGTTCGTCCGTGACCCCGCCAAACCGGAGGGGGAGGCCAAAGGCTCCTTCGCAGAACTGCTCCGCATCCGTGCCCTTTGGCCGATCCTGATCGGAATGTTCATCTGCTACGCGCCCATGGCGGGCATTCGCGGCCTTTGGATCAGCCCATACATCAGCGAACGCTTCGGGGCCTCGTTGGAACAGATCGGCACCGCCACTCTGGTCATGGGTCTTGCCATGGTGGCGGGAAACTTCGTCTACGGCCCCATCGATCGCATCGCCCCAAGCCGAAAATGGGCCATTGTCGGCGGGAATCTCATCGTGGCCGCACTGTGTGTGTTGTTGTTCATCGCGCCTCCCGGGTCCGTCGGCACAGCGGTCGTGATCTTTGCTGCGATCGGCCTGTTCGGCGCCTCATACCCGGCCGTCATGGCCCATGGGCGCAGCTTCCTACCGCCGCACCTGACCGGGCGGGGTGTGACGCTTCTGAACCTGTTCGGGATGGGCGGGGCGGGCGTGATGCAGTTCGTCTCTGGCCCGACCCACGCGTCGCTCGCCACCACGATGGGGGCAGAGGCCGCGTTCGGCGTACTTTTTGCACTATTCGCGGCGGCGATCCTTCTGGGGCTCGCCGCCTACGCAGTCTCTAAAGATGGTTAAGCCGCTGTTTTCCGGCGACGGTTGCGGCGCGGACGGCGCGGTTTGCCTTCGGCGTTCATTGGCTTCGGGCTGCGATTGCGTTGACCGCCTCCGCCACCTCCACCGCCGCCGCGACGACGCCCGCCACGGGACGGCTTCTCAACCTTCACCGCCTCGGGCCGTTCGCCATGGGTCACGGGAATGCTGATCTTCATCAGCTTCTCGATGTCCTTCAGCAGATCGACCTCCTCGGCGGAAACAAGGGCAATCGCCTCCCCCTCACGGCCCGCCCGCGCGGTCCGGCCAATGCGGTGCACATAATTGTCGGGCGTATCGGGCAGCTCATAGTTGATCACGTAAGCCACGTCGGGAATATCGATGCCACGCGCGGCCACATCCGTCGCCACAAGGATCTTAACCGACCCTTCACGGAACGCCTTGATCGCACGGTCGCGCTGACCCTGAGACTTGTTGCCGTGGATCGAAGCCGCGTTGAACCCGTCGGCCACAAGCCCCTTCATCAGCTTTTCACAGCCATGCTTCGTCCGCCCAAAGACCAGCACTAGCGCGTCCGGGTCCTTGCGCAGGATCGCGCGCAGGGCATCGCCCTTCTCGGGCTTGGACATGAACCGGACGCTTTGCGTGATCTTGTCCGCCGCCTTGCCGGGGGGTGAGACCTGAACCCGCTTGGGATTGTTGAGATAGGATTGCGAAAGCTCTTCCATCTGCTTCGGCATCGTCGCCGAAAACAACATCGTCTGCCGTGGCGTGCCAAGGGCAGGCGCGATCTTGCGCAGGGCGTGGATGAAGCCCAGGTCGAGCATCTGGTCCGCTTCGTCCAGCACCAGATGGCGCACGGTATCCAGGCGGATCGCCTTCCGCTCCATCAGGTCGATCAGGCGGCCCGGCGTGGCGACGAGGATATCGGTGCCACGCGACAGCATGTTGATCTGCCTGTTGATGCTTTGCCCACCCACAACCGTGCCGACCTTGATCGGCGTGTTCTGGGTGAAGACCTTCAGATTGTCCGCGATCTGGTTCACCAGCTCACGCGTTGGCGCAAGGATCAGGGCACGGGCGGTCTTGGGGTCGGGCTTGCCGTGCAGACCCAGCAGATGCTCGATCAGCGGCAGACCGAAGGCCAGCGTCTTGCCGGTTCCGGTCTGGGCAAGGCCCATGATGTCGTGTCCGTCCAGCGCGAGCGGGATCGCCTGGTTCTGGATCGGGGTGGGTTCCTTGAAGTTGTTTTCCTTCAGGGCCTTGGAAAGGCTCGGTTTCAGGCCGAGCATGTCGAAATCAAACAATAGATGTCCTTTCGGGCCCACGCCAAAGGACGCAAGCCGAAACTATGCCACAACTCATGCGTGGCGGGGCGAGGGTGCGACCGGGCGGCTCATCCGCCGATCGTCAGAGCCCTGCGTGATGGGGATCTTGGGAATATGTATCGGTGCTGGTGGCCCGTACTTCGGGGCGACTGCTCACGCGGCAGTGCAGCATCGTTGGACGCCACATGGACCCGGCGGGCCAACAAGTCAAGTATCAGCGGCGCTTATGACACCCTTCAGTGATCTTGGTGTTGCCCCTCTTTCCTTGCCCGGACGCATGGCGTAAAGCCGCGCCGTCCCATTTAAAAAGGAACAGATCATGGGTTACCGAGTCGTCGTCGCGGGCGCCACCGGCAACGTGGGCCGCGAAATGCTGAACATCCTGGCCGAGCGCCAGTTCCCCGTCGATGAGATCGTCGCACTTGCGTCGCGTCGGTCGCTGGGGTCCGAGTGCAGCTTCGGTGACAAGACACTCAAGACCAAGGACCTCGACACATTCGATTTCACGGGCTGGGATATCGCGCTGTTCGCCATTGGCTCGGACGCGACGAAGACATACGCGCCCAAGGCTGCGAAGGCCGGCTGTATCGTGATCGATAACTCTTCGCTCTACCGCTACGATCCGGAGATCCCGCTGGTCGTGCCCGAGGTGAACCCCGAGGCCGTCGATCAGGTGCACAACAAGAACATTATCGCCAACCCGAACTGCTCGACCGCGCAAATGGTTGTGGCGCTCAAGCCGCTGCATGACCGCGCGAAGATCAAGCGTGTGGTCGTGTCGACCTACCAGTCGGTTTCGGGTGCCGGGAAGGAAGGCATGGACGAGCTTTGGGAACAGACCAAGGCGGTCTACAACCCGGTGAAAGACGTCCCGCCCACGAAATTCCAGCGCCAGATCGCCTTCAACGTGATCCCGCAGATCGACGTCTTCATGGAGGACGGCACCACCAAGGAAGAATGGAAGATGGTGGTGGAGACGAAAAAGATCGTCGACCCCTCCATCAAGGTCACCGCCACCTGTGTGCGTGTGCCTGTGTTCGTGGGCCATTCCGAGGCGGTGAATATCGAGTTCGAAGAGTTCCTCGACGAGGATGAGGCGCGCGATATCCTGCGCGAGGCACCGGGCATCATGGTCATCGATAAGCGTGAAGATGGCGGCTATACGACACCGGTGGAATGCGTGGGCGACTACGCCACCTTCATCAGCCGCATCCGTCAGGACTCGACCATCGAGAACGGCCTGAACCTTTGGTGCGTGTCCGATAACCTGCGCAAGGGCGCGGCGTTGAACGCCGTGCAGATCGCCGAGACTTTGGGCAATCGGGTGCTGAAAAAGGCCTGATCGGGGTGCTTTCAGGGGTTAACAAAAGGTAAACGATTTCTCTTAAATTAAGATAAAGCAAATGCTTAGGCGGTTTGTGCAAGCTTGCACAAACCGCTTTTTTGTGGCCGACCCAAGGATTGGCCGGTGGCCCGCGTCTTACCTTCATATCCACCCTCCCTGCCGGGCCGGGTTTCCCCACCTTGTTTGGCGGGGCGACCCGGCCGATGGTGGGACTGACCCTATTTAAAGGACCCTTCGCCAATGAAACGCCTTTTCCTGACGACTGCCATTTGCCTGACCCTTCCCTTCGCCGCGCAGGCCGATGATTTCCTCGTCCGCGCTGACCTAACCGACGCGCTCGTCTACGCCAATGGCGCCGCCCTGACCCGCTCTGGCACTGTGACGTTGCCCGCCGGCCAGCACCGCCTGATCGTCGCTATGCCCGACCTCTACGAAGCCCGCCTGCCCCAGATGACCGGCGCGGATGGCCAGCGCCTCGGCGTGCCGCAGGACCTCGTGAATTTCCCCATCGAAGAAGGCGCGCTGGATACAGAAGCTCAAGCCAATGCCCGCGCCGCTGTTGAGGCCGCCGAAGATGCGCTGCAAGCCGTACAGGATGCATTGGTCGAGGCGGATGCCGAGATCCGGTCCATCGAAACCCAGCAAACCTACGTCTCCGCCATCTTGCGCGGTGGTGAGAATGGCGTGTCCATGCCCGACGATCCCGCGCTTGTACCACAGTTTCTGGCGACGCTTGGTGCGGAAACCGAGCGCCTTTCGCAAGAACGCCAAGCTGCCGCCGTCGCCCGCCGTGATCTGGCCGAGGCCGTGACCGACGCGCAGACCGAATTGGCCCGTGCTACGCAAGCCCTGCAAGAGCTGCGCCCGCTTGGCACCCAGATCACTGCTTATGCGATTGATGTCGAGGTCGCCGAGGAAGGCGAGCTTGCGTTCGAGCTCGACTATCTGTCCCAATCCGCGGGGTGGGAGCCGGCCTACGAGATGGAACTGGATACCGATACCGGCGTTCTGGAGGTAGACCGTTTCGTCGTCCTGCGGACGAACGGGGCTGCGACATGGGACGGCGTCGATGTCACATTCTCAACTGCCACGCCGGGCCGCGACCGGCATCCGAGCGAATTGGCTTCGATCCCCGCCCGGCTCATCGATCCCGAGGAAATCCCCGTGCAGGGGGGCTTCGGAATGATGTCTATGGGTGATGCCGAAAGTCGTGTTGGCGTTGTTCCCACCCAATCGCTCATCGCTGGCGCTGCAGCCCCGATGATGGAGCCTGTTGTGATCGTTGAAGACACCGGTGTGCTTGGCGCGCAATTCGATGGCCTGTCCATCACTTACCCTTATGGCGATCCCGTCAGTGTCGGTCCCTCGGGCGAGATCATGCTGCCCTTCGACACGGTCACGCTGGACACGGAGATGGAAAACCGCGCGATCCCCCGCCACGACGCCACTGCCTTCCTGGTCGCGCAGGTTGAAAACACCCTGGGTGAGCCGATCCTGCCGGGCGAGGCCGTCTTCTTCCGCGATGGTGCACTCATGGGCGACGGGTACCTGCCGCTGATTGCGGCGGGCGCGGATGTGGAGATGGGCTTTGGCCCGCTCGATCACCTGCAACTGCGCTGGATCGACCGGTCGTTGGCGGAGGGGGATCGTGGGTTGTTCACAACCTCCACCACACAGGCGCGGGAATTGGCGTTCGGCGTGACGAACACCGGAACAGAGGCGGAAGAGGTCCGTATCCTTTACGCGGTTCCGTTCGCCGAACAGGAAGACCTTGAGCTGGACGTGAGCCTGAGCCCGCGCCCATCCGAGGAGGATGTCGATGACCAACGTGGCGTTCATGCCTGGGAGTTGGTTGTGGCATCCGGAGAAGAGGCCCTGATTGAGCTTCGGGCCGAATTTGAATTCCCTGACGGCCAAATCCTCGACTGGCGGCCCTAATCGTCCTCGATCAGGATGACCTCTCCCTCATCCTCGATCAGGTCGGGGAACAAGTCAGGATGATCCCCGGCTGTGGCCCGGTGCATTACGCGCCGGGCCAATTCGGTTTGTGCAGGGCTAGGCAAGGCAGCGCCAAACTTGGCAATCAGATCCGCATACCTCCAACCCAAATCAGCCGTTTTGCAGATCCTTGCCGCCGTCGCTGTGCAATAGAGCGCGAGGCCTCCGCCACGTTCGCGGAACGTGTAGCCATGGGCTGCAAACCGGCATTGTAGATCTTCCCAATCCGCAGCTTCAGCCAGATCGACTGCGAGGCGGGCACGTAAGTGGCCGAGAAGGGGTTGATTGCGCCCTTCCTCCACCCTGTCGGGTGTCCGCGCAGTGCGGATATGGGGTGTGAGAGCCTGAACCAGCAGTTTGTGGGCAAGAGTAGCGGGCGACATCTGCTCAGCCCGCGCGCATCGGCGGAGGGCGGCAAGCGCCTCGGGCGGCAGATCAATGGCGAGGGGGGCGGACATATCCATGCCGACACCCCATCCGATTCTGGTTAAGCCGGAGTTAAGTCAGCCTTCGACAGTTTCTTGCAGCCGGGCGAGACCACGCTCGTAATCCGCACCGACCAACCCATCCATCATGAGGCCAATCCAGCGCCCGATCGGGCCACCGCCCATATCGGCATCGAGACCCCAGACAACGCGTGTCGCGTCGCCGTCCGGCTCAAGCCGCCACCAGGCCTCCGCCGTGCCCATATCGCCGAAATCGAGCTCGGTCCGGACACTCTCATTCTCAACAATTTCCACGATCTCTTGCCGACCATTGCCGACATCGGGATGATCCGATGTCCATTCCATGACATTGCCAACACCCGTATCGGGGCCTGAATAGGCCACCTGCATGTCCGGGTCGATATCGCCCCAGGGCGACCATTCCGCGAAGGCCTGAAGTGAGCTGACATGGGGGAAGACCGCGTCCGGCGGCGCATTTACCACCAGATCCCGCTCAACGATCACATGTCTGGGCAGGAACATTCCGACAATCGCCAGAACCGCTACTAGGCCGACAAGGCCGATCAGGATATTTCGAAGAATACGCATGGCGCCCTCCCGCGCAGGTTATTTGCACGCGATACTACCACAAGTTGTGCACTTTTTTGCAAGAGCGCTCGGACGGATCAGAACCGTTCGGCGCGAAGCACCTGACAATCACTGACGCTGATCACCCCGATATGCTTCTCGACCACGGCAAAGGCTTTATTGAGCAGATCGTCCAGCTTGTCGGGCGCAATGATGCAAATCACCTGCACCATCCCTTGGCCACGGCCGATCTGGCCTTCGCGGCTCCAATTGCCGGACCGGCCACCGCCCGCCAAGACGGGCAGCACGGAATACCCGCTGACGCCTGCATTTTCCATGGCGTCGGTCAGGCGGGATTGCATCACAGCCTCGATGATCACGGCGACACGCTTTGCGTTATGGGTTTGCATGGGGCTCAGCCTCCGGTCACGAAAGAGGCAACCGCGAGGTAGAGCGGGATGCCAAGGGTCAGGTTGAAGGGGAATGTCACGCCAAGTGACAGGGTCAGGTAGATCGATGGGTTCGCCTCGGGCAAGGCCACGCGCATTGCGGCAGGCACAGCGATGTAAGAGGCTGAGGCCGAGAGCGTCATGAACAGAACGATGCCGCCGGGGCTGAGACCGAGGAGCACCCCCGCCAGCAGCCCAAAGACAGAGCCGACGACTGGCATGACAACGCCGAACAGGAACAGGCCGGGCTTCAGGACACCGCGCGCTTCGCGCAAACCGCGCCCCGCCACCAGACCCATGTCCAGAAGGAACAGGCACAGGACGCCCTGGAACGGCGTGACGATGAAGGGTGCGATGAGGTCCAGACCCTCCGAGCCGGTGATGACCCCTATGAGGAACGATCCGACCAACAGAACGATTGACCCGTTCAGCAAAATCTCTCGCATCAGGCCCGCATCCATCTGCGCAGTGCCTTTGTCGAAGCGGGCAATCAGCCACAGGGCCGAAAGGATAGCAGGCGCTTCCATCACGGCGGCGACGGCGACCATGTAACCTTCGGAGTCGAGCCCTGCACCCTGCACCACGGAGGTGGCGGCCACAAAGGTCACGATGGAGATGGAGCCGTAATGGCCGGCGACAGCGGCGGCATCCACAACAGATAGGCCCGTCATCACCCGCAAAAGCGCGAAGGCCACCATCGGTATGGCGAAGGACAGTACAAGGCCCGCGACCAGCGACAGGATCAGCGTTGCATCGATGCCGTTATCGGCCACCGCCGCACCGCCTTTGAAGCCGATGGCGAAAAGCAGGTAGATCGACATGCCCTTCGCAATCGCCTCGGGGATCGAGAGATCGGATCGGGCAAACGCGGCCAGAACGCCGAGTGCAAAGAACAGGATGATCGGCGACAGCAGATTATCTGCGGCAAGCGCCAGCATTCCCTCCATCGAGGTCTCCCCATCTACAGCGGCCGTCTGACCGGGGCTTTACGGGGGCAGTGGCGGCTGTGCAAGTCAGGCGGGGTCGAAATGCCGAACGCGCCCATCGAACGTTTCGAGGTCCATATCGGCGATATCGGCCCATAGCCCGTGCAACGAGAGCGTTCCTTCATCGACGGCAGCTTTCACAAAAGGATAGCCAAGAAGGTTTTCCAGACTGACATGAATGCCTTCCTTTTCCAGCGCGGTTTGCTTGTCCTCGCTGTCTGGGATGTCAGAGACGGCGTCATAGCCCGGCCGCAAGACGTCCAACCAACGGCCAATCAGGCTTTCGTGCGCATCGAATTCGGCGGCATGCCCTTCGCACATCGCAATGCAACCCGCGACACCGCCGCATTTCGAATGACCCATGACCAAAATATGTTCGACTTTTAGGTGCTTGACCGCAAACTCGACTGCTGCGCCGGTGCCGTGATGGTTACCGTCTGGCGTATAGGGCGGCACGAGATTTGCGATATTACGGTGCACGAAAAGCTCGCCCGTGCGCTGCCCAAAGACCGAATTGATCGCCACTCGACTGTCGCAACAGGCAATCACCATGGCCTTGGGATTCTGGCCTTCCTCGGCCAGTTTGCGAAACCAATCACGGTTTTCGGGGAAGCTGGTTTCTTTCCAGTCGTGATAGCGATCCAGAAGATAGTCGGGGAGGGATTTCACTCGATGCATGTGCCGCCTCTATGGTCGTTCAACCTCAGGTTTAACTGGATTTCCATTCAAATTGCAGCCGCTTTTTGCGACGCGATAAAGGGTTTCTTCAGCACGCTCACAGATGTTCAGCACCGATCCCTTTCGAGGGCGTCCTGTGGTGGGGGCGAATGAAGTGGAGCGAGTGAATGACACGGAACAAAGGGGTCGGGGTGGCCTCTCATGTGACGGCATTGTCGATGGAAGAACCGGCACGGTTCGACCCGGAATGCCTTGAGGATTTGTGCCACCGAATTGGCGAAGTGCGGGCCGAGGCCGAAGTGGCCCTCGCCCTGCATCGCATTTCGGAGGGATTGCCAAAGCTGCGCGGGCTTCTCGACCGAGATGACCGGATGTTTCAACGCGATGTCGATCAGATCGCCCGGGACGCCGAGTTGATCGGAATGTCCACGCTGGCCCGGGTCGCGCAATCGGTGCTGCACAGCTACGCCACCGCCAATAACGTCGCACTTGCGGCCACCTTGGCCCGCCTTGAACGTGTTGGCGAAAGGTCCATCCACGCAGTCTGGGATCTGGAGGATCTGTCGGGTTGATCTGACCTTGCGAAGCGGTGCCGGAACGTTAGGCTGCGCCCCACAAAAGGGGTGCGAAAATGGCTTTGAGATTTGCCGATGACGGTGCGGATACGCTGCCGATTTATTTGGTCGACAGTGAGACGCCGGACCAGGTCCTGTCCGAACTGAGTGTCGAGCATAAGGAATGGGCGGACTTCAACGGGTTCAAGGGCCAACTTGGGCGCACACTTGCCCTGCCTACTCGTGGCGGCGCGTTGGTAGGGATAGGAACGCCAGCCACACGGACGCGCAAAAGGTTTGCCGCGGGCGCGGCGATTGCCGGGCTTCCAGATGCAACCTACCAGATCGTGAATCCGCTTCCCGCAGGTGCCGACGCGGATGAAATCGCGCTTGGATACCTGTTGGCGTGCTACCGCTTTGATCGCTACCGCACCCAACCTGCGCCCACGGCGCGGCTGGCGGCGCCGGGCGGCGTTGACGCACCAAGGCTTGAGAATTTTGCTTCGGCGGAGGCCCTGACCCGCGATCTGATCAACACCCCGGCAGAGGACATGGGGCCAGATGCGCTTGAACAGACGGTACGCGACCTAGCGGATGAATTTGGTGCTTCGGTTGCGACTGTGGAAGGTGACGACCTTAAGACGCAGAACTTTCCCCTGATCCACACCGTTGGACGTGCCGCACAAAAGGCGCCTCGCTTGATTGAGATGACTTGGGGGAGCGACGGACCCGCAGTGACGTTGGTTGGCAAGGGTGTGTGCTTTGATACAGGGGGCCTTAACCTGAAACCCGGCGCTTCGATGGGATTGATGAAAAAGGATATGGGCGGGGCGGCCAATGTCCTTGGCCTGGCGCGGATGATTATGGCCAGCCAAGTGAAATGTCGCCTGCATGTGCTTATTCCGGCGGTCGAAAACAACGTCTCGGGCAATGCTTTCCGGCCCGGAGACATATACACGGCCCGCAATGGCCTGACCGTGGAAATCAACAACACCGATGCGGAAGGCCGCCTGGTTCTGGCCGATGCACTTGCTTACGGGTCTGAGGCTAAGCCAGACATGATGATCTGCATGGCAACACTGACCGGCGCCGCGCGTGTGGCGGTCGGGCCTGATATTGCGCCGTTCTACACCGACGATGAACCTCTTGCAGCAGCACTGAACGCCGCCGCGCGGCTTGTTGCTGATCCGGTCTGGCGTTTGCCTTTCCACGACCCCTATGAGGCCATGATCGAGCCTGGCATCGCCGATCTGGACAATGCCCCTTCGGGCGGCATGGCGGGCTCGATCACGGCAGCCCTGTTCCTGCGTCGGTTTGCCGATGTCGCCAGGTTCGCGCATTTCGATATCTATGGATGGCAACGCGCCAATGCACCCGCTCGGCCGAAAGGCGGGGTCGGCCAGGGCGTTCGTGCGTTGTTCCAAGCTTTGCCCGAGGTGTTGGCCCCATGAGCGATCCCCGTACCACCCCCTCCAATGGCCGTGTTGCCCATTCATCGCTGAAGGGCGTGGTCGAGGCCGAGCGCTATACCGATGGTCGCTTGATGATGGTCCAACAACCCATCGCCAATATCGCCGATCAGCCCCGTGGCGCGCGCACATCGCAGCTGGTCTTTGGAGAGCGTTTTTTGGTGCTCGACACCGAGGATGGCTTTGCCTTCGGTCAGTCCGAGAAGGACGGATACGTGGGCTATATGCTGGCAGGGGCTTTGACCGGCGCTGAGCCTGCGACGCACTGGGTGATCTCACCCGCGACCCATCTTTACCCAAAAGCCAATATCAAAGCGCCGCCTGACGTGTGCCTGTACTTCGGAAGTCAGGTGAAAATTGTTGGCGAGAAAGGCAAATTCAAACGCATTCACACCGGGCATTTCATGCCATCCCAGCACCTGATGCCGATCAACGCGAAATTTGCTGATCCAGTCGGGATCGCGGATCTGTTCCTTGGCACGCCGTATTTGTGGGGTGGAACAAGTCGATGGGGGATAGATTGCTCGGGTCTGGTTCAGTCCTGCCTCCATGCCTGCGGAATCGAGTGTCCGCGCGACAGTGACCAGCAGGAAGCCGCGCTGGGGGAGGATATTCCCGCAGATGTGGCCCTGAAGCGCGGCGATCTGATTTTCTGGAAGGGTCACGTGGGTCTGATGGCCAGCGACCGAATGCTGTTGCACGCAAACGCCCATCATATGTCGGTCGCGTATGAGCCGCTGAAGGATGCCGCTGCCCGGATTGAGGCCAGTGAATTTGGCCCCATCACCTCGCGCAAGCGGTTGGATTTGGCCTAGTCGACCGCCCGGATCAGCTTGCGCTCAAGAACACGCAGCACGGTCTTCAGATCGTTGCCGCGTTTCAGGATGCGTCCGTCCATGCCAATGATCGAATATTGCCCCTGCTTGTCGCGGAGTTTCGGGCGCTTCTCGATGCGGTAGATCGGATGCTCGGCGGTCCGCCGAAAGATCGAGAAGACGGCAACGTCCGAAAGATGGCTGATCCCGTAGTCCCGCCATTCACCAGCGGCAACCATACGCCCGTAGAGGCCGAGGATCACACCAAGCTCCGTACGATGAAACGCGATTTGTTTTTGAGTGGAGGACGGGCCGGTCGGCTGAAAATGCATCACCATGGGGCGATGGTGGGGGCGAAGGGGATGGGGGTCAAGCGCAGGAAAGAAAAAAGGCCCCGCAGATGAGCGGAGCCTTTCGGATGACACTGGAGTGTTGCGATCAAGCCCGCACCAAATCCTCGTAACTCTGCGCGATGTCACGGGTCATCGCGCCAACCTCGAAGTTGTAGTCGCCGATCTGGCCAACGGGCGTGACTTCGGCTGCCGTACCGGTCAGCCAGCATTGCTCAAAGCTTTCCAGCTCTTCCGGCATGATGTGGCGCTCGTGTACCTTCACCTGTTTGCTTTCCAGCATCCCGATCACCGTCTGGCGGGTGATGCCGTTGAGGAAGCAATCGGGTTTGGGCGTGTGCACTTCGCCGTCTTTCACGAAGAAGATGTTCGCGCCCGTCGCCTCGGCCACGTAGTTTCGGTAATCCATGAACAGTGCGTCGGAACAGCCCTTGGCCTCGGCCGCGTGCTTGGACGTGGTGCAGATCATGTAGAGGCCTGCGGCCTTGGCATGGACCGGGATCGTCTCGGGCGAGGGGCGCTTCCATTTTGAGATGTCGAGCTTGGCGCCCTTCATCTTGGCATCACCATAGTAGCTGCCCCATTCCCAGGCCGCGATTGCCAGCCGGACCGGGTTCTTCGCGGAACTGACACCCATGTCTTCACCGGCGCCGCGCCAGGCGACGGCGCGCACGTAAGCGTCGGTCAGGCCATTGGCTTTCATCACCTGATACTTCGCCGCCTCAATTTCATCGATCGTGTAGGGGATCTCAAAATCGATACAGGAGGCGGAGTAATGCAGACGCTCGGAATGCTTGCGGCTTTCAAAGATCTTGCCGTTGTAGGCGCGCTCGCCCTCGAACACGGAAGACGCGTAATGCATCGCGTGCGTCAGAAGGTGTACGTTAGCATCGCGCCAATCAACAAGCTTGCCGTCCATCCAGATTTGACCGTCGCGGTCATCATAGGCTCCAGCCATGGTCCCTTCCTTTCCTTGCATTCACCCGCTTCCACTCGGGTATGGTTTTCAAATGTTGCGCAAGATGGGTCCGCTTCGGACATAAAATTACGCAAAATGCCAGTTTGGCTACCAATTGATTCTTGGAAAGTCAACAAGGCTGACATAAACTGACCGGAAACCGGAAACCGGTAAGCCGGTCAAGGAAGGGACAGATATGGCCGAACGCGGCAGCACTGGGGCGATGGCGCGAGGGGACACCCTGCTGTTCTTGACCGACGATCAGCTTCGGCGCGGGATTGAGGCGATGTTCTTTGCCTATCGCGGGTTCACAGCCGACCCGGATCGTATCCTGATCGAAAAGGGATACGGGCGCGCGCATCATCGGGCAGTCCACTTCATCAACCGGACCCCGGGGACAACCGTGAACAACCTGCTCTCGATCCTTGGGGTGACAAAACAAAGCCTGAACCGAGTGCTACGCACACTTGTGGATGACGGGCTGGTCGAGGCACGGGTTGGCATACGGGACAAGCGCGAACGCCACCTCCATCTGACCGAAGCCGGAAAGGCCCTGGAACAGGCTCTGTCCGAGGCGCAACGCAACCGGATGCGGGTCGCGTTCCGCAATGCAGGCCCAGAGGCGGTTCAGGGCTTTCGCGCCGTTCTGGAAGAGATGATGGACCCTGAGATGCGACGCCAGTACCTTGACGGCGTCGATCAAGGGTAGCGCATGGATATCGGAGCACATCTTCTTATCGTCGATGATGACGAACGCATTCGGCAGCTTTTGCAAAAGTTCCTGATGCGCAATGGCTTTATGGCCTCTGGGGCGCGCGACGCAGCCCATGCCCGGAAACTTCTGGATGGCTTGAGCTTTGACCTGATCGTGTTGGACGTGATGATGCCTGGCGAAGATGGGCTGAGCCTGTGCAGAGACATCCGGGCGGAGTCTGCTACGCCAATTCTGCTTTTGACGGCCAAGGGTGAGTCTGAGGATCGGATCGAAGGGTTGGAGGCCGGGGCTGACGACTATCTTGCCAAGCCGTTTGAGCCGAAGGAATTGTTGCTCAGGATCAACGCGATCTTGCGGCGCATGCCGGCGCCAGCGGAAGAAAGCACGGTTCCACAGGTGCTCCACCTCGGGCCGATCCGCTACGATATCGAGCGGGGAGAACTGTTCGAGGGACAGGAACCTGTGCGCCTGACAGCGACCGAGGCGGCTTTGATGCGCATTTTCTCGCACCAGCCGGGCGAGGCGATCACGCGAGCGGATCTGGTCTCCCTTCTGAACCGCGACAAGGTCGGTGGAGAGCCGGTGCAGGAACGCGCGGTGGATGTGCAGATCACGCGGCTGCGTCGCAAGATCGAAGTGAACCCGAAGCAGCCCCGCTACCTTCAGACGGTGCGCGGCGCGGGGTATATGCTGGCTCCGGATTAAAGAGCTTATCACGCTTGACAAGTTTTAATAAGCCATTGAAAATAAGAGATAAACTTGAATCACTTTACCAAATCTTAACCTTTGAAGCAGGGCTGCTACGCTCATCGCCACCATGATCCGCGCCCTCTTTCACATTGCCACGATCCTCCTTCTGACGATCCTGACTCAGATCGGCGGCCTCGCGTGGCTGCTGGCCCTTCTGGTCCGCCGCACGGTTCTCGCGTTCGTCACCTTCTACGCCATTCTGTCGGGCGCCACCGTCTTCCTTGCCCCGCAATTCGGGCGTGTTCCGCTGGATTGCGCAAGCGATGGCCCGCTTGCCATGCAATCTTTCTTCTACTGCGCGTTGAACCGCCACTATGTCTCGCCAGAGCTTGCCGAGGTTCTGACCGACACTGCCACGGAAATGGACCGTCGCTATCCCGGCACCACCACGTTGGTCCTGGACGCAAATTTCCCTTTCTTCGATGGCTTCCCCCTGCTGCCACACCTGTCGCATGACGATGGTGAAAAGGTCGACCTTGCCTTCTACTACGCTGATGAAAGTGGCTATCTGCCCGGTGCCACCCGTTCGCCCATCGGTTTCTTTGCGTTCGAGGATGGGCCGACCACTTGCACTCCATCTTTTCCGTCATTGCGATGGGACCTTGGGCTGCTTCAACCGCTCTGGCGCGATCATGTGCCGGACGTGCGGCGCAATCGTACCGCCCTGCAAATCCTCGCCGGTGATCCGCGCGTCGGACGTATCTTTGTGGAGCCGCATTTGCTGCAAAGCTGGAACGTCTCACACCCCAGTATCGGCTTCCAGGGCTGCAATGCGGCCCGCCATGACGACCACATTCACTTGCAACTCCGCTGAGGCTGGGGTGAAACCAATCCAAGCTCTAAGAGAGGATTGCTGCCTGTGCTGATCGTCAACAACCCTTCCGGCCTGAATCACGAGATGCCCGAAGGCCATCCGGAGCGCATAGCCCGGCTTGAGACCGTTTTCGCTGTCCTCTCAGACGTAGATGCCTTGCGAGAAGAGGCCCCAACAGCGACCAAGGCCGACATCGCGCTGTGTCACCCGCAAGCCTATATCGACGCCATGCGCGACGCACAGCCAACGACAGGCATGGTGCAGATTGATGCTGATACCAGTGCCTCGCCCGGTACATGGGAGGCCGCGTTGAAGGGCGTCGGCGGGTGTCTACTGGCTGTAGATCGGGTTCTGTCGGGCGCCCATAAGCGCGCCTTCGTCGCCACGCGCCCCCCGGGCCACCATGCCGAAAAGACCCGCGCCATGGGCTTTTGCCTGTTCGGCAATATCGCCATCGCCGCGCAGCATGCGCTGGATCGGCACGGGCTGGAGCGCGTCGCAGTGGTGGATTTCGACGTCCACCACGGCAATGGCACGCAGGACCTTTTGTGGGACGAACCGCGTGCGCTGTTCATCTCGTCCCATCAGATGCCGCTTTATCCCGGATCCGGTGCTGTCCACGAACGCGGTGGGTCTGACAATGTGATGAACCTGCCCTTGCCGCCGGGATCGGACGGCCACGCCATGCGGTCGCGTTACGAGAGCCACGTCTTTCCTCGTCTGAGGGAGTTCGATCCGGACCTGATCCTGATTTCAGCCGGGTTCGACGCCCATACTCGCGATCCCCTCGCGAATCTGCTTTGGGAGGATGAGGATTTCGCCTGGGTCACCCGGGAGTTGGTGAGTGTGGCCGAGGAGGTTTGCGACGGCCGCGTGGTCTCGACACTTGAAGGCGGCTATGATCTGGAAGGTCTGGGTGGCGGCGTGCTGGCCCATGTGACGGAGTTGGAGGACTAAGGATGGCGGACACCCCAATTGACGAGATGAGCTTTGAGGACGCGATCCGCGAGTTGGAGCAGGTCGTCACGCAGCTTGACCGTGGCGAGGTCGCGCTGGAGGACTCGATCAAACTCTATGAACGGGGTGCTGCCCTGAAGGCGCGGTGTGAGGCCAAGCTGAAAGAAGCCGAAGAGAAAGTCGCCCAGATCACGCTGGATGCGAATGGTGAGGCGACCGGCGCCAAGCCGGTGGAAGGCCTGTAAGCCTTGTTCAAGACGGCCCTGACGGATGCGCAGAGCCGCATCGGCGATTTCCTGACAGAGCAAATGGCGCCGCTGGGTGACGACAAGATCGCCCAAGGCATGCGTTATGCCACCAATGGCGGGAAGCGGCTGCGCGGGTTCCTGGTTCTGGAAAGCGCTGCGTTGTTCGATGTGCCGGTCGAACGTGCACTCTATGCGGCAGGTGCGGTGGAATGCCTGCACGCCTATTCGCTTGTCCACGATGATTTGCCTTGCATGGACGATGACGACCTGCGCCGTGGGCAGCCGACTGTTCACGTGAAATGGGACGACGCGACGGCGGTGCTTGTGGGCGATGCGCTGCAGACCTTCGCCTTTGAATTGCTCAGCCGCGAGGAGGCCGGGACAGCCGTGGAGGGGCGGGCCTTAGTCGCCACGCTGGCCAAGGCAAGCGGTGCCGAAGGGATGGTTTTGGGGCAGGCGCAGGACATCGCGGCGGAGACGGCGGGCAGGCCCCTGACTCTGGAAGAAATCACAGCGTTGCAAGCCAACAAGACGGGTCGCCTGATCGAATGGCCGGCCCATGCCGGTGCGATACTGGGCGGGGCTGACCCGTCGCCGTTGCGGGCCTATGCGCAGGCCATTGGTCTGGCGTTCCAGATTGCCGACGACATCCTCGACGTGGAAGGCGATGCCGAGAAGGCAGGCAAGGCCCTGCGCAAGGACGAAGAGGCCGGGAAGGCGACGTTTGTGTCGCTGCTTGGCCTCGATGCAGCCAAGGCCCGCGCCGGTGATCTTGTGGCCGAGGCAGATGCGGCACTCGCGCCCTATGGCGAAAAGGCGCAGGCATTGCGCGATCTGGCGCACTACATAGTGACTCGTGACAAGTAAAAGGAGGCGTGCCGCCCGCTCAAGTAGCCGGAGGCGGTAGCGAACAAAATATGAGCGAGCGCCCGAATACCCCGTTGCTGGACAAGGTCCACCAGCCTGCCGATTTGAAGCATCTGTCAGATCACGATCTGCGCAAGCTGGCCGATGAACTAAGGGCCGAGATGATCTGGACCGTCAGCCAGACGGGTGGGCATTTCGGGGCCGGTCTGGGCGTGGTCGAGATGACGGTGGCGCTGCATTCTGTCTTTGATACGCCGCGCGACAAGCTGATCTGGGACGTCTCGCACCAATGCTATCCGCACAAGATCCTGACCGGGCGACGCGAGCAGATGCTGACGATCCGCCAGAAGGATGGGTTGAGCGGGTTCACGAAGCGGTCGGAATCTCCGTTCGATCCGTTCGGCGCAGCGCATTCCTCTACGTCGATTTCCGCGGCTTTGGGCTTTGCCGTGGCGCGCGATCTGGGTGGCGATTGTGAGACCGGGCAAGGTGACGCGATTGCCGTGATCGGCGATGGCGCGATGTCGGGCGGAATGGCGTTTGAGGCGATGAACAATGCGGGCCATCTGGGCAAGCGGCTGATCGTGATCCTGAACGATAACGAGATGTCGATTGCCCCGCCGACGGGGGCTATGTCGTCCTACCTGTCGCGGCTTTATGCGGGTGCCCCGTTTCAGGAATTGAAGGCAGCAGCCAAGGGCGCGGTCTCACTTTTGCCTGAGCCGTTCCAGGAAGGGGCTCGGCGGGCGAAGGAATTGCTGAAGTCGGCCACGGTTGGCGGGACGCTGTTTGAGGAACTGGGCTTCTCCTATGTCGGGCCGATCGATGGGCACGATATGGAAAGCCTTTTGGCAGTGTTGCGCACCGTGAAGGCGCGCGCCGATGGGCCGATCCTGATCCACGCCATCACGAAAAAGGGCAAGGGCTATGCCGAGCACAAGCCGGATCGCGGCCACGCAACGGCGAAGTTCGACATCGCGACCGGTGAGCAGAAGAAGGCGCCGTCGAACGCGCCTAGCTACACCAAGGTCTTCGCGCGAAGCCTGATTGCTGAGGCCGTAGATGATCCGAAGGTGGTGGCGGTGACGGCGGCGATGCCGGACGGGACGGGTCTGGATTTGTTTGCCGAACGCTTTCCGACCCGTTGCTTCGACGTTGGCATTGCGGAACAGCACGCCGTAACGTTCTGCGCTGGCATGGCCGCCGGTGGGCTAAAGCCCTTTGCGGCGATCTATTCGACATTCCTGCAACGTGGCTACGATCAGGTGGTTCACGACGTGGCAATCCAGCGGCTGCCGGTCCGCTTCGCGATTGACCGTGCGGGACTCGTTGGGGCCGACGGCTGCACCCATGCGGGCAGCTATGATGTGGGCTATCTGGCGAACCTTCCCGGATTTGTCGTGATGGCGGCCTCGGACGAAGCCGAGTTGCGGCACATGGTGCGCACAGCGCTTGAGATTGACGACAGGCCCAGTGCTTTCCGCTTCCCGCGCGGCGAAGGTGTAGGCGTTGAGATGCCCGACCGCGGCGTTGCGCTTGAAATCGGCAAAGGACGCATGATCGCGGACGGGAACCGCGTGGCGATCCTGAACTTCGGCGCGCGCCTGAAAGAGGTGCAGGAGGCGGCGGAGCGTCTGGCGCAGAAAGGGATCACGCCGACTGTGGCTGATGCCCGGTTTGCCAAGCCGCTGGATGAGGAGATGATCCTGCAACTGGCGCGGCACCATGAGGCGCTGATTACTGTAGAAGAGGGCGCGGTTGGCGGCTTCGGCTCTCATGTGGCGCATTTGCTGGCCGAAAAAGGCGTGTTCGACAGCGGCCTGAAGTACCGCTCCATGGTGTTGCCCGACATCTTCATTGATCAGGCTAGCCCGGCGGATATGTACGCGGTGGCGGGCATGAACGCCGAGGATATCGAGGCGAAGGTGCTGCGCACCCTCGGCGTGGAGATTATCGAAAAGCGGGCCTGAGGCTTCTTGAACACTTTGCGTTCAAGTTGAATCGCAACCCGCTGCCTCGCGCCGATGGCGCGAACGCGGAGCGCGATAGGTTTGCCTCAGGGAAATCGCAAAGTGCCTTAGCAATCGGTGCAGGTCTTCAGGCCGAACACCCGATAGATCGGGCAAAAGTTCATGAAGGCCGTGGCAACGAAGATGGCGCCGACATAGCCCCAAAGTCCGATCGTGCCCGTGATGGCAAGAACGATAAGTAGAGCGCCGACGATGAAGCGCGCGGCACGGTCCCAGGTCGCGAGGTTGCGGGTGATGGTCATGGGGTCACTCCTTGTGTGAAAGATGCCCCATTTTGCCACGTCAGCATGCCCATGTCGGTGACAGAGTCACGTTGCCTGCGATTTCGAATGCATCGCCAGAGCGGTAGGATTTGTGATCTCTAACCGACCACGTCCAAGCACCAGCCACCCTTCACGCTCGAAAGATTTGAGCGTGCGCGACACGACCTCGCGCGCGGTGCCGATTTCCTGTGCGATGTCCTGCTGGGTCATTTCGCACGATCCAGCCCCACGGTTCGCCAGCCAGGCGGCAAGGCGCAGATCCGTCCGGTGCAGCAAGAGCGCATCAATCACGTTGGTCAGTTCCACAAGACGCTGCGTGAAGCCCTCGAACACCAGATCGCGGAATGCGCCATCCTCGGCTAGCAGGCGCTTGAAGCGCTCGGCCCCAATGGCCAGCGCTTCGACCGCGCCTTCGGCATAGCCATAGCCACTGTATGGCCGCGCCCCCAGAACGCAGGAGGTTGTCATCACGCAGCTTTCGCCCTCATGCACGCGATAAAGGACCATGGTGCGGCCTTCCGCGTTGGTCTGTTCGACCCGAACATGCCCCTTTGTAACGATCAGAAAGGCGCTGCTTTGATCGCCGGGCTGGAACAGACATGCCCCATCGGGCGCGTTGATGACGCTGCCCTGATCGGCATATCGCGCAGCATCTATCAACGCTTGTCCAGCCGCTCTTCAATGGATTTGAGGCGTTCCAAAACCTCGTCGCGGTAGGCATCCGTTGCTGCATTGGCCTCTTCCGCGTGGGCGTCTTGCATGGAGTTCACGACAAGACCCACGACAAGGTTCACGACCGCAAATGTCGTGATGAGGATGAAGGGCACGAAGAACATCCACGCATAGGAATAAACCTCCTGCACCGGGCGAACGATGCCCATGGACCAGGATTCCAGCGTCATGATCTGGAACAGCGAATAAAGCGACCGGCCAAGTGTCCCGAACCAAGCGTCGAAATTTGCGGCCTGTTCCGGGGTACAAGCCGGGCAATCGCCGCCAAAAAGCTTCGTGGCCATGACCGCGCCAATGTAGAAGATGATCGACATCAGCAAGAAGACCGATCCCATACCGGGCAGAGCGGTCAACAACCCCTCAACCACCCGGCGTAGGGACGGCACGACCGAGATTACGCGCAACACACGCAGGATCCGCAAGGCACGCAAAACGCTCAGTCCCTGGGCCGACGGCATCAGCGCGATACCGACAATCAGGAAATCGAAGATATTCCAGCCCGACCGGAAGAAACGCGGCCCAAGCGCAAAGAGTTTCAGGGCAAGCTCAGCGACGAATATCCCTAAACAGAGCCGATCCAGCGCGTAGATAAGACCGCCGTACCGCGCCATCACAGGCTCGGACGTTTCCAGCCCCAGGATGATCGCGTTGAAGATAATGACACCGATGATGAAGTTGCGAACCCGTGCGCTTTCCATGAAGTCAGCCAATCGGGTGCGGAAGGTCAGCTCGGACATCAACAATTGCTCCTGAAGAAATCAGGTCTGGATATGGGGCAGGGTGAACTTTGCCGCAAGCTCCACATGCGGCGACCAGCGGAATTGGTCGACCGGTTGCACCCAATGCAGGCTGTACCCGGCCTGGATGAGGATTTTGGCATCACGCGCAAAGGTCACCGGGTTGCAGGATACAGCAGCGATTGTGGGGACCTGCGCTTTGGCGATCTCGTGCGTCTGCGCCTCGGCGCCGGCGCGGGGTGGATCGATGACAATGGCGTCGAATTTCGCGAGTTCGTCCGGCAGCAGCGGGCGACGGAACAGATCCCGCGCCTCGGTTGTGATGGGCTTGAGGCCGGTCGAATGGTTGGCCGCGTGGGTCAGTGCCGCAAGAAGGTCGGTTTCGCTTTCAACAGCATGGATAGGCGCCGTTTGCGCAAGCGGAAGGGCAAACGTGCCAAGCCCGCAGAAGAGGTCAGCGATATGGCGTGCGCCTTGCACGGCCTCAGAAACAGCGGCTTGTAATGCGGCCTCGCCTTCCGGTGTGGCTTGCAGAAAGGCGCCGGGGGGCGGCGACACGCGCGCCGGCCCGATGCTGAGTGCGGGCGGTGTCTCCACAAAAACTGGCTCATCCTCCCAGGTGAGGCGAATGAAGGGGCGTGCAAGGGCCGGAAGGGCCGCGCGTAGAGGGCCGTCGAGGGGTTTGCCGCCGGTCACACGGCAATCGACTCCGGTCTCAGTCAGGGTCAGTGCGAAGGCCAATGTGGCAGACCGGGACGCGCCGAGGCGGGTGATCTGTTCGAGGGTTGGAAGGGTCTCAAGCAGCCTCGGGTGAAGCAGAGAACAGTCCCTGATTGGCACGATCGTGTCTGATCTGCGGGCATGAAATCCGATCTGCGCCCCCTTCTTGGTGCGGGTTCCCGCAAGGGTCGCGCGGCGGCGCGTGTGCGACGGTGACGTATCAATTTTGCGAAGTGGCGTTGGCAGGTCATGGGCGGCCAGTGCATTTGTGATCACATCTGTCTTGAACTGCGCCACAAAGGCGTCGGAGGCGTGCATCAGGCTACACCCGCCGCAGGATTTGTAGTGCGGGCAAGGGGCTTTCACGCGGTCCGGCGAGGGTGTGATCACAGAAGGTGAAGTGATCTGATCGCCTTCAATCTCACCACTCACAACCTCACCCGGCAGAGCGCGGGCAACGTAGACAGGCCCGTCTGCAATGCCGTCGCCATGGTGGCCAAGGCGCTGGATCGTTACCTCAGCCATGGGGGATCGCGGGCGAGAAGGCGTACCCCTCAGGCGAGAGGATCGTGGCTTCACGCAACCCATGGGGCTTGTCGGCGGGCGGTTCGATCACGTGGTGGCCATGGGCCTCGGCACGCTCAACTGCCACGTCCGGGTCGATCCCAAAAAGGTAGAGTTGCGCTCCACCGCCACGGGGCGGGTTTTCCGGGATAAGCTGCGGCAATGGGTTGGAATGGTACGTGCCATCAGCGTGAAGCTGGATCAACGCGTCGCCGTGCCGGATGATGGCAAAATCGTCGGACAAGCGGTGGGCGGTCAGGCCGAACGTGTCGGTCAGAAACGCTGCCAACGCATGCACATCGCGGGTCAGCAGGTTGAGGCCGACACCGGTGAGGGCGCGGCCAAAATCCTCGGCAGAGATTGTTTCAAGGTCCATGGGGCAGGATTGCGGTAAAGCGCGCGAAACGGCAAGCGTCGCGCGGGGCGGACGCGTCGGATTTGCATTTTCATGAAACAAAGATGGGCAGGTTAGTGCCTTATCCTTGACGGTCGAGAAAGCAACGGACCTGGGCCCGGGTGCGGAAGTGATGGACTGTGACATGTGGGCCCGCTTCCTCCATCCACCGGAGGTTGGCGATGCGGTTCTTCTCACGCGTGTCCCAAATCCATTTCCAGAATTCGAAACTGATTTTCTCCGGGCAGCCATCGGGGAGGTCGGGCCGGGTGCGCCCAAAGTGAAGAACGGTACGCTTGCCCACGCGCCAGGCGCGGAGCCATAGGGGAAAATCGAGGTTGATCAGCGTATCGCAGCGGGCAAGCCGATGGTCTTTCGTGTGCCGCAGCCCGCCTTCAAAAATCCACGCGTCGCGGTTCTGAACCTCCATCGCCAGAGCGATCTTCTCAGGCTTGGGACGCTCATTCCAGCCGGACATCCAATGGATCTGGTCCATGTGGTGGACGGGCAGCCCGGTCTTCTCGCCCAACAGGCGGGCAAGGGTGGATTTGCCGCTACCGGGCTGGCCGATGATCATGACGCGTTTCATGGCACTTCATTCCGCTGCAGCCACGTCGTCAGTGCCGATGAATCCCCCCGATTGGCGGGTCCAGTAGCGGGCGTAGAGGCCATCCTGCGCGAGTAGCGCGTCATGCGTGCCATCTTCGACGATGCGGCCCTGATCAAGGACGATGATGCGATCCATGGCCGATAGGGTCGAAAGGCGGTGGGCGATGGCGATGGTTGTCTTGCCCTCCATCACGCGCGTCAGGGTGCTCTGGATGGCGGCCTCAACTTCGCTGTCCAGCGCGCTGGTGGCCTCATCCAGCACCAGAACCGGCGCGTCTTTCAGGAAGGCACGGGCAAGCGCGATGCGTTGGCGTTGACCGCCGGACAGTTTCACGCCGCGCTCGCCCAGGAAGGCGTCATAGCCTGTGCGGCCTTTGAAGTCCTCAAGTTCGAGAATGAATTCGTGCGCCTCAGCGCGCCTGGCGGCGTCGATCACGTCCGCCTCTGTCGCGCCCGGGCGGCCATACAGGATATTGTCCCGCGCTGTGCGATTGAACATCGCGGTTTCCTGCGTGACCATAGCGATCTGTTGGCGAAGGCTGTCTTGCGTCACCAAGGCGATGTCTTGCCCATCGATCAAGATACGACCCTGTTCGGCATCGTAGAGCCGCATCAGAAGGTTCACGAGGGTTGATTTGCCGGCCCCGGAGGCCCCGACCACGCCAAGCTTTTGCCCAGGCTCAACAACAAGGTTTATCCGGTCCACACCACCGGCGCGCTGGCCGTAGGCGAAGCTGACATCATCGAATTCGACACGACCAGACAGGCGCGGCAGGACATCAGCGTTTGGCGCGTCGGTCAGCCCATGTGCAGGGGTCAGGGTGCGCATGCCATCCTCAAGCTCTCCGATGTTCGAATAGATGCCCATCAAGGTGAAAGACACCCAACCGGTCATCTGCGATATCCGCATCGAAATCGCCCCGATGGCCGCGATATCGCCCGGTGTCACAGTCCCGTTTCGCCACAGCAAAACGGCCCCGATGACAAGCAGCACAGGCAGCAATCCTGCAACGGCCATCAAAACAAAACGGAACGCGGTTGAGAGGTAGCCAAATTGCAGCGCCGCATCGCGGTAGCCCGACATCGCGCCGATGGCAGCGGTATCCTCGTGATCGGTATGACCGAAAAGCTTGACCGTTTTGATGTTCGTGATCGTATCAACGACCTGGCCTGTCACGTTAGCGCGGGCGGCGGCACGCGCCTTGGCGCGGATGCGGATGCGCGGCAGATACCAGCTGATCAAAGCCGCGTAACCACCCATCCACAAAAACAGCAGCAGAGCGATTCGCCAATCAATCGCCAGCAGAAGGCCAAGCGTGCCGATCAGGGTGATCACGGCATAAACGGCGGCCGAGATAACCTCCTGCACGACATTGACCAGCGCGGACGCCGACTGCGCCTGTTTCTGCGCGATGCGCCCGGCGAAATCATTGTCGAAAAACGTCACATCATGGCCAAGGGTCCAGCGGTGCAGCCGCGACTGGATCAGCGGTGCAAGGTTTGGTGGTAGGACGATGCCCGTGAAGGCGGCCGAAAGCCCGAAAAAAAGCGGCCGGACGAGCAGGTAGAAGCCGATATAACCTGCAATCAGAAGCGCATTTCGCGCAAGGTAATCGACGCTTTCGCCCGTCGTGCTGTCGATCATTACGCCCAGGAGCCAGGCCGAAACGACCTCCATCAGCCCCGCCATGCCCGAAAAGGCGGCGGCCAGTACAATGACCGGCCAGGCCCCGGACAAGCACCATTTGATGAAAGCCCAGAGCGTTTGCGGCGGGGGGCCTTCGGCGCGCTCAAAGGGCGCGATCAGAGTGCCAAGCCAGATGCCGACGCGTTTGATCTGGTTCATTCTGCCGCCTCCCCGGTGTCGGGCTCGATCCCGATGAACCCGCCCGATTGGCGCGCCCAGAAGTTCGCATATAGGCCGTTTGCCGCGAGAAGCGCGTCATGGGTTCCGTCCTCGACAATGCGACCGTCATCGAGAACCACAATCCGATCCATCCGGGCGATAGTGGAAAGGCGGTGGGCGATCGCGATGACGGTCTTGCCTTCCATCACGCCATAGAGTGTTTCCTGAATTTGCGCCTCGACTTCGCTGTCGAGCGCGGAAGTTGCCTCGTCCAAAACAAGGATCGGGGCGTCTTTCAGGATGACACGGGCAAGGGTGACGCGCTGTCGTTGACCACCTGACAGTTTCACGCCGCGTTCCCCCACATGGGCGTCATAGCCAGTGCGCCCCTGCGGATCTTCCAGGTCAAGGATGAAGTCGTGCGCCTCGGCCCGTTTGGCGGCGGCAAGCATCTCGGCTTCAGTCGCCTCAGGCCGGCCGTAAAGAATGTTGTCACGGACCGAGCGGTGCAACAGCGATGAGTCTTGTTGCACCATGCCGATCTGCACACGCAGGCTATCTTGCGTGACGCGGGTGATGTCCTGATCGTCGATCAGAATACGACCCTGTTCGGCATCGTAGAACCGCAACAGAAGCTTCACGAGCGTCGATTTACCCGCGCCCGACCGGCCCACAAGGCCGATCTTTTCGCCGGGCTTGATGGTCAGCGAAACACTGTCCAGCCCGCCCGCCTCACGCCCATAGTGATGCGAGACGCCGTCCATCACGATCCGCCCCTCAGTGGTCCAAAGCGCCTTGGCGTCCGGGGCATCGGTCAGTTGGATCGGCTCGGTAATCGTCTCCATCCCCTCCGCCACCACGCCGAGCGAGCGGAAGAACGTGGATACGGCCCACATAATCCAGCCGGTCATCGCGTTCAGGCGCAGGGTCAGCGCCGTAGCCGCCGCGACCACACCGACCGACGCGGACCCAAGGCTCCACAACCAGATGCCCCATCCCACAACGGCGACGATCAGGAAGCCGTTCAGCGTGACAAGCATCACGTCCATCGTCGTGAAGATCCGCATCTCGCGCCCGAAGGTCTGGCGCGTCTGCTCGATCGCATCTTTCGCATAGGACAGCTCAGAGTCGTGATGCGCGAACAGCTTGACGGAGTGGATGTTGGTGTAGCTGTCCACGACCCGACCCGTGGTCATGGACCGCGCATCGGCGCTGGCTTTGGAGGCGGGCCCAACACGCGCCATCGTCCAGCGCAGCAGCAGGGCATAAAGGCCGAACCAGAGGACCAGCGGAATGGCAAGGCGCGGGTCGGCCTCGGCCAGAAGGATCGCGGCCCCAACAAGATAAGCGAGTGAGAATGTGATCGCATCGAAGATCTGAAAGATCGCGTCCCCCGCGCTACCGGGTGTTTGCATGATCCGGTTGGCGATGCGGCCAGCAAAATCATTCTCGAAAAAGCCGACCGATTGGCGCAGCACTTGCTTGTGGGCGCGCCACCGCACCAGCGCTCCGAATTGCGGAAGAATGCCGTTGTTCAACAGCGCGGTGCCAAACGCCTGAAGGGCAGGCCGCAGAAGCAGGATGAACAGGGCTGCAAAGGCAAGTTCAGTCCCATATTCGGACAAAACCTCCGCCGGTTCCCCGTCAGTCAAAAGATCGACCACGCGTCCCAGATACCAGATCAATCCAATCTCAACGGCGGCCACGATGACAGACATCACGGCAGTGACGGCGAAAAGCCCCTTGAAGGGCTGGGAATACTCCCACAGGAACGGCCAAAGACGGCGCGGCGGGTGATCGCTTTCCGGATACGCGGTATACGGATCGACCAGCCTTTCGAAAAAGCGGAACATGACAAACCCCGTGTCAGCCTTGCTGTATAGCGCAGGGATTAGAGGAAGACCATCAGCGCCGATGCAAGCAGGCCAACGGCCATGGTGCGTGCGAAGATTGTCCAGGCCCTTGGAGTCGTCAGCAGAAGGGAAAGCAGGGATCCCGCAAAGCTCCAGAACAGGCAAACGCCCAAGTTCAGGGTCGAAAACGTGGCTCCCAGACGCAGCGCCTCACCCATCGGCGACAAGCCGCCGGGAAAGCCGGATGCTGCGGCAACTGCGACGGCCCAGATCTTTGGATTGACCCATTGGAACAGGGCGGCTTTCAGCGTGCCCCAGGGTTGATCGCCTGCATCGCGCTGCCCTGCCGCCGATGATCGCCACAATGTCACACCCATCCAGATGATCCAAGCGGCGGCGACCACCTTCAAGGTCATTTCAAGCGCCGGGTAGCTTGCCAAAATCGCACCAATCCCAAGACCTGTGAGCCCGGCAATGATGCCAACCCCCATGGCCACCCCAAAGACATGGGGTAGGGTGCGCACAAACCCGAACCGCGCGCCCGAAGCCGTCAGCATGATGACGTTTGGACCGGGGCTGAAGAGACCTGCAAAGACAAAGAGAAATAGCGGGTCCATTCAGCCTAACAGAGCCTGCTTTGTGAGGGTGAAGTTGCTGTCGATCCAGCGCTGTTCAAGCTCTCGCAGGCGTTGACCCAGGGCTGCGCCTTCGAGATCAGGCAAATCGGCAGCGCGAACCGGGAAGGTGGCAGTAGCCCCGGTTTCAGCCTCGTCTCTATCGTTCTGCGAAATCGGTTGCTCAAACACCGCAGCCCGCAGTGCAAGGATGTCTTGTGTGGCACCGGCCCCGTGCAGATATCCCAGAACGCCGGGTGGGGTCGTAGCCGCCATCTCATCCCGGTAGAGTTCCAAGCGCTTCGCCTCGACCTTGGAGAGGCGCAAGTGACCTGCAGTGTCTGGACCACCCAAGGCCGCAAGGCGCCGAATGGCATCGGGAACAAGGCTCGTTTCCTGGCCCGTCAGGACAGTCAAAAGCTCGGATTGCGCACCCGGCAGGATCGCGGAAAGCACACCAGATTTTTCCATCGCCGCGACCGAAGGGGCCGGGTCAACGGCGCGCAGCAACTTCAGAAGCTCGGTTGTGATCCGCTCTTTCGCAAGTTTCGCAAGCCCGTCTGAGTGGGCAGCGCAAGCGGCCAGTGCCTCGGCATCCAGCCCGCCTTCAGGATCGGCATACCAGGCGTGAAACCGGAAGAAGCGCAGAATGCGCAGGTAATCCTCAGTAATACGCTGTGCCGGGTCGCCAATGAAGCGCACGCGCCGGGCGGCGAGGTCGTCCAAGCCGCCCCCATTCGGGTCAAGAACGTCGCCGTTGCGGGTCGCATAAAGCGCATTGATGGTGAAATCGCGCCGCGCAGCATCGTCCTTTATGACCGACGAAAAGGCCACCGTCGCATGACGCCCGTCGGTTTCAAGATCGGCGCGCAAGGTGGTGATCTCGTGCGGTTTGTCCTGGGCCACAACCGTGATTGTGCCATGGTCGATCCCCGTGGGCACCGCGCGTAGACCAGCGGCCTCGGCGAGGGCCACGACCTGATCAGGCGTCGCATCGGTGGCGATATCGATGTCGTTCACATGCTGCCCCAACAGCCCATTGCGCACGCATCCACCCACAAACCAGGCATCGTGGCCGGACAGGGCATCAAAGACCGCCACAGTGCCCGGATGTGCCAACCATTCTGCCTGCAACTTCATCTTGCCACCCGGTCTGCAAGGCTTTTCAACATCCGCGCCGTTGCGCCCCAGATGTAGTAGGGGCCGTATGGCACGGTGAAGAACTCACGCCGCATCCCGCGCCAGCGCCGGCCTTCGACGGCATAATTGGCAGGGTTCATCAGAAAGGCGAGCGGCACGCGGAAGCATTCCGCAACCTCACCGGGTTCAACCATTGGGTCGAAATCACGCTCGATACGCGCCAACACGGGCGTCACGGCATAGCTTGTGACCGTTTCATGCGGCGGCAATTCCGCAAGGACAGAGACGTTATCGGGCGCAAGCCCCACTTCTTCCTGCGCTTCCCGCAAGGCGGCCTGAACGACCGATTCATCGCCATCGAGCTTTCCACCGGGAAAGGCGATCTGACCCGGATGGTGCTTCAGGGTCGAGGCCCGCTTGGTCAGGATAACCTGATCGTCCAGCACACCGATCAGCACAGCCGCGGGTCGAAGTTTGCGGCCTTCGGGCAGAACCACGCCCGGGTTCAGGTCATAGTCCGACGATGGCCGCGCCGGAATGTCCAGCGCGGCCACGATGGTCGTCAGATCAACGGGGCGTCCCATCTGGGTCTTTCTCGGCCTCGAACCCGAGTGTCAGGGGGTCAAAGTCGTAATGGGCACCGCAGAACTGGCAATCTGCAGTTACGCGGCCTTCATCCGTTGTCATATGGGCGATGTCCTTTGCCGAATAAATCGACAGGGATTGCCGAACGCGATCCTCGGAACAGGTGCAGCCAAACGCCACCGGTTGCGCGTCGAAGACACGCGGTTGCTCCTCATGGAACAGGCGCACCAACAGGTCGGTGGGCGACACATGCGGCCCAATCAGCTCCATCTCGTCTGCCGTGTCGAGCAGGATCTTGGCGCGGTTCCAATCTTCGGCCGTGTCCTCATCGACAAGGTCCTCAGCCGTCAGCAAACCCTCTTCCCCGGTGCCGCCACCCTGCGCCTCAAGCGACGATTCAGGCATCAGCTGCACCATCACACCACCGGCGCGCCAGCTTGAGGGCTGACCCGGTTCCTGGGCCTGCCCGTAGGACAGGTGGAACTTGGTCGGAAGCTGCTCGGACTGCGCAAAATATGCCTCTGCGCAGGCGGATAGAGACCCGCCCGCCAAGGGCGTGATGCCCTGATAAGGCGTCATGTCAGGCCCCTGGTCGATCAAGATCGCGAAATAGCCCGACCCGATCTGCGGGAAGGCAGGGCCGGTCACATCCAGCTTGTCGGCATCATAGGATGCATAGGCCCGGATCCGCGCAGGCTCCCCCTCCGCCTCAGGCGCGAGGAAATCGGTCGCAATCAGGCGGATCGGCCCGTCGGACCGCACCTGCAGCGACAGTTTCCAGCGCAGCTTGATCGTTTGCCCGATCAGCGCGGTCAGCAGGGCCATTTCGGCCACCATTGCCTCAACCGGCGCAGGGTAGTCGTGCTGCCCCAGGATCTGGTCGAGCGTGGTATCAAGCCGCGCCACCCGGCCGCGCACATCAGAGCGGTCGAGCTGAAACGGCAAAACAGTGTCGTCCCACGCGAGTTTCGTGGTCAGGGTCATATTGCACCCCCTTTACGCAATCTTTGGAAGGTCTGGTCCCATATAGGCGGCCTACGGGCAACACCAAACCCAAGCGTGCCGCAGTTCTGCCTTGCACCTGCCGCATGGGCTTGGGAGATGAAGGTTAACAAGAGGCAGGCGATCCGAGACCCGATGAAGATCCTATTCGTTCACCAGAATTTCCCCGGCCAGTACAGAGAGCTGTTCTCGTGGCTGCGTGCGCAAGGCGGGCATGAGTTGGTATTTCTGACCCAGCGCAAGGATGTGCCGAAGCTCGAAAACGCTCGGGTCATTCAATACGACACCCACCATAAGCCGAAAGAGGGCACCTATGCCCTGACCCAGTATTGGGAAGAATGCGCAGGCAATGGGTTCGGCTGCGCGCAAGCCGCCGAGAAGTTGAAGAAAGAGGGTTTCACACCCGACATCATTCTCGGCCATGTCGGTTGGGGGGAGTTGACGTTCCTCAAGCAGGTCTGGGCCGATGTGCCGATCATTGGCTATTTTGAGTACTACTTTCTCGCCAAGGGTGGCTCGGTCGGGTTCGACCCGGAATTCCCGGCCAGCCCCCATGCGCCCTTCACGATGCACGCCCGCAATGCCGTGAACTTTGCCAATATCCAGACAGTCGATCAGGGCCATTCGCCCACGCAATGGCAGTGCGACACCTTCCCGGAGTCCTTCCGTGAGAAGATTTACGTCAAACATGATGGCATTCGGACGGATAATCTGAAGCCCGATCCCAAGTCACAAGTCGCACTTGGGCGGCTTGGCCGGTCCGTCACGCGGGACGATGAGATCTTCACCTACATGGCCCGCAATATGGAACCGACGCGCGGCTTCCATAGCTTCATGCGCGCTCTGCCCCACATCCTCGATGCACGCCCGAACGCGCGGGCGCTCATCATTGGCGGCAGCGATGTGTCTTACGGCAAGAAATCGGGTGCCCAAGGCGGCTACCGAGCCGAGATGGAAAAGGAAGTCGGCAACAAGGTCGACTGGTCCCGTGTCCATTTTTTGGGCCGTGTTCCGTACGAGGATTACCAGAAGATTATCCAGGTCAGCCGGTGTCATGTGTACCTGACGGTTCCCTTCGTCCTGTCATGGTCGCTGCTAGAGTCGATGTCGATGGGGGCTGCCATCGTGGCCTCGGACGTCGCACCGGTGCGCGAGGCGATCACCCATGGTGAAAACGGGCTGCTGGCGGATTTCTTCAAACCCGAAGACATCGCGCGCAAAGTCGTTGATGTGCTGGAACGTCCAGGCACCTACGCGCATCTGGGTCCGAACGCGCGCAAGCATGTTGTGAAAAACTACGACTTCACAAAGGTTTGCCTGCCCGAGCATCTGCGCCAGATCAACAACCTTGTGCCCAAGGCGAAACGCATCACGCTGCCCTGATCGCGGGGAAACCATGCGCACCTTTCGCCTTTGACGCCAAGGTCGGTTCCGTGGCAGGTCGATGGCGAGACAAGCGTGCAGCAGAACAGGCAGACTGCGTATGGCAGAAAAGATCCTTTTGACAGGCGGCGCGGGCTATATCGGCTCGCACACCTATGTTGCCCTTGTTGCAGCAGGCTACGCGGTCACGATCCTCGACAACTTTCAGAATGCGAACCGCTCGGTCATTGATCGGCTCGAACAACTGACGGGTGCGCCTGTTTCGGTTGCCGAGGCCGATATCCGCGATGCCACCACACTCGCCAGCCTGTTCGCCGAACACCAGTTCGATGCGGTCGTGCATTTCGCCGCCCTCAAGGCTGTCAGCGAAAGCGTGGAACGGCCGCTCGACTATTTCGATGTGAACATCAGCGGGTTGATCAACCTTCTGCGCGTGATGGATGCCGCCGGGTGCCGGAACATCGTCTTCTCGTCTTCCGCGACCGTCTATGGCGTTCCGGACGAAACGCCGACGCCCGAGACCGCTGAATTCCGCGCGATGAACCCCTATGGTCAGACCAAGATCAGCGGTGAACAGATCCTCAACCAACTGACCGCCGCCGATGATCGCTGGAACGTGGGCATCTTGCGCTACTTCAACCCCGCAGGCGCCCATGACAGTGCGCTGATCGGGGAAGACCCGCGGGACATCCCGAATAACCTGATGCCCTTCATCGCCAAGGTCGCCGCAGGTGAGCTGGCGGAGTTGCAGGTCTTCGGGGACGATTACGATACCCCCGACGGCACCGGTGTGCGCGACTACATCCATGTGGACGATCTGGCCAAAGGCCATGTCCTGTCGCTGGCCGCTTTGCTGGGGGATGGGCAAAGCCATCTCGTCAACCTGGGAACCGGCGAAGGCCATTCCGTGCTTGAGATGGTCGCAGCCTATAGACGCGCGTCCAATCGAGATGTCCCTTATCGTATCACGGAACGCCGTGCAGGCGATGTGCCTGTCTACGTGGCCCGCGCCGATAAGGCGGAAGAGATCCTGGGCTTCAAGACCGAACGCACCCTGGATGAGATGTGCGCCTCCTCCTGGAAATGGATCGCGGGGCCCCATAGCAGCGAGGATCCCGGACCGGAGGATAAGGGATGAGCCGTACCGTTCTTGTCACCGGCTCGTCCGGCTTCATCGGGTTTCATCTGTGCAAGCGGTTGCTGGCCGATGGCTGGCAGGTTGTGGGTATCGACGCGATGACCGACTACTACGATGTCGGGCTGAAGGAAGGGCGGCTTGCACAGCTAACCCCGAATGAGGCGTTCACCAATCTCACCGCCCGCATCGAAGACCCCGACGTGCTGCACGACCTGTTCGAGGCGCACCGACCCGAGGCAGTCATCCACCTCGCCGCACAGGCGGGCGTCCGCTATTCGATCGAAAACCCCGAAAGCTATGTTCAGGCCAATCTGATCGGCACGTTCCGCCTGCTTGAAGCCATGCGGGCCTTTCCGCCTAAGCATTCGCTTTTGGCATCTACGTCTTCTGCCTACGGCGCGAACACCAAGATGCCCTATGCCGAGCAGATGAAGACCGATCACCAGATGTCGTTCTATGCGGCCACCAAGAAATCGAACGAGGTGATGGCGCATTCCTATGCGCACCTCTACGACCTGCCGGTCACGATGTTCCGGTTCTTCACGGTCTATGGCCCCTGGGGCCGCCCCGATATGGCCCCTCACCTCTTCACCAGTGCGATCTTCGAAGGGCGGCCCATCAATGTCTTCAACCATGGTGAGATGAGCCGCGACTTCACCTATGTCACCGACCTGGTCGATGGCATTGTCCGCCTGATCGACGCCGTGCCGGGAACCGAGCCGGTCGAAGGCGATAGCCTCAGCCCTGTCGCCCCGCACCGCATTGTGAATATCGGCAATTCCGACTCTGTCCCGCTGATGGAATTCATCGGCGCGATCGAGGCTGCCACAGGCATTGAAGCCGAAAAGATCTTCATGGATATGCAGCCCGGTGATGTGCCGGCCACGTGGGCTGATGCCAGCCTGTTGCAGCACCTGACGCAGTACAAACCCAAGACACAGGTTACAGACGGCGTTGCGCAATTTGTGGCCTGGTATAGGGACTACTACAGCATCTGATCGACCAAACGGTCCAGCGCAGCCTCAGACTGTCGATAGACACGGTGCCACCGATAGCCCCGCGTGAAATGCCGGTAGTTCCAGCGACCCCAGGGTTTCGTCTGGCCGTAATAGTGCACGATCTTTGGGTCTGATCGCGCCTTTGCAAATGCATCCCGCTCACTCTCCAGGAATGGAGCCCATTTCGTCACGCCAACGCCTGACCATGTGTTCCAAGCTGCATCAAGTTCGGCCATGTGATCGGCGAACAGCAAATTGATCAGGTCCTGGTCGAACGTGATAAAGTCCCGCGCTCGCTGGAAATTCAGCATTTCGCGCATGATTTCGGCGTGCTGTTTGATGGCATCGCAGTCCAAGATCATCACGCCAGAGTTGAAGTATCGATCCAGGTTGCAGCCGGTTTCCAGAAATCCGCGCAAGCTGCGTTCGGCGCGCCGCGCGGCATCCCGGTGACGCTTTTTCTTGAAGATGTCTGTGCGCTTGGCCCGGAGGACATTTCGCATGACGATCAGGTCGAGTGCCGCCGCAGTCAGATTTCCGCCAAGATCCAGGTCAAGTACCTCCGCCATGTCGTGTCGCACTAGGGTGTCGCCATCAAGATACAAAACTCGGTCGGTCATCATGTGTGGCACAAGCATACGGCCGAACGCTGCGGGCGGCAGAAAGTGATGGTCGTGATCCTTTGCGGCTTGACGCAGGAAGGCGGGAAAAACCATTTCAAGCCGCGCCTTCTTGAAATGCGGAAGAATGCGCTTGAGCCTTGCGAAGGCACCGGCAACCTCAGGTGTGCCGATAATGACAATGCGAACGGGGCAGGTTGTGTTTTGCAAGAGTGAATGGGCCGCGACCTCCACCCGGCTTGCGTAGCCAAGATCCGTCGCGAACACGACTTGGAGCTCGCCGGAGCGGGCGGGATCGAGCTGTGGAAAGAGGCTGTTGTCCATTGCTGACCCGGTGCCGTCACTTATTCGTGTCACCCTATGGATGAGGAGTTGTCTCGCGGTCAATCACTCACTAGGAAAAGTGTTTTGTTGGCAGATATTAGGGATGGATGCATACATGGCTATCATCCAGACAACGCGAAGGCGCATTCTTGTCACAGGCGGGGCCGGCTTTATCGGATCTCATCTATGTGACCGCCTGATTGCCCTTGGGCACCATGTTATCTGTGTAGACAACCTTTCCACCGGCACGGCAGAGAACATCGCCCATCTCAGGGCCGATACGGCCTTTTCGTTCCTGCACCAGGATGTCACGCAACCGCTTCGCGTAGACGTCGATGAAATCTACCATCTCGCGTGCCCTGCTTCGCCAAAGCAATATCAGACCGATCCGGTACGCACGATGCGCACGTCGCTGCTTGGCGCGATGAATGTGCTTGATTTGGCGCAGCAAAAGGGGTGTCGAGTTCTTCTTGCCTCGACCAGTGAGGTGTACGGTGATCCGGAACGCCATCCCCAGACGGAGGAGTATTGGGGCCACGTCAATCCGATTGGACCCCGCGCCTGCTATGATGAAAGCAAACGCTGCGCTGAGACGATGTTTTTCGATTTCCATCGCCAGTACGGTACCGATATCCGGGTCGCGCGGATATTCAACACGTATGGCCCGCGTTTGCTTCAAACTGATGGGCGGGTCGTTTCGAACTTTATCTTCCAGGCGATGCAAGGTGTGCCGATCACCCTTTTTGGAGATGGCACTCACACACGATCTTTTTGCTACGTCAGTGACCTGGTCGAGGGTCTGATCGCCCTGATGAACCATAGCGGTGCACAGCCAGGCCCTGTGAACCTGGGCAATCCGTCGGAAATCACGATGCAGCAGCTGGCCGACGAGGTTTTGGCGCAGACAGCCAGCCCCTCAATCATCACGTTGCACCCTTTGCCAAAGGATGATCCCAAACGCCGCTGTCCGGACATTTCCAAAGCGATGGACTTGCTTGGATGGGCCCCGGAGGTGCATTTGCAAGATGGGTTGCGCAAGACGATTGCTTATTTCAAAAGAAAGGTTCCACTGGCCGTCCACGACGTGCCGAACAGTGGGCGGGCAACAGGATAAAACTCCATGCGCATCACGATGATTGGCACGGGCTATGTGGGTCTCGTCTCGGGTGTTTGCTTCTCGGATTTCGGGCATGATGTGATCTGCGTCGATAAAGACCCCAAGAAGATCGAGATGCTTCAGGCTGGCGAAGTCCCGATTTACGAGCCGGGACTTGATACGCTGATGGAAAAGAATGTGGAGGCCGGGCGCCTGTCCTTCACAACCGACCTCAAGGCTGCCGTTGATGGCGCTGAGGCGGTGTTTATCGCGGTCGGCACCCCCACACGACGCGGCGATGGCCATGCAGACCTCACCTTTGTGATGGCAGCCGCCGAAGAAGTGGCGCAGGCGCTGACAGACTATGCGGTGATTGTTACCAAATCGACGGTCCCGGTCGGAACCAACCGCAAGGTCAAACAGGTGGTCGCCAAAGCGAACCCTGCGGCGGAGTTCGATGTCGCCTCCAACCCCGAATTCCTGCGCGAAGGCGCAGCCATTGATGATTTCATGCGCCCTGACCGGGTTGTCGTTGGCGTGCAGTCCGAACGTGCGGGTGAGGTTATGGCCGAAATCTACCGTCCCCTCTTCCTGCGCGACTTCCCGATTGTGACCACTGATCTCGAAAGCGCCGAGATGATCAAATACGCCGCCAACGCATTTCTGGCGACGAAGATCACCTTCATCAACGAGATTGCTGCACTGTGCGAAAAGGTCGGCGCAGATGTGAAAGAGGTGTCCAAAGGGGTGGGCATGGATGGCCGCATCGGCAACAAGTTCCTGCACGCCGGGCCGGGCTATGGCGGGTCGTGCTTTCCGAAAGACACCAGCGCGCTTGCGCGGATCGGTCAGGACCACGCAGCACCCCAAAGTATCGTTGAAACGGTCATTCGCGTGAATGATGACATCAAGCATCGCATGATCGAAAAGTTGCGCGACCTATGTGATGGCTCGTTCAACGGCAAGACTATTGCCGTTCTGGGGGTCACGTTCAAACCCAACACCGATGATATGCGCGACGCGCCCTCGCTCACCATCGTACCCGCGCTTGTGGGCGGTGGTGCCAAGGTGCGCGTGGTCGATCCGCAAGGCCGCCGCGAGGGGGAGGCCCTGCTGCCCGGCGTGAATTGGTCGGAAGATCCCTACAAGGCGGCCCATAACGCCGATCTCGTCGTGATCCTGACGGAATGGAATGAGTTCCGGGCACTCGATCTCGACCGCATGGCCAAAAAGATGGCGACACCGCGCATGGCAGACCTGCGCAACATCTACAGCCCACGGGATGCCAAGCGCGCCGGATTCGAATCCTACGAAGGGGTCGGGCGGTGAGCGCCGACCGTCTTCGCCTGGGGTGGGCTCAAGCGACTTCCCTTGGGTCAATTATTACAATCCACTCACGATTATCACGCGGACTTCACGCGATTCACTGCCCTTCACACAGCGCCGTGAGAATGCCGCTCACAGGGTCATCACCTGCAAGTGAGACCACTGAAATCCTCTATTTTTCGGACCCTTCCGGCTCCTAGCGTCCACTCAGGCCGCAGCAAGAACGCTGGGCCGGACCAAATCTGAAGGGATAAGAATTATGAAGACTCTCGCACTCGCCACCGCACTCGCCGCCTCCATCGCTGCTCCGGTTTTTGCTGACGGCCACACCACTCAATTCGCCATCATGCACTTCAACATGAGCCTCGATAACGCCCAGGAAATGCGCATGACGCCGTCGGGCGAAATCACCATGGCAGACCTCGGCATGGGTTCGACCCTTGGCGACGTGTTCACCCAGCTGAACCTGACCGCTGAAAACATGACCGAACTGCGCGGCACCGGCGAAACCGTCACCGTCATCGCATCTGACCCGGCCCACGCCGCTGCGATTTTTGAGCGTCTGATGGCTGCCGACGACTCCAACTAAGTCGACCAGTTTTCCAGACGGCCCCTGCCTTCCCAGGCGGGGGCCGTTTTCTGTTCAGGCCAGGCCCGCCCGCAACAGATCGTGCAAATGCACAAGGCCAAGTGGCCGGCCGTCTGCGTCCACAACAAAAAGCGCTGTGATCTTGTTCTCGGACATCATGGCCATCGCTTCGGCCGCCAGCATATCTGGCCCGATGACACGTGGCTGCCGGGTGGCGACTTCACCGGCGGGCTGATCTGTAAGGTGCGTGATATTGCGCCGCAAATCCCCGTCCGAGATCACGCCGACAAGGGCGCCGCCCTCGACCACACCGGCAATGCCAAAGCTTTTCTCTGACATCACCACAAGCGTTTCCGGCATTGGGGTATCAGCCTCCACCAAGGGCAGGGCCTCTGGCCCGTGCATCAGCTGCGCGACCGTCGACAATTGCGCCCCAAGTTTGCCACCGGGGTGGAAGGTGTGGAACTGCTCGGGCTGGAATCCGCGTCGTTCCATCACCGCCACGGCCAGCGCATCGCCCAAGGCAAGCGTCAGCGTTGTTGAGGTCGTGGGCGCCATGCGCAACGCGCACGCCTCTTCCACATCCGGCAGCAGCAGGCAGTGGTCGGCGGCGCGCATCAACGTGCTGTCCGCTTTTTTGGAGATCGCCACCAAGGGGATGGAGAAGCGCGCAACATGAGCCACGATATCGCGCAGCTCGGATGTTTCGCCGGAATTGGAGATCAGGATCGCCAGATCGCCCGGCATGATCATGCCCAGATCGCCATGGCTGGCCTCTGCCGGATGCACAAAGGCCGATGGCGTTCCGGTTGATGCAAAGGTTGCGCTGATCTTGCGCGCGATATGGCCGGATTTGCCGATACCCGACAGGATCACGCGGCCTTTTGTGGCCAGCACCGCCTCGGCGGCTGCTTCGAAATCCGCAGGCAGGGCCTCGGCCAATGCCTGCACTGCATCGCCTTCGGTTTTCAGCACGCGCGCCCCGGTGTCGCGCAAGGAGGGGGTTTTATCCTGAGCCATATGCGCCGTTTAGCCCGTTGCCGTGCCCTTGGCGAGGGGATTGGCTTTTGACCGGGCACACGGCATGGCAGACAGAACGTGAAGGAGGACCAATTCATGAACCGACGTTTCGGCGCCGCGCCGCGCACAGATGTCCGTTATCCCCCACGTCCCGGGGCTTATGTGATCATTGATGCGGGCGACAGCCTTCTTGCCTCCTTTCAAGAAGCCCCCTATCCGGAGCTTCAATTGCCCGGTGGTGGGGTCGATCCCAGGGAGGGCACACTTGCCGCCCTGCACCGCGAAGTCTTGGAGGAAACCGGCTACCGCATCCACGCGGTCCGCCGCCTGGGCATGTTCCACCGCTACACGTTCATGCCAGATTATGACCGCTACGCGCAAAAGCTGTGCAGCATCTACTGTGCAAGACTGGGTCCGCGCGTGTCCGACCCGACCGAGCCGGGCCATAGCGCTGTCTTCCTGCCCTGGCATGTCGCGCTGGAGAAGCTGGCCGTGGCGGGGGACCGCGAATATGTGGCCCGCTATCTAGGCGTGTAACGGCCGCCCGGTAAATTCCAGAAGCAGGGCTGAAATATCGTCGGGAAAATCGGCAGAGCCTGCAAAGGCGACAAGGTCTTCCCGCAACGTTTCCAGAAAATCCGTGCCGCCGCTGGCCTGATTGCGTTGCATCATGTCAATCAACCCCTCTTCCTCCAGCATTTCGCCGTCGGGGCGGGGACATTCGGTCAGACCGTCAGAATAGAGCAGTAGGCGGTCGCCGGGATGAAGCTGGACCTCGAATGAATTGAACGGGATCTCGGGCAGCAAGCCGACGGGCATATCCCCATCACCGACCATCTCAACCGATCCATCGGCGCGCTGCACCATCGGATGCGGATGCCCGGCCTGAACCATGCGCACCAGTCCCGTTTCAAGGTTGAAGAAGGCCAGCGCGATGGTGAAGTAGCGGTCCGTCTGCACTTCTTTCAGCATCAGATCGTTCAGGCGACCCGCCGCGATGTCCGGCGGCAGATCGACCAGTGATCCATCAAGCCCACGGACTAGCGCGATGTTCTGGTCCGGCGAGGCTTCTGAAAGCATGCCCGCGATCCGCGCCGCGATCATGGCCGAAGCCACCCCGTGACCCGACACATCCAGGCTGAACAAGCCCACAATGTCATTGGTGACCGGGAAATACCCCACCATGTCCCCGCCCACATGGCCGCTGGCTTCTAACATCAGGGAAACATCCGCCCCGTCAAAGGCGCGGCGGCGGTCTTGCAGCAGCGCAAGTTGCAGGCGACGCGCCTCATCGAGGTCCCGGTCAATGGCGCCATAAAGCCCCTGCAATTCGTCCAAGGCGTCGGACAGGATCCCGTTCTTGCTGCGCAATTCGCGCTGCATCTCAACGATACGGGCGCCCGCGTTCATGCGCGCCCGCAATTCAGGCGGGCTTACGGGCTTTTGCAGAAAATCGTCCGCTCCCGCCTCCAGCCCTTCGGCCAAAGCATTCCTTTCATTGCGCGATGTCAGCAGCAGCACATAGGCGTAGCTTCCCGTGATATCCGTGCGCAGGCGGCGACAGAATTCCGGGCCGGTCATTTCTGGCATCATCCAGTCACACAGGATCAGCGAGATCTCAGGATCGCGGGCATGGCCGAGGGCCTCAAACGGATCGCCCGTGGAAATCGCCTGATACCCCCATTTCCGCAACAGCGCGCAAACAAGGTTCCGCTGCGCTGGACTGTCATCCAGAACCAGAACCTTTAGCGGCGCGGCGCGTGTGCCGAGGGGGGCATCTTCCGGCTCCGCCATCGGAGCGGGCGCAATATTCATGAAACGGCCTCACGATCAGAATCGACCGCAACCATGACCGCTCAGGTCTTAACGCCCTGTGAAGCCTTCAATTTGAGCGACTTCGCCTTGCACAGGTGCGAATTTGTTAAGTTTTGCACCCCTATGGTCGTCGCGGGGGCATCGACTGAGGTGCAGAGTGATGTGTGTGGATTGGGACCGCTTGAATGAGTTGAAAAGCGACATCGGGGAAGAAGATTTCGCTGATGTGGCCGTGCTTTTTGTGTCTGAATTGCAGGACACTTTATCAGCCATGGAAGTTGCGACAGCGGTGGCGGATGATTTTCATTTCCTGCGTGGCTCGGCTGCGAATCTGGGGTTCACAGCCCTGGTCGCCGCGTGCTCGCAAGCAGAGGCCGCGGCCAAAGCCGGTCAGGCACCGGATGTGGCATCCGTAAAGGCGGCCTTCGATCAGGCTTTGGCTGAGATATCGGCAAAAATGCCGGATCTGGCCGTGGCGGCTTAAAGCACTTTGCGTGTTATCCGAGGCACACTTATCGCGTTCCGCGTTCGCGCCATCGGCGCGAGGCAGCGGGTTGCGATCCAAGCCAAACGCAAAGTGCTCGAGCGTCTCAGATCAGGAAATCGGCAAGGATCTTGTCATCCGTGATGTCGCGGAACCCGAACCCTCGGGACGCGACGCGATCGGCAAGCTCCTCAAAACTCCCGGTACGCTCGGTCTCAATCCCAATCAGGACCGAGCCGAAGTTGCGTGAATTCTTCTTGAGGTATTCGAAGCGCGTGATGTTGTCCTCAGCCCCCAGAAGGTCGAGGAAATCGCGCAACGCACCTGGGCGCTGAGGCAGGCGGAGGATGAAGTACTTCTTCAATCCCTGCCAGTTCTGCGCCCGCTCCTTCACCTCAGGCAGGCGTTCGAAATCAAAGTTCCCGCCAGAAGTCACGCAGACAACCGACTTACCTTTGATTTGCTCCGCCATGTCATCCAGCACGTTGATCGACAGTGCGCCCGCCGGTTCCAGCACGATACCTTCCAGGTTCAACATCTCCTGGATCGTCACGCAAATACGGTTCTCGGGCGCGATCAGAACATTCTTTATTGGCGTGCCTTTCAACACCTCAAACGTGCGATCCCCGATCCGGGCAACGGCAGCGCCGTCGACAAATGTATCAGTAATCTCAATGGTTTGCGGCGCGCCGATTTTGAGGGCAGCAGTCAGGCTGGCGCCCCCCGCCGGCTCCACCAACGTCAGTTCGGTAGACGCCCCCATATCACGAAGATAGCTCAGCATCCCCGCCGACAGACCCCCTCCGCCCACCGGCAGAACCAGATGGTCCGGCGCACCGCCCAGTTGCTCCATCATCTCAACAGCGACCGAACTTTGGCCCTGAATCACATCGTCATCATCGAAGGGCGAAAGGAAGTGCGCGTCCGCCTCGGCACACCAGGCTTTCGCAGCGGCCAGCGTTTCGTCAAAGAAATCGCCCTCTAGCACAATCTCAACCGCGTCTCCGCCGAATGTCCGGGTTTTCAGCACCTTTTGGTCCGGTGTCGTGACCGGCATGTAAATCCGCCCCTTCACCCCGAAATGCGAGCATACGAACGCCACCCCCTGCGCGTGATTGCCCGCACTCGCACACACGAACTGCGTCTGCTCGGGTCGCGCATCGCGCACCTTGCGCATGGCATTGAACGCGCCGCGCAGCTTGTAGGACCGGACTGGCGAAAGGTCTTCGCGCTTCAACCAGATCTCCGCGCCATAACGTTCACTTAGATAGGCGTTTTTCTGCAGCGGCGTGGCTGGAAACAGATCGCGCAAAGCGTCTGTGGCGGACCGTGCGGTGGTGGCAAAATCTCTCATGCCAAGGGAAGTGGCGCGTTTGCCCGCGCCTGTCCAGCCTCAGTTCAGCTGCCGCCCTTCGATAAGGTTGCCGTAAAGCGTCGTCATCAGCGCCAGGTTCAGCAGCATCTGCAACCATGTCACCACAAGGCTAAGGGCCACACCAACCCCATTCAGCGTGACCTGCTGTTGCACGCCAAACGGCGTTTCGACCGCGACCGCTTCACCGAACCCCGCGATGATTCCCTGGTTCAGGATCGTGCTGACCAGCGCCAAAACAAAAATCGGCAGGATGATTTGCCCCGCCACGGGCGCTGTCGCCCGCCAGCTTTCGCCGATCCCCAGTTTCTCTCCGATGGCTGCGGCTGGCAGGATCAGCCCCACGCGCGTTGCCACCCAAGACAGGCCAAAGATCAGCCCGACGCCCAACAGGATCGCCAACGCCTCCGATTGCACAACCGCGATGAGGATCCCGATGACAATGCCCACAGCGAACCCAACGCCGATCATGATCAGGAAAATCAGGATGGAATTGCCAAAGTAGTTCCCGATGTTCGAGCCACGCCATGTCGGGAACAGGCCCGTGGGATATTCCTCCAACAAGACAAAGCGGTGCCACGCGACGGCGGCCCAAAGCCAGCACACCACACCCGCAAGAACACCAAGCAGAATGCCAAGGATGCCGACACCGGTCACATCAGTTGGATCGCCTGTGCCTGCAATAAAGGCCGAGCCCGTCAGAAACCCGGGGTTTGTGGCCAAAACAATCCCGATTGGAATGATGATCAGCACCAACGTAATCCGTGCCGCCGATCCGAGGTTGCCGAATACCTGTTGCACAACATGGCGTAGAAGTTGGTAGCCATAGTCCATCTGGGTTCTCTCCGCTCGCTTGCCCCGCCCCTGAAAACCCGGTATCGCCCGCGCGGTCAACCATTTGCGACGGAGTTTCAATATGTCTGCGCCAAAGAAGGTCGTTCTTGCCTATTCCGGCGGCCTCGATACCTCGATCATCCTCAAATGGCTGCAGACGGAATACCGATGCGAGGTGGTGACGTTCACCGCCGATCTCGGCCAGGGCGAGGAGTTGGAACCCGCCCGCAAAAAGGCCGAAATGATGGGTGCGTCCGACATCTACATCGAGGATTTGCGCGAGGAATTCGTGCGCGATTTCGTCTTCCCGATGTTCCGCGCCAATGCGCTGTATGAGGGGCTGTATTTGCTTGGCACCTCCATCGCGCGCCCTCTGATCTCCAAGCGGCTGGTGGAGATTGCGGCTGAAACCGGTGCCGATGCTGTCAGCCACGGCGCGACCGGCAAAGGCAATGATCAGGTCCGGTTCGAGCTTTGCGCCTATTCACTGAATCCCGAAATCCAGGTGATTGCACCCTGGCGCGAATGGGACCTCGGCAGCCGCACCAAGCTCATCGAATTCGCCGAAAAGCATCAGATCCCGATCGCCAAGGACAAGCGCGGCGAAGCGCCGTTCAGCGTCGATGCGAACCTTCTGCACACCTCGTCTGAAGGCAAGATGCTGGAAAACCCGGCCGAAGAAGCGCCCGATCATATCCTCCAGCGGATCACGCGACCCGAAGACGCGCCGGACGCGCCTGAAATGGTCGAGATCGGGTTCGAGAAGGGTGATGCCGTCAGCATCAACGGCGAAGCCATGAGCCCTGCCACGATCCTGACCGAGTTGAACCGCCTCGGTGGGAAGCACGGCATCGGTATCCTCGACCTCGTGGAAAACCGCTTCGTCGGCATGAAGTCCCGCGGCATCTACGAGACCCCCGGCGGCACGATCCTGCTGGAGGCCCATCGCGGGATCGAGCAGATCACCCTCGACAGCGGCGCAGGTCACCTGAAAGACAGCATCATGCCCCGCTACGCAGAGCTGATCTACAACGGCTTCTGGTTCTCGCCCGAACGCGAGATGCTGCAGGCCCTGATCGACAAGAGCCAGGAACACGTCACCGGCACCGTCCGCCTGAAGCTCTATAAAGGCTCCGCTCGCACGGTTGCCCGTTGGTCCGACCATTCTCTCTACTCCGAGGCGCACGTGACGTTCGAGGAAGATATGGGCGCCTACGATCAGTCCGACGCGCAGGGCTTCATCCAGCTCAACGCGCTGCGCCTGAAGCTTCTGGCTGCCCGCAACCGCAAGTTCAAATGAGCGTCCATGTTCGCCTTGTCGAAAAGGCGGACGTGACCCCCTTGCTCGACCTGTGGACTGCCGACGACCAACTCCGGTTCGTCGCGCCCAATGCCGCGACCATCGCCGAGGCTGCGGATGAACCCGCCGCCTACGTCTTCACGATCTGGGCGGATGGTGTGCGCGTCGGCCTTATGGCCCTGATCGACATGACCGAACTCGACCCAAGCGAGGTCCAGCCAGAGGATGAACCGGAAGCCGGGTTCCTGTGGCGGCTGATGATCGGCGAAGCGCACCAAGGCAAAGGTTACGGCACAGCCGCGATCCAATGGGCCTTCGACTGGGCGCGCGCCCGTGGCCGCCCGCGCATGTCAGTGGAAGTTGTCGAAACCAACGCCCCGGCTATCGCGCTTTACGAACGTATGGGTTTCCGCGCCACTGGCGTTCTCTACGGAGACGAGGCTCAGATGGCGCGCGACCTCTGATCCCTCGCCGCAACGTCACGGTTGTTGCATGGGCCTGACCCGCCTAGCCATTTGGGGACGCCACATTGGAGCAGCCCATGACCCTCACCGATATCGCCGACCGCATCCGCGCCGCGCTCACGGACAAAAGCTTCGACGGCTCGCTCAAGTTCGATTGTGGGGAGGATGGGGTGATCGTTCTGGCCGAGAATACTGCGTCAACCAATGACCAGGACACCGATTGCACAATCAAGATCAGCCGCGAAAACCTTGGCAAATTGCTGTCCGGCAAATTGAACCCCATGACCGGCGTGATGATGGGCAAGCTGAAAGTATCGGGTGATATGGGCGTGGCGCTGGGATTGGGGCGCCTGCTGGGGTGAAGCCGCGGCGGGGCGGCGCGCCAAAACGCGCACCGCCCGTTGCTGTGTATCCGGCCATTACTGCGCGGTGATGACGGCCATCACCAGGTTGTCATCAACCCGAACGGGCCCATCTTCCGGCGCGCCCAACGTATATTCGAAAATGCCGGTCATGGTGCCGCCATCTTCGCCGTGGATCATCAGCATCAGCATCTCACCGGGCGCGACGGCCTCCGTCAGAATTGCGGCGACGTCGATGTTATCTCCGTCCCGCAATGGCGCATGACCGACGACCGGGCCGGGCACCATGTCGGCATCGGTGCGGTGCACCACCATCCAGCCGTTCTGGGCGGCGGCGACCCGGTCGGCCGTGACGATACCATTTGCGACTGATTGGTCTGAGGCTTCAACGACCTGAGACGCGGCATGGCCAGCGGCTAATGCAGCACCGGTCATCATCAAAAGGGCAACGGCGGAGGAAGCAGCGATAATCTTCATGGGTCAGTCCTTTGGATTCAATCATGTGAAAAGCCCGCCGATCGGCCGGCTTATTCACAGTCACGCAAGGACAGCGCCAAAGGTTTCACCACTCGTTGAAAAAGTGTCAGAGCGTTGCGGCCAGCCGAACGCCTTGGTTGATCGCGCGCTTGGCATCAAGTTCCGCCGCAACATCCGCCCCGCCGATCACATGGGGCGTCATGCCTTGGGCGATCAGAGCATCAGCCAGCGACCTCTCCACCACCTGTCCGGCGCACAGCACGACCGTGTCACACGCGATCAGTGTCGGGTTTTCGCGCGCCTCGCCGTAGCTGACATGCAGACCATCCGCATCAATGCGCTCGTAGTTCACGCCGGTGACCATCTTAACGTTTTTCATCTTCAGGCTGGCCCGGTGAATCCATCCCGTCGTCTTGCCCAGGCCTTTCCCCATCTTCTGCGCCTTGCGTTGCAGCAGCGTCACCTCTCGCGCCGCGGGCTCGGGCAACGGCCCTTCCGGCGCAAGGCCCCCGCGATGCTCCGCCGGGTCAGCAACCCCCCATTCCCGGCGCCACAACTCTGGCATCTCCGTCGGGCTCTCGCCGGAATGGGTCAGGTATTCGGCTACATCGAACCCAATGCCACCCGCCCCAATCACGGCTACGCGCGGCCCAACCTCTGCCTTGCCCGCCAGCACATCCACATACGACAGCACATTCGGCCCGTCCTGGCCGGCAATCTCCGGATCGCGCGGGCGCACGCCCGTGGCGATGATAACCTCATCATAGTCCGCCAAATCCTCGGCCGCTGCTTTCGCGCCAAGCCGAAGATCAATCTGGTGCCGCGCCATCATCGTGGCGAACCAGTCGACAAGACCCACGAACTCTTCCTTGCCGGGGATCTGCTTGGCCATGTTCAACTGTCCACCCACCTCTTCGGCCTTGTCGAACAGCGTCACCTGATGCCCACGCTCTGCCGCTGTCATCGCCGCTGCCATCCCCGCAGCACCTGCGCCGACAATGGCGATGCGCTTGGGCGCATCCGCCGGGCCGTAATCCAGTTCCACCTCATGGCAGGCGCGCGGGTTCACAAGGCAGGAGGTCAGCTTGCCGCTGAACGTGTGGTCAAGGCACGCCTGGTTGCACGCGATGCACGGCGCGATCTCGTCCGCCCGACCTGCCTCGGCCTTGGCGACAAAATCCGCATCCGCAAGAAACGGCCGCGCCATCGACACCATGTCCGCGCAGCCCTCGGCCAGCACCTCTTCGGCGACATCCGGCATGTTGATCCGGTTCGAGGTGATGACCGGAATTCCCACCTTGCCCATCAGCTTCTTTGTCACCCAGGCAAACGCCTTGCGCGGCACGCTTGTGGCAATCGTCGGAATCCGCGCTTCGTGCCAACCGATGCCGGTGTTCAGGATCGTGGCGCCTGCCGCCTCAACGGCCTGAGCAAGCTGCACAACCTCCTCATGGGTCGATCCGCCGGGCACCAGATCAATCATCGAAAGCCGATAGATGATGATGAAATCCGCTCCCACCGCCTCCCGGCACCGGCGCACAACCTCCACCGGCAGGCGCATGCGGTTTTCATAGGAGCCGCCCCAGCGATCCTCGCGCTTGTTGACATGGGTGACGAGGAACTGGTTCAGGAAATAGCCTTCAGATCCCATGATCTCCACGCCATCATAGCCCGCCTCGCGCGCCCGGACCGCCGCCGTCACGATGTCGGCAATCTGCTTTTCGATCCCCTCTTCATCCAGCTCCTTCGGGGGGAAGGGCGAGATCGGAGATTTCACGGGCGAGGCACTCACACAATCGGGCGAATAGGCATAGCGCCCGGCGTGCAGGATCTGCATCGCGATTTTGCCACCAGCGCCGTGGACCGCATCCGTCACCACCCGGTGGTTCGCGATATCCTGATCGGTGTAGAGCCCGGCTGCGCCCGGAAACACGCCGCCTTCCTTGTTCGGGGCCATGCCCCCCGTCACGATCAGGGCAACGCCCCCGGCCGCACGATCCGCATAAAACCGCGCCACACGCGGCCAATCCTTCGTCTCTTCAAGGCCGGTGTGCATTGATCCCATCAGCACGCGGTTCTTCAACGTGGTGAAGCCCAGATCCAGCGGGGCCAAGAGGTTCGGATACTGCGCGTGCGTCATGACGGAAAACTCCCTTGCTTGCCGCGCAGGTAATCCGATCACGCCAGCAAGGTCACGCGAAACCCCGCGTCACACGCCCCGTCTTCCTTGTTTCAGAAATACCTCGGGGGGATGGCGATCTTTTCCTGGGGAAAAGACGCCTAGGGGGCAGCGCCCCCCAAAAACCAAAGACAATGCGCCGAAGGCGCGCCGCTGGATAAGGATCAATCCTGACCCGTCTCGGCACAATGGCGGCGAAACGCGCGTTTCAGCATTTCCAGTTCGTCCCGCAGCAAGGCCATTTCGCCCCGTATGTCTTCATCCAGCGCAGATCCCGCCATCAGCGTGACCCGGTCCAGAACCTCACCCGATGCCGTCGACCGCAGCCCGACCACCTGCACCCCATCGCTGATCACGTCGATGGGCAGGTCCAGCGACACGGCCACCGCCCCCTCTTCTCCCGGATGCGGGGCCAGTTGCGCGATCCCGATGATCTTGCCGCGATGAAGCGCTTCAATCTCGGTCTGTGTGGCGCCCGTCAGAACGCCTTCGTACCGGCCACCCTGAAGTGCGGTGCAAACCAAACTCTCAGCCATGCTCAATCCCCCCAAAGGCGCTAGAAATCAGCGCGCGGTGCGCGCAACAGGGCCATGTCCCACAAGGCGATGCGGGTCATCTTCGGTCCCTCTATGATCAGATCAAGCCAGGCCTTCTCAAGCCGCTTTTCATTGATCTTGGAATAGGCCAGATCGAATTCCGCCACGCCATTTGTGCCGTCAAATTCCACCTGCCGCACGATCTGTTCCACGTTTGGACCGTGCTGCACATTCAGGCGCGCGTAGATCTCAACGGGCTGCTCGCGCTCGGCCACCAGCCTGATGGCGATGAAATGGTTGCGCGTCAGGCCAACCAGCGCCTCCCCCGGCAGGTCCTGAACGAAGGAGATGAAGGATCCGTCCGACCGATACACTTCCAGAACCAACCCGAATTGTGATCCCTCGACCCACATCGGCGCGCGATCTTGTACAAGGCTGAAATCGGCATGGGTGGCGTCGTGAAACACGGTGATCCCACCCGGCAGAGGCTGGGGCGAGCTTAACCCGACAACGCCGCGCGGGCGCATCTCGGACGTCCAGGGGGCCGGGCGCACCGCCCAGTCGCATTGATCGGGCCGCTCAATCCCGTCTGTGTCCGAGGCCTTGCGCGCCCGCAATTCCGAGCGCGCCTGCGCCGACATCACGTCCAGTCGGTCGCGCAATCCGCGAATATCACCGGCCATCCGGTTCAACTCGGAACTTGGCAGATCCTTTGGGACGCGCAAGGCGCGTTGCCAGCGCTTGAGGGTCTGGCCTAGGCCAAAACCACCAAACATTCCGGGAAAATCCTGACCCATTCCGCTCATCCTTCGCACCCACACCCGCAGCCTGGCCCTGCTATAGCAGGTTTCTCTTGGCAGACGGTTACCGGAATATCCGCTGAAACAGGCCGCCTTGAAAGAGGCCTCCGCCGCCTTGTGTGTCCGCCTGTGGCAGGTCTGCCGCGTTTGCGCCTGCGGCAAAGCCCGAATTGGCCGACTGCACGGCCCCGGCAAAGGCCGTCAGGGTGGCCAACGCATCCTGGTCGCTCACGCCCTGATCGGCCAGCGCCAGAACCGAAAGCGTCGCCAGGCGCGGGCCCAGATCCATGTAGGCGCGCCAGTAATCCTGCGCCACGCCCGCCACCGCACCGGCACTTGTGTCGCGCGCATGCAGCAGGAACATCTGCCCTGCCACCCGGGTCTCAAGGATCGTCACGCTGTCAGGGTCGGCCGACCGGCTCAGAAGGCCGCGCCCGGCATCCGAGCGAAAGAAGCCGTCCAGCGCGTCCAGATTGCCTGTCAGGCTTCCCCCATCCGCTGAGCGTGCCGCGACCGCCGCCGTCAGCACCGCCGGTACGTCGGGCTGCGCCGCGCGGGCGCGCCCCGAAATCGCAGCGCAATTCCCCAGTAGGACAAATCCCGTATCGCCCTCGCTCCGGGTGGAGCTTGGATCGACACAAAAGCCCCGCGGCCCCGTGATCGTCACAGCGTCCGCCGTGACCTGCACCTCACGCGGGGCGGCATCGCCACCGCCCCCAAGGCTCACACACGCGGCGAGGAAGGTAGAAGACCCGAGAAGGGCTGCAATCCGCAGCGCCTCACAGATCCGCATATACGTGCTTTTCCTTAGCCGCACCGGGATGCGTGACCGCGCCGTAGCGCGCCTCACCCACCAGTTGCGCATATTTCCACAGCACGCCCGAGGCATAGATCGTCTCACGCGGGCCCGCCCAATTGGCTTTGCGCGCGGCCAGTTCTTCGTCGGACAACGCCACCGAAAGCTCGCCCGTGATCGCGTTGATCGTGATCATGTCGCCGTTCTGCAAAAGCCCGATTGGCCCGGCGACCGCGGCCTCCGGCCCCACATGGCCCACGCAGAACCCCCGCGTCGCGCCCGAGAAGCGGCCGTCGGTGATGAGCGCCACCTTCTTGCCCATGCCTTGGCCGGACAGGGCCGCCGTTGTCGCCAACATCTCCCGCATCCCCGGCCCGCCCTTAGGCCCTTCGTTGCGGATCACGATCACTTCGCCCGCCTCATAGGCGCGCGCCTTCACGGCCTCGAACGCATCTTCCTCGCATTCGAACACGCGCGCCGGGCCAGTGAAAACCTGCTGGTCTTCGCTCATGCCCGCGACCTTCACGATGGCGCCCTCGGGCGCGAGGTTCCCGCGCAGGCCGACAACGCCGCCCGTCTTGGTGATCGGGTTCTGAACGGTGTGAACCACACGCCCGTCCGGCTCGCCCTGGATCTTGTCCAGCGCCTCTTCCATCGTCTCACCCGACGCCGTCAGGCAATCGCCGTGCAGAAGCCCCTCTTTCAGAAGCTCCTTCATCACAACCGGCACACCACCAACCTCAAACAGGTCCTTGGCTACATATTGCCCGCCCGGCTTCATATCGACGAAGTAGGGCGTGTCCTTGAAGATGTCGCAGACATCAAACAGGTCAAAGTCGATCCCCGCCTCATGGGCAATCGCAGGCAAGTGCAGCCCGGCATTGGTCGACCCCCCGGTACACGCCACCACTCGCGCTGCATTTTCCAGCGCTTTGCGTGTCACCACGTCCCGCGCGCGGATGTTCTTCTCCAGCAGGGTCATCACGGCCCGGCCCGAGGCCTCACCATATTCCTTACGCCCCTCATAGGGCGCAGGCATGCCGGATGAGTTCAGCAGCGCCAGACCAATCGCCTCGGACACACAGGCCATTGTATTGGCCGTGAACTGCCCACCACACGCGCCCGCGCTCGGGCAAGCCACCCGCTCCAACACCGCCAAGGCCGCATCGCTCAGATCGCCCGACTGGTACTTGCCCACCGCCTCGAACATGTCCTGAACCGTCAGGTCGCGCTTGGCGAATTCTTCCGGCACATCCGCGCCTTCCGGCACTTTGCCCGGCAGGATCGTACCACCGTACATGAAGACCGACGGCACGTTCAGCCGCACCATAGCCATCATCATCCCCGGCAAGCTCTTGTCACAGCCCGCAAGCCCGACCAGCGCGTCATAGCAATGCCCGCGCATCGTCAGCTCAACCGTATCCGCAATCGCATCGCGTGAAGCGAGCGAGGACCGCATCCCCTCATGCCCCATCGCGATCCCGTCCGTGACGGTGATCGTCGTGAATTCGCGCGGCGTGCCATTGGCGTTCAAAACGCCCGCCTTGGCCGACTGCGCTTGCCAGTTCAGCGCGATGTTACAAGGCGCGGCCTCGTTCCAGCATGTTGCCACACCCACAAACGGCTGCGCGATCTGCTCTTCCGTGATGTCCATCGCATAGAAATACGACCGGTGCGGCGCGCGCTCCGGGCCTTCCGTCACATGGCGGCTTGGCAGTTTCGATTTGTCTGGCCGGTTCTGCAACATGGCTGGTCTCCCGCTCCCTGATCTGAATTTCTCTGTGGAATAGACGCCCCGCCGCAGGCACACAAGCGCCATTGAAGGCGACGCGCGCCCGGCGTAGGATCGTGAAAACACCAATGATAACGGCAGGCCCGATGCAGTACCTCGCCCACGAAACCTATATCGCGCCTGCGCGGATCAAACCGGACCTCTGGCGACTTCTCCTTGGCATCCTGATTGTCGCCCTGGTCTATGCCGTGGGCGTCGGCCTTGTGTTTGGCGGCGTCTTCGTGGTCGCAGGCCCCGAAAATGCCGAACGCTGGATGGTCGAGATGGTCGAGGCCACCGGCCCCACCGGCACGCTTCTGTTGCTGGCCACTTTCATCGGCATGGCCGTCGGGCCGATGCTTGCGGTCATACTCTTCCACGGACGCCGGATCAGAACCCTGTTCGGTCCGCTTCCACGCACCCTGCGCCATTTCCTGATCGCCATGCTGGTCTGCGGCGCGGCCTATGCCCTGTCTTTCCTGATCCCCAATGACGTGGAGATCGCGCCCAACCTCGACCGCGCCATCTGGCTGTCCTTCCTGCCGCTCGCCCTTGTGGGCGTCCTGCTGCAAACCGGCGCGGAAGAGATCCTGTTTCGCGGCTACATCCAGCAACAACTTGCCGCGCGCTTCCGCGCCACATGGATCTGGATGGTCCTGCCTGCCCTCTTCTTCGGGGTCCTGCATTGGCAGCCCGAGATCATGGGCGACAACGCCATCTATATCGTCGCCGCCGCCACGCTCTTCGGTCTGCTCGCCGCCGATCTCACCGCCAAAACCGGCTCGCTTGGCGCGGCCTGGGGTTTTCACTTCGCCAACAACACCGTGGCGATCCTGATCGTTGCGATGGACGGCCCGCTGTCGGGCCTCGCCCTCTTCACAGCGCGACTCGACCCCGCCTCGCCCGAGATCCGCCCCCTGATCCTGCTCGACATGGGCACCACAGTGGTGACTTGGATCCTGATCCGCCTGGCAGTGACACGTTTCCCCTGACCCTTCCCCATTTGCATTTCCTTGCACGCCACAATATCTGGGCTTGAAGCTCACACCACACGGCTGAGGCGCATATGAACTGGATCACCAACTACGTCCGTCCCCGGATCAACTCGATCTTCTCGCGCCGCGAGACGCCTGAGAACCTGTGGTCCAAATGCTCCGAATGCGGCACGATGCTGTTTCATCGGGAGCTCAGCGAAAACCTGAACGTCTGCACAAACTGCGGCCACCACATGGCCCTGCGCCCGCGCGAACGGTTCGAGGCGCTGTTTGACAACGGCATCTTCACCGAGATCGACGTGCCAGAGCCGCTGGCAGACCCGCTGAAATTCCGCGATCAAAAGCGCTACCCCGATCGGATGAAGGCCGCCCGCACCCAAACCGCCGAATCCGAGGCGATGCTGGTCGCCCAAGGCGAAATCGGCCGCACGCCCATCGTCGCGGCCGCGCAGGATTTCAGCTTCATGGGCGGCTCCATGGGAATGTATGTCGGCAACGCGATCATCGCGGCGGCTGAGCGCGCCGTGCAACTCAAGCGCCCGCTGATCCTCTTCTCCGCCGCCGGTGGCGCGCGGATGCAGGAGGGCATCCTCAGCCTCATGCAAATGCCGCGCACCACCGTGGCGGTGCAAATGCTGAAAGAGGCGAACCTGCCCTACATCGTCGTGCTCACCCATCCCACAACCGGCGGCGTCACCGCCTCCTACGCCATGTTGGGTGATGTCCAGATTGCCGAACCGAACGCGCTCATCTGTTTCGCAGGCCCCCGCGTGATCGAACAGACGATCCGCGAAACCCTGCCCGAAGGCTTCCAGCGCTCCGAATACCTGCTCGATCATGGCATGCTCGACCGCGTCACGCCGCGCGGCGAGATGCGGGATGAGCTGATCTCCATCGTGCGGATGCTCATGGGCGAAACGCCCCCGGTCAAAGGTGACCTGCCCGCGCCGCAGGCCGAGGACGAGACAACCGAAGCCGCCACACCGCAGGCCGAGGAAATCGCGCCCGACACCCAAGGTGATGAGACCTCCGCCGAGGGGGATCGCGCCTGAGATCCGGGTGCGCCGCGCCCATCTTTGTTCCCCGAAAATGCCCGCCGGAGGCGATCTGACCTCGCCAAAAGCGCCACTGTCCCGATCCGCAAGGCACAGCACATGACGCAGCCGCGCTCTGACGCCCTTCTCGACCGCATGATGACCCTGCACCCCAAGGTCATCGACCTGACGCTCGACCGGATGCACCGCATCCTGACCGCCCTAGGCGAGCCGCAGACAAAACTCCCCCCCGTCATCCACGTCGCCGGCACAAACGGCAAAGGCTCCACCATCGCGATGATCCGCGCAGGGCTGGAGGGCGCGGGGCACAAGGTCCATGTCTACACCTCCCCGCACCTCGCGCGCTTCCACGAACGCATCCGCCTCGCCGGTGAGCTGATCGACGAAGACGCGCTGTCCGATTTGCTGGACGAATGCCTCGGCGCCAACGGGCCCGAGACGATCACCTATTTCGAAATCACCACCGCCGCCGCCTTCAAAGCCTTCGCCGTCACGCCTGCCGACTACACTCTGCTCGAAGTCGGTCTGGGTGGCCGCGTCGACGCCACCAACGTCGTCGACCATCCTGCGCTGACCGTGATCACTCCTGTCGACCTCGACCACCAGCAATTTCTGGGTGACACGCTCGCCGCCATTGCCTTTGAAAAGGCGGGCATCATCAAACCCCGCATCCCCGTCGTGATCGGCCCGCAAAAGGACGAAGCGCTTGAGGTGATCGAGGCGCGCGCCAGCGGCCTCTCCGCCCCGATTTTCGCCCATGGTCAGCACTTCCACGTCACGACGGAGCGGGGCCGCCTGATCTATCAGGATGAAACCGGCCTGCTCGACCTGCCGATGCCAGCCCTTGCCGGTCCCCATCAGATCCAGAACGCGGGCACCGCCATCGCCGCCCTGCGCGTTCTGGGTCAAGGCAACTCCGATGCCGCCATGACGGACGCCACCTGGCCCGCCCGCATGCAGCGCTTGCGCACGGGTCCATTGGTAGAGGCCGCGCCTGAGGCCGAGCTGTGGCTCGACGGCGGCCACAACCCCCACGCCGCCCGCGCCATTGCCGCCACGCTCGACCCGCTGCCGACGCGCCCCACCCACCTGATCTGTGGAATGCTCAACACCAAGGACGTTACCGGCTACATGGCGCCCCTCAAACCCCATGCCGAAACACTGACCGCGGTCTCCATCCCCGGCCAGACCGCTACGCTCAGCGCCACGGAAACGGCCAAGGCCGCCACGCAGGCGGGCCTCAACGCCACCACCGCCGAAAGCGTCGATGCGGCGCTGGCCGCCATCACCGCCCATACCCCCCACGCCCGCATCCTGATCTGTGGCTCGCTCTATCTGGCTGGTGAAATCCTCAAGACCAACGGCTGATCCTGCCTTTCGGGCAGATGGGGGAGGGCGGGCGGGCCATTTGCCCGAAAGGCAGGCTTTCCCCCGGTTGACCCCAGCCGCCCCAAAGCCCACCTTCCTCCCATGCGCTTGACCCTCCCCTTCCTCGCCCTTCTCGCCGCCACGCCTGCCCATGCGGTTCAGTTCCAATTCTGCTGGACCGGTGCCAATGGCTACACCCTGGAAGGCGTGATCGAGTTTCCGGATGAATACCTCAACACCGGGATCATCACCGAATCCGATGTCACCAAGTTCCAGATCATCGGCTTCCTCGACGGCGTTGCCATCGGCTCCTGGAACATGCGGGATGCGACACCCGAGACTTCCTGGACCCTCCGCTTTGATACCGACACGCTCCGCTTCCCCACCGGCGGCATCCGCAGCGAAAACTCGTATCAGGAGTGGAACGCCAATGGCTCCGTCAACGATTGTGGTGCGGTCGATGGGTTCGGCTTCAACGGCGGCAACTACGCGCAGGATGTCTGCGTGAACAATGTCTGGGTCGAAGACAGCTCCATCGACCCCAACACCCCCCTCTTCGCGCAGCCCATGGATGTGGAATTGGTCTGCGAAACCGTCGTGCCGACAAGCTGATGGAACATAGCGTCGACCTCGCCACCTGGCCCCGCGCCGCGCAATTCCATTTCTTCCGCACATATACGCGACCCCACTTTGCCGTCACATCCCGCCTCGACGTGACCCATCTGATGACGCAGGTGAAGCCCACCGGCGTCTCCCCGTACCGCGCGAGCCTCTACGCCATCGGTGCGGGCGTCCATGCCGTGCCCGAACTCCTCATGCGGTTCCGGGGCAACACCGTCATCCGCCACGATGCCGTGGACCTGTCCATGACCGTCCCCACCACGGCGGGCAGCTTCAACTACGCCTACGTTCCCTTCGACCCCGACTTCGCGTCATTCGACGCGACCGCCAGGGCCTTGATCGACGCGGCGGCCAATCAAACCGACCTGTCCGCCAATTCCGGGCAGCGCGACGACCTCGCCTACCTCTCCTGCATGCCGTGGCTCGACTACACGTCGCTGACGAACGCCATGCCCGGCCCTGACGACTGCATCCCCCGCATAGGCTGGGGCAAGATCGCCAAAGACGGGGACCGCCACACCATGCCCATGACGTTGGAGGTGCACCACGCGCTCGCCGACGGCGCCCATGTCGGGGCCTATTTCGAGGCTGCGCAAAACGCGCTCGACACGCTTCCGGTCACTCGATCCGCCTGACGAAAGCAACCCTTTGCCGATCCTGCCCCGTCTGATCTGCATCAAACCCCAGGCGGCGTTTCTGCGTTAACCTTCTCCCAACTAACAAAAGGGAGCAGGACCATGAAACACCACGCAGTCTTCGCCACCATCCTTTTGGCGGCATGCGCACCCACCCTCGACGATCAGGTCACCGCCACCCGTGGCGCGCAGGTCTTTGCCGAAAACTGCGCTGCATGCCATGGCACAAATGCGCGGGGCTCGTCCGATCTGCCGACAGCCACCGGCGACGCGCCTGATCTGACCCTCATCGCCCAACGCAACGGCGGCACCTTCCCTGAGATTGAGACGATGGCCACCATCTACGGCCCCGCCTACCACCAAAGCCGTGGGACGATTATGCCGGAGTTCGGAGCTGATGATCTCGGGCCCCTCGTGGTGGTCGAGCTTGAGGATGGCATCGGCACCCCGATTCCCGCCGACCTGATCGCGCTTTCCGAATACCTGCAATCCGTGCAACGCTGAGGTCCAATAACACGGGCAAAGCATGAAAGGCGCGCGCAATGGATTGGACCGGTCTGTTTTCCATCTTGTTGGCGTTTTTCGTGGTCGCCGTCTCCCCCGGGCCGGCAACCCTTGCGGTCAGTGCGTTCTCGGCCAGCCATGGCCGGAAAGCGGGCGCGCAATTCGGCGTGGGTCTCGGGTTTGGCCTCGCCTTCTGGGGCATCATCGCGGCCACGGGTCTGGGCGCGCTTCTGCAAGCCACCACACATCTCCTGGTTGCCATCAAGATCGCGGGGGGCTGCTACCTTCTATGGCTCGCCTATGGCGCGGCCCGCTCCGCCCTACGCCGGAACGCTGACCTGCCAAACGCAGCGGATGTCGCGCCGTCGGGCCGCTGGCTTCTGCGCGGCTTGATCCTGAACCTGTCCAACCCGAAAGCGGTCGTGGCTTGGATGGCCGCCCTGGCCGTGGGTTTGCGCCCGGATGACGGTTTAGTGGCCGTTGCCCTGGCAACGGGCGGCTGCGCCATCATTGGGTTTGCGATCTACGCGGCCTATGCGGTCCTGTTCTCGCTCGCCACCATCCGGGCGGGCTATGCGCGGCTGCGGCGCTGGATCGACGGGGCCGTCGCGGGATTGTTCGCCATTGCCGGGTTGGCTCTGCTGCGGTCGGCGTTGCAGCGCGGGGCCACCAAGCCCTAACGCATCACTCTTTCTTCCGCCCAAACGGCTTTTCCGGCGTGATCTCGAATTGCACCGGCAGGTCGCCGAACAACCCGCCCTCCGCGCCGCCCCAATCCCGCATCCAGGGTAAAGCGTCGGCCAGCGCGCCGCCGCCGGTCCATTCGAAATACCCCAACGCACCAGTCGCCGGGATCGGGTCACACGGCACCGGGTTGCGCAACAGCAAACCGGCCTCACCCCCGAACCACGGGCTGTCACTTTGCGTGACGATCTCCACCACCTCGACCGTCCCAATGATCGCCCGCCGGGGCAGCACATCGGGGCGCGGCACGCGCACGCCATCCCGCGCCCATCGCCAGACGAGGTAGTCGTACTCCGCCTGCTTCATGCCAGTCGCCGCGTGGATCGCGATGCGGCCCGGCACCATCCGCCCCGCCCGGATCGACCCGAGCGAACGGTTTTCGACATCCTTGCCGCCATGGATGATCGCCCAGGCAGACGGCTGGCGAACAGAGAGGGCGGTAGGGGGTATCGGCGGTGTCATGGGTCACAGATAGCGCCGCGGCAAACTCTGACCAAATGGACGCTTTTTTCAGGAAAATTGTGATCAGTTGGACGCAACTGTGACCATTTGATCAGAGTTTGCGGCGTTCTGACGATCACTTCAGCGCGCGTTCAGTTAAGAAATTCTTCAGCTAGGCGCTTCCCCAATCCGCCCCCTGCATCTCCCGCAGGCGGCTTGCCGTGCGTTCAAATTCGAACGCGCCAGTCCCCTCGGTGTAGAGCGCTTCCGGCTCGGCTGCGGCGCTCGCCACCAGCCGAACTTGCCCTTCATAGAGCGCATCAATCAGCGTGACGAACCGCTTCGCCTCATTCGCCTTTTCACGGCTCATCTTCGGAATGTCTTCCAGAACCAGAACCTTCGCTGCACCGACCAAAGCGAGGTAGTCGGCAGGCCCCAGCGGCTTGCCGCACAGGTCGTTGAACGACGCGCGCGCCTGCCCCGCCCAAAAGCGCGGGATCACCACCTCGCGCCCTTTCACTTCCAACATCAACGCCTCTTCCTTGCCGCCGGTCAGATCGCTCCAGATCAGGTCAATTGACGCCTTCGCACTGGCGTTCGCGGGCGTGAACCATACCTGCTCTCCGGCCAGACGATCCTGCCGGTAATCCGTGTCAGCGGCCAGTTCGTGCACCTCCAGCCGCGCTTCCAGAAGGGCAATGAACGGAAGGAAGAGTTGCCGATTAAGTCCATCCTTATAAAGGCTTGAAGGGTGCCTGTTCGAGGTTGTGACAATCACGACTCCCGCTTCAAACAGCCGCTCGAACAAGCGGCCTACGATCATGGCATCGGCGATATCGGTGATTTGCATCTCGTCGAAACACAGCAACTTCAAATCGCGCGCGATGTCGTCGGCGACCGGCTTGATGGCATCCTCCACACCCGTCTTGCGGGCCTCGTGCAGGGCGGCCTGAACCTCTTGCATGAAGGCATGAAAATGTACCCGCCGCTTGCCCGGAACCGAGGCGTGCTGAAAGAACAGGTCCATCAACATCGACTTGCCGCGCCCGACCCCACCCCACAGGTAAAGACCCTGCTTGCCCATCGGCTCGGCCTTGCGGAATCGCGCGAGGAAACCAGTGCGTTCGGGGGCCTCCAGGCGTTCGCGAACTTGCTCCAGCAGGTCGATGACCAGACGCTGCGCCGGATCGGGCCGAAGAAGGCCTTCGGCAACGCGGGTGTCATAGATGGCGGTCAAATGCTGCGACATGGGGTCAATCTGTATGCAAAAAGGGCGAGTTTGCCCATAGAAATCAAGATGATCAGGAAATGTGAACCCTCGGGTCAAAAGCTCTGATTTGACCATTTGGAATGCCCCCGCCAAAGTGCCCAAAACCGTGCCAGGGACGCCAAAAATGGAACGCACAGATCGCCTTATCACGCCCGTCCTGATCGGCGGCTGCGCCATCATCCTGATCAGTTTCGCGATCCGCGCGAGCTTTGGCCTGTTCCAGATTCCCATTGCGGAAGAGTTCAACTGGCTACGCGCCGAATTCTCGATGGCCATCGCCATCCAGAACCTTGCCTGGGGCATTGGTCAGCCGATTTTCGGTGCAATTGCCGAGAAGATCGGCGACCGTAAAGCCATCGCGTTGGGCGTGGCGCTTTATGTTATTGGTCTGGTTGTTTCGGCCTATGCGATCACGCCGGGGCAGCACCAAATTCTTGAAATACTGGTAGGATTTGGCATTGCGGGCACGGGCTTTGGCGTAATCCTCGCGATGGTCGCTCGTGCGGCGTCGGATGAACACCGGTCCCTGACGCTCGGTATCGTGACAGCTGCCGGCTCAGCCGGGCAAGTCGTGGGCCCCCCGGTAGCGGAGGCGCTTTTGAGCGCGTTCCCCTGGCAAACGGTGTTCCTGATTTTCGCTGGTATGATCTTTGCGTCGCTTCTCTTCCTTCCGATGCTCAAGGCGCCCGAAAAGCCCAACACACCCGAAGCTGATGAAACCCTTGGGCAGATTCTGGGCAAAGCATTTCGCGACCCGTCCTTCACATTGATCTTCATTGGCTTCTTTTCCTGCGGCTATCAGCTGTCTTTCGTGACCGCTCATTTCCCCGCGTTCATCACCGAGTATTGCGGCCCCATCGCGCCGGGCGGCGTGCTGCACACCATGGGTATCACGACCACGACTGCCCTGGGCGCAATCGCGATTTCGTTGATCGGCCTCGCGAATATCGGCGGTACGCTGTTTGCCGCCTACCTTGGTAAAACTTATTCCAAGAAAAATCTGCTGGCGCTGATCTATACCGGCCGCACAATCGCAGCCGCGGTCTTCATCCTGATGCCGATTACACCCACATCGGTCATCATCTTCTCGGTGATCATGGGCTCGCTCTGGCTCGCCACTGTCCCGCTGACGTCTGGCCTTGTCGGCTACATCTATGGGCTGCGGCATATGGGAACGCTTTATGGCATCGTCTTCTTCAGCCACCAACTCGGCAGCTTCGTAGGTGTCTGGTTGGGGGGATTCATGTACGACATCTACGGCAACTATACCGTCGTGTGGTGGGTGGGTGTGGGCGTCGGCGCGCTGAGCGCGATTGTGCATCTTCCGATCAAGGAAATCCCGTTGGGCAAACGCACGCCGCTTGCGGCCTAACGCGCTTTGACCGCATCCAGAATGTACCGCGCCACCATCAGGTCAAGATGCGCGCCGCCGCCGTTCTTGCACAATGTGATTTCATCGTCCGACCCACGCTCGAACCGATCCATGTCGTAGTAGTCGCCCACGACGTCGGACTCGAAGAACACGCCTTCTTCCAGCGGGATCTTCAACTCACCGATATGGCCGAAGGTGGTGGCGCGACTGTCCACGAAGACCCGCGCGCGGCGCAAACAATCGTCGTCCGCCTCCCGCATGTCGGGCCGGTAGGCGCCGATCAGGTCGATATGCTGGCCGGGTTGCAGGCATTTGCCCTTGAGGATCGGTTGCGTTGTCATTGTGCCAGTGGCGATGATGTCAGCGGCTTCCACGGCCTCCCGCAGGTCCAGCGCGATGGAGACGTCGGGGAAGTCCGCGCGGATATGGGCGACGTTGGCGAGGGTCCGGTTCCAGATGGTGAATTCAGCATCTGGAAACGCCGCCGCATAGGCTTGTCGCATGGAGCGCACCACATTGCCTGCCCCAATCAGAAGGATCTTCTTGCTGTCGGGCCGCGCCAGTTTGCGCGCGGCAAGCAGGCTGTCCCCGGCCGTCTTCCATTTGGTCAGAAGGTGAAAGTCGATGATCGCCTCAAGCGTGCCGTCAGTGTCCGAGAACAAGCAAACTCCGCCGTGTATCACAGGCTTTCCGTCGTCCTTGTTGGCCGGGAAGATCGTGGCCGTTTTCACCAACTGTCCCAGCCCATCAATCCAGGCCGCGCGGGACAAGAGTGTATCATCGCCCCGGTAGAGGAATGTGTCGTCGATCTGAGCCTGCGGCATCTGGTGGCCGGCCTCAATCGCATCGCTTAGCGCGATCCAATCCAGCTTTTCCTCGGCCTCTGGCCCGATAATTAACATGAACGAACCTCCGGTCCGATTATCAAGGTCATGCCTGTGCCTCCTCTGTGCTCAGCAGGCCTTCTTTTACCAACCTGTCTGCCCATCCTTGCGGCCCGTCGAACAGATGTGTCTGCCATCCGCGGGACGTTGCGGCCTCGATATTATCCGTCCGGTCGTCAGCGAAAAGGAGGGTCTCTGGCGATAGGCCACAATCCGCCTCGACTTGGGCATAAATCTCGGCGTCCGGCTTGGTGATGCCCATATGGCCCGAGATGTAGGAGCGGTCGAATTCGGTCAGGAACGGGAAGACTGGCGTGGCGATGTCAAAGGTCTCGATCCCGAAATTCGACAGCGCGAACACGGGCACGCCGCGATCGCGCAACGCCCGCAGTAGGGCGACGGAATGCGGGATCACGGGGCTGGCCATATGCAGCCAGTCGTCGTGCCAAAGCATGATCTCGTCGTGCCAATCGGGGTTCGCGGCGGCGCAGTCTTTCACCACTGCGTGAAAATTCTCACCCCGATCCACCCGGTCGTTCATCGCATGCAGATCAACCGCTGTGAACATCGCGCGGCGGCGGTCTTCTCCGATCACACGGTCATAGTGCCGCTCAGGTTGCCACTCGATCAGCACATTGCCGATGTCGAAAATGACCGCCTGAACGCCCATCAGACGGAGTAGAGCGCGTCGGCGTGGAAGGCGATGTGTTCTTCCATGAAGCTCGACACGAAGAAGTAGGAATGATCGTAGCCAGGCTGCATCCGCAGCGTCATCTGCTGGCGACGTGCGGCGGCGGCATGGGCCAGCGCCTCGGTCTTGAGTAGGTCGCCGAATTGGTCATCCGCGCCAGTGTCGATCAGAATCGGGCCATCGAAGCCGGCGGCATGCATCAGAAGCGTCGCATCGTGGGGCGCCCAAAGGTCTTCGTCTGCGCCCAGATATGCGCCGAGTTGTTTGCGCCCCCAATCGCTGTCGGTCGGATTGCAGATCGGCGCAAAGGCAGAGACGGAGGCGAACCGTTCGGGAAACCGCATTGCAATGGTCAGCGCACCATGCCCGCCCATCGAATGGCCGGTGATTGCCTGGCGCGCTGGGTCGAGGGCGAAGTGCTCAAACACCGCGTTGGGCAGGTCTTCGGTGATGTAGTCCCACATCTGGAAATGCTGTGCCCAAGGCGCCTCGGTCGCGTTCACATAGAAGCCCGCACCTTGGCCCAGATCATAGGCCGCGTCATCTGCCACGCCGTCGCCGCGTGGCGAGGTGTCGGGGAAGATAAGGGCGATGCCCTGCTCCGCCGCCCATCCTTGGGCTCCGGCTTTGTTCATCGCGTTTTCGTGGGTGCAGGTCAGACCCGACAGATACCACAGCACCGGCACAGGTCCGAATTGCGCCTCTTCCGGCAGGAACAGGCCAAAGGTCATATCGGTCTGCGTGGCGTTGGAGGCGTGGCGATAGACACCTTGGGTGCCGCCAAAGGCCTTGTTCTCGGAAATCGTTTCCATCTGCTCGGGTCCCCCGCATGTTTTTTACTGCCTAACGCGGGGGTGGGGCGGCACGCAATCCTTACGTGTCGGCCTTACGTGCCTGTGAGCGGGGCCAACCAGGCGATCACGGCGGATACGGTCAGGATCGACACAGCGGTCGAGATCAGGATCGCGGCTGAAACGCGCTGTGGCGCAACCCCGTAATGCTGCGCAAGGATGTAGACATTGCCCGCAACCGGCAGGGCGGCGGCGGCAATCATCACGCCCGCATCGTAATCTGGCACGTCAAAAAGGTAGAGCGCGGCGACCGCCACGGCGGCCGGGTGCAAGATAAGCTTGCAGAAGGTCAGCCAACCGGCAACCGACATCCGCTCTGCTGATTTGCCAGCCAGCGAAGCCCCGATGGCAAACAGCGCACCGGGCGTCGCAGCGGCACCAAGGATGGCGAGGAATTCGTTCACCGGCCCCGGCACGTTCCACCCGGTCGTGGACCAGGCAAGGCCCAGAACGATGGATACGATCATCGGGTTTTTCAGAAGGCCTATCCCGACGGTGCGCAACACGCCAAGGGACATCCGCCCGTCACGGCTGCCCGTTACGATGATCACAATCAGGCTCGAAAAGACAATCAGATCGACCGACAGCACAAGGATTACGGGGCCTGCCGCCGCCTCGCCCAGAAGAACGACAAGCATGGGAATGCCAAGAAAGCCCACATTGCCGATCACGGCGCACTGTGCCTCAAACGCGGCCTCGGTCACTGGGCGCTTGCGCGCCATCGCGACGATGGTTGCGAGAAGATAGACGACGATACAGCCCGACAGATACGCGCCAACAAATTGCCAATCGATGATCTCGGTCAAAGACAGGTTGGCTGCAAACCGGAATAGCATAGCCGAAAGGGCAAAGTAGAAGACGAACTTTGTCAGGTAAGCCGCAGCCTCCGACGTGAAGAACCCGGTGCGGCAAGCCTGAAACCCCAACGCGATCAGCGCAAAGAAGGGCAGGGTTTTCAGGAAGATGTCGACCATGGCTCAGCGCTAAGCCACAGGCCCTGCGCTGTCCAGATGCCAAACCTGACGAAACGTCCAGCTTGCCGAAACTGAACTGGTTAGTTTACAATAGTTGTCAGGAAGGGAAGACGACTCATATGAATGCCGAGACGCAGATCAAGAAAGGTCGCAAGTTCGACCAGGTCATCGCGGGTGCGCGCGCTGTCTTCATGCGGGAAGGCTTTGAAGGCGCGTCTGTCGATGAGATTGCGCGCGATTCCGGTGTGTCGAAGGCCACGCTCTATTCCTACTTTCCGGACAAGCAGCATCTGTTCCTCGAAGTGCTCAAACTGGAATGCGACGCCCAGTCTGAGGTTGAGGTTCTGTTTGAACAGACCGGCCTGAGTGTTGAGGAAAAGCTCTGCGTGATCTGCAAGAAGTTGATCACCTTCTTCCTCAGCGATTTCGGCCAGGACATGTTCCGTGTTTGTGTGGCCGAGGCAAAGCGGTTCCCCGAACTGGGCGAGACATTCTACCTGAGTGGCCCGAAGCATTGGGGCGAAAAGATCGCGGGCTTCCTCAGCAGCGATAAAGCGCGTGCCGTCCTGGATATCGAGGATCCATTTCTGGCCGCCGATCAACTCGCGCAGCTTTGCCGGACGGACCTGATGTTGAAGGTGATGTTCGGGATCGAAAAGAACCCCGCTGAGGCCGAGATCGACCGCATCGTTGATGAGGCGGTGCGCACGTTCCTGGCCCGGTATCGGCGCGCACCGAAAGCGGCGGGTTAATCCAGCCGCCGCACCAGCAGTTGATTGCCGGCGCCGCGCTTCACTTCCAGCATTTTCAGGCTTTCGACCAGATCGCTCAGCTTGCGTTTGCCATAGGTGCGCGTATCGAAATCGGGGTTTGCGGCTGTCATGTATTGGCCCAACTGCCCCAGCGAATACCAATCATCACCCTGCTCGATGGCATCCATAGCGCGGAAGATCAGATCTCGCGCCTCATTGATCGGGCGCGCTTCGGGCTTGCCGTTCGACTTCTCTTCCCCCTTTGGCGCTTCGGGCAAGATATTCTCAATAAAGATGAAGCGTTTGCAGGCCTTGCGGAACGCTTCGGGCGTTTTTTGCTGGCCAATCCCGTATACATCCAGACCCTGTTCCCGGATGCGGCTGGCCAGACGCGTGAAATCACTGTCGGACGAGCAAAGCACGAAGCCGTCGAACCGGCCAGAATGCATCAGGTCCATCGCGTCGATCACCAATGCAATGTCTGAGGCGTTCTTGCCCACCGTATTCGCGGGCTGGTGAAAGGGCACGATCCCATATTCGGCCTGAACGTTCGACCAGCCCTTCATATGGGATGAGCTGAAATCACCGTAGATGCGCCGCACCGATGCCTCACCAAAACCAGCGATTTCATCAAAGATCGCCTTTGCGTGTTTGTGGCTCGTATTGTCGGCATCAATCAGGACGGCAAGAAGCGGTGTGTCGTTGGCCATGTCTGCTCCGGTGTTTTGCGGCAGCCTGACATAGCTGTCCGCAGATCACCACCCACCGCCCGGACCCGCCGGACACGCAAAAGGCCATCCCGGGCGGGACGGCCTTTCAGGTCGCGCATTGGCGCAAGCGGTCTACTTCGTGGCAGCCGGGGCAGGTGTCGCCGGTGCCGCGCCGCCGGGTACACCGTTTCCGTCGACAACTTCATCCCAGATATCGCCAAGGCGGTCTGCGATGGTCTCACGCGCGTCGCTGTCATCGTCATAGTTGTAAACGACCAGGAACGGCTCAACAAAACCGCCATCTTCGGCGCAGATGAACAAGCCGTCCACGACTTCGCCGCGAAGGTCATAGCCGCCAATTGTCCAGTTCGACCGGCCCGTGAAGCCGTCGCCGCCAAAGCGGGCACGGTAGGTGTTGAAGGTGGTCTCTGCATAATTCATGCAGGTGTCCAGATCGCCGATCGACGAGAAGTCGGTCACAGTCCAACCTTCGGCGTGTGCTCCGCCTGCGGCGGCAAAGGAAAGAGTTGCTGCAATAAGCGTCTTTTTCATTTGGGGTCCTTTCAAAATGTCTTTCTTGGGGAAGGGTTAGTAAACGACCACGGACCGGATCGACTTGCCTTCATGCATCAGGTCGAAGCCATCGTTGATCTGGTCGAGGTTGAGGGTGTGGGTGATCATCGGGTCGATCTCGATCTTGCCGTCCATGTACCAATCGACGATCTGCGGCACGTCTGTCCGGCCACGGGCACCGCCAAAGGCCGTGCCGCGCCAGGAACGTCCGGTGACAAGCTGGAAGGGCCGCGTCGAGATCTCCGCGCCTGCGGGCGCCACGCCGATGATGATCGACTCGCCCCAGCCCTTGTGCGCCGATTCCAATGCGGCACGCATAACTTGGACATTGCCTGTGGCGTCGAAGGTGTAATCGGCACCACCGCCGGTCAGTTCGGCAAGGTGGCCCACAAGATCGCCCGAAACCTCGGACGGGTTCACGAAATCGGTCATGCCGAAATGGGTGGCCATCTCGACCTTGCCGGGGTTCAGGTCAACGCCAACAATCTGGTCTGCACCTGCAAGGCGCAGGCCCTGAATCACGTTCAGGCCAATGCCGCCCAAGCCGAAGACAATCGCGCGGCTGCCGATCTCGACCTTGGCGGTGTAGATCACGGCGCCGATGCCCGTGGTCACGCCGCAGCCGATATAGCAGATCTTGTCGAACGGCGCGTCCTTACGGACTTTCGCAAGCGAAATCTCGGGCAGAACCGTGTGGTTCGAGAAGGTCGAGCAGCCCATGTAGTGCAGGATTGGCGTGCCATCGAGCATCGAGAAGCGGCTGGTTCCATCCGGCATCAGTCCTTGGCCCTGGGTCGCACGCACCTTCTGGCAAAGGTTCGTCTTCGGATGCAGGCAGTATTCGCATTCCCGACATTCCGCGGTGTAAAGTGGGATGACGTGATCGCCGGGTTCCAGCGAAGTGACGCCCGGCCCGACCTCAAGCACGACGCCCGCGCCTTCATGGCCCAGAATCGCGGGAAACAGGCCTTCGGGGTCCGCGCCCGAAAGCGTGAATTCATCCGTATGGCAAATGCCGGTGGCCTTTATTTCCACCAGAACCTCACCGGCCTTCGGGCCTTCTAGGTTCACTTCCATAACTTCGAGTGGCTTGCCCGCTTCAAGCGCGACGGCTGCACGTGTCCGCATTTTTCCTAGTCCTCCCACAGACTTGCTTTGACCTCAGACTGTGACAATCTGAAAGCCAAAGCAACGGAGGATAGCATGACCCGGTTTACGCTTTTGCCTTTCATTTTCGTGATCGCCGCGTGTCAGCCGGTTGAGACGGGCTTCGGCCCGGGCTTCGATGACCCCAACGCTTGCGGGGCTGAAGCGGTCCAGGGGCTTGTGGGTCAGCCGCTTGGCGCGGCAAGCAGCGTCACTGCCCCCGGCGACGTGCGGCGGATTGGCCCCGCTGATCTGGTAACGACGGATTACAACCCGAGCCGTATGAATGTCTCGCATGATGGGGCCACGATCACGCGCATCAGTTGCGGTTGAGGGTCAGGTTAGGGTTGTCCTTACCCTACGCGCTCGTGAGTAGTATTTCAGCCGTCCCCAGGCCATGACATCTCCAGATTTTAAATTTCGGAGATTAACAATGACCCCTTCCTTCAAGGCGATTGCCGCCGCCCTTCTTGTGACCCTCACCCCGCTGGCTGCCAGCGCACAATCCATTGGCATTGGCCATACTGGCCCCGGTAGCTGGCAGAATAGCATCAACGGCACGCTCCCCACCCCAGGCCAGAGCGTCGGCACACCAGTCCTGGTTACGGATTGTGGTGCCGCCCGTTTGCAAGACTTTCTGGGTCGCAACATCCGTCACATAACCGTTCCAGCCAGGGCGCGGGTGATCGGCCCCGATACGATCGTGACCTTTGATTACCGCACGGACCGCCTGAACATCGCTTATGAAGGTTACGGCACCATCACGCGCGTCTATTGCGGGTGATCTGATCGGCCGTCTTTCGGGTGTGGGCGGAATTTTCGACCCACATCCAAGGACTGAGGGCGCTGCCGCGTCAAACAATTGATCACGACCTGCAAGTGCCTGTTCACATCGAGGATTTTCAAATGCCCGTTTCCAGAACGATCGTCACCGCGGCTTTTATCGTTGCGCTGACCACTTCCATAGGTGCGGCGCAGGGAACTGCGCCAGAGGCCGCTCCCGTAGAAGCGACCCCCTGCGGGGCGGAGCATTTTCAGGATCTGGTTGGAACCCATGTCAGCGCGACCGCGCTGCCTGAGCATGGGGTCTTGGTCCGACCCACTACGATCCGTGCAACGATCTATCTACCCGAACGACTCAACATCGGATTGGATGAAACCGGCTACATCGCGACTGTCTATTGCGGGTGATTGCGCACTGGCACGCCGCGCCTTGCGCTTGGGGGTGATTCCCCCTATATCCGCCTCAACAGCGGCGTCGGACACTCCGGCACCACCGACACTTTCAGCGGGCCGCACGGCCCGCTTTTTCGTTTTAGGCACCTATGTCCGATCTGATCGCAAAGACCGCCATCGACCGTCGCATGGCCGAAATCCTGACCCCGGTAATTGAAAACCTGGGGTTCGAGGTTGTGCGCATCCGCGTGATGGGTGGCAAGACGAACACGCTGCAAATCATGGCCGAACGCCCCGAAGGCGGGATCGAGGTGGATGAATGCGCCGAGATCTCTAATGCCATTTCCGTGGTGCTCGACGTCGAAGACCCGCTTGAAGACGCCTATGCGCTGGAAGTTTCCAGCCCCGGCATTGACCGACCCCTGACACGTCTGAAGGATTTTGAGACCTTCGAAGGCTATGAGGCCAAGATCGAGACAACTGACATGATCGACGGTCGCCGCCGTTTCAAAGGTGTGATCGCGGGTGTTGAGGGCGAAGATGTCCTCCTGAACCTCGACGTGAACGGCGAAACGCAGACCGTGGGCCTGAATTTCGATTGGCTCAGCGACGCGAAACTCGTCCTGACCGACGACCTGATCAAAGAGATGCTCAAGCAACGCAAAGATGCGGGCATCATCGACGAAACCCAATTTGACGAAATCGAGGAAGAGCCCTCGACGCCTGAGGAGTAAGACCCATGGCCATCACATCAGCCAACCAGCTGGAACTGTTGCAAACCGCGGAAGCCGTGGCACGCGAGAAGATGATCGACCCCAATCTGGTGGTCGAGGCGATGGAAGAGAGCCTCGCCCGCGCTGCGAAGTCCCGCTACGGCAGCGAGCTTGATATCCGCGTGTCCATCGACCGCAAGACGGGCCGCGCGACCTTCACCCGCGTGCGCACCGTGACTGATCCGGAAATCCTGGAAAACGACAAGGCTGAGATGCCGCCGGAAGAAGCGACTGCGTTGATCAAGGGCGACCGCCCGAATGTCGTGGTCTTCCACGCCAAATCGCACATCTACGACGAAGAAGGTGAGCTGATTGAGACCAAGGACGTGAAGCGTTTCGTCCTGCGTGCCCCAACGGAAACGGACCGCATCCTGACCGAAGGCATCGACCAGAACGTTGAGCCTGTGCTCGGCGACATGATCGCCGATGAGGTTCCACCGGTCGAAATGGGCCGCATCGCCGCGCAGTCGGCCAAGCAGGTGATCCTGCAGAAGGTTCGCGAAGCCGAGCGTGACCGTCAGTACGAAGAATTCAAGGATCGCGCGGGCACCATTATCAATGGTGTTGTCAAGCGTGAGGAATACGGCAACGTCATCGTCGATGTGGGCGCCGGCGAAGCGCAGCTGCGCCGGAACGAGAAGATCGGCCGCGAAGCCTATCGCAATGGCGACCGCATCCGCTGCTACATCAAGGATGTGCGTCGTGAGAATCGCGGCCACCAGATCTTCCTGTCGCGCACTGCGCCGGAGTTCATGGCCGAGCTGTTCAAGATGGAAGTGCCGGAAATCTATGACGGCATCATCGAGATCAAGGCCGTGGCCCGTGACCCCGGTTCGCGCGCCAAGATTGCTGTGATCTCCTACGATGGCGGCATCGACCCTGTGGGTGCCTGTGTTGGTATGCGCGGCTCCCGCGTGCAGGCGGTCGTGAATGAACTTCAGGGCGAAAAGATCGACATCATCCCGTGGAACGAAGACGCGCCGACGTTCTTGGTGAACGCGCTTCAGCCCGCCGAGGTGACGAAGGTTGTTCTGGATGAAGACGCCGGCAAGATCGAAGTCGTGGTGCCGGATGAGCAGCTTTCGCTGGCCATTGGTCGCCGTGGCCAGAACGTGCGTTTGGCAAGCCAGCTGACAAACCTCGATATCGACATCCTCACCGAGGAAGAGGAATCGAAGCGTCGTCAGGCAGAGTTCGAAGAGCGCACGAAGCTGTTCATGGATACGCTCGACCTCGACGAATTCTTTGCGCAACTTCTGGTGTCCGAAGGCTTCACGGCTCTTGAGGAAGTGGCCTACGTGGAACTCGACGAACTGCTTGTGATCGACGGCGTCGACGAAGACACGGCGAACGAACTGCAGGCCCGCGCCCGTGATTATCTGGAAGAGCAGAACAAAAAGGCGCTGGAACACGCGAAAGAACTGGGTGTGGAGGAAAGCCTCATTGCATTTGAAGGCCTCACGCCCCAAATGTTGGTGGCCCTTGGCGAGGACGGCGTGAAGACGCTGGACGATTTCGCAACCTGCGCAGATTGGGAACTGGCCGGTGGCTGGACAACTGTTGATGGTGAGCGGGTCAAGGACGACGGACTTCTGGAACCCTTTGATGTAACGCTTGAGGAGGCGCAGAACATGGTAATGACCGCACGTCTCCAGCTTGGTTGGGTGACCATCGAAGAGCTTGAGGCGCAAGCCGCCGCCGAGCTTGAGACTGCTGCAGAGGAGGCGGCAGAGGGCTAACGCCCTCTGGCCCGCGCCCGCGCCGATGAGCCGCGGTGGCCGACATAAGGACCGGAGTGATGGTCCTGAACGCAAGTGCATCGCCACGGGTGAGGTCGCGCCGAAGCGCGGCCTGATCCGGTTTGTGGTCGCACCTGACGGGCAGATCGCGCCGGATATTCTGGAGCGGCTGCCTGGGCGAGGCATCTGGGTCAGCGCGGATCGGGCGGCAATTGAGCTTGCAGTGAAGAAGAACCTGTTCCCACGGGCCGCCAAGCAACAGGTTCAGGTGCCTGAAGATCTGGTGGACCGGGTCGAGGCTGCATTGGCGCGCCGATTGACGGACCTGATCGCACTCAACCGCAAGGCCGGTGGAGCGGTCGCGGGCTTCGAGAAAGTGAAGGATTGGCTGGCGACGAAGAAGGTCGCCGTATTGCTCCAGGCCTCTGACGGGTCAGAGCGTGGAAAATCAAAACTCTGGACCCCGGAAGGGGCCCGGTATTTCAGCGTCCTGACCGCCCAGGAATTGGGTTTGGCATTCGGACGCCAAAGTGTGATACATGGCGCGCTTGCCGCTGGTGGACTCGCCCCCCGTGTTGTAGAGGGTGCGGCGAAACTCCAGGGACTGCGCATTGCAGACGGTGGCCAGACCACCGGGAAAGACGAAAAAGACGCATGAGCGATCAGGACGGAAAAAAACCTTTGGGCCTCTCCGGTGGGGCCCGGTCAGGCCGCGTGAATCAAAGCTTCTCGCGTGGGCGGACGAAGTCTGTTGTTGTCGAGACCAAGCGCAAGCGCGTGATGGTGCCCAAGCCCGGTGCCCAGTCTGCTGCTGCCCAAAATGCTGAAGGCGGCAAGCGTGAGAAGTCGGTCCCCGACGCCGAGATGGAGCGCCGTCTGAAAGCCTTGCAGGCCGCCAAGGCTCGCGAAGCTGAAGACGAGGAACGCCGTGTCGCGGAAGAGCGCGAGCGCGAAGAAGAACGTGCCCGCCGCCGCGCCGAGGCTGAGGCCAAGGAACGCGAAGAGCGCGAGCGTGAAGAGGCGCTTAAGGCCAAGGAAGAAGAAGACGCCCGCCGCAAGGCTGAGGAAGAGGCACGCCGCAACGCGCCGCCGCCCGCTGCTGCGGATGCGGCCGCCGCCGGTGCGGGTGCTGCTGCAGCACCGCGTGGCGGTGCCAAGCAAGCCCCGGCCCGCCGTGAGCCTGAGCGTGACAACAAGCGCAACGATCGTGGCGGTCGCGGCAATGACGGTGGTCGTCGCTCGGGCAAGCTGACCGTGAACCAGGCGCTGTCCGGTGGTGAAGGCGGCCGTCAGCGCTCCCTCGCTGCGATGAAGCGCAAGCAGGAACGTCAGCGCCAAAAGGCCATGGGCGGCTCGGTCGACCGCGAGAAGGTCACGCGCGACGTGCAGGTGCCGGAAACTATTGTTGTCTCAGAACTCGCCAACCGGATGACCGAGAAGGTCGCCGATGTGGTTAAGGCACTGATGAACAACGGCATGATGGTTACCCAGAACCAGGTGATCGACGCTGATACTGCCGAACTGATCGTCGAGGAATTCGGCCACCGCGTGCAGCGTGTGTCCGATGCCGACGTCGAGGATGTAATCGACGCGGTGGAAGATGCCCCAGAAGATCTGCAGGCGCGTCCGCCGGTCATCACGATCATGGGTCATGTCGACCACGGCAAAACCTCACTGCTCGATAAGATCCGTCAGGCGAACGTCGTCTCTGGCGAAGCCGGCGGGATCACCCAGCATATCGGCGCTTATCAGGTCACGACCGAAAGCGGCGCGGTGCTGTCGTTCCTCGACACACCCGGCCACGCGGCGTTCACGTCGATGCGGGCCCGGGGTGCGCAGGTGACGGATATCGTGGTTCTGGTTGTTGCGGCGGATGACGCCGTGATGCCCCAGACGATCGAGGCGATTAACCACGCCAAGGCAGCAGAAGTGCCAATGATCGTGGCCATCAACAAGATCGACCGTCCCGCGGCCGATCCGATGAAGGTGCGCACCGATCTGCTTCAGCATGAGGTGATTGTAGAGGCGATGTCCGGCGAAGTGCAGGACGTCGAGGTTTCAGCCATGACCGGCCAGGGCCTTCCTGAACTTCTGGAAGCCATCGCGCTTCAGGCCGAATTGCTGGAATTGAAGGCCAACCCCGATCGTGCCGCCCAAGGTGCCGTGATCGAAGCACAGCTCGATGTGGGCCGCGGCCCGGTCGCCACCGTGCTGGTCGAAAATGGCACGCTCAAGCAGGGCGATATCTTCGTCGTGGGTGAGCAGTGGGGTAAGGTCCGCGCGCTGGTCAACGACCAGGGTGAGCGCGTCAAGGAAGCCGGTCCTTCCGTTCCGGTCGAGGTGCTTGGCCTCAACGGTACGCCTGAGGCTGGTGACGTCCTCAACGTGGTGGATACCGAAGCGCAGGCGCGTGAGATCGCGGAATACCGCGAGCAAGCCGCCAAGGACAAACGCGCCGCCGCCGGTGCTGCCACGACGCTCGATCAGCTCCTCGCCAACGCGAAGGCCGATCAGAACGTGGCTGAGTTGCAGATCGTTGTGAAGGCAGACGTTCAAGGTTCCGCCGAAGCAATTGTTCAGGCGCTTGAGAAGATCGGCAATGACGAGGTCCGCGTTCGGGTCCTGCACTACGGTGTGGGCGCGATTACGGAATCCGATATCGGCCTCGCAGAAGCTTCCGGCACGCCGGTCATTGGCTTCAACGTCCGTGCCAACGCGCCCGCGCGTGCGTCAGCCAACCAGAAGGGCGTGGAGATCCGCTACTACAGCGTGATCTACGACCTTGTGGACGACGTGAAAGCCGCTGCTTCGGGCCTGTTGGGTGCCGAGATCCGCGAGAACTTCATCGGTTACGCGACGATCAAGGAAACCTTCCGCGTCACAGGCGTCGGCAATGTTGCCGGTTGTCTGGTCACCGAAGGTGTTGCGCGCCGTTCCGCCGGTGTGCGCCTGCTGCGCGACGATGTTGTGATCCACGAAGGCACGCTGAAAACGCTCAAGCGCTTCAAGGATGAAGTGAAAGAAGTTCAGTCGGGCCAAGAATGTGGCATGGCGTTCGAGAACTACGACGATATCCGTCCGAACGACGTCATCGAGATCTTCGAACGGGAAGAGGTTGAGCGCTCGCTTACCTAACTCCATTCCATCGGAGACCACAAAAGGGCGCCCCAACGGGCGCCCTTTTCCATATGAAAACGCCCCCCACCGTTTCCAGTGAGGGGCGCG
>CANLEH010000002.1 GCA_947489665.1 uncultured Roseicyclus sp. | reverse complement strand
GGCCCTGCACGAACCCCACGCCCGCGTGAGCGCCAGTCGCGGGGGCGTGAGAAACGGGCGTGGGGTTTGAAATATTTAATTTCTCCCATGTCCCGGCGCGGCTTGTACCAGACTGCACGTTTGCAATCCAAAACCCGCGACAACGTGCTTCATTATTGAGCGGTTGGAAAAACCGGCGCTGGTGAGGGCTGCTTCGACTTTCACCGTTTGAGATTCGGCCGCTAAATGGAGTCGCGAACAGACGTGTGGTCGTCTCCTCCCTTCCTAGACCACGCTATTTCGCGCAGCTTGGTGCTGGCGGCCTACTCCTTCGTCTCTCTTCCACTTGAGTTGGCCGTCAGCGCACTTCTTCTTCCTGAATTCAAATTGCTTTCGGTGGCTCCGCCACATTTTCGACATATTGATGTACCGGGAAATGACAGATTTGCGGCGGAGGGTTTTGGGATAAACAAAAAAAATGGAGCAGACCCATGCCATCGCAAAAACCCGCGCCTACACCGGCTAAGGGACAGGCCCCGGCAAAAGAGCGCCCAGTGCCAATCCGCTTCTCAGATTGGGCCAGCATCTGATACATCCTGAGGTCACGGAGGCCTCAGATGACCAAAGGCATCACGGATAGCGACCTAACGTCGATCCGCAATATAGGGCCCGCAATGGCGGAGATCCTCGAAGCTGCGGGCATTAGAGACGTAAGTACGTTGCAGGATCTTGGTGCCCACGAAGCGTATCGCCGCGTTTTGCGCGCTGGCGTCAGAGCGCACTTCATCACCTACTACGTATTAGAGATGTCTCTGCAAGGGCGCCCCTGGAATGATTGCAAAGGTCCAGAGAAGGATGCTTTGCGCACGAAATTCGATATTCTCAAGAATGAAGAAGCCGGTTCCGGCATCGACCCGGAGCTTGAGCATGTGTTGAACCGAATAGGCACGGGCAGAACTCGTTAAGTCTAGGTCCTAACCAACCGCTCCATTTGATTTCCTAACATATTTCAAACCCCACGCCCGTTTCTCACGCCCCCGCGACTGGCGCTCACGCCGGCGTGGGGTTCGTGCAGGGCCTGAGCATGTCTGTGCGCGTGCGCACCTATATCCACCATTTCTCGCGCTTCCGTGTATGGAATGCGAGGCCACTCCCCCTCATATTCATCTCATCGGACGGCCACAGAGGCTCTCCACCGAAACCAAACCAACCCCGGGCCCCCTCCCAAATCAGGCCCACACACACGAAACTGAGTAGGACCAGTACAATGAAAAAGATCGCTCTTATCGCCGCCGTCGCCGCCACCGTTGCCGCCCCGGCCTTCGCCCAATCCGCAGCCTCCGTCGCCGCGATCCAGCACTTCAACCTGTCGGAAAACAGCGTTCTGGAGCAGACCAACGTGAACGGTGTTGGCACCTCCGTGACGCCCGCCGGCAGCCTCGGCACCACCTTCAGCGTCCTCAACGGCACGCAAGACGTCGCCTCCGACCTGCGCGGCGTGAATGGCGCGACGCTGGTCAACGGCCAGCCCGCCTACGGCGCAGACATCTTCGACCGCCTGCGCGCAGCCTCGCTTGAAGACGAGTAACCTGGCGAAAACAATTGCCCTGAAAAGGACGCTCAATCGGGCGTCCTTTTCTTTTGTGGCGTCGGTTTTTACCAGGACAGGCGTCGCAGCCGGGTAGTATGCGTGGGCCATGCATGTCGTTCACAACTCACCGGCCCTCCGCGATGCTGTCTTGGCGAACCTGACAGACATCCCCTTTCCGTCCACCATGGCCGAGCGGCCGGCACGTTTGCTGGAAAGATGCCCAGTTGCGCGCCAGACACCCTTGGTGCCCTTGACCGATCTCGCGAGGGAGATTGGTGTTGCGGCTATCCACGCGAAGGATGAACGCGGGCGGATGGACCTGGGCAGCTTCAAGGCCTTGGGTGCTGCCTACGTGATTGCATGTGATGCCCAAGAAGGGCGCGCGGCAGGAACAGCCTATTATACAGCCAGTGCAGGCAATCATGGCCTTTCTGTTGCCGCCGGGGCCAAGGCGTTTGGCGCCCACGCGGTCATATTTCTTGCGAAAACTGTCCCACCCGCATTTGCGCAACGTCTGGAAGCCATGGGGGCGGAGGTGCGATGGCGTGGCGCGATCTATGAAGACAGTATGGAGGCAGCCGCACGCGAAGCTGCGGCAGATGGCGCGGTCTTGCTCTCTGATTCCTCTTGGCCCGGATATCTGGACCGACCGCATCGTTTGATGGAGGGCTATCTTGTTTTGATGCAAGAGGCCGCAGCACAAATCCCTGTGCCGCCAACACATATCTTTCTGCAAGCTGGCGTCGGCGGGTTGGCCTGTGCCGCAGCGGCTTACGCGCGGACGGTCTGGGGGGATGCCCCGCGGATCATTGTCGTCGAACCTGAAGCCGCGCCTGCCTTGCAAGCCTCCATGCAGGCAGGACGACCGGTGGTGTCTGTTGGTCCGCCCTCTGCCATGGGCCGGCTCGATTGCAAGGAGCCGTCGTTGATCGCGCTCAACGGTCTTGCCCGTGACGCGAATGACTTCATGACGATAAGTGAGGAGGAGGGACAGGTCGGAGCCGAAAAAGCCGGGGATATCGGACTGCCCTCGACGCCGTCAGGGGCGGCCGGTTTGGCTGGCCTTCTGGTTGCAGATCTGGACCTTGGCCCGACGTCGCGAGTTCTGGTTATCCTCAGTGAGGGTCCGGAATGACACCTTCACGAGGTTTTCCGGAAAGCGAGTTTCAATCCCGCTGCGCCAAAGCCCAGGATTTGATGGCGCAAGCGGGTCTGGACGCCTTGCTTCTGACCACAGAGGTCGAGGTGCGGTACTATTCGGGCTTCCTGACACGCTTTTGGGAAAGCCCAACGCGCCCGTGGTTTTTGATTTTGCCAGCCTCAGGCATGCCGATTGCGGTGATCCCATCCATAGGCGCACATCTGATGGGGCAAACCTGGTTGACCGACATTCGAACATGGGCCGCGCCAGATTATCAGGATGACGGGATCGGCTTGCTAAGTGAGACGCTGCGCGACGTTGTGCCCGCGCAGGGGCGGATCGGTCTGGCCGCCCATCTCGAAAGCCATGTTCGTCTTCCGCGGGACGCGATCGCGTCATTGGAAGCAGAGCTTGGTTCGCGCCACCTTGTATCGGACGACGAAATCACCTGGCGATTGCGTATGGTGAAATCGGAGGCCGAGATCGCAAAGATCACAGCTGCCATCGCCGTAGCAGATCGGGCCTTTGCGCGCGTGGGCGAGGTTGCGGGCGAGGGTATTGCCTTAAGCGATGTGTTCCGCCGCTTTCAGATGCTGTGTCTTGAGGAAGGGGCAGATTGGGTGCCGTATCTGGCGGGGGCGGCCGGGCAGGGCGGATACGGCGATGTGATCTCGCCCGCCAATGATTGCCCATTGCGACGCGGCGATGTGTTGATGTTGGACACTGGTGTCATCCGCGACGGGTATTTCAGCGATTTCGATCGGAATTTCAGCGTGGGCCAGCCCTCTGATGCGGTAAAGGCAGGGCATGCGCGCTTGATAGATGCTGTCGATGCGGGGTTGGAGGCAGCGAGGCCGGGTGCCCGGTTCTGTGACATCTTCCATGCGATGGACAAAATCCTGCGAACTGATGGGTCCGTGTCAGACGCGGGTCGTTTAGGTCACGGGCTTGGGATGCAATTGACAGAAGGGCCTTCAATCCTGCCTGCCGACCAGACGGTGTTGCAGCCCGGAATGGTCCTGACCCTTGAGCCAAGCCTGGCCGTTGGTAAACGGAAAATCCTCGTGCATGAGGAAGATGTCGTAATTCGCGAAGGCGAAACGGTATGCCTAAGCCAGCGCGATGGTCGGGACATGAGGGTGATATGAGCGCGCTTCCCTACACCTTGGTTGATCGGATGCCACCGCAACTCGGCCTCGTCGCGCTGCAATCTGACGAAACCATCGAGAGGGATTTGCGTCAGTTGCTTCCTGACAGCATCGAACTGCTCGTCACCCGCATTCCGTCGGCGGAGGATGTTACGCCAAAGACGCTGGCCGCAATGGAACCTGAACTCGCAAACGCCGTCTCCCTCCTTCCGCGTGCTGCGCAATTCACTGCCTTGGGCTACGGCTGCACGTCCGGCACAGCACAAATTGGGGAGGAAAGAATTGCCGAACTTGTGCATTCTGGGTGTCATACTCGCGCAGTCACACAGCCGATCTCGGCGCTTGTGGCGGCCTGTGCGGCCTTGTCTGTGCGAAGGCTGGCAATTGTCAGCCCCTATGTTGCGGCAGTGTCCGAGCGATTGATCGCAGAACTGAATAGCCGGGGACTGCACATTTCTGCGTTCGGAAGTTTCGAAGAAGGGCAGGAGGCTCAAGTGGTGCGCATCGCGCCGGATGCAGTGCGATCGGGGGCCATCGCAGTTGCGGAAATGGCGGAATGCGATGCGATTTTCCTGTCCTGCACCAACCTTCGGACACTGGACCTCATCGAAGATGTTGAGGCAGCAACCGGCCTGCCGGTTTTGTCGAGCAACCTTGTTCTGGCGTGGGATATGATGCGGCATGCCGGTGTGACGGCGCGGCCGGGTGCGCCCGGGCGATTGTGGGAAGCAGAAATACCCCTCAGAAACACGGAAAGCTCAGCCAAGACCTGAGCGGCAAAAAGAGAAGACCAGAAAGGAGCGTCCAATGCGTGCAGCGGTAATTCGCGATTTCAGTGAAGATTTGTCGATTGGGACGGTCGAGGACCCGGCCTGCCCGGACAACGGCGTTGTTTTGGAAGTCGCAGCCTGCGGCGTGTGCCGCTCGGATTTTCACGGCTGGGTCGGAGAGCATCCCAAGGTCAATCCCGGTTCCATCCTTGGGCACGAATATTGCGGAACAGTTGTGGAAGCAGGACCACAGGCGCAGCATCAAGTTGGGGACCGTCTGATCGCGCCGTTCATTCTTGCCTGCGGTGCGTGCCCGGCCTGTGCGACGGGCGTGTCAAACACTTGCGCCCACCAGATCACGCCCGGGTTTGGTACTCCGGGTGCCTATGCGCAATTTGTGGGTGTCCCGTACGATCATAACCTTGTCAGCTTGCCGGACAGCATCTCACCGGCACTGGCGGCTGGGTTGGGATGTCGTGTGACGACAGCCTGGCATGCCCTGACAGACCGCGCACAAGTGCGGGCCGGAGAGTGGGTGGCGGTCCATGGAACCGGTGGGATTGGCTTGGCCACGCTTCTGCTCGCTCAAGCATTGGGTGCGCGCGTCGTTGCGGTCGATGTTGTCGATGAAAAACTGGAACATGCGAAAGCCCATGGCGCGGAAGCGGTCGTCAACGCTTCAGCCGGGAATGCAGCCGACGCAATCCGCGACATCACTGGCGGTGGCGCGCATGTCTCGATCGAAGCGCTTGGGATTGGGCCGACAACCAATGCGTCGCTGGAATGTCTGCGTATCTTAGGTCGGCACGTGCAAGTGGGCATGCCAGCGGGAAGTGGCATGATGGAGGTCAACATGCGGGCGATCTATGCCAAGCAGCTTTCCTTCTTCGGAACGCGCGGCATGCCGTCATGGAAGTATCCGAGCCTACTGGAAATGATTGAAAGGGGTGCCGTGGATATTTCGCCGATGCTGGCGCGCGAAGTTCCTCTTTCGGGCGCAAGTGCGGAATTGCACGCCATGAAGGGACCAACGTCGCCGGGAACGGCCGTGATCACCGATTTCGCGAACTAGTCGAGCTTGAAGCCAATTGACCGAATGTAGGTCCCGAAATCTGCGCGCTCGGGTTGGCTGTATTGTCGCATCTTGTCCTCGGACCAAGTGTAGAGATCGGCTGTGCCAAACGTCTCGACACATCGTTGTGTCTGATACGGCTGCGTCAAAGCGCGGTCGGCGTCGTAGCGTGCTATGGCATCGGAAAGCGCTGTTTCACTGTAGCGATCGGTGTGCACGGTTACGGATAACGGCAGACGCTTAGCGATGCGTGGCGCGGTTGTCGGCCAACCAATGGCAAGCCCGGCAAACGGGAAGACATGATCAGGCAGGTCCAGCAGATCGGCAACGGCACGTGCCTCATTCCGTACCGCGCTGATCGGGCAAGTGCCCAGGCCGATGGCATCTGCGGCAGCTGTGAAGGCCCCAAGTGAAATTGCTGCGTCGCAGGCCGCATTGAACACGGCATCGAAATGGTCGTTGGCAAAGGGAATATCAGCCTGATCATGCAGCATACGTTGGCGTCGATTGTTGCCACAGAAAACCGCAAGCATCGGAGCGTTCGCGACCCAGTCTTGCCCACCGACAAGGGCCGCCAAAGATGCGCGCTGTTTGGGATCCTCAAGTAAGATGATGTCGCGCTGCTGCAGATCGCTTTTTGTGGGCGCGGCCAGAGCAACAGCGCACAGGGTTCTCAGCAAGGCGGGGTCAACGGATGCGCTTGTGAAGTCACGGCAAGAGCCGCGCTGCGCCATGGACTCTAGTGCTGGGTTGGGCGGGGTCTGTGGGGCATCCTCAAATCGCGCGTCCAACGCAGCCTGGAGGCGATTTTTGTTAGTATCACTTACGTTATCTGTCACAATAATTCGCATTCATTAAGGCGGACTTTCAGTGTAGAGCCACGTTAAGCCAAGCAAACATGCGGAGCAAAGATGCCAACGGGCGTTCTGAACGTGACAATTGACCGGGACGGCGGGGCAGAACGCTTTGAAGTTCCTGCATATGACAATCAGACCGTTCTGGATGTCGTCTCCTGGGTGCAGCAGCACGCTGATCCGACGCTGAGTTATCGCTTCGCCTGCCGGGTCGGTATGTGCGGAAGTTGTGCCATGATGGTCAACGATGTGCCGCGCTGGACGTGCCGAACCCACGTCTCAAAGGTGACCGATGGCGCGGATATTCATATTGGCCCGCTAAGAAACCTGCCGGTTATCAAGGATTTGGCCGTCGACATGGACCCGTTCTTTGACAAATGGATTGCCGCGGAGGGGGTGCACCATGGCGCGCTCACCCGAGATGACCCGATCGCCCGCGTCGATGCAGTAAGCGTGGGCCGGGTCGAGGCGAATGCCGGCATTGAATGCATCAATTGTTCTGTCTGCTATGCCGCTTGCGACACGGTTACGGGCAATGCGGATTATCTGGGGCCAGCGGCGCTGCAACGGGCCTGGACCTTGCTCAACGATGCAAAGGACGAAGCGCGACAAGACATTCTGGATGCGGTCAGCGGGTCTGGCGGATGCCACAATTGCCACTCAATGGGCTCTTGCACGGCCTATTGCCCAAACGATCTCGATCCCATGTCAGCTATCGCGGGACTGAAGCGGGAAACGGCAAAGAATTTCTTCAGGAGAGGGCGCTGATGCTTGGGCTCAAGCTCTATATGGCGCAACGGATCACGGCGCTTTTGATGGGGCCGTTCGTGCTGGGACATATCGCTGTGATGATCTACGCGATCCAAGGCGGCCTCAGCGCGGCTGAGATCCTTGGGCGCACGCAGGGGTCGATCCTCTGGTTTCTGTTTTACGGGCTATTCGTGGTTGCGGTCTCGATCCATGGCGCCATCGGGTTGCGCGTGATTGCCCATGAATGGGGCAAGGTCACAGGCAGCGCTTTGGATGTGTTGATGTGGGGCATGGGCCTTGCCTTCTTTGCGCTCGGCGCACGGGCTGTCTGGGCTGTTACCTTTGCGGGAGTAGGCGGATGAAAGCCCCGGCGCGCGCACATCCGCTTTGGATTGCCTATATCGTGCACCGCCTGTCCGGCGTTGCCTTGGCCGCATTCTTGCCTCTGCACTTTTGGGTACTCGCCATGGCCGTGTCCGAACCGGGGCGTTTGGACGGTTTCTTGGCAATGACTGAGGCGACGGCGGTTAAGTTTGCCGAGTTCGGTCTCGTCTTCCTGCTGGCCGTGCACATGTTCGGGGGACTGCGTCTTTTGGCGTTGGAATGGCTGCCATGGCGCCCCGCGCAGAAATCCCTTGCGGCGGGGGCAGCGGCGCTGTCGTTCCTGATTGCGGGCGCGTTCTTCCTACAGGCGGTGTGAGATGGTTGTGATCGAACGGCACGACACGGATATCCTGATCCTTGGCACCGGGGGGGCGGGTCTGTTTGCCGCGCTCCACGCGCAACAAACCGCGCCTGAGGGGACGAAAATTACCATCGCGGTCAAGGGCTTGATCGGCAAATGTGGTTGCACGCGGATGGTACAGGGCGGATACAACGTGGCCCTTGGAGGCGGCGACACCGTCGAGCGACATTTCATGGACACGATCAATGGCGGCAAATGGCTGCCCAATCAGGACATGGCCTGGCGGCTGTGCGAACAGGCCGTCGTGCGCATCCGGGAGCTGGAAAACGAAGTCGGCTGCTTCTTTGATCGCAACCCCGACGGCACGCTCCACCAAAAGGCCTTCGCGGGCCAGACCGCAGACCGGACGGTGCATAAAGGCGACCTGACGGGTATCGAGATCATCAACCGGCTGATGGAGAAGGTCCTCGCCAGCGGTGTTGAGAAGCTGCAGGAACACCGTGCGATTGGGCTTATCCCGACAAAGGACGGCTCGGCCCTGGCCGGTGTTCTTATGATTGATATGCGCACCGGCGGGTTCCGGTTTGTGCGCGCCAAGACGGTGTTGATGGCGACGGGCGGCGGCCCGACAATGTACAAATATCACACCCCATCGGGCGACAAGACGATGGATGGCCTCGCCATGGCTCTGCGCGCGGGCCTCAAATTGCGCGATATGGAGATGGTGCAGTTCCACCCCACGGGCCTTCTGGCGGGCGATCACACGCGGATGACGGGCACAGTGCTGGAAGAGGGGCTGCGCGGGGCTGGTGGGCAACTGATCAACCATGCCGGTCAGCGGTTCATGTTCGACTATGACGGCAAGGGCGAACGCGCCACCCGCGATGTCGTCAGCCGCGGGATCTATGCAGAGATGCGCAAGAACAAAAATCCAGAGCAGGAGGGCGTGTTCATCTCGATGTCGCATCTCGGGCCGGATTGGGTCGCGCAGAAGTTCAAAGGCATGGTGAAGCGTTGCGCCGATAGCGGGTTCGATCTGGCGGGCGGCAAGGTCGAGGTTGTGCCAACTGCCCACTACTTCATGGGCGGTGTGGTTGTGGATGTGGATACACGGACCGAGATGGAGGGTCTCTACGTCGCCGGGGAGGATGCGGGCGGCGCCCATGGGTCCAACCGCCTGGGCGGAAACGGGGTCGCGAATTCAACAGTCTATGGTGGGATTGCGGGCGATACGATGGGGCGTGAAGTTGTTGGAATGGCCCTGCGCGACCCGGATGAAGAGGTGCTTCAAGCTGAAGTCGCACGCGCGGTCTACCCACTCTCCAAGGCGCCTGACTTGATCCTTCCTTTGCGCAAGGAATTGCAGGAAGTCATGTGGGACGAGGTCGGTGTTATGCGCACCGAGGCGGGCATGAAACGCGGCCTCGACGGGATCGCAAAGGTATCGGGCGCGCTCATGGAGGTCGGCGTGGATGACAGTAATCTCGCATTCAACCTGACCTGGCACGATTGGCTGAACCTGCGGTCCTTGTGCGATGTCTCTGAGGTCATCACCAAAGCCGGCATTGCTCGCGAGAACTCTCGCGGGGCGCATTTCCGCGAAGATTTCCCCGAGGATGGCGGGCTGGAGAACAGCGATTTCACAGTGGCTCGGATGACAGGGGACACTGTTGATGTGAGCCGAGAGCCCGTCCAATTCACCATCGTTCGCCCGGGCGAGACGATCCTGCCCGATGGCGAACCCGAAACCCTGGTAGCCGCACAATGATACCTATCCAACTGATCCAGAAGACGGCCGAAACCCTCATGGACAAGGCGGCCATTGAGATCCCGCAGGATTACCTCGACGGGTTGAAACGCGCGGCGGAGACGGAGGATGGGGATCTGTCATCGTTCGTCCTGAAAGCGATGCTCGACAACTACGAGGCCGCCAAGGAAGACCGCCGCGCCATGTGCGGCGATACCGGCGTGCCGCGTTGGTTCGTGAAGATGGGGAATGAAGCGCGGGTAGAAGGCGGCATGGTGGCCCTAGAGGCTGCATTACGCCGTGCAACGGCCAGCGCCACGAACGGTGTCCCGCTGCGCCCAAACCGGGTGCATCCGTTGTGGCGAACGGATCACAACAACAATGTCGGGATTGGCGCACCCGAGATCGAATATGGCTTTGAGCCCGAGGGCGAATGGATTGACCTGATCACCGTCCACAAGGGCGGTCTTTTCGGCACCGACTACCGAATGCTGTTTCCGTCAGACGGCATTCAGGGGATCAAGCGCTTCTACCTCGACAGTCTGATGGCCTTTGGGAAGAGGGGCTTAGCGTGTCAGCCTGCGATCATCGGGATTGGTTTGGGCGGCTCAAAGGACACCTGCATGGTGCTTGGCAAACGCGCCTCGATCCTGCGCACGGTGGGCAGTCGCAACAGCGACCCGCGCATCGCTGAGATGGAAGATGAGTTCAAGGAGCTCGGCAATTCCATTGGCATGGGTGCAATGGGATTTGTGGGCAAAAACATGGTGATAGACTGCAACATTGAAGTTGGTTACTGCCATACCGGGGGCATGCCGATGTCTGTCCACGCCTTTTGCCTGTCGTCGCGCCGGGCGGTTGCGCGCATCCATGCGGATGGACGGGTTGAGCATCGCACTGACCCGGATTGGTTCACCGACTATCAACGCCGTGAAACGGTGGAATGGGAACCCCAGCGGGAGGCTGCGGAATGACCGGACCACGGGAAATCACACTGTCCACAACCCCGACGGATGAAGACATCGCTCAACTGCGACTCGGCGATGTCGTGTACTTGTCTGGCCTGATGTACACCGCGCGCGAGGGCGTCTACATGCGCGCACTGGAAGAGCAGGCGAATATTCCCATGGAATTGCCGTCGCAATCGGCCGCGAATTTCCATTGCTCACCCGCCGCGCGGATCAATCCCGACGGGTCGTTCGACATGGGGGCCGTGACCGCCACCGCATCGTTCCGCTTTGCCAAGTGGTTGCCCGAGTGGATGGCAAAGACGGGTGCCAAGCTGATCGTGGGCAAGGGTGGGATGTCGTCGAAAGACTACAAGGAATACTTCGTGCCGAACGGGGCCGTTTATCTCAGCACGGTTGGCTATGGCACCGGCGCGTTGCTGGGGCGCGGGGTCGAGAACGTCGAAGCCGTGCATTGGAACGAGGAGTTGGGCCTTGCGCAGGCGATGTGGGTAATCAAATGCAACCGCATGGGGCCGTTCATTGTGGCCTCAGACCTGAACGGAAATTGCTTGTTTGAGCGCGAGAATGCCAAGATCGCCGAGAATGTTGCGCGGGTCTATGAGGGCACCGAACCCGCCGTTTTGAAGCGCTACGGCGAAAGCGACGACCGAACGGACGAAGTGATCTAGACGATCTCGCTCAGCAAGACGCCGATCCCCATGGCAAGGCACAGCAAGATCAGAACGCGCCGAAAGCCCGTATCGCTGAGCCGCTTGAAGACAAAGATGCCGATCTGGGCGGCAAGCAAGCCGCTTGGGATCGTGATCGCCAGGGCTGGCAACGCGCCGTCATAGGCACCGCGAAAGAACAGCAGTGTCACCGTCGTGACGAGCATGACCATGTTGAACGGCTGCAGAACGGCGCGGGTTTCGAACTTTGTCCATGGACGCAATGACATCCACATCGACGGCAGGGCGCCCGACATGCCCGCTGCACCACCAAGAACCCCACCCAACCCGCCGACTATGCTGTCGATCACCGGGGTCGGGCTCGAGAACGCGGGCAAGGCTTTGCGAAAGGCGAAGTAGCCGCCGTAAAGGATCAGGAACGCCGCTACTCCCAGCCGCAAAACGCTTGTGTCCAGGCCACTCAGCAACCAGACGCCAACGGGCACGCCAATCAAACCGGGCAGGGCAAAGCGCAACAGCCGTTTGGGATGGTCAAGAATGGCATGGCGCACAACCCACAGCCCTTGGATGCCCGCGACAACCGACATCAATGCCACGATAGCCACAGCGGTAACCGGATCCAGCACCACAAGGTAAAATCCCAATGCAAACAATGCCGTACCGGTTCCCGACAGTCCGTTGATAAATCCGCCAGCGCAAGCGCCAGCAACTAGGAAAAGGATGGTCTCAGGCGTCATCGGCATTTCCGATGACATGCCTCAGGGCGCTCAGAACCTCGTGGATGGCTTTGGATTTCAGGGCTGGCACGGCGTGCGCCAACCCGACGATCCGCTCGGGCGCGTCGGCCCCAAGTCGAATGCGTTTGACTGGTGCCGCCTCGGCAGGTGACACGGCAAGTCTAGGCAGGATCGAGACGCCCAGATTTGCATGCACCATGCTGGTGATGGCCTCCGGACTGTCGAGTTCCATCGTCTCCCGAACCTCCACGCCCTGCTCAATGATCCAATTGTCAATCAGCGTGCCGACGACCGCGTTGCGGTTGAACCGGATATAGGGTCGGCTCGCAAGCAGGAGGAGAGGATCGTCATGGTGTTCATCGGGGGAGGCGATCAGTTCCAGCGGTTCATGGGCAAGCTCATGGAAGGTGAGACCGGTTGGCAGAAGGTGCGGTTTTGAAGTGATGGCTGCATCCAGATCGCCGCGTTGCAGATCAGCGAGAAGCGCGCTGGTCAGCCCGGTTCGGATGTGCAGACCAACCTCGGGGAAACGGGCTTTGAGAATGGCCATGGCCTGTGGTGTCAATCCCGTCAATGTGGTCCGCAAAGCACCCAGTTTGAATGTGCCATTCAGTCCGTCATCCGAAAGAACGGCATCGACCAACCCGTCATAGTCCACAATCAAACGGCGGGCCCGTTCGACCACCTGTTGGCCCGCAGGCGTCAGGGTCGGGGTGCGTTTTGAGCGGTCAAACAAGGCAAGGCCAAGATCATCCTCAAGCGTGCGCATCTGCTGGCTGACGGCAGCATGGGTGACGTGCACGGCTTCGGCCGCTGCGCTGAAGGTCTTGGTATCAGCGACGGCCACCAGTGTCTTGAGAAGGCGTATAGTCATGTGAAAGTCAGGCTTACGGTATTTCGCCGAAATACGCGCAGGTTGTAAGCGGGACTTCAACAGAAATCGGCCCGCGGAACGTGCCACGGGCCGTGTGACTTCTAACGGCGAGATCCCTCAGATCGCGAGGTACTCTTCACGCAATTCCTTGTTGTCGAGCACCTCTTTGGCCGATCCATCAAAGACCACGCTACCGGTGTCGAGGATGACCGCACGATCAGCCAAGTTCAGGGCCGCGACGGCGTTCTGTTCGACAATCACCGTGGTGATACCCTGTTCGCGGATCACATCGAGCGTCTTGGCGATTTCCTGAACGATCACGGGGGCAAGGCCCTCATAGGGTTCATCCAGCAGTAGAACCTTCACATCCCGCGCCAAGGCGCGTGCGATGGCCAGCATCTGCTGCTCGCCGCCCGACAGTGTTACGCCCTCTTGCTTGCGACGTTCGCCGAGACGCGGGAACAACTCATACAGTCGCTCAAACGACCAGCCGATGGGCGGGGCGATTTGGGCAAGCTTGAGGTTTTCCTCGACCGTTAGACCGGGAATGATGCGCCGATCCTCAGGCACCAACCCGATGCCTGCACCAGCCGCCTGATGGCTCTTCATATTGTGCAACGGCTGGTGATCCAGCCAGATCTCGCCATGGCGCAGCTCTGGGTCATCAACCCGCGCAATGGTGCGCAAAGTCGATGTCTTGCCAGCCCCATTCCGGCCCAGAAGGGCAAGGATTTCGCCCTCGTGCACGTTAAAGGAGACGTGCTGGACGATGTAGCTTTCGTCGTAATAGGCGTCGATTTCCCAGACCGAAAGAAAGGCGGGGGCGTGTGAGGAATAGTTCGTCGACTTGTCGAACTTCGGCTTCTCGTTCATGTCCTTGTCCCTTCCTCAGACCTGCGCTTCGCCAAGATAGGCTTCGCGCACCTTGGGATGGCCTTTGATGTTTTCGGGCGTGTCCTCCACCAACGGTGTGCCTTGTGCGAGCACCGTGATCCGGTCGGCAAGCGAGAAGACCACGTGCATGTCATGCTCGATGATCGCCATAGTGATGTTGCGCTTGTCCTTAATCTCTTTGAGGAGCTCGATCGTGTTGTTGGTGTCGGCGCGCGCCATACCAGCGGTCGGCTCGTCCAGCAGCAGAAGGCGCGGTTGCTGAACAAGACACATGGCCATTTCCAGACGCCGCTTGTCGCCGCGCGAGAGGGAACTTGCCTGCATGTCCCGCTTTTCGAGCATGTTGACCTCGTCCAGCATTTCTTCGGCCTCAGTGTTGAGTGCCTTTTCCGAAGGGATGCTGATGAACGCCTTCAGGCTGTACGATCCGTCACGCCGGGCGAGGCAAGGGATCAGCATATTCTCCATCACCGTAAGATCACCGAAAATCTCAGGCGTTTGGAACACACGGCTGATACCCATCTGGTTGATCTCGTGCGGCTTGCGGCCAAGGACGTTCTTTTCCTCGAACGTTACCGATCCTGTATCCGGGATCAGCTTGCCGACCAGCACGTTCAGCAAGGTCGATTTGCCTGCCCCGTTTGGTCCGATGATCGCGTGGCAGCTGCCTTCCTGAACCTCGAGGTTCACATTGCCCAAGGCTTGAAGGCCGCCAAAGCGCTTATTGATGTTCTGGACTTCAAGAATTCCCATCCGTCCTCTCCTTACTCACCGGGGCCCGGTTGGGCGGCTGCATTTGGGGGCGTTGCGTCGGATTGGCGGCGTTTGCGGCTGAACAAGCCGTAAATCCTGCGTCCGCCTTCGACGATTCCACCCGGCAGGAAGATCACGACCGTCATGAACACCAGGCCAAGGGTCAGGTGCCAGCCTTTGCCCACGAAGGGGTAGAGGATGTTGACCATGAAGTTTTCCAGACCGTCTGGCAGGCCACTGAACCATTCATGAAGGATGGTCGAGTTGATGGTGGACACGATCGCCTCAAGATAGGTGATCACACCCGCGCCCAGGATCGGGCCGATCAACGTGCCAACACCGCCCAGAATGGTCATCAGAACGACCTCGCCAGAGGCTGTCCACAGCATCCGCTCGGCACCCGCCAGCGGGTCCATGGAGACCATCAGGCCGCCTGCAAGGCCCGCAAACATGCCGGAAATCACGAAGGCTGCCAGCGTGTAGGGCCGGGCGTTGAGGCCAGTGTAGCTCATCCGGCTTTGGTTCGATTTCACTGCGCGCAGCATCAGGCCAAAGGGCGACCGGAACAGGCGGATCGTGAAGTAGAAGGCAAGCGCGAAGATAACGGCAGCAAAGTAGTATCCGACCGAGAAGGTGAACGACCACGCGCCCAGGTCCAACGTTGTGTTGCTGTTCATTGGCAGGCCAAAGAGATGCGGCACAGGGATATTGCCCTCGGCCGTTTGCTGGGTGCCGATGATGCGCGGATCATCGAGGGCCAGCTGCAGCCCGGTTTCGCCGCCGGTGATGGGGGTCAGAACCGAATAGGCAAGGCTGTAACACATCTGCGCAAAAGCCAGTGTCAGGATCGAGAAATAGATGCCCGAGCGCCGCAAGGAGATGTACCCGATCAGCAGGGAGAACAGGCCCGCCGCAATGGTGGATACAATCAAGGCGGGAAGGACGTTCATCGTCAAAAGTTTGAACATCCAGACCCCAGCGTAGGAGCCCACACCCAGGAAGGCGGCGTGACCGAAGGACAGATACCCCGTCAGACCGAAGAGGATGTTGAAGCCCACCGCAAACAGGCCAAAGATCACCAGCCGCTGCATCATGTCGGGGTAGCCTGCATTGAATTGCGCAAGCCCCGAGGTTTCAGGGAAGGGGTTGAGGAAGAAGGGGGCGAAGATCAGCATCACCAACACAATGATGTAGAGGCGTGCGTCTTTTGCGTTCAGACCCAGCATGTTCTTATTCCTCCATCACGCCCTTGCGGCCCATCAGGCCACGCGGACGGGTCAGCAGAATGACGATTGCGACAAGGTAGATAACCACCTGGTTGATGCCCGGGATCAGCTCGATGATCCACGACATGGAGGCAAAGCTTTGCAGGATGCCCAAGAGGAAGCCCGCGGCGACCGCGCCGGGCAGGGACCCCATGCCGCCGACGACCACCACCACGAAGCTCAGGACAAGGAAGTCCATCCCGATATGGTAGTTGGGTGACAGGATCGGCGTGTACATCACACCCGCGAGCCCTGCCACAATGGCGGCTATCGCGAACATGGTGACGAAGCGCTTGTCGATGTCGATGCCCAGTAGGCCGACCGTTTCCCGGTCTGCCATCCCGGCGCGCACAACCATCCCGAAGGTGGTGAATTGCAGGAAGGCAAAGACAAGGCCGATGATCAGCGCAGCAAAGAAGAAGTAGACGAGGCGCCAATAGGGATACATGACTGCGAACGGGTCGAAGCCAAGAAGCTGGCCCACATCGAACGAACCCACAAACGCCTCGGGTGCTGGGGTCGGGATCGGGTTGGCGCCGTAGAAGGCCTTGATGATTTCCTGCAGGACGATGGCCAGGCCGAACGTCACAAGGATCTGGTCAGCATGGGGACGCTTGTAGAAGAACCGGATCAGGCCCCGTTCCATCGCGATCCCGATCAGCGCCATGACTGGGATGGCAACCACGACCGAGATTGGGACGGACCAGTCAATCAACCAATTGCCGACACCTTCTCCGAACCAGTAAACGACGTAGGGCGTGTCGACCATCATCACATTGCCAAGGAAGTCGGTCCGCGTCGGATCCTCAACCTCGAACGAAATGCCAAACAGCATGTTCAGCGTAACCGCAATGAACGCGCCCATCATGAAAAGTGCGCCGTGGGCGAAGTTCACAACACCAAGCGTGCCGAAGATGAGCGTCAGGCCAAGTGCGATCAGCGCATAGGCCGACCCCTTGTCCAATCCGTTCAGCAACTGAAGGATGATCGATTCCATTGTCCCTGGATCCCCAAAAAAGCTGCGCTGCACACAAGGCGCGCAGTGTCAGAGTAGATCCGGGCGCAGCATGGCGCCCGGATCGAATGGTTTGATAGCCCTGGGCTTACGCGCCCGGGTTACAGGAGCCGAGCTGGCCCTCGACGAAGTCGGGGTGGTCGACGGCATAGGTGACCTGGTCACGGGCCGTAACTTCCACGATTTCGAGAAGGTCATACTCGTTGTCCGGGTTCTCTTTACCACGCACAACCAGCACGTCCTTGAAGCACTGGTGGTCTTCGGCACGGTAAAGGGTCGGGCCGTTGCCCAGACCGTCGAACTCGAACCCTTCGAGCGCTTCGACAACCGCACAGGGGTTGAACGAACCGGCCCGCGTGACCGCGTCTGCATAAAGCAGCGTCTGCACGTAGCAGGTATGGGCGGCCTGCGACGGCGGGAAGCCGTACGCGGTGCCGAACGAGCGTGTGAACGCCTGGCTGCCTTCGTCGGGCAGGGACCAGTGCCAGTTGGTCGAACCGTGGATGTTGGCAATCGCGGAGCCGGCACCCTGCGCCATCAGACGCGAGAAGAGCGGAACCACAACGGCGAAGTCCTTGCCGTTCGCCTGCATGTCGCGCAGACCGAACTGCACGGCCTGCGTGAGCGAGTTGACCATGTCGCCACCGTAGTGGTTCAGGATCAGCACGTCGGCGCCCGAGTTCGCCACCGGTGTGAGGTAGGACGAGAAGTCGCCCGCGCCCACGGGCGTGAGGACCGAGTTCACCGTCTCCCAGCCAAGGTTTTCGGTGTAGGTGCGGATCGACCGCTCCTGGCTCCAACCCCAGTTATAGTCGGCGGTCAGGTGGTAGGCGCGACGGTCCGAGCCGTAGAGGCCTTCGAGGATCGGCGCGAGCGCCGAGCCAGTCATCTCCGTGTTGAAGAAGTGACGGAAACCGTTGGCACGGCGGTCTTTACCGGTCGTGTCATTGGCGTGGGTCAGACCCGCCATGAAGATCACGCCAGCATCCTGACACAGGCCCTGAACGGCCACAGCCACACCAGAGGACGAACCACCAGTGATCATGATCGCGCCATCACGCTCGATCATCGAACGCGCAGATGCACGTGCGGCGTCGGAGTTGGTTTGCGTGTCACCGGTCACAAATTCGACGCGGCGGCCAAGAATGCCGGTGCCGTCGAGATTGCGCTCGGAGAAGGTGTTCAGCATGCCACCATCGCCTTCACCGTTCAGGTGCTGAACGGCCAGCTGATAAGCGCGCAGTTCGTCCGCACCCTCGTCAGCGTAGGCACCGGTCTGAGGCACGTTAAAGCCCAGAGTAACCGAGCTATCGCCTGGTGCGTTGGTGAAACCGGTATGGCCGTCGGCCCAAACTGCTCCGGTAAACAGGGTCGGTGCTGCCAAAGCAACACCCGTTGCGGCGCCGGTCTTCATGACCCCGCGACGCGAGACTTTCGAAAAACTCATGTATTCCTCCCATGGTTTAAGCGTTTGCGCATCCTCCCGCACAAAAGCTCGCGCAAACCATGGCGGACGAAACTTTTATAATCCACGACGCACCACTCGCGGAAGATCGTTTTGTGACAAAATTTACAAATTTGGGTGTGTGGCTGTAAATTCTCGTTACAGCCTGCCGCTTTTCTGGGCCATTGGACAGTGGGCCTTTTGAAGCTCCGCCCAAGTCTGGGTGAGTCACTTGGTTTTGGCTACAACCGCCTCGCTCACACAGACAATCGAGGGAACCATCATTGGAAAAATGGCCTGCGTTCGCGCGAAACAAAGCATTCGAAAGCGGTTTGCGATGAACACGGCTTAGCGTGCTTGCGAAATTCACAACGCCAAAAAGCTTCAGGTATTACTGGGAAAATTGGCTCCGGCGGTAGGGATCGAACCTACGACCAATTGATTAACAGAGGCCAGAAGTCGATTTCGACGGTTTTCGCCCGGTTGCTCTGTCTTACGGTAAATGCATGTAAGGAAACAATTTTCTGTTGACGGTCAGTGCGATCCTGTCCCACCCAATACCCTAGTTTTTCGGTTCTGGTGCTTCCGTGGTGCTTCCGAGATGAACGGTAGAGTAGCGAGGGTAGATGCGATGAAGAGGCTCACAAAGCGATCCGTCGAACAGTTGGAAATCACCGCGAACGAGTACTTTGTCTGGGACAAAGACTTGTCCGGTTTCGGTCTTCGCGTGATGCCATCGGGCCGAAAATCCTACCTCGTGCAATACCGGGCAGGTGGGCGGTCTCGGCGGCGCACCATTGGCCCCCATGGCGTCCTAACGGCGGACCAAGCCCGGGCTGAGGCAAGAAAGCTATTGGGAGACGTTGCTCGGGGTGAAAACCCGGCGGAGGATCGGCGGCGGAAACATCGTGAACCGACCGTGGCGTCGCTGTGTGATCGGTTCCTGACCGAATATGTGGCGCATCACTGTAAGCCGACGACGCAGAAAGCCTACAAAGCCTACGTCAACAATTGCGTCAGACCGCACTTCGGCAGTCGAAAGATAGGGGACGTCTTGCGGGCCGATGTGGTGGCGTTTCATCACGGCCTCCGGGACCGTCCCTATACAGCGAACCGGTGTGTGGCGATGCTTTCGAAGATGTTTAACCTGGCCGAGGATTGGGGGCTACGCCGAGATGGTTCCAATCCAGCGCGCCGCATCCGCAAGTTCCGCGAAGAAGAAAAGAAGCGGTATCTGTCCGAAGACGAACAAGCCCGCCTGGGACAAGTATTGGCCGACGTTTTGGAAAGCGGTGAGGAAACCCAATACGCGGTCGCCGCGATTTCGCTATTGATCCTGACAGGTTGCCGCCTCGGTGAAATCCTAACGCTGCAATGGGACTACGTGACGCCGCATCACCTCGAGTTGCCGGACAGTAAGACGGGGCGGCGGCGCATACCGCTGCCGCGTGAAGCGTATGTCATCCTGATGTCTTTACCGCGCATGGAAGGGAACCCATACGTGATCCTCGGTGAAAAGCCCGACGGACATCTAGTGAACCTGCAGAAGACTTGGCTAAGAGTGAAACACGCAGCGGGCCTCGATGACGTAAGGATGCACGATTTGCGCCATACCTACGCCAGCGTTGCAGTGATGAGTGGGATTGATCCGTTCTTGTTGAAAGAGATCATGGGCCACCGGAATCTGCAGACCACGCTACGCTATGCCCATTTCGCGGACGAGGCGGTGCAAAGGGCGGCGGGTTCGGTTGCTGGCAGGCTGGCTAACGCAATGGGCCGTCGGTCTAATGGCCCCCAGCTGAGGGTCGTTTCATGATTGGGCAATATCGGGATCGCGAATACGAAGCAGCGGACGAGGCGAGGTTGATAGACTTCTACTCAGAGTCGCTGCTTCAAGACATCACGAAAGAATTTGACGTTCCCGTCGAATTGACTGAGCAGTTCGCGCGCGAGTTGAAGATCGCAGGTCAAAGATGGCACGAGTGGCGCGCCCGCGACCAAAGCCAAGTCTCATCGATCAGACAAGCTCTCGCTAGGATCAGCGCGAATCTCAGCGCTACGAGCGAGAAGCTCAAATCCTTGCCGGAAGAAGTGTGGAGAAGCCTGGGCGAGGCACCGCAATGGTTTGACGAAGGCCCGAACAAATATGAGGTAAGAGGAGAGCTACTCGACGATTGGAGCCTGTATGAGATCAGGCTCTCAGTGGAGTCCGGGCCGAGTTTCCAGCCTCACACAGCTTCTATCTCCGAGATAGTTGCGATGCTTGATGCGCTGGCGGGGCGCGCTTACATCGTCGAGCAACTGGAGGGTCAGTTTCGTGGAAAACCGGGCCCTAAGCGCGACCTGGCTTTCAACGAATGGGTACGGTCAATCGCATCCATGTGGTGTTCTACTCTTGGACGCGATTTCACCTACGATGCCAAAGCAGGTGGCGCCATTTCTGACGCCGCGCGGTTTTGCGTGGCCGCGTTCAGGCCGTTGGATCCCGATCAAACCGAACACGAAACCATAAACAAGCTTAGGAGCTTTTTGGAATTCCATCGCAAAGCCAAGAACTTACAGAATTAGTCTCCTCCGCACCAAGTAATTTCGTGCACGGTTTCAAGCGATTTTCAAAACCGCGCTTACTAGGTTCGCCCCATCGCAATCGCAATGGAGCGTCAAATGGATGGAAGCATCGCGTCACCCCCTGGATCTGATCCGCAAGGGCTACTCGACGAGCGCGCTGTGGCTGATCTCATCTGCCATTCAGTTCGCACAATCCAGAAATGGCGCGTAACTGGACAGGGACCGGAGTTTTTCAAACTTGGACGTTCGGTGCGGTACCGCCGATCCGACGTCCTTGCTTGGGTCGATTCCCGTCGGAAGGGCAGCACCTCCCAATGATCTGCCTCGCACCCGCTCAGATTAGACGCGCGACCGCGCGCTGCCGCCGTCAGGCGGGGCGTGCGGTGTGCGGCCAAGCGCGGCGGTGAAGGCCCCAAAGGGGGTTTATGTAACACCCCCTCTCAGAAACCTAATACGGACAACAAACCAATGATCCTCCTTCATGCAGGCTTCGATGGGCTTGATATTTCATTCAGATCAACGATCTCGCCGGAGCTAGTTGCTCGACTTAAATCCGCCAAAGACGAGGCCGAGGCCGTCAAGCAGGGTGTGGGCATTGATCTAAATGGCGTTCGCTTCGAGGTCGGTCCCTCTGGTGGAATAGGTGGCTACGCGTTTGTGCTCGATGCAGGCCCGCGCCGAGGTATCTGGACGATAAAGAAACCAAACGCGAAGGATCCTTGGGGTCTCGCATATTCAAGTCGTGCGCGTCCGCTTGCAATGAAGGGAATCGACTACGTCCGCCAGGATATCGACTTGATGTTAGATGCCCTCGGTTGCGCGGTACCAAACGATGGGGTGAGTATTCGACGCGTCGACTACGCCATCGATTTCCATGATCCAGGGTTCGTTCTCGACCCATACGATTTCGTAACGCATTCGCAAACAAAGAGTAGCACTTACCTCGAATTATCGGATGCACGTGTGAACGGTCGATCCGGACGTGTCTCCTCCGCAACCTTCGGAAAGATGCCGGGAAGACAGGTCATCGTCTACGATAAGCGCGAGGAAGCGTTGGCGAAGAACAAGTTGGATTGGTTCTTCATTTGGGACGAGGCCATGGAGCGCTTGGGACAACCGGCGCTCGATTACTCCGATCCTGCAGGAAGCCGGGTTTGGAGATCAGAATTTCGTTTGGCGAAGCGTGCCTTGCGAGATCGGGCTGGGATCAAAGGTTGGGTCAGTCTTTACACCGGTCTCGCTGTCGAGTTGCAGAAACTCACCCATGACATAGAGCTCCGCGTTCCATCAGATAGTGCAGACCGTACAGACTGGACGGTGCACCCAAACTGGGAAGTTCTACGCGATGTGCTATCAAACGATCTTTTCGAGCACGAACTAAAGATTGATGAGGCCGCTCTTACAGCGGAAGATCTTCGCCACAAGCAGAACGAATTTTTGAAACTGACTGCTGGCCATGCGATCACATTTGCAGCGCTGGAGGGCGTGGAAGCGTCTGACATCGATGCCTTCCTAGAAGACTTGCCGTGGCGTTTACAAGCTTGCGTCGAACAAAGCTCGAGGCCAATTGCTGATCGCCTGAGGGATGCAAGAAAGAAGTATAGCGCGTTGCTATGTGCGTAGAGCGGCAATGGAAGTTCGCTTCAAAAGCCAATAAAAAATGTGTTAATGCTTGGGCAGATCTCCACAATGCTTTCCGGTCAGTCCGACTGTAGTTACGCGTAACAAGTTTGAGTAGATGGTGGCCACGCGCGTTGTCAGCAAATCAACTAATGTTGCCCATTAGTCGATTGACAACATTCCTTGTGAACTCGAAGAAGCGCTCTGGCTCGTTGACGACCAAAGCATGTCTGATATGGGCGGAGATTGACCTGCTGTGATGGCCACCGCCTTCTTCCACTTCCCACCCGTAGTCCTTCAGCTGTTGTTTGACTTTGGCCGAAAGCTCACCCAACTTGCCCCCAAAATTCTTTCGATCGGTGCCATCGTCCCTCTGCCTCATCCAATCCAAACGAATTCGCTGACCTCTGTGTTGATAAGACAATGTAAGCTCAATTTGGCGTGGCGTTTTGACATAACCCTTGAGCTCGTCGTCATTCCAACCGTAGTCGTATCCAAGCTCGGTCATAGTTTTTTCGACAAACAGATCCGGGTCAACCGACTGCCACTTCGACTGTTCAGCTAGGTCGACTATTTCCAATTCCGTTATGACGCTTCTAAGATCGGGTCGCTCATCCACGTTGACGCTTGTCATCCGTTGCAAAAGGCGAGCCAACCTAGAGCGGATCAGCTCGTCTTGAAAGCGCGAACCAACTTTTGTTCGCAGGTAGCTTTCCCATCCGTCCAATCTTGCGCCGCCCTCGGGTGGGGGCGCTTCGGAAATCAGGTACAACAGCACCATGCCCAGCATGTAGACATCGGTCCTCGTTGAGCGAGGGGTGTCTGAGTTCTCCATACTGCGCTGCTCTGGAGCGTAGTAGCCGACTTCATCCGCTGATACGGATTTAGTGTTACCCACGCTAAACTTGTGCCATGACATATCAAAATTGATGAATCTTACCGTCGCTTGGTGAAAGTCGTCGGAATCACATCCGGCGTAGGCACCTTCAAACAAGATGTTTTTGGGTTTCAAATCCCGATGCAACACTTCGCCCTCTGAAACATGGCAAACCAGCAGTGAGCGCGCGATCTTCAGAAATGACTCCAACCAGAAATCCCGAACTACATTTGGTGAGCTATCAAGTATCTCGGCCAAAGATGCGCCATTTATGAATTCCATTGCGACGGACAATGGGACGTTTGTGTGGAAAAGAAACCTGGGTGCAACAGATTGGTTTGTTGTGTTCAGCTGATAAAGAGACTCGATACCCCGGCGAAAGCTCTCTCTTTCGACAGGGTCCTTGTGGGCTTGACCGCTTAGAGACTTTACCGCGCACATGGTAGTGCCATCGTTTTGAAGCGCTAACCATACATTTGAAGAATTTGAAGAGCTTACCAGCGTACTAAGAACAATATCTTCGAGCAAGTTGAACGGCTCCGTCGTACCGGTAATTGAAGTTAGCTCGAGTGGGATCGAATACTCGTTGATGAAACCAGCGACCTGATTTCCATCAAATCCATGCTCCCGTCCTAGGAACTCAATACGGGCATCAAGCTTATTACGCGCAGAGATCGGCTCTTGAGCTGCTTCCTGAGTGAGTTCAGGTGTTTTAGGAAAGCTCCTTCCCTCAAAGATGGCCCTTTCCGGCAAAATTGCCGGTCGGTCAAACGACCTAAATGCCTCCACCTCGTCCAGAATTGAGTTGATCACTGTCGAGTGTGCTGCGCTCCCAGAATCCGATTTTTCTGGTTCATAATTGATCGTGCGAACGCCATTCCTTTGCGCCCACGAATAATTGTCTGTACTGATATTTGGCACTATCCAATAATGGTCCTGAAGTAGGCCAGACTGTGAGATTTCCTCGATAATTGGCGAAATCGCTATATCGCGAATATTTACCCCAACAAATACAATATTGTAATTTTCAAAAACGTGTCGAAGAAAACTAAGGTAGCTTCCGCCACGCATATTCGAGAAGAGCTTGTCCCGTTCGCTTGCGTTCATTACCCAAGTGGTACGCTGCGAGTGGATACCGTGGAGGTTCAGAACGACTGGATAGTTGCGCGAAAAATAGGACTTGCTGTCCAAAACGTTTGTGCCAGGAAACTCGAGAAGTTGAGGCGCTTTGGGTCCGAAAGCATCTTCATATGCCCTGCGAACCAACCCATCAATGTTTAACGTCATGATCTGCCCGACGTTGCGCATGCGCCAGATGCGCCGATAGACACTTGGAATTTCGCAGCTTCGAAGCTTGTCGTCGGAAAACACCTCGTTCAGATAGTCTTCGTAAAGTTGCGTCCAATGCCGTTCAACTGCCCCGAAAAAGTCCCATAAACGACCATTCTCCAAGTGTTCCTGTGCAATATTGAATTCATCCAGGAGATCTTGATCTAATGCTGATGTAGGAGTTGCTGCATCTAGCTCTGCGAGAAGTCCATTTGCCAAGTCATACCAATTTGGCAAACCTACTTCTGTGCTTGACCCTGCCCCAACAAAGAACACCGTTCGGCGAAACGCTTCAGAATAGCTCCTTTTGAGGCGTTTAAGGTTGGGCTGGTTCGAGTCATAAGGCATGAGAGCTTGCTTTCAAGATTTTGACGCTCACCATGGATAATCGAGGTGAGAACTTCAACGAGGTTAATTTGGAAAGTTGTTGTGGTGATTTTGTTTTATCCTACTGGGAGGGAGATCGAGTGTACCAGATTATGCCCCTCCGGCGAATGGGAAGAACGACGAATTGCACAGTAGCACCGGCAAAGTAGAGTTACTGGCAGCCGAGTGCCATTCGCTTCCCGTCTATCTATCGGGCAGTGCCTGGGGGGATTGAGAAGGGGGCCATGGCGAATGGCCCCCTCGGGTGTAGTTCTTGGCGGAGCGGTTGAGAGCGGGCCGACATCCCGCGCGTAAGACGCGCCGAGCGCAGCGAGGGTAGGTGCGGACTGCTTTTGTACGACGTCTGACCACAAGAGTTTCTAGACCTGTTGCCGTCGAAACACGTTCAGAATGTCTGCGCTACTGCTTCCGCCATGCTTCCGAAGCATTTGGGCGCGGACAAGGCAGAAAGCCTGATCGCTGTTAGTGTGTTGATTTATTTAGTGAAATTGGCTCCGGCGGTAGGGATCGAACCTACGACCAATTGATTAACAGTCAACTGCTCTACCGCTGAGCTACGCCGGAACTGAGGGCGCGTATAGCAAGGCGATTTTGGGCCGTCCAGTAGGTGAAACCGGAAAATTTCACTCGCGCGTAAAAGTGGTGTCGGCGGCGATGGGACCGTTACTTGCGATCAAGGAGCGTTCGGAAAGATCGATCAGGTGTGCAAGGACGTTACGGGCCGCGGCAGGCAAGAGGGCGGGCGCCACGTCGGTGTAGATGTGCGCGGCGAGGGTTTGGGCATTTGACGGACCTATCTCCGACAACGCTGCGAGAATCTGCGCCTCCCGGCCCTTGCGGTGCGTCATCAACTCTTTGCAGCGGGCAATCGGGTCCAGGATCGGGTCGCCGTGGCCCGGATAGTAGACCGTGTCGCCCTCCCGCATGATGAGCCGTTTCAAGGACCCCATGAATTGGGTCATGTCGCCGTCCGGGGGCGAAACAAGCGATGTTGACCACCCCATCACCAAATCACCTGAAAACAACGCACCGTCCCAGGCGAAACTCAAATGGTTGGCCATGTGCCCGGGCGTTGGGATCACGTCGATCCGGCCCCACGGCCCATCAATTTCGCTCCAGGCTGCGAGCGGCTCATCAGGTGCAAATAAAAGGTCCACGCCTTCTCCACCGCCAACAAGCCCCCCATCGGCAAGCCCCTGCATCACCGGGCTGCGCCCCCAGTCGGAGGGGCCAGCCGCATAGATCGGCGCGCCGGTTGTCTCGGACAGAGGGCGTGCCAGCGGTGAATGATCCAGGTGCGAATGGGTGACAAGGACCTGCACGATCCGCTCTCCCGGGGATAATGCAGCAAGAATTGCATCGTGATGGGCCGGGATGGCCGGGCCGGGGTCAATGACCACCACGTCGCCCTCGCCAACCAAATAGGTTTGTGTGCCGGTATATGTCATGGGCGACGGGTTCGGTGCCGTGACGCGACGCAAACCGGGCTTCAAGCGATCATGGGGCAGGGGCCGGGCCTCCGGTCTGATGGGCGGGAACGCCGTTGCGGACGACTATATTGGTGCGGTCGGGCGCGTCAAACCTGTCACGTCCTGCACAGACCGGTTATAGGCAAGCCATGCGGATTGAGCGTTGGATCAAACAGTTTCTGCCCCGTGGCCTTTATGGGCGCGCGGCGCTCATCCTGATCGTCCCTGTTGTTACCATTCAGCTTGTCGTCAGCTCCGTCTTCTTGCAGCGCCATTTCGAAGATGTGGCCGAGCAATTGTCGCGCGCGCTCAGCCTTGATCTGAACCTCATTTTGCAGACCTGGGACAGCCAGGGGCCCGATGCCGCAGCGGACGTGGCCGAGGCCTTGGAGATTGAGATCGGAGAGCCGCGTTTTGAGGGCGGCACCCAGCGGTATTTCTACGATATCTCAGGGATAACCGTGGGTGACGTGATAGAGGCCATGGTGCCGGGAACGGTTGGGATCGACCTGCGCAGCAATCAAAGCGAAGTGCAGATCCTCGTCGATCGCGGTGCTGCCGCGCCAGTAGCGTTTACCACAGCACGGCGGCGGGCATCATCCCCGGCGCCACACCAATTGCTGGTGATCATGGTGGCAACCGGCATCTTGATGACGCTTGTGGCCTATTTGTTCTTGCGCAACCAGTTGCGCCCGATCCGAAGGCTTTCTGGGGCGGCGGAAGCGTTCGGCAAGGGACGGTCGGTTGATTATCACCCCTCCGGCGCGACCGAAGTACGCTCTGCCGGTCATGCGTTTCTTGACATGCGCGCCCGCATCGAAGGGCATATGGAACAGCGTACGTTGATGTTGTCTGGCGTCAGCCATGATCTGCGCACCCCTCTCACCCGCATGCGCCTTGCATTGGGCATGATGGAGGAGGGGCCTGACCGCGAAGATCTGATCCAGGATGTCGAAGAGATGGAGGCACTGCTCAACACCTTCCTCGATTTCGTTCGGGGTGAGGCACTGGATGACCCGGAGCCGAGCGACCCTGTCGCTGTTGCAACAAAGGTCGTCGAAAATGCGCGCCGCGGTGGGAATGAGGTGGAATTTGCGGCGTCTGAAGACGCGCAGACCGTACTGATGCGCCCGATGGCCGTTCAACGTGCGCTGATGAACCTCGTCTCCAACGCATTGCGCTATGGAAACCGTGCTAAAGTGGGAGTGACGCTTCTGGACCGCGCATTACAATTCACGGTGGAGGATGACGGCCCTGGTATCCCCGAAGAACGCCGCGCCGACGCCTTGCGACCCTTCATTCGCCTCGATGAAGCGCGCAACCAAAACAAAGGCTCTGGGGTTGGTTTGGGCCTTGCGATTGCCGACGATATTGCACGCAGGCACGGCGGTCGACTTGCCTTCGGCCAGAGCGCGTCCATGGGCGGGCTGAAGGTGGAGCTGACGCTGCCGCGCTGACCTGTCCTTTTCGCTATGCTTTCTGCGCAGCACCTTTGCGATCCCAAAGGCAATCGCACAGATGCCCTTGACGCATCTGCTCAAAACTCTCGAATATTCAATCTGTTACCTGCTCACACGCTTCGTAAAAGGAAATATTGGATGCGCATCAAGACCCTTGCTCTTGCCTCATTGGTCACGCTGGCTGGAACGGTCGCCGCTTCGGCGCAGCAATGCCCCGCCCTCGGGTCCACCGGCAGTGTCGTGGACGTGGATGGATCGTCGTTGAACCGTGGCATCCGCACCGAAGTGATCGCTGGCACGCAAATCGACGCTTGGGACTGTGAAGCGTTCTATATGGTGGGCTACGTGAACGTGGCGCCGACCCTGACCCTGCGTCTGACCAATGCGGCGGCTCGCGGGTTGGAAGTGGTTGCGGAAAGCGATTGTGATCCGACCCTGTTGATCGAGCTGCCAACAGGCCAAATCGCATTCGATGACGACAATTCCACCATAGGACGCGGCCTTGACCCAGCGATCCCGCTTCCAGCGATGGGTGATGGCACGTACAACATATGGGTAGGCTCGTACCGCAACAGCTATTGCCTGACGACGCTGCGCATTCGCTACCGCTGAGAACGAGGGCGGACGCGCCGGACAGCCCTAGGTTCGGCGCGTTTGCAGCAAGGCGCGCGTGGCCTCAGCGGCCAATCTCTCGTGCGCGTCGGCTCGCGCGCGGCGAGTTTCGCCGCCAATCCAATCCGCGCCCGCACGATCAAACGCCCGTGCGGAGGCATGGTTGAGCATGAACAAGAAAAGCTTCAGTCGATCCATCGGCACCCTCTTGGTGATGTGAGGGTCGTTCAACGAGCTTAATTTTCGGTGAAAGTCCAAGCGCCGTCTACAATTTTCTCGACGCGATTGAGCGTCGGTTTTTTTGCCATATTCCGATAGAGGGGAGGTTTGGTAGGCCCGGCAGGACTTGAACCCGCAACCAAAGCGTTATGAGCGCTCTGCTCTAACCAATTGAGCTACAGGCCCCCTGATATGGTCGAACTGGTAGCAGAGCATTTCCCGGGTTGGAAGCAGCTGTGTACGTTCGCTCCTCGTCCAAGAAAATTCCCGGTTGCGGGCAAACCGGGCAGGGTGGCGCATGGACCTCCTGCCGAGGTCCTGCTAACGCACGCCCAAAGGCTGCTACGTGGGGATCCTTGGCCATGACCGACAACAGCAAATCCGCGCTGACCTATGCGCAGGCAGGCGTAGACATTGATGCCGGAAATGCGCTGGTGGATCGGATCAAGCCTGCGGCGGCCGCTACAAATCGCTCTGGCGTGATGGCAGGTTTGGGCGGGTTCGGCGCGTTGTTCGATCTCAAAGCCGCGGGATACGACGATCCGATCCTGGTGGCCGCGACAGACGGTGTCGGCACCAAGCTCAAGATCGCCATCGATACCGGACATTTCGACACGATCGGTGTCGACCTTGTCGCCATGTGCGTGAACGATCTGGTCTGCCAGGGGGCGGAGCCCTTGTTTTTCCTGGACTATTTCGCCACCGGCAAGCTTGAGGTCGAAGCGGCCGCAACCATTGTGGAAGGCATCGCCAAAGGCTGCGCGGACAGCGGCTGTGCCCTGATCGGCGGGGAAACGGCTGAGATGCCGGGCATGTATGCCCCCGGCGATTTCGATCTGGCGGGCTTCGCTGTTGGTGCGATGGATCGCGGCGCGGCTTTGCCGGCGGGCGTGGCCGAGGGGGACGTTTTGCTTGGGCTTGGGTCCAACGGCGTGCATTCCAATGGCTATTCCCTCGTGCGCCGTGTGGTTGAGAGGACGGGCCTGGGTTGGGACGCACCTGCGCCCTTTGCGCAGGTCTCTCTTGGTGCGGCGCTGCTTGCGCCGACGCGGCTCTATGTCAAACCGGCACTCACCGCGATCCGCAGCGGTGGCGTGCACGCCTTGGCCCACATCACGGGCGGCGGTCTGACCGAGAATGTGCCGCGCATTCTGCCGGATCGATTGGGGGTCGACATAGATCTGGGCGCTTGGCCTTTGCCCCCGGTTTTCGGCTGGCTCGCACAAGAAGGTGCGCTGGATCAGGCCGAACTGCTCAAGACGTTCAACGCGGGCATCGGTATGGTGTTGGTTGTGGCCGCAGATCGGGCAGATGCCCTGGCCGCAGAGCTGACAGATGCGGGCGAGAGCGTTCACCGCATCGGCACCGTCTCAGAGGGTGAAGGCGTGCGCTATTCTGGGCAGCTTGCGTGAGCAAACAGGTCGCAATCCTGATTTCAGGGGGCGGCTCCAATATGGTGGCGCTAGCCCAATCCATGACGGGCGATCACCCGGCGCGGCCTTGCGTTGTGGTGTCGAACCGACCTGATGCCAAGGGATTGCAGCGCGCTGAAACGCTTGGAATTCCAGCAGTTTGCGTGGATCATCGCCCCTTTGTCGGGGACCGCGCCGCGTTCGAGGCTGCGCTTCACAAAACGCTCGAAACCCACGCTCCTGACATCTTGTGCCTTGCCGGGTTCATGCGCATCTTAACCGCTGAGTTCGTTGGCAAATGGGCCGGACGCATGCTCAACATCCACCCCTCGCTGCTTCCAAAATACAAGGGCCTCAACACCCATGCGCGCGCGATCGAAGCAGGCGATGCGGAGGCAGGGTGTACGGTGCACGAGGTCACGGCAGAGCTTGATGACGGCCCGATCTTGGGTCAAGCCCGCGTGCCAATCTTGCCGGGTGATACGCCAGATCGTCTGGCGGAGCGAATTCTCCCGTATGAGCACCAACTCTACCCTGAGGCCTTGCGGCGGTTCGTGTTGGGCGACCGAACACCGGTTTTGCTTCCGAAATAGCCGCCCCGCGACGGAACGACCGGGATTTTGCACCAAAGTCATGGGCGTGCCGCCACACTCTTGACCGCGTTCACGCCCGCTCTCTTCCCTTCCGGATGATCCTCCTCTATCACCGCGCAACGGCTCTCCCTTCGCAAAGAAACATATAAAACGCCCGTGCCCACAACACTGACCACCACCGATGAACTCGCAGCCTTCTGCGCCCGCGCGGCCGAGGTTCCATACGTCACCGTAGACACCGAATTCCTGCGCGAACGGACCTATTTCGCACAGCTCTGTCTGGTGCAGGTCGCGCTGCCGGGCGATGATGAAAGTGACGCGGTTCTGATCGACCCGCTGGCCGACGGAATGTCGCTGGACCCGCTCTATGACCTGTTCAAAAACACCAATGTTGTCAAAGTGTTCCACGCCGCGCGGCAAGATCTTGAGATCTTTCACGTTGAAGGCAATGTGGTCCCGACCCCTCTGTTTGACACCCAGGTTGCGGCGATGGTCTGCGGCTTTGGCGACCAGGTCGGGTACGAGACGCTGGTGCGCAAGATTGCGAAGGCGTCGCTTGATAAATCGAGCCGCTTTACCGATTGGTCGCGCCGTCCGCTGAGCGATGCCCAGAAGACCTACGCAATCGCGGATGTCACGCATCTGCGTCAGATCTACGAATATCTGTCTGCCGAATTGGCGAAAACCGGGCGCACCCATTGGCTGGAAGAGGAGCTCGCACAGCTCACTGATGCAGCGAATTATGTGGTGAAACCGGAAGAGGCGTGGCGTCGATTGAAGCTGCGTTCCAACTCCGGTCGCATGGTTGCCATCGCACGCGAATTGGCAGCGTTCCGAGAGACCTACGCGCAAGAGCGCAACATCCCACGCAACCGCGTTCTGAAGGACGACGCTCTGATGGAGATTGCGGGGACGAAACCCAAGTCTTTGAAAGACCTAGGAAAATCACGACTTCTGCTGCGCGATGCGCGCAAGGGCGTGATTGCTGAGGGCTTGATTGATGCCGTTGCACGCGGCCTTGCAGTGCCGAATTCCGACGTGCCGAAACCGGTGCAAGGCAAGGATCGGTCCAACCTGAACCCGGCGCTGGCCGACCTTTTGCGCGTTCTTCTGAAAGCCAAGGCGGAGGAGGCCGGCGTTGCCCCCAAATTGATCGCATCGTCCAGTGATTTGGATGATATCGCCTCGGGTCATACGGAGGGCGTCTGGTCCTCGGGATGGCGGCGCGAGGTGTTTGGGGCCGATGCAGAGCGGTTGCTGAACAGCGAAATTGCGCTGTCGGCAAAGGGCCAAAAGGTCAAGATCGTAGCGGTCTAATCTCTATTTAAATCAGTCTGTTGCGCGCCGTTGTTTAAGTCAGCGGCGCGACACCGAGCGGCGGTTCTGTGCAGCGATCACCGTAATTGTGCGCACGCCGGCAAGCTCTCCATTCGTCAGCGTGACACCTGCGACGATGGTCTGCAGGCCGGGCGTGGGCTGCCCGACCGGCGGCGCCGCGCGGAATTCGAAAACGATGGATCCATTGTTGATTTCGGCCAGCACCAGTTCGGCGTCGAAATAGCCCTGCGCAGGGGTCACAGCGGTGGCGCGCAAGATGGCGCCGGAGGTCGTTTGTTCAACAGAAAGCTGTGTGATTTCAGTAACTAAGCTACGCGGGTCGGCCGGTGTACCGGTGACGGCATTCGGGTCAACGCTCACACGTTGTTCGCGATCATTTCCAAACCAGTTGAACGGGTTCAAGCGGCTGTCACCACAGGCCGCGACGGAAAAAATCAGCGTAATCAGTAGTATGGCGCGAAAAAGCATCAAGTGACCCTTTGGGCAGTCGGTTTCTCCCCTGCCTAGCGGATCAGGTGCGGCTTGAAAAGCAAAGCCACCCGGTCGCGGGCCTTTACCTTGCCGGGTGCAGCCCCTAGGTCACGGGTGACACAGCGCGCAGGAGCATTGGCATGGCCAGCGAAGCCTTTGAAGAAATCGCGGAAACCTTTGAATTCCTTGACGATTGGGAAGAGCGCTACCGCCATGTGATTGAGCTTGGTAAGGCGATGGAACCGCTGGATGACGCGGTGAAAGTGCCTGCGACAAAGGTCGATGGATGTGCGAGCCAGGTTTGGATTTTACCCCGGATAGACGGTGAAACCTTTGATTTTCAAGGGGATAGCGATGCGATCATCGTGCGCGGGCTGATTGCAGTTCTTCACGCGCTCTATGGTGGGTTGCAAAAAGGCGAGGTTTTACAAGTGGATGCGGCGGCTGAGCTGGGTCGGTTAGGCCTGGACGAGCATTTGTCATCGCAGCGGTCCAATGGCGTCCGCGCGATGGTTGAACGCATCCGCCTGCTGGCCTCTGACGCGGCCTGAACTCTGACCAGATGGTCACAGTTGTGACCAGATGAACGGGTTTTTCCGGAAAAAAGCGTCCAGATGGTCACTTTTTTCGGCTGACACAAAAAATGCGCCCAAATGGGCGCATTTTGCGTTCTGGTGGATGGGGGTCAGCGTTTGTCGATCGGAACGTAGTCGCGCATCGTCTCGCCCATGTAGAGCTGACGTGGGCGGCCGATCTTGAGTGCTGGATCTGCCAACTGCTCTTTCCACTGCGAAATCCAGCCGACGGTCCGCGAGAGCGCGAAAATCGGCGTGAACATCGAGGTGGGGAAGCCCATCGCCTCAAGAATAATGCCGGAATAGAAATCGACATTCGGGAACAGCTTCTTGTCCGCGAAATACGGATCGTCCAGCGCGGCTTTTTCGAGCGCTTTGGCGACCTGCAGCTTGGGGTTGTTCTCGATCCCCAGCAGGTTCAGCACATCGTCCGCAGATTTCTTCATCACCGTCGCGCGGGGATCGAAGTTCTTGTAGACGCGGTGGCCGAAGCCCATCAGGCGGTAATCGTCGTTCTTGTCTTTCGCGCGGGCGATGAACTCGGGGATGCGATCCACGGTCCCGATTTCTTCCAGCATCTCAAGACAGGCCTGGTTCGCGCCACCATGGGCGGGGCCCCAGAGGCAGGCGATGCCGGCGGCGATGCAGGCGAATGGGTTGGCACCGGACGAGGAGGCGAGGCGCACGGTCGAGGTGGAGGCGTTTTGTTCGTGGTCCGCATGCAGCGTGAAGATGCGGTCCATCGCTGTCTCGAGCACCGGATCGACGACATATTCCTCGGCCGGGACGGCGAAGCACATGCGCAGGAAGTTGGCTGCGTACGACATGTCGTTGCGCGGGTACACGAAGGGCTGGCCGATCGTGTATTTATAGGCCCAGGCCGCAATCGTGGGCATCTTGGCGATCAGGCGGTGGGAGGCAATCTCGCGCTGGCGGGGATCGTTGATGTCCGTCGAGTCGTGGTAGAACGCGCTCATCGCGCCCACGACACCGACCATAACGGCCATCGGGTGCGCATCACGGCGGAAGCCCCGGAAGAAATTCGCCATCTGTTCGTGCAGCATCGTGTGGCGCGTGATGGTATATTCGAATTCCTCGTATTCCGCCTTGGATGGCAGGTAGCCGTAGAGCAGCAGGAAGCAGACCTCGATATAGTTCGATTGCTCGGCCAGCTGGTCGATGGGGTAGCCGCGGTGCAGAAGCTCGCCCTTGCCACCGTCGATGAAGGTGATGGAGGATTCACACGCCGAGGTGGAGGTGAAGCCCGGATCGTGGGTGAACACACCGGCCTGGCCATAGAGTTTACCGATGTCCACGACATCGGGGCCTGCGGTTGGGGAATGCATCGGCAGATCGTAAGATGTGCCGTCAATCGTCAAGGTGGCGGTTCTGGTCTGGTTGTCGGCCATGAGCGTCCCTTCGTGCAACTGGCGGCCAGCACAGGGCTGGCGTGGGTGCCCGCCCTCGATCACGTGTCGAGGGAGGCGGCGTCTGTCAGTCGGGCGAGGGTTTCTTCGCGCCCCAAGACAAGCATCATATCGAACACGGAGGGAGAGACGGTTCGCCCAGAGAGAGCCGCGCGCAGCGGTCCGGCAAGTTTGCCGAATTTCAACCCATGGGAGTCCGCAGCGGTGTTGAGTACACCCTCCAGCGTGTCACGGGTCCAGCTAGCATTCTGCAACTGCGCAGTCAATTCATTCAGTATACCACGGGATACCGGATCGAGGCTGTTCACGGCCTTTTCATCCAACGCGAGCGGGCGGTTTTCCAATACAAACCGGGCCTTATCGAGAATATCGGGCAGGTTTTTCGCGCGGTCCTTGAGGCAATACATCGCGGCTTTCAGCCCATCTTGCTGCGCCTGCGAAAGGCCGGGCTGGTTTGTGAGGGCAAGGAAGGCGTTGATCTCAGTGACAAGATCCGCGTCATCGGTGTTGGCGATGTGCCAGCCGGTGACATTGGCCAGCTTCTTCATATCAAGGCGGGCGGGTGATTTGCCGATGCCCTTGAGGTCGAACCATTCGCGAGCCTGCGCATCGGTGAAAAGCTCATCATCGCCGTGGGACCAACCCAGCCGCGTCAGGTAGTTGCGCATCGCGCTCGCCGGGATGCCCATTTCGGCATATTCCATGACGCCGGTCGCACCGTGGCGTTTGGAGAGCTTCTTGCCGTCTTCGCCGTGGATCAGGGGGATATGGGCCCAGACGGGCTCGGGCCAGTTATTTGCCCGGTAGACCTGGATTTGGCGGGCGGCGTTGTTGAGGTGGTCGTCGCCCCGGATCACGTGTGTGACGCCCATATCGTGGTCGTCCACCACAACGGCGTGCATGTAAGTGGGCGTGCCGTCCGAGCGGAGCAGGATCATGTCGTCGAGCGTAGTGTTCTGGATCGTGACATCACCCTGCACCTGATCGGCGATCACGGTGGTCCCTTCGCGCGGCGCCTTGAGGCGGATCACGTAGGGCGCATCCGGATGGTCGGTGCGGTCGCGCCACGGGCTAAGGAAGAGGGTGCTTTCACCTTTCTCACGCGCAGCGTCACGGAAGGCAGCGATTTCTTCCTGTGTCGAGAAGCACTTATACGCAGTGCCGTTCGCCAGCATCGCCTCGGCCACTTCGCGGTGGCGGGGCGCACGTTCGAACTGGCTGATGGCGTCCCCGTCATGGTCGAGGCCAAGCCACGCCATGCCGTCGAGGATGGCCTGCGTCGCCGCGGGCGTCGACCGCTCCCGATCCGTATCCTCGATCCGCAGCACGAACTTGCCGCCGTGCCTGCGCGCGAAGAGCCAGTTGAAGAGGCCGGTGCGTGCGGTGCCGATATGCATCATGCCGGTGGGAGAGGGCGCGATGCGGGTGACGATTTGAGCCTCGTTGGACATGCCAAACCTTTCTTGCGGGTTACGGTCGCGGGCCCGCGTTAACTATTCCTAAACCACGTCGTGGCAGCTTTGCGGGGTAGCTAAACCTGTTGCAGAGGGGCGACAAGGGTGAAGGCCGGCACGATCTTTGGTGCGGTAAACGCGGTCCAACAAGGCCAGCGCGGGGCGCTGATGCCGTGGGCGGCCGTGTGTCTGGGCCTGGGCGTGGGGATCTACTTTGCGCTGCCGGTGGAGCCTGGGGTGTTGGGCTACGCTCTGGCGGCCTTTGCGGGGCTGCTTGGCGCGGTCTTGGGGCTTTGGCGGCGCGAAGTGCTTGGGCCGTTGGGCATCGCACTTGCGCTGGTGGCCCTAGGGGTCGGCGTCGCGGGCTGGCGCGCGCATCAGGTGGCCGGCCCGGTGATGGAATTCCGCTATTACGGCCCGATCGAAGGGCGGATTGTGGGCATAGACCGGTCGGCCAGCGACGCGGTGCGGCTGACGCTGGACCGGGTGCGGCTGGACGATGTGCGTGCGGTGCCGCGGCGGGTGCGTGTTTCGCTGCATGGTGAGCAGGGCTATCTGGAGCCTGTTCCGGGCGCGGTGGTCATGATGTCGGGCCATCTGAGCCCGCCAGGGGGTGCGGCGGAGCCCGGCGGCTTCGATTTCCAGCGCCATGCCTGGTTCCAGTCACTTGGCGGCGTTGGCTATACCCGGGTGCCTGCGCTTCTGCTGGAGGCGCCCGCGCCGGGCGATCAGCGGCTGTTTTCGCTGCGCATGCGGATGTCGGCGGCGGTGCAGGCGGCGATCCCGGGCCAGCCGGGCGCGTTTGCGGCGGCGGTTCTGACCGGCGATCGGTCGGGATTGGAGCAGGGACCCATACAGGACATGCGCGACAGCAATATTGCGCACTTGCTGGCCATCTCGGGCCTGCATATGGGGCTATTGACGGGCTTCGTTTACGCCGCGCTTCGCCTGGGCCTCGCCCTGATCCCCGCGCTCGCCCTGCGCTATCCGATCCGCAAATGGGCCGCTGTGGGCGCGCTGATCTCGGGCGCGTTCTACTTGGCCCTGTCGGGCGGCAATGTCGCCACGGAACGTGCGTTCATTCAGGTCGCCGTGATGTTCACCGCCGTCTTGCTGGACCGGCGCGCGATCACCCTGCGCTCGGTCGCAATCGCGGCGATCATCGTGCTGCTCAGACGGCCCGAGACGCTGATGTCGCCGGGCTTCCAGATGTCGTTCGCCGCCACAACGGCGCTTGTCGCGGTCTTCAATGGGCTGCAGGGCGCCGCTTTCCTGCGCAACTGGCCGGGATGGGCCAAGGGCGTTTGGGCGCTGGTCGTCTCGTCCGCTGTGGCGGGGGCCGCGACGGCACCGTTTGCGGCAGCGCATTTCAACAGGCTGGCGGTCTATGGGCTTATCGCCAACCTGCTGACGGTGCCCGTCATGGGCTCCGTCGTGATCCCGTTTGCGGTGCTTGCGCTTTTGCTTGCGCCGTTTGGCCTTTCCTGGCTGGCCTTCTCGATCATGGATAAGGCGCTGCAATGGATCCTGGGCGTCGCGGCGCGAGTGGCGGATCTGCCCGGGGCGGTGGAGATGGTGCCGAGCCCACCGCCACCGGTGCTGGCCCTGATTGCCATTGGCGGCATCGGCCTGTGCCTTTGGAAAGGCAGGGGGCGGTGGGCCATGGTGGCCCCGATCGTCGTGGCAATGTTGATCTGGACGGGGGCGGAGCGGCCGTCTGTCCTGATCTCGGAAAGCGGCGGGTTGGTGGGGCAAAGGGCGGGCGACGGACCGCGCGCGCTGAGCCGGGCGCGCGGCGACGGGTTTGTCGCGGGCATCTGGCTGGAAAATGACGGCGATCCGGCGGATCAGGAGGGCGCCGCATCGCGCGCCGGGTGGGCTGAGGATGGGGCAGGGCAGGTCGCTATGCTTGGCGCGCTGAGCCTTTGGCACGGCGCTGGCCGGGCGGCGGCGCGCGAAGCGGTTGAGGCCTGCGCCCGGCACGCGGTGGTGGTCGTCAATGCCTGGCCCGAGGACCCGCCAGCGCGCCTGCTGGAGGCAGAAGCGCAGACATTGGCCCGGTTGAGCGCGCCGGGCCTGCCGCTGGGGGCGGCCAATGCGCAGACAGCCGCGGACTGCCTGTTGCTGAGCCCGTCGGTCCTGTCGCGGACGGGGGCCGTGGCGCTTGGCGCAACTGAAGAAGGGCTTCAGATCGACACGGCGCGCGCGCGGCAGGGCAATCGCCTTTGGTCGCCCGCGCCCTGAGTGTTTTCATGGGCTTTCAGAGTGCTGACCCGCCCCTCTTTGTTCCATGAAAATGCGAATCCCGCCCTCTCGACACGGGGTCGTGTCTGCCTATCTGGTGCGTCATGGCCAAGATGCGCAAGAAATCCGACCTGCCGCAAAAAGACTGCGCCGCCTGCGGGCGGCCGTTCACCTGGCGCAATAAGTGGGCAAAGGTCTGGGACGAGGTGCGATATTGCTCGGACAAATGCCGCGCGCAACTCCCGGCACAACCCCAGGATGATCGGTAAAACATTCTGACCAATCTTGTTGCCTACGGACCCCTTTTTGCCTAATCGATCCGGGATACAACGGCATACCAGCAGGAGAATGCGGCATGGTGGAACGGGTCGAACGGAACGGTTTGCAGGTTGCAGCGGAGCTCTCGGACTTTCTGGAGGCGCACGCGCTGCCCGGGACAGGCGTGGACGTGGCAGGTTTCTGGCAGGCCTTTTCCGACCTTCTGCATGATCTGGCCCCGCAAAACGCGGCCCTTCTGGCAAAGCGCGAGGATTTGCAGCGCCAGATCGACGAATGGCACATCGCGCGCCGCGAGCAGCCGCACGACCCCGATGCCTATAAGGCCTTTCTGGAAGAGATCGGCTATCTGATCCCCGAGGGCGAAGATTTCCGGATCGAGACCAGCAAGATCGACCCGGAGATTGCGACGGTTGCCGGCCCGCAGCTTGTTGTGCCGATCACCAATGCGCGCTTTGCCCTGAACGCCGCGAACGCGCGGTGGGGCAGCCTTTACGATGCGTTTTACGGCACGGATGCGATGGGCAGCGTGCCCGCGCCGGGCGGGTATGACCGGGGGCGCGGCGCGCGCGTAGTGGCCCGGGCCCGGGTTTTCCTTGATGATACCTTTCCGATCGAGGGCGCCTCGCACGCGGATGTGCGGCGCTATTACGTGGATCAGGGCGCGCTCTTGGTGGACGACAAGCCGCTGGCCAACCCCGCGCAATTCGCGGGCTATACGGGGCGCGCCAAAGCGCCGGATTCGGTGCTTTTGGTCAACAACGGCCTGCATGTGGAGCTGGTCTTTGACCGGGCCCATGCCATCGGTGCGCGGGATCAGGCGGGGCTGGCGGATGTGCGGATGGAATCGGCGGTGTCGGCCATCATGGATTGCGAGGATTCCGTGGCCTGTGTGGACGCCGAGGACAAGGTGCTGGCCTATTCCAACTGGCTTGGCCTGATGAAGGGCGATCTGGAGGAAACGTTCGAGAAGAACGGCGCGCAGATGACGCGCAAATTGGCTGACGACAAGAGCTTCAAGGCGCCCGACGGCTCAAAAGTCACCATTGCGGGCCGCGCGCTGATGTTGGTGCGCAATGTGGGGCATTTGATGACGAACCCCGCGATCCTGCTGCGCGATGGTGCGGAGGCCTATGAGGGGCTGATGGATGCCATGATCACGGCGCTGATTGCCAAGCATGATCTGGGGCGTCCGGGGGGCAATTCGGTCGCCGGGTCGGTCTATGTGGTCAAGCCCAAGATGCACGGGCCGGAAGAAGTGGCCTTCAGCGATGAAATCTTCACGCGGGTCGAGGCGGCTTTGGGGCTGGAGCGGTACACGGTGAAGCTCGGCATTATGGACGAGGAACGGCGCACGTCGGTGAACCTGAAGGAATGTATCCGGGCGGCGAAGCACCGGGTTGCGTTCATCAACACCGGTTTCCTCGACCGGACGGGTGATGAAATTCACACCTCGATGGAGGCGGGTCCGTTTTCCCGCAAGGATTTCATCAAACGCAAGTCGTGGATCGGTGCGTACGAGAACCAGAATGTCGATATTGGCCTGGAATGTGGGCTGCGCGGAGCGGCGCAGATCGGCAAGGGCATGTGGGCCAAGCCCGATGCCATGGCCGAGATGGTCGAGGTCAAGATCGAGCATCCGCGCGCCGGCGCGAATTGCGCTTGGGTGCCGTCACCCACAGCGGCAACGCTGCACGCGCTGCATTACCACAAGGTCAACGTGGCCGCCGTGCAGGAAAAGCTGGAGCAGGGCGGGCGGCGCGCCTATGTGACAGCGCTTCTGGATATTCCGCTGGCCTCCTATCGGCGCTGGACGCGCGATCAGGTGATCCGCGAGGTGGAGAACAACGCACAAGGTATTTTGGGCTACGTGGTGCGCTGGGTGGATCAGGGTGTGGGCTGTTCCAAGGTGCCGGATCTGAGCGGCGTTGGCCTGATGGAGGATCGCGCGACCTGTCGGATCTCGGCTCAACATATCGCCAACTGGCTGCACCACGGTGTTGTGACAGAGGCGGATGTTGGCGAGGTGTTCCGCCGCATGGCCGAAGTGGTGGATCACCAGAACGCGGCGGACCCGGCCTATCGCCCGATGGCGCCGGGTTTCAACGGGATCGCTTATGCGGCCGCGCTGGACCTGGTTTTGAAGGGGCGTGCGCAGCCGTCCGGCTATACGGAGCCGGTCCTGCATGCGCGCCGGTTGGAGTGGAAGGCGGCCTAGCCGCCCGGGCCAAACCCGTCTTCGATGGCGCGCATGTTCGCGATTGCGCGGCGCAGGCGTTCGCCCGCCTCGGGCGGGCATGTGCTGACCTCAATCACTTGGGGGGCGGGCAGGGTTTTGGCCTCCGCCAGGTAGCTGTCGAGCGCATCTTCGAGAATCCGCGATGTGGCCACAAAGCGCTGATTATGGAGCGCGTTGCACAGATGGTAGAGAAGGTCGAACGCGCGGTCGGCGGAAATGCTGTGTGCGACGTCCCGTTCGGCGCGCGCGAATTGCGCGATGTTCAACTGGTGCATGGCGGGGCCTTGATCTGACGTTTTGGCGATTGTTCTGCCGCTGCGAGATGAAGGAATGATGAAGATGTGAAGGCCGCATCCACGCCGTTTGGCACGTTTTTTCTGGAAACCGTCGCAATCTCGGACCAGCATGGGGCAACGCGCGCCAGGAGAGACAGGACATGCCCCTTACCAATTCCGCCTCAGGCTATGGTAGCCTGACCAAGCTGTTCCATTGGCTGATCGTGATCCTGTTTGCGGCGCAGTATATCGGCGGCAACATCATGGTCGCCATCGGCTTCAATGCGGAGTTCGCGGGCATCGGCACGAACACATACTACAATTGGCACAAATCCCTGGGACTGGTGGCCTTGGCTGTTGCGGTGCTGCGCATCCTGAACCGCCGGGTGGGAGAGTTGCCGCCCTGGGCGCCAACGCTGAGCACAGGCGAGCAGAAGTTCATCCACCGCGTTGAGCAGGTCTTTTACGCGGCGATGCTGATCATGCCGATCACCGGCTGGCTCTACGTGATGTACGGCCATTACGGCGTGAACCTGTTTGGCGTCTGGGAGATGCCGCGCCCGCTGCCGCGCAACGACACGCTGCGCGACGTGTTCAAATGGGCGCATATCGTGGCCGGTTGGGTCCTGTTGGCAGCGATGGTGGGCCATATCGGGCTGGTCCTGTGGCACACCGCCGTCAAGAAGGACGGGTTGCTGAAACGGATGCTTTAGCCCGGCGGAGTGAAGCGGAGCGACAGGCAGGACATACCGCCATCAAGCTTCGCGGCCTCAGAATTTCCGATCTGAACGATGGTGTACCCGGCTTTGTCGAGCGCCTCAGCCGTGCGCGGGAAACCTGAGGGCATGATGACGCTGTCGTTGAAGCGGATGGCGTTTGCGCAGGCCTCCTCCCCATCGGCGGTGAAGATCAGGCTATAGTCGCTGAAGCAATCTGAGGCGGCCAGACGGCGGGTGGTCAGGATCGTCTCTTCATCCAGAAGGCTGCAATCGGTCTTGAAATGCAGGACATCGGGCGGTGTCTGAAGCTCTCTCACAACATAGCCCCAACCGGACACGATGGTGCGGAGTTCGGCCACGCCGGCGGCATCGGTGCGGGCGGATTTGCCAACTAGGATTTCGCGTTCGGTAACAAGTATATCGCCGCCTTCGATGAAGCCCGGCCCGGTGATCTGGGCAATCTCGCCATAGGCGGCGCGGATATGGGGGACCATTTCAGCGGCCTCTCCCAGACGGGACGGCGCACCGGGGCGCATCGCGATAGCCCCTTTGGGCAGGCAAAGGGCGGCGTCTTCGACGAAGACGGAATCGGGGTAGGCCTCAAGCGGGTCGAGCACTGTGACCTCTGCCCCCGTTGCGCGAAGGGCGGCGACATAGGCGGCGTGGTGCTGGCGAAACAGATCGAGATCCGGTGTGCCGGTATCCACAGCGCGCAAACCGTCGACGATGGAGTTCGAGGGCGCCCGACAGATGGCATGGGTAAAATTGTAGGATTGCGACATCACAGGCGGCCTTTTTCGTGGAACACGCGGTCCACGTGACGCTAGAGCATTTTGCGTTCGATTTGAATCGCAACTCGCTGCCTCGTGCCAATGGCGCGCACGCGGAACGCGATGAGAGTGCCTCAGATAAAACGCAAAGCGCTATAGCCAAACGATGCAAGTGCCGCGAGGCATGGGGTCAGTCTACTGCGCCGCGCCTGAGCAGGGCCGCGAAGTCGGCGGCGGGCATGGGGCGTTGCAGCGCGTAGCCTTGCAACACATCGCAATCAAGGTAGCGGGTGGCGGCCAGCAACATGCCGTTTTCCATCCCCTCAATGACCGTTTTCGCCTGCGCCAGACGCGCGATCCGGCAGAGCGCGCGCAGGGTCATCATCTGGCGTGGGTTTTCCTCTAGCGGGGCGACGAGGCTGCGGTCGATCTTGGCCTGATGGGGCTTGATTGCCTGCAGGGCGGCAACCGAGGAATGGCCCGAGCCGAAATCATCAAGGTCAATGCGAATGCCGCGTTCGCGGATCTTGTCGAGATTGTCCTGCGTTTCTTTGTCGATCTCATCGAGGAAGGCCGTTTCCAACAGTTCGACGGCGATCTTGTGATGGGGGCGCAGGACCTGATCCACGGCGGGCACAAATTCGGGTGCGCGCAAGCGGTTGGCGGATGTGTTCAGCGCAATGGTCGGATAATCCAAGCCCTCTTCATGCCAGCGGGTTTGCTGCTTGGCGACATGTCGGAAAACATGGTCATCGATATCCTCGATCAGGTTCATCTCGGCGGCGGCTTGCAGGAAGCGCGCCGGGGGCAGCAGGCCGCGTTGCGGGCAGTTCCAGCGCACCAAAGCCTCCGCCCCCACAATCGACAGCGTTTCGGCATCGAATTGCGGCTGGTAGTGGCAGATGAATTCGTCGTTGGCCAAGGCGTTGAGCAGATCGCGGCGTGTGTTTGTCGCGGCGGCAGGCTTGAGGTCGAATTCCCGGCGATAGGCGCGATAACCGCTGCGCCCATTGCGCTTGGCCTCATACAGGGCGGCGTCCGCCTCGGAGAATATTGTCGACGGGTTCTTGGGCGGTCCCACGCCGAAGGCGTAGCCGATGCTGGCCCCGATATAGCAATCCTCGCCCTGGAACGTCATCGGAGAGCCGACAAGGTAGACGAGCGCCTCGCACAGCGTGATCATGTCTTCGTCGCTGGGGGCTGTGGGGAAGAAGATCGCAAATTCATCGCCACCCACCCGGAAGGCGGTGCCGGGTATATCGAATTTCTCGACCGTTGAGCGCAGGATTTCGCCCACGGATGTCAGGATGAAGTCGCCGGCCAGATGGCCGAGTGAATCGTTGACCTCCTTGAAATGATCGAGGTCGATCAGGACGAGGCAGAACCTGTCGCGCTGCCCCATGAGGCTGAACGCCTCCATCGTGACCTCATCCAGGGCGCGGCGATTGCCGAGACCGGTCAACGCGTCATGGCGGGCATCGTGTTGCAGCTTGGTTTGCGCGCGCTTGAGTTCGTCGGCGCGGCGGTAATCCTCGGTCACGTCGATGTTGACGCCGACCAGTTTGCTCGGCTCACCCGGGGCGGAAATATTGCGAGCCAGGCTGCGGATGTAGCGCACTTTGCCGTCTTCACGGATGATGCGGTAGTCGCGCTTGAAATCCTTGTTTTCGCGACGGCATTCCTCGGAATAGGCAATCATGTCGTCGATATCGTCGGGGTGGATATGGCGTTCCCAGAAATCATCGGGGCGTTTGTTCATGCCATCGGTGATGCCGTAGATTTCCAGCATCCGATCGTCCCAATGGACGCTATTGGTCGCCTCATCATATTCCCACACGCCCATTTGAGAGGCCGCAACTGCCAATTGCAGTTTGCCGATGACTTTCAACAGGTCTTCGCTTTCGGCGAGCATGTCGCGGTCTACGTGCTTCACGGACCCTCTCCGGCGGGTTGGATTCATCGGGAGGACCTTATGGGCAGCGCATCTTCATAGAATTAAGATTTTCAATTCGATTTTTGCGGAATGAAGAAAAAGCCCCGCCGGGTAAGGGCAGGGCTTTGAAAGTATGGCTTAGGCCGGTGGGGGGGGCGGAGGCGGCGGCATGACCGTGAAGAGCTGTGCAAGCTCGGTCACGTCGCCTGCGGTCTTCCAGCCATCCTGGCCTGCGGTCCAGACCATGGTTTCGCGGGTCAGCGACCCATCTGAGACCATGCGGCCCAGATCAGCCTTGGAGAACGGGCCTTTGGTCGCGCCGTTTTCTGCCACGTGCCAGACATGTTCGACCGGCGGGGGCGGGGGCGCTGCGTGGGCGGCCTGATGGGGCTGCTGTTGGCCTGCGTTCATGTTGTTGGCCATCTGGTTGGCCATCGCCATGCCCATACCCATGCCAAGGCCTTCGCCCATTCCCCCACCGGGGGTGGAGGCGGCGGCGGCCATCGCTTCGGCCGTCTGGAACTGGGTGTACTTGTTCAGATCGCCCACAACGCCCATCGAAGTGCGCTTGTCGAGCGCCTCTTCCACCGCGGGCGGCAGGGAGATGTTCTCGATATAAAGCTCAGGCAGCGTCAGGCCGTAAGACGCGATGGTCTCGGAGATCTTCTGAGCGACCAGATCGCCCATCTGGCCCGTGTTCGCGGCCATATCGAGCACCGGAATGCCGGAGCCTGCCATTGCCTGGCTGAACTGCTGGACGATGATGTTGCGGATCTGGTGCGTGACTTCGTCGGTGGTGAATTCACCGTCGGTGCCCACGATTTCGGTCATGAAGAGGCCGGCGTCGGCGACCTTCACTGTGTAGGTGCCGAAGGCGCGCACGCGCGTGGGCCCGAAATCGCTGTCGCGGATCATGATCGGGTTCTTCGTGCCCCACTTCAGATCGGTGAAGCGGTTGGTGTTGACGAAGTAGATCTCGGATTTGAAGGGGCTGGAGAAGCCATGGTCCCAGTGCTGGAGGGACGTCATGATCGGCATGTTGTTCGTTTCGAGCATGTAAAGGCCCGGGGTGAACACATCGGCAAGCTGGCCTTCGTGGATGAAGACCGCGACCTGGCCTTCGCGCACGGTCAGCTTGGCGCCGTACTTGATCTCATGTCCGTAGCGCTCAAAGCGGTAGACCATGGTGTCGCGGCTGTCATCGGTCCATTCGATGACGTCGATGAACTGGCCTTTGAGAAAATCCATAATGGGCATGGCTGTCGCGGTCCCCCTGCTGAAAATTGGGTTTGTTTCAGGGAATCATATAGGGACGAAGCCCGTGTCGCCATAGGTTTGTGACCGGGGGAAAACCGGAGGTTTTTTCACCCACGGCTCAGCTTATCGGCGCGGTGCAGGGCGGAAGATCGGGCCCGTTGCGGATATCGAGGCCGAAAAGTCCGGCGAGTGCCGTGATCTCGCCTGCGGCGTCGTAGAACGCGTAGAGGGGGAAATCGCCCTCAAACCCCACCCAGGCGATCGGAAACCGGACCTCATCGGACAGCTCAAACAGGGTGGCGGCTGCGGGGCCGACGGGATCGCCGGTGATGTTGGCCGGGTCTTCGCCTGTTTCAGCAAGATGCGCGCCGTAGGTGGCAAGCGCCAGGGCATCGGATGTTGTCAGGAAGGCCGCGAAACTGGTGTCGAGCAGGAAGGTCCCGACCTCTTCCGCACAAGTGACGGGCGCGTCTGAGAAGATCAGCGCAAGGACGTCTGTCGCCCCGGTCTGTGGCGATCGGCGGGTGGCGACAAACGGGGTTTGATGCGGGACCGACAGGCCTGCGGTTTCGACGTCTGGTAGAACAAAGAAATCAGCGGGGGCGACGATTGGGTGATCAAGGGACCAGGTGCCAAGGCTATGGGCGGTTGGACCCGTAAGACCGAGATATGAGCCTGCATCCTGGGCTAGTAGGGGGCCTGTGCCGCTGAAAGCGGCGGTTGCCAGAGCGGCAACGAAAGCCTTGGTTTTCAAGAGCTTTCGGCCCCGCAAGGGGGTGGCAGAAGCCATTCCTCGGATCCGCCGATGAATTGGGCGTAGAGGGCGACCATGTTGCCTTGGGCGTCGTAAAGGCTGGCCACCGGGTAGCCGCCATCGCCCCAGCCTGAGCCCGAGACGGGGAAGGTTGCGCCGGAGGGCAGGCGCGCGATGAACGGGATGGTCGGAATGGCCGCTTCGAGTTGGTCGGCATACGTGCCGGTGTAGAGGTCGCCCGCGCTTGCCGCGTAGGCATCGAGCGCGCGGACATTGGCGGGTGTGACGAAGCCTGCGAGGCCGGTATCGACGCCGATTGTGCTGAGATCTTCGCCGCAAACGACCTCGGCATTGGACCAGATCAGCGCCATGAGCGCAGTGCGGCCCTGATCCTGTTCCAACAGGCCAATCAGGCGGGCGGGCGCGTCGGGCACGGACAGCGTTGCCCCTTCGGTCTGCCACAATGTCAGCGGATCGGTTGCGTAAAGCTCGCCGCCGCGCGGACGCCACATATCCGAGACATGCAGATCGGTGGGCATGCCGATGCCTTGACGCAGCCAGTTCGTGGCGTCCTGCGCCTGTGCCGTGCCTGCGCACAGGAAAGCGGCAAGGACAGTCGCAGGCTTGAGGAAAGGCCGTAGAAGGATCACGACGGCCCGCCGAGAAGCTCATTCGCGATCAACTCAACCGTTGGGCGCGCCTCTTCGGGTGTGAGGCCGGGGGTCAGGCGCGGGTCGTAGAGCATTTGCAGCAGCAGTTCATCATGCCGGGTGAGGAGCGCGAATTCCTCATCATCGTTGAAGATGGTGGGGCGCGCCGCCGGGCTGTCATTGGGCAGACCAAGGCCTTGGGCGACTTCTTCGTGCACACAGGACCGGCGCAGCAGGTCGGGATGTTCATCCCGGATCACGGCAATCGCTGCGATATAGTCCGAGCTGCCCGCCGCACTAAAGGCGTAGACCGAGCAGAAGGTGAAACGGCCCAACGTCTCGATCTCGCGCACGGTGGCGTCCGAGATGCCCGGCACAAGCTGGCGCAGGAGCGGGCCGGAATTCGAAAGACTGTCGGTGTTCATGTAGAGGACATGAAAGTTGCCACCGGACGACACGCTGCGCACGGGATGGCCGGTCGCGCGGGCCAGGCGCGTGGCATAGGTGCCGAGGACAGAGCGGTCTTCGGCTTGTTGCGCTTCATTCACCGTGGGTCCGAAATGCGCTTGCAAGCGCACAGGGCCTGCCCATCGACGCAGGCGCGCCTGGGTCTGACGCTCAACAAATCGTCCGTTTTCGAGGGTGTATTCGTCGTAGAGCGCAATCCGTTCGAAGTTCTGCGCCAATTGACGGGCCGAGAAAGGCGTATCCGGCCCGCCCTCATCGGTGCGCAGCAGGCCGTTCCCGATCAGGCGGGCCTGCGTGTTTTCGTAGTAGCGGGCGAAGGCAATGCTTTCGGCAGACGGCTCCACCACCTCTGGCGGGGCTTCCGCCCGGACTTCCGGGCGAGGGGAGCTTTCCGGGGCCGCCGTGACGCAGGCGGCCAAGGCCAGCGTCACGGTTGGGACCACAAAGCGGAAGGGGTTTCGCACCAAGACCCCTCCGACGCTTAGGCTTGCGGGGCAGCAGGCGGTGTGTCGCCCTCTGCCAGTGCTGGACGCCGCGCAGAGGCGGACGCCAGCGTGTCGCGCAGTTCGGCTTCCATCTTCGCCATCTCTTCCTCGGCCTCGGCGCGCTTGCGCTTGCCTTCATCGGCAATCTCGAGGCTTTCGTTGATCGTAGCGATCAGGTCGGCATTGGCCTTTTTGACCGCTTCGATGTCGAAGACGCCGCGCTCCATCTCTTCACGGACCAGCTTGTTCGACTCGCGCAGGTTGGCCGCGTTCTGCGTCAGAAGCTGGTTGGTGAGGTCCGTGGCTTCCTTGACGGCTTTGGCCGCCGCGGTCGAGCGCTGGATCGTGACCGCTTGGGCCAGCTGGGTTTCCCACAGCGGCACGGTGTTCACGAGAGTCGAGTTGATCTTGGTGACGAGGCTTTTGTCGTTTTCCTGCACCAGACGGATCGAGGGCAGGGACTGCATCGTCACCTGGCGGGTCAGTTTGAGGTCATGGACGCGGCGTTCCAGATCGTCACGCGCGGCGCGCAGATCGCGCAGTTCCTGCGCCTTGATGACCTGATCATCTTCGGGCGCTGCGTTGACCTCAGCCTCTTTGGCGGGGATGACGTTTTCGTCGATATCCTTCAGCTTCTCTTCGCCGGCGGCGATGTAGAGCGCCAGTTCGTCGTAGAAATCGAGGGTTTTTTCATAGAGCTTGTCGAGCGATTTGATGTCTTTCATCAACGTGTGCTCATGCTCCAGCAGGTTGTCGGTGATCTTGTCGATCTGTTCCTGCACGTCTTCGTACTTCGCAAGGAAATCGTGGACGGGCTTGGCTTTGGAGAAGAGGCGCTCCCACCAGGACCGCTTGCGGTTGGGGTCCAGCTCATCCACCGAGAAGCCGCGGATGGTGCCCACGATTTCGCGCAAGCTGTCGCCAGCCGGGCCGACATCGTCGTTCTTTACGCCCGCCAGCATCGCCTGAGAGATCTGCTGCAATTCCGCCTGAGCGGCTGATCCGAAGGACACAATGGAATTGGTGTCACCCATGTCGAGTTCCGCCATGCGGGTGCGGATTTCTTCCGCGGTGGGCTCATCTGCGGCGGGCAGGGGCACCAGATCGGCGGAGGGTTCGGGCAGGACCACGGCGTTCAGCTCATCCACCAGAGCTTCGACTTCCTTGGCCTGTTCATGTGTTTTGGTTTCCATTGATACTATCCCTGTCGTTCTAGGTATTGCGTTTCACGGCGCAGACGGTCCTGCAGGACCTCGATCTCCACGTCGAAATTGGTGCGATCGTCGATCAGCAGCGTCTCTTTGCGGGAGGCGAAATTCTGTTCGAGATCGTCAAGAAAAGCGATGTAGTCGGTGCGCAGCTGGTCTTCACGCTTGTTGGCGTAAAGCGTTGCGAATTGGACCGTCGCGTCGCGAGCGCCTTGCAGGTAGACGCCGAGGTAGCGACGCGCGGCGTTGAGGTCACGGGGGTCTTCTTCAACCTGCCGGAAGAGCTGGCGCGCGGTGGTCTGGAACTGATCCACGCGCGCCTCAAGCTGGCGGTCGCGGGCGCGCAGAATGGCGTCCTTTTGCTGGGTCAGAAGGGCCTCGGCCTCTTCGATCTTTCGGGCTACCCGGTCATTGGTGAAGGTGTCGACGCCTTCCATGCCCTTGTTCTTCAACGGGTCGAGGCCGAAGCTGAACAGGTGCAGGCCAGCGGCGAGGAAGCCCACGACGTTGGCGGCCACAATCTCGGACACGCCAAAGGCAGAGCCGCCGAGGATCAGGAAACCCACGCCCATGCCGGTGCCGATCGCGCCGAAGATCTTGCGGGGGATGGCCGGTTTGCGCGCAACCTTGCGTTCATTATAGGCGTCTTCGGCCCGCACGCCGTCGCGCGTCAGCCAGGCACCCAGCAGCAAGAGTGCGCCGCCCACCAGATCGAGCGCCATTTGCGTGACGCCGCCACCGCCAAAGAAGGCGGGAAAGATCGTCAGCAGCGGAAGAAGGAACAGGATGTTGATCTTTGCGCCATGGCGCATGGGTTTGCGACCCTTGAAGGGGGCAACCTCCATCCGTTCATGGGTGACCATTTCGCGGGGCGCGTCGCCGTCGCGTGCCTGCCCTGTGGGGCTGAATTCTCCGCCAAAGCGTTTCGACATGGATCAGAGCGCCCCGAAGCCGCCGAAAATCGCGCCGATGATGACAAGGCTCAGCACAAAAAAGCTGACGCCTTGAAGAAAGCTGGATGACATTTTTGTCCGCACCCCGTTTCGTTTCGCCCTGCCTGCCACATCGGGCGGGCCGTGTCATGTGCAACGATATGCAGGTTTTCCTGCAAAAACCAGCCATTGACGCATGGGGCGGCAAGGGTTGGCCGTTGTCCGTCAACATCGGGGCCGCAACGCGCCTTCACAAGGGGGAAGCGGGCGGTTTGGTTCCCCAGATGTGACGGCAGGTGCCTTGACGCTGCACTGCGGCAGGCGTAAGCCAGTCCCCGTGGCGATTTGTGAACCGGATTGCGGGCCACGTTAAACATTCCGCTAAAGAGGTCGAGGGCGCAGGCACTTGCGCACCCCCCGACCATCAATTTGGCCCTTTGGCCTACGGATTGGAGTATGGGGCATGAAAGATACCGCCCAAAAAACGCAATGGTCGAAACGCACCCGTGCGGTGCATGCCGGCACGCGCCGCAGCCAATATGGTGAGCTGTCGGAGGCGATGTTCCTGACACAGGGTTTCGTTTATCCCACCGCCGAGGCGGCGGAGCAGCGCTTTATCGAAAGCGGGCCGGACGAGTTCATCTACGCCCGGTATGGCAACCCGACGGTTGCGATGTTCGAAGACCGGATCGCAGCGCTGGAAGGCGCCGAGGCGGCCTTTGCCACCGCGTCGGGCATGGCGGCGGTCAATGGTGCTTTGGTGTCGATGCTGCGGGCGGGGGATCATGTGGTCTCGTCCCGGGCGCTCTTTGGATCGTGTCACTACATTTTGGACGAAGTGCTGACGCGCTACGGGGTCGAGGTGACGTTTGTGGACGGCACCAATCTGGACGAATGGCGCGCCGCCGTCAGCGCGGACACCAAGGCCGTGTTCTTCGAGAGCCTGTCAAACCCGACGCTGGAATTGATCGATATCCCCGCCGTGGCCGAGATTGCCCATGCGGTTGGGGCCACGGTGATTTGCGACAACGTCTTTGCGACGCCCGTCTTCTCGGACGCCATCGCGCAGGGTGTGGATGTGGTTGTTTACTCAGCGACTAAGCACATTGACGGGCAGGGGCGATGTCTGGGCGGCGTGATCCTTGGGACGGAGCAGTACATTCGTAAGACAGTGGAGCCCTACCTGAAGCATACCGGTGGCGCGATGAGCCCGTTCAACGCCTGGGTGATGCTGAAATCGCTGGAGACGATGGATTTGCGCGTGCGCGCGCAGGCTGCATCGGCGGTGGCCGTGGCAGAGGCGCTGGATGGTGTTGAGGGGTTGGCCCGCGTGATCTTCCCCGGCTTGGCGTCGCACCCGCAACATGCGTTGGCGGAGCAATTGATGGAGCAGCCCGGCACTATGGTCGCGCTTGAAGTCACTGGCGGGCAAGCGGGGGCGTTTCGGTTCCTGAATGCGTTGGAGATTGTGAAAATCTCGAACAATCTGGGGGATGCGAAATCGATTGCGACACACCCCGCGACGACAACGCACCAGCGCCTGAGTGATGAACAGCGGGCCGAGGCGGGCATCTCGAGCGGTCTGGTGCGGCTGTCGATTGGGCTGGAAGACCCGGCTGATCTGATCGCGGACCTCAAAGGGGCATTGGCGCAGGTATGAACGGGTTGATCATTCGGCCTTACCGGCCTTCGGATGCGATTGGGTTGGCGACGCTGTTTCACCGTGCAGTGCAAGAGGGGACGGCAAAGCACTACTCGCCCGCGCAACGCGAGGCCTGGTGTGACCGTCCGCCAACCTCGGCGGGGTGGCGTGCGCGGGTTGAGGAGGCCGAAACGATTGTGGCCGAACGGGGTGGCGCACATCTGGGATTCATGACGATGGACATGGACACTGGCTACCTCGATTTCGCCTATGTCGCGCCCGAGGCGATGGGCAAGGGCGTGGCCGATGCGCTTTACGCGGTGATCGAGGGGCGCGCGAAGGTGCAGGGTTTGTTGCGGCTTGAGACGGAGGCGAGCCTGTTGGCGCAGCCATTCTTCAAACGGCGCGGCTGGCGCTTGGTGAAGCCGCAAGAGATCGAGCGCGGCGGTGTGAAGATCCCCAACGCGGTCATGGAAAAGCGCCTTGTGCGGCGGTTTGCGGCCGCATGAGCAAGTTTCTGATCCTGCAATTGCGCCCCGAAGATGAAGCGGCGGACGAAGAATTCGACGCCTTTCTGGCGCGCGGCGGATTGGCTGAGGATCAGGTGGAGCGGATCCGGTTGGATCAGGCGCCTTTGCGCGCGGTGTCGCTGGATCAGTATGCGGGCGTGATCGTCGGCGGTGGGCCCGGCTGTGTCAGCGATGATCCTGCAGACAAGGACCCGCTGGAGACCAGGATCGAGGCCGACATCATGGCGTTGATGCCTGAGATTTTGGCCCGCGACATGCCGTATCTCGGCTGTTGTTATGGGATGGGCATTCTGGGGGCGGCCCTGGGCGCGCCCGTTGGCAAGGGGCGGTACGGTGAGGCGATTGGCGGCGTCGATTGCACCGTGACAGAAGAGGGCGCACGCGACCCGCTATTGGCCGGGTTGCCGGTGCAGTTCCGGGCGCTGGTGGGTCACAAGGAGGCGGTGGAGGACCTACCCGAGGGCGCGGTGCATCTTGTGGCCTCTGCCCCCTGTCCGTTTCAGATGATCCGGGCGGGTGAAAACGTGTATGCGACGCAATTCCACCCCGAAGCGCGGGGTGAAAACTTTGCGCAGCGCATCGAAATCTACAAGCATCGCGGCTATTTCGCGCCGCAGGATGCAGCGGCTTTGAGCGAAACCGTGCTGGCCGAGGCGATCACGGTACCGGAGCGCATATTGCACACCTTCGTGAGCCGCTACGGTGCGTAATCGCACCATTCTGCCTTAACGCGCTGAAAATTCGGTGAAAACTGATCCAGGGCCGAGGCGCTAGCGTAGAACAATTGCAAAACAAGACTTTAGATATTCTCCGTTTGCCCCATATTGGAGGCTCGGAACAGGAAATGGGAAGGGGTGGCACATGAATGTGCATGTTAAGACCGCCGGAGAACTGCCAAGCGATGCGGATGCGCAAGAGGCGCTGGCACTTCTGACGCAATGGGCGAGTGCAGCTGGCCGGGGCCGGATGGAGGCGCTTGATCCAGACATGGCGCGCCTTGTACGGGCGCGCAGCTACCCTGAATTCGCACGCGACTATCCTGCGGATTTCAAGGTGGATGAGGCGTACAAAGCCACGCTGCCGGATTTGCAGAATGGGCCGTCGAGCCTGATCAAGGGTGAGAACCGCCGCATCCAGCATGTGGGTATCTCAAACTTCCGCCTGCCGATCCGCTATTCGGTGCAAGGCGGTGGTGAGACGCTGCTGGAGACGTCGGTGACCGGGACTGTCAGCCTTGAGGCCGACAAGAAGGGCATCAACATGAGCCGCATCATGCGGTCATTCTACAAGCATGCGGATGAGAAGTTCGGCTTTGACGTGATCGAGGCGGCTTTGGATGACTACAAAGCCGATCTGGAATCGTTCGATGCGCGCATTCAGATGCGGCTGAGCTACCCGATGAAGGTCGATAGCCTGCGCTCTGGCCTGTCTGGCTGGCAGTATTACGATATTGCGCTGGAGTTGGTTGAAACGGACGGCGTGCGGCAGCGGATCGTGCACCTCGACTATGTCTACTCGTCGACCTGCCCGTGCTCGCTGGAACTGTCTGAGCATGCCCGTGCGACGCGCGGCCAATTGGCGACGCCGCATTCGCAGCGCTCCGTCGCGCGGCTGTCGGTTGAGCTGAAGGGCGAGGGGGTCTGGTTTGAAGATCTGATCGACATGGCCCGCAAAGGCGTGCCGACCGAGACCCAGGTGATGGTCAAGCGTGAGGACGAGCAGGCCTTTGCAGAGCTGAACGCGGCCAATCCGATCTTCGTGGAAGATGCGGCGCGGCTCTTTGCCGAGCAGCTTCAGGCGAATGAAGGTGTTGGAGATTTCCGCGTGATGGCTAGCCATCAGGAAAGCCTGCACAGCCATGACGCCGTCAGCCTGCTGACGGAAGGCGACACATTCGCCGATGTCAGCTTGGATCCGAAGCTGTTCCCGTCGCTTATCCACGTTGGATGAGCTTCGGCGCGTAACCCTTTGGTCAAAATGAAGAAAGCCCCGCATTGGCGGGGCTTTTTCTGTTTCTCTGATCTTTAGTTTCCGGGGCCGCGACCCTGCCCGCCGGGATCGTAGATCGGGCCATTGTCGCGATCCGTGAAGCCCGTGTAGCTGTAGCGCAAGCCACCGCGCCCGAAACCGCCCGGATCAATGATCGGGCCATTGTCTGCGTCCGTGATGCCGGTGCCAAAGCCCGGCCCTGCAGGAACGACGACGCAACCGGAGACGCCAGCTGCCCCCGCAGCGAGGCCTGCAATGCCTGCCGTGCGCAGCATTGCCCGGCGATCCATGCGCGTGCTTTTGATGTCACCCGCTTCAAGTGTCTTTGTCTTCTTGTCCGTCATCGAAAACACCTTTCAAGTGACATGGTGCGGCGCCGACATGCTGCCGGGGCCGCGTTCAGGTTGGTTATCAGTAATAGGGTCGTCCGCGACCACGGCCAATCGGGTCGGTGATGTTGCCACCAAAGTCGGCGTCGGTAATGCCCGAGCGATAGGCTATCGGGGCACCACGGCCCGCACCGATTGGATCGGTGATATTGCCGTTGTCTACGTCGGTCACGCCATAGGCGACACAGCCCGACACACCCATCGCGCCAGCCCCGAGGCCGGCCAGACCGACGGAACGCAGAACCGTCCGGCGATCAACGCGCTTCGATTTGATCTGATCTTCGGTCAAAGGCTTCCCGGCAGAGGGGGCCTTCTTCTTCTTGTCGTGGTTGTTGTCGTCCATCTTATGGTCTCCCTTGCTGGAAATGGCTGGGTGAGAAAATGTCATCAGCGCACGCGAATGCGCCGGTCGTGCTAATCCTTATCGGTGTGAGCCTGGGCATCCGCATCGGTTGGCGCGGTTGCCACGACATCATGGTCGGTCGCGACCGCATCTGCATCGGTATGCGCATGGGCATCGACATCTGTGCCGGCCCCGCCAGCAGCGGGTCCGCCGCGGCGCGCATATGTGGAAATATCGCCGTCGCTGAGCGTTTTTGTGGCTTTGGTTTTCGCGCCATCACTGGCCATATCATCCATCCCCTATCCCGGTCTTGGTGTCGTTTGCGCAATTGGCAGGCGCATCCGGGTTGTCGTTAAGTGTCACGGTAGACAGGAAGATACCTCAAATCAATAATTTAGTGGCCCTCGATCTTTGTGCGTTTCGGTGGTTGGGGCCGACGCGTTCTTGACAGCGCGCAAGTGGCGGGCCAACGCTCCGCCCCATGTTCGATCTGCGCCCGGTGGGCTACGTTCTGGGCCTGTTGGTCCTGACCCTTGGGGTCACGATGCTGGTGCCGTTGGTGGCCGACATTCTGGCGGCCAATGGCCATTGGGGGGCCTTTGCCGAGGCCTGCGCCATCACGGTTCTGACTGGCCTCTTCGTGACGCTGGCTTGCGCCAATGGCGTCAGCAAGGGGCTGACGATCCAGCAGACCTTCATTCTGACCACGGGCGTCTGGTTGGTCTTGCCGCTGTTCGGCGCACTCCCCTTCATCCTGGGCGACAGCCAGTTGCGGGTGGTGGACGGCTTTTTTGAGGCGATGTCGGGCCTGACGACGACGGGTGCCACGATCATCACGGACATCGACACGCTGCCGGTGGGGCTGAACCTGTGGCGGGGCCTGATGCAATGGTTCGGCGGCATCGGGATCATCGTTGTGGCGATGGTGTTTCTGCCCGAACTGCGCGTGGGTGGCATGCAGATCTTCCGATCCGAGGGCTTTGACACCTTCGGAAAAATCCTGCCCCGCGCCGGTGAGATCGCCAGCCGGATTTCCGTGATCTACGTCGCGCTGACCGTCATGTGCGCTTTGACCTATTCCGCCCTGGGCATGGCACCCTTCGATGCGATCATGCACGCCTTCACCACGATATCCACCGGCGGCTTTTCAAACTACAACGCGTCTTTCGGAGTATTCCAGGGGCCGTTGGAATATGCGGGCGCGTTTTTCATGCTGCTCGCGAGTTTGCCGTTCGTGCGCTATATCCAGCTGGTCGCGGGCACGGCCCGTCCGATCCTGATCGACAGCCAGATCCGCGCCTATCTGGCGACCATCCTGACCATCGTGGCGGGGCTTGCGCTCTACCGGATCTTTGCCAATGGAACGGGTCCTGAGACGGCGCTGCGCGAAGGGCTGTTCAACGTCATCTCGATCGTGTCCGGCACCGGCTATGCCAGCACAGACTATCAGGTTTGGGGGGCGGTTGCGGTGCCTGCCTTCTTCTTCATGGGGCTGATCGGAGGCTGTGCAGGCTCGACTTCGTGTTCAATCAAGGTGTTCCGGTACCAGTTGCTCTTCGCCGCCGTGGCCACGCAGGTGCGCCGGCTTTACGCGCCCCACGGCATTTTCGAGCCCCGGTTCGAGGGGCGCCCGGTGGCCGAAGAGGTGCTGTCGTCGGTCATGGCCTTCTTTGTGCTGTTTTTTGTGACCTTGGGGGTCACAGCGGTTCTACTGGGGCTGACCGGGCTGGATGTGGTCACGTCCGTGTCTGGTGCGGCCGCGGCGTTGGGCAATATCGGCCCAGGCCTGGGGGACATGATCGGGCCGGACGGCACCTATGCGGCGGTCAATGATCCGGCAAAGTGGATCCTGTCGGCCGCGATGTTGATCGGGCGGCTGGAGTTGATGGCGGTGATGGTTCTGTTCACGGCGGCCTTCTGGCGGGCCTGAGCGACCTGATCTGGCGGAGCGGCTGCGCCGCGTGTTTTTGCCTCGCTTGGCCGCGAGACGCGGCCTGCTCTCAGGCGGGGGGCGCTGCCCCCTTTCGCGGCTTTTCCCGACGGGAAAAACCGCTGACCCCCGAGGTATTTTTGAAACAAGGAAGACGGGCTGTGAGGAGGGCCGAGAGGTCTGAGCAGGGGCGGGGGTCAGGCGGCGCGGATCGCGCGGCCTGCGGCGACGGCGGAGCTCCACGCCCATTGGAAGTTGTAGCCGCCGAGCCAGCCTGTGACATCCACCGCTTCGCCAATGGCGTAGAAGCCGGGCTGGTTTTGGCTTTCCATTGTCTTTGACGACAGAGCGTCGGTGGCGATGCCGCCCAGAGTGACCTCTGCCGTGCGATAGCCTTCGGACGATGTTGGGGTGACGTGCCATGCCGTCAGTTGGTCTGTCAGCGCAGTGAGGGCATTGTCGGACTGATCTGCCAGGTTGCCGTGCATGGGAACGGCATCGGCCAGGTGCTGAACCAAGGCCTTGGGCAGGAGTTCGGCCAGAACCGTTTTCAACGCTTTGCCGCCGCTGGTCTGGCGGCGGGTGCGCAGGTTGTCCATCAGGTTCAGGTCGGGGCGCAGGTGCAGTGACAGGCTCTCACCTTCGCGCCAGTAGGACGAGATTTGCAGAATGGACGGTCCGGACAGGCCGCGATGGGTGAAGAGCATGCCTTCGTCAAAGCTGGTGCCGTTGCACGACACGCGGGCCGGGACCGAGGTGCCGGACAGGGCCGCGAACTGTTGCTTGGCGGGGCCATCAAAGGTGAGGGGGACAAGGGCGGGGCGGGTTTCCGTATTGCGGTGGCCGAATTGTTCGGCCAAGCGATAGGCGAGGCCGGTCGCCCCCATTTTCGGGATCGACTTGCCCCCGGTGGCGAGCACCAGGTTGCGGGCAGTCACAGTCGTGGATTTGCCGTCGCGGGCGAGGTGCGCGTGAAAGTGGCTGCCGTCATGGGTGATCTCCCCGATCTCGGTTTGCAGCCAAAGCTCTGAAGGGCGCATTTCGGCCAGCAGCATCGCAATGATGTCCTTGGCGGAATGATCGCAAAAGAGCTGGCCCAAGGTCTTTTCGTGCCAGGCGATCTTGTGGCGGTCTATAAGGTCGATGAAATCCCACTGTGTGTAACGGCTCAGCGCGGATTTGGCGAAATGCTTGTTCTCGCTGAGGAAATTCTCAGGTCCGGCGTGGAGATTGGTGAAGTTGCAGCGCCCCCCGCCGGAAATGCGGATTTTCTCGCCCGGGGATTTGGCGTGGTCCACGACCAGCGTGTCAGGGCCTGCATGGGCCGCACACATCAGGCCAGCGGCGCCTGCGCCGAGGATCAGAGTGTTGACGTGCTTTACCATAGGGGCGGGTTAGGGTGCGGCGCGGCTCAGGGCAAGGGGCTCAGGTCGACTGCGCAACACCGAAGACCTGCCCGATGCTATCCGTGCCTGCCGTTGGTGGCTGGTCCATGAGGTAGAGATCACCGTCCCGCCAATCGGGCATCAATTGCGGCAGGTAGGTCTCGCCCTGCACATGGAACAGGAACCGCCAGCCCTCAACCGGACCGAGCGCGCCGCCGGTGAGGTGGTCGATCTCAGCGGGAACGCTGTCTTGGACCGGGACGGGATGGCCGCCCAGTTGGTCGCCGTGAAAGGCGATGCCGGCGGCAAAGTTGGAGGCAGAGACGGTTGCATCTTCGAGACCGGACAGGTGCGCCTCTCTAAGCGCGTGCAAAATGTCGCGCGTGCGTTGGGGGGCCTGCCAGGCGCGGTCATGGGGCAGGCTGATTGCGTCAACGGCGTCCAGCCGTTCGCAATCGGCGGTCTCCGACCAGGGCGCTTCCGGGCCGCCGTAATACTGGTTCTGCTGCAACAGGATGCTGGTGCTCCAATGCTCTATCACGGCCGAGGGCGTTGCATGGCGGATGATTTGGTCGCGTGGCGTTGTGTCGTGGATCACCTGCACCCATTGGGCTGCGGCCATGGCGTCAGCGCAGTGATGACCGGACGGATCCGTAAAAAGCAGCAGACGCCCCATCGACGGAAGCGCCGGATCGAAGCCCGGGCGGGACGACAGGGTGTCGAGGTCGAATTGTGCAATAAAGCCCAGAGGTGCAGGCGCTGAGTTGTAGGCGATACAGGCCTCGGTCCATTCGGCGCTGTAAACGTTGCGCAGAGCTTCGGGCCAGTTTGCCACGGCTTCAGCCACGCCCTCATAAGGCGCGCGGATGGGCCAGGGCAGATCTGCGCCCATATCGGGACGACCGCCGATCTTGGACATTCCAAGAGGGACGTCGCCCTCTGGTGTGATGCGGCGGCGGAAGGTGAGGGCCGGGCGCGCACGGGCCACGAACTGGGCGATTTCAGCCTCTGTCAGGTTCGTATGTTGCCGTAGCGCACGGATGGAAGTGGCGTGGTCGGCAAAAAGTCCCATGTCCTCAATCCGCGAAGTTCCGCGAGACCTTGAGCTGATCCCAGGCCCAGACAACCTCTTGCAGCCGGTCTTCGTCAGAGCGGTCGCCACCGTTCATGTCGGGGTGCAAAACCTTGATCAGCGCCTTATAGGCTTTGCGGATCTCGGGCTTGGTGGCGTTGTCGTTGACCTCGAGGATCTCGACAGCGCGGCGTTCGGTGGGCGGGAGCCGACGGCCTTTGGTGCCTCCCCCGGCGCGGCCCGGATTTTGCGTCGCGTTCTGGCCCAGGACCTGATGCGGATCCTCGATGCCAAGGCGCGCCCAGGCCTTTTCCTCTGCCGATTGCTTGAAGGGTTTGGTGGGCCTGTCCCAGACGCGGTCACGATCCATCTGAGCGTTCATCTCGGCCTCTGTCGTGCCTTCGAAGAAGTTCCATTTCAGGTTGTACTCCCGCACATGGTCGCGGCAGAACCAGCGAAATTCTTCAAGGTTATCAGGGCCTTTCGGCGCCCGGTATTGGCCCTGCTCCTCGCAGCCGGGATGCTCGCAGACCCGCTGCGACGTCTCGAACGCGCCGGACATGCCGCGCCGACCAGTGCGGCGCTTCTTCTTATCCGTGGAAACGCGGAGGTCAAAGTTGAACGGGTCTTTGTCGGTCATGTGCGTGCCCTTCTCGACTCGGAGAGAGCAGTTTAGGGTTTTGACGGGCGAGGGAAAGATGGGAAGGGCAGAAAAGATGTCACGGGCAGAGAAAATCGAGGCTGCGTTACGTGGGGCATTTGCGCCAAGCGTGTTGGAGGTCGTCGATGAAAGCGAAGCGCATCGTGGCCATGCGGGCTTTCAGGAGGGCGGAGAGAGCCATTTTAACGTTACTATTCAAAGCGATAGTTTCGCGGGCATGAGCCGGATCGCAAAGCATCGTGCGGTGCATGCAGCATTGGGCAAGGAGCTGATGTCAGAGATCCACGCCCTTGCGCTCACGGTGCGGGAATAGCGCGCCGCCAAGCTCGGTTTCATCCGTGGTCTCTGTGTCTTGCCAGAGATTTTCGACCTCGTCTTCTTCCACCTCGACGGGCTCAGGTTCCGTGGTCGTTTCAGGGGCTGGAGCGGGGCGTGGCTCAGCGGCCTCTGGCGCGATTTCACGCTGAAAAACCAAAAGGTTACGATAGGTCGTGGTTTTCGATGTCAGGCCTGCGCGCTCCTCTTGAGGAAGCGTATCGGCGCGCACGTACTGCCAGCCGTCGGCGGCCAGTTCGTTCATCAAGGTTTCAATCGAATGGGCGAACAGGGCGGCGCCTTTGAGGCCGCGGTGTTTGCGCGCTTTTTCGGGGGCCGGGACGACTTTGTACTCGATGCTCATGGGCGGGTTATGAATCGGACTGGGGGGCAGGCGCAAGGGGCAGGCGTGCGATCTGGCTTTGGCGCAACTTCAGGCCTGCCAGTCGGAGAAGACCTTTGACTTGATGAAGGCGCGGTAATTCTTGTTCCAGCGTGGCCAATCCAGTTTGGCGTTCGGATCCGGTGTGCGCCAACTGGCGCCATAGTTGATTTCCAGCATCTTCTCAGGGCAGCGCGGGATCGGAACGTTGAACTGTTTCTCGGGGACCAGCGGCAACACGTCGGCGCGGTCCAACTCGCCGAAGGTATGGGGGAAGACGAAAACCTTTTCGCCCTCAAGCCAGGCCGGGAAAAGATCGGTGGGAACGCCTTCGATCCGAATGGACTTCAGCAGGGGGAGGCGCGCCGTGGCTGTCATGCCTTCGTTCAGCATGCCTTTTTCGATAAGCCTCTGTTTGACACCGTTCCATTGCTCTGCGGCTTCGGCAGCGTTGTTGGCAGGCAGGACGATGGCGATGTCGAGATCATCGTCGTGGGGCAGTAACTGCCCTTCGCGGATCAGGCCAAGCAGGGAGCCGGAGACAAGGAAGCTGGGCCCGAATTCCGCATCAAGAAACGCCAGGAAGTCGTTGAGTGCACTCCAGAAATCCTGTGTCAGCTCCATATCCGCGAATTTCTGGGTCAGCCCGTGGTTGCCATAGACCACCGGCGCGATGGCGAGGTTCAGCAGGTCAATGTAACGGGGATACATCAGGAACCGCTCGCGACTGCGATAGATGCGGCGCATTGCGCGAAGTTCTGCCTCGCCCGTCCCTTCATAGCCGTGACGCATGATGTTGAGGACGGCCGCCATCAACTGCCCCTCGTCCGATTTACGACTGTCTTCCGGCAGGCTGGCAAGCGCAAGGTCCAGTGCGTCGATGTCGATGGCGTTCTGTTCAACCTGCCGGACCAGCTGATCGTGGATTTGCTCGACCGGATGGGCGTCGAATTGGGCAAGAACGGCTTCTTGCGTGCCATCCTCAGACGTCAGGAGCAGGGTTGCGGGCACGTCGGCCTCGTGCACGCTGAATTGCTGGATTTCGCAAGCAAGTGCATTCAGGCTGAGCTTGGCGAACCGCTTCTGGCGGCGCGGGGTCTCGTCGGCCTTGAACGCCAGATCGATATCGCCCTTTGCCGTTGAGAGGCGCAGCGTTGGATGCGCCCCGAAATCCTTGGCCGCAATACAGATGCCGCCAACGTCGATGCGGCCTTCTTTGATATCGCGGGTCGTGTCCAGCTTGAGTTTCACCACGGACGGGTGCTTCTCATCCGGTGCTATGTGGTTGATCCCGCTCGTCATCTTTGAAGCCTAACACGCTTGAACGAAAAACGCCCGCGCTACGCGTCCAGCTTCTGCGCGACGATCTGGTTCACGGCCTTGGGGTTCGCCTTGCCGCCCGTGGCCTTCATGACCTGACCCACGAACCAGCCAGCGAGCTTCGGGTTCTCTTTCGCCTTGGCGACCTGGTCGGGGTTGGCGGCGATGATTTCATCCACTGCAGCCTCGATGGCGCCGGTATCGGTGACCTGTTTCAGGCCCTCGGTCTCGACGATTTCCTCGGGGTCGCGGCCTGACGTGTAGCTGATTTCGAACACGTCTTTTGCGATCTTGCCGGAGATGGTGTCGGCCTCGATCAAGGCGATCAGCGACGAGAGCTGATCGGGGGTGACCGGGCTATCCTCGATCTCGCGGTCGTCCTTCTTCAGGCGACCAAAGAGCTCGTTGATAACCCAGTTTGCGGCGAGTTTGCCGTTGGTCTTCGCGGCGACGGCCTCGAAATAGGCGGCGGCGTCGAGGTCGGCGGTCAGGACGGAGGCGTCGTAGTCGGCGAGGCCGAAGTCACCCATGAAGCGGGCCTTCTTGGCGTCGGGGAGTTCGGGGAGGTGGGCGGCGATGTCGTCGACCCAGGCCTGTTCGATCTCCAACGGCAGGAGGTCGGGATCAGGGAAATAGCGGTAATCGTGCGCTTCTTCCTTGGAGCGCATGGAGCGGGTTTCGCCCTTGTCGACATCGTAGAGGCGGGTTTCCTGATCGATTGTGCCGCCCGCTTCGAGGATGGCGATCTGGCGCTTGGCCTCCACCTCGATCGCCTGCTGGATGAAGCGGGTGGAGTTCATGTTCTTGATCTCACACCTTGTGCCGAGATGGGAGAAATCCTGCGTTTCCTGATAGCGCTCATAGGCGCCGGGCAGGCAGACGGAGACGTTGACATCCGCACGCAGGTTGCCGTTCTGCATGTTGCCGTCGCAGGTGCCGAGATAGAGCATGATCTGGCGGAGTTTCAGCAGGTACGCGGCGGCCTCTTCCGGGCCGCGGATGTCGGGGCGGGAGACGATCTCCATCAACGCGACGCCGGTGCGGTTGAGGTCCACGAAGGAAAGCGCGGGGTCCATGTCGTGGATAGATTTACCGGCATCCTGTTCGAGGTGGATGCGTTCGATGCGGACCATGCGCGCGGTGCCGTCACCCAGTTCCACCAGCACTTCGCCTTCGCCCACGATCGGGTGGTAAAGTTGGCTGATCTGGTAGCCCTGCGGCAGGTCGGGGTAGAAGTAGTTTTTGCGGTCGAACGCGGAATTCAGGTGGATCTCGGCCTTCAGGCCAAGGCCGGTGCGCACGGCCTGGGCGACGCAGGCCTCGTTGATGACGGGCAACATACCGGGCATGCCGGCATCCACGAAAGCGACGTTCGAATTCGGCTCGGCCCCGAAAGTGGTGGAGGCACCGGAGAAGAGCTTGGCGTTGGTGGCGACCTGGGCGTGCACCTCCATCCCGATCACAAGCTCCCAATCGTGCTTGGCACCGGCGATGACTTTCGGTTTCGGGGTGTCGTAGGTCAGGTCGAGCATTTTGGCCTCCGCATTTGCGCGAGGCCGGGTTTAGGGCAGGGCGCGGGGGCGGGCAAGCGCCTACTCACATGGCGCGCACGGGCGGCTTTGGTCAGCGTCGGAAAATCCGCTGCAAATCGTGCAGGGCATCGCGTTGGCTGTCGGTCAGCCCACCGGTCGCGGAGGCAACATCGTTAATAACATTGAGCGGCGCGTCGAGGCCGTGGGACCCGGTCAGCTTCATCAACCGCTTGCCGAGCCGCGTGACAGCGGGGGCGGGGCCGTTGCATTCGTTGACCATCCAATGGCCCATCACGAGGATTTCCTCGGCTTCCGACTTGTCGATGGCGAAATGGGATTGAAGTGCCAGGAGGTGCTTGGTGCGCAGCTCGTCGGTCTGGGAGGTGCCGAGGTCGAGAAAGGCCACGGTCAGCGCACCGGCAGCGAGCGTGTTATCCTCAATGCAATCAACCGGGTGCATATCGTGGCGGCGGCGAAAGCCGAACCGACGCACGGCGCCTGCCATAGTGCCCGCAATATCGGCGAGTTCAGAGGCCGCATTCGCAGCCATCCGTGCGCGCCAGACCCAGAACAGGATGCCGCCCACGAGCGTCGCGAGGCCGATGAGGATGTGCATGATGGGCTCCGTGATCTTGCGTTGATGCAAGGCAGATTAGGTGCAACCCGGGGCCGATCAAACACCCGTTTTCCCTACCTAAGCGGCACAGACTGTTTCGCAAAACGCCGCGTGTGCGGGCGGATCAGAGGCCGAGGGAAAGCTGCACGTCAGGTGATTTGGCTTTTTTTCGTTTCGGGGCGCGGTCATTGACAAAGTGCCGCCACGCACCGCCATCCTTGCGGGAGGCGTGCTTTTCAACGATCTCCGCCGCTTGCGCGCGGAACGCATCGCCGCGGCGCACGGCCCAGACACGGTCGCGGGCGGCTTTCGCCGTCTCTTTCACATCGACAATCGGGGCGGGATAACGTTTGCCGAGCAGCTGTCTCGCGCCTTCCCATGTCCACGGGGTCTGCAGATGCGCGTCGGGCACGTCGCGCAATTCGGGGCACCATTGGCGGGTAAACGCGCCGGTAGGGTCGTGATCCATGCCTTGTTTGACGGGGTTGTAGATGCGGATCGTGTTCATGCCGGTGGTGCCCGATTGCATTTGGACCTGCGGCCAGTGGATGCCGGGTTCATAATCCGTGAATTGGCGGGCGAGATGCGGGCCGGTCGCGCGCCAATCGAGCCACAGGTGGTAGGACGCCACCGCCACCAGCATCGCGCGCATGCGGAAGTTGAGCCAACCGGTGGCGTTGAGCGAGCGCATGCAGGCATCGACGAATGGCAGGCCAGTCTCACCCTGTTCCCATGCGTGCAGGCGGCTCGCGTCGGGCGTGGCCGGGCGCAGGCCCTCATAGGCCGTGTGCAGGCAGCGGGTTTCAATGCTTGGCTGATCTTCGAGCTTCTGCATGAAATGGTCACGCCAGGCGAGGCGGGCCTCGAAACTCTTGAGCGAGCCGAGCCAGCCCGACCGGGTGCCTTTCAGCTCGGCCCGGCGGGCGGCATTGGCGTGGACCGCTTCGCGGGGGGAGAGGGTTCCGAAGGCCAGGTGGGGGGAGAGGCGAGAGCAGGCGGTCGCGCCCTCAAGCGGCGAGGACATGGCGCGGCGATAGTCTTGCCCGCGTTCGGTCAGGAACGAGCCGAGCGTGGACAGTGCCATTTTACGACCGCCCCGTTGGCGACCGGGGCAGGGGTCGAAGGCAAGGCCGAGATCGCGGGCGTCTGGGATTGCGCCCGGATCTTCGGGAAAGCCGCGCAGGGCGTTTGGCGCGTCGACCTGGGGCAGGCGCATGGCCTTTTCGCGGGTCTTGGCCCATCCGTCGCGACTGAGCAGGCGTCGATGGACCCCCATCTGCGGCACTTCCGTCCAGCGGATGCCAGCGGCACGCGCCCATGCAGCAACCTTTCGGTCGCGGGCATAGGACCAGAGGTTGCCGGTTTCCTCGTGGCTGATGATCTCAGTGATCTGGTGGGCGGCGCAGATGGTTGCGAGGGTCTCGACCGCCTCGCCCCGGCGGATGATCAATGGCGCACCGACGCCGGCGAGATCTGCGCGCAAACCCTCAAGGCTCTCCGCGATAAAGCGCCATTGGCGGGCGGAGGCGTCGGGCTGCGCCCAGGCCTCAGGCTCGGCAATGTAGAGCGGCAAAACGCAGCCGTCCCGGGCTGCGGCCAAGGCCAAGCCTGGGTTGTCCTGCACCCGCAGATCGCGTTTGAACCAAACAAGAACATTTGCCATGAGGCAGAGATAGTATGCCCGTTTGCATCCGCAACCTTCGGCGTCGGTTGCGCGCCGTCTGGTCGCGCTCTAGCTATGCAGGATAGCCCAAGGAGCATGTCCGATGAAAGATGCCGCACCCGCCGCCCCCGCGCCGATCCGGTTGGAGGATTATACGCCGTTCGGTTTTCTGATTGATAGTGTGGAGTTGCATTTTACCCTGCATCCGACGGCAACGCGCGTGCGGTCCAAGATCGCATTTCGGCCCAACCCGGAGACCGATGATCGCACGTTCTTCCTGCATGGTGAGGGTCTGACGCTGCTGCGTGCCAGCATCGACGGGCAGGATTGGAAACCTTCGATCCGCGAGGATGGTCTGGTGGCCATGGTGCCCGATGCGCCGTTCCTTTGGGAGGCGGAGGTGGAGATCAGCCCTGAGACCAACACGGCGCTCGAAGGCCTCTACATGTCCAACGGCATGTACTGCACCCAGTGTGAGGCCGAGGGGTTCCGCAAGATCACCTATTACCCGGACCGGCCAGATGTCATGGCGCCGTTCAAGGTGCGGATGGAAAGCGATCTGCCCGTCCTGCTGTCGAACGGCAACCCGGCGGGCGCGGGCGAAGGCTTTGCGGAATGGCATGATCCGCACCCCAAGCCCGCCTATCTTTTTGCGCTGGTCGCGGGCGATCTGGTGGCGCATTCGGACCATTTCACGACCGCAAGCGGCGCGCCCGTGGACCTCAACATCTGGGTGCGGCCCGGGGATGAGGACAAATGCGACTACGCCATGGATGCGCTGATCCGGTCGATGCGCTGGGATGAAGAGGTTTACGGGCGCGAATACGATCTGGACGTCTTCAACATCGTCGCGGTTGACGATTTCAACATGGGCGCGATGGAGAATAAGGGGCTGAATATCTTCAACTCCAAATACGTCCTAGCCTCGCCCGAGACCGCGACGGATGCGGATTTTGCCAGTATCGAGGCGATCATTGCCCATGAATATTTCCACAACTGGACGGGCAATCGCATCACCTGTCGCGACTGGTTCCAGCTGTGCCTGAAAGAGGGGCTGACGGTGTTCCGCGACCAGCAGTTCAGTGCAGATATGCGCAGCGCGCCGGTACAGCGCATTCAGGATGTGCTGACGCTGCGCGCCCGCCAGTTCCGCGAAGATGCGGGGCCTTTGGCGCACAATGTCCGGCCCGAAAGCTATGTGGAGATCAACAATTTCTACACGGCCACCGTTTATGAAAAGGGGGCCGAGGTCATCGGCATGTTGCGCACCCTGATTGGCGAGGATGCCTATCGGGCGGGTTGTACGCTCTATTTCGACCGTCACGACGGGCAGGCCTGCACCATCGAGGATTGGCTGGCCTGCTTTGAAGAGGTCACGGGCCAGGACCTGTCGCAGTTCAAGCGCTGGTATTCTCAGGCAGGCACGCCCAAGGTAACGGCGCGTTGGGGCGTGGAGGGGGATGAATTTGCCCTGCTCCTGAGCCAGGAGGTGCCACCAACGCCGGATCAGCCGATGAAAGAGCCTGCGGTCATCCCGGTGCGTCTGGCGCTTTATAGTGATGGCAAAGAGGTGGTTCCGGAGATGCTGGCGGTATTGGATGGGCCTGAGATGCGCCTGTCCTGGCCGCTGGACCAGGTTGGGACGGGCGCTGTGACGCCATCGCTTTTGCGCGGGTTCTCGGCCCCCGTGACGCTCGATGCGCCGACGACGTTTGCGGAACGGCTGGCGTTGATGCGCGATGACACGGATCCGTTCAACCGCTGGGAAGCCGGGCGCAGTGTGTTGCGCGAGGATCTTTTGAACATGATCGGCGGGCAGGCGTTCGTGGCGCCAGATCTGTTGGCCTCCCTTGAAGTTGTGCTGCGCGATACATGCGTCGATCCGGCGTTCCGCGCGCTGATGTTTGCCCTGCCGTCAGAGGATGATCTGGCGCAGGCCTGTGTTGATGCCGGGATCGTGCCGGACCCGACGCTGATCCACGCCAAGCGCAAAGAGATACAGCGCGCGATTGCCGAAGCGATGAAGGAGGAATTGATCCGCCAATATGAGGCCAATGAACCGGCTGGTCCATACAGCCCCGCCGCCGAGCCTGCAGCGCAGCGCAGCCTGCGCAACACGTGCCTGGGATATCTGACGGCAGTGGAGGGACCGGCGCGCGCTTTGGCGCAGTATGAGGCCGCCACGAACATGACCGATCAGATGGCCGCCTTCGGCCGCTTGCTGGAAGCGGGCGATCCAGACATCGCGGCGCGGTTTGAGGCGCAGTGGCAAGGGGACCGGCTGGTGATGGACAAGTGGTTCATGTCGCAAGTCGCCTTGGCCGCGCCCGAGACAGCCGTGGACCGCGCGACGCATCTGACCCAGCATCCGCTCTTCGACTACAAGAACCCCAATCGCTTTCGGTCAGTGATTGCGGGGCTGACGGCGGGCAATCCGGCGGGGTTCCACGACCCCTCTGGCGCGGGCTACCGGTTCGTCGCTGATTGGCTGTTGAAGCTGGATGCATTGAACCCGCAAACGACCGCGCGCATGTCGACGGCCTTTGACAGCTGGAAGCGCTATGATGCCGACCGGCAGGCCCTGATGTTGGCGGAGTTGGAGCGGATGGCGAAGGCAGAGGGCCTGAGCCGCGATTTGGGTGAGATGGTGGCGCGGATGCGCGGCGCCTGACCGCCTTTCGCAGAGCTACCGGACGAGTTGCGTCACGCTCCAGATCAGGCCCATGAGGATGGGTTGATGGATCAGGTAAATGATCAAGCTGTGTTTGCCGGGAAAGCTCAACATTCGGAGTGTACGGGACGGCGCTGGTGCGGACAGGCGCGCCCATAGACCTGCACGGTCCATGGCCTTGGCGGTGGCCAGGCCTAGCAGGAATGCCGCGAACCAGGGAAAGATCGGTTCATAGTCGACGGTGCGCAGCGGGATGGTTTGCAAACCGGTCCACCAGAGCCACGGGGCATTGAACAGGTCAGATCGCGCAAAATCCGGTGCAAAGAACACCGCGACGGCAATAATGGCGGTGATCGCGGCCGGCAAACGCAGGGCAGCCAACCCGAAAAGCGAGCAAAGTGCGATTGAATGTAGGATACCGAAAAAGACGAATGCATCTGGAAAGGCCATGTAGGTGCCGATGGTGACCAGAAGGGCTGCGCCGCCGACTTTGCCAAAACGCCACCAGAAAGCGCGCCAGTTTATGCCGGACCCATGGGCCATCCAGAGCGACACACCGGCCAGAAACAGAAACGCGCTTGCTGTCGCCACGGCCAACGCCCGCCATGGGCCGGGCAGGGTGGTTGTACCCGGGGCCAGATAACCAAAGAGTTCAAGATCAAACGTGAAGTGAAACACCACCATCGCAAGGATCGCCACCGTGCGCGCGATGTCGAGCGCGGGTATGCGGGCGCGGGCGGTTTGGCTCGGTACGGCGGGGGGCATGTCGGTTGCTGTCACGGCCTGTCCGGTCCCATTCGGTGATCCATTACGCGGACCCTAGCAGGCCGATTTGCTGCGCACCAACGGGTAATCTAAGGCGAGCAAGCCCAGAAAAAATACCTGAACTGCCCTGACCCGGACGCAGGCTTTCCAAATTGTCGTCACTTTTTGGCTCTTTGGTAAATCCATGACAGAGACATATGAACATTCCGTACGTCCCGGCAGCGCCGCATTGAGTGTGCTGAGCTTTATCGGACTTGGCGTTTTGGCCGCGTTCCTGTGGCAGGTCGCCCCCAGCTTCGTGCTTTTGATGGCAATCCCGGCTTTGATTGCTTGTATATGGCAGGTCATGAGCTTGCCGAAATACGGCATCCGCATCACGCCATCGACCTGGCAATTGCTTGGGGTCGAGGACGATTTCGTCATTCCCACCAGCCAGATCTCATATCTGCGTATTCAAAAGCGCGACGAGACGCCGATCGTGGGGCTGATGTTGACCGATGGGACTGAAATCCGGTTGCCGACAGAATTCCTGCCGGACCTCAAGCAGCTCGCGCGCGAAGCGGCGGCCCGCAACGTTCCGGTACAAGGCTTGGCTTAAGCGGCCTCTGGTCGCTGAACCGGGCGGGTTTCGAACCCGATGGATGGCTCCGCTTGCGGGGCCATTTCTGTGTCTGGTGCCTGGCCCAAGTTGGCGGGACGCATCACGGGACGGGTGGGCGAGGGCGGCAATTGGCAATAGTCCTGCCCGCGGACCCATTGGCGCATATCCTCGCGTTTGCGCTGGGAATGGAATGGCCCCCAATCCGCCGCGACGCCGCGCATCCCTTCGGCGATGACCTGATCGCGCGGCACGGTGATGCCCATGATCCGAATGCCGCAGCGCAGGTTTGCCGCGCCGTCCAAAAGCGCCTGTCCGGATTGGACATCGCAGTTGCGCCAATCGGCGGTGCCGGGCGCAATCTGCACAAGGCCGAACCAACGGCCACCGCCGCCGACAGCCGTGGGGCGGTGGGTGCTTTCGTGCCAGGCGAGGGTGGAGATCAGGCCGGTCCAAAAGGCCGCACGCTGTGCGGGTGAGGCTTGGAGGTATCCAGGGCACCAGGCGGTGATGTCGCGCGGCTCAACCTCCAACAGCGGCGCGCCGGGGCCGCGCAGGGCTGACAAGACTGCGGCCGTCCATGCCGATCCTCGCGGGTGGTCATCCCACCGGGCCGCAGGCACCGCCCAGGTGTCGCGTGGGGCGGGGCGCAGGCTGATCGCGGGGGCGAGAGGGCTGATCGACGCAATGTCGCTTTCTTCTACAAGAGCATCGAATTCTTCAGGGAGGGAAAGGCGATCCAAGCCGATGCCGGGATCCATCGCGCCTGCCGTGACCTCCACATCGATATCGTTCGCAGCCTGCCCAAAGGCACGCTCCGGCACGGTACTGATGCAGACGGCAAGACCGCCCAACAGATAGAAAAGACGCAAGGCGCCCATGGTTTGGCCATCCCCCCGGATTGGCGGCAGACAGGTTATTTAGCCTTTTGATCCGTTCTTGGGCAAGAAAAACGTGGCGGGCTATTGGGCGCAGTACGGTTGCGCAGAGATCCAGTCGCGCATCTCTTCGCGTTTGTTGGCTTGTACGAAGGGGCCCCAATCTGCGGCGACGCCGCCGCGCCCGGCGGCCACGACCCCGTCACGGGGGACAGTTTGCGCCCAAATGCGCAGCGCGCAGGAGATGTTGGCGCTGCCGTCGCGCAAGGCCGCCCCAGAGGTGGCCTGGCAGCCGTAATGACGCGCGGTAGCGGGGCTGATCTGCACCAGCCCGTGCCAGCGCCCGCCGCCGCCGATGGCCTCTGGGTTCCAGGTGCTTTCGTGGCGGGCAAGGGCCGACAGCAGGCCAGTCCAGAACAATTGACGTTCCGTTTGCGTGGCGTCGGGGTAGGCGGGGCACCATTCGGCAATGTCGCCGGGCACAAGGGTCGGCAAGACAGCGGCATGGGTTTCAAGCGCTGCAAAAGCAGTGCGGGTCCATTCGCCAGCCTCCGGGCGGTGATCCCAGCGCATCGCGACATCGTCGCGCTGGATATCTGGTGCATCGCGTCCAAAACCCGGCAGGTTGAGGTCAGCAAGGGTGGCGCAGGCGGGAAGCGAAAGGAGGGCGAAAGCGGCCATCAGGGCAGCCGCGGCGCGGGCGAAAATCGAAGGCATACGGGTACCGGTAATCGTGAGCAGACGGCGCGGGCTAGCGCAGCGGGCTGGTGGCCAGCAAGGCGAACGTTGCGCAAGCAACTGAAAACGGCTGATTTTCGCTGATCGAGAGAGGCGGTATTGCAGCCCCCTCTGGCCTTTGGTCGTCCTCGGACCTGCCTTGTGGCGCGCGCGACGCCCCGTGGCACCGCGCGCCCGGCTGTTCAGTAGGTGCGGATCAGGCCGACCAGCTTGCCTTGCACCTTTACCTGGTCGTCGCGGAACATCCGTGTCTCATAGGCCGGGTTGGCGGCCTCAAGCGCGATCATCCCCGACTTGCGACGCAGGCGTTTGAGGGTGGCTTCCTGATCTTCGACCAGAGCCACAACGATATCGCCGTTATCGGCTGTATCCCCTTCCTCGATGACCACGATATCGCCGTCGTTGATCCCGGCGTCGATCATCGAATCACCTTTGACTTCAAGTGCATAGTGGCTGCGGCCTGTGCCAAGCATCTGCTGGGGCACGGCAACATGGGCGGCGACCTGGCTGATCGCCTCAATCGGTACACCAGCTGCGATTTTACCCATCACAGGCAGTTCTGTGGCAGCCGCCGCTTCCACGGGCATGGCCCCTGCGGGCGGGTCGGCGCGGTCGCCTTCGATCACGCGGGGGGTAAAGCCGCTGCCACCGCCATCGGCCATTGCGTCGGGCATTTTGACGATCTCAATGGCGCGGGCGCGATGCGCGAGGCGACGGATGAAGCCGCGTTCTTCCAGGGCCGTGATCAGCCGGTGGATGCCGGATTTCGAACGCAAATCAAGCGCCTCTTTCATTTCATCGAAGGAGGGCGGTACGCCGTCCTTCTGCATCCGCTTGTGAATGAATTCCAGAAGGTCCCTCTGCTTGCGCGTCAGCATCCCCGTCTCCTCGATTGTTGCGCCCAGTTGGGCAACTGCTCAGCTATGCGGGCATATTCTGTGCCCGTTCAGGGTATGTTCTACCCCTGTTCCGAACAATTTGTCAACGAATCAGGAAAATAGCTGTGTGAGGGGAACATATTCCACGAGATCGCCCGCCCGTTTGCGCCCTTCATCCACCGGACGCACCAGCAGGGCGGAGGCGCCGGAGAGGATCGTCAGCAGGGATGAATCCTGGCTGCCGAAGGGTGTCAGCACTGGCAGGTCGTCGCCGCGTTCCAGGCGGGAGCGCATGTAATGCTCTCGCGGGCCATTGGCGTCCAGGTCGACGCCGAGGCGCGCCTTGAGCCGTGGGCGCGGGCCGGAGGGCAGCCCGAGCATCGCGTCGATCATGGGGATCAGGAACAATTCCGCGCAGACCATGGCCGAGACCGGGTTGCCGGGCAGACCAAGGAGCGTCGCGTTGCCCAGTTTGCCCGCCATCAGCGGTTTTCCGGGGCGCATGGCGATCTTGTAGAAGGCGCGGTCGAGGCCGAGGTCCTGGGCCACATCACCCACAAGGTCATGGTCGCCCACCGAGGCGCCGCCGATTGTGACGATCAATTCGGCGTCCTTGGCCATGTCGAACACCTGCTCCAGGCTTTCGCGCTTGTCGCGGGCGATGGGCAGCAAGCGGGCATGGCCTCCGGCGGCCTCAATCCGCGCCTTGAGGCCATAGGTGTTGGAGGCGATGATCTGGTCGGGTGCAGGGTCCTCGCCAGGGCTGACAAGTTCATCCCCCGTTGCGATCAGCGCGATGTCGGGTCGTTTGGAGACAGTCAGTTTCGGCGCGTTCATGGCCGCGGCGAGCGCGATGTCGGCAGGGCTGAGGCGGCGGGGCGCGTCCAGGGTGGCGCCAGCGACGAAATCCGCACCGGAGGGGCGCATGTTGGTGTTCGATCCAAGGTCGCGGCCCAGAATGATCCGGTCGCCGTCGCGCGTGACATCTTCCTGGATCACGACGCGATCAGTGCCTGCTGGCAAGGGCGCACCGGTGAAGATGCGCAAGCATTCGCCTGGGCCAATGGTGCCCGGCCAATGGTGGCCTGCCGGCGCTTCGCCCACGACCTTCAGGCGGCGGCCCGGGATCGCCTCGACGTCACGGACGGCGTAACCATCCATGGCGGAGGCGGAGAAGGGCGGTTGATCCCGGTAGGCGGTGACGGGTGCGGCGAGCGTTCGGCCTCCAGCGTCTGCGAGGTGCACGATCTCAGAGCCGACTGGTTTGGCCAGCGCGAGGCATTTCGCAAGGGCCTCTTCAACGGAGATCAAGGTGAGACCTCGTACCTGCCGGATTTACCACCGTCTTTTAGTACGACCCGCAGGCCGCCGATCTCCATGCTTTTTTCAGCTGCCTTCAGCATGTCGTAGACGGTCAGGGCGGCGGTGGAGGCGGCGGTCAGCGCCTCCATCTCTACGCCCGTCTGGCCGGTGGTTTTCACGGTCGCCGTGATGCGCACGCCGGGCAGGTCCGTGTCCGGCTCCAGATCGACCGCGACCTTGGTAATCGGCAGTGGATGGCAGAGGGGGATGAGGTCGGCGCATTTCTTTGCGCCCATGATGCCTGCCAGCCGCGCGACGCCCAGAACGTCGCCCTTCTTGGCAGTGCCTTCTGTCACCTTTTCAAGGGTTTGCGGGAGCATCTTCACGTAACACTCCGCCACCGCGACCCGGTCTATCACGGCCTTGTCAGAGACATCGACCATGTGCGCCGCCCCCTGGCCGTCGAAATGGGTCAGCTCGGCCATCAGGCTGGCACCGGCTCGGCCAGCAGGGCCTTGGTGGCGGCCGTTACATCGTCTTGCCGCATCAGGCTTTCGCCGATCAGGAAGGTGCGTGCGCCGTGGCGGGCCATATCGGCGAGGTCGTCGGGTTCGAAGAGACCGGATTCCGAGATCAGCATCCGGTCGCCGGGCACCCGTTGCGACAGATCGCGGGTGGTTTGCAGCGTCGTCTCGAACGTGTTGAGGTTGCGGTTGTTGATACCCAGAAGCGGCGATTTGAGCGCCAGCGCGCGGTCGAGCTCGGCCCCGTCATGCACCTCGATCAGGGCATCCATGCCCAAGGCGAAGGCGGCATCTTCCAGCTCGGCGGCTTGCGCGTCGCTGACGGAGGCCATGATGATCAGGATGCAATCGGCGCCCCAAGCCCGCGCCTCGGCCACCTGATAGGTATCGTAGAGGAAATCCTTGCGCAGGCAGGGGAGGGATACGGCGGCGCGGGCGGCCTGCAGGAACTCCGGCGCGCCTTGGAAACTTGGTGTGTCGGTCAGAACAGACAGGCAGGTCGCGCCGCCAGCTTCATAGGCCTTCGCCAAGGCGGGCGGGTCGAAATCGGCGCGGATCAAACTCTTGGAGGGGCTGGCCTTCTTGATTTCGGCGATCAGGCCGTAGCCGTCGGACTGCGCTTGCTTCAACGCGGCACCAAAGGGGCGAACGGGGGATGCGGCAAGCGCTGCGGCTTCAACCTCGGCCAGGGGGCGCGCGGCTTTGGCGGCGGCGACCTCTTCCAGCTTATAGGCTTTGATCTTGTCGAGTATCGTGCTCATGGGTCCCGTCTTAGGCAAGGGGGGCAGGGCTGTCGAGAGGCGGGGCTCAGACAGGCGCTTGTTTGCGGATCACCAGCGCCGCAATCCCGCCGATGGCCGCGAAGACGATGCCGAAGATCGCACTGACAAGGATCGTGAGGTCATCGGAGCGCGCCGAGATGAACCGATCACCGCGCGTGCCTTCGATCTCCAACGGGTCGTTGGGCAGGTAGACGATGGGGATGCGCACTTCTTCCCCGGCCCCATGGGCCGCGAAATCCGCCTCACTCAGTGTTACTTGAGTAACGGCGCGCCGGTTATCGACAAGATAGACGATCTGCCCGAGGGCATAATCCGACCGGTTGCAGACCTTGATGGTCCCGCCCCGGCACGACAGGCGTTCGACATACTCCGCTGACACAAGAAGGGCGTCGGTCGCCACGCCGTCATCGATCAGTTGTTCACCGATCCGCAACTCGCGCGCCATGTGCAGGTAGAGGACGAGCGTGATCGTCAGCAGGACCAGTCCGATAAAGCCGAACCCGAGGGGTAGGATGTAGCGCTTCACTTGGCGGAGGTCACACGGGCCACGGCCTCAACCGCCGCCTTGGCTGCACCGCTGTCGATGCTGTCGCGCGCGATTTCTACGCCATCGCGCAGCTCTGTCACACGGCCCGCCACGATGAGGGCGGCGGCAGCGTTCATGAGCACCGCGTCACGGTAAGCGCCTTCAGCCCCGTCCAGAAGCGCCCGGAATGCCTGGCCGTTCTCCTCGGGCGTGCCGCCGAGAATGTCCTTGAAGGGATGCACGGGCAGGCCTGCATCCTCCGGGTGCACCTCGCGGGAGCGCAGCTTGCCGTCCTTCAGCTCGACCACGTTCGTGAGGCCGGAGATCGAGATTTCGTCCGTCCCGTCCGATCCATGGACAAGCCATGCGGCCTCGGACCCCAATTCCAGCAGCGTTTCGGCCATGGGGTAGATCAGGTCGATGGCGAAGGCCCCGGTCAGTTGGCGCTTCACGCCTGCGGGGTTCGTCAGGGGGCCGAGAATGTTGAAGATCGTCTTGCAGCCAAGCTCCTGCCGGATCGGCATGACATGTTTGACGGCCGGGTGGTGCATGGGCGCCATCATGAAGCCGATGCCGGCCTCTTTGATGCTGGCCTCCACCACATCGGCGCCCACCATCACGTCGATGCCCATCTGGGTCAGCACATCTGCCGCGCCGGATTTGGACGAGAGGTTGCGGTTGCCGTGCTTGGCCACCGGTACACCCGCGCCTGCCACGACAAAGGCCGTGGCTGTTGAGATGTTCAGCGTGCCCATCCCGTCCCCGCCGGTGCCGACGATGTCCATCGCGCCTTCGGGGGCGTTCACCGCGATGCACTTCTCGCGCATCACCTGCGCGGCGGCCGCATATTCGGCCACGGATTCGCCGCGGGCCCGCATTGCCATGATCAGCCCACCCATTTGCGCCGCACTTGCCGCGCCATCAAATAGGTAGCTAAACGCCTCCTCGGCTTGCGCGCGCGACAAGGGGCCTTCGGAAGCCGCAAAGATGATGGGCTTCATCGCGTCATTTGGGTCGGTCATGCAGGCTCGCTTGTCTTTTGGGTCGTCTCTAGGAAGGTCTTGAGCATCGCGTGGCCATGTTCGGACCGGATGCTTTCGGGGTGGAATTGCACGCCCTCGATGGGAAGCTGCCGGTGGCGCAGGCCCATGATCGTGCCGTCGCTGAGTTCGGCTGTAACCTCAAGCTCCGACGGCAGTGAGGTGCGATCAACGACAAGGCTGTGATACCGCGTGGCCTCAAGCGGCGAAGGCAATCCGGCGAAGACGCCTTTGCCCTCGTGCTGGATGACGCCCATCTTGCCGTGCACGATGTCGGAATGACGCTCAACTTTGCCGCCGAACGCCTCGCCAATGGTTTGGTGGCCAAGGCATACGCCAAAAAGCGGCATCTGCGCGCCAGCCGCCGCTTTGGTCAGGCTCAGGCAAATGCCCGCCTGCTCGGGCGTGCCGGGCCCAGGGCTCAGCACGATCCCGCTGGCGCCCGAGGCCATCGCGTCCTGCACGGTGATCTGGTCGTTGCGCACAACGCGGACATCGGCGCCAAGCTCCCCCAGATAGTGCACCAGATTGTAGGTGAAACTGTCGTAGTTATCGATCAGGAGCAGCATCGTCAGGCGACCTCACGCGAAAAGGGGTGAAGGCGACGCGCGCCCGCGCTATACATGTTTCAAAGCCGTGCGCGCGGGTCAAGGTAGGCCGGCACATGGTGTTGAATGTTCGGGCGTTGAACCCGGGCCAGAGCAGACAGGAGCATGGGCCATGGGCGGTCTGAGTGTCGGTATTCTTTCAGGTCTTTTGGTCTCTGGGCTGGTGCTTGCGGCGGTGTCGCTGAACACGCCCTTGCCGCCGCGTCCCGGTACTGAGGATACCCCAGCGCTTGACGTGACGGTGAGTGCGGATGGAGATGAGGCGGAGGCAGCGGCTGAAGAGGCGGTCGCGGAAGAGGCCCCCGAAACTGACGCGCCGAGTGAAGAGGCGCCCGCGGCTGACGATGGCGCGCAAGATGCGCCTGCGATTGCAGAGGAACCCTCTGGCGACGTAGAGGCCGCAGAAAGTGAAGCGGCCGTTGAAGGCAGCGCCCCGCTCGCGCCCTTCACAGATGCGGAAGCGGCTGATGCGGAAGCACCTGATGGGACGACGCCCACCCAAGATGCCGCCCCGTCCGAAAATGCGGCCCCAGCCGAGGAAAGCGAACCAGATGTGGACGCTGCGGCCAGTGACGGTGAAGACACTGGCGCAGCGGCCCCGGCCACGGACATCCCGCTGCCGTCTGGCTCTGAGTTCAACCGCCCGCCGCCTGAAGAAGAGGCCGCCTTGCCCGCGACGGATGCCGCGCCGAACGCTGCCGCGCCTGCGGCACCGCAGCCAGCGGGCCTGTCCGCCGCCCCTAGTTTCGACACGGCCCCGGCAGCGCAGCCGCAAGTCTCCGCCGAAACGCCTGAAACCATCGCCGCAGCGCCTGCACTGGGCGCGGCCCCCGATGCGCCGTCTGGATCGACCGCTGTTGCGGCAACAGGTGACGCCCCCACGGCACTGAACTTGCCGCAGGTCAGTGCCATGCCAGCCGTGGAAACGGCTACGGCCCCGCTGCCCGAACCGGAGCCAGCGCCTGAGCCAGCGCCTGAGGATGTGCCAGTCGCAGCCGCCGAAGAAGAAGCGCCCAACGTGCCTGAAATCGGCGTTGAAGATGAAGCGGCGTCCGGCGAAGAGATCGCTGCCCTTGATGCGACTGAACCCGAAACGCCGACGCTCAATTCGCCACGGTTTCCGACCATCGGCGATGACACCGCCGCAGCGGGCGACGCGCCAGAGGATGTTCCATCCGAGACATCCACGCCGCGCTTCCCGCAGGTCTCTCGCCTGCCGCAAGCGGGTGGCAACGCCACATCGCCCGTGCCGGATGCGGAGCCTGTCGCCGAAGCCGAAGCTGAGGCCGAGGTTGAAGCGGATGTAGATGACTTGCCCGCAATACAGGCCTTTGCTGCGCCGTTTGACCCGGCGGACGAGCGCCCGTTAATGGCTGTGGTGCTGATTGATGAGCCCGACAGCCGGATCGAACAGACGACCCTGACGCGCTTCACTTTCCCAGTGGCCTTCGCGATTGACCCGCTTCACCCGGATGCCGCCGCGCGGGCCGCCATCTACCGGGAAGCCGGGTTCGAAGTGGTTCTTCTAGGCTCAATGCTGCCCGAGGGGGCGACGGCAGTGGATACCGAGGTGGCGGTGAGTGCCGCGCAATCCGTGTTGCCCGAGGCCGTTGCCTTGCTCGACACACCAGACAGCCGGATCCAGGGCGATCGTCCGGTCCTGGATGCGACGGTTGCGTTGCTGGCCGAGACCGGGCACGGACTTGTCGCTTTCCCACGCGGGTTGAATGCGGCCGAGCAGACCGCCAACCGGGCGGGCGTGCCGAGTGCGACTTTGTTCCGTTTGCTGGATGATGAGGGGGAGCGCGCCACCACGATCACACGGTTCCTGTCGCGTGCGGCCTTTACGGCGTCACAAGAAGGCACCGTGATTGTGGCGGGGCATACGCGTCCCGATACGGTGACTGCGCTGTTTTCCTGGGCGCTTGGCGACCGGTCTGCAGGCGTGGCCTTGGCTCCGTTATCGGCGGTCCTTTTGCGCGCGTCTGAGCCTTAGGCCCCGCTCGGATATTCTGTCAAACGGAGCGCCTTCGGCGCATTCCTTCTTTGAGTCTGGGGGCGCTGCACCCGCCGCGCTTTGCGCGCCTCCCCCGAGGTATTTTTGACCAATGGAAGACAGGGCGTTGCTGCGAGGCGGCAGGCCGGCGGAGGGCCGTGTGGGTTAACGGTTCCCGTCGCGCGAAAACAGGCTGGCATCCTCGGCAGCTTTGCGGATCGCGCGGGATTTATTGACGGTTTCCATGAACTCCGCCTCCGGATCGCTGTCGTAGACGACGCCACCGCCCGCCTGGATATACAGCTTGCCGTCTTTCACCACCGCGGTGCGCAGCGCGATGCACATGTCCATGTCACCGCCCGCGCTGAAATAGCCTACGCCACCGCCATAGACGCCGCGTTTTTCCGGCTCCAGCTCGTCAATGATCTCCATCGCGCGGACCTTTGGTGCGCCGGAGACGGTGCCCGCTGGAAGGCCCGCCAGAAGGGCGGAGAGCGCATCGTGATCGTCGCTCAACTCACCCACGACGTTCGAGACGATGTGCATCACATGGCTGTAGCGTTCGACGATAAATTCCTCGGTCGGGCGCACGGTGCCGATCTTCGAGACGCGGCCTGTATCGTTGCGACCCAGATCCAGCAGCATCAGGTGTTCCGCCAGTTCCTTCTTGTCGGCCATCAAGTCGGCCTCCAACGCGCGGTCTTCCTCGGGCGTTGCCCCGCGCGGGCGGGTGCCTGCGATGGGGCGGATCGTGACCTCTTTGTCGAACACCCGCACCAGGATCTCGGGCGAGGCGCCCACAACCTGGAACCCGCCGAAATTGAAGTAGAACATGAACGGCGAAGGGTTCGTGCGGCGCAGCGCACGGTAAAGCGCGAAGGGTGGCTCGGGGAAATCGAGGGTCCAACGTTGCGACGGGACGACCTGAAAGATGTCACCGGCGCGGATATATTCCTTCGCCGTCTCGACCGCTTGCAGGTAGGCCGCGTGCGTGAAGTTGCTGACAGGCTCGCCCAGGGGCTGCGCATCGCCCATCTCGCGCGCGGCCACCGACGGCGCGCGTTCAAGATCGCGCAGCGCATCGGAAACGCGTTCCGCCGCCTGTGCATAGGCGGCCCGTGCCGACAAACCCGAAGAGACCCAGGCTGGGCTGACAACCGTGACCTCCCCCTTCACACCGTCCAGCACCGCAATGACAGACGGCCGCATCAAGACCGCATCCGGCAGCCCGAGCGTGTCAGGGTTCACATCCGGCAGATGCTCCACCAGGCGGATCATGTCGTAGCCGAGATAGCCGAACAGGCCTGCTGCCGCTGCGGGCAGATCATCAGGCATATCGATGGCGGAGTCCGCCAGCAGGGCCCGGATCGCATCCAGTGGCGCGTCCGAGCACGGCTCAAACGTCTCACGATCATAGCGCGCGGCGCGGTTGATCTCGGACGTCTCGCCATGGCAGCGCCAGATCAGATCGGGCTTCATCCCGATGATGGAATACCGCCCACGCACTTCGCCGCCGGTCACCGATTCAAGAATGAACGCGTCGCGGCCCGCATCCGTCAGCTTCAGCATCACCGAGACGGGCGTATCCAGATCAGCCGCCAGACGGGCGTGGACCAGCTGGTTTTCGCCACGCTCCCAGCCTGCGCGGAACGCGTCAAAGTCGCTCAGCTCCGCCATCAGGGGAAGGCTGCGTGAACAGAGTTGATGACACCGGAATTCGTGGTGAACCCGGCCTCGGCCTGTGTGGCCTGGCCATAAGCCTCAAAGATATCGGTCGCAATGGATTGCGAGATCGTCTGTTCGAGGATCAGCAGAAGGATCGACGTATCCGGCCCGTCGCGCGTGGCAGAATTGATCGCATCCAAGCGGATCACATGAGCGGCCTCGGCGCCGGGGATCATGACAACATCGCCCACAGCGTCCATCTGGAACACCTGCGCCACGGTGGTGGGCGGAAGATCGGGCAGCAGATCCTGCCTGCGGATCAAACGCTCCTCAGCGGTGTCGCCCAGATCCTCCAGCGTGGCACCGGTGGCCATCTGACCCAGCAATTCTGTGGCCCGTGCGGCAACCGCATCGCGCAGGGCGCTGATGGTCCAGGCTTCGGCCACCTCATCTTCGATGCCTTCGAGCGGGGGCAGGGTGGGGGGCACGATTTCATCCAGACGCAGGGCGAACAGGCCACCATCGGAGAGTTCCAGCAATTCCGGGAAGTCACGTTCTTCGACCGCTGTCGCCGCATCGCGGAAATTGTCGTAGGCCGCGATGCCATCCTCGGACGCAAGCGTGTAGTCGATGGTGCCAAGGGTCATGGCGGTGTCGTCGGCCAATTCCTCCAACGTGGCGCCCCCGGCCAGCAGGTCGTCGATTTCCTCGCGCATGGCATCAATCTCGCGGCGGGCCGCATCTTCTGCCATTTCGGCGGCAAGGTCGTCGCGCGCTTCCTCAAACGTGATTTCCGAGGCTTCGAGCACCGCGTTCACGCGGAACAGAGCGGGGCCAAGCGAGGTTTCAACCGGCCCGATGATTTCGCTTTCGTCGTCGGAGAAGATCGCTTCCGCGGCGGCGGCGCCCAAATCTTCAGCCGAGACCTCCCCGATATCGACGTCTTCCAGGGTCAGGTCACGCTCTTCCACCAGAGTGTCAAAGTCCGTCTCCTCTGCGGCAATCGCGTCAAACGCGGCTTGCGCATCTTCGACCGTTGAAAAGGCCAAGCGCTCCAACAGGCGGCGCTCGGGCTGGACATAAAGGCTCAAGCGGTCCTCGTAGAGGCCGCGCAGTTCGTCCTCGGCAAGGTCGACGTCATCCAGGATCTGATCCGGCGTGATCCAGGCATAGGTGATGCGGCGCGCCTCGGGCCGGGTGAAGCGCTGCGGGTTTTCCTCGTAGTATGCGGCGAGGTCCTCATCGCTCGGCTCGGGCAGGTCTTCCGCCAACTCACCACGGCCCACAGTCAGGCGCGTGAAATCGCGCGTCTCGCCCTGATAGGCGGCGATGGTTTCGGCAAAGATCGCGGGTGGGGTCAGGCCGCCAACCACTGCGGTCTGCAACAGCGCACGCGAGATGTCTTCGCGCGTATCTTCTTCGAATTCCCGGGGGGAGGCCCCTTGCTGCGCGAGGACGAATTCGTAGGTGTCACGGTCGAAATTGCCAGCGGTGCCCTGGAAAGCCTGGATTTGCTGGATCTGACGCGCGACCTCTTCGTCGCCCACGGAGATGCCCATTTGCGCCGCCTCGTGGTTCAGAGCTGCGCGCGCGATCAGGCCGGTCAGCACCTGTTCATCCACACCACGGGCGCGGAGTTGGGCGAAGGTCACGACTTCACCGGTATCCGCAATCTGGGCGCGGATTTCGTTGTTGAGCGCGCGGTAGTAATCATCGGCCGTGATCTCGACATCGCCCACGCTGCCAACCCGGCTGGCCCCGCCCGCGAAGGAGCCGATGCCAAAGCCCGCAAGCGCCACGAAGAGCAGGCCCATCAGGATCCAGACAAATATATTGCCGACTTTTTTTGCAGCGGATTTTGCCATTGCTCACGAGGCCTTCAGGTTCGGGTCAAAACAGTTCGCAGATCGATAAGCAATCGGGGGGCAGGGGGCAAGCGGTTCAGGCCGTGATTGCAGACAGCCGGTTCACCATTTCGCCCAGACCCGCCGCATCTGCGTTGGCAAACGCGATGCGCAAAGTGGCCTCCGCCTGACCCGAGCCGCCTTGCGCCGTCAATGGTCCGAACATCGTGCCGGGCAGAACCAACAGGCTCGCCTCATCGACAAGTCGTTTCGCGACAAGGTCCGAGGCCTGGTCGAACGGGTGCCGGACATAGGCAAAGTAGGCCCCGGAGCCAAGCAATTCCCATTCGGGCAGCCGCTGGAAGCCTGCCCGGATCGCGTCGCGGCGGGCCAGAATTTCCAGCCGTTCACCGGCGAGCCAGTCGCCAAGGTTCTGCATCCCCCAAAGCGCACCGATTTGGCCGATCTGGGGCGGGCAGATCGCGACGGTGTCGAGGAATTTCTCAACTTCGGCAAGCCGTGCCTCCGACGCCATCACGGCACCGACGCGGTGCCCGGTAAGCCTGTAGGCCTTGGAGAAGGAATAAAGATGGATCAGCGTGCCGTCCCATTCGGGGTCGGTGAACAGATCATGCGGCGCGCCCTCGGCGGAATGAAAGTCGCGGTAGGTCTCGTCCACGATCAGGGCCAGGCCATGTGTTTTGGCAAGATCGTAAAATGCGCGCATCAAGGGGGCGGGATATTCGACACCGGCCGGGTTGTTGGGCGAGACAAGCACGATGGCCTTGGTGCGATCGGTGATCAGGGTTGCGGCCTGCTCGGGGTCAGGCAGAAGATCCGCGCCGGTTGGTAGGTAGACGCTGCGCACACCGCCCATGTCCAGCCACATCTGGTGGTTGAAGTAAAACGGCAAGGGAAGGATGACCTCGTCCCCCGCACCCGCCAGCGTCGACATCACCGAGGTAAAGGCCTGATTGCAGCCAGCCGTGATCGCGACCTGCGCGGGGCGCACCGTCCCGCCGTATCCAGTGCTCCACTGCTCCGCCAATTCCTCGCGCAACGCGCCAAGACCCAGCACAGGTCCGTAAAGATGCACCGACGGGTCCGTCAGAACTGCCTCGGCCATGGCCTGCATCAACGGCTCGGGTGGCGGGTCAACGGGTGCCGCCTGGCTGAGGTTCATCAGCGGGCGATCGGCAGGAAAAACCTTCCCCTCGATCCAGCGCCGGGCCTCCATGACCGGGGGCGGAAAGGTTGCCACAAAGGCGGGATTAACCGGTTGCATCTGGATCACTCCTCAAGCCCATGGCGTGCGATCTGCCCATCTTTGTTCCATGAAAATGCAAAAGGATCGGCCTCGCCCAACGCGAAACCGCCCGATGCTGCAAACCCGCTTCGCCTCACGGAAGCAAATACGGCATAGAGGGCCGGCCAGCCATGGGCGCGCAATGGCTGCATCTCGCTTAGAACGGGATTTCATCGTCCAGGTCGGACCCACCGCCGCCGCCGCCGCCACCGAAGCCGCCGCCGCCTTGGCTGCCGCGGTCATCGCCGCCAAAGCTGCCGCCGCGGTCGTCGTAGCCACCGCCGCCACCGCCGCCATAGCCGCCACCACCGCTGCCGCCGCCGCCATCGCGACCATCGAGCATGGTGAAGGTGCCGTTCAGGCCCTGAATGACCACCTCCGTCGTATAGCGATCATTGCCGGATTGGTCCTGCCATTTACGGGTCTGCAGCTTGCCCTCGACATAAACCTTGGAGCCCTTGCGCAAATATTGCTCCGCCACGCGGACCAGACCTTCCGAGAAGATGGCGACGTTGTGCCATTCCGTCTTTTCGCGCCGCTCGCCGGTGTTGCGATCTTTCCACGTCTCAGAGGTTGCGACGCTGAAATTGGCGACCTTACCCCCGTTCTGGAAGCTGCGGATTTCGGGGTCGCGCCCCAGATTGCCGATCAGAATGACCTTGTTGACCGAGCCTGCCATGTGAATTCCCCCTCTGTCTGTCTTGCACCGGGCCGCTGATTCAGGCCGCAGCGCTTTCGTCGGTTAGACCATCGCAACTTGGTGAAGAAAACCCTAATCCGGCGCGGATTGACCGTCGCTCTGGATCAACGCGGCCCAAGCCGCTATGTTACGGCCAATTATCCACAGCCCAGTTGTTGCGCCTCGTGTTCCATATTCGTCTGCTGCCCACTGCGCTTGCCGCCGCACTTCTCGCCGTGCCCGCCGCCGCCCAAAGCGGGCTGGACCGGCTTGATCGGATGATGAATGTGCTCGATGGACGGGCGGCCACCCAATACGAATTCTCGAACCGGCTGCGCCCGGAAAGTGAAGTGGAACGGGGTCTGCTCGACTATGAAGGCGGCTATGACGGCCCGTTTCTTGAGGTCGCCCGATCCGCCGCACGGCGTCACGGCATCCCTGAGGATATGTTCCTGCGCCTTGTGCAGCAGGAAAGCGGCTGGAATACCGAAGCGGTCAGCCACGCAGGCGCGCTTGGGCTGGCGCAGCTAATGCCGGACACGGCCGATCTTTTGGGGGTCGATCCGCTTGACCCGGTGGCCAATCTGGATGGTGGCGCGCGCTACCTTGCACAGCAATATCGCCGGTTCGGCAACTGGCGTCTCGCGCTTGCGGCCTACAATGCCGGCCCCGGGGCGGTTGAAGAACATGATGGCGTGCCGCCCTATGCCGAAACCCAGCACTATGTCCGCGTGATCCTTGGCACGCGCGGCTGACGGTGTGCTGCCGGATCCAGGTGAGGAACCAGAGGATGAAAGCGCCTTCACGCTAACCAACGCGCTCAAGTTCGTCGAAGGGCTGGCCTTTTGCTGCCTCGCGACCTTGATGATTGTCTGGGCCGTCGATCGCAGCCGCAACATCGATTTTGATCCGGTGACAGTGCAGATCTGCGAAGGCGCGGATTGTGCCACGCCGACCGCGGACACTGCCGATCGGGCCTACGCGCAATATACGGCGACACTTGATGGACGGGGCCTGATTGCCTTCTCATCCGCCAATACCTGCGCCTTTGCCGCCGACGTTCTGCAGAACCGCGCGACGGAGGAAAGCACTGAGCAGATGCTTGAGCTGATCCAGAGCCGCGGGACGATCACGCTGACACGCCCGGGCGACGGCAGCGCCATCGTGGCACCGGGTCCCAACAATGACGGGTTTGGCGATATCCTGCGCGACGCGTTCCGCTGGCAAGCGCCCAGAGGGTGCCACCCGATGAATTACGCCTCCATCTTCTGGCCGCTGTGGACGGTCTGGATGATTTTGATCAATTGGCGGTTGTTGCGCCACCGCCAAAGTGTGTGGGCAAGCCGCGACAGCTAGCGCCCTTACGCCATTGGCGTATCGGCCCCAAGTGCAACGAGCCGTTCACGCAATGCAGCGGCCCGTGCATCCCCGGCCTCCAGCGCGAACACATAGGCATGTGTCAGGTAGAAGGCCTGTGCCTCCGCATGGGCGTCTGCGGCCTCCGCATAAAGCGTCACGAGTTTTGCACGGTCACCGCTGACATGGGCCGCCAGTAGTGCCGCATCCAGACCCGCTTTATCCAACCCGGTCAGCGTGCCGCCTCGATCCGTTCTGCAACCCAGGCGTGGAACAGGTGCGTTGGCCCGTCCATCGCGGGCGAGAAGCGGCCACCATCAAAGCCCTGCGCCGAACGACCCTTCTGCATGCCTTCGACAACGAAAATGTCCTCCTCGAACACCGTCTTCCATTGCGCGGTATTGGCCGCGCGCAGCGCGTCGTCCGTCTCGGCCACCGGATAGTAGAGGTGAATATGCTCGCGCGTGCGGTTGTGGGCCAAAGGCTCCAGCACAATCGCGAAGGCATGGTCGCGATGCACCCCCATCAAGACGTTCGGAAAGACCGAGATGTATTCAGCTCCTGCATCCCAATGGCCGCTCAGCCCCGCGAAATCGGGGAACATCGCGCCGTTATCGCCCTTGAGCTGGCGGTAGACGTAGGTGCCCTGGCCCGAGAACTTGCCGGGTTCTTCGATATGGTAATGGTCTTCCAGTCGCGAATAGCTGTTCAGCCCGGGATGCACCCAAGGCAGGTGATAGCTTTCGCAGTAATTCTCGACCGCCAGTTTCCAGTTGGTCGCAACTTCCAACGTAAACCGGCTGTCTGCGCCGCCATGGTAAATCGGTTGTTCGAACTCCGCCCACCGTTGCAGAAGATCCGCGTGCACCTCCTCAAAGGCTGGCGCATCGCCTGAAAGGTTGATGAACACCACGTCGCGCCAGATATGGCTGCGCACCTCCGCCAGACCGAGCGTGGCTTTGTCGATCCCTGCATGGGCGTTCTGGCCCGGCCCGCCGACATGGGGCGTGGCCACAAGGCGGCCCGCTTTCGAATAGCACCACGAATGGTAGGGGCACCGGATCGCGCCTTCGATCTTGCGCGGCTCCGAGACGAGGATCATGCCCCGGTGGCGGCAGATGTTGAAGAACACCCGCACGGCCCCGTCATCGTCGCGCAGCAGCAGAAGCGGTTGGCCAAGGAACTCTATCGGTTTGGCATCCCCCGGCTCCGGCACGTCGGCGCCGACCGCAAGGGCGGCCCAGGTCGCCTCCAGCACAGCCTTGTTTTCCGCCGCGATAGTGGCGGGGTCCGTGTAATGTTCGTTGGGCAGGCCATGGGCGCGCTCAATCGGGGCCATGACATCGGCAAGGGGGCGCATCCGGTCGTCGGGCATGGGAAAGGCTCCTGCGGCAGCGAGTTATGCGGCTACTCTGCCGCCCTGTCCGATGCTGCGCTTTTCCATGGGCGACATTTTTGCTGCCCATGAAGACATGGGTCGCGCTAGCCCGGCTCACCGCCCAAAAGGTCCGTCACAGGCGCGCCGGGCGGCAGGTCGAGCACCTCGCGCAGTGTCGCGCGCCCGCGCGCCAGGCGTGAGGTGACGGTGCCAAGGGGCAGGCCGGTCTTCCGCGCAATCTCGGCGTAGCTGAGGCCGTCCATCGCCCGCAGTCGTAAAAGCACCTGCTGATCTTGTGGCAGATCGGCCAGCGCCTCCAGGGCCTCGGCACAGGCAAGCCGCGTGACCCCGTCCGAACCGCGCGGGGCGGCGATCTCTTCATCCGCCTCTTCGGTGGGCCGCGCGATGGAATAGCGGGCAAAGGCCCGGTGTCGCAGCGTGGCAAACGCATAGGCGCGCAAATCCTCGATCGGGGCAGCATCGCTGTGACCGTCCAGGATCATCGCCATGCGCGACCAGACCCGCAGCAGCGTATCTTGCACAAGATCATCGGCATCATCGCCAGTGCGCGCCAACCGCCGCGCACTGCGCTGAAGGTCGGTCAAAAGTGCCGTGAAAATGCGCGTGTGGGGCAGGGCGGTTGGATCATCGTCTTCGCCGAACGGCATCGGGGGAAGGGCAGAGGGAGCATCGGACATGGGCAGGCGACCTTTCGAAGGGAAAAAGGCAGGTTCCGTGAGTGAGGCTCAAAGGCTCTGCCCGCCGCGCTGGTCCCGCAAGAACCCGGACACGCGCGGCCCAAGACGCGCCCTTTGCCGCCCATTACACGCCCCGTCGGGCAAGCGATTGCCGATGATTTCAGCCTCGGCGGGACGTCGCGCATGGACTCGGCCGGTGTTGGGCGGGCGGTTGCCGATCTGGGGCGGCGCTTACGCCCCGGCGGATCAAAACGCCGTCCAGACCCTCTTCCCTAATAGACGCGCCGCCAATCCCGGTGACGCGTCTGAACGCAAACCTTTATGGAGGGAAATCTCCCATGCGATCCGAATTCAAAACTCCCCGTCTTGCCGCCGTCACGATTGCCGGCGCATTCGCCGTCCTGGTGGGCGGGGCGTCCTTGGCCATGGGCCAAGCCGAATCCGTGGACACCGATGGCGACGGGATGGTCAGCTTTGCCGAGCTGCTCACGCTTATGCCCGCGCTGACCGAAGAGGAATTCCAGGCGCTTGACGCAGATGCCGATGGCCTGCTCAGCGCCGATGAAGTTGGCGCTGCCGAAGATGCTGGCCTTATTCCGGCCGGATAATCAGTAGCGTTCTCTGACCGGTTCGCCCCTGAACCGGTCAGGGACAAGGCGCGGGGGCGGGGCAGACGGCCTCCGCGTCTTGATACGATCTAATCTGCGAACGGGTCTGCGATGGGCGTATAACCTGGCAGCCGGCCCCGGTTCACGCCCCAGATCTGATCCAGATACCGGCCATCGGCCATAATCACCGCATCCAGAACCGACGCATCGGCCACATCTTCGCTGGCGGTGGCCAACGGTTGGACGGTGACAAAGGACACCACGGTGTCTAACCCTTCGATTTCATAGCTGATGAAATAGACAGCCATGGGCCCGGCTTCGGCAAAGCGGCCGCGCCCCTCGAATACGATCCCTTCCGATCCGAACCGCGCATGTAAATCGCCGCGCGTGGTCTCTCCGAATGTCAGCCCTTCGATTGGGGTGGGCTGTTGCCCGGTTCCGTCCGACCGCCACATCTCCAGGTACAAGACCTCTCCGATTTCGGCGTCGCGGGTTGCCGACATCGAAAGGCCATCCTCGAACTGCCACAGCGAATAGGCGAACGGATGCGCCACTTCTGAGCCCAAAGGTTCGGGCGCCGTATCAGGGATCGGCTCGTCAAGGGTGACACCGCGGAAATCCTGCGCTGCGACCGGACCCGCAAGGATCGTAAGCAGCGCCAGCGCCAGGCGCATCAAAGTCCCCGCGCGATGGCGGCAACACCTGTCCGGGCCAGCTTCACTTCGCCAAGCGGGCGCATCAACTCCGTGAAGGCATCAATCTTGTCAGGCATGCCCGTCAGCTCGAACACGAAACTCTCCAGCGTGCTGTCGACCACATTGCAGCGGAAGATCTCGGCAATGCGCAGCGCCTCGACCCGGTGCTCGCCCTTGGCCACGACCTTGATCAGCGCAAGCTCACGGCTGACAAAAGGGCCCTCGACCGTCAGGTCCGCCACTTCGTGAACCGGCACCATCCGGCCAAGCTGCATCTTGATCTGGTTGATCACCTGCGGCGTGCCGGACGTCACGATGGTGATCCGCGACCTGTGCCCGCCATGATCGACCTCTGCCACGGTGAGGCTTTCAATGTTGTAGCCTCGGCCCGAGAACAGGCCGATGACGCGCGCCAGCACGCCCGGCTCGTTCTCCACGAGGATCGCAAGCGTGTGCGTTTCAATCGCGTCAGACATATGGCTGCGCAAATCGTAGGCGGAATGGCTGGTGGAGCCTTGTTCGATGTTGAGGGCCATTTGGGTCTCTCCTAAGTCGCGGGCCATCTGCCGCGCGCGGGGCCGAAAAGCAAGGGGTTACGGGATCAGCGAGGGGAAGGCCTCGTCGATGGTAAGCGGGAAGGGGATGGGCGCGTTGCGGCGGCCACCCAAATAGGTCAGGTCCAACCCCAAACCTTCGAAGTGCGCGCGCAGCGAAAGGATCGCTGATGTGAGCAGGGCGTCTTCCGGGATGGGCGGGACGTCCGGTTGAGGGTCTGACAGGCTCCCCCGAACAGGCAGGTCAAAACTCAGGATGACCAGTAAGTCAGGGTCGGAGGCATGGTCGAAGACGAGCGTGACCCTTCCATCAAATGTATGCGGTGCCACCAAGCCCGGCGTATCGAGGTCCGGCGCATCCCGTCCCAGACGGTCCATCACCTCTCCAAGCGTCATTTCATTGATCTGAAGTCCGCCGGTTTCCGGCGCGCCCGATCCGAAAGGCAAAGACGCGGAACTCAGACGCTGAATCACGCCCGCATCATCGTAAACAACCACCAAACCCTGCGCGTAGGGCAGCGGATAGCTGGACCGCGTCAGGCCGTTCACATAGTCGACGGTCGAGGCTTCACCAATCGGCCCAAGGGCCGAGGCATGCATCCCCGGACGCAGCCCGCGAAAGTCCTGCGCGGCGGCGGGCAGGGCGGTCAGCAGGCACAGGGCAAGCGCGCGCAACATCACGACAGCGGCACCCCGCAGGCCGGTTCCGGCGGAAGCTGCGGGAAGTCGGCGTCGAAGTTCCCTAGCTCCACGAAGGGATGCTCAGGCAGAAGGAATGGTGGCTCGCCATCGGCCAGCCCGTAACGGTCGCTCGGGAAAACGCCGCCCTGAACCACGGTCTCGAACAGCCGCTGCTCGGTAAAGCAGTGGAAGCCGCCGGGATCAAATGGCCCAAACGCGCCGGGCGCATATTCGTAGCACACCTGCGCGCCAAAAGTGGGGGTGTCGAAAATATCCTCCGACGACAGCCCGCCGTCACGCCCCTCATCGCCTGAGCCGTCATTGTTGCGCTCGGCCACCTCCGCGTCCGAGTAGACCCCCCAGGTCCCCACAATCACATCCTCGATCCCGTTGAACCAAAGATACGCCGTGCCATCGCCAGCAGTGTATTCAATCTGGTTCCCGCTCGCGTCATAGAAATGCACCGTCCGCCCGCACAGCAGGTCGAACAACGCATCCACGGCACCTTGCGCGGAGGCAGGACCAGCGGCGAGAAGGGGCAACGCCCCAAGGAGCGTTGCGCGTGCGGTGTTGATCACACCAGCACCCCGCCCGCATCACCGATGACGCCTTGCGTTTCGGCCTCACCCAACAGCATCTCATTATGGGCCTTGCCGGACGGGATCATCGGGAAGCAGTTTTCATGCTTCTCCACCAGGCAGTCGAAGATCACGGGGCCTTCGTAGTTCAGCATCTCCATGATCGCGTCGTCCAGATCATCGGGATCGCTGCACAAAATGCCCTTGGCCCCAAAAGCCTCGGCCAGCTTCACGAAATCGGGCAGGGCTTCGGACCAGCTTTCCGAATAACGTTCCCCATGCAGCAATTCCTGCCACTGGCGGACCATGCCGAGGCGTTCGTTGTTGAGGATGAACTGCTTCACCGGCAGGCGGTACTGCACCGCCGTCCCCATCTCTTGCATGTTCATCAGCCAGCTTGCCTCACCGGCCACGTTGATCACCAGCGCCTCGGGATGCGCGACCTGCACGCCGACCGAGGCCGGGAAGCCGTAGCCCATGGTGCCGAGGCCCCCTGAGGTCATCCAGCGGTTCGGGTTGTCAAAGCCCAGGAACTGCGCGGCCCACATCTGGTGCTGGCCCACTTCGGTGCAGATGTAGCGATCCTTGCGATGCTTGGTCAGCGCCTCCAACCGCTCCAACGCGTATTGCGGCTTAATCGTCTTGCCTTCCTGCGTGTAATTCAAGCAGCGCACCGCTTTCCACGCTTCGATCTGGGTCCACCAGGTCTGCACGCCCGTCGCGTTCGTCTTCCGCCCGCGTGCTTTCCAGACCTTCAGGATGTCCTCCAACACATGACCCACATCCCCGATGATCGGGAAATCAGCGTGGATCACCTTATTGATCGAGGAGGGGTCGATATCGATATGCGCCTTGCGGGAGTTCGGGCTGAAATCCGCGATCCGGCCCGTGATCCGGTCATCGAAGCGTGCGCCCACATTAATCATCAGGTCGCAGCCATGCATCGCCAGATTGGCCTCATACGTGCCGTGCATCCCCAGCATGCCGATCCACTTGTCGCCCGAGGCTGGATAGGCGCCCAGACCCATCAGGGTCGAGGTGATCGGAAAGCCCGTGGCCTCCACCAACTCGCGCAGCAGCGTCGAGGCCTTGTCGCCCGAGTTGATCACGCCGCCGCCGGTGTAGAAGACGGGCCGCTCGGCCTTTTCCATGGCGTGGACGAGATCGGTGATTGTCTCGATCTCACCCTTCACCTTGGGTTGGTAATGGCTGACCTTCGCCTTGGGTTTGGTCGTGTACTGGCCAGTTGCGAACTGCACGTCCTTCGGGATGTCGACCAGAACCGGGCCGGGGCGGCCCTCGGTGGCGATGTGGAAGGCCTGGTGGATCGTGTCGGCCAGCCGGTCGGTTTCCTTCACCAGCCAGTTCATCTTGGTGCAGGGCCGCGTGATGCCAACAGTGTCAGCCTCCTGAAACGCGTCCGAGCCAATCATGAACGTTGGCACCTGACCGGTCAGGCAAACAATCGGGATCGAGTCCATCAGCGCGTCGGTCAGGCCCGTGACGGCATTCGTGGCACCGGGGCCAGACGTCACCAGCACGACACCCGGCTTGCCAGTGGAGCGTGCATAACCCTCGGCCGCATGAACCGCACCCTGTTCATGGCGCACCAGAATGTGCCGGATCGCGTTCTGCTGAAAGATCTCGTCGTAAATCGGTAGGACGGCGCCGCCGGGATATCCGAATACAGTGTCGACACCCTGTTCCTTCAGGGCTTCGACGATCATTTTCGCTCCGGTCATTTGCTCTGACATGCGCTTGTCCTCTTTATTCGCGCTTCGGTTTTGGTGTGCGACACAAAAAAGCCCCCGGTGGGGTTCCGGGGGCGCATGGTTCCAATATGGATGCCGGTTTACCGACCCATGCGCCTTTTTCCTACAAGTACGACAATTTCCGACAACATGCGGGCTTCCTCGTGTTCGCGTGGGCGGGACGATAGGAAGGGGGTTTTCGGGCGTCAACAGGGAAAAGGCCGGCGGCGTGAATAAAATGTCGTTTGAGCGGCCTCTTGCGCAATGAACTGCATTGGGCACCCATGCGGCGGGCAGCTTTCACATGGCGCCCGTGTGGCGGCTTGGCCGAGTCGTTTGGTATGCGACGGGTCGGGGCTGGAATGCGACACTTCGGGCGCTGCGAAATAATGCGACTCATGGCGCAGGGGATTCGCAACATAGTTTCGACTTAAAACCGCAAAGCATGCGCTAAGTGCCTCATAAATAGGCGTAAAACCCAGCCAACTGCGACTACTTGCCTCAAAGTTGTGTTAGCGCAAAACACAACCATCTCAGGTGTATAACTCCCGCTTTTGGCGATATTGGTAAGAAAATTTTACAAAAAGTGACCGTTCAGGCAAGAAAAGCTGTTTTCGAGACATGCGCGCTTCGCTAACGTGCGCTCACTTCTACCGACCTTTGACCCAAGCGGGGTCATTGGCGAGGATCCAAACGGGGAGGATAATACCAATGGATCGACGTTCATTCCTGCGCAATTCCACAGTGGGCGGTGCCGCAGCGGCAGCTTCTGCAACGCTGGCCGCACCACTTTACGCTCAGGGCAACCGCACCCTCACCATGGTTACTTCGGTGCCAGACGGGTTTGCGATCTTCGACGACGCCGCTCAGCTCGCGGCAGACCGCATCACGGCCCTGACCGACGGTCAGCTCACCATCCAGAAGATGCCTGCAGGCTCCCTCGTGGGTGCGTTTGAAGTGTTCGACGCCGTGTCGTCCGGTCAGGCCGACATCTACCACTCGGCGGACTACTACTTCCTCAACCAGCACCCGGCATTTGCCTTCTTCACCTCCGTGCCCTTCGGCATGACCGGTCAGGAATTTGCCAACTGGTACTACCATCGCGGTGGTCACGAGCATCACAACAACCTCGCATCCCTCTTCAACCTGCGTTCGTTCGCATGTGGTTGTACCGCGATGCAGCCCGGTGGCTGGTTCAACACCGAGATCAACTCGGCAGAAGACCTCCAGGGCCTTCGCTTCCGTATGCCCGGCCAGGGTGGTCAGGTTCTCGGTCGCCTCGGCGCCTCGGTTCAGAACATCCCCGGCGGCGAAATCTACCAGGCGCTGTCGTCCGGTCAGATCGACGGTGCGGAGTGGATCGGTCCCTACGCGGACGAGCGGATGGGCTTCCAGGAAGTCACCAACCTCTACTACACCTCTGGCTTCCACGAGCCGGGCTCGGTTCTGACGCTGGCGTTCAACAACGACGTGTTCGAATCGCTGACACCGCAGCAGCAGCTGATGGTCGATACCGTGACGCGCGCCGTCTATTCCGACAACCTGTCGCTGACGCTTGCCGAAAACGGTGCCGCTCTGGCCCGTCTGCAGGAAGCCGGTGTTCAGACCCGCGAATTCCCCGATGACGTGTGGAATGCCTTTGGCGCCGCCGCCGCGGAAGTTCGCGAAGAGAACATGGGCGACCCGATCTACGCCGAGATCGCAGAATCGTACTTCGGTTCGCTGGCCGAGTCGGCATCGTGGTTCGATCTCGCCGACGGCAACTACATGGATCAGCGTAACCGCGTGAACGCGGGCTGATTTAGGTCAAAGTCGTGACCGCTTCGCCCGGCTAATGTCGGGCGAAGCAACATGAATTCCACAACAAACACACGGCTGCGCACTGTCCTGTGCGCGTGGGCTGTGGACTGGGAACCGGCATATGGGCGAATTCATCCTTTGGGTCCTGCAAAATTTTGCACTGGCTCCGTATCATCTGTTTCTGGCCATCACCAATCCCGGTGATTGGCTGAACTGGAGCAATCCCGAAGCGCTGGCGCGGTTCATCTATTACGGCGGCTCGGTCGAGTTCTTTTTCGTCGTCTTCACTCTATTCCTCGTGATCACGCTGCTCGGCATGGCCTGGAAGCGCGAGATCCTTTGGACCTGCGTGCGGGGGCTCGAAGCCTTCGCAAACATCATGGGCCGTGTGGCGGCCTGGGCCGGTCTGCTGATGGTTCTGCAACAGGTGATGATCGTCTTCTTGCAGCGCATCTTCCGGGTCGCAGAGATTCAGCTTGGGCCTCTCGGCACGGCCTTTGTGCAAGATCTCAGCTGGTGGGGGGAGGGGCTCAAGCTCTACAACGCCATCATCGTCTGCCTCTGCGTCAGCTACACCTTCGTGCAAGGCGGCCATGTGCGCGTGGACCTTGTCTACTCGGCTGTGAAGTTCCGCACCAAGCGCGTGATCGACATGGTCGGCTCGCTCATCTTCATGATGCCTGCCATCGTGCTCACTTACATGTACGCATGGTTCTTCATGTGGCGTCACCTTGTGGTGCCCGGCCCCTCGGCCTCGGTGGAGCTTGACCGGATGCTGATGCAGGCCCGCGTGCTGCGCTGGAATGTTGAGACCATCGGCTTCAGCCCCAACGGCTTCAACGCCTACTTCCTGTTCAAGATCCTGCTCGTGGCCTTCTGCGTGCTGGTCTTCCTGCAGGCGATGGCCTTCTTCTGGCGCTCGTACCTCGAATGGCTCGAAGGGCCCGAGAGCGAGGGCAAGTATATCGACAAGGACGTGCTCGGCGATGAAACCGCCGAAGCCGCCGCTGCCGCCCATTAACGACGCGACCTCCACACGCGCACCAATGACACTAAGCGCCCCACGACGGGCGCACGTATAAGGGACGAAAACCATGCTCTTCGGTTTGGATGGGGTCGAGATCGGTCTGATTATCGTCTTCCTGACGCTCTTCGCAGGAATCATGACCGGCTTTCCGGTGGCGTTTTCCATCGGCGGCGCAGGCATTATCTCGTTTGCGATCATCGCCGCACTCGATAGCGCGGGTCTGCTGATCCACGAGGCGATTGATACGTCCTCCGTGGAATATGGGGCCCTTGTGGCCGAAGGGGTGGCCCGAGACGCCATATCCGTCTTCCGATACCCGGAATTGCCGCGAATAGAGGAACATCTCTTCCCCGGTGGCTGGGAACAGGCGATGGACCGCAACCTGTCGTTCATCGTGAACCGCATGAACGAGCGTGTGATTGCAGGCCAATCCATCGAGACGCTGCTGGCCGTGGCCATGTTCGTGATGATGGGCATCACGCTGGAACGCTCGCGCATTGCCGAAGATCTGCTGACCACTATGGCGCGCGTCTTCGGCCCGTTGCCCGGCGGTCTGGCCGTATCCATCGTGATCGTGGGCGCCTTCCTTGCGGCCTCCACCGGCATCGTCGGCGCGACGGTTGTGACCATGGGCCTGCTGGCCCTGCCCACCATGTTGCGCAACAACTACTCTCCCGAACTGGCCACCGGTGTGATCGCCGCATCCGGCACGTTGGGCCAGATCATTCCACCGTCTATTGTGATCGTTCTGCTCGGCACACTGGTGGGGGACCTCTATGCGACGGGGCAAGAGACACGGGCACAGCTTGTGGGCTGTTCCGACGCGCTGACCTTCCTGGGTGAGCCTGCGGTTCTCTCGGTGGGCACGCTCTTCCAGGCCGCGCTTTTGCCGGGCCTGTTCCTCGCCTTCCTCTATGGCGCCTATGCCTTCGGCTTTGCGCTTGTGCGTCCGGCCTCGGCCCCGCCCGTCCAGATGGGCGAAGTGTCGAGCGGTGAGGTCGTCACGCGCAATGAAGCGCTGCTGTGGTACCTGCTGGCGCCGGTTGCTCTGATCCTTGCGATGGTTGTGGGCGGCATGGGCGGTGTCGTCGGCGGTCAGACCGTAAACGTCTCGGACTATGCCGAGCGTGAGGCCGGGCCGAGCTTGCGCACCAATGTGTCCGAACAATGCGCGGCAGCGATGATCGACCTGCACGGCCAATCGGCCTGGGACGAAGCCGTCGAACTGACCGCTGCACAGTCTGCGGCCGGGGATGATGGCGGCGCCGTCGAATTGACGGAAGAGGAGCTGGTTGAAGCACGCGCTGCGGCTGCGGCCAATATCGCGCCCATCGGGGTAGGCGTGGCCGTGGTGGTGACGCTGCTGGGTCTGATCCTGATCGTGGCCCGTGGCATCTCGCCCTCGTCCAGCCCCACACCCCTGATCATAGGTGGTTTGGGCCTGGTGGCGGCCTTGCTAGTCGATGTGCTGCTGATTGCACCCACAACCTCGTCCGGCAACACCATGCTTCTTCTGGCAATCCCGATTGCAGCGGCGCTCTACGGCTGCCGGGCGGCCATGGGGCGGCTGTCGCAGAATGAACTTCTGCGCGTGGTCTTCCCGCCTTTGGTTCTGATTGTGGCTGTGCTCGGGTCGATCCTCGGTGGCATCACCAACCCGACGCCTGCTGCGGCCCTGGGTGCTGCAGGGGCGATCATGCTGGCGGCCTACCGCAAGTTGAAGGAAGAGGATGGGCTGTCGAAGATCATCATCTGGGCGAGCTTCGCGGTCGTGATCATGATCCTGGCGGGCGTGAACTTCGATCTGCGGATCACCCGCGCCGATGTGCCGTTCCAGGATTGGGTCGCCTATATCATCGCGCAGATCGCGTACCACTTCGCCTTCTTCGGCCTGCTCTATGGCTGTTACGTGCTGCTTCGAACCTCGGTTCTGTCACCGGTGGTGCGAGAGACGGCGAAGGTCACGAGCATGGTCTTCACCATCCTAATCGGCTCTCAGCTTCTGAACCTGGTGCTGATCTCCTTCGGCGGTGAGCACTACATCCAGCAATTCCTGCGGGCCTTTGACAATGAGATGGTCGTCTTCCTGCTGGTGATGCTGATCCTGTTCATCCTGGGCTTCGTGCTCGATTTCCTCGAGATCATCTACATCGTGATCCCGATTGTGGGGCCGGTGATCTATGGCGGCACGCTGGACCCGAAATGGGTGACGATCATGATTGCGGTCAACCTGCAGACCTCGTTCCTGACGCCACCGTTCGGCTTTGCGCTCTTCTACCTGCGTGGCGTGGCGCCGAAATCGGTGACAACGGGGCATATCTACCGCGGGGTGCTGCCGTTTGTCGGCATCCAGGTCTTGGGGCTGGCCTTGCTATGGCTCTTCCCCGGGATCGTGACGATTGTGCCGGACCTGCTGCCGAACTGATCTGCGGCCAGGTTGCGCATCTCAAAAAGGGGCCCTGGCGGGCCCCTTTTTTCATGCGCCGGGCAGGGGCCTCCTCCGCACGCGGGCTTCGCCCGCCCTTGTCGGCGGCTCTGGCACATCGCGCGCTGCGCGCACGATGGGCCAGAGGGGGGCGCTGCCCCCCAGCGCCTTTCCCGCTGGGAAAGACGCATCCCCCCCGAGGTATTTTTGAAACAAGGAAGCCGGGTCAGAGATGCGCCGGTTCGATCAGGTCCCACAGGTTGCCCCAAGGGTCGCGCCATTGGGCCACCGTGCCGTAAGACTCGTCGCGCGGGTCTTCGATGAAGGTGCCGCCTGCCGCCACGATCCGATCCGCGTCGCGCGCAAAATCATCCGTTTGCAGAAAAAACCCCACGCGGTCGCCGGTTTGTCGGCCGCGCGCGGCTTCTTGTGTTTGGGACGTTGCAACCGAGAGGAGGATTTGAGTCCGGGTCAGATGCGGGTCCACGACGGGGACGCCCGGCGCAACCGTCACCCAGCGCTTTCGTACCTGGTCTTCATCTGCTGTCAGCGTCCAGCCAAGGCCATCCACAAAAAAGCGGATGCCGTCCGCGTAAGACGGCACAAGAAGCGTCACCAGAGACAGCTGCATTCAATCGTCGCCGCGCAGATCCGGGAGGGTGATTTGCGCAACCTGTTGCGCAATGGGATCCGTCGAAAGCGGGTGCGTTTGCGTCGAGTAATCCTCGGGCTTGCCAATTTCCTGCCACTGCCCGCCGACATAAACCTCCAGCGCCGGGAAGCTGGCCTTGTAGCCCATTTTGTCGCTGCCCGGCACCCAATAGCCCAGGTAGACGTAAGGAAGCCCGGCCTCGCGCGCGAGGTTGATGTGATCCAGGATCACGTAGGTGCCAAGTGAGTTCTTGTGCAGTTCCGGCGCGAAAAACGAATAGACGAGGCTGAGGCCGTCATCGAGGATGTCGGTCAGGCAGACGGCCGCCAGATCTTCCTCTGCGCCGGGATCGCGGTATTCGATCACGCGGGTGCGCACCGGGGTTTCCTCGATCATGGCTGCGAACTCAAAAACATCCATATCGGCCATGCCGCCGTCGGCGTGGCGAGCATCGAGGTAGGACCGGAAAAGCGCATATTGCTCTTCCGTGGCCCAGGCCGAGCGCGGGTTGCGCTGCAGATGCGCATTGCGCTTGGCGATGCGTTTATGGCCGCGTTTGGGCGCGAAATCCGCCACGCGGATGCGCGCGGACAGACAGGCCGCGCAATCGGTGCACGACGGGCGATAAAGCACATTCTGCGACCGGCGGAAGCCTTGTTTCGACAGCGAATTGTTGAGCTTTTCGGCCTGATCGCCTTGCAGCGCGGTAAACAGCTTCCGTTCCCGCCGTCCGTCAAGATACGGGCAGGCTTGCGGAGCCGTCACATAGAATTGCGGCGCAATGGGCAGTGTATGGCGCATCGATAAGCGTCCGATATTTCGCGGGCAGGGTGCCGGATAAGCCCCTTGCCCGCAACTGAATTCTCAAACACCGTTACCGCTGATGCGGCCTAGCTCGGGCGGTTTAACATCACCGCGCCGGTGATTTCGTCGGCAAGGCCGCGGTTCAACGGGCGCCCGATCATCATCGCAACAGAAATGATCTGCACAAGCAGGATCATCGCTCCGACCAGGAAGACAAGCGTGTGGAGTGCGGCCTCCTTCTCGGTCAGCTGGTGGCCTGCGCGGTTGCGAAGCTCGATATTCATCACCCGCATGCCGAACGTCGCCGAGCGGTTCTTGATCGTGATCCAGCGGTAGAGGAAGGCGAGGATGGCGTGCACGGGGATCCACAGGACAAACGCGATGCCCGCGGTGAAAATGCTCAACAGGATCATGGCCGTGAAGATCAGAGCTGCATCAATGACCCACGCGAAAAAGCGCTTGGGAAGGACGCCCTCATAATAGGCCGTGTCGTAGATTGGATCAGGCAGATTGGTCATGGGTGTGGACATGGGGGTTTCCGAAGCGTTTGAAAAGAGACCCCGTGCCCGAAGGGATGGACAGGCACGGGGTTGGGATGCTGGGGCCTGCGGGGCGGGGGGCGTCCCCGGAGAAAGTGGTTCAGGCCTCAGCGGTCGTGACGGCCCGGCGCTGGTCGCGGGCGCGGTCATCCATGAACTGGTCGAATTCGTGCTTGTCCTTGGCGTCGCGCAGGCGATCGAGAAAGCCCTCGAACTGCGATTGCTCTTTCTCAAGCCGATCCAGCAGCGTGGCGCGGTAGGCGTCGAAACTGCTGTTGCCGGAAGACGTGCCCTCGGTCGGCACATCCGGGCGCAACGCGGCGACCCCTGTTTCCAGCGCAAAGCGCCCGCTGACGGCAGGGATGCGTCCCCATTGCCAGGCGAAAAGTGCGGCCAGGGCCAGGCCCACAAGACCAAACATCGCCATGGCCGTGATCGACACAGAAATCGCGAAGCCCGCGTATAGGATGATCGAAAAGACCTGAACCGAGGTCGGAATACGGGCGAGGGGGGGCGTGCTTCCTTGTGTCATCTCAACTGTCCTTGGTCACGCGCCGGGCGCGCGTTTGGGGTTACGAAAAGCCGGTCCCACATGGTTTGTGAGCCCGGCCATCCTATCAGGCAGCGGCGTCTTCGCCGTCTGCGTTTTTCTTGCGGTCGTCCATGAACTGGTCGAATTCCTGCTTGTCCTTGGCGTCGCGCAGACGGTTCAGGAAGCTTTCAAACGCCTCCTGCTCATCTTCCAGACGGCGCAGAGTGTCGGCCTTGTAGGCGTCAAAGGCGCTGTTGCCAGAGGTGCGGAATTTGTGCCCGCGATGGGCGTGACGGCGGGACGAACAGCTTCCGTTGAACATGCGTTTGCTCCAGATCATATAGGCCAGAAGGGCAAGACCAATTGGCCAGAAAAAGATGAAGCCCAACACCATGGCGGCGATCCATGCGCCTTTGCCACGGTCATCAAGCCAATTTTCCGCCTTGCGGAACCAGCCCTGGGCCTCGGCGGGAAGGGCGGGGGCGGTTGTCGTGGTCATGCTCTGTCTCCTTGGTTTCAGTGTTGCCGTGAATGTAAATGTTAATCACATTAACTCATATGGGAGGCCGTGCCGCGCTGGCAAGAGGTAAAGTAAATCTTTTTTACATTCTGCCGATTTTTCCGCCGCTCGGCCATTAACCAAATCCTAGCGATGCGCCGTCTAAGGTTGCTCGACAGGGCAGAACCGCCCGCCTGCATTGGGTGATGAGGTATGATGTGCAAAAGCCATTGAATGTGAAACGCGAAGGGGTGGACACGCTCATCGTGGCCCGGGATTTCGCGGGACCACGGGTGCATGTGTGGCAGGCCTTCACCCATGCGGCCCTGCTCAAACGCTGGCTGCTTGGGCCAAACGGCTGGCAGATGCAGCATTGTCGCGTCGATGCGCGCCGGGGCGGGTCCTATGAATGGTCCTGGCGCAATCCCCAAACTGGCGATGTGCTTGGGATCACCGGCGTCTACCACCAGGTGAAGCCCTTGCGCGTGATGGTCGACAGGCAAAGTTTCCACCTTGGCGATGGCGGCGGTGAGATGGGCGACCAAACCAGAAATGCCGTCACGTTCGAAGACCGGTCAGATGGCGGGACACGGGTCACAACCCGGATCGTCTACCCGGACGCTGCAACGCGGGAACTCGTGCTGATGCAAGATATGCCCGCGGGGATGGAGGCGTCCTATAGAAGGCTGGATCAATTCCTCGCCACGCTCAGGCACAAAACCGCAGCAGAATTGGCGGTTCCAAGACATCCAGAAAGCCCCTCACAGAAAACCGCCCTGCGCGAGCGACAGGGCGGTCTCTGACACGGGGTGCCCGAAGGCTCCGGCAGCATTGTACGAGGTGCACCTTCAATATGCTGGGTCCGGAACCGGAAATGCGGACATATCTTGGAGTGTCGTGGACATATATGCCACAATTCGCACCCACACGCTATTATTTTCTTGCGCGGCCATCCTCTGGGTCGGGAATCAGCCGCAAAACGCGGCCTCAAAGCCCTCGACACCCTTTGGCGTAAAGTGAATGGCGCGGCTATGCGCATCACGGCGCGCCCATCCGGCTTCAATGAAACGCGCCAGAAGGGCCCGGCCAAGCGATCCGGCAAGGTGCGTGCGCCGCTCGCTCCAATCCAGGCAGTCCCGACACAGCGGCGCGCGCTGTGCGGCCAAAGCCGCAAGATCGACCCCAAGGTCCGTGACCAGCGCGGCACCTTTGTCCGTCAACGTGCCGTTGACGAGATGCCCGCCTGCAATCAGCCCGTCATACATCTGCGTGCCCCGATGCCCCGCCAGGTGATTATAGCAAACACGCGCATGGCGCAGCGCATCGTCCCGGGGGCCGGTCCGTGTGCGCAGATGCCCGGCACCGGCGGCGACACCCATCAGCGCCTCCAACACGCGGCTGATATCGTCATTGGCCAGCGACACATATTTGTGTCGCCCCTGACGACGTTCCTCGATCAGCCCACCGGCGTGTAATTTCCCCAGATGGCTGGAGGCTGTCTGCGCCGTCACGCCGGCCTCGCGGGCCAGCTCGGTCGCTGTCAACGCCTTGCCGCTCATCAACGCGGTCAGCATGTTCGCGCGGGCCGGGTCGCCGATCAGGGCGGCAATGCGGGCAATGTCAGGACCATCTTTCATAGTTCGACCGTAATCGAAGCATCCATGCACGGCAATGGCTTAGAACGGGGAAAGCAAAGGATAGGAGACACCATGCTGACATGTATCATCCGCTATCAGATCGATCCGACCAAGAAGGCCGCATTCACCCGCTATGCACAGAATTGGGGGCAGGCGATCCCGCGCTGCGGCGCCGATCTGATCGGCTATTACGCGCCGCATGAAGGCTCGTCCACGCTGGCCTACGGCATCTACAACATCGAAAGCCTCGCGGCCTACGAGGCCTACCGCAACCGCCTCGCCGCTGACCCGCTGGGGCGCGAGAACTACGAATTTGCGCAGTCCGAACGGTTTCTTCTGCGCGAAGACAGAACGTGGTTAAAACAAGTATCACAGCCCCATGGAGCGCCCGCATGATCGCCGTCATTTTCGAAGTTCACCCAAAGGCCGACCGCCGCGACGATTACTTTGACATCGCCGCCGAGATGCGTCCGATGATCGACGAAGTCGAAGGTTTCATCTCGGTCGAGCGGTTCCAGAGCCTGATGGACCCGACCAAGATCCTGTCCCTGTCGTTTTTCGAGGATGAGGCGGCCGTTGAACGCTGGCGCACGCTCGCCGCGCATCGCAAGGCGCAGGCGAAAGGCAGGGGCGGGATATTCGACAATTACCGCTTACGGATTGCCTCCGTGATCCGCGACTACGGCATGTTTGAACGGGAAGAGGCGCCCGCCGATAGCCGCGCCTCGCATGGGTGATCGTGGTTAATCAAAGGTAAGCGACATAGGCAAAATCGTTTCTTGTCAGCGATTTAACCCATGGTTGCAACCTTGCAACCCTGCCTAGCGATCCCGCCCACGCCCCTCGAACCGAGGCAACATGGCCGAGAAATCCCGCCCCCTCCCGTCTTCGTCCTCGACGAAGCGCCGATACAGCTCCAACGCCGCTTTGCCCATCGGAGTATCCGCATCCGCAGCCTCTGCCGCAGCCTGGCTGAGGCCCAGATCCTTCAACATCAACTCCGCCGCGAAGCCCGGTTGATAGTTATTGTCAGCGGGGCTTTGCGGCCCCACGCCTGGTGCCGGGCAATAGGCGTTCATCGTCCACGAATAGCCGCTCGACGTTGAGACGACATTGAACATCGCATCCCGCGACAGCCCCAGCTTGTCGGCCATCGCAAAGGCCTCACACGTTGCAATCATCGTCACGCCCAGGATCATGTTGTTGCAGATCTTCGCGGCCTGCCCATTGCCCGCAGGCCCGCACAGAACCGCCTTCTGGCCCATGATGTCGAACAGCGGCGTGACGGTCTCAAACGCCGCCTCCGATCCGCCCACCATAAAGGTCAGCGTCCCTGCCGCCGCACCGCCCACACCGCCTGAGACCGGTGCATCCAGCCATCCCAGCCCCGCAGCCTCTGCCTGCGCTGCGACCTCACGCGCGGCGTCCACTTCAACGGTCGAGCAATCCACAAAAACCGCGCCCGTCCGCATCGCCGGGATCACTTCCGCCGCCACAACGCGCAGGATCGCGCCGTTGGGCAGCATCGTGATGACGACATCCGCGCCGTCCGCAGCCGCCGCCGCCGAGGGGGCCGTGCCCACACCGTCGGCGGTGTCGAACCCAACGACCTCGTGGCCCGCGCTGGCCAGGTTCTCCGCCATTGGCGCGCCCATATTTCCCAGCCCGACAAACCCGATCTTCATGGCTCAGCCCTCCCTCACGGCTTCCATTCGTCCACACCCAAGGGGCGCAGCATGTTCGCAACGTCCACGGCCGCCACGGCCAAAGGCCCGTCATGGCGCCATTTTGGTGCCCGGTCCTTGTCGATGATCGCGGCGCGGATGCCTTCGATGAAATCCCCATGCTCCATCGAGCGGGCCGTGAACCGGTACTCGTTGCGCAGCGATATCGCGATATCATCCGCCCCGCGCGCCCGGTGCACTAATTCAACGGCACAAGCCATGGCCAGTGGTGAGTTCCGCGCCATCAGCGCCTCTGCCTCCCGCGCCTCGGGCGCATCACTGGCCGCAAGGTCCGAGACCACATCGCGGAGCGTCTCGCCCGAGAACAGCCGATCCAGCACTGGCTGCGCGTCTTTCAGCGGGCTTTCGGGCGCGTCCTGTGCGGCCCGATCCACGGCCTCCCAATCCCCGGTCTCGACAAGCTCGGCCTTCAGGGCCTCCCACCCGGCCTCCGGAACGAAATAGTCGGCAAATTCCGCATGGATTGCGTCGCCCGGTCCCATCCGCGCGGCGGTCACCCCCAGATACTCGCCCAACCGTCCCGGTGCGCGCGCCAGCAGCAGCGTGCCGCCCACATCCGGCACCAACCCGATCCCGCATTCCGGCATCGCGATCTGAGAGCTTTCGCAGACAATCCGGTGCGAGCCGTGGCAGCCCACGCCGACCCCGCCGCCCATCGTGAAGCCCTGCAGGAACGTCACCACAGGTTTGGGGAAGCGGAACAGTTTGGCATTCATCCGGTATTCATCGGCCCAGAACTTGCGCCCATAGGCGAAATCCCCGGCCGAGCCGGTATCATACATCTCCTGAATGTCGCCACCGGCAGAAAAGGCGCGCTCGCCCACCGCATCGATCACCAAGAGCGTGACCCGGTCATCCTCGGCCCAAGTGTCCAGCGCTGCGTCGATCTCCAGACACATCTTGTAGGTCACCGCATTCAGCGCCTGGGGCCGGTTCAGCGTGATCCGCCCGGCGCATCCGTCAATCCGGATGTGAATATCGTCGCTCAATTTTGCCTCCTGCCGATTATTCGTACGAATAATCGCACGTGCGGATTTTCGTACGAAAATCCATCTGCTTCGCCTAGCCCCGCTCTGCCAGCATCTGACGGGCTACGATCATCCGCATGATCTCATTGGTGCCTTCGAGGATCTGATGCACTCGCAAATCACGCACGATCTTCTCGATCCCATAATCCGCCAAGTAGCCGTAGCCGCCATGCAATTGCAGGCATTGGTCCGCGATCCGCGATCCCGCCTCGGTGCAGAATTTCTTGGCCATCGCGCAGGCCTTCGTCGCGTCCGCCGCGCCAGTGTCCAGCTTCCACGCCGCCTGTCGCAAGAACACGCATGCGGCCTCAAGCTCAATTTCCATGTCCGCCAGCCGGAATTGCAACGCCTGGAATTGGTCGATGCTCTGCCCGAACGCCTTGCGCTCCCCCATATAGGCCAAAGTCGCGCGCAGGCCTGCCGCCGCCGCCCCCAGCGAGCAAGCCGCGATGTTCAGCCGCCCGCCATCCAGCCCCGCCATGGCATAACGAAAGCCCTTGCCTTCCTCGCCCAACAGGTTGCCTGCCGGCACCGCGCAGGCATCCAACTGCACTTGCCGCGTGGGTTGCGACCGCCAGCCCATCTTGTCTTCCAAGCCCCCGAACGACAGCCCCTCTGCGCCATCCTCGACCACCATGGCCGATACGCCCTTGGGGCCATCCTCGCCCGTGCGGCACATCACGATGTAGGCGTCGGAATAGCCGCCGCCCGAGATGAACGCCTTGGTGCCGGTCAACAGATAGCCCTCGTTCGTGCGCTCGGCGCGCGTCTTCAGCGCAGCCGCGTCCGAGCCTGAACCGGGCTCCGTAAGGCAATAGGAAAAGACCGTGTCCATGGTCAGGGCAGGGGGCAGGAAGCGCGCGCGCAGGTCGTCCGAACCGAAGCTCTCGATCATCTTGGCGCACATATTGTGGATCGACAGGAACGCCGCGACGGAGGCGCAGCTCTCCGACAGCGCCTCGAACACCAGCGTCGCCTCCAGCCGGCTCAGGCCCGATCCGCCATTCTCCTCCGATACGTAAAGGCCCGCAAAGCCCAGTTCCGCCAGCTTGGGCCAAAGCTCCTTGGGGATCGTCCCCTCCCGCTCCCAGGCCAGGGCGTGCGGCGCTATCTCGGCCTCGCCAAAGGCGCGGGCCATGTCGTAAATGGCCGTAGCCTCTTCGCTGAGTGCAAAATCCATAGTCCTATCCCTGAGTTTTCAGACCGATTAGGAAGGCGCCGAGCAGGAACAGGAATGGGCTCAAATGCCTCCATGTATGCTCACGCCAGAGGGTCCAGCCGAACGGATCACGCATCGATAACCAGTCCAAATAGGCCTTGGCATAGGCCTTGTTAGTTAGATTCCAGACAAGCAAAACGATTGCTCCGCCAAAACCGATCAAGGCTACTTGTCCTTCGCCAATCTCCATGGTCCCCCTCCCAAAAGAATTGAACGCCCGTTTAATTAACGAGTCTTGCAGCAATGTTGCAAGCTCTGCGTCACGCCTTCCGACTGGCCAGAAAACACAAGGCCAGCCCGATCACGGCAGGCACGGTCTGGACCAGCAGGATGCGCGGCGATGCGGTTGCTGCCCCGAAGATGCCCGCCACGGCCACGAACAACAGGAAACAGATCGCCACATTGATCCGCCAGACCGGGTCGCGGATCAGCAGCGACCAGATCAATCCGGCCGCCAAGAACCCGTTATAGAGGCCCTGATTGGCCGCAAGCGTCACGGTCGGTTCAAACAGGTCCTCTGGGAAACTCGTGAATATCTCAGGCCCCCGCGTGGTCCAGGCGAAGATCTCAAACCACGCAATGTAAAGGTGAAGCGCGGCGATCAGCGCCACGACGATGGCAGCAAGGCGATACATATCAATCTCCGGTTTGTTCGGTCACAGATCGGCGTGGAATTCATCGACCAGATGTTCAACCACCGACCGCATCGCGGCCCCATGATCCCCACCTGCATCCAATGTGCCCTTCAGCACGGCCCTCTGTCGATCCGCGCTGGTTTGTTGGGCCATGCGTCGAAGGCGTTCGACATCATCCGCGCAGCCAAGCGCTTCGGCATCCTCCGCGGTCAACATGATCAACTCGTCTATAAGTTCCGGCATTGCCACGACCTCGCCCCGTCCGAAGTCGATCAACCCTTCCGACACGCCGTATCGCTGCGCCCGCCAACGGTTTTCGTTCACGAGGAAACGGTCATAGACGCGCCACCTTTGGTTCAGGCCCCGCAACCGGCATAACATGCGCACAAGGCATTGGATCAAAGCCGCAAGCGCCAGTTGATCCTCCAGCCGGGGGGAGACATCGCAAATCCGCGTCTCAAGCGTTGGGAAGTTGGCGGACGGGCGCAAGTCCCACCATATTTTGGAGGTGTCTTCGATCAGACCCAGGTCGATCAGAACATCGACCGTGCGCCGATATTCCCCGAAAGATCCGAAATTCGGCGGCAGGCCGGTGCGGGGCAGGTTGTCGAACACGGTCAGCCGGTAGGAGGCCAACCCCGTATCGCGCCCCTGCCAGAAGGGCGAAGACGTCGACAGCGCCAGAAGGTGCGGCAGGAAATAGGTCAATTGACGCATGACATCGACGCGAAGGTCTTCGTCCGGCAATCCGACATGGCAATGGGCGCCGCAGATCAACATACGCGACACCACACCGCCCAGATCCCGGGCCAGTTGGTTGTAGCGGTCGCGATCGGTGTTCTTCTGATCCTTCCAGTCGGCAAACGGATGGCAGGATACAGCGATCGGGGCGAGGCCGAACTTTGCGGCGCAGGCGGCCACCGTACTGCGCAGCCGCCTCAGATCAGCACGCGCATCTGCGATTGTGGGGCAGATGCCGGTGCCGACCTCGATCTGGCATTTCAGGAATTCCGGGCTGACCTGGCCCTCCAACTCTGCTGTGCAAGCCTCCATCAAACCTGCCGGAGCCTCTGCCAGATCGTAGGATTCGCGGTCCACCAGCAAATATTCCTCCTCGATCCCGAGGGTGAAGTGATCGTCGGCGAAGTGTTGAGCCATAGCGGGCCTCCCTATGTGGTAGGGTGGTCCGGGGGTGGGGATATGGCAAGGAAAAGCGCCCCTACGGATGGACAAGGGATTTCCGTCGCTCCGGATTTCCGCAATCGCGTGCGCCGCCGGAATGCGGCATTTCACTGGTGTTCCCCGCGATCGGGGCAATTTGAAACACAACATTTGATAAGGACCCCAACCCATGAACCGCCGCGCTTTTCTATCGACGTCTCTTCTTGCTGCTCCGGCCCTGCTGACACTCTCCGGTCTGCCCGCCGCCGCTGCTTCCACCGGCTCCGCCCTGCTGGAGGCGCCCGGCTTTTCCTCGTCCGGCAGCTTTACGATCCCCGGCTTCGGCGCGGGTGGGAATGGTCGCTTGACGATGGATTTCACCAACGGACCCAGCGTTCAGGCGCAGTTCGGTGCAAATGCCGTCAGCCGGATCATGGCCGCAGGCTCCAACAGCCGCATCGGCATTCACTATGAAGGCCATAATGGCCTCGACAGCTACGTGACCCGCTGGACCCTGAACAACGCAACCGCCGGTGGTGCGACTGCCGTGTTCAGCGTCGATGGCGGTCTTACGGCTGAGGTCTCGGCGCTTGTCGGCGGTGATCAGGATGCGGGCGCCGGACTGGCCGCAATGATCGTTGCGGCGATGTCGGCGGGCGCGGTGTTCCGTGGCTCAACCTCCGGCCAGTTGCAGGCGCTGATCGCCACGCGCGCGACACCGGCGGGCGCGGATTTCGGACTGGACGTGACCGTGCGTGCAAGCTGATCGCCGCACCGCTCTGCGAGCTTGGAAAAAGCGTTCACATGAACGCTTTTTTCGCGAAAAATCCGTTCAAGTGAACGCATATGCGTCCAAATGGACGGGTTTTCCTGACCTCTGATTGCCCAAACGTAGGGATTCCCGCAATCGCGGTCGGGCGTCGGTCGAAGTAGATTAACGACAACTTCGAAAGGACCTGAACCCATGTTGATCCGCTCCATTCTGACCATCGCTGTCCTCGGCACCTTCGTCTTCGGCGCGGCTGCCAACGCGGAAACACGTGGCAACCTTTCCCCTGGAAGCACCGAGTTCACTGCACCCGGCGACGTTGCTGGTGTTGCCCCTCCCGGAACGCCTTGGGCCGTTGTTGGCCGGTAACCCCCCGAATTCTCCCTCCCTGTTGGACTAGCCCCCGGACCTGTTCCGGGGGTCTTTTTTTGCCCTGACACCAATAAAATAAAGTGTCCGGACACGAAACTTGTCCCGTCAGGGCGCGAACGGGCCTATATTGCACGCAAAGATGGGCTCAAGCCTTGCGGCACCAAACCCATCCAATTGCCTGCAGATCACCGGAGGCCACCACATGTCGAAGAAGACTGAGACCATCGAAATCCGCCTCTCGCCCGAGTTGAAATCCGCCCTGGCGCGGGTCAGCGACGGCAAGGGGCGTTCGATGTCTGAAATGGTGCGCGGCCTGATCGAGGGCGAGGTGGATGGGCGCGGTCAACCGCAACCCATCACCGGAGAGCCCATCATGCTCAGATCCACCTACACACGCGCTTTGCGCGCGCTTGCATTCGCCCTGCCGATCCTCGCTTTGGCCTTTATTTACATGGTCTCAGCGCAGTCACCCGCCATGGCAAACGCCGAAATCCGCATCTTCTTCGCGGAGGTCGACGAAAACGGCGATGGTCGCATCACCTTGCCGGAGGTTGAGACCTTCCTCGCCGACGATTGGCAGGCTGAGCCCGATTGCGCAGAACAAGAAGAGCCCTGCACACTGTCGGCCTATGCCGCGTATCAGTTGAACCGTGCGGATGTCGACCAAAGCGCGGATGTTTCCTATTCCGAGTTCGAGGCCGTCAACATCCGGGACTGGGCCGATGATTTCCTGCATGCCGATATCGACGAGAATGGGCTGCTGACGCTGGATGAGGTGGTCGCGGTCGAGCTTTACTGGGCGCTCGAATATGGCGCGCTTGATGCCGATGAAATGGCCCGTTTATCGGGTGCTTGCCTGGCGCAGGTTGAGGCGGAAGAGGTCAGGGGCCTGGCGAGCACTTGCGGCCTGCAATTCGAAGGCCGCGCCGAATTGGCGGCCTATGACGCTGACCGGTCGGGCACCGTCAGCTTGTTGGAATACCTGAACCGATAGGTCTGTCCCAGAGCGGCCCCCAAAAAACCGGGCCGCTCAATCCTCCGACACGTGGCGTCTGAGGTCGGCGATGCGCGTCTCAGTACATCCGACAAGGGCGAGCGCTTCTGCCTCATCCTCGATCATCGCGACCGTTGGCCCGCCCACGCCATCCCAGCTTTTGTAAACCATCTCTGCCATCCGCCTGGAGACCGGCGTCGGACAGTAATAGACCAGCATCGCCGGGAAGATCGGCAGCGCCATTTCGCCGGCCTTTTGCGCCTGAAGGGCCATCAGGCGCGGCATGTCATTTTCGACCTCCGTCACCCGAGAAAGATCCAAAAGGTGCTTTTGCCCTGGGGCAGCATCGGGGTGTTGCGCAAACTCGGCAAAGACGCGCGCTGTCTCATCAATCTCGGCACGACCCGAATAAGCCACGACGACAAGGCCGCGATTGGGGTAGATGTCGTAGGTGATCGGCATGGTGTTGGCTCGCCCCGGTAGAACAGCCGCCCGTGTGTGGGCGGCTGAAATCGTCTAGTCCTGTTATTCCATCACGGGAATGGTGAATTCCCCGCCTTCCTTGATGCCCGACGGCCAGCGCGAGGTGACGGTTTTGGTTCGCGTGTAGAAGCGGAAGGCGTCGGGCCCGTGTTGGTTCAGATCACCGAAGACCGATTTCTTCCAACCGCCAAAGGTATGGTAGGCCAGCGGCACGGGGATCGGCACGTTAATGCCCACCATGCCAACGTTCACGCGGTTCGCAAAGTCGCGCGCGGCGTCCCCATCGCGAGTGAAGATCGCGGTGCCATTGCCATATTCGTGGTCCATCGCGAGTTTCAGCGCTTCCTCGTAGGAGCCCGCGCGCACGGTGCTGAGGACCGGCCCGAAGATCTCCTTCTGGTAGATCTCCATGTCCGGTGTGACGCGGTCGAACAGGTGCGGGCCAACGAAGAAGCCGTCCTCATAGCCTTGCAAGTTGAAATTGCGGCCATCTACGACCAGCTCCGCGCCCGCATCGACGCCCGATTGCACAAGGCGTTGGATATTTTCCTTGGCCATTGGCGTGACCACGGGGCCGTAGTCGACGTCGTCACCCGAGGTGTAGGGGCCGACTTTCAGCGCTTCGATCTTCGGGACCAGTTTCTCGATCAGGCGGTCGGCGGTTTCGTCCCCCACCGGAACGGCCACGGAGATCGCCATGCAGCGTTCGCCCGCAGCGCCATAGCCCGCGCCCACCAGCGCATCGGCGGCCTGATCCATGTCCGCATCCGGCATGATGATCATGTGGTTCTTGGCGCCGCCGAAGCACTGAACGCGCTTGCCGTTGGCGCAGCCACGCTCGTAGATGTACGCCGCGATTGGGGTGGAGCCGACAAAGCCGATGCCCGAGATCGTCTCGTTATCGAGGATCGCGTCAACGCTTTCCTTGTCACCATTCACAACCTGCAACAGGCCGTCGGGCAGGCCCGCTTCCTGCATCAGTTCGGCCAGCATCAGCGGGACCGAAGGATCACGCTCAGACGGCTTGAGGATGAAGGCGTTGCCGCAGACAAGCGCGGGCGCCATTTTCCACATCGGGATCATGGCGGGGAAGTTGAACGGCGTGATGCCGGCGGCCACGCCGATGGGCTGGCGTAGCGAATACATGTCGATGCCGGGGCCGGCGCTGTCGGTGAATTCGCCTTTCAGCATGTGGGGCGCGCCGATGCAGAATTCGACCACTTCAAGACCGCGCTGCACGTCGCCCTTGGCGTCCGGGATGGTCTTGCCATGTTCGCGTGACAGCGCCTCGGCCAGTTTGTCCATGTCGCGCTGCAGGAGGCTGACGAACTTCATCATCACCCGCGCGCGGCGTTGGGGGTTGGTGGCGGCCCAAGCAGGCTGCGCCTTGGCGGCATCGGCGACGGCGGCGTCCAGCTCGGCTTTGGAGGCCAGGGCCACTTGTGCCTGCACTTCACCCGTGGCGGGGTTCCATACATCCGCCGTGCGCCCGGACGTGCCCGCGACGTGTTTGCCGTTAATCCAATGACCGATCTGTTCCATTTGCTCTCTCCCAAGCGCGAAAACCATTTGCGCAGACAATAGCCTTGCATTTCCGCCGGGAAAAGCGACAGGTTCGCAGGATCATTTTGCAAGGATGCAAGAATGAACTGGGATGATCTGCGCGTATTTCTGGCAACGGCGCGGGCCGAAAGCCTGACGGCAGCGAAGGCAGCCTTGCGTCTGGACCCCGCCACAATCGCGCGCCGCATCGCGCGGCTGGAGGATGTGGCAGGCGCGCCTTTGTTCCTGAAATCGCCGCAAGGCTATCGGCTGACGGAAGCGGGCCAGCTCCTTCTGGCCCACGCGGAGGAGGCCGAGGCCGCGCTTGACCGCGGCATGGGTGCCCTTTCAGGCGCGGGTGAGACGCTCTCCGGCCCGATCCGCATCGGTGCGCCCGATGGCTGCGCAACCTATCTGCTGCCGCAGGTCTGTGCCGCGATCAGCCATCAGCATCCCCATCTTGACCTGCAAATCGTGGCGCTGCCGCGCGTTGTCAACCTGTCACGGCGTGAAGCGGACTTTGCGATCACCGTGTCGAAACCCGACACGGCACGGCTGCAGGCGGAAAAGCTGAGCGATTACCGCCTGTCGCTGGCCGCGTCACAGGACTGGCTGGCACAACATGGCGCGCCGAACAGCCTTGGCGCGCTCAAGACTGCCCCCATGATCGGGTATATCCCGGACATGATCTTTGATGCAGAACTCGACTATCTGGGTGCCTTGGGTGTGACACGTGTGGCACTGGCCTCAACATCAATTTCTGTCCAGCTCCAGATGGCGCGGGCAGGGGGCGGGTTGGCGGTTGTCCATGACTTTGCCCTGCCCACAGCGCCCGAATTGCAGCGGGTTTTGCCGGACGAGGTCGCGCTGACGCGGACATTCTGGCTTGTGCGCCACAAGGGGCAGAGAGACGTGCGGCTGGACCGCGTCGCGTCGCTGCTCAGGTCCGGTTTGCAGGCTGAAATCGCGCGGCTTGAGGGGCTGGCATCAGCCTAACGCCGCGCAATGCTTCCAGAAAACTTGACAGATCACGGCCTTCGGACCCACGCTTGGCCCAAGGGACGCGCGACCAACCAAGGAGGCACCCGATGCTTGTTCAACAAATTCTCAAGGACAAATCCGATGATGGCGTCGTTACCGTGACGCCAGGATCAAGCGTGGGCGAGGCGGCGAAGACCCTGTCCAGCCGCAAGATCGGGGCGCTCGTCGTCTCCTCCGACGGCAAACAGATGGCCGGCATCCTGTCTGAACGGGATATTGTGCGTGCGATCGGTGCAAACGGGCCAGGGTGCCTGGCAGACCCGGTGGACAGCCTCATGACGTCGAAGATCATCTCTGCCACACGCGATGAAACCGTCGACAGCGTGTTGGGCAAGATGACAAAGGGCCGGTTCCGGCACATGCCGGTGATGGAGGGCAACGAGATGGTTGGCCTGATCTCCATCGGTGATGTGGTGAAGGCGCAACTGGCGGAATTGGCGATGGAGAAGGAAGCCCTGGAAGGCATGATCAAGGGCTTTTGATGCCAACCCTGCAATAGCGCTGGCGATCCGGTTGCAAATCGGGCCGCAATCGTGTTCCCGTGCCGCCCGGAAAGACGGCGGAGGGATCCCATGCGCACAGGCCTTTATCCCGGCACATTCGACCCAATTACATTGGGGCATGTCGATATCATCAAACGTGCCTGCAAATTGGTCGACAAGCTTGTCATCGGTGTCGCCATAAACCGTGACAAAGGACCCTTGTTCACTTTGGAAGAACGGGTCGCGATGGTCGAGGCTGAGTGCGCCAAGATGACCGAGGCGTTCGGGACGGAAATCGTCGCCCATCCCTTTGAAAACCTGTTGATCGATTGCGCCCGCGACGTGGGGGCGGAATTCATCATCCGCGGCCTGCGCGCGGTTGCGGACTTTGAATATGAATACCAGATGGTTGGCATGAACCGGAAACTGGATGCGTCCGTGACAACTGTCTTCTTGATGGCGGAGGCCGAGCATCAGGCCATTGCCTCAAAACTGGTGAAGGAAATCGCGCGTTTGGGCGGGGACGTCTCGCAATTCGTGACACCGCCGGTAAACGCCGCGCTGCTTGAGAAATTCCCACGCTGAGTGGGCTGGAATTGACATAAGGAGAGCCAAATTGGCCGATATCAAAGATCCCGAAAACACGATCCTGATGGAATTGAAGGGTGGCACTGTCACCATCGAGCTTCTGCCCGATGTGGCACCCAAGCATGTGGAGCGGATGAAGGAACTGGCCCGCGAAGGGGCCTATGACGGCGTGGTCTTCCACCGTGTGATCGACGGGTTCATGGCGCAGACGGGTGACGTGCAGCATGGCAAGGATGCCGCAAACCTGCGTATGGCGGGCACCGGTGGGTCGGACAAGCCGGACCTTCCAGCAGAATTCTCGCGCATTCCCCACGCCCGCGGGTCGCTCGGCGCCGCGCGCTCTTCCAACCCGAATTCGGCCAACAGCCAGTTCTTTATCAACTTCAAGGACAATGATTTCCTGAACGGCCAATACACCGTTTACGGAAACGTCATCGACGGGATGGAGCATGTGGACGCCATCACCCGGGGTGAGCCGCCAGCGGAGCCTGACATGATGATCACGGTGAAGGTCGCTGCTGATGCGTAAGGCGGGTCTTGCCCTCCTTCGGCCTGTGGCCGTCCTCGCAGCTTTGGCTGCGGGGCCGGTTGGGGCCACAGGGCTTGAGATCGACGTGGATGGTGAGGCGCAAGGCACAATCATCATCGACCTGTTCGAGGAAACGGCGCCGTTGCACGTTGAGCGTATCACAACGCTGGCGAGCGAGGGGGCCTATGATGATGTGGTGTTCCACCGCGTGATCGACCGCTTCATGGCGCAAACCGGTGATGTGGAATTTGGCCGTCTCGGCCAGGACATGCGTTATGCCGGGCGCGGGGGCTCGCAATACCCTGATTTGCCTGCGGAATTCTCCGACGAGATTTCGTTCGAGCGTGGCATGATCGGGATGGCGCGGGGGAATAACCCAAACTCGGCGAACAGCCAATTCTTCATCATGTTCGAGCCTGCGCCGCATCTTGATGGGGGCTACACCATCGTCGGGCAGGTCGTAGAGGGCATGGAAATCGTGGACCTGATCCGCAGGGGCCGTGGCCGCAACGGCGCGGTGGTGGGCGAACCTGACCGCATGACGGCCCTTCGGGTCCGTGACGATGACCCGGTCGCACCGCCCCCGGAAGAGGATGAAGAGGTGGAGTTGGAATAGGCTCTCGCCTGCGCACTTCTGTGTGAGGTGGGCTTTGCAGCCCACGCGCAGACCGACAAGATAAGTGGGCGCGCCGGGCGACGGCGCGCCCATTTTCGTGGAGGGGGCCTTATGCGCACACTGATGGCGTTGCTACTCGTGTCAGGCGTGCTGACCGGATCACCCGCCGCAGCGCAGCGGCTTGATCCGACCGCTGGCTGGCCCAACACCGATTTCAGCACGGCAACAATTGATCTGGGCGAAGTCCGCTCGGGCGGTGTGCCGCGTGACGGGATCCCTGCCATCGATGGCCCACGCATGATTGCCGTGGGACGAGAGCGGGGCCTGGACGGGGCGGAGCCTGTCCTGACCGTTGATTTCGAGGGCACCGCCGCGCGGGCCTATCCGCTGCGTTACCTGACGTGGCATGAGATCGTGAATGATGAGGTCGGCGGCTTCCCCTTTGCTGTCACCTATTGCCCGCTTTGCAATTCGGCCATGGTCTTCGCGCGCGAGGTGGAGGGGCAAGTTCTCAGCTTTGGCGTCTCAGGCAACCTGCGCCATTCCGACATGATCATGTACGACCGCGAAACGGAAAGCTGGTGGCAACAGGCCGTGGGCGAGGGCATCGTCGGGGTCCACGCCGGAACGCGTCTGCGCGAATTGCCGGGCTGGCTGGAAAGCTGGAATAGCTTCCGGGCAGCCCATCCTGATGGTGTGGTCATGGCTGAGCCGCGTGGATATGGCCGGGCCTATGGGCGCAACCCGTATGTGGGCTACGACAGCTCAGGCTGGCCCTTTCTTTATAGCGGGGAGGAACCGCCCCACGGCATCAGCCCGCTCGCCCGCGTTGTGCGGGTGGGCGACCGGGCCTGGACGTTGGAGCGTTTGGCGCTGGAAGGCTCGGTCGAAGAGGCTGGCGTGACGATCACCTGGCAGGCGGGTGCGGCCTCGGCCCTCGACACGCCGCAGATCGCAAGCGGTCGGGATGTAGGGCAGATCCGGGTGCGCAATGCGTCCGGTCAGGACGTCCCGCACGATGTGATCTTTGCCTTTGCATTCCACGCGTTCTGGCCCGATGGAACCTGGATGCGCGCGCGCTGAGGGATTGAAACTCCAACACACGTCGCGTAGCTGCCTGCCATGGCCAGACCTCCGCTTTTGCAGCTTTCCGACATCGCCCTGACCTTCGGCGGCGATCCCGTTTTTGCGTCGCTTGACCTTGTGGTGCAGGCGGGCGACCGCATGGCTTTGGTCGGGCGCAATGGCTCGGGCAAATCGACGTTGATGAAGGTTATGACCGGGCTGGTCGAGGCTGATAAAGGCCTGCGCGTGCTGCCGGATGGCACAAGCGTTGGGTATCTTGAACAGGACCCCGATTTCGCGGGGTTCGAGACCCTGCGTGATTTCGCTTTGGCCACACTCGGCCCGTCCGAAGAATGGCGTGTCGAGGCCGCGGCAGAGGGGCTGAAACTTCGGCTTGATGCGCCCGTCGATGCGGCCTCTGGTGGCGAACGACGCCGGGCGGCCCTGGCGCGGCTTCTGGCCGAAGCGCCCGACCTGATGTTGCTGGATGAGCCGACGAACCATCTGGATATCGAGGCAATCCAGTGGCTTGAGTCCGAGCTGAAACAGACTAAGGCAGGCTTCATCCTGATCTCGCACGACCGGGCCTTCCTGAACGCTTTGGCGCGCGGTGTCCTGTGGCTCGACCGGGGCGTCGTGCGGCGCATGGATAAGGGGTTCGACCGGTTTGAAGACTGGCGCGATACCACCTGGGCCGAAGAAGATCTGGCCCGTCACAAGCTCGACCGCAAGATAAAGGCCGAGGCGCGATGGGCCGTGGAAGGGATCAGCGCACGCCGCAAGCGGAACATGGGTCGTGTGCGCGCCCTTGGCGAATTGCGCGCCGAACGCTCCGCTATGATCCGGCGGCAGGGGACAGCAGCCATGGCGTTGGAGGCAGGACCTCAATCCGGCAAGAAGGTGATTGAAGCTGTTGGCATCTCAAAGGCTTACGACGGCAAGAACATTCTCAAGCCATTCGATCTGCGTGTCTTGCGTGGCGACCGCGTGGCGTTTGTAGGCCCTAACGGCGCAGGCAAAACGACACTTCTGAAGATGCTGACGGGTGCGTTGGAGCCCGACACAGGCAGTGTCAGCTTTGGCACAGGGATCGAGATGGCGGTGTTTGATCAGACCCGCTCGGCCCTCGACCCCGATGCGACGCTTTGGGAAAGTCTCGCAAATGATCCAGAGGTCGGCGTGAAAGGCCGCGCCGATCAGGTGCTGGTGCACGGCGTGCCGAAGCACGTTGTGGGCTATCTCAAGGAATTCTTGTTCGACGATGCACAAGCCCGCGCGCCCGTCCGCTCCCTCTCTGGTGGCGAGAAGGCGCGGCTTTTGCTGGCGCGGATCATGGCGCGGGAGAGTAATCTGTTGGTGCTCGACGAGCCGACCAATGATCTCGACGTCGAAACGCTGGATCTTCTGCAAGATTTGCTGGGGGAATATCCCGGCACGGTTCTTTTGGTGAGCCACGACCGTGATTTCCTCGACCGTGTGGCGAGCACAACGGTTGCGTTGGAAGGGGCCGGGCGGGCCGTGGTCTATGCGGGTGGTTGGACGGATATGGTCGCGCAACGGGGTGCGGTCGCGCCTGAAAAGGTTGAGAAGGCCAAGCCAAGGGTTGAGAAGCGGTCTGTAGAACCATCTGATAAGACAAAGAAATCAGGGCTGTCTTTCACGGAAAAGCATCGCCTTGAAGCTTTGCCAGCCGAGATTGAGCGTCTGGAGGCTGAAATCGCGAAGCTGTCCGATCTTCTATCAGATCCCGAGATTTACACGTCAAACCCTGTCAAGGCGCAGAAGGCGACAGATGCTTTGAGCGAACGCCAGGCCAAGCTGAATGCCGCCGAAATGGAATGGCTGGAGCTTGAAGAAAAGGCCGGTTAACGGGCGGCAAGCTGCGTCAGCGCGACGCCAGATGCCATGACCGCGATCCCCAACAGGCGCAGGCCGGACACCGGGCTAACTTGCGCGCCGAACAGGCCAAAATGGTCAATGGCAGCCGCGCTGACCAATTGCCCCAAAAGCACGAAGAACACGGCGTTTCCGACGCCGAAAGTCGGCGCAATATAGGTGATCGTCAGGACGTAGAACGCGATAAGGGCGCCTGCGAGAAAGAGGTGCTTGGGCTGGCCGGGCAGTTCGCGGAGCGGCTCTAGGCCCGTCACGGCCGCAGTGACACCGGCGGTGATCAGAGCGACCACAAACAGGATCGTTGCCGCCGCAGCAGGTGAGCCGATATTGGCGCCCAACCGCGCGTTCAGTGCTGCGAGGATGGGAATGCCGATCCCGGCGGCAAACATGATGAGGGCTTGGGTCGGCATCAGGAGCAAATCCCGCCAATTGGGGCGTCTGCCCATGGGATGCGGATATCGGTGTCATCTGCGCGCGATTGCAGCGGTGTGACGGGCATGACCTGGCCGATCAAAGCCTCAAGCCGGGCGGTGCGGGCGCCTTGCGGATCGAGGGCGCGGCAACAGACATATTCTTCAACGAGTGAGGCTTGCTGTTCGTATCCGTAGGACAAAAACGAGCGCTGGTCGTCGTTGGAAAAAAGGTAAGGATCTTCGATGGTTGCGTGTTCCCAGAAGGCGCGGAAGGGGTGGTAGTTCGTGACCTCGCGGTTCTGCCATTGCCAGATATGGGTCATCTCATGGGCGAAGAACATCGCGGCGACGAGGCCGCGGGTGCCGTCCTCGAACCGGGTATAGTCGGGCAGGACCACATCTTCGCGCAGATGCAGGGTGTTGAAGAACACGATGCCCGCTGTCTGGCCACTGACCGTTGGCGTGTCGGGCGGTGGAAAAATCCTTTCCCGACAGGTGGTTGGAGGGCGTGTCGGGTAGGTCTGCGTGAAGATGCCCACGAGCGGATTTTCCACGATCCGCACGGGCCTCGGGTTGAATGTGGGCCCCTGGATCTCGGCCATATAGGCGATTTCGGCCTCGGTCAGGGGACGGCCGCAGGTGGCCAGAACAAGCGTCGTGAGGATCAGAAAGAGGGTCCGCATGGATCGGATCGTGACCTGCTTTGACCGAGTCCTCAACCTGTAGTTTTTCCGTAATTATTCTGTAACTACAATTGTAGTGCACGGCTATGGCAGCGCGAGCGTCGCCGTGGCCGTGGCGACCGGTTTGCCGCTGTCCTCGGCGCTCAAATCGGCGCGGGCGAAGGCCAGCGATTTTCCGGCACGGATGATCGTAGCGCGGCACAGGATCGCGGTGCCGGTGCCGGGGCGCAGGAATTGCGTGTCCAGTGTGACGGTGCCTGCGGGGACGAAATCGCCGACATAGCCCGCAAGGGCGAGGACCATGGTCGTGTCGGCTTGGGCCGCGAGGGCCTGGCCGCTGACGATGCCGCCCACGCGGGCGAGACGGTTCGTGAGGGGCATGCGCGTGGTGGTGTGGGTCTCGGTGATCTCGGTCACAGTAAGGTTCAGGTCGAGGACCCAGGGCGCGAAGTGGTCGGCGAGAAGCGCCTGCGCGTCTGCGGGCGTCATTGCACGGCCAGCACGTGATACATGTCGCGGGTCAGGAAGATCTGGCCGTCGATGACCTCCCAAAGATGCATGTAGCGGGTCACGACGCGCTGTCCGCCGACCTGCACGATGGTCTCGCCAATCTCGACCGCGTTGGTGTCGAAGCCGGTGATATCGAAGGTCATGAACTGCACGTCGCTGGCACCCGATTGGATGGCGTTTGCGTAGTGCTGGACGATGGCATCGCGGCCCTGGATCGAGGCCTCACCGGGCGGGAGGAGGACGGCCTCCGGGGCATAGATCGCGGCAATCGCGTTGAGGTCCTGGGCGTTGTAGGCGTCCACGAGGGCGGCCATGCGGGCGATAATGGGGTTTGAGGTGTCGTTGGACTGCGCTTGGGCCGCGAGGGGCAGGAGGAGGGCGAGGCAGAATAGCAGGGCGCGCATGGGGTCTTCCTTATGGATCAAACAATGGACCTGAGTGTGGGCGCGGGAGGTGGGGTGTGGCAAGGGGAAGGGTTTGTGCAAGCTTGCACAAGGGGGTTAAGGTGTTGTTTTAGTTTTGGAAAGAGGTATTTTTTACGGTTTGTTAAGGTGAGAGGTAGCGAGTTCTTGGTGGGTTTCGCCCACCTTACGGACGCATGTAGGGTGGGTGAAACCCACCATTCGAAACCAGACGTTAACCAAGTTCACGGCATGGTCTGCCCATGTCCAACTATCGCCGATTGCGGGTGCCCGGTGGCACATATTTCTTCACCGTGAATTTGGCCATTCGTGGCGATGACCTGTTGGTGTCGCGGATTGACGATCTGCGGGCGACGTATCGTGACGTGGCGAAAGATATGCCATTTCAGACTCGCGCGGTTGTGGTCTTGCCCGATCATCTGCACACAATCTGGACCTTGCCAGAAGGCGACGCCGATTTCTCGACGCGTTGGAAGAAAATCAAACGCGGCTTTTCGGTTCGCATTGGGGATTGCCGGAATCGCAGTGCCAGCAAGCGGGCGAGAGGCGAGGCCGGAATATGGCAGCGGCGGTTTTGGGAGCGCAACATCCGCGATGAGGCGGAGTTGGCGATGGCGTTGCGGTATGTGTGGGGCAATCCAGTGAAACACGGGTTAGTCGCGCGGGCGGCAGATTGGCCGTATTCGTCGGTGCATCGGGAGGTGCGGACCGGGGTGTTGCCATCATGGGGGATTTGAGGGTGTAGGGTGGGTGAAACCCACCGTTGCGCGTGATGTCGGGAACCGGTGTCTAGTGCGGTGTGTTGGCGTTGGATGGTGGGTTTCACCCACCCTACGCTTGCTTTGGCTGCGCTGGGTGCTTCGATCTGATCGGGGAGGGGCTTGGCGGGGATAAAGTGCGACGAACAGGTGTAGCAGTGCCATCCCACGGGCAGGCGCTGGCGCGTCGGGTGCAGAGAGGCGGTGCGCTGTGCAGGCGTTGGATGGTGAGTTTCACCCACCGCACGAATTATCCACCTCACCGAGAGTGAAGAAGAAACTTGGGAGATCGATTCCAAAGGCCGGAATGTCGTGATCCATAAAGGCGCGGTGGTGCGCCTCAGTTGTTTGATGGAGATGTACGCCCTCAGAGAGATAGAAATAACTCGACATGCTACCGGTTAGCTTCTTTTCACCTACCCACCGGCCGTACGAGTCAAGCTGTCGATGTAATTCGGAGAAATAGGAAAGGGACATAACGGCAACAAGCGATAATCGGTTTTCGAGGACCGACAATACAGAGTCCGGCTTATGATCTTGATGCCAACTGAATTCGCCCAGATTCAGCTCATTCCAACGCTCTCTAGCTTGACGAAGCTGTTCTTCAATGAACCAGCTTCCGAGTTCGTCAGAAGTGTGGATTTGGACGTGAACATCCTTGAGTTCTCTAGCTGGAAAAAAGCCATATCCAGTCGTTGTTCCGCTGAGGGTTATGTTCTTCCGCGTTCCTTCCACAAGCGATATGCTGAAGCTGGTGTATTTCACATCAACCATTACTCACGACACCTGCAAATCAAACACTTCCCCGTCGGTTGTCTCGCACACCCCAATCGCGGTGATATTCACGCCCGTGTAGCGGAACTCGCAGCGCATGGACCGCCCCCCATCAGACGTCAAAATCGCCGTGCCAAAGCCCGCTTCGGTGTCGGCGAGGATGGAGGCGGTTTCGCGGAGGATGGAGCCCCCGGCGGCGCTCTGGAGCAGCTCCAGCCCCTGATTTGCGCCTTCGCGGACGGCGACCCAGCGGCCGGTGAAGGTCTCGTATTGGGTCTGGATCGTCATCTCGCCGGAATTGCGCAGGACGGTTTGGGTGATGTCGCCGGTCCCGGTGAGGCCGGTGCGCCGCGACATAATGAGGGTTTCGGGGGCGCTGGCGCAGGCGGTGAGGGTTGCGACAAGAGCAACACAAATGAGGTTCTTATACATCAAGTTCCTCAACGAAACGGGCATTCTCTTGGATGTATTGGAAGCGGAGTTCGGGTTTTTTGCCCATGAGGCGTTCGACGAGGTCGCCGGTTTCGCCCGGGAATTCGTCGTCGACGGAGACGCGGATGAGTTTGCGGGTTTTGACGTCCATCGTGGTCTCTTTCAGGTCCTTGGCGTCCATTTCGCCGAGGCCCTTGAAGCGGGAGACGTCGATTTTTCCCTTGCCCCCTAGGCCCTTGGCGAGGTGTTCGTCGCGTTCGGCCTCATCAATGCAATAGACGCGGCGCGCGCCCTGGGTGAGGCGGAAGAGGGGCGGGCAGGCGAGGTAGAGGTGGCCCTGATCGATCATCGGGCGCATCTGGGTGAAGAAGAAGGTCATCAGGAGCGAGGCGATGTGGGCGCCGTCAACGTCCGCATCGGTCATGATGATGATCTTGTCGTAGCGCAGATCGTCGATGTTGAATTTCGTGCCGAGGCCGACGCCGAGGGCCTGGGTGAGGTCGGAGATTTCGGCGTTGGAGGTGAGTTTGGCGGAGGCCGCGCCCAGGACGTTGAGGATCTTGCCGCGCAGGGGCAGGAGGGCTTGCGTCTTGCGGTCGCGGGCCATTTTGGCGGAGCCCCCGGCGCTGTCGCCTTCGACGATGAAGAGCTCGGTCCCTTCGCGGGCGGATTGGGAGCAATCGACCAGCTTGCCGGGGAGGCGGAGTTTCTTGGTGGCGGATTTGCGGGCGGTTTCTTTCTCCTGCTTGCGGCGGAGGCGTTCTTCGGCGCGCAGGACGAGGAAATCGAGGATGGCGCCGGCTTCCTTGGTGTTCTGGCCGAGCCAGTTGTCGAGGTGGTCACGGACGGCGCCTTCGACCAGACGCGCGGCCTCGGTCGTGGCGAGGCGGTCCTTGGTTTGGCCTACGAATTCGGGTTCCGAGATAAAGCAGCTGACCAAAGCGCAGGCGCCGTTGGCGAGGTCATCGCGGGTGATGTTGGCGGCCTTCTTGTTGTTGGCCAGCTCGCCGTAGGCCTTGATGCCTTTGAGGACGGCGGAGAAGAAGCCTGCGACGTGGGTGCCGCCTTCGGGGGTGGGGACGGTGTTACAGTAGGATTGCATGAAGCCGTCGCGCGTGGGGGTCCAGTTGATGGCCCATTCGACGGAGCCGGGGACGCCGAAGCGGGGTTGGAATTCGACTTTGCCGGCGAAGGGTTTGTCGGAATAGACGGGCGCGGTTCCGAGCGTTTCGCCGAGGTAGTCGGCGAGGCCGCCGGGGAAGTGGAAGGTGGCCTCCGTGGGCGTTTCGCCGTCGTCGATCTCAGACTTCCAGCGGATCTCGACTCCAGAGAAGAGGTAGGCTTTGGAGCGGGCCATTTTGTGCAGGCGCGCGGGCTTGAAGCGGTGAGAGCCGAAGATCTCCTCATCTGCGTGGAACGTGACGGCGGTGCCGCGGCGGTTGGGAGTGGTTCCAAGCGACTGGACGGGGCCTTGCGGGATGCCACGCGAGAAGTCTTGCGCGAAGAGCTCGCGGTTGCGGGCGACTTCGACGCGGACGTGGTCGGACAGCGCGTTGACGACGGAGACACCGACGCCGTGCAGGCCGCCGGAGGTCTGGTAGGCCTTGCCGGAGAATTTGCCGCCCGCGTGCAGGGTGCAGAGGATCACTTCGAGGGCGCTCTTGTCGGGAAACTTGGGATGCGGATCGATGGGGATGCCACGCCCGTTGTCGGTGATGGTGACGGAGAAGTCGGCGTGGAGCGTGACTTCGATGCGGTTGGCGTGGCCTGCGACGGCCTCGTCCATGGAATTGTCGAGGACTTCGGCCACGAGGTGGTGCAGTGCGCGTTCGTCGGTGCCGCCGATGTACATGCCCGGGCGTTTGCGGACGGGTTCCAACCCTTCCAACACCTCAATGGAAGAGGCGTCATAGGCTGTCGCGTCGGGCTGGCCCGAAAGGAGATCGTCTGCCATGGCTCTGCTCTATATTGTAGGCTGTTTCGGCAAATATGGCAGGTTTAGGGGGCAGGGGGAAGGGGACCCGCACAGCTTCGACAAGGATATCTCGGCGCCCGCAAGCGGTGGCTGGGGGGCCGGCTGAGCTCGGGAACAGACATTCTGCGAACTGGGGGAGTCTTACTTTTCCAACGCCTCGCGAAATTGCGGGCGGCATTGGCTGGAAAGGTTTCACCTGCCGGATACCCTATACGGCGGCATCGGCATTGGTACCGGCTTGGCCAGGCTCAATACCAACAGTGAACAGGATAGAACCGCGGGGCGCGAAGCTGTCAGCTTGTCTCAGCCGGTGTTTGCGGGACGGTTGTGGTCTGAAAGTAGTACGGATCCGCCCCGTCAAAGCCGAAATAGTGATCCAGCGTTGCGTCGTTTAGCAGGTTGCGATGATAGGCAATTGATCCGAGCGCAATGAGTTCGGACAATTCCTCAGGGGTCATTGTTCCGTCTTCCAAAGCGGCGATTCCGGCCGCAACCTGGTTCGCGACCTCATGGTTCATCAAATCGAACGCCGTGTCATGGAGGGCCTCAGCGTCTTCCGTCGTCAAAGCACCCGCTTCGATCAACGGCGCAAAATGGTCGTAGGTGTAGTTCGGCCACCCGTCGGATATGTCGCCGCCGGCCAGTTCGTCATTCATGTTGCCGGATACCAAAGCGGAGTGATCCCGCATAAGGGCCGCCGTTGACAATGCAAACCCGACAGCTGCAGCGGACAAGCTGACCCAGCTAACGGTCATGGCGCCGTTTTGTTTCGTCACGAATGCGCGCACCCGCATCCAAATCACTTCCGAAGAAAGGTAGGTCAGCATTTTTCTTTGCCTTTGCCGCTCTGATTTGACGATTTTCGGTTATTTTCCGCGTTTATCGTCTGGCCCATAGTCAAGGACTGGTTTCGTATGATGTTCTGCGTTTGGTGCTTTCCCCAAATCCCTAGATGCCGTTGGTGTCATTTTTGTGGCCGCCGGGGCGGGTAGGGTTCGACTGTGATGTGAAACCGGTTTGTAATCACCGCAGGACAGCATTCATGCGAGGGGTCAGATTGGCCCGGCATGACATGGCCTGACGTGTACAGAACGCGCTTTTCCTCAAAGGAGCGCGCACACTTTGGCATTTTCAGCTTGTCTGCGAGGGCGCCTGTGGGGCGCTTGCAGTCGACATGTAATAGGGATCTGACCCGTCAAAGCCGAAGTAGTAATCCAGAACCGCCGGGTCGACGAGATTACGTTGTCGCGCGATCGAGGCGATCGAGATCAACTGGCCAAGCTGTTCGCTGGTCAGAACATCGTTTTCCAACTGCTCGAGGCCGGCTTCAAGCTCGGACATCAGCGTGTGGTTCATCATCCCGCCGGCCAGATCGTGGAAACCCGCGGCGGTTGCTTCGTCCAAGGCGCCGGCTTCCAGCATGGGCTGGAAATGGCTGGCGTAGAATTCCACCCAATCATCCTGCATCTGCCGGTCGCGCATCTCGCCATCCACCTGGCTTGCGACCATATTGAAAACATCGGTCAGCTCATCGTTGGTGGCCATGGCAAGACCAACGCAAAGGGCGGCCAAGGCGACCCAGTCGGTGGTTGTCACACCGTCTTCGGCCGAAAGAAAATCAGCCAAGAAGCGCGTTGCGCGTGGTTGGTTTTTATCAGTCTGTGTCATCCTGTCGGCCCGTAATTGCCACCGCCTTCGCCGTTGTTGCCATCGCCATTGCCGCCACCCTCGATACAGCCTTGGCCGTAACCGCCACCGGCACCTTGGTTGCACGACGGGCCGGAATAGGGGGCGTCGCCCGCATCGGGGGCATTTGAGGCGGTCATGTACGAGGCATCGCCGCTGTCAAAGCCGAAATGTTCGTCGAGCAGCGAGTCCGGGACGAGATTGCGCTGGTGCGCGACGGACGCGATTGCGACGAGTTCGGCGAGTTCAGATGCAGTGATGGTTCCGTTTTCGATGGCCGCGATGCCGGCTTCGAGGCGCGCGAGGACTTCGTGGTTCATCATGTCAAAGGCATCGCTGTGCAGATAAGCAGCCTGGCCTTCGGTCAGGTAACCGGAGTCAATCAGCGGACCGAAATGCTCCGAGATATAGTGCGGCCAGTCGTCCGCAAGATCGCCGTCAGCAAGTTCTGCATTCATATTGCCTGCGACCATTCCATTGATATCCGTAAACACGGCAGCCGTGGCCAGCGCGAAGCCCACGGCAAGACCTGTTAGCGCGGTCCAATCGGTTGTGATTGCGCCACGTTCTTCGACAGCGAATGCTTTAAACTGGATACAAATACTCACGGACTTCAGCTTTCGTTACTTTGCGACAAAAGATATGCGCCCAGAAGCGGGCAGGAATATGGCGCATTGGGCACCAGCCGAGAACAATTGCCGGGCCATTCGTGGACAATCGTTGCGCAATTGTGTGCCGAGCGGTGCAAAACGGCCCTTGCCCCGCCCGGATGGCCGACCGATACACACGGCCATGCATGTGTTCCGTCAGTTGATCCGCGTGGTGACGATTGCGTGCGTGCCGGCCCTGTGGCCGGGCGCGTCGGGTGCGCATCCTCATATCTTCATTGACGCCGGTTTGCGGCTGATTGTGGAAGAGGGGCGGGTGACGGAAGTGGAGGTCACCTGGCTTTACGATGGGCTCTATTCGCTGATCTTGCTGGAGGATTACGGGCTGGACGAGGATTTCGACCTGGTCCTGACCGAGGCGGAGGTTGAGGCGACGCTTGGCTTTGACCTGAACTGGAACAGCGGGTTTGAAGGCGGGCTGGAGCTGCGCCGGGGCGACGTGGCCTTGCACATCGGCGCGCCCGAGGCGGTTTCAATGGAATTGGTGGGCGAGGGGCAGATACGCACGACTCATCGCCGCCCTGTCAGCGATCCCGGCGGGGACGGCCCCGTGGTGGCGCAGGCCTATGATCCGGAGTTCTACATCGCCTTCGAGATGACCGGTCAGATGGCGGTCGAGGGGGCGGAATGTGTGCCGGAGCTGGTCCGCGCGGATCTGGACGCGGCCTATGCGGCGCTGGATGCCGCGATGGAGGAGATCGGCGGGGCCGTTGCGGCGGAGGACAATTTTCCGCCCGTCGGCGCGTATTTCGCAGACAGGGTTGTGTTTGAATGCGGTGGGTGATTGCCGCCGCAGCCGTGCTGGTGATGGTGCCGGGTCTATGGTTTTGGCTCTCGGGCGGTGACAGGGTTGTGACCGCATGGGCGCTGGAGGGCCAGCGCGCAGCACAGGAGGCGATGGCGGCCGCCTTGCGCCGGTTGCGCGCCGGGGACCCTGCCGCCGTCTTTGGGCTGATGTCGATCTGCTTCGGATACGGCTTCTTTCACGCGGCGGGGCCGGGCCACGGAAAGCTGTTGATCGGCGGCTATGGGGCGGCGCGTGCGGTGGGCGCATGGCGGCTTTCGGGTGTGGCATTGGCCTCCAGCCTGGCGCAGGGGCTGACGGCGGTTGCGCTTGTGGGTGTGGGCCTTTGGCTGGTCGGGTGGAGCCGCGAGCAGATGACCGAGAGCGCGGATCGCCTGTTTGCGCCGCTGAGTTTTGCCGCCATTGCGCTGGTGGGCCTGTGGCTTGCCGTTCGGGGCGCACGCGGCCTGTGGCGCGCGCGGCGCGCCGCGGGGCACACCCATGACCATGATCATACGGGGGAAGGGCAGACCTGCTCCACCTGCGGCCATGCCCATGGCCCTGACCCCGAAGCGCTGGCACAGGCGACCAGCCCGCGCGAGGTCGCGGCCCTGATCGCCGCCATTGCGATCCGCCCCTGTACCGGCGCGCTTTTCTTGCTGATCCTGACCGCGCAACTGGGGGTGTTCTGGGCCGGGGTCGCGGGCACCGTTGCGATGTCACTGGGAACGGCGTCTGTCACGGTGGCTGTGGCGCTTGCCTCGGTCGGGCTGCGGCAGGGCGTGCTTGCGGGCCTCGCGGGCGGCGCGGCCCTGGCCCGGGTGCAGCCCTGGATTGAACTGGTGGTCGGCGCGATCATCGTGGGGCTTGCAACTCAATTGGCCATCGCCGCGCTTTGAACGCGACTTGTCGGTTGGGCACCATCGGCGTAAGCCGCGCCCATGACATTCGCCGAGCATATCCGCGCCACGCTGAAACTCGGCCTGCCCCTGATCGGCGGGCAATTGGCCCAAACCTTCATCGGCGTGACAGATACCGTCATGATGGGGTGGTATGGGGTCGAGGAATTGGCAGCGGTCGCGCTGGGGTCGAGCTATTTCCACCTGATCCTGATCATGGGCATGGGCTTTTCGCTGGCGGTTATGCCGATGGTTGCGGCGGCTGCGGCGAAAGAGGATGCGGTGCAGGTGCGGCGCGTCACCCGGATGGGGCTATGGATCGGCATCGCGTTCGGGGCTTTATCCCTGCCGTTTTTCTGGTTTTCGGAGGCCATCCTGCTTGAGGCCCGGCAAGACCCGCAGGTCGCGGCCGATGCGCAAAGCTATCTGCGCATTGCGGGCCTCGCGATTTGGCCCGGTGTGCTTCTCATCGCGCTGCGATCGCATCTCAGCGCATTGGACCGCCCCGGCATCGTGCTTTGGGCCTGGCTTGGCGGTCTGGTGCTGAACGCCTTCGTCAACTGGGTGCTGATCTTTGGCAATCTTGGCGCGCCAGAACTCGGCATCAAGGGGGCGGCCATCGCCTCGCTTGGCACGCATCTTCTGATTTTCGCCATCCTCGTCGTCTACGCGGCGCGCGGTCCCGGCATGCGGGTCTATGCGCTGTTCGTCCGCTTCTGGCGCCCGGATTGGGAGGCGATGGGGCAGGTCTTCCGGCTGGGCGCGCCCATCGCCGTCACACTGTTGTCCGAGGCGGGGCTGTTCATGGCGACGATGATCCTGATGGGCTGGATCGGAACGTTGGAGCTTGCCGCCCATGGCATCGCGCTGCAGATCATTTCGGTCACGTTCATGGTGCATATCGGCCTGAGTTCCGCCGCCACGATCCGCGTGGGCCGGGCGTGGAGCCTCGGCGATCCTGTCGGCCTGCGCCGCGCGGCCTGGGCGGCCTTGCTTTTGTCGGCCCTGATGGTGGCCGCCACCATCGCGCTGCTGATTGCGGCCGCGGCCCCGCTTGTGGGCCTGTTCGTGGATCCCAGCGACCCGCTGCGCCCGCAGATCATCGCCATCGGCGTCAGCCTTCTGATCGTGGCCTGCTTCTTTCAATTGGCCGATGCGGCGCAAGTCATGGCGCTGGGCCTGTTGCGTGGCCTGCAGGACACGACGATCCCAATGCTTTACGCCTTTGTGGCCTATTGGATCATCGGCGTGCCGCTGGCCTACGCTCTCGGCTTCCCATTGGGCTTTGCGGGTGAGGGGATCTGGGCGGGTCTTGCCATTGGCCTCGCGGGTGCAGGGCTCGTCCTGATCCTGCGCTTCCGCAGTCTGGCCACAGCGCTCGCTCCCGCTCAACAAGCGGCCTGACCCGCCTTCCTTGTTTCAAAAATACCTTCGGGGGGGGCGCGCGCCAGCGCGTGGGGGGCAGACAGCCCCCCGACGACCGCGCCATTCCGCGAGAAGGCCCCCGTTTGGCAAAAGCAGATTTCCCTTGGAAATCTGCCCCCGGCGACGACGCAGTCGGCGCAATTCCTTTATCTGTCTGTCCCTTAGCCGTCGGCCAGTTTGCCCAACACACGCGCCCAGGATCGGATGCCCTTATGAAAGCTCTCAACATCGTACTTTTCGTTCGGCGAATGGATCGCATCATCATCCTTGCCGAAACCGGCCAGCACCGAATCCATGCCCAGGATCGTCTTGAAATACCCCGCAACCGGGATCGATCCGCCGCAGCCGATAAAGGCGGCCTCTGCGGGCCATTCATCTGACAGCGCCTCTCGCGCCTTCTCGAAAATCGGGTGGCTTGTGTCCATCAGCCCGGCGGGGGAGGCGCCGTGTTCCTTGAAGCTGACAGAGCAATCGGGCGGCATTTGCGCCAGCACCCAATCGCGGAAGTTCTCCCGCAGGCGCAGCGGGTCCTGGCCCGCAACCAGCCGGAAGCTGATCTTGGCATGGGCCTCAGACGGCAGCACGGTCTTGAACCCCGCGCCGGTATAGCCACCCCAGATGCCGTTCACTTCGGCGGTGGGGCGCGACCAGATCATCTCAAGCCCCGAGCGACCCACTTCGCCGGCCGGGTGGCTGAGACCCACTGGGCCCAGGAAGGCCTCTGCGTCAAAGCCAAGCCCGTCCCATTGGGCTTTCAGGTCCGGGTCCAACTCCGGGATGCCATCGTAGAAGCCGGGCACCTGGATCACGCCATGATCGTCGTGCAGGTTGGCCAGCACGCGGTTCAGCACGCGGATCGGGTTCATCGCCACGCCGCCGAACATGCCCGAATGCAGGTCGATGCGGGGGCCGGTCACTGTGATCTCTTCCTGCAACATGCCGCGCAGCTGGGTGACGATGCCGGGCACGCCGTCGGCATAAAGGCCAGTGTCACAGATCAACGCGACCTCGGCCTTCAGCTCGTCCGCGTTTTCCTCAAGAAACGGCACCAGCGAGGGGGAGCCGCTTTCTTCTTCGCCTTCCAGGAATATCGTGACTTTTGCCGGTAGCTTGCCCGTCTCCGCCTTCCACGCCCGGCAGGCCTCCACAAAGGTCATCAACTGGCCCTTGTCGTCGGCCGCGCCGCGCGCGCGGATCACGGGTGTGCCGTTCTGATCCTCGATCACCGGATCGAAGGGGTCACGGTTCCACAACTCCAGCGGATCGACCGGCTGCACATCATAATGGCCATAAAACAGGACATGTGGCCCGTCATCGGTGCCATGGGCCACAACCATCGGGTGACCGGTTGTAGGGCGGACCGACGCCTCAAACCCCAGACCCGACAATTCCTCCGCCAACCAATTGGCGGCGCGGCCGACATCAGCATCATAGGCCGGGTCAGTGGAGATGGAGGGGATGCGCAGCAGGTCAAACAGGCGCGCGGTGGCGGCGTCGAGATCTTGGTCGATGCGGGCGAGAACAGCGTCGAGGGACATTGGACCTCCGATTGGGGTTGGGATTTTCCGCAACTTGGGCGCTTGTCGTGCGGGGTGCAACCAATCTGCTGCGACTGCGGCTCCCGCGAATGTGAACGCCTGTGAGATGGGTTTCTGCACTGTATGCGATAGCATGCGGCTATCACGCCCATCACGGGCAGGGACACACCAGACAGCCAGGGATAGACCTCCACATGAGCCATCGTATTTTCGCAGCGAGCGCCATCGCCGCTGCCCTTTTCGCCACCTCCGCCGCAGCAGACGGTCATAGCTGCACTTTTGAGGCCGAAATCCCCGATTTCACGCAAGAGCAGATCGACGCGCTTTACGAATGTGTCGCTGATGAGCTGCTGGAAAACTACCAGAGCGGTGACAACGAAGTGGCTGCCGTCTACCGCGAATGGGGCCATGCCCAGACCGGTCCTGCGGCCCCCGGTATACATGGTGGCCGCTTCCTGAACACCTTCGTCAATGAAGTGGGCTATGAGGCCTATATCCAATACGAAGAAGATGATGAGAGCTTCGAGATGCCGGTTGGCACCGTCATCGCTAAGGAAAGCTACACCTTGCGTGACAACGCCCCGCGCCGTGGCCCGCTGTTCATCATGACGCGCGGCACAACCGACGAATTCCCGGACACCGACGGATGGTTCTATTCGGCCGTGCAGCCCAACGGGAATCCGATGAATATCAGCCAGTCCTTCTGCCATGATTGCCATGGCGGGTTCAGCTTTTCGGACAGCCTTGGCTACCCCGCCTTTGACGTGCGGTTGGGCAGCGAATAACCTGTCACAAATCAGGCCCCTGCCGAAGGGCGGGGGCCTTTTCCCATTTGACGTCACGGCTTGACCCAGATCAAAGTAGGCAACGCGGCATTTTGTAACTTGGCCTCACAGGCCTTTGCGCCATATGTCAGGCCAAACGGGGGAACCCCCGCAGCCATCGAACTGACGGGCCAGGAGCTGGCCCGCTCAAGGAGACCGCCAGTGAACTACGACACCGCGCTCGACGCTGCCCTGGGCAAGCTGCACGAGGAAGGCCGCTACCGCACGTTCATCGATATCGAACGGCACAAGGGCAATTTCCCCCATGCAGTCTGGAAAAAGCCCGATGGCTCCGAGCAGGAGATCACGGTCTGGTGCGGCAATGACTATCTTGGCATGGGCCAGCACCCGGTTGTTCTGGAGGCGATGCACGAGGCGCTGGAGGCGACCGGCGCGGGCTCGGGCGGGACACGCAACATCTCGGGCACCACAGTCTATCACAAGGCGTTGGAGGCAGAGCTTGCGGACCTGCACCAAAAAGAGGCCGCGTTGGTCTTTACCAGTGCCTATATTGCCAATGACGCGACCTTAAGTACGCTGCCTAAGCTGTTTCCGGGCCTCATTATTTATTCCGACGCGCTCAACCATGCCTCGATGATCGAAGGCGTGCGCCGCAATGGCGGAGCCAAGCGGATCTTCCGCCACAATGATGTAGAACATCTTCGTGAATTGCTGGCGGCGGATGACCCGGAGGCGCCCAAGCTGATCGCGTTTGAGTCGATCTATTCGATGGATGGCGACTTTGGCCCGATTGAGGCGCTGTGCGATCTGGCCGAAGAATTCGGCGCGCTCACCTACCTTGATGAAGTGCATGCGGTCGGCATGTACGGGCCGCGCGGCGGTGGCGTTGCAGAACGCGACGGTCTGCTGGATCGGGTCGACATCATCAACGGGACACTTGGCAAAGCCTTTGGCGTACATGGCGGCTATATCGCAGCCTCTGCGAAAATGTGTGATGCTGTGCGGTCTTACGCGCCGGGGTTCATCTTCACGACGTCGCTGCCACCGGTGGTTGCGGCGGGCGCTGCGGCCTCGGTCCGGCACCTCAAGACCGATCAGGCCTTGCGCGATCTGCATCAAGAGCGTGCGAAGGTCCTCAAGCTTCGCCTGAAGGCGCTGGGGCTGCCGATTATTGACCATGGCAGCCATATCGTGCCCGTCATGGTTGGCGATCCGGTGCACACCAAGGCGATCTCGGACATGTTGCTGGAAGATTTTGGCATCTACGTGCAGCCGATCAACTACCCGACCGTGCCACGGGGCACGGAGCGTCTGCGGTTCACGCCGTCGCCGGTCCACGACCCGAACATGCTGGACGGTTTGGTGCAGGCGATGGATGGGCTGTGGTCACATTGCGCGCTGAATCGTCAGGAATTGGCCGGGTAGTCGCGCTGCCCTGTGCCTTGATCCGCGCCAATGTGGCACAGGCTTGGGCATCCCCCCGAATTTTCGGAAAAATAATGGGCTGAAACGCGCCGAAACGCAGCGTTTCGCCTGTATGCGGGGTGCAACCGATGCGCACGCCATGGTATCGGTCGAAAAAGTCGGCGGATATTCTTTGGGAATCATCCGTTTTGGGGTAACATCTTGGGACAAACGGGCGGCACACCACAATTCGTGGTGGCTGGACCCATAGAATCGGGGCAGGCCGCATGGGCCATGACAACGATCAGTATAGGGGCGACGGACAGTGGAACGCACATGGCGCGTTCGACGTCTCCTCTGATGCCGATCCGTCTCCAGCCCCCGTCTTCGATGGTTATGACCTGCACGACGTACCGCTTGGCGATCTGCTGAGGGGAGAGCGCGCGACTCTCGGAAAAAGCCTGCTCGATGTGGAGCGTGAGTTGCGCATCCGCGCCACGTATATCGCGGCCATCGAAAACGGCGATGTGGGCGCGTTCCAATCGCCCGGCTTCATTGCGGGCTATGTCAGGTCTTACGCACGGTATCTGGGCATCGACCCGGAATGGACCTTCCGCCGCTTTTGCGAAGGGACGGGCTTTCGCGGTATCCATGGTGGCGCCGCTGGCCAAGCGGGTGACGTCAAGCGCCGGGTCAGCGAAGCACCGCGCCGGCTGGACCCGAACGAGGTCATGTCGTCGACCCGGATCTCTTACGCGCCCGTCAAAGACAGCGTGTTTGCGCAGGTGGAACCCGGCGCGCTTGGCTCGATTGCCGTGCTGGTCGTTCTGGCCTGCGGCATCGGCTACGGCGCCTGGGCCATTCTGCACGACATTCAGCGCCTGAACATCGCCCCCATTGATGAGGCGCCCGCCGTGCCGCTGGCACAGCTTGATCCCCTTGCTGGCGCCTCGGAAGGGGCGTTCGATGTAGCGCAAGGCTTTGATATCGCGGTTCCCGGACCGGAAAGCGTGGATCGCCTCTACCGTCCGCAAGCGCTTGAGGCCCCGGTCCTGACCCCAAGGGATGGTGCCATTGGAACCGTGGACCCGAACGAGGTCGGCGCGTTGGCCGACGCTGCGCCGCGCGTCGCACCGCAACTGGGTGGCGGGGCCGTTGCCCCGACCGTGCAGGTGACGCAGGCGGCGGATCAGGTGATGATCTTTGCCACGCGGCCCACATGGGTGCGGATTTCGTCCCCCTCGGGCGACACGATCTATGAAGCCACGCTGAATGCGGGCGATTCTTACGTCGTGCCGGAGGGCGATGCGGTGCCCACGTTGCGGTCTGGCAATGCGGGATCCCTGTATTTCGCGGTGAACGGTGTGGCGCTGGGGCCTGCGGGTATCGGCGCCTCCATCGTGCGCGATGTGGAATTGACGGCAGATGCGCTGACGCAATCCTACTCCATCGCCGACACGGAGGCCGATCCGGACCTGACGGAAGTGGCCTCACTTGTGCTGGACGCTGCCGCCATTCCGGCGGCCCCTGTGCAGGTTCCGGTGCAGCAGCAAGCCGTGGTCTATGACCCGACTGGCGCGGGCAATGGGCAGGTGGAAACGGCTTTGGCCCTGTTCCCGGACATTCCGGCAGATGTTGCCGCAGCTATCGTGGCCAGCAACGCGTTGCCCGTGGTGGTTCTGACCCCCGATGCCGAGACGGAACGCCCGCTGCCCCGCCCCTGACGGCCACCCCAAGCGCCCGGATTTTCCATGAAAATTCGCCCCCAACGACCGCCCTGGCGGGCGCAACATTGACAGCTCACAAGACCATCCCGACAATTCGCACCGCTTGCATTGTCCAGCCCGCCTGACATGTCTATCTTGGCAGCAAGACCTCAAAAGGGCTGCTCCAGATGTCACACAATCCCATCCGCCCCTGGCGCAACATTGACCGGCGCACGACGCGCCAGATCATGGTGGGCAACGTGCCCGTGGGCGGCGATGCGCCGATCAGCGTGCAGACGATGACCAACACGCTGACCACGGATGCGAAGGCAACGATCGAGCAGGTGCAGGCCGCAGCCGAGGCGGGCGCCGATATCGTGCGTGTCTCGGTGCCGGATCAGGAGAGCTCCAAAGCGCTGCACGAGATTGTGCGCGAAAGCCCGGTGCCGATCGTGGCTGACATTCATTTCCACTATAAACGCGGGATCGAAGCGGCCGAGGCGGGTGCGGCCTGCCTGCGGATCAATCCGGGCAATATCGGCAGCGCCGAGCGCGTGAAAGAGGTCATCCAGGCGGCGCGCGACAACAATTGCTCCATCCGGATCGGGGTGAATGCGGGCTCTCTTGAGAAGCATCTGCTTGAGAAATATGGCGAGCCGACGCCCGACGCGATGGTCGAAAGCGGGCTCGACCACATCAAGATCCTGGAAGACAATGACTTCCTGAACTTCAAGATTTCAATGAAGGCGTCGGACATCTTCATGACGATGGCGGCCTATCAGCAATTGGCCGAACAAACCGACGCGCCGTTCCATCTGGGCATCACCGAGGCGGGCGGTTTCGTGGGCGGCACGGTCAAATCGGCCATTGGCCTGGGAAATCTACTTTGGATGGGCCTGGGCGACACGATGCGGGTCAGCCTGAGTGCGGACCCCGTCGAAGAGGTAAAGATCGGGTTCGAGATCCTCAAATCCCTGGGGCTGCGGCACCGCGGCGTCAACATCATCTCCTGCCCGTCCTGTGCGCGGCAGGGCTTTGACGTGATCAAGACAGTCGAGACGCTGGAACGCCGGTTGGAGCATATCAAGACACCGATGAGCCTGAGCATCATCGGCTGCGTGGTGAACGGCCCCGGCGAGGCGCTGATGACGGATGTGGGGTTCACCGGCGGCGGGGCCGGGTCGGGCATGGTCTATCTGGCCGGCAAGCAGAGCCACAAGATGAGCAACGACCAGATGGTCGAGCATATTGTCGAGCAAGTCGAGAAAAAGGCCGAAGAGATCGAGGCCGCACGCGCTGCCGCCGATCAGGCCGCGGAATAAGGGAGCGCATGATGAAAACTGCGAAGGACTATATGGAAGCCGCAAATGCCACGGTCCCGCGCCTGTCGGCGGAAGAGGCTGTTGCCAAGCACGGCACGGACGGCGCGGTCTTCATCGACGTGCGCGATGGCACCGACATCGCGGCCTCGGGCACGATCGCGGGCGCACACCGCGTGCCGCGCGGCATGATCGAGTTCCGCGCTGATCCGGCCGTTGAGGCGCTCTACAACCCGATCTTCCAGAAGGATGCAGAGATCTACCTGATCTGCGGCGCGGGCGGGCAGGCGGCCCTTGCGGGCAAGACCCTGCAGGATATGGGCTTTACCAATGTGACCAATATTGGTGGATTTGCGGCCTGGAAAGAAGCGGGCGGACCAACCGAAAGCTAAGGGCGCGGGCCCTCCCGTGTTGGCATGATGGCTGTGCCATCACGCTGCACTTTGGGCGTGGCGCCGCGGGCGCGGCCAAGGCCGCGCGTCGCGGCGGCGGCGCGCCGTCTCACCGGTGCGATCTGTTTTGGAGGTCGCATTCAGGTATTTGAAAAACGAGGAAATGGACAGTTTCCCCTCTAACCGAGGGTCAACCCCCAGACAGCGCCGGGGGCCTTCCTCGTTTGCGGTCATCGGCTCCTCAGCCTGTACCGCACTGACACTATGCGACCACCTTGGTAAACGAAGCGTAAATGCGCCCCTTCCTTGTTTCAAAAATACCTCGGGGGGTTTGGGGGGCTGGCCCCCCAATCTGAGCAATGTCTCAGCCACGGTCTGCGTTGCTTGAGCGCGCACTCGACGACTGGTAGTTAGCACATGTAGAATTCGGGGGGCTTTTCCAGATGGCGCTGATCACAGACTTGCCGCGCAATGAAGACGGCATCGCCACCGTGCTGGGGATCCTGACCCAGAGGTTCGGGCCGCGCGTTGAAACGGGGCAAGCCCTGCGCGAACAGCATGGCCACACGACCACATGGTTGCGCAATCAGCCGCCCGACGCCGTTATATTCCCCGAAAGCACCGACGAGGTGCAGGAGATCGTGCGCATCTGTGCGACCCACCGCGTGCCCATCATTCCGTTCGGAACCGGCACCTCGCTTGAAGGGCACGTGAATGCGCCCGCGGGCGGCATCAGCCTTGATTTCAGCCAGATGAACCAGATCCTGTCCGTCCATGCAGAGGATATGGATGTGACCGTCCAGCCCGGCGTGACGCGTAAGGCGCTGAACACGCATTTGCGCGATACGGGGCTGTTCTTTCCGATTGATCCGGGTGCCGATGCCTCGCTTGGTGGCATGGCGGCCACCAGTGCCTCGGGCACCTGCGCCGTGCGCTACGGCACGATGAAGGACAATGTGCTGGCGTTGAAGGCCGTGCTTCCGTCCGGCGAGATCCTGACCAGTGCGAAACGGGCGCGGAAGACCTCGGCCGGGTATGACCTGACGCGCCTGATCGTGGGCAGCGAAGGCACGCTTGGCCTGATCACCGAGTTGACGCTGAAATTGCAGGGCATCCCCGAGGCGACGTCTGCTGCGACATGCTCTTTCCCGAGCGTCGAGGCGGCGTGCAACGCTGTGATCGCGACGTTCCAATACGGGCTGCCAGTGGCGCGGATCGAGCTGTTGGATGCGCTTCAAGTGAAGGCCTGCAACGCCTATTCAAACCTTACCCTGCCCGAGACACCGCTTTTGTTGCTGGAATTCCATGGCACGGATGCGGGCGTCACCGGGCAGGCCGAAGTCTTTGGAGAGATCGCGGGCGAATATGGCGGCACAGGCTTTACTTTCACCACGCGCGAGGAAGAGCGCACCAAGCTTTGGCAGGCCCGCCATGACGCCTATTGGGCGGCACTCCAACTCAGACCCGGCGCGCGCGGGATTTCTACCGATGTGTGTGTGCCCTTGTCGCGATTGGCTGAATGCGTTGCGGCCGCGCAGGCCAAACTGGCCGAGCTCGGCTTTATCGCGCCGGTTGTCGGGCATGTGGGCGACGGGAATTTCCACACGCTTTTGCTGATCGACATGGACAACCAAGCCGAGGTCGCAAAGGCAGAGGGCTTTGTCGGCTGGCTCAACGAACTGGCGATTTCGATGGATGGGACCTGCACGGGTGAGCATGGGATCGGGCAGGGCAAGGCCCAGTATCTCGAGCGTGAGCTAGGGCCCGCGGCGATTGCGATGATGGGGGCGATCAAACGTGGCGTCGATCCCCTCAACATCTTCAATCCCGGCAAAATGCGGTTGCCGGACTGATGGTGCGCCCCACGGCCTCAAACGTGCCCTCGGCCCATGCCGAGCCGCATCTGTCTGGCCGCTCCGGCTGGCTGCGAGCGGCTGTGATGGGAGCCAATGACGGCATCCTGTCCACGGCGTCGTTGATTGCTGGTGTCGCGGCCGGATCCGGCGACAAGGCAGTGATCCTGTTGGCCGGCCTGGCGGGCATGGTCGCGGGCGCGCTGTCGATGGCAGCGGGCGAATATGTGTCTGTCTCAAGCCAGGCGGACGTGGAAAAGGCCGACGTGGCCCGGGAGCGGGCTGAGCTGGAGAACAACCCAGAGGGCGAACTGGCCGAGCTGCGCGCCATTTATGAGGAGCGCGGCTTGCGGCCCGATCTGGCCGCCGAAGTCGCGGAGGAGTTGACCCGACACGACGCGCTCGCGACCCATCTGCGTGATGAGATCGGATTAACGGACCTGTCCCCACCGCAGCCGGTTCAGGCCGCCTTGGTGTCGGCCGCGACCTTTGCAGCAGGCGCCGCGGTGCCACTGGGCGTGGCGGTGCTTGCGCCGGTTTCGGTGTTGATCCTGTGGGTGGCCGTGGGAACCCTTGCTGCCTTGGGAGCATTGGGCGCCTTGGGGGCCCAGGCGGGTGGTGCCCCGCGCGCGCGCGCGGCCTTCCGGGTCATGCTTTGGGGGGCGCTGGCGATGGCGGCGACCAGCGCCATCGGCGCCTTGGTGGGGCAGGGGCTATAGGACCGCGAACGCCTCAGTCCTTTGCGTAGTAGCCCGACGCGTAGCCGTCATATCCGTACTGCCCGGCAAAGCCGTAGCCCTTCATCTTGCGCTGCTCGACCTGGGTGAGGACGACGCCATCGGCGGAGTGGCCCTCACCCACACATGCGCGCAGGGTTTGGCGGCGGACATCGGCTTCCATCAAAAAAACACGCTTGCCTTACGACGCGCGCAGATGCGTCAGAACGTCGACCCGGTTGCGGCTGGACATGGCCGGCAGTGAGCCAAGGACCGGAACAGAGAGGGTCTGGCGCAGCTCATCCGTCGTGCGAAAGCCCGCAAAGCGCCATTCGCGGATCAGAGCGAGGGCGGCCCCGACAAACGCACCCAGCATCATTGCGACAAAGAGGGTCACCAGAATGCGCGGGCTGGACGCGCTGCGCGGGATCGCCTCAGACAGGATGCGGCTGTCCGCCGTCTGCAGGCCCCGCTGAACGCTCGCTTCCTGCAGGCGGGTCAGGAAGGTCTGACACATCAGGCGGGCGGTGTTGACCTCACGCTCAAGCTGCTGAAACTCCATCAACTCATCGCATTGATTGTTGAACTGCGCCGTCAATTCCATTTCCGACCAAACCAGGCTGGCCAGCTGTGCCTCCAAGCGGCGCTGGTCGGAGGCAATATCATCCTGCCTTTCGCGAAGCGCAGTTTCGGTCGCTGCTACATCTGTGCCTGCGCCCGTAAAGATCACTCAGTCCATTTTTTGTGTCGAGGCGATGCGCCGACGCCCACTACCGTCAGATTCATTTGGCTTGGTAATTGACTTTTGGGACAGGGGAATCTGCCATAGAGATCGGCAAAAAAGCCAGGTGTAGAGGTCTTTGGGGCGCCCATGTGACGGCCAGATTGCAAGATCTTGCCGCTGTCGGAAATTTCAAGAACTTGTTTTAAAACAATTTTTTCAACGATTTTGGGATGCGCGAGACCTGACCCAGCTGTGTCGGTTTTTCCCATTACCTCACGCAACAGAACGCGGTTAATGTAGCTGCGGTCGACCACGAAAGTGTCTTGGTCGGAATGGGGGAGCAAAATGCTCAGTACGCTGACGCGTCGTCAGAAGCGATACTTCTTTCTCGCCTTTGATAGTGCGCTTGTTCCGGTTGCCTTCTTCCTGGCCTACGTCTTGCGCTTTTCGGTTCTATTTCCCGCGCACTACCTAAGCGACGCATTGCCGCTGATTGTCGCAATGACCCTGTTCGGACCAATTGTGGTCCTGGCCATGCGGTTGCCGTGGATCAAGCTTACATCGCTCGATATGTCCGCGCTCAGCCGGATAGCCGGGGCGACGGCCATTCTGATTTTGGTGGCGATGGCCTGCAGCTTTGCCTTGAACATCAATGCGCCGCGATCGATCCCCTTTCTGTTTGGTGGCGTGTTCTTTGTCTTGTCCGTGATGGGCCGCAACCTGGGCTACTTGCTGGTGTCGCGGTCGATGCAACGCGGAATTGCAGGTGTGCCGGTCGCGATCTACGGCGCGGGGGCGGCGGGTATTCAGCTGGCGGCGGCGTTGCGCGCATCGTCGGAAGTGGAACCGGTGGCCTTTGTCGACGACAACGTTAACCTCCACGGATTGATTATTTCCGGACTGTCGGTCTCTTCGCCGGTGCGTCTGCGCGAAATGGTGCAAAGCGGTCAGGTCAAGCGTGTGCTGCTGGCTATGCCGTCGCTGAGTCAGGCGAAAACCGATGCGATCCTGGCGGATCTGCATGCGCTTGGCTGCGATGTGCAGGTGTTGCCGTCCTATGTTGATCTGATCTCAGGCCAATCCACGACGCTTCAGACCGTGGCGCCCGATGCGCTTTTGGGCCGCGACAAGGTGGATCTGGACGTGCCCGACATTGCCAAGGCCTATGCGGGCCGGGTGGTGATGGTGACGGGCGCGGGCGGCTCTATCGGGTCAGAGCTTTGCCGCCAGTTGCTGGAATGTGCGCCTGCGCGGATCGTTCTGTATGAACAGTCGGAATTTGCGCTCTACCAGATCGATCGCGAACTGCGTGCTCGGGCTGAATCTGTTCAGATAGGCATTTCCGCCCGCCTTGGCTCGGTGACCAATCCGACGCGCGTGGCCAATGTTCTTGAGGAAGAGGGCGTGGAGACCATCGTGCACGCCGCTGCCTACAAACATGTCCCGCTGGTCGAGGATAACGTCCTTGAAGGCGCCAGAAACAACTTGCTGGGAACGCAAGTGGTCGCGTCGGCTGCCGAGGCCCACGGGATCGAGCGTTTTATTCTGGTGTCGACCGACAAGGCAGTGCGGCCCACCAATATCATGGGCGCGACCAAACGGATGGCCGAGATGGTGATCCAGGACATGGCATCGCGCACACGCGGGACGCGCTTCTCCATGGTTCGCTTCGGCAATGTCCTTGGCTCCTCCGGGTCGGTGTTGCCGTTGTTCCAGGACCAGATCAGATCCGGGGGACCGGTGACCGTCACACACCCGGAGGTGACGCGCTTTTTCATGACCATTCCGGAGGCCGCGCGGCTGGTCCTGCTTGCCGGCGCCTTTTCCGAGGGTGGTGATGTTTTTGTGCTGGATATGGGCAAGCCCATGAAGATCCTCGATATCGCGCGGCGCATGATCGAGCTTTCCGGCGCCCGCGTTCGCAATGGGGCAGGCGGGGAAGGGATCGAGATCAAGATCACCGGTCTGCGGCCCGGCGAAAAGCTCTACGAAGAGCTACTGATTGACGATGCCTCGCTGATCGCGACGCCGCATTCCAAGATCCTGCGGGCGTCCGAGGATAGGCTCAGCCAGATCGAAGTTGCCGCCATGCTGCGCGAAACCCGCAATGCGCTTGAGATGGGCGATACGGATCGTTTTCGGGGTGCGGTAGAGGGCTTTGTGAAGGGCTATCAACGCCCATTGGTCGAGGCTGACAGCGCCTAGGGCAGGGCCCGCGCCATCGCAAGTGCGCCGTCCAACGCGCTGCCTTGCGGGGCTTGGAGGCCTGCGGTGACCTGGCCGCTTAACCGATCCGCAAGGGCTAGACCCATGCCTCCCGTCAGCGCCCAGGGCGTGCCGTTCGGATGGCCGACACCGCTCAGACCCTGTTCCACGCAGGTTTGGACATGTCGCTGCAACAGCATAGCCCAAGGGGTCCGGCGGTTGAATATGACGGGTGCCAGGGCAGCGAAGTCGTCCGGTGCGGCGTGCATGGCAAATTCGGAAGGATGCTGCCCGTTGATGGCGTCGCGAAGGGCGTCACGTAAGGGGTCATCTGTGTGCACCGGCATCCGCCCATCTTCCATCCGCGTCAGCTCACGCAGAGCCTCGCGCCCAAGCCAGGCCGCAGACCCTTCATCCCCCAGAACAAAACCCCAGCCGCCGTGATGCGTTACGCCCCGCGCATCCTTGCGGATGAAGAAGGACCCGGTGCCAAGGTTCACAAGCGTTCCGTGCCCGCCACCAAACGCGCCTTCCAAGGCGGTCACACTGTCATCCACGACATAGGCCAGAAACGGCAACCGCATGGCGAACGCATCTGCCACACCGGGCAGGCGGCATCCGGCAAGTCCGGCCACGATTCGGGCGTGTTCGAGGTCATCGAGGCCAAGACCAAACGCGCCAAGCGCCTCAAGCAATGTCTCACGAATAGCCGCCTCGGCCGCGGCAGGATCGGTCACGACATTGGCGGGGCCGCCCTCGGCGCGGGCTGCGCGGCCCTGCATGGACACCACCACGCGGCAGCCAGAGCCGCCGCCATCGATGCCAATGTCGATCCGATCATTCATAGGCACAGCCTAACGCGCCGCTCAGCTCAGGGAAACCGCCCGCCCGGTGACAGCACTCTCCTGGGCCGCCATGCCGATGCGCACCGCTGCTGCGCCGTCGGCCAGCGTGACTTCGGGCCGCCAACCTTTGCGCACCACATCCAGAAACCGCAGATGCTGGTAATAGGTCGATCCGTGGTGATCGCCCGCCGTCAGCAAATCCTTGTCCACCGGCGTCTCGTGCACGACCTTTCCGGTTGTGGGCATCCGCGGGCTGACGATGACTTTCGGCGTTGGTGCCGGGCCGATGTCGAAGTTCCAGAACCGGGTCGGGCCGGGTATCTTGGCCTCGATCTTGCCGGCGGGGCCAACGGCGCTGATCTCTTCCTGCCATTCGCTGCCTTCGGCGAACATGCACAGATCCAGCATCGCGCGGCTGCCGCGCGCGAAATCGGCGATCACAAAGCCATTGTCCCAGATGTCCGGCGTCTCACCGCCATAGCTTTCATCCAGATGGTTCACTGATTGCCCGGCAGAGGCCATCACGCGCACCGCCTCGTCGCGCAGAATCAGGCGCATCAGGTCGAAGAAATGACAGCACTTTTCAACCAACGTACCGCCGGAATTGCGGTTGAAGCGGTTCCAGTCGCCGACTTTTTCGAGGAACGGGAAACGATGCTCGCGGATCGCCAGCATTTTGATTCCGCCGGTGGCCTGATCGCAAAGCTCGCGGAATTTCGCGACGGGCGGCATGTAGCGGTATTCCATCGCGACCCAGATGGGCGCGGGATAATCCTCGACCAGATTGGCCAGAACCGCCTCATCCGCTGGATCGGTATAGAGCGGCTTTTCCATCAGGATGGGCAGGGGTCGCGTGGCCGCGATGCGTTTGAGGACATCGACATGGGTGTGGTTGGGCGAGGCCACCACAACCGCATCCACATCGTTGCGCTGCACGACGCCTTCCAAGTCGGGGCAGCGCACGGCGCCGGGCACAAGAGCCGCCGTGGCCGCCGCCATACCTTCATCCGGTTCGCAAAACGCACTGACCTCGGCCCCCGCCAAAAGCGCGATATTGCGGATATGCTCTTGCCCCATCATCCCGGAGCCGACGATGCCGTAACGCGTCATTTCTTTTTTCCTGTGCTTCGGGGTGTCATGGCACCCGCGCGAAATATTGGGACCGGGTCGGGTCGTACCATGTCCAACTGGCCTCGGCTGGCGAGCCGTTTTGATCAAAGGCGCGACGCTCGATCAGCGGGACGTTGGCGGCAGGCGCAAGGCCCAGAGCATCCGGCGCCCAATCCGGCAAGGCGCCCATGCGGATGACGTCCTCAGCTTCGCTGATTTTTAGCCCCAGCCGATCCTCATAGCTGCGGTAGAGCGATTCCGAGACGTTGTTCGGCGTCAACGGCCCCTTGTCGAGCCAGCGGGCATCAAGCCAGATTTCTTCAACAGCAACAGGCACATCCGACAGGAACCGCAACCGACGGATGCGCAAGCCGATGTCGGACGCCCCTATTTTGGGCAGCGTTGCGGGCTTGGCCGCGCGCGTCATATCCAGCAGGCGTGCGGTGGGCAGGCCACCGCCTTGGCCCGCCAATTCCAGACGCAGCAGCGCGTAGGTCCCGACGGAGCGGTTGCCGCCTAGCACATAATTGCCCGACCCTTGCCGCCTCTCAATCAGATGGCGGTCCTCCAGCAGCTGCAACGCCTTGCGGAGTGTTGCCACCGCCACGCCTTTGTCTGCGGCCATGGCGCGTTCGGGGGGCAGTTTATCGCCCTCGGCCAACCGGCCTGAGCCAATATCACGGGTCAGCTCTTCCGCGATGCGAAGGTAGGTCGGCAGGGCGCCTGTGGGCGCCTCAAGCGGCGCGGGCGCAGGTGTGGCGCGCAGCGTCTTCGGCATCGCGCGTCCTCCCTCGCTGGCCGGAATTGATATACCATTGATATACCGTCCATGCGGTGCTACCCGAGAAGAGTTGACCGCGCAAGGGAGGACGCGAAGGATGACAGTGGTTCCCGTCACATCGGCAGATCTGGATGCTGCCGAAGTCAGCTGGTTCGCAGCCCTTTGCTCGGACGATTACGAATTCCTTGGCGTGCCGGATGGCAAGCTGCGGTCGTCCTGGGCGCATTGCTCGGGCATCGTTCAGGAGGCGGAAAAGCAGGGTTTTCGCAACATCCTCTGCCCGTCCTCCTATCAGGTGGGCCAAGACACGCTGTCTTTCGTGGCGGGCTGTGCGCCGATCACCTCACAGATCAACCTTCTGGCGGCCGTGCGGTGCGGGGAAATGCAACCCATCATGCTGGCACGCACCATTGCCACGCTCGACCACATGCTGGAAGGGCGGCTGACGGTAAACATCATCTCGTCTGACTTTCCGGGTGAGAAAGCAGAAAGCGGGTTCCGCTACCAGCGCTCGCGCGAGGTCGTCGAAATTCTCAAGCAAGCCTGGACGCAGGACGAGATTAACTATCAGGGCGAAGTCTATGATTTCGCAGGGCTAACCACCGATCCCGTGCGACCCTATCAGACCGGTGGGCCGCTACTCTATTTTGGCGGCTATTCCCCGCCTGCGCTGGAGCTATGCGGTCAGCATTGCGACGTCTATCTGATGTGGCCCGAGCCGAAAGAGGCCTTGGCGCAGCGGATGCGCGACGTGAACGCGGTGGCGGAACGTTACAACAGGACACTCGATTACGGCCTGCGCGTGCACATGATCGTGCGCGACACCGAGGCCGAGGCACGCGAATATGCCGAACATCTGACCTCCAAGCTGGACGACGAATATGGCCAGTTGATCCGCGAAAGGGCGCTGGATTCGACGTCCTTGGGCGTTTCACACCAAGCCAAGGCGCGCGAATTGGCCGACAAATACGGCTATGTTGAGCCGCATCTGTGGACCGGTGTGGGCCGGGCACGGTCGGGCTGCGGTGCGGCGCTGGTAGGCTCCGCCGACCAGGTCCTCAGCGAGATCGAAGAGTACAAGAAGATGGGCATCCGCGCGTTCATCTTCTCGGGCTATCCGCATATGGATGAGTGCAAGCATTTCGGGCGTCTGGTGATGCCCGAGCTGAAAACATGTTCAATGCCAGAGGTTTACGGCCGGGTGCCCGCGAGCACCCCTGCTACGCCTTTGGGCACAGGGGAGCGTCGCTAAATGGATCGCGTGAATGTTGGGGGCATTGAGATGTCCCAAATCGTCTACGGCATGTGGCGGCTGGGGGATGATGACGATACATCGCCCGCCCATATCCAGGCGAAGGTCGAAGCCTGTCTTGAGCAGGGCATCACGACGATGGACCAGGCCGACATCTACGGCGGCTATATCGCCGAAGCGCTATTGGGCGAGTGTCTGAAAGCCGCCCCGCAACTGCGCGATCAGATCGAGATCGTCACCAAATGCGATATCGTGGCCCCGATCGGAAAGCACTCGGATAAGCGCGTGAAGTACTACGATACGAGTGCCGAGTATATCTCAGCTTGTGTCGATAACTCCCTGAAAGATATGGCGATTGACGTCATCGACCTGTTGCTGATCCACCGCCCCGATCCCCTGATGGATCATGCGGAAACGGGCGCTTGCCTCGACAAGCTGGTCGCCTCCGGCAAGGTCCGCGCGGTGGGTGTGTCAAACTTCCGCCCCTGGGATTGGGAGCTGCTGCAATCCGCGATGGAAACCCCGCTGGCCACCAACCAGATCGAGATGTCTGTTCTGCACCACGCGCCCTTCACCAATGGGGATCTGGCGTTCCACCAGCGTCAGAACCAGCCGCTGATGGCCTGGTCGCCGCTGGCGGGGGGTACATTGTTTGGCAGCGAAGGGGCCGCCGTGCGTGCGGTGCTGGACCGGATCGGGGCTGAGCAAGGCGTCGGCGCAGATGCCGTGGCCGTCGCGTGGCTGCTGCGGCACCCGGCCAATATCCTGCCTGTAATGGGAACAAACAATCTCAACCGGATCAAGGGCTTGTCGGACGCTGTTAAAGTCGATCTCAGCCGTGTCGACTGGTTCGAAATCTATACCGCCGCCCTCGGTCACGAGGTCGCGTAAACGCGCCTAAAGATGGGAAAGATGATTGGCGCAGCCCGTCAGGGCCGCGTAGTCATCGCTGACCACGCTAATCCCGAACTGCTCCATAAAGCTCGAAAAGCGGCCCTTGGCCCGGAAGGCATCGACAAAGCCGAAGCGGTCCAGATGCGGAGCAAAGGCGCGGGTGACGCCGCCCACGAGGTAAATGCCGCCAAAGGGCAGGTGCGACAGGGCTAGATTGCCTGCCACTTCCCCCAACACCGTCACGAACAGGGCGCCGGTTTCACAGGCCGCTTTGTCCCCGGCTGCGATCTGGTCCAGCACGTCGGCAGGCTCAACCTTGGTGCCATGCAGCGCCCGGTGCAAATTGCTGACGCCGCGCCCGGACAGAACCTCTTCAACCGATGGGAAGCCCTTGGCGTCCCCCAAGGCACCAAGCAGCGCGTGCAGGGCAGGGATCGACGCCGGAAGGCTGACATGGCCCGCCTCGGACGGCGGAACAAAGCGCCCCGCTGCCGTGTCAAAGACCGGGCAGGTGTTGAACCCGGTGCCCAGGCCGATCACCAGCTTGGCGGCTGTTTCCGGCACGTCCGGCTGCGGCAGCACAACTTCAAGATCCTCCGCCGCGATATGGCCGATCGCGTGACCTTGTGCCTGTAGATCGTTCAGCACCGCGACCTTCTCGGCAGTCAATGCCTCGGCCAACACGGTCTTGTCGATCCGCCAGTCCAGATTGGTCAGCGTGCCCACGCCATCATGGACCGGCCCCGCCATCGCCACGCAGACACCGGATATCCGGTCACGGTCCACGCCGCTTTCCTCAAGGAAGCGGGCGATCACATGGCCTATGCTGTCATGGTCCGCATTCTTGAAGCGCTTGACCGACGCACGGTCCACATCTGCGCCGCTGGCCAGAGCGACACGGGTATTGGTGCCGCCGATATCGGCTACAAGCGAGCGGGACATGTGGGTTCCTTCGGGGTCGTTTTAATTTTTATCGCCAAAATAAATGACGAAGCCGCCAAGTGCAATGCCGCGCCGGTTCAGGCGCGCCACCACTCAGCGAGGGCGTGATAGGACGCTTTGGGCGTTCTTGCCAAGGTCTCGAAATCGACGTGGACCAAACCAAAGCGTTTCTCGTAGCCCAAGGCCCATTCGTAATTGTCCATCAACGACCACACGAAATAGCCCGCCACGGGCGCGCCTTCGGAAATTGCGGATTGCACGGCTTTGAGGTGCTGGTCGAGGTAATCGATGCGGTCGGGGTCCGGATCCGTGGCCGAGGCCATGCCGTTTTCGGTCACAAAGATCGGCAGATCGCCAGTATATTCGCGCGCCATCCGGGTCAGGAACATCTGCAAGGCATCTGGATAGATCTCCCACCCCATATCCGTGGTTGGCCCCTGTGTCGGCATCTCGGCATAGGCGGGCCACGGCGCGCCGGGGACGTCCGCGATGCGTTTGCGGGTGTAGAAGTTGATGCCGGCCCAATCGAGGGGGGATTGGATGACCGGGAAATCGTCTTGCCAGCCGTGGGGCAGGTGCGGCTCCAACCCCTCCAGAACTTCGGCCGGATATTCGCCCTTGAAAAGGCCACCCAGGAAGAAGCGGTTGTAGATCGCGTCGTAACGTGTGGCCGCGGCGACGTCTTCCGGGGCATCTGTCGCGGGCGTCGCCCATTCGAAATTGCAGACCGCGCCCAGATTTTGCACGCCCAATCCTTTGCACACCTGAATGGCGCGCCCGTGGCTGACCAGTACATGGTGCATCGCGCGGGCCGTGGCACGGATGTCGCGCAGGCCGGGCGCGTGATGGCCATCGAAATGCGACAGCCAGCCCACGCACCAAGGCTCGTTGATCGGGGCCAGCGACCAGAGCCGGTCGCCCAATCGCGCGGCCACAACCTCCGCATAGTCCGCGAACCAGTTCGGCATGTCCGCGTTCCGCCAGCCGCCCATATCGGCCAGCGGCTGCGGAAGTTCCCAATGATACAGCGTCAGGGCAGGGGAGATGCCGCGTTCCAGCAACCCGTCGACCAGCCGGTCATAAAAATCGAGACCCTCTTCGTTCACGGCGCCGGTGCCCTCGGGCATGACCCGCGCCCACGAGGTGGAGAAACGATAGACATCCGCGCCAAGCCCCGCGATCAGATCCAGATCCTCGTCCAGCCGGTTGTAGTGGTCGCAGGCCAGCGCGCCATTCTCGAACCGCACAACGTTGCCGGGTGTGCCGGCGAAACTGTCCCAATGGGTCAGGCCAGCGCCGCCGAACTGGTGGCCTTCGATCTGATAGGCGGACGTGGCGACGCCAAAGCGGAAGCCGTCAGGAAAGTCGGCGCGGGTGAAGTTCATGGTGCTGTCCTTGTTAGGCAGAAAGGGTCAGGCGGGGGCAGGGCCGGTGGATCGCCCAAGCGAAAGGTCGGTGTCCCAAAGTTCCTGGATGGCGGGCTGGTTAGGATTGTCGATCAGGCTGAGAAGGATTTCCGCGCACCGCTGACCAGCGGCCCGGATCGAGGACCGCGTGGCGGTGAAGGCCGGACCATCTGGCGCGCTGATACCCTCGTTGCCCATATAGCTGAGGCCGTCATCATGGCAGATGATCGACACATCGCGCCCGATCCGCAGGCCCCGCTCGCCAGCAGCGCGCCGGATCCCAATGGCGGGGATGATGGACGAGGCGAGAAATGCCGTGGGCCCGTCGCCTGCATCCAGCATCTCGCACGCGGCGCGGTAGCCATATTGCTCGGTCATCACGTCCGAGCGCATCCATGCGGCGTTGGGCGAAACCTCCCGCGCGGCCATGGCCTGTTCGAACCCCAGACGTCGGCGGCGGGCGAAATCGAGCGTTTCCTGACCGTTGATCAATGCGATCTTGCGATGCCCCAGGTCCAACAGAAAGTCTGTGGCGCGTCGAAAGGCGCGGATATTGGCCACGTCGAGCCAGGAATACCCGTCCGGTGCACCCGTGCGCCCGTGAACGAGGAAGGGCAGGCCGAGTTCCTGCAGCAGCGGAACGCGCGGATCGTCCATCGTCGGGGCCTGGACCATGACGGCATCGACGGAGGCATTGGCCGCCATCTGGCGATAGGCGGCCTCGGTCCCCTCAGCCGGAACCATCGACAGCAGCAGGTCATAGCCTTCGCGGGCATAGATCTCGCCCGCGCCTGCAATGAAATCCGCAAAGATCGGGTTCACCAGCTCCTCTTTGCCGGTCAGGGGCATGACGTGCCCGATGGCCATCGCCCGCCCGGTCGCCAGGCGACGGGCCTTGGCGTTCGGCGTGTAATTCGCAGCCTCGGCCGCCGCCTGAACCCGCAGCCGGGTTTCTTCCCGAACCTCGGGGTAGCCGTTCAAAGCGCGGCTGACGGTGGTTTGGCTCAGCCCAAGCGACTCGGACAATTGTTTGAGATTCATACGAAATTGGCTTTCAAAGCGCTTCGAAAATCAGAGGTAAGCTAGCGGCTGCGCGGCGATGCTGTCAAAGGGGGAAATGCAGATTTCCTGACCGTTCAGTCGAAAATTGCATGATTTTTCTGTTGTTTGCAGAGTCTCATTGACACAGGCCGTTGCATCGGCAAGTGTGTCGCCAACCCAAAGCGCTTTGGAGAAAAGCGCAGCGGGGCACTGCACGCGCCGGGCGACACGGCCCGCGCGAAACTGACTGGGAGGTCACCTATGAAGAAGATGTATCTGGCCAGTGCGGCTGCACTGGCGCTTTCCGCGAGCGGCGCACTGGCTGATGGTCACATCAACCACGTTTTTGCCGTTGGCGAAGGCGATTTTAACTGGGACAGCTACAACGCCTACGCCGAGGCATTCGACCTCGCGGGTGAAACCGTCACCATCACCGGCCCCTGGACGGGTGCTGACGCGGAACTGGTGAACTCGGTCCTCGACTACTTCGAATCCGCGACCGGCGCGGTGGTCGAATATTCCGGCTCCGACAGCTTCGAGCAGGACATCGTGATCGCCACCCAGGCCGATTCGGCGCCCAACGTGGCCGTGTTCCCGCAGCCCGGCTTGATCGCGGACCTTGCCTCGCGCGGTGAGCTGACCCCGATGAGCGAAGAGACCGCCGACTGGATCCGCGAAAACTATGCGGCCGGTGAGTCGTGGGTGTCGCTGGCAACTGCCGCTGGCCCCGACGGGGAAGAGGCGCTTTACGGCTTCTTCTACAAGGTCGATGTGAAATCGCTGGTCTGGTATTCGCCGGAAGCCTTCGATGAAGCGGGCTACGACATTCCCGAAACCATGGAAGACCTGATCGCGCTGTCCGAGCAGATCGTGGCAGACGGCGAGACGCCTTGGTGCATCGGTCTGGGTTCCGGTGCTGCAACCGGCTGGCCGGCCACCGACTGGGTCGAAGACATCATGCTGCGCACGCAGGATCCGTCGGTCTATGACCAGTGGGTTGCCAACGAGATCGGGTTTGACGATCCAGCGGTTGTGAACGCAATCGAAGTCTTCGGCTCGTTCGCGCGCAACAACGATTGGGTCAATGGCGGGTCCGAGGCTGTGGCCTCTACCGACTTCCGCGACAGCCCTGCCGGCCTCTTCACCTTCCCGGCCGAATGCTACATGCACCGCCAGGCGTCGTTCATCCCGACCTTCTTCCCGGAAGATGCGGACAGCGACTTCTTCTACTTCCCCGCGTTCGCTGGTGAAGACCTTGGCTCGCCCGTTCTGGGTGCAGGCACGGCCTTCGGCATCACGCAGGACAGCGCAGGCGCTCAGGCGCTGATCGCGTTCCTGCAGACGCCCATCGCCCACGAAGTCTGGATGGCGCAGTCGGGCTTCCTGACACCGCATTCGGGCGTGAACAGCGATCTGTTCGCCTCGGACACGTTGCGTCAGATGAACGACATCCTGCTGGGTGCCACGACCTTCCGCTTCGACGCATCGGACCTGATGCCGTCGGAAATCGGTCAGGGCATCTTCTGGTCCGGCATGGTCGACTATGTCGGCGGTGAAGACGCCGCGTCTGTCGCAGGTCGCATCCAGGATCGCTGGTCCGAAATCCAGTAAGCCGTTCACTCACGGAAAATGACACCGGCCTCGGCCCGCAGGTTTGCGGGCCGGACGCCAACCAAGCCGGACAAACCGGTAAACGACCGGCCCGATGTGGCCCGCCGGGCGCGAGCGTATCCGCCAACACCATTCGACCGGGGGGAGGGCGCTTACCATGTCGCCAGTCATTCAAGGCATCATCACGATCATCATCGGCGTCGGCGGCTGCGTGGGGTATTTTTACTTCGCCAACCTCTTCATCGATAAGGTGCTGTTCCCGGCACGGGGTGTGAATGCGGGGCGCAACATCAACCGCGCCAATATGATCCGCCCGTGGATTTTCCTGTTCCCTGCCATGTTCGCGCTGGGGCTGTACCTGATGTACCCGGTGGTGGGCTCGTTCTTCCGCTCGCTCTACGACCGCTCAGGCGACGAATTCGTTGGGCTCGGCAATTACGCCCGCCTCTTCAACAACCCCGATTTCCGGCAAGCCTTCCTCAACAACATCCTTTGGGCGCTTGTGGTGCCTGCGGGTGCCACGTTCCTGGGGCTGGTTATCGCACAGCTCACCGACCGTCTGCGCTGGGGCAACATCGCCAAGTCGCTGGTCTTCATGCCCATGGCAATCAGTTTCGTGGGCGCCTCGCTGATCTGGCGCTTCGTCTACGCCCAGGACGGTGACATCGGCATCATCAACGCCATCCGCTTCTACTTCGGCGCGGAAGAGGGGATCGACCCGCTCCAGATCCCGTTTTGGAACAACTTCCTGCTGATGATCATCCTGATCTGGATCCAGACCGGCTTTGCCATGGTGATCCTCAGCGCCGCCCTGCGCGGTATCCCGGAGGAAACGGTGGAGGCCGCCATCATCGACGGCGCGAACCCGTTCCAGGTCTTCTTCAAGATCAAGGTGCCGCAGATCATGGGCACGATCGTGGTGGTCTGGACGACGATCACCATCCTGGTCCTGAAGGTCTTCGACATCGTCTACACCATGACGGGGGGCAATTTCGGAACAGAAATTCTGCCGTCCTTCATGATGGATTTCATGTTCCGCGACGACGGGCAGGCCACGGCTGTGGCCTTCGTGATCATGCTGGTGGTTTTGCCGGTGATGGTCTGGAACATCGCGCAAGCGCGCAAAGAAATGCGCTGAGGGGGAAGAGCAATGGACAATATCGCAGGACAGAAAAGCAGCCTTTCCCTTGTCACCAACATCGCGGTGCTTCTGATCGTGATCGCGTGGCTGATCCCGACCGTGGGGCTCTTCGTCAGCTCGTTCCGCGATCGTGATCAGATCGCGGCGTCTGGCTGGTGGGTCGCACCGTTCTCGGTGGAGCTGACGTATCGGACGCGTGCTGACGCCACGCCGACCGAGCAGGGCAATCTCTTCGTGATCGAAGGCAATATCTTCGAGTCCGAGGAAGTGCGCGAAAGCTTTGAGGATGGCGAAAGCTCCATCGCGGCCTATGGCTTGCGGGGTCGGGAACCCGGTGCATTCGAGGCAGGGACAGAGGCCGAGAACCGCGATGGTGGCACCATTCAGGTCAACGCAGACGGCTCCTACGTCTATACGTCGCCCGAGCCTATAGATGGCGCGCCGAGGGTTTACTTCGTGGCCGAAACGCCGCCGCAATTCACGCTCGACAATTACCGAACGGTTCTGACCGCCGACAATATGGACCGCGCCTTCATCAACACGCTGACGGTGACGATCCCGGCGACGATCATCCCGATCCTGATCGCGGCCTTTGCGGCCTATGCGCTGGCGTGGATGGATTTCCCGGGCAGAGGGCTTTTGATCGCGACCGTGGTGGGCCTGCTTGTGGTGCCCTTGCAGCTGGCGCTCGTGCCGCTCCTGAACCTGCACAACCAGTTGGGCATCGGGCAGAGTTTCGTGGGGATATGGTTAGCCCATACAGGGTTCGGCCTCCCGCTCGCGATATACCTCTTACGCAACTACATGGTGGGCTTGCCCCGCGACATCATCGAATCCGCTAAAGTCGATGGCGCCACGGATTTCCAGATCTTTACCAAGATCATCCTGCCGCTCAGCTTCCCGGCTTTGGCCTCCTTCGCGATCTTCCAGTTCCTGTGGACATGGAATGACCTGCTGGTCGCCAAGGTCTTCCTGCCCTCCGCAGGGGATGCAGCCGTGATGACAGTGAAAATCGCAGACGATCTTCTGGGCTCTCGCGGTGGCGATTGGGGCATCCTTGCGACGGCCGCGTTCGTGTCGATCGCGGTCCCGCTCCTCGTCTTCTTCACCATGCAACGCTACCTCGTGCGCGGCCTGCTGGCCGGCTCTGTCAAGTAAGGAACGATACGGCCATGAACCTGATGCAGGACATGCCCCAAGGCGACATCATCGCGCCCGACAAGGACTGGTGGCGCGGTGCGGTGATCTATCAGATCTACCCGCGCAGTTTTCAGGACAGCAACGGCGATGGTATCGGCGATCTGGCCGGTATCATCCACCGGATGGAGCATATCGCCGATCTGGGCGTCGACGCGATCTGGATCAGCCCGTTCTTCCGCTCACCGATGCTCGATTTCGGCTATGACGTCAGCGATTACCGCGACGTCGATCCGATGTTCGGCACGCTTGGCGATTTCGACGCGCTGATCAATCGCGCCCACGATCTGGGGCTGAAGGTGCTGATCGACCTGGTGCTCAGCCATACCTCGAACCAGCATCCCTGGTTCCAGGAAAGCCAGCAGAACAAGACCAACGCCAAGGCCGATTGGTATGTCTGGGCGGACGCGAAGCCCGACGGCACGCCGCCCAATAACTGGTTGTCGATCTTCGGCGGCTCGGCCTGGGAATGGTCGGGCGAACGGATGCAGTATTACCTGCACAACTTCCTCAAAGAGCAGCCCGATCTGAACTTCCACAACCCGGCCGTGCAGGAAGAATTGCTTTCCGTTGCGCGATTCTGGCTGGATCGCGGCGTCGATGGCTTCCGCCTCGACACGATCAACTTCTACTTCCACGACGCCGAACTGCGCGACAATCCCGCCCTCAATCCCGAGGCGCGCAATGCCACCATCGCGCCCGAGGTGAACCCCTATAACTGGCAGGATCACATCCACGACAAGAACCGCCCCGAAAACCTCGATTTCCTCCGCCGCTTGCGTGCGGTGATGGATGAATATCCGGCGGCCACAGCCGTGGGCGAAGTGGGCGATGCGCAATACGGCCTTGAGATTCAGTCCGAATACACGTCGGGCGGCGACAAGATGCACATGTGCTACTCGTTCGAATTCCTCTCGGGCCTGACACCCGATGCCGAGCGTGTGGTGAAGGTCCTTTCAGATTATGAGAACACTGTGGGCGATGGATGGGCCTGTTGGGCCTTTTCCAACCACGATGTCGTGCGCCACGCCACGCGGTGGGCGTTGGATGATGACGCGATCCGGCTTTACGCCGGGCTGCTGCTCAGCCTGCGCGGCTCCGTCTGCCTCTATCAGGGCGAAGAACTTGGCCTGACAGAGGCCTATGTCGCCTTCGAGGATCTGCAAGACCCCTACGGCATCCGCTTCTGGCCCAAGTTCAAAGGCCGCGACGGCTGCCGCACGCCGATCCCATGGGTGGCCGACAACCAGAATGGCGGCTTCTCGGAAGCCAAGCCGTGGCTGCCGGTGGCACCTGAGCATCTGGCGCGTGCGGTCGCAAAACAGACCGGCGCACAGGAAAGCACGATGGCCTCCTACAAGCAGATCATCGACTGGCGCAAAACCCAGGCCCCGCTGATCAAGGGCAAGATGCGCGGCTTGCGCGCCGTGGGTCCGGTGGTGGAATTCATCCGCTGCCATGAGGGCGAAGAGGTGCTGTGCGCCTTCAACCTCAGTAACGACGTGCAACGCATCCCGCTGGCCGATGGCACGTGGGAGCGGATCGTATCCCCCTTCGACGGCGAACCGATGGGCGATGAAATGATGTTGCCACCCTATGAAGCCGGCTTTGCGCGGCGCACCGACCTAAAGACAGAGGGATAAGAGAGATGGCCAATCTGAAGCTGACCGACGTCGAAAAGACCTATGGCGGAACCGTGCAGGTCCTGCGCGACATCAACCTGGACATTGAGCAGGGCGAATTGATCGTGTTTGTTGGCCCCTCGGGCTGCGGCAAGTCCACGCTTCTGCGCATGATCGCAGGGCTGGAAAAGATCACCGGCGGTGAATTGGTGATCGACGATATGGTCGTCAACGACGTGCCCCCGTCCGAGCGTGGCATCGCGATGGTGTTCCAGTCCTACGCTTTGTATCCCCACATGACCGTGCGCGATAACATGGCCTTCGCGCTGAAGATCGCAGGCGATAGCAAGGAAGAGATTGACCGCAAGGTCGAGGCCGCCGCCGCAAAACTGCAGCTGGAAAACTTCCTCGACCGCCTGCCCAAGGCGCTCTCTGGTGGTCAACGCCAGCGTGTCGCCATTGGCCGGTCCATCGTGCGGGACCCGAAGGTCTATCTCTTTGATGAGCCGCTCTCGAACCTCGACGCATCCCTGCGTGTCGCCACCCGCATCCAAATCGCGCAGCTCAAGGAAGAGATGCCGGAATCGACGATGATCTATGTGACCCACGATCAGGTGGAGGCGATGACGCTCGCCTCGCGCATCGTGGTGCTCGCAGGCGGCGGCGTGGCGCAGGTGGGCTCCCCCCTGACGCTCTATGAAAAGCCCAACTCGACCTTTGTAGCCAAGTTCATCGGCTCCCCTGCCATGAACCTGATGCGGGGCAAGATCGTGGGCACGGGCGCCACGACGACGCTCGAGATGGAGCAAGGCGGCGGCACGATCACCTCCGACTATCCCTCCACCGACGCCGATATGGGCGCGGAAGTTGAGGTTGGAATCCGGCCTGAGGATATGGTCGAGGCCACAGGCTCCGACTTCGCCTATCACGGCACGGTCGAGATCACCGAAGCCCTGGGCGAAGTCACGCTGCTCTACTTCCAGCGCGCCAACGCCGAAGATGACCCAGTCATCGGCAAGCTCGCCGGCATCCACAAGGGCCTGCGTGGCAATGACGTGAAGCTGACGGCCAGCGCCGACAAGGTGCATGTCTTCAAGGACGGCGTCAGCCTGCTCTACCGCGACGAGGAAGTGTTCCTGCCAGGTGTGCAGCCGCATTGATCCCGTCCGCCGGTGCGGCAGCTTGCAACGTCCTCGTTCTGGGCGCCGTTAGCTGGAACCGAATGATCTACGTCGATGACCTCCCTCAGGGGGCATCGGCGACCATCTTCAGTGCACGAGAGGCCGAAGGTGTCGGGTCCACCGGCGCTGGAAAAGCGATGGCCCTGGCCGCGCTTGGCTATAGTCCGCGTTTGCAATGTGTGTTGTCGGATGATTCCCATGGCAGGCAAGCGCAGGCAGCCTGTATTGCGCGGGGTGTCGATATGTTGGTCGATGTGCAGTCCGGCAGCGCGACGCCCCATCACCTCAACATCATGGACAAGGCCGGAGGACGGTATTCGATATTTTTGTCGAATGGGCCGGAACGACCCACCATGGATAAAGCTCGTATAACGGATGCGATTGCATGGGCCGACACGATCTTCCTGTCGCTTGCGCAATCCTCTCGCGAATTACTGCCATTGCTTGAGAGAAGCCGCGCTGAGGTGCTTGTCGATTTGCATGATTATGATGGCACAAACCCGTGGTACGAGCCGTTCATTGCTTGCGCCGATGTAATTCAGTTTTCAGATGTAACCCTATCCAACCCTTTGCCCGTTGTAGAGCGGCTTCTTGCCGGGCGGGCGCAAACCGTCATTGTGACCTACGCTGAGGCCGGGGCGAGCATCCATACCGGCGACGAGAGTCTAGTCATTCCTGCCTGCCCGGCACAAATGCGCGACAGCAACGGGGCAGGGGACGCGTTTTCGGTCGCGCTTTGGCATACAATGCGCTCCGGTCGCCCCGTCTATCAGGCCGGACGCTTTGCCGCCGCTGCCGCGGCCTTTGCGGTCGAAGATAAGTCGCTTTTCCCGGCCCGCGTCGGCGAAGCGGATATTGAGAGCCGCGCCCATGCCTTTTCAACTTAGCGGCGCACCTACACGACGCTTGGCCAAAACGATGCCGTTATCATCGTAGTGCACCTGCCATCCGCTCCATGTCCGGCAAACGCAGGATCCATTACCACCATTTTGCCTGCGCCCGGCACGCGGTTGTCATCGCCAATGGCGCCGCGGCTGAGACTTTGCTGCCCGGCAAAATGGTGCGATCACAATTGCCACGCCTCAAGCGCTTGGCCCTTAACATGCACATCGCCAATGGCAGCGTCGGGACGAATCCCGACTATCCGTGCTTGTCGGTTGGTGCGGCGCGGGCATTGTTTGGCATGAAACGCGCGCAGAGGCGGGAAGCAGCTTAACCGTCGCTATCGCCACGCGGCCCAACGTGCCGCTTGGCCAGAACAATCGCATCGTCTGCATCCAGCGCTACTTGCCATCCGCCGCGCCACAGACGGAACAGGATGGCCTGCAATGCGTCCCAGCGCGGATCAAACATCGCGCCCGTCACCCAATCGCGCAATTGGTAGTAGTTTCCGGCCGCCGCATAGAGGGGTTCTGTCAAAAACAGGCGCGCGGCCACGGCGGCGATATCCGTCGAGGCATATGGATCAACCGTCGTGTGCTCCAGCGTGTAGGTCAGGTTGTCCGTTTTTTGCAGGACGTCCAACCCCTCCGGCGTGTCACGGTCCACGATTGTGATTTTTGAGAAATTGACCTCTTCATGCGGGCCCATCGCAGGCAATAGCTCCGCAATCTCGGCAACACCCGCGCGAGCCTTTTCCTCGGACAGTGCTTGAAGGGGCGTGCTGAGAAATTGATCGAACCGCGCCGCCATCTCTGCCCCGTTCGGAAACAGCGCGAAACACGCCTCCCGCGTGGCAGGCTCGGCCTGTCTCAATCCAAATATCAGGCGGAAATCCAGATCTTCGCGGTCGGGCAGGGGATCGGGCCGCTCAAACTCACCCGCCGCGATCAGGGTTTGGTCGGCGTCGAACAGGTCATGCCAGGCAATCCGCCAGTCGTGGATATGCGTCTTGATAGCCTGATTGCGCGCGGCACGAGCGTCAACGGGCTCGGTCTGCCCCGCCGTCGAAGGCTCAAAATGGACCTCGGCCTTCGACGCAAATCTCGCTTTTGCCTGAGCCCTGGATCGGGTGTCGTCCTGCCCGGCCCTGCCTAAAAACAGCTTCCTGAAAAACCCGGCCATCGTTCGTCACTCTCCCGCAAGTCCATGCCCGGCGCACAAGGGGCCGGGCATGGATGACGTTAGGCAAGCGGGATCCAGATTTCCACCTCACCGCGCCCTGTCACTGCATCAAAGCGCTCATCATAGCGTTCGAATTCCGGGGCCATGGCAGGCTCCAACCCGGCATCAGGCAGCGCCCTATTCCAGATCGAATAGATCGTCTTGGGCAAATCCCCGATCCCGCCCTTGTGGGTAAAGACTGCATAGCGCCCGCCGGGGATGTTCACGGTTGTCATGCCCTCGGGCACATTCGGTCCCTCCATCCCGGCCATGTAGTGAAAATCGCCCGCGTCTCCCATGTCGTAGCTGACGCCGTAGGTCACACCGGGCGGCCCGATCTCCAGCCAGCGCTGCGCAAAACTCTGCCACAGGCCGGGCACTGCGCTGATGTCGAACCCGCGCACATCCGTGCCAAGGCCCACAACGCGAAACGGTTTGTGTTCCCGCATCTCGGGCGCGGGCACATCCACAAGCATTGATTTATCCATTTCCAAAGGCTCCATTAGCTTCAAGTCACTCAGATCCCGCGCCTTTTTGACGTCCGAGGGGCGCACCCCCAGATAGGCCACAAAGGCGCGCGTGAATGCCTCGTGAGAGCCATAGCCCGCATCCAGCGCGACGCTCAGCAAGTCAGGCGCGCCGCGAGATATCTCCTGCGCCGCAACACTCAAACGCCGGGCACGGATATAGGATTTGATCGTCAGGCCGGTCGCCTGCTGAAACGCACGGCACATGTGGTGCACGTTCACCCCACATCTGTCGGCAATATCGGCAAGGCTCAGCGCCTCGTTCAGGTGAGTCTCGATCTGCCAGATCAAGCGATCAATCAGGGCCATGTCTTTCTCCGTTGCATCGCAACCTCCTTGCCACCGAGGCGATGCTGCGCGCTTGATCGTATGTGACTTTCACCCCGCATTCAGGCTAACCTCCCCCATCCGGCAGTGGAGCGCGCCCATGAGTGTCACTCAAATCATCTACTCGTCCACACCCTTTGGCTATGATGAGAACCTGCTGAACGGCCTGCTTGCCGATGCCCGCCGCTGCAACAAGCGCGACGGGATCACCGGCGCGCTGGTCTGTCGTCGCGATGTCTACCTGCAATTCCTTGAAGGCAATGACGCGGCCGTGCGCAACACGCTGGATCGCATCGCCCGCGATGACCGTCATGTTGAGGTGATCACCCGCTTTGACGCCACATCCGACGCGCGCCTATTCTCCGATTGGGCCATGCTGCACGATCCGGCCCATTCCTGGGCCTGGTCCGAGGATGCGGTCGCCAAGGGGGCGTTGGACCGGGCCGAACACCGTGATTTCCGCTCCGTTTTCGAAGGAATTGCCGCGCGCCACCCGGCCTGAATGCTGACGTCGCACCGTGCCAGTATGCCTTGCGATTCCGGCTGGCGCTGTTAGCGCTAACATGTTATGGCCTCCCCAAACTGAACCGTTTGCCAGCAGGAAGAGTGCGCAAATGCCCCTCGACGCCCGTATTGCCGAAGTCACTGACCGTATCATCGAACGCTCCCGCCCCACGCGGGAACCCTATCTCGACCGCATGCGCCAACTGGCCGAGGCCGGCCCACGCCGCGCGCATCTGACCTGCGGCAACCAGGCCCATGCCTATGCCGCGATGGGGGCCGACAAGGATGCGCTGGTCGCTGAACGCGCGCCCAATATCGGCATCGTGACGGCGTATAATGACATGCTCAGCGCCCACCAGCCGTTCAAGGATTACCCCGACATCATCAAGGATGCGGCGCGCAGGGCCGGGGCCACGGCCCAGGTCGCAGGCGGTGTTCCAGCGATGTGTGACGGCGTCACGCAAGGCCAGGTGGGGATGGAGCTGTCGCTTTTCTCCCGCGACGTGATCGCGCTCGCCGCCGGCGTGGCGCTCAGCCACAATACCTTCGACAGCGCACTTTATCTGGGCGTCTGCGACAAGATCGTGCCGGGCCTCGTGATCGCCGCCGCCACCTTCGGCTATTTGCCCGCCCTCTTCGTGCCCGCAGGCCCCATGGTCTCGGGTCTGCCCAATGACGAAAAGGCCCGCGTCCGTCAGGAATTCGCCAAAGGCAACATCGGCCGCGAAGAGCTGATGAAGGCCGAGATGGCCTCCTACCACGGCCCCGGCACCTGCACCTTCTATGGCACCGCCAATTCCAACCAGATGCTGATGGAATTCATGGGCCTCCACATGCCCGGCGCCTCCTTCGTGAACCCCGGCACCCCGCTGCGCGAGGCGCTGACCGTCGCGGCTACTGAGCGCGCGGCCCAGATCACCGGCCTCGGCAACGAATACACGCCGGTCGCCGATATCCTTGACGAAAAGGCCTTCGTGAACGGCCTTGTGGGCCTCATGGCCACGGGCGGCTCCACCAACCTCGTCATCCACCTGATCGCCATGGCGCGCGCCGCTGGCGTGATCCTGGAATGCCGCGATTTCAACGACATATCGGATGCCACGCCCCTCATGGCGCGCGTCTATCCCAACGGTCTGGCCGACGTGAACCAATTCCACGCCGCCGGGGGCCTGCAATACATGATCGGAAAACTGCTCGATGCGGGGCTTATGCATGGCGATGTCAAAACCGCCGCCGGGGAGGGGCTCGACCTCTACCGGCAGGAGCCGATCTTGCAGGACGGTGCCGTCACTTACCGCGATGGCCCCACAGACAGCCTCAACGAAAAGATCCTGCGCGCGCCCGCTGACCCGTTCCAACCCACTGGCGGTCTGAAGGAGCTCTCCGGCAATCTTGGCCTCGGCGTGATGAAAGTCTCCGCCGTCGATCCTGAGCGCCACGTTATTGAGGCCCCCGCCGCCGTCTTCCACTCTCAGGCGGACGTTAAGGCCGCCTTCCAGAACGGCGATCTCGATCGCGACGTCGTGGTCGTCGTCCGCTTCCAGGGCCCCAAGGCCAACGGGATGCCGGAACTCCATAACCTGACGCCGGTTCTGTCGGTCCTGCAGGGCAGGGGCCACAAGGTGGCGCTGGTCACCGATGGCCGCATGTCCGGCGCGTCCGGCAAAGTCCCCGCCGCGATCCACGTGGCCCCCGAAGCGCTTGATGGCGGGCTGATCGGCAAGGTGCAGGACGGTGACCTGATCCGCGTCGATGCAAAGGCGGGCACGCTCAATGTGCTGGCCGAAGGGGTCGCCGACCGCCCTGCGACTGAACCAGACCTGTCGGCCAACAGCCACGGCGTTGGTCGCGAGATGTTCGAAATCTTCCGCCAAACCGCAGGCCCCGCCACCGCAGGCGCAGGCGTCGTCGTCTAACCCAATACGGGCGTGGGCCACCCGGTTGCGCGCCTGCCTTTCCTGTTTCAAACCTTCCTTGTTTCAAAAATACCTCCGCCGGAGGCTCCAGGACCCGCCTACAATGCCGAAAATCGCCCCTTACACGCCCCGGGCGCCCCATATCCCGCAATTTTCCCTCGAAGAATTGCCCCTGGCGACCGCGAAGCGGGCGCAAACCCTGATCTGACGAAAGACAAAGCCCATGATGCCCCAAGCCCAATCCAACGAAGCCCGTCGCATCGCAGGCCTCGCCCCAATCATCCCTGTGCTCGTCGTGGACGATCCGGCCCATGCCGCCCCCCTGGCGCAGGCCCTTGTCGATGGCGGGCTGCCCGCCCTTGAGGTTACACTGCGCACCGACGCAGCCCTCGATGTGATCCGCGAAATGGCGGGCGTTGAGGGCGGTGTGGTCGGCGCGGGCACGCTTTTGACACCCACCGATGTCGAACAGGCCAAGGCGGCCGGGGCGCGGTTCGGTGTCTCGCCGGGCGCAACCCAAAAGCTGATCGACGCCTGCATTGCCAACGAATTGCCGCTTCTGCCCGGTGCGGCGACTGCGTCCGAGGTCATGGCCCTCTACGAGCAAGGCTTTGACATGCTGAAGTTTTTCCCGGCCGAGGCCAATGGCGGCGCACCGGCGCTCAAGGCCATCGGCGCGCCCATTCCGCAAGTGGCCTTCTGCCCCACCGGCGGCGTGTCCCCGTCCAATGCGCGCGACTATCTCAGCCTGCCCAACGTGATTTGCGCCGGCGGCTCCTGGGTTGCCCCCAAGGCGGCGGTCGTTAAGGGCGATTGGGCCGAAATCAAGCGTCTCGCGGCGGACGCGGCAACGCTTCGCTGATCCCCCGCCGCCCGCTCGGCATCTTTTGGCCGTCCCGTTGCACTGCACAACCTCGTGAAGTGCAAACCGCGCGCCGCTCCCTATCTGTCGGATTGGAACCAACGTGCACAAGTCGCGTTGGACCAACGGAACCACGACACGGAACAAAAGGATCCGACAGATGAAAATTGCAGTTCTTGCAGGCACCCTTGCCCTGGCCCCCTTCGCGGCCACCGCAGGCGGTTATGTTGAACCCGCAGCGCCCGCACCGGCGCCCGTTGCCCCGGCGCCAGCCCCAATCGGCTATGATTGGTCCGGCTTCTACGGCGGTGTTCAGCTCGAATATGGTGACATCACCGCAGATGATGCGGCAACCGGCGCCGAAGCCGCCGCAGGCGACAACGCGCTTTACGGTATTTTCGGCGGTTACCGCTACGATTTCGGCAATTTCGTGGTCGGCGGTGAGATCGACTACAACCTCGCCGACATCGACCTCACGACACCCGCCGGTGCCGCTGCCGGCACGCTGGACTCCGTGCTGCGCGCAGGGGTCGAGGCCGGCTACGATGCGGGCCCTGCATTGATCTATGGTACGGCGGGTCTGGCGCAAGCCACGGCGACCCTTGGCGGTGTGGAAGATACCGACAACGGCTATTTCTATGGCGTGGGTGTCGACTATCTCGTGACCGATCAGATCGTTCTTGGTGCCGAAGTCCTTCAGCACGAGTTTGAGGACTTCACTTCCACCGGTCTCGCAACCGATCTCGACATTTCGGCCACCACATTCGGCATCAACGCGGCCTTCCGCTTCTGATCCAGCCTATACGATAGACTTCGAAAGGCCCGCGCCGCAGGCGTGGGCCTTTTCATACGACGCTGCGGCCTCAAGTAACGCACAGCGCCTAAGGCCACCCGAAGGCGCCCCGCGCTTTACGCGTGGGCCTTTTCCATTTGCCGACCGGCGTAGGCGAACAGGCGATCCAACGCCTCGGCGAATACCTCGTCCGGCAAGGTCAGGGCGACGCGGATATGGCCGGCGGCTGCGGTGCCAAAGCTCTCACCCGGCATGATCGCGACGTCCTCTTCATCCAGCAGGCCGGCGCCAAAATCCGCCCCGCTCAGCCCCGTCGCGCGCACATCCAGCATCACATACATCGCCCCCGCCGGTGGGATTGCCCGCAAGGCCTGTTGTCCCTCCAGCCGCGCCAGCACCATGTCGCGCCGCCGCCGGAACGGCGCCGCCACCTTTGCCTCTGCGTCGGCGCCCCGCTGCAGCGCGAAAAGGCCCGCCTCCTGAATATAGCCCGGCACACCATAGGTGGTGTGAGTGGCGAGGTTCTCCAGATGCGACATTGCCTCGCGCGGCCCGGCCACCCAGCCAAGCCTTGAGCCGGTCATCGCATGGCTTTTTGACAGCGACCCAACCGTCAGCGTCCGCTCGAACATGCCCGGCAGGCTCGCAAACGGCCTGTGCGCGCCGTCCCACACCTGGCTGTCATAGACCTCGTCCGAGATGACCCAAAGATCATGGGCGTCGGCCACCCGCGCAACTCCGGCGAGCGTATGCGCGTTGTAAACTGCTCCCGTCGGATTGTTGGGCGAGTTGATCAGCAGGCTTGCAGCGCCCGGTGCCGCCGCTGCATCCAGATCCGCTGCGCGCGGTTGGAATCCATCCTCGGGCCGGGTGGCAACCGGCACCGGCACTGCGCCCACCCCCCGGATCGTGCCCGGATAGGTCGCGTAATAGGGGTCGATCAAAAGCGCCCGATCGCCGTCGTCACAGGCCGCGTGATGCGCGGCAAAAAGCGCCGCTTGGCCACCGGGCGTCACCAGCACATTGTCCGGCCCATGGGCCACACCGGTGCTCTCGCTCAACCGCTCAGCGATGGCCTGTCGCAGCGCGAGGATCCCCGGCACAGCGGCATAGCCGGTATGCCCGCCCTTGGCCGCCGTGTGCATTGCGTCAAGGATCAATGGATCCGTGCGCACGTCATGCTCGCCGATGGTCAGCTCCAGGATCGGTTGGCCCGCCGCTTTCCGTCTGCGGGCCTCGTAGAACAGGCCCCAGCCATCATCGCCCCCACCGGTCAAACCCCTGATCCGTTTCGACAGCCCGGGCATGGCGCGGCCCTCCTTGATTGCACATTGCAAGCCGCAAATGGCCACGGCCAACGGTCAGGTGCAACCCGCCATCTTTGTTTCATGAAAATGCAAATAATCCGTCCGCGCCGCGCAAAGCACTGGTGCTGACGCCAACCGAAATCGCACCAAGCGTCCAATTTTCCCTTGGAGAATTGCCTCGGGCGACCGCGACAGCGGGCGCAACCCCTCAGCTTTCGCGATTGCCGTCGTCGCGCACCAATCGGTAGCTTTTGTTGATCCTACTGCGCAATTCGTCCGGCGGCGTGTCCCACGGAAGCAGAACCCAGCCCCCTCCGCGCAGATAGTCGGGTGACGTTGCCCGACCTTGTCCCACCATCTGCTGTGCTGCAATCCGGCCGCTCATGCGCACCGAAACGCCCTCGCCGGCTGTGGCATAGGCGGCAAACATGTGCCCGCGCACCGTCCAAACGATCGTATCCTCGCCGAAGGGTGTCGTACGCTCCGTTTCTAGCAGAGCGCCACAGTATCTATCTACGAAGAGCTCCCGCATGTCCGGAAACTACACGCGAAAATTAAAAATTGCACATGAAATGATCAGCGACTTGTTAGCGCAGGGCATGCCATGGTATTCAACCGCCCATGACCCGTCGCATTTGCATCATTTGTATCTGCATTCCCCGCTAATCCAGCGAGCCGGTCAGTCGTGGTTTTCAACACAATCGCAAGCTGCTAGGCCGGACCCGCCGCCGCCTCAACACGCGCAGTGAAAGCTCCGACGAAAGCCTCCAACCCATGGCAGACATCACCCTCAAGAACTCCAAAACCCGCCAATTGGAACGGCTCGATCCGATCGTGCCCGGCAAGGTGTCGATGTATCTGTGCGGGCCGACCGTTTATGACCGCGCCCATATCGGCAATGCGCGCTCGGCGGTGGCGTTTGACCAGCTTTTCCGCCTTCTGCGCCATGTCTATGGGCCTGAGAACGTGACCTTCGTGCGCAATTTCACGGACGTGGACGACAAGATCAACGCGCGCGCCGCGGAAACCGGCCGCTCGATCTCCGACATCACAGCCGAGACGGCGCAATGGTACCTCGATGATATGGGCGCCCTCGGCGTGCTGGAGCCCAACCATATGCCCCGCGCCACCGAATATATCGCGGAAATGGTGGCCTTCATCGAAGATCTCATTGCCAAGGATCATGCCTATGCGCGGGACGGCCATGTGCTTTTCCGGGTGCGCTCCTTCGCCGAATACGGCAAGCTCTCCGGTCGCTCGGTCGACGACATGATCGCAGGCGCAAGGGTTGAAGTCGCGCCCTACAAGGAAGACCCAATGGATTTCGTGCTGTGGAAGCCGTCCACCGACGACATCCCCGGCTGGGACAGCCCGTGGGGCAGGGGGCGGCCCGGCTGGCATATCGAATGCTCCGCCATGAGCCACGCGATCCTGGGCGAAGAATTCGACATCCACGCCGGCGGCGCGGACCTGCTCTTCCCGCACCACGAAAACGAGGTCGCCCAAAGCTGCGCCGCCGGCCACCCCTTCGCGCGCATCTGGATGCACAACGAGATGTTGCAGGTCGAGGGCAAGAAGATGTCCAAGAGCCTTGGCAACTTCTTCACCGTGCGGGATTTGTTGGATCAAGGCGTGCCGGGTGAGGTGATCCGGATGGTGTTCCTCGGCACCCATTACGGCAAACCGATGGATTGGACGGAGAAGAAGCGGGACGAGGCCGAGAAAACGCTGCGCAAGTGGTATGCGGCCGCTGAGCCGGGCGGCGTTGTGCCGGAGGCTGTGGTTGCGGCCCTGGCTGACGATCTCAACACCCATGCTGCGCTGGCTGAGATGCACAAACTGAGCGGCGCAGAGTTGGGCGCCGCCTTGTCGCTGATGGGCCTATGGAACGGCACAGTGCCAGTCTGGGCCGAGAGTTCGGACGCGGATCTGTCTGCCTTCGAAGACCGCCTGCGCGAAGCGCGCACAGTGGCGATGGAAAGCAAGGATTTCTCCGAAGTCGATGCCCTTAAGAAGACTCTAATGGACGCTGGCGTAGAAGTGCGTATGTCGAAGGCCGGAGTGGAGCTGTTGCCCGGCCCCGCTTTTGACGCCGCCAAGTTGGAGGGGATGTGATGCCCGACCGCCTCACCCTCTACGACACCACCTTGCGCGACGGCCAGCAAACGCAGGGCGTGCAATTCTCGACCCCTGAGAAAATCCGCATCGCGCAGGCCCTCGACGCCCTCGGCCTCGACTATATCGAAGGCGGCTGGCCCGGCGCGAACCCCACCGACAGCGCGTTCTTTGAAGACGCCCCCAAAACCGCCGCCAAGATGACCGCCTTCGGCATGACCAAACGGGCCGGGCGTTCGGCGGAAAACGACGATGTCCTCGCCGCCGTCCTTAACGCCGGCACCGCCACCGTTTGCCTTGTCGGAAAAAGCCACGATTTCCACGTAACCGACGCCCTCGGCATCACGCTGGACGAAAACGTCGAGAATATCCGCGCCTCTATCGCCCATCTCGTGGCGCAGGGGCGCGAGGCGCTGTTCGACGCGGAGCATTTCTTCGACGGCTACAAGGCCAACCCCGATTACGCGATCCGCTGTGCGCAGGCGGCCTTCGATGCCGGTGCGCGCTGGATCGTGCTGTGCGACACCAATGGCGGCACGCTGCCCCATGAGATCCACGCGATCACCAAGGCCGTCATCGCCTCGGGCATCCCCGGCGAAAACCTTGGCATTCACACCCACAACGACACGGAAACCGCCGTGGCGGGTTCCCTTGCTGCGGTCGATGCGGGCGCACGGCAAATCCAGGGCACGCTCAACGGCCTCGGAGAGCGCTGCGGCAATGCCAACCTGACCACGCTGATCCCGACGCTGCTTCTCAAGGAGCCCTACAAAAGCCAATTCGACACCGGCATCGCCGTGGAAAAGCTGGAAACTCTAACCCGCACCAGCCGCATGCTCGACGACATCCTCAATCGCGTGCCCTTCCGGCAAGCCGCCTATGTCGGCGCGTCGGCCTTCGCCCATAAGGCGGGTCTGCACGCCAGCGCCATCGTCAAGAATCCCGCGACGTATGAGCATATCGACCCCGCCTCAGTCGGCAATGAACGCATCATCCCGATGTCCAATCAGGCGGGCCAATCGAACCTGCGCAAGCGGCTGGCGGAAGCGGGCCTGGACGTCGCAAAGGACAATCCAGCCCTGCCGCACATCCTCGACGATATCAAAGCCCGCGAAGATCAGGGCTACAGCTTTGACACCGCGCAAGCCTCCTTCGAACTCCTCGCCCGCCGCGCCCTCGGCCTTCTGCCCACCTTTTTTGAGGTCAAGCGCTACAAGGTCACCGTGGAGCGCCGCAAAAACAAATACGATCAGATGGTCAGCCTGTCTGAGGCCGTCGTTGTCGTGAAGATCGGCGACGAAAAAAAGCTCTCCGTCAGCGAAAGCATGGATGAAACCGGCTCGGACCGGGGCCCGGTCAATGCGCTCAGTAAGGCGCTCGCCAAAGACCTGGGGCCGTACCAGAAATATATCGACGATATCCGCCTGGTCGACTTCAAGGTCCGCATCACCCAGGGCGGAACCGAGGCCGTCACCCGCGTCATCATCGACAGCGAAGACAGCCACGGGCGGCGCTGGTCCACTGTGGGCGTCTCTCCCAACATCGTTGACGCGAGTTTCGAGGCCCTGTTGGATGCGGTCACATGGAAACTCATTCACGAAGGCGCGTCTGTTTGATCCGCACGCTGTGCGTGGCCCTGTGCATTGCGCCCGCTGCGGTGCAAGCCCAAACCACGGCGGACATGATCTGCTTCTCGGTCGGCGGCAACGGAAGCTGGACCCAAGTGGCGCTCTACGGTGCGGACGACACCGCCCTTGTCATGGCCATCCCGCCGGAAGGCGAGGAAGCCGCGATGGAAAGCCAGGCCGTCACGCTGCCTGCAGGTGCCTTCACCGATATGGTTGTAGCACTTTTGCCCGAACTGGCGGCCATGCCTGCCCCACCTGAGGCTACCGAATGCGCCGACGACGCGCTTGGTCCGGTCTCCATCGCAGTGCGGCAACTGGGGTCAGAGCCGATGCGCTACGACGCGCCGTGCACCACGCAGGCCCTGCTGGACCTCAACGATACCCTGATCGCGGCCACCGGTGATCCGTCGGGCGACGCGGCTCAGGCCTGGACAAACCCCGTGATCCCCGCGATGCGCGACATATGCCGCGCCCTGCGGTAGGCGGCCTCGCAACCTATTGCCCGAAAAGGATATTTCCATGAAGCACTTCGGTCTTGCTCTGGCCCTCGCCGCACTGCCGTCCGCCGCAATTGCACAAGACATGATGTCGGTCTGTTACTCGCGTGGGTCAGAGGCTGAAGGCGTCACAGGCTTCGTTCACGATCTCGATGGCCGCGCGCTGCGTATCGACAGCCCCAATTCGGGCGAGGCCCGTACCCGCCTCACCGAATGGCAGGATCCCGGCTTCGCGGAAGAGATGCTCAGCCAACTCACGCGTTACTGGGGTGACATCCCGACCGACCTGCTGGACCAATGCGACGATGGATGGCGCGACACGGTTGTGGTCCGCTACGATGACGGCTCGACCGCGGTGCGCGAAGGCTCCTGCATCCGCAATCCCGTGGCCCAAGCCCTCGATGCAATCTTCGCGCAAACCGCATCCTTGGCGGAAAATCCGACACGATCTTATATCGACGGCGCCGCCGAAGGGGTTTATGCCCCGTGCTTTCACAACTGGTGATCCATGAGCTTCATTGACCCCGAGATTTTCTTCACCGTCCACGCCGATCTGCCCCGTGAAGGCCCGGGCGAGACGGCAGATGTGGCCTGGGCGGCCGAGGTTGCAGGCGTCACCTCGCGCGCCAACATCCTCGATGCAGCCTCCGGCCCCGGGGGCGATATCGGTGCACTTCTGCGTGTGGCCGCCCGTGGTCACGTCACGGCCATCGACAAGCACGCCCCGTTTATCGAGGCAGCAGAGGCACGTTGGGGCAAGAACGACAATGTGGCCCTCCTGACCGGCGATTACCTCACGCCCGAAGGCCCGTTCGATTTCATCTGGTGCGCGGGCGCGGTTTATTTTGTTGGGATCGAGGCCGCGCTGGCCGGCTGGCGCAATGCGCTCGCCGAAGGCGGGTCGATTGCCTTTTCTGAACCCTGCCTCTTCACCGACACCCCCTCTGATGGGGCCATTGCCTTTTGGGACGGCTATGACCGTTTGACCGATGCCGATGGGATTGCCGTCCAGATCGATGCCGCAGGCTACGACGTGGTGGCCACGCGCCGCATCTCCGACATCGCGTGGGAAAGCTACTATCGCCCAATGGAAGACCGTATCTCGAAACTGCGACGCGGCGCCGACGAAAAGATGATCGCCGCCCTCGATGAACACAGTGCCGAGATTGAGGCGTGGCGCACCCACAAAGACGAGACAGGCTACCTTCTGTCGGTGGTCAAACCAAAGCAATGAGCCTTCAGGCCTGTGCAGATCTGGTCGCGCGCGGTGATCCGCGCCGGTTCCGGGCGGCCATGGCAGCCCCGCTAGCGGCCCGCGAAATCCTGCTGCCGCTTTACGCCTTCAATATCGAGGTCAGCCGCGCGCCTTGGCTGACCGAAGAGCCGATGATCGCAGAGATGCGCCTGCAATGGTGGCGGGATGCGCTGGAAGAAGTGGCCGCGGGGCGCGGGCGTTGGCACGAAGTCGTAGATGCATTGAGCTTTCTCGACGCCGAAGGGGCAGGGCGGCTCGACCAACTGGTCGCGGCCCGGCGCTGGGACATCTACAAGGATGCTTTCGAGGACGAAGCGCATTTCCGCGAATATCTGGAACGGACAGGTTCGGCCCTGATCGAGGTCGCCTGCCATGCCCTTGGCGGACCGGTGGACGATGACGTGCGTGCCATCGGCTATGCCTCTGCCCTCGCGCGGTATCTGGTGGCTGTGCCAGCGTTGGAGGCGCACGGCCGTCTGCCGCTGGTCGATGGCCGGGCTGAGGCCATTGCCGCCCTCGCGAAAGACGCGCTTGATGGGTTGCCACGTCGCCTGACATCTCCGGCCCTGTTCGAGGCGGCGGGCGCCCGCGCCATTCTGCGGCGCGCCGCCCGCGACCCGATGGCCGTGGCCGAGGGGCGGCTGGAAGGCAGCCCCTTGTCCGACCGCTGGAGCCTGATCCGCGCCGCGACACTGGGGCGGCTCTAGCGCAAAATGCGTCCAAACGGTCACATCCTGCGGATCAGCTCCAAACTGTGACCATTTGGACGGAGTTTTGCGAAAAAAAGCGACCAGATGGACGCAACTGTGACCAGATGGTCAGGGTTTGGCCCTTCGCCTCAGACGGGTTGAGAGGTCGGTTTCATCGCCAGGTAGATCAACGCAGCCCCGGCCAGAACGAGGAACGGCGCCATGGCCAAATTCACGCTTGTCCAACCCGCCACGACGTCTTCGCCGCCCGAATGCATCAACACGCCGGAACTCAGCGACGCGATGGTCACACAGCCGAACACCACGAAATCATTCATGCCCTGAACGGCTCCGCGTTCCTCCGGCTTATGGGCCTGTGTCAGCATCGCCGTGGCGCCGATGAAACCGAAATTCCACCCTAATCCCAATAGGATAAGCGCCGCGAAGAACTGGTAGAGCTCCACCCCCGTCAGGGCCACAACACCGGCAGCGGCCAGCAGGACAAGGCCAGTGGCGACAATCTTGGTGGTTCCGAACCGTGCGATCAGATGGCCGGTGAAAAAGGACGGCGCGAACATCGCGATCACGTGGGCGGATACGACATCTGCCGCATTGCTGGTCGTAAACCCACATCCGACAACGGCCAAAGGCGTCGATGTCATCATGAGGTTCATCAACGAATAGCTGACCGCCCCGCAAATCATGGCCACAACGATCTTGGGATCTTTGAGCAATTCCAACCGGTTACGCCCACGCGGCGCGTCCGCCGAAACGGGTTCTGGCTTCGGCAGGTCAAGAAAGGCGAACAGCGCCGCGCCCAAAAGGTTGATCACGATCACCGCAGCATAGGTGCCCAAAAACGGGATCACGGTCGCCTCGGACGTGGCTTTCACAAGCTGCGGCCCGACAAAGGCAGACAAAAGCCCACCCGCCATCACATAGGAAATCGCCTTGGGCCGGAAGCTGTCAGACGCCGTGTCGGTGGCCGCAAAACGGTAAAAACCCTGCGCGCTCATATAGATACCGGTCAGGTACGAGCCTGCGAGGAACAGGGGAAAACTGTCGATCCACAAACCCGCCGCCGAAACGGCAGCCCCCGCTGCACCGCCTGCGGCCCCGATGTAGAAGCCCAAAGTGCGCCCATAGCGCTGCATCAGCGCGGACAACCAAGGCGCCGTTGTCATGGAGCCGAACACAATCAACGAGATCGGGATCGTCGCCAGCGCCGGATTGGGCGCAATCATCAACCCCGCAAGGCCGCCAACCACGAAAATCATCGGCATCTGCGCGCCCAGAAGGGCCTGCGCCAGCACCAAAACAACGACATTCCGCTTGGCGCGGCGATCGTCGGATTCGGGAAGGGAATGCGTGCTTTCGACCATGGGTTGAGCGGTATAGGGTTTGCCCGACAGGGTCCATAGACGCAAATGTCACGTTTTCGGGCACCGGGGGATTTTGGGATTTTGAAACCAGTGGACAACATGGCCGTGCCCGTGCCCAACCGGATCGTGACAGAGGCTGACGTCGCCGCGGGCCATGCGCATCTGTTGCGGATTGAGCCCAGATTTTCCCGTATTTCCGGACCTTTGCCGCTGCGTCGGCGCCCGGATGGGTTCAGTGCTCTTTTGCAAGCCATTGTCGGGCAACAGGTTTCAACCGCGTCCGCCGCTGCGATCTGGGCGCGTTTGCAAGCGGCCGATCTTTGCGAGGAGTGGGCCGTGGCAATGTCCACTGAGGAAGCGTTGCGTGCCTGCGGCCTGTCACGCCCCAAGGTGCGCTATGCCCATGCCCTGGCCCGCGCCCGGATCGACTATCCCGCCCTGCGCGACGCGGAAACCGAGACGGTCATCGCAACACTTACCTCAGTGACTGGCATCGGGCGTTGGACTGCTGAAATCTATGCGAAATTCGCCCTTGGCCATGCGGATGTCTTCGCTGCCGGGGATCTTGCCCTGCAGGAAGGCGCGAAGCTGCTGTTTGACTTGCCCGCGCGCCCGTCCGAGCGTGAGATGCGCGACATGGCCGAGGCGTGGAGCCCGGTTCGGGCCATTGCCGCCCGCGCGCTCTGGGCCTACTACCGGGAAAAGACCAAACGCGAAGGGGCGCTTTGATGGTGCGGACGCTGGACTACAAGACCAAGGGCTCCCATTCGGGTGACACGAAGAGCCTCGTGATCTTTCTGCACGGCTATGGAGCCGATGGGGACGACTTGTTAGGGCTGGCTGATCCGCTGGCCGAACACCTGCCCGACACCGTCTTTGCAGCGCCGGATGCACCGGAGCGGTCGGTGATGAATCCCATGGGATTTCAATGGTTTCCGATCCCCTGGATCGACGGCTCGTCCGAGGAGGTCGCCGCCGAAGGAATGGAGCGGGCCGTGCATGATCTCAATGGCTTTCTTGACCATGTGATGGCCGAGAATGGCGTGACGGCGGGTGAAACCGCGCTGGTGGGGTTCAGCCAGGGCACGATGATGAGCCTGCATGTCGCGCCGCGCCGCGCAGACGCCTTTGCAGGCGTTGTTGGTTTCTCGGGCCGCCTGTTGGAGCCTGAGAGCCTGGTGGACGAGGTGGTCGTGCGCCCTCCGGTCCTTTTGATCCATGGCGATGCCGACGATGTCGTACCGCCGCAATCGTTGCCGGAGGCCGCCGAAGGGTTGCAAAACGCCGGTTGGGAAGAGGTCTACGCCCATATCATGAAGGGCACAGCCCATGGGATCGCGCCCGACGGGCTAAGCGTGGCTTTGGCCTTTCTGCGGGACAAGTTACCGTCATGAAACCCTTGCTCGCCAGACTGTTGGGACGGGATGGCGGCCTGCAGGAGGGGGCATTGGTGGGTGTGCTGTATCACGCGAAAGGCACCTTATTTGAGCCCTATGAACGGCGGATCACGGCGCGCGGTCCAGGCTCTAACGAGGCAATGGAGCCGGAGTATTGGAGCGTCCTCGCGCCGGATACAGACGCGCCTGCGTTGGGCGAAGCCGCCCTTGCGGCCTTTGATCGGGTGCGTACGGTCGAAGGCAATAAGGACGGGATGTGGGGGCGACCGGGCTATGCGGACGAGGTTCGCGCTGCTCTTGGTCTCAAACCCCGTGCGGCGTTATGGAGCGCGGCTGGAAAGGTCACTCTATCCGTGGATGCAGGAGACTTGATCTTGCGCCCCATGCAACCGGAGGGTCGGTCGGGTGCATTCACGTTCATGAAGGGCCACGGCGTTCCTGCGCTGGCGTTGAAAGATGTGTCCGCTGAGCGATTGGGGGCACGCCTGATGCAGGCGCGTGATCTGGTTTTGCCGCGTCGCTGAGACTGTCATCTCCCGGTCACACAGCCGGGCTAGGTCGATCACAACCACTTCATCTATTTTGCTTGCCGCAGGGCGGCACCTAGATATAGTGGCCAAAAGGCAGGAGCGGGGGCTCCCGCTCTGGTGCCGCGAACGGGCAGACAGGGCGGAGAAGGACTCGATGCAGGCAACGACCCCCGACAGCGTAGATGGTGACTTCCGTACCAACTTTGTGCGTGAGCCGGGCGCGTTGCGCCATAACCCGGCGCTTGTGCTGAACGCTGATTACCGACCGCTCAGCTATTATCCACTCTCCCTTTGGCCCTGGCAGGAGGCCGTGAAGGCCGTCTGGCTTGATCGGGTGCAGATCGTTGCGGAGTACGAGGACTATGTTCATTCGCCCTCCATGGCGATCAAGATCCCATCGGTGGTGGTGCTGAAGGACTATGTGAAGCCGCAAAAACGCGTGGCCTTCACGCGGTTCAACCTGTTTCTGCGGGATGAGTTCAGCTGCCAATATTGCGGGGCGAAGGGCGATCTGACCTTCGACCATGTGGTGCCGCGGGCCAAGGGTGGTGTGACGTCTTGGGAGAATGTTGTGGCGGCGTGTTCCAAATGCAATTTGCGCAAGGGGTCGCGCAGTTTGCGGCATTCGGGTCTGTCGCTGCGCCAACCGCCGCGTCAGCCGGGCGCGGAAGAGCTGCGCAACCGGGGGCGGAAGTTTCCGCCGAATTACCTTCACGAGAGCTGGATGGATTTCCTTTACTGGGACAGCGAGTTGGAGGCGTAAGGCGCCTTTTGGGGGCCAGCCCCCAAACCCCCGAGGTATTTGTAAAACAAGGAAGGCAGGGCCGTGACAGTCGCCACGGGCGCGCATAGCCTAGCGTGGCCAAATGGGGAGTTATTCTATGGCTGATCCTTTCTTCCAACCACCGTCGGGCACCGATCTGCCGCGTTATGCCGGTGTGCCAAGCTTTATGCGTTTGCCTTACCTGACGCCTGAAGACCCGCGGCGTGCTGAGGTGGATATCGGCTTTTTCGGTATGCCGTGGGACGGGGCCACGTCGAACCGGCCGGGCGCGCGGCATGGGCCGCGGGCGCTTAGGGATGCGTCGACGATGATCCGGGAGATGAACCGGCATACCGGGCAGGAGCCGTTCAAAGCGGCACGGGTTGCTGATCTGGGTGACATCGCGATGAGCCCGGTGGATCAGGATGAGGCCTTGCGCGATGCGCAGGCGTTCATCGCGGATGTGCTGGGGCAGGGGATCCGACCGTTCATGGTGGGCGGGGATCACCTGTGCACGCTGACGGTTTTACGTGAATTGCGCAAAGCGCGCGGCGCGCCGTTTGGCCTGGTTTTGCTCGACAGCCACACGGATCTGTATCCGGCCTATTTCGGTGGCGAGACGCTGACCCATGGCAATCCGTTCCGGCAGGGGATTGAAGAAGGCTGCCTTGATCCGGCGCGCTGCGTGATGATCGGGATGCGCGGAACCTCTTACAATAACTCGGATTTTCAGTACGGGTGGGACAAAGGCGTGCGGATCATTCCGGTGGAGGAATGCATGGAGCGCGGCTGGCCGTCGACCATGCAGGTGGCGCGCGAGGTGGTGGGCGACGCACCAACCTACCTGAGCTTTGATATCGACTTCATCGACCCGGCCTTTGCGCCCGGAACTGGCACGCCGGAGGTGGGAGGGCCGACCTCCTTTGAGGCGATCCAATGCGTGCGTGCGTTGCGGGGGCTGGATGTAATCGGGGCGGATCTGGTTGAGGTCTCACCGCCCTTTGACACGAATGGCATCACCGCCTGGTTAGGCGCGTCGGTGATGTTCGAATTGCTCTGTGCGATGCAGACATGAGCGGCCGCGAAATCGCGTTTCCGGGCATAATGAAGCTGTAGTTTTTCCGTAATTATTCTGTAACTACAATTGTAGTGCACGAAAGAGGTCAGACAGTGGAGGAACACGGGCGAAATTCTCTGTCTGCGCATCTGCTCGAAACCGATGCGGCGGCGGGTTTTGAGGTGACGGAAGATTTCGAACGCTTCAGTCAGATGAACGACATCTTCACGCGCGCTTTCTGGGACCCCGCGGTGAAGACCGCCGATACCGAGGCCTTCTTTGCCTCCTACCGGATGGAGGCCGCGCCGCGGCGGGGCGACGGGTTCACGCAAAAGGATTTCGCGCTGCGCAATGCTGCGTGGCTGATCAGCGACCTGATCAGCGAGCGCTGCGCAGCGGAGGGGCTGCGCGAGGGATTCCAAGGGCCGATCCGGGCCGATACGCCCGTGGCGCCGGACAAGGCCGATCTGGGGCCGCCCGCTGCGGAGGCGTCCGAGATCAAGGCGATCGCGAAACTATTCGGGGCCGATCTGGTGGGTATCACGCACCGTGACGACCGCTGGCACTACAAGGATCGGCCCGATACGCGCGCGATGAAACCGGTGGCGAACGACCTGCCGGATGGCTTGAGCCATGTCATCGTCATGGGCCACGCCATGGATGCGGATCTGGTCGAGACCTATCCAAGCGCGCTGGCCGGCGCGGCAACGGGGCGCGAATACAGCCATGAGGCCGCCATCGTTATGCAGGTTGCCGCCTATATCCGGAACCTCGGCTACAATGCGGTGGCCAGCATGAACGATACGGCCCTTGTGATCCCCTATGCGATCAAGGCGGGGCTTGGGGAATATGGCCGCAACCAGATGGTGCTGACGCCGGAATTCGGCCCGCGCGTGCGGTTTTCCAAAATCTTCACGGATTTGCCGCTGGCCGTCGACGGGCCGCGCGATCTGGGGATGAAGGACTATTGCACCGACTGTGATGTCTGTGCGGTGGCCTGCCCGGTGAACGCATTGCCGTTCGGGCCCCCGGATTTTGGGGAGGAGGTTGCGGCAGGCTCCCCCTCCACCCTGCGGGGGGTTAAGAAATGGTCGTCGAACGCCGAGGCGTGTTTTGGGTATTGGGCGACGCTGAAATCCGATTGCGCGATTTGCATGCGCGTATGCCCGTTCACCTTGCCGCGGGAAGACAGTTTTGGGAAACGGTGGTTCCGGTTGGCGACAGGGGAGTTTGGCGCGCGTGGGCGGGCTGTGGCGCGGAAATGGGCCGCGCAGCGGGCCAAACCGCGCGTCAGACCGAAGGAGTGGTGGGCACGATTGCGCGGCTGAAACGCGCGGTCCCACATCCCCGGTTGCGCGCCTTCCAGAAGTGATAGACTTTCCCCACAGCTTTCGGATAAGGAGGCGCTGTTAGCGCTAACGTTCCGACGGTTGCGTCGGCCCATAAGAATATCGAGAGGACAGAGCATGGTCTCGCGCGTCATTCCGGTGGAACCGTTTGATCTGGTGATTTTTGGCGGCACGGGGGACCTTGCGCGGCGCAAGATCTTGCCCGCCTTGTATCGTCGTTTCCGGGATGGGCAGATGCCCGATGGGGCGCGGATCATCGGGGCCGCCCGTTCGGATCTGGATGCGGAGGGCTACCGCAAGGAAATCCGGGCAGCGTTCAAGGAATTCCTGCGACAGGAAGAACGCGACGATCAGATGGACGCGTTTCTTGAGCATGTCGATTACCTTGCCATCGACGCGATGGGGGATGGCGGGTGGAAGGCGCTGAAAAAGAAGATGCGCGACGGGGTCACGCAGGCCTTTTATTTCTCGGTCGGTCCCAGCCTGTTTGGCGCATTGGCCGAACGGCTGCATGCCCATGACATTGCGCATGAAGATGCGCGGATTGTCGTGGAAAAGCCTTTTGGGCGCGATTTGGCCTCGGCGAGGGCGTTGAACGCGACGCTGGCGGAGCATTTCGACGAAAAGCAGATTTACCGTATCGATCACTATCTGGGGAAAGAAACCGTCCAGAACCTGATGGCGATCCGGTTTGGCAACGTGCTGTTCGAGCCGTTGTGGAAGGCGCAATATGTCGACCATGTCCAGATCACCGTAGCCGAAGAGGTCGGCGTTGGTGGGCGGGGGGCCTATTACGACAAGTCCGGCGCGATGCGGGACATGGTGCAGAACCACTTGATGCAGCTTTTGTGTCTGACCGCGATGGAGCCGCCCAACCGGTTTGAGCCTGATGCGGTCCGCGACGAGAAGTTGAAGGTGATCCGCGCGCTGCAGCCGGTGCCTGCGGCGGACATCGTGCGCGGGCAATATGCCGGGAATGACGGGCCGTCTTACGTGGAGGACGCCGAAGCGCCCGAGAGCCGGACTGAAAGCTACATCGCAATGAAGCTGGAGATTGCGAATTGGCGCTGGAATGGCACGCCGTTCTACCTGCGCACAGGCAAGCGGATGAAGGCGCGCAAATCGGAAATCGTGGTGACGTTCAAGGACACGCCGCATTCGATCTTTGATGAGGATGCGGGGCAGAAGGCGAACGTCTTGTCGATCCGTCTGCAACCCGATGAGGGGATCGATCTGAGCGTGACAATCAAGGAGCCGGGGCCGGGCGGTATGCGTCTGGTGGATGTGCCGCTCGACATGACCTTCGCGGATGCCTTGGGGCCGGATGCCGAACATGTGCCCGATGCCTATGAGCGGCTGATCATGGATGTGATCCGGGGCAACCAGACGCTGTTCATGCGCGGCGATGAGGTTGAGGCGGCCTGGGCGTGGACTGACCCATTGATCGAAGGCTGGAAAGAACGCGGCGACAAGCCCTCCACCTATGAGGCGGGATCGGCCGGGCCGGAGGAAGCCTTGATGTTGATGCATCGCGATGGCCGCCGGTGGAGGGATCTGACATGAACATCGTCGAATATCCCGATCGGGACATGATGATGCTGGATCTGGCCGACAAATTGACGGCCGAATTGGCCGATTGCCTGCGCCGGCACGAGAGTGCGACGTTCTGCGTGCCCGGAGGCTCCACCCCGGGGCCGATCTTTGATGTCCTGAGCGAGCAGGCTTTGGATTGGGACCGCGTTGCGATTGTGTTGAACGATGAGCGCTGGGTCGATGAAGACAGCCCACGGTCGAACACGGCGATGCTGCGCAAAAGGCTATTGGTTTCAAAGGCCTCTGCCGCGACGTTGATTCCGCTGTTCAAGCCGGGTGTTGCGGCGGAAGACGCGATGGAGGAGCTTGGCGCGGGGCTGGACGGGCATCTGCCGATCTCGGTTCTGCTGTTGGGCATGGGGGCCGATATGCACACGGCCTCTCTGTTTCCTGGTGCGGATAACCTTGAAGCGGCCCTGGCGGCGGATGCGCCGCGCCTGATGCCGATGCGGGCCGAAGGTGCGGGTGAGCCGCGGATTACGCTGACGGCGCCGGTTCTGAACGGCGCGATGAGCAAGCATATCCTGATCACCGGTGCAGAGAAACGCGCGGCATTGGAACGGGCGCGTACCCTGAGCCCGCAAGAGGCGCCCGTGGCGGCGGTCTTGCAAGGCGCAACGGTGCATTGGGCGGAGTGACGGACATGAGCGATATCTGGGCAGATCTTGACGCGCACAACAAAACCAAGGCGCGGCGTACGATCCTTGAACTGTTCGAAAAGCCGGGCCGGGCAGAGGCATTTACCGCCAAAGCGGATGGGTTGCTGTTCGACTATTCGAAAACGCAGATCGACGCTGGCGCCATGTCATTGTTGCTGGAATTGGCGCGCGCCAGCCGGGTCGAGGCCCGCCGTGCGGCCATGTTCAGCGGTGAGAAAATCAATGAGACCGAGGGCCGTGCCGTTCTGCACACCGCCTTGAGGGCGTCCGGTGGAACGGTTCTGGTCGATGGCGAAGACGTCATGCCGGGTGTGCTAGAGACGCGCGCACGTTGCCTTGCGTTCGCTGAAGCTGTGCGCAGTGGTGCCTTTGCCGGCGCGGGCGGGCGGTTTACGGACGTCATCAACATTGGCATCGGCGGGTCCGATCTTGGCCCGGCCATGGCGACGCTTGCGCTGGCCCCGTACCATGATGGGCCGCGCCTGCACTATGTCTCGAACGTGGACGGCGCTGACATCAACGACACGTTGCAAGGGCTTGATCCAAAAACAACTTTGGTGATCGTCGCGTCGAAAACCTTCACCACGATCGAGACCATGACCAATGCGCAGACGGCGCGGGATTGGATGGCCAAGGAAGTGGCGGACCCCGCCGCACAATTCGCGGCCCTCAGCTCGGCCACGGGCAAAGCGGGCGACTTCGGCATACCGGCGGAGCGCGTCTTTGGGTTCGAGGATTGGGTCGGCGGGCGCTATTCCCTTTGGGGACCCATTGGGTTGGGCATCATGATCGCCATCGGGCCGGAGGCGTTTGAAGCCTTCCTCGCGGGCGGCGCTGCCATGGACAGCCATTTTCAGGACGCTGATTTGGCCGACAACCTGCCCGTGCTGCTGGCGCTGGTCGGTGTTTGGCACAATCAGGTGCAGGGCCACGCGACCCGCGCGGTGCTGCCTTATGACAACCGGCTGAGCCGTTTGCCCGCCTACCTTCAGCAGTTGGAGATGGAGAGCAACGGGAAATCCGTTGCGATGGATGGCAGCGCGTTGCCGCGAAACTCCGGCCCTGTGGTTTGGGGCGAGCCCGGCACCAACGGGCAGCACGCCTTCTACCAGTTGATCCATCAGGGCACGCGGGTCATCCCGTGCGAATTCCTGGTCGCCGCCCGCGGGCATGAGCCGGAGCTGGCCCATCACCATCGTCTGCTTGTCGCAAATTGCCTTGCCCAATCCGAGGCGTTGATGCGGGGCCGCACGCTGGAAGAAGCGCGTGAGATCATGCGGGCCAAGGGGCTGGAGGGCGCCGAACTGGAACGGCAGGCGGCGCACCGCGTGTTCTCGGGCAACCGGCCCTCAACCACCTTGCTCTACGATCAGCTGACGCCGTTCGTTCTGGGCCAGATCATCGCGCTTTATGAGCACCGCGTATTTGTCGAGGGCGTGATCCTTGGCATCAACTCTTACGATCAATGGGGCGTGGAATTGGGCAAGGAATTGGCCGTTGCGCTGGAGCCTGTTCTGACCGGCGCATCCGATGGGGCGGGCAAGGATGGATCCACCCTTGCGCTGGTTGAGGCGGTTCGATCGGCAGGTCAGGCATAAAGCCTGGCCTGATCATGTGCGGCCTATAAGGGGCGCTCTTCGAACTCTTCACACTCGGTGCACTCTTCTTCTGGCTCTTCCGACTCCACCGGTGCGGACGCTGGCTGTTCCTCGGCCTCTTCGTCTTCATTGAGAATGCCGCAGACATAATCAGTGTAGTTGCCAAAGACCGTGCCCTCCGGGAAAAGGCCGGAATTGCGTGCCCATTCCAGCGCGCGGCGTTGGTTGAATGCAATGGAACGGGTCAGGCCGCCTTCGCCGACGACAACCAGAAAGCGGTTACCGCCGGATACGAAGTGCAAGGCTGGCGTATTGTTCCCATCCGCCGCGGCACAGCGCGACACGCCAACAAAGTCAGCGGCGGCGGGAAAGGCGAGTGCGGTGGTCAGGGCAGCAGATAATGCAAGTGTTCGGGCCTTGGTGTTTGAGGGGGACATAGTGGCAGACCTTCCGGAAATATAATTAACGAATTAGCAGACTTCTTGTTTTCGCGCTGGCAACACTCTGTTGCCGGGGGCGAGTTAAAATAACCTCTGTGTTCGCCGCCGGGCTTGAAATACTGGCGGGCCGTCGGGGTTCTTCAATATCCGCAAAGATTATCAGATCACGCCGCTGTGATCAGTTGCGGAAAACCCGACCTATTCCCTTAACCCTCAGAGACTGCGCCGTCCTCATCCACAAAGGCGCTGCGGCCGGCAGCCGGGATCGGATAACGCCCCGGCGCCCCGCGGTTGAGCAGCACAACCACTGCGCCGCCGCGCGCCGTTTCCTGGGCTTTTGCCCCCGGAACCCAAACGGCATATTCCATTGTGAAGGATGTATTGCGGAAGCGGCTGACCCGGCCCGCGACGACGTAATCCAGCCCAAGCCCCATTTCGGCCAGGTACGTGCATTCCACCTGTTTCAGTACGAGACGCGGTGAGGTCGGGCCATAATCCGTGACATGGCGTGCCTTGAGGAACGGCAGGCGAAAACTCTCAAACCAGCGCAGATAGGCGGTGTGGTTCACATGGCCCAGGGCGTCGAGTTCCCCGAACCGGACCCTGTCGGCCAATCCGAATGTCCAGGGTGCAGGAATGCCAAGATCGCGCAGGCTGTCGGCCCCGAGGGGGGTGTGATAGGGCAACGAATTCATGCCTCTAATCTGACGAGGCGGTTGGAAAGGGGCAAGATGGCACGTATCGCATTCGATCTGGATGGCACGCTTTTGGACAGCGCGCCGGATATCTGTCTGGCGGGCAATGCAGCGCTGGAAGGCACCGGGGCCGATCCGATGGATACGGGCGAAGCGCGCGGATATGTCGGCTCGGGCGCTGCGGTGTTTGTGGAACGGATGATGGCGGCCCGGGGCCTGCCTGATGCGCAGCACGCAATGCTGCTGGAGCGGTTCATCGATGCCTATGAGGGCGCCGTGCACCTGACCCAGCCCTATCCCGGCGCCTTGGCGGCCCTTGAGCGGTTGAGCGCGCAGGGGCATCATCTGGCGATCTGTACCAACAAGCCGATGCGTCCGACACGGGCGGCGATGGCTCATTTCGGGTTGGATCGGTTCTTTGGCGCGGTTTTTGGCGGCGACAGCTTGCCAGTGCGAAAGCCAGACCCTGCGCCGCTGCACGCGGCTTTGGAGGCGTTGGGGCAGGGGCCTGCGCTGTTTGTCGGTGACAGCGAGGTGGATGCCGAGACCGGGGATGGTGCGGGGGTGCCGACACTGATCTTCACGCCGGGTTACCGCAAAGCTCCGTTGGAGACGCTGCCCCATGCGGGTGCGTTCGATCATTGGGACGATCTGCCGGATTTGGTGGAGGCGGTGCTTGGAGCGGGTAACGGGAATCGAACCCGTAACTGAAGCTTGGGAAGCTTTCGTGATACCTTTTCACCATACCCGCAACCATTGAGACCGGTAAGTCAGACGCCTGTCTTGGTCAAGAAGACATCTCGGTTGCATGGAGCATTTCTGGACCAATATGGAAGGGAAAGGGGCAAAGAGAAAAGCAATTGCTGCCTGACCTTCTTCATGTGAGCCACTGCAGTGGAGCCACTAAGTGCCGTTGCCAGTGGTCTTTCGGAAGGCGGTGATGTGTTAGAGGCGAGTAAGACGGGATTGCCCTTCAGGGGTAGAAAACTGACTCTCGCCGCAGTCGCGACAAGGTAAGTTTGGTCGAACAAGAACGGACATTTCGAGGCGGACATGGCATCGGTCTGCGCTGGGCCGCGACATGCCCCTACGGTAGCCGAAGACACTGAATGCAGCTTTGTTTCCTCGTTCCAAAGTCTGCCAACGGTCCCCTCAAAACGAACGTCGCGGTTTGTCGCAGGGTGGAAGGGGCGATTTTGCTACTTGACCCAAGGGTTGATGCGCTTTGTGCGCGACGTGGGTTCACCTACTATTTGACATATTTCGGGTTGAGAGGGCTCTTCGATGTATATGGTCAGCTCGGCCGCGCTTTTTATCATGAATGCAACTCCTTAAACCCGATCGGGCAACCAGTGGCTTCTAATTCAAACTAGGGCGAGAAGCGATCGCACACTTATGGACCAGCCTGTGACACGGCTAGCACGGTTCTGGACAACGCGTTTTCATTTCAATAGCCAAAAAACTAATTGAGACGGTCAGAGTTGCCTTTGTGTTGGTAAGTGGGGCGAACTAATTCTGGCACTTGGTTATGCAATTAGTGAGTGAGCTTTCATTGGGTTCGACCGCTTCGCGCCACACATGGGTCATGTGCGCAATTTATCCACCCAACCCTAGCACACGTTTACGGTCTGACGCCCATTTCATGATAATCAGATCGAAGCTGAGCGCCATGAGAGACACGCAGATACCGAGAACGAAGTTTGTCCCAAGGTTCGTGCCGGCAAGCGTCCGCTGAAGCTCTTGCCCCAGATCCTGCGTGCCGATGAAGGCCGCGATAATGACCATAAAGAACGCGAACATGATGGCTTGGTTGAAGCCCACGGCCATTGTCGGAAAGGCAAGTGGGATCTGCACTTTTAGCAATTTTTGCAGACGCGTGGCCCCAGCCATGTCGGCAGCTTCGGTGATCTCTGGCGGGACGGTGCGCAGTCCCTCGATGGTATAGCGGACGAGAGGCACGGTCGCGAAGATCAGGATCGAGAAGATGACGGCGATGTCGGTGATGCCAAACAGCATAATCGCGGGCAGCAGATAGACGAAGCTCGGGAAGGTTTGCGCTGTGTCACAAGCCAGCAAAACGCGGCGGGCCGATTTCTCGTTCCGGGCGGCGAGGATTGCGATGGGCAGGCCGATGAGCGTGGCGAGGATCACTGCGGCGAGCACGGAATAGAGCGTGATAACGGCACGGTCCCACCAGCCCGATAGAGCGACCAGCGAGAAGAAGAGGCCCGCCAGCATCGCCTGTTTGCGCCCTGCCAGCCACAGGCCGAAAGCGACGATCAGCAGGATAAGCGCCGGTGTGGGGATCGAAAGCAGGAAGTTGCGGAACGGGATGAAGACGTTGTTGTTGAGGAACGCGCGCAGGCCACCGGTGATCGCCGTCACCCAGTCGAGCGCGAGGAAGGTGCGCATAACCCCGTCGATCTCACGACCCATCGAGAGGCTCTGACGGCGGCCGATTTCGTTGAGGTAGGGGATGAACTGTGCCAGCACATAGAAGAGCACGAACGCACTCAGGCCAATCAGGGCGTATCGGTGCTGTTGCCACCAGGGCGTGCCCTTTTCGAAATGCTCAGGCTGCTTTGCAACCCAGGCCTTTGACATCCGGTCCAGCGCCACGGCGATCAGAACGATGGTCACGCCGATCTCGAACGAGCGTCCAAGCCGGAAGCTGCCCATGAATTGAAGCAGGGTCGCGCCGAGGCCGGGCATGCCGATGAAGGCGGTCAGAACGACCATGGCCAGACAAAGCATGATGACCTGGTTCACCCCCACGAGAATCTCGGTTCGGGCGGACGGGATGTAGACGTGACGGAGCATTTGCAGCCGCGTACATCCGCTCATCTTGCCGGCTTCGACGACTTCGGGCGAGACCTTCTGCAAGCCCAGGATCGTCATCAGGATCATCGGCGGGATGGCGTAAACCACTGTCGCTACGGCGCCGGCGGTGGGGCCGACCTTGAAGAAGATCACGGCGGGTAGGAGGTAGGTGAAGAAGGGCAGTGTCTGTAGAACTGCCAGGATCGGTTTGATCGCGTTCTCGAAAGCCGGGTATTTCCACGCGGTGATGCCAAGGGAAAGGCCGATGACAAAGGCCATGGGAGCGGCGACGACAAGAACCGACATGGTCTGCATGGCGATTTCCCACTGGCCCACCAAGGCGGTCCACAGAAATGTGCCGCCCGCCAGCAGCGCCATTCGCCAACCGCCAAGCCAGTAGCCCAGAACCGCAACCGCCGCGGCAATGGCAGACCAGGGGATTGGGCCAAGGTAGGGCCAACGCCTGCGCCCGAAGAGAAGGTTGCCGGTCACATCCAGCACCCATTCCAGCCCCTCGGTAAGGAACCGGGTGAACGCGAGAAGACCCAGATCTTCCTTAACGAACTCAAAAATCACATCGAGCCAGTCTGCGAACGGCGGGATGAGGCTTTCGGGCAGGCGATGCAGAAAAGCGGGCAGGAGGCCGGTATATTGCGCGATGGTCAGGGCAATCGCGACAGCAAAGCAGATTAGCGCCGCTTTTGGGCGGTCGATGCCGAAGGCGGGCGGTGCACTTGGCAGGCTTTGTTGATCAGCTGCGCTCATCGTTGATCCAGAAGCACGTCGAGCGCCTTGGCTTTTGGCATTGCGCCCAGGGCCACACCATTCTCGGTCACCGGGAATGCATCGCGTGGGTCGGTGATGAGCATCTTTGCCATGTCATGGACCGATGCGGCACCGTCAATGGCCAGCCCTTCGGCGGTTGCACCGGCCTCAACCAGAACGCGGGCATGGACCACGCGGGCCTTGTCGATATCCTCGGTGAACTTGCGCACATATTCGGTCGCTGGGTTTAACACGATCTGGTCGGGCGTATCGCACTGCTCAACCGCGCCGTCTTTCATGATGGCGATCCGATCGGCCAAGCGCAGGGCTTCGTCGAAATCGTGGGTGATGAAGACGATAGTCTTCCCCAACATCTCTTGCAGGCGCAGGAATTCGTCCTGCATTTCGCGCCGTATCAGCGGGTCGAGGGCCGAAAATGGCTCATCCAGAAACCAGATGTCCGGTTCAATGGCGAGGGAGCGGGCGATGCCCACGCGCTGCTGCTGACCACCGGAAAGTTCACGCGGGAAATACTCTTCGCGGCCTTCCAGACCCACCAGTTTGATGACTTCCATCGCGCGGTCGCGGCGGGCGTGTTTGTCTTGCCCGCGCATCTCAAGCGGGAAGGCAACATTCTCCAGCACCGTGCGGTGGGGAAGCAGGCCAAAGGACTGGAATACCATGCCCATCTTGGACCGGCGCAATTCGATCAACTCTCGCTCGGGGAGGCTGCCGATATCGGTGCCTTCAACCTCGATCGTACCACCTGTGATTTCGTGCAGGCGTGAGAAACAGCGTACCAAAGTGGATTTGCCAGAGCCAGACAGGCCCATGATCACCAGCATCTCACCCTTATGGACATCCAAGGATACGTCGCGCACGCCCGCAATGTAGCCGTCTGCGCGGATCTCCTCAAAACTGCGACCCTCGGACAGCGTCTTCAGATATCCTTTGGGGTCCGCCCCGAAGATTTTCCAAGCATTCTTGCAGGAGATGACGGGCGCGGTGCCTGTGCTCATTTTTGTTGCCTCTTTTAATAAGCCCCGCCCGGATGATCCGGACGGGGCATCTTTGCGCAAAGTCAGTGAATTAGGAACCGTTGACCCACGGCTGCCAGACTTCGGTGTTCGCCTCGAGCCAGATCTCGGCGGCCTCATCGGGCTCATACTCTTCGATGTCCACGAGGCGGGCCATCTCGGCGATCTGTGCGTTGGTGAAGTTGACCTGCTCCAACACTGCGTAGGCGTCGGGCCAGTTCTCTTCCATACCTTCCCAGGCTGCGATCTTCAGGTAGCCGTCGGCTGGGTTGCCGCAATCGTAGGCCATGTCCGGGTTTGGCCCAAGCGATACGTCTTCATCACAGCCGTCTTCCCACTCTGGGAATTCGACGAAGGCACCCGGCCAAACGGCCTCGGCGAAGTTCGGTGTCCAGTTGAAAAGAACGATTGGGGTGCGATCAGCCTCAGCCGCGGCCAGCTCGGCCCACAGGGCTGCAGCGGAGCCAGCGTTCACAACAACGAAATCCATGCCAAGCGCTTCAACACGCTCTTGGCCGTGCTTCAGCCAGTCGACCGGACCATCGAGGTAACGGCCCTGTTCGCCTGTCTCAGCCGTGGCGAAGAGCGCCGCGCATTCGTTCAGCGCTTCCCAATCGGGCAGTCCCGGGCAGGCTTCGGCGGTCCATTCAGGATACCACCAGTCTTCGCGGGTGATGGCGTCATGCGTCGTCACTTCGACGATGCCACCGGCTTCCATTGCGGCGTCGAAGGATGCGCCGAATGCGCCTTCCCAGACTTCCAGTTCGAGTGTCACGTCGCCCAAGCGGATCGACTCATAAACGGCTTGGCTGTCGGTTGTGACGTATTCCACGTTAAGGCCCATGCCTTCGAATATCTGGCCAACGATGTTGGACATTACGATCTGCGACGACCAGTTATGGATCGGAATGATGATCGGGTCTTCGCTGTCTGCAACGGCCACGGCCGGAGCAAACGCAACGAGGCTCGTCACCAATGCTGTTGTAATGTTTTTCATATGCAGTCTCCCTGTTCGCTACATGCCGGATCGGGTGGCATGAAGGCTTTGTCGGATTGCTCCGAACGAATTGGCCACCGGTCGCGCAGCGAATCTCACAGTAGGGCGCCGGGCCTGTATACAGCGTCACAAGGATTTTCCTGTAGATCAAGAAATTTTCCTAACAAGGGCGCTATTTTGGAGAGCGGACAAGTATGAGGTGTGGTCGCTGCGGATAGAGTATGTCGATTTTGGAAGGTTTTTTGTCCGATATTGCGGCTGAAAATGTCCGATTCTGAACGCAACATGCGACACGGAGGCTGCCAAAATGAGCTATTCAGGGTTTCGGGTCATAAAAGAGGCGCTCACGGGCCATCGCGGGTGGGGACCTGCATGGCGGACGCCGGAGCCCAAGTCGGATTACGATTACGTCATCATAGGTGGCGGTGGGCACGGTCTGGCGACAGCTCATTACCTTGCCAAAGAGTTCGGCCAATCGCGCATTGCTGTGATCGAAAAGGGCTGGATCGGTGGCGGTAACGTGGGTCGGAATACGACGATCATCCGGTCCAATTACCTTCTGGATGGGAATGAGCCGTTCTACGAGTTTTCGTTGAAGCTTTGGGAGGGGCTGGAGCAGGACCTGAACTACAACGCCATGGTCAGCCAGCGCGGGATTCTCAACCTGATCCACTCCGATGCGCAGCGCGACGCCTTCACCCGACGTGGCAATGCGATGATCCTGAACGGCGCGGACGCCGATCTGATGACGACCGAGCAGATCCAGAAACGCTATCCGTTCCTGAACGTTAATAATGCGCGCTTCCCCATCAAGGGCGGGCTGGCGCAGCATCGGGGCGGCACCGTGCGGCACGACGCCGTGGCATGGGGGTATGCGCGCGCGGCCGACAGGCGTGGCGTCGACATCATCCAGAACTGCGAGGTCACGGGTTTCCGGATCGAGAACGGAAAATGCCTGGGCGTCGAAACCTCTCGCGGGTTCATCGGCGCGAAAAAGGTTGCGGCCTGTGTTGCGGGATCGTCTGGCCGGCTGATGGAGAAGGCGGGCATGCGCCTGCCGATCGAAAGCCACGTGTTGCAGGCGTTCGTGTCTGAGGGACTCAAGCCTGTCCTGCCCGGTGTCATCACCTTTGGCGCGGGGCACTTCTACTGCAGCCAGTCCGACAAGGGCGGGCTGGTCTTTGGCGGCGACATCGACGGCTACAATTCCTATGCGCAGCGCGGTAACCTGCCGGTGGTCGAGGATGTCTGCGAGGGCGGCATGGCGATCTTCCCGATGCTCGGGCGCGTGCGCCTTCTGCGGATGTGGGGCGGGATCATGGACATGTCGATGGACGGCTCCCCCATCATCGACCGCACTCATATCGACGGGCTCTATTTCAACGGCGGCTGGTGCTACGGCGGCTTCAAGGCCACGCCCGCCAGCGGCTTTGCATATGCGCATCTGCTGGCAACGGGCCGCCCGCACGAGACGGCAACAGCCTATCGCTTCGACCGCTTCGAAAAGGGCCGGATGATTGACGAAAAAGGGATGGGCAATCAGCCTAACTTGCACTGATGATTATCAATCACCCCCTCCTTGGCCCGCGCGACGCCGCAGAATTCACTTATCTCGGCGACGCAAAGATGATCCATCGCCCCGATTGGCAGGCCGATGACGCGCTCGCGCAATTCACCGCCTACGGCTACCTGCGCGACAACCCCGCAGGCCCGCACCGAGAGCTTTGGTTCCACGAACAAGGCGACCGCTCGTGGCTCGTCGTGACCCGTGACACGACCACCCACGAGATTACCGATGTGCAACTGGCCCGCGACGTGGCCCGGGCGGAGGGGCGCAGCAAGTGACGCAATCCAATCGTCTTGAGGGTGGCCTTGTTGGTCGGGATCGCGCCCTGAACTTCCGGTTCGATGGCAAGCGCTACAGCGGGTTGCCGGGGGACACGCTGGCCTCCGCGTTGCTGGCTAATGGCGTGCGGTTGATGGGGCGATCCTTCAAATATCACCGCCCGCGCGGCCCGCTGACGGCTGGGTCGGAGGAGCCCAACGCGATTGTTGAACTGCGCACCGGCGCGCGGCAGGAACCCAACACGCGCGCCACGACGGCAGAGCTTTATGAGGGACTAGAGGCCAAATCGCAAAACCGCTGGCCCTCGCTGGCCTTCGACGCCATGGCCATAAATGACCGCCTCTCCCCGTTCCTGACGGCGGGTTTCTACTACAAGACATTCATGTGGCCCGCCGCATTCTGGGAAAAGCTCTACGAGCCGATCATCCGCCGCGCGGCGGGCCTGGGCTCGATCTCGTTCGAGCCGGACCCTGACAGCTACGACAAAGGCTTTCTGCATTGCGATGTGCTCATCATCGGGGCCGGGCCTGCGGGCTTGGCGGCGGCGTTGACTGCGGGTCGCGCGGGCGCGCGGGTGATCCTGGCCGATGAAGACTTCGCGCTTGGCGGACGGCTGAATGCGGAAACCTTTGCCGTGGGGCAGGGCAGTGCCTCGGACTGGGCCGCGCAGGCGGTGGCCGAACTGAACGCGATGGTCAACGTGCGTGTCATGCCCCGCACGACCGTTATGGGCGCATTTGACCACGGCATCTACGGTGCCGTTGAACGGGTCAGCGACCATCTGATCGAACCCGCGCCTGGAAAGCCGCGTCAGATCCTGTGGCGCATCTATTCCAAGCGCGCCATCGTGGCGGGCGGCGCGACCGAGCGGCCCATCGCATTCAACAACAATGACCGGCCTGGCGTTATGCTCGCAGGTGCCGTCCGCACCTACGCCAACCGTTTCGCCGCGACGCCTGCGCAACGGATTGTGGTGTTTACCAACAATGATGACGGCCATCGTACTGCAGCCGATCTCCATGCCAAAGGCGTAAAGATCGCAGCTGTGCTAGATGTGCGCGAGGATGTCCCGATCAGCCACGACTACGAGGTGCTGTCCGGGGCCAAGGTTGTCGACAGCAAGGGTCGCCTTGGCCTCAGCTTCGTGGAGGCGGAATTGGCCGACGGGTCCTCTCGCACGTTTGAGGCTGGCACGCTTGCGGTCTCAGGCGGGTGGAACCCCAATGTTCACATGACGTGCCACCAACGCGGTCGTCCCCGCTGGAACGACGCGCTTGCCGCGTTCGTGCCGGACATCATGGGAGTGCCGGGCCAGCGTGTCGCGGGGGCTGCGGCGGGCTATATGTCCACACATTCCGCGCTGGAAAACGGCGCGGCAGAGGCTGTAGCGGCCTTGTCCGATCTGGGTATCAACGTGACGGCTATGGGCGTGCCGGACGCCGAGGACAGTCCCGTCAACATCACGCCATTCTGGACCGTGCCGGGAGCCAGCCGCGCTTGGCTCGATCAGCAGAATGACGTGACTGTGAAGGACGTGAAGCTGGCCCATCAGGAGAATTTCACCTCCGTTGAGCACCTCAAGCGCTACACCACGCTTGGCATGGCGACCGATCAGGGCAAGACGTCGAATATGGGTGGCCTCGCCATCATGGCGGAGCTTGCGGGCAAGCCGATCCCTGAGGTTGGCACCACGATCTTCCGCCCGCCTTATACCCCCACCGCCATTGGCGCCTTCGCGGGCCGGTCGCGCGATGAGGATTTCCGCCCGACGCGCAAGACGCCGTCCCACAAATGGGCGGAAGAGCAGGGTGCCGTTTTTGTCGAGGTCGGCATGTGGCTGCGCGCGCAATGGTTCCCGAAGCCCGACGAAACCCATTGGCGCGAAAGCGTGGACCGGGAGGTCTTGCAGACCCGCAAATCGGTCGGTGTTTGTGATGTGACAACGCTTGGCAAGGTCGACGTGCAAGGCACGGATGCGGCCGAGTTCCTGAACAAGATCTACTGCAACGGCTTTGCGAAACTGGCGGTCGGCAAGACACGCTATGGGTTGATGCTGCGTGAAGACGGGATCGCGATGGATGACGGCACCGCCGGGCGTCTGGCCGAAGACCATTTCGTCGTCACCACCACCACCGCAAATGCCGTGCCGGTCTACCGACACATGGAATTCGTGCGCCAATGCCTCTACCCGGACATGGACGTGCAGCTGATCTCTACCACCGAGGCCTGGGCGCAATATGCCGTCGCGGGCCCTAATTCTCGTGCGCTGCTGCAAAAGATTGTGGACCCGGAGTTCGACCTTTCGAACGAGGGCTTCCCCTTCATGGCCTGCGCCAACATTACCGTTTGTGGCGGTCTGCGCGCGCGGCTATTCCGCATCTCCTTCTCGGGCGAATTGGCCTACGAGATCGCCGTGCCCACCCGCTATGGCGACGCGCTGATGCGCAAGATCATGGAGGCTGGGGCCGAGTTTGACGTGGTGCCCTATGGAACGGAGGCGCTTGGCGTCATGCGGATTGAGAAGGGCCACGCGGCGGGTAATGAATTGAACGGTACGACAACGGCCCTGAACCTAGGGATGGGGCGGATGGTGTCGAAGAAGAAGGACTCGATCGGCTCGACCCTGTCTGAACGCGAAGGCTTGAACGAGGATGACGCGTTGAAGCTTGTGGGTTTCAAGCCCGTCGACCCGGAAAACCCGGTGCCTGCAGGCGCACATTTGATGACGAAGGGCACGCCGGTGGATGCGGCGCATGATCAGGGTTACGTCACTTCGGCCTGCTATTCGCCCAATCTCGGTCATGCCATTGGTATCGGCTTTTTGAAATCCGGCGACACGCGGATAGGTGAAGTCATCCGTCTTGTCAGCCCGCTGACCGGCTTTGACCATGAGGTGGAGGTCGTCAGCGCCCATTTCGTTGATCCAGAGGGGGAACGGCTCCGTGCATGATCTGGCTCCGATAACCGCCCTCGGTGGCGTTGAACCGCGTGAAGATGTCGTCGGAACGACGACGTTGACTGAAAAGCCGAGCATTGCTCTGGCCTCAGTCGCCGCGCGTTTGGGTCAGGAAAAGGCCTGCCGCAAACACCTGAAAGACGTGATCGGTGCTGTACCAGAGCCGGGCAAAGTGCAGCTCCACGATCCTGAAGCAGGGTTCTGGATGGGGCCAGATCTGTGGATGGTTGGTGCACCTTTCGACACGCACGAGGATTTGGCCGATCAGCTGAAGGCGCGTTTTGGCGATACTGCCTCGATCACGGAACAAACGGATGCCTGGGTTGTGTTCGATTTGCGCGGTGCCAGCATGGAAGATGTGATTGAGCGTCTATGCGCCATCGACATCCGTGCCATGAAAACCGGCGATGGCACGCGGACCGTTATCGACCACCTGGGATGTTTCGTTCTGCGCCGCGACCCCGCCGATTGGGTGCGCATCCTCGGTCCCCGATCCTCTGCCGCTTCGCTGCACCACGCGATCGTCACGGCAATGCGCTCGGCGGCTTAAGTCGAGGGCAGGGGCATATTTCCGTTGACCCGGAACAGGTTGATCCGCTCCCGATCTTCGCGGGGGCTTATCCCGAAGACCTCTGTGTAATACCGCTTCAGAATGGTCGTGCTGGAATATCCCACAGCGTCCGCAATTTCGGTGAACGATTGGTTCGTGTACATCACCAATTGGCGGGCTGCTTTCATGCGCATCCGCCGTAGGTAACGCGACGGGTTGAGGCCGGTGGCCTTCTTGAAACTTCGCTCAAGCTGCCGGGTGGAAATCCCGATCTCGTCCGCCACATCGCTCAGCTTTGGCGGGTCCGTCAGGGTGGCTGAGTAAATCTCAATGACCCGCGCCACTTTTGAGGGCAGGGCCTGCTCGGATTTCGCGATGCTGCTGATGGCGGGGATGGATTGCTTTACATCCGTGTTGCGCATCATGGGGTGTTGGAACCAGCACGCGACTTCTGTTGCCACCGCAGGCCCCAACCGATCCTGAACAAGCTGAAGCGACAGATCAAACGCGGCGGTGGCCCCTGCGGCGGTCATGATCTGCTCGGAGGTCTCGATAACCTGTTCGGTCTTCTCGACATCGGGGAATTCCGCTTCGAACGCCGCGTCGTAGCACCAATGGACCGAGATTGGGTCGCGCAGCGGGACGCCCGCGCGCACCAGTGGAAATACTCCGCCCGAAACGGCGCCCAATGTCATGCCATGGCGGGACAGCGCCCGTAGGTTGGCCGCCGAACGGGGCGATTGGAAATCTGATATCGGGGCGGCCAGGATGATGAGGCAATCCAGATCAAGCGATTGATCCAGCGTCAACTGCGTCTCGAACGCGACGTCTGCGCTGGCTTGAACTTTCGGGTCCTTCTCGGACACAAGGGACCAAACGAAAGTCTCAGATGATGAGATTTCATTGGCCGCACGCAGCGGTTCGATCATCGACGTCAGGCACGCCATAGGGAAGCCTGGAAACAGGAGAAACCCAATTTTATATGGCCCCGAGTCGAACATGATCGCTACTGTGAGGAAAAATTTGTGCCTTCACAAGAAACTCTTTAGACTGGTTGCATCAATTGAGGGCACAAAATGAATAAAGTCGACCAGCCGGTGCTGACGCAAAACCCGCACTCCATACGAGAGCAGCGCGAGAATGTGCTTGAGGTGGCCATTGGCCGCGAAGTGCGCGCGTTCAGAAAGCAGCAAAACATCACAGTGGCAGAGCTTTCTACGATGACCGGACTGTCGATCGGGATGCTCTCAAAGATCGAGAACGGAAACACGTCGCCTTCCCTCAGCACGCTTGAGGCGCTGTCCCACGCCCTGGCCGTGCCCCTGACCTCGTTCTTCCGAAAGTTTGAAGAGCGCAGACAAGCCGTGCACACGCCTGCCGGCACCGGTTCTGTCGTGGTGGCCGAAGGCACACGCGCGGGGCATCAGTACAACCTTTTGGGGCATATCGGGTCGAATTCCAGCGGCGTGATTGTCGAGCCTTACCTGATCACCCTGACAAGCACGTCAGATACGTTTGAGATCTTCCAGCATGGCGGGATCGAGACGATCTATATGCTGGAAGGTGCAGTCGATTACCGCCACGGCGATCAGGTCTTTTCGCTGCGCCCGGGTGACACGCTGCACTTCGACGCCGACGCGCCACATGGGCCGGAAAAGCTGGTTGAGCTTCCCGCACGCTATCTTGCGGTCATCAGCTACCCGCAAAACGCCTGAGCGCCGAAGCGCTCAGTTGCTTTTACTTCTGAAGTGGCGGCTCAGTCTCCTGATCCGGCCAAACACCCGGAGAAGTCGGCAGGCCATCGTCAAACTGGCTCAGGTAGTCGAGCATCATCGGACGGTTGTCGATGAACCCTTTGTAGGTCGCCAATTCCACCGGCAGATCCCGTACCACACGGTGTAGACGGCGACCCCATTTGGGCATCGTCATCAGGTCCTGGAAACTGCATAGGTAGCAGCGGATCGGGAACACCAGAGCATTGGAGCGCGGCAGGCGGAAAAACGTCTGCAGTTCTACGCGAAGGTGCTGCTTCGATCCAATGTTCTCAGGCGTCAGCGTGGTCTTCTGAATGCCCCATATGTGGTAGTTCTCAGGGCTGGTATCCAGAAGCGGATTAACGGTCATCGTCCAGTTGAGCCGGCGCGCGGGCGCGCCTTGCTGGATGTTTAAAAGGAACTTCAGGGCGCGCTTGAAGATGCCCTTTTCATGGGCCAGGGGCACCGGAGCGTGCCATTCAAAGAAGTTCATTCCGATGTCGAAATCCAAGGACCAATCGGCCTGGGTCGTCACCATGCCCGCGTCCATCCACAGCATGTCATCACGTTGATCCAACACGCAGAAGTCGCCTTGGGTCTGGCGGGTGATGTATTCCATTGGGCCGTAGGGCAGGGTGGTCTCATCGAGGAAGGTGAACGTGTCGTCGATGCCGAGCGGTTTGTTCACCCAGCGCCATTGGTTGCCGTCACGGTGCAGCTCGAACAGGTCCGGGTAATCCTCGGACTTCGAGACCATGATCAGCTCAAGCAGGTCCCAACCAGCTAGCGTCATGTGGGGCAAAGATTGGCAGCGCAGGGGATCATCGGCCAGAACCATGGCGCGGTCGCGCATCTCGGATACGTAGTGCTCGTCCACGTCGAACCGCTTCTCATAGACCGAGCCCTCCGGCCCGCCCCGGTGCTGCTCCATGTTGACGGCGTACATGTAGCTGTCTTCGTGGAATGGGAAGGGGAAGCGTTTGATCGCCCAATCGGAGTTGTAGAACGAGTAATCGTCACGGAACGTTTCGTCGTTGAACTGAATGGTCATGTGTTCGGGCCCCTTTACCGGTCCAACTCAAGCGTGCCGAGGAACCGGCTGACGCATGGCATGATTTTCTCGCCGCTGGCGTGTTGGTCGTCGTCCAGCCAGTGGTCGCGGTGCACGAATTCACCGTCCGCCTTCACCACGTCCGTCTCGCACTGCCCGCAAGCTCCGCCACGGCATAGGAACGGCGCCTCAACGCCCGCGCGCTCGATGGCCTCCAGAAGGCTCTCATTCTCGCCCACTGTGATCGTCTTGCCAGACTTGCACAGCCGCACCTCGAATTCCCTGCCCGGTTCAGGCTTCAGGAACTCCTCGGAATGAACCTGCGCATCGGGCCAACCGGCAGCGGAGGCCGCGGCGTGCACCCAGTCGATCATCCCTTTCGGCCCGCAGACATAGGCGTTGGTGCCAAGTGGTTGACCGTCCAGCAGATCCTCTAGCGGGATCGCCTGGTTCTGGTCGTCGTAGTAGATGTGCACCTTGTTGGGGTACTTGTAGGACAGCACATCGACATAGGTGCCGAGGCTTTCGGTGCGGCAAGCGTAGTGCAGCTCCCAATTGCCGTTGGAGCGTTCCAATTGCGCGATCATTGCCATAAAAGGCGTGATGCCGATGCCACCGGCAAAGAAGATGTGCTTCTTGGCGCGCAGATCGAGCGAGAAGAGGTTCACCGGATAAGAGATCATCATCTCGTCACCTTGCTTCACGCGCTGATGCATGAAGAGGGAGCCACCGCGCCCGCCATCCTCGCGCCGGACGGAGATCGCGTAAGTGGAACTGTCAGCCGGATCGCTCATTAGAGAATAGGGGTTCAGACGGGTCAGATCGCCGTCTTTCATCTCCACCACCGTATGGGCACCGCCCGAGAATGGCGGGAAGGCCCCACCATCACGGCACTGGAATTCGAACCGGGTGACCAGATCGTTCAGCGGAACAACCGCGCTGACAACAACGGGGATCTGCTGCCCGCCGGGCTTGGCTTTCTGGGGGGCGGCGCTCATTTGTAAAGCTCCACAGGTTCAGGGACATTTCCGGGATCTTCGGCGTCGATGCAGACACCCTGATAGGCGGCCAGACGGCGCGAATAATGGTCGCGGACAAACAGGTTTAGCCCGCAATGGGCGCAGACGAACGGGTCAGTGATTACGTCTTCGGTGATGCCCTTGCAGTGCACGCACTGCATCCGCCGCGCGACCGAGCCGCGATGCTCGGTCTGGATCGCCGTGTGCGGAATGCCCGCCTGCATCGCCTCGTTCTGGGCCTGACCCATCAGGCCCTCGGTGCCGGTCAGGTAGACCTGCAGGCCCTGATGCGCGTTTTCCAACACGTGCCGCAGCCGCTGGACCGAAGCCGCGTATGTGGGCCCCTCGTAGAATTGCGCCGGGTTCAGGTCGCGCAGTTTCTCGGTGAAATCGGTGCCCTTGGGGATGTAGATGATGTGCGCGCCCGCCATCAAATCGGGGCTGGCGGCGGCCAGATCTAGGATCGCCTCGGCGCCCTCGGCGTCCGCCACAAACAGATGCGCCTTGCCCGGGCGCGGCTCTAACGTGCCATAGACCGGGCGGCTTTTGATGCTTTCCGGAAACTGGAATTTCGACATCGCGTCGGTTGCTCCCTTCGTCAGTCGGAATGGAAAGGGCGCCCCCACCGGAGGCGCCCGAAATCAGATCAGCCCTTTGCGGTGCGGATCGTCTTGTCTTTGTCGTAGAATGGCATTTCTTCCGCCGTGGCCGCCAGTTCGGTGCCATCGGGCTGAACCACGGTCAGCTTGGTGCCTGGGCTCGCGACGGATGGATCAAGCCGCGCGATCGCAACGGAATAGCCGTTCAATTCAGATGACAGACCATAGGTGATCACACCCACATCCTTCCCATCCGCATGGACTCGCGCAAACATCTCCATCTGATCCATCGCGCCACCAGAAAGCTGCACGCCGTAGATCTTGAACCGCTCCTTGCCCTTCATGGCATAGTGGTTCTCGGACCCGATGAACCCTTCCTTGCCGGGCGAGACGGTGAAGTCGAGGCCAAGCTCCCACAGGCTGTCGCCCGCGGGCGTGCCATCCTCAAACGGGAAGGTCTCGGAATTGTCGCCGGGATAGAACAACAGATAGGATTCAATCCGCAGCATATCGAGGGTGGAGAACTGCGTCGGGCGCACATCGTCGCCGCCGGTCTCCAGCACGTTGTCCCAGATATGAACCGCATCCTTGGCGCGGCAGAAGATCTCATACCCCCGCTCACCAGTATAGCCGGTGCGCGAGATCATCACGTCACGGCCGAACAGACGCCCTTGCCAAATGCCGAAATACGCCAGATCGCGGATCGCGGGGATTTCTTTGGCGAGGATATCTACCGCCTTGGGGCCCTGCAGCGACATGTCGTGCAGATCATCGTCCATGATCACCGAGCAGTTCTTGGCGGCAGCCACAGTGGTCAACTGCTCCATCCCGATGCCCGTGCCATGGACCACTAGCCAGGAGTTCACGGCGATGTGGTAAATCACGCAGTCATCGACGAAGAGGCCGCGATCATCCAGCATACAGGCATAGACCGCCCGGCCCGGCGCGATCTTCTCGACGTTGCGGGTGGTGACGCGGTCGATGACGTATGCCGCATCTTCGCCGACCACGTGGACCTTCTTCAGGCCCGACACATCCATAAGGCCCGCCTTGGTGCGAATTGCCTCATAGTCAGCCTTCGCGCGTTCCGGCGTGTTGTCGTAGAACCAGGCGGTTCCCATGCCGTTCCAATCCTCAAGCTCCCCACCGATTTCGGCGTGACGCTGAGCGAGCGCGGACGTTCTCCACAATATGGCCATGTGACAGACCCCCCTGTTTGATGTTTTCGTTGCCGGTATTCAGGCGTATGCGAACTTCAAAATCAATACTGTGGTGCAGATTTTTTTCCTGATAGGCAAATTTTCTGCCCTCAAACGAAAGGGCCGCCCAAACGGACGGCCCTTCCAAAGGTCTAACTCGGCACAGGATTACTTGTGCTTGGAGTATTTGGACGCCTCGCCCATCTGGCCGATAACCAACGCCGCGATACAAATCGCTATCGCAATGAAGGTGTAGGTCCCGGCGCCGCCGCCAGCGCCCATGAAGACTGCGCCTTCAACGCCGTCCCAGGTGCCGCCATTATCGAATGGAAATCCGAACATGTCTGTCTCTCCTTCTTATTCGGCTGCCGGCGCAGATGCCGGGATGCCTTCGGGATAGGCCTGTGCAGGCACCTTGACGGTGTCCAGACCCGCGATTTCAGCCGACTCCGGTACCCGCAACATGCCAAGCATCCGCAAGACCAGCGACGATGCGTAGCCCGTGATAAGGCCGATGGCGATAAACACCACAGCGCCAACGAGTTGGCCGACAAGGCTAACCGTAGCCGCCCCTTCGCCCAAGGCCGCCGGGTAACCGGAGCCAACGATCCCCAGCATCAACATGCCGTAGATGCCGATGGTGCCGTGCACGGTGACCGCGCCAACGGCGTCGTCGATGCCCATACGCTCAAGGATAGAAGCGCATGGCTTGAGGATCACACCCGCCCCGAAGGCCACGATGAACGCAAGCGCAGGGAAGTAGATATCAAGGCCCGAGGCCGCCGAAATGATCCCCGCAAGGGCGCCGGACATCATCCAGAACGGATCCTTGGTGTAGATCCAGGCCCCTATGATACCACCGGCAATCGACATCAGGATGTTGAAAGCCAGCGCGCCAAGCGTGATGGGAGTGCCGTAGATAGTGGCGTAGTTCGCGCCCCACGACCAAGCCTCACCGCCGACAACCACACAGGCCATCAGGAAGCCCCAGAAGCCGACGATGATCAGCATCAGGCCGGTCGCCGTGAAGGGCATGTTGTGGCCGGGCAGATCGTTGGCCGAGCCGTCGGCGTTGAATTTGCCGATCCGTGGGCCAAGGTTGATCAGAACACCAAGGGCGAAGAAGGCCGCAACGGCGTGGACAAGACCGGCAGCGCCAAAGTCATGAACGCCCCAGTTCAGGACCAGCCAGCCATCTGCGTGCCAACCCCAAGCGGCGGCTAGTGTCCAGCTAAAGCCGCCAAGGACGATCGCGAGGATCACGAAGCCCACCGTCTGGATGCGCTCGATAACGGCCCCTGACATGATCGACGCCGTCGTTGCCGCGAACAGGGTGAAAGCACCCCAGAACACGCCAGAGATCTGGTCGCTCAGGTTCGGTCCCATGAAAGCCGCGGACTCGCCCCAGCCCCATGCGATGGAGTTGGCGAACTCAGCACCTGAGAGCCCGTTTGGCCCGGCCGCGCCGGAAAATCCTTGCGGCAGGCCCCAATACACCCACCATCCGAAGAAGTAGAAAGCCGGGATGACAAAGGCGAACGCGAGGATGTTTTTCACGCCCGACGACAGGGCGTTCTTGGCGCGGGATGCGCCCATCTCATAGGCCAGAAAGCCCGCGTGAATGATGATCATCAAGGGGATGGTGATGTAGTAGAACATCTCCGCGAACATAGTGTTCGTCAGAGCGCCCCGCCCCTCGAGCGCCGCAACCTGTGCGGCAAGCTCTGCTAGTTGTTCCTCCACGGGTCCCTCCATGTAGTATTATCAAGTGTTGTCTGTTTCGCGCGAAAGCACGCCGGAAATGAAACATGGTCGCTCAGTATCTCCAAAGGATTTTTTGCCCTAGGTGAAAAAAAGTTTCCTGACGGTTGTCGTGTTCGCGAATTTGGTGCTAGCGTCTGAGTCGAGAATGCGAGGGCCGGAAAGGGAGGCGTCGCCATGTGCGGGATCGTCGGGCTTTTTTTGAAAGACAAGTCACTTGAGCCTGAATTGGGCACCATGCTGACAGATATGCTGATCACCATGACGGATCGTGGGCCGGATAGTGCAGGCATTGCGATTTATAGCGAAGAATCAAATGCTAACGGGAAGTTGACCATCCAATCGGACGATGCTGAGGCGGCATTTGATGGGCTGGCAGATGCCCTGTCAAATGCAATCGAGGCACCGGTATTGCTGCGCCGAAAAGACACCCATGCCGTTCTGGAAATGCCCGCCGAAAAAGTGTCTGAGGCCCGCGCAGCTCTGCGTGAGATGGACAGCTCGATCCGGGTGATGAGCACGGGCGACATCCTCGAGATTTACAAAGAAGTTGGACTGCCCAAAGATGTGGCAGCCCGCTTTGAGGTTGCGCAGATGGGCGGAAGCCACGGCATCGGCCACACCCGCATGGCTACCGAATCGGCGGTGACAACCATGGGCGCACACCCGTTCAACACCGGCGCGGATCAGTGCCTGGTGCACAACGGATCGCTTTCGAACCACAACTCGCTGCGTCGCAAACTGCGCCGCGAAGGAGTTCACATCGAAACCGAGAACGACAGCGAAGTGGCAGCCGCCTATCTGACCTGGAAAATGCAAAACGGCGCGACGCTTGGTGAGGCGCTCGAAAGCAGCCTCGACGATCTGGACGGGTTCTTCACGTTCGTAGTTGGCACCAAGGATGGCTTCGGCGTTGTCCGCGACCCCATCGCGTGCAAGCCCGCCGTCATGGCCGAAACAGACCAATATGTCGCCTTCGGCAGCGAATACCGCGCCTTGGTGAACCTGCCCGGCATCGAGGATGCGCGGGTTTGGGAGCCTGAACCCGCAACCGTCTACTTCTGGAATCACTAAGATGCAGACCTTCGACCTCGAGGCAGAGGGCCTCCGCGCCTTGAACTCCGCGCTTCACGCGCAGTCCGAACAGACCAACCAAACGGTTTGGGACATAGTGAACCCCAAAGGAAGCCATGCCATCGCCGTTGGGCTTGATGCGCCCATCGAAGTGAATGTGAAGGGCTCCACCGGCTACTACTGCGCTGGCATGAACAAGCAGGCGACGGTGCATGTGCATGGCTCTGCGGGCCCCGGTGTAGCGGAAAACATGATGAGCGGCACTGTCGTGATCGAAGGCGATGCCTCGCAGTACGCGGGCGCGACCGGCAATGGCGGCACGCTTGTGATCAAGGGCAATGCCTCGTCGCGTTGCGGGATTTCCATGAAGGGCATCGACATCGTCGTGCACGGCAGTGTCGGCCATATGTCCGCGTTCATGGCACAGTCCGGAAACCTCGTGGTTTGCGGTGATGCGGGTGACGCGCTCGGCGACTCGATCTACGAGGCGCGGCTTTTCGTGCGCGGCTCCGTCAAATCACTTGGTGCGGACTGTATCGAGAAAGAGATGCGGCCTGAACATCTGGAGCTTCTCGCCGACTTGCTGGAACGGGGCGGCTGCGATGCCAAGCCGGAAGAGTTCAAGCGTTACGGCTCGGCCAGAACGCTTTATAATTTCAACATCGACAACGCGTATTAAGGGGGCGGTCGTGAAAGACGTGAAATCAAACGGCATCCCTCGGACCACGCCGATCCAATCCGCCACGTTTAGCCAGAGCATCAATGCCGAAATCCGGCGCGCGGCTGCGACTGGCATCTACGACATCCGGGGCGGCGGCGCGAAGCGCAAGGTGCCGCATTTCGACGACTTGCTTTTCCTCGGCGCGTCAATCTCTCGTTACCCGCTCGAGGGGTATCGTGAGAAGTGCGAAACCTCCGTGACCCTCGGCACACGGCACGCGGAAAACCCGATTGAGCTAGACATTCCGATCACTATAGCAGGCATGTCCTTCGGCGCCCTGTCCGGCCCCGCGAAAGAGGCCCTTGGCCGTGGTGCGACCCTCGCGGGCACGTCGACCACCACCGGCGACGGCGGCATGACACCCGAAGAACGCGGCCACTCCAACAAGCTGGTCTATCAATACCTGCCGTCACGCTACGGCATGAACCCCGACGATCTGCGCAAAGCCGACGCCATTGAGGTTGTCGTGGGGCAGGGCGCGAAGCCCGGTGGTGGCGGAATGCTTCTGGGGCAGAAGATCTCCGACCGCGTGGCTGAAATGCGCAACCTGCCCAAGGGTATCGACCAACGCTCCGCCTGTCGTCACCCCGATTGGACCGGACCCGATGATCTTGAGATCAAGATCCTGGAGCTGCGCGAGATCACTTCGTGGAAGGTGCCAATCTACATCAAAGTTGGCGGCGCGCGGCCCTATTTCGATACGACACTCGCGGTGAAAGCTGGGGCTGACGTGGTGGTTCTGGACGGCATGCAGGGCGGCACGGCGGCCACGCAGGATGTGTTCATCGAACATGTTGGCCAGCCGATCCTGGCCTGTATCCGCGAAGCCGTCCGTGCGTTGCAGGACCTTGGCATGCACCGCGAAGTGCAGCTTGTCGTCTCGGGCGGCGTGCGCACCGGGGCGGATGTGGCCAAGTGCATGGCGCTTGGTGCGGACGCGGTGGCCATCGGGACCGCGGCCCTGATTGCGCTGGGTGACAACGACCCGCGCTGGGAAGACGAGTATCAGAAGCTTGGCACCACCGCAGGCGCCTATGATGACTGGCACGAGGGCAACGACCCTGCCGGCATCACCACCCAAGACCCGGAGCTGATGGCGCGGTTCGACCCGATTGAGGGCGGGCGCAGGCTCAACAATTACCTCAAAGTGATGACGCTGGAAGCGCAAACCATCGCGCGGGCCTGCGGCAAGAACCACCTCCACAATCTGGAGCCTGAGGATCTCTGCGCACTGACGATGGAGGCGGCCGCAATGGCGCGGATCCCACTGGCGGGCACCGATTGGTACCCCGGCAAATCGGGTACAAGCTACTAACACCAGCGCAGGGGCGCGGCGGTTGAACGTCGCGCCCTTCGCCATTGAAAAGACGATATAAAAGACCACCACAGGGAACAGACACATGACCATTGATCTGGCCAAATTCGCCAAGGACAACGGCGTCAAATACTTCATGATCTCCTTCACCGACCTCTTCGGCGGGCAGCGCGCCAAGCTGGTCCCGGCGCAAGCGATTGCCGATATGCAAGCCGACGGTGCGGGTTTCGCAGGCTTTGCGACTTGGCTCGACATGACGCCTGCACACCCTGACATGCTGGCCGTGCCGGACCCCTCCTCAGTGATCCAATTGCCGTGGAAGCCCGAGGTGGCTTGGGTTGCGGGCAATTGCGTGATGGAAGACGAAGATGTCGCCCAAGCGCCCCGCAACGTCCTGCGCCGCCTGATCGATGAGGCCGCCGCCGAGGGTCTGCACGTGAAGACCGGCATCGAGGCGGAGTACTTCCTGCTGACCCCTGATGGCTCGCAAATCTCTGACCCTTTCGACACGGCCGAGAAGCCTTGTTACGACCAACAGGCCGTGATGCGCCGCTACGACGTGGTGCGCGAGATCTGCGACTACATGCTGGAGCTTGGCTGGGGCCCGTACCAGAACGACCATGAGGACGCGAATGGCCAGTTTGAGATGAACTGGGAATTCGATGACGCGCTGAAGACCGCTGACAAGCATTCCTTCTTCAAATTCATGACCAAATCCGTCGCCGAAAAGCACGGCTTCCGCGCCACCTTCATGCCGAAGCCTGTTGAGGGCCTCACCGGCAATGGCTGCCACGCCCATATCTCGGTCTGGGATGCGCCGGGCGACAAAGCGAAGACCAATGTCTTCGCGGGTGAAGGTGATGGTCCGACAGGTGAGGTCGGACTGTCTGAGCGTGGCAAACACTTCCTCGGCGGCATCATGAAGCACGCGAGCGCGCTTGCGGCGATCACCAACCCTACAGTCAACAGCTACAAGCGCATCAACGCGCCGCGCACGATGTCGGGCGCGACCTGGGCGCCGAACACGGTGACTTGGACGGGCAACAACCGCACCCACATGGTCCGTGTGCCGGGCCCAGGTCGCTTTGAGCTCCGCCTGCCGGACGGTGCGGCGAACCCGTACCTCTTGCAGGCCGTCATCATCGCGGCAGGCCTCTCGGGTATTCGTTCTGAAGCCGATCCCGGCAAACGCTATGACATCGACATGTACGCCGAAGGTCACAAGGTGCGCGGTGCCCCCAAACTACCGCTGAACCTGCTCGACGCCTTGCGTGAATACGACAAGGACAAGGGACTGAAAGCCGCCATGGGGGATGAGTTCAGCGCTGCCTATCTGAAGATGAAGATGCAGGAATGGAACTCTTACGTCTCACATTTCAGTCAGTGGGAAAAGGACAATACGTTGGACATTTAGGGTCCGACAAGCCGGACAATCAGCGCGTCTCGGCCTGCCGGGGCGCGCTCTTTTATCTGAGCCAACCGCGCCGCGCGCTGACATAGGCAAAGCCCAACAGCGCAGTGGACATTGCCAAAGCGGACACGGTTGCAGGGTCAAATCCCAGAACCCTGTATGAGAAGTAGAATATCGCAAGGCTTCCCAGTAGCGACAGCACAAACAGCGCTAGGGCGACATGTCGCCGGAGGAGCAGCAAGATGCATCCAACCGCACCGCAAAAGACAGAGACCGCAAACCCGGCAGTTGCCCATGCGGGACGGTTCCCAATCACGAGCTGGTAAACCTCAGACATTTGCGCGACTGCGTTGGGGTCGGTTTGCAGGATGTAGTTCCAGCACCCGAGCAAGTTCCAGATCAAACCAACACCAGCGATGGCCCAGAACATGAATGGCGGTCTTGTTGTGTTCATTCTGCGTTTCCCATGCCTTACAGATTAACAAGAATTTTCGGCCAAGCCAAAGTTCGATGTTTCTCAGTGTTAATATTTATTGACGGAAGGGAAAATAATCTGAACCCTGTATCCACCGAAAATGCACCAGACAGGGGAACGATATGACCAAGAGAATTGCAGTCCTCGGAGCGGGCCCGTCTGGCCTTGCACAGCTTCGTGCGTTCCAATCGGCAGCCAACAATGGGGAGGATATCCCCGAAATCGTCTGTTTCGAGAAACAGGCTAATTGGGGCGGGTTGTGGAACTACACCTGGCGGACGGGGCTCGATCAATACGGCGAGCCGGTGCATGGCTCGATGTATCGCTACCTCTGGTCTAACGGTCCGAAGGAAGGGTTGGAATTTGCCGATTATTCGTTTGAGGAGCATTTTGGCAAACAGATCGCCAGCTACCCACCCCGTGCTGTGTTATTCGATTATATCGAAGGCCGTGTGAAGAAAGCGGGCGTGCGCGACTGGATCCGGTTCGAGACGGCGGTCAAGAATGTGAGCTTTGCGGACGGCATGTTCACGGTCACGGTGAAGGATCTGCCGGGCGACCGGGTATATTCCGAGGAATTCGATCATGTGATTTGCTGCACCGGGCACTTCTCCACGCCGAATGTGCCGCAGTTCGACGGGTTTGAGAGCTTTCAGGGCCGGGTCCTGCACGCCCATGATTTCCGCGATGCGGTGGAATTCAGGGGCCAGGATATTCTGATCATCGGCACGAGCTATTCGGCGGAAGACATTGGTTCGCAATGCTGGAAGTACGGCGCGAAGAGCATCACCGTTAGCCACCGGACGGCGGCGATGGGGTATAATTGGCCTGAGAACTGGGCTGAGGTGCCGCTGTTGACCAAGCTCGAAGGCAAGACTGCGCACTTTAAGGATGGGTCAAGACGTGAGGTGGATGCGGTGATCCTGTGCACCGGGTACCAGCACCACTTCCCGTTCATGGCCGATGAGTTGCGATTGAAAACGGCGAACCGGTTGGCAACGGCGATGCTTTATAAGGGGACGACCTTCATCGACAATCCGGCGCTCTTCTACATTGGAATGCAGGACCAGTGGTTCACCTTCAACATGTTCGACGCGCAGGCATGGTGGGTGCGCGACGTCATCATGGGCAAGATAGCGCTGCCGGATCGGGCGGCGATGGAGGCCGATGTGGCGGACCGCGAGGCGCGAGAGGATGCGGGTGAGGATGATTACGACGCGATCTGGTATCAGGGCGATTACGTCAAGGAATTGATCGCCGAGACGGATTACCCAAGCTTCGATGTCGAGGGCGCCTGCATGGCGTTCAAGGAATGGAAGGGCCACAAGAAGAAGGGCATCATGACCTTCCGCGACAACGGCTATAAGTCGGTGATCACGGGTACGATGGCGCCCAAACATCACACGCCTTGGAAGGATGCGCTGGACGATAGCCTGGAGGTTTATCTGCAGAACTGAGGGGGCTGCTCACGCGTGAGCAGAGGGGTTAAGGAGCAGAAAAATAACGATAAAGCTGTTTTCGTTTACCTTTTCTTAACCCCTCAACCCGCCTGCACACGCAAGATCACATGGGTCTCCTGTAGCGCCGCCTTGTCCTTCAGGGCGGCGCTTATGCCGCCGGCAAAGGACAATAGGTCATAGCTGTCGGGATGATTGACCGGAGCCTCCGTTGCGATGGGATCACCGGCACAGGCTGTGATCTCGGAGGCAAGTAGATCGAAGGCTACGCGCGCCGCATCAGCCCGATAGTCAAACGCCCAATTGCACGAAAGCGACCGGATGCCGCCCAGTTCCAAAACGGCACGGCAGGAGGCCTCGGCCGCTGTTGCGTCGGGGAATGCGACCGTGACGGCGCCTGCATCCGGGTTGCCCGCATCTGCGTGCAACCGGGCCAGAGTTTCACAGAAGCCGTCGGCTTGGGCCGCAGTGACGCTTAGGGTCAGCGTGAGGGCCGCCGCCACGCACCTCATTCCTCCACCAACTGTTGGCCTTCCACGACCTCGAAGACCGTGGGTGGGGTCGAGCGGCTGAGCCAATAATACTCGCTCATCCAGACCATGACGATCCAACCCTCCCACTCCGCATCGCCGGGCCAGATGCTTTGGTACTCGTCACTTTCGGGATCGACGCGCCATTCGCCGCGCGTGGTGCGGGCCTCCGGCTGTGCAAAAAGCGTCACGCCGTCTTCGCCGAAATACTGCCGGTAGGGTGTGCCTTCCCAATCGCCGATGGCGGTGTTGCCGGTGAGAAGCTCGGTGACTTCGTCTGCGTCGAGCTGGACGGCCACGGGTTGCGCGAGTGCAGGCGTGGCGAATAGGAGAGCGGCGGCGGTCGCCAAGGCAGTTTTCATAGGCTGATCCCTAGGTTCAATCCAATTGCGATAGTGTGTTTCGCAATTGGGGGCATGTCCAGAATTGGTGTCGCGTCGGGGCAGGGCGCGCCTTGATCGTCGGTGGATCTGTTACGCATGCCACCCGTAACCCTCTGCCGTGTTTCCATGGGTCTTGAGGTAGTTCAAACGTCTGAATGCGTCGGTAAAAGTAGGTTTTGCCGTGGCCTCGACCTGCCAAAGGACCAACTGCGGTCCATCTACGGCTTCAAACCACTCAGACGCACGGTTGAGAAAGCACCCATGCTGACCGGAAAAGGTGTAGTCGCGCAATGCGTCTGCATCCGTCCAGACCGATACAGTTGCAGAGGTCTTCTCATCCATTCCAAGGTCGCGCAGTTGCTGTTCGGCATCTTGATCGGGGATGCGCCAGATGAAACCCGGGTGCGTTTCAGCGGCGCGGTAGACGCGGTCGAGCGCTTCGGAAAATTCTGACATTCTGGCGTCGGTGAGCGGATATCGCATCCGCCCCCAGTTCATTTGTGCAACCGCCATCAGGTCGAGGTCCTCCAATCGGGAAGGTCGTTGACCAGCATCAACGCAGCCCGGCGCAGCGTCGCGCGGACGGGGTCGGGCATGTCGGCGTCGAGGCCGGTATCGGTGATCGCGCGGTCCATCGTATCGAGCCACATTTGCGCGTCGGCGTCGCGGATGGGCACATGGGCGTGGATTTCGCGCAGGTCCATGTGGCCGTGTTTCTCGTGGTAATAGCGCCGCCCGCCCAGAAAGCCGCTGAGGAAGTTGAACTGCTCGGTGCGGGTATGGTTCATGCCATGACCGCGAAAGTGCAGGCGGTGCAGGTTGTGCAGCGCGGGGTCGCTTTCCAGCAGATCGTAGAAGCGCGTGACAAGGCGGTGGAGCGCGTCTTCTCCGCCGATCTGGTCCAGCGCGGTTTGCATCTAGGACCGGGGTTTCGACTTGGTCGGATCGTAGGCCGCGAGGTCTTGTCGGATCGTGGCGGGGATGCGTTTCTGGTGGCCGTCGAGTTTGCCGATCTCGATCTCGGTGCCCGGTTCGGCGTGGGCGACGTCGATGCGGGCCATGGCGATGTTTTTGCCCAAGAGCGGCGAGCGCATGGAGGAGGTGACTTCACCGACTTGCGCGCGCCCGATGTGTAGGCAATCGCCGTGGGTGACGTCGATATTGCTGTCGATGTCGAGGCCCACGAGTTTGCGCATCGGGTGTTCCTTGCGGCGGATAAGGGCGTCGCGGCCGATGAAATCGTCGGTCTTGGATTTGAGCGGGCAGGTGAAGCCGATGCCGGCCTCGAATGGGTCGGTCTGGTCCGAGAAGTCGTAGCCTGCAAAGATCAGGCCCGCCTCAATTCGCACCATGTCGAGCGCCTCCAGCCCCATGGGTTTGAGACCGTACTTTTGGCCCGCGTCCCAGATTGCGTCGAAGAGTTCTTCGCAGTCTTTTGGGTGACACATGACTTCGTAGCCAAGCTCGCCCGTGTAGCCGGTGCGGGAGACGACGAAGGGCGTGCCGGATTCGTTGCGCAGGCGAGCGGGTGTGTGGCGGAACCAGCCAAGCTGGTCGAACTCGGGGTTGTGGGGCGCGGTCCAGACCAGTTCGCGCAGGAGGTCACGGGAGTTGGGGCCCTGGACGGCGACGTTGTGGAGTTGGTCAGTCGACGAGCGGACGAGGACCTTGAGGCCTAGTTTCTCGGCCTGCTCGCGGATCCATTCGCCGCCGTAATCATTGCCGCCGATCCAGCGGAAGTTGTCTTTGCCGAGGCGGAACACGGTGCCGTCGTCGATCATGCCGCCGTGTTCATAGCACATCGCGGTGTAGACGACGCCGCCCACGGCGAGGGTCTTCATGTTGCGGGTGAAGATGTATTGGCAGAGCGCCTCGGCGTCTGGCCCCGTGATCTCGAATTTTCTCAGGGGGCTGAGGTCCATCATCACCACGGCTTCCCGGCAGGCGTGGTATTCCTGAATGGGCCCGGCTTCGGCAAAGCAGTTCGCCAGCCAATAGCCGTTGTATTCGATGAAGTTGCGGGTGTGGCGCGCGAAGCAGTCGTGAAAGCCGGTTTGTTTGGTCATCTTGGGCTCCGCCTCTGGGGTCGCCCTGAAGGCGATGGCGCGTTGGAAGGTGTTGTCGCCCGAATAGGTGCGGACGTGGATGTCGGTGGGGTTCCAGCCATTGGCGGCGGTGGTGTCATCGGGGCAGGCGGAGGTGACGCAGACAATGTCGGTCAGCGCACGCAGCAGGACGTAGTCGCCGGGGCGCGACCAAGGTTCGTCGCCGTAGAGGACGCCGTGGTCGTCGATGGCGGTGTTGAAGAAGAAATTGATCGCCATCCAGCCGGGGCGGCCCGAGACGTTGAATTTCTCCAGTGCGGAGTTGAAGTTTTCCGAGCAGTTGGCGTGGCCCGGATAGCCGATGTCGTCGTAATATTTGGCGGAACAGGCGAGCGCAAAGGCGTCGTGGCGGCCGCAGGTGTCCTGCACCACTTCGACCAGCGGCAGCATTTCCTGATCGTAGTATTTCGCGTGCAGGCCCGGCATCGGATAGGCGTGGCCCATGAGCGTGCGCGTCGTGGTCACGTCGAGCGCATGCTCGATCCCACGATCCAGCTTACGGGCCGAGAAGCATTCGAAATCGGTGCATTGGCGGCCGTCGACATCAAGGATCTGGATGTAATCGCCTGCTTTGACGAAATACGCCTCTGCCGTCGCGGAATGGACGCGGATATTCTCGATGGGCTCGGCGAGCGGGTCAGGCAGCTCAAAGCCCTTGTGCGGCTTGATCGTGGCCCGCGTGATCCACAGAGTGAGGGGGGAGGCGGTGTCTTGCGCCTCGTAATCCATCTGGCCGGACCGGTTGGGGTGCGGTGCGGCGATGAGGACGACGCCGTCGGAGGTAGCGGTGAAGCTTTCCTCGGTGCCAGCGGGGGTTGTGGCCTCGAACAGGTGGATTGCGTTCGCGTTCGCGATATCAATGCCGCGCGTCTCCAGCCCGAGGCGCAGGCCCCGTAGCGAGTGGTTGGCGGAGGCGAGGAGCCGCTGGAGGCCCCCGGCAGGGGCGGTGGCCTTGGCATCGAGCAGGTCCACCAGACGCCCGCCTGTGCCCGCGGTCACGATCTCACATGGCTGGCCGCCTTCGGCGTTTACGATGCGCAGCGTGTCGCCGGCCTCAATCGGGATCAGGACGGCCCCGCAGCCTTCGACAACGTAACGTTCGGTGCCGGGAGGCAGGCTGAAGACAGACGGCACATACACCTGAGAGGGCCGCGGCGGGCCGGGCACGACACTGGGATAAATCTCGTCGAGCACGCTGACCTCCATGGCACTCGGATGTTGCCTCAGCGGAAAATTTCTTTAACTTTAAGAAAATTCTTGCTGGGATCAACTGCTATCTGTTCAGCCGGTCCGGGCGGTGACATACCGGCCTCGTTCCCCAGCAGATCCGGATCGGAGGGCACATTGGCCTCACTTCTTCTTGGCCTTCTGGCCGCGTTTTCATGGGCGGTACATGATCTGTGCGTGCGTAGGGTCAGCGCGGCAGAGGGCACGTTCGTCTCGTTGGTGTCGGTCCTGGTTCTTGGGACTGTGGTGGCCGTGCCGTTTGGCATGCTGTGGGGAGACGTGGAGGCGGCCCCTGCGGGGGCTTTTTGGCGCGCGATATTGGCGGGCGGTATCTACGCGATTGCGGGATTGGGGTTGTACAAGGCTTTAGAGATCGGCCCCGTGCGGCTGGTGGCTCCCATCATCGGGGCCTATCCGATCATCTCGATGGGATGGGCGGCTTACATGGGCAGCCCGCTGACTTGGCTCCACTGGGTGGCGGTCTTTGTGGTGATCGGCGGGGTCGCGTTCATTGCCATCAGCTCGGATGAGGCATCGTCGGACGGCTCAAAAAAGGCGGCGATCTTCTGGTCGCTGGTGTCGGGGCCGGGTTTTGCCGTGGCGTTCGCCATCAGCCAATCGGCCACGGTTTTGTCGGACGAATGGACTGTGATCCTGCCATTCCGCGTGGCGGCCATCGTGGTGGTTGTGGTCATCGCTCTCGCCTGGCGCGCGCAGATGTTGCCGCGTGTCAGATCACTTTGGATTTTCGCCATCATGGGCACGCTTGATCTAGTCGCCATCAGCGCTGTGTCGGCGGCAGGCAACCTGCCTTACCCGGAATTCGCGGCTGTTGCGGCGTCAACATTTGGGCTGATTACTGTCGTGCTCGCCACGATTTTTCTGGGCGAGCGAATGCGCGCGCCGCAATGGGCGGCGGTGGTGGCCGTGTTCGCGGCGATTGGATCGCTTGGCGTTTAGATCCAGCCCGCCGCGCGCTGGCGTTGATGGGCCACGGTCGCGTTGCGGAGCAGGATCGCGACCGTCACCGGTCCCACGCCACCCGGAACGGGTGTGAGCCAGCCTGCAACCTCGGAAACGGCGTCGGTGTCGACGTCGCCGACCAGCGTGACCTCACCATCAACCTCGATCTGATTGATGCCGATGTCGATTACGGCGGCACCGGGTTTGATCATGTCGGCGCCGACCAGATGCGCCTTGCCCACGGCCACAACGACCACATCGGCACGGCGCGAGTGCATGGCGACGGAGCGGGTCATATGGTGGCAGACGGTTACGGTCGCGCCTTCGGCCATCAGCATCATGGCGGCAGGTTTGCCGACAATCTCCGAATGGCCGATCATCACAACCTCCAGCCCCTCCATGGGCAGGCCGGTTTCGCGGATCAGCTCGACTGCGGCGGCGGCGGTGCAAGGCGCAAGTGCCACGTCGTTGTAGACGATGTTGCCGATGGAGGCGGGGTTCATCCCCTCCACATCCTTCAGCGGATGGATCGCCGATTGCAGCGAGCGGACGTTGATATGCTCCGGCACGGGGCGTTGCAGGATTATGCCCAGAACATCCGGATCATCGTTCATGGCCTGAAGGCGGGCCTTGGCCTGTTCTGGCGTCGTCTCCGCCGGCCAGATCTGTTCATCGAAGGGCAGGCCGACATTTTCGGCGGCGCGTTTTTGGTTGCGGATGTAGACGCCGACCTCGGGGATGTCGCCAATGGCGATGGACACGAGCCGCCCGATCTGACCCGCACCGGCCACATATTCCGCGACGTCTTGCAGGATACGAGCCCGCACGGGCGCACCGCGCAACATCATGTGATTGCTGAGGTCTTTCATGGCATCGGTCCCTTGGACGGTCTGGTCTTGGCTGATGACGCGACTACGCTTCCAAGTCTGGACTATGTCAGTCCAACTTCGGCCGCCATGCGCAAGCCATTGTTTCAGGAATGCCTGTGGCATCCCATACGCGTCTAAGTTGCAGATTATTCCCCTTGTGAAAATAGTTTTCTTTTAAGGGTGGGCTGCTTACTGCACGGCTGGGGCTGTCGAAGCGCTTCGTTGGATGCACAAGCGCACCGACGCGCATCTACTGAGACCAATTCTTTCGGTGTCCGACCTGTGCCAAGGAGCGGTAACAAGCCCCCTGTCTCTCCATGATGTTTCAGTCACTCTATCAGCTTTGCGGACATTGATCGTTGCATTAAACGACAAATAATTGAGGCGACCCCATCTCTTTTCTGCGGCCCCATAGAAGATTTGTCCGAACATTGAGGTTGCTCACCACATTGCAATGTATGGTCGTGCACTCGACGTCATCAGCTCCAAAAGAGCCAAAGAACGAATATCAAACCTTGCTTACAGGGCCTCTGCTGCCTTTCTCAATAAAGGGAAGCAAATAATTCCACTCTAATGGGAGCTGCAGCGATGGCGAGTTGCACGCAAGATAGGTTTGGGCAGGAAGCCACCGTGCATCAGGGCACACTACAGGCTCGCCGAACCCGCGCACTTTGATGCAAACGACGGCCCTATCCGGACCTTGAGCGTGGTAGGCAAATGCTGCAGCCGCAGCCCGCATTGCTGCCGTTCGCTTCGCATGCCCAATCTTGTCTGGGACGGATGACTGGGCCGCGGATGAAGCGGGCACTATTCATCTAGGTAACAGTGTCGGTTTTGGGCAGGCGAACCCAGATGAACGCTGTGGCAAGCGCGAACAGCACAGCCAGAGTTGTCATGAAGGATTTGGCGATTGTCGCTGTGCTGGTGGCGTAGACCAACGATCCCGACAGATCTGGCCAACCGGAGATCATCGCCACGATCCCTAGGTTCTCGGCGTAGTCGAACAGCGCACTGCCGACCGCGAAGGCAACACCAAGATGGACAAGCCTTCTGTTTGGCATGCGTCGTCCAAACCAGCAGATGGCGCTGCTCAGTGTCAGCGCGAGCAAGGCTGGGTAGAGCGTATCCAGAGGAATCTGGCGGCTGAGATAGTATTCACGCCCTTCCGCTCCCAATGAATCGAGAAGCGTCGCGGCATCCATAGGACCGTAACCGAAGGGCCGCATGTCGAAGGGCACCTGCCCCGAGACAAATTCGAGATGCGCGAGGGTAACGCTGACCATTGCGACGTAAACGGATGTCGCGAGCAATGCCGCGCCAATCGCGATCTTTCCGGTTTGCTTTGACAGGGTTCTGTGCATGACTTGTGTCCTCCTTGAGCTGTGCCATCCATGCCCAAGAATTTGCTCGTCTACATTATCATTTGATAAGGCCGGCCAAGATGGATCTGAGGACTTTTCTGGCGCAGTCGCCTGACCTGGCAGACGCCGCTTGCGTGGATGGCTTTGCAGCGCATTGGGCACCGATGCGGCTAAGCAGGGGGGCCCACGCGAACCATCAGGGACAACCCGAAAGGAACGAGTACATCGTCCTGAATGGGTACCTGGCGAGCAGTATTTGCGACCAAGACGGCAAGGAAGTGTGCGTTGGGTTCTACGTGGGGCCCTGCGTTGTCACGCCGAATATTGCGAGAACAAGGGAGGGTGTCTCGCTCGTATCCATTGCGGCAACGACCGATGCGTCGCTCGTCAGGATCGAGACGGACCTGCTCACGGAACTGATGGTCTCTGCCCAATCGATTCGGAACTGGGGGAACACGGTCATGCGCGACACATTGGCAGAAAAGGCGGAGAGAGAGTGGTGCCTCGCCGCTCTTGGAGGGGCAGAACGGCTAACGTGGTTTCGCGAAGCATTCCCAGGATATGAAACCAAGTTTGCCCATTCCTTGATCGCATCGTTCTTGGGTATCACACCCGTCACGTTGAGCCGCCTGCGCGCCCGCGACAAGAACAAGTAGCAAGCGGACATTCGTGCGAAGGCAGCATTCGCCGAAAAGTGCTCTCTGCCGCCATCAGTGGAAGCGCAGAATTCACCGGCGAACGTTGTCTAGAAGCTTCTAGCGGCCCAAACCTGCCGTTGCCCAATGGGTCAAGATGCTGCGACGCGGCCCGTCAGAGCCGCCATTCGCTGCATAAGCAAAATTTGAGAGGGGTCTAACTCAAACGTCGCGAACAAAGCGGACATGTGCAGCTCCGGCTATTGCTGACGCGGCATCGGTTAGTGCCGGCAGCAGGCGAGTCCCAGCGTTGCAGGGCTTATCGTCAATTCGATCATTCGAATGCACTCCGAAAAGACCAAATCATAGCTTTGCGGCGGTAGTATCAGGCAACTTGGTCACCAGCTAAACGGCCATCCGTCAAGACTTTGGGAATGACTCCCATTCTGCCGGAATACTTGGAACGTGTTTTCGACTGGCTTAACTTAAATGCATGGGTCAAGTTACGTCTCTTTTCGCTCGGAGAGTTGTTGGCGTCGCGGGCAATGCCATCGATGCAAATGCGGTCCTGGATTCGGTTGGCGTCGATGCCGACGGCGCATGGGACCCCAAGCAAATGCTTGATGAGGACGACTTCTATGGCATGATCGAGCTGATGGCCGACAAGATGGATGTAACGTCTTTGCCACTGATAGTAGGTGAAGCGATGCGACCGGACGAATACGGCGCGCTTGGCTTGGCTTGGAAATCTGCGCCCAATCTCCTTGGCTCGTTCTCACGCGTGGCGCGGTACTGGCGCCTCTGGAGCAGCTTTACGCAGTATGAGCTTCAGGAAACTGACGACGGCATTTTGTTTATCGAACATCGCGACGGCATTCGGCGGCTTGGTATGCGCATCTCGATCGAGGCTGACTTGGCGAGTGGAGTTTCGCTCAGTCGACAAGTGTCGCCGCGACCCTTTTCCCCGATCGAAGTCACCTTCAAGCACGCCGCGCCCAAGACAATCGGGCATCACGAAGCTTATTTTGGTTGTCCCGTCCGTTTCGGTGCGGACAGAGATGCGATGCTGCTCTCTCGACAGTCTCTTTCGGAACCGAATATTCTTGGGGATGAGGGGATCACGCAGTTTCTTGTATCGCACCTCGATCAGGAACTTGCGCAAATCGATGACGCGCCCGCTTTGCAGACGCAAACAAAAAGCGAGATTGCCCGCGCCCTCAGCGACGGGCTGCCCAAAATGGCGGATATCGCCCGCAAACTGGGGCTAAGCGCCCGTTCCTTTCACCGGCGTCTTGCCGAGCATGGGCTCAGCTTTCAGACCCTGACCGAAGAAACACGCCGCGAGATCGCCACAGCTATCCTACAAGACGAACGCTACTCTCTGTCCGAGGTTGCGTTCCTCACCGGATATTCCGAGCAAAGCGCGTTCAACCGCGCTTTCAAACGGTGGATGGGGATGACGCCGGCGGCCTATCGGAAGTCTCTGGGGTAAAGACACCCCGACACGCGGCATTGGCCGCAGATGTCAAAACCCTGGCAATCGCGGTCAATACCGGGGCACTCCGGATTTTCTAGACCTTGGTCATCAACACGAACCAAGGAGACAGAAAATGACCAACCACCCCATCCTCGTCATCGGCGCCACTGGCAAGACCGGCTCTCGTGTCGCCAGCAAGCTTGAAGCGAAAGGCGTTGCCGTGCGGCGCGGTGCGCGGCGGTCCGAGACGCCTTTCGACTGGGAAGATCCCAGCACATGGGCACCTGTCCTGACCGGCGTTTCCAAGGCATATGTCACCTACTTCCCCGATCTCGCGTTCCCCGGCGCTGTCGAGAAACTGGAAGCTTTCACCAAGGTCGCAGCTGACACCGGGCTTGAGCACATCGTCCTTTTGTCGGGCCGTGGAGAGCATTTTGCCACTATGGGCGAAGAAATTGTCCGCAATTCTGGCCTGCCCTTTACCATAGTCAGGGCCGCCTGGTTTGCGCAGAATTTCAGCGAAGGCTATTTGCGCGACCCGATCCTTGGCGGCGTGCTGCCAATGCCCGGCGGAGATATCCAAGAGCCGATCATCGACATTGACGATATTGCCGATGTTGTTGTCGCAGCCTTGACCGAAGACGGGCACATCGGCGAACGCTATGAGGTCACCGGTCCACGCCTGATGACATTCGCAGAGATGGCCGAAGTGTTGTCCACGACCTTGGGGCGGCACATTCAGCACATCCCGATTACCTTTGAGGACTTCCACGCCAATGTTGCAGCCTCTGGCGGTGATTTCGTGGCGGAGGTCTTTACGCAGATCGCCCGCGAAACGCTGGATGGCCGCAACGCCCACACGGCAGACGGAGTCGAACGCGCCTTAGGCCGCAAACCACGGGACTTTGCTGAATTTTCCAAGACCGCAATGGTCGCCGGCGCGTGGTCCACGGCCGCGTGATCATCTCAAACCTTTAGGCAGGAGGCACAGCCTCCTGTCGCGACACCCACTTAGGAGGATCGACAATGTCGACTGCTTTCTTCTTTCTTTTCCAATTCGCAATCCTTGCCTATGCCCTCGTGGGCGGCGTTTTTCTGGCCTTTTCCGACTTCATCATGCGGTCTCTTGCCCTGACCGGCGGCCATGGCGGCGTCGAAGCCATGCAAGTCATCAATCGCGAAGTGTTTCGCTGGGTCTTCATGGCCTTGTTCCTGGGCATGGCGGCTGTGTCGGTGGCCGTTGCAGCCTATGGGGCCTTTGGCCTGACAGGGCCTGCAAGGACGATGATCATGGCGGCCGGGCTGGTCTATCTGATCGGATGTTTCGGTGTCACCGTCTTTTTCAACGTCCCCATGAACGAAGCGCTTGCCGGAATGGAAACGGCATCGAACACCACCCGCGACTACTGGATGCAGACCTATGTGCCGCGCTGGACGTTCTGGAATTCAGTCCGGACGCTGGCCTGCGCCATCTCCGCTGCGTTGCTTTTGTTTGGGCTGATCTGGATGACTCAGAACCAAGTACAGAACGCGTGATGCGCGGCCTCAACAGGGCCGCGCGTGCAGGCCACGGGCTGCCCTAGAGCCACCCTACGATACACGACCATTCGCGCGCAATCCGTCCTTTATGGCTATGACGAATACGGCGTGCGCAAAGCAGAGCTTGAGTTGCGCCGTGCCGAGCGGGGTTTGAACGAAAGGGAAATCGTGGAAAATCTGAGGGCAGAAGCACATCAAAATTCTTCCGGTTTGCCCTCTCAGACACTGCGAGGCCAAGGCCCATGATACGCCGCTACGATCTGCCGGTTTTGGAAGCGTTTCCTTGCGCCCCCAAATCAATCTAAAGCCAGAAGGTCGTGCGCCTTTTGCATAGGGTTGGACCAATTCAATTTGGTGCCTGCCCACAGATTGCCCGCGACACCATTGTTGGAAAGAACTGCAAACGCGGCTTCCCGTTCGGGAGAGACAAACAAGGCGCAAGACGACCCGGCAGTTCCGCCGTTATGAAAAAGGTAGCCCAGCATCTGCTGGTCCATCGTGACCCGCAGCCAGCCGGAACACTGTGCAGTCGGGATCGACGCGCCTTTTCGCCCCAAGCCGAGGATCGGGATGGCCGATCGCACAATCGCATGGTCAAGCGTGGTCTGCGGCGTCCGCAGCGCGCGGATGACAACCTTTGCATAAGCGGCAAGGTCTCGCGCCGATGACCGCAAGCACCCGGCCCCCGCGAGGCTTTGAAAGATCCAGGGCGAAACGGCTTTGCCGCTTGGTGCCCTTGGTTGCGAGAAGCGGCCTTTCTGGGCCTCGCTCAGTCGATCTGTCGTGTCCTTGAGCCCGAGAGGTCCCGTCACTTTGGTGGCAAGAAGGTCGGAAAAAGACCGACCTTCCATGATGGCCATCGCCTCTCCCAAGAGGCCGACACCAAGGTTGGAATAAAGATGGCGGTGCACAGATGGCGGCGATTTATCGCCGTGGTGTCGAAACCAAGCAAGCAGATCCGCGCGCGAGAATTCCGCGTAGGGGCCGTCCGGCATCTTTCGAAAAACAGCCCTCCAAAGCGGAAAATAGTAATTCGGCAGTCCACTTGTATGGGCGGTCAAACGCTCTGGCGTGATCCAGACTGGGATGTCCTTCAAAGTATCTGACATCTCGCGCACCGGGGCCTTGGGGTCGATCTTGCCTTCTTCGATGAGCCGACAGAGTAGGATCGCCGTGAACACCTTGGTGATGGACGCAATCTCGAAAATCCAATCCTCGTGATACGCGTCTGAGATCTGCGGACCGGACCTGAAATAGGTCACTTCTCCATCCTGAAGCCAGAATGCGACAACCGCATGGTGCGGGCTCTCGTACGGTCTCATCATGGACCGGATCAGTTTTGTCTGTGCGTCCCGATCTGCCATTACTCGTCATTCCGGGCCGTTAGGAATGCGCGAATGGTGCTAAGAGTCGCGTCCGGGTTGTCCCAGATCACATCATGACCAGCGTCGGCGATGACGCTGAGGTCTGCGCTGCGAAAAAACCCCTGGTGCTGCTCTTGCAGCGCGGGGCCGGTCCAACTGTTGCATTCACCAGTCATCAAAAGGACGGGTCCGGCAAACGCTATTACACCCGTCGTGAAGCGCCCAAAGTCGGCCATCTGCGCAACGCCCCAGGTATCGCTGGACAAGGACCCAAAGCGCCAGCCGGGTGCCGTATATCCATCACCGCAGTGATAAGGATTATCCGGATGGTTCGTGAAAACACCGACCATATGCCCGATCAGAAAGTCAATCTGCGCCGCATCATCCGGCCCTTCGACATGCTGCGCCCGAAACCCTGTCAGAACCGCCTCGCGCCAATAGGTGTAGCCGGAGAGATATCGCTGGCTCTCCGTCTCCCATGCAGCAAAGCCCGCGGCATCGAGATAGCCGGGTTCGATGAGAACCGCAGCTTGCGCCCCTTCGGGGTTCTGGCCGAGGTAGGCGGTCGCCAGCATGGCACCCCAGGAGTGCCCAATCAGAATTGGGGGTGCGTCAGGCGATACGGCCTGAACAAGAGCGGTCAGTTCAGCCAGATACCCCTCAAGCGTCAGCATCCCTGCGGGAACCCGTTCGGACAAACCCGCGCCGCGCTGATCATAGAAGACGACCGTGAATTCATCCGAGAGGTCCGCCAAAGCCGTGAGCGAGCGGAAATCGCCACCAGGACCACCATGCAGGACGATGATTACGGGCGCATCAGTCGGCCCCTCATGAACCCGCATGTGCAGTTGAACACCGGCAATGGTCTCTGAAGGCAGCGTTGGGTCATCGGTGACAAGCCGGGCCACCGGGTAGTCGCCGCGCGTCCCGAGAAACAGGGATAGAAATGCGCCGACCAAACCTACGCAAATCACCGCGATCCATTTGAGCACCCGCTTCATTTCGCGCCTCCATGCTTTGCTACCGTCGCCAAAGCTTTCAGCATAAATCCGATCGGACGCCGCGGCGCATCGGTTTGGTTGAAGCTACCAACGATGTAGGTCTCCCGATCCGGCGTATAGTAAGCAAAGGACCCGCTCGCCCCGGAATGGCCGATCAACTCCGGCGTCGTACGAAAAAGCGTCATCCAAAGGGGTAGCTTGATCCGCATCAGGCCGTAGCCATATTGCAGCGGAAAGAACATGCGATTCCATCGCCGCATCTGCGCAGCACTCTCTGGTCTGAACAGCCGCCCCTCCAGGAAGGCACGCAGAAACACCAGCAACTCGTCCAGCGTCGAAATGATACCGCCATCGGACGTCATGCTTGTCAGGATCAGTGGAACGTCCAGCCGCTGGTCCTTGTGGTAGATCTGCATGCCAACGTTGGTTCCTTGCAACACGCCGGTTTGCGTGAGCCCCAGCGGTTGACATATCTGCTCTTGCAACGCCTGATCGTAGGTCGAGCCAGTCACAGTCTCGATCACCGCACCCAGAAGTTGGTAGTTGGTGTCAGAGTAATGTGACCTGCCGGTGTCTGGCGCGGCCGATGGCGGCAGAGCCTTCGTCATCTGCAACACATCACCCAGATCATAACTGCGGTCTTTTCCCAGTTTCAGATCATGGGCCAGATCGCTTTCATAGTAATCTGCCAGACCGGAAGTCTGGTGCAGCAACTGCCGCACCGTCAGCGCTGGCCCGTAATCGACCCCTTTCACCACGTGCAGTCCTGCAAGGTCCACGCCGGTCAAAATGCTCTGCACGGGTTGGTCCAGCTTGATGAGACCATCGTCGACAAGCTGCATGATCAGCGCGGCAGTATACATCTTAGTAATGCTTGCAATCGGGAACCGTGTGTCGGGCACTGCGGCCCCCGCGCTACCCTTGAAATCTGCCTGACCGTCGCCAGAGACGACGCGCAAAATAATTCCATGTGTGTGTGGTTTACTTGCTTCCGTGTCGATGAGAGCCTGCAAGCTTTGGGAAAGTGTCATTGGGTCTCTCCTTTGATCCGGTCGCATTCAGGTGCTCTGTTGAGCCGCCACCGCTTCGCCTTTGAAAAGAAGCGCAAGGCCGACTGCGATGAACCAGGCAATTGCACCAAGGCCGAAAACCGCACCCGCAACCTCACCCAATGGAGGCAGAATTGTCAGAAGTCCGCCCAAACCGGTCAGCAGGCCAAGCCCGGTAACAATCTTGCCAAATGCACGGTACATAAGGCCCGCGAGGCTGACGCAGAAGATCCAGACACCGCCGGCAATTTCATTTCCGCCACCAAGGCCAAGTTCTACCGCGTGTAGGGCCTCCCAGATTCGAACAGCCGCATCGAAATCACTCGGTGCCAGGGCCATCACCCGTTCAGTGGCAACATTTGCGATCATACCCGCGCCCAGCACCAGTGTGCACCAGACTAGGCCAAAGGCCATCGAGGTCGTACCCCACTCTGGTGATATGTGCTTCAACCGGCTGGCCAGTGCGACGATGAGCAACGTCAGCGCCAATGCATTGACGATATAGATAACGGTGTTCCAGGTGATCATAAGCGCCGGATTTTCCACCGTGGCGCTGACCACAGTAGCCGCATCGATTGCGTTTGTGCCGAACCCCATCTCCGCCATGACGGTGACAAGCAGAGCAAAGCCAAAAAGATAAGTGACTGCACAGGCCAGGGCGGCAACTCCGCCAATACGTTGCATCGTCATGATTTCTTCCTTTTCGTTGGAAGTTTGTGGATGCTCGCCGTGCGCGTCGTGGCGAGGCTGTCTTCAAAATGATCTCCCAGATGCCGCGTGCCATGCTGGTCGCCGACCATGTCCAGGGCCAACGCGCTAAGGAAAAAGCGAGCAGGCCCGCTGACGCGCCGAGGCGTGACAAGTGGCAAAAGGCGCAGCGCGATCCTCCGCAGCATATCCGGCAGGAAGGTCACCCGCGAAGCCTTGCCCACGCTGGCAAATGCTAGTTCGGCCAAGTCCTTCTGTTCAAAGATGTCAGGCCCGCCGACGTCCAGCCAAGCGACACCGTCCTCAATCGTCTCGACTGTCGCCGCAGCCAAATCCGCCCCGTGGATGGGGTTGATCCGTTTGGTTCCGTCGCCGAACAACCAGACCCGACCGGAGCGTGCCATCGAAAGGAAATCGCTCATGTCCGAGAAGTATCCCGAGGGCGCAATGATCGTGCTTGCAACGCCCGCGCGCTGCAACTCCGCCACAAAGGCGGATTTTGCAGCGACCATCGGGACGTGCGCCATCTCGGCCGCACGCAGCACATGAACGTAAGCAAACCGGCTGACACCTGCCCGCTCGGCCTCTCGCAGGAGGTTGAGATTGGCCTGAAAGTCAACGTCCCAGTAGTCCAACCCATCGGTTTGCCGGGTGATGCCCAGACTGGAAACAACCAGATCGGTTCCCGCCATGACGCCACTGATTGAAGCAGCGTCAGTCGCCTGCGCTTCGATCAACTGATCGGCCGCGATGGGCCTAGCTTGGACCGAGTTGCGAACCAGTGCGATCACATACCAGCCCCGCTGCTGAAACTCGGCGCACAGAAAGCGTCCTAGATAGCCTGTTGCACCTGCGATGAAGACCCGTTTCATGGCCGCATCCTCACCCAACAACCCGGTGGCCACGGCCGCGCAGGCATTCGATGACGATGGATTGGCGCCGTTCACTGACATCAACCGCACTCGCGACACCGCCTGCCAGCGCCCCGGCGATTGCACCACCGGCGGCGTCCCCACCGTCGGCTTCACCAAGCGCCGAGCCTACGCCGGCACCCAGGACAGTTGCGCCAAGCGTTTCATGTTCGAAATGGTCTTGGGCCAAGGTCTGACATTCGGTCAGGTCGGCCTCGTATTCTGGCGTTGGTGTTTCATCGAGGATGGGCCGGTAGTTCGCACCGCTGTCGGAGCAAGCCGCGACCAAAACCAAACCTGCAACGGACAAAGTAAGTTGCGTTTTCATTATCTGACCTTTCTCGTCTAAGTTTCGAGAATGCAGATAGCCAGTCTGGAGCGGTCACGGCATGACCGCAGGTTTCAGCGAATTGACACTTGGTAACAGAATACGGTCAAGCGGCCTGATTGAGGTAGGCCGTCGGGCTGAGACCCGTCCAGCGCTTGAAGGCGCGCACGAATGAAGAGGCTTCGGAGAACCCGAGAAGGTAGGCGGTTTCATTCACGGTAACCTTTTGACCACCCAGATATTCCATGGCCATCCGCAGGCGCAGATCGTCGTGGATCTCCGCAAATGTGATCTCTTCTTCTTTCAGGCGTCGATAGAGCGTCTGACGGCTCATCGCGAGGTCGCTGGCAACCTTGTCCATAGAGATCGTACCTTCGTGCAGCTTCGGCAGGATTTGCGCTTCTATCTGCGCGCGGATGGTTGTGTCGGCCAGAAGCATTGCAAGCATCTCGTCCGCATGGCGCGTAAAAATGCCGAACGCGTACGCGTTTCCTGGCTCGAACTGGGTCTCGGGTGTGTCCCAAACCGGATGAATCTCAAGCGCGTTACGCTTGGCATTGAACTCGACCGGCACGCGGAACAACTCGGGGTATTGGTCCGCATGCGGCGGCGGCGGGTAGGTGACATCCATCGCAATTTCGAAAGTTGCGCCGGGGAAGGACCTGCGAAATTCGCTGATAAAGCGTGCGAAGGACACCTCCGACCAGTAAGACATTTCCGGCGGCAAGACGAGATGGTCCACAATCCAAAGACCATCTGCGGTGCTTTGCAATTCGTACCGATCGACCCCCGGCGGTAGCTCCACATCGCCCATCAGGTGCAGATAACGGTTGAGTTGTTCGAACGAGTGACGCAGCGAGGATGACGTATGCACGATTTGGCCAACGACCGACATCGTCTCTAGCTGCGAGTCGAAGGTGTGTCGTAGCAACAAGGCTGTATCGCCGGTTTGCTGGATCGCAGCACCGATCATCGTCTGATATGCGGCTATTGGGATGCGGTTGTCCTGGTCTGACAGATCGTCCTCCGTTAGGCCGCTTTCAGCCAAAAGGGCTTCACGACTTGCGCCTTTGTCGGTGGCATAGTCGGCGAAAGATGCGGCAAAACCCGCCGCCATTGTTTGTTCTGGCATATCGGACGTCCTCACCCGTTGGCGCAGTGTCAGCATAAAATCTGCCATCCGCATCGATCAAGGGAGGTGCAGATCTGCCGGCTTTACCTCGCGCTTGATACTGGCGCTTTGCGATCTGACGGTAGAAATCCGCAGCTCCACGCCGAAAAACTCTCAGCGTAACTTTCCTCGCTCCGACCCGGCCTGAATTTACTTGGCATCCAAAAGTTCAGTGCCATAGGAGTTGTCGACGGTGCACAGCCAGCCGTCATTGCCAGTTTTTTTGAAAACGTAGGTCGCCCGCCGTTTGATTGGGCTTTGCGCGTCCCCTGCGAACAAAAGGGTCTCCATGACGACCAAGACCGTACCAGCGCCCTCGATCGCAAGCGCTTCGCCTTGCGTTACCGCCAACGCGTTTTTGAAGTGTTTTGCGATCGCTTCAAACGCTTGCCGGATTTGGGTTTTTCCCCTTGCGATTTTGCCGGGTTGAACAACAAGCACAGCGTCATCGGCGTAGAACGCCATCAGTGCATCGAAGTCTTCGTCGGTGATGGCCTTGTCTGCTTGCTTGATCAATTCGAGAACGACGTGGTCAGACATTTGAGAGTCCTTCCGTAATTTTGTTTGCATGATCGTACTTCAGGCGGTCGCAGGACCGCGTCCATAGCCTGGCAAAATTAATAGCCAGAGGCAGAACGCTGTTTCGGCGATCAAAGGCAAGAGATAGGCGGGTGCCGCGAAACTGTGCAGATCAGGGGCGGCAAAGCGCAGTGTGCTTCCGGTTAGGTAGACCAACCCTGACACGCCAATCCCAATCCCCAATAAGCGCGGGACAAACCCCGAATTGATCATGAGATGCGCGGTCAAAAGGCAATTCACTCCAAAGAAGATCAAGCCCAGATCATAGCCATATGCGTGCAGCGTTATGAAGCTGAGCGCCAGATCGGCATCAGTGACCAAAAGGGCGGCCTGCAAATTCAAGAGACCCGCCGCGATCAGCCCGGACTGCAATAGTCGGAAGACCAGCGCACTCAACGCAAGCCCCGCCGACACCGAGCGGAACATCAAGAACAGCAAGATTGCCAGCGCCGCATCAGCAACGGCCATGATGACATCGGCCAGGATCGAAAGGCGGAACCGCATCGTCTCAGCACCAATGGCCCGCGCGGTCACTTCTGCCGAGCTGAGGTCAATCAGTGGTCCGCGCAAGGAGACCTCTGACCCGACGCCGCAAAAGATGATGATCAGATAACAAAGACCAGCGAAACGGGCCTGTGCCAATGTGACAGGGAGCGTTTTCATGATACTCACTCCTGTCAGACGACGACAACGTTGCCGCGTTTACGGCCCGTTTCGATATAGCGATGTGCTTCGACCAGATCAGCAAGCGGATAGGTGCGATCCATCACCGGCGAGAACTGTCCATTGCCCATAAGTTCAAGAACCTCGGACAGCTCTTGGCGATGCACCTCTGGCTTTGACATGCCTGCCGCCGCGAACTTGGCTTTTTTGCTGCCGAACAGGCCAGTGACGAGCACATCGCGCAACAGCCTTAGCCCCAGTACCGGGCAGATATAGCGCCCGCCTTTACCCAAGGCCGGTTTCGCCACGCCAAATGAAGAAATGCCGAGTGTATCAAAGACGACATCGTAGGTGGCGCCGGATTTCAGCGGATCTTCGGTATTGTAGTTATTGACGTGATCGGCCCCCAAAGACTGCAGCAGCTCTGCGTTCTTGGCACTTGCGCTGGCGGTGACGTTCGCCCCCAAGGCCTTTGCAAACTGCACGGCGGCTGTGCCCAGCCCGCCCGAACCACCCAAGATCAACACACATTCACCTGGCTGAACTTGCGCGACACGGGTCAGAAAATGCCACGAGGTCATCGCGCCATCGAAGAGTGTCGCAGCTTCTTCATAAGCCACGCTGGCGGGCTTTTTCAGCAGGCTGCCATGCTGGTCGACACTGATGTACGTCGCATTTGCACCGAACTGCAGCCCGGCTTCGCCGAAGACAGCATCACCAATATTGAACCTTGTCACCTCAGAACCAACGGCGACGATGTCGCCGGCAAAACAGGTTCCGGACAGCCCGGCCCGAGGGCGCTTGAGCCCCAGAAACAGGCGAGCAAACTTTGGCTTGCCTGCACGCATCAACCCGTCGGCTCGCGAAACAGCCGAGGCGCGAATGCGGATGAGAACCTGATCTGCAGTTGGTTTTGGCACCGGTTGCGAGACCGGAGCGAGGACTTCGGGAGCACCGTAGCGGGTCACTTCCCAGGCATTGAATGTCGTTTCCATGTTGATCTCCTTGGCTATTGAAACAGGAGATATTGGATTTATTTTGATCCAATAATTGTCTATTCCAATACACATAGGATCAAAAGCGTTACAGATCAGATGGACTGGAAATCTCTCCCTGCCTTTCTCGCAGTCGCTCGTTCAGGTTCGCTACGCGCGGGCGCTGAACAAATTGACGGGACCCATGCGACCGCGCGCCGCCAGATCGAAGGTTTGGAGGCACAGCTTGGCACGACTCTTTTCCGGAGAAATGCCGGCGGTCTGACACTCACGGCTGCGGGCCGGCGCCTTTTGCCGCAAGCCATCGAAGCAGAGGCCGCGCTACTCAAAGGTTTTAGCGCGGTGCAGGGTCTGGACCGCGAAGCCGCTGGCCGAATTCGCCTGTCAGTAGACCCGTTGACTGCGCATTACTTACTGGCGCCGGTTCTCGCTGATTTTGCCGAGCTCTATCCAGAGATCGAGATTGAACTGAAACTGTCGTACTTTCTTGACTCAATCGAGAAGGATGAGACCGACATCTCGATAAGGCACGTTGTTGAGGTGGAAGAAGATGCCGTCGGACGAAAGTTGTTTCCGCTGTCCTTGGGGGTGTTTGCCTCCCGCCACTACATCGACACCAAGCTGCCAAAAGCTGGAACAAGGGGCAAAGGTCTGACCTGGATCAGCTATGGTGAAGTCCCTGAGCTGCAAAAAATGATCTTGGCCACGCCTTTCTCGAACGCGCGGGTCCGACACATCATCGCAGACCCGCAGATGCATCTGCACATGGCCCGCGCAGGTGCGGGCATGACATTCCTTGCGAATTGGGCCTCATCCGTGTTTCCAGAGTTGCAATGCGTACCTGGAACCCAATTGGATCAGCGCCGGTCCACGTGGATCTTGCTGCATGGCGGGCTGCGCCGTGTAAAACGCGCGCGCCTGCTTGTGGATTATCTCAGCGCGGCACTTCTGGAACGGCGCGCGGAATTCATAGGGCTATGAAATTTCCAGCCGTTATAGCCAAAGGGTTACGATCGAGAGGCCCGAAGGCACTACCATGACAGTCCCCACAAAGGCCGTTGTTTGCGCCGCATCGCAGCGCGAGAGATTGTGCATAGGTGGCACAGTCTATGCTGCGAGTACACGCCACGAGAAGTGAACCGGTCTGCTATGGGCTCAGAGCTGCCGTTCGCAGCTATGCGGCATCATCGGGGGGGCCAGAAAGTACCGCCACTATCGGCCCGAAGCGGACTTTGGCGGCATATTCGATGCTGCGCCGCAGTCCGCCAAACCATCCGTTCCTTGAAACCACAAGAAACTGTCGTTTTGAAAACACTCCTGGTTGGACGAACTGGCTATCGTGCGCTACCGGGCGATTGAACGGTAATTTCTGCGGAGACTTCTGCTTCACCCATTGCCTCTACAGTATGCTCCAGCCCTTTGAGGATATGGGTTTTCAACGCAGCCACGGCGCGGTCAGGGTCTCGGGCCAAGGCGGCCTCGAACATTTCTCGGTGCTCCGCAGCGGCTTCCTGCCCGCGATGCGTCAGCACCAACATCTGATAGCGCAGGTACTTATCGTATAAAGTGGCGTGCAAAGAGAGCAGGTTGGAGGATTTGCAAGCTGAAATCAGCGCTTGGTGGAACTCCCAATCGTACCGTTTCCAGGCTTCGGTCTCCGATTCATCCCCCGAAAGCATCCGCTGTTCCATCACGTGCAATTTGTGATGGGCGGCCACTAAGGTGCCCTCCCATTCTGTATCTCCGTTCGCGATGGAAAGGCGCAATGCATGGCATTCGAGCAATACGCGCAGATGGGCTATTTCACCCAGGTCTTTGGCTGAGACCGGCTTTACGAAGAAGCCCCTCTGTTCGGGCGCATCGACAAACCCCTCGCTTGCCAGACGGTTCAAAGCCTCGCGCAGGGTGGACAGGCTGGTGCTGTAGCGAGCTTTCAGATCATCAAGCTTGAGCTTTGCACCCGGCTCCAGCGCGCCGAACAGGATATCGCGCTTAATCTTCAGATAGGTGCTGGTGCCCACTGTGGCTGAAGATTGTGTCATCGCAAATGTCCGATATTCCCTTGATGCTCAGTCATAATGAAACCGGATGCCCCGGCAACCACAATCATAAAAATCGGGCAATTAAGAATATATCAGAAATTATTGCGAATCGCAAAACGTGTATCTACCGTCCTGTATCAAGGCCCTGTGGGGCACGTGTCGTCGGAAGGGAGAGCCGGTGAATACGCCTATATCATTGGCAGTTTGCGGGTTTGGTCTGGTGGGCCAACGCCATGCCGAAGCCGCACAGGCCCTGTCGGGGGTTAAGGTTTCTGCCGTTGTCGAGCCGTCTGCCGAAGGGCGCGCGAAGGCCTCTCATTTGGGCCTTGCATCTTATGCGACCTTGCAGGAGCTTTTCGCAGCACGGGCCGTGGATGGTCTGATCGTGGCGACCCCAACGCTGCTGCATGTCGACCACGCGCTTGCGGCGATCGGGCAGGGCTACCCTGTTTTGGTAGAAAAGCCCTTGGCCACCAGCGTTGAGGCCGCGACGGCCATCGTAACGGCCTCTGCCGCGAAAAGTGTACCGGTTCTGGTCGGGCATCACCGGCGGCACAACCCGCTGATCCAGGCGGCCCATGGGGTGATTGTAGCGGGCCGGATCGGCGATATACGCGCCGTGAACGCGACCTGCTGGTTCTACAAGCCCGATAGCTATTTTGATGTGGCCCCCTGGCGAAAAGAACTCGGGGCCGGGCCGGTTTCGGTCAACCTTGTGCATGACATCGACCTGATCCGCTACCTTTGCGGTGATGTGGTTTCAGTCTCGGCCCAGGCCGCTCCATCGGCGCGTGGCTATGCAAACGAAGATGTCGCAGCCGCCGTTCTGACGCTGGCCAATGGCGCCCTCGCTACGATTAGCGTGTCCGACAGTATCGTCGCGCCCTGGTCGTGGGAAATGACGTCGCGGGAATACCCGATTTACCCGCAAACCAACGAGAGTTGCTACATGATCGGCGGGTCACATGGCGGCCTTTCGATACCCGATCTGCGGGTCTGGACCCACGAAAACGGCGGGCGGGACTGGTGGACGCCCATCGAGGACGTGCCGCTGGAAGCCGCACCCTCGGACCCTCTGGTCAATCAGCTTCAACACTTTCGGGACATTATAGTCGACGGGGCAGCACCCCTTGTGTCGGCGGAAGAGGGCGTGCGCACCCTGCGTGTCATCGAAGCCATACAAACGGCAGCTGCCTCGGGCCTGCCCGTCCATATCGAACCCATTCAGGAGGCATCGGCCGCCGCCGAATAAAATATCAGAGATTTTGCAAAAAATCTTGTGATGCAGCACGAATTCGGCATCATGCCGAGAAAAAGAAGGTGATCTATCACTATGGGAGGACCAACAATGATCACGAAATTCACCCGCCGCATGGCGCTGACGACCGCGACGGCGCTCTGCCTCGTGGCCACCACAACGGGCGCATTCGCCGACGGCCACGCGGTTCAGCTGCGTATGTCGATGGCCGGTTCGGAAACCGACCAGCGCGCCGTCGCCATGGCCGAGGTGTTCGGCCCCGCCGTATCCGACTTCGCCAGCTATGAGCCCGCCTATAACGCGACGCTTTTCGCCCAGGGCACCGAGCTTGAGGCGATCAGCCGTGGCAACCTCGAGATGTCGATCACCTCGGCGCAGGAGCTGGCACAGTTCTTCCCCGAATTCTCGATCTTCACCGCAGGCTATGTGCATCAGGACGCGGCCCATCAGGTTGCGGTCTTCAACGACCCGCTGATGGATGCGTTCAAGCAGCAGGCGATTGATGAGCTTGGCGTGCGCCTTTTGTCGGTCATGTACCTGGGCCGCCGTCACGTGAACCTGCGCCAGTGCCCCGACGAGCTGACGGTGACGACGCCTGCCGATCTGGACGGTGTGAACCTGCGGATGCCCGGCACGGATGCCTGGCAGTTCCTCGGCTCGGCCCTGGGTGCGGCCCCGACGCCGATGTCGTTCTCGGAAGTCTACACCGCGCTGTCGACTGGCGCTGTGGACGGGCAGGACAACCCGCTACCCACCGTCGTGGACGCGCGTTTCTATGAGGTGACCTGCCAGATCGCGCTGACGTCGCACCTTGTGGACCTCAACTACATCGCGATCTCGGAAGAGGTCTTCCAGTCGATGACCGAGGAGCAGCAGGCCGCCGTCCAGCAGGCCGCTGACGATGCCGCCGAACTGGGCCGCCAGCGTCAGTTGGAGCTTGAGGCTGAACTGGGCGCGTTCCTGGAAGAGAACGGTCTGACGCTTTACGAGCCTGACCTTGCCGCGTTCCGCGACGCGGTGCAGTCTGCTTACCTCGACAGCGAGTTTGCAGCGACCTGGCCCGAAGGCGTGCTGGACCAGATCAACGCGCTCGGCAACTGATCCGCGCGGAGGGGCCCGCCCATGTTTGCAAAGCTGAAAGCGGGCCTCGATACCCTCACCAATTCCATCGCCGCAGCCATGCTTGCGGCGATGTTCGTCACCTTCCTTCTACAGGTCGGCTCTCGCTACACGCCGCAGATCGTGGACAATCTGGGGCTATCGGGGCGCTACGCGTGGCTTGACAGCATCGAGCCTCTGGGCTGGACGCTGGAGCTGTGCCTGATCCTTTGGGTCTGGATCGTGTTCTTCGGCTGCGCCTTCAATGTGCGCGAGAAGGACCATGTGACCTTCGACATTTTCTACCTTGCAGCGCCCAAAGGCCCGCGCCGGGTCATGGCGCTGATCGCAGCCGGGGCCATCGTGGTCGGCATGGCCGTGTCGTTCTGGCCGACCTGGGATTACGTGGATTTCATGCGGATGCGCCGCACTTCCACTGTGGAGAACCCGTTCACCGGTGACCGTATCCGGCTGAAATGGATCTTTATCGTCTACATGATCTTCCTGGGCGCGCTGGTTCTACGCTACGGCTGGCGGTTCTGGGTCACCCTGCGCCACGGCCCGCCCGACGATCACCACCTGATCGACCATGATCCCGAGCCGCCCGCCATCCGCCACGGCGAGGATGCGACATGAGTTTCGAGGTTCTGGCCTGCATCGCCACGCTGTTCTTCCTTGCTGGGATTGGCACACCGATCGGCTATTCGATCATCCTTGCCGCTTTGGTCTACCTTGGCCTCGGCGGGATGGACCTGGCCCTGGCGGGTGAGAAGATCATCCAGGGCCTCTATCGCAGCTTCGTTCTGCTGGCGGTGCCGCTGTTCATCGTTGCGGCCAACATCATGAACGCGGGCACTATATCGGACCGATTGCTGGGGTTCTGCGTGGCTGCCGTGGGGCGGTTCCGGGGGGGACTCGGACATGTGAATGTCGTGGCCTCGCTGATCTTCTCGGGCATGTCCGGTTCGGCCGTGGCGGACGCGGCAGGCATCGGCAAGATCATCATCGAGATGATGACGAAGGAAGGCCGTTACGGGCGCGGATATGCCGCCGCGATCACTGCGGCATCCGCCACCATCGGCCCGATCATTCCGCCGTCGATCCCGATGGTGCTTTATGCTTTGGTCTCGCAATCTTCCATCGGGGCTTTGTTTCTAGCGGGCATCATTCCGGGCCTGATCATGGGCGTCGTTCTGATGGCCATGAACAGCTTCATCGCCCACAAACGCGGCTTTGCGCTGGAAGAGCCGGTGCCGCTGCGCGAACTGCCAAAGAAGACCGCGAACGCTTTTCCGGCGCTGCTGATGCCGGTGATCCTGCTTTACGGCATCTATGGCGGCGTCACGACACCAACCGAGGCTGCGGCCATCGCGGCGCTTTACGCGCTCCTCCTCGCGGGTCTGTTCTACCGCGCGCTCAGCCTGCGCGGCCTATACGAGATCTTCTTGGAAAGCGCCCGCGCATCCGCCTCGGTGGGCGTGGTCATTGGCGGCGCGCTGATCCTCAACTTCATCGTCGTCAGCGAAAACATCCCCGGCTTGGTCGCGGACGCGCTGGTGGGCATCGACATGTCGCCTACGCTCTTCCTGCTGCTGGTGATGCTGCTTGTGCTGCTTCTGGGCTGCGTGCTGGACGCCACAACGATCATCCTTGTCATCGTCCCGCTTTTCATCCCCGCCTGTCGGGAGCTTGGGATCGACCTTGTGCACTTCGGCGTTCTGGTCGTCGTGAACTCCATGATCGGCCTGATCACTCCGCCCTATGGCATCCTTCTGTTCGTCATCAACGCCGTCACCGGCATCCCATTGCGAGAGATCATATCAGAGATCTGGGCCTTCCTGGCCGTCCTGATCTGTGCGCTTCTGCTGCTTGTTTTCCTGCCCGACCTCGTTCTCTGGCTGCCCGGTCGCTTCGGTTACGGCGGCTGACCCTTTTTCATCGGAGGCTTCCCCATGGACCTGCCCAAGAACCGCTTCAAAGCTGCCCTACAAGAGGGGCGCAGCCAGCTTGGTCTCTGGAACACTCTGAGTGGCCCAACGGTGCCCGAGATGCTTGGTGGTGCCGGGTTTGATTGGGTGCTGGTTGATTGTGAGCATTCGGATTTCGAGACCTCCGATGTGCTTCCCGCCCTTCAGGCGATTGGGCAGAACCCGGACACCTCCGCCATTGTTCGGCCAGCCACAAACGACCCGACCTTGTTCAAGCGCCTGCTCGATATGGGGGCGCAGACCCTGCTGGTTCCTTACGTCCAGTCTGCGGCCGAGGCCGAAGCCGCCGTGCGCGCCATGCGCTACGGGCCAGACGGCGTGCGCGGCATGGCTGGCATGACCCGCGCGACCCGCTACGGAAAGGTCGACGATTACTACAACCGCGCCGCAGAGGAGCTTTGCCTGGTAGTGCAGGTTGAAACCATAGACGCAATTGCCCAGTTGGAAGCCATCGCGACCACCCCCGGGGTCGACGCGGTATTCATCGGCCCGGCTGATCTGAGCGCTTCAATGGGGTTGCGCGGACAAATGTCCCATCCCGACGTCGTGGCAATCATTGAAGCGGCATTCGAAACGCTCAAGCGGCTGAATGTTCCCATCGGCATCATGGCGCTGAAGCCGGACGAGGCGAAACGCTACATCGCCCTCGGCTCGACCATGACTGCCGTGGGGGTGGACCTTGTTCTGCTGGCCGAGAGTGTCGCCAATCTTCGCGCGACATTCCGAGGTTGATCCTATGAAATTCGGCATCGCAACGGTTTCGATCTCAGGCAACCTGGAGGAAAAGATCGAGGCCATTGCAAAGGCCGGTTTTGATGGGATTGAGATATTCGAGCAGGATTTCATCGCCGACACCCGCTCCCCACGCGAGGTTGGGCAGCGCATTCGCGACGCCGGGCTGGACCTGATGCTGTTCCAACCCTTCCGCGATTTCGAAGGCCTGCCGGGGGATCTGCGTCGGAAGGCCTTTGACCGGGCCGAGCGCAAGTTTGACCTGATGCAGGATCTTGGGTGTGGCCTTGTGCTGGTCTGTTCCTCTGTCCACCCCGATGCCTTGGGCGGCATCGACCGCGCCGCGGACGATTTCGCGGAACTGGGGGAGCGGGCGGCAAAGCGCGGCCTACGCGTGGGCTACGAGGCCCTGGCCTGGGGCCGCCACGTCGACGATCACCGCGATGCGTGGGAGGTTGTGCGCCGCGCCGATCACCCGAGTGTTGGCCTGATCCTCGACAGTTTCCACACGCTTGGGCGCGGCATCGACCCCGACACGATCCGCCGCATCCCCGGCGACCGCATCTTCTTCGTGCAACTGGCCGATGCACCGCGCATCACCATGGACCTGCTCTATTGGTCCCGCCATTTCCGCAATATGCCCGGCGAGGGCGACTTGGACGTGACCGCCTTCATGCGGGCGGTCATGGCGACGGGATATACCGGGTCAGCGAGCCTTGAGATTTTCAATGACCAGTTCCGAGGCGGACCCGCGCGCCAGATTGCTTCCGCCGGGAAACGTGCGCTGGTCAACCTGATGGACGACGTGCGTCGGGCTGAGCCTGATCTTGTCACCGATCTACCCGACCTGCCGCCGCCAAGCGCGCCCACGGCCGTCGAATTCGTGGAATTTGCAACGCGCGGCGACGAGGCGGACGCGCTGGCGAGGCTTCTCCGTTCCATGGGGTTCCACCATGCGGGAAAGCATAAGAGCAAGGATCTCTCGCTCTGGTGCCAGGGCGATGTCAGGGTTCTACTGAATTCCGACCCCCAGGGTCATGCCGACACCAGCTACGTCGCGCGTGGGACGAATATCTGTGACCTGGGACTGCGCGTGCCATCGGCGGAGGATGCCGTGACCCGCGCCCTGGCATTGGGGTCAGAGCGCTTCCAACAGCCCCGCAGCCCTGAACAGTTGGACATTCCGGCGATCCGTGGCCTTGGCGGCTCGATCCTGCATTTTGTGGATGATCCCCTTGCGACTGTCTGGAACGTGGAGTTCGACCCGGCGGGCGAACCGGGGGAGGGCGCCGGGCTGACGCGGATCGACCATGTGGCCCAAACCATGCGCTATGACGAGATGCTCTCCTGGTCGCTGTTCTACACGACCCTTTTCGGCGTGAAGAAAGAACCCATGATCGACGTGATCGATCCTGATGGTCTGGTTCGATCACAGGCGCTTACATCGACGCACGACGGATTTCGCATCACCCTGAACGGCGCTGAAACGCACCGGACACTTGCTGGCGGTTTTCTTGCTGACAGCTTCGGGGCTTCGGTCCAGCATGTGGCCTTTGAGACGGATAACATTTTTGACAGTGCCGAGCGTTTGCATGCAATGGGCTTTGACCCGCTTCCGATCCCAGACAATTACTATGCGGACCTCTCCGCACGCTTCGATTTGGCCCCGGACCGTCTGCAAGCCATGAAATCGGCCAGTATCCTCTATGACGCAAACGGGTCGGCTGAATTTCTTCAACTCTATTCCAGGCCTTTTGCCACTGGAATATTTTTTGAGATCGTTGAACGACGAGGAGGTTACGACGGTTTTGGCGCGACAAACGCCCCTTTCCGGATTGCAGCATTGAAGCGATTGGCGCGCCCCAAAGGCATGCCGCGCGCATAGGGCTGTTGGCTTTTAGCGAAGCTGAAACGGCATATCGAAGCTAGCGCGTGGAATCTCAATCCATGGATGTGGGGTTTTTACCTAATTGGGTTAGAACCGAGAAGTCTCGAACATCGTTCATAAAGGCGTGCACGAGAGCAATTTAGACGGATGAAAGAATTTTAAAGGCGCTCAACTGACTAAAGCATCGACACGTGCGGGTTCTTTGTCGGCGCAGAAAAGTGAACAGTCCCTCAATGCAGCACCAACAGACTGTCTGCTCAAGGCAGTATATCGCGCCTTGGTGCGGCTGCAGCGAATGACTGCTTCCCGCCCAAACAGTCGACAGATTTTGCGTCAACTTTTTTGAAGCCCCCCAATCGCGGCGTCAGTTTGCTGATGGTCAGTGACTGCGGATAACAACAACAACCGCAAGATTAGGTCATTGAGAACGCAAAATTTTTGCGAGCAACAGGGTGCGAATTACCCCTGTGCGAGTTCAATCAGAAAGGACCCGGGCGTTTGAGGCCGTTACTTTCTTGGCTGATGGGGACTGACGCCGTCGGTTCCAGCGACTGCCTGTGACCGTCCGCGACCTCGAACAACAGGCGAAGTCTTCACCATTGAACGCGACTGGTTTCATAGCTTTAGCCAAGCTCCCCTTCGGAAATGATAAGACGATCGAAGTAGGCCAGATACGCTTCTTCTGCAGTTTCGGTGCTCTCGGGATAGTTCGCAGGCAGTCTCACTCCTTGATGTCGCTGAGCCATGCCCACCACCAAGTCAGGATCGAAGCGGCGCGCCTTCAGCCACCTCCGCCAGCCATCGATCTTTTCGGTTTCATCGGAGGGAACCGAAATCCACGAAATTGGCCTTGCCAAGCGGCTCAGGTCTTTTTGGTTCTTTGTTTTGGATATCATTATATGTGGGATGACAGTTTCGTCGCGGGGTGACGACAGTTGTGACGTCCCCGGACAGCTCCTTTTCACGGGCTCTTTTATGTCCGGAAAACTCGGCAAAAGCACACGTGTTCCGTTGTCCTTGTGCCCTTGCTTGAGGAAGCCTGTTTCGGCAAGACCTGCAACATACCTTTGGATTGTTCTCCTACAGACATACAGACTATCTGCTAGCTTGCGATTGGAGGGCCGGCACGAACCCGTTTTGCGGTCAACAAACTTGTTGCAAATCAATGCATCAAACTGCTTGCTGCCGCGCGGTACACCCTGGGCTTCTTGCACTCGCTCGAGCCAAACGAAGCGTCTTTTTTGACCATCCCTGTTGATGGAGATTTTTCATAACGTTACCCGGTTATTCATGTGATTGAAGGCTTCAGAAAGCTGTTGGGGACCGAACATCGGATGCCATTCGCTGGCGCCTAGTTGGATCTCGAAGACGGTCGCTGTGCCAATATCCAAGCACGGATGTCGGTCGGTGCGTAGCGGACAAGCCGCCCGATACGCACCACCGGTGGTCCGGTGCCCTTGGAACAACTGATTTCAAGGAACCTCTTGGGAATGCCGAAACGTGCCTCTACTTCAGCACGTGAGAGCAAACGTTCGTCATCGTCATGCATATCAGACCTCAGATATTATTGAGGCGCACATTTGCAGACTTGGATCGTCAAACCAATCGGGTGCATTTGGGGCAGGCGGAATGCACCCCATTTAAGTACCTAATTTTCCGATAATATATTTTCGGGAATTTGGAATTTTACCCGCTACGGACCAATTCTCTGGGAAGCGTAATCGCACTAGGACTTTTGCCTCGCGAGGGGACAAACCGAGCTGGCTCGCTAGACTTTGTTCTAGGTCGTTCTTTGAGATGCGCATGTCTTTCGACTGCGCGTCGGCTATCCACTCGTCCAACCGCCCAAGTGCGGGCGCCCACGTAGCGTCCATTTTGCGTATTTTTTGTTCTAACTCGCTGTAGAGAATTGAGTCTGGGATGTCTGAAGAGAACAGGAATTCAGTCTCCTCTTTGTCCATCGCCAGAAACCGGGTCTGTTCAGTGGTTTCTGGATCCAGAAGCCGTGTTCCGGCTAGGCTCGGCCTAAGGCACAAAATCCGACCTTCTCGCATTGCCAATCTCAACGATTGCTCAAGCGTCTTGTTTGAGTCGTGGAGCCCCTTGCAAAAGGCGACCCAAGGCGAGCCGACGTGCATAGTTTCGTATGAGGGTCCGTACAGAAAATTCTCGGTGACCCTTGATATCCGGCCTCCTTCAACATCAAATTCCAGATTGCCGCGGCCGGGCGGGTGCTTTTCGTGAGCGCAATTGAGCAATTGGCTCTTTAGATCGTTCAAGTGGATTGATCCCGCGGTCAGCTTGAGAAGTATCTCTTGTCTCAGTTCTCGCACTGACCGCTTCCAAGTGAGTCCTTGACCGCCCAAAACGGGTGGGAAGACGGTGTTCGAAAACACCTCCGTCATGCGTTCAAGTGGTATATGATCCGAACATTTTGGGCCCAACGAGTCGATATCACTGAGCGCATTGAGATAGCGCTCCAGAATCATCAATGGGTGTACTTTCTGGTGCGCCGCCAAAGTGCCTGTACCGTTGAGGACCATCTCAAGGCTCTTCTGTTCGGAAACAGTCACATGAGCCTGATTAGGCGCCGGTTCGGTGGTCCGGGCTATAGAGAGCTAAATTTCAAAAAGACGTGAGATTTCTTGGGTCCCCTATTCTGCGGACGACTTCTTCGCAGGCCTGTTCCATCGACGGCCGCAGCGCGTCGAGCGACGGTCGGACATAGCGGCGCCCGGTTATCGAGATCGGTGTGTGGTTCAGCAATCGGGCTACAACTTCTTCCAAAACGCCAGCCTCCATGGCAGCGGTTGCGAACGTCCGGCGGTGAGTGTGCGGTGACCAGGCGAGCCTGGGTGTGTTTGTGACATGTCCCACTACGGATTTGGGCGACGGAAACACCCACTTGCGATGCAGCCGCCGAAGTGGCTCGAGCACTTCGAGGTGCAAAGGGATGATTGGGAGATCAAAGCTTCGCCCATTCTTCGTCATTGGAAGATGTATGCGATCATCATGAATTTGTTCCCACGTGAGTGTGAGTGCTTCGGCGCGGCGCAGGCCGGTAAGAAGCAAGAAAACAAAAAACGAACGGTGGATTGGGTTGGGGAGGGCGGTCAGCGAAGTTTTCCATACCAGAAAATCATCAATAATCGTGCCAGGCGGGTGCTCCTCGTACCACTCGATCGCGATGGTCGGTGCCTCCGGAAGGTTTGCGACGCGACGGGCATGGTTCCATACCGTTCGGAAGTACTTCAGCGTATGGTTTGCGCTTGAAGGACGATCACGCATTTCAAGATGGCGCTGTGCAACCATTGGTTTAGTGATCTCATCGAGGGGCAGGGCGAGCCAGTCCGACAGATCCCGCTCAAAGGACTGCCGCATCCCGCGCCTATACCGTTCAGAGCGAAGTTTCGGTCTTGCAAGGTAAGTGTCCATCGCAGTTCGAAGGGTAGGGGCCGCGACCTGCAGCAACTTGCCCGTTCCACGTCCGAGTTGCACCGACAGATCGAGCGCGGACAGGCGTGCGGTTTCAGCAGTGATCTGTGGCGATCGTCCAATCAGAATGCGCTTGGTTCTTCCGGCGACATCCTTCTGAAAATACCATGTCTTACTTCGCTTGCCGACGAAGAGCACCAGGCCCTTCACCTCACTGTCCCAATGCTTGATCGTCTTGTCGTTCAAAAACGGGGCTTTTCGGGCGAAGCTTTCGGTTAAACGCGGCATGCTACTTTGTAGGTATTTTGCCGGGAGCTACACGCTAATGCACGCAACTCAGCGCTACAAAACGAAACAATTAATATAATAAAATGAAAGTCTTGGTAGGAAACAGCGGCTCAGTGCAAGTCGCCAACTCTGCTTGGGAAGCTTTCGTGATACCTTTTCACCATACCCGCCGCTAGTTTGGTGGATACGCTTGGGCAGGCGGGCCATCAAGCGGGGCGTGGTAGGCGGTTGCAAGGTTGCAACCAGGTATTAAGGTATTGAAAAATAGCAGAAAGACAGTCGTTCTAGGCTGACTCCGAGCCATCTAAAACGTCTCTGTGCGGCCAAGTTCTGGCAAAGTTGGACCCAAGAAAAAACCTAGACGCCAAGGCGTTTCGCGAAGTCAGCATAAGACGAAGACAGATCATCGGCGGTGGGTTTTTCGCCACTTGCCGCATAAGAGAAGTCGACGCCTGCGCCTTCCACAAGCCGGTTGAACAAGTTGAACAGCGCGCAGACTTGGATGGCGTGATAGAGGGCCGCTTCATCCCACCCGGCGGCGAAAACCGCGTCTGCATCTGCCGAGGTTAGGCGCGAGGGCAGGGCATTCAATTTGCGGATATAAGCCAGCAATGGGCGCATCTCTGCGTCGACATCCGCTGTTTGTGGATTTTCCAACAGCGCATCGATCAGACCCGGCGATACCCCAAGCGCTTCGGCGTAGATACGGTGTGAGCCCAGGCAAAACGCGCAGGCGTTCAGGCCCGACACGTAGGCCGCGATCAACTCGCATTGTGAAGCTGTAAGTGGCGCACCTGCGCGCATGACGCCCTCGGTATGGGCCAAAAGCGGACCTGCATGGGCCGGATGGGCGCCCAATAGGTCGCCCAAGCGGGCGGGTTCGGGCAATGAAGGGAAAAGCGCCAAGGGATGTCCTCCTTGGACGAACTATCCTCGCCGACGTCTCCGGCGTCCACCCCCCGCGCCGCCGGGCGCCGACCCGCTGGCCCCAAAAGCGACCTCAGGCAGGGTCACGACCTGTTCCAGTTCCGGGAACGGGTCGGTGGCGTGGGGGATGGCGTTGGCGTTGACGAAGTGTTCCTGGAATTTCGGCTCGATCGCCGTTTCCACCTTGTGGATGTTGTGCACCGTCTCTTCGATACGCGTGCGCGCAGCGCGGTTGCACAGAGCAATGCGCGCGCCGTGGCCCGCGGCGTTGCCAGCGGATTGGACCTTGTCGAGCGGGACGTCCGGGATCATGCCGAGGACCATGGCATGTTTGGGCGAGATGTGGGCGCCGAACGCACCTGCCAGCACCACGCGGTCCACCTTTTCGACGCCGCGTTGGTCCATCAGCAGGCGCGCGCCGGCGTAGAGGGCGGATTTGGCCAGCTGGATGGCGCGGATATCGCCTTGGGTGACGGTGATGCGGGGGCCGCCTTGGTCGGTGGCGTCGTGGATCAGGTAGGCGTGGGTGCGGCCCGTGGGTTCGGCGCGGGAGGTGCCGGTGGCCTCGGCGGAGCCGATGAGGCCCGAGGCGTCGAGAAGGCCCGCCATACGCATTTCCGCCACGGCCTCGATAATGCCAGAGCCGCAGATGCCGGTTGGCACCGTGTCGAACGCGGGATCGTCGGACCAGAGGTCCGAGCCGATGACGCGGAAGCGCGGCTCTTTGGTGTCGGGGTTGATCTCGATCCGTTCGATCGCGCCGGGGGCGGCGCGCTGGCCTGCGCTTATCTGCGCGCCCTCGAAGGCGGGGCCGGTGGGGGAGGAACAGGCAAGCACGCCGTTTGTGTCGCCAAGCAAGATTTCGGCGTTGGTGCCTACATCAACAATGAGCGCGAGGTCATTGGAATTGTTGGGTTCTTCCGCCAACGCGACGGCGGCGGCATCCGCCCCCACATGGCCCGCGATGCAAGGTAGAAGGTAGGCCTGAGCGGTGGGCGCGATGCCGGTCAGGCCGATCTCGCGCGCGTCCATGGTGAGACTGCCAGAGGTGGCGAGCGCGAAGGGGGCCTGGCCCAGTTCGACCGGGTCGATGCCCAGAAGCAAGTGGTGCATGACCGGGTTGCAGACGATCACCGTCTCAAAGATCAGGTTCGGGTCGACGCCAGCCTCAGTTGCGATTTCGACAGCCAAGGTGTTCAGCGCGTCCTGCACGGCGCCGGTCATCTCGGCGTCGCCGCCGGGGTTCATCATGACGTAGCTGACCCGGCTCATCAGGTCTTCGCCGAAACGGATCTGGGGATTCATGAGGCCGGAGGAGGCGAGGACGGAGCCGTCCGCCAGGTCACATAGATGCGCCGCGATGGTGGTGGAGCCGAGGTCGACGGCAAGGCCATAGAGGCCGCCTTCGTGGAGGCCGGGCCAAACGCCTACAATCTGCGCTTTATCACTGTTGGCCGGATGGTGAACCGCGACGGAAATCTGCCATTGGCCTTTGCGCAAGGCGGGTTGCAGAGCTTTCAGGACGGGCAAGCGGGCGGTGACAGGGCCGATGTCCCATTGGTCCCTCAGGGCGTCGGCGACACGTTCGAGATCGCCTGAGGGTTCGTGCATGTCCGGCTCGACCACGTCGATCATCACCAACCGGGTGGCCGGGTCCATCGTGATCGGCTTGGCCGAAGCCGCCTTGCGGACAACCTGTTTGTGGACCTGGCTCTCTGGCGGCACGTCCACCACGATGTCGCCCATGACTTTGGCCTGACAGCCAAGGCGGCGGCCTTCTTTCAGGCCGCGCACGCGGTCGTAGCGGGCTTCAACGTCGTTCCATTCGCTGAGCGCGCCGTCGGATACCGTGACGCCGTGCTTGGGAAAGTCGCCGTACGATGGCGCGATCTGGCATTTTGAGCAGATCCCGCGCCCGCCGCAGACAGAGTCGAGGTCCACGCCAAGTTGACGGGCGGCCGTCAGGATCGGGGTGCCGACAGGGAAGTGCCCGCGTTTACCTGAGGGCGTGAAGATGACGAGGGGGTCGGTCATGGGTATTTGTACTACCCTGCGCGTCGCCGCCGGCCGCCTTCACGGCCCCGGCGCGGGGCAGCGTCGGGATCTTTGTTGAAGGCGATCCAGGCCCCGCCGCCGTCATCGTGGTTCAGCAGGAAGTTTGCGGCGCGGATGGCCTCCATCTCTTTGCCAGCGCGCGGCTTGGTCGAGCCCATTCCGAAGAGTTTGACGAAGGCCTCATCGTCCATGCCTTCGGGTAGGATCACGCCTGCGGCTTCGACCAGCGCCTTCTTCTCGGCGATCTTCTTTGGGCCGACGGGGAGTGCAACCGGGTTCATGATCGCGGATGTCATGCCGGCAGAGAACGCCATCGGCAGGAAGGCGTTGTTGATGCCGTGGCGGTTGGGCAGGCCGAAAGAGATATTCGACGCACCGCAGGTGGTGTTGACGCCCAACTCCTCGCGCAGGCGGCGGACAAGGGTGAAGACCTGATGGCCAGCCGTGGCCATGGCCCCGATTGGCATGACAAGCGGGTCGACGACGATGTCATGGGCCGGGATACCGAAGTCGGCGGCACGTTCGACGATCTTTTTTGCGACGGCGAAGCGGACATCCGGGTCTTCCGAGATGCCGGTGTCGTCGTTGGAAATGGCCACGACGGGCACGTTGTATTTGGCGACCAGAGGCAGGACGAGGTCGAGGCGTTCTTCCTCCCCGGTAACGGAATTCAAAAGCGGACGGCCTTCGGCGGCGGCGAGTCCGTTTTCCAGCGCGCCGGGCACAGACGAGTCGATGCAGAGCGGGCAATCGGTGACGGACTGAACCGTTTCGACCAGCTGCTTCATCAGCTCGGGCTCGACGAAGTTGTTGTCGGCATAACGCGGGTCTTCGGCCATCTTGTTGGAGAAGACGGCGCCGGAATTGATGTCGAGCACGGTAGCGCCAGCCTCGACCTGGGCAATGGCATCGGCCTGCACGCGGGAGAAATCGCCGCGTTCCAGTTCCTCGTTTAGGATCTTGCGGCCCGTGGGGTTGATCCGCTCGCCAATAACGCAGAACGGCTCATCAAAGCCGATCACGGTGGTTTTGGTCTTCGACTCGATGACAGTGCGCGTCATGTGCGTGTTTTCCTAGATATCTGCGTCAGGGTTGGCGGGTACGGTCGATGCGCCGCCATTGGCGATGGCCCATTTGGCGTTGGTCTTGATACCGCCAAGGGGGAAGAAGTGGATGGCTTCGATCAGGCTGTCGGGGTTTTGCGCCTTGTGGGCGGCCATGTCGGTCAGGATTTCGGTCGGCTCAAACGGGAGGAGCAGCTTGGTGACATCCTTGGCGCGTTTCTGGAGCACCTTGAGCGAGGGGCCGACGCCGCAGGCGATGGCGAATTTGATCAGGGTCTGTAGCTTGGCGGGGCCTGCTATGCCCAGATGGATCGGCAGGGTGATCCCTTCGGCCTTCAGGCGGTCGGCCCATGCGATGATCGGCCCGGCCTCGAACGCGAATTGGGTGGCCATCGCCATCTCCGCGTCGGAGCGTTCGTGGAACGCCTGTTTCCAGCGCAATGCGTCCATGACAGCTTCATCGCCGCCGTTGGGGTCGATGTCGCGATTGCCTTCGGGGTGGCCTGCGACGTGGAGGCGCGTGACGCCCGCCTTGTCGAAGAGCCCGGTTTCCATCAGCTGCATGGAGCTGTCGAAATCGCCGTGGGGTTGCGCCACGCCACCGGCCAACAGAAGGGCTTGCGTAATGTCAGCCTCGCCCTTGTAACGGGCGATCCAGTCTTCCAGCGTCGCGGCGTCCTTGATGATGCGCGCCGGGAAGTGGGGCATGGGATCGTAGCCCTCGGCGCGCAGGCGTGCGGCGGTGGCGACCATGTCTTCAATCGGCGTGCCTTCGATATGCGCAATGTAGACGCGCGTACCGGCGGGCAGGAGGGCGCGGAAATCATCGACCTTTTCGGCCGTGCGGGGCATCACCTCGATCGAGAAGCCGTCCAGCAGCGCCTCCATCTCGGGCGTTGCGGGCGTGTCAGGCGCGGGGGCGGCCTTGCGGAAATTCAGCAGCGACATGAGTTTCTCCCGAATGCTCAAGGGTCAGGTGGCGTTTGCCGGGTCATAACCCTCGGCATCGATCAGGGTTTTCAGGCGGGCATTGTCATAGGCGGCATCAAGGGCGGCGGCCTCGGCGGCGGCGGCGTCCTTCAAATCACCCTGGGCTTCGCCCACAACCACGCGGCGGAACCCTGCCAGATAGGCATCATCATCCTTGGCACCGACCTTCATGGCAGCACGGTCAATCGCCTGCTCAAACCGTTCCGGCAAAGGCGCCTTGGCCCCGGTCCGGCCCTTGCCGATAATGACCTGCGCGGGGATATCGCGCCAGAAGACATGGGTGATGTTGGCCATGGCCGGTCCCTTGCTGTTGTGACGCAGGCGTTGAGTCGCCCACGCGGGTTTTGCGCACCATAAGCGTGGCAGCGCGCGCCACCGATCCTGTTTTCGACATGCGCGGCTTCCAAAACGACGCACGCCTTTGCCAGCGCCTGTCTAGCGGGCTGATCAGGCACAGGCGATAGGCGGGGGGCGTCGAAATATTCAAGATGAACATGAGCGGCGCACGCATCGCCCATTGTTTCAAATCTGTGAACAGGTTACGCTTTGGGCAACCTAGTATTCGAATTGGCGGTGCACCCCATGTCGCGCAAGCGCTCTGGCGGGGACGGCCCGTTCCCCAGACCTGTGGCGCCCGTGACGCCCAAGATCGAACCGGGCGCGATCCCGGCTGTCGAACGACGCCCTGCTGTAACCAAGAAATCGGGTCCCGACCCCGATGACCTCTATGCGGCCCTCGATCTTGGCACGAATTCGTGCCGGATGCTGATTGCGCAGCCCAAGGGCAGCCAATTGCATGTGGTGGATTCCTTTTCCAAATCCGTGCAGTTGGGACAGGGGCTTGAGGCCTCTGGCCGGTTGGGCCGGGCGTCTATGGCGCGCGCGGTGGGCGCGCTCAAGATCTGTCACAAGAAGCTGCAAAAACACCGGGTCGAACGCGCGCGCCTTGTGGCAACCGAAGCCTGCCGTCGGGCCACAAATGCTGCGGAATTCATCAACCTTGTGAAGCGCGAGACCGGCCTTCAACTCGATATCATCGAGCCGGAGGAAGAGGCGCGGCTAGCCGTGGTCTCTTGCGCGCCTTTGGTCTCGACCCGGACGGAACAGCTTCTTGTGGTCGATATCGGAGGCGGCTCGACCGAGCTCGTTTGGATCGATCTGAGCCGGGTGCCCAAGCTGGAGCGCCCCAAGGCGATCATGCGGCTGCACCACGGGTTTGATAATGCCGAAGATGTCTTCCCCCGCGCGAAGGTGGTGGATTGGATTTCCATCCCACTCGGCGTCGCAACCCTCAAGGACATGTACGACGATGTCGCCGATGACGGCGCGCGCTTTGCGTTGATGAGCTGGTACTTTGAGGAGCAGCTGGCCGAATTCTCCCCCTACGATGATGCGGCTGAGCAGGCGCGGGAGGGGTTCCAGATCATTGGCACCTCCGGCACCGTCACAACCGTTGCGGCGTCGCACCTTGGTTTGCGCCGCTATGACCGCAACAAGGTGGATGGGTTGCGGATGACATCCGACCAGATCGACACCGTCATTAACGGCTATCTTGCCCTGGGTCCTGAAGGCCGACGCCGCGACCCGCGCATCGGGCGGGACAGGCAAACGCTGATCATGTCCGGGGCCGCCATCCTGCAGGCGCTCCTGCGGGCCTGGCCCACCGATCGCCTGAGCGTCGCGGATCGCGGCCTGCGCGAAGGGTTGCTTTATGCGCAGATGAGCCGGGACGGCGTTCTGGAAGACGGCCCGTACTGACGTGCCTTACAAGATCACCGATCCCGTCACCTCCGAGGCGCAGATCCGCGCCGTTGTCGATGGGATCCATGTCGCCCAACGCCACAAGGTCATCGACCATATCGATCAGCATTGCGCCAATTGGATTGCCCATTCGACGTTTCTGGTAATGTCTACCGTTGATGCGCAGGGCAATATCGATGCGTCGCCCAAGGGCGATCCGGCCGGTTTCGTGAAGGTGTTGGATGAAAAGACCCTCGCGATCCCCGATCGGCCCGGAAACCACCTGTTCATGGGCTTTGGCAATATCCTTGAGACGGGGCGCATCGGGCTGGTCTTCTTTGTGCCAAACCGGAACGAGGTCGTGCGGGTAAACGGCTCGGCGCAGGTCGCTCGGGACTTGCCCTTGCGCGAAAGCATGGCGATCAAGGCCCGCGTCCCGGATTTCGCCATTGTCGTGCGTGTGGAAGAGGCGTTCTTCCATTGCGGCAAGGCGGTGCTTAGATCAGGGCTCTGGTCGCCGGAAAAGGCGGGGCCAACCGACACGCTGCCGACTTACGCGCAGGCAATCCACGATCAGGGCCAGCTGGATGCGGTTGACGTCTCGCTGGAGGCCGTGGAGAAGCGCCTGAAGCACAATGACGAGAACCGGCTTTACGATGAGTGAGGTCTGAGGGGCCGATATGGCAAAGAACACAAGCGGGCGGGGCCAGCGGGACCTGAAGGTAAAGGTCAAAACCGCGCGTGGCCGCAAGCTGAGCTCGACCCGCTGGCTCGAACGCCAGCTGAATGATCCTTATGTGGCCCGCGCCAAGCGCGACGGGTATCGCGGGCGTGCAGCCTACAAGATCCTGGAGCTGGACGACAAATACCGTTTCCTCGTGCCCGGCGCCCGCGTGGTGGATCTGGGATGTGCGCCGGGCGGCTGGTGCCAGGTGGCCGCGCGACGTGTGAATGCATTGGGGGAGAAATCCGGCAAGGCGGTGGGCCGCATCATCGGCCTCGACCTGCAGGAGATGGAGCCGATTGCAGGTTGCGAGCTGTATCAGCTCGACTTCATGGAAGATGGCGCGGACGACAAGGTGAAGGGCTGGCTCGACGGCAAAGCCGATGTGGTGATGTCGGACATGGCGGCCTCGGCTTCCGGTCACAAGCAGACGGACCACCTGCGTATCATGGCGTTGTGCGAGGCGGCGGCCGAGCTTGCCTTTGATGTGTTGGAGCCGGGCGGGACCTTCGTGGCGAAAGTGCTGGCGGGTGGGGCGGAAGGCTCGCTTCAGCAGACCTTGAAACAAAGGTTCAAGAAGGTTGCCAACGTCAAACCGGGGGCGTCCCGCGCTGACAGCTCGGAGAAATTCGTCGTCGCCACGGGCTTCAAGGGCTGATCAGCCGGTCTGCGAACCTTTGATGGTCCTTGCAGACGCTGCCCTGTCGCCTGGTCTTCCATTGGTCAAAAAATACCTCGGGGGAGTCCGTAGGACGGGGGCAGCGCCCCCTTTGGCAAATTTCCCTCGGAAATTTGCGCCCGGCGTCGACGCAGTCGGCGCAAACCCTTCGTTGAGGCCAAACACCACATTTCGTCCTTGCCCCTCGGTCCACCCCATGGGATAGGGACGTGCCAACCGACACCCTCCAAGGAGATGCGCCAATGGAGATTCGCGAGGCCCTCACTTTTGACGATGTTCTCCTTGTGCCGGGCAAAAGCTCCGTGCTTCCGTCCGACGCCGATACGCGCACGCAGGTAACCAAGACCATTGCCCTGAACATCCCGCTTCTCAGCTCTGCCATGGATACTGTGACCGAGGCGCGCATGGCCATCGCCATGGCGCAGGCGGGCGGCATGGGGGTGATCCACCGTAATCTCGATATCGAGGCGCAGGCGCGCGAAGTGCGGCGGGTGAAACGTTTTGAGAGCGGGATCGTCTATAACCCTGTGACCCTGAACGCGGACCAAACGCTGGCAGACGCGAAAGCGTTGGCTGAACGCTATGGCTTTTCAGGCTTCCCCGTTGTCGATGAAAACCGCCGCGTGCTGGGCATCGTGACCAATCGCGATATGCGATTTGCCGAAGACGATGCCACACCTGTAAGCGCGATGATGACGTCGAACGATCTGGCCGTCCTGCGCGAACCCGCGGACCGGGACGAGGCGATTAGCCTGATGAAGGCGCGGCGGATCGAGAAGCTTCTTGTCACCGATGCGGACGGCAAGCTGACTGGTCTTCTGACCTTGAAGGATACCGAGCAGGCGGTGCTGAACCCGCAGGCGTGCAAAGACCCGCTGGGCCGACTGCGCGTGGCGGCCGCCACCACGGTTGGCGATGCGGGGTTTCAACGGTCCGAGGCGCTGGTGGATGCCGGCTGTGACCTGATTGTCATCGACACGGCCCATGGCCATTCCGAAGGTGTGGCGCGTGCGGTGGAGCGGGTGAAGGGCCTCTCCAACGAAGTGCAGGTTGTGGCGGGCAACGTGGCAACCGCTGAGGCCACCAAGGCCCTGATCGACGCCGGCGCGGATGCGATCAAGGTCGGCATCGGGCCAGGCTCAATCTGCACGACGCGCATTGTTGCGGGCGTGGGTGTGCCGCAGCTGACCGCGATCTCGGATTGTGCGAACGAGGCGATCAAATCCGGGACGCCGGTGATCGCCGATGGCGGCATCAAGTTCTCTGGCGATTTTGCCAAGGCCATCGCGGCAGGCGCCCACTGCGCCATGGTTGGTTCGATGATTGCGGGCACCGATGAAAGCCCCGGCGAAGTAATCCTGTTTCAGGGCCGCAGCTACAAATCCTACCGCGGCATGGGCAGCCTGGGCGCCATGGCGCGTGGATCGGCAGATCGGTACTTCCAGAAAGATGCGGCCAGCGACAAGCTGGTTCCCGAAGGGATTGAAGGGCAGGTGCCGTACAAAGGCTCAGCCGGGACTGTCATCCACCAGTTGATCGGCGGCTTGCGGGCGGCCATGGGCTATACCGGCTGCGCAACCGTGGATGAGATGCGCCAGAATTGCCAGTTCGTGCGCATCACGGGGTCAGGCCTGAAAGAAAGCCACGTGCACGACGTGCAGATCACTCGTGAAAGCCCGAATTATCGTGCAGGATAAGCACGTTGCGGCACCTTCTTGATGTGACGCAATAAGATGCGGCCCGAGGCGCGATATGCAGCCGCGATTGACGTGCTCGACGCCTGGCACGGTGGCATGCCTGCCGAGCAAGCCCTGACCCGCTGGGCACGCGGTGCCCGATATGCCGGGTCCAAGGACCGTGCAGCGGTGCGGGATCATGTTTTCGATGTGCTGCGCCGCAAGGCCAGTTGTGCGGTCCATGGCGGCGGCGAAACAGGGCGCGCGCTGGTCCTGGGTCTGCTGCGGCTGAGCGGGATTGATCCAGCGCCCATCTTTTCTGGCGAAGGACATGCGCCAGAAGCGCTGACCGAGGCGGAGCGTTTCGCGCCGAGCCTGCCGGATCATGCACCATTGGATGTTCCGGACTGGATGCTTGCGGAACTGGACGACAACCGCATCGCGGATCGTGCGGCTCTTTTTTCGGCAATGACAATGCGCGCGCCGGTTTGGGTGCGGGTCAACAACCGCAAAGCAAAGCCGGACTATGCCATGGAACTGCTGCAAAGCGACGGCGTACTTTGCCAACCCGATGCGCGGCTTCCCACAGCACTCAAAGTCCTCGAAGGCGCCCGGCGATTACGGCAATCACAGCCCTACGCTGAAGGTCTGGTTGAGGTGCAGGACCTTTCTCCGCAATTGGCAGTGACGCGGCTTGATCTGCCTGAGACGGGTTGCGTGTTGGATTATTGCGCCGGTGGTGGCGGCAAGGCCCTAGCCATCTCTGACCGAACCGACGCTGCGGTCTTCGCCCATGATGCCCTGCCGCGCCGCATGGCAGACCTGCCGGTACGGGCTGCGCGGGCCGGAGTGCACATCACGCAACTCGACACAGACGCGTTGGAAGGGGCGGGCCCGTATGATCTGGTTTTGACGGATGTGCCCTGTTCAGGCAGCGGCACTTGGCGTCGCGACCCGGAGGCCAAGTGGCGCCTGACGCCGGATCGCTTGGCGGAACTGATCAAGGTGCAAGCCGGCATCCTCGATAGCGCCGCTGCGCTGGTCGCGGAGCTTGGCCAATTGGTCTACATGACTTGTTCTCTGTTCAGGGCCGAAAACGATGCTCAAATCGAGGGCTTTCTGGCGCGCAATCCTGAGTGGCGTTGCACCATGCGCCACCTCGATACACCGCTGACCGCCTCTGACGGGTTCTTCTCGGCAGTTCTGACGCGCACGACAGACTCGCCAGACGCCTGAATTTGGCGCATTCTTAAATCAATCTTAACCATTTTGGCGGAGAGCTATGGCGCAAGAGGACCCTGTGGCTTCAGGGACCCGTTCGACAGTAGGGCGAGGGCAGCCATTGACCGATCAGGCCGCAGATCCCGGCTTTTCCCGAGGGCGGGGTATTCGCCCGTTTGCGCAGCCAATCATATTGCTTGTGCTTGGCGTTGTCGCTGGTGTCGCAACCCTTTTTGCGCCGGTGCCGGAATTGCGCTTTGGGCTATTGGCGGCCACCGGGGGCTGCCTTGTGGCGGCGGCCTTGGTCGCGTTGCGGGATGTGTGGCGCGTCTGGCAGGCACGCGGGGCCATCAAGGCGGCCTTCGATCTGATCGAAAATGATCCATCGCCCTGTTTTTGCACAAATGATGACGGCGCGATCCTGCACCAGAATGCGGCCGCGGACCGACGCTTCGGCGACCGAAAAGGGGTCTCCATGTCGCGTGCGATTGCCGGTGCATTGCCCAATGCGGCCGCAGTTGTGTTTAGGCAGGAAACAGCCATTGGACGCAGGCCGTCATCCCATGAAATCGTGGTGACACCGCGCGGAACAGTGCGGCTTGCAGCCCACCGGATGCGGGGCGGCGTGGTTTGGCGTCTGGACGATCTGGCAGATGCGCATTCCCGCCATGGGGAATGGATCGGGCTGCCGATGATGGTTGTCAGCCACAATGACACTGTCCTGTCGATGAACGCCGCCATGCGCGATGTTCTGGGCAGGCGGGCCACCACGCTTGAGGATGTGTTCCCCGAACAGCCGCTGGTCGCCGGTCGCCGGTCGTCCTTGTCCGGCGTTGATGGCCGTATCGAGGTTATACCAATCGTCGTTCCTGCCAAGGACGGTCGGCGTGAGATCTATGCAGTGCCCGGCCTGTCCGAGCCGCCTGCGGCGTCTGTTGCTGCACGGGCATTTGAATCCTTGCCCGTAGCTTTGCTGCACATCGGCGCGGATGGGGAGGTCCTGGCCTCCAACCAACACGCGCAGAGCCTGCTTGGCATCTCACAAGACGCCAGCGGAATGCTGTCGCAATTCGTTGAAAACCTTGGCAGGCCAGTGGACGATTGGGTTGCCGACACACTGGCGGAACGGATTCCCAACCGCGCAGAGGTCGCGCGCGCCAAGCGTCGCAAGGATGAGACCTTCCTGCAGATTTCGCTTAGCCGCATCGTGGACGGCACCGGGCCGTCCCTTTTGGCGGTCCTACATGATGCGACCGAGCTCAAGACCCTCGAACAGCAATTTGTCCAGAGCCAGAAGATGCAGGCGATTGGCGAGCTTGCAGGCGGCGTGGCGCACGATTTCAACAATCTGCTTACAGCGATCACCGGACATTGCGACTTGTTGCTGCTGCGCCATGATCAAGGCGATCAGGACTATGCCGACCTTGTCCAGATCAACCAGAACGCCAATCGCGCGGCGTCGCTTGTGGGTCAATTACTGGCCTTCTCCCGCAAGCAGACGCTGGAGCCTGAGGTTATTGATCTGCGCGATTCCATCGGCGAATTGACCCATTTGCTCAACAGGCTCGTGGGCGAAAAGATCAAGCTTACCCTGTCGAACGATCCGGGTCTGGAACCCATTCGTGCCGACCGGCGTCAGTTGGATCAGGTACTGATGAACCTTGTCGTCAATGCCCGTGACGCAATGGCCGATGGCGGCGAAGTTCGCGTCGAAACCCGCATGGTCCACTTGGCCGAGAAGATGAACCGCGATCAGGCGGTTGTGCCGCCCGGCTCTTATGTGACCATCCGCGTTCGTGACCAGGGCAGTGGTATCCCTGCCGACAAGCTGCACCGCATTTTCGAGCCGTTCTTTACGACGAAACGAACCGGCGAAGGCACAGGGCTTGGCCTTTCGATGGCCTATGGGATCATAAAGCAGACGGGCGGATATATATTCGTCGATAGCGTTGTTGGGGCCGGTACAACCTTCACGATCTACATACCGGCTCATGTATCGGACGGCGATGTACAAGAGCCTGTGGCCGCGTTGACGGGTCCGGCCAATGCCACCAACAGCCTGACTGACGCGTCGCGTCCCGGGGTGGTGATGTTGGTCGAGGACGAAGCGCCAGTGCGCGCCTTTGCATCCCGTGCGCTCCGCCTGCGGGGCTATACGGTGATTGAGGCGGGCAGCGCAGAAGAGGCGCTTGAAACGCTCACCGACCGTGAGCTTGAGATTGACCTGTTCGTCACCGACGTCATCATGCCGGGCCTTGATGGCCCCACTTGGGTCCGCGAAGCGCTGAAAGACCGGCCAGACACCAAGGTCATCTTTGTCTCAGGTTATGCGGAGGATGCTTTGGACAACTCTGAGGATGGCATTCCCGGGTCGGTGTTCTTGCCCAAACCGTTCTCGCTCACCGATCTAACTGAAACCGTTCGCCGGCAATTGCACTAACGGCCAAGCGACTGAACGTGATCCCACAGCTCGAATTCCTGCGGTGCCTCATCCTGCAGGCGGCGCAGCACCCGCGGGCTAAGGTCCGTGGCCTGGGTGGGCGAGACGTTTGTGCGCCCCACATTCAGCTTTGCTTTGACGCGCCCCTCAAGAAAGCCCACTGCCTGTTCCAGATGGGCATGGCTGAACAGATGGTCGATGCCCAATGTGCCGTCCTCTTCCGCCACAAAGCGCGATTGCCGACCCACCTTGGCGAAGGCGGGGGGATCATCCTCCAGCCAGGCCTCGACAAAAGCATCGAAACTGACTCCTTGGGTGGAGTTCGCATGGCCTGCAATCGCATCGCGGGCGCGGTAGCGATACCAACTCGACAGCCAGCCCACGGGCTCACGCACGACGGCCATAAGCTCCAGCTTGCGCTGTCCGCGCTGTTCAAAGAATTTCTGCAATTGGTTGCGATACCGCTTCACCGTGCAGTGCTTTTGTTGTGGTGGGTTCAGGATGGCGGTGTCTGCGTAAGGCAACAGCGCCTCTTCCAGCGCGGTGGTCCCTGTTTTGGGAACCGCAAGCAGCACCAAACGGGCTTTCCAGAACACCAACATACCTTGCCCCAAATTTTTCTGGCCACCGTAACCGATTGTTAACGTCTCGGGCCGAAAGATCACAGCGCATAAGATTTAACTTGAATTGTTCTCGTTTTGTTTGCTAGTGGATATGCGAACAAGAGGTGAACAAAGAGCATGCCGGATTTCAGGGGATAACCCTTACCGGCCCCATTGCCGCCACGCCCCGCGGCATGACATAAGGATGAAACTCCATGGCAACGGCGAACCTTCTCGACATGACTGACCGTATCTCGGCCGACAAGCAAAAGGCCCTCGACAGCGCATTGGCCCAAATCGAACGGCAGTTCGGCAAGGGATCGATCATGAAACTGGGTGGCGAGAACGCGCTGCCGGATATCGATTCGACGTCGACCGGTTCGCTTGGCCTCGACATCGCGCTGGGGATTGGCGGCATTCCGAAGGGCCGGATCGTTGAAATCTACGGCCCGGAAAGCTCGGGCAAGACGACGCTGACGCTGCACTGCGTGGCTGAAGAGCAGAAAAAGGGCGGTGTGTGCGCCTTTGTGGACGCCGAGCACGCGCTTGATCCGCAATATGCCAAGAAGCTTGGCGTGAACCTGGATGAGCTGCTGATTTCGCAGCCTGACACTGGCGAGCAGGCGCTTGAGATCGTGGATACGCTGGTACGCTCCGGTGCGGTTTCCATGGTCATCGTCGACTCGGTCGCGGCGCTGACGCCAAAGTCAGAGCTGGAGGGTGACATGGGCGACAGTTCCGTGGGTGTGCATGCCCGCCTGATGTCTCAAGCAATGCGCAAGCTGACCGGATCGATCAACCGCTCCGGCTGCACGGTGATCTTCATTAACCAGATCCGGATGAAAATCGGCGTCATGTTCGGCTCGCCCGAGACGACGACGGGTGGCAACGCTCTGAAATTCTACTCCTCCGTCCGTCTCGACATCCGCCGCATTGGCGCGCTGAAGGATCGTGACGAAGTTGTCGGCAACGCGACCCGCGTGAAAGTGGTGAAGAACAAGGTGGCGCCGCCCTTCAAGCAAGTGGAATTCGACATCATGTACGGCGAAGGCATCTCCAAGATGGGCGAATTGCTTGATCTGGGTGTGAAAGCAGGCGTGGTCGAGAAATCGGGTAGCTGGTTCAGCTACGGGGATGAGCGGATCGGGCAGGGGCGTGAGAACGCGAAGACCTTCCTGAAGGAAAACTCCGATATCGCCCTGCAGATCGAAGACAAGATCCGTGCGGCCCATGGTCTCGATTTCGAGATGGAGCGTGAAGGCGACGAGGATATACTAGACGACGACGAATAAATTGCCACGATCCGAGGTGACAGGGGGCGGTCCAAACGGGCCGCCCTTTTTCGTGTCACGCCTAAGGGCGTGCCTTTTTCATGGGGCCCTGTGGACAGACCCATGCCGCAGGGATACATCGGCGCTTGCACCTTAGCTACGGACACGCGCGCCCATGACCAGCCTGAACGATATTCGCTCGACTTTCCTTGATTACTTCGCCCGGCAAGGGCACGAGGTTGTCGCGTCGAGCCCGCTTGTCCCGCGCAATGATCCCACGCTGATGTTCGTCAATTCCGGCATGGTGCAGTTCAAGAACCTCTTCACCGGGGTGGAAAAGCGCGACTATGTCCGCGCCACGACCAGCCAGAAATGTGTGCGGGCGGGCGGTAAGCACAATGACCTCGACAATGTCGGCTACACCGCGCGGCACCATACGTTCTTTGAAATGCTGGGGAACTTCAGCTTTGGCGACTATTTCAAGGACGACGCCATTCCCTTCGCATGGGAGTTGATCACCAAGGATTTTGGTATCGACAAGTCGAAGCTGCTGACGACCGTTTATCATACGGACGACGAGGCGTTTGAGATCTGGAAGAAGGTCGGCGTACCGGAGGATCGCATCATCCGTATCGCGACCTCGGACAACTTCTGGCAGATGGGCCCGACCGGGCCGTGCGGGCCATGCACCGAGATTTTCTACGATCATGGCGATCATATCTGGGGTGGTCCTCCGGGCAGCGCGGAAGAAGATGGCGACCGCTTCATCGAGATCTGGAACATCGTTTTCATGCAGAACGAGCAGTTCGCCGATGGCTCCATGGTGCCGCTCGATATGCAGTCGATCGATACCGGCATGGGGCTGGAGCGGATCGGGGCGCTTTTGCAAGGCTCCCACGACAATTACGACACCGATACGATGCGGTCGTTGATGGAAGCGTCGGCCAATGCCTCGTCGACCGATATCGACGGCACACAGAACGTACATCACCGGGTGATTGCAGATCACCTGCGCTCGACCTCGTTCCTGATCGCGGATGGTGTGATGCCGTCCAATGATGGCCGCGGCTACGTTTTGCGCCGGATCATGCGCCGCGCCATGCGCCATGCGCACCTTCTGGGCGCGAAAGACCCGCTGATGTATCGCCTTGTGCCCGCTTTGGTCAGCCAGATGGGGCAGGCTTACCCGGAACTGGGGCAGGCGCAGGCGCTGATCACCGAGACCCTGAAGCTGGAGGAAGAACGGTTCCGCCAGACGCTGGATCGGGGTCTGAAACTGCTCGATGACGAATTGGGCAATCTGCCAGAGGGCAGCGATCTGCCCGGTGAGGCGGCGTTCAAACTGTACGACACCTACGGCTTCCCCCTCGACCTGACGCAGGACGCCCTGCGCGAAAAGGGGCGGGGCGTGGATACCGATGGCTTTGACGCCGCCATGGCCGAGCAGAAAGCCAAGGCACGAGCAGCATGGAGCGGATCGGGCGACGCGGCGGATGCGACGATCTGGTTTGACATCGCCGAGCAGCATGGCGTGACCGAATTCCTGGGCTACGACACTGAAGTTGCCGAGGGACAGGTTCTGGCATTGGTGAGTGATGGCGCCTCCGTCGACGCCGCCAAGGGCGACGTGACAGTGGTGCTGAACCAGACACCGTTCTACGCGGAATCTGGGGGCCAAGTGGGCGACACGGGTGTCATCAAGACGGAAACTGGCACCGTTCAAGTCACCGATACGCGCAAGGTGGCGGGTGTCTTCCTACATATCGGCAAAGTCACGGACGGCGAGATCAAAGCCGGGCAGGGGGCCGAGCTGGTGGTCGACCACGGCCGCCGGTCGGCCATCCGCGCCAACCACTCGGCCACGCACCTGTTGCACGAGGCCCTGCGCACGCGCCTTGGTGATCACGTGGCGCAGCGTGGCTCGCTCAATGCCGCTGACAGATTGCGCTTCGATTTCTCGCACAATCACGCGCTGACTCTTGAGGATCTGGAAGAGATCGAGCGCGAGGTGAACCATTTCATCCGCCAGAATGAAGCGGTCGAGACTCGGATCATGACGCCTGACGATGCTCGTGCCATCGGCGCGCAGGCTTTGTTTGGCGAGAAATACGGGGATGAAGTGCGTGTGGTCTCCATGGGCCGCGCGCAGACCGGCAAAGGGATCAACGGCGATACGTGGTCGTTGGAACTCTGTGGCGGAACGCATGTATCGCGCACCGGCGAAATCGGCGCGTTTGTCACGCTTGGCGACTCCGCATCCTCCGCCGGTGTGCGCCGGATCGAGGCACTGACGGGGCAAGCGGCCCATGACTACTTGCGCGGGCAGGATCATCTGCTGGCGGAGACTGCGAACGCTTTGAAAGCGCAGGCAGCGGATGTACCGGACCGAGTGAAGGCCCTGATGGATGAGCGCAAGAAGCTTGAAAACGAAGTTGCGCAACTGCGCCGCGAGCTTGCCATGGCGGGCGGCGCGAGCGCGCCCGAGGCCGCCGAGATCAACGGAATCGCGTTCCACGCGCAAGCTTTGTCTGGCGTCACGGGCAAGGATCTGGCCGGAATCATTGACGAGCACAAAGCGCGGCTCGGCTCCGGCGCTGTCCTGCTGATTGCCGATGCAGGTGGCAAGGCCGCTGTGGCGGCTGGCGTGACCGACGATCTGACCAACAAGATCAGCGCCGTGGACCTTGTCCGCGCGGCGACCCCTGTTCTAGGTGGCAAGGGCGGCGGTGGTCGTCCCGATTTTGCGCAAGGGGGCGGGACCGATGCCTCCAAAGCCGACGAAGCCATCGCAGCGGCCAAAGCTGTCATTGAAGGAGCCTGAGAGATGCCCCAAGCCTATTGGATCGCCCATGTGACTGTCACGGATGAAGAGGCCTATGCGAAATACGCGGCCCTTGCGACCAAAGCCATCGAGGCCCATGGCGGCAAGTTTCTGGCCCGCGGCGGCACCGCGATCCAGAAGGAGGGCCGCGCCCACCCGCGTAATGTCGTCAGCATCTTCCCCAGCCTCGATGCGGCCAACGCCTGCTACGAGAGCGAGACCTATCAAGAGGCGCTCAGCCACGCAAAAGGCGCCTCGGAACGTGATCTTGTGTTGGTTGAAGCGGTCGAGTGACTTGACCCGCGCGCCCGCGCCCTAACTTGCGTTGAAAGCGTTAACAAGGGCAGGGCATGAGCGCACCAATCCTCTATTGGGTCCGTCGGGACCTGCGGCTATCCGACAACCCGGCACTGGTCGCCGCCTGTGCGGCAGGCGGCCCGGTCATTCCCGTATTCATTTGCGATGAGGTGGTCGAAAGCCATGGCGCGGCGCCGAAATGGCGGCTTGGTCTGGGGGTAGAGGCCTTCGCCAAGGCTTTGGAGGAGGCTGGATCAAAGCTGACCCTGCGGCGTGGGGATGCTTTGCCGATTTTGCAGGAGCTGATCGAGGAGACGGGTGCCAAGGCCGTCCACTGGAACCGTCTCTACGATCCAGACAGCCGCAAACGCGATGAAGGCGTGAAATCGGCGCTGAAAGACGCGCGCGTCGAGGCGGTCAGCCATAACGGCCATGTGCTGTTTGAACCCTGGACGGTCGAGACTGGGGGCGGGGCATTCTACAAGGTCTACACGCCATTCTGGAAAAACGTGCGCACGCGTGATCCGGGGGAGGCGTTGAGCGCGCCGAAGATTCCCGCGCCTGATAATTACCCGGCTTCGGATGACGTTAAGGATTGGAACCTTGGCGCGGCCATGAACCGGGGCGCTGATGTGGTGGCGGAGCATCTCAATGTCGGTGAAGCTTCGGCCCGTGCGCGGCTTGCCAATTTTATCGGCCATGGGATCGACGATTATTCCGATGCCCGCGACAATCTAGCCAAGAGCGGCACGTCGCTGCTGTCTGAAAACCTCGCATACGGTGAGATCAGCGCCCGCGCTTGTTGGTGGGCCGGTCAGCGCGCGATGGAAGAGGGAAAACAGGGGGCGGAGACGTTCCTGAAAGAAGTGGTCTGGCGCGACTTTGCCTATCACCTCGTCTATCACACGCCGCGCATCACGTCTGGTAACTGGCGAGAAGAATGGGATGCCTTCCCGTGGAATACCGATGAACGCAAGGCGGAGGTGAAGGCCTGGAAGCAAGGGCGCACGGGCATGGCCATTGTCGATGCTGCGATGCGCGAGATGTATGTGACCGGCCGGATGCACAACCGCGCGCGGATGTTGGTGGCGTCTTACCTGACGAAACATCTCATGTGTCACTGGCAGATCGGACTCGATTGGTTCGAGGACTGCCTTGTCGATTGGGACCCGGCCAGCAATGCCATGGGCTGGCAATGGTCGGCAGGTTCAGGTCCCGACGCGACGCCCTATTTTCGCGTGTTCAACCCCGAAACGCAGGCCGAAAAGTTCGACAAGGCCGGGCGCTACCGAATGCGCTGGCTGGCCGAAATCACCAACCAACCGCCCGAGACAGCCACGCGCTACTTCGATGCGATCCCGCGATCCTGGGGGCTTGCGCCCAACATGGGCTATCCGACCACCCCGATCGTAGATGCAGCCGAGGGCCGCAAACGCGCGCTTCACGCCTATGAGAACCGAAACTTCTGACACGAACGTGTCGTGGATACCTTACACTGACAAGCGATGGGGGCTTGCCCCGCACCGCCGCGCCTCGCAAGAGTGGCGCGGGACAAAGGGAAAAAAATGACCGCACTGACATCACTTGAGGGGCAGCGAGATCTGCCGCGCTACTTTAAGGCCGTGTACGAGCAGGCGCAGAACCTGGAACATGGTCGGATTGATTTCCGTCTGCCGGATGGCCGTGTCTTTCGGGTTGAAGGCGACAAGCCCGGCCCGGTGGGTGAGCTCAACATCCACAACGTTGATATCTTCGCCCGCCTGATCCGCGAGGGGGATCTGGGGTTCTGCGATGCATACCTGGATGAATGGTGGTCGACGCCCGATTTGCAGGCTTTCCTTGATGTGGTCCACGCCGACAATGATGAGGTCTACGACGGCTTTCTGGGCATGGGCCTGATCCGCGCCTATGAGAAGTTTCGCTTCTGGCTGCAATCCAACACGCGACGCCAGGCCAAGAAGAACATCTCGGCCCATTACGATCTGGGCAATGATTTTTATGGGCTTTGGCTCGACGATACGATGACCTATTCCAGCGCCTTGTTCGAGACCGGGCAGGAAAGCCTCGAGGCTGCGCAGATCGCGAAATACAAGCAAATGGTCGATGAAATGGGCACCCAGCCCGGCGATCATGTGCTTGAGATTGGCTGCGGTTGGGGCGGCTTCGCAGAATACGCTGCGAAAGAGCGGGGTTTGAAGGTGACGGGTCTCACGATCTCCAAGGAACAGCACGATTACGCGGTCAAACGCATCGCGGATGCGGGGTTGAGTGACCAGGTTGAGATCAAACTGCAGGATTATCGTGACGAGAAGGGCACATATGACGGTATCGCCTCGATCGAGATGTTCGAGGCTGTGGGCGAGAAATACTGGCCCACTTACTTCAACGTCGTCCGTGACCGCCTCAAGCCCGGCAAGAACGCCACGCTGCAGATCATCACCGTGCAGGACAAGCGGTGGGAGGTTTACCGGAAGGGCGTTGATTTCATTCAGAAATACATCTTTCCCGGCGGTATGCTACCCGCCCCGAAAGTGCTGAAGGAACAGGTGGAAAAAGCCGGACTATCGGTCGCGAATTCCATCGAATTCGGCGAAAGTTACAGCCAGACCTGCCGCCGCTGGCACGAGACTTTCAATGAAAAATGGGACCAGATCGCTGCCATGGGCTTCGATGATCGGTTCCGGCGGATGTGGAATTTTTATCTGACCTCTTGCGCGGCGACGTTCCATTTCGGAAATTGTGACGTAACGCAGATAACGGTTCGAAAACCGGCATAAGCAAAGAGGACGGGCGGTCCGATGCCCACAGGCTCAAAACTCGTAGGCGCAGTCTTGTTCATGGCTGTCGGCTACTTCGCGGCGTTGCAGGTGATCCCGACCTTTCCCGAAGGCACGTCGATGCGGTTCTTTCCGCTGACCATTGCTTTGATCGGTCTGGTCAACGGATGGATGGTCATGGGGTCCCGTGCGGGCACTGGGGTGCGCGCGGCCGTGGCCAACGGATTGCGCACCTCGCTTCAGATTGCCTTCTTCGGGCTGTTGCTGTTCTCGCTCCGGCAAATGTTCCTGCGCTCGGCTGATCTGCGCTACAGCGGGTTCGGCGAGGCCATCGGTGATGCGATGACCCAGTTCATCGAGTATTTTGTGCAATCCCTGACTATCGAGATCTGGGGTGTTTTATTTGTGGGCGGGATCGTTGGCGGGTTGCTGACGGAATGGGCCGCGAAAGCCTGGCGGTAGACATGTCTCCAATCTTTTTGTTTGGCACGCTCTGCCACCAGCCGCTGCTGGATATTGTGGCAGGGGTGGAATTGCGCATGGAGGCTGCCGCCTTGCGGGGCTATCGCGCGGCCTGGGTTAAAGGCAAATCCTGGCCGATGCTGGAAGAACGGGCAGAGGCTTTGGCCGAAGGCGCGCTGATCCTGCCCGAGCCGCGCATTCTCAACCGGCTCGATTTTTACGAGGCCTGCTTTGGCTATACCCGCCGCAAAGTTCAGGTCGTGTGGGACGGGGCCGAGATCGAGGCAGAAGCCTGGTTTCCGCCAGAGGATACGGTTCAGGAGCCGGGCGAAGATTGGTCGCTACCGCTTTGGGCACGCCAATGGGGTGAGGTCCAATGCGTTGCCGCTGCGGAAATGATGCGCCAGATGGGCGTTGTGGCCCCCGATCAGGTGGGCGCACGCTTTGCCATCATCCGCGCGCGCGCCGATGCTTTTGTCCGTACCAGCCGCTGGCGCAGGCCGGGCCATGTGGGCGCAAAGATGCCCGGGGACCAGATCGTCCATCACGGCACTGATCATTTCTACGATGGCTTTTTCAATGCCGAAGAGATGCAGGCCAGCCATCCAAGATTTGACGGCCGCATGAACGGCCCGCTGAAACGGTCCGTCTTCCGCGTGGCAGATGCCGTGACTGTTCTGCCCTACGATCCTGTGCGCGACCGCATTCTGCTGGTGCAGCAGTTTCGCTTTGGCGCCTATGCCCATGGCGATGTGAACCCATGGCTCATGGAGCCTATCGCAGGCATGATCGACGCAGGTGAGACGCCCGAGACGGCTGCGCGGCGCGAAGCCCGGGAAGAGGCGAACCTCACCCTAGGTGGTTTGCATTTTGTTGGGCGCTACTATCCGTCGCCGGGCGGCGTTGCGCAGGTCCTTTTTTCCTATCTCGCGATCGCGGATTTGCCCGACAATGTGGCAGGGTTGGGCGGCCATGCGGATGAAAACGAGGATATCCTCAGCCATCTTGTGCCTTATGATCTTGCGCGCAAGCTGTTGGCCGAAGGGGATATGGCGGATGCGGCCCAGATCGTGACGATGCAATACCTCATGCTGCACCGCGATCGGCTGCGCGCGACGGTGCGCCTTGGATAGACGGCGCGGGTTGAGGTCGGCTGCCGAACGCCCTAATCCTGACCGCACCCTTCAGCCCGCAAAAGGCATGTACCCATGACGACCCACAAAGATCTTGCCGCTGCCATTGGCAACACACCGCTGATCCGGCTTAACGCGGCGTCCGAGGCCACAGGATGCGAGATCTTGGGCAAGGCTGAATTCCTCAACCCCGGCCAGTCGGTCAAGGACCGGGCCGCGCTGTTTATCATCCGCGATGCTGTTGCGCGTGGCGATCTGCGCCCCGGCGGCACAATCGTCGAAGGCACGGCGGGCAATACCGGGATCGGCCTGGCGCTGGTCGGTGCATCGCTTGGCTTCAAGACCGTGATCGTCATTCCCGACACGCAAAGCCAGGAAAAAAAGGACATGATCCGCATCGCGGGGGCAGAGCTGATCGAAGTGCCTGCGGTGCCCTATGCGAACCCGAACAATTACGTGAAATACTCCGGTCGCCTGGCCGAGCGTTTGGCGCAGTCCGATCCAAATGGGGCCATCTGGGCCAACCAGTTCGACAATGTCGCCAATCGGCAGGCCCATATCGACATGACGGGCCCCGAGATTTGGGAGCAGACGAACCACGAGGTGAACGGCTTTGTCTGTGCCGTGGGCTCCGGCGGGACGCTTGCCGGGGTCGGCATGGCGCTTCAGCCCAAGGGTGTGAAGATCGGCCTGGCGGATCCCGAAGGCTCCGGCCTCTACAAGCTTTATACCGGACAAGAGGCGGGCGGAAATTCGATCACCGAAGGGATCGGGCAGGGGCGTATCACGGCCAACCTGGAAGGGTTCACACCTGATATCTGCTATAAGATCCCCGACGCGGAGGCGTTGCCGATTGTCTACGATATCCTGGCCAATGAAGGTCTTTGCCTTGGTGGCTCGTCCGGCATCAATGTGGCCGGGGCTATCCGCATGGCGAAAGAGATGGGGCCAGGCCACACCATCGTGACGATCCTGTGCGACTATGGCACGCGCTACCAATCCAAACTCTTCAACCCGGACTTCCTGCGCGAAAAGGGCCTGCCGGTACCGCCGTGGATGGATGGCGCGGGGCGTGACGTGCCGACCGTATTCGAAGACGTATGACTGCCTTTACCCGCATTTTTGCTGCCCTTTTCCTGGCGCTCTCGGTCATCGTGAGCGTCGGGATTTCGGCAGCCTATGCGCAAACGACCGAGGGCAGCGCCAGCGCCGAATTGGATTTTGACGCTTGGGAAACGGCGGCCACGGCAGCGGAAAACCTCATTTCGGGCGGGGTGGCCTCGACCGCCTTCTTTGAGAACAGACGATCTGAACTGGTGCGCTGGCGGGCACAATTCCTTGCGGCTGAGACGGCAAATGCGGAGCGCATCGATACCATTCAGGCCCAGATCGATGCGTTGGGACCTGCGCCAGCCGACGGCGAAGTCGAGGCGGAATCCATCGCGGCACGCCGGGCGGCTCTGCAAGAGCGGCTCGATCAGGCGCAGGTTCCGGGGCTTGCCGCGAACGAGGCCTTCAACCGCGCAAACGGCCTGATTGCCGAAATCGACGCCATCTTGGTGGAACGCCAGACCCAGGAATTGCTGGAGCTTGAGCCGACACCGCTCAATCCGGTCAACTGGGCCACTGCGCTTTCTGCATTGGCAGATTTGGCAGGCCATTTGCGATCGGAGACCGCTGAAACGCTCTCCGATGAAGATATACGCACAGGCATCGTTGACAATGCCCCAGCCATTTTGGGGTTGCTGTTGATCGGCCTTGTCATGGTCCTGCGGGGTCGCAAGTTTGTGGCCCGTCTGGGAGAACGCTTTTTGGATGGTGACGGCCGCCGTGGCCGCACCGTTTTAGGATTTCTTGTTTCTCTCGGTCAATTGGTGATCCCGGCCATCGGATTTGGCTTAGTGGTCGCGGCTCTGGCCCTGTCCGATTTGCTGACGGAGAATGGCGAAACTCTACTTGAAGCCGTCCTGGCGCTTATCATTTCGGTTTATGCGGCCCTGTGGTTGGCCGGGCGCCTGTTCCCTGCTCACGAGCAAAGGGCCGCCGCGTTTGGTACCGACCTAAGCCTACGCGCCCCAATGCGGCGCACGATTTTGCTGATCGGGCTGCTGACCGGTCTTGGCAATTTGGCGCAGGTCGTGGCTGATCTCGATATCGTGCCACCTGCCGCCCGCGGTGTGTTGGTGGTGCCGGTGCATATCGGTTTGGGCCTGATGTACTGGCGCTTGTCTGGTTTCTTGCGGCGCATCCGCTTGCCTATGCTCGAAGGCGAAAGCGGCGGCTTTTCGACAGGCGTTTTGGGCCTTGTGGCGACGGCATTGCGGGTTTTGGCCGTTGTTGGCCCTTTGCTTGGGTTGATTGGTTACATCAATGCGGGCGAGGCCCTGATGGTCCCCGTTGCGATGACCCTTTTTCTGTTTGGGGTTCTTGTGGCCCTGCAAGCGGTCGTTCGGGACCTCTACGCACTGGCCTTCCGAACGTCGCAAGATGCGGCAGGCGACGCGCTGTTGCCCGTGCTTATTAACTTCGTGCTGTTCGCACTTGCGGCACCGCTACTTGCCATCACTTGGGGCGTGCGCCCGGTGCGATTGTGGGAGATTTGGGTAAGAATCCTTGAAGGGTTCACCTTGGGCGATACCCGGATCACGCCGGGTATCATTCTGGCGGTCATTCTGGTTTTTGCCGCCGGTCTGCTGATCACCCGGTTGTTGCAAGGCGCGCTGAAGTCGACAGTCCTGCCGCGCACGAAGCTTGATGTCGGGGCCCGCAACGCGGTCAGCGCTGGCGTGGGCTATGTGGGCATCGCGCTGGCGGCGCTCATTGCCGTGACATCCGCTGGCATCGACCTGACGGCTCTTGGCTTTGTGGTTGGCGCGCTGTCCGTCGGCATCGGCTTCGGCCTGCAAAACGTGGTGTCGAACTTCGTCTCAGGCATCATCCTGCTGATTGAACGGCCGATCTCGGAAGGGGACTGGATCGAGGTCAACGGCAATATGGGGATCGTCAAGGACATCTCCGTACGGTCCACCACGATCGAGACCTTCGACAAGACCGACGTGATCGTGCCCAACGCCGATTTCATCTCGGGCACGGTCACGAACTGGACCCGTGGCAATACTGTGGGCCGGGCGATTGTAACGGTGGGCGTGGCCTATGGCACCGACACACGTCGCGTCTCGGACATCCTGATGGTAATCGCGCGCGGCCATCCAGATGTGGCCAAGTTTCCCGAACCCGGTGTTGATTTTCTTGGCTTCGGGGCCGACAGCCTCGATTTCCGCGTGCGCGTGATCCTGCGCGACATCAACCGGCTTGTTGCCGTGAAGACAGAGCTTCACCACCAGATCGCCGAACGCTTCACCGCCGAAGGCATCGAAATTCCCTTTGCTCAACGCGATATCTGGCTGCGAAACCCCGAAGCCTTGTCGCAAGCGCAGCCTCCTGTACCAGAACCAGAGTAACGATGACCCAAGCGCTTTTTCTCGACGATCCGTATCGCAAATCCAGCCCTGCCACTGTTACCGCGTTAACTGAAGAAGGCGGCATCGTGCTGGACCAGACCATCTTTTATGCGCGTGGTGGCGGGCAGCCGGGTGATAGTGGCACGCTCGATTGGGACGGCGGGCGCATCCCGATTGCAACGGCGGTAAAGGGCGAAGGCGGCGACATTATCCTTGTCCCTTCGGAACCCAGTGCTTTGCCACCCGTGGGCGCCACCGTAGACCAACGCCTCGATTGGGAGCGCCGCCTGGGCCACATGCGCATCCACACAGCGCTTCATTTGTTGTCGGTTGTTATCCCGTTGCCCGTGACCGGCGGGGCCGTCGCCGCCGACAAGGGGCGGCTCGATTTCAAAATGCCCCATCCGCCTGAAGACAAAGCCATTCTTGAGGGTCAGTTGAACGCGCTCGTCACCCGCGATCTTCCCATTTCGGTCGATTGGATCACAGATGCGGAGTTGGATGAAAATCCGGGCCTTGTAAAAACCCTCTCGGTTCAGCCGCCCCGCGGTGCAGGCAAGGTCCGGTTGGTGCGGATCGGGGAAGGCAAGGACCAAGTCGATCTGCAACCCTGTGGCGGCACCCATGTGGCGCGCACGGGGGAAGTGGGCAAGCTGACCATCGCCAAGATCGAGAACAAGGGCAAACAGAACCGCCGCGTTACGATCGAACTGGTCTGACGCTGCACCGTCGCAATTCCGTGCTATCCTGGCGTTGCATCGCTTGGAGACACGGACATGACAAACTCGATCCTGCGCACCGCCGTCTGGAATCTCGCCTCGAACGACCGCTTCGGCGGCGGGGCAGGGGATGGCATTCTGGCCGAGGACCCGCAAGCCGCGCGCCAGGCCCTGGGCCTTGCCCATCTGGATGCCGATCTCGTTACGCTGGTCGAGGTTTTTCCGATCACCCATATCGAGCGTTTGCGCGACCTTCTGGCCGAGAAGGATCTGACCTATGACATCACGATCCTGCCGCAGCCCGACAGTCACCTGCACATCGGCTTCCTGCACAAGCCCCATGTGCAGGTTTCCAACGCGCGGTTCATTCCTGGCTCAGAAGGGACATATCAGGGCGGGCGTCAGGCCATTGCCGTCGACGTGCGGGCGGGCCAGCGCTTCAAGGCGGTGGTGATCGGCGTGCATTTGAAGTCTGGCCGCGACAAACCCAACCAGGACAAGCGCGATAGCCAATGCAAGGTGATCGGTGATTGGATCACCGACCTGCACGATACGCCCGGCTACAAGCAGCACACGATCTGCCTGATGGGAGATTTCAACATGATCCCCGGGCAGGATGTGTCGAACTTTCACAACCTTGGCGGCGATGATGTGATGGATTTCACGTCCTCCTGGGACCTGCAGGACCGGTGGAGCCATATTCTATCCAGCGGACGAGCCAATCTGCTGGACGGCTTCGCCGTTTCGCGCCGGTTTTCAACGCGCTATATTCAAGGCTCGCTTCGGCTTTTCCCGATGCATTGGGCCTTCAAGATGGGCCGGGCGAAGTTCCGCGATCAGGTCTCGGACCATCTGCCCTTCACCGCCAGCTTTCGATTGTTCTAACCCCTTGCACCTGACACCCGAACGCCTGTAAACCCCGCCTCGGACAGGTGGCCGAGTGGTCGAAGGCGCGCGCCTGGAAAGTGCGTAGGCGGGAAACCGTCTCGAGGGTTCGAATCCCTTCCTGTCCGCCACCACCCCATTCCACAAAACTTGTTTGCATCGCTTTGAGAGGCCATGTCGTGGAGCGTTCTTGAATAACTTGCATTCTTGGAGACGCCTGCCAATTGGTCACAAAAGGGTTGGACTTCACCTCCTCTGACGCAGTATCGCTCAACTCAGATCTGGAAGAAAACACCACACTCTTGCCTCAGGAGCCAGATTTTCGGATCTAGTTTGGAAGCATCATTGCACGGAGCAAAAACTCCGACACGGCCTAACACTCTTTGGGTCAAAATCTTCCTGAGGATCTTCAGATCAAATCTGACCAGGCTTAAAGCTTCACATGCACCGACTGGAAATGAACTGCGCGGGCGTTCACATTCAGGCCACTGAAAGCCTCAGAGAATTTTCTCCAGAACAGCTGCAACTGCGTCTTTAGTGTTGGCGGAGCCCTTAAGGTCCGCGGTCCTGGTTTCAGGATGAAGGAAAGTCTGTGCCATCGCGTTTGTTAGCGATTTTGCGGCATCCGCCTCCCCCAAGTGATCGAGCATCATGGCTCCGGCCCAAATCGCACCCGCGGGGTTTGCAATGCCTTTACCTGCAATGTCGGGGGCAGAGCCATGGACCGGTTCAAACATTGACGGCGTGGTTCTTTCTGGGTTGAGGTTTGCAGATGGCGCAATCCCGATTGAGCCTGCTATCGCAGGTCCAAGGTCGGACAGGATATCGCCAAAGAGGTTAGACGCCACAATTACATCGAACCGGTCGGGGTTAAGCACGAAATGCGCCGTTAGAATATCGATGTGATAGCTCGCCGTGTCGATATCCGCGTGGCGCGCCTGCGCGGCGGCAAACCGTTCGTCCCAGAAGGGCATCGTGTGCACAATACCGTTCGATTTTGTGGCGGACGTCACGTGGCCACGCCGGCTCTTTGCCAGTTGGAACGCCACGTCCATGATCCTGTCTGTGCCGTGGCGTGTGAACATGGCAATCTGATTGGCTGCTTCTTGCGGTGTTCCGGCGTAAATCCGGCCGCCGATCTCGGAGTATTCACCTTCCACGTTTTCACGCACCACAATGAAGTCAATTTCTTCAGGCGTTCGGTTTGCAAGCGGGCAGGCTATACCCTCAAACAGCTTGACCGGTCGCACATTGGCGTAGAGGTCAAGTTCCCGCCGTAGCGGGATCAGGAGCCCCCAGAGTGAGACATGGTCCGGCACTGTAGGCCAGCCAACAGCCCCCAGATAAATCGCGTCATGTTCCTTGATTGTTTCGATGCCGTCTTCGGGCATCATCTTGCCGGTGTTCTGAAAACGATCGCACGACCAATCAAACGCGGTCCACTCCAGCGCGAAATCATAGCGGCGTGCGACTGCCTCTAACACCTCTTGGCCTGCTTCCGAGACTTCATGACCAATCCCGTCGCCGGGTATGGCGGCGATTTTGTAGGTCCTTCGGGTCACTGTTCTGATCCTTCCAGAAAAAATGCGAGCAATTCGCGCTGTACGTCGTCAGGGCGTTCTTCCGCCAAGTAGTGACCGCCTGCCAAGGCGTGGCCGCGCACGTCCTCGGCGCGTTCCCTCCAAAGCGCGAGGCAGTCGAAGCAGGCCTCAATCGTTCCGTGTTTGCCCCAAAGCGCAAGCAATGGCATCGGAAGCTTGCGACCATCGTCCGCGTCGTCATGCTCCAGGTCGATACTGGCTGCGGCCCGGTAATCCTCACACATCGCATGGACCGTCGCCGGGTCGCGAATGGCGTCCTCGTACACCGCCCAGGCTTGGTCCGTGAATGGGGTCAATCCAGCCGATCCATGACCACACTTGTAGGTCAGGAATGCCTCAGGATCAGCGCCGATCATCTGCTCGGGGATCGGGGCTGGAAGGGTCAGCCAGAACCAGTGCCAGTAAGATCGTGCAAAGGCCAGTGTGGTGTCGCGGTACATCTCCCGCGTGGGCGCGATATCTAGCACCGCCAGCTTACGCACACGGTGCAGGTGGTCGGCCGCCAGTCGGTGCGCCACACGCCCACCCCGGTCATGACCACATAGAAAGAATGTCTCATGGCCGAGCTCCGTCATGACCTCGGCCATGTCGCGCGCAACCGAGCGCTTCGAATACGGATTGTGCGCAGCGTCGGTGACCGGTTTCGATGACGCGCCGTAGCCGCGCAAATCAGCTGCGATGATCGTGAAGTGTCGGGCCAGAAAAGGGGCCACCTTGTGCCACATTACATGGGTTTGCGGATACCCATGCAGCAACAGAAGCGGTGGACCGTTTCCGCCGATCATGCCAGCAATTTCGGCATCGGATGTCGCAATGCGGAATCTTCGGAAGTCGTCAAACATATAAGTAATCAGCCCTTTGCGACCCCTAAAGTCCAGACCAAATCATTTAGACAGATTTGTTATCAATCCTGGATCAGACGGTAGGCAATCCAGAAATTCATGGACGGCGCTCAAGGTTTCTCCGACCCGCCAGGCAACATGAACATCCACTGTGGGCCCGCCGCCTTGCAAGGGCCGATAGACGACATCGTTGCGCTCAAACTGACTGACCCAATGCGGCACCAGAGACACCCCCAGCCCGGCGGCGACCATCGCAATGATCATATGGCGTTCGTTGGCCTCCTGCCTGATCCGAGGGATAAGACCGGCCTGCGTGAAATGGGCGTGGATCACATCGAACAGGATCGGTCTGTGCGAGCGGGCGGGAATAACGAGTGGCTCGGTCGCGACCGTTTCCAACGATACGGCCGGCAGCGCTGCTGCCGGGTGGCTTGCCGGAAGCGCCACAACCACTTGCTCGCAGAACACAAAACGATGATTAAGGAAATCCTCCTTCGGCGGCACCCTGACAAACGCGACGTCCAAGGATCTATTGGCCAAACCATGCAGGGCCGGAGCCGAGAGCATTTCAAACACCTTTACTTCGGTGGCTTGGTGGCGGGCCCGGAAAGCGCGGATAACGGTGGGCAGAATGCCCGCCGTGGCCGAATCGACACCGCCGATTTTCAGCAGGTCACTGCCAGCACCACCGATGGCGCGCGCTGCGGCCATTGCGGCCTCTGCCTGCGCAATGGTGGCGCGGGCTTCGGGCAGAAAGACTTCCCCAGCACGGGTCAGGCTGACCGTGCGCGTGGTGCGCTCAAACAGCTTCACGCCCAGACGGCCCTCCAGCCCGCGCACCTGTGCTGACAAGGCGGGTTGTGCCATGTGCAACCGCTCTGCCGCACGGCCGAAATGAAGCTCTTCAGCGACGGCGAGAAAGATTCTCAGTTGTTTGAGTTCCATGTTGTGCCATGCCGTTTCCACGGTGAGTGTGATTATTTATCATCATTTTCGTCTCAATGGAAAAGAGATATTGGCCCTAACCTCCCTCAACAATGTTGACGTCGAAAGACGCCTTTCTGGGAGGAAGACCATGAAGCCATTTGTCAAAACGACCGCCCTTGCGACTTCGCTGTGTGTTGCCGCGCTGGCGGCAGCGGCGCAGGAATATCCGTCGCAACCGGTAGATTACATCATCCCCTACAACCCCGGCGGAGAATCCGATGTTACAGCGCGGTTTCAGGAGCAATTCTGGCGCGATGTCACGGGTGAAGATGTTGTAATTTCCTACCGCCCCGGCGCAGGTGGGGCCACGGCTTGGGCCTCGCTCGGCGGCTTCGATCCAGATGGCTACACGATCATGAACGTGAATTTCCCCCATGCGATCCTGCAGCCTTCGATCCGGGATGTGGGGTATCAGACAGAGGATGTGATCCCAGCCTACATTTTCCACTACACGCCCGACGCAATCGTCGTGCGTGCCGACAGCCCCTATCAGACCCTTCAGGATCTGATCGACTTCGCCAATGAGAACCCCGGCGCGCTGACATTTGGTGGGTCCGGCACCAACTCCGCCAATCACCTTGCGGCCGTTCGGTTCGGGCAAATGGCGGACGTGCAGGTGACCTATGTTCCCTTCGGAGGGTCTGCACCTGCCATGGCTGCCGTCCTCGGCGGACAGATCGGCGCTGGTATGACCTACACAACACAAGGTGTGCGCGCGGGAGAACAGGTTCGTGTGCTTGCCATCGCTACGGAGGAGCGCCTTGATATATTCCCCGATGTGCCGACTTTCACAGAGCTCGGGTTCGACTATGTCGCCGGAGCCTATCGGGGAGTAACCGTTCCCCGCGACACGCCTGACGCAGTGCGCCAGCAGCTCTCGGACATCATCGCGGAGATCAACGACATCCCCGAGTTTGGCGCTCAGATGGAAGAGAACGGCTACGTTCTGGTCGACGTTCCGCACTCCGAAATGGCTGATTGGATTGCGGCGCGTCAGGCGGACTACGCGCCTGGGATCGAGATCCTTCGCGGCAACTGAATCATACGCCCGGAGAACAGCACCATGCTTGGTGCACTCGCGGCGGCACTTTCGCTCGAAAACCTTCTGCTCGCCCTTTTGGGCGTGATCGGAGGCACCATCATCGGCGCGCTTCCGGGCCTGTCGGCGACCATGGCGGTCGCCGTCCTCGTCCCTTTCACGTTCACCATGGACCCAAGCTCCGGGCTGATCGTATTGGGGGCCATTTATACAGGTGCCATCTATGGCGGCGCCTATTCTGCAATTCTGGTGAACACGCCCGGCACACCGGCGGCCATCGCGACATCCATGGATGGTTTCCCGATGGCCCGGCGCGGTGACGGCGATCTAGCGGTCACTCTCTCCTGCCTCGGGTCCGTCGTCGGCGGGACCGTTGGCGCACTTGCCTTGCTGTTCCTGGCCCCACCGCTGTCGCAAATCGCGCTGTCCTTTGGTCCGGTAGAATACTTTTGGCTGGCCATCTTTGGCCTGTCGCTCATCGCAACCCTGTCACGCGGAGCGACACTTTTGGGCCTGATCGGTGGGGCCATCGGCCTTATCCTGTCATGTGTCGGATCAGCCGTCGTCGGCGGAGATGTCCGGTACACCTTTGGTCAAACTTCGTTGTTGGGCGGCATTCCTGTTATTCCTGCGCTCATTGGGCTTTATTGTGTGCCCGTCCTGATCGACATGGTCATACGCCCTGAAGCCCACCTTGAACGGCGCGCCGAAACGGTGCGCGGGTTTCGCTTCCGCGAGGCTTTTGGCCTCATGCGGCGGTCGAAATTCAATGTCATTCGCTCGGCGCTTATTGGCACCGGCGTTGGGATTGTTCCGGCCGCTGGTGGATCTGTGGCGGGGCTTGTCGCCTACTCGGAAGCCCGCCGTACGGCGAGAGTGCCAGAAGCCTTTGGCGATGGCGCCCCGGACGGCGTAATCGCGTCGGAGGCCGCAAATTCTGCGACGGTTGGTGGTGGGTTTGTTCCCACTTTGGTCTTGGGCATTCCCGGCACGCCGCCGGATGCAATCATTTTGGGCGCGCTACTTGTTCAGGGCATTCGCACCGGCCCGCAACTGTTTACCCAACAAGCGGATATCGTGTTCACCTTCACATTCGGACTTCTGATCGCGACGCTTCTTATGCTTCCGACTGGGCTGATCATCGGCAGATACGCGTTCCGCCTTATCGTTTCCGTTCCCAAAACAGCCTTGGCCCCGGCCATCGCGTTTCTGACTGTCGTGGGGGCATTCGCGATAGAAGCGAACACGTTTCACGTCGCTATCATGGTTGCCCTTGGTATCTTCGGTTGGCTTGTCGCGCGCATCGGGCTTGAGCCGTCGCCGATTGTTCTTGGCCTTATCCTCGGCCCCATCGCAGAGGCCGGATTTGTGCAAGGATGGTTGATCGGTGGCGCCTCTGGAAACAGGCTTGGCATGTTTTTTGGGCAGCCGATCTCAATCGGCATAATCGCAATGACCGCAATTACGCTTGCCTCTTCAGGCGTGTTCAAAAGGGCCGTCTCACAAGGAAATCCGGAATGAGCGGACTTAGAACACGGTGGCGCCCGCTCGTTGCCAGTGGTCTTGCGATAGGCATTGGGGTCGCAGCCATACTGCCAACACCACAGATGTCAGAGCTTGGGCGCGTTTTTCCGATGACCTCTGGTATAATTGCCGTGGCCGCGGGCGCGGGCGTGCTCTTGCAAACGCTGCTGCGAACTCCGCCCGTTTCCATATCGGACACTCCCGAACTCTGGCGAGCCGGTCTGCTTGCGACCACCCTTCTTTTGTGGGCGCTTGTACTGGAACTGTTCGGTTTCGTGGTGACGTCCGCTGTGGCGCTTCCCTGCATCGCCATAATCGCCCGCCGGGAGGCCATGTCCGCGATGACAATTGTCTGGCACGCGGTTGCGGGTGTTGTTTTGGTTGGAGGGTTTTCGGTCTTGCTCAGTGAGGTGCTGAACGTCCGGCTTCCATAGCGTTCAATGAACAGTATTCGTGCGCATGAGATCATACCCCTCTCGCTGTCCACTTATTGAAGCTATCGTCTTTCTGATGCCTGATAAACGCTGCTGGACGCCATTCCATCCCGGCAGAGTGCACGTCACACCAGCCAACGGTGTTCCTGAAGCGTATCTTTGTGCGTCCAAAGCTGTGGATCCGGTCCATCTGCGGCAGCTTCTGCTGCTGTGTAGCGGAACGGCTGCATCGCGCCACATAGCTTACGTCGAAACACCAAATCTCTGAATTTCTTCATCTAGGTCCGCTTTGGGTTAGCCTCGCCGAGGCGATTGAACACTTGGCCATTGCCCGGCTTGGGGTTTGCACTGCGAAACAAGCAAGCCGCGATGCTTAGCGGTGTAAAGCGGCCGCTTCGGGTCAGCGATCAGCTTCTGCTTTGGTCGATACTCCATTTGGCAAGGCAATCGACGAGCACAAACAAAGATAAAAAGGGCCCTCGCTAGGAGGGCCCTTAAGCACTTGAATGTTTGGCACGGTCAGATGCTGTTAAGCACTTTGTCCACCGTTTCTCGAACCTCGGCTTTTGATTTGCCAAGCTTCTGCTGCAAAACGCCTTCCATCTGTTCCCGATCGCCCTTGGCGGTTTCCAGATCATCGTCGGTCAGATCTCCGTAGCTTTCGCGGAGCTTGCCTTTGATTTCAGTCCATTTGCCTTCGATTTGGTCGCGGTTCATAGCACTTCTCCTTGGAACGTGGTTGCGGTGTGGTGGGACGAGAGCATCAGTTAGATGCGATTTCGTCGTTCTCAGGCGGTGTGATTTCGAGGCCAGGTACGGTCACGGTCTCTTCGGTGATTTCGACCGAGCCTACGTCGGCGTCGAATTCTGGCAGATTGCCGCCTTCCACGGTGACGTCCGGCAATGTAGCTTCTTCAGTCTGATCGATGTCGATCATGTAAATGCCAACAACGGCAACGATCGCGGCGATGGCAATGGCGAGAATGGTTCCGGTTTTCATATCTTAAACTCCTTCCGTTCTGCCCAGACAACGTGGTGTCAAACAGAAGGTTCCAAGATTTTTTGGAAGTTAAAACAAATTCTTAAAAGAAAAGGGGCGAACGGTCACGAGGTTGAACCGTTCGCCCCTTTCGGGCAACTCATGATGCGGTTGGTGTCAGCTTCGTCCACTAACGGCCCGCGCCAGAAGCGAGATGACGAACAGGACGATGAACACGAAGAACAGGATCTGTGCGATCCCTGCGGATGCACCGGCAATCCCTCCAAAGCCGAAGAGTGCGGCGATCAACGCGATGATCAGAAATGTGACGGCCCAGCGTAGCATGGCGTGTCTCCTTTTTGGTTACACGCCTCCAACCCCTGTCCGCGCCATCAGTTCCGAAAAACCCTCAAAAAATCCGCAAATCAGTTAACAGGGCCACAACATCCTCGGTGCGAAAGGGCTCATTCAGAAGGTGAAAGCCAAATTTCGCCGCATCGTCGGATCTGTGTTCGTCCTCGAGCAAGATAACCGGTGTGCCGGTGCGAACCCATGCGTCGAATTGCGGTGCCGACAACGTGCGTTCAAGACCGCCTGACGCAATAACCAGGGCGGCGGTGTCTTCCATGATCTCGGCAAAATCACTGTAGACCACGACGTCCTGGGCGCCTGAATTCATCAGGATGTCGCGCAAATCCTCGGCCACCAAAACGTTGGAATGGATGATAATGCAGGGCGCGTTCCGCCGTCCAGTCGGCGGGACGACCGTATCATCAGGGCTGCTTTGGCGCGATTTCATCGTGCCATTTGGAACGATTTCACGCGTCGTGCATTAAACTAGGACATAGCAACGATGAAAAGAGACATGGTTACTGATTGCGCAAATTGCCCGCTTCGCAAACGCGAGGTCTATGACACGCTAAACACTGAAGAAATCGCCTTCATGCGCCGTTTCAAGGTAGGCGAATTAAAGGTTGATCCCGGAACAACGCTGCTGATGGAAGGCTCCAATAGCCCGCAATTGTTCACGATCCTGAAAGGCATGGGTTTGCGTTACAAGCTGCTGCCGAACGGACGACGGCAGGTCGTGAATTTCGCATTGCCCGGCGGATTCCTAGGTCTTCAGGCTGGTGTGATGGGAGAGATGAAGCATTCGGTAGAGGCGACGACACCTATGGTACTCTGTGTCTTCGATCGCGCCGAGCTTTGGAACCTCTTTAAATCCGAACCTGAGCGCGCATTTGACCTCACATGGCTCTCTGCGATGGACGAGCATTTTCTGGGTGAGGCTCTGGCCTCGGTCGGGCAGATGAGTGCAATGGAACGGATGTGCTGGGGTTTGCTTCGGTTCTACACCCGGTGTGACGATCTCGGGTTGACCGATGGCGACGATTGCCCTTTCCCATACCGCCAACAGGATTTGGCTGATGCGCTGGGTCTGTCGCTTGTCCATACCAACAAGACCTTGATGAAGCTGCGGGACAAACAGATCGTATCGCTTGAGGATGGGAAACTGGGTCTCCATGATCGCGAGAAGATGGAAGAGCTTGCGATGATCGAAGTTGATCGGCCTGCCCGGCGTCCCTTGATCTGACAGCCACCGTTACGGAAAAAAAAGGCTGCGCCTTCTTCTCGGAGCAGCCTTTTTTGATGTGGTGCCTACTGCGTTGTGGCGCTGGCTTCTGGAACGCCCGCTGCCTGTTCGTCCGCGGGAACGCCCTCCACAAGAAATGCCGTGATGGCGAAAAGGGCTGCGGCTCCGACGGCCATTGCAATGCCCCAAAGCGACGGTTTGTGGCGGCGGGCTTGACGATCAAGGTTGGTATCCGGTGCGGACATCTGCTTTCTCCTTCTGGTTCGAAAGTTTAACGCGCACAACGGTGTCTAGTTCCCTCTGCAATCGTCTTATTGTTCCTCCTCAACCTCCGCTTTGACTTGGCCCCAGGCCAGCAAGGCAAACACCAATGTGCCGCCTGCAATATTGCCCGCCAGCACCGGGAGGAAGAAGCCGAACAGTGCCGGTTGGGCCGTGAGTTCGCCTTGCAGGATCAACACCCACATCTCGACCGAGCCTGCGATAATGTGTGTGAAATCGCCCGCAGCGATCAGCCAGGTGAAGACAACGATCAGCACAACTTCCCCGCCATTCTGCCCCGGCATCATCCAGACGATGGAGGCCACAAGTATGCCGGCGGGGATGGCGCGCAAAAAGCCTTCCGAGGCTGCGAAACCGGTCGCGTGGTGCGACAGCCCATTGATTGTTGCAAGAAGGTCGGGCGCAATCCCACTGGTTTGTGTCATGAAGGCCGCCGCGATGAACGCACCGACGATGTTTGCCACCAACACAATACCCCATAGCCGTGCGACAGCTGCCAGGCATCTGCCAGAGCGTTCTGCAACAAGCGGTAGGATCGTTGTGATTGTGTTCTCGGTGAACAGCTGCATCCGGCCCAGGATCACCAGTAGGAATCCGAAGCTGTATCCCAGGTTTTCAACAAGAAAGCGTCAAGGCGCGTTCGGCAGAAAGGTTCGGAAAATCGCCTCTCCCAACACCGAAAAAGAGATCAGGATGCCTGCGGCGATTCCTGACCAGATCAGCGAGCGTGTGGGGCGCTCCAACTCTTCCTCGCCGTCGCGGCGGATTACCTCGTAGATCAATTTTGAGCTAAGGCGGGTTGCCTTGCGAACGGCCAGCTCTTCGCGCATGTCATTGTCCTTTTCCTCCGCACGAAACGCGCCCGAAACACTTATGGTTCCACGAAAAACTCGCGGAACTTTGGTGCGTGCAGCGGGTTGTACGGGGGAAGAGAAAGGAGACCCTCATGTCTGACACATTGAAAGCAATTCCTACCGCCGACGGCGTAGCGACTGGCGTTCGCGATAAGGTCGCTGTCGCCGAAGGGCTGGCAGACGTTCTGGCCGATACCTATCGCATGACCTTCAAGACGCATGCCTATCATTGGAACGTGACCGGCCCCGCATTTTACTCGATCCACAAGCTGACGGATGAGCATTACGAAAACATGTTTGCCGGCGCCGATGAGCTGGCCGAACGCATCCGCGCACTCGGCGAACTGGCCCCAATGCGCATGAACGACATCATGAAGCGTTCGCGTGTTGAGGACTTGGAGGAGATGCCATCCGCCCGAGAGATGATGGAAGATCTTGCGAACGACCATGAGAAACTGGCGCATCGCCTGCATGCTCTGGTCGAACTGTCGGGAAGCCACAAAGACCCGGTGACCGAAGACCTCGCGACAGAACGCAGTTCTTTTCACGAGGAAGCCGCTTGGATGTTGCGCGCCATTGCTGCCGATTGATGGGCAGCGCCTATAAACAAAAAAGCCCCGACCAAACGGCCGGGGCTTTTACGTGCAAACACCTTAGGCGTCAACGCCCATGCGTTCGGTCGTTGCGAAGAACATCGCCTGGCTCACCGCTGCACGGACCTGATCTTCGGAATATGGTTTTGTAATCAAGAACGCAGGCTCCGGACGCTCGCCTGTCAAAAGTCGTTCGGGGAAGGCCGTGATGAAAATGACGGGACGGTCCCCGAGATCTGCCAACAGCGCGTTCACTGCATCAATGCCCGAGGATTTGTCAGCAAGCTGGATGTCCGCAAGGATAAGATCCGGCACTTTTGCCTTACCCTTGGCGATCGCATCATCACGGGTGCGGGCGATATCGGTAACTCTGTGGCCCATGTCCATGACGATGGATTTCAGGTCCATCGCAATGATCCCCTCATCCTCGATGATCAGAATGTCACCGGCGACCATATCGCCCATCTCAGCCATGGCGCGCGACACCAGTTCTTCCGCCTCCGCCTGTGAGACGTCCATGATCCGAGCAATGGCCTCAAACCCGAAGCCTTCGACCGTGTGCAGCAACAGCGCCTCCCGCGTGTTCGCGGTCAGTTTTGCAAGGCGCCATTGCGCACGCACTTCCAAAAGATCGGTGTTTTCACCTTCGTCTGCACTGGGGGAGCCGGAACTGGACCAGATGCCGTGAAAGATACGAAACAGACCAATCTTCGTGGTTGGATCGTTTGCAACGCTGGATGGGTCGGCAACAATCGCCTCTAACGTGGCCATGGCGTAACGGTCGCCTGTGTCCTGCGCGCCTGTCAGCGCACGTGCATACCGGCGCAGGAACGGCAGATCTTCCATCAAATCAGTGCTCAGATCCCGCGTGTTTTCGGTAGATCCCATGCTAACTTCTCCTCGTGCACATTTTATTGGGAACTTTTTTCGCGCTGAATGGTTCCCACGAAGACGACAATTTTTTCGGTACCGGTGAGACATGGCCTCAGACAGTAAGAAATCCAGAGTAGAACAGCAGATCGATGAGAACCTGAAACGTGTCTACGACGATGCGATGAAGGACGAGTTGCCCGATCGGTTCCTCGATTTGATTGCCCAACTCAGGGCAAAGGAAGGGGCCGAAAAAAATGACAAATGATCCCCGCGACGAGCTCGTCGAGCATCTTACGTCGCTGCGGGCCTTTGCCCGTTCGCTGACGCGCAACCACGCGGCCGCCGATGATTTGGTGCAAGATACCGTCGTCAAAGCATGGTCGAACATCGATAAATTTCAGGCTGGCACAAACATGCGCGCATGGTTGTTCACCATTTTGCGCAACACATTCTATTCGTCGCGTCGCAAGGTGAAGCGCGAGGTCGCGGACGTCGATGGTGCCATGACGGCGCAGCTTTCTGAAAAACCAGCCCATGACGGGCGGCTTGCCATGAAAGATTTTGCCGTGGCTTTCGCCGAGTTGCCGGACGAACAGCGTGAAGCGTTGCTTCTGGTCGGCGCATCTGGGTTTGCTTACGAGGAAGCCGCTGACATGTGTGATTGTGCCGTCGGAACTATCAAAAGTCGCGTGAACCGTGCCCGGAAACGCCTCGCCGAGCTTCTTGAGCTTGATGAAGACGATGCCCTGGAAATGACTGACGCTGCCACCGTGGCGGTTGTCTCAGGACCCGCGGCTGCATGACGCCATTTGCACGCGTATGGAACAGCGTCACGTCGCTCAAGGCACGATTGGCGCTGTTTCTAAGCCTCGCCATTCTGCCACTTGGGTTGATCGCCGTTGTCCAAACAGCGGCCGTCGTACGTGACGCTCAAACGCTTGAACAACTCGATATTCTGGCGCGAACATCTCAGGCGGCCAGCTCTGAGCGCGCTTTGCTCAGGCGCGCTCACGGTGCTGCGTCAGCCCTCGGCGCCAGTGCAGTCGAGGCTGCGGACAACCCCGGGCTTTGCGAACGCATCATGCAACGGTTCGTGGACAATGCCGAGGTGTACGTCCTGGCAAATTTCACGGCGGCGGACGGCCGGGCCATCTGTTCCTCGTCTGGCGAGCTCATAGATCGTGCCAATGATCCGGTGTGGCAGGAGTACATCGAACGCCCGACACCGAATGTGATTATTGGTCTTGATTCCGAGACGGGCGCGCAATCACTTCTGACCGTTGTGTCACCGGTCTTCGACGCTGAGAGCGGGGTGTTTCTGGGTGCAGTCTCCATCTCTTTGCCTCACACCCTGACCGACACTCTCTTGGCCGCGCAGGTGGAAGAAGTCGACCTCGCCCTGATCAACGAAAGTGGGCAGGTTTTGTCAGCGAGCACCGGCATCACCGACGCGGGCATATTCGAGGCGCTTAACCTTGAACCCGAAGCCTTGGCCGTTTCACCACGCGGCGTGACATTCAATGTGGTGCAACAAGACGGATCGCAGCGGTTGGCTGCTCTCGTTCCGTTGATCGAAGATCGCGTCTATGTGGTGGGCCTTTGGAACGGATCCGTCCAGAACTACGCCGTTCCAATATTTGGCACCCTCACGCCTTTATTCCCTGTTCTGATGTGGATCGTGGCCTTTGGCGTAGGCTTTCTGGCGCTGGACCGTCTGGTGCTGCAACACCTGCGCGAAATCCGACAGCGGATGGGGGCATTTTCATTCGATGATCCAGGCTCGGGTTTCGCAATGCTCGACAACCCGCCTGCCGAATTCAAACAGATCGCGGGAACCTACAACCGGATGATCGACCGCATGTTGGGCGACCGGGCGGATCTTGCCGAGAGTCTTGAAGAAAAGGAGCTTTTGCTTCGCGAAGTGCATCATCGGGTGAAGAACAATCTTCAACTCATTGCGTCCATCCTGAACATGCAGATGCGCAGTGTCCCCGATGGCGATGCCCGCCGCGTGCTTCGCCGCGTTCAGGACCGTGTCATGAGCCTGTCGACGATCCACAAGGCGCTCTATACCGGTACGACGATGGCACACGTGCGCGGCGACAAGTTGTTGAGTGAGGTCGTGCAGGCTTCGTTCAGCGCGGGCATTCCGCAAGGCAAAGGTGTCGTCACATCGCTTGAGCTTGATAAGGTCAGTCTTGATCCCGATCAGGCCGTGCCTTTGGCGTTATTGGCCAATGAGACGGTAACAAACGCCATCAAGTACTTGGGCACTCCGGAAGAGAGCAAGCCACCTAGGATCTCCGTGCGACTGACGGCTGACGCGGATCGTAGGATCAGCCTGATTGTTGAGAACACACTCGGACGTGCGGTGCAGGATGAGATCGCCAACGATGGAACAGGATTGGGCGCGCGGTTGGTTGAGGCCTTTGTTGCACAACTTGGCGGCACGTCGGACGTTACAGAGGATGATGGTACATACAGGTTCGAAGCGACGTTCACTGCGTTCGCCACGCCGGACGCGAATGATGACGACGTTTCAGCTGAGGCAGCGTGACAGTAGTGAAACCGCCGCGCCAAACTGATCAGGACCCCATTGGTAAGTTAGAAGTTTATTTCACGGCAAGCGAGGCTTTCCCGGCCTTCGAGAAGCTGTGCCTGTCGGCACGGTCAAAGATTTGCGCATGTTTCCGTGTGTTCGACCCAATGACCGCCCTGCATAGTGATGAGGCTCGGGAAATCGGCGCGACATGGTTCGACCTTTTGTTGCATCTTCTGAACAGGGGCGTGGATATCAACCTGACGGTCAGCGACTTCGACCCAATCATCGCCACTGAAGACCATCGCCGGTCGTGGCTGGCCGCACGGCAGTTGGCGGCGCTTGATGAACTGTCGACCGGGGCGCGCCTGCGTTTTGCGATCGCGATGCATCCAGCCCGCGTCGGGTATGTGCCGAGGCGCGTGTTGCGCGCCAAAACGGCGGACCAATTGCAGCAGACAGACGTTGATCCGCTCACACCCGGACTGGACGGGGTTGAGCCAAACAATGACCTGCCGATGGTCCCCGCGACACACCACCAAAAGCTGGCGGTCATAGATGATGAAGCGCTTTATATCGGCGGGCTGGATCTGAACGATCGCCGATACGACACGCTCGATCATGATCAACCCGCAGCTGGCACATGGCAGGATATTCAAGCCATCGCGCGTGGGCCGGTTGTGCAAGCCGCCGCCACGCATCTGGCCAGCTTCCAGGCCGTGACCGAAGCGGTTGAAGATCCCCCGCAACAGGCGCCGGGCTTCTTGCGCACGTTATCGACCAAGCGCGCGCAGGATCTGATCCACATCGCGCCGAAGCCGCTGGTGAGTGAGATAGAGCAAGCCCACCTGGACGCTGTCGCGCGGTGCAAAGGCCTGATCTATTTGGAAACGCAATTCTTCCGCCACAAACCGTTGGCCAAGGCGTTGGTTGAAGCGGCCGGAAATCAAGACGCGCTGGCCTGCATCCTTGTCTTGCCTGCCGCCCCGGAAGATGTGGCGTTTGAGGGCAACGAGGCCGAGGATGCGCAATTCGGCGCACACGTTCAGATGGAAGCGCTGGAGATCCTAAGCGATGGTCTGGGCGACCGTTTGGCCCTTGCCTCGCCTGCGCAAACTCGGCCTACGACCGATGAGCCTGATGCTGCAACCGTGCATGGTGCGCCATTGATCTACGTCCACTCCAAGCTGTCCCTGTTTGGGCAGGACGAGGCGATCCTGTCCTCTGCCAACCTCAACGGACGCAGTTTTCGGTGGGATACGGAAGCAGGCCTGCACCTGACGAACAAGGCGCAAGTTGCGCCGCTCTGGCCGCGGGTTTTCGAACACTGGCTCGGAGAAAATGCGCCTGATCCCACGGGCAAACCGCGTGCTGTCGTTGACCAGATCAACCATCTGTTAAAGCAGTCGCGTGCGACGCCACCTCAGGACAGAAGCCACTTCTTGTTGCCGTTTGACCCCGAGGCACAGGCGCGACTGGCAAAGCCCTTGCCGTTCGTCCCGGACGAAATGGTCTAGCCGCAAAAAGCGACGTCCAGGCGCAAAAGGGTGGAACCTTTGGGTGCGCCAACCGTTGCCACCATACAAGCAAGCACAAGCAGATGAGACGCGTTGCAGGTTCGGCCCGGCCGGACCTGCCAGGGGGACGTTTGTCCAAAAAAGCCCGCGCAGTCTGCCGCAAACCGAAGGAGCTCGACAATGACACGCTCGACAGCGTCGAAGATGGCCGCGACGGCCAAAGATACCGCAAAAGAGGTGGCAGAAACCGCAAAGGCGAACGTCTCGGTCAAAGCCGAAGCCGCCAAGGATCACGTCGCAAGCCAAGTTGCAGAACAGGCTGACAATTTCCGCGAAGCCAGCACCGCGTTCGAAGGAAATGACCTTGCCTCGGATGCCGTGAAGTACTTGGGCGACAATCTTGCCCATGCTGCCTCCGCCGTACGCGACATCGATCTGTCGACCATCCAGCAAGACGTGACGCAATTCGCGCGCCGCAACCCATTGGTGTTTTTTGGCGGCGCAGCGGCGCTTGGGTTCCTTGCAGCGCGGGCGATGAAAGCATCTGAACGCTCTGGCGCCATTGCAACGGCGCCGGACCGTCACAATTACCCAAGCGTTCCTGAAAATCAGGCCGCCTATCCTGACCAAAACGCCCGCCGGTGGGGGTATTCGTAATGCACGCTGGTGATGAACACGGGCGAGGCACAGTGCACCTTGTGACCGACGTGGTCAGCCAAGTCGGGCGCATCCTCCGGAAGGAGGCCGCTCTGGCCAAGGCAGAGATGGGTGAGAACCTGTCCCGCGCTGGGCTTGCGATCGGCCTTCTGGTCGGCGCGGTCATCCTTGGCCTCGTCGCCGTGGGCGTGCTCGCCGGGGCCGGTGTCGCAGCGCTTGTCTCCATCGGATGGGCCGTCCACTGGGCCGCGCTTGCCGTTGGTGGTGGCGTTGCGCTGGTCGCGGCAATCCTCGCGGCAAAGGGGCTCCATGACCTGAAGCCGAAGCGGCTGATGCCGAACCGGAGCATTGCCAACGTCAAGCAAGACGTTGCCCTGATGAAGGAGCAGATAAATGCCTGACCCGAAGAAAATCGAGCGCGAGCTGCAGGCCGAACGCGATATTTTGCGCGCTCGTCTCACGGAGTTGGAGGCACAGTTCGCCCCGGCTGAGTTGGTCGCGCGCGCCAGCAGCCTGTTGGGCCAAGCTGGAGAAGGCGCAGCGAAGACAGTGCGGCGCAATCCTGGGCCTTTGGCCGTGACAGGCGCTGGCCTCGCCTGGATGGCATTGAAAGCTGCCACGCGTCGCTCTGGCCCGCGCATCGCTTACGATGAAACCACTCACCCAACCGTCACAGGGTTTCGGCAGCCAAGGCCGCGAATGGCTGGCTTCGATGCCCGCCTAGCCGCCGCAGATAGCGCGATCAAAGCCGATCAATCCGACAGTTTTTTGGAAGGAGATCACCCCATGACCGATGAAACGCACCACAACACCCGTTTGGACGCTGCCAAGGGACGCCTGTATGACACAGCCGAAAGCCAGCGCGCACGGATCGAGGATGGCTTGGATGGACTGCCCGATGGCGCAAAGGACCGCATCCGCAAAGCCCGCGAAGCTGCAATCGCAGTTCATGAGCGTGCCGAGACAGAGGCCGCACGGGCCGCCCAGGCCGCCCGGAACACGGCGCACGACAATCCCTTGCTGGTCGGAGGCCTTGCCTTGGCCGCCGGAGCTGCACTGGCCATGATGCTCCCACGCACTCAAGTTGAAGATCGAACCATCGGCGCGCATCGTGATCGTCTTTTCGATGAAGCGGAACGCGTGTTCCAGGCCGAAAAGGCCAAACTCAAGGCAGCCGCGGAAGATGCCGTGGTGGAAGGGCAGAAACGTGTGAAAGAGGCGCTGAAGTCCGACGACAAGGTGGACGAAGCGGCTTGACGCGATAGGAAGATCGAAACGCGATCTGGCCCCCATCCTGTGTGCGGATGGGGGCTTTTTTTGTGTCTGATAGGTGACGAATGATTGTGCGCCGGAGTGTAAGACTCCCAATGGCCAGTCAAATGACTCCCGGACTTCGCTAGGGTGTGCCGCCGGCCCTCCACGGCTTCTTTTGATCACGGGAAGGTCACGCCTTGGGGGCACAGAATGCGAGCGAAGGCAGACCGGCTTTAGCGGTCGAAGCGGTCCCGCGAGGCTAGGCCACCTCATCCAAGGGCGCAGGTTCCGGAACTTTATCGTCGTTCCCGCCTGACACGACGAAGCGCAACCATACCAACAGTGGGATTGCCACTAACCCGCCAATCGGTCCCCAAAGCCACAGCCAGAAGACCAGCGACAAGAATACCATCAAAGGGTTCAGTGCCATTTGACGGCCGACAAACGTGGGCGTCACAAACTGCGACTCGATCATGTTGAGGAAGATGAACGCTGCCATCGGCACGACAGACATTGCCCCGTCAAACGTAACCACGCCGACCAGCAGGAGGGACAGAGCAATCAGTCCAGGCCCTAGATAAAGGACGAAGTTTAGCAGAAAAGCGGCCAGCCCCCACATGATCGGTTGCGGCATTCCGAGCAGTGACATCACGATCATCACCGCAATTCCGAAGCCTGCGTTCACCAATGCAATGGACAGGAAATACCGCGACACCCGCACCTCTGCATCGCGCAGCAGCGCCTCTGAAATTAAAGGTACGAAGCGGGCGACGCGCGCATAGACATCGCGACGGGTCGCAAGAAAGAAGTACAGCGTGCCAATAAAAACAAGCACGCCACCCAGAACTGTTGGCCCGTAGGACAAGGCATCGAGCAGGTTTGGAACGGGCACCGCCGCGGCGTCTGCCTCAGCATCCTCACCGTCTGTCAGAGCATCCGCGACTGTCTCTTGCAGCTCCTGCACTCCCTCCACGGCCCCGCGCAGGCTATCGAATAGGGTTCTCATCTCGGACCAGATGATCGGGGCGTTACGGATGGCCTCACTGATTGTCGGCTCCACGATCAGGTAAATCAGCGCAACTGCACACAAAAAGACCGCCAAGATCATCATGGCGGCTGCGGCGCTCGGAATGCGCCATCGTTCTAGCACGTTGCAAAACGGGGCGAGGACGATGCCCAACACAATTGCGCTGATGACCGGTGCAAAAAGCCCCTGCGCCTGGTCCAGCACGACGAAGAGCACAAGGACAACCAAGATGATGATCGCCAAATTGCCAACTTTTGATGCGGAGAAAGACGTATTCATCAGTACGTAACGCAGGTCACGCGCTTTCAGTTCCAAGATGATCCATCTCGACCCTGCCTGGCCGTATCACGTCTTACCTTAGGCCAAGCGACAAGCCTTCATTCATTCGGCAAGAGAGTTCGCGACGGCACCGGTAGGGCGGCCCGTCGCAACTCTCGTAATGCGGTGTGGAGATCGCCTGGCAATGCGATTTCGTGGGAACAAGGCTCTGCTTGCAGGCCTTTGACGCAGGGTCTTCGCTGCGTTGGCGAGGTGCGGCGGTCCGCCGATCAGGCAGCCTGGTCGACTTGGCCAGAAATCACGCTTCTTTTGCGCGCGCACCCTTTAGGGTGAATCCAAAGGAGGCAAGTAATGTCCGGGCAAGTGACCAGAAATCGCTCTTCCACAATTTGCCGGAAACCTTCGTCGGATGTCCTATCCGCCACTTCGTCCTCCCAAAGCCCGCTTCAGACCGCCTCTTTGCTGCGGTAATCGCCCGGTGTCATGCCGGTCCAACTCTGAAACGCCCGGAAGAACGAAGACGTTTCACGATAGCCCAGTAGGTAAGAGATTTCTGGCACACTCAGGTCGCTATTTTTCAGGTACTGCACGGCCAGATCGAACCGGGTTTTCGACAGCAGGTCCTGGAAACTCGTGCCTTCCTCACTCAACCGCCGTTGCAGGCTTCGCTTGGAAAGATTGAGCCTGCGGGCCATGTCTTCGATCGACGCAGCTCCACCCGGAAGCGCCTCCCTCAGGCTCTCGCGGACGCGCGCGGCCATGCTGCTCACGTCGGTTTTGGCGCGCAGTTGTGCGACAAGACCGGGCTCCAACGTATCCCACAAAGCGCCGCTTCGTGTGATCAAGGGGCGGTCGGCATCCTCGGGCGAGAAAGTGAGGCTCACAACGTCCGTCGTCTTTGGGGCGGACCCCAGATAGGCAAGGGCAGCGGGATCCAAATCCAACGGGCCAGGCAGGCTTGAGGCGACCGGATACAACTCCACTCCCGTAAACGAACGGGCGCATTCCACGATGTAGAGCAATTCGAATAGGCCCATTCGGGCGGGCATCCGTAGGCTCGGGTCCGATGGGCGCAGGGTCAGATGCAACTGCCCATCGAGCCGGGTGACATCCATGATGGCCGGGCCAATCAGCGCCTTGAAATGGGACAGGCGTCCCAATCCCAACGCCAGCGTATCCGCGCAGGAAAACGCGAAGATGGCCGGAATGAAAGGGCCATGCGCATAGGCCATGGCCAGGTCCATCTCGACCCCGGGTCTGTCCGCTTCGACACACATTGCATCCCAAAGGCGAAAAAACATCTCGGCGGTGACGCTGAAATCCTCCTCATCGGCCAGCGTGGCTGACAATCCGACGCGGCGCAGCACCGCTTCGGGCGCGATGCCCAAAATGGCACCGGTCTGCTTCATGTTGGCGCCCATGGGATATCGCGTGGCCATTCTGCGCTCCGGAGTGATGACGTCACGGCACTATGCGCTGATGCGGTTGACCCGATCCATAGGGTGACGAAGCATTGGCGCGAAATGACAGTGAATTGGCGCGCTCCGTCAATTCGTCTTCATCGTTTCGTCCCATATGATGTGGGCTACAACGACCAGGGAGGCAGCGCGATGCGACTGACCGTGAACGGAACCGAGCATGAGGTGGATGTCGAGCCGGACATGCCGCTTTTGTGGGTCTTGCGGGATGAATTGAACATCACAGGCCCCAAATATGGCTGCGGCATTGCGCAATGCGGCGCGTGTACCGTGCATGTCGATGGGTTTGCGGTACGTTCCTGCCAATTGGCCATCGGGGATTTGCAGGGCGACGTCACCACGATCGAAGGGCTTGGCACGCCGGACAATCTTCACGCTGTGCAAGAGGCTTGGATTGAACAGCAGGTCGCCCAATGCGGCTATTGCCAGTCCGGGCAGATCATGCAGGCCGCCGATCTTCTTGCTGCCAATCCCACGCCATCGGATGAGGATATCGACGCCGTGATGGGCGGCAATCTATGCCGCTGCGGTACCTATCCCCGTATCCGCGCCGCGGTTCACGCCGCCGCAACGAAGCTTCAGGGGGCGTAACCATGGCCAGTCTCGGAAAAATCGCGCGCCGGACCTTCCTTATCGGCTCTGCCGCCATTGCCGGTGGCGTGGCCTTCGGCGTTTACGCGGCACGTCAGCCCTTTCCCAACCCGAACCTCGACGACCTGTCTGAAGGCTCGGCCAGCTTCAACCCCTGGGTCATCGTCGACAATGAGCGTGTGACGCTGATCGCACCGCATGCCGACAAGGGGCAGGGGGTCTTCTCCACGCAGGCGGCGCTCATCGCGGAAGAGCTCGACATCGAATTGGATCAGGTCGAAGTCAGCTTTGGCATGCCGGACCAGGCCTATTTCAACACGGCCATCACCGAGGCGGCGGCCGGTTTTCCGATGTACGACCATTCGCCCACGGCGGAACGGGTGCGCGGCTTTCTCGGTGGTGTGGCAAAGCTCGCCATTCCGATGATGGCCACGGGCGGCTCGTCCGCCATGCCGGACGTCTACACCAAATTGCGAGAGGCAGGCGCAACCGCCCGCGAAACGCTCAAACTTGCGGCGTCAGAGGAAAGCGGCGTGCCGGTGGCAGACCTGCGCACGGAACGCGGTGCGGTCATCCTGCCTGATGGAACCGAACTGCCCTATACCGCCTTGGCGGCCCGCGCAGCGACGCTCGCCCCCGTTACCGATGTGGCCCTGCGTGACCCGTCACAATGGCGGATGCTAGGCCAGCCGATGGACCGCATCGACATCGTGCAGAAGTCGACCGGCACGCTGCCCTACGGGATCGATTTCCGCACCGACGACATGCGGTTTGCCACCGTGAAGGTGAACCCGCGTCAGGGTGGGGCGATGAACGGCTATGATGCCTCCGCCGCCGAAGCCATGCCGGGTGTGGAGCGGATCATTGAGATCACCGGCGGTGTGGCCGTTGTGGCCAACAACACCTGGCGCGCAATCCAGGCCGCAAATGCCATCGAGTTTGACTGGGGCGCGGCGCCATACCCCGCCGATCAAGCCGCCCATTGGGAGCATCTGGCCGGTATATTCGACGACGAACACCTCAATGCCGAGGCCCGCGTTGAGGGCGATGTTGAGGCCGCCGCGGGCGAAGAAATCACCGGCGAATACCGCTCCCCCTATATCGCGCACGCGCCGCTTGAGCCGCTCAATGCCACGATCCTCGTGACCGAGGACCGCGTCGATATCTGGACCGGACATCAGGTGCAGCAATTTGTCGAACAGGTGGTTGCCGAAATCACCGGGCATGAGGTGGACAATGTCCACCTGCACAATCAGTTCATGGGAGGCAGCTTTGGCCATCGGCTGGAGTTTGACTTCATCCGCCAAGCCGCCGAAATCGCGCACCAGATGCGCGGCACACCCGTGCAGATGACCTATTCCCGGGAAGAGGATTTCGTCCATGACTTCCCCCGCCACATCACCATGGGACGCGGCGTGGCGAAGGTGTTGGACGGGCAGGTCAATGCGCTCGACGTGCAGATCGCGGGGCAGTCCGTCATGCGCAGCCAGATGGGCCGGATGGGCCTCAGCCTGCCGGGGCCGGACACGCAGTTGCACGAAGGCGCATGGGACGCGCCCATGTTCAACTTACCCAACTTCCGCGTGCGCTCTTACCTGACGGAAGCGCTTGCACCCGTGTCGTCGTGGCGTGCGGTGGGGGCGGGCCCCAACGTCTTCATCTTTGAAAGTCTGCTCGATGAAGCGATCCACGCCGCAGGCGCGGACCCGTTGGAAGAACGTATTCGCCTGATGGGCCATGATGTGTCGGTCGGCGTGTTGGAGGCCGTGGGCGACATGTGCAGCTGGAACGGCGCAAATATCGGCGAAGGCCGGGGCAGGGGCGTGGCCTACGGCTTCTCCTTCGGGGTGGCCGTGGCGACGGTCGTTGAGGTCACGAACACCGACGGCGGCATCAAACTGGATCATGTCTGGGTGGCCGCCGATGTCGGTCGCGTGCTTGACCCTGTGAACCTAGAAAACCTCGCTCAAGGAGGCACGGTCTTTGGCCTGGGCCATGCGATCAATTGCGAAATCACCTATGCCGACGGGATGGCCGAGCAGACCAATTACCATGCCCATGAAGGCATGCGCATCTGGCAATGCCCGCCCATCGAATTCCGCGCGCTGGAGAACAACCCGAAAATCCGCGGCTTTGGGGAGCCTCCAATCCCGCCCTCCGCACCCGCCCTAGGCAACGCCATCTTCGCCGCTACCGGTCAGCGGATCCGCGAGATGCCGTTCAACAAGCACATCGCTTTCGTCTGAGGAAAGATCTGATGAAGTATCGTCTCCTTGCGGCCACTATCGTGATCGCCGCCTCCCCTCTCTTGGCCGAGGTTGACCTGACCCCGCCCGAAAGTGCGTCTGAAGCCGAAGGGCTGGAGGCCTGGGCGCGCATTTACGAGGTCGCCAGTCACCCCCGCTGCTCCAATTGCCATACCGGCGAAAGTGATCACCCGATGTGGTCGGGCCCGTCCTATGGGCAGGCGCGGCCCCACGGCATGAACATCCGGGCAGGCGAAAGCCGGATGGGCGTGGAATACATTCCCTGCCAAGCCTGCCACACGACGATGAGCGAGGATTGGGAGAATGCCAACGCCATGCCCCACACCGCGCCGCGCGTGCCGATGTTCTGGCAACTTGCCCCGGTCGAGGCCGATTGGTTCGGGCGCAGCTCCATCGAGATTTGTGAACAGCTCCGCGATCCTGAGTTGAACGGGGGGCGCGATACGATGGCCCTGGCCGAACATCTCGACCACGACCTGATCCTGCACTGGGCGTGGAACCCTGGCGGCAACCGCGAACCTGCGCCCTACAGCCTGCAGGAACATGTGGACGATATTCTGATCTGGGGCGTCGCTGGCATGCCCTGCCCGGAAAGCTGAGGAGAGACGCGATGTTCGCAGGCATGGCAGGCGGCCTTCTGGTCTTCACCGGGATCTGGCACGCAACGGAATGGATGATGGATGGAAGGCGCCCCGATACGTGGCGGCTGGTCCCGTTCGGGATCGTCTACCTCGTGCTGGGATGCCTGTTGGTGTTGGGCACCGGCGGCATTATCACCCAGATCATCGCGCTTCTCATCGCAGGGGCGGGCGGGACAATTGCGTACCTGAACCGGAACACGCTCAACGTGCGAAAATGGGTGCTTTGGGTCTTTATCCTCGTGGATATTCTGGTTGTTCTCGCTCTGCTTGCGGCCCTTCTCAGCTAGAAAGCACGCTCAGAAGAACTGCACCAAAGCGTCCCGCGCATCGGCGATGTGGGTGCGCACGCAAGCCTCTGCCGCGTCCGTATCGCGGGCCAGGCAATGCTCCAGCAAGGCCCGGTGCTCCGCATTTGCCTTGGCCTTCAACTCCGGCCCCGCGGACACCATCGAGACATAGCGATCCGCCGCGTTGAACAACATCTCCACATGGGTCAGCAGCCGCGTGCGGCCGGACGGGCGATAAAGCCCCATGTGAAACGCCATGTTCAGCGCGCCGAAACCTTTTGGATCCACGCCTTCGATCCGGTCCTGGATCTCTGCCGCCTCCTCGATATGGGCATTTGTCAGGTGCGCAATGGCCGAGCGCATGGCCAAAGCCTCCGCCGCTTCGCGCATATCGTAGATTTCCACGAAATCCGCCCGGCTCAGCGACGCGACATGCGCGCGCTTATTGTCTTCGATCGTCACAAAGCCAAGCATCTGCAAATGCTTGATCGCCTCGCGTACGGGCATCCGGCTGACGCCAAAGCGGCTCGCCAAATCCTCCTGTACCAACGTCGTGCCTGGCGCGATGGCACCCGTCACGATCTCGGCACGCAGGTCTTCAACAAGGTCAGCGACCCGTCCGCGCGGCAGGGGCAGGGGGGCCAGATCGGCCAACTCTCGGATCGGGGCTTTCATGGCGCGTAGCCTAGCAGATGTCGATTTGTTGACAAATATCTAAAACTGTATCCAATTATGGATATGCGTATCCGGTTTCTGCTTTCGACCCTGTTTCTGCTTCCGATCCCAACGCTCATGGCGCAGGAGGAGCCAGGCGAATTCTGTGTCGACGCCCCCCACGATCAATTGTGCGCATCATTCCCGCAGGACGTGCCCGAGTTCAGCGAATTCTTTGAATATATGGTGATTTCCGGCGCCGCTCAGGAGCCGTTCGACCGCCACGCTTGGCAGGCGTTCGTCGCCCTCAACTGGCCAGAGATCGCGCCTGAGACGGATCAACAGGGCTGGCGCGCCTTCCCGCGCCGCGATGCTGTCCTTGGCCGTGAGCCTTCGCAATGCGCCGCGCAAGCTGCTGGGGCCGAGGTCATCATCACCGATTTTGACCAATCCGACGGTCATCCGCTGGTGGACCGTCACGGCAACTACATCCTCTACGAGACGCGCCTGAACCCGGTCGTGGCAGACCACATTCACGCCGAACACCTCCATACCGTAGAAGGCCAGACCAGCCCCGTGGCCTTCCCCATGGGACGCGACGCCGAAAACCCCGCCTCCGTTCTGTTCAAATCGTCCTGGACGGTGTTGGAGGCTCCATCGGACGATTACATCACAGCCACGGGTCTGATCATCGTGCCGCCCGAACGGAGCCTGTCGGGCACGCCGCTCTGCCTTGAGGTCACCCTTGGCCTTGTCGGCATGCACATCGTTACCAAGGTCGAAAGCGGCAATGGGGATGAATGGATCTGGGCCACGTTCGAACACCGGGCTAACGCGCCCACCGCCGCTGATGCCCGCGATATCAACGCGATCTACGGCAGCGACCTGTTCCCTCAAGGCTGCATTGCACCTGAAAACCCACCCAACCATCTGCTCTACGATGCGGCACTCGCCACCCCGGCCAACACGCCCCCACAAACCCCGGCTCTCTGGTCCGCCACACCGCCCCATGCCGTCGACGATACCGGCACCCCGCTGCCACCATCCCAGGTCGTGCGTTGCTGGGACATCTTCGCGCCGACACAGGCCACGAATGCACGCTGGCAGGCCGAACTCTCCGGCACACCGCTCGCGCACTACATGCTTATCTCCGCGCAATGGCGCGGCGCCAATGCCAGCCCCTATATCGAACATGGGGAGCTTCCGCGCTTTCTGTCGAACACCACGATGGAGACATATATCCAGACCCATCGTGATGGCACCTGCCTAGGCTGCCACGCGGAGGCCACGACATCCACGGGCACATTCTCAGACTTCACATTCGTCCTGCGGGAGGTCCCCGAATGATCCGCCTTGCCCTCCTGTTGGCCCTGATCCCGGCCAGCGCCACGGCGCAGACCTGCACGCTGACGCTCTCCATCCAGACCGAAGCGATCCACGGCACCCACGCGGAGGGCACGAACCTGCAAGCCGAGATGACTTTCACGCCCACCCGCCAGATGCGCATGGGGTCAGAGGCCACGGCCTATCTGACCGATGGCGCGGTCCAAATCACAGGCCCAGACGGCACTGGCCTGAGCGGCCGGCTTGGCGTGATCCACATCGTCCGCGCGCCCCACTGGGCCGATTACATGTCGTTCGACATTGTTGATGTGACGGGCGATCTGGGCGGTGTGACCGACTATGAAGACCCAATGTTGCTGTCCTTCTATGCCGAACGGGGAGAGGTCGCCTCGTTCGAGCTGCCCACAACACAAACCGATTTCGCCCAGTTCGATCGCCGCCAGACCTTCCAGGTCCACACGCCTGACACGATGTGGACGCTTCCCGGCAGCGTGCACGACCCACGCCTCACCTGCGACCCTGCCTGACTCGCACTCCGCCCCACTTTCACCGATAAGACGAAGCAACCGGTTGAAAGGGGAACAGGCATGGGTGAACAGAAAACAATCGGTCTATTCGGCCTCGGCGCCATGGGGTTCGGGATGGCGCAATCGCTCCTGCGTGCGGGCCATATCGTGCATGGCGCGGACCTTAACGCCGACGCCGTGTCCCGGCTGCAGGCCGAAGGCGGGGCAGACGGCACGCCGGACGCCGCGGCAGACCAACTCGACGCCGTAGTGATCGTCGTCCTCAATGCCGCGCAAACTGAGAGCGTCCTGTTTGGAGAACACGGCATCGCGCCGTTCCTGCGCAAGGGCGCACTTGTCATGTCCTGCGCCACCGTCGCGCCGGATTTCGCCCGCGATATGGCCACCCGGTGTGAGGCGCTGGACCTCCACTACCTCGACGCACCGATCTCGGGCGGCATGGCGCGGGCAGCGGCTGGCGATCTGGCCATCATGGCCTCCGGCATGCCAGATGCCTTCACCGCCGCCGATGCGATCCTGAAGGCCACGGCCTCCACCGTGCACCACATGGGCGACGCGGTCGGCGCGGGCTCTGCCATGAAAGCGGTCAACCAGATCCTTGCGGGCGTCCATATCGCCACCATGGCCGAGGCGATGACCTTCGGCATGACCCAAGGTATTGATCCCGCCCGGTTCATGGAGGTCATCCCGCAATGCGCCGGAACCTCCTTCATGCTGGAAAACCGCGGGCCGCATATTGTGGACGGCGACTATACTCCCACCAGCAGCGTGAACATCTGGCCGAAGGATCTGGGCATCGTCCTTGATATCGCCAAGGGCGCGCGCTTTCCCGCGCCGATTACCGCCATCGCGCTTCAACAATTCGTTGCCGCCGCCGGCATGGGCCATGGGGGCGAGGATGACGCCGCCGTCGCCAAGGTCTATGCCCGCGCCTCCGGCCTGACCCTGCCGGGAGAAGAGACATGAAGACCATTGCCCTGGTAGCCCATGACCAAAAGAAAGATGCGCTCGTCGCCTGGGCCAAGGCGCATGAGGCTGAGCTTGGCCCCCACCGCCTTTACGCCACCGGCACAACCGGCGGTCGCCTGCAAAAGGAAACCGCCCTTGATGTCACGCCGCTGAAATCCGGCCCCTTGGGCGGTGACGCGCAGCTTGGCGCGATGATCGCCGAAGATAACCTCGACGCGCTGATTTTCTTCATCGACCCGCTCTCCGCCATGCCCCATGACGTCGACGTCAAATCCCTGATCCGTCTGGCCATTCTTTACGACACACTGATGGCCGTGAACGAAGCAACAGCCACGGGCATCATCCGCTCACTCGCCGACTGAGCCTGCTTAAGTGACGGTTTTGTAACGGTTTTTGCCAAAATCGTCACAGACCTGTCACCGACTCCCCCTATGCCGACCTCGATGTCGCCGGGGCAGGCGCGTTTCATTTCGTTTGCGTTCGCGCACGCGCTGTGTAGGCTCTGCCCACGCGACATGATGATTGGGGGGGATCGTGCCAGCGCACGTCCCGCTATTCGAAAATGACAGGACCTGTCCGATGAACGGCAGGCGGTCGCGAAAACGGCAGCCAGTTTCGGTTGCGGAAGAGATGGGAGAAACGAATGACCCTTAAGACCACACTATCGCTTGGCCTTGCGGCTGGCCTCATGGTCGGTGGTGCCGCGCAGGCGCAGACCGAGATCGAATTCTGGCACGCCATGGGCGGCCAACTTGGCGAAACCGTCAACCAGCTGGTTGCCGACTTCAACGCCAGCCAATCGGACTACGTCCTGACGCCTGTTTTCAAGGGCACATATGAAGAAACCCTGACCGCCGCGATTGCCGCGTTCCGCGCGGGCGAACAGCCCAACATCGTGCAGGTCTTCGACGCCGGTGCTGCTACCGTGATCGGCGCGCAGGGGGCCACAATTCCGGTTCAGCAGCTGCTCAGCGAGAATGGCGTTGAATTCGACATCGAAGATTACATCGCCGGTGTGCGCTACTTCTACGCCGACAGCGATGGCCAGATGATCGGTATGCCGTTCAACTCGTCCACGCCGATCCTCTATTACAATGCCGACGCGCTCGAAGCCGCAGGGGTTGAGCCACCCACCACATGGGAAGAGTTCGCCGAAGTGACCGGCCCCGCATTGCTCGAATCTGGCATCGCGCCGCTTGCGCAATCGCACCTGCCGTGGATCTTCACCGAGAACTTCTTCTCGCGCCACAACCTTCAGTTTGCCTCCAATAACAACGGCTATGACGGCACGGACACCGAGATCATGGTGAACCACCCGGCCATCCGCGCGCACTTCCAGGCGCTGGCCGATTGGCAGGAAGCGGGTCTGTTCAACTGGTACGGCACTGGCTGGGGCGACAACCAGAACCCGTTTGAAGCAGGCGAAGTCGCAATGTGGCTCGGCTCTTCCGGCTCGTTCGGTGGCATCGCGGACCGCGTTGATTTCAACTTCTCCGCCACCATGCTGCCCTACTGGGAAGGTGTAACGACCGAGCCCACGCAGACCTTCATCGGGGGCGCGGCTCTCTTCGCAATGTCGGGCTTCGATGCTGAGGAAAACGCGGCAACCGCCGCGTTCTTCGACTATCTCGACAGCGTCGATGCACAGGTCATGTGGCATACCGAAACCGGCTACGTGCCGATCACTACGGCCGCTTACGCCGCCGCCGGTGAGCAGGGCCATTATGAGGCGTTCCCGGCTGCCGAAGTTGGCATCCAGCAGCTGTCGCTGCCGGCCGGTGACTACACCCGCGGCTACCGCATGGGCTTCTACGTCCAGATCCGGGACGTGATGAACCGCGAATACAGCCGCATCCTGACCGGTGAGGCCACCGTGGACGAAGCCTTTGAGATCATCGAGGCCGAGGCCAACGACCTGCTGGAGCGTTTCGCGCAAACCCAGGGCTAAGCCTGACCTGAAAGATCCGACGGGGGCCGAGCCATTCGGCCCCCGTTGCACCAACAAAACGACACGAACAGGGCCCCCATGAAACGCGCCGCCTTCGGCCATATCGGCTTTCCGATCCTGCTGCTTCTGCCGCAGCTTGTGATCATCGCGATCTTTTTCTACTGGCCCGCCGCTTATGCGGTGCAATCGTCGTTCTACGCGCAGGACATGTTCGGCTTCACCTCAACCTTTGTGGGGGCCGAGAATTACACCCGCCTGATCGACTCGACCAATTATATCAACGCGCTGAACTTCACGGTCATCTTCACCGTGCTCGTCACCTTCTTCTCTCTTGGCATCGCACTGCTACTGGCGGTCAAGGCCGACAAGGTGATCCGCGGCGCCAAGACCTATCGCACACTGCTGATGTGGGTCTACGCCATCGCACCGCCGGTCGCGGGCCTGATCGGTGTGATGCTGTTCGACCAATCGCGCGGCAACATCACTCAACTGCTGGCCTTCTTCGGATACGAATACCGCCTTGGCGTGAATTACTGGGATACGGCTTCGGCAATGATCGTCGTTTCGGTCTGGAAGCAGATCCCGGTGAATTTCATCTTCTTCCTCTCCGGCCTGCAAGCGATCCCACAATCGGTGCGCGAGGCCGCGATGATCGACAATCGCTCAGGCACCAGCCGCTTTTGGGACATCACCTTTCCGCTGCTGGCGCCCACAGGCTTCTTCCTGCTGATCATAAACATCACCTATTCGCTTTTCGACACCTTCGGCATCATCGATACGATCGTGAAGGGCGAGCCCGGGAACAACCCGCTCACGCTCGTCTACCGCGTCTATGTGGACGGCTTCCGGGGCGGTGATCTGGGCGGGTCGTCGGCGCAATCGGTCGTTCTGATGGTCCTCGTCCTCATATTAACAATCGTGCAGTTCCGCTTTCTGGAACGCCGCATTCACTACACGTAAGGGGGGCAGGACTATGGCTGACATTACTGAAACCCGCGTCACCGCAACCCCCGTGGCCCGCCCCCGTAAACGCATCCGCTGGGATCATGTGGCCGACCACGCCATCCTGATTGCCGGCGCGCTCTTGATGCTGGTGCCCGTCTACATGGTCTTCGCGACCTCTTCGTGGGACGCGATCACCGTCCACCGCGAAGGCATGCAATTCGGCTTCTCCGATCAGCTCGGCACCAACTACGACGCCGCGCTCTTTGAATATGGCGGCTTCACCGACTCTGTGAACGGTGTCACGATGCTCGCCAACTCGCTGATCCTGGGCCTGGGCTTTGCCATCGGCAAGATCGTCGTGGGCATGATGGCGGCCTACGCCATTGTCTATTTCCGCCTGAAGTTCGCCACGCTGGCCTTCTGGATGATCTTCACCACGCTGCTCCTGCCGCTCGAAGTGCGCATCCTGCCGTCATATGAGATCATCACCTCCATCACCGTCTTCGGGCTTTATGAGAACGGCATGGGCAACAGCTATGCGGGCCTCATCATCCCGCTCATCGCATCGGCCACCGCCACCTTCTTTTTCCGGCAGTTCTTCCTGTCGGTCCCGGAAGAGTTGATCGAGGCCGCGCGCATCGACGGGGCAGGGCCGGTGAAATTCTTCATCGACATCCTTGTGCCGCTCTCACGCACCATGATCGCCGCGATGTTCATCATCATGTTCGTCTTCGGCTGGAACCAGTATCTCTGGCCCACGCTGATCACCACCGACGAGTCGCTCTTCACCCTCGTGCGCGGCATCCGCCAGATCGTGCAATCCTACGCCGACGGGTCAGAAACCCCCGATTACGGCCAGGCCGCGGCGCTCGCCATCATCGCGATGACACCCCCGGTGCTCATCGTTGTCTTCTTCCAAAGCTGGTTCGTAAAGGGCCTGACGGAATCCGATAAGTAAGGAACAAGAAATGGCTCAGGTCACCCTGAACGCTGTCAGAAAAGTTTATCCCAATGGCGCCGAGGCGCTGGAACCCTCCACCTTCACCATCCCCGATGGCGAATTGTGCGTGCTTGTCGGCCCCTCCGGCTGCGGCAAATCCACGATGCTGCGCATGGTGGCGGGGCTGGAGGACATCACCGAAGGTGAGGTCTCCATCGGCGACCGTGTCGTCAACGACATCGACCCGGCCGACCGCAACATCGCCATGGTGTTCCAGAACTACGCGCTTTACCCGCATATGACCGTCGCGCGGAACATGGGCTACGGCCTGAAAAATCGTGGCATGGACAGGGGCCAGATCGCCGCCAAGGTGCGCGAAGCGGCCGAGATGCTGAACCTCACCGAATTCCTCGACCGCAGGCCAAGCCAACTCTCCGGCGGCCAACGCCAGCGCGTCGCCATGGGCCGCGCTATCGTGCGGGAGCCGGACCTTTTCCTCTTTGACGAGCCGCTGTCGAACCTCGACGCGAAACTCCGCAACCAGATGCGGATCGAAATCCGTGCGCTGCAACGCCGCCTTGGCACAACGGCCATGTACGTGACCCACGATCAGGTGGAGGCCATGACCATGGCCGACCGCATCATCGTGCTGTCGAACGGGCATATCGAACAGATCGGCACTCCGAACGAGATCTACGAACACCCCGCGTCGACCTTTGTGGCCAGCTTCATGGGCGCGCCGCCGATGAACCTGCTGGACGCGGAAGCGGGGCAGGGGCGTGTCACACTACCGGGCGGCGAAGTCGTGCCGCAGGCGGGGGTGAACGGCCATACCGGCGCGATCAAGGTCGGTATCCGGCCCGAGGATGTGGCCCCGTCGGCCCAGGGAGATCTCAGCTTCAACGTCGACATCATCGAAGAACTCGGCGCGCAACGCCTGCTGCACGGCAAGATGGCGGGCCAGGACTTCTCCGTCGCCGTGCCCAAGGATCAGGAGGCCGCAACGGGCGAGATGCGCCTCGCGCTGAAGGCAAACGCCGTGCATCTGTTCGATGCCGATCAGGGGCGTCGGCTCGGGTAGCCGGAAATCTCGAGATTTCCGGCCGGAAAACAGCGGTTTTCCATCCCGCCTTAGGAAAGTGCTGTGCGAACGGCTTCGGTCTCAGCCTCTGAAAAGCGGTGGCTCATCTCCAATTGCAGCCCCTTACGGGTCCCCACACCATCCTTGTACATCCGCTCGGCAAAGGCGTCCGCGCGTTGCAGTGGCCGCACCAATGATCCCTCGGCCAAATCCTCCTTCACCAACGCCAAATGCCCCATGGCCACACCCGCACCCGCCTTCGCCTCAGACAGGACAAGCGCATAAAGCGAATAGCGCGGCCCCAGATCAGCATTCGGCAAGTCCAACCGCGATGTCTCCGCCCAATATCGCCAATCACCGGCCCAGGACGCATCGTGGAGCAGCGTTTGCTCCTTCAAATCCTCTGGCGTCTTGATCCGTTCGGCCAGCTTCGGTGCGCAGACCGGAAAGATCAGGTCCGGGGCAAGGCGCGTACCGATGTCGCCGGATTGGAAGAAGATCGACAGGTCATAGCTTTCGCGCATCAGGTTCGGCGGGGTTTCCAACGCGGTGACCGAAATCTGGCGATGCCCCAATGCAGCGCGCAAACGGCCCAGACGCGCGGGCAGCCAAAGCTGTGCAATGGAGGGCAGGGTGGCCAACGTGATCGTCGGCGCCTCCGTGCCCGCCCGCAACTCTGCCACGGCCTGTCCCAATGCGTCGAAGGCATGGGTCATACTTGCTGCGATCCGGGCGCCATCCTGCGTCAGCTGCACGCCGCGAGAGCGGCGCTCGAACAGCGTGACACCGGACCACTCTTCCAACACGCACACCTGTTGCGAAACCGCACCCGGCGTTACGCCCATCTCTTCGGCAGCGGCCAGAAAGCCACCGCACCGCGCAGCCACTTCAAAGGCGCGCAGCGCGTTCAACGGCGGCAGGGGCGGACGGGGTGGAGAAACGGACATTCTGGCTGATGACTCAGTTTTTCTGACTCAGATATTCTATATTACTGGTTTGTCCTTAATAGGCCATGACCGCAATATGCGACCAGTTCGATTGCGAAAGGTTGCGCCCATGTCTCTTGCCCGTCGCCCCTGGGTCCCCCCATTGTCCGAGGATCTGGTCCAGGGAATTGCCGGTGACACCGCGCAGATGGCCAGCGCCCAAATCAGCATGAAGATCGATGCGTTGGGTATTGAAAACAAACGCATTCATGAAGAACGCTGCTTCAACCTGAACCCCGCGACCAACGTTATGAACCCCGCCGCCGAGGCGCTCTTGTCCAACGGCATGGGCCCTCGTCCGTCGCTCGGCTATCCCGGCGATAAATATGAAATGGGCCTGGAGGCCATTGAAAAGATTGAGGTTATCGCCGCCGAACTGGCTGCGGAGGTCTTTCAGGCTCGCTTTGCAGAGATCCGCGTCGCCTCCGGCGCCATGGCCAATCTCTACGCCTTCATGGCCATTTGTAAGCCGGGCGACACGATCCTTGTCCCGCCGGCGTCCATTGGCGGTCACGTCACGCACCACGGCGCGGGATGCGCCGGATTGTTCGGCTTGCGCATCGTTGAAATGCCGATCAATGCAGAAAACTATACAATTGATGTCAACGCCTTACGGGATGTTATTAAAGTAGAAAGGCCCACCCTGATCACCCTCGGCGGCTCCCTCAACCTGCTTCCTCATCCAGTGGCTGAAGTCCGCGAGATCGCCGACGAAGTCGGCGCAAAAGTCCTGATGGACGCGGCCCATCAATGCGGCCTGTTCGCCGGCAAGGCTTGGCCTGACCCTCTGGCGGACGGCGCGCATCTGATTACGATGAGCACCTACAAGTCCTTAGGCGGACCAGCTGGTGGATTGATCGTCACGAACGAAGAGGCGATCGCTGAACGGCTTGATTCCATTGCCTTTCCTGGCATGACCGCAAATTTCGACGCTTCCAAATCCGCCGCCCTCGCGCGCACGCTTCTTGATTGGCGTGATCATGGTCAAGCCTATGCAGCCAAGATGGTTGAGGCGGCACAAGCCTTGGCAAACGCATTGAAAGAAAACGGAATTCCGGTGTTCGAGACTGCCGAGGGGCCAACTAAATCCCATCAATTCGCAATCCCGGCACATGCGTTCGGCGGCGGGCAGGCTGCGTCCAAACATCTTTACAAAGCCGGGCTCATTGCCTGCGGCATCGGTGTTCCAATGGCCGAAATCGAAGGCGATATGAACGCCATTCGCATCGGCACGCCTGAGCTGGTGCGTTGGGGAGTGGCGGAAAAAAGGCATAATATCAATAGATTGGCAGATCTGATTGCGCGCGCCCTTCGCAGCGATCACCCAGAAGGCTTTGCCCAGGAAACGGCTGAATTTCGGCGGCAGTTCAAGGATCTCCACTACATCACGGCAAGCTGATCGGCCCATTCTTGCAAATCATTCGCAATTACCTTGACCCAGTTGCGAATGCCTCTCATATACAATGCGACGGCATCGTTCGGATGTGAGGTTTGAATATGCAGAAGACATGGGTTTCGTTTGCACTGGCGGCCGCTTTGTTGCCCGCACCTGTACACGCGCAGGACGCGTTGAATGTCGTCGCAACGACCGGAATGATTGCGGACGCAACGCGCGTCGTCGGCGGAGAATTTGTTGAAGTTCAGGCGCTTATGGGGCCGGGTGTGGATCCGCACGCCTATCGGCAAACGCGGTCTGATATCGTGGCAACCGCACAGGCGGATGTCGTGTTCTGGCACGGGCTCTACTTAGAGGCGCAGATGGAGGAGTTCCTTCTGGAGCTTTCTGAGACGAACACCGTGGTCCCTGTTGCCGCCGCTTTGCCGCAAGACCAGCTTCTCGCGCACGACGATTATGGCGATCAATTCGACCCCCATGTCTGGATGGATCCCGATCTTTGGCGCGGTGTCGTTGCCGAGATCGAAGTGCAACTCAGCGCCGCCATGCCGGAGGTTGAAGAGGCGTTTGGGGCAAATGCATTCGCCTACGCAGAACAGATCGAACAACTTGCCGCCTATTCCGAACAGGTCCTTTCGACCGTGCCGGATGCGGCGCGCGTGTTGGTGACTGCGCACGACGCTTTCAACTATTTCGGGGCGGCCTACGGCTTCGATGTCGTTGGAATTCAAGGTATTTCAACGGAATCCGAGGCTGGTCTTCAGCGGATTGGCGAGCTTGTGGACCTTCTGGTCGAGCGCGACGTCGGGGCCGTTTTCGTCGAAAGCTCCGTCTCGGACCGCAATATCCGCGCGTTGATTGAAGGCGCTGCGGCGCGCGGCCATGAGGTCGTGATCGGGGGTGAGCTGTTCTCAGACGCGATGGGGCCCGATGGCACATATGAGGGCACGTGGATCGGCATGATTGACCACAACGTCACAACGATCGCACGCGCCCTTGGCGGTGACGTGCCTGAAGGTGGCATGCAAGGGGCGCTTACGCTGAACTGACATGGCAGACCTGACGCTCCTCCAATCGGCTGAACCGCTTGACCCCGCCAGTCCCCTGGCTGTTCGGGGTCTGACCGTCAGCTATGGCGAAAAGCCTGCGCTATTCTCTTTGGACGCAACCTTTCCCGTCGGAGCCATGTCGGCCATCGTCGGACCGAACGGCGCCGGGAAATCAACCTTTCTGAAGGCTGTTCTTGGCTTGATCCCCCGAGTGTCGGGTGACGTGAGCGCGTTTGGTCGCGACGTGGATCGCGTCCGCGACCGCATTGCCTACGTTCCGCAACGCGCAAGCGTGGACTGGGATTTTCCGACCACGGCGCTCGATGTTGTTTTGATGGGTCTTTATGGACAGGTCGGCTTGTGGCGACGCATCACCGGGGCGCACAAGACGCATGCGCGCGCCTGTCTGGATCGGGTCGGTATGGCTGATTTTGCAGACCGTCAAATCGGACAGCTTTCGGGGGGGCAACAACAGCGGGTCTTTCTGGCCCGTGCCTTGGCACAAGACGCGGACCTTTTCCTTTTGGATGAACCCTTTGCCGGGGTCGATGCAGCAACGGAAGCGGCCATTATCGAGGTGTTGAAATCCCTCAAGGCCGAGGGGCGCAGCGTGATCGCCGTGCACCATGATCTGAGCACCGTTGCCGACTATTTTGACCATGTCATGCTGGTCAACCTCCGCCGCATTGCCGAGGGGCCGGTCCAAACGACCTTTACGGCCGAAACGCTTGCCGAAGCCTATGGCGGGCGGCTTGGGGCCGTGCAGATCGACGCCCTTTCGCTGCAGGGCGCGTAATGTCGGCGTTCCTTGACGCACTTTTCTTTCAGGCCGGGTACAACGCCGCGCTGGTGGCGGTCGGGGCAGCACTGCTTGGCTTTGCGGCGGGCGCGGGCGGCTCATTCCTGTTCCTGCGGAACCGGGCGCTTGTCTCGGATGCCGTCGCGCATGCCACTTTGCCCGGCGTGGGGCTGGCATTCATCGTGATGGTCGCGCTCGGCGGTGACGGGCGCGCGCTGATTGGGTTGCTCGCAGGCTCCGCCATTTCGGCGTGGATTGGCTTGTTGGCGGTGGAATGGATGGTGCGCCGGACACGCCTGTCGGAGGACGCGGCGATTGGTGCGGTGCTGTCCACGTTCTTCGGGCTTGGCGTCGTGCTGTTGACCGTCATTCAGGGGATGAGCCGCGGGCGGCAGGCGGGGCTAGAGGATTTTCTGCTTGGCTCCACTGCCGGCATGCTTCTGCAGGACGCGCTGCTGATCGCGGGCGGCGGTCTGTTGGTGGTCACCGCCATCTGGTTGTTGCGCCGCCCCATGACGCTTGTGGCCTTTGACCCGGCTTTTGCTGCGGCCCGCGGCGTAGATGTGCGACGGATCGATCTGGCGATGATGGCTGTGGTGCTGGCCGTCACGGTTGTAGGTTTGAAGCTGGTCGGGCTGATCCTGATCGTGGCGCTTCTGATTATCCCACCAGTCACGGCACGCTTCTGGGCGGATCGGGCCGAAAGGGTCGTCTGGATTGCGGGCGTTATTGGCGGCCTTTCGGGCTGGGTTGGCGCGGCTTTGTCCGCAACGGCGCCGGCCTTGCCGACAGGACCAATCATTGTGTTGGTCGCCACGGGTCTGTTTGTTGTGTCTTTGCTGTTTTCGCCGACGCGCGGTGTGACGGCTGCCATGATCGCGCGCCGGGCGTTCCAAACGCGGGTGCATCGGCGCCAGGGTTTGCTGGCGCTCGCGCGCAACGAGCCGATCCATGATCGCCTGACCCTTAGAATTTTGCGTGCTGAGGGGCTTTTGAGGGGCGACGGCGTGGCCACAGAGGACGGCCAGGCCGCCTGTGCCCGCATCGCCCGGGACGAACGTCGGTGGAGCGTTGCACGCCGCTTGCATAAGGATACGGCCCTTACGGGGCGGTACGATGGTCTGACACCGATCGACGACGTCTTCACCGCAGATGAAATAACCTGGATCGACACACATATGCTTGCCGGGGGGAGCGCGTGATGGGGGCCGAGTTCGTTCAGTTTTCGCTGACGCCGATCCTGATCGGCATTTTCGCGGCCATTGCCTGTGCCTTGCCGGGCAACTTCCTGATCTTGCGGCGCCAAGCGCTGATCGGCGACGCGATCAGCCATGTGGTACTGCCGGGGATCGTGGTGGCCTTTCTGATCACGGGTGTTGTTGCGACCTGGCCCATGCTGATGGGGGCTGCGGCGGCGGCGCTTGTGGCGGTCTTTCTGATCGAAGTGGTGCGCCGCATGGGCAAGATCGAACCCGGCGCCGCGATGGGGGTGGTCTTTACCTCGCTTTTCGCAGGCGGCGTCTTGCTGTTGGAGCAGTCCGATACGTCGAGCGTCCATCTGGATGTTGAGCACGCCCTTATGGGCAATCTTGAGCAATTGATCTGGTTGCGGGCGGAGGGCTGGGGATCGCTGCTGGATCCGGTTGCGCTGTCGTATCTGCCGCCGGAGCTTTTGCGCATGGCCGTGGCTGCGGCGTTGATCGGGGCGCTGACATGGCTGTTTTGGCGCCCCTTGAAACTGTCGAGCTTCGATGAAGGGTTTGCCCGTGCGCTTGGTTTGCCCGTCCGCACCATTGGTCTGGGTCTTGTTACCGCAGCTGCCGTAGCCGCCGTTGCTGCCTTTGATGCTGTGGGCTCCATCATCGTGATCGCCATGTTCATCTGCCCACCTGCCGCTGCGCGGTTGATCACGAACCATCTGGGACGGCAGGTTGGGTGGAGTTTGGTGTTCGCCGTGCTGTCGGCGATCCTTGGCTATGTGTTTGCGGGATACGGGCCGCTTTGGCTTGGGGCATCCAACTCAGTCTCTGCGGCTGGTATGGTGGCGGCCGTCGCGGGCGTGATCCTGTTGCTGGCCTGCCTGTTTGGACCCGCCCGGCATCGGGTGGGTGTGGCCGCAGGTAGCTAAACGCCGCGCTTTCCGGCTTGCCTGTGCGGCCCTGCAAGATACGCTCGGCCCATGTCCGATCCTCTTGACCCTGAAGTTGATGGCGCGCGCATGTCGTTTGACGGCGCAATGAGCTATGGCGATTATCTGGCGCTTGATCCAATTCTTGGGGCCGCACAGCCCAAGAGTCAGGCCCATGATGAGATGTTGTTTATCATTCAGCATCAGACCTCTGAGTTGTGGATGCGCCTGGCGCTGCATGAGTTGAATGCGGCCCGCGACGCTCTGATCGCTGATGATTTCCCACCTGTTTTCAAGATGCTTACGCGCGTGGCGCGGATTTTTGAGCAGTTGAACGGCGCGTGGGATGTGCTGCGCACGATGACGCCATCGGAGTATACGGCCTTTCGAGAAGACCTGGGCGAGTCGAGCGGGTTCCAGTCACACCAATACCGGTTGATCGAATACATCCTCGGCAACCGCAACACCGCCATGATGCGGGTCCATGAACACCGCCCGGCGCTGCATGCCATGCTGGCCGCAGAACTGACGCGCCCGTCGCTTTATGCTGTGGCTGTTCAAAAGCTGGACCCGGCGTTGCCCGCGCCCGCCATGGATGCACCGCACACGCCGGTCGCGGCAATCGAGGATGCATGGGCGGAAGTTTACCGCGACCCGAGTGCACATTGGTCGCTTTATGAGTTGGCGGAGAAGTTGGTCGATCTTGAGGATTACTTCCGCCGCTGGCGGTTCAATCATGTGACGACGGTAGAACGGATCATTGGCTTCAAGCGCGGCACCGGCGGCACGTCGGGCGTGCAATATCTGCGTCGAATGCTGGAGGTGGAGCTGTTTCCGGAGCTTTGGAACGTAAGGGGGCAGCTATGAGCTTGCCGATGAAGGATCGCTTTGAGCTGCCGGAGGGGATGATCTACCTCGACGGGAACTCGCTTGGGCCCTTGCCGAAAGGGGTCGCCGCGCGCGTCGCGCAAAAGATGACGGATGAATGGGGCGGCCAGTTGATCAAGGGCTGGAACGCCTGTGGGTGGATGGCGCAGCCAAGTCGCGTGGGGGACATGGTCGGCCGCATCATTGGCGCGCCTGAGGGCTCAGTCGTCATGGGGGATACGCTGTCGCTGAAGGTGTATCAGGCGCTTTCGGCAGCTTTGCAAATGCGGCCAGAGCGCAAAGTGATCCTGTCGGACATCGGCAATTTCCCTACGGATCTCTACATGGCCGAAGGCTTGGTGCGGCATCTGGGGCAGGGGCATGAATTGCGCGTGGTGGCACCCGAGGATGTGGCCGGTGCGATCTCGGAAGACATCGCGGCGGTGACGTTGACGCAGGTCGACTACCGCACCGGTCGGATGCACGACATGAATGCGATCACCGCCACGGCGCATGGGGCAGGGGCCGTGATGGTTTGGGACCTTGCCCATTCAGCTGGGGCTGTTCCTGTAGATATGGCTGGTTCAAACGCCGAATTCGCCGTTGGCTGCACCTACAAATACCTCAACGGGGGGCCGGGCGCGCCGGCGTTCATCTATGTTCGGCCTGATCTGGCCGACAGCATCAACCCCGCGCTCGCGGGGTGGCTGGGGCATGAGGCGCCATTTGCCTTTGATCTCGACTATCGCCCTGCGCCGGGGATCGAACGGATGCGCGTGGGCACGCCGCCTGTATTGCAAATGGCCGCGCTGGAAGAGGCGATGGCGATTTGGGGGGAGGTTGATATGGCCGAGCTTCGCGCCGCCTCTATCCACCTGTCTGAGCTGTTCATTCACGAGGTGGAGGCGCGTTGTCCGGATCTTCGCCTGGCGAGTCCGCGTGACGCAGCGCAGCGGGGCAGCCAGGTCTCCTTCCATTTCGAGCATGGCTATGCCGCAATGCAGGCGCTGATTGCGCGCGATGTAATCGGCGATTTCCGCGCGCCAGATATCATGCGCTTCGGTTTCACGCCGCTGTACCTCGATGAAAGCGACGTCAAAGGCGCCGTTGCCATCCTGGCCGAGATCCTGCGAGACCGCCTTTGGGACCGCCCTGAATATCTGACCCGCCAGCGCGTGACGTAGAATATACATATTGTATTCAGGCAAGATTCGGGTCTAGCGTCCGCCCATGGCTGCTGATCATCTTTCTCCGCGAAACCGCAAGGCGGCTTTGGCCGATCACTTGCGGGCGAGTATCCTTACGCTGGACTATCACCCAGGCAGTGACTTGGATGAGGTCGCAATCTGCGAGCGCTTCGGCCTAAGCCGAACGCCCGTGCGCGAGGTGTTTCGCGACCTTGATGGCGCAGGATATGTCGAGTTGCGCGAGAACAAGGGCGCCCGGGTGGCGGCGCTGTCGCACACAACGTTGCGCGACTTCTTCCTTGTAGCACCGATGATCTATTCCGCGATCTTGCGGCTGGCGGCCTGCAATGCCACGGCCGCGCAGATCACGCAGCTGAAGGCCGCGCAGAACGCCTTCACCGCAGCCCTTCGCCAAGGCAGCGCGGCGGAGCGGGCGCTGACGAATTCCCGCTTTCACGAGATCACGGGCGAGATGGCGGGCAACGTGTACCTGATCCCGTCCTTCCAGCGCTTGTTGATTGATCATGCGCGGATCGGGATGACGTTCTACCAACCCAAAAACCAGCAGATGGCGGACAATCTGGCGAAGGCCAGCGAACACCACGAGGCGATCATTGCCGCAATTGAGGCGGGCGACGAAGACGCCGCCGCTGCGTTGGCTGAGGCGCATTGGGCGTTGAGCCGGGATGAGATCGGGCGTTTTGTGCTGCCCACGCCGCTCGATTTGGGTTTGGGCGATGATCTTGCGGGCGGAGGCGCGTCGTGACCCCAATCTTCAACTTCGACGGAATCTACACGCCAGTAGTGACGCCCTATGCCCAAGATGGCTCGGTCCATTGGGACCGCTTGGCGGATGTCGTGGAATGGTTGGTCGAGAATGGCGTCAATGGTCTGATCTCCGGCGGCTCGACCGGAGAGAACTATGCGCAGACCCTTGCCGAACGGGTCGAGATCGCGCGGTTCACGAAGGATCGGTTGAATGGACGCCTGCCTTTGGTGGTGGGCACGGGGGCGATGTTGACCTCGGATAGTCTTGCACTGGCCGAGGCCGCGCGTGGGATGGAAGCAGACGCGATCCTGCTGGCCTCGCCACCCTATGCGGTGCCCACGGATCGTGAAAACGCGTTGAATGCGCTCGCCATCGACCGGGCCGCGAACTTGCCCATCATGCTTTACAATTATCCGGGTCGGACCGGCACAAATATGGGCGAGGAATTTCTGGATCGCGTCGGACGCTCCCGCAACTTCTGCGGGATCAAGGAGAGCTCTGGCGATATCAATCGCGTGCATCTGCTGGCGCGCGATTATCCGCATATTCAGCTTGGCTGCGGGATGGATGACCAGGCGTTGGAATTCTTTGCCTGGGGCGCGCCGTTCTGGGTGTGCGGCGGGTCCAACTTTTTGCCGCGCGAACATGTGGCGCTGTACCGTGCCTGTGTGGTGGATGGGGATTTTGCCAAGGGCCGCCGCATCATGTCGGCGCTTCTGCCTTTGATGCGCGTGTTGGAACAGGGCGGCAAGTTCGTGGCTACGATCAAGTACGGGGTCAGTATGCAGGGCATCGACTGCACGGATGTACGTGTGCCGCTCAAGCCGCTGAACAAGGACGACAAGCGCGCGTTGGAACAGGTGGTGGCCGTGGTCAAACGTACTGTGGCTGCGATCGAGGCGGAGGGCTGAGGCGATGGATCTTTTGACGGCACAGGAATACCGCGCATTGGCCGCGGATCTGGACCCGCCCGGTGGCGCCTTCATTGACGGTGGGTTCCGGCAGGCGATCTCGGGCAAGACATTCAACAGCATTAACCCGGCGACAGGAGAGGTTATTGCGAAAGTGGCTTCCTGCGGAGCCGAGGATGTTGAGATCGCCGTCGAAAAGGCGCGGGAGGCCTTTGAGGATGGTCGGTGGTCGCGACTGCATCCGTCGGAGCGGAAGGATGTTCTGATCCGCCTGTGCAAGTTGATGACACGTAACGCGCGCGAACTGGCCGTCTTGGAGAGTGTGGATTCGGGCAAAACCATCTTCGACTGCGAAACGGTCGATGTGCCCGAAGCCATCAACTGCATTAAGTGGCACGCAGAAGCAATTGATAAGATTTATGATTTCGTTTCACCGGCATCGGATGATCATATCGCCATGGTGGTGCGTGAACCCGTCGGCGTGGTGGGCCTTGTCCTGCCGTGGAACTTCCCGCTTTTGATGATGGCGTGGAAGATCGGCCCGGCCCTCGCGTCGGGATGTTCGGTGGTGCTGAAACCGGCCGAGGAGACATCTTTGACCGCCCTTCGCCTTGCGGAATTGGCGATGGAGGCCGGGGTGCCCCGCGGGGTGTTGAATGTTGTTCCGGGACTGGGTGCTGATGTGGGTGAGCCCATTGGGCGGCACATGGATATCGACATGGTGTCGTTCACAGGTTCAACGGAAACCGGATGCAAGTTCCTCTCCTATGCTGCTGAAAGTAATGCAAAAGAGGTGGTGCTTGAGATGGGCGGGAAGAACCCCGCTATCGTAATGGAGGACGCTGAAAACCTCGACCGGGTGGCGGCGCATATCGTGAACGGTGCCTATTGGAACATGGGCGAGAATTGTTCAGCTACATCTCGGTTGATCGTGCATGAGGCGGTGAAAGCCCCGCTGTTGGAGCGGATCGCGGCCCATGTGCGCGAATGGCCTGTGGGCGATCCACTGGATCCCGAGGTGCGTGTTGGTGCGTTGGTCTCGGAAGCGCATTTCAATAAGGTTTCCAGTTATTTGAGTGGTGATCTTGAAGTCGTTTTTGGTGGTAAGGCGGAAGATGGTCGCGTCGTCCCGACATGCATTGAAACGGATCCCTCCAGCCCGCAGGCCAGAGAGGAAATCTTTGGCCCGATCTTGTCAGTTTTGACAGTGTCCGGGTTCGACGAAGCGATCAGCTTGGCCAACGACACACCCTATGGTTTGTGTGCCAGCCTGTTCACCGCAAATGCGAAGCGCGCCATCCGGGGTGCGCGGATGCTCAAGGCCGGCACGGTTACGGTGAACAGTTTTGGGGAGGGCGACATCACCACGCCTTTCGGCGGTTGGAAGCAATCGGGGTTCGGGGGCCGTGACAACGGTTTGCAGGCCCATGACCAGTACACCCAACTCAAGACCATTTGGATCGACCTGAGCGATGACGAAGATGAGGCGGTGGATTGAGCCGCTACGTCGCCCGGCGCCTGCCGAAACATCGTGGCGATGCCGCCTGGTCCTCGATCCTCGGGCCCGGCCCGCGCTATCCCCGGCTTGAGGAAGAGATCACCGCAGATCTTGTGATTATCGGGGCCGGGTTCGCAGGCTTGTCCGCAGCGCGGCGGCTGGTGCAATTGCGTCCAGACGCGCGGATTGTCGTGTTGGAGGCCGGCCAAATTGCGGAAGGGGCGGCCGGGCGCAACTCCGGCTTCATGATCGACCTGCCGCATGAACTGACAAGCCATGACTACGCGGGTGCGGGCGATGATCGCGCCCAGATTGACATGAACCGGCACGCCATCGCCTTTGCGCGGGATGCAGTCGAAGACTACGGCATCTGTGCCGACTTCTTCGATCCCGCGGGCAAGGTTAACGGCGCTGTCAGCGACGCGGCGGATGCGCAAAACCAAAGCTACGCCGCGCATCTGGATGCGTTGGGGGAACCTTATGACCTGCTTGACGCGCAGGCGATGGCGGAGATGACGGGAAGCACCTACTATCGGTCCGGCCTCTACACGCCTGGCACTGCGATGCTGCAACCAGCCGGATATATTCGAGGCTTGGCGGAAGGTCTGTCGCAGACGGTTGCTCTCCATGAGCATTCGGCATGTATTTCGATAAAGCGGATTGGTCATGTGTGGCGGCTTCAGGTGCCCAAGGGCGGCATTGCTGCGCCTCAAGTGATCTTGGCAACCAACGGGCATCTGGAAAGCTTCGGGCTGGCCACGGGGCGGTTGATGCATGTGTTTCTTTATGCGGCCTTTACGCCCGTCCTTCCCAAGGGCGCGGTCGCAGGTACTGGGCGCTGGGGGATTACGCCATCGGACCCGATGGGCACCTCCATGCGCCGGATTGATGCGCCGCAGGGCGGCGATCGTATTTTGACAAGGGCGGTGGCCACCTTGCGTTCAGGGATGCGCGCGACTGAGGCCGATGTCGCGCGCGCCGCCGCCATCCAGCAGACGAAATTTGACGCGCGGTTCCCGGAGCTTGCGGGGCTGAAGCCCGAATATACCTGGGCCGGGCATCTTTGCTTGTCACGCAATGGCGCATCGGTCACCGGTGAGGTCGAAGAGGGGCTGTTTACCGCTTGCGTGCAGAATGGTCTTGGCACGGCACGCGGAACGCTGACTGGAATGGCTGCGGCCGAGATGGCTTGCGGCGTCGACACGCATTTGACCCGACATTTCGCGGCAGAGGCCGCGCCCACACGCCTGCCGCCTCAACCGTTTCGGGACACGATCGGCAATGCGGTGATCCGCTGGAAGGAAAGGCGCGCGGCGCTGGAGTAAACCGGCTGCTAGGGCCTCTCCGAATGGCGGCTTAATGGGTTTGGTTCAGCGCATCAGCCGCCGGAATCTCGCGCTCGCGGCGGGCGATGTATTCCATCAACGCTTCATTCACAGCCACATCAAGCTTGGGCTCTTCATAGGCGGCCAGCAGCTTCTTGGCGTAGGTCAGCGCGCGTTCCGTGATCTCGATCGAACCTTCCGCTGCCCATTGTTCAATCGAGTTGTTGTCGAACAATTCGGGCATGAAGAACGCCTCTTGAAAGGTTTCTTGCGTGTGCGGATGGCCAAGGTAGTGCCCGCCGGGGCCGATGTCTTTGACGGCATCAAGGGCCGCATCGAAATCGTGCCATTTGGGCCCTTCCGCCATGCGGTAGGCCATTGCGCACTGCTCGGCATCCACCACGAACTTTGCGACCGAGCAATGCATGCCCGCCTCGTTCCAGCCGGCGGAATGCCAGATGTAATTTGCGCCCGAATGCATCACGGCAGATAGCGTGTGGGCGCTTTCATAACCCGCTTGAGCGTCGAAGGTCTTGGCCCCGCCCAGGGTATTCGATGTGCGCCAGGGGACGTCGTAGAACCGCGCCATTTGGCCGATCATGAAGTTCATCAGGCTGATTTCGGGCGTGCCTGCCATTGGTGCGCCGGACTTCATCGAAACTGTGCTGAGGTAATGGCCGTAGATCGCAGGCGCGCCTTTGCGGACAACTTGCGTGTAGGCCAGGGCCGAAAGGGCCTCGGCATTGAGTTGCGCCACAGTCACGGGGACGGACGCGGGCGTATTCGCGCCGCCAAGCACAAAGGGCGAGCACAGGATCGGCTGGTTCGCGCGGCTAAAGGCACGGAGTGCGCCAAGCATGGTCTCGTCCCACACGAGCGGTGAATTTCCGTTGCAATTGCCGGTCACCACGGGGTGGGTTTCCATGAACTCTGCGCCAAACAGGATCCGGCACATATCGATGACATCTTCCGCGTTCTTGGGGCTGGTCGTCATACCCATGAAGGTTTTGTTGGAGTACTTCATCGACGAATAGGTGATGCGAAGGTGTCGCTGGCTGATCGGATGGTCGAATGGCTCCACGATATGGTGTGCGGATGAATGCATCGCAGGCAGCATGTGGCTGAGTTTGTGGAACATCGCCAGATCGTCGAGCATCGGGTTGCGGCGCTTGTCCTCCAGATCACGAAGGTAGGGCGCACCGGTCATCGGCACGAAAATCGATCGCCGTCCGCCAAGGGGAACATTGTTTTTCGGGTTCCGGGCATGGAGGGTGAAGGTTGAGGGGATCGTCGCGATCAACTCTCTTACCAGACTGCGGTCAAGGTAGACCATCTCACCGTCGACCTTCGCACCGGCGGCCTTCCAATCGGCCAGTGCAATTTCATCGCGGAACTGCACGCCGATATTTTCAAGGATGTGCATCGACGCGGCGTCGATTTGTTCGACCTGCGCCCCGTCCATCACTTCCGTAAAGGGGAGCGTATTTTCCAGCCCGGGCAACATCGTGACGTCGATGGCCTGCCGTGCCGCACGCCGTGAAGCACGCCCTCCGGCGCGGGTGCGCGTAACAGTATCGGTCATGGCAGGCCTCCCTTTGTATACATATCGTATACATCGGGGTTTGGGGCGACTAGCAGATTTCCGAAATCTCTTGGCTCAGCGCCGACATGCCTGTGCTAGCGACGGTCAAAAATGCGGGCTGCGATGGGCGCGCCCAGGATGACCGCGATGATGCGCAGCAAGTGATGGGCCACGACAAACGCTACATCTGCCCCAACGACAAGGGCCAGAACCGTCATTTCGGCCTGGCCGCCGGGCGCGAATGCAAGGAGCGCTTCCAAGTGAGGGGCAAGGTCCCAGAAGACGGCCAATTCGGCAAAGGCGAGGGCCAGCAAGAGGATTATGACGCAAAAGCCCAAGGCGGCGGCGACATCGCGGCGAACCTCATGGCCCGTCACGCCAGAGTATTTGGTACCAACGACCATCCCAATGAAAAATTGCGCCGCGAAGATGGCCTCGGCCGGTGGACGAGATTGCAGAATGCCGGTGATGGCCAGCACCGCGGCGACGATGAGCGGGCCGAGGATCGACGCACCGAACAGCCCGATCCGTTTTGCGCCTTGCCAGCCGATCAGACCAGCGGCGACCATCAGCAGCAATTGCACAGGCGCGATGGAGGCGACGGGAGCGCCGGGGGGATTGGTGAGGTCGACTTCCCATCCAAGGCTGAGCACGAAGGGCAGGAGCATCACAATGACCAGAACCCGTGTGGCGTGGATCAGCGACAGGGCGCGAACATCGCCACCGGCTTCTTCGCCGAAGACCAGCATGTCCTGCAAACCTCCTGGCATCGCGGAATAGTAGCTGGTCGCAAAATCAAAGCCCCACAACTTCATGAAATAGGGAATCCCGACGGCGCCGATGGCTGCGATCATCACCGGGATCATGGCCAGCGTTGGCCACATCGCGCCCATGGATTGCACGACCGATAGTGTCAACGTGGCCCCGACCGCCACGCCTAGGATGGCCCGCATGGCGTCATTGACCATCGGTTGGCCGCGCAGTTCCAGCCCCGCCAAAGCAGCGATCAGGCAGGCGCTGATTGGACCGAGCAGGAACGGAAGCGGCAGACCCAGCAGGTAGAACGCGCCAACGCCAAGGGCCGAAATCAGGTAAGTGCGTGTGAGGATCAGCAAGGGATGGCCTTGGGTAGGGACGGTGCAAAAGCTATACGCTTCGCACCGAGAAAATGGTATACCTTTGTATGCAATGCTCCCTTGCCACTACCGCAACGCGGAGGAGGCCCGACTAGCGCGAGAGCCAGCGCGCCAATGCCACGTTGGTTGCGTCTGGCTGTTCCAAGGTCGGCAGATGCCCGGCCCCTTCGATGACCTCCAGCGTCGCATCTGGCAGCAGATCCCGCATCAACGTGTGCCGGTCCAGAGGGCAAAGCGTGTCTTCGGCCCCGCACAGCACAAGAGCGGGCATGTTGAGCCCGCGCAACGTGTCAGATTGATCGGGCCGCACCTGAAGCGCGCGGGATTGGCTTTCAAACACCTCGGGCCCTAGGGCTTCGGCCATGGCCATGCACAGATCTAGGATGGCACCCTGGTTGGGGCCATCGGCGAGGTAATTTGGCTTCATCTCGTCGCGCATGACCCGGCGCAGACCACCGGCGCGCACGTCTGCGATCTGCGGCTCCCGGGCGGCGGCGCGCTCTGGCGGTTCGTCCAAGGGGTTGGTATCGAGCAGTGCAATCCGTTCAATCCGGTCCGGCGCCTGGCGCGCTATCTCCATCGCGACGATGCCGCCCATCGATAAACCGGCAAGCGCAAAGCGGCCCGGTGCGTGGGAAAGGATATTGCTGGCCAGATCCGGGATCGTGTTCGCATTGGTCAAGGGCGCCGTCATAACGGGTCGCCTGGCGGAAAAGGCGGTGAACTGCGGTTGAAACAGTCGCGCGTCGCACATCATGCCCGGCAATAGCAGAAGGGGTGTTTTCATATTTTGGATCGACCTGTCCGTGACGTCCATTCAGCGCGCCACTTGTCGCGCGTCGCGATGTCTTTTGCAAATTCGCGGTGGAAGGATTAACCAAACGGCAGCACCCGCCATGATAGGTTCGGTGCCTTTCTTTTTGGAGGGCGGTAAATGGCGAACGTACTCTTGATGGAGGATGACGCACTTCAGAGCGCACACGTGGTCGGAATTCTCGAGGAAAATGGCCACGACGTGGTAAGTTGTTCGAACGCGACGGATGCTTTGAATGCGGCTTCGACCGAACGGTTTGATCTTATCATCACGGATATCATTGTGCAGGTGGGAGGGCGAAGCCAGCCCGATGGTGGGATCAGTCTGATCGGGAAGGTCAGGCGCCTGATGGGGCGTGAATGCACGCAGTCAAATGTGCCGATCATCGCGGTCACCGGAACGTACAAAAACCCAGGTATGCGCGACATCCTGACGACGGCCCGCGCAATTGGCGCCACGGACGAACTGAAAAAACCGATCAAAGAAGCCGAGTTGCTTGACCTCGTCACTTCTTTGCTGGACCGGAAGCGTTAAGCCCGGCCCAAAAGCTGGAGCTTTGCATCCAAAAAAGGCAGCAACACGTTGCAGAGCGCCATCAATTCAGCGGATGGCACCCTGTGTCGCGCACTTTGGCATTCGATCACACCCCATGGCGCACCATTCCGGCTCAGTCGCAAAGTGACGGAGGATTGCTGCCCCGTTTGCGCCAACCTGCTAACCGCGTCCGATGCCGGGGTGCGCGACAACGCCAAGGACAGATCCACGTCGCATGCAGGTTGATCTGCCGTCGCGAGCAAGGGAACTGGCCCTGCCTGTGCATCGGCAATCACGCCAATCGTTCCGGTGTCACTGGGCCAAAGATCTGCCCAATGGGCCATTTCCTGCAGCGCGCTGTCTCTGCTGCGCCGCTTCGACTCAGCAATACATAAGGCCATATCAGCGCTTTGCCGGTTCCAGATCAGGACATGGTCGGACCCCGTAAAATGACGCAGAAGCGTAGCGAGTTGTTCGGCCAAGCCAAGCGTCAGCTCTTGCGGCAAGAGCTGGGACATGACGGCTTGGGCGATATCGATTGTGGCGGTGCTTCCGAACTCGGGTGCATGTTTCGGGAACACTTCAACCACGTACAGCCGATCGGATGCGAAGGCGCGCACATTGTGAGACGTGCCGAGATCCCCTACGCCCGCAACAGCAACTGCGCTGCCTGTGAAGGCAGGATTTGACGCGGCATTGCGCAGTCCGTGCCACAGCTCGACCCCCAGAAGATCACGCATGTTCGCGTTGAGTATTTGGGGCGCTTCAAGACCCAGGATATCGTGGCACGTCTCGCTGACATGTGTGATCCGCGCCGTTTCGGGATCAACCGCGATCAAGCATGCGAAAGGCTGGTGGTATTGCGTCATGTCAGCAGCATGGTGCGTTCGGACCGTGGCGTCTACGTCTCAATGGCATCCATCCGCTTCGCGAAGATGTCTCCGGAATTGGCGGCTTCTGGCAGGTCGATGAGTAGGCGGGCCATGTCAGTTGCCGGCAACCAATCGGGGCGCAGAACATGGTCTTCCCCAAGGCTCAAATTGAAGCGATAGGTCCCGAGCTCCGCCAAGCGATCAAGGCAGTCTATCGCGACGGCGCGTTGCAGCGTGGTAAATTCAAAGGATAGTGCGGGAATGGGGTGGCTAAGTCCTTTGAGGGCTTCGAACTCATAGCCCTCAATATCGATCTTGATGAACTCCGGTATTCCGTGGGTCGCTATCAAATCGTCCAGAGTCGTCACCGGTACGTCGATCTGGCTGTCCCAAGTTTGGGTGCTCCATGCCTGCGCGTTCTGTGCGGCTTTCACCAGTTCGCCGGACGCCGTTGATACCGTCGGATTGGACGAGTTGATGTGAAAGGGGAGTGTGCCATGCTCCGCGCCAACAGCGGATTGCATCAGGATAGCGTTCGGGTTGCGGCCATGGATCAGACGTAGAGCGCGGAAGACCCGGGGTTGCGGCTCAACGGCCAACACGCGCGCGCCGAGGCGCAGGAAACTGGCCGTCCGATCACCCACATGGGCACCAATGTCAAAAGCAAGGTCACCGGGACGCATGAAGCGCGCATTCAGCCGGTCCATTCGGTCCGTGCGCGCCGCGTCGCGGTAGTAGACATCGAAGGAGCGGCGGAGGCTTGTCATAGACTGTTCAAGACATTGCTAGCCGTGCGCGCGGTGTTTGCCCATGTCGGCAGGGCCGCACCCGCCCGTTGCGCGGCTTGCGCCGCCGCTGACCGCTTGGTGTGGTCGGTTAGCATCGTGTCCAATGCGCCGGCCAAGGCGGTCGCATCGTCCGGCGGGACGAGTAGACCGGCATCCGCCGGTACGGTTTCCGGGACAGCCCCCGTCGCGCACGTGACAATGGGCAAGCCGCGCGCAAGGGCTTCGTCAAAGACGATGCCGTAACCTTCGTACCTTGTCGCAAGGGCGAACAGCGTGGCCTGTGCATAGAGCTGGTCTAGGTCGGGTTGGGGCAGGCGCCCTGCAAGGGTGACGCGGTCGGAAAGCGCGAGGTCACATCGCAAATTCTCGAGCGCTTGCGCATGGTCAGGATCGTAGGGAGAGCCCACGATCGTTGCGTGCCAGTCGAGATGAGTCAATATGGCCAATGCTTTGAGCAGGATGTCGTGGCCCTTGCGTGGATGCTGGATGCCCACAGACAGGATCAGCGGAGGTTGCGTGGGCGTATGGGGCATGGTCGGGCGAAGGGTGCCGGGTTGCGCGATCGTGATCTTGGACTCTGGTACATCGTAGTCGCCGATCAGGATCTTGGCTGTGTGCGGGCTGGGGACGAGGACATGCGCGGCGAGCGCAAGATTGTCCCGCTCCGTCTTGAAAAGATGTGCTTTGGTCTGCGAGTCCAGGCCGGTTTCCAATGCCAATGGATGGTGGATCATTGCGATGATGGGCGCGCGAACCTGCGCCAGACCAGCGGTGTTGATGGATCCGTAGACAAGGCCATCAAGGATCAGCGCGCGGTCGCTTGGCAGGGCCGTAAGTTCGGTGATGGCGTGAGTCATATGCTTTTCGGTGGGCGCGGGAAACGTGTCGCCCAATGCGATATGGTCCACGTCATGCCCAAGATCGCGAAGCCCCTCTAACAGGCGGCGTTCGTAGATATAGCCACCCGTCAGCGTTGTAAGCTCGCCGGGAATGGCAAAGGCGGCCTGTTTCATGCCAATTGCTCCGGCGCGTAGGTTTGTAGCACCCGTCGCTCAAGCGCTCCGACAAGGCCGTAGCCCAGGACTGCAAGCAAAGTGGTCAGGACAACCGCGCTCCAGAGCATGTCGTAGTCCGACAGAGACGCTGACAGCGCCATAAGCGCGCCGAGGCCATTACCGGTGGCGAGCCATTCGACAACCGTCACCGCAAGGATTGAGGCGGGCACGTTAATACGGGCGGCAGCGAAGAAGGCGGGCAGCATGGCGGGCACGCGCACATGTCGCAGGATTGCCATGTCAGACGCAGCGTAGGAGCGCATGACATCCGTCGCGCGCCCCGGGGCCTGACGCAATCCGTGAAGGCACGCGATGAAGGTGGGGAAGAAGACCATGATGGCGATGAGTGTGACCGTTCCAACAGCACCGCGCCCGAGGAGCAGGACGACCAGCGGCGCGGTTGTGATGATCGGAACTGACCGCAGCGCGATGGCCAGCGGCATAGCCGTATTGGCAAGTGATGGGGCGAGGATGATGGCCATGGCGAGCGTCGCACCTGCCAGCAATCCGGCGAGATAGCCTGGGAAAAGGAAAATGAGCGTCTCACTCAATGCTGCCGCAAGGGCTGCGCGTGTTTGGGTTGCGTCGGGAGCAAGAAAGAGTGCGTCCACCAGATCGTCAGGGCGTTTGGCAAAGAACGAAGACAGGTTCAGTGCATCGAGGCCGACCCACCAAAGGGCGAGGATGGCAGCGGTGCTGAAGGTAACCATGGCGATCGATGAGAACAGATTACGGCGCTTGGCGGCGGGGGCTGCAAGGATCACAGGTGGCTCTTCCGTCAGGACCCGGCGCGCAGCGTAGCCAATCGCAAGGTAGGCCAAGACCGCGACGGCTGTGGCTACAGTTGCAAGGGCCCAGGTCATCTCGATGTTGAGGTCCCGCATCGCACGGATTGTCAGCACGCCCATGCCACGCTCAGCCCCCGTGAATTCACCTACCATGGCACCGAGAAACGCGGCAGGTGCTGCGATTTGCAGGCCTGCGACCAGGTAAGGAAAGGACGCCATGGCGCGCACACGAAGCAGCGCGGTCATCCGGCCACGACCATAGCTGCGCACAAGATCCAGCCAATCGGAGGGAACGGCGCGCAGGCCGACGAGGAGCGGGATTAACGTGGTGTAGTAAACGGCCAACGCGGCGAGCGTAATCTGCGGCCCTGCGCCGGGGCCAAAGAGGATGCGCAGGACGGGTCCGGTGGCTACAAGCGGAAGACAAAAAACCACAAGGGCCAGAGCACGCACGATGTTTTCGCTGCGCGGAAGTGCGATAGCAAGACCGGCAAGCAGGATGGCTGCGGCATTGCCGATCAAGAATCCTGCAGCGGCGTTGGCGAGCGTGACACCAAGAGCGCGCGTCAAAAGCCCTGCATTTTCATACAGGTAGAGTAGGATTGCAGAAGGTGCCGCGAGGACAAAGGCACTGGCGAAAAGATGGGCAAACCCCTCCCAAAGGACAAGGGCCAGGATCGGCCCGATCCATTGCCTTGCATGCGTCATTGGGCGGCTTTGGGCAAAGTGTCGGCCACGCCGTGGCTGAGCGCTGCGAAGGTTGCATCAACATGGGTTTGAAACGCAGGCAGGGCCTTGAGATTTGACGGGCGCGGACGCGACAAGTCGACCTTGATGTCCGCCACTATGGCGGCCGGTCTCGGAGAAAGAACAATAATCCTATCGGATAAAGTCACAGCCTCTGTCACCGAATGGGTGACCAAAAGCGTTGTTGTTCCGCGTGCCTCCCATATGCCGGGCAGGTCGGCGGCAAGCTGCGCGCGGGTGAGTTCGTCAACGGCACCAAAGGGTTCGTCCAGAAGCAACAAGTCAGGGTTTGTGGACAGCGCCCGGGCAATTGCCGCGCGTTGGCGCATCCCCCCCGAAAGGGCCCCGGGGCGGGTATCGGCAAAGCCATCGAGGCCCACCAGATGTATAAGCTGGTCGATATCAGCCGCCTTGCGCGGTTTGCGGGCCAGGTCCAGAGCCAGCTCGATATTTTGGCGGACCGTGCGCCACGGCAGAAGCGAGGGATCCTGAAAGGCCACGGCAAGCCCGGCGCGGGCAAGGGTATCGGCGGCGGGTGCACCGCCGATCGTGAGCGTCCCGGAGGATGCATCCTCCAGCCCTGCGATCATTCGCAATAGCGTGGACTTGCCGCAGCCCGAAGGCCCGACAAGCGCCGTGGTCTGGCCCGCCACCAGGGTAAGGTCGAGCGGACGCACCGCCTCAACCCCGCCGGTATAAGTCTTGGCCAGACCTTTGCAGATGATCTCGACGGACATGAACGAGGCTTAGCCGTGAACCTCTTCAAGGATCGAGCGATCCCAGAGATCCGCTGTCACCTCACGGCCCAGAAGCCCGAGGGTTTCGATGTTGGCGGCAACCGTTTCATCGGTCCACCAGCCGAAGCCGTTTGCATCGGTCAGGTCCGAGAACATCAGCGGCACCTGACGTTCGGCCTGCAACAACTGCGTTTCACGGTCGAGGCCCGCATCGGGGAACATCGCCAATGTCAGGTCGGTCGCGGCGGCGGTGTCTTCGCGGTAGGCGGCCCAACCGGCGACTTCGCCAGCCATCAGCGCCACGATGTCGGCGCGGCGGTTGGCGAGGCTGTCTTCGGTCACGATGTAGGTTTGCGAATGGACGGCATAACCGTGATCCGCCATCAGCATCGTCTCATTCTCGACGCCTTGAACGGTCATGGCGACGGGCAGGTCGGTGGCCCAACACAGCAGGCAATCGACTTCACCTGCGACAAGGGGCTGGGGCGAATATTGCGTCGGCACGATCTCGATCGCGTCGAAATCGACGTCGTTGATGGTGCAAAGCGCCTGCAACACGGGCGTGTTGGCCAGCGCCATACCGATGCGCATCCCTTCCATGTCCGACGGCTGGTTTACTGGGTTGGCGGAAAGTGAGGCGATGGCGAACGGGTTGTTCTGCATCGCGACGCCGATGATCTTGAACGGTGCGCCTTCCGAGACGGCGGCGGCGGTGTAGTCGGCGGCCGAGATGCCCATAAGCGCAGTTCCTGATACAACGGGCGGTTCGACCGGCGCGTTGGGCCCGCCGGGTTGCAGGGCGACGGAGAGGCCGCGTTCCGCCCAAAATCCGCGATCTTGTGCGATGTAGCTGCCCGCGAATTGTGTCGAGTGAAGCCAGGACAGCTGGAAGTTAACCGCCGTCTGAGCATGGAGCAGGCGTGGCGACAGCCCGAGGGAGGCTGCGCCAAACGCGCCGGCGCCGGTGGCCAGAAGGGAGCGACGAGAGAGGCCGGAAGAAGATTTCATGTGAAAGTCCTGTTCGTTGCAAGTGTATAGTTTTGTTGACAGTTTTCAGTCATCTGGGCGAAAACTCAAGGCTTCGCTCCTGAATTTGTGATCGGCGGTGAGTTTTGGCGCATGGCGAAGCATCAGAAGGCCGGGAAGGGTCACAGCCAGAAAGGTAAGGCCAAACGCGACGGATGCCGCGAGCCCCGCGCCGGAGGAAAGACCCGCGATCGGAAACAGAATTGCAGCAGCGCCTTCGCGCAATCCCCACCCGCTGACAGAGAGGGGCAGAACCATCGCGAAAAGGATCATCGGGACAAGGGCTGCCGCGTAAAGCAGGGGCATCGGCGCGCCAATTGCGATGGCGCAAAGGGAAAAGGCTGAAACATTCAGCGCGGCGGTTGCGATGCTGAGATTGGCTTGGCGGGAAAAAACCGGCGCGGCCAAAACCGCGTGGTGAAACTGCGCTAGGCCGTGCCCCATGAAACTGCGGCGGAAGATGAGAGCCGCAAACGACACTAGAGCCAAGACCGCAAGCGCACCCCAGATCGCAACCTGAACGCCCCACGGCCATTGCAAGCCGGATGGGTCAAGCGCGTTGAGGACCAGCGCGCTTATCAGCACGACCAACAGCCCAATCTGCCCTGCAATCCGTTCAAAAAGAACTGACTGCCCGGATGCCAGAAGCCCGGCAGGACCGCGGGTGCGTACGGCGCGCCCCGCATCCCCAAGCACACCTCCGGGCAAGGATTGGTTGACGACCTGACTGAGGTAGTATTCGCGAATGGCCTGACCCGCCGGCAAATCTATCCCGAGACGGGCGGCGGTCAGACGCCAGCGAAAAGCCGACAGGATTGTCTGCAGTGTCAAAAGCAGGGCTGCGACAAACAGAAGCAATATGTTGGCGCCGGTGAGGAGCGTCCATGCCTCAGCCCAATTCACAGTGCGAAACAGAAGGTATGCAAGCGCTGCAAGCACAAACGACTGCAACACAATCCTAAGCCACCAGGGCATTGTAAGATGCGTGTTCAATTCCCCAGCTCCGTTGCATCGCTGCGGAATGCGTGCAGGACAATATCGCGGGCCATCTCCATCCCAAGGGCAGGGCTGTCTGATGGCGGCAAGAGGCCAGGTGCGGGTGCAAGCGACGTCAGCCGAGAGACCAAAGCGTCCGGTCCAATCACGTGGACAGGCACTTCGGCCCGGTCGTCCAAGCCAATGAAACCGGCCGCCTGATGATCGCCTAGCGCGATGACAAGCGGCGGGTTTTCGGCGTGCAAAGCGATATAGTCGAATACGACCTGCAGAGCATAGTCGACGGCAAGGCGGTACTGGTCGCGAACACGGTCGTGGTCGCGCCAGACGACTTCAGGAGGATCACCTGCCAATGCCATATCGTTGAATTCGGAGCCGTCGGTGATCTCGTTCCATGGCAGAAGCTCGGGCACCGGCGTCCAGGGCGCGTGGGAGGAGACGAGGGCAATCTGAGCGAACAGGCGGCGCGGATCTGAGCCGTCGCGGAGCAGCCGGTCGAGCGTGGCCAGCGTGTACTGGTCGGGCATCGTGACCCAATTGAAGGGTAGGCCGGCATAGCCAGTATCGGCCGCAACCAACACATCCTCGAACCCCATCATGTCGGCCTCGGGCCAATCCAGCGTGATCTGCGGCATCAGAGTGGCAGTACGAAACCCGTTGGCGGCGGCGTGATGGTACAGGTTGTTGCGGCCACTGGCTAAGGCGGCGGCATAACTGATCTGGTTGTCGACCCACAGCCCATTCGCGAAAGTCGCATGGGCCAGCCAGCTTTGTCCGCCTTGTGTTGGGGAGGTAAGGAATCCCGATTGCATCGACAGGCCAAGGCTGCTGAGGCGCGCCTCAGCTGCCTCCAACGTGGCGCGATGGGTCTCAGCATAAAGAGGTGTGTCAAAACTGGTGCGCCCATAGCTTTCGATGAAGATGATCAGCACGTCACGGTCGATCTGGTCGAAGAGCCCCGTCGTATCGACAAATGGATCTTCTGCGGCGGCTTGATCAAAGGCGGCAAGGCGCGCGCGCGTGTCGCGTATCATTTCGATCCGTTCAAGTCCGACGCGGGCCGTGAACGCAGCCCCGGGTACAGGCGCTGGCAGGGTCCAACGATTGAGCGCCTGACCAATCTCGGCCGTCGCGATTGCCGCCGAAATAAGGGCCAGAGGAACCGCGGCAAACCGTGCCGTGCGTGGTAAAGCCAGACCTGCCCACATGCCCGTCGCCCACCAGATCAGCCATGCGACGGCGATGATGAGCGCTAATGCGGCGCAGCCGATCAAGATTGTCACTGGCACACCGACCGAGCCGGTCAGAAGCCGAGTGAATGCGTCGATCAGTGAGAGGTCAGTGACGGGGTTAAATCCACGCGACAAGGCGGTGAAACTGACGAAATCGGCTGATTTGAGGGCTACGATGACAGTCAAAATAAGTGTGAGCGCAACTCGAAGCAGTCGAGACACCCCAGTTTGTCCAAGTGCCATCAGTGAAAACAGGATGACGGGCAATTCCAACGGAAACAGAAACAGCGCTTGCCAAGAAACGGCTGCAGGGTGGTTCGGTTGGATCAAGACCAGATGCAGCACCAAGGCCGCGCTAAGAAGAGCCGACACCCTCATGCGCGCGCGGCCCGTCTAAGCCATGAAATGTCGCGCCAAAACGACCATAGCAGAGCCAAGGCAGCGATGGCGGCGACCAAATCTGTCAAAGGGGTTCCAATAGGCGGGAACACCATAAGCAGAAGCGTTCCAATCTGGATGACGCAAACCACCTTGCGAGAAAAACGCGGCGGCAGGTCGCCATTCAGCCAAGGCAGGGCGAGTTGCGCTGCCCCAAAAAGGTAGCGTGGGATGCCGAGAAGCAGAACGTAAGCGCCAGCGGACCCGCTCTGGAACGCAAGTACGGCAAGCGTAAGGGCAAGGATCGAGTCGACTTCCATATCGAACCGCGCGCCGAACGCAGAGCTGAGTCCTTCGCGCCGCGCAAAATATCCATCCAGACCGTCAAGACCGAAGGCGAGCGCGGCAACGACAAACACGGGCCACGCAGACCATTCGCCCGCAAACAACGCGCCGACCAATGCGCAAGCCAATGCAAGCCGCAGCAAGGTTGTCAGGTTGCAAAGGCCAAGCCTTTCGTGCGGATACCGCCGCGCGAAAGCTGCCGCTGCCACCCCTGCACACGCGGAAAATGCGGCTGCGGCCACGAGCCCGCCGCCAAGCTCAGAGCTGTCTGTCGCCAGTCCACCAAGGCCAAACGCCAGGCAAAGCCCCGCAACAGCCGAGCCTAAGAACGCCAAGTTCACCGCGCGCGGCTTCACAATCCTGAGAGGGATGCTGCGGGCTTGGGCCGCGTTCTCAATATTTGTTGGTCTGTTGGTCAAAATCGATTGATGTGCAAGCGTTGGATGCCCTTGCCCCGATGGCGGTATGGGGGTCAGATCAGGCGGTAATGGTAACCTGCCAAGGCCTACAAGAAAGGCCTTTGCGTGGAAAATGACAAATTCGGCAACAGCTTACCGGCGGTATGCACAATTTGGAGGGGCAATGCATGGACCGAAGGCTGTTTTTAGGCACTGCGCTGGCCGGAATGGTGGCCCGGGGCCTTCCCCTTGCAGCACAAGGCGGGGTGCCGTCATTGCGAGAGGTCGCGCGTGCCATGTCGGCCGAAGCATATGTCGCGCCCTCAGGGGTTCTTCCGGCACCCTTCGCGGGGCTAAATTATGATGCTTTTCGCGGTATTCGCCCAATTGTCGGGCAGGCCGCCATGTTGCCCCAGGGCGGGTCGTTTGCGGTCGATCTGTTGCCGCCCGGCCTGTATTTCCCGGATCCCGTCACGGTGGAGCGCCAAGTCGCCGGCGCTTGGGCCGATCTTCCTCTGACCCCGTCCCTGTTCGATTTCGACGCAAGGTATTTCGACGCGGTGCCGTCCGAGGCCCCGGGCGCCGGGTTTTCTGGCCTGCGCCTCCGATACCCTTTGAATGCCGCGGATGTCATGGACGAAGTCGCAGTGTTTCAGGGCGCCAGCTATTTCCGCGCAATCGGTCAGGCGATGGCTTATGGGCTTTCGGCGCGGGCCGTTGCCCTTGGCACCGGTGGTGCGGCCCCGGAAGAGTTTCCGCGCTTCACTCATATGCGTGTGCACGAAGGGGTGGGCGACAGCATCCGGATGGAGGCCTTGATCGACAGCCCGTCCTTGTCCGGCTACTTCGACTTGGTCCTGCATCCTGGCGTGGATACGGGCATGGACATCTCGGTGACGCTCTTCCCGCGTGCGCGGCTCGACACAATCGGGATAGCGCCGCTGACGTCGATGTACCTGAAAGGTCCGATGCGGGATGCTGCCTCCGATGACTTCCGCCCGCGTGTGCATGACAGCGATGTCCTGTTCATGGAAAACGGTGCAGCAGAGCGTCTGTGGCGACCCATTGGCAATCCGGCTGCGGTCGAAACCTCGGCTTTTGGTGATGTGAACCCGGTCAGTTTCGGCCTCTTCCAGACCGCACGGACATATGAGGATTTCGAGGATAGTGAAGCCCGGTACGAGGCACGCCCCTCTGCCGTAATCCACCCGCAAGGGGAGTGGGGCGCGGGGGCAGTCATGTTGGTTGAAATCCCAACGGGCACAGAATTTCTGGATAATATCGTGGCGTTCTGGCGACCCGAGGCCGCGTTGGAGGCTGGCGGTGAATATCAGTTCGACTACCGGATCGACTGGACCTTGACGGATCCGGATGCCGGACGCACCGCCCGCGTTTTGCAGTCACGCAGCGGGCGGGAACATGAATATCCAGGCACCCGTCGCTTCGTGGTCGACTTTGAGGGCCAGTCACAAGGTCTGACCCCGGATTTGAGCGTTTCGGGCGAGGGGGCCTCGCCGGAGATGGTAGCCGGTGCGGCCTTGTTCGATTTGCCAGAGGGGCGCGGGCAGCGGGCGACCTTCCTGTTGACGCCCGGAGAAGAAGCCCGCGCCTTGGAGTTGCGCTTGGTGCTGCGCGATGCGGCCGGAATGGCGGTCAGCCCGGTCTGGCTTCACCGCTGGACGCGCAAGCGCGACGGGCGGGAATGACCCTAGACCACGGTCACGCTGATCTCGCCCAAACCCTCGATAGAGGCCAGCATCGTATCGCCCCGCTCAACCGGTCCAACGCCTGCGGGCGTGCCGCCAAGGATCACGTCGCCTGCGGCAAGCTCGAAATATTCCGACAGGTATGAAATCATCTCGGGCACCTTCCAGATCATCTGGTTCAGGTCGCCATCCTGTTTGACCACACCGTTCACCGACACCGCAATGCGCCCGGCATCAATATGGCCGATGGTCGAGGCCGGATGGACCGGGCCGATGGGGGCGGAGCGTTCGACCGCTTTGCCGATCTCCCACGGGCGCCCGGCTTTCTTCGCTTCGCCCTGCAAATCACGACGGGTCATATCCAATGCAACGCCATAACCCCAGACATGATCCAGCGCTGATGAAACGGAAATGTCGGTGCCGCCTGACTTTAGGGCTATCAAAAGCTCAACTTCGTGGTGAACGTTCTGACTGTGTGGCGGGTAGGGGAACTGGCCCGAAGGATCGAGGTTGTCAGGGTTTTTTTGAAAGAAAAACGGGGCCTCGCGATTTGGGTCATGACCCATCTCAATGGCGTGATCGGCAAAATTTCGACCGATGCAGTATACTCGGCGGACCGGGAAAGCCCCTCCATCTGCGGTTGGAATTGTGTGTTGCTTCGGCGCAGCGATGACGAGATCGGACATTGGCGTTTTCCTTGCAGCTTGGGGTTGGCCTAACATGACGTTGGGGCATGGCCAATGGGGTGGACCATGTGCTTGGTTTCAGAGAAAGTCTTTGAGGGGACGAGGATACGCATGAACACCCTGATTTCGGCCTTGTTGGGTCATCAGCCAGAAGGCGCTACGTTTCTGGAAACGCCGGATCGTGCACGGATCACCTATGGGGATCTGACGCGCCGCGTGGCCCAGACGCATGGCCATTTGCAGGCTGCGGGCGTCGGCCCCGGAGACCGTGTTTTATGCCAGATCGAAAAATCGCCGGAAGGGTTGGTGTTGTATTTGGCAACCGTTGCAGCGGGGGCTGTCTTTGTACCTCTGAACACAGGCTATACGGGTGCCGAGATTGACTACTTCCTTGGGGATGCAGATCCAGCCCTGCTGATTTTGGACGACGCCAAGCAGAGCGCGCAAAGCTTAGCGGAAGCGCGGGGCGTGGCGGTGGCAATACCCGCTGACTTGGTCAAGGACGGCGCGGAACCGGCCCCTGTTCCGCGAAAGGCCGACGATCTGGCCGCAATCCTTTACACATCAGGCACCACTGGGCGATCAAAAGGCGCGATGCTGACCCACGAAAACCTGCTGTCGAACGCGCAGGTCTTGCGGGATCTCTGGCAATTCACAGACACAGACACCTTGCTGCATGCTTTGCCGATCTTTCACACCCATGGGCTGTTTGTGGCAACAAATATCATGTTGCTGGCCGGGGGACGTATGGTGTTTCTGCCCGGGTTCGACATCGACGCGTTAGCCCGTCATATGCCGGACTGCACAGCGATGATGGGGGTGCCGACCTTTTACACGCGGATGTTGGGGGATGCGCGCTTCAGCCAAAAATCGTTGGCACATATGCGGTTGCTCGTTTCCGGCTCGGCCCCGTTGCTGGCCGACGCGCATGCAGAATTTGAGGCACAGATGGGCCAAGCGATCCTGGAACGCTACGGCATGACCGAGACGAATATGATTACATCAAACCCATACGATGGCCCTCGCCGTGCTGGCACAGTCGGTTTCCCGCTGCCGGGTGTCGAGATGCGGATCAGTGCGCCGGACGAACAAGGGATCGGCGTGGTGGAGGTGAAAGGCCCCAACGTGACGCCCGGCTATTGGCAGAATGCTGAGAAAACGGCGGAGAGCTTCACGGACGATGGATGGTTCATCACGGGCGATCTGGGACAGGTTGCTGCTGATGGCTATCTTTCCATCGTCGGACGCCAAAAGGATCTGGTGATCTCGGGCGGGTTCAACATCTATCCGAAAGAAGTCGAAGTCGAGATCGATGCACTTCCCGGCGTGGTTGAGAGTGCGGTCTACGGCTTGCCAGACCCGGATTTGGGCGAGGTTGTCGCCGCGGCCGTGGTGTTGGAGCCAAGCGCTGACCTAGATGAAGCGACCATCGTTGCGTCGCTTGCAGACAAGCTGGCCCGTTTCAAAATCCCCCGGCGCGTGCGTATTCTTTCCGAGCTGCCGCGCAACACGATGGGCAAGGTTCAAAAGACGCAGTTGAGGGCCGATGGTTAAGGCAGCCTTCAGTCTTGGGAATTGAGACACGAAGCCGAGGCGCCTATGACATACGCGGTGAACGGGGATGTTTCATGACCAAAATTCTTATTCCTTCGGGCGCGCTTGGGCTTGGCTATGATCGCGCAGCACTGGCGCGCGGGATCGCGGAAGGCCCCGACCTGATCGCCATTGACGGCGGCTCGACCGACAGCGGCCCGCATTACCTGGGGACAGGAACATCGAAATACTCGCGCAGTTCGGTGAAAGCCGAATGGAGAGAGTTGTTGGAAGCGCGAGCGCGTGCAGATGTGCCGCTGGTCATTGGAACCGCCGGGACCTGCGGGGCCGACAGTGCTGTTGACTGGATGCTCGACATAACGCGGGAACTTGCGGAAGAGCTTGGCCAGACACTCAAGATCGCAACGATCAAAAGCGGGCAGGGCGGGGACGCCATGGCCAAGGCCTATGAGGATGGTCGGATCACCCCACTTGAAGCGGCGCCAGAGATTTCCGTCGATCTTCTTCGATCGTGTACGAACATCGTCGCCCTTGCAGGGGTTGAGCAGATCAATGCGGCGCTTGATACCGGCGCAGACATCGTGATTGCGGGGCGCACGACGGACACCGCGATCATTGCCGCGTTACCGATTGCCCGAGGTGCGCATAGCGGTGGGGCCTGGCATGGTGCGAAAATCGGGGAATGCGGCGCGCTTGCAACGACCAGCCCCAACTCTGGCACTATCCTGATCGAGTTCGACGAGACAGGGTTCACGATCACGCCCATGGGGGAAGAGGCGCGGGCCACGCCGTACACCGTTTCGGCCCATATGCTTTACGAGAATTCGAACCCATATGTGCTTTATGAACCAGGTGGTCATCTGGATGTGACGGGCGCCCGTTATGAGGCATTGGATGCGCGGCGTGTCCGTGTCACGGGCAGTGAGTGGATCGCTTCGGGCACCTACACCGTGAAGCTTGAGGGCGCGCGATCCGGCGGCTTTCAAACGGTATCCCTCGCCCTGGTTCGGGATGCGCGGTACGTCGAAAACATCCGTGCTTGGATTGCCGATATCGAAACGCAATGCATCCAAAAAGCTCGGGCCAGGGTCGACGGAGATTTTTCACTGGAGTTGCGCCTGATTGGTGCTGACGCAACGCTTGGTCCGCTTGAACCTTCGGCGGGCATCGCAGGTGAAGTCGGCGTCATGGGGATCGTGACGGCGGAGCGGGAGGACATTTCCCGTGAGGTCGCCAAGATCCTGAACCCATACCTCTTGCATCATCCGCTGACGGAGCAGGAAGAAATGCCGACCTTCGCCTTTCCTTTTTCGCCTCCTGAAATGGCGCGAGGCGAGATTTTTGAATTCTGTCTGAACCATGTGCTTGAGCTGGACGATCCATTGGACGCTTTCCGGATCGAAACATGTGAGGTTGGACCATGACCACTCTGGCAGATATCGCGACCAAAGTTCGGTCAAAGAATGCAGGGCCGTTCTGGCTGACCTTCGACATTTTCTGCGCCGGAGAGGATGAGTTCCAAAAGGTCTGCGCCGCGATGGGAACGCAGCGGGTCGCCGCGGCGCTTCAGGTCGATCCGGATGCCCTCAAGCGGTTCGAGATTGCCGATCTCAACGTGCTGAAATTCAGCCTGCCACGCCCGCAGATCCAAGGGACGCGACAGGACCGAGATATGCACGGCGCGTCCTTCGCAAACATCCTTGCTGAGCTTGACGTGTAGCCCAGGGTCCATTCGGGCCTCACGCAATTGATTTGCAATCGTCTCGGTTGGCCAGTCTGTTCGTCAAATCTGGACCTAGGCACCCCGAGGTCTCCATCTGAAAGGTGTTGACGGCGTTCAGACGCTCAACCTACGCTCGCGCGTGGTGAGCCGTCGGTTCTCCACAACAAAACTCAATGTCCGTTAAGGTGCGTGAAACCCGCCGAAAATACGGAACTGGTCCAGTCCATACGGACGGATCCCGACAGGAGAGAACAATGAAAAAGACTATCGCCTCGCTGCTGGCTGGCACCGCGATCCTTGCGTCCGGTCAGGCAGCACTGGCCGACGGCCATCTCGAAGAGATCACCGTAGCCTACTTCCTTGAATGGCCGATGCCGTTCCAGTTTGCCAAAGTGGAAGGCATGTACGAGGAGGCCATGGGCGTCTCGATCAACTGGGTCGCATTCGACACCGGTGTTGCGATGTCCGCCGCCATGGCGTCGGGTGACGTGCACCTTTCCGTATCGCAGGGCCTGCCGCCGTTCATCGTCGCAACCTCTGCCGGTCAGGACCTTGAGCTGCTCGACGTGGCCGTGTCCTACGCCGACAACGACAACTGCGTTGTCGCAGAAGCGCTGGAAATCGATGCCTCGAACGCCGGTGACCTGGCGGGTCTGACTGTCGGTGTGCCGCTCGGTACCGCCGCGCATTACGGTTTCCTCGCCCAGATGAACCACTTCGGTGTGGATGTGTCCTCGATGAACGTTGTCGACATGGCACCGCCCGATGGCGCGGCTGCCTTCGCACAGGGCGAGTTGGACATGGTCTGTGGCTGGGGCGGCGCGCTGCGTCGTATGCTGGAGCATGGTAACGTGCTGCTGACCGGTGCAGAAAAGACCGAGCTTGGTATCCTGGTGTTTGACGTGACCTCGGCGCCCGCGTCGTTCGTTGCAGAAAACCCCGAGTTGGTTGAGCAGTTCCTGGCCGTGACGGCGGAAGCGAACGCCATGTGGGCGGCTGGCGACAACCGTGACGCGATGCTGGAAGTCATCGCCAACGATGCCGGTATGGATCTTGAAGCGACTGCTCAGACCATCGACACCTTTGTTTTCCCGTCGGTTGAAGAGCAGCTCTCTGAAGCATGGCTCGGCGGCAATGTCGGTGAATTCATGACTGGCGTTGCAACTGTGTTCGCCGATGCAGGTTCAATCGACGGCACGCTGGACGATTACGGATCGCTCGTGAACATTGCTCCGCTGCAGGCTGCTGCTGAGTAAGGCAATAGCCGTTTGATATCGGCCCGCCGCGACGAAGCCCTCGCGGCGGGCTTTTTCTTATCCGCCAGGTCCCCAGATCGGCCCCTTTGCGTCGGAGTTTGCCCCGCCCATGTCGGAACTCGCAATTAACAACATATCCATGCGCTTCGAGCTGCCTGATGGCGGTGCTGTACAAGCGCTAGAGGATGTCAGCCTGAACCTGAAGCAGGGCGAGCTGATGTCCGTTCTCGGCCCATCGGGCTGTGGGAAAACGACCCTTCTCAACATCGTTGCGGGCTTCCTGGCCCCAACCGCAGGCTCAATCGAGATCAACGGCCATGAGGTCACCGGCCCCGCACCCGAGCGTGGCATGGTGTTCCAGAAAGGCGCGCTTTTCGAGTGGATGAGCGTGCGCAAGAATGTGAACTTCGGCCCGCGCATGAAGAGCATGCCGGCAAAGGAAGCCGCCGAAATCACCGACCACCTGCTTGATGCGGTGGGCCTGCAGGACTTCAAGGACAAAGCCATTTATGAGCTTTCCGGCGGTATGCAGCAGCGTGTGGCGCTTGCACGATGCCTCGCGAATGACCCCGACGTCATCTTGATGGATGAACCTCTTGGCGCGCTGGACGCGCTAACGCGCGAGAAAATGCAGGGCCTCGTCCTGAAATTGTGGAAAGAGACCGGCAAGACCATCATTCTGATCACCCACTCGGTCGAAGAAGCGCTGCTTCTGGGCCAGCGGCTGGTTGTGATGGCGCCGCGCCCGGGCCGCATCCATTCCGAATATGAGCTGCCCTTCGCACAAGAAGGCGTCGGAAAGGACCTGCGGGAGGTGAAACTTCACCCCGAGTTCAATCCGAAGCGCGAAGAAATCCTCTCCCTCATCTGGGAGATGGAAGAAGAAATCATGGGCCGGAAGGAGGGCTGACAATGATCGTTCTAGCGTTCTACGTAGCACTCTTTGTGGGCTGCTATTTCGTTGTGAAACTGGTGCGCTCGCAAATGGACGCGCGCCGCGATTTCACTTCTTTGAAAACCGTGACCTTCGGTGATGAAAGCGCCGTGACGCCGGACCGGGTGGCATCTGTTCTGTCCGTTGTGTGCCTGTTCTTCATCTGGGGCGCCTTCACCAACTCGGCCCTCGTGCCGCTGCACGTTCCGGGGCCTTATTCGGGTGATGTTGAATTCACCTACACCGCCGAGACGTCGGATGGGGAAAGCGCCGATGCGACCGTATTCATCCGCGTCTATGGCCGGGATGAGGAGGAAGGCGATCCGCCCGAGATCGACGAAGGCGATGGCCTTGCGCTGAATGATGCAGGCTCGGCTGGCGCATGGGGGTCGGTTCTGATCCGTGCCCCGCGCAATGATCCAGGCGCCGAAGGCGATGATGGCTATGGAATCGTCGCAATCAACGGAGAGCCGATTGCCACCAACGAAACCGTACGTGTGGACAACGGAACTGTCACGCTGACCCAGCGCGGCTCGCTCAACTTCACGCCGACTGCCGGTATGCAGATGCAGCCGATCTGGCTGCCAGCGCCAGAGGCGATCTGGTTCCGACTGAAGGAAATCTGGACGGACGGCTACCAGAACTCGACCTTGTTGGAGCACCTCTGGGCTTCGCTTTTCCGCGTTCTTGGCGGTTTCTTCTTCGGCGCACTGGTGGGCATTCCGCTTGGCTACGCGATGGGCTTGAGCGGCTGGTTCCGCGGCTGGTTCGACCCCATCGTCGAATTCATGCGACCGGTTCCACCGCTGGCGCTTATTCCACTGGTCATCATCTGGTTCGGCATCTTCGAGACCGGCAAGATCGTGCTGCTGTTCCTGGCGGCCTTGTGGATCATGACCATTGCGGCGCGGGCCGGTGTGGCCGGTGTGAACATCTCAAAGATCCACGCGGCTTATTCGTTGGGGGCGTCAAAGGGGCAGATCCTGTGGCATGTGATCGTGCCCAACTCGCTGCCGGAGATCTTCACCGGCGCGCGGGTAGCGATGGGTGTGTGTTGGGGCACGGTGGTTGCAGCGGAACTTGTTGCCGCGACCCAGGGTGCGGGAATGATGATCATCGCCGCCTCGCGCTTCCAGCTGACCGATATCGTGATCCTCGGGATCATCTTGATCGGCATTATCGGCTTCGGCATCGACATCCTGATGCGTGCTGCCGAAAACTGGCTGGTGCCGTGGAAGGGCAAAAGCTAACGAAGCCCAATGGAAAGAAGAAAGCGGTCCGAATTTTCGGGCCGTTTTCATTTTGGTGGGTCAAGTGCCGCTCAAACCAAAGCGATGGAAGTGGTCAGCATTCTGCGATAATACGACGTCCAATTTCGAGTTGGGACGGTTCCAGACGTGACGATCACGCAAAACATGAAACTTGCGGAAAACGCCCGGCTTTCCGTCGCCCCTATGATGGACTGGACGGATCGCCACTGCCGGTACCTGCATCGGCTGATGTCGCGTCATGCTTTGCTTTATACCGAAATGGTTACTGCGCCCGCGATCACGCGAGGGGATGCGGCGCATTTGCTTGCCTATCATGCAGCGGAGCATCCCGTAGCATTGCAATTGGGGGGCTCTGACCCGGCGGAATTGGCCGAAGCCACGCGCATCGCCTGCACCTATGAATATGATGAGATCAATCTGAATGTCGGTTGCCCCTCGGACCGGGTGCAGTCTGGATGCTTTGGCGCTGTTTTGATGCGCCAGCCCGATCTGGTTGCCGATTGTGTTCGGGCGATGCAGGATCAAAGCGCAGTCGAGGTGACCGTCAAATGCCGTATCGGCGTTGATGAGCAAGACCCTGAAGAGGCGCTGCCTCGGTTTCTTGAGGCGATGGTGCAGGCCGGGATCAAGCGCGTGACCGTCCATGCGCGAAAAGCTTGGCTCGAAGGGCTAAGCCCAAAACAAAACCGCGATGTCCCGCCTTTGGACTACCCGCTGGTCTACCGAATGAAGTCCTCCTTTCCCGAACTGCATCTCTCGATCAACGGTGGTGTCGCCTCGTTGGACGAAGCGCAGTTGCACCTAAGCCATGGCATGGACGGCGTGATGATTGGACGTGCCGCGTATCACACACCGTCTGATATATTGCTGAACGCTGATGCGCAGATTTATGGGGACGTCCCGAATGCGCGAACGGCGGAAGATGTCGCGTTGGAGATGTTGCCCTATATCAGCTCGCATCTGAGCGCGGGCGGGCGGCTCAACCAGATCACACGCCATATGTTGGGCTTGTTTGCGGGCAGACCCGGCGCGCGTGGGTGGAAGCGGACCCTGTCGGAAGAGGCGCACCGGGACGGCGCCGGGCCAGAGGTTGTTTTGCGGGCATTGGATCACGTCACCCAGCACGCCGCCTAGACGGTGATTTCCGATTGCGATGCTGATGGGGCAGGGCTATACCGCGCGGCACGGGACCCTTAGCTCAGCTGGATAGAGCGCTGCCCTCCGAAGGCAGAGGCCAGAGGTTCGAATCCTCTAGGGTCCGCCATTCTTTCCTTGCATGACCGTCGCCGCTCAGTTTGTCTGCGCGGCAGAATTGCAGTCCCTGAAAGGCGTGGCCCATGCATGTTTCCGTATCCGATATCCGCGCAACGGCAGAGGCGGCCTTGCTGGCCCATGGCGCAGGTGTGTTCCAAGCCGCTGAGGTCGCCAAGGCGGTGGCCCGGGCGGAAGAGACCGGCAATATCATCTGTGGGCTTTACTATCTTGAGAGCTATTGCACCCAACTGCGATCGGGCCGGGTGAACGGAACGGTGGAGCCGGAGGTTTCGCGCCCCAAAGCCGGTACCATCCGTGCGGATGCGAAGTTTGGCTTTGCGCAACCCGCGTTTGCGCGTGCTTTGCCGCAAGCCATGGAAGCTGCAGGGGAATGTGGTGTCGCAACGCTTTGCGTGGCGCACGCCCATACCTGCACCTCGCTTGGGTTCTTCACCGAACAGATTGCAGCGAAGGGTTTGATCGGGATTGGGTTCACCAATGCCTCGGCCATTGTCGCGGCCCCTGGCGGACGCGCGCCAGTTCTAGGCACCAACCCGATCGCGATGACGATCCCGGGCGAGGGCGCACCGGTGATGCATGCAGATTTCTCGACCTCTGCTGTTGCACTCGGGAAGATCACCATGGCCAAGGCGGCCGGTGAGCGCATTCCCTTGGGATGGGCCGTCGATGCAGAGGGCCAGCCCACCACGGACCCCGAAGCGGCCCTTAAGGGGGCGCTGGTCAGTGCAGCGGGTCCCAAGGGATGGGCCTTTGGATTGCTTGTGGAAGTGATGGCGGCAGGGCTGACAGGCTCAGTCAATTCACTGGATGTGAAGGGGCTGAAACTGCCCGATGGGGCGCCACATGATCTGGGGCAGACCTATCTTCTGATTGACCCCGACGCCCATGCCGGTGGCGACGTGATGCGTGCGCGCCTGAGGAGGGTGGCTGATGTGATCGCGTCAGATGGCGGTGAAGGGCGCGTACCAGGTGTGCCGCGCAAGCATCTAGATCCGGTCGACGTGCCCGATGCGCTTTGGGCGCAGGCGCAGGCCTTGGCGGGCGCCTAGGCCTCTTCGGTTTTCGGGGATTGCATGTTGGCCGCCGCCTCGTTCCGGGCGGCAGCCTCTTTGCGTTTGGCAAGCATTGTCCATCCGGCATAGACGCCCGCGAGGATCACGAAAACGGCGATATGTCGAATGGCCATGGGCTTACTCCGCTGCTTGGGTCCGTTTTGGCAGCACCCAATCGGGACGCGGGAAATGGCAGGTATAGCCATTTGGAATCCGCTCCAGATAATCCTGATGCTCTGGCTCAGCTTCCCAGAAATCGCTCACCGGCTCAACCTCCGTGACAACCGGACCGGGCCAAATCCCGCTATGGTTGACGTCAGCAATCGTATCGAGAGCCACTTGGTGCTGGTCTTCATCGACATAGTAGATGGCTGACCGATAGCTCATGCCACGATCATTGCCTTGGCGGTTCAGCGTGGTCGGGTCATGGATCTGGAAGAAGAATTCCAGTAGCTGTCGGTAGCTGATGACATTGGGATCATAAATGATTTCAATGCCTTCCGCGTGAGTGCCATGGTTACGATAGGTCGCGTTCGCAACATCGCCCCCGGTATAGCCCACACGGGTTTTCTCGACACCGGGCAGTTTGCGGATCAGATCCTGCATGCCCCAGAAACAGCCGCCGGCCAGTACTGCGCGGTCACTCATGCCACATCCTCCACTTGATCGATGTATTTGCCGTAGCCCTCGGCCTCCATATCGTCACGATGGATGAACCGCAGGCTTGCGGAATTGATGCAATAGCGCAGACCGCCTCGGTCACGCGGCCCGTCAGGGAAGACATGTCCCAGATGACTGTCGCCGTGTTTGGACCGCACCTCGGTGCGGATCATGCCATGGGTGGTGTCCCGATGCTCGGTCACGTTGTCGATGGGTTTTGTGAATGACGGCCAACCGCACCCGCTTTCATATTTGTCCGCGGACGCGAACAAAGGCTCGCCTGACACGATGTCGACGTAGATTCCGGGTTCTTTGTTGTCGAGATATTCGCCCGTACCGGGGCGTTCCGTGCCGCTTTGCTGTGTGACGCGGTATTGCTCAGGCGTCAGCGTGGCGATCACGTCGGGGTTCTTGGTGAATTCGGACATTATGCTCCCCTCATGGTTTCCTTCAGGAATATGGGGAGCCGATGGTCACTTGTCCAATCGGCGGACATGAAAACGCCCCGCGGGCAGGGCGGGGCGTGATGAAACCTTCGAGGCAGTTAGGCGTTTGCCCTTAGCCACCCCAAGTGCGGACAGGTCCGCAATCCATATGGACGAAATTCGAGCGCGAGTAACGACCGACACCACCTGCGTTGCAGGAGCGCGCGGCATTGAACATCTGCGTGACCGAGCGCGACTGCAACTGCAAGTCGGCTGCTTCGCCGCGGATGTGGCGCGAATTGCGCGCAACGCCAGAAGACCGGCGCCGCAACATGGCGTTCGTTTCAGGCGACCGGTAGCCGGACAAGAGCGTGTAGGGCTCGGACGTTTCCATCAGATTGTGCGCGGCCGTCATGATGTCGATCGTGCGCAGATTGATGTCGATCACCTGATCGTTGCGCCAATCGCGCATGAAGTAGTTCACTTCGTCCAAAGCCGGCTGGATGTACTCGCCTTCGATCCAGTAGATCATGTTCAGGCTTTCGCCTGCGCGGCCATTGTACATGTTCAAGCGGCGGATATCGCCAGCACCGCGAAGAAGTCCGGTGGCGTTGGCCATCACTGGCGCGGCCGCAACCGTCGTGGCGGCGAAAGCGCGCATGAGCGCGCGCCGCGAAAAATTCGTGTTCATGGGTTCGTTGCCCCTTGTTCTGCCCGTTCCATTCAGCACCTCGACCGCTTGTCCATGCGATCATCACAAACTCGTGTGCCATCCCCACAGGCTCAGTGCGGCTTGAATGACACAATCGAAACTTTTCTGAAAGCCCCGATGCCCTCAGCTTGTGGATATGTCCCCGAATTTCGGCGATTTTCTGCCGGTTTAGCGGAAAATTGCCGATGGATAGACGGCAGGGACGTGTTCACGAAACCTCTTCTGGCGATGTGGAAGGTCCGGAAACCCTCCGTTGCATCCATGAAACTACCCTGAAAAACTTGCAAAAACGTGAATGGACTCGCGCGCAGGCTCACGTAAGGGTGAGGCATTGACGGCTGCACCACAGATTTCCATCCAACTGGGGATACATTAACATGTTGAAACTAGCGAGGCTTTCGCTTCTCTCGCTCGCCTTGGCCGCAACGCCTGCAGTAACTTTGGTTCTCGCGCCTGCGCAGGCAGAGGCACAGGCATTTTCCAGCTTGCGACAGGCCATTGCCGAAGCATCCTCGACCGAGGAGCAGCTGGCGGCCTTTTACCGGGAACGTGATTTCCAGCCGATCTGGACCACGGCCGATGCAGCCGATCGCCGGAACGCGCTTTTCAGTGCGCTGGCGGAGGCGCACAACCACGGCCTGCCGACGCAGCGCTATGACACGACCGATCTTGTCGCGGCCTTTGAAAGCGCCACCAACCCGTATGAGATGGGTCGCGCCGACGTGCAGGCCTCCTTGCTGTTCTTGCAATATGCACAGGACATCCATTCCGGCTTCCTTGAGCCAGGCGATATCGTAGGTGACATTGTCCACACCTTGCCGCGCCGCGATCCTTTGGAGCTGTTCACGGAGTTCGTGGACTCCAACCCTTACGAATACATCGCGACTCTGGCACCGCAGCACCCTGAATATACACGGCTGATGCGTGCCAAGCTGCACCTGGAAAATCTGATCGACAACGGTGGCTATGGTCCGACCGTTCAGGCCGGCTCCCTCGCGCCGGGCGCCACCGGGGCGCCTGTCGTGCAGCTGCGCAACCGTTTGATCACGATGGGCTACCTCGAACGATCCATGACTGCGGAATATGATGCACGGATCCAGCAAGCCGTTGTGGAATTCCAGATCGACAATGGGATCGAAGCAGATGGGATTGCCGGTGGCGATACGATCCGCGCGGTCAACCGCTCGGCCGTAGAGCACCTGTCTGAAGTTATCCTCGCGATGGAGCGTCAGCGTTGGTTGAACTTTGACCGTGGTGAACGGCACGTTTTCGTCAACCTGCCCGATTTCCACACCCGTGTGATTGACGACGGTGAAGTCACCTTCATCACCCGCTCCGTTATCGGCAGCCGCGACAGCGACCGCCGCACGCCGGAATTCTCCGACACCATGGAGCATATGGTTATCAACCCGAGCTGGTATGTGCCGCGCTCTATTGCGCGTGGTTATATCCCGTCGATCCTGGCAGGCGGCGCAAACCACTTGCAGCTGATGGCCAATGGGCGCCCGGTCAGCCGAGGTGCGGTGGATTGGTCGCGCTATTCCGCGTCGAACTTCCCGTTCGATCTGCGCCAGCCTCCGGGCCCGCGCAATGCCCTTGGCCTTGTGAAGTTCATGTTCCCCAACCAGTGGAACATCTATCTGCACGATAGCCCTGATCAGCACCTGATGACCCATGAGGTGCGGGCCTATTCCGCTGGCTGTGTGCGTCTGGATGATCCGTTCGACTTCGCCTACCACCTTTTGGCAGCGCAAGAAGAGAACCCGGTGGATTTCTTCCACACGATCCTCGACTCCGGGCGTGAAACGCAGGTGAACTTGGTCGAACCGATCCCGGTCCACCTGGTATACTGGACCGCTTGGGTCGACACCGAAGGTCGCCTGAACTTCCGCAACGACATCTACGGGCGCAACGCGATCCTTCGCGATGCGATTGCGAACCTCGGGGTGGAGATTCGTGGGGTGAACAGCTAAATCCTCCCGCAACACACAAGCGGGGGCGGCATGGCTGCTTACACGATCAGAGACATTGCGGCGGCGCTTGGGGCAGAGGCCCTGGGCGCCGCCGATCTTTTGGTGCGCGGCGTAGCCGAGCCTGCGCGGGCCGGTCCCGACGATCTGGCATTGGCGATGAAGCCGGAATTCGCTGACGGGCTTGCAAAAGGTGCCGCACGGGCCGCAGTCATCGGCGCGGGTATGGATTGGCAGGCGCTTGGCTTGGAGGCTGCAATTATCGCACCCCGCCCACGGTACGCCATGGCTGGGGTGACCTCCGCGATGGACGCAGGGCCTTTGATTGCGCCAGGCATACACCCAAGCGCCGTTGTTGATGAGACAGCGCAAATAGGGCCGGGTGCTGCAATCGGACCGTTTGTTGTGATCGGCCCGGACGTGCGGATAGGTGAGAATGCACGGATCGCCTCCCATGTCAGCATCGGCGCAGGCGCTGTGATCGGGGATGATGCACTGATCCATGAAGGCGTTCGCATTTGCCACCACGTGCACATCGGGGATTGGTTTATCGCGCAGCCCGGAGCCGTTCTGGGGGGAGACGGTTTCAGTTTCGTGACGCCTGAGACATCCATGGTCGAACAGGCCCGCGCGACCCTTGGCAAGGCCAAGAACGCGGCGACCGACCAAAGCTGGACCCGCATTCACTCGCTCGGCTCACTTGTGATCGGCCATGACGTTGAGGTGGGCTCAAATGCCGCCATTGATCGCGGCACGATTGCAAACACTGTGATCGGGGACGGCACCAAGATCGATAACCTTGTTCATATCGGCCATAACTGTGTGATCGGAAAGGATTGCCTGATCTGCGGCCAAACGGGTTTTGCCGGGTCCGTTCAGATGGGCGACCGCGTGGTTCTGGGCGGCAAGTGCGGTGTGAACGACAATATCGTCATTGGCAGTGATGTTGTCGCAGCCGGATCATCCAAGCTGTTCACCAATGTCCCCTCAGGTCGGATGGTCATGGGGCATCCGGCCGTCAAAATGGACACTCATGTCGAGATGTACAAAGCGCTCCGCCGCCTTCCGCGCACCACACGCGCCGTGACGGAACTGCAAAAAGCCCTGTCAAAGCCGGATGATACACCCTAAATGCCTTCTCAAGAGGAAGGGTACCATTCCATGGGCGAAAGCGTTCAGGACAGGATTATCGCGATCATCGCAGAGCAGGCGGTTTTGGAGCCATCGGACGTGTCGATGGACCAAACGTTGGACGATTTGGGCATCGACAGCCTTGGGCTGGTCGAGTCGATCTTCGCCATTGAAGAAGCCTTTGATATCCAAGTGCCTTTTAACGCGAACGAGCCTCAGGCCAGCGATTTCGATATTTCTTCGGTCGCCGCCATCGTGAAGGCTGTTGAAGGCCTGGTGGCCGAGCAAAAGGGCTGACCGGTGCGCCGCGTTGTCATCACCGGTCAAGGTACAATCAATGCGCTTGGCCATGACATAGCGACAACGCTTGAAGCGTTTCGCGAAGGGCGCTGCGGTATCGGTGATCTGGAATTGCGCGATGTCGACCGGCTTTCGGTCAAGATCGGGGGGCAGGTCAAAGGTTATGACCCCGAAGCCCTGTTCAACCGCCAACAGATTGCGCTTTACGACCGGTTCACTCAGTTCACGCTGATCGCCACAAAACAGGCGCTGGACGGCTGCGGGCTCGATTTCTCCGGTGCATTGGCGACGCGAACGGGCGTGGTGTTCGGAACCGCCGGTGGTGGCGTGAACACATGGGATGAGAATTACCGCTCGGTCTATGAAGAGGGGAAGAACCGCGTTCATCCCTTCGTCGTGCCGAAGCTGATGAACAACGCCGCCGCCAGCCATGTCAGCATGGAATACAACCTCAAAGGCCCATCCTTTTCCGTAGCAACAGCTTGCGCGTCGTCCAACCATGCGATGGGACAGGCCTTCAACCTGATCCGCTGCGGCATGGCCGATGTGATGGTAACAGGCGGGTCCGAGGCGATGCTGTCCTTTGGTGGCGTAAAGGCATGGGAGGGCTTGCGCGTCATGTCAAAAGACGCCTGCCGTCCATTCAGCGCCAATCGCAACGGCATGGTCCAAGGCGAGGGGGCCGCCGTGTTCCTGTTCGAGGAATACGACCACGCGCGCGCCCGGGGGGCAGAGATCCTCGCTGAGGTGGTGGGATTTGCGATGACGTCCGATGCGGCGGATATTGTGATGCCGTCACAGCAGGGGGCCGCACGTGCAATTACCGGCGCGTTGACCGATGGCAACCTGAACCCGGAAGACGTGTGCTATATCAATGCGCACGGGACAGGCACGGCGGCCAACGACAAAGTCGAATGCGCGGCGGTTGCCCATGCATTCGGGCATCATGCCGATGATCTGATGATCTCCTCCACCAAATCGATGCACGGGCACCTCATTGGTGGCACCGGCGCGGTGGAGTTGTTGGCCTGCATCATGGCGCTAAAGGACGGGATCGTGGCCCCCACCATCGGTTATGAAGAGCCTGACCCTGAATGCGCGTTGGACGTCGTCCCGAATGTGGCGCGCGAGGCGAAGGTCGACGCCTGCCTTTCCAACGCCTTTGCATTTGGTGGATTGAACGCCGTTCTGGCCTTGCGGTCCGCGCCCTAGTTATCTGCTCATGCCAAAAGAAAAGCCCGCGCGAATGCATCGGCGGGCCTCCTTACATTGATGTGACTTCAACCTACTCGGTTGCTTCTTCGGCGCCTTCTTCACCACCTTCTTCGCCCTCAGCAGCGGCGGCAGCGGCTTCTTGTGCCTCAATGAATGCGACGATCTCGGTCCGGCGCTCAAGAAGATCTTCGTAGGCGGCGGTGAACCCACGCAGCGAGGCTTGGGTGGGAACGGGAATGCCGCCGATCTGGCCGAATTCGTCGCGGGTCAATGCAAACAGAACCACCAGAGCGTCAGCTCCGTTCTGGAACAGCGCCACGTTTTCCTCGGTCAATGAGATCTGCACGAAGCAGCCGATGGGGCGGCAGAAGGCGTAAGGCAGAACGACGGCTTCTGCGTCGTCGATTTGCATCTGAAGCCCGGGGCTCAGCAAGGTGTCCAACGGCGTCAGGATGGTGGCCGATGCCACGGCTTCGTCGGGGGAAAACAGCTCGGCCCCCACACGGAATTCTGCGACCGGGTTACCGTTTTCCTCTTCCAGCAACTGGAACATCTCGCAGCGATCCGGCGCTTCGTCGGTTTCCGCCCGGATGCAACGGATCTGCCAATCGCGATAGATCTCGGCCACAAAAGTTTCGCCCGCTTCGACTTCGCTGCGATCCGGAAGAACAAGGGGATCGTCCTGCGCCAACGCTGCGTTCGATACGACCATTGCAGCAGCAAAGCTCAGGGTGGCAAATTTGTTAAACAGGGTCATCAGGTGTGCGTCCTTTTGCTTTTTCGGTTGGCTCTGCTCGGGCACCGAAATCGAAGGTGCGCCTGCCAATCCAGCGTTGGCTAACATGCCAGGGGTGCGCCTGTCAGCGTCAAAAAATTCGTGCCTAAAATAGCGAAAGGGCCCGCGCACGGACCCTTTGCGTTTTCTCTCCCTGTCGGACTGGCCGACTTATGCGACGGACGCTATGCGAAGGTGTCGCAGCCGTCAACAGGGCTTTTGGGGAAATTTGCATATGTGAACGAGCGCCTGTTTTTCCTGACCAAATGGCCAAAAAAAACCGCGCCCAAGCGGGGCGCGGCCAGTTGACAGGGAGGAAGTCAACACCGCGCAAAAGCGCGGCGTGGGGATAGACTGGCATCCAAAGGTTAAAAATGTATTGGTATCGGCAGAAAAACGGACTGCAGGGACAAAATCGATGCCAGACCAGGTCGAAAACGGGATATTTGTTGGGGGCGGTGGCCGTGATTACGGCGAAGCTCAAGTTCTGCGGCCGGACTATGCAAACCGGCACGGATTGATCGCTGGCGCCACGGGAACGGGCAAGACCGTGACCCTGCAGATTCTGGCCGAAAGCTTTTCTGCCTTGGGCGTCCCTGTGGTTCTATCGGACGTCAAAGGGGATCTCTCCGGGCTGGCACAATCGGGCTCACCCGACTTCAAGCTGCACCAACCCTTTATGGACCGCGCGGCGACCATCAATTTCACCGACTATGCGTATCGCGCTTTCCCGGTAACATTCTGGGATCTTTTCGGAGAGCAAGGCCATCCGGTGCGCACAACAGTGGCCGAGATGGGTCCGCTTCTATTGTCGCGTCTTTTGGAACTCAGCGAAGCGCAGGAAGGGGTCATGAACATCGCCTTCCGCGTCGCCGATGAGGAGGGGATGGCCCTGCTGGATCTGAAAGACCTGCAGGCGCTCCTTGTCTGGGTGGGCCAAAATCGCAAAACGCTGTCCCTGCGGTATGGCAATGTCTCAACGGCGTCCATCGGTGCGATCCAACGACGCCTTTTGGTGTTGGAGGGGCAGGGGGCCACACAGTTCTTCGGTGAACCGGCCTTGGAACTTGATGATTTGTTCCTGAAAGACGAAAGCGGCGCAGGGCGCATCAACATCATCGCCGCTGACAAGCTGATGCAGTCGCCACGTCTCTACGCAACGTTCCTGTTGTGGCTTCTGTCCGAACTGTTTGAAACGCTGCCTGAAGTCGGAGATCCGGACAAACCCAAGCTCGTTTTCTTCTTCGATGAAGCCCATCTGCTGTTTGAAGACGCGCCCAAGGCGCTGGTCGACAAGGTCGAACAGGTCGCGCGTCTGATCCGGTCAAAAGGGGTTGGGGTCTACTTCATCACGCAAAACCCTGCCGATGTGCCCGAAGACATTCTGGGCCAGCTCGGCAATCGTGTGCAGCACGCGTTGCGGGCCTTTACCGCGAAGGATCGCAGGGCGCTCAAACAGGCGGCTGAGAATTATCGCGAAAATCCTGATCTGGATATCGAAGATGCGATCCGCGAGGTGGGCGTCGGTGAGGCCGTGACCTCCCTCCTCGAACGCAAGGGCATTCCGGGTATCGCGCAACGCACGCTGATCCGTCCGCCATCTTCGCAGCTTGGCCCGATTGAACCTGCGACGCGGGCCGCCTTGATGGGGGCGTCGCCCGTGGCCGGCAAGTATGACACGCTGCAAGATCGCGAAAGTGCCTTTGAAATCCTCCAGAAACGCGCAGCAGAGGCCGCGAAGGAGGCGGAGCAGGCAGAAGAGGCCGAGGAGAAGGCCGAGGCAGCAGAACGCGAATATCGGGCCGGTCGGCGCTATTCCGGCGGTGGTGTCAGCCGGTCGTCTTCGCGCCCCGTGCGACAACGCCGGTCATCGTCCCGTTCAGACAGCATCGGGACAACCTTCGCCAAAAGCTTCGCCCGACAGCTTGGCACGCGCACAGGCCGGGCGGTCGTGCGGGGTGTTCTGGGTGGGCTGTTCCGGGGCCGTTGAGCGACCCGGGACACGCGTGTTTTCCGCCCCCGAAGGGCAAGGGGTATCACGTTGATCATTCACGGGTGAATAGCTAGGGCATGTTTTGGTGGCCACGCTATTCATTCCTGAATGGGCAACGCGCACAAGGCCCGCACACTGGGACATGACATCTGCGTCAACGCGGCGAAATCCGATTGGCCATGTCGTCACATCCTATGGTCACTCCCGCGCGCACGACCTAGACTGTGGGTCATGATCGTAGAACTCGGACATTTCGCACTGATCCTCGCCTTCGCCGTGGCGATCTTTCAGATGGTGGTGCCTATGGCGGGCGCCTGGGCAGGCAATCGAGGATGGATGGCGACGGCTGATCCAGCGGCGTCAGCGCAGTTCGTGCTGACGGCGTTCAGCTTTGCTGCACTGACCTATGCATTTGTAACCTCGGATTTCTCGCTGAGCCTCGTGGTCGCCAACTCGCATACAGACAAGCCGCTGCTCTACAAGATCACCGGCGTCTGGGGGAACCATGAAGGCTCGCTCCTGCTGTGGGTGTTGATCCTGACCCTCTTCGGCGCATGCGCCAGTTGGTTCGGGAAGAACCTTCCACCCACACTTCGGGCCCGCGTGTTGGCGGTGCAGAGTGCCGTTGCCGTCGCGTTTTTTGCCTTCATCCTGTTCACCTCCAACCCATTCCTGCGGCTGGCCAGCCCGCCTTTTGATGGGCAGGACCTTAATCCTCTGTTGCAGGACCCCGGCTTGGCGTTCCACCCGCCGTTCCTTTACCTCGGTTATGTCGGCCTCAGCATGGCATTCTCCTTTGCCGTTGCCGCGCTCATTGAGGGCCGCGTTGATGCGGCCTGGGGCCGGTGGGTGCGTCCCTGGACCTTGGCCGCTTGGGTGTTCCTGACCATTGGCATCGGCCTTGGATCCTGGTGGGCGTATTATGAGCTTGGCTGGGGTGGTTTCTGGTTCTGGGACCCGGTCGAGAATGCAAGCTTCATGCCCTGGCTGATTTCTGCGGCACTGCTGCATTCGGCCATTGTGGTCGAAAAGCGCGAGAGCCTGAAAAGTTGGACAATCCTGCTGGCAATCCTTGCCTTCGGGTTCTCCCTGATTGGAACGTTCATCGTGCGTTCGGGTGTGCTGACCTCGGTTCACGCCTTCGCAAATGACCCTGAGCGCGGCGTTTTCATCCTGATGATCCTTGCCGTGTTCATGGGCGGTGCGCTGCTGCTGTTCGCCTTGCGCGCCGGCACGATGGAGGCGAAGGGGGTGTTTGGCATCGTCAGTCGCGAGAGTGGGTTGGTGTTCAACAACCTCATCCTTGCCGTTTCGACCTTTGTTGTCTTCATTGGCACGATCTGGCCCCTGATTGCGGACCTTTTCTTTGACCGCACGCTTTCTGTCGGACCACCCTTCTTTGATGCCGCGTTTACGCCGTTTGTCTTTGCCTTGTCGGTCGCCCTTCCGATCGCTGCGATGATGCCATGGAAGCGGGCGACGATTGCAAAGCCGATGCGCGCGCTGATCCCCGCCGCAGTCCTGGCGCTTGCGGTCGGCTTGCTGACCTGGGCCATGTGGACGGGTCAGTCTGCTATTGGACCTATTGGGGTTAGCCTGTCGGTCTGGCTTGTGGCCGGTGCCGCAACCGACCTTTGGTCGCGGACGGGGCGTGGTCCCATTGGCGGACGCCTCGGGCGCCTCACGCGCCTGCCGCGCGCGGATTGGGGCAAGTCCATCGCCCATGCGGGCGTCGGCATTACAATGTTCGGGGTCGTCACGCTAACCGGCTATCAGATCGAGGATATTCGCGTCGCGCGTGAGGGCGAGGCCTATCAAGTCGGCGCCTACGAGATTGAGCTTTTGGGCGTGGACGAGAACGTGCAGGGGCCGAATTACCTGTCCACCATGGCCTCTGTTGCCGTGCGCGATCCTGAGACAGGGGCCGAGATCTCGCTGCTGAACCCCGAGCGTCGGATCTATCCTGTGGCGGGCATGCCGACCACTGAGGCGGGTATCAACAACGGTGTGACGCGCGATGTCTATGTGACGCTTGGAGATCCGCAGGTTGGCGGAGGTTGGGCGCTGCGCGTCTGGATCAAGCCGTTTGCGAATTGGATTTGGGGCGGCACGATCATTATGGCTTTGGGCGGGTTCCTGAGCCTGTCGGACCGCCGCTATCGTGTCGCGGCGGGCGCTGCGAAAGCGCCTGTTGCGGGAGTACCTGCGGAATGAGGCGTCTGGTGCGCGCAGCGCTGCTCGGATCAGCAATCTTTCTCGCGGCGTTTCCGGGTTGGGCGGTGCAGCCCGACGAGGTTCTGGAAGATGCCACGCTGGAAGAGCGGGCGCGCGATATCTCCGCCGGGTTGCGGTGCCCGGTTTGTCAGAACGAGAGCATTGACGAGTCGAGCGCGGACATTGCGCGCGACCTGCGGCTGCTTGTTCGGGAGCGATTGGTTGAAGGCGACAGCGATACGGAGGTCGTTGACTATATCGTTGCCCGCTACGGCGAGTATGTTCTTCTCAGCCCCAATTTTGATGGCGCCAACCGTGTATTGTGGATTTTGCCACTGGTGCTTCTCGGGGCCGGGATTGGTCTATCGGTTGTCTATATACGTGGACGGGCCAGCGCCCCCGCACCGGCCGAGGCCGGGCTGAGCGCGGATGAGCAGGCGCGTTTGGATGCGATCCTCGACAACGACCGCGCAGACTGACGCTGCGTTTCCGCTTTTCTGAACTGATCGGTTCGCTTAGGGTCCGCCCAACGCAATGGGAGGCACCTCCATGGACTATGAAACGATTACCCGCGAAGACCGTGACGGCATGGCCGTCATCACGATGAACCGGCCTGATGTGATGAACGCGCTCAACACACAAATGCGGGCTGAGATTACCCATGCCGTGACCGCGGCGGGCAACGAGGCGCGGGTTGTGGTGCTGACTGGGACAGGGCGCGCGTTTTGTTCGGGGCAGGATCTGGGGGATCGCGCGAATGCGGCGAACCTGAACCTGGAGCGCACGTTGCGGGACGAATACATCCCAATGCTCATGGCGATTGTGGATTGCCCGGTGCCGGTGATTGCGGCCGTGAACGGGACGGCGGCTGGGGCGGGGGCGAACCTTGCGCTGGTCTGTGATGTGGTGATCGCGACGGAGTCGGCCTCGTTCATTCAGGCCTTCACGCGGATCGGGTTGATCCCGGATGCGGGCGGCACCTGGGCCTTGCCGCGTACGATTGGTTTGCAGCGCGCGATGGGGGCGGCGTTGTTTGCCGACAAGATCAGCGCGCAGCAGGCATCCGATTGGGGAATGATCTGGGAGATGGCCTCTGACGATGAATTTGAGGCCGTCTGGATGGGCCGGGCGCAGCATCTGGCGAGTGGGCCGACGGAGGCGTTCAAGCGGGTCAAGCAGGTGATGCGGGCGAGCTTTGGGAATGGATTGGAAGAGCAGCTGAAACTGGAAGGTCAGTTGCAGGGCCAATGCGGAAAGACGCGGGATTTCAAGGAGGGCGTGCTGGCCTTTCTGGAGAAGCGTGCGCCGGTCTACGAGGGGCGGTGAGGTGGTGGTAGCACGCGTGCTACCAGGGCTTAAGCCACTATTAATAAAAGACTTATTATGACTGCGCTTGCCAGATTCGCGCCGGATGCAGGCGCTATTCCAAAGCTGCGCGTTCCCTCGGCGTGTTTTGCCCACGGAGTTGAGGCGAATGTATTGGGTGCGTTTTAGAGCGGAAACGCAGTGTCTAGGTAGGCTGGCTTGATAAACGTCGCGTGGTCTTTATTCTCATCTTTGCGGTGCCGTAGTCATTCGACACGTTCCGTGGGGAAGAACAATCTGGCGGACCCTTAGGCTGCCGGCATGACGAGCGCCACGCCGTCGTACCCTGTTCTCGATTTCAGAAATCGAAACAAGGGGTGCGCCATGTGCCACAAGCTCAAAACGATCAGAGAACAAAAAATTCCATCTTCAAGCCGGAAAGTGTTTCTATTGCCGGCAACCGATGTGGCTCCGCTGTGACAAGGCCTTTGCACGGCAACATGGCGTGTCGCTTCGAAAGGCGCAGATGTCTCAATGCACGGCGGAGCACGTGTTGCCCCGATCTGAGGGCGGCGGCACGGATACGTCAAACATCGTGGCGGTCTGTCGTTTCTGTAATTCGACGCGACACCGTGCGAAACGGCCGCTCGCCGCTTTGGACTATCGGCGCAAGGTCAGGCGTCGATTGCGGCAAGGGCGTTGGCATTTGCTCGTCCTACCGTTCCGGGATCAGCCCCCGTGGGCTGAACCTGAGCACCAGAAGCAGGATCAGGCCCATGGTCAGCAGGCGCATATGCGCGGCGCTGTCGAGGAGGTGCTCGGAGAGCGGTGAGCCCGGCTCCATGAAGTAGGTCAGGCCCTGCATCAGCATGAGGCCCATAGGCTCCACCTGGACCCAAAGCCACCAGATCAGGAAGCCGCCGAGCACCGCGCCCCAGTTGTTGCCGGAGCCGCCGACGATCACCATGACCCAGATCAGGAAGGTGAAGCGCAGGGGTTGGTAGGTGCCCGGCACAAGCTGGCTGTCGAGCGTGGTCATCATCGCGCCCGCAAGGCCGCAGACGGCGGAGCCGAGGATGAAGATTTGCAGGTGGCGCGCCTTGACGTCTTTGCCCATGGCCGACGCCGAGACCTCATTATCGCGGATCGCGCGCATCATGCGGCCCCAAGGGGAGTTCCACGCTTTCTCGCTGAGCCAGATGAGGGCGATGAGGAACAGGATGAACAGGCCCGCATAGGCGAGTTTGACGGTGATGGTGGAGGCCGTGACGGGGTCAGAGAAGGCGTTCACGAATGCCTCGTTCGCCTGCAGGTCGACCTCGTAAGGGACCGGGCGGGGGATGCCGGTGACGTTCTTGACGCCGCGCGCCAGCCAATCCTCATTCTTGAGGACGGCGATGATGATTTCGGCAATGCCGAGTGTCGCGATGGCGAGATAGTCGGAGCGCAGGCCAAGGGCCGTCTTGCCAATGATCCACGCGGCACCCGCGGCGAGGACGCCGCCCATGGGCCAGGCGAGGATCACGGGAAGGCCGAGGCCGCCCAGGAACCCGGTGGAGGCGGGGTCAACGGCCTCCACGGCCTCAACAGCAGGGTCGAATACCGTGCGGAAGATCGCAAAGCCGCCAATCAGGACGACCAAGACGGCCAGTGCCCGCAGGCGACCGGCGGGAAGTTTGGTGTAGGTCAGGATGGCGGCCACAATCGTCATGGCACCAAGGACCAGGCCCAACAGGACGCTGGGGCCACCGGCGGCCCAGGCCTCTGGCACTGGATCGCTGGAGACAAGTACGGCTGCGAGGCCGCCGAGCGCCACAAAGCCCATGACGCCCACGTTAAAGAGGCCCGCATAGCCCCATTGCATGTTCACGCCGAGGGCCATGATGGCCGAGATCAGCCCCATGTTGAAGATCGTCAGCGCGGTGTTCCACGACTGCACGAAGCCCGTGCCGATGAAGAGCACGGCGACGAGGGCGAAAAGCAGAAGGGTTTTGGAATTGCCCGTCTGAGGGGTGGTGGTGGCGTCGCTCATACCGATTTCCCCTTCATGATGCCGGTGGGTTTGAAGAGCAGCACAATCAGCAAGATGCCGAAGGAAACGGCGAATTTATAGTCGGTGCTGAGCAGTTGCAGCAGGCCTTCTGGCTGCCAATCCTCCGGCCCCAGATAGCCCACGACCTTGCGGAAGGCGTACGTCACGCCGACCTCGGAGAAGGCGATGAGGAAACCGCCGAGGATCGCACCCAGCGGGTTGCCGAGGCCACCCACGATGGCGGCGGCGAAGATTGGCAGGAGAAGCTGGAAATAGGTGAAGGGTTTGAAGCTTTTGTCGAGGCCGTAGAGGACGCCTGCGGTGGTGGCGAGTGCCGCCACGATGATCCAGGTGACGAGAACGACGCGGTCCGGGTTGATGCCCGAGAGAAGCGCGAGGTCTTCGTTGTCGGAAAACGCGCGCATGGATTTGCCCGTGCGGGTGCGGTTGAGGAACCAGAAGAGCGCGATCACAGCAATGAGGGCCACCACGATGGTGATGCCTTGGGTCGTGCGGAAGGCCAGGCCTTCGTCGAGACCCGTCATCTCGCGGAAGTCGCGGGCGCGGATGATGAAGCGCTCTCCGTCCGCAAACCGCTGGTCATCGACGCCGATCAGGAAGCGCACGATGCCGTTCATGATGAACATGACGCCGAGGGACGCGATGACGAAGATCACAGGCTTGGCCTTGTTTTCGCGGTAGAAGCGGTAAACGACGCGGTCGGTGCCGATCATCAGCAGGGCCGTGACGGCGATACCAAGGGGCAGGGCAAGGAGTGCCGTGGGCAGCGGGCCAAAGCTGACGCCTGCGGCTTGCAGGCCCCAGGTTCCGAAAATGGTTATCATGGTCCCGAAGGCCATCGTGTCGCCATGGGCAAAGTTCGAGAACCGCAGGATCCCGTAGATCAACGTCACGCCGAGCGCGCCAAGCGCAAGCTGTGCGCCATAGGCGGTGGCGGGGATGATCACGAAGTTCGCCAAAGTGACGAGCGCGTTTAGAAAGTCCAAGTGGATTGTCCCCGTTTAGGTCACGCTCTGTGGCGTTTGGTCGGTTTTATCAATTTCCGATGGTCTCGCAACTGCCGAAAAAGCTTGTGACGGCAGCCTGGTGGGTTGTGAGGTACGCCAATGGTCCGATGATAGACAAAAGGGCTGAGCCGTCAGGGCCAATGGCCGCATAGGTAGTGCCATCGTCCAGAGCCGTCGCGCGGAACTGTTCGCCCTGCCATTCCAGAAACAACTCACCCGCGTGATCGGCGGCGATCAGTCGCGCGGAATTGTCCTGATCAAAACAGTCGAGGCTGGCCATGCAGGTGGTGTTGAACGTGCAGTCCCAGGGCTCGGCCACGGCCGGGGTGCTGAGCAAGAGCGAGGCGAGCAAGACGCGGATCATGATGTGACCTCTGATACCGATGTGCAATGGTCTCGCATGGTGCGGGGCGCGAGGCCCCCGATACGCAGCGCCTCTGCAAGTGTGTTGGCCATCAGGACGGCTCGCAGGTGCCAAGACCGGTGACAACCTGCATGCCAGCGTGCGGTTGGTGGGTGGTGACGATCACATGTCCGGTGCTGTCGAAGGTCAGGGTCTGCACTGTTTGCGTCGCCTCATCGCGGTGCATGAGGCTGCGCACGCGGGTCTGGTGGACCGCGCCCTCTACCGGTGGGAGATCAGCGACCAGAGCATAGTCAGACGGCAGGTCGGTATTGATCCAGTCCACCGTCCAAGTCTCATCACCCTCAATGATGCGCAGTGTTTGATCCAGGTCGCGACAGGCGCCGGTATGGGGGCACATCACGTTCAGAAGGCATGTCCAATCCACAGGCGCCTCTTGCGCAGGGGCGGCGAATGGCAATGCGCAAAGGAGGGCGGCGATGGAGACTTTAATGGAGACGGGGCGCATGGAACCTCTCAGTAAAAACTGGTGCAGCGACCAATGGTCGTTTGAGCTGCGGGCTGACCGTTCAGGGTGAAGTGGCGGGTGTGAACGGCGTCGAAGCCATTGAACAGCGTAATGATCTCGCGGTCGCCATGGCCGAGGGTCACGTAGCTTGGGGCCTCAACCGTTTCGTCGGGCACCGCGCGAATGGGCGAAATGTGGCCGCCATAGTCGAACATTGGAGCTTCAGCGCCGTGATGGGTGTTGATCGTGACTTCATAAGGGTCGCACAGCACGCCCGGGGCGCAGTCCATGGGGACGAAGCCGCAGATCAGGACGTCAGCATGTGCGGGCGTCGCCACCAGCAGGAGGGCGGCGATACGGATCATGAGGCGGGCTCACAGGTGCCGAAATAGCTGACCGAGACCATCCTGCCTGCTGCCTCAAAGTCATGCTGCGTCATCACTGCTTCGCCGGTGGACGATACGCTCAGCAGCAGGGACTGATCTGGCTGCGTGTCAAAGAGCAGCGACAGGGCTGGGGCCTCCACATGCGAAAGGGGTGTGCCGAACGCGATGCCGTCTGGCGTGGTCAGGGCCAGAGCGCCGCTAATGACGTCGAAGGTGAAAGGCAATCCAGGATGGGACTGGCATTCGGTCAGGGGCGAGCAGAGCTGCGTAAAGGTGCAAGCGAGGCCAGTGGCGGCGGCGGGGGAGGCGGCAAAGGTCAGAAGGAGTGGAAGCAGGCGGATCATTCCGCCTGCTCCGTGCATTCAAGGATGAAATATCGCCCGGCGGGGCCGGCGCGGGTTTGGTCGACATAGGCGAAGCGCCGGGTGAGCGGGTCTGTCGGCTCTTGTTCCACGATGAAGCGGAGGCCGAGGTCTTCGGGATCGGGCGGCGTGGTGTCAAGGGCGTGATAGACCTGCAAAGGGCGCGGATCGTCGGGTTCAGGGCCAAGCTGGCCGGTGTCGCCCGTGATCTGAAGGGACAGGCTGCCGAAGGTCGGAAAGGCGGCGCAGCCGCTGTTTTCGCGGCAAATCTCGACGGTTTCGCAGGAAGCGGCGTAGGAAAGTGGCGTTGCAGGATCATCATCAAGGGTCGCATGCGCGGTCGTCGCGGCCAGCAGAGCCATGAAAATGCTTGGTGCGCCTCTTCTCCACCAGACTATCATGGGGCCGCAAACCGCTGTGTGCAGATGGCTTCCGACAAAAGCGCGTCCGGGCCTGTCGGATTGCCGCCGCGGTCTGGATGAAGGCGTAGGCTGGCGCGCGTCGTCGTGTCGTCGGACGGGATGGCACGGAGCGAAAGCAGCAATGCGCCATGATCGCGAGACCGTGACAGTAGGTGCAGGGGCTGCCCTTGCGCGCTTGGTAAGGGGGGAACGATTTCCACTTCGACCGGACGGCCTGTCGCATCCGCCGAGGTCCACAAGCGGATCGACTGGTCATCGGCCCCGAAATCCAGCGTCACGGGCAGAGGGGCCGTGTCCGTGCAACTGCCATCGGGCGCACAGAATGTGGCGAAGAGGCAGGTGAGAAGGACGACGACGGCTTCCATATCCCCTTATCCCCCGAGGAAGCTTTTGCGCACTTCGGGGTCGGCCAGAAGTTCCTTGCCGGTGCCGGTATAGGCATTGCGCCCTTGCACAAGGACATAACCGCGATCCGCGATCTCCAGCGCTTGGCGGGCATTCTGTTCTACCATGAGGATCGGGATACCGGTCCGCGAGACTTCGATGATGCGGTCAAAGAGCTCATCCATCACGATGGGGCTGACGCCTGCGGTGGGCTCGTCCAGCATCAGGACCTTGGGCTGGGTCATCAGCGCGCGGCCCACGGCGACTTGCTGGCGCTGGCCACCGGAAAGCTCGCCCGCCGCCTGTTTGCGTTTTTCGCGCAGGATCGGGAAAAGGTCGTAGACCTGTTCCATCGTGGTGCGGAAATCATCCTTGCGGATGAAGGCGCCCATTTCGAGATTTTCCTCGACCGTCATGGACGTGAAGATATTCGAGGTTTGCGGCACGAAGCCCATTCCCGCCGCGACACGGGCCTGAGGCGTGAGGTGCGAGATGTCGGCGCCGTCCAGCATCACATGCCCTTCGCGCAGGTTCAGCATCCCGAAGACGGCCTTCATCGATGTGGATTTGCCCGCGCCGTTGGGCCCGACGATCACGGCAATCTCGCCAGGGTTCACGGCAATGGTGCATGCGTGCAGGATGTCGGCGCCCGAGCCGTAGCCGCCCGTCATGGCATCGCCAATCAGGAAGGGCGTTGTGGTTTCGGTGGCGGCTGCGGTCTGGGTCATGGTTGGCCTGACTTGGAATAAATGATGTGGCGCTTCACTGGCCGGTTTCTTGCGGTTGTATCATGGAGATGGCCCGGGCGAGCAAGGCATTGGTGACGTCGGTGTCCGAGCCCAAAGCCGGTTCAATCACCTCGACGGCGACCGGAAACCCGTGCGCCTCAGTCACTTCAAGCCGGATGAAGAACATCTCATGTCCAGTCGCGGGGCGAAGAGTGAAGACATTTCCGCGCACAGGTCTTCCATCGATTGTGTGGGCGTAATCGGTGCCGTAATTGATCGAACCGCGTGCAGCGAGACGGTCGGCGAGCAAACCCCAAAGACCCCAAAAAAAGGGTTCGAGATCGTTTGCGTTTTCCAAGCGTTCGCCAGCGACGGTCCAGAACAGCTGGACTACGCGTGTATCGGTCCGAATTTCGGCTGATGGGAAGCCGGCCTCACCATAAGCCACTGTGATGTCGGGCGTGCTGCACACCGCAAGATCAGGGCCCCAGTCTGTGCAATCGGCAAGTGCCGCGCTCGTCAGACAGGTCGCACATGCCGTGGCGATCGCGCGGGCCAAGGTCATTGGTTAATCTGCATTTGTTCAAGAAATTGCAGGTGGAGGGAGCGGTGGCGTGGTGAATAGGTGGTCACGCCGCCCTCGATCGTGACGAACTGGGCGACGCTGTTTTCCATCAACAGAAGGGAGTTCGAGTAGACGTACATTTCCCCATCAACTGTTCCGCGGTAGACGAAATTCGGATGCGGACCGCCTGCAATGATCAACTGCCCGCTCTGGATCACGGGAAGAGATTCGACGCTCACATTCGCGGCTGCGGCAAGGTTTTCCAGGGCCACTTCTTGCAGGCGTTCGATGGTTAGCCCGTCTGCCCGGCCAATGGGCTCCACCACGGCGATGGCCTGTATGCCCTGCGGGGTCGCGTAGTAGCTGGTGATTTCGCTGTTGTCGGACTGGGGTGTCAGCACGAATTGCGGGGACGTCCCGCAGAACCGGACGGGTTCGGCAATCAGGGGGCATGGGGCGGAACCCGGCATGGGCAGATCGCCGTCCTTGGGGCTGATTTGTGCGAACGCCGGTGCGCCGAGAGCCGCGACCACCAGCATCGTCCACGCCTTGATCATGCAGGCGTGCTTTCAAGCTGATCCTTGTTCTTCAGGCCGGTGCCCAGATAGGCCTCGATTACCTGCTCGTTCGCCTTGATCTCCTCAAGGGTGCCTTCCGCCAGGACCTTTCCTTCGGCCATACAGATCACCGGACCGCAGATTTTGCCGATGAAATCCATGTCATGTTCGATGACGCAGAAGGTATAGTTCCGTTCCTTGTTCAGGCGCAGGATCGTGTCGCCGATTGTATTCAGTAGCGTGCGGTTCACACCTGCGCCGACCTCGTCCAGAAACACGATCTTGGCGTCGACCATCATGGTGCGGCCAAGCTCCAGCAACTTTTTCTGCCCGCCTGAGACGGCACCTGCCGGATGGTCGGCAAGGTGGGTGATGGTCAGGAATTCGAGGACCTCGTCGGCCTTGGCGCGCAATGCGCGTTCTTCGTCGGCGATGCGTTTGCGGCCAAACCATGTGTTCCACAGGCTTTCGCCGGTCTGGCCTTCGGGCACCATCATCAGGTTCTCGCGGCACGTCATGGAGCTGAATTCATGCGCGATCTGGAAGGTGCGCAGCAGCCCCTTGCCGAAGAGTTTGTGCGGCGGCAGGCCGGTGATGTCCTCGCCGTCCATGTGCACACGCCCTGATGTTGGTTCAAGAACGCCCGCGATCACGTTGAAAAGCGTGGTTTTTCCGGCGCCGTTCGGGCCAATAAGCCCGGTGATCGAGCCTGTCTCGATCTTGAGAGACGCACCATCCACGGCGTGGAAGCCGCCGAAATGTTTGTGGAGGTTTTGAACTTCGATCATTCGGGGTGCATCCCTGCGTTAGAAAAACAGCCCGGCGAGATCACCGGGCTGCTTGGGTGTTCAAAGGTCAAACGATCAGCGGTAGCCAGCGACCGAAAGCTCACCATCGACGATCTCGATCTCACGGTAGTTGCCGGCGCTTTCGCCTGCACCGATGAGTTCAACCGCGGAGGCGCCGACATAGTCGATGTCTTCGCCGTTGGCGATCATCTCAAGCGCCATGCCAAGCTGACCCGGCAGGATCTCGGTGCCCGGTGCGTTGGCAACATCCATGACGGAGCCCATGTAGTCGGCGGCATTGCGCGAACCGGATGCTGCCATGGCGAGCATGATCAGGGCTGCGGCGTCGTAGGACTCAGCCGAGAACGGCGAGGTGCCGTCGAAGCCAGCTTCCTCGGCCATCGCCTGGAAGAGGCCTGCGCCTTCGCTGTCGGTGCCCGGATTCTGGCCGAACGAGCCGTCGATGTCGGAGCCGAAGTTGTCAACCAGCGCCTGGGAAACCATGCCGTCGGGGAAGACGAAGGTTTCAAATGCGCCAGTGTCGAGGGCTGCTTGGATCACACCAGAGCCGCCCTGGTCCACGTAGCCTGCCACAACAAGTGCATCGCCACCGGCGGATGCCAGCGCGCCGACTTCAGCGGAGTAGTCCGCGCGGCCGTCTTCGTGGGCGGCGGAGAGCGTCACAGTGCCACCGGCCTCTTCAAATGCAGCGGTGAAGGCGTCAGCAAGGCCCTGGCCATAGTCGTTGTTGGTGTAGGTGACGGCGACAGTGTCGATGCCACGCTCCATGATGATCTCGGCCATCACAACACCCTGACGCGCGTCGGAGGGGGCGGTGCGGAAGAACAGGCCATTGTCTTCAGCGGTCGAAAGACCGGGGGACGTGGCGGACGGCGAAATCATGACCATGCCGTTTGGCACGGCGACGTTGGCAAGGATCGAGCCAGTCACGCCGGAGCAGTCAGCACCCACGATGCCATGCACGCCATCGGACGTGATCAGACGCTCAGCCGCGGCTTGAGCTGCCGAGCTATCAACGCAGGTCGAGTCTGCGCGAACCGAGGTGACAGCAGCGCCACCGAAAAGTGCGCCGGATTCGGTGACTTCGGCCATCGCAAGCTCGGCCCCGTCGCCCATGGCAGGTGTGATCGATTCGATCGGGCCGGTGAAGCCGAGGATCACACCAAGGGTCACATCACCCTGATGGCCATCAGCGGCAGCGGCACCGGTCAGCGCCATGGTTGCGGCGGATGCCAGCAAAAACTTCTTCATCAATTTTCTCCCTGTGGACGGGCGTTCATCGCCCTTGATGGCGGGGAGATTAGCTTTGACCTTCGCAAAGTAAAAGGGGTTGTGTTGCGGCGTGACGCGCGAGGCGTCTGGCGCTTAATGGGTGGACAAGCGGCCGCGCTGCAGCAATTTTTGCGCAGGCATCGATAGGGGGCTTCCAGTGGGAAATCGGTTGAAGGCGGCACTGTCTGAGGGACGTTTGCAGCGGGGTCTGTGGCTGAACCTTCCGGGCGCGGTCACGGCAGAGATGGCCGGGCAGGCCGGGTTTGATTGGTGCCTGATTGATGGCGAACATGGTCCGTGGGATCCGTCCGCCATCCGCACGCAGTTGATCGCACTTGAGGGGACAGGCACCGAGGCCGTCGTGCGCGTACCTGTGGCCGAGGATTGGATCATCAAGCAGGCCTTGGATCTTGGTGTGAAGACCCTTCTGGTGCCCATGGTGAATTCAGCCGACGAGGCCGCGGCGGTCGTGCGCGCGTGCCGCTACCCCCCAGACGGCGTGCGTGGCATGGGCGCGATGGTTGCGCGTGCCGGGCGCTACGGCGGAATTGAGGGCTACGCGGCCCGCGCGAATGATGACATCTGCATCCTGGTGCAGGCGGAAAGCCGTGCGGCGATGGAGGATTTGGCGGCGATCACCTCCGTCGACGGCGTGGACGGCGTTTTCATTGGGCCCGCCGATTTGGGGGCGGATATGGGCTGCCGTGATGATCTCGCAAACCCCGCCCTTTGGGATGCGGTTGCCGATGGGATTGCGACGATTTGCCAAGGCGGAAAAGCCGCCGGCATCATCGTGGGCGGGGCCAACGCAGAGGCGCGCATGATTGACCTTGGCGTGACGTTTCTGGGGTGCGGCTCGGACGCGGCCTTGTTGCAGACTGCCTTGTCAGAGCTGGCCGCGAAATGATGATCGACCTCAAGCACGGTGACGCCCATGCGGTTTTCGACACCGACGCGGGCAATATCCCTGTCTGGACCGTAAAAGGGCGGACGCCGTTGCATGTCGCGCCATGGCGGGACGAGGACGCTGTTCAATCCGATCCGAGCGTCGCTGATGTCGACAAACGGCTGGCCGGGGACTTCTTTTGCATGCCCTTCGGGAAAGACGATGTGCATGGCCATCCCATCCATGGGCCAACCGCCAATGATCCTTGGTCGGTCTTGAGTGCCGAGGGCAATAGAGGCGTCTTTGCCAACGGCCTGCCAAAGATGCATGACGCCGTTGTGGCCAAAGAAATTCAGGTCGTGGGCGAAAGCCTGTTGCAGCGGCACGTGATCGACAAAGGGCGCGGCGATGTAACGTTCGCCCACCATCCGATGGTCCGGATGGAAGAGGGCGGGCGCATCTCCTTCAGCAAGAAACGCGCGGCGCTGACCGATCCTGCGCCTCAACATGACGGGTTCAATTATTGGCAACTGGGCCAGCTGCGCGGCGATCTTCACCTTGAGGTGGAAGCCGGTGGTCAGTGGGATGGGCGAACCTATCCGGCCGGTCATCTGGTTGAGGATTTCTGCACGTTGGTGGAGTCCCGCAAGAACACGCTCGGCTGGACCTGCGTGATGCGCAATGCCGAGGACGATATGCTTTTGGTCCTGAAGGACCCGGTCATGATGCCTGTCACGATGCTTTGGATATCCAATGGTGCACGGGATTTTCCGCCTTGGAACAGTCGACATACGGGCGTTCTGGGTATCGAAGATGGGCGCGCTATGGGCGGGCAAGGATTGGCTGCGGCCTGCGCCGACAACGTGCTGACGTCGATGGATGTGCCCACAACGCTGCCTTTGGGGGACTTGCACACAATACGCCATGCGATGGTGTCGTTGCCTCGCCCGCCGGGTTGGACGGAAATTCAGGCCGTGACGCTCAAGAAAGGCGTTTTGACGTTACGAGAGGCGTCTGGCGTCGAGATGTCGGTGCCATTTCCGGAGGGTCATTTTGACTGATCCCTTGATCCTGGTCGACGCCGATGCCTGTCCGGTGAAGGAGGAGATTTACAAAGCCGCCTGGCGTCATGGGATCGCGGTGCGGCTTGTGGCCGGCTCCTATTTGCGCCATCCGGAGCATCCCTTGATCTCTATGCAAATGGCCGGCGATGCGTTTGACGCCGCCGACGATCTGATTGCCGAAGCGGCGGGTCCCCAGACCCTTGTCGTGACGGCGGATATTCTTCTGGCGGAGCGGTGCCTGGAAAAGGGGGCGGCTGTGCTGGATCCCAAAGGCAGAGCCTTCACCAAAAACTCCATCGGGTCTCAGGTCGCGACCCGGGCGATCATGGCCGACATCCGGGCCGGATTGGATGGGCAGGGGATCGGCGGGGCAAAGCCGTTCAGCAAGGCCGACCGGGCGGCCTTTTCCAACGCGATCGAGACTGCACTGCGGCGCTTGAAATAGCGCCAAGAAGGGCGTAGAGCCGCGCCTTCTGTTAGAGGTAGTCCTATGTCCTTCACCCTCGCCATTGTCGGGCGTCCCAATGTTGGCAAGTCGACGCTGTTCAACCGGCTTGTGGGCCGGAAGCTGGCGCTGGTCGATGACCAGCCCGGTGTCACACGCGATTTGCGTGAGGGCGATGCGCGGTTGGGGCCCTTGCGGTTCACGGTGGTGGATACGGCGGGGCTTGAGGATGCGACCGATGATAGCCTGCAAGGCCGGATGCGGCGGCTGACGGAACATGCCGTTGAGATGGCCGATGCCGCGCTGTTTGTCATCGACGCGCGCGCCGGGGTGACAGCGGCGGATGAATATTTCGCCGACATCCTGCGCAAATCCGGCAAACCGGTGCTTCTCGGGTGCAACAAGGCAGAAGGCAATGCGGGCCAGTCCGGCATGTTGGAGGCTTACGGCCTTGGATTGGGGGAGCCGATTGGTCTGAGTGCCGAGCACGGCGAAGGCATGAGTGACCTGGCAATCGGTTTGGCGCCCTTGATTGAGGCGAAGCCTGTGGAAGAGGCAGAAACCGATGTCGATATCGAAGGTGAAGATCGCGTCATAAGCCGCTCAAAACCCTTGCAAATTGCTGTCGTTGGTCGCCCCAACGCGGGCAAATCCACGCTCATCAATCAGATCATTGGCGAAGATCGTTTGCTGACCGGCCCTGAGGCCGGGATCACCCGCGACGCGATTGCGCTGCCGTTCGAATGGGACGGCGTGCCGATGAAGATCTTCGATACCGCTGGCATGCGCAAACGCGCCAAGGTGCAGGAAAAGCTGGAAAAGCTTTCGGTTGCAGATGGCCTGCGTGCAGTGAAGTTCGCGGAAGTTGTGGTGGTCCTGCTGGATGCCGCGATCCCGTTCGAGACCCAGGATCTGCGTATCGCCGATCTGGCCGAGCGCGAAGGCCGCGCCGTGGTGGTCGCCGTCAACAAATGGGACATCGAGCCGGAAAAGCAGCAGAAGCTTAAGGACCTGCGCGCAGGTTTTGAAAAGCTGCTGCCCCAATTGCGTGGCGCGCCCTTGGTGACGGTTTCTGCCAAGACGGGCAAGGGCCTTGACCGCCTGCATGCGGCCATCATGAAGGCGCAGGAAACGTGGAACACGCGCGTCTCGACGGCCAAACTGAACCAATGGCTCGGTGGGATGATCGAGGCGCATCCGCCCCCCGCGCCGGGCGGGCGTCGCATCAAGCTGCGCTACATGACCCAGGCCAAGACGCGACCGCCTGGCTTTGTTGTGATGTGTTCGCATCCCGACAAACTGCCTGAGGCCTATTCACGGTATCTGGTAAACGGTCTGCGTGAGGATTTCGATATGCCCGGCACGCCGATCCGGTTGTGGATGCGCAGCCAGGCGGACGATAACCCCTACAAGAACCGCAAGAAGTCCACGCCCTCACGCCTCAACAAGCACGTGCGCAAGGGTGAGACGAAAAAGGGCTGAACGCAACGCACATTGCTGCGCCAGACGCGCTTGCGCTTCCTTGTTTCGAAAATACCTTCAGGGGGTCCGGGGGATGAAATCCCCCGGTTGGTCGACGACGCAGTCGCCGAAATCCCGGCGTGCGTCAGGCGTTGGCTTCCCGAATTTTGTCGGCGGCGTCCTTGTCGAAACCAACGCCGTTTTCGGCAAACATCGTGTCCAGCTCACCCGACAGCGTCATTTCGGTGATGATGTCACAGCCGCCCACAAACTCGCCCTTCACGTAGAGCTGGGGAATGGTCGGCCAGTCAGAGAAATCCTTGATCCCCTGGCGGATCCCTTCATCGGCCAGAACGTTCACATCCTGGTACTCGACGCCCATATAGTTGAGCACGCCCGCCACGCGGGACGAGAAGCCACATTGGGGCATCTCCTTGGTGCCTTTCATGAAAAGCACGACGGTGTTGTCAGTGATGGTTTGCTTGATCTGCTCTTCAGCGCTCATGGCGTCGTGTCCTTTGGTCGTCGATCCGCACATTGGTCCGTACGGGGATCGGGTTGAGCTGTTGCCGCGTGGGGCGGAAAAGGAGGGCGAAGGGTCCGAGAAGCGCGATGAAGGCGCCGTGGAGGAAGGCTTTCATTAAGAGGTTTCCTTTTCGCTGCCTGATGGACTGTTCAGTTTGTTTGCTTGCGTTTCTGATGGAGAACCCAACGCGCGCCGTCGCGCATCTTTCGTCATGCGATCGAAAAAGGGTTCTGCACCGCGATATGTCCCTCGAAGGAGAAAATTCATCAGGCTTCTTCCTAGAACCACAACACCAACCATAGCGGCGATCTTACCCACTACTCCGGCGCTTTCGTTGTCAGTGCCAGCGCGTGCAGCTCGCCCGAAGGGCCGTCCATCTTGCCTTTCAGCGCCGCGTAGACCGCACGTTGCTGCTGGACGCGGTTTTTGCCGCGGAAGCTTTCGTCCACCACCATGGCGGACATGTGCACGCCATCATCTCCCGCGACCTCGATCTGCGCGTCGGGGAAGGTTTCGCGCAGAAGGGCCTCGATCTCATTGGCTTGCATGGGCATGGGGCGGATGTCCTTGGCTGTCTCTGGATCAAATGTAGGCGCGCCGCGCACTGGCCGCAAGTCAGGCGAAGGCTTGTGTGAACGTACCGGACCATGCCTCTGTCAGGTCTGCAAGCGGCGCCTCTGAGGTGCCAATGCGGATCACGTCACCCCCGACTTTGCCAACCGTCACGATCGGCACGCCCGCACGGCCTGCGGCAATCATCAGCGCCTCTGCTTTGTCGAAGCTGGTGGAGATCAGGTAGCGACCCTGATCTTCGCCGAAGAGGGTGGGAGTGTCGGCCACGTCAAGGGTCACGCCACAGCCTGACGCCTCCGCGAGCTCAAACACCGCCAGAGCGAGGCCCCCATCGCTGAGGTCGGTGCACGCACCGATCCACTCGCGCTGCGCGCGGATGAACTCGCCATTGCGGCGCTCAGCCTCCAGGTCAACCTGCGGCGCATCGCCATCTTCGCGGTTGAAGACCTCGGCCAGCAGCGCCGATTGACCAAGATGCCCCTGCGTTTCGCCGACCAGCAGAAGCATGTGACCGTCGCGGGCCGTGCCGGCGATAAGGTCGTCGGTATGATCCAGAAGGCCCACTGCCCCAATCGTGGGGGTTGGCAAAATGCCTTTGCCATCGGTCTCATTATAAAGCGACACATTGCCCGACACGATGGGCGTATCCAATGCAAGGCACGCCTCGCCAATGCCTTTGATGGCGCCGACAAACTGGCCCATGATCTCAGGCTTTTCGGGATTGCCGAAGTTCATGTTGTCGGTGGTGGCGAGCGGCGTGGCCCCCACGGCACACAGGTTGCGGAAGGCCTCCGCCACTGCTTGCTTGCCGCCTTCGACGGGGTTGGCCTTCACGTAGCGCGGAGTGACGTCCGACGTGAACGCCAACGCCTTGTTGGTGCCGTGCACGCGCACAACGCCTGCACCAAGGCCGGGCGCGCGGATCGTGTCGGCCATCACTTGGGCATCGTATTGCTGATAGGCCCAGGCGCGGGAGCAGTAATTGGGCGACGAGATGAGGGCTCGCAAAGCGTCGATCGGGTCAACTTCGGGAACCGGCTCCATTTCCATTGCCGGTTCGGTCGGAACCCAGGGGCGATCATATTCCGGCGCCGTCGAGGCCAGTTTTGACAAAGGCAGGTCCGCGACTGTTTCGTTTCCGTGGATAATCAGAAAGCGATCTTCGGCGATGGTTTCGCCCACGATGGCGAAGTCGAGGTCCCATTTCTCGAAGATCGCGCGCGCCTGATCCTCAAGCTCCGGGTTCAGGACCATCAGCATCCGCTCTTGCGACTCAGACAGCATCATCTCGTAAGCGGTCATGTTCTCTTCGCGCTGCGGGACGTGATCGAGGGTCAGCTTGATGCCGAGGCCGCCTTTGTCGCCCATCTCGACGGCCGAGCAGGTCAGGCCAGCGGCCCCCATATCTTGGATCGAGATGACCGCGCCGGTTTCCATCAGCTCAAGGCAGGCTTCCAGCAAACGCTTTTCGGTGAAGGGATCGCCGACCTGAACAGTGGGGCGCTTTTCCTCGATCGTGTCGTCGAATTCCGCGGATGCCATTGTGGCCCCGCCGACGCCATCGCGCCCGGTCTTCGCGCCGAGGTAAACAACGGGCATGCCGACGCCCGAGGCGGCGGAGTAAAAGATCTTATCCGTGTCAGCCAAACCGGCTGCAAAGGCGTTGACCAGGCAGTTCCCGTTATAGGCGGGATGGAACCGGATCTCGCCGCCCACGGTCGGCACGCCAAAGCAATTGCCGTAACCGCCGATGCCCTCGACCACACCATTGACGAGTTGCCGCGTCTTGGGATGGTCGGGCGCGCCGAAGCTAAGCGCGTTCATCGCGGCAATGGGGCGCGCGCCCATGGTGAAAACATCGCGCAGGATGCCGCCCACGCCCGTTGCCGCACCCTGATAGGGTTCGATGTAGGAGGGGTGGTTGTGGCTTTCCATTTTGAAAACAACGCATTGCCCGTCGCCGATATCCACGATGCCCGCATTCTCACCGGGGCCGCAGATCACTTGCGGGCCCTCGGTTGGCAAGGTGCGGAGCCATTTCTTGGAGCTTTTGTAGGAGCAATGCTCGTTCCACATGGCTGAGAAGATGCCCATCTCGGTGAAATTGGGCGCGCGTCCGAGGATGGAATTCACCTCGGCCCATTCGCTATCCGTGAAGCCATGGGCGGCGATGATTTCGGGCGTGATGGTTGGCTCTTGCATGTCTGTCCCCCAGTTGCGGCGGTCTATAAGCCGCCCGCGCCTTGGGGGGAAGAGAGGGGACGGCGAAAGGTGAAGGCTGTTGGTCGGTTGTAGCCAAGATGTGCCGTTTCTCCGACGCGAAGGAACCCCATGCGCACAAAAGCGGCGTGGTTTTCGACGAGTTCAACGCGGCTTTCAAGTTCGAGCGAGGAGTGCCCGAGGGTTTGCGCGCGGGCTGCCGCGGCCTCGACCAGGGACCGGGCCAATCCCTTGCCGCGTTCGCGGTGCGATACGGCCAATTTTCCGATGTAGTAAATGTCTTTGCGTGATGTGCCAAACAGGCAGGCAAGGGGCGCATTGGCATCGCGGATCAGGAACAAATCCTCCGCCCGCGCCTTTTCAACGACATCGTCAATCGTCATTCGCTCCAACGAAGATGGCGGGTCAATCCGATCATCCATATAGGCAAAAGATGATTTCAAAAGGTCGAAAAGGGCGGGCCAATCCACACTTTCCGGGTTTGTTTCTATTTTGGAAACCATCATATCCCTCTGAAATCGCAAAAAAAAGGCCGAGACGAATCTCGGCCGAAGTCCAACAGGGAGGTGTCAAAGCAATTTGCTCTGACACTTGATGAAGTAAGTGGCAGACTGCTTTCAATCAAGGCAAAATGGGGATTGACGGCGCAAAGCCGGTATGTCTGTGGCGCATAGCACACAGACATAGTGGGCAGTTTGCCTGGAAATCAGGCGGTTGGATGGGCCTCTGCTTCGCGCTGGCGGCGGCGGTAGGCGATCACCTCTTCCATGACAAAGTCTCGGAATACTTCTATCCGCCTCGATTGCCGCAATTCCTCAGGATAGGCCAGAAATACGGGGACTTCCGCAGATTCGACCTCGGGCAAGACACGCACAATGTCTGGAAAATCCTGCGTCAGATAGTCGGGCAGTACCCCGATGCCAAGGTCGTGGATCACGGCCTGTAGCACACCGAAGTAGTTATTCACGCTAAGCGTTGAGCCAACATCATAGCTCAAGAGCTCACGCACCAGAAGCGCACCGGCGCTGACTTGAGCAGCGGAGGCGTTTTGCGAAATCAGCCGGTGATTGCCCAGATCTTCAACCGTTTCAGGCATTCCGTTCGCTTCGATGTAAGACGGTGTCGCGAACAGGCGCATGTTGATGGTCATCAGGCGACGACGGATCAGGTCGGCCTGTGATGGTTCCTTCATGCGAATGGCAACATCGGCCTCTCGCATGGGCAGGTCCAGCAGACGCTCCTCCAGCATGAGGTCGATCTTGAGGTCCGGGTATTTCTCGTAGAGGGCGGGCAGGCGTGGCGCCAGCCATAGCGAGCCGAAGCCAATTGTCGTTGTGACACGCAGCTCGCCGAACACTTCCTCTTCGCTGTCGCGGATACGCGCCGAGGCGGCATCAAGCCGCTTTGTCATGGCGCGGGTGGCGTCAAACAAAAGCTCCCCCTGTTCCGTCAGGATCAGACCGCGAGCATGGCGGTGGAAGAGGGTGGTGTTGAGCCCTTCCTCAAGCGCGCGGATCTGGCGGGAGACGGCGGATTGGCTGAGGTGCAGCGTGTCACCGGCATGGGTCAACGACCCCGCAGAGGCGACCGCATGGAAAATGCGCAGTTTGTCCCAATCCATTCCGTCACCCATTCGCGCGTTTTGAGCGGCCAACCTAAGAACGCATGCGGCTGTATGCAAAAGTTTTCTGTCAGCTGGTCGCCAGAATGCTGACCCCTGCCAGAATAACGCTCGCCCAGATCAATCTTCGGGCAAGTTGCCCTTCACCCAGCACGATAGAGCCGAGCAGCACTGCGATCAGGACCGAGACCTCGCGCAACGGGGCGACATAGATCACGGGGGTGAAGGTCAGGGCGTAGAGCACAAGGATGTAGGCAAGGCCGCTGAACACTGCAATTGCCAGAACCTCGATCCGGTGATCGCGCCAGAGCGCACAGACATTGTCCCATCGTTTCACTGCGTAGGGCAGCAGCACGATGGAGCGAGAGAGTGCTGTTGCGTAATCCATCACAACCGGCGGGATCAGCAGGACCGAGACGCCCCAAGCATCCCACACCGTGTAGCTGCCGATCAGAAGTCCGACGCCCAGACCATAGGCCAGCGATTTCAGTGGGCGCGTGCTTCCTTTGGGACCAAAGGTCAGCATGGCGACGCCGAAGACGATGATGGCCCCCCCAATGGCGGCCTGGGTCGGAAGCGCCTGACCGAGAAGGAAAAGCGCAAGGATCGAGGACAAGACGGGCCCGGTTGCGCGCGCAGTCGGGTAGATCACCGAAAGATCGCCCGCGCGATATCCTGCTTGCAGCAAAAGGAAGTAGACAAGGTGCAAAGCGGCGCTGCCGACAAGCGCTGCAACAACAAGCCAATTCCAACCGTCGAACGTGAGGGCCAGGTAGATGGCGAAAGGGCCGAAAATCGGGAGGGAGACGGTCCCGAACAGCCAAATCAACTCTGGCCCGCCGTTCAAGCGTTTGACGAGGAAATTCCAGGTGGCATGCGCAAACGCAGCCGCAAGGACGAGGAAGAAGCCAAGAAGTGTCATGGAAAGCCTGTGCTTACCCGGCGGACTGTGTGCAGATCGTGGGGCGCATGCAATCCCTCACGATTGTTTTTATAGACAGGTCAGCTTTTGTGACCTATCTTGCGTGTAACGGATGAACACCACGCAGCACGGGAGGCCCATATGGGAGTGCAGCAGGTCTCGCTCGACGACAAGTTCGACCTTTCGAAATCCCCGGTCTTGCTGAACGGCACGCAGGCGTTGGTGCGTCTGATGCTGATGCAGAAAGAACGTGATCGGCTGGCTGGTTTGAACACGGCGGGGTTTGTGTCGGGCTATCGCGGATCACCGCTCGGGGCGGTCGATTTGCAGATGGCCCGCAATGAAAAGCGGTTGGCCGAGAATGACGTCCTGTTTCGCCCGGGCCTGAACGAGGATCTCGCCGCCACGTCCCATTGGGGCCATCAACAGGCGGAGCTGCGGGGCGAGGGGAAGTATGACGGTGTCTTTGGCCTTTGGTACGGCAAAGGCCCCGGCGTGGACCGCACCGGCGACGTGATGCGCCACGTGAACATGGCCGGCACATCGAAACATGGCGGCGTGATCATGGCGATGGGCGATGATCACACGGGCGAGTCCTCAACCGTATGCCACCAGAGCGATTGGGCCATGGTTGATGCCCATATGCCGGTGCTGAGCCCAGCCGGCGTGCAGGAGATCCTTGACTACGGCATGTACGGCTATGCCTTGAGCCGGTTTGCGGGGGTCTGGGTTGGGTTGAAATGCCTCAAAGACACTGTCGAGGCGACGGCTGTGGTCGACGGGCGGCCGGACCGGTTGAGCTTTGTGGCGCCAGATTTCGACATGCCAGAAGGTGGGTTGAACATCCGTCTGGGCGATCATTGGATCCAGCAGGAAGAGCGCTTGCTGGAACATAAGAGATGGGCGGCAGAGGCATTCTCGCACGCCAATGGGATCGACAAGCGCGTCCATGGCAAACCCGGTGCTAAAGTCGGCTTCGTGGCGGCGGGTAAAAACTGGCTCGACCTGCTTTCGGCGCTGGCCGCCCTTGGCATTGATGAGGCTGAGGCCGAGCGCCTGGGGATCACCACGTACAAGATCGGGCAGGTTTGGCCGCTGGATATGAAAGGGTTCAACACTTGGGCCGATGGGCTCGACCTGATCGTTGTAGTGGAAGAAAAGCGCAAGCTGATTGAGGTGCAGGTCAAGGAAGCGATCTTCGACGACCGGCGCGGTCGCCGCGTCTTTGGTTACAAGGACGGTCACGGCAATACCTTGTTCCCGCAGCATTTCGCGTTGGACCCGGCAGATATCGCGCAGAAGCTGGGGCGCATTCTGGACGAAGAAGGCTGCATGACCGACCGGATGCGCGCAGGCCTGGCCCGCGTGGAAGAGGCACAGCGCGCCACCAACGCGCCCGATCTGGCCAAGCGCACACCGTGGTTCTGTTCTGGCTGTCCGCACAATTCTTCGACGAAAGTGCCCGAAGGCTCCCGCGCTGGGGCGGGCATCGGCTGTCACTTCATGGCGAAATGGATGGATCGCGAGACCGAGGCGTACACCCATATGGGCGGCGAGGGCGTGAACTGGGTGGGTGAGGCCCCGTTTTCCACGCGCGACCACATGTTCCAGAACCTCGGTGAAGGCACCTACAACCATTCCGGCATTCTGGCGATCCGCGCGGCTTTGGCGGCGGGTACGAACATCACCTACAAGATCCTGTTCAATGATGCGGTTGCGATGACCGGCGGACAGACCAACGAAGGCGAGCTGTCGCCGGGCCGGATTGCCCATGAACTGCGGGCCATGGGCGTCGAAGATGTGGCGCTTGTCTACGATGAGAAAGAGGTTGTCGATTTCGCAAGCATCCCGCGTGAAGTGGAGCGCTTCGAACGGGCCGAGTTGATGAATGTGCAAGAGCGGATGGCCAAGGTAAAGGGCGTCAGCGCCATCATCTACGTGCAAACCTGCGCCGCCGAAAAACGCCGCCGTCGCAAGCGCGGGACATTCCCAGACATCGACAAGCGGGTCTTCATCAACACCGATGTCTGTGAAGGCTGCGGCGATTGTGGGGTGCAGTCGAACTGCGTGTCCATCGTGCCGGTCGAAACGGAGTTGGGCCGAAAGCGGGCGATTGATCAATCGACCTGCAACAAGGATTTCTCCTGCGTGAAGGGGTTCTGCCCGTCCTTCGTCACGTTGGAAGGAGCGGTCATCAAGAAAGAGGCCTCGGCTTCAGTCGATCTGTCCGGCCTGCCCGAACCCGCATTGCCTGCCATTGACGGCACGCACAACGTGCTGGTGACCGGCGTTGGCGGCACGGGCGTTGTGACGATTGGGGCCGTGATGGCGCAGGCGGCGCAACTAGATGGCATGGGCGTCGGCATGATCGAGATGGCGGGGCTGGCCCAAAAGGGTGGCGCCGTCGCAATCCATCTGCGTTTGGCCAACAGCCCCGACGAGATTGCCGCGATCCGTGTGGGCGCGGGGGAGGCCGATACGGTGATCGGCGGTGACCTGGTGGTTACGGGCGGTGCAAAGACGCTCGGCCAGATGGCCACGGGGCGCACGGGCGCCGCTGTAAATAGCCATGAGATTACCACCGGCGATTTCACCCTAGATACAGAATTTACCATTCCGGGCAAGGACTTGGAGGTCGCTCTTCAAGCGCGTTTGCGAGACCGCTTGGTGCTGTTTGATGCAACCGAATTGGCGCGCGTTCTGTTGGGCGATTCCATCTATTCCAACATGATGGTATTCGGTGCGGCCTGGCAAATGGGGCTGGTCCCGCTCAGCCATGATGCGATCACGGCGGCCATCGGAATGAACGGTGCTGCGGTGGATGCCAACCGGCAGGCGTTCGAGATGGGGCGTTGGGCAGTGGAAAACCCGGTGGAGGCCGAGCGCCTGACGACACCCAACGTCATCGCCTTGCCCAAGACGCTGGACGAGAAAATCGCTTACCGCGAGGGTCATTTGCTGGCCTATGGGGGCAAGCGCCTCGCAAAGCGGTATCGCGCTCTGGTCGATAAAATCGAAGATCCGCGTCTGAAAGAGGCGGTGGCGAAGGGCTATCACAAGCTCCTGTCCTACAAAGACGAATACGAAGTCGCGCGCTTGCACTTGGAAACCGAGGCCAAGGCCCGCGAAACCTTTGGTGGCGATTTCAAAATGTCCTACCTCCTCGCACCGCCTTTGCTGCCCGGCAAAGAGCCGAACGGACGCCCGAAGAAGCGCGCGTTTGGGCCGTGGATGGGACAGGCTTTCAAACTGCTGGCCAAGATGCGTGTGCTGCGCGGCACATGGTTTGATCTGTTTGGACACACGGCGGAGCGCAAGATGGAGCGTGCCCTGATCCGCGACTATGAACGCGACATGACGCTCTGGTTGCCGGATGCCACGCCTGAGCGGATGGACGCACTGGTCGCGCTTGCAGATTTACCGCTGCAAATCCGAGGCTTCGGTCCGGTGAAAGAGGCCAACGCAGAACGGGCCGCACAGCGTCGGGCCGAGATCCTGGCAAGCCTGCAATCGGGCGGCGCGCCGGCCGCCCAAGCGGCGGAATAATCGCCCGCCAAAGATGTTTTTCCCGCCCGGGTCTTTTGCGTCCCGCCCCCTTGCGCTAGCTCTGCGCCGGGCTTGAGGAGGACGTCCGTGCCAGAGCTATCCGAACTGCTGCCGATGGTGGCGCTTATCCTTGCCATTGGGGCCTTGGGCGGTGTGATCGCGGGCCTTCTGGGGGTCGGTGGGGGCATCGTTCTGGTGCCCGCCTTCTACTTCGCCTTTGATGGCTTGGGATATGGGCCGGACGGGCTGATGCAGATCTGCCTTGCTACGTCATTGGCAACCATCGTGGTAACCTCTCTGCGCTCGGTCCATGGGCATCACAAGAAGGGCGCGGTGGACTGGGATATTCTGAAAGCTTGGGGGCCGGGAATTGCCATAGGGGCAGCACTTGGCGTTGTGGCGGCCAGCGGGCTGCGCAATGAGGCGCTGATGATCATCTTTGGCGTTTTGGGAATGTTGGTCGGGCTCTACATGGCGTTTGGCCGGGCGGAGTGGCGCTTGGGTGATGCGATGCCGGGCACCTTTGGCACGGCCCTGTCTTCGCCGGTTCTTGGGTTCCTTTCGGTCTTGATGGGCATCGGCGGCGGGTCATTCGGGGTGCCGATGATGACGCTCTACAATCAGCCCATTCACCGGGCCGTCGCCACCGCAGCGGGCTTTGGCCTGTTGATTGCGGTGCCCTCCGTGATCGGGTTCCTGCTGGTCAGCGGCGATGGCGCGAACCGGCCTCCGTTCACCGTTGGACAGGTCAATCTGGTCGCGTTTGGATTGGTGGTTGCGATGACGCTTATCACGACGCCACTCGGAGTTCGGCTGGCCCATGCGCTGGACCCGAAACTGCTGAAGCGCGTATTTGCGTTCTTCATCATCCTCATGGCGCTGAACATGCTGCGCAAGGCGGTCGGCCTTTGAGCTGGTTGGAGGCTGGCTTTCAGGTGTTTGGGCGCGAAGCCGCGGTCGACGCATGGTGCGAGGCAGCACGTGACGCCGCGCTGAACGCGGCTACGGACCCTGATTTGAGGCAACTTTGGTTGCGCCATGGTGGCACATGGTTCGTGGGTGTCGATGCGCTCGACAACGACGCCGAAGGTTGTGTCGGCAATGGCCCTGCCTTTGGCGCGGCGGGTTACGGCGCGGCGGTTGCCGCAACTGGCATATCCCTGCTTCACCGCGCGCAGGTGTCGGTCACCTATCCGGGCTATCCCCGGCAAGACGAAACGGACAGCGACGCGGCCCACCGATTTCGAACTATGCGGGACGCCGCGCATTTGGACGGGCTGTTGCCTGAGGGTCCACAGAAGCGCCGGCATCTGCGCGAAGCTCATGCCTGGATTCTGGGTGTCGCCTTGACTGAGGCGGAAGCGGGGGCTGCGCCGTTGGTGATTTGGGAGCGCAGCCACCGGATCATCGCAGGCGCATTCGCGAAAGCATTTGCCGGCATCGCGCCTGAAGCATGGGGCGATGAGGACGTGACCGACATCTACAAGGCTGCGCGCACGGAAGTTTTTGAGACCTGCAAGCGTGTCGAGGTGCCTTTGTCCGTTGGCGAAAGCGTGCTTTTGCACCGCCATGTGATCCACGGCGTCGCGCCATGGTCTGAAGGTGCGAAGGCCGCACCCGAGGGGCGCGCCATTGCCTATTTCAGACCGTGTTTCGAAGACCCGGAAGACTGGCTTGGGCGACCTTAGCCTTTGCGCGCAATCCGCGCAGCGCGCCCACCGCGACGCTTTTGGATCAGGGCGCGACGGTCGGGCAGGGCGTCCATGACAGCACGCCGGGCGTCCGGCGCCATGCGAGACCATTGGGTGATTTCGTCGATGGAACGCAAGCAACCGGTGCAAATCCGCGCCTCTGGATGGACCACGCAGATCTTCACGCAGGGGCTTTCGATCTCATCCCGTTTCCAGACATCGTCGCTCATGACCCGCTCCTGATGTGGCGCAAACGATCCAGCGCGCCTTGCAAGATATAACCCGCCGCGACGGCATCAATCACCTCTGCGCGACGTTTGCGGGTCGTATCCGCCTCAAGCAGTGCCTTTTCTGCCGCAACGGTGCTGAGGCGTTCATCCCAGAACGCCAGGGCCATGTCCGCAAAATCCGGGCGACGCGACAGGTTCAGGGCAAAGGCGCGCGTGGCTTGCGCGCGCGGGCCTTCGGAGCCATCCATGTTCCGGGGCAGGCCGAGGATGATCCCGCCAACCTCATGCTGTTTGACCAGATCCGCCAAACGATCCGCATCCAACGTGAACTTCTTTCGTTTGATCGTCTCCAAAGCGGTCGCCGAATTCAGCAGACGGTCCGATAGCGCGACACCAATGGTCTTGGTACCGAGGTCCAATCCGATAAGGCCAGACATCGGGCGCGTGGCGCCAGCGAAGGCTTCAAGCGTGTCGTGGATCACTCCGCTGCTCCCCCGGCGCGGGCCATGGCGGCGCGGAAGGCTTCATCAATGATCTCAAGCGCTTCGGGGAATTCCGCAAACGTGGCTTGCGCATCGTCATGGACGATCTGCGCGGCGTTAGAGCGGCCAAGCACACCATAGGCCGTGATCAGCTGAGCCCAATCCTGCGGCGTGCCGCCTTCGGTCGCTAGGCGGTCGGCAAGGCCTGCCACCATGGTTTCGATCATTTCCGCCTGTTCATCGGCGCTAAGGCCTTCCATCGCCGCTACATCAACCGGGGCCGCGTTTTGCAGCATTGCGGGGTCCAACTCGACGCCTGCCGCAAACGCGACCTCTCCGATCTGCGCCTCGATGGCGTTGACCCAAGGGGCTTCGGGGCGGCTTTCGCGCAACAGGTTCACCCAGATGGGCAGCGCCAGATCGGGGCGGCCCTGTTGAGCGTACATCTGGCCCGCGAAATAGCGGCCCGTACCGTCACGCGGCTCTAACGCCAGCCCGCGCACCAGCGCATCTTCGGCCTCGGGCGAAACATAGCCGCCTGCCGCAAAGATCAGCATTTCGGCATAGTCGATCCAGTGGCGGCCTGTGGCATCATCCTCAAGCAGGCTCAACAACCGGCCCTGTGCGTTGCGCGCCGCACGGAAATTGCCAAGCATCGCCTCGTTCGCGGCCAGCAGCTCCAGCCCGCGCGTGTCATCGGGGCGCTGTTCAAGAATGGTGCGAAGCTGTTCCACCTGTGCCACACGCTCGGGGTCGACCGCGCGTTCCGGGCGGTCAGGGGCCTGCTCTTCTGCGGTGGCTTGATCGGGCCGGTTCTCGCGCGCGTCTTCGATCAGGGCGATACGGCCTTGCAATGGCAGGTCCGGGTATCCCGGCGCGCCGATCTGCCAATAGGTCCACCCAGAGATCGCGAATGCTACCAGAAGCCCAACAATAATGAGGAGGGATCCCTTGCCATCGGTGGTCCGCGCCTGCTCGGCTTGCAACGCACGATCTGCGTCCAGGATGCGTCGGCTGACCTCTGTCCTGGCGCGCGTCGCCTCCTCCTCGGTCAGGGTGCCGCGGGCGACGTCGCGTTCGACCTCGTGCAGTTGATCCCGGTACACTTGGAGATCGTAGGCGGCCTTGGGCGCCTCCGCCGGGCCGGACCTGCGCGATGCCATGATCACTAGGGCCGCCACAACGAGGCAGATCAACGTGGCGGCGATCCAAAATGCCATGCTTCGCAACCCTTCCGTGGTCCATCACCTCGCCCATGACATAAGCCGCACCGCGTCCAAGCGAAAGCGTTGGCGCATGACAATTTTGGCACAGGCGCGACAACATGGCATGGGGTCGTAAATTGGCATTCAAATGTCGCCCGGAGTATCCTCTTTTTTCGGCCTCGCGCGAAAAGCGATGCATCAGGTTCCGGAGTGGTCATCCATGCGCAAATATTCTGCCTTTGCCGTCGCTCGCGAAGCGTTTCGCCACCATAAAGGGTGGGAGCGCGCGTGGACCTCGCCGGAACCCAAGGCGTCCTACGACGCGATCATTGTAGGGGCTGGTGGGCACGGGCTTGCCTCCGCCTACTACCTTGGCAAGAATTTCGGCATCACCAATGTGGCCGTGATCGAGAAAGGTTGGCTTGGTGGCGGTAATACCGGGCGGAACACGACGATCATCCGGTCGAACTACCTGCAGGACCCCTCCGCCGCGATCTACGAAAAAGCCCGCAGCCTCTATGAAACGCTGAGCCAGGACCTGAACTACAACATCATGTTCAGCCCGCGCGGTGTGATCATGCTGGCCCAGACCCACCATGAGGTGCGCGGCTATATCCGCACGGCGCACGCCAACGCCCTGCAAGGCGTGGATACGCGCTTCATCGACAAGCATGAAGTCAAGAAGCTCGTCCCGATCATGAACATCGAAGGGCCGCGCTATCCGGTCCTCGGCGGCCTGTGGCAGCCACGCGGCGGCACTGCGCGCCATGATGCGGTGGCCTGGGGTTATGCGCGGGCCTGCTCGGACATGGGAATGGACATCATCCAGCAGACCGAGGTGACGGGTGTGCGCCGCGAATGTGGCGCGGTTGCAGGTGTGGAGACGACACGCGGCTTCATCGGGTGCAAGAAGCTCGGCATCGTGGTCGCGGGCCATTCCGGCGTGGTGGCCGAAATGGCGGGGTTCCGTTTGCCGCTCGAATCCGTGCCGCTCCAGGCGCTGGTCAGCGAACCGATCAAACCCTGCATGGATGTGGTCGTCATGGCCAACACCGTGCACGGCTATCTCAGCCAATCCGATAAAGGCGAAATGGTCATTGGCGGCGGCACGGACAGCCACAACAACTATACGCAGCGCGGTTCCTTCCATCACGTTGAGGAAACCGTGCGGGCATTGGTCGAGACGTTCCCGATGCTCTCGCGCCTCAAGATGCTGCGTCAGTGGGGCGGGATCGTGGATGTGACGGGCGACCGTTCTCCGATCCTGTCGAAAACGCCCGTGGAGGGCGTTTTCATCAACTGCGGCTGGGGCACGGGTGGGTTCAAGGCGATCCCCGGCTCGGGCTGGGGCTTTGCCGAGTTGATGGCCAAAGGGCACTCGCCGCTGACAGCCGAATTCGGGATGGAACGCTTCAAAGAGGGGCGCTTCATTGATGAAAGCGTGGCAGCGGGGGTGGCGCATTGATGGCAATGGTCATCGAGACCTGGCCCGTTTGGTTGCCCCCTACAATTGCCTTTTTGGTGGCAGTAGTCGGTGTTTTGTCAGGTGCTGCCTCGGTGGGAGATGGAAGCCTGTCCTTGCGCGAGAAATTGAGGGGGCTCCCAACAGTTGCTTTAGGACTTAGTCTATGCGTTCTCACGGTGACCATAGTATTGAACGCGCGAAATGTAGCCACGGAGAACGAACTACGACAAAACCTCTTATCGAGTCTGGAAGACGCAAGAGAGCAGCGCCAATTGATCGGGGATCAGCTACAAGCGGCTGAAGAAGGATTAGCGGATATTGAAAGACGCCTAGCCGAAGCAGTTGCGGAGCGAGAGGAAGCTGTATCACAGCGAAACGATTTGGCGCGCCAGCTTGCCGAAGCTTCTCGCGAAGAAATGGAACGATTTAGGGCAAGCAATCAGGGTCTAGCAAATCGTGAGTACCAAGAGTTCTTGGAAGGACGCTCTGGCGCGCTCTGGCAGTTCTCCGCGGAGTCACTTTTTGTTTTTTGGGAGGAGCAAGAAATTGCTCGCTTTGGAAATAGTAATTTCGCGCTTACAGGCCCAGGTTATCTTCAGCTCTTTTCGCCAAATTGTGGCTATCAATTGGTTTTCGGTGCAACAGGGCCGTTTCCTAGTTCGGGTAACGATTTCGGCGCTGTAACGGGATTTCTGTCCAACAGTCGCAGAAATGTCGACCGCTCCGATGGCAGTTTGGCAAGTTCATATATTTCCGACGATGAGGTCGTCAGTGTTTTGCCGCTGAGCCTATTTTCAGGAGAGAATTGTCGGATCGAGTACCGGTTCTACTCTGAGGTGGCGCAGTGAAAGTTTACTTCAGAGCCAATGAATCTTTCGGCGACGTCCCGCCGGTCACAAAACGTGATCGGGACGCGGCAGGGTTTGGCGCATGGCACATGGACGAAGCGGCCCGTTCTGGCCGACATCTGACGATTTACGTAGCCCGCGTTGAGCCGCAAGGGGCAGGGCGCAAGGCTGAGGGTATCCAAATGGAGGATGCCTCATGTCTGACTACGACCACAGAAACCAAGCCTTCGACTATGCCCCGCCGACCCGTGGTGGGTCCGGCACCGGTGCGCTTATGTTCATCGGCGGGATCATCGCGCTGTTCGTGCTGGCCATCATCTTCATGGGCAGCGGCACCAGCACATTGCCCGAGGACGGTGCAGAAGCGCCGGCCATCCAAGGCACGGCACCTGCTGCCGACACAACTGCGCCGGCGGCCCCGGTGCCAACCGAATAACAACCTCTCCCATGGGGGGTGGCGGCCATGAACGCGGTCGCCATCCCCATGCACCTGGGCCATATCTGGATCGGCCCGCGCCCTGCGCCCACGCGGTGGCTCGACAGCTGGAAACAGCTGCATCCCAACTGGGCCTATCGCCTGTTCGACAATGCCTATCTCACGGGACGTCGTTGGCGGAACCAGCGCCTGATCGCGCACTATTTCCGCAAGAAGCATTACGAGGGCGTTGCGGACCTCATGCGCTACGAGATCCTGTTCGAGCAGGGTGGTTTTCTACCCGGCGCAGATTTCGAGGCGTTGAAGTGTTGTGATGAGCTTTTCTCGGAGCCGTGCACCTACACTTGCTACGAGACCTATCCAAAGCGCCGATCCAAGCTGACGCCCTACCTCGCCTCGGCGCCCGGCACCCACACGCTGGCGCTGACGATTGACGAAATTCACCAAAGTTTTGCACATGCGCCCGAAACCGCGCGTCAGCCGTGGATTTCGGTGGGCAATCTTTTCTTGCGTGAATTCCTGCAAAAGTACCGCGACGAGATCACCGATTTGCGCATTTGGCCTGCCTATTTCTTTGTGCCGCAACACAAGACCGGTCCCCGCTATGACGGCCCCGGTCGCGTCTATGCTGAGCATCATTGGGGCAGCACGTTGGACAAGTACGAAGAACCGCAAGAGGCAGAGGCCCGCGCGCTCCATGCTGACATTCTCGCCAAGCTCGATGCGACCGAGCCCATGGCCCTGACTGACGAATTCCCTACGGAGACTGACCCATGTTGACGTTGACCTGCCCCGTCTGCGGTGTGGACGCCTGCGAGACTGAGCTTGCCGCCGGCGGCGAAGCGCATCTCAAGCGCTATGGCCCCGGCTCTACCGATGAACAGTTCGAAGACTACCTGTTCATGCGCCCGAACGTGAAGGGTGTGCATTTCGAACGCTGGCGGCACGCAATGGGCTGCGGGAAATGGTTCCTTGCTGCACGCGACACCGCCACGCTTGAGGTCTTTGGCACCTATGCCGCCCAGACAACCGAACCGCCTGCCGAGATCATCAATGCCATCAAGGCGAAACGTCCCGATTGGAGCCTGACGTAAATGAGCACCCGTCTTGAGACCCACGGCCGCCTGATCGACCGCTCCACCAGCGTGAAGTTCACCTTCAACGGGAAATGGATGCCTGGTCATGCGGGGGATACGCTGGCCTCGGCGCTTCTGGCCAACGATCAGATGCTGGTGGGCCGTTCGTTCAAATACCACCGCCCCCGCGGGATCGTTGCCAGCGGTGGGGAGGAACCCAACGCCCTGGTAAACCTGGGCCGCGGCAACCGGCATGAGCCGAACCAACGTGTGACGACGACGGAATTGGTCGAACAGATGCATGCGACCAGCCAGAACCACTGGCCATCGCTGGAATTCGATGTGGGCGCCGTGAACTCCATGGTCTCGCGGTTCCTGCCCGCCGGGTTCTACTACAAGACCTTCATGTTCCCGCGCGCCTTCTGGAAGCACGTGTTCGAGCCGGTGATCCGCCAATCGGCGGGCCTGGGCGCGGCCCCGCATCCCGAAACCCGCGACCCCGACAGGTACGAGCATTTCTATGCCCATGTTGATCTGGTCATCGCAGGGGGCGGAATGGCCGGCCTGATGGCTGCGTTGGCGGCGGGCAAGGCGGGCAAGCGCGTGCTTCTGGTGGAACAAAGCGCCCATTGGGGCGGTCGCGCGCCCGTGGATGGCGATGTGATCGACGGCCTGCCTGCGGAAGACTGGGTGAAGAACACCGTCGAAGCGCTTGAAAAGATGGAGAATGTAACGCTCCGCCTGCGCACACAGCTGTCTGGCGTTTACGACCACGGCTATGCATTGGCCTATGAGCGTGTCAGCGACCATCTGGACGACGCGGACGCCCCGCGCCACCGCCTTTGGCGTATCCGGGCCGGTCAAATTGTGGCGGCGACTGGCGGCATTGAACGCCCGCTCAGCTTCCCCGGTAACGATAAGCCCGGGGTCATGCTGGCCTCTGCGGTGCGCGACTACATCGTGAACTACGGGGTTACGCCCGGTGATCGCATTGTGGTCGTCACCAACAACGACGATGGCTATCGCACGGCTCTGACCGCGCGCGCAGCCGGGGTCGAGGTCGCCTGCGTGGTCGACCCGCGCACAGAGGTCGACGGCGAGCTTCCGCAACAGGTCCGCGCGCTTGGTGTACCGGTCAAGACCGGATCGGCCATCAGCAAAGTGAAGGGCCTCAAGCGCGTCGTGTCGGTCCGTGTGCAGCCTTTTGCCGAGGATGATGGCAGCTATGAAGAGATTGCGTGTGACGCGGTTGCCATGTCCGGCGGCTGGTCGCCGGTTGTGCACCTCTGGTCCCATTGTGGCGGCAAGCTGAACTGGGATGAGGCGCAGGCGTGCTTCTCACCCGACCCGGAGCGTCCGCCGACGAACCAGAACGGAGAGGGCTTCGTGACTTGCATCGGCACCGCAGCAGGTGGGCTGACGGGCGCTGAGGCCGCGAAAACCGTCGCAGACCGGATGCGCGGGCTGGACATCGCGGCAGACGATATCGCGGTTGAGAACGCCAGCGAAACACCACTGGCGCCGGTCTGGGTCATGCCGGCTTATGCCGGTGCCAAGAAGCGCGCTAAGATGTGGCTCGATTTCCAGAATGACGTGAAAGTGTCCGACGTCATGCTCGCCGCGCAGGAAGGCTATGAGAGCGTCGAACATACCAAGCGCTACACCACCCTAGGCATGGCGACAGATCAGGGAAAACTCAGTAATATCAACGGCCTCGCAGTTCTGGCGGAAGCGCTCGACAAGGGTATCCCGCAGGTCGGGACCACCACATTCCGCCCGCCCTACACGCCGATTTCCATGGGCGCGATCGCCGGTGAGGCGAAGGGGGACCTGTTCCAACCGCTGCGTCGTACGCCCATCCATGACTGGCACGAAGAACAAGGCGCCTATATGGAACCGGTCGGCCATTGGCGGCGGCCCTATTGCTTCCCGCGTGACGGCGAAAGCCATGAAGACGCTGTGAACCGTGAGATTGACGCGACCCGCCGGTCGCTCGGCCTGTTGGACGCGTCGACCCTGGGTAAGATCATCGTCAAAGGCCCCGATGCGCCGAAGTTCATGGACATGCTCTACACCAACATGATGTCCACACTTAAACCCGGCAAATGCCGGTATGGCCTGATGTGCAACGAAAACGGCTTCCTCATGGATGACGGCGTGGTCGTCCGGCTCGATGAGGACACGTTCCTTTGCCACACGACCTCAGGCGGGGCGGACCATGTTCACGCGCATATGGAGGATTGGCTTCAGTGCGAATGGTGGGATTGGCAGGTCTACACCGCCAATGTGACGGAGCAATGGGCGCAGATCGCGGTTGTCGGCCCCAATGCCCGCAAGCTGTTAGAGAAGCTTGGCGGTATGGATGTGTCCAAGGACGCACTGCCGTTCATGCAGATGGCGGAAGGGACGCTTGGCGGTTTCGACGCCCGAGTGTTCCGCATCTCGTTCTCTGGCGAGCTCAGTTACGAAATTGCCGTCCCCGCCAGCCAGGGCCGCGCCTTTTGGGATGCGCTCCATGAGGCCGGGGCAGAGTGGAACGCCACGCCCTACGGCACCGAGGCGCTGCACGTCATGCGCGCCGAGAAAGGCTTTATCATGATCGGGGATGAGACTGACGGCACCGTAATCCCGCAGGACCTTGGTCTGAACTGGGCGATTTCCAAGAAGAAAGAGGACTTCCTCGGCAAACGCGGGCAGGAACGAACGTTCCTGGCATCCGAGGATCGTTGGCAGCTCGTGGGCCTTGAAACGCTCGACGGCTCCGTATTACCCGACGGCTCCTATTGCGTGGCCGAAGGCACCAACGCGAACGGGCAGGGCAATGTGCAGGGTCGTGTCACCTCGACTTACTATTCGCCCACGCTGGCCCGCGGCATCGCCATGGGGCTGGTCCACAAGGGACCGGACCGCATGGGCGAAGTGGTGGCGTTCAATAAAGTCGATGGCAGTACGATCCAGGCCAAGATCGTCAGCCCCGTATTCTATGACCCGGAAGGGGAGAAGCAGAATGTCTAATGCTGTCAGCGCGTTGCAGGGTGTGTCAGAGACTGGCTTCGCCCATATCAAGGAAATGGGCCTGGCAGGTATGGTCACGCTCAAAGCTGATCTGGGGGCGGCGGCCACTAAGAAAGCTGTGAAAGCGGCTGTGGGTGCCGATCTCCCCGAACCACGCGGCATGAGCAGCGGAAAGAAGGAGGACGGCGTCGCCTGGATGGCCCCGGACGAGCTGCTATTGTTCTGCGACCATGCGAGGGCCGATGAGGTTGTTGCGACCCTGACAAAGGAGATGGGCAGCTCTCACCACCTCGCCGTCAATGTCTCCGACGCGCGCGCGGTTTTCACCATCGAAGCCCGTGATGTGCGGGAGGTTTTGAGTAAGCTCACGCCAGCGGACCTTTCGAACCTGCCCTTGCGAGAAATGCGTCGTTCCCGATTGGCGCAGGTCCCTGCCGCCTTCTGGATGAACGGCAACAACCATGCGACGGTGATCTGCTTCCGTTCGGTCGCGCAATATGTCTACGATTTGCTGTGCATGGCGTCCAAAGAGGGCGGGGAAGTCGGCTACCACTGAAACGACGATGCGTCCGGGAACCGGCGCTAGCCCCTTGACGTTTGCCCCCTGCGGCCTCCATCTGTGCCGCAGAACGCACCACATCAGAACAGGGGGCCAAAATGGCATTCGACCTACCCGATCTTCCCTATGCCCATGACGCGCTTGCCGGCAAAGGCATGTCCGCCGAGACGCTGGAATATCACCACGACCTGCACCACAAGGCCTATGTCGACAACGGCAACAAGCTGATCGCCGGAACCGAATGGGACGGCAAATCGATGGAAGAGATCATCACCGGCACCTATGACGCGAACGCCGTCGCGCAGTCCGGCATCTTCAACAACATCTCCCAGCTGTGGAACCACAACCAGTTCTGGGAAATGATGGGCCCGGGCGATGCCGGCATGCCGGGTGAGCTTGAAGCCGCGCTGACCGAATCCTTCGGCTCCGTCGACAAATTCAAGGAAGAATTCTCCGCCGCAGGTGCTGGCCAGTTCGGCTCGGGCTGGTGCTGGCTGGTGAAAGACAGCGATGGCGGCCTGAAGGTCACCAAGACCGAGAACGGCGTGAACCCACTGTGTTTCGGCCAGACCGCGCTTCTGGGCTGCGACGTGTGGGAGCATTCCTACTACATCGACTTCCGCAACAAGCGCCCGGCCTACCTGTCGAACTTCCTCGACAACCTGGTGAACTGGGAAAACGTCGCCAGCCGGATGTAATCGCCAATTGATCGACTAGAAAGACCCGCCGATCTTGGCGGGTCTTTTCATTTGTAGTGATCTCGGGCCTGATACGCACATGATCCGAATGGCCACCCGCGACGATATCGCCGATCTGCAAGACCTCTATCGGCACCTCATTCCAGATGAGGAAAGCGCATCTGAAACCGTCGCGGCCGACCGGCTGGAGGCACTGCACGCGTTTACCGGATCCTGTATCTTGATCGCGTTTGAGGGCAACCAACCCGTCGCCACGGTCACGTTGATCATTGTGCCGAACATGACCCGCCTCGGCGCGCCTTATGCTTATATCGAGAACGTCATCACCCATGCAGACCATCGGTGCAGGGGCCATGCCAAGGCCCTTCTGGCCGAGGCTGAATCACGCGCCTGGGCCGCAGGTTGTTACCGGATCATGATCGTCAGCGGCAATCACAACACGGGCGCCCATGCCGCCTATACAGCGGCCGGGTATGCCGCGACGAAGTCAGGTTTTCAAAAGCGCTGCATTCCCGACAGGCCCGCCAATTGACCGCGGAGCGGATGCCTGACCGAGCGCAGGAGCGGAGGCTTACGCCAAAGCCGCCATCAGCGACGGCACATCGGGTACAGTCTCGACGAACGACAAAAGCGTTTCGTCGGCAAACCCTTCTGCCACCACATGGTCCATAAGCGCGCGCAGCGGATCCCAATAGCCGTCGACGTTCAACAGAAAGATTGGCTTCTCATGCAGCCCCAATTGCCGCCAGGTCAGGGCCTCGAAGAATTCGTCCAGCGATCCGGCGCCGCCGGGTAGCACAACAACCGCGTCTGCATTCATGAACATGACCTTCTTCCGCTCATGCATCGTCTCGGTAATCACGAAGGTCGAGAGGTCCGTTTTGCCCACTTCCATATCGACAAGATGGGTCGGGATCACGCCGAACGTCTCGGCCCCACCGGACTGCGCCGCGCGGGCCACGGCCCCCATGATGCCGACATCGCCCGCGCCGTAGACAAGTCTCATCTTTGCATTGGCCAAGGCCGCGCCCAATTCCGTTGCAGCTGCCATATAGGCGGGGTTCGATCCGGGCCGCGCGCCACAATAGACACACAATGAGAACGTGGACATCACTATACCTTGTGTTTTGGATTCCTTTGTTCCCTGATAGGGAGGATGTGCTGGCCGCTCAAGCCGTCATAGGTTAACGGCCTGGCAATGGTCCGGGGGGAGATGTCATGCGGCGGGGTCGTCCATGAAAATCGCGGCGATGTTTGGCTCAAGTTCCACTGCCATTGGCGCGGCCGCCGGTGGCGCTGTTCTGCTGGTGGCCAGTGCGGTCGGCTATTCTGTTTTGACATCGGATACCGACCCTGAAGCGCCGGGCACACCCATACCCAACATTGCCGAGGTGGTTGAAGTTGACCCCACCGCACCGGAAGCGCCAAGCGAGCCAGTGATTGCAGAGGCGCCAGCTTTGGGCGCGCCGATGCTTGATGTGGTCCGGGTGGAGCCTGACGGAAACACCCTGATCGCAGGCCAGACCGAACCGGGTCTGCCCGTTGCGATCCTTCTCGATGGCACAGAAGTCGCTTTGGTCGAAGCCGATGGCGCGGGCGATTTCGTGGCCTTTCTGACGTTGGTGCCCTCTGATGCGCCCCGCATGATATCTGCCGAGGCCCGACCTGAGGGCGCACCGGCCTTGCCGGGCCCGGAGTCGGTTCTTGTGGCCCCATTTGCTCTGGCGGCCGCAGAGCCCGTGCCGGAAAGCCCGCCAAACGTTCCAGTGGCAGAAACGGTTGAGGCAGAGGAAGCGACGCCGGAGCCATCGGAAAGTGAACCCGTGGCAGAGGTTGAAGCCCCTGCGCCTGACACAGTGCCCGCGCCCGAATTCGAGGCGATCGCCGAAGTGCCCGCGGCTGATGCCCCAACACCTGAGGCACCGGTTGAAACCGCCGCGCAACCCCTCGCACCACAACCTGAAACTGTAGCCTCTGCGCCCTCATTGGGTGCGCCAGCGCCACTTGTTGCGGCATCGGATGCACCCAGCCCAATTGCCGCAGCGCCGTCCTTGGTGGCACCTGCGCCCAGTCAAACACCGGCAGTGCTGATTGCAGGACCCGAGGGGCTCCGCATCGCGCAAGGCCCTGGCACTCCCGCCGTGCAAACCGCCGTGCAGCTTGATGCCATATCCTATGACGCAAGCGGCGCGGTCATTCTGGCCGGCCGCGGCCCGGCAACGGCGGATATTCAGGTCTACCTCAACAACCAGCCCATTCAGTTGGGCGAGGTCGGCGCAAATGGCGCCTGGTCGTTGCAATTGCCCGACGTTGATCCGGGCACATACGATCTGGTTGTGGCCGAATTGGCCGAAGATGGCTCCGTCGAAAGCCAGGTTGCAACTCCGTTCCTGCGCGAAGACCCCGAGCGTGTGGCCGAGGCCCCCGCGCAGGCGGCTGCCCAAGGGATCGACGTCATCACGGTGCAGCCTGGGTTCACGCTCTGGGGTATTGCCGAAAACAGCTTTGGCGACGGCATCCTCTACGTGCAGATTTTTGAGGAAAACCGAGACCAGATCCGCGACCCGAATTGGATCTTCCCGGGCCAGATATTCCGCATGCCGGAAATGGACGCAGACGGTGCACAGAACTGAGCGGTGCCACTGGTAGTCCGGGGGGCGAAGGCTTAGGTTAAGCCCCTGACGGACAAGGGGGCGAGCTTATATGCCAGCCGACACCACTGCGCAGGGGCAAAGCGGCCCGGCGCCCACAAATTCACCCGACCCGATTGAAGCGCAGGACGTGGCCGAGCGCCGCTCAGGCTGGCGCACGATCCGCAAGGTCGCGCCCTATCTCTGGCCTGACGACAAGCCATGGGTGAAGCAGCGCGTTGTGATCGCGCTGGTGATGTTGGCAATGGCCAAGGTCATCGCTGTAACGACACCGTTTTTCTACCGTGAAGCCGTGAACCTGCTGTCCGGCGAAGGCGCGTCGCCCGCATGGATGCTGGGGGCAGGGGCCGTGGCGATCACGGTTGTCTACGGCCTGACCCGCGTGATGAATGTGGGTTTCCAGCAGCTGCGCGATGCTGTGTTTGCGCGGGTGGCGCAACGGGCTTTGCGGCAGCTTGCGCTGGAGACGTTCCAGCACATCCACGCGCTTTCGCTGCGGTATCACATCACCCGGAAAACCGGGGGCCTCAGCCGCATCATCGAGCGTGGGGTGAAGGGCGTCGAGTTCCTGTTGCGGTTCCTGCTGTTCTCCATTGGGCCGTTGATCCTTGAACTTGCGCTCACCGGCATCATTCTGGCCGTGGTCTTCGACATCAACTACCTCTTCGTGCTGGCCGTAACGATTGCCGCTTATGTCTGGTTTACCTTCAAGGTGACCGAATGGCGTGTGCGCATTCGCAAAGAGATGAATGATCAGGACACCGACGCGAACCAGAAGGCCGTCGACAGCCTGCTGAATTTTGAGACAGTGAAATACTTTGGCGCCGAGGCCCGCGAAGCGCGGCGTTATGATGTGTCGATGGAGGGCTATGAGGCTGCAGCGCTCAAGACCTCCTATTCCCTGGCGGCCTTGAACTTTGGCCAGTCGTTGATCATCACGGCCGGGTTGGTCGCGGTGATGGTCATGGCCGCCATGGGCGTGCAATCGGGCGATCTGACGGTCGGTGATTTCGTCATGGTCAACGCCTATATGATCCAGATCACCATGCCGCTGAACTTCCTCGGCACTGTTTACCGCGAGATCCGGCAAGCGCTGGTGGATATGGGGGAGATGTTCGACCTGCTCGAACAGCCGCAAGAGGTGCGCGATGCCCCTAACGCCAAACCAATCGAGGTCGATGGCGGCAATGTGCGGCTGGAAAACGTCGTCTTCGGGTACGAGGCCGCGCGCCCGATCCTCAAGGGCGTCGACATCGACATTCCGGCCGGGCAGACCGTGGCCGTCGTGGGTTCGTCCGGGTCTGGCAAATCTACCATCGGCCGGCTGATGTTCCGCTTCTACGATGTGGGCGACGGGCGCATCACAATCGACGGGCAAGACCTGCGCGATGTGACCCAGGAAAGCCTGCATGCCCAGATTGGCGTCGTGCCCCAGGACACGGTGCTGTTCAACGACACGATCTTCTACAACATTGCCTATGGCCGCGATGGCGCAACCCGTGCTGAGGTTGAGGCGGCGGCAAAGGCCGCGCAGGTGCATGACTTCATCATGTCCCTGCCCGAAGGCTACGACACGGCCGTGGGAGAACGGGGCCTGAAGCTCTCGGGCGGTGAAAAGCAGCGTGTCGGGATTGCGCGGACCTTGCTGAAAGATCCCCCCATTCTGGTTTTGGATGAAGCCACGTCCGCGCTCGACACGGATACGGAGATGGAGATCCAGGCCGAACTGAAGGCCATGGGGGAGGGGCGCACGGTTCTGACCATTGCGCACCGCTTGTCGACCATCGTGGATGCGGACCGGATCGTCGTGCTTGAGAAGGGCGAAGTGGTCGAAGAAGGCAGCCATGAGGCCTTGCTGGAGCGCGACGGGCGCTACGCACAGCTTTGGCATCGGCAGGCGAATGAGGATGAGGCGGCCTAAAGGGATTGCGCTGTGCCTTCGGCCCATCGCCCGGGGGCGCGCGCTGCGCGCGCGCCTGAGCGGGGCGGCCTCGGCTTTGCCTCGGCCGCGGTGGCGGGCTACGCCCGCCGTTTTGCAATGTCATGAAACGCGCGCTGTTCAGGTTCGGGCAAGTGCTACGTAACGCTTAAAAGAAAAGGCCGGCGCGACGGCCGGCCCTTCTTCGTTCATTTCATTCCGCTGCACGTAGCGGCGGTTGCGGCGGGATATCGTTTTCGAGTTCGGTATCCTCGAACGGATCAGACGCGGCCGGGATGTCTTCGGGCGCGGGAGGTACGGGGTCTTCGGCCGCGATTTCCTCAGGCGTGCGATAGTCGTGAGGCAGCTCCGGTTCATCCGGGCGCGGGTCCTCGTCCCAGTAGATCACCGGGTTGCGTGCGCGCCGGGCCTGACGTTGCAACGCCCAGTCCTGCGCGCGCTGGCTCATATTGCGGGCGCCAAGCCGGGCCAAACCGCGGAAGCCCCAGGACAGGATCGTCCAGAACCACACCCGCAGCGCCAACAGCGAGGGCGTGAACAAAAGCGTCAGGAAGGTCGCGATACCGAGCCCGAACACCACAGCCGTTGCCAACTGCTTCCACCACAGAGCCGTGGGGCTGTCGATGGTGTACCCACCTGACCCGAAATCGAGGCTGATGCCGTACATCATCGGCGCCAGACCCGCCATCGTGGTGATGGTGGTCAGCAGAACAGGGCGGATCCGCGCCTCAACCGTTCGCACGATGGCCTCAAGCCGAGGCATGTAGCGGCTGTATTCCTGGTAGGTGTCGATCAGAACAATGTTGTTGTTCACCACGATCCCCGCCAAAGCCACGATGCCTGTCCCCGTCATGATGATCGAGAAGGTCTGATCCATGACGATCATCCCCCACAGCACGCCTGTAGTGGACAGAACCACGGCCAACAGAACCAGAATGGCGTTGTAGACCGAGTTGAACTGCGCCAGCAGGATGATGAACATCAGCCCGAGTGCGGCCGCAAAGGCCGAGCTGAGGAAGGCCTGGCTTTCTTCCTGATCTTCCTGATCGCCGGCCCATTCCCAACTGACGGAGGCAGGCAGGACATCTTGCGTCTCAAGCCATTCTGTCAGCTGCTCGATCCGCTCATTCGCGGTGACCGGCGTGGTCGGAAGATCGCCCGCGATCACGCCATCGCCAATCTCGGACACATCAAGATCGGAGTAGTTGGCGAAAAGCTGATAGCCAACCTCCTGATGTTCAAAGTCCGCAGTTGTGTCGCCGGTTGCAATCTCAGCCACATCGCGGATCAGGGCGATGATATTGCCGTCGGCATCATCCACACGCTCCAGCCCGGACAGGACATCGGCTTTCACCATGAAGAAGCGCTGCTGATTGTAGCGTTCGATAGTGGCAAGCTGCGGTGTCGGCTCCCACGACACGAAGTTGGACAGTGGCACAAGGCCATCTCGGGTCCGCACCCGAAGGCTGTCGAGTGTGCTGAGAACACGCGCCTCTTCCGGGAAGCGGACGCGGATGTCGATCTCTTCGTCCGAAGTCGGAACGCGCATCGTGTCCAGCAGTATGCCCCGCGTAACCAATTGCACCATCGCGCCCACCGTCGCCACATCGGCGCCAAACCGGCCCGCCGCTTCCACGTCCACGTTGATCTGCCAGTCGATGCCGGGCAGGGGGAGCGTGTCTTCGATCAGCGTCAGACCATCAAGGCTTGCGTAATATTCCCGCACAATCCGGGTCGCTTCCTGAAGCTCTTCCCAATTGTCACCGGCCAGACGCAGGCTGATCGGCTTGCCTTCCGCAGGGCCGGTGGAGGCCGAGAAGATTTCGGTCTGGATACCGGGGATCTGGTTCAACCGGGCTTGCAGCGCGTCAAGGATCATGTCGCCATCGGCGCGCTCTCCCCACGGTTCCAGATCGATCTGGACTTGCCCGATTGTGTCCGACGGTGCCGCCGCACCACCGGTATTGTTGTTGAGCCCGCCTGAGCCGGAGAAGGCGAAGACATCGCGGATGCCGTCGGTCTCCAGCACGATATCTTCGACCTGGCTGACCAGCGCGTCCTGTTCCTGCACGCTCAGATTGCCGCGGGCCCGCACATAAACGATGGCGTTCTCAGGCTCGGTCGCAACGAAGAATTCAACGCCGTTGCTGTTCTCACCGAAGTAGTTGAACGTGAAGCCGACAAAGCCGAGCACCGCGACAACCGATACAACAGGCATGACCGGATTGCCGGTCAGGAAGTGCACGAACCAACCAAAGGGCGAGCGGCGATAGCCGGACTGTACAGCCTTCTCACGGCGCTGGAATTGCACCGTGGCAATCAGGACCGACATGATCACGCAAGTCGCCACGAAGGTCAGGCCGCCCAGGATCATCTGCATAACAGGGGACATGTCTGGCGGCATCGGCAGCAAGATGCCTGGCTGCACCACATTCAGTGCCGCCATGAACATCAGATAGCCCGCGCCAATCGTCAGCGCGAGGCGCACGAGATACCAGGGGATCAAGCCCTTCACGACGGCTGCCGCATTGTCGATCACCCGGCTGAACCGTGCGGCCACACCACCCAGAACCGGCAGGTAGATCAGCGCCACGATCAGAGAGGCTGACAGAACGAAGATCAGCGTCACGGGCAACATGCCCATGAATTCGCCCGGCACGCCGGGCCAGAACAGCATCGGCAAGAAGGCACAAAGCGTTGTCGCCGTGGACGACACGATGGGCCAGAACATCCGCTTGGCGGCATCCGCATAGGCCTGCATAGGCCGCGCGCCTTCTTTCAGGCGGCGGTCGGCATATTCGACGACCACAATCGCGCCATCCACCAGCATCCCCACCGCAAGGATCAGACCGAACATCACGATGTTCGAGATTGTGATCCCCATCACGCCAAGCAGGATAAAACAGAGAAGGAAGGAGGTCGGGATCGCAAAGCCCACCAGCAGGGCGGAGCGCGTGCCAAGCGCCGCCAAAACCACGATCATCACCAGCGCAATGGCCGTCAGGACGGAGCCTTCCAGCTGCCGCACCATGCTGTCCACTTGCACCGACTGGTCCAGCGTTGTCTCAACCGTGACCGACGCGCGCAATTCCTCCGGCCAGCTTTCCTGCACCCGCTCAACCTCGGCCCGGATCAACTCCACCGTGTCGATGATGTTGAAACCCTGCCGTTTGACGACCTGCAGCGCCACTGTTGTCTCACCATTGAAGCGCGCGGTTCCGGTCTCATCCTGATAGGTCAGGCGGATCTCGGCCAACTCGCCAAGGGTCACGACCCGGTCACCGTTTACCGTGACGGCCAGATTGTAGACGTCCTGCGCATTGTCGAAGCTCGACGGGATGGTGATCGAAATCGCACCACCCGCCGTCTCAACCTCACCGGCTGCAATCAACTGGTTGTTGTTGACGACCGCGTTGATCAGATCGGCGGCGGTGACGTTGTAGGCCTCCAATGCAAGCGGATCGAGGATTACCTCCAGCATCTCATCCCGGGTTCCGGCAAGCCCCGCTTCCAGTACGGGGGAGAGCGTCTCAAGCTCGGCCTGCATCTCATTGGCCAGCCGGATCAGCGTGCGCTCGGGCGCATCACCTGACAGCGCCACGATTATGATCGGGAATTCCGAGAAGTTGATCTCGTTGATTGAATAGCTTTCCGCGCCTTCGGGGAATTGCACCTCGGCCCGGCCCATGGCGTCGCGGACATCTGCGATGGTCTCGCCCTTGTCCCACCCGAATTCGAACTCAAGGAAGACACCTGCATAGCTTTCGCCGGCAGTGGAGTTGATGCTCAGCAAACCATCAAGGTCCTGGAATTCCGCCTCCATCGGGCGGATCAACAACCGTTCGCTATCCGTGGCCGAGATGCCGGGGAAGGGGACCGAGACGAAAAGGCCTGGAATATCAATATCCGGCTCACCCTCTTTCGGCAGGCCAATATAAGCCGCCGTGCCCGCTGTCAGCGACAGCAGGACAAAGGCGATGACCATGCGGGCGCGGCTGGCGGCCCAGTCGATGATGCCGGTCATTGCGTCAACTCCTCGAACGTAGTGCGAACCTCAACGCCAGCGGTGACAAATTCCTGACCCACTGTGATGACATCCGCCATGTCGGGCAGCCCGGTCAGCAGAACACCGCGCGGGGTGTCGCGGATCATCTGAACCTCAACGAATTCCACCACGCCATCCACGACCGTGCGCACACCAAGGCGACCATCATCATCCAGGGTCAGCGCGGACGACGGCAGAAGATGCGCGGCAATGCCCTCGGTCTGCACCAGAATGTCCGCCGTTTGACCGTCACGGATCAGCAGTTCGGGGTTATCAACTGTAATCTCCACGCGGAACGTGCGTGTGTTCTCATCCGCAGAGCGGCTGACAAAGGTGACTTCCCCCTCAACGCGCTGACCGGAGGAGAGTTCGGCCCCTGCGCGCGCGCCAACGACGACACGGTCCACCTGTGCTTCGGGAACGAAGCCGACCAGCTTGATCGGGTTCAGCTGGATGATGGTCGCGCAGATCGCGCCGGGCTGCATCAACGTGCCCAATTCCGCCGTGTCCGATTCCAGCAAACCTGAAAACGGCGCATAGATTGTCAGGTCGCCAATGGCGTCTTCGGCGCGGGTGACGGCGGCTTCCGCCGCGCGCACACCGGCCAGCGCCGATTGAATACCGGCCTGCGCCGATTGCACACCAGCCTCGGCAGCTTCCACACCGGCCTGGGCGCTTTGCACGCCAGCCTCTGCGGCGGCAACACCGGCTGCAGCAGACAGGGCGCGCGTTTCAGACCCAAAACCCGACTCGCTCAGGCGGGTGGCGGCGTTGCCGTCGATTTGGGCGGAGGCCAGCTGCGCCTCGGCTTGGGCCAGCATGGCGCGCGCTTCGGGCAACCGCGCCTGCGCTTCGGGCAGGCGGGCTTCTGCCTCCGGCACACGGGCCTGAGCTTCTGCAAGCCGCGCCTGCGCTTCTTCCAGGGCTGTCTGCGATGTGCCGGGATCAATCTCGCACATCACCTGGCCTTCTTCGACAAAGGCACCGGCCCGGATCGGCGTTGAAATGATGCGACCCGAGGTCTCGGAGGCCACATCGACCAACCGGATAGCTTCGGTTCTGCCGCGCATCAAAACAGCATTTTCAGTGACTTGGGCCTCAGACCGGCGCACAACCACATGCATGCGGCCATCATCGGCGTCGGTGTCCGCCTCGCCTTCAAGCGCTTCTGCCGTCTCTTCTTCGGCCATCTCTTCGGGGGCATTCTGCGGCTCAGGCACAAAGCCCGCCGCGAAATTGGTCAGGCTCTCTCGATCCAGTACGACAAAGTAGAGCGCAACGCAGACCAGCGCCGCGGTCAGAATTGGAAACAGCTTCATGCCTTCGACCTTTCTTGTCCAAACGCCCCCCGGCGTTGGAATGTCAGACCATCCCTTTGGGCTGACATCATCCCGTGTTGACAGTTTACGCTGAACCGTCCAGTTCAGATTACTTTTTTTCCGGCGGGGCTACAAGAGTGAACTGAACGGTTCAGAATACTCGCCTCTCGGTAGATCGCACCTTGCCAGATGCACTGGTCTTCCAGCCCTTGCGCCTTGACCCACTGCCGGGGTAATCCCTGCGCAACAAAGAATTCCGGGGTGGAGCGGCAGGCATGTCCAATACCGACAGTTTTATTGATGAAGTCAGCGAGGAAGTGCGCCGTGACCGGCTGTTTTCGCTGTTTCGTCGCTGGGGGTGGCTGGCGATCCTAATCGTGGTCGGAATCGTGGGGGCCGCCGCCTGGTTCGAGTGGCAATCCGCGCAACAGCGCGCCGCGTCCGAAGCCTTTGGCGATGCATTGCTGGCCGGTCTCGAAAACGAAGATCCCGAAGCACGTATCGCGGCCCTGTCCGAAATTGAGACACCCTCACCCGAAGTCGCCATGATCCTTGCCCTTCTGGCAGCCGGTGAAGAGGCGAATTCCGAGGACACCGCAGCCGCCGCAGCTCGTCTGCGCGCAGCGGCAGAGGCCCCGGGCCTGCCGCGCCGCTACGTCGATCTGGCTTTGCTGAAAGCGCAGATGATGGACCCAGCGCCGGAAGATGAAGCGCGGCTGGTGCTGGAACGTCTGGCCGAACCCGGCGCACCCTATTCGGCCCTTGCCGAAGAGCAATTGGCGCTTGTGGATATCCGCGCGGGTGATCTTGATGCCGGTCTCGACCGGTTGCGCAGCATCGAGAACAGCGCCGCCGCCACTGCAGGCTTGCAACAACGTGCCGCGCAGTTGATTGTGTCGCTGGAAAGCGGGGCCGTTTTGGTGGACGCGCCCGTTGAGGAAGAGGCACCGGAAGAGGCACCAGCCGAGGACGCACCTGTTGAGGGCGATGGCGCGGCTGAGCTAGGCTCGGAAGAAGAGCCCGCCGAAGACGCAGCCGCTGAGGCCGACGATGCGCCTGCAGACGTACCTGCCGGCGAAGCGAGCGCCGAAGAAGAGGGTGCGGAGGAAGAACCTGCACCGGCAGACGAGGCCGAGGCAGAAACGGAATAAGCCTGTGGCCCGACTGGCCCGGCGCAAGACATTTTAGGGTCGCAAGTCGACCCCAAGACAATGAGTGGTGGGCACGAGATGAGCACAATTTTTAAAGCCAGCGCTTTTGCCTGTATCGCCGTGCTTGGCCTTGCTGCCTGTGAGCGGGAAGTGGTCCTGCCCGGCGAACGGTTTTCGATCGATACGCCCCTCGCTGATGTCCTCAGCGGCGACGCAACCCGGTCTCTTGCCGATGCGGGCGCCGCCGACGCGCCACGCGCCATCAGCCTGCCCGGCACCGTTCGGATCGCCACATGGGAACAGCGGGGCTACAATTCCTCGAACCGTACTCCGCACGCCAATCTGGGCTCCAGCCTGACGCCTGTGTGGACGGCCGATATCGGACGTGGCAATTCGCGGCGCAATCGCATCACCGCTGATCCGGTCTCGGACGGTGCGCGCGTCTTTACGATGGACGCGACTGCTGGGGTCGTGGCGACCGACCTGTCAACCGGCGGGACGGTCTGGTCCGCTGATCTTCAGCCCGGCTTTGACCGTGGCGGCTCGGTTTCGGGTGGTGGGCTTGCCCTGTCGGGTGGAACACTTTTTGTGACCACCGGATTTGGAGAGCTGATTGCGCTGAACGAGGCCACCGGCGCGGTGAATTGGCGGCAACGGCTTGATGCGGGCATCGGGGCACCGACCATCTCGGGCGGAACCGTCTATATCGTCAGCCGCAACAATCAGGCTTGGGCGCTTGAAGCCGCCAATGGCCGTCTGGTCTGGCAAGTCCCCGCAACCACAACCGACCCACTGCTCAGCGGCGGGGCCGCGCCCGCCGTGACGGACCGCATCGTTCTGTTCCCCTTCGGCTCGGGCGAGCTGTCGGGCACGCTGCGCCGCTCAGGCGCGCCTTTGTGGGTCACATCCGTGGCAGGTGGGCGCAGTGGCGTGGCCTATGCCAATATCAACGATGTCACCTCGGACCCGGTCATCGCCAACGGCCGCATCTATGTCGGCAACCAATCGGGGCGCGTTGTGGCACTGAACCCCGGCACCGGCACCCGTCTTTGGACGGCTGAAGAAGGGGCCTATTCGCCCGTTCTGGCCACAGGCGGCGATCTTTTCTTCGTGTCCGACCGGAACGAACTCATCCGCCTTGATGCCGGTTCGGGCGCGCGCGTCTGGGGCACGGAACTCCCGCTCTACGTCAATGATCGGGAGCGTCGCCGTCGCGCCGTCTTTACCCATTACGGTCCCATTCTCGCAGGCGGTCGCCTTGTCGTGGCCTCGGGCGACGGCAATATCCGCTTCTTCAGCCCGGAAAGCGGCCAACTTGTCGGCGCTGTTGAGATGCGTGATGGCGCGGCCGCCCATCCCATTGTGGTCAATGATACGCTGCTTGTCGTCACCGAAGACGGTCGTCTGCAAGCCTTCCGCTGAAGCGCCGCAGCGCTAGGCCATCAGCGCGCCTCGCACGTCTGGATCAATCCAGAACAGCGCGCCGTAGATCATCAACCGCAATGCGTTGAACCAGATCGCCGAGACCTCGCGTAGCAAAGGTGCTGGCCGATCCACCATGGCCGTGGAGGACGCGAGGCGCACATCCTCAAACCCCATCGCCCGGAACGACACCCAGGATCGGGGCAGGTGATAGGCGTCCGTTACAACGATAACAGGCTGTGACACGTCGCTTACCCGGGTCGAGAAGAGCGCGTTCTGGAGGGTCGAGCGTGACATCGACTCCAACGTGACGGCCTCAGGCGGGATGCCCATGGCCACGATGTAATCCACCATCAACGTTCCGGCCCCAGATCCCGTGACCAAAATATCATCTGCCAGACCGGCCAGCAGCAACTCGCCGCACCGCTGTGCCCTCAACTCACTGTCTTCTGTCAGCACGCCCTGAAGCGACCCGCCGCCAAGGCAGATCACTTGTGCGGCGGGCGCGGGAAGCGTGTCGCGCGGCCAATACCAATTGCTCAGCAAGACCATGGCAAGCGTCGCAGCATAGAAGATCACCATCAGCCGCAGAACACGCCGCACGCGCCGCATTTTGGTTCGCCGGATCAGGGCCAAGGGCTTATCCAGGCGGCAACATATTTCGTGAACAGGGCCAACATGCCCCGGTCTTAGCCGCCAAAGGTCTTCAAAGCATGAACTTTTTGCAGGGTTGGGACCACCGGGTCTTACGGCTCATTCCCACTCGATCGTGCCCGGCGGTTTTGAGGTGATGTCATACGTCACCCGGTTGATCCCCGGCACCTCGTTGATGATCCGAGTCGCCGTTTCGCCAAGGAATTCGTGGCTGAACGGATAGTAATCCGCCGTCATGCCATCAACGCTCGTCACAGCCCGCAGCGCGCAGGCGTAGTCATAGGTCCGACCATCCCCCATCACGCCAACCGTGCGCACGGGAAGGATCGCGACAAAGGCCTGCCAGATCTCATCATAGAGGCCGTGCTTGCGGATCTGGTCGATATAGACCGCATCGGCCAGCCGCAGGATATCCAGCTTCTCCCGCGTCATCTCACCGGGGCAGCGGATCGCAAGGCCGGGGCCGGGAAAGGGGTGGCGGGCGATGAAATGGGCGGGCAGGCCAAGTTCATGGCCCAGTGCGCGCACCTCGTCCTTGAACAACTCGCGCAGCGGTTCCACCAGTTTCAGGCCCATCTTCTCGGGCAATCCGCCCACATTGTGGTGGCTTTTGATCGTCACGCTCGGCCCCCCCGAAAAGGACACCGATTCAATCACATCCGGATAGAGCGTGCCTTGCGCCAGATAGGCGGCCCCTTCGATTTCATTGGCGTATTTCTGGAACACGTCGATGAAGAGCTTGCCGATGATCTTGCGCTTGGTCTCGGGGTCCGAAACCCCCTCCAACTCACCCAGAAACAGCTCCTGCTCCTCGGCATGGATGACCGACAGGTTCATGTGATCGCGGAACATCGCCACGACCTCTTCACCTTCCTTGTGACGCAGCAGGCCATGGTCCACGAACACGCAGGTTAGCTGGTCGCCAATCGCCTCGTGCAACAGCGCCGCCGTCACCGACGAATCCACGCCACCCGACAGCGCGCAGATGACCTTGGCATCGCCCACTTGCGCCCGGATCGCCTCCACTGCCTGTTCGCGGTAAGCCTCCATCGTCCAATCGCCCGAGAACCCGGCCAGACGCACGAAATTCTCATACAGCTTCGCGCCGCGCGGCGTGTGGTGCACCTCCGGATGGAACTGCACGGCAAAGAACCGGCGCTCCAGATCGGCAGTAATCGCATAGGGTGCATTGGGCGAGGTGCCGTACACCTCGAACCCCGGCGCAAGTTTAGCGACGTGATCGCCATGGCTCATCCAGACTTGCTCACGACCATCCGCAAACCAGCCATCCAGCAAACCAAGCGCGCCTTCCGGCTCCACAAACGCACGCCCGAATTCAGCCGTACCGCCGCCGCCCGAAATCTTTCCGCCGTGCACCTCGCCGCCAAGGTCCTGCATCATGACCTGCTGACCGTAGCAGATGCCCAGAATCGGCACGCCCGCGGCGTAGGCCGCCTGCGGCGGTCGTGGCGAACCCTCACGCACCACCGAATCCGGCCCACCCGAGAAGATGATCGCCTTGGGCGCGAACGCCGCGATGAACGCATCATCGACGTTCTGATAAGGATGGATCTCGCAATAGACGCTCAACTCGCGCAGGCGGCGGGCGATCAATTGCGTCACCTGCGACCCGAAGTCGATGATCAACAGGCGTTCATGGTCGGCGGGGTCGGGGACAGCGCTTGTGTTCATGGTTGCGGATTAAGCTGCAGGGCAGGGGCGTGCAAGCCCACCATGTCGCATCCGCGTCGCAGATGACGCAATTCGCCCGCTTGCCAATTGCCCCACAATGTAGACACGCCCCAACGGGTCACTTGCCTTTGGAGGGTGTCATGGGCGAAGCGGAACAGGCGGATCAACCACGGCGCAGGGCGCGTGGGGGCGGGGGTGCTGCGCGGCGGGCCAGTCGGTCGGCCGTCAGCTTTGAGACGGCGAAGTTCATTGAACGCAAGATCCCCAACCTCGACATCCTCCATGACGAAGCGCTTGAGATCATCGAGGCCAATGCCGAAACGGTGCTGGAAGAGATCGGCGTCATGTTCGTCGAAAACCCCGCAGCACTGGATCGCTGGCGCGATGCCGGGGCCGATGTGCAGGGCGAACGTGTTCATATTCCGAAAGGTCTCGCGCGCGAATTGATCAAGACCGCGCCCTCGAAATTCACCCAGATCGCCCGCAATCGCGCCCGCGATGTTGAGATCGGCGGCAACACGATGGTTCTGGCGCCCGTTTATGGCCCGCCCTTTGTCACCGACCTCAAGGACGGGCGGCGCTACGCAACCATGGCCGATTTCGAGATGTTCGTGAAACTCGGCTACATGTCGAAATGGCTGCACCATTCCGGCGGCACCGTGTGCGAGCCCACCGATGTGCCCGTCAACAAGCGCCATCTGGATATGCTCTACGCCCACATGACGCTGTCCGATAAGCCCTATATGGGCTCGGTTACGGACCCGTCGCGTGCGGTCGATTCGGTCGAGATGTCGAAGATTCTCTTCGGCGCGGACGTGGTCGACCAGAACACCGTGATGACCTCGCTCATCAACATCAACTCGCCGCTGACCTTCGACAGCGTGATGATGGGCGCGCTCGAGGTTTATGCCGAGGCCGGGCAGGCCTCCATCATTTCACCGTTCATCGTGGGCGGCGCGATGGCGCCGGTCTCCGTGGCCGGAACCCTTACGCAATGCCTGGCCGAAGGGCTGGCGGGCGTGGCCTATAGCCAGCTGGTCAAGGCAGGCTCACCGGCGATCATGGGAGCGATGGTGACGTCGATCGACATGAACTCCGGCGCGCCGACCTTTGGCACGCCTGAGACCTCGCAGATCACCTATGGCATGGGCCAGCTGACCCGGCGACTGGGGCTGCCGTATCGCTCCTCCGGCTCGTTCACCGGCTCCAAGATCCCCGATGCGCAGGCCGGGTACGAGACCGCGAATTCGCTAAACATGGGCCTCTTGTCAGGTGTGAATTTCATGCTGCATTCGTGCGGCTGGCTGGAAGGCGGCCTGTCCTCCAGTCCAGAGAAATTCGTGTTGGACGCCGACCAGCTTGGCATTCTGCACAAGATGGCCGAAGGCGTCAGCGTGGATGAGAATGCGCAAGCCATGGGCGCGCTGCGCGAAGTTGGCCCAAGCGGGCACTTTCTGGGCTGCGAGCACACGCAGGCGAACTATCAGACCGCGTTCTGGCGCACCAATGTGCTCGACTACAAACCCTATGAGACCTGGGCCGAGGATGGCAGCCGCTCCAGCTACGAGCTTGCGGCGCTTAAGGTCGAAAAGATGCTGTCGGACTACCAACAGCCCGCGCTGGACCCCGCCATCAACGAGGAATTGCGCGCCTATATCAGCCAGAAGAAGGCCTCGATGCCCGACGCGTTCATCTGAACCGGCAGCAGGTTATCCACATCAAAAAGTAAACGCGCGGCTCAGTTGACCGCGCGGGCCGCGGCCAGAAGCGCGCTCATCACCTGCACGTGGCGCGTGGGCGAATAGCCCATGCCACCGCCCATGCGCGCGGCGTTCAACATCTCTTCCTCAGCAATCAGCTTTGTCACCGGGCGGCGCTTGGCCCGACGGTGCGCGTCCCCTGTTTCACAGGCCAGTGTGGCGGCCCGCACCAATAGCCCCGGGCGGCGTAAGGCGCGCAGATGTGTGGTCAATTCGGTCATTTTGGTATCCCCAAGCATGAACAATCACGGCCTAAGGCTGCCACCGGAAAAAGGGGCGTTGCATGAATCCGGGAACGTGCGCGCGGACCCCCTGAAAAAGTTTACGTTTCGGAAACAATTTTCCAGTTATCCACAGAATTTAACCATTCAGTAATCAATACGGCGGAATTTTGCGGACATTAACCTTTTGATCGCGAGGCCTCTGGCCATGAACCATTCTGACTCTGCAAACACGACCGCTGCATCGGACTTACCAGCGTGGGTTCCGCAACAGGCGCAGCAATACCTTGCCCACACGGCTTCGGGGCAAAGCTTCCGCAATATCGCTGGCACGTTTGGGAAATCGCCGTCGACGATCTGTCGGCAAGTGCGCGACCTCGAAGACCGGCGGGACGACCCATTGCTGAACGAAGCGCTGGACACCTTGTCCAGCCCACGACCCTGCGAACGGACCGATTCCACCACTCAAAACAAGGAGACGCGGCGAATGACTGCCCCGATACGGACGCCGATTGAAGACGAGACGCTGATTACACGCGAAGCGCGCCGGATTTTGCGCCGGTTGTGCGAAACGGGGGCCGTTCTGGCCGTGGCTCAGGATATGGACAAGGCCGTGGTGCTGCGCCAGGGCGTCGATGGGGACCAGACCCGCACCGCCGTCGTGGATCGCCGTGTCGCACAGGCCTTCGCCGTCAAGGATTGGATCGAATGCGTCAAGAAGGGCGGGCGTATTGCGCGCTACGGAATCACCAATGGCGGAAAATCCGCCCTCAAGCGCCTGATCGAAGAAGACCGCAAGCGCCGCGTCGGCAATGCCGGGTTCGCCGAAGGCCCTACGGCGTTTCAGGGCCAACATGCGAACTGGGGCAAACGGAAGGTCTCGGGCGAAGACGGAAAGCCCGTGCATCTGCGCGTGAACCTCTCTGAATCGCCGCTCGCAGGTCTGGCCCGCCGCAAGGGCCCTGATGGCAAGCCGTTCCTCGGACCCGAGCTGGTGCAGGCGGGAGAGCGACTGCGTGAGGACTTCGAGTGCGCCCAAATGGGACCGCGCGTCGGCCAGAACTGGGACCGGTTCCTGACCGGGGGCGATCGGGGCGGTTTTCTGTCCGATGGCGGCATTGGCGAAGGCCCGATGGATGCCCGCAAGCGCGTATCCGATGCGCTCGACGATCTCGGACCCGGATTGGCGGATGTCGTGATGCGGGTCTGCTGTTTTCTGGAAGGGCTCGAATCCGCCGAAAAGCGGCTTGGATGGTCGGCGCGGTCGGGCAAAGTTGTGCTCAAGATTGGCCTGCAACGCCTCTTGCAGCATTATGAGGCGGCGCACGGCTTCGTGCCGGCCACACGGGACTAAGGCGGGACTTGCAGCGGGAGAGAGATGCATAGAATTCTCTGCGAAAACTATCTCAGCCAGACCAAGGCTTTACGAAACTGCAGAAAATTCACCGGGTTTGCGGGGTTCCGGGCGGGATGAAGATCATGTTGATGACAGGCTACACGCGTCTGACATCCGAGGTTCAACCATGCTTAGAAAACTCGCCCTTCCCGCCGCCTTCGCCCTCTTTGCCGTGCCTGCTGCAGCACAAAGTGCGGCGCAATGCGAACAGGCATTGATGATCGGTCCGCAACAGGCAGACCCCGCCGTGATGGCGGCTTGCATGCCCTATTTCCAGACGCTGGCGACCAATGCCGCGGCGCCGGGAACGTTCGCCACCCCAGTGGCGGGCACAACGGTAACGCTGTCCACGTCGGGCACCGGCGGCTAAAGCGCTTTGCGTTCTATCAGAGACACTCTTACCGCGTTCGCGCATCGGCGCGCGGCAGCGGGTTGCGACTGAAATCAAAAGAAAAAGTGCTCCAGGCGCGAAACGGCTTGCGCGTGGCACATAGCGGCTGTGCCATCTCGCCCGGGTGACGTAGGGATCGTTTAACGTTAAATGATCTCTATCGCACCGAACGAGGAAGCCATGCGCGATCTAAAGATCCCCGAACAGCGCCACCCGGAAAAGGCGCGTCGGCCTGACAACCCGCAGCCGAAAAAGCCCAGCTGGATCCGCGTAAAGGCCCCGGTGGGGGAGGGATACGAATCCACCGCCAAAATCATGCGGGACAATAAGCTGACGACCGTCTGCCAAGAGGCGGGCTGCCCGAATGTGGGCGAATGCTGGTCGCAGGGCCACGCCACCATGATGATCATGGGCGAGGTCTGCACACGCGCCTGCACCTTCTGCAACATTGCCACCGGCAAACCGCCGGAACCGCTTGATGTGTTTGAACCTGGCAGGGTGGCCGATGCCGTCCAGAAACTCGGCCTGAACCACGTCGTTATTACCTCCGTAGACCGCGACGATGTCTCCGATGGCGGGGCCGAACATTTTGCCCAGACCATCCGCGCCATTCGTCACCGCGCGCCCGGAACCACGATCGAGATCCTCACGCCCGACTTCATCAAATCCACACCCGACGCGCTGCAAGTGGTGGTGGATGCCAAACCGGATGTGTTCAATCACAACCTCGAAACCGTCCCCGGCCTCTACCCCGAAGTGCGCCCCGGCGCGCGCTATTTCCACTCGCTCCGCCTTCTGCAACGGGTGAAGGAAATGGACCCGACCATTTTCACCAAATCCGGCATCATGGTGGGTCTTGGCGAAGACAAGCAGGCCGTGCATCAGGTGATGGACGACATGCGCGCCGCAGACATCGATTTCCTGACCATTGGCCAGTATCTGCAACCCACGCCCAAGCACCACAAGGTGGACCGTTTTGTCACGCCTGAGGAGTTTGCGGGGTATGAGAAAGCGGCTTGGGGCAAAGGGTTCCTCATGGTCTCTGCCACCCCGCTGACCCGGTCGTCGTACCATGCGGGCGATGACTTTGCCCGTTTGCGCGAGAACCGCTTGGCAAAACTGGGCCAAAGCTAAGCACTTTACCGGATTTCCCGCCTTCGCAGTCTGCGTTGGGTGTGCCTATATTGGGCGCACCCTTCACAGCTGGATGTCCGTTCATGTCCCGATTTTCGAACCTCGCCCTGGCCACGGCCCTTGCGCTGACCCTGTCTGCACCGCTCTCGGCGCAAACCTATGACGACGCGCGCGCCGCTTATGATGCGGGCGATTTCGCGCGCGCGGCCGAGCTTGTCATGCCCTTGGCAAATGCAGGTGACGCGGCGGCCATGAACATGCTGGGTCTGATGTACGATGACGGGCTCGGTGGGCTTTCGGTCGATCCGGTGCGCGCGCTCGACCTTTATACGCGGTCCGCTGATGCCGGTTTCACGGGCGCAATGAACAACCTCGCCCGCGTCTACCATTACGGCCTGTTGGGGGAGGAGGTCGATGTCGCCCGCGCGCAGGCGCTTTACGAACGCGCGATTGAGGGCGGCAGTGAATTCGCTATGAACAACTTCGCCCTCATGCAGGAAGAGGGGCTGTTGGGCGCCCCCGATTGGGCCTCCATCATCGACCTCTACGCTCGCGCTGCCAACCTGCAGGAACCAAGTGCGGCCGCGAACCTCGCCAATGTCTTCCTCAACGGCCGCGATGGCGTGCCCGAAAACCCGTCGCTCGCCCGGCAATGGGCCGAAAGCTCGGTTTCGGTCGGATCGGCGCGGGGCATGCGGATGCTTGGCTATATGCTCGAATTTTCCATTGGCGGCCCGGAAGATATCCCGCGAGCCGAGGCCCTTTATCGCCAGGCCTGGGATCTGGGTGATGCCGCCGCGGCCAACGATATGGCGCTTTTGTTCAACTACGGCGCCACGGGCGTGCCGGTCGATTTCGACCAGGCCGTCGAATGGTATGAACGCGGGATCGCCGCCGGCGATGAATGGTCCCATGTCAACCTGGCCGACCTGCTGGCCGACGGCGACCCGGCGGTTCCCGATGATCCAGTGCGCGCGCGCCGCCTTTATGAGATTGGGCACGATATGGGCAATCTCGATGCCAGTGTTGCGCTCAGCTACCTGCATTGGGACGGCGTCGGCGGACCGGTGGATTATGATGAGGCGCGTCGCCTGCTGACCCACGCCGCCGAACAGAACGATTACGGCGCCATGAACGATCTGGGCGTGATGCTGCAACAGGGCCTTGGCGGACCGGTGGATGTGTCCGGGGCGGCCCATCTCTATCAACGTGCGGCGCAGGGCGGGCATACCCTAGGCGCCCAGAACCTTGCCTATATCCTTACCGATACAACGAAATCACCCGTTGATCCGGTCGAAGGCGTGGCCTGGTGCCATTTCAGTGCCGAGCGTGAGGATAACCCCGATACGCGCGACGAATACCGCCTGAATTGCGCCGATCTCGCCCAGAACCTGAGCCAGGCTGAACAGAGCGCTGCAATCGCGCGCTCCGCCGAACTGCTCAACACCTATTGATCCAAGGAGCGCCGCGGGATCAGTCCTGCGGCGTCACCCCCATGCGCAATCCGCCCCAATGGCGGCCACAGACATGGATCGGCGCGGACAGGTCTTTCATCAGCACAAACGCACCACCACCCATATCACGCCGATAGGTTTGCATCAGGAACGGCGCGGTATTGCGCCCGGCCTTCAATCCAACCCGGTCGTCAAACAAACGCCGGTTCCGACAATTCGCAGCATTCCAAACCGGATCTGGCCCCTGTGGGTGCGAGAATTTGCGATTATGGGTCGGCAAATACCCGTTCAGATCAACGGCGCTGCAAAAGATGATGCGCGCATTTTCTTTTAGGATCGCCTCCTGGATCGGCGGCAACAGCGCGTCGGTCAGCGCGGTGAAGGGGGCCATGACCTGTTCAGGGTCCGTGCCGTGAATTGGCACGTAGGTTCTGTCAAAAAGCTCCGCTTCACTGATATGGCCCGCCTCAATCGCGGCCTCGAACTTCGCCCCGATCATCGCCGCCCGATCCTGCACCAGCTCGATCAAGGCACCATCGGCGGTGGAGGCCCCCATCTGCACCGAAACCTGCACAGCATATTCCGAGATGTCGACAATGGTTTCCGCCCGTTGGGTCGCCTTGTGCACCTCGTCAGCGGTTTCAGCGAGCGTCGCGCTCAACCCAGCGAAGGCCGGCCTGAATCGGTTGATGACGGTGCGCGCATCCTGCGCCGCGCGGCTAACCTGCAACGCGTCGTCGGTCGCGGCCTTCACGTCCGCACTGATCTGCGACAGGGCGCTGTCTGCTTTCGACGACCCCTCCAGAACGGCGTCAGCACTTTGGGTGACGTTGACCGCATCTGCACGCAAATCCACCAACGCCGCGCCAAGCGTTCCTGTGGAGTTTGTGACATCCTGCGCCGCGCCCGCCGTCTCTTTCGACAAGGTATTGATGGCTTCGGCCACCACGGCAAAGCCACGCCCGGCGTCACCGGCCCGCGCGGCCTCAATCCGGGCGTTGACCGCGAGGATATTCACCTGCTTTGCAATTTCCGCGATCCGTCTATTGGCCTTCTGGACCGATTTCAGCGTTTCTTCGACAGCGGCAAGGGTGCCGTCCAACGTACCAACCCATTCCGCCACGTCCTTCGATTGCTCGGTCGATTGGCGCAAGGCCGCAACCGACCCGTCCACGGTGTCGAGCGCGCGAGAGTTGACATGCGCCACCGCAGCCAAGCCGTCTGTCATCTCGGTCGACACACGCGCAAGCTCTTCCGCCTGATGGGAGACATCTTCAACCACGCTCAGTTGGGCCGAGGCTTGCCGGTCGATCTCCTCAAGCGCGCCGGCCAGTTCGACAATGTTCTGTCCGGTTTGCCCGGCTAGTGCGCCCAGTTGCTGAAGGCCGGATTGCCGGCTGTCGGCCAGGTCCGCCGCATCTGTGTCTGTGGCCATATGAGGCGAGGATAGTGGCGTCGAGTGCATGGGGATCCTGAAAGCGTGCAAACCTTTGATCCGGCCATAGCCTGCCTTGGCTTTCGGTTCCGTTAAGATGCCCCCTTAAGGCATGTCCGGCACACTCAGCAGGTAGGCGGCAATCGCGGCGCGATCCGCCTCGGTCAGTTCCGCCATATTCAGGATAACGGACCGCATATGTCCGCCTGCTACATCAAAGTCCGGCGTGAACCCGTCATTCAGATAGGCCGCAATTTCACCCTCGGACCAACCAATGGCGCCCGGCGTGACGTTCGGGATTGTGCCGCGCCCCGACGGGTCGGGCGCACCGCCAAGCCAGTTTGCCAGATCAAGCCCGCCCAAGGCATTGCGCGGCGTATGGCACTCGCCACAATGGGCAAGCGCCTCTGCCAGGTATCGCCCGCGTTCGGCCTCCGCACTCAGATCGTCCTCGACCGCGAAATCGTCGCGCAAGTGCAGCGCGTTCCACGCCCCAACCGCGCGTCGGATCGAAAAGGGAAAGCCCACATCATGCGGCTCTGATGGTGTGTCCGAGGCGGGCAGGGTCTGCATGAATGCGTAAAGATCGGCGAGGTCCTGCCGCTCTGCGAGGCGATAAGCCGTGTACGGGAATGCGGGGTAATAGTGCTGCCCCTCCGGGCTGATCCCGTTCTGCAAGGCGGTCAGAAACTGCGCGAGCGTCCAGTCCCCGATGCCATGGGTTGCATCGGACGAGATATTGGGCGCCCGGAACGTGCCAAACTCGCTTGGAAAAGCCTGACCGCCCGACAGGATCAGCCGATCCGCGCCCTCGGCATCATCGGCGGAATGGCATGATGCACAGCCCGCCGCCCAAAACACAGCCTCACCTGCGGCCGGATCACCAGTAAGCCCGGCAATATCCGTGTCAGTGATGTGAACCGGTCGGGTCAGCCAAAGCCCTGCCGCACCAGCGACAAGGCCCAGGATCACCACAAAGCGGACAAAGCCGCGCATCGCTCAGTTCGCAGGCGCGCGATAATCGTCGTGGCAAGACCCACAAGCTGCCCCCACCGGGCCAAGGGCGGCGCGCATGGCGTCCAGGCCATCACCGGCAACGGCAGCCAGTCCTTCGGCCCCGGCGCCAAACTCGCCCCAGATTTCAATGACCCGGCTGCCCTCTTCCCAAATTGCGGGCAGGGCGCGGGTACCCTCGATGCTGGCATTGTCTGTGCCAACCGGCCAATGGAAGCGCTGGTCGATCTGGCTGACGGCCAGCAGGTTGTTCGCAGCCGCCTGCGCGGTCTCGGCGTCATAGTCCGTATTGCCGCGCGCCATATTGCCCAGCACACCGATGTTCAGCGCCATAACCTGGAACTGCCCCTGGCGTGCATCCACCGCCGGATTGCTCTCCTGCGCCGTGGCGGCGAGGGCAAGGGCGCCCGTCAGGGCTGATGCGATGAGAATTCGGGTAAGGGTCATGGCGAAGCTCCAATGCTGTGTGGCTGACATGTCGCGGTGTCACGAAGCGTAGACAGGTGCGACATTCCGTCAACCCACAAGTCCGTGCGATGACGCACCGCCCCTGTGCCTGACCGCTCAAATAATGGCGCTTTGGACAACGCCCTAGAACGTGATGAACGCCTCGAATGACACCCAATTCGTGGTGCTTGACCCGCCAGTATCCCGGCGCCCCGCGCTCAAACCCAGTCCGAACTGATCCTCAACGGTCACTTCTGCACCTAGCCCGAAAACCGTCAGGGTGGATCCGCCGTTTGACCGCTGCGCATGGGTATAATCCGCCCCGATTGTCAGCTCGCTTGAAACGCTGCCCGCGAGCGGCCTGAAATCGGGCGTGTAGCCGACGCTGGCATCCACCACGGTCAGTCGATCGCTGCCTATGGGCGAGTCCCCCCCGGCAATCGAAATCGCCCCAAAGAAATCATCCACCTCAAAACTGCCCAGCCCGAAAAAGCGCGTCAGCTCGTCCGCGGTCTCACTGTCGGTATGCTCGACGCCACCGCCTACGGTGTAATCCAGCCCGCTTGCGAGGCTGCCGGAATAGGTCGCGGCCACGGAATAGACCTCGCCATCGCCATCGGGGTTGATGTGCACACTCGCCCCGGCCCAGACCGCACCATAATCGGCGTCGTACAACAGGCCATAGGGCGGCTCATCTTCCAGAAACCCGATAAGATGCGGGAAAGGCTCTGTCAGAAACCCGCCAAGATCCCGCTCAATGACGGCGCCATACCCGATCCGATCATCAAGTGTCAGCGCATCAATCGGGGAAGGGATGTACCCCACGCCGATCGATTGGCCCTCAGTGTATTCGTAGAAAAAGTAGGCGGTGTAGCGGTCTCGCAGCGTGCCGCCAAATTCAGAGAACCCGTCATAGCCCAGATCAATGCCGAAGAACGGCGTTAACAGGATGCGCGCCGTCATATCCAGATCGAAATAATCAAGCTGGTCGCCGGTGCTGGGATCAAAGATGCCAATTCTGGCCTCGCCCGAAAAGCCGATCGTCGGGTCAATCGGCCCCGCATGGGCGGCAGAGGTGATGGCAGTGGCGGCAGACAGTGAAAGAATGAAAAGAGGCTTCATTGAAATTCCCCCAAATGGTGCATTGCAATATTGTGCAACCCACCAATCGGGCCGCGCAATGCATCTTGGGAAACGCCGCTGACCTTAGGTCAACCACGTTGCAGCAGCGCCACAGCCCCTTATTTCATTGACACTTTGCCAATATACGGGAGGTTCCGGTTTCTTTGCGCATAATCAATGCCGTAGCCCACCACAAACTCGTCGGGGATCTCGAAACCGGTCCAATCGGCGCGAATGTCGACTTCACGGCGCGTGGGTTTGTCCAACAGGGCAATTGTCTTCATCCGGGCCGGTTCACGCTGTGCCAATAGGCCCACCACATGCTTCAACGTGTGGCCGGTATCCACGATATCCTCGACCACCAGCACATCGCGGCCCTGAATTTCGCCGCGCAAATCCTTCAGGATGCGCACCTCGCGGGAGCTTTCCATGGCATTGCCGTAGCTGGAGGCTTCCAGAAAATCGACCTCCACCGGCAGGTCAATCTCGCGCACCAGATCGGCGATGAAGACGAAACTTCCGCGCAACAGGCCCACGACGACCAATTTGTCGGTCCCGCCGAATTCCGCTTCGATCTCGCGCGACAATTCCTCGATCCGGGCCGCAATCGCCTTGGCCGAGATCATCTTGTCGACAGTGTAGCTTTGCTGCGCCATTTCGCCCCCAATTCCCCCCGGAACCTTGCAATCGCCGGTCAGGTTTATGACATGACCCGCAAGACGAAAAGGCGAAAGGGGCCCATGCCAAGCCATTCCGAGACCCGCAAGCTGCCCTACTCGGCGCAGCAGATGTACGACCTTGTCGCTGACGTGGCGCGCTATCCGGATTTCATTCCGTGGACGGTTGCCACCCGCGTGAAGTCCGTCGAGGACAAGGGCGACCACGCCCTGATGCACGCCGATATGGTCGTGGGCTTCAAAATGTTCCGCGAAAAGTTCCTCAGCCGGGTTGAGCTCTATGCGGCCGCGCACAAGATCGACACAGCCTATGTCGATGGTCCGTTCAAATACCTCAACTCGAATTGGGAATTCGTCGACACGGCCACGGGATGCGATGTGAATTTCGCCGTCGAGTTCGAGTTCAAGAACCGTCTGCTGCAAGGCGCCGCTGGCCTGTTCTTCATGGACGCGATGCAGCGCATCGTCCGCGCGTTTGAGGCGCGCGCGCATGAGCTTTACGGGGCAGGGGCAGCCGAGACGGCGTAAGCCGGAAATCCACCGATCCCAAAATCAAAAGCAAAAACGCCCGACCAATGGCCGGGCGCTCTCCTAACTCTCGTAAGCTGTGTTACGACGTGATGTCGTAGGCCCGTTCGCCATGCGACGACAGGTCCAGCCCGGTATTCTCGTCCTCTTGCGTCACCCGCAGCGGGAAGATCGCTTTCACCACAAGGATGATCACCGTGGTGGTCACAATCGTCCAGGCACCCACAACGGCCAATCCGCCAAGCTGCTCGGTTGCACCGGCATGGCCGAAGACCACCAGCATGATGATCCCGAACATGCCGCCCACGCCGTGCACGGCAAAGACGTCCAGGGTGTCGTCGATCTTCATCAGGTCTTTCACCACACCGCACAGCACCTGGCACAACACGCCAGCAACACCGCCGATGATCAGCGCCTCGACCGGCCCAACGGAGCCTGAGGCCGGCGTGATGGAGGCCAGGCCCGCAATCGTGCCCGTGACCATGCCCACAAGGGACGCCTTGCCGTAACGGATGCGTTCCCACAGCGCCCAGGTCAGCGATGCCGTCGCGGCCGAAATGTGTGTGACAGTAAGGGCCATCGCAGCCCCGCCATCAGCAGCCAGTTGGGAGCCGCCGTTAAAGCCGAACCAGCCAACCCACAGCATCGCGGCCCCGATCATCACCATGCCGGGGTTATGCGGCGGCTTCGATTTGTCAGAGCGCTGGCCAAGGAAGAACGCCAGGATCAACGCGGCCAAGCCTGCGGTCTGGTGCACCACGATGCCGCCTGCGAAGTCATTGACGCCATTCTCGAACAGCGACCAATCCTCACCTGCCAGCAACCCGCCGCCCCAGATCCAGTGTGCCACCGGCGCGTAACAGATCAGCATCCAAAGGGCCGAGAAGGCCATCACGAAGCCATAGCTGATCCGCTCCACATAGGCGCCCACGATAAGGGCCGGGGTGATGATCGCGAAGGTCATCTGGAAGGCGAAGAACAGGACTTCCGGGATCGTGCCTGACACCGTGTCGGCGTCCACGCCGTTCAGGAACGCTTTTCCAAGCCCACCCCAATAGGCGTTGCCATCCCCGAACGCGATGGAATAACCCACAGCCAGCCACAGAACGCTCATCAGGCAGGCGATCGAAAAGCACTGCATGAACACGCTCAGCACGTTCCGGGATCGCACGAGGCCCCCGTAAAACAGCGCAAGTCCCGGCAATGTCATGAAAAGGACCAACGCCGTTGCGACGATGATCCAGGCGGTATCGGCTCCGACCATAGCGGATGCTCCCTTCCCAGATGTCTCTCTCCAAAGCGATTGCGGAATGCGCATTATTTCTATGCGTCGTCCCGAACCGCCCCTCCGAGGGCGGACAAACCGCGAAGGTCGTGCGGGAAAAAGAGGCAGGGGGCGGATTCACCGCACAAAAGCTATGCGGTTTTAACTCTGCACGAATTTTGGGCGTTTTTGCCGCTCTACGCCTCGGATTTGAGCGCGGTGTGGATCATGGCCAGCGCATGTTCAGCCGTCCGCATCCGGACCACTGGCCGCCCCAGCGCGCCGAACTGGACCGTCTCCACTTGCGTCTCGCGGCCTGTCATAGCCAGACCAAAACACACCATGCCTTCCGGCTTCGCCTCGGTCCCGCCCGGTCCAGCGACCCCCGTGACGGACACGGCAATATCAGCCGTCGAATAAGTCAGCGCGCCAACCGCCATGGCCCGCGCCACGGGCTCCGACACCGCGCCATGCGCCTCGATCAGGGTGGGGTCCACGCCCAACATCTCGGTTTTTGCGGCGTTGGAATAGGTGACAAAGCCCCGGTCAAACACGTCCGAACTGCCCGGCACGTCCGTGATCGCCCCGGCAATCAATCCGCCCGTGCAGCTTTCTGCCGTGGCCAGAACCATGCCCGCTGCGCGCAGCGCCGCGTTTACGGCCTGCGGGTCCGCGATCATACGAACACCAGATGCGCCAGCACGGCGGCCAAAGCCACGATCATCGCGGCCAACCAGCCCGCAATCACGTCATCCGCCATGATCCCGAACGCCCCGTGCTGCCGATCCGCCCATCCCACCGGGCCGGGCTTGAGAATGTCGAACAGGCGAAAGGCGATGAACGCCACGACCAGCCCAGGGTAAAGCGACCAGATGTCAGACCCCGTCAGTTGCGCGCCGACCGAGACCGGCCAAAGCGCCACCCATTGCCCTGCGACCTCGTCGATCACGATCTCACTCGGGTCCTCGTCCGAGGTGCCGACCTCGACCTGCACGGCCCAATAGCCCAATGCCGTGACCGCCAGTGTCGCCAGCACCAGCAGCAGCGCGCCGCCAAGCATGTGCACCAACACGCCCAGACCCAGCCCCACAAGGCTACCCCAGGTGCCTGGCGCCGGGCGCAACAGGCCCACGCCGCCCACGGTCGCAATCAGGCGCGTCATCGCGCCACCAGCGTGACCGTGGCCATCGCCGCGATGCCTTCCTCGCGACCCGTAAAGCCCAACCGCTCCGTCGTCGTGGCCTTCACAGACACACGCCCAACCTCGATCCGCAGCAACTCCGCCAATCGCGCCCGCATCGCACCGGCCACCGGCCCGATCTTGGGCCGCTCACACATCAGCGTCAGATCGGCATTGGCAATCTCGAACCCGCGCGCCGCGGCCAATTCCACCGCATGGGTCAGGAAAATGTGGCTTTCGGCGCCTTTCCATCGCGGATCGCTTGGCGGGAAATGCGTGCCGATATCGCCCTCCGCCAGCGCCCCGTAGATCGCGTCCGTCACCGTGTGCAGGCCCACATCCGCATCCGAATGCCCCTGCAAGCCCCGCCCATGGGGAACGGAGATGCCACACAGCCAGACCTGATCGCCCGGCCCGAACCGGTGCACGTCAAACCCGTTGCCCACACGAATATCCATTTGCCCGCCTTTCAATAGCGCCTCGGCCCGCGCGAAATCGTCCGGGCCGGTGATCTTCAGATTGGCCTCGTCCCCCGGCACAATCGCCACGTCCAGCCCGGCGGCGCGCGCCACTTCCACATCATCGGCGGGCATGCCCTCAAACGCCGCATGTGCTGCGACAATCGCAGCCTTTTCAAAGCCTTGCGGCGTCTGCGCCCGCCACAACCCATCGCGCTCCTGCGTGCCTTGAACCGTGTCCGCCCCACGCCACAAAGCATCAGTCACTGCCAAAGCCGGGGCCGCTGCCCCCTGCGCGCGAACGCCCGCAATCACCGCCGAGATCACCTCAAGCGTCACACAGGGCCGCGCGACATCATGGATCAGGACGATCCCGTCGGCGCAGGCCGCCAGACCCGCCTTGACTGAGGCCGCCCGGTCCGCGCCACCGTGAACAATCCGGACGGTGCTTGGCAGCGATGCGGCCTCCGCTCGTTCGGCATCGTCGGGGTGGATCACGAGCACCACGTCGATGCCCGCGGGATGCGCGGCAAAGCGCGACACACTCCATTCCACAACGCTCCGCCCGGCGATCACGCGCCACTGTTTTGGCACGTCTCCACCCGCGCGCGTTCCGCGTCCGGCAGCCACGATCACGGCGGTCAGGGAGGGGGGCGTTTCAACCATGGGTTTTGTGATAGGCGAGGCCACCTGTCCGCACAATCCGATATCGTTCCGACCAATATTGCGCCGATATGCCTAATTATTGTGCAAATGCACTTTTCCGTGCAAATAGACGGGGTCACCACTTTGTCTTCTGCCGATCACAGCCCTATCCAAATGTCCAACGCACAAGGATTAAGCGCCCTGACCATCCTGCTCGACGATATCACGCTCACACCGCCCGTGCTTCTGGCCCCCATGGCAGGGATCACCGATCTGCCGTTTCGCAGGCTGGTGGCGCGCTTCGGCGCGGGCCTCGTGGTGTCCGAGATGGTGGCGAGCCAGGAAATGGTCGAAGCCAAGGCCTCCGTTCGCGCGCGGGCCGAGCTTGGCTTTGGCGAACAGGCGACCGCCGTACAGATCGCGGGGCGTGAGGCGCACTGGATGGCCGAGGCCGCGCGGATCGCTGCCGGGCAGGGCGCCAGGATCATCGACATCAACATGGGCTGTCCCGCCAAGAAGGTGACCGGCGGCATGTCCGGCTCTGCTCTGATGCGCGACCCCGATCACGCGCTGCGCCTGATTGAGGCGGTTGTCGATGCCGTGGATGTGCCCGTCACGCTCAAGACCCGCCTTGGATGGGATGATGATCTGCTGAACGCCCCAACGCTCGCCAAGCGCGCCGAAAATGCCGGCATCCGCATGGTCACGATCCATGGCCGCACGCGGTGCCAGTTCTACAAAGGCAGTGCGGATTGGCGGGCCATCCGGGCGGTCAAGCAAGCGGTTTCAATCCCTGTTATCGCCAATGGCGATATTGTCGATGCACCCTCCGCCATGCAGGCGCTGCGCTGTTCCGGTGCGGACGGCGTCATGGTCGGGCGCGGTATCCAGGGCGCGCCCTGGCTATTGGCCGAAATTGGCGCCGGCCTTTATGGGCGACCCGCTCCAGTCATACCCAAAGGCGCGGCGCTCGCGGAAATGGTCCGGGGCCATTACGAAGATATGCTCGCCTTCTACGGCGCTGATCTGGGGCTGAGGGTCGCGCGCAAACATCTGGGCTGGTACATGGACGCAGCCGGTACGCCGCGCGATCTGCGCAAGCAGATGCTGACGGCCACGGATCCCGCACATATCATCGCCAGCCTGCCATTGGCGCTTTCCTCCGGGTTGAGGGCGGTGGCATGACATCTGTCACCGATGCGCTCTGGGCCTCGCTGCCAATCCCCGCTCTGATCCTCGATGCAGAGGATCGCATCGCCGATGTGAACCCGGCGGCGGAGGCATTCCTGAACACATCGCGTCGCTCGCTGCTGAGCTATCCAGTATGGGACAAGATCTTTGTCGATGCCCCGTTGGAGGATAGCTTCGCGCGTGTCCGGTCTGCCCAATCCGCGCTTTTCGTGAACTCCGTCGATGTCGGCACCGGTAGCCGCAAGCCCGTGTCCTGTGACGTGCAAATCACCGGGCTCAGCGACCGCCCCGACCATGTGCTGGTGCTTCTGGAAAGCCGTGAGATGCAGGGCCGCATGGACCGGGCCATGTCCTCCAAGACGGCAGCGAAATCCGCGATTGGCATGGCCGAGATGCTGGCCCACGAAATCAAGAACCCGCTGGCAGGCATCACCGGCGCCGCGCAGCTGATCTCGATGAACCTGCCGCCGGAAGATCTGGAATTGACCGATCTGATCGTGGCCGAGACGCGGCGCATCCTGAAACTGCTCGAACAGGTCGAGGATTTCGGCAACGTCCGCCCGCCGGACCGGAGACCCGTGAACATTCACGATGTGCTCGACCGCGCCCGCAAATCCGCCGCCCTTGGCTTTGCGGCCCATATGACGATCGAGGATGATTACGACCCCTCCTTGCCTGCCACATGGGCCGATCCCGATCAGCTTTTGCAAGTTGTCCTCAACCTCTTGAAGAACGCCGCCGAAGCCGGGTCTGAGGGCGGAACGATCCGCCTGCGCACCTTCTATGAGCTCGGCCTGAAAGTGCGTCGCAACGACGGCTCAGGCGCGGCCGTGCCGCTTCAGATTGAGGTGGTCGACGACGGCCCCGGAATTCCCGCAGACCTCGCGCAGGATATATTCGAGCCGTTTGTGTCCGGGCGCGAAAATGGTACCGGTCTCGGGCTCGCGCTGATCTCCAAGATCGTGTCCGACCATGACGGATTGATCAGCGTCGACAGCGTGCCGGGCCGCACGATGTTCCGCGTGTCGCTGCCCGTCGCCCCACGGGAGGGCGTGGCATGACCGCGGCTTGGCCAAACTCTGACCATTTGGACGCATTTTTGCAGAATAATCCGACCAACTGGACGCAATTGCGACCAGCTGGTCACATCTTGAAAGGCACGTGACCCATGGACGGTACCGTTCTTGTCGCTGATGACGACCGCACAATTCGCACCGTTCTGACCCAGGCGCTCACCCGGGCAGGGTGCAAGGTGCATGCAACCTCTTCGTTGATGACCCTGATGCGTTGGGTGGAGGAAGGGAAAGGCGATCTGGTGATCTCCGACGTTGTCATGCCAGATGGCAACGGCTTGGAAACATTGCCAAAAATTACGGCTGAGCGTCCGGGCATGCCGGTGATCATCATTTCGGCCCAGAACACGATCATGACGGCAATTCAGGCGACCGAGAAGGACGCCTACGATTATCTGCCCAAGCCGTTCGACCTGCCGGATCTGATGAAACGCGCAGCCCGCGCGCTGGAACAGAAGCGCCGCCTGCAAACCACCGCCAAACCCGCCTCCGACCCCATCCCCGCCACCGGCGAAGACCTCCCTTTGGTCGGTCGAACACCAATTATGCAGTTGCTCTATCGGCTGGTGGCGCGGGTGATGAACACCGATCTGACGGTCCTTGTAACGGGCGAGTCTGGGACCGGTAAGTCATTGATTGCACGCGCTATTCACGACTTTTCGGATCGGCGAACGCTGCCTTTTGTCGTGGCCTCCGCGCCCGATCTGGAAGGGGTTGATGGCCCGTCCTCGATCCTGGCGCGCGCCAAGGGAGGGTCGATCCTGTTCGATGAAGTCGGCGACCTCGCAGAAGAGGCACAGGCCAAGATCGTGCGTATGCTCGACGCCATGTCCGACGGCGGCCCGAGGATCATGGCCACGTCTCAGAAAGACCTGATGGAGAAAATGGAGGCCGGCGCCTTCCGCCAAGACCTTTTCTACCGGTTGGGCGGCGTGGGCATCGCCGTGCCCAGTCTGCGGGAGCGTGTTGACGATATCCCATTGCTTGCAAACCATTTTCTGGCCCGCGCTGAACGCGATGGGGCTGTTACCCGCCGCTTCTCCGATGCGGCGATGGACCTGATCCGGGCCTATTCCTGGCCCGGAAATGCGCGTCAGTTGGAAAACTCTATCCGCCGCTTGACCGTAACCGCCGCAAGCGAAGAAATCACATTGGCCGAGGTTGAAGCCGTCCTTGGAAGCCAGCCCGCGATCGAGCCGCTGATCTCCGGCAACAGTGAGGGCGACAAGCTTTCTGCCAGCGTTGCCAAGCACTTACGGCGCTATTTTGATCTACATGGCGGGGTGCTTCCCGCGCCAGGGCTCTACACCCGCATCCTGCGCGAGGTGGAGCTGCCGTTGATTGAGATTGCCCTTGATGCAACTGGCGGCAATCAGGCCAAATGTGCCGATCTTCTTGGCATCAACCGCAATACCTTGAGAAAAAAGATTACGGACCTCGATATTCGGGTTACACGGCGGCGCAAATTGATGTAATCTCGCAACAGTCGCGTGGCATAAGGGGAACAGGCACCCCAAAGCCGCCGGGCCTGTCAGCCCGACCAAGCGACGGAATTGGGGGATCTGAGTGGTCGACGAGCGCGCCCGCGATATGGGCGAACATCAGCCTTTTCTCGCGCGTGTCGCAGGTATGCGGCGCAACAAGCGCGTGCGCTCCTTCGGAACCATAGGCCTGATCGTTCTTGCCCCGGCGCTTGCACTGGCGACCTACCTTGCATTCCGCCCGCTTGGCGATGTCACGGGTCAAACGGCGCGGACGTTCATCCTGCTGGCGGATTTTGTCTATATCCTTGTTATTGCAACACTTGTTCTGCGAGAGCTTGCGCGCATCGCGGCATCCCGTCGGGCGGAATCGGCGGGCTCTCGTCTGCATTTGCGCCTGACGACGATCTTCGGTGCCGTTGCCCTTGTACCCACCGTTGTCGTCGCCGTGCTTGCTGTATTGAGCGTGAATATGGGCCTTGAAGGCTGGTTTTCGGACCGCGTCTCAACCGCGCTCGGAAACTCCGTGGATGCGGCTGTGGCCTATCAGCAAGAGCATCGCGATGACCTTGAACAGGATGCCCGCGCGCTTGGTGCGTTTATCAACCTCAACCGCCGCGCGGTGCCCTTCCTCAGTGACGGGGATCTTCGTCAGGTTCTCAGCCAAGGCCAGCAACAGATCCAACGCGGCCTGCGGGAGGCATTTGTGATCGACGGCGCTGGCCAGATCCGCGCGCGTGGCGAGCGGTCTTATCTGTTCGACTATGATGAACCCAGCGCAGAAGATCTGATGAATGCTATGGATGGCTCCGTCGTTCTGACGGAGGATCGCGAGCAGAACGAATTCCGTGCTCTCCTGCGTTTGGACGCCTTTCCGGATCGGTACCTCTACATCAGTCGCGAGGTGGATGGTCAGATCATTTCGCTGCTGGATGAGACCGAGCAAACGGTTTTGCTCTATCGCCAGGTCGAGTCTGATCGGGGACGCCTGCTTTTCGATTTTGCCCTGCTTTATCTGGGGTTCGCGACCTTGATGATCCTCGCGGCCATCTGGGCTGGCCTCAGTTTTGGTGAGCGTTTGTCGCGCCCGGTCGGTCGATTGGCGGGCGCCGCGCAGCGGGTCGGGCAGGGCGATCTTGATGTCCGCGTGCCCGAAGAGACGTCGGATGATGAAATCGCCATGTTGGGGCGGCTGTTCAATCAAATGACGCTTCAACTCAAAGGACAGCGGGACACGTTGATAGAGCAGAATGCCTCGACCGAGGAGCGGCGCAGGTTGTTCGATTCCGTGCTGTCTTCCGTCACCGCCGGAGTCATTGGCCTTGAGGAGTCGGGCCGGGTGGATTTCATGAACCGCTCCGCCATTCGCCTGCTGTCGCTGGTGGAGCAACGCGATAGCGGATTGACGCTCGAAGCCGCCGTTCCCGAATTCGCTGAGCTGTTCGAGAAGCTTAAAGGCACCACTGCCGAAGCCGTGCAGGAAGAGATCAAGCTGACCCGCGGTAGCAAGCAGGAAAGCCTGTTGGTGCGCATGGCGACCCGGCGAAACCTGGATGGAGCGCTGGAAGGGTATGTGGTTGCCTTTGACGATGTGACCCAATTGGTCAGCGCGCAGCGCATGGCGGCGTGGGGCGACGTTGCGCGCCGGATTGCCCATGAGATCAAGAACCCGCTGACGCCGATCCAGCTGAGCGCTGAGCGGATCAACCGAAAATTCTCCAAACGATTGGAAGATGAGGATAAGGCGTCACTGGAGCAGATGACCGAAGTTATCGTGCGCCAAACCAACGACCTGCGCCGGATCGTCGACGAATTCTCAAAATTCGCGCGCATGCCCGAGCCTGAAACGCGCGTCGAGGATATTGTTCAACTGTTGAACAATGCGGTGATGCTGCAGCGTGCAGGTCAGCCTGATGTGCGCTTTGTGACGGACATTCCGGACGTGCCGGCCGTGGGTGAGGTTGACGCCACCATGATCGGACAAGCCCTGACTAACCTGTTGAAGAACGGCGGGGAAGCCATTGAAAGTCTGCAAGAAAAAGGCGCACCGGATGACCATGTGCCCGAACTTCGCGTGGCCATGGAAATTGCCACCGACACCGTCCAGATCGACATCGCGGATAACGGCATCGGCCTGCCGCCGGACCGCGCGAAACTGTTCGAACCTTACGTAACCACCCGCGACAAGGGCACCGGCCTTGGCCTGCCCATCGTCAAGAAAATCATCGAGGAGCATGGCGGCACGCTGGAGCTTCTGGATGCCCCGCCGTTTTCGGATGGCGCGCATCCCGGAGCGCTGGCGCGGATCACATTGCCGCGTTTGCCCGACAGGCATGGAGATTGAGACATGAGTGACATTCTGGTCGTCGACGACGAGCGCGACATTCGCGAACTGATCTGTGACATCCTCGAGGATGAGGGTTTCACAACCCGAATGGCAGGCTCATCCGACGAGTGCATGGCAGAGCTGAACAAAAGCCAGCCGGGGCTGATGATCCTTGATATCTGGCTCAAAGACAGCTCGATGGACGGGATCGATATCCTGGGCCACGTGAAGCGCGACAATCCGGAAGTTCCGGTGGTGATCATTTCGGGCCACGGCAATGTGGAAATCGCCGTCGCGGCGATCAAGCAGGGCGCCTATGACTTCATCGAGAAGCCGTTCAACATTGATCAGTTGATGGTGGTCATCAAACGCGCAATGGAAACCTCGCGTCTGCGGCGGGAGAATTCGGCGCTGCGGCGGCAGGACAGCCGGTCGATGGATATGGTTGGGTCGTCCTCTGCGTTTCGGACACTCAAGAGCCAGCTCGACAAGGTCACCAAATCAAATGGCCGCGTGATGCTGACGGGCGGGCCGGGTGCGGGCAAGGAAGTCGCGGCGCGGTATATCCATGCGGAATCGAACCGAGCCGACGCGCCGTTTGTGACCGTCTCCAGCGCGTCGATCCAGCCGGACCATATGGAAGAGGTTCTGTTTGGCCGCGAAAGCCAGCAGCGCGGGGTGGAGCAGGGCTTGCTGGAACAGGCCCATGGCGGGGTGATCTACTTCGACGAAGTCGCCGATATGCCGCTGGAGACGCAGGCGAAGATCCTGCGTGTTCTGGTAGACCAGAGTTTCACGCGTGTGGGCGGAACAACGAAGGTGCGGGTAGACCTGCGCGTTGTTTCGTCAACGACGCGCAATCTACAGGCCGAGATCGACGCGGGCCGGTTCCGGGAAGAGCTTTACCACCGCATGAACGTGGTGCCTGTGGAGGTGCCGAGCCTGGAAGATCGGCGCGAGGATATTCCGGAACTGGCGCGATACTTCATCGAGTTATTCAACCGCGAGCAGGGTCTGACGGCGCGGGACCTTGGCGAAGATGCGGCGGCGATGCTGCAGACCATGGCCTGGCCGGGCAATGTGCGGCAGCTCAAAAACATGATTGAGCGGGTGCTGATCCTTGGCGAAGGGTCAGGCCCGATCGAGGCGCGTGACCTGCCGGGGCAGACGGAGGCGCCGACGTCGGAGGAGGATATCGCACTGTCGGCCTCGCTGACGACGCTGCCGTTGCGCGAGGCGCGGGAGCTGTTTGAGCGGCAATATCTGATGGCGCAGATCAACCGGTTCGGGGGCAATATTTCGCGGACCGCGAGCTTTGTGGGGATGGAGCGGTCTGCGCTGCACAGGAAGCTGAAATCGCTTGGTGTTGTGACCACGTCGAAGGCCGGGACGCGGGTGGCGCAGGTGAGCGAAGGATAGACGGTATCAAGGTTGATCACGCGTGATCAGGATTAGGATCGCTGCCTAAGTCATTGAAAAACCACCAACGACGCTGAGAAACATTTCTATGATTGTAGAAATGTTTTGCGATCTGCGGACCCTCAACCAGCCGGGTTCACGATCAAAGGCTCGGTGCCACGCTGACGGATCAGGCAGGTACCACCGGTGAGCGTCGGGATCGTGGTGGATTGGGTGACGGCGGTGCCTTCCTCACAAAACGGCAACTCGATGCGCGAGAAACCTGCCGCGCCCATGCAGCCTTGTGTGGCCGTGCGCCGGATGTCGCGGTTGATGTCGACTGTGTAGGCCTCGCCTGGCTCCCAATAGCCTTCTGTGCGCGTGCAGACGCCGTTCGCATTACAGGTCTCGGTTGCAGGCACGAACGTCGGCGCGCGGAAGCGGGTCTCGTTCAGCACAGGGTATTGGCGCAGCGATTGCGCCTCGCATTGCGCAAAGGTGGCATCGCGGGTCGCAACGGAGACGCCGGGCGCGTGGTACACCGTGTCAGCGACACACGCGGACATGCTCACTGCCGTGACAATAGAAAAGAGAAACCTAAACAAAACGGCACAGCCCACGATTTGATGTTCTAAGGGTGAATTTATGTTGGTGCGCCAATCGATGACAAGTGAGCTCTACGAAGAGCAATTTGCTCAAGGCCGCAGTAAGGTACTTTTGGCGTTAAATACAGCACGGTCGTTCAGCGTGAATTTTCACGAAGCATTAGCCACAAGCCTTTTGGGTTTGCCATGACTTAAGGAGCGCAAACACAGTTTGAGAATGGAGGCAGTTCATTATTTGAAGGACTCCAGCATCATTTTTGAACGATTACTAACTCTCTTGAGAAATTCCTTTGAATGGATTTAGATACTCTTCATTATTTTTTCGGAGAGGCTAATTTTATGACACGTATCGTACCCCAAACTTGGATGCCAGATGTTTCGATGGAACGCATCCATTTGCATTGGACTGCAGGCGGGAATAAGGCCAACTCAACCGATAAGAACGCGTATCATATTCTCGTTGAAGGTGATGGTTCGCTAATATTGGGTGACAGATCAATCAGAGAAAATGCACGCCCAATCACAGATCGCTACGCGCGGCATACCAAGGGAGCGAACTCGGGTGCAATTGGTGTATCACTTTGTTGTATGGCCGGTGTACGGCTTGAAAGTGAATACAAAAATACTTCAGCTCCAATGACGCAAACACAGTGGGAAGTCGGGTTGCAAGTTATTGCTGATTTGGTCGAAAAGTATGGCATCTTAATTACTCCGACAACCGTACTAACCCATGCGGAGGTTGAGCCAAATTTGAACGTCGCGCAAGACGGGAAATGGGATATAACGCGCCTCTCATTCGATGCGACAATTAAGGGGCATAGGGATGTAGGAACCGAGATGCGCTCTAAGGTGGCGGCTCTTACTGACCGGGTTGCCCCTTATTCAGACGACGATATGCCGGAAGATGTGAAGCCGCCAAGGTTTCGGGTTAGCGGCGTAGCGCCCTCTGAATTGAATTTTCGCCGGTCCCCTGGTGGAGAAAAAGTCGGGGCGTTGCCAGAGAGGACTGTTGTCGAACGACTTGGAATTGATGGAGAGTGGTGGCGAGTACGTACACGTTTGGGATATGTAGGGTATGTTCATTCTGGCTTTTTAAAGCCAGTGGACCCGTAGACACCTTTTGCTTCCGAAGCGTTTTCGTGGATTGCCCAACTTGTTCGATGTCGCCCGTACGCCAGTGGAGGCTTTGTCACGTAGGGATTGTACTTCCAGCTTCGAACGCCATTCCAGCCACCCGTTGACGCCCGGCCCCCAACCTGCCAATCCTGCGCAACCTTTTGGAGCGTAAAGGCGGGCCTCACCCATGAAGGTCATCATCTGTGGCGCAGGTCAGGTTGGCTGGCAGATTGCGCGGCATCTTTCCTCGGAAAACAACGATGTGACGGTGGTTGATAACAACCCCGATCTGGTGCGGCGTGCGACCGATACGCTTGACGTGCAAGGCCTGACGGGCTTTGCGAGCCATCCGGATGTGCTGGACCGTGCGGGCGCGCGGGATGCGGATATGGTGATTGCGGCCACGTTCTCGGACGAGGTGAACATGGTCACCTGCCAGGTGGCGCATTCCGTCTTTGCCGTGCCGCGCAAGATCGCGCGTTTGCGGTCACAAAGCTACCTTCAGGCGAGCTATTCGGACCTTTACCGGCGCGATCACTTGCCGATCGACGTTGTGATCTCGCCCGAGATGGAGGTGGCCGAAGCGGTTCTGAACCGGATCGCCTCGCCCACGACATTTGATACGGAAAGTTTCCTGGGCGGCGATGCCAAGTTGTTGGGGATCGCACTGGATGAGGATTGTCCGGTGCTCGACACACCTTTGCGGCAGCTCTCGGAACTGTTTTCGACCTTGCGGGCAATTGTTGTCGGTGTGCGGCGCGACGGTGTGCTGTTTGCGCCCGAGCCCGGTGATCAGCTGTTTGCGAATGATCAGATATACATCTTCACCCATGCCGAGGACGTGGCCCGAACGCTTGATATTTTCGGCAAGACTCGCACACGTGCCGAACGCGTGCTGATTGTGGGCGGTGGCAATGTTGGCCTGACCGTGGCCAAGAAGCTGGAATTGTCAGAGACCCGGATGCGGACCCGTGTGATCGAGGCGAACCGGGCGCGGGCCGAAGTGGCCGCCGATGCGCTGGAGCGGACGATTGTGCTGCATGGTGACGGGCTCGACATGGACCTGTTGCGCGAAGCGGGGGTTGAGCGGGCCGATGTGATGTTGTGCCTGACCGATGATGACAAGACGAACATGCTGGCCTCTGTCCGGGCCAAATCGGCGGGCGCGGGGATGGCGATTTCTCTGGTGAACGATCCCACGCTGGTGCCGTTGATGGACCCATTGGGGATCGACGCCTATGTGAGCCCGCGCGCGACAACCGTAAGCTCCATCCTGCGCCATATCCGGCACGGACGCGTGCGCGGAGTTTACTCCATCGGTGATGCAGAGGCCGAGATCATCGAGGCGCAGGTTTTGTCGACCTCGCCCATTTCGGGCAAGGCGATCCGCGATATCGATTTCCCGGAAGGCGCGCTTGTGGGGGCAGTGCAGCGGGGCAAGAAGGTGTTCCGCCCCTCAGGCGCCACACGGATCGAGGATGGCGATGCCATCGTGATTTTTGCGCTGACGGCGGATGTGCCTGCGGTCGAGGCTTTGCTGCAAGTCTCCATCGATTTCTTCTGAGCCGGCATGGCCGCTTATTTCCGCAATTTGCCCTTCTTCACCGTGCTGTTGTTCGCATCTGGTGTGGCGATGCTTTTGCCTGCTGTGGTGGGCACCTATCTTGGCTACTACGCCACGGCGCGGGATTTCTTCTATGTCGGCGCGATGGTGATTATGGCAGCTTGCCTGATTGGGTTTGCGAGCCAGACCCCGCGCCGCAAGCCGTCGGAACGCAGCCATTTGGCGACGGTTTTTCTGGCCTATCTGTGGATGCCTGTCGTTCTGGCCTGGCCGATGGATCAGGCGGTGGGCAATACGCGCTTTATCAACGTCTACCTGGATATGGCCTCGGCCCTGACAACAACGGGCGCGGAGGTGTTCGAGCCCACGCGGCTGGACCCGGTGGTGCATCTGTGGCGGGGGCTGGTGGGCTGGATGGGTGGCTTGCTGATCTGGATCACGGCGTTCGCGGTCTTGGCGCCGCTGAACCTTGGCGGATATGAGGTGACCTCAGAGGCCAATATCCAGGGCCAGGTGGTGAAGGCGCGCGGACAGATGCGCGCGGCCGATGCGTCAGAGCGGTTGCGCAAGCACGCATTACGGCTGACGCCGATCTACCTTGGTCTCACGGTCGTGCTTGCCCTTGCGATGATCGCCGTGGGGGAAGAGCCGCTGGTGGCCGCAATCCATGCCATGTCAACGCTGGCCACGTCGGGCATCAGCCCCGTGGGCGGCATCGACGGGCGCCCGACGGGTGTGATGGGAGAAGCGCTGATCCTGATCTTCTTCGTCTTCGCCCTGTCGCGCCGAACCTATGCCAGCGGCATCGGGCGCGAATTGCGCGAGCGCCTGACCAAGGATCGCGAGATCCGATTGGCAATCTTTGCCGGGATCGTGCTGCCGACGCTGCTCTTTGCCCGGCATTGGCTGGGGGCGTTGGAGGTGGATGAGCTTGCCGATGGCCGTGCGGCGCTGGAGGCGTTGTGGGGGTCTGTCTTCACAGTTGTCTCGTTCCTGACGACGACGGGATTTGTCTCGGACAATTGGGGGGCAGCGCGGGATTGGTCCGGGTTGCAGTCACCGGGCTTGTTGCTGGTGGGCCTTGTGCTGATGGGGGGCGGGGTGGCGACCACTGCGGGCGGCGTAAAGCTGTTGCGGGTCTATGCCCTGTACAAACACGGGGTGCGTGAGATCGGAAAGCTGGTCTACCCACACTCGGTCGCAGGTGCCGGACGTTTGGGGCGCCGTATTCGCCGCGAGGGTGCCTATATCGCCTGGGTGGTCTTCATGCTGTTTGTCCTGTCGATGGCCGCGGTGATGGTGGCGCTGGCCCTAACTGGCCTGTCGTTTGAAGATGCGATGATCTTGTCGATTGCGTCGCTAACCACAACCGGGCCGCTGGCCAGCGTGGCCGGAGAAGCCCCGGTTTCCTTCTTCGCCTTGTCCGATGCCGCCAAGCTGATTTGTGCCGCCGCCATGATTGTGGGGCGGATCGAAACGCTGGTTCTCATCGCCCTATTCAACCCGTCGTTCTGGCGCGATTAGGCCCTGTCTCGCTCAACCTATTGAACGGGGGTGGAAATTCCCTGCGAAGGGCGACATAGTGTCCGGACGCGGGAGTGCGGCCGGGATCAACCTGGCCCGAAAAAACCAACGGGGCGTGATAGTTAATGGCCGAAAATAAGCAAAACTTGCAGGACGCATTTCTGAATCACGTCCGCAAGACGAAGGTTCCTGTAACCATTTTCCTGATCAACGGTGTGAAGCTTCAAGGCGTCATCACGTGGTTTGACAACTTCTGTGTGTTGCTCAGACGCGACGGACAAAGCCAGTTGGTCTATAAGCACGCGATTTCGACCGTGATGCCGGCACAGCCCATCAACCTCTACGACGGGGAAGAGTGAGCGCAGCCAACGGCGCCACTGACGAGAACGGAACCGCATTGGGCAAGGGCCCCATGCGGGCATTGGTGTTGCACCCGGACATTCAATCTGATCGGACCCGGCGTGAGGCTGGCCCTGCGTTGGAAGAGGCGGTCGCACTGGCCGCTGCATTGCCGGATCTGGAGGTCGTGGATGCGCAAGTCGTACGACTGCCACGTGCACAGCCCGGCTTGCTGTTCGGGTCCGGCAAAATCGAGGAATTGCATGATCTGATCGAGGCGATGGATATCGGCCTTGTTCTGATCGACGGGCCCGTCACGCCCGTCCAGCAGCGCAACCTTGAGAAAGAGTGGGGCTGCAAACTGCTCGACCGGACGGGGCTTATCCTTGAGATTTTCGCCGACCGTGCTGCGACGCGGGAAGGGGTGCTGCAGGTTGAGCTGGCAGCGCTCAGCTACCAACGCACACGGCTGGTGCGTGCCTGGACCCACCTGGAACGTCAGCGCGGCGGATTGGGATTTGTGGGTGGCCCCGGTGAAACCCAGATCGAGGCCGACCGGCGCGCGATTGACGAAGCCGTCACCCGGATCCGCCGGCAATTGAAGAAAGTCGTCAAAACGCGATCCTTGCACCGGGCCGCACGAAAGAAAGTGCCGTATCCGATTGTCGCGCTCGTGGGCTATACAAACGCGGGCAAGTCGACCCTTTTCAACCGACTGACGGGGGCGGAGGTCATGGCGAAGGACATGCTGTTTGCAACGCTCGATCCGACCATGCGGGCGGTGACATTGCCCGATGGGACCGAGATCATTCTGTCTGACACAGTGGGTTTCATCAGTGATTTGCCCACCCAACTTGTTGCGGCCTTCCGCGCCACGTTGGAAGAGGTGCTCGACGCCGATTTGATCGTGCATGTGCGCGATATCTCGCACCCCGAAAGTGCTGAGCAGGCGCAAGATGTCTCGGCCATCCTAGGCGATCTGGGGGTCAGTGAAACGGCGCCGCAAATCGAAGTCTGGAATAAGTTGGATCGTCTGGACGCGGCAGCGCGTGAGGCGCGCCAGACAGAAGCCGATCGGCGGTCAGATGTGTTCGCGACATCCGCATTGACCGGCGAAGGGATGGATCCGATGCTGGCGGCCGTGGCCGAGGCGCTTTCGCCACCCCGCCACGAAGCGACCCTGACGCTGGCCCATACGGAGGGCCGCAAACGCGCCTGGTTGTTTGAGCGCGGCGTGGTCGAAGCGGAAGCTTCGGGCGAAGAAGAAACGGTGCTGAGCGTGCGCTGGACCGCGCGTCAGGAAAAGGCCTTCCGCGCCCTATAGGACTCCGCGCAAGATCTATCATTTGGAAACCTTGCCTTAACGCGCATCGTGCCATGCGTATCGGCAGAAGGCTTTCCAAAGGATGTGTCATGGTTGATTTGCACCTTCCCGAACTTTTCGGTGCCCAAGCGCAACAAAGGCTGGCGCGCGAGTCGACGGACGTTGTGCAAGACGCTTTGCGCGATGTGCGCACGCATCTGGGCATGGAAATCGCCTATCTGTCTGAATTTGTGGATGATCAGACGGTATTTCGCGCCGTCGATGCGCCCGGCCTTGAGGAAATGATCAAGCCGGGTGATGCGCGGCCATTGTCGGAGGTGTATTGCAAACACATTCTGGATGGCCGCTTGCCCGAGTTGATCCCCGACACCTCGGCGCACCCGATTGCCCTGGACCTGCCAATCACGGCAGCGGTGCCGATTGGGGCGCATGTCAGCGTGCCGATCCTGCGCAAGGATGGGTCGGTCTACGGTATGTTCTGTTGCCTGTCGCCCAAGCCGAACCCAGGTCTGAATGCGCGCGATCTGAACATCATGAAAATGTTTGCGCGTCTCGCCCAGGCCGAAGTGCAGGACGGGATGGAAGCACGCCGCCTTGTGGAAGAGGCAGAAGCGCGCGTTCGGACCGTGATCTCGAATGAGCACTTTCGTATGGTGTTCCAGCCGATTTGCGATCTCGCGACGAATTCGGTGTCCGGGTTTGAGGCGCTCTGCCGGTTCGAGGCGGACCCGGTGCGCAGCCCCGACCTTTGGTTTGATGAGGCTGCGAATATCGGCCTTGGCGTGGAGTTGGAGCTGTGCGTTCTGGAGGCTACGATGGGCGTCCTGCCCATTATTCCCGAACACATGTATCTGTCCGTCAATGCCGGCCCTGATCTGGTTGCAACGGGTCGGTTGAAGGACCTGTTCTCGGCCCATGCGCCTGAGCGGGTTGTGCTGGAGGTGACCGAGCATTCCGCTGTGCGCGATCCGGCAGCATTGGCGCGCGCCTTGGCAGATCTGCGCAGTCTTGGGGTGCGGATTGCGGTTGATGATGCGGGGGCGGGCTATTCCGGCTTGCAACAGATCGCGCGCCTTCAGCCTGAAATGATCAAACTGGATCGTTCGCTGGTGTCCGGGATCGATGGCGATCAGGCCTTGCGCGCGTTGTGTGCGGCCTTGATGCACTACACGGCTGAGACCGGTGCGCTTTTGGTGGCAGAAGGGATCGAGACGCAGGCAGAGGCGGACACGCTGCGCAAGCTCGGCGTGCATCGCGGGCAAGGTTGGCTGCTTGGCAAGCCCTTGCCGTTGGCCGAGGCTTTGGCAGCTGCGAAGACGCCGGCACCTATTGGGATGGGCTCAGCCGCGTGATCCCCAGATTGCCCGCGCGCGCCAGTTCGGGGTCGAGGGTCATGGGAACATATTCGCCCCGTCGCCATAGATCGCCCAAATCGTCGTAGTGACGGCTGAGCGGGTGGCCAGACTGCCCGGTTGCAATGATGAAGACCGAACTGTCAGGATCGGCAAAATCGTAGACACCACGATAACCGGCGGCATGGGTGTTCAGGTACGGCTCCGGTCCGGTTCCGGGCGTTGCGGCGCGGTTTAGGGTGAAATCCCCGCCGGACGTGGCCTGACGAATGTTCACGATCCAGGAGAATAGCCGCGTCTGACCCAGCACGGGATGTTCGTGCAGCGCTTCGTGCGCCGCCCCCCAGCGCCAGCTTTCGATATCATCGCCGTAAGCCTCAGACAGCTCTTGCAGAGCTTCATCAAGGGCCACACGCGCGATGTCGGTGCAGGTCTCGGTCGCCGTAGACGGGCGCACATCGCACCAAGTCGAGGCCCCGTCGACATCGCGAAAGACGCGCTCCAAAAAGACCGGCTCGACCTGCCAGAATTCCTCGGCAAGGGGGCCAATATCGTCGCGGATCAGGCGCTGTTGCAGATGCCGCATCCAGGACGCGAAAATGAGTGGTTCAGGCAGATGTTCGTTCATCTCACCGTTCCAGTCCGCCAGCAATTCCAAGGCGCGCTGTCGGCGACGTTCCGGCGTGCCGGGGGCGGCGGGTTCCCCCGTGAACCACAGATCACGAGCGACCAGCGGCAAAAGGTTCCGCGCGGCGGGGGAGACGGTATCAAGCTGCGCTTCGATGAAACTGTCGCGGGTGTGGACCGCGCGCGCCTCCATCAACCGGCTGAGGCGGTCGATGCGCTGCGTGTCGCCCCAATGGTAGGAGACATGAAGCGGGAAATCGCGGTCGACCATCTTGTTGTTGGTGTTGCCCAAAACGCCGCTCTCGGGATCCACAAAGGTGGGGTTGGCGAAATACTGGGTTATGCCCTGCCAGCGATTGCCTTCGATCCAGCCGCGCGACGGCATGCGCGCCTCGGTCTCATGCTCGATCAAGCGCCAAGGCATATGGCCAATGACCTGCATGCCGATTTGCCCGTCAGCAGCCGCGACCATCAGGTTTGCCGAGGGTGCGACGAAATCCTCACCCGTGGCCAACGCCTCTTCTACGGTGCGCGCGCGCATCAGGCGCAGGCCGGTCTGGATCGAGGTGAATTCGTCGCTTAAACCCGTCCATCGCATCGACATGACATGGCCCGCTGGGGTCACATTGCTCAGCCCCCAATGCGCACCGGGGATAACGGGCCCATTCTCAGTCTCGCGAAGGGTTATGGTGACGGGCGCTTCGCCTGCGATCTGGATGATCTCGCGCCGCGTCTCAAACTCGGCCCACCCATCCGGCGTGCGGTATTGCTGCGGATTGTCTGGGTTGAGCTCTTCAACATAGAGGTCGATGTCATCGAGATATGCTGCGGTGATGCCCCAGCTTATCTGCTCCGACCGGCCATTGAGGATGCTTGGCATGCCGGGGATGGTCGCGCCAATCACGCCGCCAGTCGCAAGTTCCAGTCGAGCGAGATACCACGATGACGGAGCGGTCAGCGTGACATGCGGATCAGACGCCATCAGCGCGCCACTCGCCGCCGAGCGTGAGGGGGCCGCAGCCCAGATGTTCGATGCTCCGCCCCGGTTCACACCCTGCGCATTGGGATGCAGCGCGTCACGCGGGCCAGCGACTTCTCCAGCATCCGCGAAGAGCGTGCGCGGGATGTCGAGGATCGCCGCGATATCACCCAATTCCGCCGCGCCGGTGCCCGGCGCATCTGGCATGATGTCGACGATGCGGCCCGGTTCCGGCAAGGCCAGCGACGTACGGGCGCGCAGGATTTCGTATTCGTGATGCGTTGCGGATTCGAGCGCGACCAGCAGCGAAATCGCAACGGAATCGTTGGGGCGCCACGGCGCGATCTCAGGCTCGAACAGGAACAATTCGGGCGCGCCGCGTCCCAGCGCCTCCGACCCGACAAGGCGCAGCCAGGCGTTTACGCCGTCCGCGTAGGCCTGCAGTGCACCGAGGCTTTCGTCCGAGAAGGCATCAAGCGACCGGGTGGCATGACCATCCAGATCAAGCCGCCGCATGAGGTCATCAACTTCCAGCGTGCGGGACCCGAACAGTTCCGACAGCCGCCCTTGCGATGTGCGGCGCAGCATCAGCATCTGCCACAGCCTGTCCTGCGCATGAACGAACCCAAGGCCGTAGTGCACATCGTGGTCCGTCAGCCCGAAGATATGCGGGACGGCAGCGGTATTTCGGACGATTTCCACCTCACCGTCGAGGCCGGGGACGGACCAGTCGGCTTCATAATCGGGGATCGAGCGCCCGGCGATCCAATAGGCCAGCATGGCAACGAGGACGACCAAGACGATACCGGCGGCCACAAGCCGCGTCAGCCATCGTAACAGAGTCATCATTCGAGGGCGGTCCTTCGCTAGGGATCACTGCATCGCCCGCGTCTAGCGCGCGATGGCGTCCTGAGCAATGGCAGCAAACACATCATCAAGTTCCGACGCGACGTCTGATGCGGCGGCGTAGGGGGCCAATATGGAAGACGGGGCGATGTAGGACAGGGTCGCGGTGCCATCCGCGTTCTCGGTGACATAAAGCCGGATCGGGGCGTGGATCATCGCCTCGGTCGACAGGCGCAAGAGGCGCACGGCAAAGTCGTTGTTGAAGGCACCGATCACGCGATTGCCGGGTATCTCTATGCCGCGCCGGGCAGCAGCCCCGGTTGGTCCGGCTTGCGTGACCACCGCCAATCCATTTGCACCCACGGCGTCGCGGGTCCGCGCGACGAGCGTTTCGAAGTCGTAAGAGGTTACATGCATTTCCCAGCCGGGCAGGGTAGAGAGGTCAGCGATTGCATCGTCCTGCGCGGTGGCAGGCAGGGAGAGCAGGATGAGGGCAAGGAAATAGCGCAGCATGGAAACCTCCGGTCAGGTGCTGCCGAAAGATGGCGCGGCCCGAGGGCCGCATCCAGTCACGCTTGCGCGAGGTAAGTCAGGGAATGATGCGCGTGTAGCGCGTGCCGTCGAGTGTGGCGCCGATGATCAGCCCGGCCTGCCCATAGATCACGGCGATGACAGGCTCGGACAGGGTCGCCGTGTCAAAGCCAAGGGAGCCCGCATTGGTGTTGACTGCATAGCGGACATCGGCGCCCACGGACCAGCCCACGGAATTGCGGAATTCAGCCAGCGCGTCGGGGTTCATGAAAAACAGGGTATGGGCATATTGCTGCGCCCCGATCTGAAGCCCGAAGCTGCCAGAAACAGCAGAGTAGTAATCGACAGTGGCCCCGCCCACACGCAGCGCGCCACGCCCATAGGCGCCGCCAAAGCCAAAGCCTGCTTCGGTGATCAGCGGCATGACAAGCATGCCTGACGCGTTGTTCACCAGATCCTGCGTGCCCGGAACCTCGGCCACCATGAAATCAATTGCAGCATCAACGCGGCTGTCGATGCGCGGCGCGTTTGAATTGCCAAGCGGGTTGCCACAGGCCGCCAAAAGCGGGGCGGCGCCTGCGCCGAGAAGAAGGGAACGTCTGGAAAGACCATCTGCCATGGGAAATACCTTGCCTAATTGCCTCGTGCCGGGGCTTTGTGCCCCGATCCTTGGTGGCAAGAATACGCCGAAACGGCGGGGCTGTCATCCGCCAAGACGCAATATCTGCGGGTTTTTGCCGATTGGGGGGCTATCCGTTGAGGATGCGGGCCACGCGAGGTGCGAAATAGGTCAACACTCCGTCACAGCCCGCGCGCCGAAAGGCCATCAGGCTTTCCAGCATGACCTTTTCGCCGTCGATCCAGCCATTGGCGGCCGCGGCCTCCACCATCGCGTATTCGCCACTGACTTGGTAAGCGTAGGTCGGTGCGCCGAAGCGGTCTTTCACCTGGCGGCACATGTCTAGGTACGGCAGGCCGGGTTTGACCATGACCATATCGGCCCCTTCACGCAGGTCGCGTTCGACGCAGCGCAACGCTTCGCGCCCGTTCAGCGGGTCAATCTGGTAGGTTTTCTTGTCACCTTTGAGGGCGCCGGATGCACCGACCGCATCCCGGAATGGGCCGTAATAGGCGCTCGCGAACTTGGCGGCGTAGGACATGATGGTGACGTTGGTGTGGTTTTCGGCCTCAAGGGCTGCGCGGATCGCCCCGATGCGCCCGTCCATCATGTCGGAGGGGCCCAGGATGTCAGCCCCGGCCTCGGCCTGCGCCAAACCCATTTTGACGAGCGCTTCGACCGTTTCGTCATTCACGATGATGCCGTCGCGCACGATCCCGTCATGGCCGTTGGCGTTGTAGGGGTCGAGCGCGATGTCGGTCATGATCGCAATCTCGATGCCTGCATTGCGGATCGCGCGGATCGCGCAGTTGGACAGGTTGTCGGGGTTCCACGCCTCTTCGCAGAGCTCGGTCTTCAGGGACGGATCCGTGTAGGGAAAGATGCAGATCGCGGGGATGCCAAGCGACGCAGCCTCACGTGCGGCGTCCACCAGCAGGTCAACCGACAAACGCTCAACACCCGGCATGGAGGCCACTTTTTGGCGTTCGTTCTGCCCGGCACAGACGAAGACAGGCCAGATCAGATCGTGCACGCTCAAGCTGCTTTCCCGCACCAGATTGCGGATGGGGGCCGCGGCGCGTGTCCGGCGGAAACGGGCCAGGGGGAAAGGGGCTTGGTTCACACTCATCTGTAAGGTCTTTCGGTCGTCACGTTTCATTGACAGAGGTGCCATGGCAACGCTTTTGGTGCAAGCGTGCTGCCGGGGGGTGGCATCCGACAAATCCCGCGCATATGGTGCGCGCGAATTGTCGGCACTCAGCAAGAGCTCCCCTTGGATTTCCTCGATCTCGTCACCGAAGTGATCAACCTCAGGTCATTTTCGAACATGTGGTACTGGATCGTTCTGGCGATCCTCTGGTCCTCGCTGAGCCATTGGACCATCGGTGTGCCCTTCCACCTTGTCAGCCGTGCCAAGCGCGGGGATGAGAGGGCTGAGGCCGACATGATGGTGCTGACGCGTATGAACGCCGAGCGGATGCTGCAATATGCGGAAACGTCGGGCGTGGCCGCCGTCGCATTCGCCACCTTCCTGTTGACGGGTCTCGCCATCACGGGATGGGCCTATGGAGTCGAATTCAGCCAGGCGATCTTCTTGCTCCTGTGTCCTTCGATGTTGGTCCTCGCGCTTGGCGTCTGGACCTCGCGACGGTTGCACGACAGCGGCTATGCCAAGGTTCCGGCCATTTTGCGGCAACATCGGTTGATCGTGCAGATGATGGGTGTGGTGTTCATCTTCATCACTGCATTCTGGGGCATGTATCAGAATGTGAATGTCGGTCCGTTCGGCTGACACCTTGACACGCGCGCGCGGCGGCGTAGGTCAGGCGCTTCATGGCTGATCCCAAGCATATCCTTTGCGGTGGTGCCCCTGAGGGGTTCGATGCAACCTTGGTCCTGCGCGAAGCCGCGTCAGGCCCGGTGGTGCACGTCGCGCGCGACGACAAGCGTCTGCGCGCCATGGCGGACGCGTTGCGCTTTTTTGACCCGACGGTGCCGGTATTGGAATTCCCCGGATGGGATTGCCTGCCTTATGACCGCGTCAGTCCGCAGGCTGAAATATCTGCTGCGCGGATGGCCACATTGGCAACTCTGGCCGGCGGGCTGAAAGGGCCTTTTATCTTGCTGACGACGCTGAATGCGGCGACGCAATATGTGCCACAGCGTGAATTGCTGGCCTCATCAGCATTCGTGGCGCAGGTCGATGGCAGGATTGATGAAGACGCACTGCGCGCGTTCCTTGTGCGCATGGGCTATGTGCAGGCCCCCACGGTCACAGAACCCGGCGACTATGCTGTGCGTGGCGGCATCATCGATGTTTGGCCGCCGGGTGAGGCACAGCCCGTTCGGCTTGATCTGTTTGGCGACGTTCTAGACGGGGCGCGGCGGTTCGATCCAGTCAGTCAGCGCACATCAGAAAAACTTGAGCGTATCGAATTGGCCCCCGTTTCCGAGGTCATCCTGGATGACGCTGCCATTGCCCGGTTTCGACAGAATTATCGGGTGGAGTTCGGGGCAGGCGGATCAGAGGACCCGCTCTATGAGGCCGTCACGGCGGGGCGAAAGGCGCAAGGGATGGAGCATTGGCTCCCCTTCTTTCATGAACGGTTGGAGACGCTCTTCGACTACCTGCCAGATGCAACCATCACGCTGGATGATCAAAGCACGCCGCAACGTGTTGCCCGGTGGGACAGCATCACGGACCAGTATGATACACGTAAGACAGCACTGACGCAGAAGGGGCGGCTCGACACGGTCTACAAGCCCGCACCGCCAGAATTGCTCTATCTGGATGATGACGCGTGGGAGCGGGCAATCGATGGAAAGCGGGTTCTGCAATTCTCGGTCCATTCGGCGGCGTCTGGTCCCGGGGTCATCGATGCCGGCGGGCGGATCGGGCGCAGTTTTGCGCCGGAACGGCAGCAGGAAAACCTGAGCCTTTTTGGTGCTTTGGCCGATCATGTTCGCGCAATGCGTGAAGGTCGTGCCGTTGTCATTGCCAGCTGGTCCGACGGTGCCCGCGAACGCCTGGAGGGATTGCTGCAAGATGAGGGGCTGACGGATATCCGGCGTGTTGCGGACGCCCGCGATATTGGTGAGCCGGGAAGCTTGAACCTCACGGTCTGGCCGTTGGAGGAAGGGTTTACCGGCCCGTTTTCGTCCGGCGGCGTGGCGGTGATCTCAGAACAGGATGTTCTGGGCGACCGGTTGATCCGGCCCAAGCGCAAGGTCAAGCGGGCCGAGAACTATCTGACCGAAGCCCAAAGCCTCAGCCCCGGCGATCTGGTGGTGCATGTGGATCATGGTGTGGGCCGCTATACCGGGCTTCAGACAGTCACAGCCGTGGGCGCGCCGCATGAATGCGTGGCACTGGAATATGCCGGTGGGGATCGGTTGTTCCTGCCGGTCGAGAATATCGAACTGCTCAGCCGTTACGGCCATGATGAAGGCCTGCTTGATAAGCTCGGTGGTGGGGCATGGCAGGCCAAGAAAGCAAAACTCAAGGAACGCATCCGCCAGATCGCCGACAAGCTGATCCGGATCGCTGCCGAACGCGAATTGCGCAGTGCCCCTGTCTACGAGCCGCCCGGCGATATGTGGGAGGCGTTCAATGCACGCTTTCCGTATGAGGAGACGGACGATCAGCTGACCGCGATTGCCGATGTGTTGGATGATCTGACGCTGGGGCGGCCCATGGACCGGCTGGTGGTGGGCGATGTGGGCTTCGGCAAGACAGAGGTGGCGATGCGGGCGGCCTTTGTGGCAGCGGCCAGCGGCATGCAGGTGGCCGTGATCGCGCCCACAACGCTTCTGGCGCGTCAGCACGCCAAGACCTTTGGCGAGCGGTTCCGGGGCTTTCCTGTAACTGTGCGGCAGCTTAGCCGATTTGTGTCGACCAAGGACGCTGCCGATACCCGCAAGGGCCTGGCCGATGGGTCGGTTGATATCGTGATCGGCACCCATGCGGTGCTGGCCAAACAGGTGAAGATCAAGAACCTTGGCTTGCTGATTATTGACGAGGAACAGCGCTTTGGTGTGACCCACAAAGAGCGGCTGAAAGAAATGCGCTCGGACGTGCATGTGCTGACGCTTTCGGCGACGCCGATCCCGCGGACCTTGCAAATGTCGTTGTCAGGCGTGCGCGACCTGAGCCTGATCGGGACGCCTCCGGTCGACCGGCTTGCGATCCGGACCTATGTTAGCGAATTCGATGCGGTCACGATCCGCGAGGCGCTGTTGCGGGAGCATTACAGGGGTGGGCAGAGCTTCTACGTGGTTCCTCGTATTCAGGATCTGCCTGAGATTGAAGAGTTCCTCCGCGACCACGTGCCGGAGGTGACGTTCATCACGGCCCATGGCCAGATGGCGGCGGGTGAGTTGGACGACCGGATGGTCGCCTTCTACGACGGCAAATATGATGTGCTTCTTGCGACCACGATTGTGGAGTCCGGCATTGATATTCCGACAGCCAACACGATGGTCATTCACCGCGCGGACATGTTCGGGTTGGCGCAGCTTTATCAGATCCGGGGCCGGGTCGGGCGCGCGAAGACAAGGGCATACGCCTATCTGACAACGAAGCCGCGCGGCAAGTTGACCCCAACGGCGGAGAAGCGTCTGCGTGTTTTGGGGAGCCTCGACAGCTTGGGCGCGGGCTTCACGATTGCGAGCCAGGACCTCGATATTCGCGGGGCGGGCAATATCGTGGGTGAAGAGCAATCGGGGCATGTGAAAGAGGTAGGCTTCGAGCTGTACCAATCGATGCTGGAGGAGGCGATTGCCAAGATCCGCTCGGGCGAGGCGGAGGGCGTTCTGACCGACGATGGGCAATGGTCGCCGCAGATCAATCTGGGTGTGCCGGTCTTGATCCCGGAAGCTTATGTGCCTGATCTGGACGTGCGCCTGGGGCTATACCGCAGGCTGAGCCAACTGGAGACCAAGGTGGATCTGGAAGGCTTCGCCGCCGAATTGATCGACCGGTTTGGGACGCTGCCCAAAGAGGTCAATACGCTGCTTCTGGTGGTTCGCATCAAGGCGATGTGCAAGCGGGCCCATATTGCCAAGCTGGATGCCGGGCCAAAGGGCGCGACGATCCAGTTTCACAACGACAAGTTTCCGAACCCCGGCGGGCTGGTTGATTTCGTGCAAGATCAGAAGGGTCTCGCGAAGGTCAAAGACAACAAGATCGTTGTGCGGCGCGATTGGAAAAAAGACAGCGACAAGATCAAAGGTGCCTTTGCAATTGCCCGGGATCTGGCGATGCACGCTGAGGGCAAAGCGCCTGCAAAGGCGTCGCATTGATGCGCGAGCCAGTTTCGGGGTAAACGAGCGCAAAGCGCGAAGGTCATACACGCAAAAGGCCCCGAGCAGATGTCAGACACGCCAAGATCCCGCCCCATCGCAAAGCGAGAAATGCCCCGTTGGGGGTGGTACGCGTTCCTGCTGTTTTCAGCACTCTCGGCGGCGTCCGCGTTCAAATTCGTCCCGCCCGGACTGATCCATGGTGTCTTTGCCCATTGGGGCCAAGGGTTCTCCGCCACATGGATGGGTTTTGTGGTCGAGGGGATTTCGCGCGGCGCAGATCATGTTGCCCATCATATCGAAAATGTGGGATCGATATTGGCCGTGCATATGGTGGCAGGCGGTCTGGCGGTTTTGCTGACACCTTTGCAGGTAAGCCGGATGTGGCGGCGGGGTGACCGGCGCAAACATGTGTATCTGGGATGGGCGCTGGTGCCGATTGTCGTCATCGCATCGCTCACCACGCCGCCGATCAGCTTCAACATGTCATACCCGCTCTGGTCCGAGCTTGGCTTCGCCATGGGTTCGGTCGCATGGTTCGGTGCGCTGGTGATGGGCATCTGGCACATCCGTCGCAAGAACTTCGAGATGCACAAGCGCTGGATGGTGATGATGGCAGCACTCAGCTTTGGAGCTGTCTCATTCCGCCTGCAACTGCCGATCTTGCGCTTGTTCTGGGATATGGACGTGGTCTTCCCCTATCTCGGCTGGACCTGCTGGGTGCCTAATGTGCTTGTCGTGGCGATCTGGTGGTGGCGCACGGCGCGTCGGCAGGGAGCAGTTGCGCAGCCAGCGGAATAGAGCGCTTTGCATTTGATTTGAAAAGCAATGCGCTGCCTCGCGCCGATGGCGCGAACGCGGAACCCGATAAGAGTGCCGCAGATAAAGCGCAAAATGCTTTCTTCAGTCGCGCCCTTCGCGCGGCATGTAGCGCATCACCATTGCACCTAGGAGAGAGAGGATCAGAACCGACGCGGCAAGCGGCATTGCGGTTCCGTTGTAAAGTTGGCCGATGCTCGTGCCCAGGACAGCTCCTGCAACGGTCGCCAACGCCCCCATCAGCGACGCCGCAAGCCCTGCAATATGTCCTAAGGGTTCCAGGGCCAGGGCGTTGAGGTTGCCGATGGTGAAACCCATCAAGGCGAAGACAGTGACTGACCAGCCGAAGTAGAACCATATTTCGGTTGTTCCTACGGCTCCGCTGAGCAGAAGCGCCACGAACAGTGTTGAGAAGGCCGTCTGCGCCCAGAGGGCCCGGCGGATCAGCGGGCGCATCCCCAGCCGCACAACGAGGCGCCCATTCAGGGGGGCTGCGGGGGCCGACAGAACGGCAATCGCGAAGAAGAACCAATGGAAATATTCGCCCCAGCCATAGGTGCGGTCAAAGATCGGTTGGATCGAGGTGATCTTCCCGAAAAGGAGCCCGTAGATCATCGATTGCACAAGGATCGACAATTGCATCTGGCGCAGCGAGAGCGCCTCGCGCGTGCCGGCCCACAGCTCTGCCGCGTTCAGCTTGCGGCGGTTTGCGGGCGGATGAGTTTCGGCCTGTCTGAGGGTCAGCCAGCCCACGGAAACAAGCGAAAACAGCAGGAAGCTGATGAAGATCGCGCGCCAGCCGAACAGCTCGATAATGCCATGGCCAATCAGCGGCGCGACCGCAGGGAAGACTGTGAAGACCAGCATCGCGAACGAAATGATCCGCGCCATCTCGCGCCCTGTGTAGAGGTCCCGGATCAAGGCCATGGAGGCCACGCGAGGACCCGCCGCACCAAGGCCCTGGATGATGCGGGCGGCAATCAGCAATTCCATACTGGACGCCGCCCAAGCGAGCGCGGCGCCGACCATGTAGAGCGCGGCAAAGATGATGATGATCGTCTTGCGCCCGAATGCGTCCGACAGCGGCCCTGTGACAAGCGTTCCGACGCCCATCCCCATGACAAAGCTGGTGATGACCAGCTGTGCATAATTCGGTGTGTCGGGCGAAAGCTGTGCTGCGATGTCGGGCAGGGCAGGCAGCATCGCGTCGATGGAAAAGGCGATGGTGGCGAACATCATGCCCATCAGGGCGATGAACTCGGTCGTCGACAGGCGGGGGATGGGTTGTGCGGGGGCGTCTGTACTGCTCATGCGCTGCGTCCCAACAGGAACGGCACGCGCGTTCGGTAGGCAGCATAGTTCGCGTGCCGCGCCTTCAGCGCCGCCTCTTCCACACGTGCGGCAGCGTAAAGGGTTGCGATCGCGGTCAGTGAAATGATCCAGCCGGGCCAGTGGCCCAAGATGATCGCAAAGCCCAGAAAGCCTGCGGCTTGGCCCACATATTGCGGGTGACGAGACAGGGCATAGGCACCACGGGTCTCGACGCCAACATCCCAGCCGCTTGTGCCCTTGAAGCCGAGGTTGGCCGTGCCCCAAGTCTGCAACGCGCTGCCCGCGAAACCAATCCCCAGCCCAATCGTCCAGACAAGCCAGGACCAGGGGCCAGTCGGCACCACCCAAGTCTGGAAAAGGCCAACATAGATCAGGATCGTCAGGCCCCAGGCCCAGGCCGCGGTGCCCCAATTGCCCTGTTCAGGCGGCCATGGGCCGGTCATCGCGTCACGTTCGGACCACCACAAAAGCAGGCCCCATGCCGCGCAGGCACCAAGGCCCAGGACGAGGCCGAAAATCACCCCTGCGCCTCGTCTGATTGCAGCTTCGCGAGCTGTTCGTTGAGGTCGTCAATGATCGCTTCCCACTGCTGGGGGGGCTGCGCGCCGGGCACGGCGTGTTGCGAGGCCACAATGAAGGTGGGCACAGCCTGCACACCGCGTGACCTTGCATGGGCGTCGCGGTCGCGGATGCTTTGTGCGTCAGATGTGCCTTCGTAAAGCTTTGCAATCATCTCACGGTCGAGGCCTACACTTTCGGCAATATCTACGAGCGTTTCGACATCCCCGATGTCGCGTCCGTCCACGAAATAGGCCCGGAACAGTGCCAAGACGGCAGGGGTTTGCCGCCCTTCAATTCCTGCCCAATGGATCAGGCGATGCGCGTTCAACGTATTGGGCGTGCGGCGGATACCTTCGAGGTTCAGTTTCAATCCCGCTTCTTCGGCCTTTTCAGCCACGGGCGCGTAGGCGCGGACCGCCGCTTCCTTTCCGCCGAACTTGCCTTCCAGATAGGCCCGACGGTCCATGCCTTCGGGCGGCATGTCGGGGTTCAGCTGGAACGGATGCCATTCGATCGTGAAAGGGTGATCTGGCTTGGCCTCCATTGCGCGGGCGAGGTTGGACCAGCCGATATAGCACCACGGGCAAATGGGGTCGGAAAGGATGTCGAGCTTGATCATATCAGGTCCTTGGCCGCGTCAGCCAGCGCGCGGCGGTTCAGTTTGCCGTTCCCGCCACGCGGCAAGGCGTCGAGGCGCAGATAGGCGCGGGGGCGTTTGTGTTTTGCAAGAATGGGTTCAGCGTGCTGTGCTAGCGCATCCTCGCTGGCTGTGCCGGAATAGGCAAGGGCGAGGATATTGGTTTCAGGCGTCAGTTGAAGGGTGAGGGCGGCACATTCGGTGAGGCCCGGAAATCCGTCGAACGCGGCTTCAATCTCGGCCGGGGCAACCCGAAAGCCACCTGCGGTCAGGATGTCGTCGCTACGGCCATGGTAGGTGTAGGCGCCATCCGGGCGGCGCGTAACCAGATCACCGGTGACGAACCACGCGCCGGTTAGCGGTAGGCTGACGCCGCCCTCGGGACCGGAGATGCCACAGGTCAGGCCTTGGTCCGTGTGGTGGATGGCAAGCTGGCCCGTGGTGCCGTCCGGAACCGCTGTGCCATCTTCGTCCAATACGGCGAGCCTGCGTCCGGCCTGTGCATAGCCGATGCAGCCCTCAGGCGCGGGTCGGTCGGGCGCGCCAGACAGGAAGGTCGAACATTCGGACATGCCCAATGCTTCGTGGATGTCCGTACCGGTCGCCTGTTGCCAGCGCGTCCGCAGGCTTGGAGGCAGGGCTTCGCCAGCGGACAAGGCATGGCGCAGCTTTGGAAGCGCTGGCAGATCGCGGGCCAGGAGCTTGCGGAACAGACCGGGAGAGCCTGCAAGGATCGTCGCATCGTGGCGCTTTGCGAGAAGACCGAGGGTCGCGAGGTCGGTGCCGTCGGCAGGGACAAGCGCCGTTGCGCCCATCGCCCAAGGATCGAGCAGCCCTGTGCCGAGCGTATAGGTCCAATTCAGCGCGCCTGCGTGCAAGACGCGGTCGGAGGGTTTTAAGCCGTACCAGCCATCCACCATCATACCACGCGCCCAGATCGCACGATGGGCATGGTGCACCGCCTTGGGTTGGCCGGAGGTGCCAGACGTAAAAACGATGTAGGCGAGGTCTTCCGCGGTGGTTCTGTGGATCTTGTCAGGTGCGCCATTCAAGATGTCCGGCCCGTGGATCGGCCATGGACCATCGGGTAAAGCGATGCCGTTGCCCGCAATGATGGCGTCCGGAGTAGCCACCGTGGCCAGTTTCGTCACCTCGGGCACGGTCAATGCAGCGGACGTCACAAGCGGCACGTAACCTGCTGCAATTGCACCCAGAAAGGCCAAGGGGAACGTGGCAGAATTTGCCAGGCGGAGCATGATGCGACTGCCCGTGGGCAGGCCGGTGGCCTGCAATCCACCCGCGGCGCAGGCCACGGCATCGGCCAGGCGGCCGTACGACCAGCGTTCGGCCCGGGCCGGCCCCAGCACGGCGAGCGCGATCTTGTCGGGGTCCACATGGGCATGGGCAAGCACGTGTTTGACGATGTTGAAATCAGGGGGCGGCTGCATGACACGGGGCCTATGCGCGCCCGCGTCCGGTTGCAAGCGCAGCACGGCCTGCGCTACTGCACAGATCATGACCGACCAGACACCGGAACCCAGCCTGATCCAACTTGCCCGCGCGTCCGGTGAGGATGTGACGGCTGCCCCCGTCGATCTTGCTGTCCGCGTCCGCGAATTGCGCAAAGCGCGCCAATGGACATTAGAGCAAGCCGCCCAACAGGCGGGGCTGGCACGCTCGACCCTGTCAAAGATCGAGAATGGGCAGATGTCGCCCACCTACGATGCGCTCAAGAAGCTGGCCGTTGGGCTCGGGATTTCGGTGCCGCAGCTCTTCACGCCAAAATCCTCGCCGCAGGGTGGCGGACGAATGGTTTCGACCAAGCGGGGCGAGGGCGCGGCCCATGCGACGACGACGTATGAGCATGAGCTGTTGGCCGATCAGATGGTGCAGAAATCAATGCTGCCGTACAGGGCGCGCATTCGCGCCCGCGCGTTTGAGGAATTCGACGGCTGGGTGCGCCATGAGGGCGAAGAATTTCTCTACGTTTTGACCGGTGCCGTGCGTCTTTTCACAGAGTTCTACCAACCCATCGACATGGTGCGCGGCGACAGCGCCTATTACGACGCCACAATGGGGCATAACGTGATCTCGATCTCGGATGATGACGCCACTATCCTGTGGGTCACGTCTATGGGCTAGCGTTCTTCCGCGTAGAGGATGCGCGTTGCGCCCAGGGCCAGCAACGCGCCAACGATCTGTGCTGCGATAAACGGCAGGACGTCCACGGGTGCAATGCCCGCGAACGTGTCTGAGAAGGCCCGCGCGATGGTGACCGCCGGATTGGCAAAGCTGGTGGACGCCGTGAACCAATATGCACCGGTGATGTAAGCCGCGACGAGTGCCGCCACCTGAGAGGGGGCGTGGCGGATGCCGGCAAGGATCGTGATCACCAGGCCGAATGTTGCAACGACCTCAGCCACCCACTGTGAGAGCCCTGTTCGTGTGGTGGTGGAGGCTTGCAGGATCGGCAGTTCAAACATGACATGGGCCAGCCAAACGCCCAAAATGCCAGCGGTGATCTGCACAAGGATATAGGCTGCAGCATGGGGCAGGGGGATTTCGCGCTTCAGCGCAAAGACCATCGTGACCGCGGGGTTGAAATGCGCGCCCGAGATCGGACCGAAGATGGTGATCAAGACGTAAAGCGCAACACCTGTGGCAATCGCGTTGGCCAAAAGCGCCAGGGCAACGTTTCCGTCGCTCAGATTGGCAGCCATAATGCCGGAGCCCACCACCGCAATCAGAAGAAAAGCGGTACCCAGAGCTTCAGCGAGGAGACGGTGCGACAAGATCATGGCGGCGATCCATGCCCAACTTGGGTTCAGCAATCAAGATGCGGCCATGTGAAGGTTTTGTGACGGATGTGGCGGCCTAGCCAAAACGTCGCTGGGGCTGTTCGACCTGATCGTCATCGCCAAACCGCGCATCGTCAGAATAGACGTCTTCTTGTGCAGGGACATACTTGCGGCTGTTCAGCATCGCCACGTTGTTTTGCGCCGGATGTGTGCGCGCATCGGAGGGCATGGGCCCCTCCAGCCATTCATCCACGGCTTCGCGCGCCTCGGCTTTTGAGAGGTCGTGCTCGTTTGCGATTGCCAGCTCAAGCGCCCGGCGCTGACCGTCGGCGGCAAGCAGGATGTCATCTGTCAGATAGGGGAAGCGCGCCTTGAGCGATGCAAAGACGGAAGGCCAATTGGATGTGACTTCGGACCATTTCATGAGAGTTCCCTTTCCTGTTGCGTCCAACTGGAACGCGCCGAAGGGAAGATGGTTCCCGGCTATTCGAACATCGCGCGCAGATCGATGGTGCTATCCTCACCGATTTTGTCGAAGTGGTCCGAAATGAACGCCTCGGCCGAGGTTCGACCGGATTCGCGCAACTGGTGCAACACTTGCGGTGTGGCAACCAATTTCGTGGCCACCGACAATTGCTGCATCAGATCGTCGTCCGAAACCATGTGGATCAGCATATCCTTCATGGCGTTGTCCTGCACCGCGCCCTTATGGAGAAGGCGCTGGACAAACTCGATGGCGCGCAGCTCGCGCAGCAGCGAAGTATTAAAACTGATCTCGTTGATCCGGTTCTGGATCGCCCGAGCGGACGTTGGCAGCTCGTCGCGATGAAGCGGATTGATGTTCACAATCAATATGTCGCGGGGAAGATCCGGGCTAAACAGCGGAAAAAGCGCGGGGTTGCCGGTATAGCCACCGTCCCAATAAGCCTCAGTCTCGCCCGTTTTGGGATCGTCGATCTCGATGGCACGGAACAGTGTCGGCAGGCAGGCCGAGGCCATGATGGCTTTCGGCGTGATCTCATCGTCCGAGAAGATGCGGATCTTCCCCGAGCGCACGTTGGTGGCGCAGATGTAAAATGCCGGTCCTTCGGCACAGCAGATATGATCATATTCGAATTTCGAGACGATCGGGGCCAGCGGGTTGCGGTAAAACGGACCGGTCGAATAGGGGCTAACCATGCGGCTGACGCTGTCGCCAACCGCAAAGGGCAGGGAGGTTTCGATCGCAAAGCTCACTGCCTGGGGTGAGATCATGTTGAGCCATGGCGCAAACGCATCATCTGTGATCGCGCCGACCTGTTCCCACACGCCTGCCAGCAGCTCGGATGCAAGCGTCCGGGAGCCGCGGCTGAGACCGGACTTCACGGCTGCGCCATTCAATGCACCGGCAGACGTGCCGGATATTCCGGCAATCTCCAAATCCTCGCATGCAAGGATCGCCTCTAGCACACCCCAGGTATAAGCGCCGTGCGCGCCACCGCCCTGAAGGGCCAGATTGATCCGCTTAGGCGGTGCCATGATGCTCCTTCCACAGCGCCAGCATGTCACTGACCGGAACGCCGTAGATTGTGAACCCATCGATATTCGCGTTGTCGATTCTGGCACCGGCGAGGTTCACGTTGGTCAACGTCATCTCCGCGAGGTTCGCGTTCTCGATTTTTACCTCGGACATGTTCACATTGTGAAACCGGGTTTCGGATAGGTTGACGTTCTCGAACGTCATCTCGGACGCATTCACATCGTTGACTTCGGCGCCGATCAAGTGCGTGTCACCGAAAAACGCGTCTTTCAGACTGACCCGCGTAAAGCGTGAGCCGCACAGATACATGTTGTCGATCTCAAGTCTGTCGCGCCCGGCTTCTGGTTCGTCAGTCATGGCATTCCCTCCGGTTCAAATGGCGATGTGGATCAGCCTAGCGACGTGTCAAAGCGCGGTCCAACCTCCGTCGACGCTGATCGTCGTGCCGGTGATCTGGTCCGCGGCCGGCGAGCACAGAAACGCGACAGTGCCGCCCAATTGCTCGGTTGTGGCGAATTCCTTGGACGGCTGGCGCTCCAGAATGACCTTCTGCGTCACTTCTTCCTCGGACATATCGTATTTTTTCGCCGTGTCGGGGATCTGCGCCTGGACCAGCGGTGTCAGGACGTAGCCGGGGCAAATGGCGTTGGCCGTTATCGGTTCCTGCGCGGTTTCCAGCGCCACGACCTTCGTCATGCCCACAACACCGTGCTTGGCCGAGACATAGGCCGACTTGTAGGGGGAGGCTGTCAGCCCGTGCGCGGACGAGATGTTGATGACCCGGCCCCAACCGGCCCTGCGCATCATCGGCAGGGCCGCTGCGGTGGTGTGGAAGGTCGAGGACAGCATGATGGCGATGATCGCATCCCACTTTTCGACCGGAAACTCGTCGATGGGCGCTACATGCTGGATGCCTGCATTGTTGATCAGAATATCACACGTGCCCGCCTGCTCGATCAGTGCGCGGGCCTCTTCGCCCTTGGAAAGGTCCGCCTTGATATAGCGCGCCTCGACGCTGAAGTTTTCAGCAATCTCCTCGGCCAGAGCATGGTCCTCCTTACGGTCTGTGTAGGAGTTGAGAACCACATTTGCGCCTGCCCGCGCCAATTCCCGCGCAACGCCCAGCCCGATGCCAGAATTTGAGCCGGTGATAACGGCGGTTTTGCCGGAAAGGTCGGTGGTGATGGCCATGGGAAATGTCTCCGCGCTGATCGTATTTGCCCGCACGCTAATGCTGCAGGTGCGAAAAGAACAGAGGAAGCCAAACAAGGTTCCGTGTGATTTGAGGGCTGCACAAAAAAAACCCTGGCACGAAGCCAGGGTTAAGTCATTGAGGCAGGTTTCATACAGGCAAGAAACCTATCGAGCAGTGACCCCTTTATAAGCAATGACTTGGCCCGTGTCCAACCGAAAAGTTTGCCCTCCCAATCCGGCCCGGATAGCGTGAGACTACAACAAAATCGGGCCGCAGGAGGATTGTTCACAAATGCACACGCATTGTTTCATCAAAGGGGCAGGTATTGTGGCCTTGGGTCTGGCGCTCGCCAGCCCTGCCATTGCTGAGCCTTCGCATGGCGTCGCCATGTACGGCGAACCCGCGCTCGGCGCGGATTTCGAACATCTGCCTTACGCCAATCCGGATGCCCCCACGGGCGGGCGAATCGTCACCGGCGAAGTTGGCTCGTTCGATTCGCTGAACCCGCATATTCGGGAAGGCTCGGTTCCATGGCAGTTGCGATTCCTCGCCTACGAATCGCTGTTGGGCCGATCTTATGATGAACCCTTCACGCTTTACGGCTTGCTGGCCGAAACGGTGGAGATCGGGGACGACCATACCTGGGTCGAGTTCACCTTGCGGGAAGAGGCCGCGTTTTCCGATGGCAGCCCGGTCACGGTCGAGGACGTGATCTGGTCGTTTGAAACGCTCGGAACTGACGGTCATCCCCGCTATCTCGGCTCGTGGAGCCGCGTCGAGGGGATCGAAGCGGTGGGTGAGCGCACTGTGCGGATCACCTTGGGGGAAGCGGACCGAGAGCTTGCGATGATCATGGGTCTCCGACCCATCCTTCAGGCCGCTCAATGGGAGGACGTCGAGTTTACCGAAAGCGGTCTGACGAATATTCCGATCACGACAGCCCCGTATATCATCGATGATTTCGAAGCAGGGCGCTTTGTCAGCCTGCGGCGCAATCCGGACTATTGGGGTGCAGATGTGCCGTTCCGGCGTGGCACCAACGTGATCGATGAAGTCCGGATGGAGTTTTTCGGTGACGGCAATGCAATGCGTGAGGCGTTTACCAGTGGATTGGTGACAACAATGCGCGAAACCTCGGCGCAGGCTTGGGCCGACAACTACGATTTCCCGCGCGTTCAGAATGGCGAAGTAGAGCTGGCTGAGGTCGCCCATCAGCGGCCTTCGGGTATCACTGGCTTTGTGATGAACACCCGTCGCCCGCTATTTGACGATTGGCGCGTGCGTGAGGCGATGATCCAAGCGTTCAACTTTGAGTTCATCAACCAGACCATCAATGGCGGTGTGGACCCGCGTATCACATCGTACTTTGCGAATTCTCCGCTTTCTATGGAGCCGGGGGCTGCTCAGGGACGTGTGGCTGAGTATCTGGCGCCCTTTGCAGACGAGTTGTTGCCGGGTGCGATGGAAGGGTACGAGCTTCCTGTCTCGGACGGGTCCGAGCGCAACCGCGACGGCATTCGCACGGCGATCGCGTTGATGGAGGAGGCTGGCTACATCGTCGAAGAAGGTGTGATGACCGGACCTGACGGGCCAGTGACGTTTGAGATCCTGCTTCAAACCGGGTCGTCGGAGAATGACTCGATTGCCAATATCTATGTGGAAGCGCTGGCGCGTGTGGGGATCGAGGTGAACGTCACGCGTGTGGACAGTGCGCAGTACCGCGAGCGTACGGATGTCTACGACTTCGATATGACCTATTACCGCCGCGGCCTGTCCCTAAGCCCCGGCAATGAACAGCGGCTTTACTGGGGCTGCGAAATGGCGGAGGTCGAAGGCTCGCGCAACCTAATGGGGGCCTGTCATCCGGCGATCGAGGCATTGGTTGACGAGATGTTGAGCGCGCCAAGTCAGGATGACTACCTTGCGGCGGTTCGGGCGCTGGACCGGGTGTTGATCTCGCAGCGGTATGTCGTGCCGTTCCACCACAATCCGATCAGCCGGTTGGCCTTCAATTCTGAACTGAACTACCCGGATTACATCCCAATCTATGGCGATTGGATTGGCTGGCAGCCGGATGTCTGGTGGGTTGAAGAGGAATGAGTGCCGACGGTTGCAAGGTTGAAACCGGAGGTTAACCCTCGGAGATCAAATGGGAAACGATCTTTCGTTAACCTTTGGCTAACCATGATTGGGCCGCTTCCGTGATGGGGCGGCCCTGTTTCATCGCCCGAACCACCGCGCGAAGAGGCCGGGCCTGTTACCCGCAAAATCGAGCAGCGCATCCGGCTTGTCGGGTAGGCCGTAAGAGCGCATCTGCTGCGCAAAACTCCCGAACCATTTATTGCCGATCTTCCATGTGCCGAACTCGGCGATGTGGGACAGCGCCCGCTTTTCAAGCGGCGTGAGGTCGGGTGTGCGCTTGCCGGTGAAATAGTCCTTCGCGGGCTGCGGGCTGGCCAGAACCCGCACCAACACGTCGATCACATCATCCGGGCTCGCCTTGACCGTTCGCGCGGCGGAAATCGCGCCCATGACTGCGTTACAAATCCGCTCTTTGTCCGTATCCGCCCACGGCACCAACGCGCCTGCGATGCGAAAAGCCGTCCATCCCTTTCCGCGCGCGGTCTTGCGGTCGATCTCGTACAAGCGGTCCGCACCCTCCAACACGTGCAGCAGGTCTTCCGGGTCAGCATGGCCGGTCTTGCTCTGAGTCAGAACAACATAGGCGGTCAGAAACGGAGAAGCTTCGTGCACCGAGAGTTTCTCAAACGTCGATCCGAAATCCTCTACTTCGACAAAGCGGCCCAAGGACCGCAGGCATTCAATGGCACTGACCTGAGCCACTTCATCGGACGTGCCGGTGAACAGAACGCGCTCGGCCAGGGACTTCGCGGTTTCACGTTGTTCGGGGGCGTCAGCCAACAGGCCGAACAGGGCGACCTGGATGGCGGGATGGCCAGTGTCCAAACCCTCCATCAAAACCGGGATCTGCGCCATGACGGCATCATAGGTCTCAACTATCACAGTGGGCGGGCACCCAAATTCGATACATTCCGCCATGGCCTTGGGGCCAAGGACTGCTTCCTCGGCCTGCATCCTTTCCCGGAAGGCTGCGACGGTGAGCCGGTCCCCGATCATAAGGTCCGCTGCATATTCCAACATCGCAGACAACAGATCGACCACTCCGGCCGCACGCTCCGGCGGAAGTGCCAGGGCAATCTCTGTCAGGAAGGGAATTGCCGGAGGCGTGGCCATATAAACCGTGCCCTGATGATGGATGTTTCCAAACAGACGCCAAAGCGCGTCTTTCGCGGTTTTCTCATCCGGGCTGAGCAGGGCGCGCAGATCATCCGGGATGTCCGTCGCTGGCCCATAGGCGTGGATGAGGGAGTCCCATTCGATATCGTCGAGGCCATCTAGCATTCGATCACCTATAGCCTGATTTGCAACCGGCGCCCAAAGCATCACTGCGACAGCGCTAAGACATGCGCCACGCGCCCCGCGACTGACGTTTTGGGAAGCGAGGTGAGCGTGTGGCCCAGAGAGGGGTAGACGTCCGCTAGCCTGTCATGTTCGGCCAAGGCTTCTGGAAATCCGTGTCGTCTATTTTCATCGTTGGCGAAGAGTTCTGGCCATGGTGGGGCGAAGAAGACGGGCTTTGCATGAGGACGTCGCGCGATGCGGTCCAGGTCAGGGTCTTGGCCGGTGGCGTCGGCCAAGGCGACGACCGCGTCGATCAGGCCACGGTCGAAGAAAACCGGGCCATTTACGGCAAGGGCGGCGTCATAGTCGGCCTCGGCCATGGCAATCGCGGCCTGTGCGAAGCCTCGAGGATCGTCCCAGGGAAGGGGGCCGCCCCGTGCAATGATGCGGCGGCCGGGTTCGCGTACGACATTATGGCCGGCCTTGGCCAAAGCTTCGATCAATGTGGATTTGCCGCCGCCGGAACAGCCGGTGATGACGTAGAATCGATCGCTCATTCGGCGGCTTCGGCCACCTGCGTTTCAACCGCTTTTTTCGCGTCTTCGCCGTTGGGGTAGACCAGACCGGCGGAGATGATCAGCTTGGCGCTGTCTTCGACGGTCATGTCGAGGATGATGACATCCTTACGCGGCACAAACAGCAGAAAACCCGAGGTCGGGTTGGGCGTGGTGGGCAGGAAAACAGACACCATATCCTGCGGCACCTTCTCCGCGATCTCGCCCTTGGCGGAGGTCGAGATGAAGGCAATCGCCCAGATCCCCTCACGCGGGTATTGCACAAGACAGGCCTTGTCGAAGTTCTGCTGGCCTTGCTGAAGGACCGTTTCGGCGATCTGCTTCAGGCCGGAATAGACCGTGCGCACGACCGGGATCGACAGCACCAGCGATTCTGCCCATCGGATCATCGAACGCCCGATCAGACCCTTGGCGATCCAGCCCACAAGCATCGTGAAGACGAAGAACGTCACCACGCCGATGCCGCGAATGTTGATATTGATGCCGGTCCATTCGGCGATCAACAGGGATGGATTGTAGCGGTCCGGGATAAAGGGCAGCACCCAGCTGTCGATCCAACCTGTCAACGTCCAGATCAACCAGATCGTGATGCCGATCGGGGCGATCACGATCAGACCCGTCAGAAAGTTCGACCTGAGCGAGGCGAACATTCCGCGGCGGGGCGGTTTTTCGGGTTGAGGCAGTTTCATGGGGCCGTCAGCTGCTGATCGAATTAGGGTTTATCTAGGCGCGCCGGGGCGGGCGCACAAGCGCACAGGTGCCCGGCCGGCGTCAGTCGCGCAAATGTTGGGCAATTTGGGCGGCAACCCGGGCATTGTTGAGCACAAGCGCGATATTTGCGGTCAGGCTTTTGCCTTCGGTCAATTCAAAGAGCCGTTGCAGCAAGAAGGGCGTGACGCCTTTGCCGGACACACCTTGTGCCTCTGCCTCGGATTGCGCCTGCGCGATCAAGGGGGCCAGGGTCTCTGCCGCGATTTCAGCGTCCAGCGGGATCGGGTTGGCGATGAGTTGCCCACCGGGCAGGCCCAGGGTTTTGCGCATCCGGTGGGCGGCAGCGATGTCTGCTGGATCATCCATGCGTAAGGGGGCGGGCAACCCGCTGTCGCGGCTCCAGAAAGCAGGGAAGGCAGTTTGGCCGAGCGCGATAACGGGCACGCCCAAGGTCTCAAGCACCTCAAGAGTTTTGGGCAGGTCGAGGATGGCCTTGGCACCGGCCGCAACGACCGTGACGGGGGTTTGGCCGAGTTCGTGGAGATCTGCGGAAATATCAAAGCTTTCTTCGGCGCCTTTATGGACCCCGCCAATGCCGCCTGTCGCAAAGACGTGGATACCTGCGAGATGGGCGCAGATCATAGTGGCGGCGACCGTCGTGGCACCGATCCCGCCAGAGGCGAGGCAAGCGGCCAGATCCGCGCGGCTGAGTTTTGCGACATCGCGTGCCTGTGCGAGCGTTTCGAGGCGCTCCTCTGTCAGGCCGATGTGAATGGTGCCGTCCATGATTGCGATTGTGGCGGGAACCGCACCGGCGTTTCGTATCTCAGCCTCTACCCGCTGCGCCGTTTCAACGTTCTGCGGGTAGGGCATGCCGTGGGTGATGATGGTGCTTTCAAGGGCCACAATGGCGGCGCCTTCGGCCTTGGCCGAGGCGACCCCGGGCGAGAATGTGAGGGGCAGGGTCATAACGCATCTCCGGCGACATAGGCGGCAGCGGTTGTGGTGGCCGTGTGCAGTGCGTCCGCTCGGGTCGCCCCCGCGATCTCGGCGGCGATATGCGCGGCCATGAAAGTGTCGCCTGCGCCGGTGATGCGGATGGCTTCAACGGGGGGCGGCGTCTGGGTCAGGGTGCTGTCGGGCGTGGCATCAACGGCCATCTGTGCGCCCTCCGTGACCAATACCCGGCCCGCGCCTGCGCGCAACAACGCCTCTGCCGCGGCGATGGCATTGGCTGGGTTTGTGCCTGTCAGCAGGCCCGCCTCCTCCCGGTTGACGTACAGTGTGGCGCGGGGATGGGTTAGAAACGGGCGCAAACGTTCCGCTTTGCCGGGGGAGGCTGGGGCAATGCGCAGGTCGGCCTGCGAAAAAAGCGGGCTTTTCGCAATATCAGCCAGGAGCGCCTCGGTTAGATTGCCATCCAGCGCGACCGGACCATTCCACGGGGCCGTGACCGAGCCGAGCCGTCCATCGGCCAGCGGATCAAGGATGCGTGCACCGGCCCGTTCCAGCGAATGCGCGTCTGCGATGGCAGCAACCAGCGCGCCTTGCGCCTCAATCGCCATATAGACGTCGGTGGGCAGATCAGGATCGACAAGCATTGCATCGGTCCCAAGACCCATTTGCCTGCACGCTTCGCGCAACTCCTTGCCCGCACCGTCATCTCCAACCACCGACAGCAGCTCGGTCTGCAGCCCCAAGCGTTGCAGTGCCATGGCGATATTCAGCGCTACGCCACCAGGAATGCGGGTGATTTGGCCAGGCTTGTCGTTGCCCTGAACCATCGGCAGTTGCGTGCGACCGATGATGTCCCACAGGACGGCGCCAATGCATAGGATGTCTGGGCTGCGTGTCATGGGGCGTTCAATGGCGTGGGGGCGCTTGCATTGCAAGATCATGCTTGGGCCAAAGCGGTGGAATCCCTTACCTTGGTCGCCAAGGCGCGTTGTGATTTTTCCTGCGGGTCCGGTGTTGGCGCGATTTCCACGCCACCGGGCCTCACATTTTATCAGGATCAACACCATGGACCAATTGGACCACCCACGCCATTCGGCGTTGCTGACGACGTCCCGCCCGTATTTGACGGATGGCGGGTTGGAGACGACTTTGATTTTTCACGACGGTTTGGATCTGCCGGAATTCGCGGCGTTTCCGCTTCTGAACACGGAAGCGGGCCGCGCCACCATCGCGCGGTACTACAACGGCTATCTGAAGCTGGCATCTAAGGCGGGCACGGGTTTCGTGCTCGACACACCGACATGGCGGGCGAGCCAGGGCTGGGGCGAAAAGTTGGGCTTGGCGCCTGAAACGGTCGCAGGGGCTAACGTTGATGCGGCCGCCTTTGCGGCAGAGCTGGCCAAGCCCTGGCGTGAGACGGGCATGGACGTTGTGCTGAATGGCGTGATCGGACCCGAGGGGGACGGATACGCGCCGGGCGAGATGAAGTCGGTTGCTGCCTATGAAGGTTATCACGCGCACCAGATCGCGGCTTTTGCCAAAACACAGGTCGATATGGTGAGCGCGGTCACGATGACCCATGTGGAAGAAGCAATCGGGATCGCGCGGGCGGCTGCATTGGCCGGGTTGCCTGTTGTTGTTTCCTTCACTGTTGAAACGAATGGCGTGATGCCCTCGGGCCAGAATGTGGCGGATGCGGTGGCAGAAGTGGATGCGGCCACTGGAAGTACGCCGCTGTTCTACATGATCAACTGCGCCCATCCCGACCACTACACGGCGATCCTGCACGGTGAAGCGTGGACGCATCGGCTAGGTGGCTTGCGCTCCAATGCCAGTCGGATGAGCCATGCGGAACTGGATGAGGCGGTGGAGCTTGATGATGGCGACCCGCAGGAATTCGGCGCGCTTCATGCAGCCATGCTTTCGCATCTACCCGGAATGAAGGTTCTTGGCGGCTGCTGCGGCACTGACCATCGCCATATCGCGGCGGTTGGACATGCCTGTTTGGGAGGGCACAACCATGTCGCGTGATCTGGCCTCCCGCCCGGCCACGTTGGCGGACGTGCCATTGATGGTACGGTTGGTGGATATGGCGGGCGAGGGTCTTCCAATGACCCTATGGGCCGCGATGGTTCAGGGGGATGAAACCCCGATGGATGTGGGCATGGCGCGTGCGTCGCGTGAGGAAGGCGCATTTTCCTGGCGCAACGCGGTGGTGGGCACCGTGGATGGCGCGCCCAAGGGGATGATCATCACCTATGACGTCTACCCAGAGCCCGAAGATATCACACCAGACACGCCTGATCTGTTCGTTCCACTGATCGAGTTGGAAAATATGGCGCCGGGCACGCTTTATATAAACGTTCTGGCGGCGCTGCCAGACGCACGCGGACAGGGCCTTGGACGATTTTTGCTGGAGGAAGCGCTCGCCGCGCGATCCGAAGGGCAGGGGGCGAGCATCATTCTGGCAGCGGGCAACGCCCCGGCTGAAGCGCTCTACCACAGCCTTGGGTTCCGCGAAGTCGCCCGCCGCCCGCTGGTGAAAGGCGGTTGGGACACGGATCGTACCGAATGGGTGCTTCTGGTTTTGGAATAGCCTCAAGCGGCGGGCCGATTGCATTGGCCCGCCAAAACCTTCAGCCGCTTTTCCGCGCTTTCGGGTGGAGAGAGCTGGCAAGGATATGGTCGGCCTCATGCACCACGGTTTCTGCCTGTAGCACTATTTTTGGATCCGGTTGGCTCACAACCTCATGGTCCTTGCCCGGATAATCCAAGCTGGCAAGGAAGTGACGCATACAGCCAAGGCGAGCGCGTTTCTTGTCGTTTGAACGGATCAACGTCCAAGGCGCATCGGCGGTGTCGGTGTAGAAGAACATCGCTTCCTTGGCCTCGGTATAATCGTCCCATTTGTTGAGGCTTGCCCGGTCGATGGGCGACAGCTTCCACTGTTTCAGCGGATCGGTTTCGCGGGACTTGAATCGGCGGCGTTGCTCTTCCTGCGTGACCGAGAACCAATATTTGAAAAGCCGGATGCCGGAGCGGGTCAGCATCCGCTCCAGATCAGGCGTCTGGCGCATGAATTCGAGGTATTCGTTGGGTTCGCAGAACTCCATCACCCGCTCGACGCCTGCGCGGTTGTACCAGGAGCGGTCGTAAAGGACGATCTCACCCGCCGTTGGCAGGTGCTTGATGTAGCGTTGAAAGAACCATTGCCCGCGTTCTTCATCGGACGGTTTGTTCAGCGCCACGACCCGCGCGCCGCGTGGGTTCAGATGCTCGGTAAAGCGCTTGATCGTGCCCCCCTTGCCAGCAGCATCGCGGCCCTCAAACAGCATCACGATCTTTTGGCCGGTCTCTTCCACCCAATGCTGCACTTTGAGCAGCTCAACCTGCAGCGCAGCCTTTTGGGCCTCGTATTCCTTCGTAGGGAGTTTGGTGGGGTAGGGGTATTCGCCTTTGTCAAAGCCTGAAATCCGCGTGGCTGCGTCGCTCTGCGGATCAAATTCCTTCAAATCAGTATCTTTTGCCATCGGGCCCTCCTGTTCCGTTGGCATCGCCTTAAGGCGCCTGTGGTTTTCTGTCGTTGATTTGGGTCAAGGCGGGTTGCGCTTCTCAAAACGGGTGAAAGCACAATTCGAATAGAGTTTCGCGCTTGTTTGCAGGGTTCAAACGCAGCCGCTTTGGCATTTTTTAGGGTTTTTCGCGCAGCGTGCGTGCCACGTTGGAGACAAGCCATGACCTTCACCATTAATGCGAGTGACAATGAATTCGCCGTCGCAACTGGATCAAACGTCAATAGTGGTCCGGGCACGAGCACGTTCGACTATCCGCCAACCTCGTCGACTGGTCTGATCATCACGGCCAACGACGGGGATCCGTCGCCGGGAACGTTCAGTGTCGGAGACACGTACGACCTGGTCTATGGCAATGGTGGGGGTGGGAAGGGCGGCACGTTCGAAGATGCGGTCGTGATCCGATCGGACGCCTTGCCCGGGGGCGGGCATGCGGTTGTCTTTGAGGGGGTCAATCAAGACGGCGATCTGGAACAGATCGTCTGGACCCCGGGCTTCGATCTTGAGACCTGGTATTTCGACAATTTCAACCAAGGCAATTCGCCCCAATTCTACACCTCGGACCAAAGCGCCGAAACGGAATATCAACACGCATATGTGTGCCTTTCATCGGACACTGTCATCACAACTGCGAAGGGCGAAATCCCAATCGGGCAAGTGCGCGTGGGCGACCTTGTTCTGACCATGGATCATGGGCTTCGTCCCGTCCTCTGGATTGGGCGGCGCATCGTCCGGGTCGATCAGAAATCGCGCAACACGTTGCCGATCCTCGTTCCGCCGACCATCCTGCAAAACGGGATTATGCGAAGGCAGGTCATCGTGTCCCCGCAGCATCGATTGCTTTTGCGTACTCCTCACGGACAGGAGATATTGGCGCCGGCCAAGGCCTTTGTCGGATCAAACGGCATCCGCTACATGCGCGGTCGACGCGAGGTCGAGTACAACACCCTTCTATTTGCACAGCATGAGGTCATCGACGCCTCCGGCCTTGCGGTTGAAAGCTTTCTTCCCGGACCACAGGGATACCGTTGGCTTTCAGCCCGAGAGTTGGTGGAGGTCGAACGTGTTGTAGCGAGCACGAACAATGGGCAAACCGAGCATAGGATGCAGGCCGCGCGCCCATGCCTGGGCGGATCATCTGGTCAACGCGCAGTGGCGGCTGGTGCACATCTGGTTGCGTTTGACCCCAATCGGATCAGCAGCAAAACCCAAGTTGGATGACGGGCGAACGTCTGCCACTTTCTTGTAGTGATCTAGGAGCCGGTCCGGCAACGCGGCGACTTTGGATAGAAACATACGGTTTGCGGTCTTCAAATCACCGAATTTGCTCGAAAATTCAGGAGCGCCCAATGCCCCGTGAACTTACTTTGGAAGCTCACTGGGCAAATCCGAAGTTTCGCGCAGAACATGCAGGGCGCGATCGGTATTTTCTCTTGCACGCGCACTGAAAACCCCCTAAGTCGCGCGCACTTCACAGGCGAGGGCGGGCCATGCGGCGGGAGACATCCCCGTACGGTCCACCGGTTGAGGCATCCGCCTCTGATCCCTCGCTCAGGTTCAAACCGGAAAAGGAAAACAAGCATGGCGCTTCCTGATTTCTCCATGCGGCAGCTTCTTGAAGCTGGCGTTCACTTCGGCCACCAGACCCAACGCTGGAACCCCCGTATGGGCGAGTTCATCTATGGTGACCGCAACGGCATTCACATTCTCGACCTGACGCAAACGCATCCGATGCTGGAGCAGGCGTTGATCGCCGTGCGCGAAACCGTCGCCAAAGGTGGCCGCATCCTGTTCGTGGGCACCAAGCGTCAGGCGCAAAAGCCGATCGCCGACGCCGCAGAGCGTTGCGCGCAGTATTACATGAACCACCGCTGGCTGGGTGGCACGCTGACGAACTGGAAGACAGTTTCCAACTCGATCCAGCGTCTGAAGGACATCGACGCCAAGATGGAAGACGGCGTTGAGGGCCTGACGAAAAAAGAGCGTCTGGGCATGGAACGGGATCAGGCGAAGCTGCAGGCCTCGCTTGGTGGGATCCGCGAAATGGGCGGTCTGCCGGACCTGATCTTCGTGATCGACGTCAACAAGGAAGACCTGGCGATTGCCGAAGCCAAGAAGCTGGGTATCCCGGTTGTGGCCGTGGTCGATACCAACTGCTCGCCCGACGGCGTGGATTACATCATCCCCGGCAACGACGACGCGGCCCGCGCAATTGCGCTTTACTGCGACCTCGTTTCCCGTGCGGCGCTTGACGGCATGACCACGCAGATGGAGACCGCCGGTGTCGATCTGGGTGCGTTGGAAGAAGGCACTGTAGAAGAAGCGCTGAGCGAAGAAGCGCCCGCCGAGGCCGCAGCCGAAGAAGCGCCCGCCGCTGAAGAGACGCCCGCAGAAGGCTAAGCCTTTCGCGACAGGACTGACATGAGGGTCGGGGCGCCGTTTGAAACGGGCCCCGACCCGACATTCCCCATTTCAGGAGACATGACATGGCAATCACCGCAAGCATGGTGAAAGAGCTGCGCGACACAACAGGCGCAGGCATGATGGACGCCAAGAAGGCGCTGACCGAAACCGATGGCGACATGGAAGCTGCCGTTGACTGGCTGCGCACCAAGGGCCTTGCAAAGGCCGCCAAGAAGTCGGGTCGCACCGCGGCTGAGGGCCTTGTTGCCGTCGCCGTTGATGGTGGCACGGGCGTTGCGGTTGAGGTGAACTCCGAGACCGACTTCGTGGGCAAGAACGCCGACTTCCAAAAGATGGTGTCCGGCATTGCCGGTGTGGCCATGGGCGTGGACGATGTGGACGCGCTGAAAGCGGCGGATATGGGCGGCAAATCGGTCGAGCAGACCGTCACAGACGCCGTTGCCGTGATCGGTGAGAACATGTCCGTGCGCCGGATGGCCAAGCTGGAAGGCGATCAGGTTGTGGCATACGTCCACAATGCGGCCGCTGATGGCATGGGCAAGATTGGCGTTCTGGTGGCCACCAAGGGTGGTGATGCGGGCTTTGCCAAGCAGGTTGCGATGCACGTCGCCGCCGTGAACCCTGCCTCGCTGTCTGAGGACGATCTGGACCCTGCCGTGGTCGAGAAGGAAAAGCAGGTCCAGATGGACATTGCTCGCGAAAGCGGCAAGCCCGAGCAGGTGATCGAAAAGATGATCGTGGGCCGTATGAAGAAGTATATGGCCGAGGTCACGCTGGTGAACCAGTCGTTCGTGGTGAACCCTGACTTGACGGTTGGTGATGCTGCAAAAGAAGCCGGCGCTGAGATCACCGGTTTTGTTCGCCTCGAAGTCGGTGAAGGCATCGAGAAGAAAGAAGAGAACTTCGCGGAAGAAGTGGCGAAAGCGGCCAAGGGCTAATTTCGAACCACGAGCGTGGGACAGTAACGGGGCAGGGGATGGATCCTCTGCCCCGTTTTCATTGCATCGGGACTAGCTGTTTTCCTCGATAATGGCTTGCAGTTCCGCCAGCGCCAGATCCGCCTGACCGGTGTCGCGATAGAGGTCGCGCAGTTTGAAGCGGATGATGTTGCGCACGGCCAGATCATCGGGGTATTGGGCCAGCGCCTCTTGCAGGACCGGGATGGCTGCAGCCAGCTCGCCACGTTCTTCGTAGATTTCAGCAACACCTTCGATAGCGAGGAAAACCGTCGCCTCCTGCTCGGTAGTGAAGTCCACAAATTGCTCGGCCAGGTCGAGATAGGATTGGAAGAGGCCGATCATCTCATACTCGGCCTCTTGCGCCTGTGCGTTATGCACCGGGGCAAATAGAGCCGTCACGCTGAGGACGCTTGCGATAAACATGTGTTTCACTGGGTAGTCTCCTTATGGGTGAGTGCGGGCGGGGATTGGAATTCGGTTTGCAGTTTGCGGGTGGCCCGGTGGAGATGGGCCTTCACGGTGCCTTGGCGACATCCGAGAATTTCGGCGGTCTCTGCGGTGTCGAAGCCTTCGAGAAAACGCAGAAGGACGACTTCGCGTTGCCGGATCGGTAGTGTGGCGAGCGCGCGCCCCAGATCGCGCAGCCGGTCAAGGCGGGCGGGGTCCGCCTGTTCATCAGCGTGGGTGCTGAGCACTTCATCCGCCTGAGCCGCGCCCCAGAAGCGGCGGCGTTTACGGGCCTGTTCGCGGGCAACGTTGATTACGACGCCGTAAAGCCATGTGGTGAATTTCGCGCGCGGCTGCGCCTTTAAACGCCCATCGTGAAGGCGCAGGAAAACCTCTTGCACCACATCATCTGCGGCGGCGTCTTCGCCCAAGATGCCCCAGGCGAGCCGGAACACGTAGTGACGGTGTCGGTCGTAGAGCTGCGACAGGGCCAATTGGTCCTGTGCGGCGCGCGCCATCAGGCCCCAATCCGCATCTGAGGGCGGGGCCGCGTTCATCCGCTCGATCCGTCGGGGCGTTGCGGCAGCGTGAAATCGAACGTCATGCGAGAAAAGGACAGCGTCGGGCGGGGGCTGCCGGTGAATTGCGGGCGGCCCGACGGGGCGTCGGGCATGGCTTGCGGCGCGGCGATCAGACGGTGGCCCGGCGGTGTGTCGGGTTGATTGAGGCTCAACAGCACAAGGCCGGTCACACCAAGTGCGGCGACGCCTGCCGCAATGGCTAGCACCCGGTGCACGGGGCGGGGCTTGGCTTGCGGCACCACTGTAAGGGGCGGCGGCACTGCATGATGGCGCAGCGCCTGGTAATCTGCCCGCGCTTCCCCAAACAGCCGGTTCAGCGTTTCAATGTCTTTGTCCGTCTCGGTCATGGTCAGCCCTTTCATGACCATACATGTCACGGAAGCACGGATCGGTTTACTTCAAGGCTGCGCTTTTTCGGGACAGGATGTGCACAGACAAAGAAAAACGGCGTTGCCCAGGGACATAGGCAACGCCGCTTCTTCAGTGAACACCCGGCGCGAGGGACAAGGGATAGTGCGCCGGTTCGTCAAATCGGGCTGCCCAAGGGACAAAAGGCAGTCCGTTTCCCCGAAGCGGATATCGGGCGTCGAAAAATAAACGCCGCCCGCTTCGAGCCCCTCAGGCCACGAGGTGCGACCTTTGGGTGGACCCGGTGGCGGGAGAATGCCGCCACGCGGGCCCGATGTTCCTGGCCGTAATTGCCATCACTCACGGAACAGCATCAGAATGCCAAAAGAGAACCCTTCGGGATAGATGGGGATTCCCTTACCATTCGGTCAAAAACCTGTCGAAAAGGACAGGTTTAGCGTCGATCTCCGACAGAACCGGTCAAATGTGGTAGGCGCGCGGTCTGATCTTCCTTGTCGTCGAGTCGGAAAATCTGGTTGAGAATCGATGCTTTGCGGACCGCTTGGGCCGTCGTTTCGACCCCCAATGCGTCGCGGGCACCGCGCAGGTGTTTTTCGACTGTTGCTACGTTGCGTTCCAGCAGAAGCGCGATGTCGGCCATGGTTTTGCCGTCCGCCACAAGCTCCAGAACCTCGGATTGGCGCGGCGTCAGCAGCTTGCGCTGACCGGTTGCGGGCAGTTGCAGGATGCACAGATGGGCGACATGGCAGATCGTTTCGATATCTGCGCCATGTTCTTCCCAGATGGCATCCGCTTCGTCCTGGCCCATGCCTTTTTTGACGGCCATGCCGATGCCCGCATTGGCGTTCTTGATCGCCATGGGAAAGCTGATTGTGTAGCCAGCCGTCAGTCCATGCCGCTCATTGAGGGCACGCATGGCCAGTTCGCCTTGCGACGGCTCTTCGTGGGCCATGGACATGTAGACATCGCGCCACGACGCGGCACCGGTATTCGAGATCGCCCACCGCATCATCACGCCGTTGCGGAACATGCCGCCATCCACATAGGCCTCTACGTAGTCGGTGGGCATGTTGGTCAGCAGCAGTGCGTCTTCGGGATTGTCGTAAAGACCCGCGCCGCGGAAGGCGTTGAAGCCGTAGAAAACCCGGTCAAAGCCATATGAGGCAAGAACCTTGGTGTGGTGCGACCAGAGGTCTTCGACGCTGGTCATCTGCAAATAGGGGCGAAGGCGTTTCATGAAGGGGATCCTAAACGCTTATGAAAGGTGAGTGTGAAGGGCGCGAAGCGCGAGGCCGTAACCCGCGGTTCCGAAACCTTGGATAATGCCAAGGCAAACCCCGCCAAGCATGGAGGCATGGCGGAAGTCTTCGCGGGCATGTGTATTGGAAATATGAAGCTCTATTGTGGGAAGGGCGATCCCACTGATCGCGTCCCGCAACGCGATCGACGTATGGGTGTAAGCACCCGCATTGATCACCACGCCCTGGTGGGTATGGCGAATGTCGTGGAGGGCATCGACAAGGCCGCCCTCGTGGTTGGATTGGCGAAACTCGATCTCACAGCCCAAATCGCGGGCGAGGGCAGTGCACTCGGCCTCGATATCGGCAAGCGTCTTGGCGCCGTAAATTTCAGGCTCCCTCTCTCCCAGAAGGTTGAGGTTTGGGCCATTGAGCACCAGAAACTTCATTTTCGTCCTATCCCTTTGGCCGCACTCTATAATCAAGTGCCGGGCCACGTCAAAGCGTCGTTAACCCTTGTCCGACTGTTCAACAGGCCCGCCGTGATCGGCCCAGGTGGAAAAACCCTCGCGCAGATGCGCGGCCGCAAAGCCCATGTCTTGCAAGGTCGCCACGGTGAGGGCAGAGCGCCATCCGGACGCGCAATGGAAGACATAGCGTTTGCCGTCCTGCGCAAAGACGGGCTTGTGGTAGGGGCTGTCTGGGTCGACCCAGAATTCGATCATACCACGTGGCGCATGGACTGCGCCCGGGATGAACCCGCTGCGCTGACGTTCGCGGATGTCGCGGATGTCGACCACCACCAGATCGGGATCATCCAACTGTGCGATCAGGTCCTTTGTTTCGATCTCGTCAATGCGGGCGCGGGCGGCGGCGACCATCTCTGCGGCAGTCATCGTAAGCGTCATGCCTGTCCCTTTCGTCACAGTTGGCGGTAACGCAGATTGACCCCCTCGCGCCTCGGTTGCAACATGCCTGACGAACACGCGCAACGGCGCAGCGGGAGGGACACCGAGATGAGCTACAAGGACACCTACGCGGCCTGGGCGGCTGCGCCGGAGGATTTCTGGGCGGAGGCCGCCAAAGGGGTCGACTGGATCAAGGCGCCTGAGGTGATCTTTGATGGCAGCGCCGATGTCTATGGCCGCTGGTTCCCCGATGCGAGTTGCAACACCTGCTGGAACGCTGTGGATCGCCACGTGGAGGCCGGCCATGGCGACCGGCTTGCGTTGATCTACGACAGCCCCGTGACGGAGACCAAGCGCAAGATCACCTATGCCGAGCTGCAGGATGAAGTCGCAACCCTCGGGGCCGTGTTGCAAGATATGGGCGTGGGGCAGGGGGATCGCGTCATCATCTACATGCCCATGGTCGCGGAAGCGGTGATGGCGATGCTCGCCTGTGCGCGGATCGGGGCGGTGCATTCGGTTGTGTTCGGAGGGTTCGCCGCGCCGGAACTGGCGACCCGCATCGACGATGCGGGGGCCAAGGCCGTGATCTCGGCCTCTTGCGGGATCGAGCCGGGGCGCGTGATTGACTACATGAAGTTGCTCGATGAAGCCATTGATATTGCATCTATAAAGCCTGATGCGTGCTTGATCCTTCAGCGGGAAGTTCAGCCGTGTGCGTTGAAGGAAGGCCGCGATGTGGATTGGGCCGAGGCGATGGCAGCCGCTCGCGCTGCGGGCCGGACATCGGAGTGCGCTGAGGTCAAAGCGACCGATCCGGCGTATATCCTCTACACCTCGGGCACGACGGGTCAGCCCAAAGGTGTGGTGCGGGACACGGGCGGCCATATGGTGGCGCTGAACTGGACCATGAAGAATATCTACGACGTTGAGGCCGGCGATGTGTTCTGGGCGGCCTCGGATGTGGGTTGGGTCGTTGGGCATTCCTACATTTGCTATGCGCCTCTTTTGGCGGGATGCACCACGCTTGTGTACGAGGGCAAGCCGATTGGCACCCCCGATGCGGGTGCGTTCTGGCGCGTGATTGCCGAGCACAACGTGAAGGTTTTGTTCACCGCACCCACGGCGTTCCGTGCGATCCGCGGGCAGGACCCAGAGGCCGCATTGATGGCAGACTATGACCTGAATGGGCTGCAAGCGCTGTTCCTTGCAGGCGAACGTTCTGACCCCGCGACGCTGCAATGGGCGGAAGAGCACCTGGGCGTTCCCGTTATCGACCATTGGTGGCAGACGGAGACCGGTTGGGCGATTTCAGCTGTGCCGATGGGGATCGAGGCACTACCGGTGAAACATGGCTCACCGGGCGTGCCGATGCCCGGATATGACGTTCAAGTGCTGGACGATTCCGGCGCGCCGGTGCCGAACGGAACGCTTGGAAATATCGTGGTGAAACTGCCATTGCCGCCAAGCTGCTTGCCGACGCTTTGGAATGCGGAAGATCGGTTTCGATCCAGCTACCTCAATGATTTTCCCGGGTTTTACGCGACTTCCGACGCCGGGATCCTCGATGAAGACGGCTACCTGCACATCATGGCGCGCACGGACGACATCATAAACGTGGCGGGCCACAGGCTGAGCACAGGTGCGATGGAAGAGGTTTTGGCGCACCACAAGGACGTGGCGGAATGTGCAGTTGTGGGCAAAGCCGATGAGTTGAAGGGCCAGATGCCGCTGGGGTTCTTCGTGACCAAGGCGGGTGTGAACCGGCCGGAAGACGAGATTTGCGCGGAGCTGGTCAAGATGGTCCGGGTCGAGATTGGCGCCGTGGCGGCGTTCAAGACCGCTGTGGGTGTGAAACGTTTGCCCAAGACACGCTCTGGCAAGGTGCTGCGCGGCACGATGCAGAAGATTGCAGATGCGGAGAGCTACAAGATGCCAGCGGCAATTGATGACCCGGCGATCCTGGATGAGATCACGGATGTGCTGAAGACGAAGGGATTGGTCGGATGATCGAACGGATTGAACCTGGCGTGCGGTCGTCAAAGATCGTGAAGCACAATGGCGTGGTCTACCTGACGGGTCAGGTGGGCGAGGGCGCTGATATTACCGAGCAGACGGTGGAATGCCTGCGGCGCGTCGATGCGTTGCTGGAGCAAGCCGGATCGTCGCGGGAGCATATGCTTCAAGTCACGATCTGGCTGGCGGATATGGCGGATTTCGCGGCGATGAACGAAGTGTGGAACGCTTGGGTGCCCGAGGGCCACGCACCGGCGCGCGCCTGTGGCGAAGCAAAGCTGGCGCGGGACGTGTTGAAGGTGGAGATGATCGTCACAGCGGCAGTGGCGTAGGCGTGAACGCGTGCACAACGGGTTAAGCCGTTGCTGTGTATGTATAGTTTCCATGGCCAATCTATTTAACATAATCATGATTACTGGCCAAATGGATACCGGGACATGGCGCTGAGTGAACTCCTCCCCCACGGCTATATCGATGCGCATCATCACGTTTGGGCACCTGAAAGCCGTGGCGATGAGATCGGCTATGCATGGCTCCGCGACATTGGCGCGCCAAAACCGTTCGGCGACCCGACACCGATCCAGCGCGACTACCTGATGGAGGAGTTTCTGGCGGAGGCTTCGATTTCGCCGCGCGCCTCTGTGCATGTGCAGACCGATGGTGCCTTGCCGGATGCGGTGGCTGAGACGGCGTTTGTTCAGGCCGAGGCGGATCGCTGCGGTCATATGGTGAAAATCGTTGGCCTTGCGGATTTGAGTTCGTCCGATTTGCCTGAAACGCTTGCGCGCCATGCCGCGTTCACTGGCTTTTGTGGTGTGCGCCAAATCGTCGGACGGTTGGCACACCGACCTGATTTATCCTTTGCGCCACGCGATTTTATGATGGAAAAACAATGGCGTGAGGGCTTGAAGCGGCTCGAAGGCGACGGACTTACATTTGACCTTCAGATGTATCCCGAGCAGGCGCATCAGGCCCTGGACGCCCTATCTGCAACCCCTGCCCTGCGCGTCATTATCGACCATGCGCTTTGCCCGTATGATCAACGCGCCGAAGGCTACGAGCTTTGGAATGAAGCTGTGGGCCTGATGGCGACACGACCCAACACGTTTATCAAGCTGAGCGGCTTTGGCATGTACGACAACGGTTGGGACCAGCTCGGGGCCGAGGCAATTCAACCTTACGTCGATGACATCATGCTGACGTTTGGAGCGGATCGTGTGATGTGGGGCAGCAATTACCCGGTCGAGAAGCTCGCGAAACCGTATCAGGAATGCGTCGAAGCGATTGCAGATGCGATTCCGCCGGAGCAACGAAAACCTGTTTTTTTGCATTCCGCAGCAATGGCTTACGGGCTGACGTTAACCTAACGCGTAGCCCGCACCACGCACGGTGCGGATCGGATCGCCGGCTTCACCGACCTTCAGGGCTTTGCGCAATCGGCCGACATGGACGTCGACGGTTCTGCTATCAACGTAGATATCCCTGCCCCAGACACGATCCAATAGCTGCTCTCGGCTCCAGACCCGGCCCGGGCGTTCCATGAAGGCGGTCAGAAGCCGGTATTCTGTCGGCCCGAGATGGAGTTCGTCGCCGCCGCGATACGTGCGATGCTCGGCCAGATCGATCGCAATATCCTCGTACTCCAAACGCTCCCCCACAGTGGCGGGTCGTACACGGCGAAGCTGCGTGCGGACGCGCGCCAGGAGTTCCGCTACCGAATAGGGCTTGGTGACATAGTCATCTGCGCCTGTTTCCAACCCGCGGACCTTGTCGATTTCTTCGGACCGAGCAGAAAGCATGATGATCGGGATCTTTGCGGTGTCCGTGCCCATCTTGAGCTGACGGCAGACCTCGATGCCCGATACGGCGGGCAACATCCAATCCAACACGATCACATCGGGTGGTGTTTCCTGAACGGCTACCAATGCCTCGTCGCCAGAGGCGACGGTGTGCACGTCATAGCCCTCAGCACGGATATTGTAAGCCAGAACCTCGCGTTGAGCAGGTTCATCCTCGACCACCAGAACAAGCGGCTCACCAGCCATGGCTCAGGCCCCTTGAACGTAAGGTGTCTTGTCCTCTTTCGGACGGTCATCATCGGGCATCTCACCGGTCACAAGGTAGATCACCTGCTCGGCCACGGATGTCACGTGATCCCCCATCCGTTCGATGTTTTTGGCCATGAAATGCAGGTGCATGCAGGTGGTGATGTTGCGCGGATCTTCCATCATGTGGGTGAGGTATTCGCGGAAAAGCGCTGAATACATCTGATCCACTTCCAGATCGCGCTGGCGGACATCCTCGGCCAGATCAGCATCCTGCTGGATATAGGCATCAAGCACGTCCTTCAGCATCAATTCGACCTGCCGCGCCATGCGCTTGAGCGCCTTTGCGGTGCCGGGAACATGTTCCAACTCGATCACCGATTGACTACGTTTGGCGATGTTTTTGGCGTAATCGCCAATGCGCTCAAGATTTGCGGAAACGCGGAACACGGTCAGCACGGTACGCAGGTCCGACGCGATGGGTTGACGCAGCGCGATGATACGCGCGGCATCTTCATTCACTTGCTCTTCTAGCGCGTCGATGGCCTTGTCGGCCTTGCGCACGGTTTTGGCGAGCTCAACATCGCGCGCTTCCAACGCGTCGACGGATTTGCTGATCGCCTCTTCCACCATGCCGCCCATGCGCATGATCTTGGCTTGAATGCCTTCGAGGTCGCGGTCGAAACTGCTGACGATATGTTCTGAATTAGGCATGGCCCCTACCCTATGATCAGCCGATGCGGCCGGTGATGTAGCTTTCCGTGCGCGGATCGCTGGGGTTGGTGAAAATGGTATCGGTGTCGTCGAATTCCACGAGGTTGCCGAGGTGGAAGAACGCCGTCTTCTGGCTGACGCGCGCGGCCTGCTGCATGGAGTGTGTGACAATCACAACGGAGAAGCGGCTGCGCAGCTCGTCGATAAGCTCTTCGACTTGCGCGGTGGCGATGGGGTCGAGGGCTGAGCACGGCTCATCCATCAGCAGAACTTCGGGTGAGGTCGCAACGGCGCGCGCGATGCACAGGCGTTGCTGCTGGCCGCCGGAAAGGCCGGTACCGGGAGCGGTCAGACGGTCCTTGACCTCGTCCCAAAGCGCGGCGCGGCGGAGGGACTTTTCGACGATGTTCTCAAGATCGGCCTTGTTCTGGGCCAGCCCGTGGATGCGGGGACCGTAAGCGACGTTGTCGAAGATCGATTTGGGGAACGGGTTGGGTTTCTGGAACACCATGCCGACTTTGGCGCGCAGTTGCACCGGGTCGACCTTGGGGTCGTAGATGTCTTCACCTTCCAGCGTTACATCGCCTTCGACGCGGCAGATATCGATCGTGTCGTTCATGCGGTTCAAAACCCGCAGGAAGGTGGATTTTCCGCAGCCTGAGGGGCCGATGAAGGCGGTGACCGTCTTGTCGGCGATGTCGACATCGACTTCTTTGATCGCGTGGTTGTCGCCGTAGTAGACGTCGACCCCCCTCGCCCGCATTTTCAGCGTGTCGACGGCGACGCCTTGGTCGATCTGGGACATATCGTTCATGTTTGAGCCTTCCATGGAACTGTCTCTCACCACCGTCTTTCGAACCGACGCCGCAACAGGATGGCGATCAGGTTCATCATCAAAAGGAACACAAGCAGCACGATGATCGCGCCCGAAGCTCTCTCCACAAAGGCAGGGTCGGAGCGTTGTGTCCAGCTATAGACCTGAACGGGCAGCGCGGTCGCGCCGTCGCCCATCAGGGGGAATGTATTGGAATGGGTCGACAGGAAGTCGGGGTATTCGCGCACGAAGGCGACCATGCCGATCAGCAGAAGCGGCGCCGTTTCGCCAAGCGCCTGGGCCAGTCCGATAATCGTGCCGGTCAGGATGCCGGGCATGGCGAGCGGCAGCACGTGGTGGAAGATCGACTGCATTTTCGAGGCGCCGAGGCCGAGGGCTGCCTGCCGGATCGAGGGTGGCACGGCGCGCAGGCTCGCGCGGGTGGCGATGATGATCGTTGGCAGCGTCATGAGCGTCAGGACCAAGCCGCCGACAAGGGGCGAGGATTGGTTGAAGTTCATGAAGTTGATGAAGACGGCCAAGCCAAGGATACCGAAGACGATGGAGGGCACGGCGGCGAGGTTGGAAATATTCACTTCGATCAGGTCGGTCAGGCGGTTCTTGGGCGCGAATTCTTCGAGGTAGATGGAGGCCGCGACGCCGATGGGCAGCGCGAGGGCCAGAACAACCAGCATCATGTAGAACGAGCCGATGATGGCCACGCCAAGGCCCGCCGCTTCGGGGCGGGAGCCGGAGGCATCGGGCCATGTGATGAAATCCCAGTTGAAGCGGGTTTCCATCATACCGAGCTCGGCCAGCTGCTGCGCCAGCACAAGCTGAGCGGGGCTGACATTGCGGTCCCGCTCAGCACTTTCCATGGTCACGCGGCCCTTGAAGAAACCGTCGATACGGCCGCCGACGAGGATTTCGGCGTCAATGGTGGTGCCGACGAGCTCCGGATTGGCAAGGACCATGGCGCGGATCTGCGCAGGCGCCTCCTCGGACAGCATTGCGGCCAGTTCGCGCCCGCCCATGCCAGGATCGATCCCCTCCGCCTCAAGGTGCTGTTGCAGGGACATGGCGATGACGGGCAGGTAGCCGAAGGTGGTGACGGCGGCCATCTCCGCCGGGTCGCGGTTGCCTTCCGGGTCGAGCCGGTCTTCGGATAATGTGATCGGGTATGAGATATAAGTCTGCTGGAACGCGCTGAGGCCGTTGCCGAGAATCGAGGTCAGCAAGACGATCAGCGCAATGATCCCGGTGATAACGGCGGCCATGCCGTAAACACGGAAGCGTGTCTCAGCACGGTTGCGCTTCTTGGTGCGGGCATCCTGCGCATAAAGCGACCGCTTGGGCGCAGTAGAGATAGGCATATCGGTCATTAGTCGTACTGCTCCCGATATTTGCGCACGATGTAGAGCGCGAAGATATTGAGCGCGAGGGTGATGACGAAAAGCGTCAGGCCAAGCGCGAAGGCCACCAGCGCCTCGGGGCTGGAAAAGTCGGTATCGCCGGTCAACTGGCCCACGATCTTCACGGTCACGGTTGTCATCGCCTCAAACGGGTTGAGGTCGAGCCGGGCTGCGGCCCCTGCCCCAAGCACCACGATCATCGTCTCGCCGATGGCACGGGATGCCGCCAGCAAGACCGCGCCGACAATGCCGGGGAGCGCTGCGGGCAGGATGACCTGCTTCACGGTTTCCGATTGGGTGGCACCAAGGCCATAGGAGCCATCACGGAGGGATTGCGGGACGGAGTTGATAATGTCGTCGGACAGCGACGAGACGAAGGGGATCAGCATGATCCCCATGACGATGCCTGCGGTCATCACTGAGGACGAGCTATCGCCGAGCCCAAGCGGTTGCGCGAAGTAGTCGCGCAGCATGGGGCCCACGGTGATCAGGGCGAAAAGGCCGTAGACGATGGTGGGGATGCCGGCCAGCACCTCGATCAGTGGTTTAGCGACGGAGCGCACGCGTTTGGTGGCGTATTCGGCCATGTAGATCGCGGCGAAGAGGCCGATGGGCACAGCCACGAGGAGCGCGATTAGCGAGATGTAGAGCGTGCCCCAGAGGAGTGGGATCAGGCCAAGCTCTGACCCGCCTTCGAAGGAGGGACGCCACTCGAGGCCAAAAAAGAAGTCCTGCCATGGGTAGAGCTGGAAGAAGTTCCGCGTGTCCCAAAGCATCGACAGGACGATGCCAACCGTCGTCAGGATTGCGAGGCTCGAGGCGACCACAAGGATCGACAGAATGGCGTATTCCACCCGGTTGCGTGCGCGCAGGTCCTTGTGGGTGCGCGCATAGGCATAGGCGAGGCCCGCGAAGGCCAATGCAAAGACTGTGATCAGCATCCACGTGTTGCCGGTCGCGTTCAGCGCGCGGAAGCTTTGGGCCGCCAGCAGGACGGTTTCGCTGACATCTGCGCCAAGAGCCACGCCAGCCTCGGCCAACTGTGCACGAATATCACTGTCTGAGGCGAGGTTTGAGGCGTCCTCTGCATTCAGGAACCCGCGCTCGATAGCGGTATCGATGCCCAGGGCCAACCGGCGAATTTCGGTCATTAGGAGGGTCGGGTTTTCGACCTGCTCCATATACGGGTTTGGGATCTGACGCTCGACCATGCGTTCGACCGCGATGGGCTGAATGATCAACCACAGGCCCAGAACCAAAAGCGCCGGCACCAACGTCAAAAGAGTGACATTGAGGCCGTAGTAGTTCGGCAGTGAATGGAGTTCGCGGCGGTCGCCCCCGGCGCTGGCCATGGCCCTTTGGCGCCCCAGCACATAGCCGAGCGATCCGAGGAAGATCAGGGCAATAAGAATCCAGAGCATGGCAGTGTTCCGGTGCGTTCGAGGTGCGGACGGGGCCGTCTAGCGGCCCCGCCCTTTTGGTTCAAGCAGATGGGGTTACTGACCCATCAGCACGCGGTCGGCGACCACCGACTGTGTCTCGGCCAACTCAGGGTCCGAAACCAGGCCATAGGCAGCCAGTGGGCCCCAATCGCCTGCGATGTCATCGCTGACGAAGAACGATGCGTATTCCTGAAGGCCGGGGATCACGTCGAGATGTGCGGCCTTGATGTAGAAGAACAGCGGGCGCGAGACGGGGTATTCGCCGGTCGCAATCGCATCCACGGTGGGGACGATGCCGTTCATGGTGGCAACCTGAAGGCGATCGGTGTTGTTCTCGTAGAAGGCCAGGCCAAAGACGCCGATGCCGTTGGCATCCGCGTCGATGCGGGCCAGCGTTTCGGTGTAGTCGCCGTCGATGTCGACGGACACGCCATCGGCGCGGATTTCCATACAGGCCTCTTCGGCGGCGTCTTCATCCATGCCCATTTCCATCATGGCAGCCATGGAGCCCGTGACTTCACAACCCTGAAGGATCACACGCTCATCAAAGACCTCGCGGGTGCCGTGGCGGGTGCCGGGGATGAACGCGGCGATTTCCTGGTCAGGCAGGTCTGCGTTCACTTCGGCCCACGAGGTGTTGGGGTTGGCGACCATCACACCATCGACCGGAAGCTCAGCGGCCAGTGCCAGGTACCAATCGGATGGCGTGAATTCGAAGGAATTGCCGTTGATGTCAGAGGCGAAAACGATGCCGTCATATCCGAAGCGCACTTCGATGATGTCGGTCACGCCGTTCTCGGCACAGGTGGCCACTTCGCTCTCGCGGATCGAGCGGGAGGAGTTTGCGATGTCGATGGTGTTCTCGCCCACGCCTTCGCAGAAGCGGCGCAGACCGGTGGAGGAGCCACCTGATTCGACGACCGGGGTCGGGAATTCGAAGTTCTCACCGAAGGCTTCGGCGACGATCGTGGCGTAGGGCAGAACGGTCGACGACCCGGCAATCTGCACGTTGTCACGGCTTTGTGCGGCGGCTGTGGTTGCGGAAACGGCGGCAATGGCCAGAACCGATACGCTGAGCTTTGCGAAAGACATGTTGGAACTCTCTCCACTTGGTTTGTCAGACATCCCGAAGGCGCTTGTCGGCCTCCGTTGGCGCCCCGCCTAAGGACGGCTCGCAATGCTTTTGTGACGGTTGCGTAACAGTTTTATGACACCCGCAAATGTCGTTGCGTCAGGTGGCCGGAAGGATCACCGAGAAGGTGCTGCCCTTGCCCTTCTCCGAGGTGATTTTCAGCCGGCCCCTATGGCGATTGACGATGTGTTTGACGATTGCCAATCCAAGGCCCGTTCCTCCCATCTCACGCGACCGGTGCGTGTCGACGCGGTAAAAGCGTTCGGTCAACCGTGGCAGGTGTAGCCCGTCGATCCCGTCGCCTTGGTCTGTCACATCAACCTGAACAAAGGGGCCGCGCAAAAGGCCCCTCCCCTCACCCCGGCTGATCCGGAGGGTGACGGGTTTGGCTGGCCCGCCATATTTGATCGCGTTTTCAGTGAGGTTCAGGAATACCTGCATCAGTTGATCACGCTCTCCGATCACCTCCGCCGCGCCCGAGGCTGACGTGTCGACTTCCAGCCTGAGGTCGTTACCCGTTTCCTCCGCGCGAGGGCGCAAGGCGGCGATGCTGGACTGCAAAAGACTTTCAACGTCCAACACATCGCTGGGGCGCATCCGTTCGGCGGCCTCCACCCGGCTGAGCGACAGCAGGTCCGAGACAAGCCGGTTCATTCGGCTGGCTTCATCCTCCATGATCGAAAGGAACCGATCATGGGCTGTGGGGTCATTCCGGGCCGGGCCGCGCAAGGTTTCAATGAAGCCAAGCAAGGCCGTTAACGGTGTGCGCAATTCGTGACTGACATTGGCTACAAAATCGCGGCGGATTTCCTCTGCCTCGCGCAAATGGGTTATGTCAGAAAAATGCAGCAGCAGCGCGCGCGCATTGCCCGTTGGCAGGGCCGTGATGCGAACCTTGTATTCGGTCACCCCGGATTGCTCGGACCGTTCAAATCGCGCCTCGGCGGTTGGCGCCCCGTTTTGCACCTCCTCTATGCTGGATTGCAGGGCGGGCTGGCGCAAAACCGTTCCATGATTGCGGTCGAGGATCCAATCGCCAAGCATCAGCAATGCAGGCCCGTTCGCACTGGCGATTGTCCCTTCCGCATCGATGTGCAGAAGCGGGTCAGGAACCGCGTTCAGGATTGCATCAATCATCGGGTCTGTGGCCGCCATGTCCCAAATCCGCAGCTTATCAAGCGTTGCCACATGCATTGGGCCGATTCTCCAAGAGGGCGCAATGGTGCCGAGATAGGTGGCTTCATTACTTGCACTAGCAAACAATCCCCGATGAGCATAACTTGTGTGTGACGGTGTCGCTCAATGAGTCCCCACCCTTGGGGTACCCGGCGCCTTTTGGGTGGACCACCATGCCACATGACCAATCCACACGCCAATGGATGCCGGTAGACGGTGAGCCTCATGGAATGGCTAAGCCCTTGGCTGCGATGACAATTTCCCTACCGGAATACGTTCGCAAACGGCTTCCGCCGCATGTCCTTTCCCCTTTGGCATCGGTCAAACATATCAATCTGTCCGAGGTCAAATTTCATAAATTTGCAGGCTCTTTGGCGCCGGATTTGGTACTGTCGCCACTCATCTCGCCGGGATTCGATGCCTTGGATCTCTTGGCCGCTCTCAGGGACCGAAGATTCGCAGGACGCTTCCTGATGCTGGCCCCGGCCGTGCCGGACATCCCCCTGATCCGGGCCGAGATGTTGGCGCAGGCAGGCGGCGTTGATCTCGATGTCATTTCCCTGGGCGCATCCAGCACGTTGCACGAGGTTTAGAGCACTTTGCGTTTGATTTGAATCGCAACCCGCTGCCTCGCGCCGATGGCGCGAACGCGGAACGCGATAAGAATGCGTCATAAAAAACGCAAAGTTCTTTAGACAGCGGCCAGACCTGCCTCAAAATCTGCAATCAGAAGCTCAATCGGCTCAATCCCAACGGAAACACGGAAAAACCCATCGCTTATCCCAAGGGCTGCACGCCCCTCAGCCGTTAAGCCGCGATGGCTGGATGAGGCGGGGTGGCTCAGCGTCGTACCGACATCCCCCAGCGTTGGCGCGAAGGGCAGTTCCGGCGCGGCCTGAACCATGCGATCGGCAGCCGCCTCTGTAGGATCAGCCAGTTCAAAGCTGACCATGTTCCCGAATGCGCCGCCGGTCAGTGCGCGGGCGCGTGCGTGATCTGGATGGTCAGCACGCCCCGGGTAAAGGACGCGCGCGACCTTTGGATGCTCGGCCAGCCAATCGGCCAAAGCTGCCGCATTGGATTGCGCCTTCTCGAACCGCAAAGGGAACGTGTAAAGCCCGCGTTCCGCCAACCAACATTCTTGCGGCGCGGGGGTCATCCCGACTGTTACCGCAAAATCGTAGATCGACCGCATCTGATCAGGCGTACGCGCAGCGACGTAGCCGAGCGTCACATCGGAATGACCCGCAAGCAGTTTCGTGACCGAGTGGATGGTGATATCCGCCCCCGCGTCCAACGGTTTGTAGGCCATGGGCGTGGTAAAGGTGTTGTCGACCGCCAGAATGACACCGGCTTCCTTTGCCAGCGCAACGATCCCTTCCATATCCGCCACACGCAGTGTCGGGTTCGATATCGCCTCAACCAAAATCATCTTGGTCTGGGGGGTAATCGCCGCCCGCATGGCAGCTACATTCGTGGGATCAGCGACCGATGTTTCAATCCCGAAACGGGCCAAGTCCTGATGCATCAACCGCAAGGATCGCCCATAAAGCTGATTGCCCCCCAGGATGTGATCCCCCTGCCCCAACAGCCCAAGGATCGTGGCCGAAACCGCGGCCATCCCGGACCCGAGGACAAGCCCGCCCTCCGCGCCTTCCAGCATGTCGATCTTGCGCGCCAGAAGCTCGGCGTTGGGATGCCCTTCGCGCGCATAGGTATAGCCATGGGCACCGCCTTCGTACTGCGCGTGAAGCGTTTGGATCGAAGGCGAGGCGTACACAACGGACGGCTGGATCGGTGTCACTACGGGGCGGCTGACGCCCTCCCGCAGCCCTGCGCGCCGCACCAACGTTGCAGGTTTTTCATTCCGCCCGTCGCTCATTCTGCGCCGCCCTTCTTCCTTGTTTCAAAAATACCTCGGGGAGCGCGAGGGGCTGGCCCCTCGCACGTCTGCCCCACGCATATGACCTTAACTGCGAATAGTGCCGTCCCCAGTCACAAGATATTTGAACGAGGTCAGTTGTTCAGCCCCAACCGGCCCGCGCGCGTGCATCTTGCCTGTGGCAATCCCGATCTCGGCGCCCATCCCGAACTCCCCCCCATCCGCAAATTGCGTGGAGGCGTTGCGCATCAAAATGGCGCTGTCGAGCCGTTGGAAGAAGCGATCGGCAACCCCGTCATCCTCAGCGATGATGCAATCTGTATGGTTTGATCCAAATTGGCGGATGTGCGCAATTGCGCCGTCCACATCGTCAACGACACGCGCTGCGATGATCATATCCAGGAATTCACGGCCCCAATCGTCGTCTGCGGCAGCACTTACCCCGCCAATTTTTTGAACCTCGGCATCCCCACGCACATCCACATCCGCATCCAGCAGGGCGCGCACAACGCCCTGGCCAATCGTGTCTGCAATATCGCGGTGGATCAGAACGCATTCGGCTGAGCCACAAATCCCGGTACGGCGCGTTTTCGCGTTCAACACAACCTTCAGCGCTTTTTCCGGGTCGGCTGATGCGTCAAGGTAGATGTGGCAGATCCCCTCCAAATGGGCAAAGACGGGAACCCGCGCTTCACGCTGGACGAGGCCCACCAAGCCCTTGCCGCCGCGCGGAACGATCACGTCGATGGTGTCGGTCATCGTCAGCATTTCACTGACGGCGGTGCGATCGCGTGTCGGCACACGTTGGACGGCGTCTTCGGGCAGCGAGGCTGCGCGCAGCCCGTCTTTGAGGCATTCGACCAGCAGGGCCGAGGAGTGGAAGCTTTCAGACCCGCCCCGCAGAATGACAGCATTGCCGGATTTCAGACACAGCGCGCCCGCATCCGCCGTCACGTTGGGGCGACTTTCGTAAATCACCCCGATCACGCCTAGGGGCGTGCGTACCCTTTTAATGTGGAGCCCCGTGGGACGGTCCCATTCGGTCATGACCCGTCCAACCGGATCATCCTGGCCGGCGACGGCCCGCAGACCCACAACAATCGCTTCAATCCGGGCCTCGTCCAGCATCAGCCGGTCGAGCATGGCCGCCGAAAGGCCCTTTTCGCGCCCGTAGTCCATATCCTGTGCATTTGCCGCGATGATCTCACTGCGACGCGCCCACACGGCATCCGCTGCGGCATTGAGGGCCGCGGCCTTCGCTTCGGCTGGTGCAAAGGCAAGCTCGGCCGATGCGGCTTTCGCGCGGGCCCCAATATCAGCCATCAGGGCGGGGATATTGTCTATCAGGTCTTTCATGGCATTGCCTCCAGGGTCGGCGGGCAGAATAGGGTGTTTTGCGCGAAGCGGAAGGGGCTAGAGGGCCATGTCATCGCGGTGGATCAGGGCGGCCCGGCCCGGATAGCCCAGAATTGGCTCGATCTCAGAGGAATGGTGGCCTGCAATCGATTGCGCCTCCACGCTGGTATAGCGGCTAAGGCCAATACCCAGGGCCGTGCCATCCGGGGCCTCCATGCGCACGGGATCGCCGCGCTCAAACGCGCCTTCGACGCTGGCAACACCTGCAGGCAGCAGCGATTTGCCCCGGCCCATGGCCGCAACGGCCCCAGCATCAAGCCGCACGGATCCTTTCGGCTTCATGGCTCCGATCCACGCTTTGCGCGCTTGTTGCGGGGTCAGGTTTGCGGTGAACCATGTGGCAGTTGCGCCGTTTTGCAATGCTAGCAAGGGCCGCTCCACCGCCCCTTGCGTGATCACCATGGCACAGCCCGCCGCCGTGGCCGTACGGGCGGCCATGATCTTGGTCTTCATGCCACCTTTCGACAGGCCTGAGCCTGCATCACCGGCCATCGCTTCGATCGCGGCTGTGATTTCTTCCACCAGTGGCAGATGCGTCGCGCCGTCCGTTCCGGGCGGAGCTGTGTAGAGGCCGTCAATATCGCTCAGCAGCACGCAGATATCGGCCCCCGCCATCACGCCCACATTGGCCGCAAGGCGATCATTGTCGCCGTAACGGATTTCATCCGTTGCGATGGTGTCATTCTCGTTGACGATTGGCACCGCACCCCGCGCAAGGAGGGCAGCAAAAGTGGCGCGGGTGTTGAGATAGCGCCGACGATCAAGGCTATCGTCCAGGGTCAGAAGGATCTGGGCTGACGTCAGGCCATGCGGTGCCAGGGCTTCTTCATAGGCCCGAGCCAACCGGATCTGGCCCACGGCTGCGGCCGCCTGCGCCTCTTCCAGCGAGAGCGCACCAGACCCCAGCGCAAGCACGCCGCGCCCGAGCGCAATGGCACCGGATGAGACGAGGATGACGTCTGTGCCGTCAGCCTTCAGTGCGGCGACATCACAGGCCAAACCCTTCAACCAATCGGCGCGCAAAGCACCTGTTTCACGGTCCACCAATAGCGCTGAGCCAATCTTTATGACGACCCGCTTGGCACCCGTAACGCTCAGGGTTGCCATGGCGAAGGGTCCTCCTTGGCCTCCCGCTCGGCCTTGCGGTCGGCATCAACGCGGGCCCGCAGCACGCGAAGCACCTCGATCAGGCCGGTCCGTGCAACGCCGGACATCTCCATCACCGGGCCTGCTTCGGCCTCAAGAGCCGCGCGTTTCTCGGCCACTTCTTCAGGCGACAGCGCGTCCACTTTGTTGAGCACCGTGATCCGCGGCTTCTCGGCCAGATCGCCGCCATAAGCCTCCAGCTCACCAATGATAGTCTTGTAGTCGGCCAAAACATCCTCTGCCGTGCCATCGATCAGATGCAACAAAGCTGCACACCGTTCCACATGGCCAAGAAACGTATCGCCAAGCCCCCTGCCCTCGCTGGCCCCTTCGATCAGACCAGGAATGTCGGCCACAACAAATTCCGCGCCATCGACGCCAACAACGCCCAGATTGGGGTGCAGCGTCGTGAAGGGATAATCTGCGATCTTGGGCCGCGCGTTCGATGTGGCCGACAGGAAGGTGGATTTGCCGGCATTGGGCAGGCCCAAAAGGCCCACATCCGCGATCAGCTTCAGACGCAGCCAGATTGTGCGCTCGACGCCTTCTTGCCCCGGATTGGCCCGGCGCGGCGCCTGGTTGGTGGCGCTTTTGAAGTGCAGGTTGCCAAAACCGCCATTGCCGCCCTTGGCCACGCAAAGCCGCTGCCCGACCACATCGAGATCGGCGATCAGCGTTTCCTGATCGTCTTCCAGCACTTCGGTGCCCGCAGGCACACGCAACAGAATGTCATCGCCATCCTTGCCGGTGCGCTGCTTGCCCATACCAGGCTGACCGTTCTTTGCAAAAAAGTGCTGCTGGTAACGGAAATCGATGAGGGTATTCAGCCCTTCAACCACTTCGATCCAGACATCGCCACCACGCCCGCCATCGCCGCCATCGGGGCCGCCATATTCGATATATTTCTCACGCCGGAACGAAACCGCTCCGCCGCCACCGCTGCCCGAGCGGATATAGACTTTCGCCAGATCGAGAAATTTCATCGGAAATCGCGCGCGCGGACGCCCGCCCCATCTTTGTTCTTCAAATATGCCGGGGGGTTTGGGGGGCTGGCCCCCCAAGGTCCGTACGCCTGCCTCCTACCCCAATCGCTTGAGGTAAGTCCACGTCGCAACTTTCGCTGCACGCGCGACCGAAAATGCTTCGGCATCGCCCAGATAGTCGAAACCTGCGTTCGTCAGGACCCGGGCCGAACTTGGATTGTCCTGAAAGACCGAGCCGAAGATCGTCTTGTTCTTCAGTGGGTTTGCGTCAACCAAGGCATGAACGGCTTCAGATGCGAAGCCGGTGTTCCACATCGCGGGCGCGACCCAGTAGCCGATTTCTGACTGGCCGCGATCCATCTGATCGAGCGAGATGATCCCTAGAACCTCGGCCCCGCCAAAGCTGCTGGCATCCATGACCCAGGCCGTATGCTCCACATCGTCGCGCAGGAACTTGCCCATGAAGCTTTCTGTCGCGCCCGGTGGCAATGGATGGGGTATCGATGTCGTCATCTCGGCCACACGCTTGTCAGCATGATAAAGCGCGATCAGCCCGGAATCGGACGCGCGCATCGGGCGCAATACCATGCGCGGTGTCTGGATCTGCATGTGAGCGGCCTCCATGTTGGGGGCCGTACGCAGGATCGTTTCCTGTTTCATATCTCGGTCCTCCTCCGAACCGATTGCTCTTGTTGGCCTCTCATCCCCGCCTTCACAGGTGGGCATCGCGGCCCTTTTGCACAAGAGCAGTTACAGAAATGCGAAGGGGCCGGCGTTTCCACCGGCCCCCTGAAATATTACCCTTGGGACGGGTGGTTACTCGGCAGCCTCTGCGGCTGGGAGTACGGAAATGAAGGTGCGGCCTTTGAAGCCTTTGCGGAAGGTCACGTTGCCTTCGACGGTTGCGAAGATCGTGTGATCTTTGCCTTCGCCGACGCCTTCACCCGGCCACCACTTGTTGCCGCGCTGACGCGCGATGATGTTGCCCGGGATGACGGCTTCGCCACCAAACTTCTTGATGCCCAAACGGCGACCAGCGGAGTCGCGGCCGTTCCGGGAGCTACCACCTGCTTTTTTATGTGCCATGTGTTTGTCTCCTTAGCCTTCGACGATTTTCTTGGCTTGATCGACCCAGCCTTCACGCTCGATCCGACCCTTGAACGAAAGCTTCTCGTCCATCGCCGCGATGTCATCGGCGCCCCAGGCGGCGATCTGAGCGAAAGTGGTCACACCAGCTTCGTGCAGTTTCTTCTCAAGCGCGGGTCCAACACCGGACAATTGCTTGAGGTCATCTGCGCCAGCAGCGGCGGGCGCCGGAGCGGCCTCGGCCTTTTTGGCCTTGGGCTTTTCGGCCTTGGGGGCCTCAGCCTTGGGCGCGTCTGCCTTGGCTTTCTTCGCGGGCTTTGCCGCAGCGGCGGCAACAGCCACACCTGCGACGGAGCCTGCGCCAACAGCCGCCTTCACACCTGTCTTGTCACCACCCTTGGCAAGGACTTCGGTGATTTCGATCAGCGTCAGTTGCTGGCGATGCCCCTTTTTACGCTTCGACGAATGCTTGCGACGGCGCTTGACGAAGTGGATGAGCTTCTCGCCCTTGATCTGGTCCACAACCGTGGCCTGAACAGCGGCACCTTCCACAAGCGGTGCGCCGACCGTAGCGCTATCGCCACCCAGCATCAGAATTTCGTTGAACTGGACCGTTTCACCGGCCTCTGCTGCAAGCTTTTCCACGCGAAGTTTATCACCCGCCTGAACTTTGTACTGCTTGCCGCCTGTCTTCATGACAGCGAACATGTGTCTATCCTTCATTACCCGCGTCGTGTGGCCCTGCGCGTTCGCAGTGTTTTCGGGTTTCCCCGCCTCGGACAGCGCGCCCCGGTCGGAGCGTTCATTACCATATCCGCACACGCCGGAGAATCCGGGCACGCGCAGAAGCCGCTATCTGCTGGAGGTGTGGGAATATGTCAACCCGAAACGACGCGCGCAAATGTCAGAGATCTTCGCCGCCTATATATGGCGCGGCGGCATATCCGACATCGTAATTCAGGGTTCCCAGAAGGTTGTCGAAAGCGATGAACAAGGCCGCGATGATTTCTTGACCTGCCTCGCTTTCTGAATGGGCAACATAGGCCTCAAGATCACTGTTCTCGACATCTGCATAGGCCGTCGCCTGGAACGAGAACAACCATTCAACCGTGGCCTCACGGATCTGAGGCTCATGGGCCAGGACATCGTCGATCATCAGATCTTCGCCCATATCGTCTTCAAACGCGCCGCCATCGGCCAGCCCACGGAACAGGGAGAAGCGGGCGTTCAAAGCGCCCGAGACATTGCGATTGATCAGGTCGTTGACCTCGTTGAAGGCGCGCAAGCTCTCCAACCGGGCATCCCCCGTTTCCATCGCCAGAAGCAGTGCGGCGTTTCCGTTCGCGATCGCATCCTCTTCCAGAAAGGCACGGCGGGCGGCAATCTCGCCCTGGATAAGGCGTTGGCCGGCGTCGGATTGCATGAAGTCGGTGACGGCGCGGATTGTCTCAGCGCTGACGTCGCTGGAGGGAAAATTTGCCTCAAACAGGGTTACCAAACGTTCAGGGCTGTGAATGGAGGCGATCCTTTGTTGCCAGGCCTCCCCGCCGCGCCCGGGGAACAGACCGGCCTGCATCGCCTCAGCCCCCATCACGTGTTCTTCGGCCATGATCGGGAGCATTTCATACATCCCCATCGCCTCGAACATCGCGAAAAGCTCGGGTTCTTCTACGGCGAAGATGCTTCCGGGAACCGAAGATGCGGGTTGGATCTGGGCATCGGCCCCGAAGGCGGGAACCAAAAGGCTCAGAGCAAGACAGGTAGCGCGGATCATGGACTCTCCGGTGCAGTTTACTGGCGTCACGGCAATGTCGGTCAGACGCTGCCTTTGCGTTTTGGCGATCCTGACGGAAAAGACCACAAGGTCAAATCGGTTTTCACCCAGATGGCTCTTGCGCGGCGGAACGCTTGCCGCTATCCCGCCGCCCACGGGCGACAACCCTATCCGCGGAGAGGTGCCGGAGTGGTCGAACGGGGCGGTCTCGAAAACCGTTGTGGGTGCAAGCCCACCCAGGGTTCGAATCCCTGTCTCTCCGCCACAGTTCTCGGACGAGAAGTTGTACAAAAAGACTTCTGAACCTGAACCTTATTAGACCAGCGAAGTGACCAACAACTTTACCGGCAAGTTACGCAGACTCCAGCTTCCGTTCAATTACATTGCGGGACACCAAAACCAATAGCACCCGCAATACAAATTTGCTGTGCCTCCGGATCACACATTGCGTTGCTCACGCTAGTGGATGCTATGCCCGTCTTGTGAATGTCAAATTCGCGCCGCGCGGAAGGCTCTTCGGTCGAGTAATTTGCAGCTGGAAATACTCCCAGCACCATCTGCGAACCTGTAGAAGATCAGGTCGCTGTGCCCGTTGATGACCTTCCGCAAGTCGCTTGGACGCTCGTGGCGCGTCTCGGTGAGCATCGTGGACCGGTTGGGGAAACGTTCGGCATAGCCGATTTTACGAGCTTTAGCGGCCACACCCGCACCCCAGGCGTCCAACACGTGCAGGTTGGCCGCTTCATGCCAATCTAGATGGTGCGGTGTTGAGCAGGTGAGCGCCTACAATGCGCATGATCTCGGCAAGGAATTGGCCAGACCATGCTCGGTTGCGCGTGCAAGCATTCATACAAAGGCGCCTAGGCGGATGTGTCCGGCAAAGTCACGGAGGACCGTTCATGTGCATTCGCGATGCCAAAAACCGCGTCGCTCCGGCGCCGCAGCCTGCCGTCTTGTGACACGCTCTGTTGCATCGCATCTCAAACAACGAACTGTAACGCCTCGACTAGGTTTTGGGCATCAACAAGTTTGGTTTCAAGCGCGTCGAAACGGTCGTGCTTTTCTCCGTAGGTCATCATCTGCACGCCAGATATGCTTCCAACTTGTTCACGTGATCGACCGCCATTCCATGCAGGAACCCTGCTGTGTGTTTCGCTTGGGCTAACATCTTTGCAACCTCACCGCCCAGTTGCACGGAACTTGCAAAAGCCCCGGCATTCCTCGCGCAATCAGGCGTCAAGCGGTGGATCACTTAAAGAATTTAGCCCCGAGCATTGTGCAGCTCAGGGATGGAAGGGCTGAAGCTGTGGCCGCCGCCCCCACCTTGGCGAGATTTGCAATTCCATGAAGCCAGTCGATATGGTCTGTAACCCTGTCGAATTGGTACATGTCGAAATCTGTCATGACTCCATTTCCGCCACAGCTCTGAGGGATCGGAGTTCCGGCTCTTGCGGACACAAGTATGGCTCGGGTCCGAACAGGCAAATCGTGGTTTCGGTAGGGCTGCTCGAGTTCAATCCGGCTTTGCGGCAAAGAAAACAAGCATAGATTGGTAATCACTCGCTTAGCACGTGGTGTACCATTTCTGGGAATGGTTGCCCTAGAACATGAAGTCGTCATTTCCGACTTCGGTGCTTGCGATCCCAACCAACAGGAAGGAGTCCGCACCAAACGTCGCCAGTGTTCCGTCCGCCACATCCGTGAGAACAAAATCGCTGACATCGTCCACGCCCGTGACAAACCGGAAATCGAGTTTCTCCAATCCATCATTGGCGAAGTCTTCAATCCGATCGTTACCCCATCCGTTTCGGAACTCAAATACATCCGTGCCCTCGCCGCCCGAGACGGTATCATCGCCATTCTCGCCCCTGATCCGGTCTGCATCCGCACCGCCATCAAGGATGTCGTTGCCGTCGCCGCCCTGCAGGAAGTCCTCGCCGGCCTGACCGTACAGCGCATCATCATCCTGATTGCCGCGCAGCGCATCGTTGCCGTCACCACCTTCAAGCGTGTCACGGGCCAAGCCGCCGCTGAGTGTATCGTTGCCCACGCCACCCTGTACCAGATCGTTGCCGAGCGAACCCTGCAGCGAGTCGTTCCCCTCCTCACCCATCAAAGTGTCGTTCGCAGCTCCGCCGTTGATCGTGTCGGCGCCATCGCCGCCAAAAAGGGTGTCAGAGCCGCCACTGCCGAAAAGCTGGTCTGCGCCGAGACCTCCAAACACCTGATCGTTTCCGGCACCTGCATTGAGGAAGTCGTCACCCTCCTCACCGTAAATCGCGTCGTTGTCGCCTTGGCCATAGACGACGTCATTCTCGGTGCCGCCCCGAATATCATCATTGCCGATCCCGCCAAAGACAAGGTCTTCGCCAACGCCGCCCGTGATCTGGTCTGCATCGCCGCCGCCAACAAGGGTGTCATTGCCAGTGGCACCGGTCAGCGTGTCATGGCCCGACCCGCCATACGCAATGTCAGCGCCATCGCCCACCATAATCAGATCGTTGCCCGCGCCGCCGGTCAAACGGTCATCGCCGATACCACCTTCCAGTGTGTCGTTGCCGCTGCGCCCATCTAAAATGTCATTGCCCGCATTTCCAACAAAACGGTTGGCCGCGCCACTACCATAAAGGACGTCGTTCAAGGCGCCGCCAACGATGTTCTCTATGCTGAGGAAGACATCGCCAACGGCTTCACCGGCATTGCTGCTTGCATTCACAAGATCGACGAATACCACTCGGGTCGAAAGCGAAAAGTCTGCAGTGTCGATGCCCGCACCACCGGACATCGTGTCCGCACCAGAACCGCCAACAAAGATGTCGTCTCCTCCGGCGCCCAACAAGGAGTCGTTGCCAACTCCTCCAATGATGCTGTCATTTCCGGTTCCCCCCGCAAGGGTGTCTGCGCCACCTCCGCCATCAATGGTGTCGTCACCACCGCCCGCGGTGAACATGTTTGCGCCGCCTGTGCCTAAAAAGCTGTCATTGTAGGCAGAGCCAACAAAGGCTTCGATCGAGGAAAAGACGTCGCCAGCCGCGTCTCCGGTATTGTTCAGGCCGTTGACCAGGTCAATTGTCACACCCGCGGTCGCATCGGCATAGGTGGCCGTATCAAACCCAAGGTTGCCATTCAGCACATCTGCCCCGGCACCGCCAATGAGAAGGTCGTCGTTGTTGCCGCCCGAAAGCGTATCATCGCCGTCGCGGCCGAGCAGGGTGTCGTTACCATCGCCACCGCTGAAGTTGTTGTTGTCAGCAGCACCTGCGATGCTGTCCCCAAAAGCGGTCCCGGTGATCTCTTCCACTCCGGTGATCACTTTGCCGAGGGCTTCACCGGCGTTTTGCGATGCGTTTTCGGAGTCGAGGATGATCGCTCCCGTGGCATTCGAGAAGATCAGCACATCATATCCTGCGCCGCCTTCAACGGTATCGTTGCCGGCACCGGCATCGATCGTGTCATCTCCATCCCCGGCATCAATGCTGTCGTCACCCGCACCGCCCAGGATGCTGTCGGCACCATCGCCCGCAATGATTGTATCTGCGCCGTCCTCGCCGAGGACACGGTCATCGCCCGCACCAGCATCGATGAAATCGTTACCCATTCCGCCTTCGACGGTATCCGCCCCGCCACCGGAGGAGACGCTGTCATCATCATCGCCTGCAACTACGCGGTCTGTACCCGCGCCTGAGGTGATGCTGTCGTTACCGGTCCCGCCTTCCAGTACATTCGCGCCTTCGCCGCCATCGATCACGTCATTGCCAGCACCGCCCTCGACCCGATCGTTGTCGGCGCCGGAACGCAGCGTGTCGTCGCCGTCTCGCCCACGTAGGGTATCGTCGCCACCAAAGGACTCCATGAGATTGTTCTGAGCATCACCGGAGAATGCGTCGGCAAATGATGATCCCAAGAGGTGTTCGATACTGATCAGAACGTCGCCCATGGCGATGCCGTTGTTCAGCGCAGCGTTTTCGAGGTCCAGGTTGAAAGAAGACGTTGCCGAGCCGAAACTCGCGGCGTCAAAGCCGTCGCCGCCGTCGAGCGTATCTGCGCCTGCGCCGCCGTCCAGCGTATCATTGCCTTCTCCGCCCGACAGCGAGTCTGCGCCGCCGCCGCCATTCAGCACATCGCCACCGCTGCCCCCTTGGATCACGTTCGCCAGATGATCTCCGGTCAGGATGTCATCAAAGGCAGACCCGATGAGGTTCTCTACCTGCTGGTAGACGTCTCCGGCCGCATCACCTGTATTCGTTGCGGCATTCGCCAGGTTGGCCGTGAGAGCATTGGTTGCTGTCTCGTAAGAAGCCGTGTCAATCCCAGCATTTCCGTTCAGCGTGTCGGCACCTTCGCCACCAATAAGCAGGTCATGGCCGACACCCCCGTTCAGCTCGTCGTCACCTCGCCCGCCAGAAAGTGTGTCGTTCCCCTCAAATCCCGACAGGGTGTTGCCCTGTGCGTCCCCGTAAAGGCCGTCCGCAAAGTCGGTGCCGTCAATATGCTCGATCCCGTCAAACGTATCGCCCGCCGCGACATAGGTGTTCCGCGAACTGTCAGCGAGATCGACCACGACTCCTGCTGTGGCGTTTGTGTAGGCGACGGTATCTTCACCCGTGCCACCAAAGAACGCGTCACCGTCGGACCCACCATCAAGGTAATCGTTCCCGTCGCCGCCGCGAAGCGTGTCGATCCCGACACCGCCAAAGAGACGATCGTCGCCGTCATCGCCGTTGAGCGTGTCACTACCATCGCCGCCGGTCAGTTGATCGTTGTCGGCGCCGCCCTCCAGGCTGTCATCGCCGTCTTCACCGGCAAGGTTATCTTCGCCTGCGCCGCCGATAAGTGTGTCGTTGCCCGCGCCTGCGGTCAGCTGGTCGTTTTCCGTTCCACCATCCAGCACATCGTCGCCCAGACCGCCAAAGATCTGGTCCGCACCAGCGCCGCCCTCCAGCGTGTCATTGCCTTCCAGGCCGCTGAGCGTATCCGTGCCTTCTCCCCCGATGATTGAGTCGTTGCCGTCCTGACCTGTCAGCGTGTCGTTGCCCAGACCACCATCAATGGTGTCATCGCCCTCACGCCCGTTGAAATTGTCATCGCCATCGTTGCCAACGAAGGTGTCGCCCGACGCCGTGCCGTCCAGCGTGTCACCCAAGGATGTTCCAGTGATGACGCTGGAATAGAGCGTGCCGAGGTTGAGCAACGTCGTGTCGGCAAACTCCCCCACAGGCACATGGAAACTGCCATATTCGGGGAAGGTCATGTCGCCCAAAGTGTAGGTCGAGTTGGTGACGAACACCCCAAAGTGCATCGCCTGTCCACCGAGCGGATCATCGCGCCCTTCGCCGGAAACGGTGCCACTGACGAATGCCCGATCTGCCTGCTGAATATAGACATCCGCAAAGGCGGTCAGAGCCCCATCATCATTGCGCATCAGGTCCGCGTTGAGACCGTTGCCGTCCGAAGTGATGCCGTTCACCGTGATATCACGGGTGCGGTAGGTTTCCAGAACCGTCAGCTCACTGCCGTCCGCCGCCAAGATCGGCAGACCGGTCGCATCGTCCAAAAGGCGCTCACCCACCTGTAACAGCCCGCCGCGCGCATCGGTGATCCAGAAGCGGGTGCCGTCGATGAAATTCGCCTCGCCCAGCGCACCGGAAAACTCTCCACGCACCGTCATGTTCTGGGTAATGTTGGTGGTGTCCGCAACATCAAGCGCGTGCACCCCGCCGCCTATATTTAGACCATGCGCGTCGTTGCCATAGGTCTCTACGTTGGTCAGCGTGATGTCACGCGACCCGAAAGAGACGGTGATCCCGTTCTCGCCCCCGTTCTGGGACACGACATTGGTCAGGGAGCCACCGAACACGCCTTGTAGGGTGATCTGGTCAGCCGTGTACTGGTTGTCCACACTGTGCGCGCCGCCTTCGCGACTGCCATCAGGCTGGAGTGTGCCACCATCCACCAACACATCGCTGAGATTGACGTTGCGCACCCATTCTCCGTTCAGGCCCGGGCGGTGCGAAATCAGGATGGGGAAGTTGACGCCGGTCGTGCCCGGATCCGTCACCGACAGGTTCGAGATGGTGATGTCGCGGGCCGCTTCGGTCTCGCTTGACTCAATGGCAACGCCATATTGCCAGCCGACAATACTCAGCTTGTCCGCACCAACAGACGTGTCCGCCACATTGCCGATCTGCACGTCCGTGGCCGCCATGCCGTAAACGCCGTACTTGGCATTGTCATTGACATCGAATGTACCGCTGCCTGTCAGGCCAGAGTTGCTCGTATTCGAAATGTCATAAGCGTTGCGTGCGACAGCTGTGTCCAGCGTCAGCGTGACACCACTATTTATGTTCAGGACAACATCATCGCGACCAATCAGCGTTTCGCTGAAAGTCATGGACTCCGTGATATTCAATTGGCCCGAAGTCGCGCCGGGATTGGCCGCGAGATAGGCCTCGAGATCCTGCAAGGCATCATTGATAGACGTGCCGGCATCCACGTCCGCTTGCGTCAAATCAATAGTCGCAACCGAACCAACGACGGTAATACTCATCCACTTTCGACCTTCTGCAAGAACTGCTTCGACTTTTGCAGACAGGCAGCTAGCCTTGGAATGCGAAATAAGTTGGGCGAATGTTCGTTCTGTTGACGGGTTCAGAGTTTGCATTAACAGCAAATTGTCGAAAGATGGTGACCCTTGCGCAAATTTTGCAAGGCTCGGTCCAATTCCCCGATGCTGACAAGGTTTTTCGTTAGGTCGCTTTCGCTTTTTTGGACTTGCTCAGGAGTGTCAGATTTTCCCGAAAGAGGTGGCGGTATGTGCAGCTTGCCTCGGCCTTGGGAAGGTTTGTCGAGTTAATTCAACCAGCATTGGGCTGGTTAACTGACTTCGGTGACTATTTGGCTGACATTGCTGAAACTCTGTGTGGCGCCAATGCGGCCGATTGGCTTGCATGAACGACGGAAGATGAAAGCATTTAGGCAAAATGCGTAACAAGGCGGCGCCCGCGAGGGTAAGCGTAAATTGTCGTAAGGCATCGCCGCATCGAGCACTCTCACTTCTCCGTTCTGAAGCCGATCCTCCGCAGACCCCAGTCGGCCGTCTCAAGTCATGCGCCGCCAAACGTTTTAGACCTGACTTCATACTCATGCCTGCCGACCTTTCAGCTCTTGGATTATTTTGATTGCCGCTTGGTAGATTGCGCGGTTGGAATGCCGGATAGCCCCGCTAGGACAAGGCGCTGCATCCATCGCTTTGCGACCGACGTCTCCTCGTTCAAATAACGGCCGACACCGTCTGCACAAAAAACGGGCCTCTAGGCGGACTAACCCGTCTCGCTGATACCTTATTATAGGGATGCCTGTCCTTAGGTTTACCCGTTTCCAAAAGTCATGAGCCAACTTTACCACCGACATTTTTGGCAATGCGTGCGAATGCGCGAGCCAGCCTGGACGAGCTTTGCTCATAAACCTAAACACCTATGGGAACAGATAGGCGCGAGCGAATAACCGGAAGGGCGGCTTGTTTCGCCGCCATCGTCCCTGCATTTGCGTTATGGACGAACTGCTCCTTGCGCGGCTCCGGCGTGGCTCGCCGCCTCAAGGATCGACGGCCCAATCCTGCGAAGGGGGAGAACCTTGCAAACCCCGCCCTCCTGCTTGGCCGCGTGCGGCATGCCGTAGACCACAGAAGTCGCCTCGTCCTGCGCGATGGTCCATGCGCCCGCCTTTCGCAATTGTGCCATCCCCACCGCGCCGTCGCGTCCCATGCCGGTCAGGATCACGGCGACCGCCGCGGGTGCAAATCTGGTGGCGGATTGAAATAGCCTGTCCACGGAAGGGCGGTGCCCGCTGACGGGCGCGCCATCGACCAGGGCCATGCGCGTGCGGCTGACCAATTCAAGGTGCCTTGGCCCACCGGGGGCCACCGCAACAACGCCGCGCTTCAACGTCATATGATCTTCCGCTTCGACAATGCGCGCGGGGCAGGCTTTGTTCAGTCGCGCAACCATGGCTGCCAGAAAATGCGGTTTGATGTGCTGGACAACCAGTGTGGGCGGGCACTTCGGGCCGAAGTTTCGCAAAATGGTTTCGAGGGCTTCTACCCCACCCGTTGAGCTACCGATCAGCACCGGGCGCATCGGAGTGTCTGGCGTGGGCATATGGGGCTTCGGTTGGGGTCTGGCGCCATTGAGATGTGCGTCGAGTCGATCAAGGAAGGATGCGACATGGCTGTCGTCGGCCCATCGGGCCTTTGTCTCGGCGCGCGACCGTTCGGTTGCGCCAATCACGATATGGGGCACCCGAAGCATATTGAGCAGGGCCTTGAACATCGCAAACTCAGCCAAGGCGCTGAAGGTTGCGGAGACAATGACAAACTCCGGCTCCGCAAGCTCAATCCCGACATAAGCGTCACTCAGAGTTGGATACCAAATCGCGCCGGTTGCAAATCGGGTGTCGCTGGCAAGTGCGGCTTTGATGCGTTCCGCCCGATGGGGCAGATCATCGACGATTGCGATCTTCATGTGTCTGCTGCGCCAATGGCCCATCGCACGTCGCCCACTCATACCACCAACGGTGTTGCCCTGTTTCGATAGGTGCAAATGCTTAAGAAAAGGATCACACTTCAGCGGTAGCACAAAAGGCCTCTTGGCCATTTGAAAGATAAAGGGACATGTCGATGTTTGCCTCAGACCTTGCTATGGCAGGAATGGCCCACGCACGCAGCCCGGTGTTCAAAGCGCGGTTGGCGGAAATGATTGCGCAAAAGACCGATGCCCAACGTGAAGATGCCGCGCACCAGGCCGCCGCCTACTTCGATCTGATCGGTGGCTGGTTAAGCGCGCTGTCATTCACACTGCAGCGTCATGAGCAGGCCGGCGTGCCCTTTCTGATCGCGCGCCGCATTGAAGACCCGGCCAATGCGACCGTGCTTACCTATTCGCACGGTGATGTTGTGCCGGGCATGGAAGGGGATTGGATCAACGCGCGGGACCCTTGGGCCCTCACGGAGGACAACGGTAATTGGTTCGGGCGTGGGATCGCCGACAACAAGGGTCAGTTTCTGGTCAACCTCACTGCAGTTGAAACCTTATTGGCCGAGCGCGGGGAATTGGGGTTCAACCTGATCTGGCTGATCGAGATGGGCGAAGAAATCGGCTCACCCGGCCTGGCGGAAATTTGCGCGCAGCACACAGAGGCTCTGACGGCGGACATACTGCTTGCGTCCGACGGGCCGCGGGTTGCGGCCGATACGCCCACACTGTTTCTGGGCGCGCGGGGCGGTGTGACCTATCGCCTGGATCTTGAGCACCGGGAAAGCGGCCGCCATTCGGGGAATTTCGGCGGAGCGCTGCGCAATCCCGCCATTGAACTGGCCCATGCCCTTGGCACGATCGTGGATCGCAATGGGGCGTTGCAGATTGACGCTTGGACGCCAGGCGATATCCCTGCTGCGACGCGCGCCGCGCTGGCGTCGATCACACCAGCCGGGGGCGCTGTTGATGAAAACTGGGGCACCGCGGGCTTAAGCCCGGCAGAGCGTATTCATGCCTGGTCTTCCGCTGAAGTGCTGGCCTTGCATGCAGGCCACCCCCCTGCCCCAGTCAATGCCATTCCGCCGAAGGCCAGTGCCTGGGTCCAATTGCGGTATGCGCCCGGCACGGATGCTGACGGGTTGATGCAGGCGCTGCGCGATCACCTCGACCGGAACGGCTTTGAGCAGATCACCATCACCCCGGAAGGCCCGGCATTTCGCGCAAGTGCGACGCCTTTGGACCACCCGGCAGTCACGCGTATCGTTGAAGCTGCGAAAGCCGTGATAGGGCGGGCTCCTGCGATCCTACCCTCGCTTGGCGGCTCCCTTCCCAACGATATATTCCGAGACACGATGGGCCTGCCCACGATCTGGGTGCCCCATTCCTACCCCGAATGTTCGCAACATGCCCGGAATGAGCATTTGCCAAAGCAACTGCTCTTTGAAGCCACGGGTCTGATGACTGGCCTGCTTGCCTCTGTCTCTGGCACCCGCCCGGAGGATTGGCGCTAGTCGCGTTGCCAATCGCTCAGCGCGGGGTTTTCTGCGCCAGTATCGGGCGCAGGTTGGCGTCGACGTCGCCCAAAAATCCCACCCAATCGATCCCTCAGGCGACGTCTGCGAAGGGATGTGCCTGTTCCACCTTCGCCGGATGGCGTGTCGCGCGCATAATGCAGCTCTCGCGCGCCAAAGTAGAAGCTGACAATGGCGCCAAGAAGCCACCACAGGGGTTCCGGCACTTCCTGCAACCCGATCATCCGCGCTGCAAAGGCTTGCGGATCTGCCATCGCATAGATGAACAATCCCAGCGTACCCAAGGCGAGCATCGGGCGCGGCAGGCGATTGAGGCCGTTGATCATGCGGTCAAACCAGCCCGTGCCCGCATGCTCAAATTCAGCCGCCGCAGTCTCCAAGGTCGCTTGGTGAATCTCGGCTGCCAGTTCCATGGCGCGCGTCGCATTGGGAACGAAGACCTCGGAAAGCCCTTCGGCAGCCTCCCCTATCCCTTCGACGGTTTCGCCGAGCCCGCGGTTCATCAGCCCCATGATGCTGTCCTTTCGCGGTGCTGTGCGGCGGTCAGATGGTAGCGGGCGAGATGAATTCCTCGGCCCGTACAATCCAGCCGCCTTTGCCACCATCCCGCCGCCGGGCATATTTTCGGCTGGCAGGGCGACGATCAGCCAATCTGTAATAGTAGTTCCGCCGTGCAATGCCGTAGGCATCGACCAGATGGTCCGGGGCCTGCGCCAAGGCGGCATGGGCGGCCCGCGCGGTCTGCGGGCCGATGGCGCCGTCCACAGCGATGTCGAGGCCCATGTCTCTCAGCAGCCTTTGCAGGATGCGCACCGCGTTCGAGCCCGCATTGACCTGCATATCGAAAACGCTGGCCTGCAACGGCTCCGGCAGCAGATGAATCCGTGGGCGTTTGAAATAGTGCTCGATGAATAGATCGGTCGCAAGGTCGGGCGTGACCAGCCGCACATCGGCGACATCCACATCGCCGTCCTCGTCCAGGTCAAGGCCAAGCGACCGCATCGTGTGGATCGTCACACCATGTTTGGTCGCCCCACCCGGATCATCGGGGTCGTTCACGAAACCGCCCTCTCGGGCAACAATATCTTCTGCTATGGATCGAACCGACAGCATGGCTCTCCCCTCCATGCTCAATTGGTCCTGAGCTCTGAATCCACCATGGCAGGGTTAAGGAAGTGTTACCCGTGTACGGATCATTTGACCGGAAAGCCGATAGGCAGAAGAAAGGGCTGAGAGATCAGCTTTCGCCGGGGTCGCGGTAAACGCCCTGTTCTTCCAGCGCTTCAATCACTTCGGCGGGCATATACGTCTCATCATGGCGCGCGAGGATTTCGGAGGCCTGAAAGACGCCATCGACCAGGCGCCCGGTGCCCACCATGCCTTCGCCTTCGTTGAAGAGATCGGGCAGAATGCCGGTATAGCTGACCGGGATTGAGGCCGCGCCATCGGTCACGCTGAAGGTGATCGTTTCGCCCTCTCCCCGTACCAAGGTGCCTTCTTCAACCAGACCGCCGATGCGGAAAACTTCGTTTGGCGGTGGGGGATTGCTGGCGATCTCGGCGGGCGGGCGGAAGAAGTTGAAGGCGTCCTGGGACGCCCAGATGATCAGCCCGGTGGACCCGATCAGGGCCACAGCTGCCAATAAAATTACCTGAATGCGTCGCTGTCGCTTCAAACTCCGCATCGCACTCTCTCCCTACGGAAACACGCCCAAGCCCATCAGGCCCGCCGTCTCCTCCAGCCCCAGCATCAGGTTGGCGTTCTGGATCGCCTGTCCTGAGGAGCCTTTGCACAAATTGTCCAGCGCCGCCACGATTTGCGCGCGGCCTGACCGGCGGTCAGCTGCGACCCCGATATGACAGTAATTGGTGCCTCTGACGTCATGTGTCGAGGGGGCCTGGCCCATCGGAAGCACTTCGATGAACGGTTCGTGATCGTATGCGTTGGTCAGAGAAGTGTGGATCGCATCCGCTTCGCCCTTAACGTACACAGTCGCGAGGATGCCGCGGTTGAATGGCGCGAGATGTGGGGTGAATTGCACCTCAACAGGGCGTCCGGCCAACAGGCTAAACTCTTGATCAAACTCACCTAAATGCCGGTGCGTGCCGCCCAGGGCGTAGGCGTGGGTGCCTTCGCTGAGTTCGGCGTGGAGGAGGTTTTCCTTCAGGCTGCGCCCCGCGCCGGAAACGCCGACGACCATGTCGATGATGATCTCGTCCAGATCGACTAATCCATCTGCAATTACGGGCCGAAGGGCAAACTGCCCCGTCGCGGCATTGCAGCCGGTGCCGGCAACAAGCCGGGCTTTGCGGATTTCATCGCGGTAGAACTCGGTCAGACCATAGACAGCCTCGCCCTGAAGCTCTGGCGCGTCATGATCTTTCCCGTACCATTTGGCATACATGGCCGGATCCCGCAGCCGGAAATCCGCCGACAAGTCCACAACTTTAAGATCAGATGGCAAGTTTTTGATAACACTTTGTGATGTCGCATGCGGCAAGGCGCAAAAAGCAAGATCGACCCCAGAGAAATCCACATCCTCGATGCGCTGCAAATCAGGCAAATCGGCGGTGCGCAGGAACGGGTAGACCGAGGCCATGGCCTGTCCCGCTTTGCGGTCGCCGGTCAGGGCCACGATACGCATATCCGGGTGCCCGCAGATCAGGCGGCAGAGCTCGGCCCCAGTATATCCGGACGCCCCGAGGATCGCGATGTTCTTGGTCATAGTCTTGTGCCCATTGAGAGAGGTCTACGCGGCTTACGTCAATTCAACGCGGCGTTCAAATCACGCGCTGTGATAGTCGCATCACAGCCGAAAATGCGAGTCCTGAACCTGTAGTTTTCCTGTAGTTTTTCTGTAACTACAATTGTAGTGCACGGCGACGCGTTAATCTGCGCTGAACGGTCAGGGATAGACCAGATCGAACACAACCTCGACCGGTGCATCCATCCCCAATTCTGTGCGGAAGAGATCCGTAAATTCGAGGGCCAGCTGGTATTGGCCAGGCGGTAATTCCGGGCCCAACCCGCCGGTGATCCAGCTTTGGAAATATTCGGGATCATCCGGTGCCATGGTCATGCTGCCGGAATAACGGTGAATGTCCAGCCAAGGGCTCAGCGGCTCACCGGTTGCGGAGCGCACTTGCGCCCGGAGGGAAATGAGGAATTCCGCGCCCGGTTGTCCGACCGGGTTACGGGCGACATTGGCGAATGAGACGTAAAAATAGACCTCTTCGCCGCTCGCAAACTCCACACTTGCGCGGGGGATATGCTCTCCATTTTCGCCACGCTCGTCCTTTTCAGCAACAAAGGCCGCGACGATCTCCAGCGACGGCATGGCCGCTTGCCATGCGGCCGGATTGCTTCGATCAGCTTCGGCGCTTGCCGGAGCATTGGGTGGAACAGACAGGATTGGCGCCTGGGCCATTGCGGGAAAGGCGATGCACATGAACATTGCGGCGAATGAGGAATATTTGAACATCGTTCAAAGATGGTGCCGATTGGCCCGTTACGCAAGAGGTGCTGTCACCCAACACCTTCAAAGGTGATTTTCCGCCGAAGGAACAGCGTGGCCTTTGCCTCGACCGATTTTGGATCGCCGGTGGTCAGGAACGCGGCCTCCCCCTGCCCCAACATTTCAGGGCGGCGGTCAAGGTAGTCGGCCAAAGACTCTGCGACCAACGAGGGTTGGGAATAGACGGCCACGCCGTCGCCCAGGGCGGCTCGGAAAACCTCCTCGACAAGCGGGTAATGCGTGCATCCCAGGATTGCGGCCTGTGGATTGGGCATCCGCCGCTTCAATGCGTCGACGTGGGAGCGCACGAGCGCCTCTGCCAGGATCATGTCGCCTTCTTCGATGGCATCGACGACACCACCGCAGGGTTGCGCCTCCACATCGACACCAATGGCACGGAAGGCCAGTTCGCGCTGGAAGGCGCGGCTGGACACGGTCGCTGGGGTGGCAAACAAGGCCACATCGTTGACGGCCACTTCGCGCGGCGGGGAATTGTCGCCCCAGTTGCGCTCTGTCAGAGCCTCGATCAACGGTACGAACACACCCAGCACGCGCTTGCCTTCGGGCACCCAGCCTTCCTGCATGCGCCGCAACGCTGCCGCAGAAGCCGTGTTGCAGGCCAGGATCACGAGATCACAGCCCCGATCAAACATCGCTTGGACGCCCGCCGTTGTCAGGTTGTAGATATCCTCAGGCTCCCGCGTTCCATAAGGCGTATGGGCATTGTCCCCGTAGTAGAGGATCGGCAGGTCCGGCAGACGCTTTTGCACCGCATCCAGAACCGTCAGACCGCCCAGACCCGAGTCGAAAATACCCACTGCCATCAGTAACGATCCTTCAGTCTTTTGCGCGTCGGCTTCTCATCCGGGCCGCGATGTCTGTCTTCAAATTCGAATCCCCGTGCGGTCGGGTCCAACGGGCGGGGAGACAAGGCGTAGGTGGTTTTCCGCAAGTGGTCCATCAACGTCTTTGCGTCGCCCGCCATATCGTTCAGCGCCTCGCGTGAGATTGGATCCCCGATCACGACATCGACGGGTTTGTTCACCCGTTTCTTGAATTCCTTGATCAACAGGCCCATCCGCAGCGTGTAGTGCAGGTGGCTCATCAATTGGAACAGGCGGCTGTTATGGCCGTCGAAGAAGACCGGCACGACTGTCGCATCGGACTTTGCGATCATCCGCGCCGTGAAGCTGCGCCAGACCGGGTCCATCGGGCGCCCGAACGGTTTTGCGGCGGTGCTGACGGTGCCGCCCGGGAAAACCCCGATTGCGCCGCCATCGGACAGATAGCCAAGCGCCTCTTTCCGGGTGCGGAGGTTCTGCGCCAATGCTTCCTTGGTTTCCTCGAAACTGACCGGGAGAATGACGCGGTTGAGGTCTTCGGCTTTGCGAAACACCTGGTGGGCGAGAATGCGAAAATCGCCGCGCGCCTGGCTGAGGATATGGCCCATCATGAGCCCGTCCAGAATGCCGTAGGGGTGGTTGGCAATCAGCACCACGGGCCCTTCAGCCGGGATATTGGACAAAGCGCCGCCGATGACGTTCAACTCCAACCCGTAGCGTTCGACCATGACTTCCCAGAAATCGCGCCCCTTGCGCACCTCTTCGTCGTACCCATCGGCCTGTTTGATCAGGCGCATGCGGCCTGTCGTATTCTCCATCACACGGATCATCGCGCGTCCGCCTTTTGTCTCGGCGGAGTTTGCATAGGAAATCTCGCGCGCTACTGCGCGGCTCTCACGATCGGGTCGGCGACGGTTGGGCATCTGCTCAGGAGGCCTCATTTTGCGTGCTGCCCCATGGATAGGCCAAGGGCGCGGCCCGGTCTACCCGCTCTACCGCCGGGTCCAGCCCCATAGGCACAGAAGTTCCATTGCCACATGGGCGCCCGCCACCGCAGTGATACCAGCGGTATCAAAAGGCGGCGAGACTTCGACAACGTCACCGCCCACAAGGGTGATGCCCGCCAACTCTCGCAAGAGAATCGCGGCCTGCCCGCTGCTCAGCCCGCCCCAGACCGGCGTGCCCGTTCCGGGCGCAAAGGCAGGGTCCAGCCCGTCGATATCGAAACTCAAGTAGACGGGGGCGTTCCCGGCGCGCGCCTTGACGGCTGCCGCGACCTGGGCGGCGCCTGCTTCGTGCAGCTCCCGCGCATCATGGATGTGAATGCCAAGATTGTCCTCCACCACCGTGCGGATACCGATGTGCGAGGACCGCGCCACATCGATCAGACCTTCCTTCACGGCGGTGTAGCAGAAGGTGCCGTGATCAATTCGCGCCGGGTCATCATCGGGCCATGTGTCGGTATGGGCATCGACCTGGATCAGGGCCAGTGGGCCGTGCACCGCCGCATGGGCGCGCAGGATCGGAAGGGTGATGGAATGATCGCCCCCAAGGGTGATGGCCGCGGCCCCTGCCCCAAGGATGCCTCCGATATGCGCCTCGATCCGCGCTGGTACGTCGGCGGTATGGGCGTAGTCGAAGGCCATATCGCCGTAGTCGGCGATGGCGAGTGCCTCCAACGGTGCATAGCCCTCCCAGCCATAAGGCGGATCATAGGGTTGCAGGGCGGACGCCTCGCGGATCGCGCGCGGGCCTAGACGCGTGCCGGGGCGGTTCGTGACGGCCTGATCGAACGGGATCCCGGTGACAGCGACATCTACGCCCGCCAGATCCTTGGTGTAGCGCCGCCGCAAGAACGACACTGCGCCTGAAAACGTGTTCTCGAACGCCGCCCCCTTCAGATCGTGCCGGGTGAAGGCCCCATCGACTTCGTTCTTTGCGTCTTCCAATGCCATGTGTTTTGCCTTTCCACCGCCGCCCCCCTTGCTACACCGCAGATTTCACGAGACGAAAGCGCGAATTGATCCATCTTGTGCCTCAAAGAGCGCTGAGCGATGGTTTGCGCGCGCGAAAGGAGACGCGGATATGGGCAGCTCGGATGATTTGAAGGCACTCTTCCTGGAAGGGATGAGCCGCGCGGCCGCGTCCGTTTCCGTTGTCACGACCGACGGACCGGCCGGGCGCGGTGGCGTGACCGTGTCCGCGATGACCTCGATCTCAGCCGATGGCGAGGCGCCCACGATGCTGACCTGCCTGAATGCATCGTCGTCCGCCCTGCCCCTGGTGCTGGAAAACGGCTGTTTCTGTATCAACGTCCTGCGCATCGGGCAGACCGAGATCTCGGATGTCTTCTCGTCCCGCAGACCGGCCCCTGGTGGCGACAAGTTCAACGCGGTGGCGGTTGAGACCCTGGCGACAGGCGCGCCGACGTTGAGTGAGGCGCTTGTCAGCTTCGATTGCAAACTGATCTCTGCCGAACGCCATGGCACGCACCACATTTGCATCGGTGCGGTTGAGGCGGTGCGCGTGTCACCGGACGGCGATCCGCTGCTGTACGGCATGCGCAAATACCTGCGCGCCGAGGCCCACTAAACAAGCGCTTTTCCGCAGCGCCCGAGTTTTGACGAATTTCATCACGATTTTAGTCAAATTCTCTGACTAACTGCCTCTCATGGTAGCTTTTCTTGACGGCCTCTTTTTCAGCGAAATCCTGGCAGACAATGCCGGTGGCAATGCTTTTGACACCGACGGGGATGGGGGATCGAACAAGGCCGACGAATATGTCGAGATCCAAAATGCCAATGGCACGCCGCTTGATCTGAGCAACTATTCCCTTTGGAGTGCACAGCGCGGCGAGTTGTTTGATTGGGGCGACATTCCACCCGAAGATCCAACGCCCATAATCGGAGGCAGTGGGACCGCGACGGTTATTGGTCAACATGATGACGACCCGCCGCCGGCGGGCTTCTATGATGCTGGCCTTCCCGACAACAACTCCAATCAAGGTTTGCTTGAAGATGGGGAAGGCACGCGGTTCGACACGCTCTACCTCGTCAATGAAGTCACTGGCGAATACATCGCGCTGGAATATGGCCCAAACCATCCCGGCAATCTGGCGTTGCCGACGGGTTTTCCCGGCTCCACTCTTGTGGGGTCGGAAAGCACGACGTCAGATGCGCCGAATGCCACCGCCATACTGCGTGACGCTAACGGTGATCTGGTGGAAGGCACCCCCAATCCGAACACGCCCGGACCGGTCTGCTTTGTCGCAGGCACGCTTATTCTGACGAAGACGGGCGAGCGTCCCATCGAGACGCTCAGCACGGGCGACCTGATCGTGACGCGGGAAAACGGTCTCCAACCGCTGCGGTGGCTGGGGCGCAGCCCGCAAAGCCGTGCAGCGCTTGAGGCCACGCCGGACCTTTGCCCGGTCCGAATTCACAAAAATGCCTTGGGCCCCGGTGTTCCTGCACGTGATCTTGACGTGTCGCCACAGCACCGGATCTTCGTGCAGTCACGGATTGCCGCGCGCATGTTCGGGCCAGAAGGCGTCCTGGTTCCTGCCATCAAGTTGCTGCCCCTGCCCGGTGTCTCACGCCTTGGAATGGCGCCGCTGACCTATTTCCACATGCTGTTCGATCAACATGAAATCGTTTTTGCGGAAGGCTGTGCCAGCGAAAGCCTGTTGCTTGGTGAAATGGCCCGTCAAAGCCTTGGGGAAGAGGCCATGGCCGAGATCCAGGCGCTATTCCCCGATCTGCCGGCGACGCGCCCTGCACGAGAGCTTCCGAAGGGTCACAGATTGCGCCGCCTTGTTGAAAGACACGCCCGCAACCCGCGTCGCAGCATGATCGACGCGGCCTGATCCAGAGGGTCTAGGCCGGCTGCGCAGTCTCCACCAGCCGAGCGAAATAGGTTGCGCCAATTGGCGCAATTTCGTCGTTAAAGTCGAAGGCGGGGTGGTGCAGCCCCGCCCCCTCGCCTGCGCCCAGGAACAGGTAGGCCCCGGGACGGGCTTGCAGCATATAGGCGAAATCCTCCGCCCCCATTTCCGCCCCGGCATCGGCGACCACGTGCGCGGCCCCCACCACATCGCGTGCGACGTCGGCGGCGAACTCGGTTTGCGAGGTGTCGTTGACCGTGGCGGGATAGCCGCGCTCATAGATCAGCTCGGCCTCGACGCCGAAGGCCGCAGCAGTGCCTGCCACAATCTCGCCCATGCGGCGTTCGACCATGTCCTGCACCTCTGGGTTGAACGTGCGCACCGTCGCGTTCAGGAACGCCTCTTCCGGGATGATATTGCTGGCCGATCCGGAATGGATCTGCGTGACCGAGATCACCAGATCCTCGGACGGCGTGTGATTGCGCGACACGATGGTTTGAAAGGCTTGCGCCATGGCAAGCGCGGGCGGGATCGGATCAATGCAATCCTGAGGATAGGCGCCGTGCCCCCCTTTGCCCTTGATGTTCAGGTACACGGTATCGACAGCCGCCATGATCGGGCCCGGCCGGGTAAAGAACTGACCCAAAGGGGCGCCGGGCACATTGTGGATTGCGAACACCCGCTCGATCCCGAACCGGTCCATCGCCCCTTCTTGCACCATCACTTCGCCACCGCCGCCATCCTCTTCGGCGGGTTGGAAGATCAACGCGACGCGGCCTGAGAAGTTTTTGGTCTCTGCCAGATACTTCGCTGCCCCCAACAGCATGGTGGTGTGGCCGTCATGGCCACAGGCATGCATCTTGCCTTTGACGGTCGAGGCATGATCGGCCCCCGTGATCTCGTCCATCGGAAGCGCATCCATATCAGCGCGCAGGCCAATCGTGGGGCCGGGCCGGCCGCTGTCGATGATGGCTACAAGGCCGGTCTTTGCGATGCCGGTATGGATATCCGTGATGCCGAACTCCCTCAGCCGCTCTTCCACGAACGCGGCCGTTTCGTGGCAATCAAACTCCAATTCCGGGTGCGCGTGAAGGTGCCTGCGCCAGGCGGTCATGTCGTCGGCCAAGGCAGCGATAGAGTTGATGATGGGCATGGACGAAAATCCTCCTGCCAAGACCGTGGCAGAGCCATCCCGCCATCGCAACACCCTTGCCCTGACCCGGAGCTTACCGCATGACCGGGGCATGACAGACCTTCCGACCGATCCATTGCCTCGCCTCCGCGCCATCATGGCGCGGCTGCGGGACCCGCAAAATGGCTGCCCATGGGACGTGGAGCAGACTTTCGCCACCATCGCCCCCTACACCATTGAAGAGGCCTACGAGGTCGCGGACGCCATTGAGCGCGGCGATATGGAGGAGTTGAAGGGCGAGTTGGGCGATCTGCTGTTTCAGTCCGTGTTTCATGCGCAAATGGCTGAGGATGCGGGTCTGTTTGACCTTGACGATGTGGCGCGTTCAATCGGCGACAAGATGATTGCGCGCCATCCCCATGTTTTCGGCGATGAGAGCAATCAAAAGTCTGCGGATCAGCAAGTCGCGGATTGGGAAAGCGTCAAAGCCGCAGAGCGCGCTGCAAAACAGCGCGGCGGGGTGTTGGATGATGTGGCCCTTGGTCTGCCCGCCCTGATGCGGGCGGAAAAGCTTCAGAAACGTGCCGCCCGCGTTGGGTTCGATTGGCCGGAGGTTGAGCAGGTTCTCGACAAGATCAGTGAAGAAGCGCGTGAATTGACCGAGGCCCGTGAAACATTGCCGCAAGACAAGATCGCGGAAGAGATGGGTGATTTGCTGTTTGTGATGGCGAACCTCGCCCGGCACTTGAAGGTCGATCCGGAGACCGCTCTGCGACAGGCAAATGCAAAGTTCGTGCGCCGGTTTCAGTATATCGAACAACAGCTTAAGGCGCGTTCTTCAAGTCCCAAGAGCAGTTCACTAGAGGAGATGGACGGGCTTTGGGATGATGCGAAACGCGCAGGCCTCTGACAACGGTCCGCCCCGCTCCGATGGATCTTGCAGCGAAGGTCCAGAAGATATGATCGCCTTTTAAGCCATAATGGCGTTGTTTTATTGGCAACAGGCTTAACGCGATTGCGCGACAGGTCTGGCACCCCGACGGCCTTCATGCGATATTCATCATATCTGCTGACACTACTCACAAAGTTATTCCACGGGTTGCCCTATGAAACGTCTAGCAACAATGACAGCCATTTTCGTGGCTTCCTCTACCGCCGCCTTTGCTGGTCCCGTCGAGGTCCCGCCCCCACCGCCGCCGGTTTACGTGGAGCCCGAAGCCTGCGCTCTCGCCTTTGATTGCTTTTATGGCGGGGTCGAATTCGGTTTCGGCGACGGCTATGTCGATGAAACGACAGCCGTTGTCGGCGCGAACGTCGTGTCGCGCACACTGACATTCGACGGCGAAGCCTATGGCGCCTTTGCCGGGTACAACATCCAGAACGGCTCCACCGTGTTTGGCGGCGAAGTGCGCTACCTGCATGTGAACCTCGCGGACGCCAGCGGCGCTTTCGAGATCGACTCGGTTCTTGATATCCGCGGCCGTGTGGGCCTCGCCTCATCCGACGCCTTGATGATCTACGGCGCGGCAGGCTGGTCCACGGCAAGCGCAATGGGCGCAGCGTCGTTTGACATGACCGGCTTCAACTACGGCGTTGGTGTTGAATACAACATCAACGAAAGCCTGTTTCTGGGCGCCGATGTCACGGGCCGCCAGGTCGAAGGGTCCAATGGCGGGTTCGACTATGATGCGGTCTTGAACACAGCCACGCTGCGCGCAGGCTTCCGCTTCTGACCGAGAGGCGCCCAACCAACAAGCAATGGCCGCCCTTGTGGGGCGGCCTTTTTGTTTGCGGCCCCTGAATTCCCCGCCTATGGCGTGGTGCATGTCCAAGGCCTCGCACCATGACTTCACCTGAAGCGCCCCCCTCCAACGTGCCGCTCGCCGCGCTGTGGATGGTTGGGGCGGTGATAGCCTTTTCATCCATGGCTATCGCCGGGCGTGAGCTTTCGACAAGCCTCAGCACGTTCGAGTTGATGACCTATCGCTCCCTGATCGGCATGATCCTGGTTTTGGCGATCGCTGGCATATGCGGCACACTTGGGCAGATCAAAGCCAACCGGCTGCGTGACCATACCTTGCGCAACATCTTTCATTTCACTGGACAAAACCTGTGGTTTTGGGCCGTCGGGGTTATCCCGCTCAGCCAGGTCTTTGCGTTGGAATTCACCTCGCCCCTTTGGGTGATGGGGCTTGCCGCGATCTTCCTTGGGGAACGGCTCACCTGGATCAAGGTCTGCGCCGGGTTGGCCGGGTTCATCGGGGTCTTGATCGTGATCCAGCCGGGCTCGGCCGCCCTTTCGCCGGGTATGGGGGCCGCCGCTCTGGCCGCCCTTGCCTTCGCGATCACGGCGATTTTCACCAAGCGTCTGACGCGGGATCAATCGATCACGTGCATCCTGTTTTGGCTGACCGCCATCCAACTTGTCCTGGGCCTGGCCTTTTGCCTCTATGACGGCACCATGGCCCTGCCCGATGCGGCGGCCTGGCCTTGGGTGATTGTGGTGGCAATATCAGGCCTTGTGGCGCATTTCAGCCTGACCAATGCAATCGCCCTTGCACCGGCTTCGGTCGTGATGCCCATCGACTTTGTGCGCCTGCCGGTGATCGGCGCCTTGGCCTTTGTCCTGTACGGCGAACCGCTAGAATGGCCCGTTGTCTTGGGGGCGGCCATTATCTTTGGCGCCAATTACCTCAACGTGCTGACCGAGCATCGCCGCAGCCAATCCGCGCAATAGTGTAGCTTTTGTGACACAGGGATTGCCTTACCTTGCCCTGCACCCCGTCCTGACGTTGCGGAATATTTGACCGAAACGGCCCTTTTCCGCCTTTAGTATGGGCAGGACATTTGGGACATTCAGGTCGGGGAGGCACTCATGACCCGCTATACACTCACCGCAGCCGCAGCGCTGCTGGCATCGACAAGCATCGCAAGCGCTGGTGGCATCGACCGCGCTGCTCCAAGCACGTCGATTCTCTTCGAAGAAGGCACATACGTCGAGCTTGGCTACAGCTATGCCGATCCGGAAATCACCGGCAGCGTAAATGGCGCCCCGCTTGCTTCCGGCGATATCGGTGCATCGTTCAGTTCGGTTGCCGTCCGGTACCGTCAGGATCTGACTGATGAGCTGTCGATTGCATTGATCTTTGACCAGCCCTATGGCGCTTCCGTCGATTACCCCGCCGGAACAGGGTACCCGTTTGCTGGTTCGACCGCTGAGATTACATCGCAGCAATTGTCTGCGATCTTGCGCTACCAAGTGAATGAAAACGTTTCGGTCTACGGCGGTTTGCGTGCGTTGCGCGCAACCGGAGACGCTTATGTAAGCGCGGGCCCGGCATTCACCTACTATCTGGACTCGGAAAGCGATTTTGCGCTCGGCTACATGGTCGGTGCAGCCTATGAGATGCCCGAAATCGCACTGCGCGTTGCGTTGACGTACTACAGCGGCATCGACCTTACGCTTGAAGGCAATGAAACGCCCGGCGCCGCCGGCACACCCGAAGCGACCTTGGCCGCCGCTGCGCCTGCGACCTCCTTCGAAGTGAACATGCCGCAGCAACTTCACTTGGAAGCGCAATCGGGCATCGCCGAAGACACGCTCCTGTTTGGCTCCATTCGTTGGACGGACTATGGCGGGTTCGCCATCACACCGAACACTTATCCGACGCCGTCGGGCAACCTCGTCGACTATGACGATGACGTCTTCACGTTCGGTCTTGGCGTGGGCCGTCGCATCAGTGACGAGCTGTCTGTTTCAGGCACCGTCGGCTACGAGACAGAGCGTGGCGGTTTCTCTGGCAATCTCGGCCCGACCGATGGCGTGTTTTCACTTGGCCTTGGCGGCGAATACACGATGGGTCAGATCAGTCTGGCAGGCGGCATCCAGTATTCGTGGATCGGCAATGCGGACACTCAGCTTGGTGGTGGCGCGACATCGACATTCTCGGATAACTCGGCCATCGGCGTCGGCTTCCGCGTCGGCTACTCCTTCTGATCTCCTGATCTAGAAATCGAAAACCCCGCGCGCCCTGAGGCCGCGGGGTTTTTCTTTGCGCATCCAGCACGTTCCGGGTCGCGCGCGACAACTCGCCCGCATAGACCAGCCCCATGACTCAAACCTCCGTAAGCACCCATGCCTGGGCCCTTATGGCCGCACTTGGCGCCATCTGGGGGGCATCGTTTCTGGCGATCAAAGTCGGGCTTGAAGAGCTGCCTTTCCTCACCCTCGTCGCCCACCGCGTCATCTGGGCGTGTCTGATCCTTTGGTCCTATGTCCTGATCCGCCGCCTTCCCATCCCACGCGACCCGCGCATCTGGGGCGCGTTTCTGGTCATGGGACTTCTGAACAACGTCATCCCCTTTGGTTTCATGGCCTGGGGCCAGCAGTTTATCGAGACGGGTCTTACCTCCATCTTCAATGCGGGCACGGCCATCTTCGGCGTTCTTGTCGCCGCGATGGTCTTTGCGGATGAGCGGCTGACGTTGCGCAAGGGCATTGGCGTTCTGGTGGCCTTTTTCGGCGTGGCCGTCGCCATTGGCCTCGACAGCTTCCGGCAATTCGACATCCGCTCTCTTGCGCAACTGGCGGTGATTGGGGGCACAATCTCCTACGCGTTTGCCGCGGCCTGGGCGCGAAAGACCATGTCGGACCTGCCGCCGCAGGTCTCGGCCGCGGGGATGTTGACTGGTGCCAGCCTGATCATCCTGCCGGTGGCCTTCGTCATCGACGGCGTGCCGCAGGTGCCCACCCTGCCCGCGACATGGGCTGCAATCCTCTATTTCGGGGTGATTGGTACGGCGTTCGCCTATCTGCTCTATTACCGGATCATAGCACTGGCGGGGTCCGGCAATGCGATGCTCGTCACGCTGCTGATCCCGCCGGTGGCGATTGTGCTGGGGGCGCTGGTCTTGGGGGAGCGTTTGGCGCCCTCTGCCTTTGCGGGCTTTGGCTTGCTGGCGATCGGGCTGATCTTGATCGATGGCCGAATTTTTGCGGCCCTGCGCAAGGGTTAAGGCGATTTTTCTTGGCGCAGGCGCTGACGCTGCGTAAGCTTACCGGGAACGGTGGGCTGCCCCTTAACCAGATTTTGAAAGACGAAATTTATGAAACTCCATCTAACGGCGGGTCTCTTCGCCGCGCTTTTGACGGCAACGTCCCCGCCAACCGCCCTGCACGCCCAAACCGTCACCACCGAGTGGATGACCAGCGGGCAATACCAGCAATATTTCCAGTCCCAGGTGCAAGGGCGCGGGCTTCTGCTGACCTATCTGGAGGCGGCGGAATTCCACGGACAGATCTACTATTTCGCCAACTTTGACCCCCTGCCGCCGGGCGTCGGATGGGCCACGCACCATGGGCTGTCTGATGCCTCTTTCCAGCAGCGCGATCAGCAATACCGCTCGCAAGGCTATCGGCTGAGCCACCATCAACGCTTCGTCAGCTCATCGGGCCGCGTGGCCAATCAAGCCATCTGGCTGCGCTGATCCCTTTCCTTTTCCGTTACACTTGAAGTGAGATACTCCATGAAATCCATTTTCCTTTCTGCCCTGGCCGCCCTGGCGTTGACCTTTGCTGCGACCACCGCCTCAACGGCGCAACAAAACACCACCGGCTGGCTGCCCCATCACGACTACCAGTATTTCTTCGACGAAGGCTTCTATCAGCCCCTCGTGCCGATCCAGGTGGACGCCGCCGTGATCAACGGACAAGTCCACTACCACGCGACGTTCGCCCCCGCGCCGGGGGGCGTGAACAATTGGGCGACGCACCACGCGATGTCTGACAGCGCCTTTGTGCAGCGCAACCTGTTCTACCAGAACCAGGGCTATTACCTGCGCCAGCAATCGCGGGTCGTGCATGCCGGCCAAGCCTATAACCAGGGCGTCTGGTACCGCTAAGGGTCTGACACCGCTTGCTTCGGGCCATGTGCCCGTGGCAAGCCTGCGTCCATGAAACTGCTCTATGACAGCCCCGCCGCCTTTCGCGATGCGCCGCAAAAGCGCGTCGCGGTCTTTGGTATGTCCGGCCTTGGCAAGACCGTGCTGTCGAACAAGCTGCGCGATGCGGGCGATTGGTTCCACTACTCGGTCGATTACCGCATCGGCACCGCCTATATGGGCGAACATATCACCGACAACCTCAAGGCGCAGGCCATGCAGGTGCCGTTCCTGGCGGATCTGTTCCGGTCGGACTCGATCTACATCGGCTCCAACATCGCGTTCGGCAATCTGGCGCCCCTGTCGACCTATCTGGGAAAGCCCGGCAACCCGGCCAAAGGGGGCTTGCCGTTTGAAGAGTACAAGCGCCGCCAGGCCCTGCACCGCCGGGCCGAGGTCAACGCGCTGCTCGACACCGTTCCTTTCATCCACCGCGCGCAAACGCTTTACGGATACGCCAATTTCATCTGCGACACTGGCGGATCAATTTGCGAGGTTGTCGCCCCAACCGATCCCCAGGATGAGGTTTTGACAGCGCTTTCGTGCAACACGCTGATGGTCTGGATCGAAAGCCCCGACGGCCATGAGGCCGAGCTGATCCGGCGCTTCAAGTCACATCCCAAGCCGATCTACTACCAGCCTGACATGTTGGATGCGCTGTGGCAGGCCTATCTGCACGAAAGTGGGGAAAGCGAGGCGTCTGTGGATCCCGATGCCTTTGCCGTCTACGCCTTCTCGAAGGTCATTCACCACCGCGCGCCGCTTTATGAAGCAATGGCGCACCATTGGGGTGTGACGGTCACAGCGGCTGATGTCGAAACCATACGCGATGCCGCCGATGCCGAAGAGATGATCGCCACGGCCCTTGGCACCGCCGCCGCGAAGGCTTAACTCCGGCCTCCCAGACAAACGTATCCGGTCCCATGCCCATCAAATTGCCCGATAGCCTGCCCGCCTATGATGTCCTCTCCCGCGAGGGGGTCATGGTCATGCCGGAAGACAGCGCGTCCAAGCAGGACATTCGACCCTTGCGCATCGGGTTGTTGAACCTGATGCCCAAGAAGATCCAGACCGAGACGCAATTCGCCCGTCTGATCGGGGCCTCGCCCCTGCAGATCGAATTCTCGCTCATCCGCATGTCCGAGCATGAGACGAAGAACACCTCGTCCGAGCATATGGCCGAGTTTTACCGTCCGTTCTCGGAGGTTGAAGCGACGGGTGAGAAGTTCGACGGCCTCCTGATCACCGGCGCCCCGATCGAGCATTTGGCCTTCGAGGATGTCACGTATTGGGATGAGCTGACCCGCGTGATGGATTGGACGCAGACCAATGTGCATTCCACCTTTGGCATCTGCTGGGGTGGCATGGCGATGGCCTACCACTTCCACGGCGTGCCCAAGCACATGCTGGACGCGAAGGCCTTCGGCTGCTTCCGGCACCAGAACCTCGCCCCCGCCTCCCCCTACCTGCGTGGCTTTTCCGACGACGTTCTGATGCCGGTCAGCCGCTGGACAGAGATGCAGCGCGCCGAGATGGAAGCGGCGGGCATGACCACCCTGATTTCCTCTGAGGAAGTTGGCCCGGCCCTGGTCGAGGATACGGCCCACCGTGCGCTCTATGTCTTCAACCATTTCGAATATGACAGCGACACGCTGAAGCAGGAATATGACCGCGATGTAGATGCGGGCACGCCGATCAACGTGCCGGTGAACTACTATCCCGGTGACGATCCGGCGCGCGACCCGATGAACCGCTGGCGCAGCCATGCACATCTGCTTTATGGCAATTGGGTGTCCGAGCTTTATCTGACCACGCCTTACGATATGGACCAGATCGGTTTGGCGAGCACGGATTTGCGGAAATGAAACTCCTCCTCGGGCTCGCGGCCCTCCTCGCAGTATTGACGGTTGTGACGCTCTGGCGGTCGAACGCACGGGAGGCGGCGACAGAGGCTGAATACCCGCCCGTCGGGCAATTCGTTGCTGTGACGAACCCACGCGGCGGGGATCCGATTCAGGTGCATTGCGTCGATGAAGGGCCCCGCGATGCCCCGGCAGTGGTGTTGATCCACGGCGCGTCTGGCAATGTGCATGACTGGACCTTCGACATGATCGAGCGCTTGTCCGACCGTTACCGCGTTCTGGCCTTCGACCGGCCCGGTTTGGGCTATACCGACATGCTCGGGCGCAATGCCACGGCGGAAGAGCAGGCCTATGTGCTTGTTGCCGCATCGAAAGCGCTTGGCGCGGAGACGCCAATCGTTGCGGGCCATTCCTACGGCGGCTCCGTTGCATTGGCCTGGGCCGTCTATCACCCGGATCAGATCAGCGGGCTTTTGGTGCTGGCTGGCGCGTCAAACCCGTGGGAGGGCGGTCAGGGCCTTTACTACACCCTGCTTGGCAACCCCGTGACCGGCCCGATCATGGCGGCCCTGATCTCGGCCTGGGTGCCGGATGACACTGTGTCGGACGCCATTGCCGGCACCTTCTCCCCACAATCCGAGCCCGAGGGGTACGAGGCCCATTACGGCACCGGCCTGATCCTGCGCCGCTTCTCGCTGCTGGAAAATGCCCGCCAACGCACGCGCCTTCTGCCTCAGATCCAGGCCATGGTGCCGCGCTACCCCGATATCTCGGTACCCACCGAGCTTCTTCACGGTGATGCGGATATCGTCGTGCCGCTTGCCATTCATTCCGAGCCGCTTTCGCGCGCGATACCGGATGCGAATTTGGTGGTGATGGAAGGCGTTGGCCACATGCCGCACCACGCCGATCCGCAAGCCGTGGAAGATGCCATTGACCGCCTGAACGCCGCGTCGGGTTTGCGTTAAGCCCCACAAGTCCCTAATGTAATAGGGAATAACATTCGCAGCCATGCGATCCCCTCAGAGGCGGGCAAACCCATGAGCAACAAACATGTCGGCGCCATCAGCGCCTATTTCGACGACCTTGCCCCCGATTGGGTGCGCGATCAGATCGAAAGTGCCGAGAAGAACCGAGTCCTCGACCAGTCCTATCCGTATGAAAAGCGGATGAAGCGCGCGGAGTACGAGGATCAGCTGGCGGCCTTGCAGATCGAACTGGTCAAGATGCTCGCCTGGACGCGGGAGACCGGCGCGCGCGTCGCCGTGGTGTTCGAGGGGCGCGATGCCGCTGGCAAAGGCGGTGCAATCAAACGGATCCGCGAAAACCTCAACCCGCGTGCGGCCGGTGTTGTTGCGCTGTCCAAACCCACGGAACGCGAAGCCGGACAATGGTATTTCCAGCGCTATGTCCAGCACCTGCCCGCCGCCGGTGAAATTCGCCTGTTTGACCGGTCCTGGTACAATCGGGGCGTGGTGGAGAAGGTGTTTGAATTCTGCACCGATGCACAGCGTGAGACGTTCTTCGCGCAGCTTCCGGGGTTCGAGTCCACGCTGGTGCAGGACGGCATCCACCTCACCAAGATCTGGCTGAATGTGGGCCGGGCTGAACAGCTGCGCCGCTTTCTGGACCGCGAGGGCGATCAGCTGAAGCAGTGGAAGCTCAGCTGGATCGACGTCGAAGGCTTGCAGCGTTGGGATGCCTATTCTGAGGCGATTGCCGAGACGCTCGAACGTTCGCATACCACAGCCGCGCCCTGGACGGTCATCCGATCCGACGACAAACGCCGCGCGCGGCTGGCCGTGATCCGGGCGGTTCTGCAAGGCTTGGATTACGATGGGAAGAATGACGATGTGGTCGGCGCACCCGACCCGGCGATCACCGGCGCGCCCGATATGTGGTCCGACCCGGGGCATGTGGCCAAGTAATGCCCAAGCGCGGCTATCATCACGGCAATCTCAAGCAGGCGCTTGTGGATGCCGCCCTGCGCCTGATTGAGGCGAAGGGCCCGACGGGGTTTACCCTGTCGGAGGCGGCGAAGAATGCGGGCGTGACGCCAGCGGCTGTCTATCGGCATTTCGAGGGCCGTGAAGACCTGATCGCGGAATGTGCGCGGCAGGGCCATGAGATTTTCGCGGATCTGATGAACCACGCTTATAACGGTGGCCAACCCACCGCGCTTGCGGCGTTTGAGGCCACAGGCCGCGCCTACCTGGCCTTCGCGCGCAAATTTCCCGGCCATTACATGGCCATGTTTGAGTCCGGGACATCCGCCAATGCCACGCCTGAGCTGGCCGCCGCCGCCAACAAATCCCGCGATGTGCTTGAGCGCGCGGCAGAGGCACTGTCGGCCCATATCCCGCCCGAAAAACGGCCGCCGCCGTCGATGTTCTCCGCCCATATCTGGGCGATGAGCCACGGCGTGGTGGAGCTGTTTGCGCGCGGCCGCCCGGGGGCCAATGCGCCCTTCCCGCCCGAGGATTTGCTTGAGGCTGGCATCGGCATCTATTTGCGTGGCTTGGGCCTGATCACGCCAGACACTTAGTTGGCACGTGTCTCGCGAGGGATTGCGCCGGCTGCGCCGTCGCCCGGGGGCGCCGCGCCTTCGGCGCGGCGCCAAGGGACCCTGAACTGATGTGTTGGCTTTGTGGGCAAGGGCGGGATCGCCTCCGGCGGGCATTTTCATGGAACAAAGATGCGAAGGATCCGTGCCATAGCCATCAACGGTCTTTCGGGTAGGCGCCTCTCAGCAAAAGTGCCCGCGGGTGGACGCGCGGGCCGGCTGGTCGGCACGCGCCCCGCGCGCCACGCCCAAGTCCCGGAGGCCGTCAGGCCGAGGGAGACGCGGGAGCGCTTGGAGACCGGGCTAGGTGAAAGACAGGGTTAGGCGAACAGCTCGTGGCACAATTCCAGCGCATCGACCAACACATCGACTTCGGCCTTCGTGTTGTACATCCCGAAGCTGGCGCGCGCGGTGGCGTTCACGCCCATATGCTCCATCAGGGGCTGCGCGCAGTGGTGGCCCGCGCGGACCGCGACGCCCTTCTTGTCGAGGACCGTCGAGATGTCGTGGGCATGGGCCGCGCCGGACATTGTGAAGCTGAATATCGCGCCTTTGGTGGACGATTGCCCCTGGACGTTCAGCCAATTGAGGCCCTGTAGCCGCGTGCTGGCATAGGCCGCCAGGTCCGCCTCATGGGCCGCGATGGCGTCCATGCCGACGCCCATCATGTAGTCCAGCGCCACGCCAAGCCCGATCTGTTGCACGATCCCCGGCGTGCCAGCCTCAAACTTCATCGGCGGGTCGTTCCATGTGACCGCGTCGCTGTGCACCTCGCGGATCATGTCGCCGCCGCCCATGAAGGGGCGCATCTCGGCCATACGGTCCTTGCGGATATGGATCGCGCCCGAGCCGCTTGGCCCGTAAAGCTTGTGGCCCGTGATCGCATAAAAATCGGCGCCGATCTCGTCGACATTCACCGGCATGTGCACACAGGCTTGCGATCCGTCCAGCAGCACCGCAATCCCGCGCGCATGGGCCGCCTCGACCACGGATTTCACATCGAACACGGTCCCCAATACGTTCGACATATGCGACATCGCAACCAGCTTCGTCTTCGGCCCTATCGCGTCAATCACCGCTTGCGGATCCAGATCGCCATTGGCGTCCACATCGACCCAGACCAGCTTCACGCCCTGCCGTTCCCGCAGGAGATGCCACGGCACGATGTTGGCGTGATGCTCCGCGATGGTCAGGATGATCTCATCGCCCGCCTCCATGCGCGGCATGGCCCATCCGTAAGCCACAAGGTTGATCCCCTCGGTGGTGCCGGAGGTGAAGACAATCTCTTCCTCATCCTTTGCGCCAAGGAACCGCGCGATGGTCCCGCGCACGCCCTCATACTTCTCGGTCGCAAGATTGCTCAGGTAATGCAGGCCGCGATGCACGTTGGAATATTCCATGGAATAGGCCTGCGCGATGGCGTCGATCACCACCTGTGGTTTCTGAGCCGAGGCACCATTGTCGAGGTAGACCAAGGGCTTGCCATTCACCTCGCGGCTCAGGATCGGGAAATCTGCGCGGATCGCATCAACGTCGTAGCTCATGTCGGTGTTCCCGTCGGAAGGCCCAGTCCCAGCAAAGTCAGAACGAGGCTCAGGATGAAGAGGATGACCACGAAGCTCAGCAGCGTCATCACAAAGACCTGCCCCACGGAGGTGAAGCCGTGCAGCACCGTGATGAAATGGCTCAGCAGCCAGAAGAAAAGGACAATGGCCAGCAGCGAGATCACGGCCGCCAGCGGTGGGGCGATCAGGGCCACGGCCAGTTGCAAGACCTGCAGAACGATGAAGATGAACTGCAGCCAGGTGACCAGCGCCAAGGCCCCCTCAAAACTGCCGGTGCCGCCAAAGATGCGGCCGATATGGGTGACAGCATGGACCGCAAGAAACAGAAAGGCGCCCTGCATCAGGCCGAGGGCCACAGGGGTCTGGCCGGTCAGCGGCCCCTCTTCAGGGGCCCCGAGAACGAAGGTCACCAGCAGCCCAAGGATCATCGAAAAGACGATGGTCAAGGAAAAGGCCAACCAGAGTGCGGACCGCGGCAGGTTCAGCGACAGGATCATCTCAGCCCCGCGACGCGGGTCCGAGATCGTGTCGCGCACCATGTTCAAAAGGGTTGGAAGCCGCAGGAGGTCGGTCATGCCCGCGCCTCCCACCCGGCGACGCGCAGGTTCATCGACCAGTTCCACATCAAAAGCGCGAACCACAAAAAGCCAACGGCCGTCAGGGCTGGCCCCGGGCCGATCATACCACCCACGAGCCCATGGAACAGCTTGAGCGGGACCGCGACGACCAGCGCCCAGAACAGCGCAAGGCGAGAGGCGGTTGTATCAGGCTTCCCCCCAAACAGTTTGGCCACCAAATGGCCCACCATCGCGACGCCGTAAAAGACCAGTGGCAGGATCAGGAACCACACCATGATCTCGGCGGACAGAAGCGCGCTGAATTTGGCGTCCACCATGGCCTCAGGCACTTCGACGCCTTCGATCGGGCGCACATCGTCGCGTTCTGCCGCGATGGCGGCCTCAAGCTCGGGGTTGGGCAGGTTGGCATCGCGCGAGACGCCGGGCAGTTCCGAGACAAAGCCCAAAGCCATGGCCAGAAGCAGGAACACGAGCCCCGTCTTATCGTCCGCCCCACGCGCCAGCAGCCCGGCGAAAACCGAGCGAGGGCGGCGGTAGGAGCCGGTGATATCGTTGACCAATGCCATCCCGCGTCAGCCCTGCCTGCGCCGCTCCAGCCAATGCATCAACCGCGCGATGATGTCCTCGCGCAGTGCCTCGCTTTCGATTTCATCGATGGCTTCCGCCAGGAACGCGATCACGAGCAGGTCCGTCGCGATATCTGTCGGCACCCCGCGGGAGCGGAGGTAAAACAGCGCCGTCTCGTCAATCGCGCCAGTGGTGGAGCCGTGGGAACAGGCCACATCGTCGGCGTAGATTTCCAACTCGGGCTTGGCCTGAAAGCTGCTGTCATCATCCAGAAGCAGGGATTGGCTGATCTGGTAGCCATCGGTCTTCTGCGCGCCTTCCTTGACAAGGATCTTGCCCTGGAACACGCCCTCCGCACCGTTGCGCAGGACCTTCTTGTAGACCTGCCGGCTTTCGCCGTTCAGCGCGTCATGGGTTATGAAAACCGTGTCGTCATGGTGGAACGACGCGTTTCTGCCATCGCCGAGCGCGGCCCCGGCCACATGGGCCGACGCATTATCACCAACGATCTCAATGACATGTTCATTGCGCGTCATCACGCCGTTCGCGGTCAGCGTGAAGCTCTTGTAGAGGGACTCCGCCCCAACCCGCGCAAACATATGCGTGGCCGCACGGCGTTCATGGTCGCGTCCCTGTGCACGGACATGGTGGAACGCGCCCGTGTCGGCCACGTCGATCTCCATGCACTTGTTGAAGCGCGCAGCCGCCGGTCCGACCTCAAGAATGGTCAGCTCGGCCTCCGGTTCCACCTTCACCAGATGATGCAGGATCGCGTCCGAGGTCTCGTCCCGGTGCAGGTAAATGAAGCAGACAGGCTTTTCAGCCTTCCCCGTCGCACGGATCACAATGCCATCGCTGGCAAAGGCTGTGTTCAGCGCCGCCAAGGGCCGCGCCACGGGGTCCTGGCCTGCGGTCTCGCGCACGCCATAGAGGTCCTTCGCCCAGTGAATGTCGGTCGCCGTGGCATCAGACAGGCGTTCAATCTCCAACCCGGCCATGTCCAGCGGGTCCGAGCGGTCTGCATCAAACACGCCATCCACAAACACGATATTCAGCTTGTCGATATCGCCAAAAACCGGTGGCTCATCCCGATCATCAAAGATCGCAGCGCGCGGCGCCGATGCCTGCACGAGAGACGCCGGATCGGTATAGCGCCAATATTCGTCCCGCCGTGTGGGCAGGCCCATCTCACGTACACGCGCCAAGGCCGCCTTGCGGGCGTCTTGCGCCCACCCTGCCCCATCGGGCATCGCCAAACCGGCGATCCGCGCCTCGGTCGCGTCCTGTTTCACAGCCGGAGCCGCCATTACGCCACCTCCGCCAGAATATCGGCATAGCCGTTCTTTTCGACCTCAAGCGCGAGCTCCGGCCCGCCGGTCTTCACGATGCGACCGTCCGCCATGATGTGCACGACATCGGGCTGGATGTGATCCAGCAGGCGCTGATAGTGCGTGATCACCAGGAAGCCACGCCCCTCGTCGCGCAACGCGTTCACACCTTCAGACACCAGCTTCATTGCGTCCACGTCGAGGCCCGAGTCGGTCTCATCCAGGATGCACATCTTCGGTTCCAGCATCGCCATTTGCAGGATTTCGTTGCGCTTCTTCTCACCGCCCGAGAAGCCCACATTCACAGGGCGCTTCAACATGTCGGCGTCGATCTTCAGATCCTTTGCCTTGGCGCGGATCAGCTTGAGGAAATCGCCTGCGCTCATCTCTTCCTCGCCCCGGCTTTTCCGCTGAGCATTCAGTGCCGTGCGCAAGAAGGTCATGTTGCCCACACCGGGAATTTCGACCGGGTATTGGAATGCCAAGAACAGCCCCGCCGCCGCACGTTCTTCCGGGTCCATGTCCAGCAGGTCCTCGCCTTCCAGCGTGGCGGACCCGCCCGTGACCTCGTAGCCATCACGGCCTGTCAGCACGTAGGACAGTGTCGACTTGCCCGAGCCATTGGGCCCCATGATCGCGTGCACCTTGCCAGCCTCGACGCTCAGGTCGACACCTTTCAGGATCTGCTTGTCTTCTTCTTCCAGTTTGACGGCCAGGCCTTTGATCTCAAGCATGGGATACCTCATTCGGTTGGGCAGCGCGCAGCTCTGCCGGGAAATGGCGCAGAAGGCTCTCGCGGCAACGTGCGATACCTTCGGCATAGGGAAGCGGATGATCCTTCACAGCCCGCGCGGCCGCTGGAACATCCGGGATTTCAACGGGATAGGTCATGTCGCGCCCAATGGACGCGGCGTAGTCATGATATTTCAGGCGGCCTTGTTCGGTGGGGTCCATCCAGGTGTTGGGGATGCCATAGGCGTCGGCCACGATCAGCCCGTGCAGGCTGGCCGAGAACACATGGGCCGACGCTGCAATCTCACGGCAGACTGTCACCGGGTCCAGCCGCACGTCGATCAGATGCAGCGCCGGATCAGCCTCCACCATGTCCACAAAACGCGGATCGTCCATTTGGGAATGATGCGGCACAATCGCGATCCGGTCGTGGCGTTCCGCCACGGGCCCAATCACATCATCGGCCAACAGCCCGGGATCCCCGAACTCCGTCATCTTCAGGCGCAGGAATGCGGCAGAGACCGGCCCACGCAGCAAGCGCACCCGCACGTTCTGCAAGAAATCCTTCCGGTAAAACGGGTTCAACAGGCCCGTCCCCCACAGGATCGGCCCCTCCCCCCGGCTGTGGTCCGTCCAGTGCTTGGCAATCACATGCATCAGCGAGCCAAGGGCAAACAGCTCCGCCTGCTTCGGACGCACCTGTTCGACGCGCCGGCCCGAGACATGCTCGACGATCAGGTGGCTCAACGCGTCGCCGAAATTCGGCGCGGGCCAGTAGTAGAGGCGCAGCGGAGCACTCATGCGAATTCCTCCGCACGTTCTTCAGGCACCAAAAGGAAATTCCGGTTCTCCGCGTAATGCTTGATCGACGCAGGGATTTGGAACCCATTGGCCAACCGCCAATCGGCAAAGTCGTGGATATTCTCGCGATCACATTCCACCAACAGCACCGGACGACAGCGGCGGATGGTCTTCTGCAAACCGCGCAGCACGTCCATCTCCATGCCTTCGACGTCGATCTTGATGAAATCGGGCGTCTCATCTCGCAACACTTCATCGGGGCGCACAGTGCGAATATCACCCTCACCCGCGACCATGCGCGACGCGCCAAGATTCTTGCGCCGCTCGGTCATGGCGAACCCATCGGACGCAACATCCGCGGCACCCACACCGATATGATCGAACACGATCTGATCGCTCAGCCCATTGAGCACGATGTTGAGCATTAACAAGCGGCACGCCAATGGGTTCGGCTCAATCGGAATGATCCGACGGGCCGCCAGAAACAGCCCTGCGTAGATCGTATGGTTCCCCACATTCGCTCCGATATCCACAAACGTGCCGCCTTCGGGAAGGTAGCGCGCCATCAGGCCCAACTCTTCGGCCTCAAAGAACTTGCCCTTGCGGTGGCGGCGCTGGATCGGATCGCGCAGCATGTTGGTGGCGAAGGTGACCTCACGCCCCTCAATCTCTGTCTCGGTCAGCTGCAAACCGTCAAGCACATCGGCCGCGTTGGCCAGAAGCGCACGCTGCGCGTCTGTGTTGCGCAACAGCCGTCCGGCTTTCGCCAGGGCGGTATGAGCCAAGGCCTCGCTCATTGCGCAGCCGTCTCCACTGGCCGGGGCGATACCTTGGGCAGCAGGTCGACATAATCGTGCAAACGCGCCTCCTGCAAAACGCCGCGATGCATCAGCTCGGCCATCGCCGTCACACCCAGATCCTGGGTCAGCAAGACACTGTCGCACAGGATCGCAAGATGCTTCAGCTCCTCGTCTTCCAGGCCATTGATGTCCATCAACCCGCGCACCATGACCGCGTCGCCATCGCTTAGCTGGCTGCGATAAAGCCCGCGCTTCAAACGGCCAGACCAGCGGTTGCGATAGCCAATAGTCTTGAGGAACAGAAATTTGTGAAGGTGGAAGCCATGCTTACCGAGCTCCACCATCTGTTCGCCCATCACAGGTTGATCCACGTATAGGGGCAAAGCAGCGACTTCGGTGATCACAGCCAGCGCTTTGCTCAGCTTCTTCGGCCCACCCCGGAACACCGCACGCTCACCACCTTGGATGTCGATCTTGAGAAGATCGAAATCCGGCAGGTCTTTCAGACTATCAAGGCGTGAGGTTTTGATCTCGACCCGCTCAACCACCCTCATCCGGTCCTTGGACTGGCCGATCCCGTCAATGTAGGCCGGGTTCGGCTCAAGGAGCGACGTGAAACCGCTGTCCGCGCAGATCTTCAATTCAGCCTTCTTGCCGTCGCCCACAGCCGCGCAAATGTAATTCTCATGGGGGCCCTTATTGGCGATCAATCGATCGAATGCCTGCTCCTGCGGCTCAAATCCCCAAACATCGCACCCGCCGATGGACAGCAGACCCTTGTAAGGCGTCTCATCCAGGGGGTTCGCCCCGATATCCACCACCCGCGTCATCCGCGCGGGCTTCAGAATGTCGATCAGCGCCTTCGCGCGATCCGGGTGAAATCCAACGCTCATCTCACCCCCCTCAACAGACCGGACGCCAGAAGCTGAACCCGCCATCCCGGTTGCAGTAGGGCGAGTCCGCCGTGCCCGCACCGAAATGCGTGGGGTCAAGCGGGTTGGCACTATCGCCCGAGCCCCAGAACCCGCCAGCCACAGTCATCGAGATGCCAATCGCCACCACCGCCATGACCAGAACAGCCATGGTAAACACCCGTCGGCCGGGCGATCTGGGTTGGATATCATCCTCGTGGCTCACGGCGGATCCTCACTGCAAACACGGCGCGACCAAGCGGTCAGCCCACTGAGCCTTCCAGCGAAATCGCCACCAACTGCTGCGCTTCCATGGCGAATTCCATCGGCAGGGCCTGCAAAACTTCCCGCGCGAAGCCGTTCACGATCAGGGCAACCGCCTCTTCCTCGTCCATGCCGCGCGACTGGCAGTAGAACATCTGGTCGTCGTCCACCTTGGAGGTCGTCGCCTCATGCTCCACCCGCGAGGAGTTATTCTTCACCTCGATGTAGGGCACCGTATGGGCCCCACACTTGTCGCCGATCAGCAGCGAGTCACACTGCGTATAGTTGCGGCTGTCCTTCGCCTTAGGGTGCATCGACACCAGCCCGCGATAGGTGTTCTGCGCCTTACCCGCGCTGATCCCTTTCGAGACAATCCGCGATTTCGTCCGCTTGCCCAGATGCACCATTTTGGTGCCGGTATCAGCCTGCTGCATGTTGTTGGCGATGGCGATCGAATAAAACTCGCCCTGGCTGTCATCACCGCGCAAGATGCAAGACGGATATTTCCAGGTCACGGCAGAGCCCGTCTCCACCTGCGTCCACATCACCTTCGACCGGTCGCCTCGGCAATCCGCGCGCTTGGTCACGAAGTTGTAGATGCCGCCCTTGCCGTTCTCATCGCCTGGATACCAGTTCTGAACGGTGGAATATTTGATCTCCGCATCATCATGGGCGACCAGTTCGACCACAGCGGCGTGCAGCTGATGGGTATCCCGCATCGGGGCCGTGCAGCCTTCAAGGTAGGACACGTAAGAGCCCTTATCCGCAATGATCAGCGTCCGCTCGAATTGCCCGGTATTCTCCGCGTTGATGCGGAAATACGTCGACAGCTCCATCGGGCATTTCACACCGGGCGGAATGTAGACGAAGGATCCGTCCGAGAAGACAGCGCTATTCAAGGTCGCAAAGAAATTGTCCGTGATCGGCACGACGGACCCGAGATACTTCTTCACCAGATCCGGGTGATCCTTGATTGCCTCGGAGATCGAGCAGAAAATCACGCCCGCCTTCGCCAATTCCGCCTTGAAGGTCGTGCCAACGGAGACCGAGTCAAAGACCGCATCCACAGCCACCTTGCGATCCTCCGGCGCAGGCTCCACGCCCGCCAAAATCGCTTGCTCCTTCAGCGGGATCCCCAGCTTCTCATAGGTCCGCAGCAGTTCTGGGTCGACCTCATCCAGCGATTTCGGCTTCTCCTTCATGCTTTTGGGGCGCGCGTAGTAATACTGGTCCTGATAGTCGATGGCCGGATAATGAACCATCGCCCAGGTCGGCTCTTCCATCTGCTTCCAACGCTTGAACGCCTGCAGACGCCAATCCAGCATCCATTCCGGCTCGCCGTTTTTCTCGGAGATCAGACGAACGATATCCTCGTTCACGCCCTTGGGCGCGTATTCCATCTCGATCTCGGTGTCCCAGCCGTACTTGTACTTCCCGCCCAGGCCTTTGACGGCATCCACGGTTTCCTGATCGACACCGTCCTTAACGACAACATCCGTATCGAGTGCGCTCATCTCAAACCCTCCAGATCGCGGATCAAACCCGCGCCAATTTCTTCTCTCTCGCCGCCAGCCAGGCATCGCAAAACGCCCTGACCTCGGCTTCCGTGTTGGAAGGTCCCAACGACACGCGCAACGCACACGCCGCCTGCTCTTCCGAATATCCCATCGCGCGCAAAACGCCCGAGGCCTTCACCTTGCCGCTGGAGCATGCCGACCCCGCCGAGACGGCAAATCCAGCCAGATCCATCGCCATCACCTGGGTCTCGCCTTTCCAGCCTTCCGTGATGAACATCGACGTGTTCGGAAGGCGTGGCGCCCCTTTCCCGACAAAAATAGTCGATTGTGTCGCGGGTTCCAGAGTCTTTTCTAGAATATTTCTAAGTTTCTCAACCCTGGCCCATACGCCATCCGCCAAATCTTGCGCTGCCGCCTCCGCTGCGGCCCCAAATCCAGCGATTCCGATCAGGTTCTCGGTCCCATGGCGGCGGCCCATCTCCTGCCCCCCGCCCTTGATCCGCGCCTCAACATCAAGGCCACGCCGCAGGATCAGCGCGCCCACTCCCTTGGGCCCACCGATCTTGTGGGCAGACACAAAGGCCATATCAATGCCCGCCCAATCGAACGCCAGCGGGATCTTCCCGAACCCTTGCGTCCAGTCACTCACCGCAAGGCCCGCGGGCAAGTTCTGCAAAAGCCCAGTCTCGGAATTGGCGACCTGCACACAGGCGCGCTCCGGTGCGGCGATCGCCACGATCCCATCGTGGGACACCGGCAGCGCCGCTTCGCCCCAGGCCAAGACCGCGTCATGCTCAATGCCGGCGACCGCCAGACCCCGTCCGGCCATCGCCAGGGCCGCGGCCTCCGTGGCTCCTGACACGAACACGATATCTGCCGCTTGCGCGCCCAAGGCCTCTGCCACCTGCGCGCGCGCGCGTTCCATCATCGCCTTGGCCGCGCGCCCTTCGGCATGCACGGAAGACGGATTGCCCACCACATCCATCGCCGCCACCATGGCCGCCCGCGCCTCAGCCCGCAGCGGTGCAGTGGCGTTCGAATCCAGATAGATCCGCCCGCTCACGTGACACCGTCCGCGCGTGAAAACAAATCCTGTCTTCCTCGTTTCGAAAATACCTCCGCCGGAGGCTCCGACCGCGCAACACAAGCGGCCCTTGGACCTTGCATCAAAACGCCTGCCCCGAACGCCCGCGATTTTTCGCCAGAAAAATCGCCTCCGGCGACGGCGAAGCCGGCGCAACCCCTGTCCAACTTACTCATCCACCAGCTCGAACAGGTTCGGAACCGCCGGGCAGGGCGTCAGGTCGTTCTTCACCACATCCGACAGACGCGTCTGATGAAGGAACACATAGACATGGGCCGAAAAGCCTTCCCACAACCGGTTGGTCAGGCTCTGCGCGCGGCTGCCCGACGCCCCGCCGGATGCACCAGCGCCAGTGTGCAATGCCGACACTGTCTCATCCACAGCCTCGAAAATCTCCACCACCCGGATGTCATTGGCCGCCCGCGCCAGCTTATAGCCGCCACCCGGGCCGCGCACCGAGGTCACCAGATCAGCGCGCCGCAGCTTCACGAAAAGCTGCTCCAGATAGGGCAAGGAGATGTCCTGCCGCTTCGACAGATCCGACAGGGGCGTCAGCTGATCCTCGGGCTGCAAGGCAAGGTCGGCCATCGCCACCATCGCATAGCGCCCCTTGGTGCTCAGTTTCATGGCCACACCCCCGAAAATTAAGCGCATGGAACGGCGCGAGACGCGCCCTTCCGATTGACCTTTCCCGCCCTCCCGCTTAACTGCGGAACAGCCCTGCGGAGTGGGACAAGACCCCTCTCCAATTTGGAATCGTTCTAAAGACGTGCGCCCCGCCCGTCAAGAAAGCGGCCAAGCGCCGCGCACGCGAAGGAGACAGGATGCCCGAGGTTATTTTCCCCGGACCCGAAGGCCGCTTGGAAGGCCGCTACCACCCCCAGAAAGCCAAAGACGCGCCCATCGCGATCATTCTTCATCCGCATCCGCAATTCGGCGGCACGATGAACAACCGCGTGGTCTACAACCTGCACTACGCCTTCCATCAGATGGGCTTCACCGTGCTGCGCTTCAATTTCCGGGGCGTGGGCCGAAGCCAGGGCGAATATGACCAGGGCATTGGCGAGCTCAGCGATGCCGCCTCCGCACTCGACTACCTCCAATCGATGAACCCCAATTCCAAGCATTGCTGGGTCGCGGGTTTCTCCTTTGGCGCGTGGATCGGCATGCAGCTTCTGATGCGTCGGCCCGAGATCACGGGCTTCATCTCCGTCTCGCCGCCCGCCAATATGTACGATTTCTCGTTCCTCGCCCCCTGCCCGTCCTCGGGCTTGATCATCAACGGCACCGCCGACCGCGTGGCCAAACCGCAGGACACTCGCATCCTCGTCGACAAGTTGCACGAGCAGAAGGGCATCACCATCACCCATGAGGAGATGGAAGGCGCCGGCCACTTCTTCGAAGACCCGCACATGGACCCGATGATCGACCACGTCCAAACCTATGTCCGCCGCCGCCTGACTGAGACGACGCGGTAAACGCCCCAACAGGACCCACACGCATGAGCCGCCTCGCCCAAGAGCTCGCCGAGCAACTCGCCCTCGACACCGTTGCCGCCGCCGACAAGCTCGGCGACGAGAACCTGCCAGAGACCATTGCGAAATCCGTCGGTGCCTCCTCCCCCACAACGGAGGAGCTGTTCCGCACCGCCGTGCGCACCATCATGGCCGAACGCCGCGCGCGGGCGTTGCTGGAGCAGAAGCTGGCAACACTCCCGGCGCCACCAGAGGCAGGGGCATGAACGCCGCCGCCGTGCTGTGAATGACCGGAGCACGGCTTTTCGGCTATTGGGCTTGTGTCGCGCTCACCATTGCACTTGCTCTATCGATCAAAGACACAGTGTCGGCCCATTGTTCGGCCGCCGAGCTCCGAGGTGAGTCACCTCAATTGCCGTCCTTTACCGGCTTTTTGAGAGTATTCTGGCTAGGATGGCCGTTACACCTGCTTCTTGTAGGCACCCTCCTTCTCCCCGGTGGTGTCGCCGCAATCGTGACCCGTCTTACAGCGCCTTCGCGGATCGGCACATTTCCTCAATGGGGTGGGCTCGGTCTTTTGGTCTGCCTCCTGCTATTGACGATTTACACTAACATTCGCGAGTTTGACTGCGCCTCCTCCATATTTGACACTGGATTTGAAAGTGCGACGCTTACTGCAGGTCTTTTGCTCGCGATCCTGGCCACAGCCTTGCTGCTTGTATTTGCACTATTTTCGTGGATCGTAACTTACTTTCTTGAACGCCGTGGCTGATCGTAACTCTCTTACTCTTGCAAGCGGTGCACGCCGGTTTACGCTCTGTTCAACGCAATAGCTGGGGCGATATCTCCATGGACTTCAACATCATGATCCCGATCCTGATCATCGCCGCCTTCGCGGGCACGGCGTTCATGATCTTCGCCAAACGCAAATCCCAGGTCAAAGCGGAGGCGATCCACGCGCTGGCAGACCGCAACGGCTGGCGGCATGATGTAACGACAGACGCCTCGGGCTATACCCGGATCACACAGATCACCAGCCGCACCGCCAATTGGGTTGTGGAGGAACGGTTTGGCTCAAATACCGGTGGCGGCGCCACGGACACGACCAATCGCAGCCTCACCTGGACCGACCCAGACGCGGCCATCCCCTCAGGCCTCGCGGTGATGAGCCTGGCCATGTCCGACGACAAGGCCGCCAACATGGAACGCTTTCTCGACACCATGGGCGACGGCGTGATGGGCAAACATATGATGAAGACCTTCTTCGGCGTCGTCGGCGACCGCGCGTCCGAGCTTGACGCTGTGGAGGCCACCGGGGCCGCCGGCGCGATCCTGGCGACGTCGGATGCCCGTGAGGCTCTGCTTCCCATTGCCTTTCACGACGCCCTGGTCAGCCCCCATGACGCCATGCCCAAAGGCGCCATGCCCACGATCATTCGCTCCCCCGACGGTTTACAGCTGAACCTCAAGTCCACGATCCACTCGACCGAACAGCTAGAGGCGATGGTGGCGCTCGGCGAAACCCTCAGCGCCGCGCTGAAGACAGCCACACAGTAAATCGTCCCCAGCGCAGCGAACCGCGTCAAACTCTTCACCGCCTGTGACACTCCGCGCACGGTATACAATCGTATACCCCCTTCCCTGCGCGCGCCTCCTCCGCTAGAAGCGCCTCAAATTCTCCCACCCCGGACCGGAGGGCACGCGCCATGACCAATCCCGACATCATCTACACCAAGGTTGACGAAGCGCCTGAGCTGGCCTCTGCCTCGCTCCTGCCGATCATCCAGCGCTTCGCCTCAGCCGCGGGCATCACTGTCGGCACCAAGGACATCAGCCTCGCAGGCCGTATCCTCGCCACCTTCCCTGAACATTTGACGCCGGATCAGCGTATTCCCGACGACCTTGCCGCCCTGGGTGAGCTGGTAAAAACGCCAGACGCCAACGTCATCAAACTCCCCAACATCTCCGCCTCCGTCCCGCAGCTTGTCGCCGCGATTGAGGAGCTTCAGGCCAAAGGCTACGCGCTGCCCGACTACCCGGAGAACCCTTCGACCGACGAGGAAAGGGCGATCCGCGCCAAATATGACGGCATCAAAGGCTCTGCCGTGAACCCGGTCCTGCGCGAAGGCAATTCCGACCGCCGCGCCGCCGCCGCCGTCAAAAGCTACGCCCAGAACAACCCGCACCGCATGGGCGAATGGACCGCTGACAGCAAAACCCGTGTCGCTTCAATGTCCGGCGGTGATTTCCGCTCCAACGAGGTTTCCGCGACCTTGGCTGAGGCCACGGGCGCTAAGATCGTTCTGGAAACCGCATCCGGCACCACGACCCTCAAAGACGGCCTCTCCTACCCCGCCGGCACCGTCGTCGACGCGACGTACATGTCCGCCGCCGCCCTCGATGCCTTCCTCGCTGAGGAAATCGAGAAGACCAAGGCCGAAGGTGTCCTCTTCTCGCTGCACATGAAGGCCACCATGATGAAGGTCTCCGACCCGATCATTTTCGGCCATGCCGTCAAATCCTTCCTCGCCCCCGTCTTCGACCAGTTTGGCGATGAGATGGCGGCGCTTGGCGTGAACCCCAATTCCGGCCTCGGCGACCTGCTGGAACGGGTAAACGGCCATTCCGAAATCATGTCCGCCATCGACGCCACCATGGCCGACCGCCCGCCGATGTACATGGTCGACAGCGACCGCGGCATCACCAACCTGCACGTCCCTTCCGACGTCATCATTGACGCCTCCATGCCTGCGCTCATCCGCGCAGGCGGCAAAGGATGGGGCCCGGACGGCAACGAGGCAGACGCCGTCTGCGTCATCCCCGACAACTCCTACGCGCCTGTCTATGACGAGAGCATCAACTTCTTCAAAGCCAACGGCGCGCTCAACCCCGCCACCGCGGGCACCGTCCAGAACCTCGGCCTGATGGCCCAGAAGGCCGAAGAATACGGCTCCCACCCCACAACCTTCGAGATCGCGGAGGCCGGCACCGTCAAGATGATCCTTGATGACGGCACTGTCTTGCACAGCCACGACGTGCAGCCCGGTGACATTTGGCGCTCCGCCTCCGCCCGCAAGGCCCCCATCGAAGACTGGGTGCAGCTTGCCATCTCCCGCCAAAAGGCCACCGGCTTCCGCTCCATCTTCTGGCTGGACGAAACCCGCGCCCATGACGCGCAGCTGATCGCTTACGTGAAGCCCATCCTGGAAGCCGCTGGTGTCGCTGATAAATTCGAGATCATGGCTCCCCGCGAAGCCACCCGCGCGTCTCTTGAGACCATCACCAAGGGCGAAAATACCATCGCCATCACCGGCAACGTGCTGCGCGACTACCTTACCGACCTCTTCCCGATCCTCGAACTCGCTACCTCGGCCAAGATGCTCTCCATCGTGAAGCTCATGCAGGGCGGTGGATTGTTCGAGACCGGCGCGGGCGGCTCCGCTCCCAAACACGTCCAGCAACTCCACGCCGAGAACCACCTCCGTTGGGACAGCCTCGGCGAATTCTGTGCGCTTGGCGAAAGCTTCAAATTCCTCGCCGACGCCAAAGGCAATGAAAAGGCCCGCACGCTAGGCGATGCCGTGGAGGCCGCAACCCAAGGCATCCTCGACGACAACCGCTCGCCGGGTCGCAAGGTCGGCCAGCCCGACAACCGCGACAGCCATTACTGGTTCGCCCGCTACTGGGCCGAGGCGTTGGCAGAAGGCCCCGACGCGGACCTCGCCGCTGAATTCGCCCCCATGGCACAGGCGCTCGCTGAAAATGAAGCGACCATCATCGCCGAACTCGACGCTGGCGCAGGCAGTGCAGCCGATACCGGCGGCTATTACATGAACGCAGACGACAAACTGGCTGCTGTCATGCGCCCCTCCGCGACGCTGAACGGGATTATCGGCTAACGTCAAACCCCGAGTCTTCCGGGGGTCAAGGATCGCAAAGCGACCGCGCAAGCGGCTTGTCCTTGACGCCCGGACGACTCGGAAGACCCTCGACCATGCGCGTTCAGGAGCACACTGCTCCCTGAACCGCTTCTCAGCAAAAATCCGTCCTCACAGCCCACGCATCGTCCGCCCCTTGCCGGGATGGCGTATGGGGGCGGGCGGGTGGGCCATATGCCATCCCGGCAAGGCCCCACCCCTTGCCTCAAGCCCCCCACTCCGCTCTAACCAAACACAATCGCGACCGACCGGGATCCAGACATGACCAAAATCAAAGTAGACAACCCCATCGTCGAGATGGACGGCGACGAGATGACCCGCATCATGTGGGCCTTCATCAAGGACAAGCTGATCCTGCCCTATCTCGACATCGACCTGCTCTATTACGATCTGGGCATTGAGGCCCGCGACGAGACCGAAGACCAGATCACCATCGACGCGGCCGAGAAAACCAAGGAAATCGGCGTCGCCGTCAAATGCGCCACCATCACGCCGGACGAAGCCCGCGTCGAAGAATTCGGCCTCAAGAAGATGTGGCGCTCGCCCAATGGCACGATCCGCAACATCCTGGGTGGCGTGATCTTCCGGCAGCCGATCATCTGCAAAAACGTCCCCCGCCTTGTGCCCGGCTGGACCCAGCCCATCGTCGTGGGCCGCCACGCCTTCGGCGACCAGTACAAAGCCACCGACATGAAGTTCCCCGGCCCCGGCACACTCACGATGAAATTCGTGGGCGAAGACGGCACCGTCGATGAGCGGGAAGTCTACCAGGCAGACGGCCCCGGCGTGTTCATGTCGATGTATAACATCGATAAATCGATTTATGACTTCGCGCGGGCGTCGTTCAACTACGGCCTCAACCTCGGCTGGCCCGTTTACCTCTCGACCAAAAACACCATTCTAAAACAATATGATGGCCGCTTCCTTGAGATCTTTCAGGAAGTCTTCGACGCCGAATTCAAGGACCAGTTCGACGAAAAAGGCATCGAATACCAGCACCGCCTGATCGACGACATGGTCGCCTGCGCGATCAAATGGAACGGCGGTTTCGTCTGGGCCTGCAAAAACTACGATGGCGACGTGCAATCAGACGTCGTGGCCCAAGGCTTCGGCTCGCTCGGCATGATGGCCTCGGTTCTGATGACCCCCGACGGCAAGATCGTCGAATCCGAGGCCGCCCACGGCACCGTCACGCGCCACTACCGCAACCATCAGGAGGGCAAAGCCACCTCCACCAACTCCATCGCCTCCATCTACGCCTGGACCGGGGGCCTCAAGCACCGTGCCAAGCTCGACGACAACGCCAAGCTCATGGAATTCGCCGAGACGCTGGAACGCGTGATCGTGGAAACCGTGGAATCGGGCTTCATGACCAAGGACCTCGCGCTTCTCGTCGGCCCCGATCAGAAGTGGCTGACCACGATGGGCTTCCTTGAGAAGATCGATGAGAACCTGAACAAGGCGCTCGCGGGCTAACCGGAGCGCCACGAGGGGCAAGCTGGGGTTTTCCACCACTTGGCGGGCCGCAGGACGGCCATAAGGTGCCCCCATGACGGTCCCACCCAAACACCTCCCACGCCGTTGGCGCATCCTCTTTTGGGGTGCGCTTTCAATCCCCTCGGCGATCGGCCTGTTTTTCATGGGCCTCGTCATCGCGGGCCTTGTCGAAGCAACCCGCCTGAATTGCGGGACGCGCAGGGATTGGTCCGAGGTCAATTACGTCCCCTGCTCTGACATTGACGAGACAAACCCCATCTTCTTCGCCTTGGGCATGGCCTGGCTGGCTCCCCTGCTTGTCACTCTGTTGATCCTTTGGGCAAAGCGCATCATCAACATCCCGCAATCCTGACGCACCGCGCCGGACCAACTGACACATCCCTGTTACAAACCCCCGCTACGCCACGCCCCATGATCGTCATCCACCACAATCCCGCCTGCGGAACCTCCCGCAACGTCCTCGCCATTATCCGCGCCTCCGGGGCAGAGCCTGAGGTCATCGAATACCTCCAAACCGGCTGGACCCGCCCGCAGCTTCTGGGTCTCTTCGCCGCCGCCGACCTCACCCCGCGCGGGGCCCTGCGCACGCACAAGACCAACGCAGAAGAGCTTGGCCTGACCGACCCCTCAATCAGCGATGACGCCCTGCTCGATGCGATGATTGCCCATCCGATCCTCGTGAACCGCCCCATCGTCTGCACACCGAAAGGTGTCGACCTCTGCCGTCCATCCCATACCGTCGAGGCTCTGCTCGACACGCTGCCCGACGGCCCGGTCCACGACGAAAAGGGGGAGGTCATCTGGCCCGTCGCCTGAGCAGCCATTGACCTTTCCGCAGCCGCGTCCGACCTTGCACACAACGCTGCAAGGACTGCTTCCATGACCCAACCGCAATTCGCAACCTACCCCTCGCTCAAGGGTGCCAGTGTCTTCATCACCGGCGGCGCGTCGGGCATTGGCGAAGGGCTCGTTCGCGCCTTCGCAGATCAAGGCGCCAAGGTGGGCTTCGTCGATATCGACACTGAACGCGGCACCGCGCTCGCCGCTGAGACCGGCACAGTGTTTCACCCCTGCGATCTGCGCGACATCGACGCCCTGCGCGCGGCCTTCGACACACTCGCCGCTACCAACGGCCCGGCCGAGGTCCTGGTCAACAATGCCGCTCGCGATGACCGGCATAACTGGAAGGACGTCACGCCCGACTATTGGGACGAGCGGATGCAAACCAATCTCCGCCACATATTCTTCGCCATCCAATCCGTCGCGCCCGGCATGATCGCCGCTGGCAAGGGCTCGATCATCAACATGGGCTCCAATTCATGGTGGGAGGCCGGCGGCGGCTTCCCCGCCTATGCCACGGCCAAAGCTGCCGTGCACGGCCTGACCCGGACCATGGCGCGTGATCTGGGCCGCCACCGCATCCGCGTGAACACCGTGGTCCCCGGCTGGATCATGACCGACCGTCAGAAAGAGCTCTGGGTCACGGACGAGGCACTCGCCGCCCAAACCGCCCGCCAATGCCTGCCCGACCCCATCGACCCGGTCTACGTCGTGCGCATGGCCCTGTTCCTCGCCTCCGATGATGCGGCGATGTGTTCTGCCAACAATTACATGGTCGAAGCAGGCTCGATCTAGGCGCGCGGGTTGCGACCCTGCCCAAGACTTGAGCAATCGCCGCCAAATTCCATGCACGCCGTGCATAGCCGCCTCGCACAGCGCCTCGGGCTATTGATTTGTTCAGACACTCTTTTATGTCAGCAAACATGACCCAAATTGACCTCAGATCCGAAGGCCATCAACATACCCCGTTCGAGGACGCGCAGGCGCTGATCCTCGGCACAGCATTGTGCGCACTCGGCATTCACCTGCTGACCCATGCGGGCCTCATCACTGGTCAGGTCGCGGGCCTTGCCGTGTTGGTCAGCTATGTCAGCGGCTGGTCCTTCGGTTGGGTATTTTTTGTGGTGAACATCCCGTTCTATGCGCTGGCGCTGATGCGCCTCGGCTGGCGCTTCGTGCTCAAGACCGTGATCGGCGTGACGCTTTTGTCGGTGATGGCCGAGCTTGCGCCCCACGTCCTGCGCCTCGACTATATCCATCCCGGCGTCGCGGCCTTCCTTGCCGGCGCCACGCTTGGCCTCGGGGTGCTCGCGATCTTCCGTCATGGCGCGTCCCTCGGCGGGATCGGCATCCTCGCCTATTACCTGCAGGAAAAGACCGGCCTGCGCGCGGGCTATGTGCAATTCGGCGTCGACGCCCTGATCTTCGCCGCCGCCTTCGCGCTGCTGGATCCGGTGCTTGTCGGCTGGTCGCTGCTTGGGGTTGCCATGGTGAACGGGATCGTCGCGATCAACCATCGTGGTGATCTCTACGTGGGGCACTAACCCCGTGTTTTTTGGCGCTTCTGTGTTACGCTCCGCCAAACACCAACCGAACCGGAGCATACCAACATGGAACCCTTTACGTTCACGCTCGGCGCCAGAGACGAGGGAAGACCCGACCGCTCCTTTTTTGGCGGCCATTTTGGCCCCGGAACGTATCGCGTTCAGGCCATTGAAGGGGGGAGCGATCGAACCGCGTGGAGCACCGGCTCGCCCCCGCGCTGGCGAACGCGGTTTGTGGTATGGTCCCCGGCCTTCGCCACACCGCGCGCGGATGGCCTTGTCGTGGACGACAATGGTGGGTTCGATACCCCCGAAGAGGCGATCAAGAATGCAAGGCCAAGGGAATTCACCCTCAAACCGGATGGCTATGTCTTCTTCCTGATCAGCGACAGTCCAGGTGACAACAAAGACGGGGTCACGCTGAAGCTTGAAAAGCTGACCTGACCAGTTCCTGCACCTCAACCCTATCCCCCTCAAACACTGCGACATGTCCGGCGGGCAGCTCCGTCCAGCCACCCTGCCCGATTTCTAACGGCTCACTCACCACGGCCCATCCTTGCCGTGACGCACTCCACCGGTAATAGACCGAGGGCGCAATCGCGTCGGAGGACAGGCGCAGAGCGTACAATCTGCGCCCGTCGCTCCACGCCGCTGAGGATCGCAGGTGCGGGGCCGTTCCGTGAGTGATCGACAATTCGCGCAAGGCGTCATGCGCGGCAACCATGGCCCCCACCGGGTCCGCGTCCAACCCTGCCTCCAAAGCGTAAAGAAACAGTAACTCGCTGTCCGTGGCGCCCTTGCGATACGGATAAAGCGCATCACTCACGCCCATATCCGCGCGGCGTCGAAACCCGTCAAACCCGCCGATCTGGCCGTTGTGCATGAAACTCCACCGCCCATGGGCAAAGGGATGGCAATTGTTCCGGCTGGTCGCTGCACCCGTGGACGCGCGCACATGGGCCAGAAACGCGTGGGATTTCACCGTTCGGCAAAGCGCTGCCAAATTCGGATCAGACCATGCCGGAAACACATCCCGGTAAAGCCCCGGCTCAGGCCGCTCCGCATACCAGGCCAGCCCGAACCCATCAGCATTGGTCGCGGTCTTGCACTCCGTCGCTTGCCGCGATTGCTCGATCAGGGAATGGCCCGGCGCGCTGACCAGATCTTCGATGAAGATTGGCGCACCCAGATAGGCCGCCCATCGGCACATCTCACGCGCCCCGATTGTGGGTCTTGGCGTACATCTCGGCAATCATCCGGCTCGCGGTCTTCTCGAACAGACACGGGATTACCGCGTGCACCGCCGCGGCACCTGCCGCCAGAAACAGCTTGCCCGAAAACCTGCCCGCAAAAGCCGCATGCTGAAGGTAGCTTTCATCCACACTTGCGGGATGCTCAAAGAAGACGCGGTTGATCATGTGGGGATACTCCTGTTCGTGCTTTCGCAAAGACTGTCACGGATCTTTGGGGAAACGCTCCCAAATATCTGGTGAATTCTGCGTGACGTGTGGAGGATTTCCCGATAAATGCCCCAGCATGATGACACTTGATGAAACTGACCGCCGAATCCTCACCCATCTGCAAGCCCGTGCCGATGAACCGTTGGAGGAACTGGGCCGCCATGTCGGCCTAAGCCGCAATGCCGTCTGGCGCCGCATCAAGGCGCTGGAAGAGCGCGGGGTCATCAAAGGCCGTGTTGCCATCGTGGACCCCACCGCCATCGGCCTCGGCCTGATGGTCTTCATCCAAGTCCGCGCCGCGCACCATTCTGCAGACTGGCTCGATCAGTTCCGCCGCGCCGTACGCGCGATCCCGGAGATTCTCGGCGTCTACCGGATGACCGGCGATCTGGATTATCTGATCCGCGCCCGCGTCGCGGACATGGCCGATTACGACCGCCTCTATCAGCGGTTGATCGAGCGAGTGGAGATGGGCGACGTCTCCGCCAGCTTCGTGATGGAGGAATTGAAAGAGGGGCAGGCCCTGCCCCTCTGAAACTCTGACCAAATGGACGCTTTTTCGCGAAAAACTCCGACCAAACGGTCACATATGTGACCAGATGGTCAGGGTTTCGGGTGTCATGCGTTCACGTCAACCACGACGCGGCCCCGCACACCACCCTTCAGGATCGCGCGGCCAAGATCGGGCAGATCGGCCAGCGTCGCGGGCTGAACCATCGCCTCAAGCTTGTCCATCGGTAGGTCCTTGGCGATACGCTGCCAGGCCCGCACTCGGTTGTCGTAGGGCTGCATCACGGAGTCGATGCCAAGCAGGTTAACCCCCCGCAACAAAAAGGGAATTACGGTTGCAGGCAGTCCCGCGCCACCGGCCAGGCCGACGGCCGAGACGGAGGCGCCATATTTCATCTGCCCCAGCACACGGGCCAACATGTCGCCGCCCACGGCGTCCACGCACCCGGCCCAAGTCTCTGCTTCCAAAGGTCTTTTCGTGGTTTCGTTCAGCTCCTCGCGGGGAACGATCCGGCTTGCACCCAACGATTTCAGGTAATCCGCCTGCTCCGGCCGCCCCGTTACAGCGGCCACCTCATAGCCCAGATTAGCGAGAATTGCAGTCGCGACGGAGCCCACGCCACCGGCGGCACCCGTCACCAAAACCTCACCGTTTCCGGGGGTTAGACCGTGATCTTCAAGCGCCATAACGGCCAGCATGGCGGTAAATCCAGCCGTGCCCACGGCCATTGCCTGACGGCTCGTCAGCCCATCGGGCAGCGGCACCAACCAATCGCCCTTCACGCGCGCCTTCTGAGCATAGCCGCCCCAGTGCGCCTCACCCACGCGCCAGCCCGTCAGGACAACCTTGTCACCGGCAGAATAGTTCGGGTTATCAGAGGCTTCGACAGTACCGCTAAAGTCGATGCCCGGCACATGCGGGTAGGTCCGTACAAGCCCGCCGCCCGGCCCGATGCACAGGCCATCCTTGTAGTTCACGGTCGAATACTCGACCGCCACAGTCACATCACCGTCGGGCAGCTGATCATCGGTGATCTGGGTGACTGCGGCGCTGGTCTTGCCTTCGTCATTCTTCTCGACCACCAGGGCATTAAAGCTCATCTCATCTCTCCCGTCACTTTAAGAACGCCCAGCAGAACGCTGGATTCATTTCCAAAAATCTTCCCGGACTTCAGCATCAAAGCTGCCCTCCGGCGTCTCCAGATGCAGGGGTGTGCCCGCATCCCAGTGGGTCATGCGCACCATGCCAATGGCGACCCCTTCCTTGAAATCGGGGCTCATCGCCGCCGATGTCACCTGTCCCACACGGCGCGAACCGGCCAAAAGCGGCCAGGCGCGATCGCAGCTCGGCAAGGACGTCGCGTTGATCGCGATTGGCCGGATTTGCTGCACCGGACCTTCCATCGACACCCGTAGCAGAGCGTCGCGGCCAATGCACCCAATCGCGGTCGCGGTGTTGCAGAACCGTCCAAGCCCGCATTCATGAGGCGTGTTATCGTCGGTCATGTCATTGCCATAACTCAATAATCCGCCTTCGATCCGCTCGATGTTGTTTGGGCATCCGGCATGTACATCAAGGTCTTTGCCAGCCTCCATCAACGCATTCCAAAGCGGCATGCCGATATCGGAGCCTTCTACGTAAATCTCGAATCCGCCCTGTTTCGAATAACCAGACCGGGCAATCGCCATGCTGCGACCCTGAAAATCGAACCAGCCGAAGCGGAAGAATTTCACGTCCCGGATGCTATCGCCAAAGACCCGCGCCATCAGCTCATCGGCCTTGGGGCCTTGTACGGCCAGGGGTGATACGTCGGGTTCATCGACCAGCACATCCAGGCGATAGCCATAGGCTACCCCCTTGACCCACAACAACAAATCGCTGTCTGCGATCGAGATCCACCAGCGATCCTCGCTCAGCTTCACGACCACCGGATCGTTCAGCATGCCGCCCGTCTCATCGACCACTGGCATGTAATAGCACTGCCCTGGCAGCATGCCGCGCAGGTCGCGCGGGGTCAGCATCTGGATCAGCTTGCCTGCATCGGGCCCGCGCACCTCAACCTGGCGCTCAACCGCCACGTCCCACAGCTGCACCGCATCCTTCAGATGGCGGTAGTCCTCCTCGACCGAGCGGAAAACAGTGGGCAATAACATGCGGTTATAGATCGTGTAGGCCTTTACGCCGGCCGCCTCGACGCCCTCGGAAAACGGCGTTCTGCGCAACCGGCGGGACGGTGAAATCAATGCCATGGCCGGGTCTCCTTACCTTGGCGAAAGTCATTTTGTGTCTTAGGGTTAGGCCATCTCATTGAAGGATTTTTTCCATGACACGCGTTTTTTTTGTGGCGCTCGGCGCCCTGTTGACCACCGGCGCTGCGGCCCCTGCCCAAACCCAAAGCGCTGAGGCCGTCGCGTCTGCCGTTCTGCACGGCATGCGCGCGCAGGACGCATCGTTGATCGCGCCCCATTCCAACGCCACGAATGCCGACTTCTTCGCTGAGGCCGCCGTTAACCCCGAGACCGCCGAAGAGCTTTGGGACGGCACGCGGGGCGAGGCTGGCGCAACGTGGGACGGCATGATCCTGCCCGCGCGTTACCGCACCTCGCCTGATGGCCTTCCCGTGGCGATCATCCCCTTTGCCATTGAGACCGAGACCGGCGTGGCCGCGCTCAATTCCGGCCAGCCGGGCCGCTACATCTCGATCGTGCTGACGCTCGATACACCCGACGACGACACCTGGGGCGCCGAGGATATCAACTTCATCGACCCGGGTGATTACGCAGGCTACGCCGAGACCCGTTAAACCCATTCCGGCACCTCGTCCGGCATGAACGGCAGGTCCGTGTCGACGGTCTTGACTCCAAGTGCGGTCAGCGCGGCATGCACCTGCCCGCGATGATGGGTTTGGTGGTTGAACAGCTGCATGGCACACAACGTTCGCGGCATGGTCATCTGACGCCCCACGCCTTGCGAATACCAACTTAGATCGCCCTCGAAATCGCTGTCATCCGTGCCCCAGGCCCAAGCCGCGATGCGCGCGTCCAGCTTGGGCCGCTCCACCATCATCGTAGGCCAGTCATAGGCATCCGCAGTGTCGGTCAACGGCGCCTCAGGCCCCGCGCCGCCGTCAAAGCGCGAGATCCAGATCATGTCGCCCCAGAAGGAATGGCTCAGAGTACCCTGGATCGAACGCCAGAACAGCCCGCGATCCTCAGTGCGCTGCGCGTCCGACAACTCATTACAGGCCTGAAACATCCACTGGTTCTGCCAGGCGTTGTATCGCGCCATGGTCCGCGCGTAGTCGGGGCCGACCATTACTTGCCGCCCGCCGAACCGCCCCATTCGATGGGACAGATTTCCGCCGACTTGCCTGAGAAATCCCACATCTTGCCGAAGTCGCGCACCTTCGATTTCAGACCACGCGCCGCGATGATGTCGGGCCCCATCCAGTACTTGGAGTTTGTGATCATCACTGGGTGATCGGGCGACGCGCCGTCGATCATCTCGATCTCGCCCTGGATCTTCTTGCCCACAAACAGCCCACGCTTCTTGCCGTCGCGCGTGATCTCAACCTTCTCGCGCTCCGCCGAAACGATGTCGGACACCAGAAGCGTGAACAGCCCCGTGGTCCCGCCCGCGGCGCCCGAGAAGATCTCCAGCAGCCCCTGATAGGCCTTCCCGCTGGCGCGCTCATCGACATAGGCTGCGACCTGCCAGCCGCCCTCGGCCATCTTGCCGGGGATATAGACCATCAAGCCCACGTTCAGGCCGCTCAGGTCTTCGCCTTCGAAATGGCCCTCGTCGATGGCAATGCCCATCCAGGCCTTACAATCCCCATCCGTGGGATCATGTTTCCCAAGCGAGACCACACATGGGCAGAACACGGTGCAGGAGCAGTTCAGGATCAGCTCCCCCTTGATGGCCCAATCGCGCGGCTTCAACTGCCGCCGCTTGGGGTTGTCCATCCGCTGGTCGATCCGCTGGCTGACCGGCAAGCGGTCCGCGTCGGGGCGTTTCTTTACGGCCATATCTCTCTCCCTCAAGCGATGAACGGATAGCCGAGCACAGCCAAACCGCCCAAAATCAGCGCCACTCCCAGTGGCTTGGTCACATAATGCCCCACCTGGGGCAGCTTTTCGATCACCATGAACAACGTGGCGAGGCCCATCCAGAGCAGGCTCATCATGCCGCCCACAAATCCCAGAGCCATGAAGCCCCAGCAGCAGCCCGCGCAGAACACGCCAAGGCCCAGGCCCATCCGCACGCCACCCGCAAATCCCGTCTTCCAATGGCCCAGAAAGTAGTTCATCGGCGCATGGCACACGCCATGGCAGACCTCTTTCGCGCGGGTGAACTGGAACGCACCGACCACGATCAGCAGCGCGCCCGAGACCCACAAGGCGTTCGGCACACCCATCATGTCGATGATCCCTGCGCGCAGAAGCCCGATTTGGACCATGGCAAAAATTGCGGCGACCCCGATCCAGACGATGGAATAGCCGCCCAACACGCCCAACCACCCGGCCCGCGTGCCATCGGCGGAGGTCATTAGACGTTCGTAGTTCACCAAGGTTGGCACGAGCGTCGGCAACATCATCGCCGCCATCATGATCGACCACATGCCAAAGAGCGGACCGAAGCGGGTCATGGCAGACATATCCATGCCGCCCATCTCCATCTCGTCCATCGCCATGTCACCGTCCATGGCCATCGGCATCGCCGTCTCGTCATCTGACGGCGTGTCGCCATCCATGGCCATAACGTCCATGTCCATTGGCTCGGACATCTCCATGTCCATACCCATGGACATGCGCCCGAGCCAATCCAGCCCCATTCCGCTTGCCATTTGATACAGCACAACCCACGCCACCAGAATGCCGCCAAAGAAGCCAAGCCACAGCGTGTTGCGGATTACATGCGTCACCGGCCACTCCCTAAACGGTGATTCTGCTTGCCGAATGTGATGTCAGACAATTAAATGTCTGACAAATGAAAATCGACCCAAACAGCTCCGCCGATCTTTCCGCGCAAATCGCTGCCGCGATCCGCGATGCCATTGTCGCCGGAAAACTGATCGTCGACGAACGCTTGCCGTCCGAGTCCGAGCTGTCCGAACAGTTCGAAGTTTCGCGCTCCACCGTTCGTGAAGCCCTCAAGCGGCTGGCCGCACAAAGCCTCATCCGAACCCAACGCGGGGCCTTTGGCGGCGCTTTCGTGAACCGTCTCAGCTATGAAGATGCCTATCGCGGCCACATCACAACCTCGACGCTGCTACTGGGCATGAACAATGTCAGCTTCGATACCGCGTGCGAGGCACGCTTTGCGCTTGAACGTGCCTGCGCACGCCTCTCGGCTGCGCGCCGCGACGCCGACCACCTGGCAACCATGCGGGCCGAGATCGTGCGACAGGCGCAGCCGGGCCTTTCTGATGAAGCCTTCTGCGCCTCAGACGTCGCCTTTCACCGCGCGCTGGTCGATGGCGCGGGCAATCCGGTCATGTCCTATCAGCTGGCCGGCGCGGTTGAGGCGATGCAGCCCCTGATGAACATGATCACCTTCACGGCCCGCGACCGGGCCGAAATCGTGCGCCTTCATGCACTCATCGCCGATGCCGAAGATGCGGGCGATGGCGAGGCGGTCATCGCCGCCCTCTCCGAACTTGAGGCCTACACCAAAGCGTTGGCGCAATCGGTCTTCGAGGCGCGCGCGCAAGCCCAAAACGAAAAATTGCCTCAGAGTGACTCTTCCGGCACAGCGCGGTAGATCCGCGTCAGAACGGCGGTGCCTACAAGCATTGTTACAATGTCGACGAGCGCGAAGCCCACCCGCATGATCACCTCGCGCCCGGTGGAATAGTCCTGATCCAGCGCGACCAGCACGCCGAACGAGGCGGCGTACAGGATGATCGAGGCGCATGTCGCCCATAGGCTCGCCCCGAACACCGCACCTGCAACCCCGCGCGTGGCGCGCCACGAGGCGCGCATGCCAATTCCCTGCCCATCCAGAATGGCAACCGAAGGCAGGCCGATGCCCATGCGGAACAGCAGGAGGATCGAGCTGAAAATGATCAGGAAGACAAAACCAACTGCCAGTGCCAGAAGGCCAGCTGATAGGCTCGTTGGATCAAAGATGTCATCCTGCAAAGTCATCACTACAACGTCCTGCAGCGCCTTATCAACGAGTGCCGACAGCAACAGCGCAGGTAGCCCGAAGAAGAACAGCAACATCAACCCGATGATGATCCCGATCACGACCCAGGCCAGCATGTATTTAAGGATGATCATCAACCGCATTTGCGGCAAAAAACTGGGCGCCTCTTTCAAGACAACGAACCGATGCCAGGACGCGGCAACCGTGCCGAGCATCACCAGGAACATGAGGTTCACGTACCATTCACTGGGCACGGGGCTGCGTGCATTGACATCGTACAGCACCCAATGGGCGTAGACGCGTCCGGCAAGGATGTGGAGCGCGATGTAAAGGGCGAACCAAGGTCCGCCGATCCTGAGGAGGGCACCAAAGTTGTTCAGAAGGTCGCCGATCGCTCCGAAAAAGAGCGATGTGGCCGTGATGCGTGTGTCCATGTCGTCCCTGTGTTTTGCGTGGCTCATCCTCGCATTGCGTTCTGCCTCGTCAAGCTAAACCAGAACTGTTGGCACGTCGAAACCTCAATAAGGTACACCTCTTTTTGTATGTTTGTCAGCACTTTAACCCCCGGTTTCAACCTTGCAACCACGCGGTCAAATCCACTGGACCGCAGCGCGCCTGCGCCCTAAACTCTCCGGCAGTCTGATCGTAACGAGACGCCAACAGGGACCATAAAACATGACCAAGACCACGCTGCTCGCCTCAGCCGCGACGCTCGCCCTTTCGGGCGCGGCCTCTGCCGAAGGCCTCACCGTTTTTGACTATTCCGGGTTCGAGGATCCGAGCTTCCACCAGCCATTCATCGATGCCCACGGCGCGCCGGAATTCGTGTTCTTCGGCGATGAAGACGAAGCGTTTCAGCGCCTTTTGGCAGGCTTCCAATCCGACGTGACGCATATCTGCGCAGGCTCCGTCCCACGCTGGCAGGCGTCGGGCATTATCGAGGCATGGGATCAGGATCAGATCGCGGCGTTCGAGACCTTGAACGCCGATCTCGTGGGCCAAGATGTGCTGGCGGGCAGTGAAGAGCTGTTCTTCCTACCGACTGACTATGGCTCCACTGCGGTGGCCTACAACGCCGATGAGCTGTCGGCTGAGGATGTCGCGAGCTTGGAGATCTTCAACAACCCCGCCTATGCCGGGCGTCTGTCGATCCCCGACAATGTGGATGACGCCTACGCGCTGGCATACCTCGCCACCGGCGTGACCGACTGGGCAAACGTCACGGATGAACAGTTCGAGGCCGCCACCGATTGGCTGCGTAGCATCCACCAGAACCTGCGCACCTATTGGACCGACCCCGCCGAGATCAGCCAGTTGATCGGCTCGGGCGAGGTTTTGGCTGCATGGGTCTGGAACGAGGTTCCCGTCGCCATGGCGGAAGAAGGCTTCAACGTGGGCTTCGCCCGCAACACGACCGAGGGCACGTCCGTCTGGCTCTGCGGTTATGTGAACATGGTCGAAGCCCCCGGCGAAGAGGCCTTGGCGTATGATTATGTGAACGCCGTGCTCAGCGATGCCTCCGCGGGCCCGCTTCTGGGCAATGGCTTCGGATCGGCCAATGACGCGGCCCTGCAGGCCCTTGGCGCCGAGGCGATGGAGGCCGCTGGTCTTGGTGAAGTGACCGTGCCTGTGCTGGCGCAGCTGCCGATCTCGAACGAGCAGCGCGAGCGTCAAGCCGAAGCGTTTGAGCGGATCAAAGCAGGCTTCTGATCCCCTACCACAATCCACGAAACCAAGCGCGCCCGCATTGCCGGGCGCGTTTCTTTTTGAGCCAATGTCCAGAAAAGAAAAAACGCGATCGGGGGTGAGCCCGTCGCGTTCTAGGTGACCTTACGGTCCTGCCGCCACTCAGTCGGACGGTGTATATTTTGTCCTTTGCAGCCGCAGCCGCGACACGGGTAAGTCGACCGCGGCTGCAAAGGTGAAGTTTGCGAAGTGACCTCCGGATTGCTCCGGGCACGCTTCAATCGCCTCGCTCCCTTTCACCTACCTGTATACATGTTCACACAGCTGTATACAAGTTGGTTTTGAGACCAATTAGATCAAAAATGGAGCAAAACAGCCAATTGACGCCACGTCACCCAGCGCGGCGCAACCATTCTTCTTGCTCATCACTTTCGATGGCTTCCGCAAAATGACTGCGGACCAGGGCAATCGCGGCATCGACGGTCATACCGCCTTCCATCAGGACCCGGGCAGCCATCAATCCGCTGCGCCCTGCCCCATATTGGCAAGCAAACGCACAAGTTTCGTTGCGCGACAACGCAGCGGCACGGTGTGAGCGGCTGGTGTCCCAGTCATTGCTTTGCGCCTCGGTGGGAACGGAATAGTCCACGATCGGAAAGTGGGTGATCGAAAGGCCCACCTCATTTGCGATGTCGATGAGCGACGGAATGAACTCCGCATCCAGCTCGTCCGCTTCTACCAACAGAGTGAGAGATGTCGCCCCGAGCTCGCGCAGGCCCTGCAATGTCTCGCGGCACGCCTCCGGCAAGAAAAGGGCTGATCCGTCGATGCTTGTCTCGAGGCCGGGGAACCCGGCCATGGCGATCGCCCCACCCGCAGGGTGCGGGATGACCGCACGGATCGAGCCCGGCAGGACCGGATCAGTGTCGTGGCGTTTTGGAAGAGACATGCGTTGGCTTTCAAGTAATGCTGTATACAGATATACTTGACCCCAACACTTTGCAAACACAGGTTGCCCGCGTCCAAATGGCCAAAAACAATGCAGAAACAATCGCCAATGCGCTGCGCAAGCGCATTTGCCTGGAGGCGCCGACAGCCAGCCCGGTCTTGCACGAACAGGCCTTGGCTCAGGAATTCGGGGTCTCGCGCACACCCGTCCGACAGGCCCTACAGGGTTTGGCCTATGAGCGCTTGGTTGAAGTCCGCTCCGGTGTTGGAACGGTCGTCTCGCCGTTGAAGGCGGAAGACCGACAGCGAGATATCGACCTTGCCTTCGCGCTTTTGAAAGTGGCGGCGGACATCGAAGGGGATCGTCCACTTTCGGTAGAAGCCAATGCCTATATCGTCGCGTTGGAGCGTCAGGTCAGCGCCGCGAAAGAAATGAACCTTGAGACCAATTTCGCGATCCGATCGACAACGCTGAGTATTATTACCGGCGAAATGTCGAGCGATATTCTGGCCAACGCGCTCAAGGCTGCCCTGTGGCGGTTGTTCCGCTGGCGCATGGCGGAGGCGGCGGAAACCGGCTCTGGCATTGATGGCCGATTGCCCGAAGTGATGTCGCGCATGGCCGATGCAACACGTATCGGTACCGTCCGCGCCCTTCTGGAAGCCCAATCCTTGCCGAGCGACGAAGGTTGAACCGGCGCGTGACCATCCGTATATGTAAAGCGTCCCCTCGGGGACTATGGACATAAACGCGCTCGTAATAAGCGGATCGGACCCGGGGGCGGTACCCGGCGGCTCCACCAACATATCCTTCATTTGGGGATGGTACGGGGCCGAAATAGGATCGACGAACGTCTAAAGGGGTTAGCTTTGTCTCGGCGGGGTGCCACCGTATCGGCCCGACAAGTACAATTGCAAATGACAATCGTGCTCCGGCAATGGCTCTCGCAGCGTAAGCTGTCCTGAGTCGCCGACTTTAAGCCCAGTTCTCTAGCCAGAGCTGGCGGGGTTCGCAGGCACCTGGCAACAGAAGCCTGCATTTCCTTCCCCTTCCGACAAAAGTCGCGAAAGTTGCCGCGAAACAAAGAAATCGTGTTTCGAGCCTGAACGCCCAAAATCGAAGAGCCGAGCGGTCCCATCAAATCAATTGGATTGCATCACCTTGACGGAAGCATCCTGAGCGCTTTGCCGTCCCGGCCCTTAAGCCCCACCCGCGCGGCCGTCATGCTAGAAACCCCGGACTCCAGTTCTGGGAACAGGGTATAAAGTTCTTGCCTCTGCGGCTCCGTCAGAACAGAAACGGTATCGGCGGCCGGATGAAAGCTTTCCGTCTCCACCCCCTCAGAATAGACGACCTCATGACCATCAAACGCCATATGGAAATACTCAACCCCGTCTTCCGAAACATCGTCCATGCGTATTGTGGAGTCATTCATTAACGTGAACGCTGGAGTGAGCACGCCCTCAGGGCTGCCGAACAGCATTTCGGCACGCCAGTCGCGGACCAAAACACGGTGCTGCCGGGAGACGCACAAATCATGTTCTGGAAGGTCGTTCCCTAGGCTCCCGGCCGTGATCCGGACCGGGCGTAATTCCGGGCGCCTCATCAAGGCGTGTTTGGGCAGTTTGGTCGACCCTATCCAACGGAGGCGCTGAATTCCGTGGTCCCGTGTGATCACCCTTGAGCCAACCTCAAGCCCTTCAATTGCGACAGGCCCATCGGGCGTCAGGATGCGTGTACCGGACACAAAGCATACAAACATCGGCAAGGACAAGAAATCGACCGATAATTGATCCCCGCCCGGGGTGAAGGTCGCAACGATTTCAACGTCGAGAGAGTCACCGATCGTGTAAGGATATCCCATGATCTCCACACAATCGAGCCTGTAGCCAAGCGCGGTTTGGATTATCGCAGGATCGTTTGCAGGATACGTCGCAAGAACAACACCATCGACGACAATATCGATCTGCTGCAGATCAGGGAGCGGCGGAGGCGCATTGATAAGAGCGTTCAGCTGAGAAATATCCGTCAACTGCGTTGCGGATCCGGTGTTGTCGATGACTTCCAACTGGGTCAAATCGGAGTTGGCCCCCAAGCCGATCGCCGTGATGTCCGCGTCAAACTCATTGTCCAGTATGTTGAGCTCGTTGGTGAAATTGGTGCCTCCAACCGTAGGCACACCATCGGACAGAAAGATCACAAGGTTTGTATCGTTCGCAGTCACCTCTGATTCCGGATTGTCGTCAGCAGTGCCGTCCGTTGTGGTCCCCCGCCAATCGGAAATTACCTGGTCGAGGGCGTCGTCAAAATTCGTCGCCCCGGAGCCAGTGAGGCCATCCACGGCGTTCTTGAAGGCAGTTTCGTCATTAAGTGTAAAGTCGCCGACGGTGCTTGCCGACCCGCTATATTCGATCAGCGAGATCGTCACATCAGCGGGATTGTAGCCTGCGGCAACCAAGTTATCGAACAACGCATTTGCGGCGGCCTTTTGCGCGTCCAGAAAAGTATCAATTGTGCCGTCACCATCGACGTCCGATCCGGATGAATTGTTAGAAGACCCTGAAGTGTCGATAACTAGCGCGACATTGATGTCCTGAATATTGCCGCCCGTGGTTATGTCGGCGGAAATCTCAAAGGTATCCGTTGCAAAGAGAGGCGCCTCCCCAGTCAATTCAACCGGGATCCCGTTGATCACGTCGTTATCAACCTCAGTTTGAATATCGGTAGAAGAAACCATGCGCACCCCCAGTGCCTATTGTTTCCAAATTGGAAAAAATATCTTAAAATCAACCATAAGGTGCCTTACCCAGTAGCAAAAGAAAGAATTTTTGTCGGGTCCCCCTGAACTGATATTTGCCCGCTTTTTCAGCATTAGAGTGATCCAAAGCCGGGCCGACGCCGTTAAAGGTTCAATAGGGCACACAATCGGGTTCAAAAACACATGACCGCCATCGACTATATCAACTACGCTGTCGCCGTCCTGACCATAGGATTGGGTCTGCTCGGCTGGCTTGCGCCGCGCTGGACCATGGATGTGCTGGATATGAAGTCCGGACCCACCAACATGGCCTATACCGAAGTGTCCGCCGTATCGGGCTGCTTGTTCGTCGGTATCGGCGCGGGCGTGCTGTTCCTGAACGAGCCGATGGCATGGATCGCACTGGGTCTTGCCTATGGCGGGGCCGCCGTGGGTCGTGTGACTTCGATCCTGCGTGATCAGGCCGGATCACGCCAAAGCTGGACGTTCTTCGGGACCGAAGCCGCGCTCGCCGCATGGTTGGTCATTGCGAACACGCCTGCCACCTGATCCCGCCAGACCGCCTTTCATATCGGCACGAATCTCGTATGGTGATCAGGTCTGCACGCAACCGGTTCATATTCATGCCTGAAAGCACGTCCTCCATTCCCTATGGCCGCCTCATGCATGAGGCTGTTTGCGGTGTTATCCGTGAGGTGCTGCAAGGCGTGTCAGACAATGGTCTGCCGGGTGAACATCATTTCTTCATTACTTTCAACACGCGCCACGAAGAAGTCGACTTGGCCGACTGGCTGCGCGATCGGTACCCCGAAGAGATGATGATCGTGATCCAGAACTGGTATGACGATCTGGTCGTCGAGCAATCCCACTTTGCCGTGACCCTGAATTTCGGCGACGCGCCCGAACGCCTTAAGGTGCCGTTCGATGCGATCCTGACCTTCGTCGACCCGTCCGTCGAATTCGGCTGGCGGTTTGAGCGAAATGAAGAGGAGCCGGATGGGCCGTCGCCCGATGATGGTGGCCCCGACGGAGAAACCGGGGCAGACGAAGATGGTTCTGATACCGCTCCGCGCGATGCAGAGGTCGTGAGCCTCGACACCTTTCGCCGCAATACCTGACCCTCCGCGCCCCAACGTCCAGGAAGATCCGAATGGCCACCAGCGATTTTGCCCTGTTCATGGGCCAGCTTTTGCGCAAACCGCATCAGGTTGTAGCCCTTGCGCCCTCTTCCAAGGGCCTGTGTGCAGAGATGGCGGCGGAGCTTGATCCGGCAAAAGGTCCGGTCATCGAATTGGGGGCGGGTACCGGCAACATCACGCGGGCCATTCTGGACGCCGGAATCGCGCCGGAAGCCTGCCATTCGATCGAGATGAACCCGGATTTCTGCGACCGCCTCCGGGACAATTTCCCGGGCCTCAACGTCTATCAGATGAGCGCGGGCGATTGCGGCGATCTGCCGGTGGAGAATGTACAGGCGGTTGTCTCTGGTCTGCCGCTCTTGTCCATGCCCACACAGCTTCAGCGCGACATCATGACGGGCTTTGCAAAGAAGGTTCAGCCCGGTGGCGACTATGTCCAGTTCACCTATGGGCCTAAACCACCCGTCACAAAAATAGTGCGCGAGGAGTTGGGACTGACCTGGCGCAAAAGCCACAAGATTTGGTGGAACATGCCACCAGCCCGCGTCTATCGCTTTTCGCAATCCAGCTAAGCAAGCGGTCCTAGAAAAAGCGACCGACGTTCTTTCAGCTCTTTCGCCATGTGATCAACAAGCAAACGCACCCGCTTGGTTCGGCGCAGGTCGGAATGCAGCAAAATCCAGACTGAGCGGTCAAGCCAAGGCGCCACGCCCGGAACAGGGACCAGATCCGGAAAGACTGTTTCGAAATAGACCGGCAGACGCGCCATCCCAAGCCCCGCGCGTACCAGGTTCACCTGCATATAGAAGCCACGAACGGCGTGCCGGAGGCGAGCCCTGGGAAAGGCGGTTTCCTTCACCCATGCGCCTTCGTCACCCCAACCAATCCACGAGAGCCCCTGCCCTTGCGGCCCGCGATCTGACCAATTTCGGTCGAGATAACTTTGGCTGGCGTAGACGCGTGCGGCGGTCTGGGCGACCTTCCGGCCCACGACATCATCATCTACCGAGAACCCGACCCTTACAGAAACATCGACCTCCGCCCGTTCGAGGCTTTGGATGCGGTTGGAGATGTCGATATCAAGCTCGATCTGCGGATGTTTGGCGGTGAACGTCCCAAGGATCGGGGCCATAACGTCAAAGGCCAGCCCCGGCGGCATCGTCAGGCGGATCAAACCTGCCGGCTCCCGATCCAGCCCGGTCAACTGACGGCGCGCGGCAATCACCGCGGCCTCGGCCTCTTCCGCTTGCGGGATCAGGGTCTCACCGGCTTGCGTCAGGATCAGCCCACGCGGCGTGCGATCGAACAGACGCACACCATAGGCCGTTTCAAGCGCGCGCAGATGGCGATCCACGGTTGCATGGGTTGCGTCCAACGCATCCGCCGCGCCACGCAGGCTTCCGTTGCGTGCCACAGCAAGGAAATAGGGAAGTCCGCTCCAATCCATGGGGGCTTATAGCAGATGCTGCAGCACGAAGTGGACCGAATTCTGACCGCAGCGGTGCGTATGTGGCACTTCTGGATAAAATTCGAGCCGTTACATCTGGCTCATCTTTCGCATCCTTGAGGAGCCCACCCATGCCGAATGTATCCGTCACCCGCCAAGTCCAAGTCCCCCTGGATGCCCTTTGGGCGTCATGGGACGATTTTGGGGACATCGCCAAGTTCAATCCGAACCTCAACGCCTCTTACCTGATCAATTCACGCCAGCCTTCGGGCAAAGGGGCCGAGCGGCAATGTGATCTGACCGATGGCAAAACCTACCTCAAGGAGAAGATCACCGGCTACGACCCGCACCGGCGGCTGGAGATCGACATCTACGAGTCAAACATGCCGATCAAGAATGCCCGCGCCGTGTTCGACTTCCGTGCCCTTGGCCCAAAACGCTCGGAGGTGACGATGACCATGCACTTCACGCCGCCGTTCGGCCCGCTTGGCTATTTGATGCTGCCGCTGATGAAACCGCAGATGCACGGCTTGCTGGCGAAGCTGTTGGACGGCAACAAAGCGTATGTCGAACGTGGCGAAGAAATCGTGCGTGTGGCTGCGTAACATGGCCCATTACGTTATCGCGCAACTCGATGTGACCGACCCCGAGGCGTTCATGGAAAGCTATGCCAAGCCGTTAGGGCCGCTTTATGAGCGGCACGGCGGCAGGGTCGTGGCAGCGTCCATGGCGCCGTCCATGGTGGAAGGCAGCAGCACGGCGAACATGGTTGCTGTGCTGGCATTTCCCTCCGAGGATGCCTTCGACAATTGGTACAGTGACCCCGACTATCAACCGCTATTGGCAAAGCGGCGAGCGCTGACGCGCATGGGATCGAGCCGGTTGATCGCGCTGCCCGGCGCTTAGCCTCGTCCACCGCCTGCCCTGTTTTTGTGGGCGGTGGGCAACTGGCCATCGACGCATCGCCACTGGTAGCGCAAACCTGCGGCCGACCATGCGTTGCACCCCCCTTCCGGCCCCGGTAAACCGCTTCGTAAGCCGCATACCGGAGGACAATATGACCCAGACCCGTACAGAGACCGACAGCTTTGGCCCGCTGGAGGTTCCCTCCGACAAGTATTGGGGCGCGCAGACGCAGCGCTCGATCCTGAATTTCCCAATCGGTTGGGAAAAACAGCCCGTAGCTGTTGTCCGCGCCCTGGGTGTTATCAAGCGCGCCTGTGCTGAGGCCAACCACAAAGCTGGCAAGCTCGATGGGATCGGCGAGGCCATTATTGAAGCAGCGCAGGAGGTGATCGACGGCAAGCTCGACGACAACTTTCCGCTGGTTGTCTGGCAGACGGGTTCCGGCACGCAATCGAACATGAATTCGAACGAAGTGATCGCCAACCGCGCGATTGAGATCCTTGGCGGTGAGATCGGCTCCAAAACCCCCGTACACCCCAACGACCATTGCAATATGGGCCAGTCGTCGAACGACACGTTCCCCACTGCCATGCACATCGCCACCGCCATGACGGCGCGCGATGTGACTTTGCCGGGCCTGCGCAAGCTGCTGGCCGCGCTGGAAGAGCGTGCGGCGGCCTTTGAAGGCATCATCAAGATCGGCCGGACCCATACGATGGATGCCACGCCGCTCACGCTTGAACAGGAATTCGGCGGCTACGCCCATCAGGTCCGCAAGAGCATCGAACGCATCGAAGCGGCCCTTGGCGACATCTACGAGCTGGCGCAAGGCGGCACGGCTGTTGGCACTGGCCTGAACTCGCCTAAAGGCTGGGGTGAGGAGGTTGCGGCCAACATGGCGCGGATCACCGGCCTGCCCTTTGTCACTGCCCCGAACAAATTCGAGGCACTTGCGGGCCACGACGCAATGGTCGCCATGTCGGGCGCGATGAAGACCGTCGCTGCCTCGCTCTTCAAGATCGCCAATGACATCCGCTTGCTCGGCTCTGGCCCCCGCTGCGGCCTGGGTGAGCTGATGCTGCCAGAGAATGAGCCCGGTTCGTCCATCATGCCGGGCAAGGTGAACCCGACTCAGTGTGAGGCGATGACGCAGGTCTGCGCCCATGTGATCGGCAATGATGCCGCCGTCGGCTTCGCCGGCAGCCAGGGCCATTTCGAGCTGAACGTCTACAAGCCGATGATGGCCTATAACGTCCTGCAATCGATGCAGCTGGTGGGTGACGCTTGCGTGGCCTTCACCGACAATTGCGTCGCCGGGATCGAGGCGAATACGCAACGCATCGACAAGATCATGAACGAAAGCCTTATGCTGGTCACCGCGCTTGCCCCCACCATCGGATACGACAACGCCACCACGGTCGCCAAAACCGCGCACAAGAACGGCACGACCCTCAAGGAAGAGGCGATCTGTCTGGGCTTTGTGGATGAAGAAACCTTTGACCGCGTCGTGCGTCCCGAAACCATGATCGGCCCGAAGTGACGGGAAAAGTCGTCAGCCTGTCCCGAGCGCGAAAGTCTCGTGCCCGGGACGAAGACCGCCGCCAGGCCGATGCCAATGCGGCCAAACACGGCCGCACCAAGGCTGAGCGTCTGACCGACGCAAAACGCAAAGCCAAAGACACCCGCGACCTCGACGCACACAAACGCGATGACTGACGCCCGCCCCCGCAAACGCTCCCTGACCTTGCAAGGCCACCGCACCAGCGTGTCGCTTGAGGATGCGTTCTGGGAGGAACTTCAGGCGATGGCCGAGGCGCGCGAGATGTCCGTGAACGCGCTGGTCGCCGAAATCGACGCCGCACGCGGCGTATCCGCCGGGCTCGCCTCAGCGATCCGAGTGCATATCTTGGCGGAACTCAAAAGGCGGTAAGGTCCAGTTAACCAAGGCTGGATAGTGTTTGGGGATGGATAAGCAGCCCCCAAACGTCAGCCCCGAAGCATTTCTTGCGGACATCTTTGGAACCAAACTCGTCCGCGATGGAAAGGTCGTCCGTCGCAATATGCGCGATGTTGAGCGCTACTATGGACGGGAGGCGTTCATCAACGAAGTCTACAGGCGCGGGTTTCGAGCCGTCGAAAATGCGGGCCAGATCGTTTTTTCTGTAACTGCGAACCGGTTCGTATCCTTCGACCGCTTGCCCAGATTGACGCGCGCTAGCAGAAAAACTCGAGTTTTTCTGGCCCGGAAAACTGCCGTTTTCCCAATGGAAATCTCCAGATTTCCGCCCACGCCTCTACCGCCGCGCCACACGCAACCGGATCCCATCCTTCGCCCGCACCGTCAGATACGCGACCGGCACCGGATCATCCCCCTCAACCCGCTCAAACCGGAACGACCGCACCAGCATCGCCAGCAGAAGCGGCCCCTCAACCATCGCAAACCCCGCTCCGGTGCAGACGCGCGCGCCAGCCGAAAAGGGAATGAACGCCTCACGCATACATTGCTTACCGTTCTCCGTTTCCCACCGCCCGGGATCAAACCCGTCCGGGTTCTCCCACAACCGCTCTTGCCGATGCAGATGCCACGGCGAAATTACCACTTGGCTGCCCACTTTGACTGGCCGGTCTCGGAAGGTCTCGGGGCAGGTCGTCTCGCGCACCATCATCGGCACCGGCGGGTAAAGCCGCAGCGCCTCGCGAAACACATCGCGGGTAACACGCAGCTTTGACATCGCACCAAAATCCGGTGCATCGGGCAAAAGTGCGGCTTCCGCCGCAACCTTGTCCTGCCATGCGGGATAGCGCGCCAGCAGATACAGCGCCCAACCAAGCGCCGAGGCGCTCGTTTCGTGCCCCGCCAGAAAGAAAATCGCGACCTGATCGACCATTTCTTCGGTCGTGAAGCGCTCGCCCGTTTCCGGATCCCGGGTCGTCATGATCTTTGTCGCCAGATCATCGGGCGCGGTCCCGGACTTGATCTCGGCCATCCGCGCCTCGGTCATCTCAGTAATCAGCGCTCGGATCGCCTTTGCTGTGCGCCGCGTTTCGGCCCTATGACCCCGCGGCAGCCACTTGGGCAGCGGCACAAAAGCCGCCGCGTTCAAGATCGGTTGCGTCCGCTGATAGGCGCGGAATTCGTGAAAAACGCGTGTGGCGATCTCGGCCTCGATCGGCAGCGAAAAGAGCGTGCGAAAGATTACATCTGCCGCCGCATGGCTCATCTCCTCTTCAACTTCCACCACACCTTCTGGCATCCGCGTCGTCGAGGCCTCGCCTGCGGCCCACATTGCCGGAAACGTGTCGCGCAGTCGTCCGCCCTCAAAAGCCGGGTCAATGATCCGCCTTTGTCTTTGCCATTCTGGGCCGTTGGTTAGGAACACCGAGTTCCCCAGCAAAGGCCTCAGCCCCTCGCCAACCCGGTCTGATTTCGGAAAGTCGAGCGGGCGCGCTTTCAGGACCTCCTCCACCAGCGAGGGCTGGTTGATCATGTAGGAGCGGAAGAATGGCGTCCGAAACTCTGCCATCCAAGCCCGATAAAGCCGCGCGGGTTGCGCGGACAGGATATCGTCACGAAAGAGCCGCATGTAACGCAAGAGGGAGACACGCTCGGCCCGCGCCGGAGGTTTTGGCGGCAGGTCCGTCACGCGGCGATATCCGTGAACTTGTTCACTGGCACCTCAAGGCGCGACTTTGATGGGGACCGCGCGCCAAACCGGTCCCACAACGGCAAGGGGCCAGCGGTCACTCGGAAATAGTCATAGGCCTCCGTGCCTTCGGGTAGACAATCAAAGGCATTCAGGTACTGGAAGTGCAGCTCAAACAGCTTCCATTTCAGCCGCGCCTGTTCGGCGTCTGACAAGGTCTGGGTGAAGGCCGCTGAAATCACCAAAGGCCAACGCTTGCCTTCCAGTGCGACGCCAGAGACAGAGACGGGATCACACAGCGCAAAGGCGCAGCCATCACTTGGGGCCGTGACATCGACCCACGGCACATCACCTGTGCCCATGAATGCCAGATCCGCCCGCAATCGCCCGGCCTTTGGCAGGAACGACACCATCGGCACCACATGGCCAAGGGTCAGCAAGGACAGCACTGGCCCATTCTCGGGAACGCGCCCGGCCCGGATCAGGTCCGCCAGAACGGATACCGCGATATAAGCGCCTGAGGAATGGCCGACGATCAGAACTTCGTCCACATCCTTGCGCAAAACCTCGGCAATCCGGTCCGCAAAATCGCGCATGCGCGCCTCCTGCTCAGGGGGGAAAGCGCCCTTCAGAGAGGAGGAAAACGCGTAGTCCTTCATCAGGTACCAAGCATAAAGATGATCGCGCCGCGCGCACCAGCGCAGGAACAGATAGCCAAGCCCCACGCCCCCCAGCCACGCAAAGGGCCGGAATGCATCGAACGGGTCGGCCAGCACATCCGCGCCGATCATAGCCATCAACCCATGGGCGCCGCGATAGATCAGCCAAGCCGCGCAACCGGCAATGGCCAATGCCACAAGGCCTTGCAATAGCAGAACGACCACCGGGTATAGGGCTGCAATCACTGGCCCTTTCCTGAGCCGCATCAGTCGCCACAATGCGCCTGAACCGATATAGGCCCATGCGGTGCGGACTAGCGCCATGTAGGTCGCGGCAATCCCACCCTGCATCCGGTCCCGCACGATGTCCGCCCAGTACAGCACTTCCAGATCGGCGGAGACCTCTGCCCCCTCGATCTGTGCATCCGCGTGCCAGCCGAAGCGGGCGCCTTCCGGCGGCTCCCCCTTCTCAATCACGTAACCTGAGATGTCCGACTGCCGCGCGGCCTCCCGCCGGTAGCGTTCCCGATAGGCGCGCGGCGGCACCGGATCGAAGCCGGGGATATAGAGGACATGTCTGCGAGAAACGCTGGCCATGACCGCCACAATAGCGGTCGATTTCGGCAGCACTAGGGCAATTCAGCCCAAGGCGCCAAGGGCTGGGAAGGTCTCAAGCAGCCAGAAGGCAAACGCCGAAAACGCGCCCGTCATCAGGGCGATGCCGACGGCGACCAGCAATCCCCCCATGATACGTTCAATCATCTTCATGTGCCGTTTCATCTTTGCCATCAACCCCTGCGCGCGGTCGATGAAGGCCGCGGCCAGCAGGAAGGGCAGCCCGAGCCCAATGGCATAAACCGCCAACAGGGCGGTGCCGCGCTCAACACTGGCTTCCGTAGCGGCAATCGACAGGATCGCGCCAAGCTGCGGGCCGATGCACGGCGTCCAGCCAAAGGCAAAGGCCAGACCCAGAACATAGGCACCAAGGGTCGATCCGCCCTTGTCGCCCGCATCCAGCCGTGCCTCGCGGTCCAACAAGGGGATGCGGATGATGCCCAGAAAATGCAGCCCGAAGATGATCACGACGGCGCCTGAGATCCGCGCCAGAAGGATTTGGTTTTGCAGGAAAAACTGCCCAAGGATTGACGCGGTAAAGCCAAGGAAGATGAAAACGGTGGACAGCCCCATCACGAAGAACAGGGCCGGCAGCAACGCCTTGCGCCGCGCGGCGCGGGCCTCGTCCTGGATGTCTGTCATAGTGATGCCGCCCATATAGGCGAGGTAGGGCGGCACAATCGGCAACACGCAGGGGCTGAGAAAACTCAGCACGCCCGCCGTCAGGGCCACCAGCATCGCAGGCAAAAGCGACGCGTCAAACAGATCAATTCCGAACATGCCTCAACCCTTAGACGCCCTGCCGTGCCGCGTCACGCGCCAATCCGGCACAATCGCGTAGACGTGAGCGCGCCGGCGCGTTACCTGCCGGGCATGGCCGATCCGATCCTAATCGACGCACGCGACTTGCTGTGCCCCTTACCCGTCTTGCGCCTGCGCAAAGCGCTGGCTTCTGTTGCAACAGGGGCCGAGGTGCACCTTCTCGCCACTGACCCTGCCGCCCATGTCGACGTTCCACATTTCTGTGCCGAGCAGGGCCACATTCTGCTGTCCGCTACCGAGGAAAACGACGCCACGCGCTTTCACATCAGGCGCGCGTCCTAGCCGCCCGCCGCTGGCCACGCGCGCCGACGGGCCGCGCAAGCGGACCCCGGCGCGCCACGCCCAAATGGCGGAGGCTTGCCTGTTGAAAACAGGCGAGCTGAGCCAGATGCGGGAGCTCTCCCAGACCGATCCAGGCGCGTTGCTTAGTCTGGAAACACCACCATCGCCCTTGGGTCCCAACCCACACGTGCCTGCGCCCCAACGTCCAATACGTCGCGTCCGACAGTATTGCGCATCGACAGCCGAACGGGCGCCTCCAGCCCGTCCAACCGCACGTCGTAATAGGTCATGTCGCCGTAGTAGACGACTTCATCCACCACGCCGCGGACCTCACGCGATCGGGCGGTCTCGCCGTCATAAAGCAGTGACAATGTTTCCGGCCGCAAGCCCACCGAACACGCACCGGATACTGCGCCCTGCGGGCTGATCACGCCCTCCAGATCAACCGGCCCAAGACCCGCAACCTCAAGTCTTTCGCCGGCCTGCGCGGGCAGAAAGTTCATCACGCCGATGAAATCGGCCACACGCTTCGTCGCGGGACGCCGGTACAATTCCTCCGGGTCCGCAAGCTGCGCAATCTCGCCTTCGAACATCACGGCGATGCGGTCGGACATTACAAGCGCCTCTTCCTGATCGTGGGTGACAAGCACGAACGTGATGCCAACCTCACGCTGCAGCTTCATCAATTCGACCTGCATGTCTTCGCGCATCTTGCGATCCAGCGCAGAAAGCGGCTCGTCGAGCAAAAGCACCTTCGGCTTGAGGATCAGAGCCCGCGCCAGTGCCACACGCTGACGTTGACCGCCTGAAAGGGCATGGGCTGCGCGCCCGCCCAGATGCCCAAGCCCCACCATGTCGAGCGCCGCGCCTATCGCCCGCGCCTTGTTCGCTGCACCCATACCCGACTTCCGCAATCCGAAGCCGACATTTTGCTCAACACTCAGATGGGGAAAAATCGCGTAGCTCTGGAACACCATGTTCGTGGGCCGCAGGTTCGGTGGCACCCCCGCCATGTCCTTGCCCGACAAGGTGATCGTCCCGCCGGAAATCTCCTCAAACCCGGCAATCGCACGTAGAAGTGTGGTCTTGCCGCAGCCCGAGGGCCCGAGAAGCGAAAAGAACTCCCCGGCCCCAATCTCGGCCGAGATGTCCCGTAGCGCGTGGTAATCGCCGTAATACTTGTTCACGCCGTTCAGGCTGATCAGTGGCCCAGAATTCATATCCAAGTTCACAGGAACCCTCCCGCATCATTTTGACCCATCTTCCGCAAGCCCCGGCGCCGAAACCCGTCTGCCACGATCAGCAACACAATCGACAGTGCGACCAGGATTGTCCCAAGCGCCATGACCACCGGCAGGCGTGCCGGGAACCGCAATTGTCCCCATAAATACACAGGCAGGGTAGGCTCGTTGCCCGACAGGAAGAAGGCGATGATGAATTCATCCAAGGAGATGATGAAACAGATCAGGAGTGAGGCGATAATACCAGGCACGACCAGCGGCAAGATCACCAGACGGAACGCGCCCGCGCGCGTCTCTCCCAGGTCAACCGCCGCTTCTTCCAGCGATTGATCGAGTCCGGCGAAACTGCCCTGCAGGATCGCAATCGCAAAGGGCATGCACAAAAGGGTATGGCCCAGAATGATCGTGAAGATCGACGTTTCCAGCCCCAACTGCATCAACACCACAAGCAGCGAGATCGCCACGATCACCTCTGGCAGGACCAGTGGCAGCATGATGAACCCCATGATCCCGCCCTTTAAAGGGAAGTTGTAACGGGTCGCCGCGCGCGCTGCGAACATCCCCAAACAGGTCGCAAGGATCGCGACCGAGCAGGCAATGATCAGCGAATTCAACGTGGCCTCGTGCAAGGCCGGGATATTGCCCAGTTCCGCAAACCAGCCCCAAGTGAATCCGCGCAGCGGGAACGCAATGACCGTCCCGTCGTTGAACGCAAACAGCGGCAGCAGCACGATCGGCGCATAGAGGAACACCAGATATAAAACCGCAAAGACGCCAAGGGGCCGGATCCTCATATCCCCCACCTCCCCTTCGGCAGGAAGACCGCAATCGAGATCGCGCCGCCCGCCATGATTGCGGCCATCACGCCCAAGACGCCCGCAGGGCCAAACCAATCCGCCCCGTTGGTCCACAGCCACCACAGGATGCCGACATCAACCACCGCAGCCGCGCCCGCCAGCGCAAGGCCTGCAATCCCGCCGCCGACGCGATCATTCAGATGCACCCAGAACCGCACATGCAGGATGGCCCAGGCCAGTGTGATCGTCACCGTCAACATCGCCACAACGGCCAGTGTCGCCCCCATCGGCCGGTTCGACAGGTCAAAAATCTGCACATAGATCATGTTGGCAATCATCGTGCCGCCTGATCCGCCGACCAGCCGCGGCGTAACGTAGTCGCCCACCGTCGGGATGAAGACGATCAACACCGCCGCCAGCACGCCCGGCATGGCGAGCGGTAAGGTCACGCGGAAAAACGTCATCACTGCCCCCTCACCCAGATCCTTGGCGGCCTCCAGAAGCGAACGGTCGATCTTTTCGAGGCTCACGAAGATCGGAAGGATCGCAAAGGGCGCAAAAGCATGGGCAAGTGTGATGACGACCGCATTGGCATTGTAGAGGATCCACGAAAGCGGCTCTTCAATCAGACCCAATTCCATCAGGGTCCCGTTGACAGGTCCGTCAAACGCCAGAATCACCCGCCAAAGGAAGATGCGGATCAGGTAGCTGGTCCAGAAAGGGATCGTGATCAGGAACAGCCAGATCGCTTTCTTCTCGGGCCGGACGTAAAAGCTGATGAAATAGGCAATCGGGAACGCCAGAACGACAGTGACCGCAGTGACCGAGGCCGCGATCCGCAAACTGCGCATCATCAGGGCCCGGTAGAGCGGATCGGTCAGCGCCTCGGAATAGTTCTCAAGCGTAAAGGTCCGGTCGATTTCAAGGAAATTCTGGGTCCAGAAGCTGAACGCAATGATCGTCAGCAAAGGAAATGCCAGAAGCAACAGCGCAAAGATCAGCGCCGGGCTGACAATGGTCAGACCCTGTCTTGCATCCCTCGATAAACCTTGTGCCATCCCCGCGCCCTGCACGCCCCTTGAGCGGGCAGGATTGCCGTTCGGCCGCACAATCACAAGAGGCGTGTTGAGGGGCGCGCGTGGCGCCCCTCAGGACAGAGTATTGGTGCGGTTAGCCTTCGATCTCGGCTGGCGGAACCTTGGGGTTCGGCTGGGTAGAGACGGACGTAAAGTCAGCATCGCTTTGGATCGCCTCGCAAGCGCTATCAAGGGCCGGATCGCACGCGGTGATTTCCGTCGTCAATTCGGCGGACTTCACCAGGATCGTCGGCTCAGAGGCCAGGTCTGCCGCTGCGTCGCCGGTCGCCAAGGCCGGGGTTGCAATCGCAAAAGCGGCCAGGAAAACACTGAAGATACGGGTCATGGTCTTGTGCTCCTCTCAATCACAATCACGAAACGCGGGGCTGTTCGTCCCCCCGCACGCGCGGATTTGGGAAGGCTGTCTTGTTGTGCAAGACATGCTCACAATTCTGTGATGACACGGAGCAAGACCCGCACCCTTAGGTTTGATCTTAACGGGCGGATTGGGCCCCAGACACCTTGCCGTTTGGCCGAACGAACGCCGTACCGCCCATGAACAGACGCCCAAGGCTTTCCTTGATCAGTCGCTCAGCCTCTGCCGCGTCCCGACCAGAGCGGTGGGCCAGGATCGAGGCCGTCGCAGACGCAATCGCCATGGCAAAGGCCGAAAGGCCCATCAAGGCGGCGACGATGACACCGAGGATGGCGGCCAGATGCATGAAAGCCCCATTCAGGCTGTCCGCGCCAACGCTTGTCATTGTCCCGACGGACGCGGCCAGCGCCACGGTCGTGAAGGTCAGACCCGCCAGGAAAAGTGCCGATGGAAACGCGCTGCGGATCGCGGCGCGGAAATCTTGCCACGCACTCTCAGCCGACGAAATATTGTCATCGTCCGAGCTTGTGCGCTGCCAACTTGGCAGCCTGCTTGCAGGCGCGGCGGTCCAAGCATCACCAACCGCTACAAGCGCGCCGGCTGTCAGGGTCAGAACACCGGCCAGCCACGGCACGCCCAGGTTCCAAAGCGCAACGGCAATCGCGCCCATCAGCCCGAAGTGCAGGCTAATATAAAGCGGGAAGGTCAGGCCGATCTGGAAGCTGTCCCATGTCAGACGCTCACCGTTCGGGCCCTTACCCGACAAAATGCGCTCGATCACAGGTCCAAAGGTCACGATCGGGACGATAACCATCGCCAAAATCATGGTCAGCGACACTCCACCGAACCCATCGCGACTGACCGAGGCAATGGCCCAATCGCTGTGTTCCGTGGCAAGGTTGAACACCGTCGACAAAAGCAGGGCTACAATGCCTCCGGCCCCAAGTCTGACCCGAAATGTCGACCAATCCCGCGTACCGCGCCATGCGCCAACGGGATCAGCAAACATGAAGATCACAAAGATGGTGAGCGAGGCTGCGCTCGTCGCGGGATCTGTCGCACCGACAAGTCGCAACGAAAGGGACGCGACCAAACAGGCCATCAAAGCTGTTGTTAATCCACCCAAATGCGTGATCAGAAATGACCATTCGGCGCGTTGCGTTGGTGCATGCATGACATCTGCTCCCCAGAATATGGGGCTGTCCTAGGTAACGATTGCGGCACGCATGCGGCACATTCCGGGCAGAAAATGGGCTGGTGTGATGTGCCAATCCCACAAAGGAAAAGGGCCACCCAATCGGGCAGCCCCATCCGAAATTCCAAAAGGCGTGAGGATCAGCGCTTGGAGAACTGGAAGCTCCGGCGGGCCTTGCGGCGACCGAACTTCTTGCGTTCCACCACGCGGCTGTCGCGGGTCAGGAACCCGGCAGCCTTCAGCGCGCCCCGCAACGACGGCTCATACAGTTGCAGCGCCTTCGAGATACCGTGCTTGACCGCACCGGCCTGACCCGAAAGACCACCGCCCTTGACAGTCGCCATGACATCAAATTCGCCATCAACACCTGCCACGGTGAAGGGCTGGCGCAGGATCATCTGAAGCACGGGACGGGCGAAATACTTGTCCATCTCTTTTCCGTTGACGGTGACCTTGCCGGAGCCCGGCTTGATCCAGACACGGGCGACCGCGTCCTTCCGCTTGCCAGTGGCGTAGGAGCGGCCAAGCGCATCGCGCTGTGGCTCACGGTGGATCGTCTCAACCACGGGCGCTGCGGCCTCCGTGCCCTCTACAGTGCCGCGCAATTCGTCGAGCGATGTGAGTGTCTCAGTCATATCATGCGCTCCGCGTGTTTTTCTTGTTCATCGACGCCACGTCGAGAACGGTAGGATCCTGCGCCTCGTGCGGGTGCTCAGCACCGGCATAAACGCGCAGGTTGGTCATCTGCTGACGGCTCAGCTTGTTGCCCGGCAGCATCCGCTTGACGGCCTGCATGACAACACGCTCTGGGTGCGCGCCTTCCAGGATCTGGCCGGTGGTGCGGGACTTGATCCCACCCGGATACCCCGTGTGCCAGTAGTTCGGCTTGTTGCGCTTGTTGCCCGTCAGCTGCACCTTGTCGGCGTTGATGACGATGACATTGTCGCCCATATCCATGGACGGCGTGAACGAGGCTTTGTGCTTGCCGCGAAGACGCATGGCGACGATCGAGGCAAGACGGCCCAGAACAACGCCCTCGGCGTCGATCAGGATCCACTTCTTGTCGATATCCGCCGGCGTGGCAGAGAAGGTTTTCATTTTGCGTTTCCTAACGGATTTGCGCCGGAAGGCGCTCGGGTCAGCGCCCTGCGGCGCGAAAGAAAAACGAAAGAGGGGCACGTGCCCCTCGAACATGGGCGCTTTCTAAGCATCTTTGCGCCCACGTCAAGAACACAAAGACGTAACGGATTAAACAAAAACAACGACTTAGTAATGGGGTTTTATTTTACCCCACATATTTCCCACGGAATTCCGCCCCTTGCCCTCGCTCACAGACACAGGCCATACCCTCCGCCATGACCGCGACGCACCTCACAGCCAAAGACGGCATCACTTATGCCGGAACGCATCTGATCGTGGATCTCCACGATGCGGCACACCTCAATGATCGCGCATATATTGAACAGGCGCTACGCGACGCGACCGAAGCCACCGGCGCGACCCTCCTCAGCTTGCATTCTCACCACTTCTCGCCCCAAGGCGTCACCGCGATGGCGATCCTCGCAGAGAGCCACATCTCTTGTCACACTTGGCCCGAAATCGGCTTTGCCGCCTTCGACATATTCATGTGCGGCGACACGGACCCAAACGCGGCCATCCCAATCCTGAAAGCTGCCTTCCACACCGACAATGTCCGCGTGACAGAGTTGCACCGCGGCGTACGCTGACCCTGTCTTCCATTGGTCAAAAATACCTTAGGGGGAAAGTCCGAAGGACTAAGGGGGCAGCGTCCCCCACTCCTCGATTATCAAAACGCGGCGCAAGCCGCTCCTTTTGAAAGAGGTGCTACTTCGGTGGAATCGAATAGGTCATCGACATGCGCGCCACCGGGGCCTCCTTCCCGTCCGAGAACAGCAGGCACTCGCCAACCGCCAGCACGCGACCCAGTTTCAGCAAGCGGCACTCACAGACCATGTCGGCACCCGCGACCGGCTTGCGCATGAAGTCGAAAGAGCCGCTTGTCGTGACGGCCAGCGCTTCACGGCCCACCATGGCCATCACAGCGATATAGACCGACACATCGGCCAGCGCGAACATAGCCGGGCCCGACACAGTGCCACCGGGGCGCAAATGCCGCTCGGCCACCGGCATGCGCACGCGCACCGCCATATCGCGGACGTCTTCGATCACGAAATCGCCGCGAACCTGCGGAAATACCTCGTCGAGATAGGTTGCAACCTCTTCGGCGTTCATCTTGACCGGCATGGCTTCCCCCCGTCCTCAGTCCCGGCTACCTTTCCCGCAACTTGAACACACGCGCAAGGGAGGCGCCCCCATGACGACAGAACCCCTCGTTCTGCGGGACGATCACGGCGCGATCACACATCTGACGCTCAATTCGCCCAAGAACCTCAACGCGCTGAGCGATGAGATGTTGGCCGCCTTGCAATCGGAATTCGATCACCTCAAAGACGATGCCGATCAGAAGGTTATCGTGCTGAAAGGCGCTGGCCGCGCCTTTTGCGCGGGCCATGACCTCAAGCAGATGCAAGCCGCCCGTCAATCTGAGGATAACGGCGCCGCCGCCTGGAAGGACCTGTTCGACCGCTGCGCGCATCTGATGCAGACGATCCCCCGCCTGCCCCAGCCCGTCATTGCGCAGGTCAACGGCCTTGCCGCCGCCGCGGGCTGTCAGCTTGTCGCCTCCTGCGATCTGGCCGTGGCCGAGGAAGAGGCGAAATTCGGAGTCAACGGCGTCAACATCGGCCTCTTTTGCTCCACACCCATGGTGGCACTTTCCCGCGTCATGCACCGAAAGCAGGTCTTCGAGATGCTGACGACCGGCAAGTTCCTGACAGCGCCAGAGGCGAGAGACGCGGGCCTGATCAATCGTATTGCCCCCGCCGAAGGGTTAGAGGCCACCACGGCCGATCTGGCCGCGACCATCGCCGCAAAACTCGGCTCCGCGGTTCGCGTCGGGAAGCAGGCCTTCTATGCCCAGGCGGAATTGACCACATCGGAGGCCTATGCGCTCACCGGCGAAGTCATGGTGGAGAACATGCTCAACCGTGACACCGACGAAGGCATCAACGCCTTCCTGGAAAAACGCCCGCCCAACTGGTCCTGAGGGCGGAATGCAGGGGCTAAGATTTGGTAAACAAAAAGGTTCTTTTGTATATGTGTCAGGAGCTTAAACCCACTTATCAACCGGGATAAGCGCGCTCAAACCCCAAACAGCGCCCCATATTTCGCGTCCAGGTAGTCGAGCAGCGGCGCCTCACTGATTTCCCCACCCGTGGCATGCATGATCGTTTCACGCGGCGTCCTCAGACCCCCATGGCGCTGCAGGTTCTCGCGCAGCCACGCCAGCGCCGTTGATGGATCGCCCGCCTCCAGCTGAGCGTCCAGAGCCCCCACATCCCGGCGCAGCGCCTCATGCAAACAGCCCGCATAGACATTGCCCAGAGAATAAGTCGGGAAATAGCCGAACAACCCGACTGACCAGTGCACGTCCTGCAGCACACCATTTGAGGGGCGATCGACCTCCAGACCAAAGTCGGAGGCAAAGCGCGTGTTCCACGCCTCTTCCAGGTCATCGACCTCAAGCCCGCCGCCGAACAACTGCCGCTCCAGATCGAACCGCAGCATGATGTGAAGGTTATAATGGACCTCATCCGCTTCGGTGCGAATGTACCCGGTCTCGACCCGATTGATGACCCGCGCGAAGTCCTCGGCATTGGCTGAAAGCGCGCCAAAATGCGCCTCCATCCGACCATGCAGGAACCGCGTAAACGGAGCAGATCGCGCAAGCTGGTTTTCGTAGATGCGGCTTTGGCTTTCGTGGACACCCATCGACACGCCCTGCCCGATCGACGTTAGGCGCAAAGCCTCGGCGATGTTCTGTTCATAGGTGGCGTGGCCCACCTCATGGATCGTGGAATACAGGCACCCAAGCGGTTCGCCCTCATCCACGCGGGTCGTGATCCGCACATCGGCGCCCGAGCCAGAGCTGAACGGATGGACCGCTAGATCCAGACGTCCGGTGTTGAAATCATACCCGAAGACCTTTGCGATTTCCGCCCCAAGGGCCATCTGCGCTGCCTTCGGGAAGGTCCCGGACAGCGCGTTGGGCATGTCGACCTCGGACAGTTGACCGCGCAGATCGACCAGACGCGGGCGCATACGGTCGAACAGGGCCGCAATCTCGGCGGCGGTCGCACCGGGCTCGTAGTCTTGCAGAAGCGTATCGTAAAGATCACCGCCATCGGCGATAGCAGCCGCTTCGTCGCGGCGCAGGGCAACGACCTGCTTCAGGGTCGGCAGAAAGGCCGCGACATCATCCGCAGCGCGCGCCTTGGCCCAGATGCCTTGGCTGACCGAGGTCAGACGCGCCAGTTCTGCGGCCAGATCGCCTGGAACCTTCACCGCCCGTTCATACCCGCGCCGGATTTCGCGCAGTTGGGCGGTTTGCACTGCGTCAGCGGGTTCCGCGGCCTCAAGCCATTCGCCAACACGCGGATCGGTTCGGCGGGCATGCAGAACGGATTCAAGCGCCGCCATTTCCTCACCGCGTTGCGCGGCGGCGCCGGGCGGCATCATGGTCTCCTGGTCCCAACCCAGACGGCCCATCACTTGACCCAGGGCTTCGGTGGTCTTTTGGAACGCGAGTAGATCGTCGATGGCTGCCATCAGGCGGCTCCTCTGACAGATTGTGGCAAGGGGTAACGTGCGAGGAACCGCGCGCGCAGTATGAGTGTCACAAGCACGACCGCCCCGAATTGGTGCAGAATCGCCAGATACCACGGCGAGGAGTGCATGACGGTGACGATACCAAGAACAATCTGGCCGAACATCATGACCGCCACCCAATCAAAGGCGCGCCGCGTCGCGGTGCGGGAGCTTTTGCGCGCCGCAAACCACGCGCCGATGCCGAACAGCAGCAACACATAGCCGGTGATGCGATGAATGAATTGAACGGTCCCGTCATTTTCAAAGAGGTTCCGATACCACGGCTCCAGCACCCACATATCGGGCGGCGTGAATGCCCCGGCCATCAAAGGCCAGTCGATATAGTTTCGGCCCGCATCAATGCCCGCAATCAATGCGCCAAGCAGGATTTGCACAAAGGTCAGATGCAATAGACCGGTCGCCATACCGTTCAGTTTTCGGTCGGCATCGCGGCGGGCCGTCATAAGCTCCGCCTCTGCGCGACCGAGCGTCAGGATGTACCAGGCCATTAACGCAAGGATCACGAAGGCCAACACCAGATGAACCGCGAGCCGGTAAGACGCGACATCGAACATCCCCGGCGCAAGGCCAGAATGGACCATCCACCACCCCGCAAGGCCTTGCAGCCCGCCGAGCGCGCCCAACAAAAGCAATCGCCCGGACCAACCCGTCGGGACAGACCTTGTCGCCAAAAGCCCCAGAAACCCAACGGCCCATACAAGCCCAAGGACCCGTGCCCATTGCCGGTGCCCCCACTCCCACCAGTAAATGAACTTGAACTCGGACATCGACATGCCGCGGTTTTGTTCCTGGTATTCGGTGGTTGCGCGGTAGGCCTCCAGCTCGGCTTCCCAATCCGCTTCATTGAGCGGCGGGATCGCACCGCTGATCGGGGCCCATTCGGTGATCGACAGCCCTGAATCCGTCAGCCGCGTCAGGCCACCCACGGCAATCTGAACGACCACCATCACAAACAGAATCATGATGAAGATCCGCACACGCCGCCGGCCCCGACCACGTTCGCCCGTCACGCCACCCGGCGTTGCCGCGGGCTTTTGTGCTTCGCTGACCTCTTCGAAAATACTGCGTCCACCGGCCATTGTCGTCCCTCTTCGCTCTTGCCCGCAGACCTAACCCGGCCCCTCTGCCCCTTCAAGCGCCCGCGACATCGATGCACGCGGCTTACTTGGGGTCCTTGCGCTTGCGCTCCGCCCACCGGCGCATTTGGCGCAGGACGCCATGCAGGGTTTGGACATCGGCACGGGTCAGGTTCAACCGACCCCACAGATTGCGCAGCGTCAGCTTCATGCTGTCGGCCTTCTCTGGTGGCCAGAAGAAACCGGCCTCCTCCAGTTGCGCTTCATAATGATCGCCAAGCGCACTGACTTCCAGACCACTGGCAAAATCCGTCTTGGCCAGCTCCATCACCTCCGGTGCAACGTCCACCGATTGTCGCCGCCATTCATAGCCGCACAGCAAGACGCATTGCGCCAAGTTCAGCGACGGGAAGTCGGGATTGACGGGTACGGAAATGATGGCGTCCGCCCGTGCGATATCGGCATTCTCAAGACCTGCGCGCTCAGGGCCAAACAGGACACCCACCTTGCCACCCTCGGCCGCAATGGCCCGGGCCTGCTCCATTGCACGCTGCGGCGTCACGACCGGTTTGGTCATACCGCGTTCCCGCGCCGTGGTTGCGAAGACATAGGTACAATCGGACAGGGCGCCGGGCACATCCTCAAACAGCCCCGCCTGATCCAGCAAACGCCCTGCCCCGCTGGCCAGCGCTACTGCGCGCTCATTCGGCCATCCGTCGCGCGGCGCAACAACGCGCATATGGTCGAGCCCAAAGTTCCACATCGCGCGGGCGGCCGCGCCAATATTTTCGCCCATTTGCGGGCGGACAAGAACGAAAGCCGGTTGGCGTGGAGTAGTCATGGCGTCTGTCATACGCGCCGCTTAGCCAATGGCCCTCAAGGCTGCAAGCCATCGCCCCATTGCCCCGCCGGATTGGGAAGGTTATCAGCCTCAAAACTCGCTTGGCAGGAGCGCGCCATGGCCACCGAAGACACGTCCGTCGATCGCCCGCAAATCTACTTGATCACGCCGCATAATTTTGACCCTTCGGTCTTTGCACCGCAACTTGCGCAGATCCTAGACGGGGTTGAGATTGCGTGCGTGCGGATGGCGTTGGCCGGTGATGAAGAAGATGCGCTCGCCCGTGCCGCAGATACGTGCCGCGAAGTGGCCCACGCGCGCGACGTGCCGTTAGTGATTGATCGTCATATCCAACTGGTCGAGCGGCTTGGTCTGGATGGCGTGCACTTGCCCGATGGCGCAAGGTCAATCCGCGCCGCCCGCAAGACGCTCGGGGCCGATGCAATCCTCGGCAGTTATTGTGGGGCCTCGCGCCATGACGGGATGAATGCAGGTGAGGCCGGTGCCGATTACATCAGCTTTGGGCCTGTCGGGGAAAGCAGCCTCGGCGACGGGACGCGCGCCGAGGCGGAGTTGTTTGCCTGGTGGTCGCAGATGATCGAACTGCCCGTGGTGGCCGAAGGGGCGTTGGATACCGATCTTGTCGCAGCCCTGGCACCCGTGACCGATTTTTTTGCAATCGGCCCGGAGATTTGGGGGCAGGATAATCCATTATCGGCGCTCCAGTCCCTGTTGGCACCGCTCGACTAGACCAGAGCAGTCCCCGTCTCCAACCCATGCCGTACTGCCGCCTCGGCGGCCTGTGCGAGGGCTTTTCGATTGCTGATTGCGTTCACCGGAAGCGGAGGATGATAAATCACCTCGACCCGACCACGGCCGGGCGTGGCCAGAATTTGCAGCAAGCTCGGCCCGAAATCCATGTCCCCCCACCATCCGTAGTGGCCTGGATGTGCACCCGCGGGCGCGTGATAACGCAGACTGACAGGTTGGACCGAAATCTCACCCTGCAATCGGTCGGAAAAGAACGCCGCGAACAGCGTTGTCTTGAACGGCAGCACCTGCTTTCCATCCGTCGACGTGCCTTCCGGGAAAAACAGAAGATGGTGGCCCGCGATCAAGCGATCCTCGAACAGTTTTGTTTGCGCCGCCGCTTCACGTCGGTCGCGGCGAATGAAGACAGTGCCCGTTCCGCGCGCCAGCCACCCGACACCGGGCCAAGTGCTGACCTCGGCCTTGGCGACGAAATACAGCCGCTTGCAGGCGTTCAGCACGAAAATATCCAGAAAGGAGACATGGTTGCTGACATAGGCACCAGCCCCACGCATCGGCATGCCGACAACCTCGCGCTGCAGCGACAGAAACCGGCACGCCCAAATGCACACAAACTGGGTGATGTAGGGCGTGAAGGGGCGTTTGAGGCCCCAGATTGCCCGTTCCAGCGGTCGGCAAACCAGCAAGAGCGGGAAGCAAATCAGCAGCAGAACGACCAACGGCCCGCCGCGCCACGCAATGCGAAGCCAGTCCAGGGCGCTAATTGCACGCGGCGTGGGAGGCTCTTCACCGTACCACGTGCCGCTCATCGCGCCGCCCCGCGTTGGTAGATCGCGCGATGGGTGTCGGACATGCGGGTCACGTCCATCACAAGGCAGACGTCGATACAATTAAACGGCTCATCAATGTACGCGCCCTGCCCGACATATCCACCAAGCCGCAGATAGGCTTTGATCAACGCCGGCATCTGACGGATCGCTGCAGGACGGTCCAGGCTTTCAGGCGCGATCAAATCCATCCGTTGAAAGCCATCCGCACGGGCCTGGGGGCGAATATCTTCAGGCGCGAGGTGGCGATGGTGCAGCAAAGAGAGTTGCCCCGCCAACGGCGTGGCATCGAGGCCGTGAAAGCTCGCCACGCCAAACATCAACTCGATCTTATGGGAGGAAATGTAGTCCGCCAGGCCGTTCCACAAATGCATCATGGCCGCCCCGCCGCGATAATCGCGGTGCAAGCAGGACCGGCCCAATTCCAACAACCTCCGACCGGAACTGTGCAGCACGCTCAGATCATATTCATCTTCGGAGTAGAATCCGCCTGCCCGTTTTGCGCCGTCCGCGCACATAAGGCGATAGACACCAACGACCTGGTCCTCAGGCGCACGGCGCTTATCCAGCAGCAGAAGATGCTCAAAAAAGGGATCGAAGCGGTCTGCTTCTATCCTCTCGTCATGATCGACAAGCGCGCCATCACCGCCCAGTTCTTCTACAAAAACATGGTAACGCAAACGTTGTGCCGCCAAGACATCTGCGTCACTCGCGGCCAGGCGCAACTCGAATTTGGGCTCGTCCATAGACATGGTGCGAGGTGTATCCTCGTAGTGCGCAGCGCGCGGCGCGGGGAGCGTTGGCGCGCAGGGTTAAGCGGAGGCAGGCCCATTTGCAAGCAACCGCGATGCGCGCTGGACGCGAAGCTGACGCCAACGTTAAGTTCGTGTTAACCAGTTTCCGCTATCGCTTAGGTCGAGTTTATGAGGGATCTACGATGACCAGACCCACGACCCGGCCATCCAACACAACCTTGCCCTCATGTTCGAAATTAACGGTGACCTTGCCGCCGATGTTTGATTGCACCTGCCCCACCCCCCAATCCGGTGCGGCGGGATGTTGAACATACATACCGGGTTCAAGGATCGCTGTGATATCGGCGGCGTGTGTATTTCGTTCCATAAACCCAAAGGACCTTTCCACCATGCTTGATGCGCATTCCCAACTGCCGACGCGGCTGGCTGACCTGGTCGCATCACGGCTGTGCCACGATCTAGTTAACCCATTGGGTGCGATCGGCAATGGTGTCGAGCTTTTGGAGATGACCGGGAAGGCGGACGGGCCCGAGATGGAGTTGATCCGCGACGCTGTGCGCGCAGCGGAAGCCCGCATTCGGCTGTTCCGTTTGGCATTCGGTGGCGCCGGCCCCGACCAGAGCACAAGCAACCGCGAAGCGCGCGAGGCGGTGGATGGGTATTTCCATCAAAGCCGGATCACCGGACATTGGCGGATCGAAGGCGACCGGCCACGGCAAGAGATCAAGCTGCTGCTCTTGATGCTTCTTTGTGCGGAAACGAGCCTGCCCATGGGCGGCGATCTTTACTTGCAGGATGGGCAGGACGGTGGACTGGCGGTAGAGGCTCACGGCCCCCGACTGGCCGTGGATGACGATCTTTGGGGTATTCTTGCGGGCGGCGAGGTGCCCGATGAAATGAACCTGAAGCCATCACAGGCGCAATTTGCCGTTGCTGTGCACGCGGCCTCGGCCCTTGGGCTGGAAATGTCCTACGTGGCGAACGAGGCTGCGGTGAGATTGACGGCGCGTTAAAGCGCCCGCAAGCCATCCCGAAAGCGGCGCATGTTCTGCCTGTAATGCTCTGCCGAGGCTAATAAGCCGGCACGTGCAGCCTCATCAAGCTCTCGTACAACCTTGCCCGGCATGCCCATCACAAGCGAGCCGTCTGGAATAACCTTTCCTTCGGGGATCAGCGCCCCGGCCCCAATCAGGCAGCCCGCGCCGACCGTGGCGCCGTTCAACACAGTCGCCCCCATTCCGATCAGGGTGCCTGCGCCAATGGTACATCCATGCAGCATGGCCTTGTGGCCAATCGTGCAATCCGGCCCAATGCTCAACGGGCAACCGGGATCGGTGTGACACACCACATTTTCCTGAATGTTTGAGCCGCGCCCGACGCGGATTTCCTCGTTGTCGCCACGCAGCGTGCAGGAAAACCAGATGCTTGCACCCGGCTCCAGCACGACATTGCCAATCACATTGGCATCTGAGGCGATCCAGGTATCGTCCGCAATTTGCGGACTGATATCGTTCAATGCATAGAGGGTCATGGGGCGTCCTCAAACTCGGATTGTAGCATGCGCACATGCTCCATCAGCGCGGGCTGCTGGCTGGCCTTCATCCGTTCTGCTGTGACAATGGTTTTCAGATGCGCTTCGGTCGCATTCAGATCATCGTTGACCAGCACATAATCGTAGCCATCCCAATGGCTGATCTCGTCCCAGCTTTTCTGCATCCGCTTCGCGATCACCTCGGCATCGTCCTGTGCGCGGGTTTCCAATCTGCGGCGCAGCTCTGCAATCGACGGCGGTAGAATAAAAATCGAAAGGACATGCGCGGCCAGTGCGCTTTTCTGGATCTGTTGCGCGCCTTGCCAATCAATGTCGAAAAGAACGTCACGCCCGGCCTCAATCGCATCCGCAACAGGACCCATGGGGGAGCCATAGAAATTGCCGAAGACATGGGCATGTTCCAGCATTTCACCATCGCGCACCATCGCCTTGAAGCGAGCTTCATCCAGAAAATGGTAGTCTTGGCCGTCAACTTCGCCTTTGCGCGGCGCACGCGTGGTGGCCGATACACTGAACGATAGGGTGCCGTCCCACGCTATCAGGCGACGGGCCAAGGTCGACTTGCCCGCTCCAGATGGAGAGGACAGGATGATCAATAGTCCGCGTCTGGATGTCTCTGGCATGCTCATTCCACGTTCTGAACCTGTTCGCGCATCTGATCGATGGTCAGTTTCAGGTCAAGGCCGATCGCGGTCAGCGCCGCATCGCCTGATTTGGAACAGAGCGTATTTGCCTCGCGGTTGAACTCCTGCATCAGAAAGTCGAGTTTGCGCCCGACGGCACCACCCCCTGCAATCAGGTCACGTGCCGCCACAATATGCGCGCGCAGGCGGTCGAGTTCCTCCGTCACGTCGGCCTTCACGGCCAGCACGGCCAGTTCCTGCGCCAGACGGGCTTCATCGACCACTTCGGTGACATTCAGCAAATCGGTGACCTGCTGGCGCAGACGGGTGCCAGCGGCGGCAGAGCGTACCGTGGCCGTTGCGGCTGCCGCTTCGGTCAGTTCCGCAATGCGATCCAGTTGACCGTTCATAACCTCGGCCAGCGCCGCACCCTCCCCTTTCCGCATCTCCACGAAAGCTGCGATAAGGGCCTCGGCCTCAGACATAAGCACCGCCTGGTCCGGAACGTGCACATTATCCGTGGCCTCAAATACACCCTTCAAGGAGAGTATGTCCGCAGCTGATGAGGCGGCCAATCTGCCACCAGCTTGCTGCTCCACCGTGGCCAGTGCCGACAGGGCCGCGTCCAGCGCGTCTGACTGCAAGACGTGTGCGCCTCCGCTGGCCGCTCGCTGCAATTTGAGGGAGAGGGACACATTCCCCCGCGCCAACGCTTTTTGAAGCGCGGCCCGCACGGGCTGCTCCAACGCGCCCAAGCCGTCGGGCAGACGCAGCCGCAGATCAAGACCCCGCCCATTCACACCGCGAATTTCCCATTGCCAGCTGAGCGCCCCGTCAGACCCATCTGACGCCCCGAATGCAGTCATTGACGCAAGACCTTTAGTTGCCACCTGCGCCCCCAAACCCATTAACCATCCCGCCACTCTCCCCCTGCACATAAAATTTTATTCAGTGTAGATGAAAAAGGACAGGAACGCAGACCCGCGGTCAAGCCGCAGGACGTGTTCTTTCGGGGGGCTACGAACAGTAAACGAATGCATATTGGCGGAGGCCGACCCATGACCGATACCCATTTGCAAGCTGCGGGATTTGAGCGCCTTGATGCGCGATGCTTATCGTTGTTGCGTCACTGGGACGATTTGCGCGCCGGGCGTCCGGTGCCGGGCCGTGTTGAAATTAACCCTGCCAAGATCCCACAATTCCTGTCTCGCATCTGCATTCTTGAACGCCCACGGGCGGGAACCGTGCGCATTCGCTTGTCCGGGGCGGCTCTTTCCCAACGCATGGGCATGGAGTTGCGCGGCATGCCGTTTCGCGCACTTTTCGAGATGGATGACCGCACCAAGGCACTCGATGCCGCAGAAACGGCCATCACGACGCCTGCCATTAGCGTTTTGTCGCTGGCACTGCGCCAGCAATTCGGCGCGCGCTACGAAGGGCAGCTCATGATCCTGCCACTGGCCGACACACGCGGGCAGTTGAACCGGGCCATTGCCCTCTATTCAGAGGCGGCCGCGACAACCGCAATCTCCGATCTGCGTGGAAGGTTCCGGGTGTCCGAGTGCTGGAGCCACGATATCCCAGAGCATGCAAGCCTGCCTGGCCTCGCCTCAGCGCGCGCGCTTGGAGAGGTTCCGCTGCCGAAGATGGTGCAAACGCGTAAGCCGAGACTGCGTAAGGGGGCAGCGCTTGCGCGTATCGAAGCCCGCCAAATGGAACACCATGCGCGTCCCGTATTCCAAGTCATTGAAGGCGGCAAAGCCTGACTTTGCAAAACAAGGTGCGCGCGCCTGATCGAAAAGGCGCGCGCTTCTTTTGTTAACCGGCTGCCCGCAGCGCCTCGCGGCTGGCCGAAAGCTCTTCCGCCACAAGGAAGGCTAGTTCCAACGACTGCGAGGCATTCAGACGCGGGTCACAGGCGGTGTGGTACCGGCTGGACAGATCCTCATCCGTGACCGCGCGGACACCGCCCGTGCATTCCGTCACATCTTGCCCGGTCATCTCGAAATGCACGCCACCCGGCACGGTGCCCTCGGCGCGGTGCACTGCGAAGAATTCCTGCACCTCGCGCAGCACGCTATCGAACGGACGCGTTTTGTAGCCGCTGTCGGACTTGATCGTGTTGCCGTGCATCGGATCGCAGGACCAGACAACAGGATGGGCTTCCTCTTCGACCGCGCGGATCAGCTTGGGCATGTGATCGGCCACGTTTCCGGCGCCAAAGCGGTTGATCAGAACAATACGGCCCGCTTCGCGATTCGGGTTCAGCGTGTCGAGAAGCTCCTTCAGGTCCGAGCGTGAAATCGAAGGACCGCATTTGATCCCAATCGGGTTCAACACGCCCTTGCAGAACTCCACATGCGCCCCGTCCGGGTGCCGCGTACGGTCGCCGATCCAGATCATGTGACCGGAACCGGCCAGCCATTTGCCGGATGTGGAATCAAGGCGGCACAGGGCCTCTTCATATTCCAGCAGCAAGGCCTCATGCGAGGTGTAGAAATCCACCTGCTCGAGCTCGTGGGTCTTGCCCGGAGCGAAACCAGCGGCAGACATGAAATCAAGCGCATCCTGGATGCGATTGGCCATATCCGCGTAACGCTCCGCGTCACCCATATCGGTGAAGCCTAGCGTCCAGGAATGCACCCGGTGGATATCCGCAAAACCACCCTTCGAGAAGGCGCGCAGCAGGTTCAGCGATGCAGCCGCCTGCGTGTAGGCCTGCAGCATCTTCTGCGGATTCGGGATGCGCGCTTCGGGTGTGAAATCCAATTCGTTGATGATGTCGCCGCGGTAGGACGGCAACTCCACCCCATCCTTCACTTCGGTGGGTGCGGAGCGTGGCTTGGCAAACTGGCCTGCCATACGGCCGATCTTCACCACGGGCACCTTGGCACCAAAGGTCAGAACCGTCGCCATCTGCAGCATCACCTTGAAGGTGTCGCGGATGTTGTCGGCGGAAAATTCCGAAAAACTCTCGGCACAATCGCCGCCTTGCAAAAGAAATCCTTCGCCGCGCGACACGGCGGCCAATTCGTGCTTCAGCGTGCGCGCCTCGCCGGCAAACACAAGTGGCGGATATTTCCCCAACTGCGTTTCAACGTCGTTCAGGGCGGATTCGTCCAGATAATCCGGCATCTGCACGCGCGGTTTGGCGCGCCAATCCGATTTCGTCCAGGTCGTTGCAGAGGCCATTCTCGTCTCCATCTCAAAGGGTCGGCCCTCTCTCTACACAAGGGCCATGCGGCTTCCAATCCCGCATTTGGCAAAAGTGTGAGCGCCAACATGAACAATTGTGGGATTGCACAGGCGCGAAATTGGTGATTTCGATTTTTCATTGGGGTGAAGCACGGATCAACCGATGCCGCCCAAGGGAGACCTGCGCATGACGGATGCAACCGCCAGACCACGCCCGGGCGACGGCCCCAAGCGGTTCGTTTTCGTTCTTCTCGATCAGTTTACCATGCTTTGCTTCTCCTCCGCGGTTGAGGCGTTGCGCATCGCCAACCGGATGTCGGGCAAGGAGTTGTATGAGTGGAGCCTTGCGGGCGAAGGCGGCGAATATGCGCAAAGCTCTGCCGGGATCTGGTTCAGGCTCGATACCGATCTCGATGAGGTGCGGCGCGAAGATGTCATTCTGCTCTGCGGCGGGATCGACGTTGCGGGTGCGACCACCAAAAGACTGCTCAGCTGGTTGCGGCGCGAGGCCCGCAAGGGTCCTGTCATCGCGGGCCTCTGTACGGCGGGCTATACCCTGGCCAAGGCGGGCCTGTTGGATGGCAAACGCGCCACGATCCATTGGGAGAATCAGGATAGCTTCGCGGAAGAATTTGAAGAGGTCACTCTGACCAAATCTGTCTTCGTGGTGGACGGCAATCGGATCACCACGGCGGGCGGCACCGCTTCCATCGACTTGATGCTAAAACTGATTGCCGAGGATCATGGCGAAGAGCTTGCCAATCTGGTCGCGGACCAGCTGATCTACACCTCGATCCGCACCGATCAGGACACGCAGCGCCTGTCGATTCCCACCCGCATCGGGGTGCGGCACCCAAAACTCGGTGCCGTGATCCGCATGATGGAACAGAATATCGAGGACCCGATCAGCCCCTCGCAACTGGCAGAAGATGTGGGTATGTCGACCCGCCAGTTGGAGCGCTTGTTCAGGCGGTATCTCAACCGCTCGCCCAAGCGCTACTACATGGAATTGCGGTTGGGCAAAGCGCGCAACCTGTTGATGCAAACCGATATGAGCGTGATCAACGTGGCACTTGCATGCGGCTTTGCTTCACCGTCGCACTTCTCGAAATGCTACCGCGCGCACTACGACACGACCCCTTACCGGGAACGCGGTACGCACGCCACGCGCTTGAAAACCTAAACTAGAACATCGACAGAAGCGGCGACAGGCTAGTGTTCATCACCATGTGCAGGACCACCAGATCCTCTTCACGTTCATGGATCATCAGCAGCAGATACAGATAGCCGGTGCCGCCATCATGATAGGCTAGGATCTCGCGGCGAAAGCCGTTCTCCAGGGGCGCCAGCATCATAAGCTCCACCTCTGTCAAAGGATCGCGCAGCGCGTTGCGCATCTGGATTTCCAGGGCCATGATTTCGCCCGTGTCCATCTGGCTGGTATCCGCGACACGCGGCAGCAAGGTCTGAATGCGCAGGTCAGCGACCAGCGGATCAATCTCGGCCCGCATCGCTTCGTAACTCTCAAAGACGCCAGGGTTGGCCAACCCGCTTTGGGCTGATGCCTGGGTCGCAGCAATGGCAAGGACCAAGGCGGCGAAAATCCGGCGCAACATGTTGACAGCTCCTCGCAGTTTCTGGATCACGACGCCTGCACTCGCGCCGCGCGTCCCCCCCGCCTGCGCGCATCCGGCGCTTTAGCAAGTCCCTCAGTTAGCACAGCCTTCATAGGGTGATCGTCCGGCTCGTCCCGATGTTTCTCCAGCAGCGCTGAAATCGCTGGTTTCGGATCGGAAGATGCAAGGCTCAGTGCCCAGTCGACGAAGATGGATCGACATTCCGAGGCCGTGATCCCTTCAATGCGAAAGGCTTCTCGGATCAGGTTCTTTGGATCATTGGGATCATCCTCACGCATCCGTAGGGTCCTTTCCAGTTTCGCCCAAAATTTCGTTGACCCTAGTGGCTGCGCGTTCGCGCAAAGTGTCAAGCTGCGGCACCAAAGTGTCCAGGTCCGTCACCTTCAATAGGCGGAGCAGGAAACTCACACCGCCCGCGCCTACCGTTTCAGGCGACAAGGAACGGTCAGTCAAAAGCCGGGCCCCTTGTTGAAGCGTAGAGAAAAGCGTGTGCGCATCAGTCAGGTCATCGCCAGCGTCCTTCCCCAACAGCCCGGCCGTCACCGCATCGGCGATTTGCGCGGGGGGCTGACGGCTGGCGCTTCCGGCGGCCAGTGCCAGAGCCTGCGCGCACAACGCGATGTCCTGCAAACCGCCCGGTCCCTCCTTGACTGCCCAGGTATCCCCGGCCCGCCCCGCTTTGGCCAAACGGACGCGCATATCGGCAGCATCACTCAGGATCTTGGCGGTATCGGACATGCGCGAGGCAATAACATCGCAACGCACCTGTTCCACGTCACGCGCCAAAGTCGCGTCGCCCGCAACAACGCGCGCCCGAGTCAGCGCCATATGTTCCCACGTCCAGGCTTCTTCCCGCTGATATCGGTCAAAGGCCGCAAGCGATGTGGCGACAGGCCCCTGCCCGCCCGAGGGGCGCAGACGCATATCAACCTCGTAGAGCTTCCCTTCACCTGTCAGCGCGCTGAGGGCCGTGATCATCGCTTTTGTCGCTTTGGCAAACCAGCCACGCGGGTCAAGCGGGCGCGGGCCCTCTGTCAACTCCACCTCACCGGCATCGAAAATCACGATCATGTCGAGGTCAGACGTTGTCGTCATCGAGGTTGTGCCAAGACTGCCCATGGCCAGCACGACCCCGCCTCGTCCGGGGGCCGGTCCGTGCCGTCGCGCGATCTCGGAACAGACGCATGGCCATAGGGCTGCAACGATGGCTTCAGCTATGTCGGAATATTGCTGTGCGGCACCCTCCGCCCCAATCAATCCCCTCAGCATGTGAACGCCGACGCGAAAGTGCCACTCCTTCTGCCAACGGCGCGCGGTATCAAGCTGCGCCTCATAGTCGAGGGGGAACAGCAACCGCTCCAAATCCTGGGTCAGACCCTCTGCGCCGGGCCAGTCCGCGAAGAACTGACCATCCAGAACCGCATCCAGAACGCGGGACTGGCGGGAAAGGTAGGTCGCAAGACCCGGTGCCGTGGCGCAGATATCAGCAATTAGATCTACGAGGCTTGGGTTGGCCTCAAACAAGGAGAACAGCTGAACACCGGCTGGCAAGCCGCGCAGAAAGCCATCGAAATTCGCCAGGGCTTCATCGGGGCGGTCCGCTGACGCAAACCGGGCCAGAAGATCAGGTTTGAGACGCTCAAAGATCCCCTGCCCCCGTTCAGAACGCAGCGCCGGATAGCCTGGCCAACGGGCAACGATATCCTTTGCACTGTCACTCAGGTCTGGCGCCACCTTTGCGCGGGTCTTTGGCGCATAAAGATCGCCGGTGATCTCATCGACCGCATTCAGACGCGCCTCCAACGCGGCGCAGTACCGTGCTGTATCCCCCTCGCCGCTTAGCCGTGCCAAACGGTCAAACCCTTCATCGGATTTCGGCAGGCTATGGGTTTGCGCGTCGTCGATGATCTGCAAGCGATGCTCGACCTCGCGAAGCGCACCGTAATGGTCCGCCAATTCGCTCGCCACGTCCCGGGTGATCCAGTCCGCCCGCGCCAAGGCCTGCAACGCCTTCACGGTGCGCGGCTGGCGCAGCGATGGGTCGCGCCCACCCGCCACCAATTGCCTGGTCTGGGCAAAGAATTCGATTTCGCGAATCCCGCCTGATCCCAATTTGATATTGCGCCCTTCCAGCGCCTGACTGTGCAGGCCCTTATGATCGCGAATGCGCTGCCGCATATCCATGGTCTCGGCCACCGTCGCGAAATCGAGGTGCTTGCGCCACACGAACGGCGTCAGGGTTTCCAGAAACCTCTGCCCGGCCGCGACGTCTCCGGCCGCTGCGCGGGCCTTGATATAGGCCGAACGCTCCCAGGTCCGTCCTTCCGCCTCGTAGTACCGCTCTGCCGCGGCCATGGAGATACAGACAGGTGTCACGCTCGCATCGGGCCGCAGGCGCAGGTCCGTGCGGAAGACATAGCCTTCGGCGGTTGCATCATTCAGACTGGCGGCCATCGCACGGGTCGCTTTGATAAAGGCGGCGCGCGCCTCCATCTCTTCTGCCGCACCATCGAAGCGGGTTTCATCAAACAGGCAGATCAGGTCTATGTCGCTGGAATAGTTCAACTCCCCAGCGCCCATCTTGCCCATGGCAAGCGCCACCATGCCTGCGCCGTCACTCAGGGCATCCTCTTCCGTCATACCGGGCAATCGCCCGCGCCGGGCCTGTGTTGCAACGTGGATGGCCAATGCCGCCGAGACACAGGCATCGGCGAAATCTGTCCAAGCCTGTGTGAGGGTCGCCAGCCCCCAAACACCGCCGAGATCAGCAAGCGCTACGATCAAGGCCGCCCGGCGCTTGGCCTGCCGCAATCCCGAATTGAGGCTGCCCGCATCAAGTGTGCCAGTCTCAGCAATAAGTTCGGCAATCACATCTTCCGGCTGCTTTTCGAGCGCATGTGACAGCCAATGGCCTTCTTTCGAGATCAGCCCTGCGAGATACGGGGAGGACCCAGCAGCGCCCACAATCAGCTCGGCCAGGTCAGGCCCCAGATGGGGGACTTTGGCCAGAGCCTCCTGTCCCCGGTCGGGGGCGAACGCGATGGGTGCCCGGCTGAGGCGTGCTGCGAAGCTCATGATCTGCCCTCTTGTGACCGAATGTGATCCTTGTAAGGTCCGGCGGGATTGGCAAGCAGGTGATCATGTCGAAGTCGTTGAAAAGGGTGAAACAGGCGCTGGAAGAGGCCGGGTTGGATGTCGATGTGCTTGAAATGGCGGATGGCACTCGTACAGCCGCCGAGGCTGCCGCCGCTGCAGGATGCGCATTGGACCAGATTGCCAAATCGATTATTTTCCGTGGTGAGACGAGCGGCGCCGCCGTCCTCTTCGTCACGGCAGGCGGCAATCAGGTAGATGCAAAAAAGGCCAGTGCCGTGGCGGGTGAGCCCCTGGGCAAAGCCGATGCCGGATTAATCCGCGCGCAGACGGGCTTTGCGATTGGTGGCGTCGCCCCCATCGGCCATCTCAACCCGATCCGGGCCTGGTGGGACCCACGCCTGTCAGAGTTCGAGACCGTATATGCCGCCGCCGGTACGCCGCGCCATATCTTTCCCATCAACCCAAACGCATTGCAGAAAATGGCGGGCGCAATAGTGGCGGATTTCGTCAGCTAAAGCACTTTGCGCTTTTTATCCGAGGCACTCTCATCGCGTTCCGCGTTCGCGGCATCGGCGCGAGGCAGCGGGTTGCGATTCAAATCAAACGCAAAGTGCTCTAAGCACGCGCAACACTGATTGCGCGGCGCGCAGGCCCGGCGCATCACCGCCTTCGCCCAAACGCAGCAACGTTTGTTCCATCGCTGCACGCTGGCCGGACGGGTCCGCCAGCACGCCAAGCAGTCCAGCACGGATCAGATCGGGTCGGCAATTCTCAGCCAGAAATTCCGGGACCGTGCGCGTCTCGGACACAAGATTCACCAATGTCACCGTGTCCACCCGGATCGCCCGTTTGACCAGTGCGCGCGTGACACAGTTGAAATCATAGGCGATCACCATCGGTGTCCGACTTGCGGCAAGCTCCAGTGACACGGTGCCAGAGGCCGCCAAGGCCACATCCGCCGCGGCAAAGGCCGCGCGTTTGGTTGGTAGATCTGTGGCATCGATGATCAGCGGGGCGATGGCCCAGGTACGGGTCAACGCTGTCACCGCCTCCCGAATATGGGGCAGTGTCGGCAGAACCAGCTTCGCTTGCAGGCCATCCAGCGCCTCACCAAAGATCGGCGCCAGCCGCGCCACCTCTGACCGGCGCGAACCCGGCAGCACAAGAACCAGCCTGTCCTCGGCAGCTATGCCGTGTGCCGCCCGGAAGGCCCGTGCCTCATCGGCCGAGGCGACGGGCTCCGCCACGACCGGATGGCCGACAAAGTCGCACGTCATCCCGGCCGCCTCCATATAAGGCGGCTCGAACGGCAGCAGGGCAAGCACATGGTCGATGACCTTCGCCATCTTCGCAGCGCGCCCCGGGCGCCATGCCCAAACAGACGGCGCGACGTAGTGAATGGTCTTCATCTCTGGCCGCACGGCCTTCACCTGTTTGGCCACGCGCAGGCCGAAATCGGGGCTGTCTATTGTGATCAATGCATCGGCGCCAGAGGCGATGGCCGCCTCTGCCGTTTGCGCAATCCGTCGCTTGAGCTGGCGATATTTGGGAAGCACCTCCGCAATGCCCATCACGGCCAGTTCCTCATAGGCGAAAAGCGAGGCCATGCCCTGCGCGGCCATGTCGGGGCCACCGACCCCGTGCGCCGACACGTCAGATCCAGCAGCCTCAAAGCCCGCAAGCAAAGCGCCCCCCAAGCGGTCGCCCGAAGGCTCCCCCGCAACAAGGAACAGCTTTAGCGGCGCGCCCACGTCACGGACCCGCCCACAGGTTTACCCCTGTCTCGGCGCAGGCGGCCTCAATCGCAGGACGATCCAGCAAAAGAACCTCGCCCGGCGCGACCTCAATGCCTGACAATCCGGCGGCTGCGACCTGATGGATCGTCTCAACGCCAATGGCTGGCATGTCCATGCGCAAGTCTTGGCCCGCTTTGGGGCGCTTGACGAACACGCCGCCAGAGCCCTTGGCGGTCTGTGCCACGAACTGCAACAAGGCCTCCGTCCCTTGCAGCGTCTCGATCCCCAGAACCTGGCCCTTGCCGACGACAGCCCCCTGCCCAACATCCAACGGCCCCAACGCATCCAGAACCGCCCGCCCCCGTGCGGCGTCGCGCTCGCCCATTGGTGCGCCCGCAATGACACCCGCGGGCACGACCAGATCGGGCCGAATGTCATGGGCGGCGACGATCGAAAAGCCTTCGCTTTCAATGATGCCTACGACAGCCCGCAGCAGCGCATCATCACCCTGCCCCATGGCTTGTATAAGCATTGGCATCTTGGCCGCCGTGAACGGGTCAAACGCAACGGGGTCCAACGATGGACGGCCCATCGAACCGGCCAGGCACACTTCCGTGACGTCCTTGGCGCGCAAATCGTCGAACAACTTACCCAGTTGTTCCAACCGTGCCTTGATCGGCGGCCCCTTGTGACGGTCGATCACCGTGCCCTTGAACTGGACCACATAGGCTATCTCCGCCTCGAGCAAGAGGCGCGGCAAGGCGCCGCCACCGGCAAGAATTGCACGCATCACATCACTCCGGCGTCAGATAGGATCGGTCGCTTTCGCCCATGACGAAGTCGACGATGTCGCGAACGTAATCACTGTCAATCTCGTCACTGTCGCCAAGCCGTCTGGCGCGTTCCTGAAACGACGCCCCTTCGCCTTGCTTGAGCGCCTGGAGCGCCGCGCGCAGGGCTGTGATATCGGCCTTTGCCACGCCCCGGCGTTTGAGCCCGACTAGGTTCAACCCGTCCAACCGGCCCCGCGGCCCCTGCACCAGACCGTAGGGAATGACATCGTTCGTCACCATGCTCAGCGCGCCAACGATCACACCACGCCCGATGCGGACGAACTGATGCACGCCCGAAAGCCCGCCCAGGATCACGTCATCGCCCACGATACAATGCCCGGCGAGCGCCGAGGAATTCACCATCACAACGCGGTCGCCCACGATACAGTCATGGGCCACATGGCAATTGGCCAGGAATAGACCGTCATCGCCCACGCGTGTGACGCCGCCGCCACCTTGTGTGCCGGTATTCATCGTCACGCCTTCTCGAATGCGATTGCGCTTTCCAACGATCAGGCGGGTTCTCTCCCCGCCAAATTTCTTGTCCTGTGGGATTTCACCAATCGACGCGAATGGGAAAATCTCGCACCCATCGCCGATATCAGTCCAACCTGTGACAACCACATGGGATTTCAGAACAACATCCGCACCGATTGTCACCTCGGGTCCCACAACGCAAAACGGGCCGATCTCGCATCCCGGTCCAATCGTGGCGCCGTCTTCGATGACCGCAGACGGGTGAATGCGCGCCGATGGATCAACCGCCATCAAGCGGCTCCTTGCGGCAAATCCATCATGGCGGTGAATCTGCATTCGCAGGCCAGCTCACCCTCCACCTCGGCGCGTCCCTCAAACTTCCAGACCTTGCCGCCGGGCTTGCCGCGCAGGGTCGTGACGTGCAGTTCAAGCACGTCCCCCGGCACCACCTTGCGGCGGAACTTGCAGCTGTCGATCCCCATGAAATAAACTAGGAAATTCTTGTCCGCCAAATCGGCAGAAACACCCACCATCACAGCCGCAGTTTGCGCCATCGCTTCGACAATTGTCACACCCGGCATGATCGGGACGCCGGGAAAATGGCCTTGGAAATGAGGCTCGTTCACAGTGACATTCTTGATGCCTGTCGCGGATTTGAACGCCTCAATTTCGCGGACCTTGTCGATCAACAGAAACGGGTAGCGATGCGGCAGAATGCGCTGGATCAGGTCGATATCGGCGGTGGTCTGAGTGTCGACCGTCATGGAGGCTGCTCCGGCGTTAGGGCGTGTGTTCGCGGTGGCCTAGCAACTCAGCCCGCGCGCGGCAAGTCGTGGGCTAGTCATCTTGTGGAACAGTCGAAAGTCCGGGGATCGCAATCAGCGGTTCATCGCCCCCGCGCCCCAGCCGTTCGTTGATCACATCAATGGCTGCCTCAGTGATATCCACACCACCTGCCGATAAAAGAACGGTGCGGCTGTCCATCAACACGGATGCGCCGCGATCCTCCACCAATTCCAGCAATATCGGTACGGTTTCCTCGAAAAATCTCTGACGCGCCGCCTCGGCCTGCGCTTGCAGATCACGGGTTTTGGCATCCTGTGCGGCCCGGATTGCGCTGACCCGGGTGTCGAATTCATCCGCAAGAACGCGGAATTCATCCGCCGGAAGGGTCTGGCGCAAATCCGTCAACTCAAGCTCTTCGGTGGTAAGCTGCTCTTCGATCCGCCGATTTTCCGCCGCCAGTGCCACGGACGCGGCCTCCAATTCCTGCTGAATGCGTGCTCCATAGTCTGTTTGGTTCAGCAGCCGGTCCTGGTTCAGCACAAGGACATCATTCCGCACCGGGCCCGTTTGCGATGCCGCAGGCGGCGCGAATGCAAGCGCCGCCAACCCGAGGGCGGCGGCGCAAAGACCATTGGTCAAGGTTCCCATGACGATCAGAAACGCGCCTCGACGGTGAAGTCGAAGTTGCGGGTCCGGTCATAATCCTCGTACTGGATGGGATGCGAGAAGTTGAACCGCAGCGGCCCAAGTGCCGTATCCCAGAAGATCGAAACGCCGACTGCGGAGCGTAGGATGAAGCTGTCGTCAACGGGGTTGCCTCCGGCCGTATCATCCAAGCCCCAGACCGAGCCAACATCGGCAAAGACACCACCCGAAATACCGTACTCATCCGGAAGTGGAAGCGGGAACGCAGCCTCAAATCGTGCAACTGCGAAATAGTTACCGCCGAGGAAGTTCTGGTTCGTTACACCGGTATCCCGGGGTCCCAAGCCACCGCCCTCAAACCCGCGCATCTGACGCGAATTGAGCGAGAAGCGGTTGGCGATCCGGGTGCCGTCATCATCAAGCGCGTTGATCGCACCGCCCTCGAAAGTCGCCCGCAAGGTAATCTCTTCACGCGCCACACGGGTTTCAGCCACGGCACGCACTTCCGAGCGGAAGAATTCCGTGTCGCCACCCAAACCAGCATATTCACCGGTAAACGCGAACGCGACGCCCGCGTTGGGGTTCAAACCGGTATCGCGGTTGTCAAAGCTGTAGGTAAAGCCAACCCGCGAGGTATCTGCTTCCAACGGCTCGTTCAGCAGGATCGGAGAGTTCACACCAGCGGTATTGTCCAGACCGGCCACCTCGTCGTGGTCGTAGTTGTAGAACACACGCAGGCGGCCGTTCTCACTCACGGGGAACGCAAATCCAACACCAACTCCATAACGAACGGTATCAAAGCTCGCGTTGTTCTGCTGCTGCGTCTGCTGATAGTACGCCGTCAAGCCAGCCGCGAGGTCGCGTCGCAGGAACGCGGGCTCTTCGAACGAGAAGGTCAGCGCTTGCGAGCCATCGACGGTGTTCAAGCTCAACGCGACCGCTTGCCCCCGACCAAGGAAGTTCTCTTCCGAGAAGTTGATCGCAAAGCCAGCCCCGCTGTCGGTCGAATAGCTGGCGGAGAAGCCGAGAGAGCCTGTGGGCTGCTCTTCAACATCCACGTCGATGATGACCTGCTCGGACGAGGTGCCCGGGCGGCCTTCGACTTGGACGTCCGCAAAGAAGCCGGTGGCGCGGATGCGTTCGGCGGCTGCGCGAATTTGCGACGGATCCAGCGGATCGCCTTCCACCACGTCGAACTGGCGGCGGATCACTCGGTCAAGCGTCGTCTGGTTGCCCTCGATGTCGATGCGCTCCACAAACACGCGCTCACCGCGCGAAATCACGAACTCCACGTTCACGATCAGGTTGGCATCATCGCGCGTCACGACTGGCTCGATACGCACAAAGCGCAGGCCCTGATCAGCGGCGAGGTTTTCCATCCGCGTCACGACGTTGTCGATGATGCGCGGGCTGTAACGGACACCCTGGCGGATGTTGATCGCGCCCTCGAAGTCCGTCGCATTCGCGCCCGGAAGCTCCGACCGTACGCCAACATTCCCGATCCGGTAGCTCTGCCCTTCACGGATGTTGAACGTCACGAAGTATGCGCCACGGTCGCGGCTCAACTCCGGCGTGACCGAGAGGATTTCAAAGTCGATATAGCCGCGATCCTGATAGAAGTCGGTCAGCAATTGCTGATCCAGCGCGATGCGATCCTGGATGAACGTGTCCGACCGGATCAAGGCCCGGAACAAACCGGCCTGCGTGCTTTCCAGCACCTGACGCAGGCGGCGGTCCGAATAATCCCGGTTGCCCACAAACGCGATGCGCTGCGTTTCAACGACCGCGCCCTCCGTCACTTCGAACACAAGATCAACACGGCCCTCATCACGTCGGATGATCTGAGGCACGGCGGTCGCGGTCAAACGACCGGACTCGCGATAGGCTTCCGCAATCGCGGCCGCGTCACGTTCAGCCGTCACAGGCGAATAGACACGGCGCGGTGTGGAGGAGATGACAGTCAGCAGATCTTCGTCATCCAGCCGGCGATTTCCTTCAATGGAAATCCGGTTGATCGTCGGGAATTCCACAACGGTGATGACCAACGTATTGCCGCGCGGCGCAACCTCGACCCGCTCAAACAGGCCGGAGTTCTGAAGCCGCTGAAGCGCATCGTTGACCTGACCCGCCGAGACGGATTGGCCCGGCGTGATACCAGCCACTTCCAGCACAGACGCATCATTGGTGCGCACATTGCCCTGAACATCGAAGTTATTGAAATTAAACGACTGCGCGGTTGCCAGAGGCGCCGACAGCAGCAGCACACACACAATCAATGCGAGGGTCGCGATACGTCCGGTGAAGCCAGACAAGTGCGAAAAAGCACGGAGGACCATAGAATCCCACCCATTGGTCAAATTTGCAGACACCCACTGGGTATCCTGCCCCCAAAGGGTAGTCAAACGCATGATGTGGAAGTGTTGTGCCTTTCTCGCCGATTGTCACAACCTGTGGCGAATCCAGCACGGCGGCACAGTTCCCTGGCCGCCGGATAATTGTTTTTGATGTGAGGGTTAAGGGCGTCCTAACGCCGCCTTACCAGGGTTGCGCCATCGCAAAGACCCAACCCGCCAAGGTCAACGCCGCCACGATCAGAAGCGGTGTCAGAAAGCGGTCCATGTTCAGCATCATAAGCTGGGTCATGCCGCGGGTGCTTTGGGCGATATAACGCATGGGTCACTGGTCCAATCAAAGAAGAACTGCCCCTTTGATCGCGTTAAAATGTGTCAGAACCGTGTTCCGAGGGTGGAGATTTGGGGGTTTCGCTGCCTCCAAAACTCGAACCAGTTCAGCACCAGATGTCGTTGGTCAGCGCGAAGAGCATCAGCGACAGAAGCATCGCCAAACCCACGGACATGAACACACGCAGCACCTTGTCCGACGGTGGCTTGCCGGTGACGCCTTCATAGGCGTGGAACACCAGATGCCCACCGTCCAGAACCGGAATCGGGAACAGGTTCAGCAGGCCAACCGCCGTCGACAGAACGGCAATGAACCAGATGAAGTTGTCGAGGCCCTGGCTCGCCGCCGCGCCAGACGTTTCTGCAATGCCGATAGGCCCTTGCAGGTTACAGCTTGAGATCGCGCCAGTGATGATGTGCCACAGGCCATCCAGCGAGCTTTCGATAATGAAACCAACCTGATTGACTCCATAGGTGAGCGCAGCCCATGGGCCGACACCCTGCCGCTCTGGGTCAAAAATCAATCCGCCGGTGATGCCGATCAACCAACGCGTCTCGAACCCATCCCCGGTCGGAATGTCGGTCTGGCGTGGGCTCAGCGTCAGGTTCAGGATCTCACCCGCGCGCCACACTTCCAGCGCCAAAGGCGTGCCTTCAGACGCATCAACAAAATCGCGCAGCTGGCTGAAGCCGTGGATGGGCGTTCCATCCACACTCAGGATCACATCGCCCTCTTCGATGCCGGCTGCAATGGCCGCAGATTGCGGCGCTACACTTTGCACGATGGGCATCATCGGAAAGGCCGCTTCGACCTGAATGGCCTCGTCGTTGCGGACGATGTCGTAAGTCAGCAAAGGCGCCGGTTCCAGATCGCGGGCCAGCGTGAAGAGGTCCTGCAATTCTTCGACCGGCTGGCCTTCGATTGCCGTGATCAGATCGCCGGGCTCCAGCGTGACCACCTCGGGCGGCAGAGCTTTGGGGGCGCCCACGCGCGCCTCGTCCACAGCCTGACCGCTGACCATGACGATGCCCGCAAAAATCGCGATGGAGAGGATGAAGTTGAAGATCGGGCCTGCCGCAACGGTTGCAGCCCTGGCCCATAATGGCGCCCCGGGCATGGAACGACGCCGTTCCGTCGGGTCGAGCGCATCCAGAACAGCCCCATCGGCACCCGCCGAGGCCGCATTCGCGTCGCCCAGGAATTTCACATAGCCGCCAAACGGCAGCGCGGCCAATTGCCAACGTGTACCGCGTTTGTCGACGCGGCTGAACAGGACCGGGCCAAAACCGATTGAAAAGACCTCTGCATGAATGCCCGACCAACGGCCAACGATGTAGTGGCCGTATTCGTGGATCGCCACGATGATCGACAAGGCAGCAACGAACGCCACCAGGGTGAAGCCGAAATTGCCGAATGCGGGAAGAAGATCCATCAACTATGCCTTTTCTTCGTGGTGCTCGATCATGGTCCAGGCTGTCTTACGTGCCATTTGGTCCGTTTGCAGCACGTCCTCAAGGGTATCAACGGCATTTGAAAGGCCGATCTTTGACGAGATCGCGTCAAGTGTGGCCTCAACAACGCCGCTCATGTCCATAAAACCGATGCGTCCGGCGAGGAATCCGTCCAACGCGATTTCCTTGGCTGCGTTGAACACGCAGCCCGCATGGCCGCCCGTTTCCATCACCGCGCGCGCGATTTTCAGCGCCGGGTATCGCGTCTCGCAGGCGGTATAGAATTCCAGTGTCGCCAATTCAGTAAGGTCGATGCGGGACACAGGCAAATGTTTGCGATCCGGGTAGTTGAGCGCATAGCCAATGGCGTGCCGCATGTCCGGCGCGCCCAGATGGGCCATCAATGCCCCATCGTTAAAGCCGACAAGGGCGTGCACGATGCTCTGCGGGTGAATGACCGTTTCGATTTGGGCAGGTGCGACGCCGAAGAATTCCTTGGTTTCGATCAGCTCCATCGCCTTGTTGAACATCGACGCGCTATCAATCGTGATCCGCTGCCCCATATCCCAGTTCGGATGTGCCCCCGCATCTTCAGGCGTAGCAGAAGCCAGCGCGTCAACCGGCCAATCACGCAAACCGCCGCCAGAGGCGGTGATGATGATCCGCTCAACCGCGGTCATATCCTCACCCACAAGGCCTTGAAAAACCGCAGAATGCTCGGAATCGACTGGCAAGATCGTGGCGCCATGGGTGCGCGCTTCTTGCAGAAGAAGTGGGCCCGCCGTCACAAGGCTTTCCTTATTGGCCAGCGCCAAGGTTGTGCCATGGCGAAGCGCGCGAAAACCCGGCGCCAGCCCCGCCGCACCCACAATGGCCGACATGATCCAGTCCGCCGGTCGGTCAGCGGCCTCCAACAGCGCAGCCTCCCCCGCCGCGGCCTCAATTCCTGACCCCTCAAGCGCCGCCCGCAGGTCCGGCAACAGCCCCTCCTCGGCGGTAACCGCGATCTGCGCGCCCAACCGCTTCGCGTCTGCGGCGAGTTGGGTGATGTTCGAAGCCCCGGTCAGGGCCACCACGTCATAAGCGTCTGGGTCGCGCGCAATCAGGTCGAGGGTGTTCTGCCCGATGGAGCCTGTGGCCCCGAAGATCGAAACCCGCCGCGTCCGGGGCGAACGGAGGCTCACAGCGACACCGTGAAGCCCGCCAGCACAAAGACCAGCCCCGCAACCGTGAATGCCCCAAGCATTCCGTCAAACCGGTCCAGCGCGCCGCCATGGCCCGGGATAATCTTCGAGCTGTCCTTGACCCCGGCCCGGCGCTTCAAAGCACTCTCTGCGATATCAGCAAGCTGCGCCGCAAAGGCCACAAAGACCAGGAATATCACGCCGACAATGGTGGTTGAGACCGGATCACTCGCCCGGAGGCTCACGGCAATCGCAATGATCGCGGCCATGACCCAACCCGACACCGTGCCGGCCCAGGTCTTGTTGGGGCTCAGGCTCGGCCAGAATTTCGGGCCGCCAATCAGCTTTCCAAAGAAATACCCCGCAACGTCGGTGGAGATCACGACGGCCACAACCAGCCACATCGCCAACGGCACCGACTGGTGAAGAAAGAAGAACAGGAAGGTCGCCAACGGGATCATCGCACCAAACAGCGTCTCCAACCGGCTTTTGCGCACGGGGATCATGACCACCACCATCGTGACGCCCAGAACGCCCATCGCGACGGGCGAGACCGCCAAAACGCCATCTGTCTCCTGCACCAAGCGATGCTCAAGGATCAGCGCCAGCGCCAGCAAGGCCGAAGACAGGATCGTCGCAATCCGGGCAAACGGTTTTGTCAGCCGGATGATCAGTCGGAAATATTCCCACAACATCACCGCGCCGAAGACGGCCAGCAACAGCGCCAGCACAAGCCCCCCGAACCAAAGCCCCGCACCGGCAACGCCAAGCAGCACAAACGCGGACAGCACACGCGGGACGAGATCCGCGAATTTCGGCCCCCCCGCCATGGCGCGCCTCAGACCGGCACTGCGCCGAAGCGCCGTTCGCGCACGCCGAAGCGATCCACAACCTCCGCGAAGACGTCCGAGGTGAAGTCCGGCCAAAGCGTGTCGATAAACTCGTATTCCGAGTAAGCCGATTGCCACAGCAAAAAGTTCGAGATGCGCGCTTCGCCACTCGTGCGGATCACCAGATCCGGGTCAGGCAAAACATGGGTGTCGAGGTATTTAGGGAAGGTCTCATCACAGACATCACGCGGGTTCAGGTTGCCCATCTCGACATCATGGGCGAGCCGCCGCGCCGCGCGCGCCACCTCGTCCCGCCCGCCATAGTTGAGCGCTATGGTCAGATGCACCTTGTCGTTGTCAGCGGTCAAAAGCTCCAAACCGTCCATCAGGTCAACCAGGGCAGGCTCCAGCTTGACGCGGTCGCCGATGAACCGCACCCGCACACCCTCTTCCAGCAGGTTCTCCGCTTCCCGCCGGATATAGCGTTTGAACAGCTTCATCAGACCCGCAACTTCGGTCTGCGTCCGTTTCCAGTTCTCGGTCGAGAACGCAAAGATCGTCAGATATTTCACGCCCAGATCCGGACAGGCGCGCACAACTTCACGCACGCGTTTGGCGCCCGCATGGTGGCCGACAAGGCGCGGGCGATGCCGCATTTGCGCCCAACGTCCATTGCCATCCATGATGATCGCAACATGTTCGGGGGCTTTTTTCTTGTCTGACATGGGGGAGCGTCCTTTCATCGGGCGCCTACTGCAATGGGATCAGGGCTGTGGCCCGCACCAGGCCGCGGTCTGCGATTGCATCAGACCTGCATGATTTCTTCTTGTTTGTTCTCCAGCGCCTCATCAACACGCTTGATGAACGTATCGGTCAGCTCCTGCACGGCGCCTTCCCAGAATTTCGCATCATCCTCGGACGTGTCCGCTTTCTTGATCTGATCCATCCCGTCGCGACGGATATTGCGGATGCTGACCCGCGCGTTCTCCGCGTAGGTGCCTGCAACCTTGCCAAGCTCGCGGCGGCGTTCCTCGTTCAACTCGGGGATCGGCAACATGATGATTGTGCCGTTGAGCTGCGGGTTGATGCCCAGACCGCTTTCACGGATCGCCTTCTCAACCTTGCCGACAAGGCCCTTGTCCCAGACGTTTACCGTAACCATCCTTGGTTCGGGGACATTCACTGTGCCCACTTGGTTGATAGGCGTCATTGCGCCGTAGGCGTCGACCATCACCGGCTCCAGCATCGAAGCACTGGCGCGTCCTGTGCGCAGCGAGGCGAATTCTGTGCGCAGGGACGAAATCGCCCCTTCCATCCGCCGCTCCAGATCATCGGTATCCAGCATGAAATCGTCGGACATATCGCGCGGGCCTGTTCATTGTTGTTACCTAGCGCTGCTTGTAACCCGCAGGGCTTGCGTTCGACAACACCCCAGCTTCAGGGGTTTTTGTGCAGATGCAGGGATCTATGCGGCCAGTCGGCCGCCTTATGGCCAGCCGCAAAGGGGCGGGCGCGTCATGCCACGCTCTGTCAGGCTATCCCCGATAAACCAGTCTGCGGCCAGAAAAATAATCAGGTATTCGGTATCCAGCCACGCGTTCACCGGGCCGTCGCCGGTCGCGCTGCCGGTTGCTAGGTCGATGCCCTGCAAGGCGAGAACAGCATCGCGCAGGCTGTCGCTGCGTTCCTGAAAACAGGCGTCGTTGGCCTGCAAGGTTGCGATCACCTGCGCAAAAGCGTCATCGGAAATGTAACGGTGTGTGGCGCGGATCGCATCAATCTGCGGGACATTGGCGCACGCGCCCGTCACAACCTGCCACGTGGCCGGCGTGACAAGCGGGGAGTCGCCGAAAAACCGCACATCTCCCGAAATGATATGGGCCGCAATGAACCTGACCCACTCATCATAGGCGCGCGCCGGATCATCCGGGTACTGACGCTCAAAGAACCCCGTCACATCCTCAAGGAAACAACCGGGAAATTCCGGCTCGTCATCAACCGTCGTGGTGATCGCCTGAATTTCCGGCGCATCCAGCCGCCATTCCGTTTGGATATCCGGCAGTCGGATCGTGCATATCTCAGGCGAAAGAACCGTGTAGGCGCCCTGCTCGACCACATGGCCCGCAGCCATTTGCGCCGTGACGAACGCATCAATCGGGGCGACATCCACGCCCTCGGTCTGCGCGACAGTCAGATCGCCAGCCGAGGCGACACATCCGTTACGCTCAAAGAAGGACAGCGCCACCGGGTCCGCCGCGCAGGGAAATGCGAACAGCGCAAGACAAACCGCGAGCCTCAATCCGACACCTTCGTGAACGTCCCCTCGCCCGACAGGATCGACAGGAACCCACCCGGCGCGTCGAGGCTGAAGACGATGATCGGCAGGTCATTTTCCCGAGCCAATGCAATCGCGGAGGCGTCCATCACCCCCAGGTGCTGCGCCAGAACCTCGTCATAGCTGACCGTCTCGAACCGTTTGGCATCGTTGTGCTTGGCCGGGTCCTTGTCGTAGACACCGTCCACCTTCGTGCCCTTGAAGATCGCTTCGCACGCCATCTCGGATGCCCGCAGGGTGGCCGCTGTATCGGTGGTGAAATACGGGTTGCCTGTGCCTGCCGCAAAGATGCAGACCCGCTTCTTTTCCAAGTGACGCACGGCGCGGCGGCGGATATAGGGCTCAGCCACTTCATTCATCGTGATGGCAGAGATGACCCGCGTGAACACGCCAAGGCTTTCCAGCGCGCTTTGCATCGCCAGTGCATTCATGACCGTGGCCAGCATCCCCATATAGTCGGCCGTCGTCCGCTCCATCCCTTGCGCGCTGCCCTGCAGGCCCCGGAAGATGTTGCCGCCGCCGATCACCAGACAGATCTCCACGCCGAGGTCGTGGACCGATTTGATCTCCTTCGCGATCCGCTCCACCGTCGGCGGGTGCAGACCGAAGCCCTGATCGCCCATCAAGGCCTCACCCGAGATCTTGAGCATCACGCGGTTGTACCGGGCGGCAGTGTGGGCGGGGTCGCTTGTCATGGCGGGGATGTCCTTCGTTGATTTGCGGCGCAACAATGGGCTAAACACCGCGCCGGTTCAACGCCCTCCTTTCGCCGGACCGCCTTTGATCGACAGCATGAAGAACGGCCCGCAACCCCTTGATTAACATAGATACCATTCCGGAGGATGTGCCAATCCTGATTGCGGGCCCGACTGCGTCAGGAAAAACGGCGCTCGCCATCTCGATTGCGCAGGCGCAAAACAGACCCATCGTGAACGCCGATGCGCTCCAAGTCTACGACGGCTGGCGTATCCTGACCGCGCGCCCTTCGCCTGAGGAGGAGGCCGCAGCCCCCCACTACCTGTTTGGCCATGTGCCGTTCGAGGCCGAGTACAGCGTCGGCCAATGGCTGCGTGATGTCGCCCCGTTCCTCAGCAAACGCCCCATCATCGTCGGCGGCACCGGGCTCTACTTCCGCGCGTTGACTGAAGGGTTGGCCGAAATTCCTCTTACACCGCCCGACATCCGGGCAACCGCTGATGCCCTGCCCACCGCGACCCTGCTACAAGACCTGGACCACGAAGATCCCACTCTCGCCCTCCGCATCGACCGACAGAACCGCGCCCGCATCCAGCGCGGGTGGGAGGTTCTACGCAGCACCGGCAAGCCGCTCTCTGCCTGGCAAACCGAAACGCCACCTCCCGCACTCCCGCTTTCGAAAACTTACCCCATTCTGTTGGACGCCGACCGGGATTGGCTGGCCGATCGTATCGCGCGCCGGTTCGACATGATGCTCGAACAAGGCGCACTCGAAGAAGCCCGCGCAAACCTGCACCGCTGGGAAAAGGCCGGAGGGGCCGCAAAAGCCATCGGCGCGCCTGAGTTGATCGCCCATCTGAAAGGCCACCTCTCCCTCGATGACGCCCGCGAAGCCGCAATCATCGCCAGCCGCCAATACGCCAAACGTCAACGCACCTGGTTCCGCTCGAATATGGCCGATTGGACTCACCTTTCGCTCCCATAAACAAGCGCACGGCCTTTCCGCTTGCGTGTGCTAGCGCGAAAGCTACCCTGCCGCTATGTTCGAAGCATCCCGCCGTCCCATTGCCCATTCTGTCGCGTCCTTAGGGAAATTGCGCATGCAGGGGGCTTGGCGCATCGAACATCTGCACGCCGCGCCGCGTGCCCGGCTCTACTGGATCACGCGGGGCCAGGGGCGGGTGACGGTGAACTGCATCACGCGCGGCTACGGGCCCAACACAGCCGTCTTTGTGCCAGCCCGCGTGCCAATGGCTCTGGAACTGGCCGCACAGACCCAGGGGTTGGAGCTCTGCCTGCCCCCCGATACCAGTCTCGACCTGCCGGACCAGCCGTTCCACCTGCGTGTGTCCAACATTGAAAGCCAAGCGGCCGTCACCTCTCATGTCGAGAAGATCGAAGCCGAGCTTGCCGCCCGCGCGCCTGCCATGGGTCGTGCGCTGACGGCTTATTCGCTGCTGATTTCCGCCTGGATGACACGCGAATTGGCGCGCCAGGAAGGTGTGATCCGCCGCGAACGATCCCACAAATTGGTTGAGATGTTCGCCGAACGCATGGAACAGGGCTTTCGGACCGGAAAGGGCGTGGCCGATTATGCACGCGATCTGCATGTGACGCCCACCCATCTTAGCCGCGTCTGCCGCGATGCTGCGGGCCGCCCTGCCCTTGCGCTGCTCAACGAACGGATCATGCACGAGGCGCGTCGCCTCCTTCTGGAGACTGACCTGCCCGCACGTGAAGTGGCCGAGCAATTGGGTTTCTCTTCGGCTGCCTACTTTACGCGGGCGTTCAGTCAGGCCGTGGGCCAAACGCCCAAGGATTTTCGCAAGCCGCGTCTGCGCAGCTGAGTCCCCGCAAGCGGGCCACCCCGCACTCAACCTGTATACATCTCCGGTTGCATCTAGGCCCAATGTCGGTTTTTGTCGTGGGCGATGTCGCAAACGTGCGCTTAGTCGGCGCAACTAACCGTTGACGCAAGTGTCCAATGCGGTTGCTAATGTGGCTGAGGGTGCGCGGGCCGCTTCGCGGTAAAATGGGCGCCCAAACAAAAACAGACCAAGACGTCACAGGGAGACGACGCAAATGAAAGATTTCACCCACGTACAGACCCAATCGGGTTTGACGAGCCATCCGGTCGCCGAGATGTACGCGCGCGAGCACAAGGAAGGCAAACTTGACCGCCGCGAATTCCTCGTCCGCTCGACTGCACTCGGCCTGTCCGCTGCCGCAGCCTATTCGCTGATCGGCGCGTCGCCTGCCGCGGCCGATGGCCACCGCGCTGTGCCCGCCGCTGGCGGCACCCTGCGCATCCAGCAGGAAGTGCGCGCGCTGAAAGACCCGCGCACCTATGACTGGTCGCAGATGGCCAACGTCACCCGTGGCTTCCTCGAATACCTGATCCAGTACAACGCAGACGGCTCGTTCGAAGGCGTCCTGCTGGACAGCTGGGAAGCCAACGAAGATGCAACCGTCTATACGCTCAACGTGCGTCAGGGCGTCAGCTGGAACAACGGCGATCCGTTCACCGCCGAAGACGTTGCCGCAAACTTCATTGGCTGGTGTGACAGCACGGTTGAAGGCAATTCCATGTCTACCCGCATGGGCGGCCTTGTTGACCCGGATACCGGCGTGGCGCGCGAAGGCGCCATCGAAGTGGTTGATGACTACACCGTGCGCGTGACCTACCCCGCGCCCGATATCACTCTGGTCCCCGGCATCGCGGATTATCCGTCGGCCGTGCAGCACCGCGACCTGATCGGCACCAACCCGGCAGACCACGGCGTGGGCACCGGCGCGTACGAGATCACCAACTACGAAGTGGGTGTTTCCGCCACGCTGTCGCGCAAGGCAGATCACGAATACTGGGGTGAAACCTACCTCGACGAGATCGTCTTTGTTGACCTTGGCCAGGACCCCGCCGCTTGGTTTGCAGGCGCCGAAGCCGACGAATTCGACATGACCTACGAGACGGTCGGTGAATTCGTGGACCTCTTCGCCGCCATCGGCTGGACCCAGTCCGAAGTGACCACCGCCGCCACCGTGGTGATCCGTCCGAATCAGAACAATGCGCCTTATGACGACGTCCGCGTCCGTCAGGCCATTGCCATGGCGTGCGACAACCAGGTGATGCTCGATCTGGGCATCAACGGCCAGGGCGTGACCGCGCAGAACCACCATGTCTGCCCGATCCACCCGGAATATGCCGATGTGGCAGCCCTGCCATTCGATCCGGCCGGCGCCCAGGCGCTGCTGGAGGAATCCGGCAATGCTGACTTCGAGTTCGAACTGATCTCGATCGACGATGATTACCGCAAGAACACGACCGACGCCGTGGCAGCTCAGCTGCGCGACGCGGGCTTCAACGTCACGCGGACGATCATCCCTGGCTCCACCTTCTGGAACGACTGGGCGAACTATCCGTTCAGCTCCACGAACTGGAACCACCGCGAGCTTGGCGTTCAGGTTCTGAACCTCGCCTACCGCTCCGGTGTGCCATGGAATGAGTCGGGCTTTGCGAATGAAGAGTTCGACAGCCTCCTCGACCAGGCCAACGGCATCCAGGACGCCGATGCGCGCCGCGAGGTGATGGCACAGATCGAAACGATCATGGTCAACGAAGGTGTGACGATCCAGCCCTACTGGCGCTCGCTCTTCCGCCACTACAAGGCCGGCATCGTGAACGCGGACATGCATCCGAAGTTCGAGATCAACGTCCACTATCTCGGCTTCGAGGCCTAATCAAAGAACCGGCGCTCCAGATTGGGGCGCCGGTTTTCTATCCGGCGGAGTGATCCGCACCCGGGCCGAAGCCGCACCATAAGCGGACATGCCCATTTCCAGGCGAAGCGCAGACAATAAGCGCCGCCCAGACCAACAGGGGACCGACCGACATGGGAGCTTTCATCCTGCGCCGTACTGGCGTGATGATCCTGACCGCCCTTTGCCTGACCTTCGTGGTGTTCTTTCTCACGAACCTCTTTCCGAACCTCGAAAAGCTCGCGAAGACCCAAGGCAATGCCCGCATGACCGATGCAGAAGTCGTCTCGTGGCTCGACAATAACGGATATGGCGGCCCCATGATCCTGCGCTACGGCGAATGGTTGGGCGTTGTTCCCGGCTGGACCCAAGTGGATGAAGAAACCGGAGAGATCACCGGACGTTGCATTGATTTCGGCATGGATCCCGCCGATGCCCCCACCCGTTGCGGGTTACTGCAAGGCGATTTGGGCTTCTCCACGGTCTCCGATGATGAGGTCGGCAATATCATCGGCGGGCGCCTGCAACTGACTGGCATCCTGATGTTCTGGGCCTTTGCCCTGATGGTTCCTGCCGCCCTGATCGTGGGCGTGCTGGCGGGCATGCGCGAAGGCTCCCGGCTTGATCGCTCCCTCTCCACCTTCTCCATCGCTTCGACCGCGACGCCAGAATACGTCTCCGGCGTGATCTTCATCGTATTCCTCGCGTCTTCGACGGCAGGCATCTCCGGCACGCTGACGGAATGGGGCTGGCTTGGGGGCGACGGCTGGCTCGGCGACCGCAACACGCTGTTCCTCGGCTCCGCCCGTTCCGCCATGGATGGCGGCATCACCTTCTGGAACTTCTTCCTGCCGGTCGTGACCATCGCGCTCTACGGCATGGGCTATATCGCCCGCATGACCCGCGCCTCCATGGCTGAGGTGATGACAGCCCAATACATCCGCACCGCGCGCCTCAAGGGCGTCAGCTTCCGCAACATCGTGATGAAACACGCCCTGCGCAACGCGCTGATCGCGCCCTTCACCGTCATCATGCTCCAATTCCCCTGGCTGCTGACCGGCGTGGTGATCGTGGAGACGCTGTTCAACTACAACGGCTTCGGATGGACCATGGTCCAAGCCGCCTCCAACAACGATATCGAGCTGCTTCTGGCCTGCTCCATCGTGGCCGTCTTCGTGGTGCTCGTGACGCAACTGATCTCCGACATCGGCTACGTCTTTCTCAACCCCCGCATCCGTATCGCGTGAAGGAGATCTGATCATGGACCCGATTTCCTGGACCGGCCAATTCGGCAGCTTCCTCAACCCCCTGATCCTCGCCTCGGTGGTGATCTTCTTCGTGGGCTTTGCCACCAATTTCGTTCTGACCATCGCAGGCGTCCGCCCCGGTGAGTTGGAGATCCAGGGCGACGGCACAATGGCCGTGAACTCCACACCCGCCGACTACGCGCTGGCGACAATGAAATACGCCGTGCTTCTCTTTATCCTTTGCCTCATCGGCTATGTCATCGGCGGTCTTGTCCTGCCCACGATGGAGCAAAAGGGCATCATCGGTGCTGCGGGCCAACGCTTCCTGCCCGTCTGGGTCGCCCTCATTGCCACCTTCATCCTGTCGATCACCTTCAAGCGCCGTCTCGGCCTTTATGGCAAACTCTTCGATAGCCTGATCGGCATGATCGGCTTCGGTTTGGTGATGTTCTGGGTCTTCACTGCAATCTTCTCAAGCTGGGTCGCGCCCTTTGACGCGCTCGACCAGATCTCGGCGCTGCGCAACAAGGTTCCCGGCACGATGGCACCGGAAGGTGAGGCGTTCTCTCATTACCTCTTCGGCGGTGACCGCCTTGGGCGCGACGTCTTCTCCCGCATGGTCCTCGGCTCCACCTACGTGCTGCAAATCGCGCCGCTTGCCACGCTCTTTGCCTTCATGGTCGGCATCACGCTTGGCCTGCCGGCGGGCTATATCGGCGGCAAACTCGACACAGTCCTGACCTTCGTCGCAAACCTCGTCCTCGCCTTCCCTGTCATCCTGCTCTTCTACCTGCTGGTGACACCGGAAATCGTGCAGGCGGGCGTGCCACAATACATGTCGATGGTCCTGTTCCTGTTCCCGATCATCTTCCTCGTGGTGCTGTTCAACTCGCGCTATCACACGCAGCCGACGATCCGGAACGTCCTCGTGGCCGTCGCGGCAATCGTGGGGTTCTGGCTCTACTTCTCGCTGATCTCAGACCGGGCAGACCCGGACAGCGCGGTGCGTTTCTGGCCCGTGGCCCTCGACCTCTTCAACATCCCCGGCAACCTGCTGATCGTGTTTGTGTCGGTGGTTTTCGTGAACTCGCCCACGGTCTTCCGCATCGTGCGCGGCATCACGTTGGACGTGAAAACCCGCGACTATGTGGCCGCCGCCCAAACCCGCGGTGAAGGCCCATGGTACATCATGCTGTGGGAAATCCTGCCCAACGCACGCGGGCCGTTGATCGTCGATTTCTGCCTGCGCATCGGCTATACGACCATCCTTCTGGGGACCTTGGGCTTCTTCGGCCTCGGCCTCTCGCCAGAGTCGCCCGACTGGGGCTCCACCATCAATGAAGGCCGCCGCCTTCTGACGGTCTATCCGCATCCGGCCCTACCACCGGCGCTTGCGCTGATGAGCCTTGTCCTGGGCCTCAACCTGCTGGCCGACGGCCTGCGTGAAGAGAGCTTGAAGGATTGATGCGGATTGCGCCCCTCCTCGGGTTTGCAACCCTCCTCGTTGCTGCGCCGGCTGCTGCCCAAAGTGGCGACGAGGCGGCGGCGCGGGCGTTGATGCAATGTAGCGGCGTGGCCATCGGCGCTGTTGCCGTGTCGCGCGTCGTGACGGCCCGGCAACTCTCGGACGATTGGACCGTCGAAGTCTACGAGATCACGCCAGACCTCGGGGTGACACAACTCGCCCTGCAATTGCGCGCGATGGATGCAGCCGGATGCGACGCGCCGGTTGTCGATGTCGCGGATCTGTCCGTTGATCTGATGGTCGAATTTGCGCAACCGGTTCTGGACGCACACCGCGCAGACGATGTCGCGGCGATCCGCAGCCTGTGGGAGACCTACGCATCCCAGCTGGATTGCGCATCCGCCCTTGACGCGGACGACCTAGCCCGCGCCCGCCACATGATCGAAACCAACGCCGAGCCTGTTTGCGGGTATCAACCATGATGGTCACGCTCCAACCCGTCCAAAAAACTACAATTGTAGTTACAGAAAAACTACAGAAAAACTACAGCTTCACGACTCCGCCTTTGGGCCGTTCAGTTAAGGAAAACTAACATGGCAGATCGCACACCTTACGACGGCCCGATCCTTGAGATTGAAAACCTTTCGATCTCCTTCTTCACCCGCCTGCGCGAAATTCCGGCGGTGATGGATTTCTCCTGCACCGTGATGCCGGGTGAGGCGATGGGCCTTGTGGGCGAGTCCGGTTGCGGCAAGTCCACCGTCGCCCTCGGTGTCATGCAAGACCTCGGCGTGAACGGCCGCGTCGTCGGCGGCTCCATCAAGTTCAAGGGCCGTGACCTCAACAAGATGAGCGCCGAGGAACTGCGCGACCTGCGCGGCTCCGAGATTGCCATGATCTATCAGGAACCCATGGCCTCCCTGAACCCCGCCATGCGCATCGGCAAGCAGCTGATGGAAGTGCCCATGATCCATGAGGGCAAGTCCGAGAAAGAGGCGTACCAACTGGCCCTCGAAGTGGTCCAGGACGTCCGCCTGCCCGACCCTGAGCGCATGCTGAAAAGCTATCCGCACCAGCTTTCGGGCGGTCAGCAGCAGCGTATCGTGATCGCTATGGCCTTGATGTCAAAGCCTTCTTTGTTGATCTTGGATGAACCCACCACTGCCCTCGACGTGACCGTTGAGGCCGGGATCGTGGACCTCGTGAAGGGTCTGGGTGAGAAATACGGCACCTCGATGCTGTTCATCTCCCACAACCTCGGACTGGTCCTCGAAACCTGTGACCGCCTCTGCGTGATGTACTCCGGCGAAGCGGTGGAAACCGGCCGTATCGCGGACGTCTTCGACAATATGCAGCACCCCTATACGCAGGCGCTGTTCCGCTCGATCCCCTTGCCCGGTGCCGACAAAAACGCGCGTCCGCTCATCGCCATTCCGGGCAACTTCCCCCTGCCCCACGAACGCCCGCCCGGCTGCAACTTCGGACCCCGCTGCAACTACTTTGAGGAGGGGCGTTGCAACGCAAACGCCATCCCCATGGCCGAGCTCGACCACGGCGACCGCCACGCGACGCGCTGCCTGCGCTACGCGGAAATTGACTGGGACGCGCCCCCCGAAGTTGCCGCCTCGACCGAGAAGGCGACCATTGGCGATGTTGTCCTGAAAATCGACAACCTCAAGAAGTACTATGAGGTTGCCGCCAACGCCCTGTTCGGCGGCGGCGACAAGAAAGTTGTCAAAGCAAATGAGACACTTACCTTCGAGGCGCGCGAATCCGAAACTCTCGCTATCGTGGGCGAATCCGGCTGCGGCAAGTCCACGCTCGCAAAGGTTCTGATGGGCCTGGAGACTGCAACCGAAGGCGAGATCCTGCTTGGCAACAAGCCGATCCAGAACACACCCATCGAGGAACGCGACACCGGCACGGTCTCGAACGTGCAGATGGTTTTCCAGAACCCGTTCGACACCCTCAACCCGTCCATGACCGTGGGTCGCCAGATCATCCGCGCACTTGAGATTTTCAAGATCGGAAAAAACGAAGCCGAGCGCCGCGAAAAGATGCTCGAACTCCTCGACCTCGTAAAGCTCCCCCGTGCCTTCGCGGACCGGATGCCGCGTCAGCTGTCTGGTGGTCAGAAGCAGCGCGTCGGCATAGCTCGCGCCTTTGCAGGCGACGCAAAAATCGTGGTGGCGGACGAACCGGTCTCAGCCCTCGACGTGTCGGTGCAAGCTGCGGTTACGGACCTGTTGATGGAGATCCAGAGACGCGAGAAGACCACGCTCCTCTTCATCTCTCACGACCTCTCGATCGTGCGCTATCTCTCTGACCGCGTGATGGTCATGTATCTCGGCCATGTGGTGGAACTGGGCGATACCGAACAGGTCTTCAGCCCGCCTTATCATCCCTATACCGAGGCCTTGCTCTCGGCCGTGCCCATCGCCGATACGAGCATCGAGAAACAGCATATCGTGCTGGAAGGCGACATTCCGTCAGCGATGAACCCACCCTCGGGCTGCCCCTTCCAGACCCGTTGTCGGTGGAAATCCGATGTGCCCGGTGGGCTTTGCGACAAAGAGGTCCCACCGATGCGCACGCTGGCCGATGGCCACCAGATCAAGTGTCACCTCGCCGAAGATATTCTTGCCCGCATGGAGCCCGTCATCAAAATCGCAGCGGAATAACAGGGGCGCTTTCAGCCCCCGACATTTCCGGACGCGATGGAGACAGTCTTCACAACGGCATAGCCTTGCCAGCCGTCCGCCAAACCCATGGCCTTGGCGGACCGGTTTGTAACACGCGCGAGCAATCGCGCACCGCCGGCATTCAACTGGACCATCACGCCTGGGCCCTGCCCATCGCGTATGGCGCTGACCTCCACCGGCAAAACGTTCAACGCAGAAATCCCCTCAGGGCGGTGGGTGGACAACATCACATCCTGTGCTTCGATCCGAACCCGAACACTGGCCCCTTCCACGGCGGCCACGCGCGGTAACCACAGCGCACCGCCAACGCCCGATAATTCCGTCAGACCATCCTCATGGTGGCGCACGACGCGTGCCTCAAGGATCGCTCCGGCCTCACGTATGCCGATAACCGGGGCGACGTCTGGGTCCGACAAAAGCGCCGCTGCCGCCCCAACACGCACCACCCTGCCGTTTTCCAAAGCCACCAGCGTTGTAGCTAGGCGGGCCACTTCAGGCACGGAATGCGAGACGTAGAGGATGGGAACCTCCGCCGCGTCGCGCACGCGTTCGAGATAAGGCAGGATCTCGGCCTTTCTTGCCTCGTCCAACGCGGCCAAAGGCTCATCCAGCAACAACAGGCGCGGGTTGCTGAGAAGAGCGCGCCCAATCGCCACGCGCTGTGCCTCTCCGCCTGAAAGGGCCGCCGGGCGACGCTCCAGCAGATGCCCGATTCCGAGCATCTCGATCACCGGTTGCGCGTCCATGCCGGAGCGTGCGTAGTGGAGATTGGCAGCCACGTCCAAATGGGGAAACAAGCGCGGCTCCTGGAAGACGTAGCCGATGCGGCGCCGGTGTATCGGCAGGGTATCAAGCCGCTTTCCATCGACGGTCACCCGAGCGCTTTCCGCTTTAAGAAGGCCCGCCACCGCCCTGACAATGCTGGTTTTTCCGGCACCGGAGCGTCCGAACAAACAGGTAACACCACCAGGTGCCTGGAAGGCTGCATCCAGCGTGAAACCGCCAAGGCTGTGCCGCACTGCAACTTCAAGCATCGCGCCCACCAATCCGTTGCATGACCCGCCGTGCCAAAAGTTCCGATGCCAGCAAAGCGCCCATTGCAATGACCACGGACACGATCACCAGCCGCCATGCGCTGGCTTCCCCACCCGGCACTTGAAGGAACGCGTAGATCGCGGACGGCACCGTTCGTGTCTCGCCCGGAATGTTACTGACAAAGGTGATCGTCGCGCCGAATTCACCCATGGCCTTGGCAAAAGCCAGGATCGCCCCGGTCAGAATGCCGGGGGCCATCAAGGGCACCGTGATCGTCCAGAAAACCCGCCAGCGCGAGGCGCCCAGTGTGGCCGCCGCGTCTTCCAATCCGGGATCGACGGCTTCCAGCGACAATCGGATGGCGCGCACCATCAGTGGGAAGGCCATGATAGCGGCCGCCAAGGCTGCGCCCGTCCAGCGGAAGGCCACGCCGAGGCCCATGGCTTCAAGCCAGCCACCCAAAGCAGCCTGCGGCCCAAAGGCGATCAAAAGCAGATACCCCGTGACCACCGGCGGCAAGATCAGCGGAAGATGCACCAAGCCATTCAATAGCGCATGGCCCGGAAATTTCCGCCGCGCCAGAAGCCAGGCCACAGCCACACCGAAGGGCAAGCTCAAAACCGTAGCGACCAGCGCCACCCGCAGCGAGAGGGCCACGGCTTGCCATTCGGCGGGACCCAGCCAATCGCTCATTCCACGATCACCTGGAAACCAGCATCCCGAAACACAAACCGCGCGTCACGTTGCATGAGCCAATCAAGGAACGCCTCTGCGGCCTCCGGCGCATCGGGCGTCAAAGCTGCTGGATAAACGATGGGCGGATGCAAATCCTCCGGTATCGTTGCGATCACCTCAACGCCCGGCTCTGCATGGGCATCCGTTGCATAGACCACGCCCGTATCAGCCGCCCCCAAAGCCACAAGGCGCAAAGCGGCGCGCACATTGTCTGCCTCGATCACGTTGGGGCGCAACTCCTCCCACACGCCCGAGGCCTCGAACGCCAAGCGACCATAGATGCCCGCGGGCACCGCATCGACCAACGCCATTGCGATGCTGCCCTCAGCCAAGCCGCGCGGGGGGGCGTTGGCGACCTCATCGTAGAGCGTCCGGTTCATAACGATCACTAGGCGATTGCCCAGGATTTCGCGCCGCGTCTCCTCTGTAATGGCACCCGCCTGAGCGAGATGCTCCATCCAGTCCGTATTGGCGAGGAAAACGACATCCGCAGGTGCCCCGGCCTCCACCTGCCGCGCGATGGCGGAAGAGCCGGCATAGGACAGTGTGACCGTGTGGCCCGTGTCCGACGTGAAAGCGTCTGCAACTTGATCCAGTGGCCCGGCAAGGCTTGCGGCTGCAAAAACGGTAACGTCGTCCGCCAGGGCGGGTGTTGTCAGGAACAGCGAGAGAAGCCAGGCAAGCCGCATGGCGCGACTATCGCGGTTGCAGACGGGGGCGGCAAGTGGCGGGCGCACCAAAGAAAAATGGGGGCCCCGAAGGACCCCCAGTTTCGCTGATCAGGCTCTGATAATTGACTGCCCGAAATTTTCTGCCTGCGGCCTGATCCGCGCCAAGGGTGAGCGCACCCACCCCGGAACTCAGATGCGCGAACGGTGAGGACGCGCATCCGATCTCTGTGTTCAGCTACACCCCGACGTCCCGCCGCAAGTGTTGCACTTCATGCAGGTGCCGTTGCGCACCAATGTGTAGTTTCCGCACTCGCCACAGGCCTCGCCTTCATAGCCCTGCATCTTGGCCTTGGCGCGCGCGTCGATCTCAACCGTGCCGGTTGTGACGGCCGTGGTCGATGCGACCGCTGCCATCGTTCCGCCGCCGCCCTTGGTCTCGGGCACCAGCGTCTCCAGCACTGCGACCGGATCGGCCCCGCCCTGCAGTACGACCAGCTCTTGTGGGGCGCGCTTGCGAAGGTAGCCGGTCGAGGCCACCTGCTTGAGCACTTCCAGCGGATCCGAGCCACGGCTGTCTGGCACTTCGGAGACGTTCGAGACGCCCTCTTCCGCGCCGCGCCCGATGTCGTCGAACGAGGCACCTTCCGGGGCCACATGCGCCAGGTCGGTCCGGTCGAGATACGACACGGCCAATTCGCGGAAGATGTAGTCGAGGATCGAGGTGGCGTTCTTGATCGAGTCGTTGCCCTGCACCATGCCCGACGGTTCGAACTTGGTGAATGTGAAGGCGTCCACGAACTCCTCCAGCGGCACGCCGTATTGCAAGCCGACCGACACGGCGATCGCGAAGTTGTTCATCATCGCCCGGAAGCCCGCGCCTTCCTTGTGCATGTCGATGAAGATCTCGCCGAGGTTGCCATCCTCATACTCACCGGTGCGCAGGTAGACCTTGTGGCCGCCCACGATGGCTTTCTGGGTGTAGCCCTTGCGACGCTGAGGCATCTTCTCGCGGTTGGAGCGGATGATCTCCTTCACGACAACCTTTTCGATGATTTTCTCGGCCACAACCTGGGCCTTTTCCATCGTGTTGCCGTTCTCAAGGATCTCTGCGGCCTCGTCATCGTCTTCGACCAGCGCAGCAGCCAGCGGCTGCGACAGCTTGGAGCCGTCACGGTAAAGCGCGTTGGCCTTCACGCCGAGCGACCAGCTGAGCTCATACGCCTTCTGGCAGTCTTCAATGGTCGCGTTGTTCGGCATGTTGATCGTCTTGGAGATCGCACCCGAGATAAAGGACTGTGCCGCTGCCATCATGTGGATATGCGAGTCGACGCTGAGGAAGCGTTTGCCCTTTTTCCCGCAGGGGTTCGCGCAGTCGAACACGGACAGGTGTTCATCTTTGAGGAACGGCGCGCCCTCCAAGGTCATGGTCCCACAGACATGGTCGTTTGCGGCCTCGATATCGGCTTTCGAGAAGCCAAGGTGGCGCAGCAGGTCAAAGGTGGGATCGTTCAGTTTCTCCGCCGGGATACCCAGGGTCTCGGTGCAGAAGTCCGCGCCGAGGGTCCACTGGTTGAAGACGAAGCGAATGTCGAAGGCTTGCGGCAGGGCGGCTTCGATCTTTTCGATCTCTGCCGGTCCGAAGCCGTGGCCAATCAGGCTGGTGTGGTTGATGCCGGGGGCCTGTCCAATCGTGCCGTGGCCGACCGCGTAGGCGATGATTTCCTCAATCTGGCTGGACGAATAGCCCATTGCCTCAAGCGCGCCGGGAACCGAGCGGTTGATGATCTTGAAGTAACCGCCACCGGCCAGCTTCTTGAACTTCACCAGGGCGAAGTCCGGCTCAATGCCTGTCGTGTCGCAGTCCATGACCAAGCCGATGGTGCCGGTCGGAGCAATCACCGTGGCCTGAGCGTTGCGATAGCCGTGCTGTTCGCCGAGCGTAAGCGCCTCATCCCAAGCCTGCTTGGCGAGCGCGATCAGCTTCTGATCGGGGCAATTGCCGTGGTCCAGAGCGACCGGGTTCACGTTCACGTCTTCATAGCCGTCCACTTTGCCGTAAGCGGCGTTGCGGTGGTTGCGCATGACCCGCAGCATGTGCTCGCGGTTCTTGGCAAAGCCGTCGAACGGCCCCAGCTCGGAAGCAACTTCGGCGGAGGTTGCGTAGGCCACACCGGTCATGATCGCGGTCAGCGCACCGCAAAGCGCACGGCCTTCAGCGGAGTCGTAGGAATAACCCATGTTCATCAGCAGACCGCCGATGTTCGCGTAACCGAGGCCAAGCGTGCGGAAATCATAGCTGAGCTGCGCGATTTCCTTGGACGGGAACTGCGCCATCATCACCGAGATTTCCAGCGTCAGCGTCCAAAGCCGTGTGGCATGCATGTAGCTTTCCGCGTCGAACACGCCGTTCGAATAGAAGGTCAGCAGGTTCATCGACGCGAGGTTACAGGCCGTATCGTCGAGGAACATGTATTCGGAGCACGGGTTGGACCCGCGGATCTCGCCATCTTCGGGGCAGGTGTGCCAGGCGTTGACGGTGTCGTGGTACTGGATGCCCGGATCAGCGCAGGCCCAAGCCGCATGGCCAACCTTTTCCCACAGGTCACGGGCCTTGATCGTCTTGGCGACGTCGCCGTCCTTGCGGTTGATCAGCTCCCAATCGCCATCTTCTTCGACGGCCTTCAGGAAGGCGTCGGTCACACGGATGGAGTTGTTGGAGTTCTGACCGGAGACGGAGTTGTAGGCTTCCGAGTCCCAATCCGTGTCGTAGGTCGGGAATTCGATGCTGGTATGGCCCTGCTTGGCATAATCCAGCACACGCTTCACATAAGTCTCTGGGATCGCGACCTTTTTGGCTTCGCGGATCGCCTGCTTCAGGCTCTCGTTTTTGGCGGGATCAACCGCATCTTCCAGCGAACCGTCCCACGTTTTGATGGCTGTGAAGATACCATTCAGCATCTTCTCGTGCATCTTGGAGCCCGCGACGATGGACGCCACTTTCTGCTCTTCCAGCACCTTCCATTCGATGAAATCTTCGATATCCGGGTGATCCGCATCGACGATCACCATCTTCGCGGCACGGCGCGTGGTGCCGCCCGACTTGATCGCGCCCGCCGCACGGTCTCCGATTTTCAGGAAGCCCATCAGGCCGGAGGATTTGCCACCGCCCGAAAGCTTTTCGCCTTCGCCGCGCAGATGGGAAAAGTTGGTGCCCGTGCCGGAGCCGTACTTGAACAGGCGCGCCTCACGCACCCACAGGTCCATGATACCACCATCGTTCACCAGATCGTCGGCCACGCCCTGGATGAAGCACGCGTGTGGCTGCGGATGCTCGTAGGACGAGGTGGATTTCGTCAGCTTGCCGGTCTTGTAGTCGACATAGTGGTGCCCTTGGGCAGGACCGTCGATCCCGTAGGCCCAGTGCAGGCCGGTGTTGAACCACTGTGGCGAGTTTGGCGCTGCCATCTGGCGCGCCAGCATCAGCTGCATCTCATCAAAGTAGGCCCGCGCATCAGCCTCAGCTGTGAAGTAGCCACCTTTCCAGCCCCAATACGCCCAGGCGCCGGCAAGGCGCCGGAAGACCTGCTTGGCGGACGTTTCGCCACCATAACGCTGGTCTTCCGGCATAGCCTCCAGCGCCTTTTCGTCGGCCACGTGGCGCTGAAGGAATGCGGGCACTCCCTTTTCCTTCACAGGCTTTGTCGCTGCCGGAACACCGGCTTTCCGGAAATACTTCTGGGCGATGACGTCCGAGGCCACCTGGCTCCAGCCCTGCGGGATCTCTACGTCGTCAAGCTTGAACACAACGGTGCCGTCAGGATTGCGAATCTCCGACGTTGTGGTTGTGAACTCCAGATCCGCGTACAGGTCTGCACCGTCGCGGGTGAATCTCCGTTCAATCTTCATGTCTGCCTCATTCTCACCTGGACCCGTGCCAGGCCCCTGTTTCCCAACAAAGCGGTCTGCCAGGGTCTTCTGCCCTCTGACCGTCTCTCTCTCATTCCGGCTCTCGCCGGGCGTTCGCACACATCTTCAATCGGGTGCCAAGGCACTCGTTTGCAGACCGTGCTGTCATTTGCTGAGGTGTTATCCCTCTGCCCCCGCAACGCTGCGCTATATGTGGTGGCGCTTGCGTCGACCAGCACAACCTGACGTGTTTGGACCTATCCGGTCAACGGGTTTTTGAGAGAATTCACAGGAAAAATTCCTTGCTTTTTCCTGTTTCCGCAGACGGGCCTGATTCCTGTCCGGTTCGCCCCGACCCCAACATCTTGGGGTTTTCCTTTGTTCAGGCCTAGATAGCCAATCTTCTGGATGCTTTACATAAGGGAAGGTGACGCCAATTCGGAAATGCACGGGCTGCATATGATTTCACTTGGACGTCTACCAGATATTGGGGTGACGTCGCAAAACCGCGCGAAAAATACCACATAAGGGCATCGAGAGCGGCTACGCACCTACATATAGTCGATCCTGAGAGGAAGTGGTCGGGGCGGCGAGATTCGAACTCACGACCCCCTGTACCCAAAACAGGTGCGCTACCAGACTGCGCCACGCCCCGACCGTGGGCGCGTCATATCGGTCCTTTGGGCCATTGTGCAAGCCCAATCAAAGCAGAATGATTTTACTCGTCACACGGCCATGCGGCTTGCGTCTGATCGATTGAGGGATGGCGCAATTGCGTGCCTTCGGAAATACCAAAATCCGCTGACACGCCGCCATTCACTTCGAGCACATATTGAATATCGTTGCTGCCGCCCGGAATGCCCGTTCGGTCCAGCGGGATCGCATTTTCATGGACGTTGCGCACCACGCCGTCGGGCCCCACAAATATCATATCGAGGGGGATCAACGTGTTCTCCATCCAGAAGCTCACCCGCTGCGGCCGCTCGTAGACAAACAGCATCCCACTCATGCGTGGCATCTCTTCGACATGCATCAGCCCTTGCGCACGCTCGGCGGCGGTATCGGCAATCGCGACCCGGAAACGGGCAGTTCCCCAATCGCCACGCAACTCGACACGGTCTTCCTGACACGCCGCCAAAGCGCTTGTGCCACTCAGGCACAGCAACAAGATCGCCAGGATCGGTCCAAGTCGTGTGTTGATCATTGTCTACTGCCCCCTTTCGGGCGATGCGAGCACGGGCCCGCATGTGCAGCAGTCCGGCCTCAGGCTTGATCCCAGGTGCGGATTTCCGCAGCCATTTTTCCGCGCGGTCCGTCGACGATTTTCACCGCCACCGCTTCACCGGGCTGAAGCTCCGAAAACCCGAAGCGGCGCAAAACCTCGACGTGGACAAACACATCTTCCGGTTGGCCAAACGCATTTGCGAACCCAAATCCCTTGGACTTGTCAAACCACTTCACACGGGCTGCGACAAGGGGCACGTCACTCACATCTGGTAGATCAGCGTGTGAACTGTCGGTGGGCGTTTCGCATTCCGGCAAAGCCTCAATCGAGATCACCTCAGTGGCCTGCAACCCTCGCCCGGTCTCTTGCGTGAGAAGTTTGACGCGCGCACCTTCAGATACCGACCCCCGGCCAAAGTTGCGAAGAACGTTTGCATGCAGCAAAATATCTGGCCCACCGCCATCGGCCAGCACAAAGCCAAAGCCTTTGGCGGCATCAAACCATTTCACCTGTCCGGCCACTGCGTCGTCGAACGTCGCATCGGGGCTTGAATGCATTTTCTGCTCCACTTCGATTACGTACCGATGTTGAAGCACTTGCGGTGAGACACAAGGTGAAAAAATTGTTCTATTTCAGTGATTTACATTTTCACGATACGTGAAATTGCAAAAAGGACACACCCTTAGTTAGGTGACGTGAAGGTCACTCAAGGGTTTAGGCGTACGACATCCCATGCATCATTCGGACCTGTCCGGGTCCACCGAAACCTGTCGTGCAAACGGAACGCGCCATCGGCCCAAAACTCGATTTCGACGGGCGTAATTCGGATTCCGCCCCAAAAGGGCGGCCGCGCCGGATTTGTCCCTTGCTGCGCCGTCACCCGCGCAACTTCCGCCATCAAAGTGGACCGGCTTTCGAGCGGCTGAGATTGTTGCGACGCCCACGCACCCAAGCGGCTCTTGAGCGAGCGCGATGCGTAGTAGGCATCTGCCTGAGGTCCGTCCTCGCGGGAGGTCACACCGCGCACACGGATTTGACGTCGTAACGATTTCCAATGCAGCACGAAGGCCGCCTTACCGGCTGCCTCAATCTCTTGCGCTTTTGCGGAGCCGTAATTCGTATAGAACACAAACGCGCCCGTTCCGTCGCCAAGGGCTTCGATTTCCTTCAGCAGGACCATACGCGCATTCGGAAGGCCGTCCGCATCCACGGTCGCCAGCGCAATCGCGTTTGGATCGTTCGGTTCGCTCGCCTCTGCCTCAGCCAGCCAGGACTGCGCCAAGGCAAACGGATCGTCGCCTGCAAAAATACCGTCGCGCGCTGCCATTCCAGTGTCTCCCATCCAAACCGCCCCTCCAGCTAGCCGTCGGCAAGGGGGGCGACAAGGGTTGCCCATCTTGAAGCCCTGCGGCCAATCGCCTACGAGAGGTCGTGATCACGACGGGATGGGGACAATAACATGGGCATGATGGACGGCAAACGTGGGCTGATCATGGGCCTCGCAAACGATAAATCCATCGCATGGGGGATTGCAAAAGCCCTTGCTGCAGAAGGCGCAGAGCTGGCTTTTTCGTACCAGGGTGAGGCGCTGTTGAAGCGGGTCGGTCCGCTGGCGGAGCAGCTTGGATCGTCGCTGGTCGTGCCGTGTGATGTGGGCGACGCGGATTCACTCGACGCCCTGTTTGAGACCCTGAAGGACGCCTGGGGCAGCCTTGATTTCGTGGTTCACGCGATCGGCTTTTCCGACAAGAACGAATTGCGCGGCCGCTACGTTGAGACGTCATCGGCCAATTTCCAGATGACGATGGACATCTCAGTCTATTCTTTCACCGCCGTGTGCCAGCGCGCGGAAAAGATGATGCCCAATGGCGGATCGCTTCTCACACTGACCTATTCGGGCGCCGAACGCGTGATGCCCCACTACAACGTTATGGGCGTAGCAAAAGCCGCGCTTGAAGCGTCAGTCATGTACCTGGCCGAGGATCTGGGTCGTGACAATATTCGCGTCAACGCGATCAGTGCGGGCACTATAAAGACGCTCGCCGCCTCCGGCATCGGCGATTTCCGCTACATTCTGAAGTGGAACGAAAACAACGCCCCCCTGCGCCGCACTGTCACACAGGACGAGGTCGGCAAATCCGCGCTTTACCTGCTCAGCGATCTTGGCTCAGGCGTGACCGGCGAAACGCACCACGTTGACGCGGGCTATAATATCATCGGGATGAAAAACCCCGAAGCCCCCGACATGACGCTCGAGAAAAAGGGCGAATAAACCATGACGTGGGCCGTTCTTTTGACATTGGCGGGGCTGCAAGCCCTGATTGTCATTAGCCCCGGTCCCGCCACGCTGCTTTGCATCAAGACCTCGGCCGCCGAGGGCGCACGGTCCGGTCTGGCACTGACATTCGGGCTCGCGCTTGCTGCGTTGATCTGGGCCAGCGCGGCATTGGCAGGTCTGAGCCTGCTTTTCGAACTCGCCCCCTATTTGCAAACGGCCTTTCGCATACTGGGGGCGGGCTTTCTGATTTGGATCGCGGTTGCGATGTGGCGCCATGCTGACACGCCGTTGCCGGACGCAGACCGTGTGGTTCCGCGCAGCCTGCTCAGCCAGATCCGCCTTGGCGTCATCACCAACCTCGCCAATCCCAAAGCGCTGGCTTATTTCACGGCTGTGTTTTCAGGCGTTATGCCAGCTGACCCGTCACTGGCGAGCGCTGCAATGATCCTGTGCGTCATCTTCGTCATCGAATTTGGCTGGTATGCGATCGTTTCCCTCGTTTTTTCCAGATCCGGCCCCCGCCGGGCCTATGGGCGCGCAAAGCGGTGGTTAGACCGCAGTTTCGCGGCAATCCTGACCGGCCTGGGTATCCGTATCGCCCTACCATGAGGTGTTTCTATGACCACGCAACTCCCCCATGAAAAAGGGTTCCACGTCAGCTGGGATCAAATGCACCGCGACGCGCGCGCGCTGGCGTGGCGGCTGGACGGGCGTGGCCCAGATGATGGCGCCTGGAAAGCTGTGGTGGCCATCACACGCGGCGGTATGGCCCCTGCGATGATCGTTAGCCGTGAGTTGGACATCCGCACCGTCGATACCATTTCGGTCAAGTCATACCATGCGGGCGGCGGCAAGGCCGATCAACAGCGCGAGGCTGAGGTTCTGAAAAGCCCTGATGCCGATCTTATGGGCGACGGTGACGGCATTCTGATCGTTGATGACCTGGTGGACAGCGGCAAAACGCTTGAGCTTGTCCGCTCCCTTTATCCCAAGGCGCATTTCGCGACCGTCTACGCCAAGCCGAAGGGAGAGCCGATGGTCGACACGTTCATCACCGGCGTCAGTCAGGACACGTGGATCTTCTTCCCCTGGGATATGGCGCTTCAGTATGTCGAGCCCTATCGCGGCAAAGACTAGTCGTCAGAGCCTTCGCACCTTCAGCTTGGTCAACCGGTTCTGCTCGCGCTCGGCGACCTCAAATCGGAACCCGTGGAACGCAAAGCACTGACCCGGCAAAGGGATCGTCTGCGCCTCGTGGATCACGAGGCCCGCGACCGTATTCGCCTCTTCATCGGGCAAAGTCCAATCGGCCGCGCGGTTGAGGTCGCGGATCGTCATGGCGCCGTCGATTGTATAGTTGCCCGCCGTATCGGCCTCCAGAACGGGCGCATCTTCGACGTCGAATTCGTCCGTGATCTCACCCACGATCTCTTCCAGAATATCCTCCAGCGTGATCAACCCGGCCAAGGCACCGTATTCATCCACCACCAGCGCAAAATGCGTGTGGCGGCGCAGGAATTGGCGCATCTGATCGTCGAGCGTCGTGGTCTCTGGAATGAAGTAGGGCTTCATCATCACATCCGCGAGGTCGAACCCCGCAAGGCCCACGGCTTCCTCCCCCCGGGTCAACCGATCAATCGTGCGCAACAGGTCTTTCGCATGGACCATGCCAACGATGTTTTCCTGATCGTCCTTGAACACCGGCAGGCGCGTGTAGCGGCTTTCAAGGCATTGTGTGAGAATCTCTTCCGGGGTCGCATCGGCATCAATCATCTCGATGCCAGAGCGATGGAGCATGATCTCTTCCACCGTGCGTTCGTGCAGGTCGAGCGCGCCCAACAGGCGGTCGCGCTGTTCCTTCTCGACCGAGCCCTCCTCATGGCCAATCGACAATGCGCCCATGATCTCTTCCTTGACCGACAACATGTTGTCGCCCGCCTCAATCCGCGTGCCGAACAGGCGCAACACCCCGCGCACGATGAAACGCACGACGGCCACAACCGGTGCCATGACTGCGATGATCAACCCGATCGGGCGCGCCACACGGGCCGCCGACATTTCGGGGCTGTTGATAGCGAAGGTCTTGGGCAAGACCTCGGCGAAGATCAGAACCAGGGCCGTCATCACAAGCGTGGCAATCGCCACCCCGCCTTCACCCAGAATCGCCGTAAACAGCGCGGTCGCGAGCGCGGTCGCGAGAATGTTGACCAGGTTGTTGCCCAGAAGAATGCCGCCAATCAGGCGCTCATTGTCTTCCTTCAACTCCAACGCCCGCTCCGCGCCGCGGTTGGGCCCGGTATCCTTGCTCGCAATCGAACGCAGCTTCCCGCGCGAGGCAGCTGTCAAAGCTGTCTCCGAGCCTGAGAAAAAGCCCGAGCAAACCAGCAAAAGCACGATCACCGCGGCAATGATCCAGTTCGTGGGATCGGCCAGCGCCGATGGTTCGGGGATAGGGAGTTCGTTTTCCATTGCCGGGTTATGGGGGTGCGGACGGCCCCATTCAAGAGACGCGCCGTCGAATTGGACCATCCGCGAAGGCGTTCATGGGCCAGAGACAGGGTTGGACCGCTCTACCCGTCCCTCGCCAAAGGGTGTTTTTCAAGCACCAGTGCCTTCAGACGCTCATCAAGAATATGGGTGTAGATCTCGGTGGTGGCGATGTCCGCATGGCCCAGAAGGGTCTGAATGGCCCGCAGGTCTGCCCCGTTTTGCAACAGGTGCGTCGCAAAGGCATGACGCAGGGTATGGGGCGTGACCTTTGCCGGGTCCAACCCGGCCTCAAGCGCCAGTTCCTTGATCAACGTAAAGAAACGCACCCGCGTCAGGTGACCGGCCTTGCCGCGTGACGGAAAGGCAAAGGCGCTTGGCTTTGCCCCGTTCTCGGCCCGGGCCGCCTCATCCACCGCATCGCGATGGGCAAGCCAGGCGGCGGCCGCCTCCCGCGCCGGCGGGCTGAGGGGCACCAAACGCTCCTTCCCGCCTTTCCCCATCACCAACAGCATCTGGGGGTCGCCCCTCAACGCCGTGATAGGCAACGAAACAAGCTCTGTCACACGCAGGCCCGTGGCGTAGAGGATCTGCATCAGGCAATGGTTGCGCAGCCGCTCCGCCTCTGACCTCCCATGCCGTTCGGCGACCGCCAGAAGGGCGTCCACCTCAGCAATTTCGAGCGTACCGGGCAGCTTTCGTGCGCGAGCCGGGCCGGTGATCTGCAACGTCGGGTTATCGGCACGCCAGCCTTCTTCATGGGCGAAGCGGTACAATTGCTTCAGCGATGAAAGCCGTCGTGCGCGCGTGGCAGGCGCAAGCCCCTCCGCTTCAAGGCTTGTGATATAGCCTTCCAGTTTAGCGCGATCTGCACCCGCAAACCCGCCTCGACGCGACAGCCAAGCCATGGCATCCTTCAGGTCACGCCCGTATCCCAGAAGTGTGTTGTGCGCGGCCCCTTGCTCAGCTGCCGCTGCATCCAGGTAGAGGGCAATCCAGTCCGCATCCGTGGCCGGGCCTGCCATGGCTCAATCCTGTAAAAGATGCAGCTGCAACGCCGTTCGGCGCGCCACATCTTCCAGGCCAACCGCTCGAAACAGAACCAGCGCATCGGTCACATCGTTCGGGTCGCTGTCCGCCGCGCCCTGCCCCAGCACGAGCGCCGCGCGCAGCAGGGCTTCGCCCAACTGGTTGTTTTCAAGGAACAAACTGTAACGATGCGGCGGCAGATCAGGGGCGAAGGCTGCGGCAATGGCCCGGTTCAAAGGATCGCGTGCGTTTTCAGGGGGCAGACCGCGCGCAATGGCAAAGGCGAAGCGTTCTGTCTCATCCTGAGCCACCGAGGATTGTGCCACCTGCTCATAAAGCGGCGAAAGAAGCCCCACACGGCGTGCCAAAATGCCGGCCTCGTCGACCAACGGCGTACGCAACAGCCGCTCGCCATAGATATCCGCAAAGGCCACCTCCAGACCGGCCTCCTGCATCGCGCCCCAAGCCGGAGCCAAGCGGCGCGATGTTTCAATTGGGTCAGCCGCCAAAAGCGCGGCATCAAGGGCTTGCAAGGCCTCGACCCGATCCCAGACCGCACCAGATGCCGAAGGTGCTTGCGAGGTGTAGATCGCCAGCCATTCCTGCGGCGCAATGGCACCTGACCGTGTCAACCTCTCCGCCGCGTCGAGCTGCGCGCGCCACCCTGCCAGCGGGGACAGATCAGCATAGAGAAACGCAAGCGGTAGGCCTGTCATGTCCGGTCGCTGCGCAATCGCCATGCGCATCTGGAATTCCAGCGGCGTAAGCGTCGGGTCCGGCGGCAAGGGCGGCTCCCCCTCGAACAGTTCGGGGTCAAGGAACCGCGCGATCAAGTCGCCTTCTTCTTCCGTTATTGCGCCCAGAGCTTCCCCGGTCCCAAGTGACAACGCGGCGGCCGACCAATCGCCACCGCGCGCCATGCAGAAGATCCGCGCCGGAAAGGTCGGCGCGATATCGGGATTGGCGTTCATCGCACCACAGGCGCGGTCGGAATGATCTGTCAGCAAAGAAACATCGAACCAGCGCCGAAAAAGGTCCACCTGGGTCGGGCCCGCGCGTTCCATCAATGCTTGCGCAGGGTCAAGCGCCCCCCGGTCCAGCAACAGATCCAACCGTGCGAGGAACAGCTCGGACCCCTCAGCCGGAGCTCCGAAGGGCGGGTCAAGTTCCGCCAGTGCAAGCACTTCCGTGAAATTTTGCATCGCGGGCAAGCCCTGCACTGGCTGTGCCCGCATCAATCGTGCCAAGGTTTCAGTCTCCGATGTGCCCCATAGGCCACGCGGCAACCCGGTGATCGACGTGGGCAGCAACCCCACCGAGTCGAGCTGAACGGCATCGAGTGGCAGAACGGTGATTTGCGGGACAGACGCGTCCGTCGCGACATTGGCATGGGGCCGCGTGATCGCATCCGACAGCCAGGCAGGTGTACCCAGTTCCGGCAACCCCGTCAGGTCAATCTCGGCCTCTTGCGCCACAAGCGGCTGTGCCATGGCGACCAACACCGCAAGGGCCCGCACGTCAGTCCACATTCAGGCTAACCGGCTGTGTGACGGTCTGAACATCCGGCTGCAGGAATCCGGAATAGGCATACCCAACCAACCCCAGGAACCCGAGAAGGACCAACAAAAACAGTATAATAAGGATACGCCCCATAGCTGCGCCATGACCCCTTCAAGTCCCTGCCCCTTTGCACCCCCGCGCAAAGACAGCAGCGTTTGCCGCCGCCGTATTTTCCATATAAGCCATGGACGGCGGGATTTCGCCACTTATGGAGGCAATTTTTTCGGTGATGGGCGAAAGCGTGCCACATGGGGAATGGCGGTTGACCCGCTCGGTCGTGCTGGTGGGCATGATGGGCGCCGGAAAGACGGCCATTGGTCGCGCGCTGGCAGCGGAGTTGGGCGTAGAAATGCGCGACTCGGACGCCGAAATCATCGCATCCGCGCAGCTTACAATTGCCGAGATCTTCGAGAAATATGGCGAGCCCTTCTTTCGTGAGAAAGAAGGCCAGGTCATCGCGCGTCTGCTGGAGGGGCCGCCCTGCATCCTGTCCACGGGCGGCGGCGCGTGGATGTCTGCTGACAATCGCGCGATGCTGATGGAAAAGGCCTGCGTCGTCTGGCTGGAGGCCGACCTCGATCTGCTTTGGGCGCGGGTGAAACACAAGACCCACCGTCCGCTTCTGCGAACCTCAGATCCCAAGGCCACATTGACCGCTCTGCTGGACGAGCGCACGCCGGCCTATGCCATCGCCCCGAACCGTGTTCGTGTCTCGGCGCATTGGTCCATTGATCAAACCGCCTCGGCCGTCATGGATGTCTTGCGGGCAACAGGGACCGTCACAACAAAAGCACCCGCCGAATGACCGATGCCGTTCACGTACCCCTGGGCGACCGCGCCTATGATGTTCGGATCGGCCCCGCGCTGATCCATGAGGCAGGCCAGCACATCACCCCGCTTCTGGATCGCCCGAAGGTCTGGATCGTCACGGAACGCACCGTAGCGGGCCACCATCTTGGCGACCTTCGGAATGCGCTCCGCGCGTCCGGGATTACCGCCGAGGCTCTGATCCTTGAGCCGGGTGAAGGGACGAAGAACTGGGTAAATCTTGAAAAAACAGTGGATTGGCTACTGTCCGAAAGGGTCGAGCGTCGCGATATCGTCATCGCGTTCGGGGGCGGCGTAATTGGCGATCTGGTGGGATTCGCCGCCGCCATCCACCGCCGCGGTATCCGCTTCGTCCAAATCCCAACCTCACTGCTTGCGCAAGTCGACAGCTCCGTCGGCGGCAAAACCGGGATCAATGCCGCCCAGGGCAAGAACCTGATCGGCGCGTTTCACCAGCCCACGTTGGTTCTGGCCGATATTGACGTTCTGGGCACCCTTACGCCGCGTGATTTCCTTGCTGGATACGGTGAAGTGGCGAAATACGGCCTGCTTGGCGATACGGACTTCTTCAAATGGCTTGAACAGAACGGCCCCGCACTGGCCGACGACCCTGCCCTGCGTCAGGAGGCGATCCGCCGCTCTGTCCAGATGAAGGCCGATATCGTGGCCCGCGACGAGACGGAGCAAGGCGACCGCGCGCTTCTGAACCTCGGTCACACCTTCTGCCACGCGTTGGAGGCCGCAACGGGCTATTCCGATCGACTTTTGCATGGCGAAGGTGTCGCCATTGGATGCGCCTTGGCCTTTGAGCTGTCATCGCGCCTCGGCCTGTGTTCTCAGGAAGATCCAAGCCGTGTCCGCGCACACCTAGCTCAAATGGGCATGAAGCGCGATATCACTGATATTGCAGGAGATTTGCCCAACGCCGAGGACCTTCTGGCATTGATGGGACAGGACAAAAAGGTTGTTGCAGGCCAATTGCGCTTCATCCTCGCCCGCGGCATTGGCGAGGCTTTTGTCACGGCTGATGTCCCGCAAGATGCGGTACTCGCCCTGTTGACGGAGCAGCTCGCAAACCGCTAGCGGGCGCCCGCCCCTCTTTGTTCCCCGCAAATGCCCGCCGGAGGCATTGCGGCGGATACCGCACGCGCGACCTGCGCGTGTCGCAATCCGACTTGCCCAAGGCCCTCGAACCCAATCAGATGCGCAAAACACTTTGGAGGGGCCTGCATGAAATCCCATACACGTGTGTGCATCATCGGTGGCGGTGTGGTCGGCTGCTCGGTGGCCTACCACCTGACGAAACTGGGCTGGTCAGATGTCACGTTGCTGGAACGGTCCGAACTCACAAGTGGCTCCACCTGGCACGCTGCGGGCGGGTTTCACACACTCAACGGCGACACGAATATGGCCGCTTTGCAGGGCTATACGATCCGACTTTACAAGGAATTAGAAGAGCTTACGGGCATGTCCTGCGGCTTGCACCACGTCGGCGGAGTCACACTGGCCGACACGCCTGAGCGGCTGGATATGCTCAAGGCGGAGCGCGCGAAGCACCGGTTTATGGGGCTGGAAACCGAGATCGTCGGCCCCGATGAGATCAAAGCGCTGGCGCCGATCACCAACGTCGATGGCGTGCTTGGCGCGCTCTACGATCCACTTGACGGGCATCTGGACCCCTCCGGCACCACCCATGCATATGCCAAGGCCGCGCGGATGGGTGGCGCGGAAATTCATATACATACCAAAGTGTTAGCGACCAATGCTCGTGTGGATGGAACGTGGGAGATCGTGACCGACAAAGGCACTCTTATAGCAGAACATGTGGTTAACGCCGCAGGCCTCTGGGCGCGGGAGGTTGCGGCGATGGCAGGTTGTTATTTGCCACTGCATCCGATGGAGCATCAGTACCTCGTCACCGAGGAAACGCCTGAGATCTATGAGCGTGATACTGAACATCCCCACGTCATGGACCCCGCTGGGGAAAGCTATCTTAGACAAGAAGGTCGCGGGTTATGTATCGGTTTTTACGAGAAAACCTGCCGTCCGTGGGCTATTGAAGGCACGCCGTGGGATTTCGGGCATGAACTTTTGCCCGATGACTTTGACAAGATTACCGACTCCATTGCCTTCGCGTTCCAACGCTTCCCGGTTCTGGAGCGCGCGGGCATCAAATCGGTGATCCACGGGCCGTTTACCTTTGCCCCTGATGGCAACCCATTGGTGGGGCCGGTGCCAGGCTTGCGCAACTACTGGTCGGCCTGCGGCGTCATGGCCGGGTTTAGTCAGGGCGGCGGCGTGGGGTTGAGCCTTGCGCAATGGATGATCGAGGGCGAGGCCGAGCGTGATGTTATGGCAATGGACGTCGCGCGGCTTGGGCGGGTCATCACGCCCGGCTACACCCTGCCGAAGGTGATCGAGAATTATCAGACAAGGTTTTCAGTGGTTTATCCCAATGAGGAGTTGCCGGCCGCGCGACCGTTCCGGACCACGCCGATGTATGATGTCTTCGATCAGATGGGCGCTGTCTGGGGTCAGCAATACGGGTTGGAGGTGCCGAACTACTTCGCTGAGAGTGACGAGCCGCGGTATGAGACGCCGTCTTTCAGACGCTCGAATGCATTCGAGGCAACCGCGCGGGAGGTTGCGGCGGTTCGGGGGGCGGTCGGCATCAATGAGGTGCAGAATTTCGGCAAATATCTGGTCGAGGGACCCGGTGCGCGGGCGTGGTTGGACCGGGTCATGGCGGGCCGCATTCCGCAGCCCGGGCGGCTGTCCCTGAGCCCGATGCTGTCAGAGCGGGGCAAGATAATTGGTGACTTTACAATCACTTGCCTGACGGAGGGACAATTCCAGCTGACCGGATCCTACGGCGCGCAGGACTATCATATGCGGTGGTTTGAGGCGCATTTGGAAAGTGGCGTGCGGCTTGAGAATATCTCGGACAGGCGGACTGGGTTTCAGATCGCCGGGCCACGCGCACGTGACGTGCTGCAAGCGGTGGCGCGGGAGGATGTGGGCGACATCAGGTTCATGGAAGCGCGGCAGCTAACCATCGGATATTCCACGGTCATTGTGCAGCGGGTGAGTTACACGGGCGACCTCGGGTACGAGATTTACGTCGACGCGATGGAGCAGCGGGCGCTTTGGGATGTGCTGTGGACCGCCGGGCAGCCGTTTGGGATGAAGCCGTTCGGGATGCGGGCGATGATGTCGCTGCGGCTGGACAAGTTCTTTGGTTCTTGGATGCGGGAGTTTTCGCCGGATTACACCCCTGCTGAGACTGGGTTGGACCGGTTTATCTCATTGAAAAAGAACGTAGATTTTATCGGGCGGGCCGCGGTTGAGATGGAGCGGACGAATCCGCCACAGCGTGTTTTGGCCGCCTTTGCGGTGGACGCTGACGATGCAGATGTCGTTGCGTATGAACCGATCTGGATTGACGGCGAGGTGGCGGGGTTCTGCACCTCTGGTGGCTATTCACACCATGTGCGGCAGAGCATCGCGTTGGGGTTTGTCCCGCGAAATCAAGCGGTTGAAGGGCTGGAGGTGGAGATTGAAATCCTTGGCAACATGCGCCCTGCCCGGTTGATCACTGAACCCCTTTTTGATGCTGACAACGCGCGGATGCGGGGATGAAAAATCCGCTGATCCTCTTGCTTGCAGCCGGTAGCTCCACCCGAATGAAGGGGCGGGACAAGTTGTTGGAATTGGTCGATGACGTGCCACTTTTGCGTTTGATGTCAACGCGTTGCGTGAAAGCGGGTGACTGCCGGGTGGTGCTTGGGCCAGATCAGGCGGCGCGGCGGGCTGCCGTTGAAGACTTGCCCGTCGACATTGTCGAGGCGACCGAGACGGATGGGATGGCGGCGTCGATCCGGGCGGGCGTGGACGGCGTGAAAAACCGCGCCGTGATGATCGTTCTGGCGGATATGCCGGAGATCACGGCCTCAGATTTGCATCTGTTATCAGGGCTTTACGGCCAAAATCTTAGCCCAATCATTCAGGCCGCCAGCAAGAACGGCCAGCCCGGTCAGCCTGTGATTTTCGCGCCAAAATACCTGAAACAGCTTGCGAAATTGCAGGGAGATCAGGGGGCGAAGTCGATCCTCAAGGCCCATGCGCGCCATGTTGCGTTGATCCCATTGGCAGATGACAGGGCGCTTGTGGATTTGGATACGCCGGAGGATTGGGCCGCGTGGCGCGCGAAAACTGTGACCAAGTGAACGCAGTTGTGACCATCTGGTCGCTTATTTCCTGAAAAATGCGTCCAAATGGTCAGGGTTTTGGAGCCGCGCCGCAAAAGCGTTCATCCGGACGCAACTGTGACCAGATGGTCAGGTTTTCAAATGACTGACCCGCGACGGTTAACGGGCGGCCCTTCCCCCAGAAAGGACCGCCCGTCGGTGGTGTTGGCTGCAGAAACCGGGGGACCGCGTGTGGTGCGAGATACACACGGCCCCTAGGCACACTCAGAGTTGCAGAAGCTTCGCCTCGTGAGCCTTAAGCGAGCGGCGCGCGGCCGCGTAGTCGGTCAATCCACCCTCGGTCGCCAGTTCGGGGAACAGAGCGAAGATTTCTTCGCGGCTGGCCTCGCCCATGGAGCCGAGTGTCTGATCGCCGGGCTGGAAGCTTTCCGTCCAGGCGCCGTCCGACAGAACCACTTCGTGGCGGTCGAACATGAAGTGGATGTACGTTGTGCGCATCGTATCCATGATGCCGATGCCCTGACGACCGACCAGATGCTTGGCCGCAACCAGAACTTCGCTTTCTTCGAAGTAGAGTTGCGGTGTCTCACCGGTGATCAGCATACGGTGCTGTGGGCTGACCAGCATGTCGCGTTCGGGCAGGTTGTGCCCGAGCGCTCCGGCCTTGATGAAGATCGGCTTCATGTTCAGGTGATCGGCCAGCTCTTCACGGTTGAGCGTGCGCTTGCCGGTCCAACGGATCTCTTGGATGCCGTTGTCGCGGGTGATCACCTTGTCGCCTTCACGCAGGGATTCCACAGGAACCTCGCCCTTCGGCGTGGCGATCATGGCCCCCGGCGTGAAGCACGGAATGACACTCTCGATCTCTTTGAAGACCGTCTCACCCTTCACGACCGTCTTGGTGTCGTCGGTGTAGAAGACGACGCGGCCGCTTTCTCCGGATGTGCCAGAGGGATCGATCGAGTCCTCGAAAACGATGTCGAAATCGACAGACCCGGAAAGGTCAAGAACGTCGTTATCGTCGCCACCTTCTCCGCCGGTCACGGTGTCGCCAACGCCTGCGCCGAGGAACGTGTCCGCATCGTCGCCACCGAACGCATTGTCCATGGCGTCGTCACCTGCGCCAAGCTGCAAGACGTCGTCACCATCACCGCCCAACAGTATGTCGTTGCCGGTCCCACCGTCCAGGACGTCATCTCCATCGCCCCCGCTCAGTAGGTCGTTATCCTCGTTGCCAAACAGGGAGTCATTGCCGTCGTTGCCAGAAAGGATGTCGTTACCTTCATTACCGAAAGCAAGGTCGTCGCCTTCACCGCCCAAGAGTTGGTCACCGCCTTCTCCACCGAACAGGACGTCATCGCCCTCTTCGCCGCGGATAACGTCATTGCCTTCGCCACCGTCTACCGAGTCGTTTCCGTCGCCGCCAAAGACTTCATCGTTTCCTAGGCCCGCATCGACCGAGTCGTTGCCTCCGTAGGCGCGAACGACATCATCGTCGCCAACTTCGCCGGTCAGGATCGCGTCGTTGCCATCCATGATGTCGCCATCCACATCGACATAGCCGGGTGTCATGACATCATCACCGGACGTACCATCAACGTGGCCTTCGGGCGCTCCGGCTGGAGGCGGTGGTGATGCATCGGGCTCTTCCGGCGGATCGTAGTCGATGACCACGTCGTCCGGCTGAGTACCGGGGTCGGTATTTTCGTCGTTTTCAGCGTTGATCGGATTAACGATTGGTTCCACGAAGTCGACATTCTCGATATTCGTGAACGTCGCTGTACCGATGACGGTTTGCGTGGCGAGGTCGATGAAGTCGATCGTGCCGTTCTCAGGGTTGATCGGATCGTAGTTGATGATCGCAGGCCCGCTGAGAATGATCGTGTCGAAGTCGTTTCCGCCTTCACCCCCATCAATCACGTCGCCTGGGCCGACCTCGATGAAGATATCGGCGTCGTCGCCGCCCTCCATGCTGTCGGCACCTTCTGCACCATCGATCACGTCGTCGCCGGCGCCACCGATCAAAGTATCGTCGCCATCTTCGCCAAGCAGGGTATCGTCGCCAGCATCACCTTCGACGCTGTCATCGCCTTCCCCGCCATCGAGAAGATCGTTGCCTTCGCCACCGGTGATCGTGTCTTCACCAGCTTCACCAAAGGCAATGTCGTCTCCAGCGCCGCCGTCGATCAGGTCGTCACCATCCTCACCATCGAGGATATCGTCGCCTTCGCCGCCATCGATTTCATCGTCGCCGACGCCACCAAGGATGAGGTCGGTGTCGCCACCGCCATCAAGCGTATCGTCGCCTTGATCGCCAAGGATGACGTCAACACCGTCGCCGCCATCGACGCTGTCGTCGTCGATACCTGCATCGATCAGGTCGTTGCCGGCACCGCCGAGGATGGTGTCGTTGTCGTCTTCACCGAAGACTGTGTCGTTGCCGGCGCCCGCATCGATGAAGTCGTCACCGTTGTCGAGGATTGGGTCAGGACCTGGGAATGTGGTGTCGGAGCCGTCGTCGGTGATGTTCACCGAGTCAAGACCAACCCCACCCGTGATTAGGTCATCGCCGTCACCGGACAGGATGCTGTCGGAACCTTCGCCGCCAACAATCGTGTCATTGCCGGAACCCGTGGTGATGGTGTCGTCGTCATAGCCGCCATCGACCTCGTTGTCACCGTCGCCCGCGTCAATGACATCGTCGTCGTCACCCGTGGTGATGGTGTCATTGCCAGCACCTGTGACAACGCTATCGAGGTCATTTGTGGGATCGGGATCGGCGTTGCCCACGAAGGGGAAGCCACGATCCGGCAGACCGGTGATACCGGCATTGATCAAATTGTCGCCTTCGAGGTCTTCGACTGTGTCATTGCCAGATCCGGCCGTGACGCTGTCATTGCCAGCGCCGCCGTCGATCACATCGTCGCCGGAACCGCCGGTGATGGTATCGTCGTCGTCGCCACCATCGAGCGTGTCGTCGCCCGCGCCACCGCTCACGCTGTCTTCACCGGCGCCGCCCGAGACGACATCATCGCCTTCGTTGCCGCGCACGGTGTCGTTGTCATCACCGCCATCGATGGTGTCGTTGCCGTCACCGCCGAGGATCGAGTCGTTGCCCTCGTCCCCGTCGAGCACGTCATCGCCATCATCGGCGCCGCCGTCGATTACGTCGTCGCCGGTGCCACCGGACACGGTGTCATCGCCAAGCCCTGCGTCGATGGTGTCATCGCCGCCATTGCCTTCGATCACATCGTCGATGCCATCATCGCCGTCGATCTGGTCGCCACCGCCATCGGTGGGCAGGTTGTTGTCGTTGTAGCCCGGCCCCATGTTTTCGCCGAACTCTTCGCCATCAACGATGCCGTCGGCTTCCTTCGGAGGCAGAAGCAGGTTCTCGATTTCTGCGAATGTGACGGGGACCCATTCGTCTTCGTCATTTTTCACTTCGACCGAGCCGGAAGTCGAGTCGCCGTCGCCGTCAACCGTTTCCACCAGGTTGCGGTAGGACACGAAGTCGGTCAGGTCGAGCGTATCGCGATCATCGCCGTTGCCGGAGCCGTCAGCGTAGATGGCGGTGTCGTTGTCGCCGTTGCTGTCAACTTCGTCCTGATCGATGATGATCGTGTCGCTGTCGCCGCCGCCGATGATGCTGTCGCCGGCGCCGCCGAGGATCAGGTCGTCATCGCCATTGCCTTCCAGCGTGTCGTTGCCGCGGCCACCTTCCAGCGTGTCGTCGCCGAAGTTGCCCTGGATCGAGTCATCGCCGTGATCGCCGAGCAGGCTGTCGTTGCCAGCACCGCCGGAGATGTCGTCGTTGTCCACGCCGCCATCGATGGTGTCGTTGCCGGTGCCGCCGGTGATGGTGTCGTCATCGTCCTGACCGAAGATCAGGTCGTTGCCGGCACCGCCGTCGATGCTGTCGTTGTTGTTGTCGGTCAGCGGATCGGGTCCGAACGGAGCACCGAAGCCATCGTCGGCAAGGTTGACGCCATCGGGTGCCGGGGTTTCCAGGCCACCAAAGATTGTGTCGTCGTCCTGACCACCCAGCAGAGTGTCAGCACCTTCGCCACCGATGATCAGGTCTTCGCCCTGGCCGCCGATCACGCTGTCGTTGTCGATACCTGCATCGACGGTGTCGTTGCCGGTGCCTGCATCAACCACGTCCGCATCATCGCCTGTGGTGACGACATCATCGCCCTCACCCGCAAAAACAGTGTCCTTGTCATTGTCGGGGTCCGCGTCCGGCGCCACAGGCGGGATCGGGCCGTAGCCGGGCCAGCCGCTGTCGAGCAGGTTTTCGGATCCGGAGGTGTCGATGGTGTCGTTGCCGCCACCGCCAATGACGCTGTCATTGCCGTCACCGCCGGTGATGTCGTCATCATCCGCGCCGCCGTCGAGCACATCGTCGCCTTCGCCGCCGTCGATGGTGTCATCGCCGCCGCCGCCAAGAACGGTGTCATTGCCTTCGTCACCGGACAGGTCATCGCCATCGGGCGAAGCGCCGCCTTCGATCACGTCGTCGCCGGTGCCGCCCGACACGGTGTCGGAGCCTTGGCCTGCGTTGATCGTGTCATCGCCGCCATTGCCTTCGATGACATCATCGTCGCCATCGTCGCCGTCGATCTGGTCGCCGCCGCCATCAGTGGGCAGATTGCCGTCGTTGTAGCCGGGGCCCATCAGCTCACCGAACTCTTCGCCGTCAACCACGCCATCGGGATTGGTGGGCAGGATCAGGTTTTCGATCTCGGCGAAGGTCACCGGGATCCAATCGCCATCGCCATTCAGCACTTCGACATCACCCGAGGTCGAATTTCCGTCAGGGTCTGCGGTTTCATTGAGATTGCGGAATTGCTCGTAGCCGGACAGGTCGAGCGTGTCATTATCGGTGCCTTCGCTCGAGCCGTCGACGTTGATTGCACCTGTCTTGGTGCCTGCGCCGTCGATCTCGTCGGCATCAACGACGATCAGATCATCGCCCGACCCGCCGGTCACATCATCGCCTGCGCCTGCGGTAATGGTATCGTCACCATCCTCACCAAAGATGGTATCGTCGCCTTCTCCGCCGCTAATGACGTCATCACCGGGCGCGCCGAATGGAACGCCTGCATCAAATTCGATGTCGGTGAAGTTGATGCCAGAGTCGTTGTCACCATCCTGAACATGGATGACTTCCCAGCTGCTCACCGGACCGGGAATTGTCACAAGGACGGAATGCTCGGCAGAGGCGTCGTTGGTGTAGTTGCTGTCGATGCTGGTTGCCGTGTCGTTGCCAGGAACGCCATCACTGTTGGAGAGTGCAAGGCCGCTTCCGGCGTCGGACAGCACGACTTCGACGGGGTTTCCGAATTCGTCTGTGGCCCGCACCCGAACGACCCCGTCACCGTCAATGTCGTTGATACGGAAAGTCACATCCTGAAGCGGTGTGTCGGATTCCCAGCTGTAGGCTGCGGTGTCGCCCTCTTCGTCCAACAGGCTTTCGAACGAAGACGTCGCGCTGACCGCCGGATCGCTGAGACCGGCCACGTTTTGCGTGTTGGTCTCGTACTGATTGTGGTCACCGTTGAACGCGTCAATCGAGAAAGTGACATTGGCGGAGCCGGTATTTTGGGTGAATCCCGACGCATCGACATTGTCGCCGAAGTCAGGCTGCTCGTCCCACTGGAACACTTCGCGCACAGCACCATCGGTGCCGCTGTCGCCGTAGATCAGATCGTCGCCCGCATCGCCATCGATCGTGTCGTCGCCGCCATTGCCGAAGATCGTGTCGTCGCCGGTGGTGATCATGTCACCGCCCTGGTTCGTCGGTGCATTGGCATCGTCATAGCCAAGCTCCATCAGCTCGCCAGATGCTTCACCGTCAACTGCGCCATTGGGGTCGATGGTTGGATCGGTGGTGTAGAGCGCAACGTAGTCGATGGCGCCCTGGAATTCCTTGTCGTAGGAGCCATCGTTGCTTTCGCGGGCGCCAAAGGTGAATTCCTCGTCATCGTCGTCCGTCAGGTCGAAGGTCAGGCCGGTCACATCTTCGGTCAGAACTTCTGTTTCACCGGTGGTAATATTCTCAACGGTCAGAGTGGCGCCGGTATCCACGTCAAACGCGTATTTCACGTTGATCAGATCGCCGGGAGAAAAGAATCCGGACGAGGTGCACAAAAACGCCACCGCATCGCCGTCGTTGGTATTGTGGTAGGACTGCACCTGGCCGTCCTGCGTGACCCGGATCTCAAAGAACCCTTCATCATCTTCGTCGATCTGCTTCTCGCCGCGTGACAGAACAACGTCTTCAGACGAGCCGGAATGCGCGCTTTGAGTGAACTGAACTTCGAGCGTGCCGCGGTCGAGATTGAATTGCTCGTCATCGGCGGATGAGCCGCTATTGGCATCGACGTCAAATACGGTCGGGCTGGAGTTCGTTCCAGCCCCAACAATCAACTGGCCATTGGAGAAAGAGGGCGCCGTACCATTGCCGTCGGTGGTGCTACCATTCTGGGCGATCCCATCATCGAGGCCGGTATCTGCCAGCTCGTTGCCGGAATTGAAATCCCATAGCCCGATCAACGCCTTGAGGTTCAGCGGCTCATTAAAATTGGTCATCTCGCACTCTCCTATAGCCAGCCAAACGCCGACACGCCCGCCGTGCGGGTAAAATCACAGTCAACTGATCGCGATGGCTAAAAGGCCAAGGGCGACCGCGCACGTAATCCAACACTGGAAGGAGAGGGGCGGGTCATTCACCCGCAACAGGCAGCCATCCACATGCCGCTCGCACGGCACAAAGACGCGTTACGTAAACCGTTTGAGTCGTACTGACCCAAAACACAACGGCTACACCCCTCCCGCACTATTCCTGTGCGATCAATCGTGTGCGGCCGCCCCCGTGGCCTATTTGCAGACATCGCCCCCCAGTTGGGCTGAGATGGGGATAGCGGAAAACTTGAATGCATTTGAAGAGAAAATTTCCGCAAACGCGTCACAAATGCGGCAGATCAACGGCGAAGATGGTGCGGGGGCGGGCCAAGACTGGGTCGGATTGTTTCGCAATTTGAAAGAGAACCGCCGAGTGTTGAGGCCACTTGAAGTTGAAATCGCTTTGTTTTCTTAGCGTTCACCGACAACCCTTGGTTAGCGGTTATGGTTAATCTGCAGGATTGTCAAAGAATTGGAAACAAACGTTAACTTACGTTACGGAAACAGTCTGTCTCTCCGACTGAAAATCGCCACAATTCAAAACCTGTTCTTTTAGACAGGTCCATGGTCATCAAAAGCCCTCTTCGCCTATCCGCGGCGCGAATCGCACCCCTTCATCATACCTAGGGTGGAAAACGGAGATTTGCCCCTTAGGGCGTATCGGCGGTCAATCGCTTGGAGGATGGGCTGGTACCCGAGGTCGGACTCGAACCGACAAGCCTTGCGGCGGGGGATTTTGAATCCCCTGCGTCTACCAATTCCGCCACTCGGGCCCAGTGGACTGTCGCTTACCTCCGCCTGCGGGCGGCGTCAACGGGCGGCGGGCCTGCCTTGACCGTCGCGCGGCGATGCGGCACCCATCGCAAAACGTTTCGAGCAGGACACACACATTATGCTACGCCGCCTTTATGACTGGGTGATGGGATTTGCTGGGCATCGCCACGCGCTGTGGGTCCTGGCCATTGTCAGTTTTGCCGAAAGCTCGGTCTTTCCGATCCCGCCTGATGTCCTGATGATCCCGATGATCCTGGCGCGCCCGAAAAAGGCCTGGGTCATTGCGGGTGTCTGCCTGATCTCATCGGTCCTTGGCGGGCTTTTGGGCTATGCCATTGGGGCCTTTGCCTTTGAGGAAATCGGACGGCCGATCTTTGAATCGCTCGGCAAGTTGGAACGGATCGAGGAATTCAACGAACGCTTTAATGGCGTGGGCTTCTGGGCTGTCCTGATCGCCGGGCTGACCCCCTTCCCCTACAAGGTCATCACGATCATGTCGGGATGGACAGGCATGCCGCTGGGGACGTTCATCATCACGTCTATCGTCGCGCGCGGATTGCGGTTCTTCATCGTTGCCGGTCTGTTGTGGAAATTCGGGGAGCCGATCCGCGATTTCATCGAGAAGCGCCTTGGGTTGATGTTCATTCTGTTTTGCCTCCTGCTTGTGGGCGGCTTCTATGTATTGAGGTTCCTGTGACGTTGACGCGCAGACATCTGATCGCGATTGCGGGGCTTGGGTCGCTTGGCCTGTTTCTGGGTGCGCTCTACTTCCAGTATGTTGTGGGCTTGCTGCCCTGTGCGATGTGCCTGTGGCAACGCTGGCCGCACCGGATCGCGATTGTGCTGTCGGTTGTTGGTGTCGTGATCCCCCATGCAATCCTCGCCTGGCTTGGTGCTGCGACGGCGTTGGTCGGGGCCGGGCTTGCCCTGCTGCACACGGGGGTGGAGCGGGCATGGTGGGACGGGCCGCAGGTTTGCGGCGCCTCTGCGGCGCAGGATTTGGGGGCGATGAGCGTTGAGGACCTGTTCGACACCACAAGCGGGCCGCAGCTCGTCCTATGCAACGAAGTCGCGTGGGAATTCCTGGGCCTGAGCATGGCGTCGTGGAACGGGCTTGCGTGCCTGGTCTTGGCGGCGATCTGGGTGATGGCCGCGCGTCGACCCGCTTAAGTGCGTCGCCCGCCTTTGCGGCTGTTCAAGAGCAGACTGGTTTCAGACGTTTCCACCCCGTCGATGCGGCGGATGTCGAACAGGGTGCGGTCGAACTCTTCCAAGGTTTCGGTTCCGATCTCGGCAATCAGATCCCATTTGCCGTTTGTCGAATGCACCTGCTTGACGGCCGCATGGCCCGTCAGCCGGTGCATCACCCGCTCGGCCCCCGGCCCAGAGATGGCCAGCATCATCAGACCGCGGACCGGCGCATCCACAAGGTCTTGCGCGGTCTGCACGGTATAGCCGCGGATCACGCCGCGCAGTTCCAGTTTTTCGATCCGGGCCCGCACGGTTGCACGTGTAACGCCAAGCGTCGCCGCCAGATCCGAGAGGGAGGCCCGGCCATCGCGGCGCAAAGCGGATAGGAGGGTTCGGTCAATTTCATCCATATCGGCAGTCTATAGCACCGTTTTGCATGATCTGCGCGCGAATTGTGCAATATGGATGCTTAACTACCCCTCAACATGCGCGGATGATCGGCAAAACGGAACAGAGCGGATGTGGCGATGAGACAGGATTGCATATTGGTTGGGGCGCCGATGGATTGCGGCAAGGCGCGGCAAGGCTGCCTGATGGGGCCGGACGCATTCCGCGTTGCGGGCCTGCCGGGGGCGCTGCGGGATTTGGGCGTGTCCGTGCACGATGCCGGAAATGTCACCCCTGCCCCGAACGATCTGCCGGAGCATCCGCAATTGCATGCCCTGCCCGAGACCGTGGGATGGACCGAGGCCCTGATGGGGGCCGCTGAGGCAGCCATGGCTGAGGGGTTTCCAATTTTCCTGGGCGGCGATCACGCCTTGTCGATGGGAACGGTTGCAGGCGTGGCGGCGCACGCGAAGGCGCAAGACCGCCCGCAATTCCTGCTGTGGCTGGATGCCCATACCGATTTCAATACGCCCGAGACCACGACATCGGGCAATCTGCATGGCTGCCCGGTGGCCTATGTGACGGGCCAGACGGGATTTGACGCCTTCCCGGGCGTCCCTGTCCCGATCCCGGAAGAGAATGTATGCATGATGGGCCTGCGTTCCGTCGATGCGCCGGAGCGGGCGGCGTTGGACGGCTTGCCGGTGGATTTGCACGACATGCGTGCAATTGACGAGCACGGGATTGCGGCCCCCTTGCGTGCCTTTCTGGCGCGCGTGGCGGAGGCCGGTGGCGCGCTGCATGTGTCGTTCGATGTCGATTTCCTCGACCCATCTATAGCACCGGCGGTGGGCACCACGGTGCCGGGTGGAGCCACCTACCGCGAGGCGCATCTGGTGATGGAGATGTTGCATGAAAGCGGCTTGGTCACGTCGCTGGACCTGGTGGAGTTGAACCCGTTCCTGGACGAGCGCGGGCGCACAGCCTCGCTGATGGTTGAGTTGGTCGCATCGCTTATGGGGCGCAAGATCTTCGACCGCCCCACCCGCCCCTTCGTCGGAGGATTTGCCGCATGAACCTGCCTAAGCCTTCAGAGCGCGCCTTTGTGCCCTTCGTTTCCGTCGCCAACATGATGGCCCTGATCCACGAGATCGGGCTGGAGCGCATGCTGGTGGAACTGGCCGATGCCATCGAGGCCGATTTCAAACGCTGGGAGCTGTTCGACAAGACCCCACGCGTGGCGGCGCATTCGCCGGAGGGGGTGATCGAGTTGATGCCGACCTCGGACGGGACGCACTACGCCTTCAAATATGTGAATGGGCATCCGAAGAACACGCGTGACGGCTTGCAGACGGTGCAAGCCTTTGGGCTGCTGGCGGATGTGGACACGGGCTATCCGGTGCTGTTGTCGGAAATGACGGTTCTGACGGCCCTGCGCACGGCGGCGACCAGCGCGATGGTGGCGAAGCATCTGGCGCCCAAGGGTGCGACCGTCATGGCGATGATCGGCAATGGCGCGCAGTCGGAGTTTCAGTGCCTGGCGTTCAAGGCGGTGTGCGGGGTGGAGACGGTGCGGCTCTATGACATCGATGCGGGCGCAACGGAGAAGGCGGTCCGGAACCTTGAGGGCTCCGGGCTGGAGGTTGTGGCGTGCGGATCGCCGGAAGAGGCGGTGGAAGGCGCGCAGATCATCACGACCTGCACGGCGGACAAGCAATATGCCACGATCCTGACCGACAATATGGTCGGCGCAGGCGTGCATGTGAACGCGATTGGCGGGGATTGTCCGGGCAAGACGGAGTTGCATCGGGATATTCTTCTAAGGTCTGACATTTTCGTGGAATACCCGCCCCAGACGCGGATCGAGGGGGAGATACAGGCCCTGCCCGAGGATCACCCGGTGACGGAGTTGTGGCAGGTGATCCGGGGCGAGGCGGAGGGGCGGCGCGACGCGCGCCAGATCACTCTGTTCGATAGCGTGGGGTTTGCGACCGAGGATTTCAGCGCCCTGCGCTATGTGCGCGATGCGTTGGAGCGGCACGGGATGTACGACCGGCTGGATATGCTGGCAGACCCCGACGATCCCCGCGACCTGTTCGGGATGGTTCAGCGGGCGCGGCCCTTGGATTAGGCGCGCGGATTTCTGCAGAAATCCGTACTGAAACCTGCAGTTTTCCGCGGCATTTAATGCAGCGTGAATTCACCCGTCACATTGCGCCATTCACCCGGCGCGATCACCTTGCGGTGGGTGAAGCGGACCGTATGCAACGGCCCTTCGATTTCGTCCTGCCAGAATTCAATGAACTCAAATAATTTCGGGTAATCAGGCGCGAGATCGTAATCTTGCCAGACAAACGTGTTCAGCACGTTTTGGTAGTCTGGCATCCTGTAAATCATCTCGGCGGTGGTCAGCCCGTATCCTTTCAACATCAGCTCGGTCTCGGTCATTTTGCGGCACCTCTTTTGTGTTGCCCTCCCGTTCCGACCACCAGCCTGCTATGGAATCGTTAATATTCAAAGAAAACAATTTGTTAGCAAATGTGAGGATGGGCTGCCAAAATACGCCCGTGCCATTGCACCTTATGTCGCGGCACGGTATGCTACCGGCAACAAAATATAGCGTAAAACGTAGCGGACAGGCGAGACTTTGACGGACACTCCTGACACCCCAGAAGATCCCCCAACAGACGGGGGCGAAACCCTGCCTGAGCGGCCTGCCTATAGCGGCCCGAGCATCGACATCACGGCGGAGATGAAGACCAGCTTCATCGACTACGCGATGAGCGTCATTATCAGCCGCGCGATCCCCGATTTGCGCGACGGGCTGAAGCCCGTGCACCGCCGCATCCTGTTTGCGATGCACGAGACCGGAAACACCCACGACAAGTCCTACCGCAAGTCGGCGCGGCCCGTGGGCGACGTGATGGGCCAGTACCACCCGCATGGCGATAGTGCGATCTACGACGCGCTTGTGCGGATGGCGCAGGACTTCTCCATGTCTTTGCCCCTGCTCGATGGGCAGGGCAATTTCGGCTCGATGGACGGGGATAACCCGGCGGCCATGCGTTACACCGAAGTGCGGATGGACGCGCCTGCTGCCTACATTCTGGCGGATATCGACAAGGACACGGTCGATTTCGTCGACAATTACGATGGCAAGCAGCAGGAACCTTCTGTTCTGCCGTCGCGCTTCCCGAACATGCTGGTCAACGGTGCGGGCGGTATCGCGGTCGGTATGGCCACCAACATCCCGCCGCACAATCTGGGCGAGGTCATTGATGCCTGTCAGGCGCTGATCGAGATCCCGGACCTGTCGTCGGAAGAACTCATTGAATACGTCCCTGCCCCGGATTTCCCCACGGGCGGGATTATCCTTGGCCGCTCCGGCGCGCGGAAAGCTTATCTGGAAGGGCGCGGGTCGGTGATTATCCGCGCCAAGACGCGGACCGAGGAAATCCGCAAGGACCGTTACGCCATTGTCATCGACGAGATCCCGTATCAGGTGAACAAGGCGTCGATGATTGAGCGGATCGCGGAACTGGTGCGTGAGAAGAAGATTGATGGAATTTCCGGCGTGGCCGACGAGTCTGACCGGATCGGTGTCCGCGTGGTGATTGAACTGAAGCGCGATGCGACGCCCGAGGTGGTGCTGAACCAGCTGTTCCGGTTCACGCAGATGCAGACTTCGTTTGGCTGCAACATGCTGGCCCTGAATGGCGGCAAACCTGAGCAATTGACGCTGCGCGGGTTCCTGACCGCCTTCCTAGACTTCCGGGAAGAGGTCGTGGCGCGGCGGACGGCCTTTGAATTGCGCAAGGCGCGCGACCGGGCGCACGTGCTCTGTGGTCTGGCCGTGGCGGTTTCGAACGTAGACGAGGTTGTGCGCACGATCCGGGCGTCGGCGGATGCGCCTGAGGCGCGCGCCAAGTTGATGACGCGGGCTTGGCCTGCCGAGGAGATCCTGCCGTTCATCAAGCTGATCGATGATCCGACCCATACGGCCAATGAAGATGGCACCTACAACCTGTCGGAAACACAGGCGCGCGCGATCCTTGAATTGCGGTTGCAGCGCCTCACACAACTGGGTGTGAAGGAAGTCACGGACGAGCTCGAAGAGCTGGCGGGCAAGATCAAGGAGTACCTCGCGATCCTCGCCTCGCGCGAGCGGATCCTTGAGATCATCAGCGGCGAACTCGCCGAAGTGCGTGAGAAATTCGCCGTCGATCGTCGCACGGAGATCGTCGATTGGTCCGGCGATATGGAAGACGAGGACCTGATCGAGCGCGAAGATATGGTCGTGACGATCACGCAGGGCGGCTACATCAAACGCACGCCGTTGGCCGATTTCCGGGCGCAGAAGCGTGGCGGCAAAGGCGTTGCGGGTGGGTCGATGAAGGATGACGACGTGGTGACGTCGCTGTTCGTCGCCAACACGCATACGCCGCTGTTGTTCTTCACGACGGGCGGCATGGTCTACAAGCTGAAGACATGGCGCTTGCCGCAAGGCTCACGCTCCTCACGTGGCAAGGCGATTGTGAATATCCTGCCGATTGAGATCGGGACCGGGATTGCGGCGATCATGCCGGTGGACCGGGATGAAGATCACTGGGACGAGTTGCAGGTCGTGTTCTGCACTGATCGTGGGACTGTGCGACGCAATGCGCTGTCCGATTTCGCCAATGTCATGCGTAACGGCAAGATTGCCATGAAGTTCGAGGGCGAAAGCGAAGGCTGGCGCATGATCAACGCGCGGATCGCGTCGAATGATGACGATGTGATGCTGGTCACCAAGAAGGGTCGCGCGATCCGGTTCCCCGCGACGGATGTGCGGGTGTTCAACAGCCGCGCGTCGACCGGTGTTCGGGGCGTGAAGCTGGCCGAGGGCGATGAGGTCGTGTCGATGTCGATCATCCGCCACTTCGATGCGGAGGCGTCCGAACGCGTGGCCTACCTCAAGCAGCGCCGCCTGATGGCCGGTGCGCCAGAGGAAGAGGCCGATCCGGACGAGGAAGAAATCGCCGAGGGGCAGCTTTCGCAGGAGCGGTATGCCGAGATGTCGGCGGCCGAAGACCTGATCCTGACGATAACGTCGGGCGGTGCGGGCAAGCTGTCGTCGAGCCACGACTACCCCGTGCGCGGACGTGGGGGCCAAGGTGTCATGGCGATGGATAAGGCCATGCGCGGCGGCGATCTGGTGGCGAGCTTCCCGGTGGATATGGACGACCAGATTATGCTGGCGACCTCCAAGGGCCAGTCGATCCGCGTACCGATTTATGGGATTTCCTTCCGGTCGCGGTCTGCGGGCGGTGTGAAAGTCTTCAACACTGGCAAGGGCGAGGAAGTGGTCAGCGTGGCCTATATCGCGGATCAGGGGGATGAGGACGCAGAAGTGATTGAAGGCAACGAAACGGACGGCGAGGCCGACGCAGAATGAGCGAGGACGTTCTTGTCTATGCCGCCCTCGCGTTCATCGTCGTTGTGACGATCATGTTCGCGCTTGGCCTTCGCCGGGGGCGCAACGTGCAGGCGACGAACGAACAGATTGCCACCAACCAACAGCGCCAGATCGCGTTACATGAACGTCAGGTTGCTGCGCTGGAGCGGATTGCCGAAAGTCTCGAAAAACGTGGCTGACGGACTGGCCCTTGCCGGGCGCTTGCTTCTTGCGGCGCTGATGGTTGCGGGAACGGTTCAGAAAGTTGCCTCCCCGTCCGAGGCGCAAGCGCTTCTGGCGCTGGCTGCCCTGCCCGGCTGGATGATCTGGCCCGCCGCCGCGTTCACGACCATTGCCGGGATTGGCATTGCGCTGGGGGTCGCCACGCGTCCATTGGGCATTCTGGCGGCGGGGTATTGCGTGGTGACCAGTATCTTCCACATCCTGATGGACGATCCCTGGCAGATGACCATTGCCTTCAAGAACTGGGTCATCGCGGGCGGCTACCTGATGCTGGCCGCCCATGGACCGGGCCGCCTCGCGATACAGCGTTGAGACCGGCGCCCTGAGGGCCGCGGTTTTCCTGCCGCCTCAATTCGAACAGAATCAATTCACTTTCCGCACGCAAATTGTCCAAAGAATCGAACCAATCGTGGCGCTCTGATACCCGTGTCGTGTTCGAATTGTGGTTCAAAACTTCCGAAGGGCACCGCAACAGACGACACGGCTGACAGAGCACACACGAGGAAAGGGGTCCTGCCATGAGCACCGGAACCGCAGACCGCGTAACGTTCAATTCAGCAGCACAAACAGCGCTGCGCGTACTGATTGCTTCTTATTTCTTGGCCGTTTCGCTGAAGATCATCCCTGGCACCAGCCTGGGAATCCTATTCGAGGCAATCCTGCCGGAACCCTATGCATCGGCCACTGCGGCTGGACTGGTTTTCATCTTCTCCTTCATGATCATGATCGGGCTGGCGACACGGGTCGCGGCCTTGCTGATCGCGCTCATGACATTCTTTGCAAGCTATGTCGCCATGGTCCAACTGGGCGTAGCGGATGAGCTTGGGGCTTTCTGGCGTGATTTGGCGCTGATTGCTGCGCTGCTTTTGACCTACGGGGAGGCCAACCTATCCGGGGACCGTCGCCGCCGGCGTCTGGTGCATCGCAAGATCGTACCGCGCCGTGTGGACGCGATCATGGCCCGCGCAGCGCTGCATGGTACAGAAGAGGCGTTGGCCACCTTGCGCCCCAAAAACCGCCCGCGCCGCGCCAGCCTGTCCAAGGTGCGCCCCGATGAGTCCGTGGTCAGCCGTCCGGTTTCCCGCCGGCGCGGATCAGAGCGCATTGCGCCTTTGGCAGCGCCGCGCACGCTGGCAGACGAGGATGATCTGGAAAACATCTTCGCCTGAGCGCTTCCATCACGACAGCAGATAGACCAACCGGTCTCCGAAAAGGGTCGCCAACACCCGAGGTTGCGCGGCCCTTTTCCTTTCGCCACCGTTCGCTTACATCCCCCCCATGACAGATCTTACCATTATCGGCGGCGGCATGGCCGGGTCCGAGGCCGCGTGGCAGGCCGGCAATGCAGGCCTGAAGGTGCGCATTGTCGAGATGCGGCCAAAGGTCGAAACCTTTGCCCATCGCACCGGCAATCTGGCTGAGATGGTGTGCTCGAACTCCTTCCGCTCGGATGATGATGAACAGAATGCCGTGGGCCTACTGCATTGGGAAATGCGCGCGGCGGGCTCGATCATCATGACCACGGCGGACGCGCATAAACTGCCCGCAGGTGGCGCACTGGCCGTGGACCGCGACCCGTTTGCAGAGGCCGTCACCGCCAAGCTCCGTGCCCATCCGAATATCGAGATCGTCGAGGATGAGATCACCGCCCTACCCGACAGCGGCCCAACCATCATTGCGACTGGCCCGCTGACCGGCGGCGCGCTGGCGCAAGCCATCGCAGATGAGGCAGGGCAGGAAAGCCTCGCCTTCTTCGATGCCATCGCCCCCATCGTCTATGCCGACACGATCGATATGGACGTGGCCTGGCGGCAATCCCGCTACGACAAGGGTGACACGGTTGAAGAGCGTGAGGCCTATATCAATTGCCCGATGAATAAGGACCAATACGAGGCTTTCATCGACGCGCTTCTGGCGGCTGACAAGACCGAGTTCAAGGAAGGTGAGACCGCCACCTATTTCGACGGCTGCCTGCCCATCGAGGTCATGGCCGAACGGGGCCGTGAGACGCTGCGCCATGGGCCGATGAAGCCGGTGGGCCTGACAAACCCCCATGATCCGCAGACCAAGGCCTGGGCCGTGGTGCAGCTGCGCCGCGACAACGCGCTGGGGACGCTATACAATATCGTGGGCTTCCAGACCAAGATGAAGTACGGCGCGCAAAAGGCTGTTTTCGCTATGATTCCCGGTCTTCAGGACGCCTCTTTTGCGCGGCTTGGCGGCATTCATCGCAACACCTTCATCAACTCACCCACGCTGCTGGACGATCAGATGCGCTTGCGGTCCAAGCCGCATATCCGCTTTGCGGGCCAGATCACCGGGGTGGAGGGGTATGTTGAGTCGGCCTCGATGGGCCTGCTCGCCGGCCGCCTCGCTGCTGCCGAGCATCATGGCCAAAGTCTGCCCGCTGTTCCGCACACGACCGCGATGGGCGCGCTTGTCACCCACATCACTGGCGGGGCGGAGGCCAAGACTTTCCAGCCGATGAACGTGAATTTTGGCCTGTTTCCACCGGTCGAAGGCCTCAAAGGCGGGCGGCGCGGACGCAAGGATCGCTACAAAGCCTATACTGATCGCGCCAAGGCGGATTGGACGGCGTGGTTGTCGCCACAGGCCCAAGCGGCGGAGTGATCTGGACGGCTTTGCCCAAGCGCGGTTAACCTCCGCCCATGGCAACGTTCGACAAACCGCTTTGGCAGCCCCGCAGCCCTGAGGAAACCCGCGCGCTCTACAGCGATTGGGCCAACACCTACGATGCCGATGTGCAGGGCGCGGGCTATGCGACGCCGGGCCGTCTGGCCAAGGCATTGGCCCAGGCCGCGCCGGATTTGAACGCGCCGCTGCTCGATTTCGGCTGCGGCACCGGCCTGTCGGGCATGGCGCTGGCGGCCGAGGGATTTTCGACCATCGACGGCACCGACATCACACCGGAAATGCTGGAAAGAGCAAACGAGACGGGCGCCTACCGTACAACATGGGCGGGCCAACCCGGCGACCTGCCGCCCGGTGGCTACCAGATCATCGCTGCCATCGGGGTCGTCAGCCTCGGCGCCGCCCCTGCCGAAACCCTTCATGGCTTGCTCGAAGCCCTGCCCTCCGGCGGACTTCTTGGGTTCAGCTACAACGATGCGACCTTGGCGGACCAAAGCTACATGGATGCGCTCGCCAAAGCGCAGGAAAACGCGGAATTGATCCATGAGGCCTATGGCGATCACCTGCCGGGCAAGGACATGAAGTCCTCCATCTATATCCTGCGCAAAGCGTGATAACCCGCTTCGCGCCTTCGCCCACCGGGCCGCTGCATCTTGGGCACGCCTTTTCGGCGCTGACGGCCTTTGATCTGGCACAGGCAGCCGGTGGGACCTTCCTGCTGAGGATGGATGATATCGACCGGGTCCGGTCGAAGCCGGAATATGAGGCCATGGCGTTCGAGGATTTGGCGTGGCTCGGCCTGCACTGGCCCGAACCGGTCTTGCGCCAATCCCGGTCCGAGGACAGGTTTCGCGCAGCCTTGACGCAGTTGGACGCGTTGGGATTGATCTACCCCTGTTCCTGCTCACGTGGCGATATCGCCGCAGCCGCAGGTGCGCCGCAAGAAGGTGTGCCGGAATTCGGGCCGGACGGGCGGATCTATCCCGGCACCTGTCGGGGGCGCGCCATGTCGGATCTCAAACCTGATGATGCGATCCGGCTCGACATGGAAAAGGCATTGGCGAAAGGGCCTTTGCCTGCGTTCCTTGAGATTGGCCCTGAGCAGCCCGGCAATCACGTGCTTGACCCTGACGCGATGCTGCGCGGCATTGGAGATGTCGTGGTCGCCCGAAAGGGTCAGGCCGCGGCCTATCACCTGAGTGTTGTGGTCGACGATACCGCGCAGGGCGTGACCCTTGTCGCGCGCGGCATGGACCTGTTCGATGCCACGCCGATCCATGTCCTTCTGGCCCATCTGCTGGACGTACCGATCCCCGATTACCACCACCACCGCCTGATTCGTGACGAACACGGCAAGCGCCTTGCCAAACGCGATGATGCGCGCGCGATCTCGAAATACCGCGCTGAGGGCGCAACCCCGCAGGACATCCGCGCCATGGTTGGCCTCTAGGCGCGCGCCGCCCCTCTTTGTTCCAGAAATATGCCGGGGTTTGGGGCAGCGCCCCAACGCGCGCTTGCGCGCAACGCAAGAAACCTATTCCGGGGCCATCAGTTCCACTTCGTCGCCCGAGGTCACAGAGGTGTAGAAGCAGACCCGCCGGTTCGTGTGGCAGGCCGGGCCGGTCTGACGGACGATGGCCAAGAGGCAGTCCCGGTCGCAATCCACGCGCAGATCCACCAATTCCTGCGTGTGGCCCGACGTCTCCCCCTTGATCCAGAAGCTGGCCCGCGAGCGGCTCCAATAGGTGACGCGCTTGGTCTCAAGCGTCTTGGCGACGGCCTCGGCATTCATCCACGCCATCATCAGGACCTCACCCGTTCCGTCCTGTTGGGCGATACACGGGATCAGGCCGTTGCCGTCGTAACAAAGGCTTGAAGGATCGAAGGCCGCCATGTCGCACCTCTTTGCAAATCAATTGTCCGCCGCTACCTATGGGAGGACGTACCGAAAGGCAAAGCCATGGCCAGCGATAGCGACCTGATCAAGCTCTACTCCCAGCGCATCTTGGCGCTGGCAGCGGATATTCCGCATCGCGGAAGGATCGATGCGCCACAGGCCAGTGTCAAAAAGCGCGCGCCCTTGTGCGGGTCAACCGTGACCGTCGATCTCGACATGACAGATGGGGTGGTCTCGCGCTTTGGGCAGGATGTGAAGGCATGCGCTTTGGGCCAGGCCTCGGCCGCCATACTGGGGCAGTCCGTCATCGGGCGCAGCCGGGCAGACATTGAGGGCGCGCGCGATGCCCTTCGCGCGATGCTGAAGGATGGAGGCCCCGTGCCGGAGGCCCCGTTCGACGGATATGATGTGCTGAAACCGGCACGCGACTACCGCAATCGCCATGCGTCGATCCTGCTGGCGCTGGAGGCCACGTCTGAAGCCATGGCCGAAGCGGAACGCGCCGCCTGCGCCTGATCCCCAAGACCACATAAAAAAAAACGCCGCACACCCGGGGCTCGGGTGGCGGCGGAGGAATGCGTATCCGAGGCGCTCCGAGGCAGGGAGCTGAGGGGTCGTCAGATGATCTTAGGCGGGGACAAGTCGCGTAAGGTCGGAACCCAAAATGGACCGCAGGCAGAAACAGGTAAGAGTTACACAGCACCCGGCAGGAAAAGCATGCCAGCGGTGATCGCGGCCAAGGCCACCACACCGGCCAGGTCATACATCAGCGTGTTGCGCGACCGTGCGAGGATCTGAGTGGCTTGGTGGATCATGGTGACCTCCGAAGGGTGTTGGTAACGGCTTGTTGATGCTTTGTTCTCATGTATCGATAAAATTGTAAAGAACTTTTTGAGAACATTTGAGAACAAAACGCGTTTTGTTCTCATGCCCCTAGGTTAACCGACCCCAAGAAGGCGGATCGCCTTGTCCTGTTCCATCAACCACAAAAGGACCCGCGCAGAATGTCCGCGCGCGCCGACAAGGTCGGGATCAAGGGCGAGAAGGGCGCGCGCATCGTTCTGGGCCAGGGCCTGCAGGGCGCTTTGTTCCTCAAGGTCTGCAATGCGAAAGCGCGGCAAGCCGGATTGGGCGGTTCCGATCAGATCCCCTGCCCCGCGGATCGCAAGATCCTCTTCCGCGATGCGGAAGCCATCTTCGGTCTCTCGCATCACCTGCAAGCGGCGGCGTGCGGTTTCGCCCAAAGGGTCACGAAACATCAAAAGGCAGGTGCTTTCCGCTGATCCGCGCCCGACACGGCCCCGCAGCTGGTGCAGCGTGGACAGGCCAAAGATCTCAGCCTGCTCGATCACCATGATGGACGCATTGGGCACGTCGACACCCACTTCGATCACCGTTGTGGCGACCAGCACCCGCGTCTCGCCCGCTTTGAAGCACGCCATGATGGCATCTTTGTCGGCCGGTGGCATCTGACCATGGACCAATGCCACGACATCGTCACCCAAAGCGGCCCGCAGCATCTTGAAGCGTTCTTCTGCTGCGGTCGCGTCGTAGACTTCGCTTTCTTCAACCAGGGGGCAGACCCAATAGACCTGCCGCCCTTCGTCCAGCGCTTTGCGCAGGCGTCCGACCACCTCGTCAATCCGCGTTGTGGAGACCAAGGCGGTCTTTACTGGCGTCCGGCCCGGCGGTTTTTCATCCAGAACCGAGACATCCATATCGCCATACTGCGCAAGGCTGAGCGTCCGGGGGATCGGTGTGGCGGTCATCACCAGAACGTCCAGCGCTTCGCCCTTTTGGCTGAGCCGGACCCGTTCGCGCACGCCGAAGCGGTGCTGTTCGTCGACCACGGCGAGACGCAGATCAGCAAATTCAACATCGTCCTGGAACACGGCATGGGTGCCCACGAGGATGTGGATATCGCCACGCTTGAGGGCGGCGAGCTTTGCCGCGCGGGCCTTGCCCTTGTCCGCCCCTGTCAGGATCTCACACACCACGCCGGCATCATCGGACAGGGGTTTGAGGTTCAGGTAGTGCTGCCCCGCCAAAATGGAGGTCGGGGCCATCATCACGCCCTGCCCGCCCGCTTCGACAGCCGCCAACAGGGCCACGAACGCCACAAGGGTTTTGCCCGCCCCGACATCGCCCTGTAGCAGGCGGTTCATGCGATGCGGGCGCGCCATGTCATCGGTGATCTCCTGGATCGCGCGGGTCTGGGCGCCCGTTGGTGCATAGGGCAAGGCGGAGAGCACTTTGGTGCGCAGATGCCCGTCACTGGCGGTCACGAGGCCGGGCTGTTTGCGCCGGTGTGCGCGGGCGAGGGACAGCGTGAGTTGGTGGGCGAACAATTCATCATAGGCCAGGCGTGCGCGCGCGGGCGTAGCGCGGCTCAGGTCGCCCATGTTCTTGGGTGCGTGAACCTCGGCAATGGCATCAGCCCAAGCGGGCCATTTCTTTTCCTTGCGCAGATCGAGATCGATCCATTCCCCGAGATATTCCACCCGCGACAGCGCCGAGGCCATGGCCTTGTGCACACCGCGCTGTGTCAGGCCCTGTGCAAGGGGGTAGACCGGTTCAAATTCCGGGATCTCGGCGGCCTCTTCGGGGGGGAGCATATGGTCGGGATGCGCCATCTGCGCGATGCCGTCGTAAAGTTCCACCCTGCCGGACACGACCCGACGGCTGCCCACGGGCAGTTGACGTTCCAGGTAATCGCCGCGGGCGTGGAAAAAGACGAGCTGAAATGCGATTTGCGCATCTTCGACATCGACGCGGTAGGGCCCGCGCCCGCGCGGTTTGTGGTGCTTGCCTATCGTGACCTCGACCGTGGCAAGCCCCGGCAATGGCACATCGCGGATCGACGCGCGCCGGCTCCTGTCGAGCCCGCCGGAGGGGAGCGTCAGTATCAGGTCCTTGGGGGTCTCCACGCCGATCCCGGCATAGTGTTTGGCCGTTTTCGGACCGACACCATCCAGCGTCTCCAGCCCGGCGAAGAGCGGGAACAGAAGTTCTGGCCGACCTTTTGGGACCTGCTCAGCCATCGCCCACCAATGCCAGCCATCCATCTTCGTCGATGGTCTCGATACCCAGTTCCGCCGCTTTCGTAGCCTTTGACCCGGCACCGGGCCCTGCCACCAGCAGGTCCGTTTTGGCAGACACGCTGCCCGAGACCTTGGCGCCAAGGCTTTCCGCGCGCGCCTTGGCTTCGGCGCGGGTCATCTTTTCAAGGCTGCCGGTGAAGACCACCGTTTTGCCTGCCACGGGGCTGTCGGTTGCCCGTGCTTCAGGCGCCGTGGGGCGGAGCATGGCAACCAAGCGGTCGATCGAGGCACGCTCGGTCGTTTGCTGGAAGGTGGTCACAAGCGACACGGCGACGGTTGCGCCGATGCCGTCGATGCCTGTCAGGTCTTCCCAGGCCGCTTTCGCGTCCGGCGGGGTGTCCGCCCAGGCGGCTTCGCGTGCGGCGGACAGATTGGCGCGGCGGCCTTCATCGGCGGCCTTGGCCCGCTCTGCTACAATCGCCTCTTCTGCGGCGCGGTGCGCGGTTGCCGCGGGGGCGGCCGCATCGACGGTTTGCGCCAGCGCGTCCCAGCTCGTGTAGTGGCGCGCGAGATCAGCCGCGGCAACCTCGCCCACATGACGAATGCCAAGGGCAAAGATCAGACGCGCAAGTGGGATTTCGCGCTTTTCGTCAATGGCCTGGAACAGGTTGTCGGCCGATTTCTCCCCCCAGCCCTCGCGGTTCTTGAGCTGTTGGAGGCCCTGCCCAAAGCGGTCCCGCAGGGTGAAGATATCCGCGGGTTCCTTGACCCAGCCATCCGTGTGGAAGGCCTCAACCTGCTTGGCGCCAAGCCCTTCGATGTCGAATGCGGCGCGCGAGACGAAGTGCTTGAGCTTTTCGACGGCCTGGGCCGGGCAGATCAGCCCGCCCGTGCAGCGGCGCACCGCGTCACCTTCTTCGCGGATCGCCTGGCTTTGGCATTCCGGGCAAGTGACGGGAAAGACGTATCGCGCCGCGTTGGCGGGGCGTTTGGACAGATCGACATCGGCCACTTTCGGGATCACATCGCCGGCGCGGTAGATCTGGACGGTATCGCCCACGCGGATATCCTTGCCGACTCCTTTTTCATCGGGGCGAATGGGCGCACCATTGGCGTCGCGGCCCGCGATATAGTCCTCATTATGCAGGGTCGCGTTGGAGACGACGACCCCGCCCACGGTTACGGGTTTCAGGCGGGCGACCGGGCTGAGCGCGCCGGTGCGGCCGACCTGGATATCGATGGCCTCAAGCGTGGTCCAGGCAAGCTCGGCCGGGAACTTATGGGCGATGGCCCAACGCGGCGTTGTGGAACGCATGCCGAGGCGGCGCTGGTAGGAGAGATCGTCGACCTTGTAGACAACGCCATCGATGTCATAGCCAAGGTCTGCGCGCCCCGCCTCAATACTCGCGTAGTGCGCCAGCATTTCCTCGCTGTTTTGGCAGGTTCTCGTGCGATCGTTGATTTGAAAGCCGAGCGCCTTGAGGTTGGACAGGGCGCCTGTCTGGGTCTCGGCCAACGGGGCACTGATCTCTCCCCAGGCATAGGCGAAGAATTTCAGGGGGCGCGCTTTGGTGATGCTGGGGTCCAACTGGCGGAGCGAGCCTGCGGCGGCGTTGCGCGGGTTTGCAAAGACCTTATCACCGGCTTCTTCCTGACGCGCATTCAGGGCCGCGAAGTCGGCGTGGGACATATAGACCTCGCCGCGCACTTCGAGGATCTCCGGCGCGCCGGTCAGAGATGTGGGGATGTCGCTGATCGTGCGGGCATTGGCGGTGACGTTCTCGCCCGTTGTGCCGTCGCCCCGCGTGGCGGCGTGCACGAGTTTGCCGCCTTCGTAACGCAGGGAAAGCGACAGGCCGTCGATTTTGGGCTCTGCCGTGAATGGGAGGGGTGCGGCCTCGTTCAGCCCCAGATACCTGCGGATGCCATTTACGAAATCCTGCACATCGCTCGCGTCAAATGCGTTTGAGAGCGAGAGCATCCGCTCGGCATGGGTGATTTTGGAAAACCCTGCAGATGGCGCGGCACCGACCTGATCTGAGGGGCTGTCGGTGCGTTTGAGATCAGGAAACTGTGCCTCAAGCGCAGCGTTCTCACGTTTCAGCCTGTCAAATTCGGCATCGCTCAGCTCTGGTGCATCGTCCTGATAATAGGCGTCATTGGCGGCCCCAAGCAGATGGGCCAATTCGGCAAGGCGCGCTTCGGCGGCCTCTGCATCGAGCGTTGATGCCTCTTCAGTCGGTGTGTCGGTCTGTTTCGACATGGCCAATTCCCCCGAACGATGCCTCCGCTCTTGGGTGTAGGTCGCGGCGCGGCGATGGTCCAGAGCGACGCGGTTGAGCAGGCGGTTCGGCACAAGGAAAAACGGCCCCGAGCGATTGCCAAGGGCCGTCTTTCGGTCTTGCTGCAGGGAAAGCGGTTCAGCCGGTTGCGGCCATGTCCATCTGCTCGGCTTGCGGCACCGGATCGCGCAGAACATATCCGCGGCCCCATACCGTTTCGATATAGGTGTCCCCGCCGGTCGCCTCGGACAATTTCTTGCGCAGTTTGCAGATGAAGACATCGATGATCTTGAGTTCAGGCTCATCCATGCCGCCGTAAAGATGGTTGAGGAACATCTCTTTCGTCAGCGTGGTCCCTTTGCGCAGCGAAAGGAGCTCGAGCATCTGGTATTCCTTGCCGGTCAGGTGCACCGGCGCGCCTTCGACATCCACCGTCTTCGCATCGAGATTGACGGAGATACGCCCGGTTTCGATCACGGATTGAGCGTGGCCCTTGGAGCGTCGGATGATGGCGTGGATACGGGCCACCAGTTCTTCGCGGTGGAAGGGCTTGGTCAGATAGTCATCCGCGCCGAAACCGAACCCTTTGAGCTTGTTCTCTGGATCGTCGAGGCCGGACAGGATCAGAATAGGCGTCTCGACCCGGGCGGTGCGCAGATGGCGCAGAACCTCATGCCCCGAGACGTCAGGCAGGTTCAGGTCAAGCAAGATGATGTCGTAATCGTAGAGCTTCGCAAGGTCCATTCCCTCTTCCCCGAGGTCGGTGGAATAGACATTCAGGTTCGCGTGATTCAGCATCATTTCGATGCTGCGCGACGTGGTAGGATCGTCTTCGACAAGCAGAACCCGCATCAGCTCTCTCCAATTAAACTCGTTTGTTAACTCCACTCTTCGTCGAAATGGTTAATTACACGTTACCTGCACGGTGCTATTTCTCCAAAATATCACTTTTCTTTTGCGGTTTATTCGCGAAACTTCTGAAGAGCCGTTGTTTTCAAGGCTTTTTCGCCGTGTTTCAAAACAGCCAGGCGCCAGCTTTCCAATTCCTCCTCAGATAGGGAATAGGTGCGAATCGCCTCTTCCGCCGTCATCAATCCATGATCAACGGCGTGAACCACCGCTGCCTTACGGCTGGCGACCCACCGCGTGGTCTTGGGCGATGGCAAGTCTGATCGGGTCAGTGTCGCCCCGTTGGGCAGGGTGACCGCATGGGGCCCCTGGATTTTTCGAATGTACATCTTGGCCTCACAGCTTTTGTTCTTGGGTCGCGGGCACTGTGACCGTTGAGACTTAAGATCAAGTAAGCGCGCCTTGAGATGTCTCGGCTTTTTCCTATATGGCTGCGGCACACCTTCAATTGGGCAAACCGATATGGCACTCGACCGCGCAGACGGCCTAAATTCCCTTGGCTTTGCAAAAGCCCCGCAAGACACGCGCGTTGTGGTCGCGATGTCGGGCGGCGTGGATTCCTCTGTGGTTGCGGCCATGCTGGCCGAACAGGGCTATGATGTGGTGGGCGTGACGCTGCAGCTTTATGACCACGGCGCAGCACTTGCCAAGAAAGGGGCCTGCTGTGCCGGCCGTGACATCCATGACGCGGCCCGTGTGGCTGAGACGATGGGTTTCCCGCATTACGTCCTCGACTATGAAAATGTGTTCAAGGATGCGGTGATTGACGAATTCGCCGACAGCTACCTTGCGGGCGCCACGCCTGTCCCCTGCATCCGCTGCAATGAGCGTGTGAAATTCAAGGATCTGTTGGGCACCGCCAAAGATCTTGAGGCCGATTGCATGGCGACCGGCCACTACATCCAGCGGATGATGGGGGCGCAAAAGGCGGAGCTACACTCCGCCGCCGATGCCGCGCGCGACCAGAGCTATTTTCTGTTTTCCACGACGCAAGAGCAGCTTGACTACTTGCGTTTCCCGCTTGGCCACCTGGCCTCCAAGGCCGAGACCCGTGCGCTGGCCGCAAAATACGGGCTGAGCGTGGCGGACAAGCCCGACAGTCAGGACATTTGCTTTGTGCCAAACGGCAACTACGCGGCTGTGATCGAAAAGCTGCGCCCCGGTGCGGCGGATCCCGGCGAGATCGTGGATATGGACGGCAACGTCCTGGCCGAGCATCGCGGCGTGATCCATTACACGATTGGTCAACGCCGCGGCCTTGGCATCGGCGGTTTGAGCGACCCGCTTTACGTCGTGAAACTGGACCCCGACACGCGGCGCGTGATCGTGGGCCCGAAAGAAGCGCTGAGCACACGCACCGTACCAGTGCGCGAGATCAACTGGCTTGGCGATGCTCCGTTCGACAGCCGCGAGGCTTGGGAACTGGATGTCAAAATCCGCTCCACCCGTCCTCCGCGCGGGGCCACGATCCGCCCAATTTCCGCCACCGAGGCGGAGGTTGAGCTTGTGGTGGCCGAAGAAGGTGTGAGCCCCGGCCAAGCGTGCGTTTTCTACGACCCGACCGGCACCCGAATCTTCGGCGGCGGGTGGATCCACAAAGGCTGACGCGCGCCCGCCCTCTTTGTTCGTCAAATATGCCGGGGGTTTGGGGGCAGCGCCCCCTTCGCCCTCTCCACATGTCGCAAACGCCTGCGCGATCTGAGGCGGAGGGCAATGGCCGCCTTGCCCTCCGCCTCAGACAGCGCCGCCGATCAGGAAGGCGCGAAAGGATACCTGTTGGTGACCGTTGGTCAGGATCACATCGCCGCTTTCGACCCAAACGATACTGTCACCGGCGTCGTTCCGCCCTGACAGTCTGAAGCCGTCCTCACCCAGAAGCGGCAAAAACAGCCCACCGGTTTCAATTTCCACCTGCGCGTAGACTGCGCGCAACCCGGCAGCGGCCGCGGCCTCAGGCAGGATCGCCACGGTTTCGGCATCGTCCCAGATGAAGGTGCAATGCAGCCGGGCCACCGCGGCCTCGGGCCAAACCTCCGCGTCATCGGCCAAGGGCAAGACGGCACCCATCAATCCAAACGTCTCAGGTCGTGCAAAGCCGTATTCGGTGAAGAGGTCGCGGGTCGCCACACCGTAGCGCGCGCACCCGAACAGTGCACCTGGGCGCGGCGAGGCCCCCTCGCCCCCGAATATCCCACCAAGCGCCCACCGAAACGGATCGTCGACAGAGGCGATCTCGGGCGATGGCTCAAATTGCACGCCGGGCAGCGCCGCTTCCAACCGGTCTTGAAACCTGTCGGCCTGCGCGTCGGCATGGGACGCAAGGGCCAATATCTCCGCCAAGGGAAAGTTCAGTGGTTGTGCGGCAAGCGGGCCTGTCGCCAGTAAGGCGAAACCAAGTGAAATCAGGCCGGTTTTCATGGTCGCAGAGGCTAAGCCGCTGCCCAGGATCTCACAATGGGTCACACACCGCCGACACGGGCGAAACTGCGGGTTTGGACGCCTACACGGATCCCTTGGAGGGAAATGATCGCCGATTCAAAAAACACTGCGTCACCGCGCGCGGCCTCCGTTGCCGTCACTTCACGGGTGTCCGACCGAAGGCCCAACGGGTCATCTTGCCAAACGCGCACAGCAAAATACTCGGCAAGGACCCTGTCGATCTGTGCCTCATCCAAATCGATCGCAGTGTCAGAGGTCGGGGCGACCAGCGTCGTTGTGCAGTTTAACACCGCACCCGCGTCCTCAGGCCAAACGGCCATGTCATCCGCACGGACACTCGCTTCAATCAAAATGATTTGGTCCAGAGCGGTCAGATCGGTGTTCCCGCCAAAGTAATCCCGCGTTGCGATACCATATTGCGTGCACGACAGGCCAAATACGCGCACCGGGTCTTGGGTGATTCTCAGGGTACCTTCAATGACCCAGAACATCTCATCGTCCACCGGAGCGACCATATTGCTCAAACGGACACGGTGATCCGGGAATTGCTGTTCCAACCGTTCCAAAACATCGTCTGACCCGGCCCCGACCAGCACGGCAATATCCAATGGAAGCTGCAGGATTGGCGGTATCGCCTCGGATCCATCCGCGCAGACGGGCGCTGACAGGCCAAGCGATATCAATGCGGCGGAGCAGAGGCGGTTCATTCGGGATCCCAGAAAAAAGTGGCGCGGTTGACGGGGCTCGAACCCGCGACCCCCGGCGTGACAGGCCGGTACTCTAACCAACTGAGCTACAACCG